>NZ_JANFMV010000001.1:959680-3359680 GCF_024385575.1 Rhizobium sp. NRK18 | reverse complement strand
GATCAACCTTGTCGGCGAGCTCGTCATCAACCAGGCCATGCTGTCGCAGAGCGTCATCGAGAACGATGCCTCCGGCACCAACTCCATGAACATGGGTCTCGAAGAGCTGCAGCAGCTCACCCGCGAAATCCAGGACAGCGTGATGGCCATCCGCGCGCAGCCGGTCAAGCCGGTCTTCCAGCGCATGTCGCGTATCGTTCGCGAAGTGGCCGACATGACCGGCAAGCAGATCCGTCTGATCACCGAAGGTGAAAACACCGAAGTGGACAAGACGGTCATCGACAAGCTGGCCGAGCCGCTGACGCACATGATCCGCAACGCCGTCGATCACGGCGTGGAGACGCCGGAAAAGCGCGAAGCCGCCGGCAAGAATCCGGAAGGCACCGTTCGCCTCACTGCCAAGCATCGTTCCGGCCGCATCCTGATCGAGCTGGCCGACGACGGCGCCGGCATCAACCGCGAGCGCGTCCGCCAGAAGGCGATCGACAACGATCTGATCACCTCCGAAACGCCGCTTTCCGATGAAGAGATCGACAACCTGATCTTCCTTCCGGGCTTCTCGACTGCCGACAAGATCTCCGACATTTCCGGTCGTGGTGTCGGCATGGACGTGGTCAAGCGCTCCATTCAGGCGCTCGGCGGCCGTATCTCGATCTCGTCGACGCCGGGCAAGGGTTCCGTCTTCACCATGAGCCTGCCGCTGACGCTCGCCGTCCTCGACGGCATGGTCGTCACGGTCGCCGGCCAGACGCTCGTCGTGCCGCTGACGGCGATCGTCGAGACGCTGCAGCCGGAAGCGAAGTCCATCCACTCCTACGGCTCCAACCATCGCCTGCTTTCGATCCGCGATGGCTTCTGCCCGCTGGTCGATGTCGGCCGCATCCTCAACTACCGCGCCACCAGCGCGGATCCGGTCGAGGGCGTCGCGCTTCTCGTCGAATCCGAGAGCGGCGGCCAGCGCGCCCTCATGGTCGATGCGATCCAGGGACAGCGTCAGGTGGTTATTAAGAGTCTTGAGGCAAATTACTCCCACGTTCCGGGGATCGCGGCAGCCACGATCCTGGGAGACGGCCGGGTGGCTCTCATTCTCGATGTTGACGCGGTATGCGCCGCATCGCGGGGGCAGCCGCTCAGCCCGAACGCGGCATTGGCAGCGGCAGGTTAATATGCGGATGGTCTCGACGTCGGCAATGAGAAGCAGCAGTGCCTCAGGGCATCGCTCCAGGGTGTCCCGGACAACGTCCGGAGCAGGGGAGCTGGCTGTCGCGACCAGAAACAGACCTGCAAGCTGCCGCATCGGCAAAGACGGCATGGGAAGTGTGATCGTATGAGTTTAATGCGTGCTCCTGATTCAAGGCAGTCGGCGGACGATGTTCTGGCCAGTGGCGAATATCCGCTGACCCGGCGCGACCTGACCGAAATCGCCGCAATGATCTACGCAGATGCCGGTATCTTCCTCAATGAGACGAAGGCGTCGCTCGTCTATTCGCGGCTATCCAAGCACATCCGCAATCTGGGCCTCAGCGGCTTCCGCGAATATTGCGAACTGGTGTCGTCCGAACAGGGCGCACCCGAACGTCGCGAAATGCTGTCGCACCTGACGACGAACTTCACGAAGTTCTTCCGCGAAAACCATCATTTCGAGCACCTGAAGGCCGATGTCCTGCCGGATCTCATCCAGCGCGCCAAGTCCGGCGGTCGGGTACGCATCTGGTCGGCTGCCTGTTCTGACGGGCAGGAGCCCTATTCGATCGCGCTCACCGTTCTGGCGATGGCGCCGAATATCGCAGATTACGACTTCCGCATCCTCGCGACGGATATCGACCCGAAAATTCTGGCGATCGCCCGCGCCGGTGCCTACGATCATTCGTCCGCCGACACCATTTCGCCGGAAATGCGCCGCCAGTGGTTCAAGGACGTCGACGTCAACGGCCGCCGCAAGCTGCAGATCGACGACCGCGTCAAGAAGCTGATCACCTTCAACGAGCTGAACCTCATGGCGCAGTGGCCGTTCAAGGGCCAGTTCGACGTCATCTTCTGCCGCAACGTCGTCATCTATTTCGATGAGCCGACACAGGTGAAGATCTGGAACCGGTTTGCCGGCCTCATGCCGCTGGGCGGCCATCTCTATATCGGTCATTCCGAACGCGTGTCGGGTCCCGCCAAGGACGAGTTCGACAATATCGGCATCACCACGTATCGCTATATCGGCAAGAGCGGGAGGAAAACTGCATGAGCATGCCCGCTCGCGTCCTCGTCGTCGATGACTCGCCCACCATGCGCGGTCTGATCACTGCCGTCCTGAATGCCGATCCGGAAGTCTCCGTCATCGGTCAGGCCGGTGACGCAATGGAGGCCCGTCAGGCCATCAAGCAACTCAATCCCGATGTCGTCACGCTCGACATCGAGATGCCGAACATGAATGGCCTCGACTTTCTGGAGAAGATCATGAAGCTCCGGCCGATGCCGGTCATCATGGTCTCCTCGATGACCCATCGCGGTGCCGGCGCCACGCTGGCCGCCCTGGAAATCGGTGCTTTCGATTGCGTCGGCAAGCCCGCACCCGGCGAGCCTGTGCCGTTCTACGATCTCGCCGAGAAGGTGAAGGCCGCCGCCCGTTCGCAGCATCGCTACATACGCACCCCCGCCGCGCAGCCGCAGCCGCCGCGCGCCGTGTCGGAATATCATGTCGGCCGAAAGATCGTCGCGATCGGCTCCTCGACTGGTGGCGTCGAGGCGCTGATCACGGTGCTGCAGAATTTCCCGGCCAACTGCCCGCCGACGGTGATCACCCAGCACATGCCGGGAACCTTCACCACCAGTTTCGCCGAACGCCTGAACCGTCTCTGTGCACCGGTCGTCACAGAAGCGACGGACGGCGCGCGCCTCGAGATCGGCAAGATCTACCTGGCGCCGGGCGGCGAACGCCATCTGCAGATCGTCAATCCGTCGGCGCCGTGCTGCCGCCTGATCGACAGCGGTCCGGTCAACGGTCACCGGCCATCGGTGGACGTCCTGTTCAACTCGGTCGCAGAGATCGCCGGACGCAAGTCCGTCGGCGTCATCCTGACCGGTATGGGCCGCGACGGAGCAAACGGACTTCTGGCGATGCGCCGTGCGGGTGCCAGCACCATCGGCCAGAACGAGAAGACGTGCGTGGTTTATGGAATGCCGAGAGTTGCCTACGAGATTGGAGCCGTAGAGCAGCAGCTCCCCCTTGGCTCCATAGGGGAAGAGATATTGAAAATGACAGCCGCCCGGAAGGAAGGGATAGAATAATGTCGCTAGCGGAAAAGATAAAAGTGCTGATCGTCGACGATCAGGTCACGAGCCGCCTGTTGCTGAGTGATGCCTTGACCCAGCTTGGTTTCAAGCAGATCACGGCCGCAGGCGACGGCGAGCAGGGCATGAAGATCATGCAGCAGCAGCCGCATCACCTGGTGATTTCGGACTTCAACATGCCGAAGATGGACGGCCTCGGGCTGCTCCAGGCCGTGCGCAGCAATCCGGCGACGAAGAAGGCCGCGTTCATCATCCTGACCGCGCAGGGCGACCGTGCGCTGGTTCAGAAGGCCGCCCAGCTGGGTGCCAACAACGTCCTGGCGAAGCCGTTCACCATCGAAAAGATGAAAGCCTCGATCGAAGCGGTATTCGGAGCGCTTAAATGACAGTCGACGCACCAGTCAAACGAGTCCACATAATTCAAGGCGAGTACAAGATCTCGAATGATCCGGATGTCGTCCTGACGACCATCCTGGGCTCGTGCGTGGCTGCGTGCATGCGTGATCCGGTCGCCGGCGTCGGGGGCATGAACCATTTCCTCCTTCCGGGAAATGCCGCGTCCCTGGCCGCCGGTGGCGACGCCACCCGCTATGGCGTTCATCTGATGGAATTGCTGATCAACGGCCTGCTGAAGGCGGGCGCCCGACGCGACCGGCTGGAGGCGAAAATCTTCGGCGGCGCAAAGACCATTGCCTCCTTCTCCAATGTGGGGGATCAGAACGCGGCGTTTGCCACGCAGTTCCTGAAGGATGAAGGCATTCCGATCGTTGGCTCGTCGACAGGCGGTGACCACGGCCGGAAACTTGAATACTGGCCGATCAGCGGCCGTGCGCGCCAGCATCCGCTGACCGGCGCCGAAACTCAAAAGACGGTTGCGCTGGAGCAGCGTCGCCCGGTTGTCGCGCCGAAGCCGGTCGACAACTCCATCGAATTTTTCTGAGAACGAGGTTCCAATGCAGGTCAGCAACACCGACGAAAAAGCCTATGAGGATGCACTGCCGGACGTTCTCATGCGTGTGGTTTCTGAGCTGCATGACGTTGCCTATCTCATCGAGCGGATCGAACCGCAGCTCCACGAGCTTGCCGGCGTCGACTTCATGCAGCATCCCGATTGCATGAAGGTGCTGCAGGGTATCGATCTGGCCGTGCAGAAGACGCGCGGGCTCGCCGAATTCATCGACACGGTGACGGCTTCAATACCCGAGGGCCTGCTGGTTGATCTTGCGACGGCGCTGAACCTCGTCAAGCTTGCCGACATGCAGAGAGCGCTTGGCGGCGCCATCCGCCACGGGCATTCCCAGCCGCTGACCAAGGCGGTCGGTGACTGCGACCTCTTCTAATTCGAAGTCTTTCAAGCCACCGGTTTGACCCAACCGGAGCTTATGTGAACTTTCCTTTGAAAACGGCGTCTTCGGGCGCCGTTTTCCGTTTCCGGCTCCGTGCCTTGATCGCAGGTCGGCCACCCGAAACGTTCGCGCAAGTTTCACTGCCTAGTGTCCTATTTGAGCCAATAGCGCCGCTTGCAGTTTCCTAGCGTGAGAACAGAATGAATCTGTTGAACCAGTTACCCCAGGTACTTCGTAACCTAGCCTCCCTTGGCAAGACGCGGCTCCTCGCGCTGGCCGGTGTAGGTATCGTCTCGCTGGCGCTCGTGCTTGCTGCCGCCTTTTTCGTCAACAAGCCGGCTTATGAAAACCTCTACATCGGCCTGGATGCGCAGGACCTCAACCAGATCAGCCTCGTGCTCGCCGAATCTGGCGTCGACTTCGAGATCGGCTCGGATGGCTCCAGCATTTCGGTGCGGGCGGGCATGACGGGCAAGGCCCGTCTGCTTCTGGCCGAACGCGGCCTGCCCAATAGTTCGAATGCCGGCTACGAACTCTTCGACAATGTCGGTTCACTTGGCCTGACCTCCTTCATGCAGGAGGTGACGCGCGTCCGCGCCCTTGAAGGCGAAATCGCCCGCACGATCCAGGCCATCAACGGCATCACCGCCGCCCGCGTCCACATCGTCATGGCCGATATCGGCAATTTTCGCCGCGGCGAGCAGAAGCCGACGGCTTCCGTCATGATCCGCGCCAGCTCGTCGACCGGCCGCAAGGTAGCACCTTCGATCCGTCATCTGGTCGCAGCCTCCGTGCCCGGCCTCGAAGTCGATGACGTGACCGTGCTGGATTCGGCCGGCCAGTTGCTGGCGTCCGGGGCGGAAGGCGGGGACAATGGCCTCGGCCGCAATCTCGGCGTTGCCGAGAACGTCCAGAGCGAAGTCGAATCCAACATCGACAAGGCGCTGGCACCCTTCCTTGGCCTCGACAACTTCCGTTCCAGCGTGACCGTCGCGGTCAACACCGACACCCAGCAGATCCAGGAAACCACCTACGATCCCGAATCGAAGGTCGAACGGTCGGTCCGCGTCACTAAGGATACGCAAAAATCCTCGCAGAAGCAGGCAGACACCGCCGCCACCGTCGAGCAGAACGTTCCGCAGGCGGCCAATGCCAGCGGCGGCTCCGGTCCGGAATCGTCCGATCAGCAGGACAAGAAGGAAGAGCAGACCAACTACGAAATCAACAGCAAGACGGTCGCGACCGTGCGCAACGGTTACCGGGTCGAGAAGATGTCGGTGGCGGTTGTCGTCAACAAGAGCCGGATTGCTGCGATGGTCGGCCAGCCTGCCGATCAGGCCAAGATCGACGCCTATCTTGCCGAGATGCAGAAGATTGTCACCTCCGCCGCCGGCCTCGATACCAGTCGCGGTGACATCGTGACGGTCACCGCCATGGACTTCATGGAGAACGAACTGCTCAACGACGAGTCGGCCGCACCCGGCGTCATGGACATGCTGAGCCGCAACCTGGCCGGCATCATCAACTCCGCCGCCTTCGTGCTGGTCGCATTCCTGGTCGTCTGGATGGGCTTCCGCCCGCTGATGAAGTCGATCGGCGTCGGCGGTCAGGCCGGCATCAACCAGGCGGGCCTGGAAGAGGATCTCGGTCTCGAACTGCCCGATTTCTCGCCGGCTCTCGGCGATACCGCAGCCGGTCCCGGCGCGCTCATGGAAGGCTTCGGTTCGGACTTCGGCTTCGACAGCACCGAAGACCTGCTCACCATGGACACGGAAGGCGGCGGCTTCAACCGCAAGGTCAAGGAAGGTCCGGAACGGCGCCTGTCGCGCATGGTCGAAATCAGCGAAGAGCGCGCCGCAAAGATCCTGCGCAAGTGGGCGATCGATGAGGCAGCCTGACACGGCACGCTCCAGGAAGCAGGGTGGCGGCACATCGCCGGCGAGCCGTCAGCGGTGGATTGCTCGGGATTTCATTTGTGATGGCGGCGCAAGTGGCCTATTATTTGTCATTGATGGAATTTTGGGTTCCGGTGGCCGCCTGGCTGTCCGGTGAATGTGGAGGAAGCCTCAAAATCGAATCTGGCCTGTGATCGAGATCGTCCTACAATACGGTGATTCGATTATGGATTCGGACTTTTGTCGTGGGGGAATAAAGGGCGGCGACAGGATGAAGAGGCTGAGCGTGGCTTGCGGGTGGAGTTCAATTTTCAGCTGAGGCGGAATGATGGGGCAGTGGGACAGAACTGTGAACGATACTGATCCCGTTGGTGCGGATGCGGGTGTCGGCCGGGTCGACACGAAGGAAGAACTCGTCAACAAGCTTGCCCAGCTCTCCGTTTCATCCGACATCGCGACCGGCCTGCGCTATCTCACCCAGCATGTCGGCGCCTCCTGTTTTCTCCTGGCCCGCTACGATCTCGTCCAGGAGCAGGGACTCGACTTCATCGTGTCCTCGGACTGGCCCTTCGATCTCGTCCGTCGCCTGGCGACGGAGCTCGCCGGCGTCTATGCCCGCTCGACCGAACTCGACAAGTGTCTCTCCCTGTTCCAGCCTGCCTTCGCACTTCTGCCCGAAGACGCGGTCATCGGAACCGGTCTTAGCCGGGAATTCTGCAGCATGACGTTGAACGTCGGGCGGACCAGGCTGTCGCTGATGCTGCTCTACAGGGACGGCATGATCCTGTCGCCCGAGCGCCTGCGCAATATCGGCCTGCTGACAGGCTACTTCTTCAGCGTGACCGACAACGTCAACATCCGGCAGGAGCGCGATTTCGAGCTGACCGAGCGGGAGATCGAATGCCTGTTCTGGATATCCGAGGGCAAGACGAGCGACGAGATTGCCGTCATCCTCGGCATCTCGCGCAACACCATCAACAACTACATCACCAGCGTCATGCGCAAGACTGCGACGAAGACGCGGTCCGAAGCGATCGCCTATGCGGTCCGCAACAATCTGGTGTGAAGCGGAGAGGGCGTCATGGAATATCTGCCCGAAAAAAAACGCATGCTCTACGGCGACCTGCGACCGAACCGTCCGACACGCTCGGCGGCCAGCCGCTCCGACCTTTTTCCCGACCTGGTGTCCATGCAGCGCATGGTCAAGGCTCGCCACAGCGCCGTGTTCCGCATCATCGGCGGCAGCCAGCCAGGCAAGCGCAGCCTCTTCTGCGAGATGGAGAACTGGGGTTCGGTCGACCAGAACTACTCCGCCCAGTTCGTCGCCGCCTATGGCGACATCCTGCTGGCGCATATCGAGAATTCGCTTCTGCCGCTCCTGTGGAATGGCGCTGACGAGAGCAGTTCGGCGGAAGCGCCGGACGCCGGTCCCTTCGTCGTCCGGCTCAAGGCACGGCTCCTGCCGTTTTCAGGCGTCGCCTTTCCCGTGCGTCTCGGCGCAATCGGCAATGGATTCGTCATCTTCGCGGCCAACTACATCGACATCAGCAGCGACGTGCTGATCGATCTGCACGAGAAGTGCTGCATGATCATGATGGAACTGCTGGGCCAGGACGAGCGCCGCGCTGCGCCCTCCGAGGTGCTGTCCGAACGCGAAGTGGCCTGCCTGCAGCTGGCAGGAGACGGCCGCATCAGTGAAGAGATCGCCGACAGGCTGGGATTGTCGGTGCACACGGTCAATGCCTATCTCGGCTCGGCGACCGTGAAACTCGACTCGGTCAACCGCATCCAGGCAATCGCCAAGGCGATCCGCCTCGGCTACATCAGCTGATCATCGGAAATTGATCGAAGGGACATTGCCCTCAGCAGGCGATCGCCTGCGGCGGCGGTTCGGCCGACTTGACGAACTTGCAGTCGTTCAGCGCCTTTTTCAGGAACATCGTGTTGAGATGCGGATCGGCAGCCGGGCTCTGGAAGGCGATGTGGGTAAGTTCCACGCCGGCGAGCTTGTCCGTCAGGCAAAGGCGCGTATAGGCGGTGACGCCTGCGGCCTTGATCTCCAGGTCGAGCGTAACCTCCGGAACGCTGTTCCAGTCCATCTTGTAATCGCCGCCCACGCCGAGATTGACGGTGCCGGGATGAAAATAGAGCTCGGCCGCTGACGAAACGAGGTCGGAAAGGTTGCCGTAGCACTCGAGGTGCAGATAGGCGACGAGATTGGCCACTTCGATCATTCTCAGTTCCGTCGCAATCGGGCTGATCGCTTCGGCGATGATCTTTTCTCTTTCGGCGGAGTAAGGGCATTTTCTCATGGAGAACCGACCGTTTCGTAAAGTGGAGAAATATGGTTTTGGGGAACTGATGCGCTGAAGCGGTGTCAGGTCAGAACGCAAGGCACGGGGCAGGGCGATTGGTCGCCGCAGCGGTCCCGGTTGGCCGGAAGACCGCAAAAATTCGCCTGCTGCCATTGCTCGTTCATGCTGCGCTCCGCCCGGGAGGCTGCCACCGAACCGCTGGTTTCTACCGGCGCCTGTTCCGCATCTTGGCGGCGTTGACCCGGTGAATGAGTTCCGCGACAGCCTTGTAGAAGACTGATGGGATGACACTATCGACCGAGACTTGCGCAAACATGGAACGGGCGAGCGGCGGGTCTTCAAAAATCGGAATTTCGTTTTGCGTCGCGATTTCGCGAATGCGCAGCGCAATCAGGTCCTTGCCCTTGGCGACGACCACGGGTGCGTCGTTTTCGGCCCGCACATAGCGAAGCGCCACCGCATAGTGCGTCGGGTTGGTGATGACCAGGGTGGCGCGTGAGACGTTCTCCATCATCCGCCGGCGGGCGCGGTCGCGGGCAATCGAGCGCTGGCGTGACTTGACGATCGGGTCGCCCTGGGACTGCTTGTGCTCTTCCTTGACCTCCTGCTTGGTCATCTTCAGCTTTTCGTACCAGTGATGGCGCGTCCAGAAGATGTCGATGGCCGCGAGAACCGCGGTCGCCAGCAGGATGACCACCATGATCCGGCGCATGATGTTGGCCATCTTCACGAAGATGACCTGCGGATCGGAGAACATGGCATCGACGGCTGAAAAATACTCGCTCTTCAGCACGAAGAACATGATGATCGCGACGACCACGATCTTGAAGATCGACTTTCCGAACTCGACGAAGCCGGGCACGCTGAAGATGCGCGACAGTCCTGCGGCGGGCGAGATGCGTGACCATTGCGGGCGGATGCGCTCCAGCACAGGAGAGGGCAGGTTCTGCAGGATGGAGGAGCCCAGCCCGAAGATCATCAAGAGAAGGAAGGCCGGCACGATCACGCCGGCCGCAGCGCGGGCGATGAAGGCGAAGATCGACGTGACGTCCGGTCCGGTCTCGATGCGCCACTGGTCTGCCTGGCCGAAGAAGTCCTTCAGCGATTCTCCGAGCCGAAGCAGTCCGGTGGGCAGGAAGAAGATCAGGTAGACATAGACGGCGAGCGCCGCGGCAAACAGGGTCGCCTCCCGCGAGAAGGGGGTGTTGCCCTTCTCCATGGCATCACGGATTTTCTTCTCCGTCGGGTCTTCTGTTTTACTGTCTTTGTCCTGATCGTCAGACAGGGCTCGGTCCTTTCAGGGAGCCGGAGACAAGCACCGGACACCCCGGCCATGCCGTCGTCCTGCCTGTCAGCCGAATCAGGCGGCGGCAGCGCCGCCTTCACCCTCTTCTTTCAACTGTATCTGGTTCGCATCCGCAAGCCGCAAAGCTTCGCGGGCGACCGCACGGCGCGCCATGGCGATTTCGCGCGGGTTTACGCCGGCCGTGCCTGTGGAAAGATCGGATTCGATCATGCGGCGCTGCCGCGGGCTGATGGCGGAAAGCGCGCACTCGGCGATTTCCGGAGAGGCGCCCCGCAGTGCGAGCGTTAGCACGTCGCCGGCGATCTCGTTGAGCAGCATGGCGCGGCCGCGGGCCGGCATGGTGAGGATGTCTTCGAAGAGGAAGATCTTCGGACGAACCTTGCGGACGGTGTCGGCCGAGATCGTCTCGAGGTTCTGCAGCAGGCTTTCGACCTGCGGCTTTTCCATTTCGTTGATGAGTTCGGCGGCCTTGACCGAACCGGTCGAGTTGCGGTCGCTCTCCATCTCCTGCATCAGCTCCATGACGCGGTTCTCGATGATCTGCGCCGCCTTCGGGCTGACGGATTTGAGGTTGACCGTACGGTTCATGATGTCGGCGCGCTGCTCTTCCGGAATGCGCATCAGCACCTTCGCGCCGAAGGAGGACGGCATCATCGACAGGATATAGGCGATGGTCTGCGGATGTTCTTCGGAGAGGAAGCGCGACACGACGGCCGGATCCGCGTCCTGGAGATTGTCCCAGATGGATGTTTCCAGGCTCTGGAAGGTTGCGCGGCGGCCGAGAAGCCCGTCGACTTCCTCGGGCGTCAGGCCTTCCTCGAGGATGTCCTCGATCGCCTTGGCGTTGTCCATCAGGCCCGCGCCCTCGGTGAACAGGTCCTCGAACTCGTTGACGATGGAGATCAGCTCGTCCGGCGGAATGCTGCGCAGCGACTGGGCGGCGCTGATGATCTGCTGCAGTTCGCCCTGGGTGAAATACTTCAGGAGCTTGCCGGCAACACCCTTGCCCATGGCAAGCAGGACGGCCGCGGCCTTTTCCGTCTGTGACAGCGGCTGCGTCGAGATCGCGCTGCTGCTGAAATCGTCAAAGTCCATCATGGTCTTTATCCTTCAGTCCGGCGTCATGCCTTCCCGGTTGGCTGCTAGCTCTTCTTGGTAGAGATCACGTCGATGATCTTGACGCCGAAGCGCGTACTGTCGCTTTCAAGGACGGTGATCTCGCCGCGGGCGATCACCCGTCCGTTGACGGTGATGTCGACGGGATCGCCAATCTTCTTGTCGAGCGCGATCGTTGCGCCTTCGGCAAGGTTCATGAGGCCGGAGACCTGCATGCGGCTCGAACCGAGCACGATCTGCAGGTCGATCGGGATGTCCATGATGAGGTCGAGGTTGGAGGACAGCGCGCTGCCGGGCGCCTGGTCGATGCCGCCTTCCATCATCCCGAAATCGCTGCCGCCCATGTCCCCGCCAAACTCGTTGCCGAAGTCCGAACCGATGTCGGAAAGGTCATTGCCCATGCCGGCTGCGGGAAATTCCGCGCCGAAGTCGGAGCCGAGATCACTGCCGATATCGGAGGAAAACTCGCCGATATCCGGCAGGCCGCCTGCCTCGTCGCTCTGCAGCACGCCGCGCAGGTTGCCGATAGCTTCGTCCAGCTCGGCTTCGTTGCCGGCTTCGTTCATTTCATCAAGCGGTGTTTTCTTCGGTGCCATGAAGCTACTTATTCCATTCCAAGCTTGCCCTGAGCCTGCGTCGCCCGTCCACGAACATCATATTCGCAGCGCGCTAGGAGTTCATCAGATGCCGGAGCAGTTCGTCGTCGGAGTTGATGTTGTCCTTAACCCGCAGCATGTATTTCTCGCCGGCTCTCCCGAATTCGCACACATAGAGGTCCTTGCCGTTGGCATTGACCTCGACATGAACGTCCTTCTTGTCGAGAAACGGGATCACGTCGCCGGCAGCGAGCTTCGAGATCGTCTGCAGGGACAGGGCCTGGAGCTTGATGCGGGCTTCCAGCGTCACCTGCGAGCGCTTCACCTGCTCGTTGATGCGGTCGACCCAGTCCTGGTGGGCGGGTGAAACCTGGCCCGCGGCCTTCGGCAGGGCAAACGTGGTCTTCAGCATCACGCGTTGCGGAAGGATGACGCCGATTTCTGCCTTGACGGGGCCGAGCTCCATGCTCATCCGGATGAGAGCCGAATGCGGATCGTCATCCTCGTCGAGCGGCTTCGGACGGCTTGAAGCATTGTGCGGCTTTTCCAGCGTCGGCTCGTAACGGTTGTCCGCGCAGGCTCCGGATTTCAGCACGCCCGCCATCTTCTCGAACAGGGTGACGGAGAGGTCCAGTTCCATCTTCGACAGCGCCCGCTCCGCGGGCTCGCTGATGCTTTCCGTGACGGCGCCGAGCATCATTTCCATGAGCACGATCGAAAGCCGGTTGCCAACCACGAGCACGAAATGCGGGCACCAGTTGCGCAGCGCGGCGTCGGCGAGCGTTACCGTCTCGCCGAGATTGGCAATCAGTGCGTTCCGCCGGCCGGTCTGGCAGCCGACATATTCGACGACGATGTCGCGGCCCGTCTCGCTCTGGAAGACGTCGGGCAGGAATTCGGCAAACAGCGCGCCGATCTGTGCTGCGGTCTTCGCGACGGTTTCGGTGTCGCCAAGGTCGCCGACCATGCGGGCGAGCAGCGCCGGATCGAATGCCTCTTGCTTCTGTTCGATGGTCTCCGACATCTATCAGGCCGCCTTTTCGCCACCGCCGCCGGGGTTCATCATTTCCTGCTCGACCGCATCGATGGACGGGCGTTCGTAGGAAGAAATGGTCTTGCGTCCGTATTCCAGCGCCACCTGCGGCACGGAGCCGTTCATGTAGGCGAGCAGGGTCTGCTTGACGATGATATAGAGGCGGTTCTGCTTGGAGCGCACGCCCTTGATCGCCGCCGCAATCGGCTGGATGATCGAGTAGGACATCAGAATGCCGAGGAAGGTGCCGACGAGGGCTGCGCCGATCAGGTGGCCGAGCACTTCCGGCGACTCGTTGATGGCGCCCATGGCGTGAATAACGCCGAGAACGGCGGCGACGATACCGATGGCGGGCATCGCGTCGCCCATGCCGCTCAGCGCGTCGTAGGACTTCATCTTGTCATGCGCGATCGTTTCGATTTCCTCGTCCATCAGCGCCTCGATCTCGTGCGAGCGGGCGTTGCCGATGATGATCAGGCGAACGTAGTCGCAGATGAACGAAGTCAGTTCCTGGTTCTTCAAAACCGTGGGAGCCGACTGGAAAATCGAGGATTCCATCGGATTGTCGATATGGGCCTCGATCTCGTTGCGCGACTTCGTCCTGAGGTCGCGCATCAGCGAATAGAGCACACCGAGCGTATCGAGATAATGGCGTTCCTTTGGAACCGAATATTTGAACGCTTCGCCGATCGCCTTGCCGCTGTCCTTGATGACCTTCATCGGATTGGAGACGATGAAGCCGCCGAGCGCGGCACCGCCGATCTGCAACAGTTCGAACGGCTGAATCAGCACATCGACATGGCCACCGGCCGCCATATAGCCGCCAAAGATGCAGCCGAAGGTCACGACCAGTCCGATAATGATGTTCATTTTAAGCTCTCGGATACCGATTTATACATCTTTGAACCCTAGGATTCCTGCCTTGCGTGAGGCTGTACCTTGCGCACGGGCGGGATACAGTTTCGCACAAGCCTATCGCGGCACCTTCGCGGAAACCTGAAAGCCTGCCCTCCTTTGGGACCGAACCGGATTTGGGAAGGCGGACGAAGCGATGACAACGACTTACACGAGCTACAAGCTGATCACGCAGGACATGACGGCGTCGCTGAAACGCGTTGCCGCCGAGCCCAATGTTGCGCGCGATACCCAATACTATCTCGAGAACATCGGCAACGTGAAATCGATCGACGATTTCATGGCCGACGACCGCCTGTACAATTATGCGCTCAAGGCCCACGGCCTCGAAGACATGGGCTACGCCAAGGCCTTCATCCGCAAGGTCCTGACCGAAGGCAACACGTCCGACACGGCCTTCGCCAAGCAATTGAGCGACAACCGCTATTCCGAACTCGTCGACTCGCTGAACTTCGCCCAGTACAACACGGCGGCCACCGCTTTCGACCGCGCCCAGCAGGGCGTCGTCGACAAGTACATGCGCCAGACCCTCGAGCAGGAGGCCGGAGACGACAACACCGGCGTGCGGCTGGCGCTCTATTTCGAACGCAGCGCATCCGGCATCAACAGCGGGATGGACATCCTCGCCGACGAGGCGCTGTCGCAGGTCGTGCGCACCGCGCTTGGTCTGCCGGACGCGATGGCGGCAGGCGATGTCGACCAGCAGGCGGCCTATCTCGAACGCGTGCTCGACATCAAGGATTTCCAGGATCCCGAGAAGACCGGGAAATTCCTGGAGCGCTTCGCGGCGATGTGGGAACTCGACAACCCGTCGGAAAGCTACGATCCGCTCGCCGTGTTCGGCTCCTCGTCCCGCACCGGCATTTCCGCCGACCTGCTCATATCCATCAATTCGCTGAAGCTCGGAGGGAGTTAGTACCGAATGCAGACCGGACTTTACGTTGCGCTGTCTTCGCAGGTTGCCCTGGACCGTCGTCTGACGACGATCGCGGACAACCTCGCCAATGTGAACACGACGGGCTTCCGCGCAACGGAAATCAAGTTCGATGACGTCATGAGCCAGACGGCGGAGGCCAATGGCGGCAAGATCGCCTTCGTCTCGCAAGGGACCGACTATCTGGCGACCCGCCCCGGCGAACTGGCGCAGACCGGCGATACCTTCGACTTCGCCATCCGCGGCGACGGCTGGTTTGCCATCGACACGCCGGCCGGTCAGGTTCTCACCCGCGACGGTCGCTTCACCATCCGCGAAGACGGCAGCCTGGTTTCGTCCCGTGGCTATGCCGTGCTCGATCCGGGCGGCGGCGCCATCCAGCTGAACCGCGAAGGCGGACCGCCGCAGGTCGGCGCCGATGGTTCCGTCTTCCAGGACGGCAAGCTGGTTAACAAGATCGGCACTTTCACGATCGATATCACCAAGGGTTTCAGCCGCTATGAGAACAGCGGCATCATACCGGCCGACAGGCCGAGGCCGACGATCGAAGGCGAGTCCGGCAATATTCTGCAGGGCTATCTGGAAAACTCGAACGTCAACGGCATTCGCGAAATGACCCAGCTGATCGAGGTCAATCGCGCCTTCGAGAACATTGCGGCGCTGACCACCGACAGTGAATCGTCGATGGACGAAGCCATCAAGACCCTCGCCGGAACACGATGAACGGATAGAGCCCGATGGCGAGCGAACTCCTGAACAAGGACGCGATTTCACCGAAGCTCGGGCGGCTGGCCGAGCTTGCCAATCGCTTTGCCGATCCGGAGTTTGCGATTGCCCATGGCGGGCGCGTCAAGACGATCGCGGCCGGCCACTACACGGTATCCGGCCTGTCGCGTCAGGTCCGGCTTGGCGACTTCGTCGCCCATCGCTCGGCCACCGGCACACATCTCGGCGAGGTGGTGCGTGTCGAGCCTGAACTCGTCTATGTCTGCCCGATCGAGCCGGGCGAGCCGATCGCCATCCACGATATCGTCATCCGCAAGGGCGCCTTCCGCTTGGCGCCAACCGACAGCTGGTGCGGCCGGGCGATCAATGCGCTGGGCGATCCGATAGACGGCAAGGGGCCGCTTGAGGTCGGTGCGGCGCAGCGCTCGATTTCCAACAATGCGCCGCCGTCGATGACCCGTCGGCGTGTCGAAACCGGCTTCAAGACCGGCGTGAAGGCGGTCGATATCTTTTCGCCGCTCTGCCTCGGTCAGCGTCTCGGCATTTTCGCGGGCTCGGGCGTCGGCAAGTCGACGCTGCTTTCCATGCTGGCGAGGGCCGATGCCTTCGACAAGGTGGTGATCGCGCTTGTCGGCGAGCGTGGCCGCGAAGTGCGCGAATTCATCGAGGACACACTTGGAGCCAACATGGCGAAGGCCGTCGCCGTCGTCGCCACCAGTGACGAAAGCCCGATGCTGCGCAAGATGGCGCCGTTGAGCGCGATTACTATCGCCGAGCATTTCCGCGACAAGGGCGACAACGTCCTGATGATCGTCGACAGCGTCACGCGCTTTGCGCACGCCATTCGCGAAGTCGCCACCGCCTCCGGTGAGCCGCCGGTCGCCCGTGGCTATCCTGCCTCGGTATTCACCGAACTGCCGCGCCTTCTCGAACGCGCCGGACCCGGCGCCGAAGGAACGGGAACGATCACCGCGATCATCTCCATTCTCGTTGACGGCGACAACCACAACGACCCGATCGCCGACTCCACCCGCGGTATTCTCGACGGCCATATCGTCCTCGATCGCACGCTGGCGGAGGAGGGGCGCTATCCCCCCGTCGATCCGCTCGCCTCGATTTCGCGACTGGCCCGCAAGGCCTGGACGCCGGACCAGGAAACGCTGGTTTCCCGCCTCAAGTCGCTGATCCACCGCTACGAGGAAACCACGGACCTGCGCCTGATTGGCGGCTACCGGCCCGGTACCGATCCGGAACTCGACATGGCGCTCAAACAGGTGCCGATCATCTACGACGTCTTGAAGCAGACGCCGGGTGAGCCGCCTTGCCCCGACGCCTTCTCGGCGCTGGCGGCAGCGTTGAAGGCAGGGAACGCCAATCAGCAGGGACAGGGCGGAATGCGCCAGAGGGGGAACGGATGACGGAACGCGAGGGCGAAGGCAAGGCTGAAGAAATCCGCATCGACGACGTCCGCTTCGACGACATTGGCGAGGCGTTTGGCGAAAAGCGCGTGTCCCGCCGCAGCATCTCGAAGGTCGACAGGGCGCTGGCGATCACCGGCTTCCTCATGGCGCTCGCGGCCGCGTCCTTCCCCTGGTACGTCTTCTTCAACGAAGACAAATTCAAGGTCGAGGTTGCAGAGGGACCGAGAACGCGCGACCTGCCGGAAACGCCGCCGCGCCGGGTCTTGAGCGTCTCGCCCCTCGCCATGACCGACAATGACAACATCGCGCCGCCTTCCAGCAAGCTGCCGGATGCCGATCCGCTGCAGACGGCATCGGTGCCGAAGGTGGCGCCACCGGACAATTCGGCGGGCCTCGATCAGCCTTTTCCGGTCAGGAGCAGCTTTCAGCTCCTCCATGTCGCCAATGGTCAGGCACTGATCGAGGATCTCCACGGCGTCTACATGGTCCGTGTCGGCTCGGTCCTGCCGGACAACAGCCGGTTGGCGAGCCTGGAGCAGCGCGAGGGCAAGTGGGTCCTCATCACCTCGAACGGCGACGTGATCGGCGACGAATAGGCGCTAAAGATCGGATCCCGGTCTCCGTAAGTCCCACGCAAGATTAGCTGCGTAGTTTTTCTCCGAAGATCGGAGTTAGGCCTATGCAACCAATCCAACTGTTTGAACTGGCGTCAAAACAGGCTGAATGGCTGTCTGTCCGCCAGGAACTCGTCGCCAACAACATCGCCAACGCCAACACGCCGAAATACGTCGCCAAGGATGTGACGCCGTTCGCCGCTGTACTGTCGCAGGCAAGCAGTGGCATGGCGCGTACCAATTCCAAACACATCTCCGACAACACCGTCAGCGAGGACTTTTCGGTCATCGATGCGGCTCTGTCGGATGAGGATGGCGTCAAGGAATCCGGCAACACCGTCAGCCTCGCGGGCGAACTGACGAAGAGCGGTGAAATCCGCCGCGAATTCGAGCTGAACGCCGCACTGGTCAAATCCTTCCACCGCATGATGCTGATGGCAGTTAAGAGGTAGTAAGACATGGATCCTTTGGTCGCGGCCCAAAAGATCGCCGGAAGCGGGCTGGACGTGCAGTCCGCCAGATTGCGCGTCGTCTCGGAAAACATTGCCAACTCCCGCTCGACCGGCGACACGCCGGGTGCCGATCCCTATCGCCGCAAGACGGTCACCTTCGGAAGCGAGCTGGACAAGTCGTCCGGCATCGACCTCGTCAAGGTCAGCAAGGTCGGTGTGGACCGTTCGAACTTCGGCCAGGAATACGATCCGGGCAGCCCGGCCGCGGATTCGCGCGGCATCGTCAAGATGCCGAACGTCAACGTGCTGATCGAAATGGCTGACATGCGCGAAGCCAACCGAACCTATGAGGCGAACCTCCAGACCATCAAGCAGTCGCGCGACCTGATCGCCGCGACCATCGACCTCCTGAAGGCCTCGCAATGATAGACGGTATCCAGAAGATCAATTTCCTGTCGTTCGGCCGCGGCCTCGACACGGACAACACCACCTCTGCCAGCCAGGGCGTCACGCCCGGCACCCAGACGGGCACGGGCTTTCTCGACGCGTTGCAGGACGCGGCGACGGACATGACCGACAATCTCAAGCATGCGGAAAAGATGTCGTTTGACGGCATCACCGGCAAGGCGAACACCCGCGAAGTGGTGGACGCGATGCTTCAGGCCGAACAATCCCTGCAGACCGCCATGGCAGTGCGCGACAAGATCGTCTCGGCCTATCTCGAAATCACCAAGATGCAAATCTGATCCATACGAGGACGTTGAAACATGAGAGCGCTTGCCATTGCAGCAACCGGTATGGATGCCCAGCAGACGAACCTCGAAGTCATCGCGAACAATATCGCCAACATCAACACGACGGGCTACAAGCGCGCCCGCGCCGAATTCTCCGACCTTCTCTACCAGACGGAGAAGAGCCAGGGCGTCGCCAACAGCGGCAATTCGGCAATCGTTCCGGTGGGTACGAACATCGGTCTCGGCGTTCAAGCCGCCGCTGTTCGCAACATCCATATCCAGGGCGAACTGGCGCAGACCGAAAACTCGCTCGACCTCGCCCTGATCGGACGCGGCTGGTTCCAGGTCGCCAATCCTGACGGCTCCACCGTCTACACACGCGCAGGGTCCTTCAACACCAATGCCGATGGCCAGCTCGTGACGATCGACGGTTACGAAGTCGTGCCGGGGATCACCATCCCCGACGATGCCGTCAACGTGACGATCAGCCGGACGGGCGTCGTTTCCGCGCAGCTTGGTGGTGCCACCACTTATACCGAACTCGGCCAGCTGACGCTTGCAAACTTCGTCAACGAAGCCGGTCTGGCGCCGCTCGGCGACAACCTGTTCGCAGCGACCGCGGCCTCCGGCGATCCGATTGTTGCAGCTCCGGACGATCCGGGCTTTGCCTACGTGAAGCAGGGCTATCTGGAAACGTCGAACGTCGACCCGGTTCGCGAAATCACCGATCTGATCACCGCGCAGCGCGCCTATGAAATGAACTCCAAGGTCATTCAGACGGCAGACGAAATGGCCTCGATCGTCAGCAAGAACTTGAAATAGACCTAAACTAAACGGGTGAGGGCAAACATGATGTTTCGCCGGAAGACTGGAATGACAGCAGCGCGGGCGTTCGCAGCCGGCGCCTGCCTCTTGACGTTCGCTTCGGCTGGCATGGCCGAGGAAGCGATGGGCCGCGCCGTCATCCCGATTTCCATCATCTATCCTGGCGAGACCATCGTCGCGAGCAAGCTCGATATCGTCGAGGTGACCAATCCCAATCTCAAGGGTGACTACGCCCACGAGGAAGGTCAGGTCGTCGGCATGATCGCCAAGAAGACCGTTCTCCCGGGCCACGTGATCTACGTTTCGGACCTGCGCGAGCCTTTCGCGGTTCAGCGCGGTTCGCAGGTGCAGTTGCGGGTCAGGATCGGCAATCTCGTCATCACGGCCAAGGGATCGCCGCTCGAAGATGCGGCGATCGGAGATTTCATCCGTGTCCGCAATCTCGATTCCGGTATCATCGTCTCCGGTACGGTGATGCAGGACGGAGCCGTCGAGGTGGCTGCGAAATGAGACTTGGCCGCATCGCATCCCTGTTCGGACTGGCGCTTCTGGTCTGCCTCGGTGAGGCAGCGCCGGCCGCGGCTGTCGCTTCGCGCATCAAGGACATCGCCTCGCTGCAGTCCGGCCGCGACAACCAGCTGATCGGCTACGGTCTGGTCGTTGGCCTGCAGGGGACCGGCGACGGCTTGCGTTCGTCTCCCTTCACCGACCAGTCGCTGCGCGCCATGCTGCAGAATCTCGGCATCTCCACCCAGGGCGGTCAATCGTCTGCGCGCAACGTCGCCGCCGTCATGGTTACGGCGACGCTGCCGCCATTCGCCAGCCCGGGAAGCCGGATCGACGTTTCGGTGAGCTCGCTCGGCGATGCCACGTCGCTCCGTGGCGGTACGCTCGTCATGACATCGCTGACCGGCGCTGACGGGCAGATCTATTCGGTCGCCCAGGGCGCCGTCGTCGTCTCCGGCTTCACCGCCCAAGGCAATGCGGCTTCGGTGACCGAAGGCGTGACGACGGCCGGCCGCATCCCGAACGGTGCGATCATCGAGCGCCAGCTGCCCTCGCGCTTCATGGATGCCGTCAATCTCGTCTTCCAGCTCAGAAACCCCGACTTTTCCACCGCGGTCCGCGTTTCCGACGTGATCAACGCCTATGCCGGCAAGCGCTTCGGAGGCCCGATCGCGCAGGCGCAGGATTCGCAGGAAATCGTCGTCGAAAAGCCGAAGACGGTCGAGCTGGCTCGGCTGATGGCGGACATCGAAAACCTGATCGTCGAAACCGATACGCCGGCCAAGGTGGTCGTCAACGAGCGCACGGGCACGATCGTCATCGGCGCCGATGTCCGTGTCTCCAAGGTCGCCGTCAGCTACGGGACGCTCACGGTTCAGGTGACGGAGTCGCCGCAGGTCATCCAGCCCCTGCCGTTCTCGGACGGGACGACCGAGACGCAGCAGCAGACCGACATCCTCGCCTCGAAGTCCGGCGGACCGGTCGCCATCCTTGATGGACCCAACCTGCGAACCCTGGTCGCCGGCCTGAACAGCATCGGCGTCAAGCCGGACGGTATCATTGCCATCCTCCAGGGGATCAAATCTGCCGGCGCCTTGCAGGCTGAGCTGGTGCTGCAATGATGATGGTCGTCACCAGCGGAACGGTTCGGAAAAAACTGCGGCAGATCGGCCTGCCGCTGCTCTTCACCGTGCTTGCCGCCATTCCCTACGCCGTCGCGGCCGAAGAGCCGGCAATGCCGCCGCTTCCCGGATCCGACAACGAAATCCGGCAATTCTGCTCCAACATCGCCGACGCCGCACGCGACCGGCGCTATCTCATCCAGAAGCAGGAGCTCGAGAAACTGCAGTCGGACGTCAATGACCGCATCACGGTTCTCGAACAGAAGAAGACCGAATACGAAGAGTGGCTGAAGAAGCGCAACGACTTCCTGAAGAGAGCGGAAGTCGGTCTGATCGACATCTACAAGAACATGAAACCGGATGCGGCGGCGCCGCAGCTGGCGGAACTCAATGTGCAGATCGCAGCCGCCATCATCATGCAGCTGCCGGCACGGCAGTCCAGCCTCATACTCAGCGAGATGGACGCGCAGAAGGCTGCGATGGTCGCGGCGATCATCTCCAGCGCGGCCGACACGAACACAGGCAAGAAGAAGAATCCGACATGATAAAGCCTATTGTGGCCCTGATGGCCTGCCTGTCTCTCGCAAGCTGCGGAACCAAGGCGTTCCAGGAGGTCAACCGTGCGCCGGCGATGAGCCCGGTCGGCAGCGGTCTCGCCTACGGCCAGGCGCCGCAGCAGATGGTCATGTACCCGCAGCAGACCGCACCGGTCGCACAGGGCTTCTCGCTCTGGAACGATTCCCAGGCGGCGCTCTTCAAGGATGCCCGAGCCCTGAAGATCGGCGACATCCTCACTGTTTCGATCACCATCAACGACAAGGCGAGCTTCGACAATTCGACGAGCCGCAGCCGCACCAATTCCAGTGGCATGAACCTGTCCTCCGCAATCGATCTGTTCGGCAAGTTCCAGCCGGCCGACTCCAATGGTGACGTGAAGTATGGCTCCGACACCAGCACCGACGGCAAGGGCACCATCAGCCGCAAGGAAGTGCTCGACCTGAAGGTTGCTGCCGTCGTCACCGGCACGCTGCCGAACGGCAACCTGATCATCAGCGGTTCGCAGGAAGTCCGCGTGAACCAGGAAATGCGCATCCTGAACGTCGCCGGTATCGTCCGGCCGCAGGATGTCGATGCCGACAACACGATCTCCTACGAGCGGATCGCCGAGGCCCGTATCTCCTACGGCGGACGCGGTCGTCTGATGGAGGTCCAGCAGCCGCCGATGGGCCAGCAGCTCGTCGATGTCTATTCACCGCTTTGACCTGAGGATAGCGCATGGCTGACCAGGAAGAGGAAGACGGCGGAAAGAAGAAAAAGTCTGCAATGATGCAGATGATCATCGGCTTTGCCGTCCTGACGATTGTCGGCGGTGGAGCGGGCTGGGTGATCGGCAACATGTCCGCCCAGAAGATATTGAGCGCGGAGAAAGCGGCGAACGAGCAGAAGAAGGCCGAAGCGCCAAAGGCGGGGGAGGGTGACCAGGCGCCAGCCGAGGGCGAGGCCGGTGCCAACACGCTCGAGAAAATCTCGACGGAAGCCAACGGTGTCGTCCAGCTGGAGCCGATCACCACCAACCTCGCATACCCTTCTGAAAACTGGGTGCGGATGGAAGTGGCGCTGCTCTTCAAGGACAAGCCGGATGTCGCCCTGGCGGAGGATATTCACCAGGATATTCTTGCCTATCTGAGGACGGTTTCACTGCAACAGATCGAAGGTCCACGCGGCTTCGAATATCTCAAGGAGGATATTCAGGAGCGGGTTGACCTGCGTTCGGAGGGACGGGTATCCAAGGTTCTGTTTAGGACCTTCGTGCTCGAATGATTCGGCTCATCTCCATCTTGAGCGGACTGCTGCTTCTGCCGGCGGTCGCGCTCGCGCAGCAGCTGCCCTCCGATCTGTTGAACACACAGATTGATGGATCCGTTGCCGCATGGATCATCCGCACCTTCGGCCTGTTGACGGTCCTGTCGATCGCGCCGGGCATCCTGGTGATGGTCACCAGCTTCCCGCGCTTCGTAATTGCCTTTTCGATCCTGCGTTCCGGCATGGGGCTGGCATCGGCGCCGTCGAATATGGTCATGCTGAGCCTTGCCCTGTTCATGACCTTCTATGTCATGGCGCCGACCATGCAGAAATCATGGGATGACGGGCTGCAGCCGCTTCTTGCCAACCAGATCACCGAAGCCGAGGCGATAGGGCGGATCGCCGAACCGTTCCGGACCTTCATGTCCGCCAACACGCGAGACAAGGATCTCAACCTCTTCGTCGACCTTGCCCGCGAACGCGGCCAGACCGTCGTCGAGACCGACGGCAAGGTCGACTATCATGTGCTGATCCCGGCATTCATGATTTCGGAAATCCGGCGCGGTTTCGAAATCGGCTTTCTCGTCGTCCTGCCGTTCCTGGTCATCGACCTGATCGTCGCCACCATCACCATGGCCATGGGCATGATGATGCTGCCGCCGACCTCGATCTCGCTTCCGTTCAAGGTGCTCTTCTTCGTGCTGATCGACGGCTGGAACCTGCTTGTCGGCAGCCTCGTGCGCTCCTTCTCGTAAGCCGCACATTCCCTTAAACCGCTGGTAACCATATACTATCTTACTCCAATGCGAGGCCCGAAATTAAGGTCTTGGCAAGGAGTGAATCCCTAATGTCAGATCACTTGACGGGCACGGTTTTGAATAACCAAGTGGCATGATGCCGGACCGTCATGACCGGAAAATCAGTCCGGTATGTCCCTCTTTGTATTTCGTAACCAAGGGACGATCCCATGACCAGTCTTATGACGAACAACTCCGCTATTGCGGCTCTGAACACTCTGCGTGGCATCAATTCCAAGATGGAAGAGACGCAGAACCACATTTCCTCCGGCTACCGTGTCGATAACGCGTCCGACAACGCCGCTTACTGGTCGATCGCGACCACCATGCGTTCGGACAACGCCGCGCTCTCCACCGTGCAGGACGCACTGGGTCTCGGCGCTGCCAAGGCAGATACCGCCTACACCGGTATGGACTCCGCGATCAACGTCGTGACCGAGATCAAGTCCAAGCTAGTTGCCGCCCGCGAACCGGGTGTCGACAAGGACAAGATCAACTCGGAACTGACCGAACTGAAGTCGCAGCTGTCCTCGATTGCCGAGTCCGCTTCCTTCTCCGGCGAAAACTGGCTGTACAACGACACCACGACCGCACCGGGCACCAAGGAAATGGTTGCCTCGTTCACGCGTGGCTCGGATGGTTCCGTTTCGCTGCAGACGATCTCGTTCGACACGTCCAAGTCGGTTCTCGTCGACACTGACGATGCTGACCAGGGCCTTCTGACGAAGGACTACACCGCGACCATTCCGTCGGGTACCGGCACGACGACGGTCCAGTACTTCCTCATCGATGCCTCCTCGACAACGTCGGCGGCAGGTTCGGAAGTCGAACTCTACACCACGACAACCGACGATCAGGTCGAAGGCATGATCAGCGCCGTCGACTCGATGCTCTCCGACATGACGGATGCAGCCTCGACCCTCGGCGCCACCAAGTCGCGCATCGACATGCAGACGGAATTCGTTTCCGACCTGATGGACGTGATCGACACCGGTGTCGGCCGTCTCGTCGATGCCGACATGAACGAAGAGTCGACCAAGCTGAAGGCGCTGCAGACGCAGCAGCAGCTCGGTATCCAGGCGCTCTCGATCGCCAACAGCGATAGCGGAAACGTGCTGTCGCTCTTCCGTTAACGAATCACCTGAAAGAGCGCTGAAAAGCCCTCCGAAAGGCCAAAAATTAAGGTCGCACCCCCGCGGTGCGGCCTTTTTCGCGTTAGGATTAATTAAAATTACCAGGCAATTAAGAAAAATCCGTCGCTATTTATGCTTTGTTAACCATGACGGTGCATTTGTTAACAAATCAGAGCGGTGAATTAATTTCTTGTATGGCGCAAATTAATTGGCATGACGCAGATCACCCTCGCCGGTAATTGCAAATCCGGCATGTCCCGCTGCCAAACGGAATAAACAGGGGCAATGCCAAAATGACTAGTATCATGACGAACGCAGCGGCAATGGCCGCGCTCAACACGATGCGCTCCATCGACAAGTCCTTGGAGCAAACAGAAAACCGCATTTCGTCCGGCTACCGGGTCGAATCGGCTTCCGACAACGCGGCCTATTGGTCGATCGCCACGACGATGCGCTCCGACAACAAGGCGCTCTCGACGGTCGAAGATGCTCTCGGCCTCGGTGCCGCCAAGGCCGACACCGCCTACACCGCGATGGACTCGGCGATCAACGTGGTCTCCGAGATCAAGGCCAAGCTGGTTGCCGCCCGCGAACCAGGCGTCGACAAGGAAAAGATCAACTCGGAACTGACCGAGCTGAAGGCCCAGCTGTCCTCCATTTCCCAGTCCGCCTCCTTCTCCGGTGAAAACTGGCTCTACAACGATACCACGACTGCGCCCGGCACCAAGGAGATGGTTGGTTCCTTCATCCGCTCGACGGACGGTTCGGTCTCGATCCAGACCATCAGCTTCGACACGTCGACCTCAACCCTCGTCGACACCAACGATGCCGGCGATGGCCTGCTGACGAAGGATTATACGGCGACCATTCCGTCGGGCACCGGCACGACCACGGTCCAATACTTCCTGATTGACGCCTCATCGTCCACATCGGCGGCTGGTAGCGAAGTCGTTCTCTACACGACCAGCAGCGACACGGATGTCGAGGGCATGATCAGCGCGGTCGACGCGATGCTGTCCGACATGACGGACTCTGCCGCGTCGCTCGGCGCCACCAAGTCCCGCATCGACATGCAGTCGGAATTCGTCAAGGATCTGATGGACGTGATCGACACCGGTGTCGGTCGCCTCGTCGATGCCGACATGAACGAAGAGTCGACCAAGCTGAAGGCGCTGCAGACGCAGCAGCAGCTCGGCGTCCAGTCGCTGTCGATTGCCAACAGCAACTCCGAAAACATCCTCTCGCTCTTCCGGTAAGGGCGGCGGTTAATATAAAATTAATAAAGCCTATCCGTTGGCAGTATAATCCGCACCTTCCCCTGGGTGCGGATTTTCTTTTTATGGCTGGTTAAGCATAAAAATCTGCCATTTATCCTATCTTAACTATAATCGTGTCTGATCAGGTCATCAAACGGCGGGTTGACCTGAAAAGTCGGCTTGCATGATGCTAGCCGCCGTTGCCGGTAATTCCGGAATGTCCCTTCCATTTGTTTACGTCCAAAAGGGGCAGTACCAATGACGAGTATCATGACCAACGGCGCAGCAATTGCGGCGCTGAACACCATGCGTTCGATCAATTCGAGCATGGAAGAAACACAGAACCGTATCTCTTCCGGCTACCGGGTCGACACGGCTTCCGACAACGCCGCCTACTGGTCGATCGCGACCACCATGCGTTCGGACAACAAGGCTCTCTCCACCGTTCAGGACGCTCTGGGTCTCGGTGCCGCGAAGGTCGACACCGCCTACACCGCAATGGATTCGTCGATCGACGTCGTATCCGAAATCAAGGCCAAGCTTGTTGCAGCCCGCGAGCCGGGCGTTGACAAGGAAAAGATCAACTCGGAACTGACCGAGCTGAAGTCGCAGCTGTCCTCGATCGCCGAGTCCGCTTCGTTCTCCGGTGAAAACTGGCTCTATAACGATACGACGACCGCTCCGGCCACCAAGGAAATGGTCGGCTCTTTCGTCCGCGCGTCTGACAACTCCGTCTCCGTCAAGCTCATCAGCTTCGATACGGCGGAATCGACCCTGGTCGACACCAACGACGCAGGCGACGGCCTGCTCACGAAGGACTATACCGCGACGATCCCGAGCGGCACCGGCACGACGACGGTTCAGTACTTCCTGATCGACGCCTCCTCGACAACGTCGGCAGCGGGTTCGGAAGTCACGCTCTACACGACCACCTCCGACGACGAAGTCGAAGGCATGATCAGCGCCGTTGACGCGATGCTTTCCGACATGACGGATGCGGCTTCTTCGCTCGGCGCGACCAAGTCCCGTATCGACATGCAGAACGAGTTCGTCGCCGACCTCATGGACGTGATCGACACCGGCGTCGGCCGCCTCGTCGACGCCGACATGAACGAAGAGTCGACCAAGCTGAAGGCGCTGCAGACGCAGCAGCAGCTGGGTATCCAGTCGCTGTCGATCGCCAACAGCAACTCCGACAACATCCTCTCGCTCTTCCGTTAATCGGAGCGGAGCATGGCGCTCCTGGCGCCCGACCAGTGATCAGGCAAAAGGCCGCATTCTCCGGAATGCGGCCTTTTCCGCGTCATGAAGGCCCGAAACTTGCGTGAGGCATGCGCGTTAACGCTTTCTTCATATCTGCCGGCCGTTTCCCCGTTGCGTTAACTATTTGTTAACTATATCAACCTTAACAAATTATTAATGAACGTCGGGTTGACCATAGGGCAAACAGGTCAATTGGCATGAAGCTGTCCGTCGTTCCCGGTATCAGACTCCGGGATGTCCCTTGCAGAAACGGGGCAATGACCAATGACCAGCATCATGACCAACACCGCCGCAATGGCGGCGCTTCAGACACTCAGATCCATCGACAAGAACATGGAGATGACCCAGAATCGGGTTTCCTCCGGCTACCGTGTCGAGACCGCGGCGGACAACGCCGCCTACTGGTCGATCGCGACCACCATGCGCTCGGACAACGCGGCGCTGTCCACCGTTCAGGACGCACTCGGCCTGGGCGCCGCCAAGGCTGATACCGCCTATACCGGTCTTGAATCCGCCATCAACGTGATGACCGAGATCAAGTCCAAGCTGGTCGCCGCGCGCGAGCCCGGCGTCGACAAGGACAAGATCAACAAGGAACTCCACGAGCTCAAGCTGCAGCTCTC
The DNA here is from genome assembly GCF_024385575.1 of Rhizobium sp. NRK18. Lineage (NCBI taxonomy): Bacteria > Pseudomonadati > Pseudomonadota > Alphaproteobacteria > Hyphomicrobiales > Rhizobiaceae > Rhizobium > Rhizobium sp. NRK18. The sequence goes on along the minus strand of NZ_JANFMV010000001.1, from coordinate 3,331,667 downwards.
CTCGATCGCCGAATCTGCCTCCTTCTCCGGCGAGAACTGGCTCTTCAACGAATCGAGCACGCCGCCGGGTACCAAGGAGATCGTCGCCTCGTTCAACCGCGGGACGGATGGATCCGTCTCCGTGACGACGCTGCCCTTCAATACCGCGGAATCGGTGCTGATCGATACCAATGACGCGTCCTACGGCTTGCTGACGAAGGATGTCACGGTGACGATCCCGAGCGGTACCGGCACCACGACGGTTCAGTACTTCCTGATCGATGCGTCATCTGCCACCACCGCGTCCGGCAGCGAAGTCACGATCTACACCACCTCCAGCGACACCGATCTCGACGGCATGATCAGCGCCGTCGACGACATGCTGCAGAACCTCACGGATTCGGCCTCTGCGCTCGGCGCCATCACCAGCCGCATCGACATGCAGACGGAATTCGTCGCCACGCTCATGGACGTGATCGACCAGGGCGTCGGACGTCTCGTCGATGCGGATATGAACGAGGAATCCACCAAGCTGAAGGCGCTGCAGACGCAGCAGCAGCTCGGCATCCAGTCGCTGTCGATCGCCAACACCAACGCGGAAAACATCCTCAGCCTCTTCAGGCAGTAAGCCGGCGCGCTGAAAGTCTGACGCCATTCCATTCTGCCGCGCCTCTGGTCATTGGCGATTGGCGGAAACGGCGGGTCGCGCCAATTGCCCTGGCGCGACCCGATACCTTCATCCTCGCACAAGTTTGACACCCTAGCTTCGGCCATGCCGCGTTTCCCGGCCGGGCCGCGGCATGGCCGTCGATTCGCCGAATCGAACGCGCCGGCAATCCGGGTGAGGCGATGTTAACGAACGATTCAGTCAGTCCAGCAATTGGTTTTGTATCCGTGAGGCTGCCCGGTGTTTCCTCCGTAGAGGAGGTCTGCCGATGAATGCGTCCCTCGCGCGTCTGCTGAAGGATTTCAGCGAGCCGGTCCCGCCTGCACCCGATGAGATGGCATTCGGCCTGGACCTCATGGGCGAGGCGGACGAGCTGCAATTCCCGGAGATCGACTTGCCGCCTCCCGTCGATGTCGAGGCGGAGCGGCGCGAGGCCTTCGAAGACGGCCAGGCTGCCGCCCGCGAGCAACTTCTGACGGAATTTGCCGAGGAACGTGAGGCGCTTAAGGCTGCCCATCAGACCGAAATGGCAGCCCTTCAGGAGCGCCTGCATGGTGAAATGGCATCCCTTCTGCTTGCGAAGATCGAGCAGGCGGCAGGCGAGATCGCGGCCGTTTTGAGCGACCAGCTGGCATCCGTGATCGCACCGCTGCTGAGCGAAGTCGTGACGGCCGCAGGCGTCGCCGAGCTGTCCGGCATGATCAAAACGGCGATCTCCGATGGCGAGTTCGGGCGCATTACGGTCAAGGGACCAGGACCATTGCTCGACCGGATCAAAGCCGAACTCGGCGACAGCGCCGAAAAAATTCACCTGGTTGAAGACCAGAGCCTCGACCTGAAGGTCGACATTGACGGAAGCCTGATGACCACGAAGCTCGAAGCGTGGGCCGATGGGCTTCGGAGAGCGATTGCATGAGCCAGGAATCGGGCAGCCACGACAAGCACGAAATCATCATCGTCAAACGCGGTGGCGGCGGACATGGCGGTCATCACGGCGGCGCCTGGAAGATCGCCTATGCCGACTTCATGACCGCGATGATGGCCTTCTTCCTCGTCATGTGGCTCGTCAACGCGGCCAATGAGGAAACGACCACGACGGTCGCCAGCTACTTCAACCCGATCCAGCTGACGGAGCAGAAGCCGACCGAACGCGGCCTGAAAAAGCCGACCTCGCAGGCCGAGGGCGAGGAAGAGCGCGACAAGTCGAAGAGCAAGGAAAACGAGGACCAGTCCGGCAATACGCCCGAAAAGGGTCAGGACCAGTCGGCCTCGGCAGGGGAATCGGTTGCCTATTCGCAGGCCGACTATTTCGAAAACCCCTATGCTGTCCTGGCCGAGATCGCCCAGGAAGTCGGTCAGCAGGCCAATGTCAGCGCCAAGGGTGACGGCGGCGCAAGCGATTCCGGCCCGGCGACCGGCGCCAATGGCGGTGAGGCCTATCGCGATCCCTTCGATCCGGATTTCTGGACGAAACAGGTGGAAGTGTCGCGTGCCGACCAGACGCCTGTGCAGGTCACCGACGAAACCAAGAAAGCCGCGGAGGACAAGGCCCAGGAAATGGCTGCCCTCCATGCCGGCGATACCGAGGCCAAGGGCGGTGCGGCCGACGGCACGGGCATGCTGGACGGCGACAAGAAACCGGGCGACGCCGAACAGGGCATGACCGGCAAGGCGCAGGGCGGACAGATGCCGGACAAGGCGGGCGATGCCGAGGGCGCAAAAGCCGCGACGGGTGCGCAGCAGGACCGGCAGACCCCGGCCCTCGACCATCCGATGACGGCCGAGCAGAAGGCCAAGCTCGAAAAGGAGGCGGCGGACATTCGTTTCGAGTTGCAGGCGCAGTTGCAGGGCACGGCCGGCAAGCTGGCGGAAGGCCTGGTGGTTACGCCGGCCGAAGGTGGCGTGCTCGTCAGCCTGTCGGATCAGTCCGGCGCGCCGATGTTCAACGTCGGCTCCGCGGTGCCGCAGCGCGACATGGTGCTTGCCATGGAAAAGATCGGCAAGGTGCTGCAGGAGCGCAAGGGCCGCATCGTCATTCGCGGCCATACCGATGGCCGCCCCTTCGCCGAAGGCACCGGCGACAACTGGCAACTGTCGATGGATCGCGCCCATAGCGCCTATTTCATGCTCGTGCGCGGCGGGCTCGACGAAAAGCGCGTCGAACAAGTCTCCGGTTTTGCCGACCGGCGTCTCGAAGTGCCGAGCGATCCATTGGCCGATGCCAACCGGCGCATCGAAATCCTCATTGAGGGAGGGCAGGGCTAGGCGATGGGCATGGCTGCGCGCAGCATAACCCTAGCGCTGGTCGTCCTGACCGGCGTCTTCTGCGTGCGTCCGGCCTCAGCCGCCGGACCCGAGGAAGAGCTCGCGCCCTACAAGCTGCTGCGCTCCCTGCAGTTCATCCAGGATTCGGTCGTGCTCGGTGACCACTCCGCCGTCGAGATGCAGCGCTTCATGCTGAAGACGGTCGACAAGCGGCTGCGCGAAGCCTCGTCCGACGTGTTCGAGGACCCGCATAACGTCGACGCGGCGCTCATCTACGCCATGAGCGGCGGCAATCCGGATACGCTTGAATATCTCGTCGCCCGCGACGTCGACGGCAATTTCGACAGCCGCGTCGCCAATGTCTTGCGGCAGTATCTGCGCGGAAAGGGCCTTCTCGTCCAGAAGGACATCGCCGGGATGATGCCCGAATATCGGGACACGACCATCGGCCCCTATCTCGCCCTTGTCGCGGGCAATGTCACGCAGACCAAGGATCCCGCCAAGGCGCTCGAATTCTATGCCTGGGCCCGGCTCAAGGCGCCGGGAACGATCGTCGAGGAGGCGGCGCTCCGACGCTCGATCCTGATTTCCATGGATGCCGGTTTCGTCCACCGGGCCATGCGCTATGCGCGGCAATATTCCAGGCGCTTCCTGCATTCGCCCTATGCCAGCCAGTTTGCCGACCTGTTTGTCACGCTCGCCGTCGACTACAACGGCGAGGTGACGGAGGACGAGATCAACATGATCCTTGAGCCGATGGACAAGGACCGCCAGCGTGAGGTCTTCCTGCGGATCGCGAGACGCGCCGCGATTTCCGGCCGGGACGATCTCGCCAAGGCCGCGGCGGAAAAGGTCAAGCAGCTTTCGGACGGTCCAGGCAATCCGGAGGATCATCTCGCCGATCTCTACAGCGGGTTTGCGAGCATTCCGTCGGATGGGGTGGAATCGGCACTGTCGACCATTCTGGAGACGCCGAATGCGGTTCTCACGAGCCGCGACAAGGCGCTGAAGGACGCCGCCGCCTATGTTGCCAAGGAGGTCACCCGTCCGCCGGACCCGGCCCTGCTGGAGCAGAAGGCCGATCCCCAGAAGCCTTTTGCCAACCCGATCGATGGCGCCTCTCCCGGCTCGCCAGACAGCCTCGCACAAGGCAATCCTCCTACTGATCAGCCTCAAGATGGGGGTGCCGCTGCCAGCGATATGCCTCAAGCCCCAGCGCAGGACGGAGCAATGACTGCTTCGGCGGAAGGCGGAGCGGACCAGGCTTCTCCGGACCGGCAGGAAAATGACAATCTTGATCCTTCCATCAAGGGTTTTCTGACGTCGGGCCAATCCAAGCTCGACGAGATCGACAAGATGTTGGACAAGGAAAGCATTTTGCCATGATGAATGCCGGATTTGCCGGGTTTATGCCAGTCGTCGACACATACGGTTCCGCCACTGCGAGCAAGGGATCGAGCGCGCCCGCGTCCGGCGATACAGGCTTTTCCGACACCTTGTCGTCGGTTGCGAGGAAGGACTCTGCTCCAAGCCAGCAGGATGAAGCCCAGCCACAAGCAACGGCTCCCGCTCCCCATTCAAGCTCTCAGGAAAAGACCGCAGCCGTACCGGGCGAAGCGAACGGTCAGGCCGACGATGCGGTCGCGGCCCAGGGCAACGACGCCAAACAGACCGAAGGCGAACAGCCAGAGGAAGCATCAGGCAAGGACGCCGAAAAGGTTTCGTCCAAGGCCTCGGACGAAAAGCCCAAGGACAATCATGGCAAGATCGTTGCCGAGGTTGCCAACCAGTCTGATGCCGGCAAGACCGACAAGGAGCAGCTGACGGGAAAGACGGACGCAACGGCCGAGCCGGTTGAGGAGACCAAGGGCGACAAGGATGCCGATCTTGCCGGTGCCGACGATGCGCCGAAGTCTGCAGATTCCGACGTGAAGAGCCTGCTCGCCCTCCTGTCGTCGTCCGCATCGAGCACGGCGATCGCCGCTGCAGCTCAGGAACAGCCCGCAGGCAAGGCGGTGGCAGGCGCAAATGTCGGCAAGCAGAAGGGTGACGACACCAGGTCGGCCGTTGAAGACGTGGTTGCCGATCTGAAATCGGATGCCAAGGCGCTTGGAACGCGTCAGAACGACAAGGCCGGATCGACCGAGACGGACCATGTCGTGCCCGGCCTTTCCGATTCCGCCGCCAAGCAGCAGGCGTCGACCTCGGATGGCCCGGGACTGGCAGGACTGTCGACCGCCAAGGGCGCCCGTTCGGGCAGTGAGAAATCGACAACCGGCAGCGCGGATCCCGCCATGAGTGTCGAGGTGCTCGACAGCCGGCGCTTTCTCGGCTTCACCCAGAACACCAACAGTTCGAACGTCCTGAAGACGGTGACCGGTGACCAGTCCTGGGCATCGGCGATGCAGACGGCGTCGGCCGACATGAAGACGGAGTCCGGCGCCGCCGCGTCGAAGGTGGTCAACACCTTGAAGATCCAGATGCATCCGATCGACCTCGGTTCGGTGACCGCAACCCTGAAGCTCGTCGGCGAGCAGTTGGTGGTCGATCTCAAGGTTGAAAACAGCCATGCCTACCGGCAACTCAAGGACGATCAGCAGAACATGGTGAACGCGCTCCGGTCGCAAGGCTATGCCGTGGACCAGATCAGCGTCAGCATGGCGCCGACGCCCGACAAGTCGGGAACCAGCACCGGACAGAACACGGCTCAGGGGCAGGGCTTCGCGCAGCAGCAGGCCGGCCAGGGCAGCACCGGAGGCAGTGGTCAGGGCGGCGGGAATTCGCGAAACTCGAGCGGCGAAGACCAGCGCTACGCCGCCCAGGAGAGCGTCACAACGCCTTCTTCTTCCAGCCAGCAAGGTCGCGGCAGCGGTCAGGTTTACCTCTGACGCTAACCTCATCCACGACCCGGAGCGAGGCCGGAGTGGAGCGAAGACGAGGGCGGATCACGGCTTTCAGTCTGCTGGACCGTCCCTCCCATCCCGGAATATGACATTCCAACACCCGAAAACGGCACGCATGATGACGCTCTCCTGCGAGGGGAAGGCGTGGAATTGTGCTGCTCAAATGACCGGAATTGACGGTTTCGGCGGGTGAAATGCGGTGGCGTGCATCCCGTTTACCGCTGAGGCGAAATTGTGATTCATCAGTTTTCGCCATAAAGCGGCCACTGAGTGCACAACCATAAATGGAATTCCATCCTGATTTCTAAGGATGTCATATTTATGCCGGATTCCAGCGAGGAGAATTTGGCAATTCCGTAATTAAGCATAAGTTAACTTTTCCAAAGGAAAATTGTGCCAATTTTGGAGAGGTGCCACTATATGTAGTTCAAATCAGTACACTATGGTTAATCAACTATTAATTTCCGCCATTGATAAGAGTTAGTTGCTGCCGATTCGCCCGATTCGTATCGATAAGTCATCGAGGCACCACACTGATTCGGAGGCGGACGAATGATCGTAGTGGTTGATGAGCGAGAGCTCGTGAAAGATGGCTACACATCCCTTTTTGGGCGCGAGGGAATTCCCTCGACAGGTTTTGATCCTGAAGAATTTGGCGAATGGGTGAACACCGCGGCGGAATGCGACCTCGCGGCAGTTGAAGCGTTTCTGATCGGGCAAGGTGGTCAGACCTGCGAGCTGCCGAGGGCGATCCGTGATCGGTCTCAGGCACCTGTCATCGCCGTCAGCGACCAGCACTCGCTGGACGTCACTCTGGCATTGTTCGACAGCGGCGTTGACGACGTGGTGCGCAAGCCGGTTCATCCCCGCGAAATTCTCGCTCGGGCTGCGGCGATCCGCCGTCGCCTGAAGGCAATTTCCAACTACACCGAAGTCGGCCCGATCCGGGTCTTCTCCGATGGTCGTGATCCGGAGATCAGCGGCGACACATTCCCGCTGCCGCGCCGCGAGCGCCGCATCCTGGAGTACTTGGTCGCCAACCGTGGCCGCCGCGTTTCCAAGACGCAGATCTTCAGCGCAATCTATGGAATCTTCGACGATGAGGTCGAGGAAAATGTGGTCGAAAGCCACATCAGCAAGCTTCGCAAGAAGCTGCGCCGGAAGCTGGGTTTCGATCCGATCGATTCCAAGCGCTTTCTCGGCTACTGCATTGATTGGAATTAATTTTTAAATCGGCGCGGGCCTTCCGTCTGTCCTCTTCGGATTTGTTTTAAAATCGCGAAAACCCCTCGACAGACAGCTTCACACAAGGCCCGCTCCCTACTCTTCAAAATCAAGATGGTCATGAGGATCCAAGATGAGTCTCTTTGGGACGATGAAGACTGCTGTCTCCGGCATGAGTGCACAGGCAAACCGCCTGAGTACCGTTGGTGACAACATCGCGAACTCGAGCACGACGGGTTACAAGCGTGCGTCGACGTCCTTCTCTTCCCTCGTCCTGCCTTCGACCGCCGGTGCCTACAATTCCGGCGGCGTGACCACCAGCATCCAGTATTCCATTTCCGAGCAGGGCGCTCTGGAATACACGACGTCCGATACCGATCTCGCCATCCAGGGCGACGGCTTCTTCATCGTGCAGGACGATGCCGGAAACTCTTATCTGACGCGTGCCGGCTCGTTTACGATCGACGACAACGGCAATCTGGTGAACTCGCAGGGCAACAGCCTGATGGGCTATTCCTACGCTGGTGGCGATCCGGCGGTCGTCGTCAACGGCTATGCGGGGCTGGAGCCGATCAATATCAGCGGCAGCGGCCTGACGGCGTCCGAGTCGACGACCGGCGTCTTCGCCGCCAACCTCGATGCGGACTCGGAGGTCGTCACCGGCGACCTGCCGAGCGCCAACCTGTCGACATCCACCTATACGCACAAGAGCTCTCTGGTCGCCTATGACAGCCAGGGCCGCGAAGTGACCTACGATTTCTACTACACCAAGACGAACGACAACGAGTGGGAAGTCTCGGTCTACCTCAATTCGGAAGCCACCGACCAGACCGGCTTCCCCTATTCGCCGACGGGTCAGATCGGCTCGGCGACACTGATCTTCAACGATGACGGCACGCTCGACACGACCAGCGGCGACAGCGGTGTGGCGATTGCCGACAGCGTCAACAACATGGATGTCGATATCGACTTCAGCGATATGACGCAGCTCGCCACCGACTTCGCCGTCAACAAGGCGAACGTCGACGGCAGCGCGGCCTCCGCGGTCAAATCGGTCGAAATCGACGGCGACGGCGTCGTCTATGCGAAGTATTCGGACGGATCGACAACGGCAATCTACCGCATCGCGCTTGGAACGGTGCAGAGCCCGGACAACCTCAAGGTCGTTTCCGGCAACATGTATCTGGAAACGGCCGATTCCGGCGTCGTGACCATCGGCTACGCCGAGACCGGTCAGTTCGGCACGATCATCTCGGGCGCGCTGGAAAGCTCCAACGTCGACTTGGCCAGCGAACTGACCGAAATGATCGAATCGCAGCGAAGCTACACGGCGAACTCCAAAGTCTTTCAGACAGGGTCTGACCTGATGGACGTCCTCATCAACCTGAAGAGATAAGCTAGAACGGTAAGGCGCGTCCAATGTCGCTCTCGGCAGCAATCAACACGGCACAGAGTATCTTCACAAACACCGGCACGCAGACTGCCGTTGTTTCGAAGAACATTGCCAATGCTGGCAACGAGAACTACACGCGCCGCGATGCGACCGTCGTCGGCACGATCTACGGGTCCCAGACGGTCACCATCCAGCGGGCCGGCGATGCGACGATGATGGGCAAGCTGCTCGACAGCATTTCCCAGCAGAGTGGTCAGGATACGCTGCTGGACGGTCTGGAGAGCATGCGCAGCGTTCTCGGCGGCGACGATTACTCGCTTTCGCCGTCTGCCTACATGTCTACGCTCAGAGATAGCCTGCAGTCCTATGCCACGAAGCCGAACGAGGATGCGCTGGCGCAGACCGTCGTCACAAGCGCGCAGGATGTCGCCAACTCGCTGAACTCGGCCACCGACGAGATCCAGGGCATACGGACCCAGGCCGACAAGGATATCAAGACCGCTGTCGAGAAGCTTCGCGACCTGCTCAACCAGTTCAAGGAAGCAAATGACGCGGTCAAGAACGCCAGCTCCGCAGGGTCATCGGATGTCGATGCTCTCGACACGCGCGACGGACTTGTAAAACAGATTTCAGAGATCGTCGGCGTCAAGTCGTTGACCCGCGACAATGGCGACATGGTCCTCTACACGACCGACGGCGCCACGCTGTTTGAAAGCTCTCCGCGGGAAATCTCCTTCCAGCAGACGCTCGCCTATGACGCCTCGACCACCGGCGGCGCCGTCTATATCGACGGCGTGCCCGTGCAGCCGGGTGAAGGCGGCAACACCTCCGCCAGGGGTTCGCTCAGCGCGCTGCTGCAGATCCGCGACGAGATCGCCCCGACGTTCCAGAACCAGCTCGATGAGACCGCCCGCGGCCTGATCAGCATGTTCTCGGAAGTCGATCAGACCGGCATGACGGACAATCTGCCCGGCCTGTTCACATGGGACGATGGCACCGTGCCTCCGGATGGCACCCTGGTTCCGGGACTGGCCGCCCGCATCAAGGTCAACAGCGCAGTGGTCACCTCGCAGGGCGGTGATCCGACCCTGTTGCGCGACGGCGGCATCAACGGAAGCGACTTCGTCGTCAACACCAGCGGCGCGACGGGCTTCTCCGACCTCCTGGACGGTTACGTCACCTCCATGGACGGCGACATAAGCTTCGATGCGGTCGGCGGCATCGATACTTCGACCGACATCCTGTCTTATGCGAGCAATTCGATCGGCTGGCTGGAAAACCTGCGCAGCAACGCGGACGGCGCGGCGGAGAACAAGGCCGCACTCTATCAGCGTTCGCAGGAGGCATTCTCGAACAAGACGGGCGTCAGCCTTGATGAGGAACTGTCACGCCTCCTCGATCTCGAGCAGTCCTACAAGGCGTCGACAAAGCTTCTGAACACAGTCGACGAAATGATGAAATCATTGCTGGCGGCGGCGGGGTAATCCATGGACACTTCATCGATTTCCAACCTTTCCGTCCAGAATGCCATGCGGCTGACCATCCGCCAGTCGCAGAACGAGCTGGTCGATGCGCAGAAAGAAGTCGTTACCGGCACGCATGCCGATCTCGGCGTGGCGCTTGGCGCCAAGACCAGCCAGAGCATCGACCTCAACCGCGACGTCATGCGCATCCAGTCGCTGATGGACACGAATTCTCTCGTGTCGCAGCGCCTCGACGCTTCGCAGGCGGCGCTTGAGCAGATGTCCAGCAATGCATCCGACGTCATGGCGGCCCTCGTTGCCCTGTCCGGCAGTGACGACGAGAGCACGCTCTCAACCGCCGTCCAGTCGGCCAGCAATGCGTTGCAGGCGTTCACGGGGCTCGCCAACACATCGCTTGACGGCGAGTATCTCTTCGCCGGCATCAACACCGATGTGCAGCCGATGACCGACTACACGGCAAGCGGCAATCCGGCGAAGGCGGCGTTCGACGATGCGTTCCTGACCCGTTTCGGTTTCGCGCAGGACGATCCGGCGGCGTCGACGATCACCGCCGCAGACATGCAGGATTTCATTTCCAACACCCTGGAGCCGATGTTCACCGGCACGGACTGGCAGACGAACTGGTCCAGCGCCAGCGACCAGAACATGACGAGCCGCATTACCAAGTCTGAAGTCGTGGATTCCTCAACCAACACCAACACCGACGGGATGCGCTATTTCGCGCTTTCCGCGGTGCTGTCTGTCGAGTTGCTTGGCTCGAACATCTCATCCGATGTGCGTCAGGTGGTTTCGAATTCCGCCATCAATTACGCCGGTCAGGCGATCTCCGGCGTTGACTACCAGCGCACCCAGCTCGGGCTTTCCCAGTCGCGTGTCTCCAAGGCGGATGACACCCTGGCCGAGCAGAAAAACATCATCGAAACGCACCTCAGCGATCTCGAAGGGGTCGATGCGTACGAAGCTTCAACGCGCGTTAACAATTTGCTTGCTCAAGTTGAGGCATCATACACGCTGACATCCAGGATTCAGCAGTTGAGCCTGGTGAACTTCCTTTGATGACCAAGGGACGTCGATACGAATGAAGGACGTGTGAAATGTACCAGTTTTCATATGCCGAGATCATGGAGGACGGCGTCGCCGACGCCAAGGATCGCGAACGGCAAGTCCTGACCCGTTCTATTGAACTACTGCGGGCGGCGAAGGCCGCCGGTGGCTATAACCGTGATGCGATTGAGGCGCTCTTCTATACCCGTCGGGTGTGGATCCGTTTCATCGAGGACCTGAAGCAGCCGGAGAACCAGCTGAACCAGGAACTGCGCGCCAATCTCATCTCGATCGCAATATGGATACTCAAGGAATGCGACCGCATCCGGAAACGGGAGACGGACAATTTCCAAGGTATCATCGACGTGACCACCATCATCAGGGATGGCCTGCAATGAAAAGTACACTCAGAATTTCGCTGAAATCCGGCGAGCGCATCTTCATCAACGGCGCGGTTCTTCGCGTCGACCGAAAGGTGGCCCTGGAATTCCTGAACGATGTCACGTTCCTTCTGGAAAACCACGTGCTTCAGCCGGAAGATGCAACGACGCCGCTGCGCCAGCTCTACTTCATCTCCCAGATGATCCTCATCAATCCCGAGGGCGCCGAACAGACGACTGCGATGTTCCGCAAGTCGGTCACGATGCTGCTCGCCTGCTTCAAGAACGAAGAGGTTCTGGCAGAGCTGAAGCGCATCGACGGCCTGGTGTCGTCCGGTCGCGCCTTTGAAGCGCTGAAGGCCATTCGTCAGCTTTACCCGATCGAGGACCGCATCCTGAACGAACAGGAAATGTCGCCTTCGACCATCGAACAGATCCGCAAGGAGATCGCACCATGGCGGTAGACGCAGTCACATCGTCAACGACGACTTCCACAACGACTGCCGCCACGAAGGCTTCGGCTTCCGCGACGCTGAACTACGACAACTTCCTGCAGTTGCTGATCGCCCAGATCAAGAACCAGGACCCGACCGATCCGATGGATGCGAGCGAGCAGATCGCGCAGCTTGCGACGTTCTCGCAGGTCGAGCAGACCATCCAGACGAACACCAACCTGGAAAGCCTGATCTCGCAGACGGCGCTGTCGCAGGCGTCGAGCTATATCGGCAAGACGATCACATCCGCCGATGGCGAAACCACCGGCGTGATCGCCTCCGTTGCGGTCAGCAGCGACGGTTTGACGGCGGTCACCGAAGACGGCTCGAAGGTCACGATCGAAGCCGGCATCACCTTGGCCGCGACCCAGTGACCATTCGCCGCTGGCGGATGGCGCCGGCGACGGCAATAACATCAGTTCTGCGTCTTTAGAAGAATGCGTTCATCTGCCAAGATGATGGGCAGCCGATTCGGCGTGCCTTGACCTGCTGGAGCAGGGGAATGAAATGAACGAAGCCGACGCTCTCGACATCATGCAGTCCGCCATCTGGACGGTGCTCGCCGCCTCCGGGCCGGCCGTTCTGGCGGCCATGGTCGTCGGTCTGACCATCGCCTTCATTCAGGCGCTCACGCAGGTGCAGGAAATCACGCTGACCTTCGTGCCGAAGATCCTCGCCATCTTCGTCACCGTCGCGATTTCCGCCCCCTTCATCGGTGGCCAGATCTCGCTGTTCACCGACCTTGTCTTCTCGCGCATTCAATCCGGTTTCTGACCTCTCCTGCACGCGTCTCGCCTTATGACGGAGCCTTGCTGACGGGTGGTGTTTCACCCTCGCGCAAGCTTCGGCGGCTAACCCTGTCGGCACGATCGCGGGGCATCTGGCTTGCCCTTGAAAAAACCTCTCATGAAGAGACGGGACCGTAAATGGCGCAACCACCAGCTCTACCGCTACCCAAGGTCAATCCGAGCGGACGTGACGTCGGCTTTGCTGCCGGCATCGTGCTCATCCTTTGCATTCTCTTCCTGCCGATCCCGACCTTTCTCATCGACATGGGTCTGGCCTTCTCGATCGCGCTTTCCGTTCTGATCCTCATGGTGGCCCTGTGGATCCAGAAGCCGCTCGATTTCTCGTCCTTTCCGACCATCCTGCTGATCGTCACCATGACGCGACTGGCGCTCAACATTGCCACGACGCGCGTGATCCTGTCGCACGGCAATGAGGGCGACCATGCGGCCGGCGGCGTGATCGCCGGCTTTTCGAAGCTCATCATGTCCGGCGACTTCGTCATCGGTCTCATCGTCTTCCTCATCCTCATCGTGGTGAACTTCATCGTCATCACCAAGGGTGCGACGCGTATCGCGGAAGTCGGCGCGCGCTTCACCCTTGATGCCATCCCCGGCAAGCAGATGTCGATCGACGCCGACCTGTCGGCGGGCATCATCGACGAAAAGGAAGCGCAGCGCCGCCGCCGCGAGCTGGAAGAGGAAAGCTCCTTCTTCGGTTCGATGGACGGTGCCTCGAAGTTCGTGCGCGGTGACGCCGTCGCCGGCCTGCTGATCACCGGCATCAACATCTTCGGCGGCATCATCATTGGTTATTTCCGCCACGGCATGCAGATCGGCGAAGCGGCCGACGTCTTTGTCAAGCTCTCCGTCGGCGACGGCGTGGTCTCCCAGATCCCGGCGCTGATCGTCTCGCTCGCCGCCGGCCTCATCGTCTCGCGCGGCGGCACGCTCGGCTCGACGGACAAGGCCGTCGTCGAACAGCTGAGCGGCTATCCGCGCGCCCTCTCGGTTGCCGCAGCTCTGATGGGCCTGCTGGCGCTGATGCCGGGCCTGCCTTTCCTGCCCTTCACCTTCCTCGGCGGCGTCATGGCCTTCGGCGGCTGGTATATTCCGCGCCAGATCGAGGCGGAGAACAAGCTTGTCCGCGACCAGGAAGAAAAGAAGGTCATGCAGACCAAGGAGCAGGAGAAGGACTCCGTCAAGTCTGCCCTGAAGACCGCCGAAATCGAGCTGGCGCTCGGCAAGCTGGTTTCCACCCGCCTGCTCGGGCAGCATCAGGAACTCGCCTTCCGCGTCGGCAAGATGCGCAAGAAGTTCGCCTCGCAATACGGTTTCGTGGTCCCGGAAATCAAGGTGTCCGACGACATCGCGATCCAGGAAAAGACCTATCAGATCCGTATCCACGGCACGACGATCGCGTCCAATCAGCTGCGCGTCGGCGAAGTCATGGTCGTCACCGGCGCCGGCCGTAAGCCGTCGGTCCCGGGCGACGAGATCCGCGAGCCGGCCTTCGGCATGCCCGCCGTTTCCATACTCGAGACGTTTACGGAAGACTTGAAGCGCGAAGGCTTCCACCCGATCGACAACGTCTCCGTCGTGCTGACCCATCTGAGCGAGGTGATCCGCAACAACCTGCCGCAGCTTCTCTCCTACAAGGACGTCAAGGTTCTGATCGAGCGCCTCGACCCGGAATACAAGAAGCTCGCCGACGAGATCTGCACGTCGCACATGTCCTATTCCGGCCTGCAGGCGGTGTTGAAGCTGCTGCTGGCGGAGCGTGTCTCGATCCGCAATCTGCATCTGATTCTCGAAGCCGTGGCCGAACTCGCGCCGCATGTGCGCAAGACCGAACAGATCGTCGAACACGTCCGCATTCGCATGGCCCAGCAGCTTTGCGGCGACCTGGCCGACAACGGCGTCCTGCGGGTGCTGCGCCTCGGTCCGAAATGGGATCTCGTCTTCCATCAGGCCTTGAAGCGCGATGCCAAGGGCGAGGTCATCGAATTCGACATCGATCCGCGCAGTCTCGAGGAGTTCAGCGAGCAGGCGACCAAGGTTATCCGTGAATTCATGGACCGCGGGCTGCCCTTCGTGCTTGTCACGTCGCCGGAAACGCGCTCCTATGTGCGCATGATCATCGAGCGCCTGTTCGCGACGTTGCCGGTCCTGTCTCACGTCGAACTGGCGAAAGGCATAGAAATCAAGATCCTGGGCTCCATTTCATGATACCTGATCCGCAGGGCACTGTGCTGGCGCTGTTTCTGGTGTTCTGCCGAATCGGCGGCTGCATGATGGCCCTGCCGGGATTTTCCTCGATCCGCCTGCCGGCGACCATCCGGCTGTTCGTGGCGCTTGCCGTGTCGCTGGCGCTGCTGCCGCTGATCTGGGATGTGGTCTATCCCCGGGTGTCGGTTGCCACCCCCACCTATATCGGCATCATCTTTTCCGAAACGCTGATCGGCACGACCTACGGACTGATTGCCCGCTTCTTTGCCAGCGGCCTGCAGTTTGCTGGCTCCATCATGGCGATGTTCATGGGTTTCAACGCCCCGCCGTCGGCTCCCGACATCGTTGAAGGCAATCCCGAAAACCCGATGACCAGCATGCTGGTCTTTGCCGGGCTGATGATGCTGTTCGCCCTGAATTTCCACGAGATCGTCTTCCGTGCGCTGATCGACTCCTACAAGGTGATGCCCGTCGGCGTCTTCGGGCGCGACGAGACGCAGCGAATGCTGATCACGCTCACCGACACGATCGACATGACGTTCCACATCATGTTGCGGCTCGCCAGCCCCTTCCTGCTCTACGGGCTGATGTTCAACGTCTCGATCGGCATGATCAACAAGCTCGCCCAGCAGGTGCCGATCTTCTTCATTTCCATGCCCTATCACCTGATGGGCGGCCTCTTCCTGCTCTACCTCTGCATCGCCGCGCTGCTGCGCCAGTTCGCGGACGCTTTCCCGTCCGTCTTTCTCGGGCACTGAGGGGAGGGGGGTATGGCACCGAAGAACAAGTCGGAGAAACTGCAGCGACTCGTCGCGGTCCAGCGCCATCTCGAGCGCATGGCGGAGAACGATCTCGCCAAGACGGCCCGCACCCGCAGGGAGCTTGGCGAATCCATGGACGTCATCATGACGGCTATCGGTTCGGTCGATCCGATCCATCGGCACATGTCGCGCAACTACTCGGAACGCTTCTCGCGGCTGATGACCCAGGAGCAGCAACTCTCGGCAACGCAAAAGGTGCAGGAGAGCCGCGTGATGCGCGAACGCGCCAAGGCCGACCGCCTGGAGGACCGGATGCGCGAGGCCCGGACGGACGAAGCGCGAGAGGCGGATGACAACGCCATCTATGATCTGATTGACCAGGCGATCGCCTCCGCCGCATCACCAGCCTCCAGCAAGTTTCAAAAACCATAATCCTCCCGCTGGCCACGCATGGCCGAATCGCACGGGAGTTGCAGTTGGCAGACGGATATTCGACCGACATGACGCTGGATGCGCTGCGCGCTGTCGAGCCTGCCGTCATGAAGGTGCAGGACGATATTGCGCGCATGCAATTGCAGCGCTCGTCCGCGTCCGCGCGTGTCCAGGGCCAGACCTTCGACGCCTCGCTCGATGAGATGCGCCAGCTGGAAACGGAAGCCGGCCTCGATCACACCGCTCAGAACACCAAGCTCGGCAAGGTGCCGGAGACCTATCGCAAGTTCGAAGCGATGGTCCTGCAGCAGTTCGTTCAGTACATGCTGCCCAAGGAGAGCGAGCAGGTCTACGGCAGCGGCAATGCCGGCGAGATCTGGAAGAGCATGATGGCCGAACAGTTTGCCAACGTCCTCTCCAAGCGCGGCGGCATCGGCATTGCCGAGGAACTTTACGCCAAGGATCGGGCCAAGGCCCAGAACAACACCAGTGAATGAACGGTAGGTCATGGAAGTCATTTCCAACGAATACAAGATCAAGAGCACGCTCAATCGCCTCGAACTCATCATCGACGGCGAGAACCAGCGTATCGGCCGTGACCCTCAGTTCGACGTGAAGGTGTCGAACGACCACAAGAGCCGCTGCCTCTACGAACTGGCGATCCTGGTGCGCGACACCCGGATGAAGAGCCAGTCGGGGCTTTTTGCGGAAGACCTCAACCGGCTGAAGACCAAGCTTGCGCTGAATGCGCGCCGCGTCCACGCCCACATGGAGGCCGTCCGCTCGGTGGCCGATCTCATCAAGACCGCCGTCCAGGAAGAAGAAGCCGACGGTACCTACTCGCAGCAGCAATTCGGATATTGTGACTTCTGATGGGTAAGCTGATCTTCGCCGGTCTCTGGGCCTGTGCCTGCACGCTTGTCGCGGTTTTCTTCGCGATCAAGCTGGCAACGGCGCCGCCTGCGCCGGCCGAAGAGGAGCCGCGCATCGCCAATCTCGAACTCGTCAGCGGCGAGTCCCTGACCATCCCGATCATCGAGGACGGCAAGGTGACGGGATATTTCCTCGGCCGCATTTCCTTCATGATGGACAAGCAGAAGATCGAGGGCCTGCATCTTCCGATGACGCAGCTCATGACCGATGAACTGTTCACCGTTCTGGTCGGCGACAAGATGATCGATGTCGGCAAGATCAACGAATTCGACGTCGCCGGTTTTCGCGAGCGTCTGAAGACCGACCTGAACAAGCAGCTCGGCGGCGATTTCATCAGCGAAATCCTGGTGGAGCAGCTCGACTATCTCTCCAAGGACGACGTGAAGAAGAAGAACGAGGGCAACGGCCAGGACAAGCGGACGGTGACGAAGATCATCGACGAGCCGTCACCCTATGCCAAGAGCGTTCAGAAGGAAGGCCACTAGGCTCCGCTTAGGGCGCCGGGCCTGTCGAAGCCCTGACGATCAGCTCGGCCTTCCAGAGTTCGTGGTCGGGGGCCGACATGTCGCCGGCGATCCGGCCGATGAGCCGCTCCGCAATCCGCGATCCCGCAGCGCGCAGCGATGAGCGCGTCGTCGTCAGCGGCACACGGAAATTCTCCGGCTTCAGCATCGGCAGTTCGTCGTCATGGGCAATGAGCGAGATGTCTTGACCGAGGGTAAGTCCGGCTTCCCCGATGGCGCGGACGGCGCCCAGCGCCAGCACGGTACTGGCACACAGAACGGCCGTCGGCCGCTCCGAGGCGGGCACGGCGAGAAACGCGTTCATTCCCTTCAGTCCGGCCTCGTCGGTCATGTTGGAGTACTGGGTGAAACGCTCTTCCAGTACCAGCCCCCGCTCCGCCAGCGCGCGCTGCATCCCGAGACAGCGGCGGATGGCGAAATCGTGATAGCTGTTGCCGTTCAATAGGGCGAAGCGCCGGTGACCAAGCTGCAGCAGCAGCTTCGCCGCGTCGAAGAAGGCGGCCTCGTTGTCGACATCAAGGAAGGGATAGTCCTCCGGGTCGCCGAACGAGCGGCCGTGAACCAGGTAGGGAATGTTCAACGTGCGCACCAGCGCCAGCCGCCTGTCGTGCTCGCGCATGTAGGCGAGGAACACCGCATCCACGTTGCCGCTCGTTGCCAGCGCCCTGAGTGCTGCCGCTTCTTCGTCCGGATGTGCGGGGGTGATGATGAAATGGAAATCGTGTTTGACGGCCACCTCGGACAGGCCGTTGAGGAACTCGCCGAAATGCACGTCCGAATAATGGCCGGGTGCCACCGGCATCACCAGGCCGATCGAGCCGGCCTTGCCGGTCGCCAGACGCTGAGCCGTCCGGTTCGGGCGGTAGCCGGTCTGCTTGGCCACCTTCATGATGCGCTCGCGCGTCGCCTCGCTCACTTCGGGATAGCCGTTGAGAGCCCTGCTGACGGTGGTTTGCGACAGTCCGAGAAGCTCGGACAGCTGCTTCAGGTTCAAATTTGTGTTCCTCCCGGCGTCTTTAAAGCCCGTTTCCCACGCGGAAAACCGCTAAAAGCGCTTTGGGAAAGCGTAGCAAGCCCGTGGCATATCTCAACTGAAATTTCCAATGCTGCATTGCAAAAAACTTGCTGCAGCGCGAAATTCTTGCTCCAAACTTGCAAAGAACCTAAAAAAGCTTGACAGTTTGGCGGCAGACGTGGATTCAAATGTAATCCAAAGCGCTTTGACTATTGGGGCGTTTTCAATTTGGAGCTGGCAAAAATGCCAGAAAGCACGGGAGGCTTTGAAATCATGAAATATTCGTTGCTGATGACTGTTGCCGCTGTGGCGCTGACTGCGGGTGTGGCCGGTGCCGCCGACCTGAAGTTCAAGCCGGGCGAAGATAGCAAGTTCCATTGGGACAGCTATGAAGAGCTGAAGAAGACCGATCTGAAGGGTGAGCAGCTCACCATCTTCGGCCCGTGGCTCGGCCCCGACCAGGCGCTATTCGAGAGCGTTCTGGCCTATTTCTCCGAAGCGACAGGTGCTGACGTCCGCTATACAGGTTCCGACTCCTTCGAGCAGCAGGTCGTCGTCGACCTCGAAGCCGGGTCCGCCCCCAACATTTCCGTCTTTCCGCAGCCGGGCCTTGCCTCGGACATGGCCAAGCGCGGCTTCCTGACGCCGCTCGGCAAGGAAACGTCCGATTGGCTGGTTCAGAACTACGCTGCCGGTCAGTCCTGGGCCGACCTCGGCACCTATGCAGGCAAGGATGGCGAAAAGGCCTTTTACGGCTTCCCCTTCAAGGCCGACGTGAAGTCGCTGGTCTGGTATTCGCCCGAGAACTTCCAGGATGCCGGCTATGAAGTGCCGCAGACGATGGAAGAGCTGAAGGCGCTGACCGAGAAGATCGTCGCCGACGGCGGTACGCCCTGGTGCATCGGTCTGGGTTCGGGTGCTGCCACCGGCTGGCCGGCCACCGACTGGGTCGAAGACCTGATGCTGCGCACCACGACACCGGAAAACTACGACAAGTGGGTTTCCAACGAGATGAAGTTCAACGATCCGATCGTCATCAACGCGATCAATGACTTCGGCTGGTTCGCCAAGAACGACAAGTTTGTCGCCGGCGGCGCGGGCGCAGTGGCGTCCACCGACTTCCGTGACAGCCCGAAGGGCCTCTTCACCTCGCCGCCGCAGTGCTACATGCACCGCCAGGCTTCCTTCATCCCGTCATTCTTCCCGGAAGACGTGGTTGTCGGTGAAGATGCGGACTTCTTCTACTTCCCGGCCTATGCCGACAAGGATCTCGGCAAGCCGGTCCTGGGTGCAGGCACCACCTTCACCATCACCAAGGACAGCAAGGCCGCGGAAGCCTTCATCAAGTTCCTTGAAACCCCGATCGCTCACGAGATCTGGATGGCTCAGAAGGGCTTCCTGACCCCCTACAAGGGCGTCAACCCCGAAGTCTTCACCGATCCGACGGTGCGCAAGATGAACGACATCCTGCTCAACGCCACCACCTTCCGCTTCGACGGTTCCGACATGATGCCGGGTGCCATCGGCGCCGGCGCGTTCTGGACGGGCATGGTCGACTATGTGGGCGGCAAGTCTGCCGAGCAGGTCGCCGACACCATCCAGAAGGCTTGGGACGGCATCAAGAAGTAAGTCCTCGCGACTTGAAAAGACTTCTCCTGCCCGGCAATTTTGGCCGGGCAGGGGACAAAACAAAAAAAGTCGTGAGCAATGCCATATTGGTATCTCTTGGGAGGACACCATGAATCCGGCAATTCAGGCTGTGATCACCATCGTCATCGGCGTTGGTGGATGTCTTGGATACTTCTACTTGTCGAATGTCTTTCTCGACAAGGTTCTGTTTCCAGCCAAAGGCTCGAACGCCGGGCGTAACATCAACCGCGCCAACATGATCCGGCCCTGGTTGTTTCTCTTCCCTGCCATTTTCGCTCTCGGCCTCTATCTCGCCTATCCGGTTGTCGCCACCATCTGGCTGTCGCTGACGACCCGCGATGGCACGTTCATCGGCCTTGCCAATTACACCCGCATGGCCTCCGAGGCCAAGTTCTGGGAGGCGGTCAGCAACAATCTGCTCTGGCTCGTCATCGTGCCGGCGGCCTCCACCGCCTTCGGCCTCCTGGCCGCCCAGTTGACCGATCGCATCCGCTGGGGAAGCATCGCCAAGTCGCTGATCTTCATGCCGATGGCAATCTCCTTCGTCGGCGCATCGGTGATCTTCAAGCTCGTCTACGACGCCCGTCCCGCGGGACAGGACCAGATCGGCATTCTCAATGCCATGTGGCTGTCCTTCGATGGCGGCATCGGCTCCGTCATCGTCCTGCGCATCGTGCCGATGCTGCTGCTTCTCGCATTCTCGGCATTCGTGGCTTACGCCATCTTCAACCTCATCTGGCCGCTCGTCTCGCGCCGGCCGCATCAGCCCGATACGCCGGCATGGATGATCGGCCTGCGCGCCATCGCCGCATTGATCGGTGCATGGCTCATCTTCCTGTCGTTCCGCTCCATCATCGAATTGTTCTTCGTCGAATATCCCTATGGCGAGCCGCAGAACTGGCTGACGATCCTGTTCTGGAACAACTTCTTCCTCATGGTCGTGCTGATCTGGATCCAGACCGGCTTTGCCATGGTCATCCTGTCGGCTGCCATTCGCGGCATTCCGGAAGAAACGATCGAGGCGGCCGTCATCGATGGCGCCAACCCGTTCCAGATCTTCTTCAAGATCAAGGTTCCGCAGATCATGGGAACCGTGGTCGTCGTCTGGACCACCATCACCCTGGTTGTCCTGAAGATCTTCGACATCGTCTTTGCCATGACAAACGGCCAGTGGCAGACGCAGGTTCTGGCCAATTACATGTATTCCAAGCTGTTCGTTGCCGGCGACTGGGGCGTGGGCTCCGCTGCCGCCATCGTCATCATGCTGCTGGTGCTGCCGATCCTCGTCTGGAACGTCTACAGCGCCCGCAAAGAAATGCGATGAGGGAGGGCTAAGCCATGGCAACGTTCACAGCAAAGAAATCCGGTCTCGTCTGGGCGCTCCACATCTCCGTCGCGCTCTTGGTCATCTTGTGGCTCACCCCGACGCTCGGCCTGTTCATCTCCTCCTTCCGCACCTCGGACCAGATCGCGTCCAGCGGCTGGTGGGATTCGATCTTTCCCCAGCAGCAGAACATGATGCTGAGGACCGCCGAGCCCGCCAAGCAGAAGCAGGATGGCGCTCTCTTCGTCATCGAAGGCAATCTCTTCGCCGACAACAACGAGAATGCCAAGGCGGATATCTCGGCCTGGGGCACCTCGTCGCTGAAGATTTCCGAATACAGTCCCGGTGATACCGCCGACATGGGCAAGGACGGTCGCATCACCGTTCAGGGCAACGGCGACTACCGGCTGGAAAGCAATACCGAGTTCAAGGGCAGTCGCGGCGAGCGCGTCTTCCTCACGGCCTCCGCGCCGCCCAAGTTCACGCTCGACAACTATCGCCATGTGCTGTTTTCCGGAAACAACACGGACTCCATGGCCAAGGCCTTCTTCAACACGCTGACGGTCACCATACCCGCCACCATCATTCCGATCGTCGTGGCGGCCTTCGCGGCCTACGCTCTCGCCTGGATGCGCTTTCCGGGCCGCGCCCTGTTGATTGCGGCAGTCGTCGCCCTGCTGGTCGTGCCGCTGCAGCTGGCGCTCATCCCGCTGCTGCGCCTCCACCTGGAGATCGGCATCGGCAAGGGCTATCTCGGTGTCTGGCTCGCCCATACCGGCTTCGGCCTGCCGCTCGCCATCTATCTCCTGCGCAACTACATGGTCGGGCTTCCGCGCGACATCATCGAATGTGCCAAGGTGGATGGCGCAACCGACTTCCAGATTTTCACCCGCATCGTGCTGCCCCTGTCCTTCCCGGCGCTCGCGTCCTTCGCCATCTTCCAGTTCCTGTGGACCTGGAACGATCTGCTCGTCGCCAAGGTCTTCCTCATCGATGCGACCGGCGACACGACGGTGATGACGAACCAGATCGTCGAGCTTCTGGGAACGCGTGGCGGCAACTGGGAAATTCTGGCCACCGCTGCCTTCGTTTCGATGGCAGTTCCGCTCGCCGTCTTCTTCGCAATGCAGCGCTATCTCGTCCGCGGCCTTCTGGCCGGCTCGGTCAAGGGCGGCTGATTGCAAACCGAACCGTATTTAGGATTTTAGAGAATGAATGCAGTTTCCCCCACCGCTGGTGCCGCCGACAAGGATTGGTGGCGCGGCGCGGTCATCTACCAGATCTACCCGCGATCCTACCAGGATTCCAATGCCGACGGCATTGGCGACCTGAAGGGCATCACGGCGCGGCTGGCGCACGTCGCTGAACTCGGCGCCGACGCAATCTGGATTTCGCCCTTCTTCGCCTCGCCGATGAAGGACTTCGGTTACGACGTCTCGAACTATGTCGAAGTCGATCCGATGTTCGGTTCGCTCGCCGATTTCGATGCCCTGATCGCGGAAGCCCATCGCCTCGGCATCAAGGTGATGATCGATCTGGTGATCTCTCACACCTCCGACCAGCACGCCTGGTTCGTCGAAAGCCGCTCGAGCCGCGACAATGCCAAGGCCGACTGGTACGTCTGGTCCGATCCGCGTCCCGACGGCACGCCGCCGAACAACTGGCTGTCGATCTTCGGCGGGTCTGCCTGGCACTGGGATCCGACGCGCATGCAGTATTACATGCACAACTTCCTGACCTCGCAGCCCGATCTCAACCTGCACAATCCGGAAGTCCAGGAAGCCGTGCTCGGCGCCACCCGCTTCTGGCTGGAGCGCGGCGTCGACGGTTTCCGTCTCGACACCATCAACTTCTATTTCCACGACAAGGAACTGCGCGACAACCCGCCGCTGGCGCCCGAGCGCCGCAATGCCTCCACGGCCCCGGCGGTCAATCCGTACAACTTCCAGGAACATATCTACGACAAGAACCGCCCGGAAAACATCGCCTTCCTGAAGCGCTTCCGCGCGCTTCTGGAGGAATATCCGGCGATCGCTGCCGTCGGTGAAGTCGGCGACAGCCAGCGCGGCCTCGAGATCGTCGGCGAATACACCTCCGGCGACGACAAGATGCAGATGTGCTACGCCTTCGAATTCCTGGCGCCGGAGCCGCTGACGCCGGACGTCGTGCGCAAGACGCAGGACGCCTTCATGGCGGCCGCGCCCGAAGGCTGGGCCTGCTGGGCGTTTTCCAACCACGATGTCGTCCGTCACGTCACCCGCTGGGGTGCCGAGGTCGTCGATCGCGACGCCTTCGCCAAGATGCTGAATGCCATCCTGATGACGCAGCGCGGTTCGGTCTGCATCTATCAGGGCGAGGAGCTCGGCCTGACGGAAGCCGATATCGCCTTTGAGGATCTGCAGGATCCATACGGCATCCAGTTCTGGCCGGAGTTCAAGGGCCGCGACGGCTGCCGCACGCCGATGGTCTGGGATTCGCATGCGCTCAATGCCGGCTTCAGCGGCACGGCCGAAAAGACCTGGCTGCCGATCCCGGTGGAGCATACGCTGCGCGCCGTCGACACCCAGCAGGGCGTCGAAGGATCGGTGATGGAGCAATACCGCCGCTTCATGGCCTTCCGCAAGCAGCTGCCGGCGCTCAGCAAGGGCACGATCCATTTCGAGGATGCGGGCGATCTTCTCATGTACCGGCGCGAACTTGGCAACGAGAGCATTCTTTGCGTCTTCAACATGAGCGAGACGGCCACATCGGCGACGCTGCCGGCGGGCAACTGGGCGACGCTCGAAGGTCACGGTTTCGACAGCCCGCGCAATGACAACATGGTGGAACTGCCGGCGTGGGGCGCATACTTCGCCCGGCGGGCGTAAATAACAGGGAGGACGGCATGGCAGGTCTGGTTCTGAAGGATATCCGCAAGTCCTACGGGGCGGTGAAGGTTCTGCACGGCATCGATCTTGAGATCAAGCAAGGCGAATTCGTGGTCTTCGTCGGGCCGTCCGGCTGCGGCAAGTCTACGCTCTTGCGCATGATTGCCGGGCTGGAAGACATCACCGGTGGCGAGATGCAGATCGACGGCATGGTGGTCAACGATGTGCCGCCGTCGAAGCGCGGCATCGCCATGGTGTTCCAGTCCTACGCCCTCTATCCGCACATGACCGTCTACGACAACATGGCGTTCGGCATGCGGATCGCCGGCGAAAGCAAGGAAGAGATCGACCGCCGGGTGACGAAGGCCGCCTCCATGCTGCAGCTCGAGCCCTACCTGGACCGCCTGCCGAAGGCGCTTTCCGGTGGCCAGCGCCAGCGCGTCGCCATCGGTCGCGCCATCTGCCGCGATCCGAAGGTCTTCCTCTTCGACGAACCGCTGTCGAACCTCGATGCGGCGCTGCGCGTCGCCACCCGCATCGAGATCGCCAAGCTCAACGAGAGCATGCCGGACACGACGATGATCTACGTCACCCACGACCAGGTCGAGGCGATGACACTCGCCGACCGAATCGTGGTGCTTTCCGCCGGTCGCATCGAGCAGGTCGGTGCACCGCTCGAACTCTACGAACGCCCGGCAAACCTGTTCGTTGCCCGCTTCATCGGCTCGCCGGCCATGAACATCATTCCGGCCGAGATCACCGCAGCGGGCGCGCAGACGACCGTCCGCCTTCCCGACGGCAAGACCGTTGCCGTTCCGATCGCGACGAATGAAGGCGAGAAGGGCAAGAAGGCGAGCTTCGGCGTCCGTCCCGAAGACCTGACGATTGCCGAAGGCGATGACTTCCTGTTCGAAGGCCACGCATCCATCGTCGAGGCGCTCGGCGAAGTGACGCTGATCTATGTCGAGGGCCTGACCGAAGACGAGCCGATCATCGCCAAGGTGCCGGGCATTCTGAAGGTCAACAAGGGCGACCGCCTGCGCTTTGCCGCCGATCCCGCCAAGCTTCATCTGTTCACAGCGGACGGCAAGACCTACCGCAAGGATTGATCGCGGTGTTTCCACCTAACGGCTTTGAAGCGGCGGCGGATGATATCCGCCGCCGCTTTGTTTTATCTATCAAAGCAACAATCCAAGCCTCGACAGCGTCAGCCGGCATTGCCGGCAAAGCGCCTCGTTTTTCCCGCCGCGATAGTAGCTGAGCGCAATGACGGCACCATAGAGCGCCCAGCCCTTGGCCCGTTGCCAATCGCCGTCATCGAGTTCAAGTGCATCCCGGAACTGCTTCCTCGAACTCGGCTGTATCCACGTCCAGGCGGCGGCATGGTCCGCGGCAGGGTCGCCGACCGCCGACAAGCCCCAGTCGATCACGGCAACGAGTCTTCCGTCCTTTGCCAGCAGATTGTCGCCCTTCAGGTCACCATGCAGCCAGACGGGCTCGGAGCGATGGCGTTCATCGACAACCGAAGCCCAGAGGTCTTTCGCGGCGCGCGTATCGATCTCGTCGGCGAGAAGATTGATGGAGGAGAGCGTTGCCTGCGTCATCTCGGAAAGCGGCACGCCGCGCCGGGAGTTGAGCGGGCCGGACACCGGTGCTCCTTCAGTCGGTTGTCGATGCAGCGCCTTGATGAACACCGCCAGCGCCACCGCAGCTTCATCCGCATCGCCAATCGCCTCGGGCGTGGCGATCGCTCCGTCGATCCAGTCGAATATGCCGAACTCGCAGGGCTGGCCGAGGTTGATGCCCCCGCGATGCCGCAGCCGCGGGATCGCCAGCGGCAGGCCAATGAGGCGTGGCAGCCAGTCGAGTTCCTTGGACAGAAACGCGATCGCGCTTTCCCTCAGCGGCAGCCTCAACAGCAGTTCGTTGCCAAGGCGGAACAGGGCGTTGTCCGTGCCTGAGGAGTTGATGCGATGCATGGGCAGATCCGCCCATAGTGGCGTCTGTTCGGCAAGCTGGCGGCGTATCGCTGCCACGTCGATCGCAAGGCTGTCTGCGTGCATGCTCTTCGCTCTCCCGCGGACGAGGTTGTCGTTCCTGTGAGTGGCATCTCGCCTATGATTAACGCAGATGCCTAGCTCCTCCGGTGACCTTGTCTTCAAATGATCACGGCTGTGAGACATTAATGCCGCATTTCCGGCTATTCATCGGCGTCCATGATTGACGGGTTCAAATTCTCACGCAGCCGTAAAGACTTTGGTTACCAAGTTTCTTCATCCTTCAAGTCAGGTCCGAGGGCGTGACCGCGGTGATAGACAAGGCCGCATCCGCCACGAGTTTGAGTACCGCCGGACACGCGCGTCCTTTTAGCGCGGCGACGGCAACCTGTTTGTAGATGAGTTTCAGTATGGCGTTTGCGACCGATTACTACCCGGCGAAGCCGGGCTTCAGACTTCCGGTTCTGCCGGCCCTCCCGCGCCTGATGTCCGGCGCAGCCTTCGTCGGCGGCACGCTCGCCGTCGGCCTCTGGGTATCCGCGACGCTTGGCGCGCTGCACGGCATTTCAACGACATCTTCGGACCGAAGTGCAGACTTCAGGACAAGCCTGCTCTTGGCCGCGCCGCGCCAGTCTTCCGGTCCGGCGACATGGACACGCTACAGCCGGCCGGCCAACCGTGCGACGGGTGAAACGCTGGCGGCTCTGAAGACGCCGGACGCGCAACCGCTCGACACCAGCGGCCGCTCCATCGTCAAGCAGGCACTCGTCGCCGATATCGCCGAACGGGCGCTCGACAATCGCTGGGCATCTGCGGCTGCCGCAAAGCAGGGCGACACGCAGCTGGCTGCCGCCGAGACCACGCTCGGAACGGCGCTGAGAAATCATCTCGACCGCAAGATCACCACCGCCGCGCTGGCAAGCGCACAGGCACCCGGCGCACTGGTCTCCGGCCTGCCGCCGGCACTCAAATCGACGCCGGCGCAGATCGCCGCCGCCGCGGCCCAGCCGTCCGCGATCGAGCTTGCCATGCTGCCGGAAGCCGTACCCGCGCCGATGGTCAGGCCGCAGCCCGATCCGTTCAACGAAGTGCTCGCGGGTGGCAAGGCGAAAGCCAATGGTGACAAGGGTGACGCCAGCATCCCGCTGAAGCCGGCGCCGGAGAAAACCGGCCCGAAGACATTGCTCGCCTATGCCCGTCCAGATGAGCCGATGGACGACAGCGATGTCCGCCCCTCGCTCCTGCGCAAGCAGGCGGCTCTGCCGGGTCCCGTCAGCAAGGTAGCCGTCTACGATATCACCGCGCAGACCGTCTACATGCCTGACGGCCGCAAGATGGTCGCCCATTCGGGCCGCGGCAAGATGCGCGACAAGCCAAAATACATCAGCGTTGCAAGCTGGGGCCCGACCCCGCCGAACGTCTATCGCCTGAGCAAGCGTGAAGCCCTGTTCCATGGCGTGGAAGCCCTGCGCATGACGCCGGTCGGCGGTGAGAAGATGTTCGGTCGCAACGGCTTCCTGACCCACTCCTACCTGCGTCGCGTGCCGGGCGATTCCGCCGGCTGCATTGCCTTTGCGAACTACCCGGCGTTCCTGGCCGCCTACAAGCGCGGTGAGGTCAAGACCGTGATCGTGGTGCCGAGCATCGATGAGCTGCCGCGCTACATGGCGATGCTCTGAGGCAGTTTCGGGATTTCAATGAAAACGGCCGCGCCTGGAATGAGGCGCGGCCGTTTTCGTTGGTCTGGTTGCTCTGTCTGGCGATGCCTAGAACAGCACGCTGGCGCCCGTGTCGGCCGTGCCGGCGGCGAGGCGGAAGGGTGCGAAGAGTTCGCGGCCCATGCCAAACTCGTTTTCGGACAGGTCGGCGACCACCGGCTGGCGGGTGTCGAACTCGGCCTTGTCGACAAGCACTTCGACCGTGCCGGTGACGGCGTCGATGCGGATCATGTCGCCGTCCTTGATCTTGGCGATCGGTCCGCCTTCCGCTGCTTCCGGCGTCAGGTGGATGGCGGCCGGCACCTTGCCCGAAGCACCCGACATGCGGCCGTCGGTCAGAAGCGCCACCTTGTGGCCGCGGTCCTGCAGGACGCCGAGGGGAGGGGTGAGCTTGTGCAGTTCCGGCATGCCGTTGGCCTTGGGGCCCTGGAAGCGGACGACGGCGACGAAATCGCGGTCGAGCTTGCCGGACTTGAAAGCGTCCTGAATGTCGTGCTGGCTGTGGAAGACGACGGCCGGCGCTTCGATGACATGGCGCTCGGGCTTCACGGCGGAAATCTTGATCACTGCCTTGCCGAGATTACCGGTCAGCATCTTCAGACCGCCATTCGCCTGGAAGGGCTCGGAGATCGTCGACAGAACCTTCGGATCATGGCTGACGTCGGGTGCCTCGTAGCGGCCGACCGTGCCATCGGAATTGAGCTTCGGCTCGATCGTGTAGGCCTCGAGACCCTGGCCGTAGACCGTCCGCACGTCGTCATGCAGCAGCCCCTGCTTCAGAAGCTGCTTGATCAGGAAGCCGAGGCCGCCTGCGGCGTGGAAATGGTTCACGTCGGCAAGGCCGTTCGGATAGACGCGGGCGAGAAGCGGAATGGCATCGGAGAGATCCGAAATGTCTTCCCAGGTCAACACGATGCCGGCGGCGCGCGCCATGGCGACGAGGTGCATGGTGTGGTTGGTCGAGCCGCCGGTCGCATGCAGGCCGACAACGCCGTTGACGACCGAGCGTTCGTCGATCATTTCGCCGGCGGGCGTGAAGTCGTTGCCGAGCGCGGTGATCGCCAGCGCCCGCTTGGTGGCTTCGCGCGTCAGCGCGTCGCGCAGCGGCGTGTTCGGATTGACGAAGGAGGCGCCGGGCATGTGGAAGCCCATGATCTCCATCAGCATCTGGTTGGAGTTGGCGGTGCCGTAGAAGGTGCAGGTGCCCGGGCCGTGATAGGACTTGGATTCGGCTTCCAGCAGTTCCTTGCGGCCGACCTTGCCTTCCGCATAGAGCTGGCGGATGCGCGACTTCTCGTCGTTCGGCAGGCCCGAGGTCATCGGCCCGGCCGGAATGAAGACCGCCGGCAGGTGGCCGAAGGAGAGGGCGGCGATCACCAGACCGGGAACGATCTTGTCGCAGACGCCGAGATAGACGGCCGCGTCGAACATGTTGTGCGAGAGGCCGACACCGGCTGCCATGGCGATCAGGTCGCGGGAAAACAGCGACAGTTCCATGCCCGGCTGGCCCTGGGTGACACCGTCGCACATGGCCGGCACGCCGCCGGCGACCTGGGCGACCCCGCCCGCCTCGTGGGCGGCCTCGCGGATCAGCGCCGGATAGGTCTCGAACGGCTGGTGCGCCGACAGCATATCGTTATAGGCGGTGATGATGCCGAGATTGGCGACGCGGTCACCCGCAAGAGCCGCCTTCTCGGAGGGGGAACAGACGGCAAATCCGTGTGCGAGGTTGCCGCAGGACAGCACCGCGCGGTGCGGGCCCTTCGCGGCGGCGGCGCGCACGCGATCGAGATAGCGTTCGCGGGTCGGCTTGGAGCGCTCGACGATGCGGGCGGTGACGGCGGCAATGCGGGAGTCGGCAGTCATGGTCTTTAAATCCCATCCTGTTCGTTATCGTGTTTGCTGGCGGCGATCTCCGCCGCATGGGGCGCAATCCGGATTAAGGCGCCCAGTAAATCTCGACCGGCGAAGCGGCCCGGCGCAGGATCGCCCGGATCGGCATGTCCTCTTCAGCGCCGTCTTCCTCGGCCTTCTTGAGCACGGTCATCTTGCCGTCGCCCTCAATGTGCAGCACCAGAAGATCAGCATCCTGGAGCGCCGAGAAGGTGAAGGTCACGCGCGGTTCGCCGGCGCCTTCCGCCTGCATGGCGATGACGCCGCGCGGCGTATCGGCGGCAAGCGCGGTGGCGAGATTGTCGCCACCCGGGAAGAACGAGGCCGTATGGCCGTCGGTGCCCATTCCCAGAATAGCAGCGTCGAAAGGTCTTTCAATGACGGAAGCTGTTTCGGTGCTGGCGATCACGGCACCTGCCGCCGCATCGGCTGCTTCGTAATAGAGCGGCAGGAAGGTGGCAGCCGCCGCCTTGCCTGTCAGCAGGTTTTCCTGGACGAGCTTGTGGTTCGAGCGTGGATCGTCCGCCGGCACATATCGTTCGTCAACCAGCGTCACCGTGACATTGCTCCAGTCGACCGGACAGCCGGAGAGCGCCTTGAAAAAGGCCTTCGGCGTCGACCCGCCGGAAACGGCCAGCGTCGCCTTGCCCCGCGCGGCAATCGCCGCGGAAAGCACGCCGGCCACCTTGTCGGCCAGGGCGGCGGCGAGGGCGCTGCCATTCTCGAACGTGTGCAGTGTGGTCGGCATTGCTTCCCCTTCAGTCGGCTTCATGCCAGGTCCGGCCATCGCGCTCGATCAGCGCGATCGCCTGGCTCGGGCCCCAGGTGCCGGCGGTGTAGCCCTGAACCTTCTGGCCGGTCTGTTCCCAGGCCTTCAGGATCGGGTCGACCCACTTCCAGGCGGCCTCGACTTCATCGCGACGCATGAACAGCGTCTGGTTGGAACGGATGACGTCCATCAGCAGGCGTTCATAGGCGTCCGGGTTGCGCACGGCGAAGGCCTCGGCAAAGCTCATGTCGAGCGAGACATGGCGCAGGCGCATGCCGCCCGGGCCCGGATCCTTGATCATCAGCCACTGGCGAACACCCTCATCCGGCTGCAGGCGGATGACGAGCTGGTTGGCGGCAATCTTGCCGGCCGCATCGTCGAAGATCGAATGCGGGATCGGCTTGAAGGTGATGACGATTTCCGACATGCGTGCGGCAAGCCGCTTGCCGGTGCGGATGTAGAAGGGCACGCCGGCCCAGCGCCAGTTGCCGATCTCGGCCTTGATGCCGACAAAGGTTTCCGTATCGGACACGCCGCCTTCGAGTTCTTCCAGATAGCCCTTGACCGGGCCGCCGGCAGAGGCACCGGCGCGGTACTGGCCGCGCACCGTGTACTTCTCGACATTTGAAGCATCGATCGGCTTCAGCGAGCGCAGGACCTTGAGCTTTTCGTCACGAACCGCTTCGCCGTCGAGCGATGCCGGCGGTTCCATGGCCACGAGGCAGAGAAGCTGCAGGATGTGGTTCTGCACCATGTCGCGCAGCGCGCCGGCCTTGTCGTAATAGCCGGCCCGGCCTTCGAGGCCCACGGCTTCCGCGACGGTGATCTGGACATGGTCGATATGGGCGGAGTTCCACAGCGGCTCGTAGAGCGCGTTCGCGAAGCGCAGCGCCATCAGGTTCTGCACTGTCTCTTTGCCGAGGTAGTGGTCGATACGGTAGACCTGCTCTTCGTGGAAGACCTTGCCGATGGTGTTGTTGAGTTCGAGCGCGGAATCCAGATCGCGGCCGATCGGCTTCTCGACGACGATGCGGGTGGTCTTGGTGATCAGCTTGTGATCGCGGATCTTTTCCGAGATGTCGCCGAAGATGCCCGGTGCGACGGCGAGGTAGAAGGCGCGGACGCGATCCTTGCCCTCGTCCAGGAGCTTCTTCAGGCCGTCCCAGCCCTTGTCCGACTTGGCATCGACGGCGACGTAGAACAGCCGCGAGCAGAAGTCCTTGACGTCCTTGTCATTGTATTCGTCGGCCTTGAGATGCTCTTTCAGCGCCTTCTGGGCAAATTCGCGATACGCTTCATGCGTCAGTTCCGAACGCGATGCGCCGATGATGCGCGTCGGATCGGTGAGCTGGCCGGCCAGCATGCGATGGTAGAGGGCAGGCAGGAGCTTGCGTTCCGCGAGATCGCCGGTGCCGCCGAAGACGACATAGTCAAAGGGCTCGACGGGAATGATCTGGCTGGTCATGGGCTATCTTTCTATCAAAATAGAATTCGGCCTCCTTGTAATCTAATCGATTTAAAAAGGCCAGAGTGCGTTGCAAAAAAATGCGTTGGAAGGCCTTCGGGATCAGAAGCGATCCCTGAGTGCGTACCAGCTGAGGGCCAGGAACAGGAGTGGTTTGCGCAGATGCGAGCCACCCGGAAAGGCCGGAATTTTCAACGTTTTCAAAAGGTCGAGTTCGCCTGAGCCCGACAGGACGTCGTCTGCAAACAGCTTGCCGCAATAATTGGACAGCATCACGCCGTGACCGGAGTAGCCGCCGATCGCGGTCACGCCGGGCATGACCTCCCGGGCGAAGGGCTGGCGCGGCATGGTGATGCCCACGGACCCGCCCCAGGCATGGCTGATTTCGACGTCTTTCAGCTGCGGATAGAGCTCGGCGATCTGCCGGCGGATGTGCTGGGTGATGTCGCGCGGATTGTCCGCGGTATAGGCTTCGCGCCCGCCAAACAGCAGACGTCCGTCGCGTGACTTGCGGAAATAGCGCACGACGAAGCGGGAGTCGGCGATTGCTTCGTTGCCCGGAATGATCTCCGGATGATTGGCAAGCGGCACGGTCGCGCCGATGAACGAGCGGATCGGCATCACCCGTGCGGCGTTCACCGGTTCGAGATTGCCGATATAGCCGTTGCAGGCGATCAGCGCGCGGTCGGCGCGGATGTCGCCGCGATCGGTCTTCACGACGATCTTGCCGCCCTCGCGCGTCACCGATCGCGCCGGCGTCATCTCGTGCAGGCTGGCGCCTGCCGCAGCTGCCACCCGGGCGAGCCCCACCAGCAGCTTCAGCGGATGAATGTGGCCGGTGCCGGTGTCGCGCGTGCCGCAGAAGTAGCGCTTCGAACCGAGCCGTTCGCTAGTCTCCGCCTGGTCCATGAACGACATGTGCTTGTAGCCGTAGCGGGTGGCGGTGATCTCCACGTGGTCCCGGTAGTCCTTCTCCCACCCAGCCTTGTGGGCGACGTTGAGTTGACCCGGCAGGTATTCGATGTCGATCCCGTGCGTCTCGGCAAAGCCGAGAAGATGTTTCTTGGCATTTTCGGCAAGGTCGAACAGCGCCTTGGCCCGTTCGAAGCCGAGCGTCTTTTCCAGCTCCTCGACCTCGGTGCGCTGGCCCGTCCCCATCTGTCCGCCGTTGCGACCGGACGCGCCGTCGCCGAAACGCACCGCGTCGATCAGCACGACGCGGGTACCGGCCTTCGCGAGATTGTAGGCCGCCTGCAGACCCGTGAAGCCGCCGCCGACGATGACGACGTCGGCGGAAGCCGAGCCGTCGAGCGCCGGATATTCCGGCCGATCGGTAACGGTGGACTGGTACCAGGAAACTCCCGGCGCGATCGGGCTCTGCCAGGTCATGCAAACCTCTTTTTCATTAGACGTTCAGAAGCAGGAATTCGCGCTCCCAGGGGCTGATCACCTGCATGAAGGTTTCGAATTCGCCGCGCTTGATGCCGCCATAGATGCCGATGAATTCCGGATCGAACACGGCCTTGAAGTCCTCTTCTTCCTCGAGGAGCGAGACGGCCCTGAGCAGGTCGCGCGGCAGTTCGATGTCGCCTTCATTGGCGGTGTCAGCGGTCGGCGGCGTCGGTTCGATCTTATTGACGATCCCGAGATAGCCGGCGGCAAGCGAGCCCGCCAGCGCCAGATACGGGTTGGCGTCCGAGCTCGGCAGGCGGTTCTCCACGCGCCGGGCAGCCGGATCGGAAACCGGGACGCGGAAGGCGGTGGTCCGGTTGTCGAAGCCCCAGGCCGTATTGACCGGGCAGGACATGTCCGGCGAAAGGCGGCGGTAGGAGTTCACGTATGGAGCCATCATCACCAGGGCATGCGGCACGTATTTCTGCATGCCGCCGATAAAATTGTAGAACGCTTTCGACGGAGATCCGTCGGCATTCGAGAAAATGTTCTTGCCGCCGTCGATTTCAACCACCGACTGGTGAATGTGCATGGCGGAGCCCGGCTGGCCCTGCATCGGCTTCGCCATGAAGGTCGCGTAGATGCCATGCTTCAGCGCCGCCTCGCGGATCGTTCGCTTGAACATGAACACCTGGTCGGCAAGTTCCACCGGGTCACCGTGTCGCAGGTTGATTTCCAGCTGCGCCGGGCCTTCCTCATGGATCAGGGTGTCGATCTCGAGCCCCTGCTTTTCGGAGAAATGATAGATGTCGTCGATCAGATCGTCGAACTCGTTGATGCCGGCGATAGAATAGGCCTGTCCGCCGAGGATGGGGCGTCCCGAGCGGCCTTTCGGCGGGTGCAGCGGGTAGTCCGGATCGTCGCTCATGGCGACGAGGTAGAATTCGATTTCCGGCGCCACCACCGGCTTCCAGCCCTTGTCGGCATAGAGCCCCATGACGCGCTTCAACACATTGCGCGGCGCATAGGGCACTTCCCCGCCATCGGCATAGACGACGTCGCAGATGACCTGCGCGGTCGGATCGCTTTCCCACGGCACCGTCGACAGCGTCGAAAGGTCGGGAACGAGCTTCAGGTCGTTGTCGCGCGGCTCATAGCGGAAGCTGCCGGTCTCGTCGGGATATTCGCCCGAAATCGTGTGACGATAGAGTGCGGATGGCAGCGCCAGCGAGGTGTTGGAGGTGAATTTTGACGATGGCATCATCTTGCCGCGCGGAACGCCGGCGAGGTCCGGCGTGATGCATTCGATGTCCTCGATACCCCGCGACTTCAGCCATTGGGTCGCGTCGCGCCACGTCTTCACCCCGCGCGGATTGCGCAGGCTGGCAGGCGTGATCGGGGACTTGAGGGAGGCGCTGGAGGGTCTTTTGGATGTTTTCTTGGCAGGCATGATTCACCGGGTTGTGACGGATGATGGCCGCATCATAGCCGTAGTTTTCCAATTGGCGAGGGGGGAAACATTGACTTTGTGATCCGCGTGACGGACACGGAAGCATCTCAGCCAGGGGAAATGCGTGCGCGAACAGTTTGATGTGGTCATCCTTGGAGCAGGTGCCGCCGGCATGATGGCGGCCATCGAGGCTGGCCGGCGGGGACGGCGTGTCCTCGTCCTCGACCACGCCGCCGCACCCGGCGAAAAGATCCGCATTTCCGGAGGCGGGCGCTGCAACTTCACCAATATCGGGGCGGGCCCGAAGAATTTCCTCTCCGCCAATCCGCATTTCTGCAAGTCGGCGCTTGCCGGTTACACCCCGCGCGATTTCCTCGACATGGTGGAGCGCCACGGCATCGCCTGGCATGAGAAGACGCTTGGCCAGCTCTTCTGCGACAACAGCGCCAGGGACATCATCGCGATGCTGTTGAAGGAGATGCGCGACGCCGGCGTTACGCTGCGATTGAAGCAGGCGATTTCCTCCGTCACGCAGATCGGCGATCGTTTCGAGATCGAAGCCTCCGACGGCATCGCGAACGCCGATGCGCTGATCGTTGCGACCGGCGGCAAGTCGATCCCGAAGATGGGCGCGACCGGCCTTGCCTATGACATCGCCCGCCAATTCGGCCTGTCCATCATCGAGCCGCGGCCGGGGCTCGTGCCGTTCACGTTGGAGCCGGGACTTCTGGAGCGGCTCGCGCCGCTCGCCGGCGTTGCGGTCGACGCCGAGGTGCGGCATGGCAAGACGGCATTCCGCGAGGCGCTTCTCTTCACCCATCGCGGCCTCAGCGGCCCCGCCATCCTGCAGATCTCGTCCTACTGGCGGGAAGGGGACGCCGTCACTCTTGCGCTGGAGCCGGATGTCGACATCTTTACGGCCTTGAAGCAGGCAAAGGCCGCAAACGGCCGGCAGGCGCTATCGACCGCGCTCGCGCAGATCCTGCCGAAGAGGCTCGCGCAATATCTCGCCGAACAACATGGCGCCGCAGGCAATCTGGCCGACTTTCCGGATGCGAGGCTGCAGTCAATCGCCGCCTCCGTGCAGAACTGGCAGGTCAAGCCGGCCGGCAGCGAGGGCTACCGGACCGCCGAAGTCACCCTTGGCGGCGTCGATACCGCCGGGCTGAATTCGAAGACCATGGGGGCAAAATCCGTCCCCGGCCTCTATTTCATCGGCGAGTGCGTCGACGTCACCGGCTGGCTCGGCGGCTACAATTTCCAGTGGGCATGGTCCTCCGGCGTTGCCGCGGGGCGTGCGGCATAGGCCGATTTTCGGTCTTGTAGCCGGAAATCGCTATTTTTTGCGCCTTGGCGCCATTTAATGATTGTTAATTGAAGCAAGTCATCGTCTTATAGTGCAGTGCGTCAGGGTTTGTTATGGCATGACCTTCACGCCGGCAGGAGTACCGCAACGTCGTTACACGGAATTGAGGGAAGTCCATGAGAAACCGCAAGAGCAGAGCACGCGCCATTGCCATCGCCCGGACCGAAAACACCCGGTTCGTTCTTGCAACGAAAATTCTTCTGGCAACGCTTGCCGCCTGCGCCGCTATGGCAGTTCTTGCCCACTGAGCGCACAAGGCCGGTTTGATTGTCGCAAGCATCGGGCTTTGCATTCGCCCGGGCCTCACGCGCACGGTGAGCACGCCTCATCGTCCGAGCGGTAACTGCCGCAACCTGCCGCCTTGCGGCGAACCTGTTTCTCTTCTCTCCTGTAGCCAGATGCCAAGGTTTTCAGTGCAGCTGTAAGCCGCATCAGCGCGGTCGCCGCCTGCAGAAGGCCATTCGAGGCGTGCGTGCGGTAAAATTCCTCTTCCGCCTCCGGCCTGTTTCTGTCGGCACGGAGTTGCTCGGCACTCTTGCAGGCGATGTATGAACTAGGATCGATGACGATCATGTGATGTCTCCTTTCAATTTGGGACATCACGTCAAATACACACGGATTTTTGCTTTACATATATCAAAAAATACCGGCCATATTTCATTTATGAAAAACGCGCCGTGGGATCTCTATCAGATTTTTGTCGCTGTTGCCCGACAGGGAGGGCTGACGGGGGCGGCGTCCACCCTTGCGCTTAGCCCGGCAACGATCGGCCGGCGCATGCTGGAGCTCGAGGACATGCTGGCGACGGCCCTGTTCGTTCGAAGTCAGGCCGGTTACGCCTTGACGCCGGAAGGGCAGTCGCTGTTCGAACATCTTCGGGATATGGAGTCCGCCGCGCGAAAGGTCGATGGCTGGCGGATGGAAAAGCAGCAGGCCGTCACCATTCGCATCGCTGCGGGCACCTGGATGGTGAAACTGCTCTGCGACAATATCGCTGCGCTGTGTGCCGATACGGACCCGTTCCGGCTGGATTTTTCGATTTCCGAGCAGCGGGCGCGTCTCGCCTATCGGGAAGCGGACATCGGCATTCGTGCCTTCGCACCGGAGGAAGGCAATCTGGCGACGCGGCGGCTGTCGGACAGCGCCTATGCGCTGTATCGCTCGCGCGTCTCCCGGCCGGCCGCCGATCGCTGGGTGGCGGTCAATCGCGATGAGGCGGTGTCGGCCTATCTGCGCTGGCCGCACGACAATCACCCCGACGACATCGTCTTCACGGTCAACAGGCCGACCGCCCTGCGCGATCTGCTGGTCGCAGGCGCCGGGATCGGTCTTCTTCCCTGCATGATTGGCGATCGCGATCCGCAGCTCGAAAGGGTGGGGGAGTGCATTCGCGAGCTGCAGCACGGCCAATGGCTCCTGGTCAACAATGCCGATCGTCATCGACGGGAAATCCGCACCGTGACCGAGCGGATGGCCAGATTGCTGAAGGGCTATGCGCCCCTGATGACCGGCAAGCTTGGCGGGTTGTGACGAAGCCATCTCCGTATGCATGAAAACAGAGAAGACGCCCGGCGTGGCTCCATCAGGCCGGGCGTCTTCGTCTCCGTGGGCAGGGCTTGCCTGCCCCGGTCGGGTCCGGCGGGTTGGGCGCCGGGCCTGTATTGTTGTGGCGGATGCCTCAGGCCGCAGACCGCCCGCTGTTGGCGATGATGATCGGGATCAGCAGGTCGCCCCAGTTGCCGTCTCCGCCATGGTGGCGGGCCGAGCGGACGAGCTCGACGGATACGCCGGCGTCGACGGCCTTCATGACCGACTGGTTCAGCCGGTGCAGGTCGTTGGCGACCATGCGGATCATGGCCTGCTGGTCGGCCGTCATCGTGGTCGACTGCTCTTCTGCTCTTTCCTTGACTCGGGTCTGCGGTGTCATGGCATTTCTCCTCTTTAATCGGGGTTCGTGAAGGTCGTTGGGTTTGTCGGCGACGCGGAGGGCAGGGACCCCCGCGCCGCCGTCTCGAAGCCTGCTTATTCGGCGGCGGGCTTGAACTGCTCTGCCTCGGTCGGCTTGAACTGTTCGGTTTCGGTCGATTCCTTCATCGCCGTGGTCGACGACTGGCCGCCGGTGATCGCCAGCGAGACGGCGTCGAAGTAGCCGGTACCGACCTCGCGCTGATGCTTGGTTGCGGTGTAGCCGTTGACCTCGGCCGCGAATTCCGCTTCCTGCAGCTCCGAATAGGCTGCCATCTGGCGGTCCTTGTAGCCGCGGGCCAGTTCGAACATGCCGAAGTTCAGCTGGTGGAAGCCGGCGAGCGTGATGAACTGGAACTTGTAGCCCATCGCACCCAGCTCGCGCTGGAACTTGGCGATCGTCGCGTCATCCAGGTTCTTCTTCCAGTTGAACGAGGGCGAGCAATTGTAGGCGAGCTTCTTGCCCGGATAGACCTTGTGCACGGCTTCGGCGAACTTGCGGGCCTGTTCGAGATCCGGCTTGCCGGTTTCCATCCAGATCAGGTCGCAATGCGGCGCATAGGCGATGGCGCGGGCGATGCACGGATCGATGCCGTTCTTCACTTGGTAGAAGCCTTCCGCCGTGCGGCCGGCATCGTAGTCGACGAAGGGCCGGTCGCGCTCGTCGATGTCGGAGGTGAGCAACTTGGCGGCTTCAGCGTCCGTGCGGGCGATGATCAGCGTCGGCGTGCCCATGACGTCGGCGGCAAGCCGGGCGGCGTTCAGGTTGCGGATATGGGCGGCCGTCGGGATCAGAACCTTGCCGCCGAGATGGCCGCACTTCTTTTCCGACGCCAGCTGGTCCTCGAAGTGAACGCCGGCGGCGCCTGCCTCAATGAAGGCCTTCATGATCTCGAATGCGTTCAGCGGACCACCGAAGCCGGCTTCGGCGTCGGCGACGATCGGTGCAAACCAGGTGTCGACCGACAGGCCCTTGCCTTCCGCCGTCTCGATCTGGTCGGCGCGTTGCAGGGTGCGGTTGATGCGCTTGGCCAGTTCCGGAGCGGCATTGGCCGGATATAGTGACTGGTCCGGATACATGGCAGAGGCCGTATTGGCGTCGGCGGCAACCTGCCAGCCGGAGAGGTAGATCGCCTTCAGTCCGGCGCGAACCATCTGCATGGCCTGGTTGCCGGAAAGCGCACCCAGCGCGTTGACGAAGTTCTCTTCGCTGATCAGCTTCCACAGCCGGTTGGCGCCCATCTCGGCAAGCGTATGCCGGATCTGGACGGAGCCGCGAAGGCGCTTGACGTCGTCGGCGGTGTAGGGACGCTCGATGCCGTCGAAGCGGCCGGCGGGTGCATTCGGGATCAGTTTGTCAAAGTCAGTCATAATATTCTCCTCGTCTTCGCATTTACAACAATGACACGCCTTTGTCGGTGTGCTTGTTGCCGTGTTCGATGAAGGAGTTTTGGTCCGAATAAGCCGAATTGTCGAGATAAATATCTGAATAATAGGCGTAAAAGGGGTTAGGCTGTCTTGCCTTTGACAACGGTGTTGTGTAAAAATGTAAAAATTGTAATAAACGTATTCGGTGCTATTGCTGCGCTGCATTGTAAAGGCCTGTGACTAATGGCGGAAAACAAGATCTTTGCCGGCCCGCGCGTGCGCCGCATTCGCAATGCCCTGTCGCTGACCCAGACGGCGATGGCCGAAGCGCTCGGCATTTCGCCGTCCTATCTCAATCTCATCGAGCGAAACCAGCGGCCGCTGACCGTGCAGCTGCTCCTGAAGCTCGCCTCCGTCTACAAGATCGATATCGAGGAGCTGCAGGGTGCGCAGGGTGGCTCGCTGTCGCAATTGAAGGAGGTTTTCACCGATCCGCTGCTCGCCGGCGAAATACCGGGGGAACAGGAGCTGGT
The DNA here is from genome assembly GCF_024385575.1 of Rhizobium sp. NRK18. NCBI lineage: Bacteria > Pseudomonadati > Pseudomonadota > Alphaproteobacteria > Hyphomicrobiales > Rhizobiaceae > Rhizobium > Rhizobium sp. NRK18. The sequence continues at coordinate 3,291,398 of NZ_JANFMV010000001.1, read as the reverse complement.
CGAGGTGGCGGAGGCCGCGCCCAATGCGGCGGCGGGCATCGTCAAGCTCTACCGCGCCTTCAAGGAGCAGGCGGCGCGCCTCAGCGACCTTTCGGAAGTGCTGGCGCGCGAGGGCCACGAGACGCTGCTCTCCGGCGCGCGGCTGCCGATGGACGAGGTGCGCGAGAAACTGGAGCAGCGCCCCAACTTCTTTGCACGGATCGAGGATGCCGCCGAAGCCTTCCATGCGGACCTGAAGCCCGGCGACGATCTCTCTGCCGCACTCAAGGAGTGGCTGAAGGCCAAGCACGGCATCGTCGTGCGCACGTTGCCGGTCCATGCCATGCCGACCCTGCGCCGCCGCTACGACCGCCATTCGATGCGGCTCTTTCTGTCGGAGCGTCTGTCTCCCTTCGATCAGTTGCGCGAAGCGGCGATGGAGGCGGCGATGCTGGCGCTGTCGGCGCCGATCGAGGCCGAGCTGGACGGATTGGCCCTGTCGTCGAACGAGGCCCGCCGCATTGCCCGCTTCGATCTCGCCCGCTATGCCGCGCATGCCCTGATGATGCCCTACGGCGCATTCCTGGCGGCCGCCCAGCGCGCCCGCTACGACATCGATGTCCTGCGCGCCCGCTTCGGCGTCTCCTTCGAGCAGGCGGCAAACCGGTTGACGACATTGCAGCGTCCGGGCGCGCAAGGGTTGCCGTTCTTCCTGCTGGAAGCCGATCACTCCGGCCGGCAATTGCGCCGCTCAGGGGCGGGCGGATTTCCGCAGTCGGCTTTCGGCGGCGGCTGTCCCAAGCTCAACATCCATGCCGCCTTCGCCCAACCCTCGCAGATCCTGGTCGATCACGTGGAGATGCCGAACGGGACGGGTTTTCTGACAGTGGCGCGAACCCTCGAAGGTCCGCAGACGATGTTCCACGAGCGTGTGCGGCGCACCGCTATCCTCCTGGGCCTCCCTGTCGAGCAGGCCGGCGACGTCGTCTACGGCGCGGCAATTGCCGGTAGCGGCATGCCCCCGGTCGCGGTCGGAGCCTCCTGCAGGCTGTGCGAGCGGCAGGGCTGCTTGTCGCGCGCCGAGCCGCCGGTGACCCGGCCGCTCGGTCTTGACGAGATGGTGACGGGCCTCAGCGCCTTCGACTTCCAGTAACGGAAGGTCGCGCATGCCGGGAAAGAATTTTTCCTTGTCGCCTCGCAAATTCCTTTCTAGTCTGTCGCAAAATAATCAAAGGGAACGGCTGGGGGAATTCCCCGGCATACTCGCGACAGGAGAATGTTGTGCAAAAATTTCTACTTAATGTATCGGCTGCTGCGATCGCCTCGGTGAGCTTCGTGGCTTTGGCCCATGCGGAAGACCGCGTGGTCAACGTCTACAACTGGTCCGATTACATCGACGAATCCATTCTTCAGGACTTTACCAAGGAAACCGGCATCAAGGTCGTCTACGACGTCTTCGATTCCAACGAGGTGCTGGAAACCAAGATGCTTGCCGGCGGATCCGGTTATGACGTCGTCGTGCCGACCGCCGACTTCCTGTCGCGCCAGATCAAGGCCGGTGTCTTCCAGAAGCTCGACAAATCCAAGCTGCCGAACATCTCCAACATGTGGGACGTCATCCAGCAGCGCACGGCGGTCTACGATCCGGGCAACGACTACGCGATCAACTACATGTGGGGCACGACCGGCCTCGGCTACAATGTCGACAAGTACAAGGAGATCATGGGCACGGACGCCAAGCCGGACTGGAACGTGCTGTTCGATCCGGAGATCGCCGCCAAGTTCAAGGATTGCGGCATCTACATGCTCGACGCGCCGACCGAGGCGATCCCGGCCGCACTCAACTATCTCGGCCTCGATCCGAATTCCCACAATCCGGAAGACATGCAGAAGGCCGAAGATCTTCTTTTGAAGATCCGTCCCTTCGTGCGCAAGTTCCACTCGTCTGAATACATCAATGCGCTGGCGAACGGCGACATCTGCCTCGCCTTCGGCTGGTCCGGCGACGTCCTGCAGGCGCGTGACCGTGCAGACGAGGCCGGCGCCGGCGTTCATGTCAGCTACTCCATCCCGGCCGGCGGCGCGCTGATGTGGTTCGACATGATGGCGATCCCGGCCGACGCGCCGCATCCGCAGGAAGCGCTCGAATTCCTCAACTACATCATGAAGCCGGAAGTCATCGCCAAGGCGTCGAACTACGTCTACTACGCCAACGGCAACAAGGCCTCCCAGCAGTTCATCGACAAGGACGTCCTGGACGATCCGGCCATCTACCCGCCGGAAGAGACGATGAAGAAGCTCTACACCTTCGTCCCTTACGACCAGAAGACGCAGCGACTGGCGACCCGGATCTGGACCAAGGTCGTTACCGGCCAATAACAACAAGCTTCGAACAGCCCGGATAAATTCCGGGCTGTTTGCTTTTCAGAAGCAGTCATCGGGGAACTTCATGAAGTCGCTTGGCAGCATTCGCCGTTCTTTCGCACCCTGGAATGATCCGGCCGCAAAGCCGTTCATCTCCTTCCGCAACATCACCAAGAAATTCGGCGATTTCGTCGCCGTCGACAATCTGTCGCTGGACATCTACCACCGCGAGTTCTTCGCGCTGCTCGGCGCGTCGGGCTGCGGCAAGTCGACGCTCCTGCGCATGCTGGCGGGCTTCGAGCAGCCGACCTCGGGGGAAATCATCCTCGACGGGCAGAGCCTCGCTGGCACGCCGCCATATAGGCGCCCCGTCAACATGATGTTCCAGTCCTACGCGCTGTTTCCGCACATGTCGGTGGAAAAGAACATCGCCTTCGGCCTCAAGCAGGACGGCATGCCCGCCGCCGACATCGCCGCCCGCGTCAGCCAGATGCTGAAGCTCGTCAAGCTGGATGAGTTCGCCAAGCGCAAGCCGCACCAGCTTTCCGGCGGCCAGCGCCAGCGCGTCGCGCTCGCCCGCTCGCTCGCCAAGCGGCCGAAGGTGCTGCTGCTCGACGAGCCGCTCGGGGCGCTGGACAAGAAGCTGCGCGAGGAAACCCAGTTCGAACTGATGGACCTGCAGCAGGAACTCGGCCTCACCTTCATCGTGGTCACCCACGACCAGGAGGAGGCGATGACCATGGCGGACCGCATCGCCGTCATGTCGCGCGGCAATGTCATCCAGGTTGCGACACCTGCCGAAATCTACGAGGCGCCGAACTCCCGTTTCGTCGCGGACTTCATCGGCGACGTCAACATCTTCGACGGCAAGGTGACGTCGAACACGGACGGCGTGACGGAGATCGCCATCGGGGAGGGCTTCTCGGTCCGCGCCGAGCAGTCGGAACCCGTCACCGGCAATGCCGGTTTCGCCGTGCGTCCGGAAAAGATCCGTGTTTCGCGCAATATGCCGGAGACGCCGGGCATCAATTCGGCCGAAGGAGAGATGTGGGACATCGCCTATCTCGGTGACGTCACCGTTTTCCATGTGAAGCTCAAGAACGGCAAGGTCGTGAAGGCGACCAGCCTGAATGCCCAGCGCGAGGTGCAGAACCCGCTCGGCTATGATGATCAGGTCTGGATCTCGTTCGATCAGAACGCCGGCGTCGTGTTGAGGGATTGATGACATGACACGCTTCGGTTCGGCCATCTTCAATCGCCTGGTCATCGCCATTCCCTATACGTGGCTGCTGGTCCTTTTCCTCGTTCCCTTCTTCATCGTTTTCAAGATCTCGCTGTCGACCTCCGAGATCGCGATGCCGCCCTATTCGCCGACCTTCTCGTTCGCCGATACGTTCGAGACCTTGCGGCAGAAGCTGTCGGAACTCTCTCTCGACAATTACATCTGGTTGTCTCAGGATTCGCTCTACTACAAGTCCTATCTCTCCAGCCTGACGATCGCCTTCTTCTCGACGTGCCTGACGCTGGCGGTCGGCTATCCGATCGCCTATGGCATGGCGCAGGCGCCGCGGACCGTTCGCCCGACGCTCTTGATGCTGGTCATTCTGCCGTTCTGGACGAGCTTCCTGATCCGCGTCTATGCCTGGATGGCAATCCTAAAGCCGGAAGGCCTGCTCAATCAGTTCCTGATGGCGATCGGCGTCATCCACGAACCGCTGGTCATCCTCAACACCGACATCGCCGTCTATATCGGCATCGTCTATTCCTATCTGCCGTTCATGGTCCTGCCGCTCTACTCGGCGCTGGAAAAGATGGACGACACGCTGATAGAAGCCGCCGAGGATCTCGGCTGCACGAGACTTACGGCCTTCTGGAAGATCACCTTTCCGCTGTCGCTGCCCGGCGTCTTCGCCGGCTGCCTGCTGGTCTTCATTCCGGCCGTCGGTGAATTCGTGATCCCCGACCTGCTCGGCGGGTCGCACACGTTGATGATCGGCAAGACGCTGTGGACGGAGTTCAACAACAATCGCGACTGGCCGCTGTCGTCGGCGGTGGCGACGATCCTTCTCCTGCTTCTGGTGATCCCGATCGTGCTCTTCCAGAATGCCCAGACGAAAGCGGAGAGCCGCTGATGAACCGCTGGTCCCGCTTCAACATCGCCTCCGTCACGCTCGGCTTCGCGTTCCTTTATCTACCGATCGTGCTCCTGGTCATCTACTCGTTCAACAAGTCGAAGCTTGTCACCGTATGGGCCGGCTTCTCGACCGTCTGGTACGTGGAGTTGTTCCGCGACCAGGCCCTGCTCGACGCCGCCTGGGTGACGATCCGCGTCGGTCTGCTGTCGGCGACGGTGGCGACCGTGCTCGGTACCATGGCGGCGATTTCGCTGACGCGCTACACGCGTTTTCGCGGTCGTCTGCTGTTTTCGGGCATGATCTATGCGCCGCTCGTCATGCCGGACGTCATCACCGGCCTGTCCATGCTGCTCCTGTTCGTGGCGATCGGCCTTGACCGAGGCTTCTGGACGGTCACCATGGCGCATATCACATTCTCCATGTGCTATGCCGCCGTCGTGGTGCAGTCGCGCCTCATCACCTTCGACCGGTCGATCGAGGAGGCGGCGATGGATCTCGGGGCCACGCCGGTCAAGACGTTCTTCCAGGTCACGCTGCCGGTCATCCTGCCTGCAATCTTCTCCGCCTGGGTGCTGGCCTTCACGCTGTCGCTCGACGATCTGGTCATCGCCAACTTCACCTCCGGCCCCGGTGCGACAACGCTGCCGATGAAGATCTACAGCCAGGTGCGCCTGGGCGTGACGCCGGAAATCAACGCCGCCTGCACGATCCTGATCGGCTTTGTGACCACGGGCGTCATCATCGCCTCGATCGTCACCAAACGTCAGGAAGTGCGCAGGCAGCGCGACGAGCACATGGCTGCGGCCGGACTGAACGCCGCCTGATTGCCGCCATCACCTGTTGCCGGGTGCTTATTCGCCGCCCGGCGGCAGGAAGATGTAGACGAGTATCCATGTCGGAAGGATGAAGATCGAGCCGAGAATAATGTTCGGCACGGCCCAGTCCAGCGCCAGCTTCGCATGCGTCGCGAGGCTTTCCGGCGACTGTCCTATGATGGACAACAGAGAATCGATGGTAACGCCGAAGAACGACAGAAGTGCTCCCGCCATCAAGGACGCTATGAGAATCTTCAGTACGACGCCCGTAAATCGCAGCAAGAAATGCCCCCAGATCAAATTGCCCGTATACATTATAGCAGATTCTTCTTTTCAAGACATTGTGCCGGGCCGGTATTGCCCAAGATGGTAAAGTGTCAAAGTAAACGGCGATGATCACCGGATATTCAAACGTCGGTCGGAGGTTCGGTCGTCATGATCACTTTGAAATTCTGCCGGTATCCTCCGCGCCTTCTGCCGACCATCAGTAGCTTTGGCTTTCGACGCGGCAAATACGCCATTTGCCGTAAAGGGCGCATGTAGCCAATCGCCCTGCGTCTCATTGCAGAGCTGTATTTATATTGCGGTGCGGCATGCTATAGAGAGGAAAAACGAGGAGGAATGCATGACTGACGCAGTGCCTTTGTGGGAGCCTTCGCCGGAATATCGGAAAAGCACCCCGATGTTCGCCTTCATGTCCTTTTGCGCCGAAAAGGCCGGGCATGAGTTCGCCGACTACGACGCCTTTCACACATGGTCGATCACCGAACGCGGCGCCTTCTGGGAGGCCATATGGGACTATTGCGGCGTCAGGGGTGTGCGCGGCGAACAGGCGCTGATCCATGGCGACGACATGCTCGAGGCTCGCTTCTTTCCAGATGCCAGGCTCAACTTCGCCGAAAACCTGCTGGTGAAATCCGGCGGCGACACGGCGCTGATCTTCCGCGGCGAGGACAAGGTCGAGGATCGCTGGTCCTGGGATCGCCTCGCCGAACTCGTGTCGCGCCTGCAGCAGGCCTACCGGGCGATGGGGATCGGCGAGGGTGACCGGATCGCCGCCATGATGCCGAACATGCCGGAAACCATCGCCTGCATGCTGGCCGCCGCCTCGATCGGCGCCATCTGGTCGTCCTGCTCCCCGGACTTCGGCGTCCAGGGCGTACTGGATCGTTTCGGCCAGATCGAACCCAAGCTGTTCATCGTCTGCGACGGATACTGGTACAATGGCAAGCTACAGGACGTGTCCGCCAAGGTGAATGAGATCGTCGCCAGGCTGGGTGTCCTGGCGATGATCGTGCCCTATGCCGGCGATGCCGAAGCCCTTGCCGCTTCCGTCGAAGGCGCCAGCACGCTCGCAGCCTTCGTCGAGCCCTATGCGGCAAAGGCGGTGGAGTTCACGCCGCTTCCCTTCTCGCATCCGCTCTACATCCTGTTTTCCTCCGGCACGACCGGCGTTCCGAAATGCATCGTCCACTCGGCGGGCGGCACGCTGTTGCAACACCTGAAGGAGCATCGCTTCCATTGCGGACTAGGAGAGGGCGATCGCCTGTTCTACTTCACCACCTGCGGCTGGATGATGTGGAACTGGCTGGTCTCCGGCCTCGCCTCCGGCACGACGCTGTGCCTGTTCGACGGCTCGCCATTCGCGCCGGACGAGAAGGTTCTGTTCGACTATGCCCGCGACGAAAAATTCGCCGTCTTCGGCACGTCCGCAAAATACATCGACGCCGTGCGCAAGAGCGGCTTCATCCCGAAGGACAGTCATGACCTGTCGTCGCTGAGGGTGATGACGTCGACCGGCTCGCCGCTGTCGCCGGAAGGCTTCACCTTCGTCTACGAGGACGTCAAGAAGGACATCCTGCTGGCGTCGATTTCCGGCGGCACGGATATCGTTTCCTGCTTCGTGCTCGGCAATCCGATGAAGCCGGTCTGGCGCGGCGAGATCCAGGGCCCCGGCCTCGGCCTTGCGGTCGACATCTGGGACGACGAAGGCACACCGGTGCGCGGCGAGAAGGGCGAACTCGTCTGCGCCAAGGCCTTTCCGAGCATGCCGATCATGTTCTGGAATGACCCGGAAAAGACCAAGTACAAGGCCGCCTATTTCGAGCGCTTCGACAATGTCTGGTGCCATGGCGATTTCGCCGAGTGGACCGAGCATGGCGGCATCATCATCCATGGCCGCTCGGACGCCACGCTCAATCCCGGCGGCGTGCGCATCGGCACGGCGGAGATCTACAATCAGGTCGAGCAGATGGAAGAGGTCGCCGAGGCGCTGTGCATCGGTCAGGACTGGGACAATGACGTCCGTGTCGTCCTCTTCGTCCGGCTGGCGCCGGGCGTGTCGCTCGACGATGCGCTGGTCAAGGCGATCAAGACCCGCATCCGCGTCGGCGCCTCGCCGCGCCATGTGCCGGCCAAGGTCATCGCCGTCGCCGACATTCCGCGCACGAAGTCCGGCAAGATCGTCGAACTGGCGGTGCGCGAGGTCGTCCATGGCCGTCCGGTGAAGAACAAGGAGGCGCTTGCCAATCCGGAAGCGCTCGAACTCTACGCCGATCTTCCCGACCTGCAGGACTGAGCCGGGCTCAGGTTCCCCGTTCCAGCGATCGCGATACCAGGATCGCCGGAACGAGGCCGGCGATGATGATGATGATCGCCGGCACGGAGGCATTGGCGACCTGCGAGCGCGACGCGTCCTCGTAGACGAGCGTTGCCAGCGTGTTGAAGTTGAAAGGCCGGAGCAGGATTGTCGCCGACAGCTCCTTCAACGTTTCGATGAAGACCAGCAGACCGGCGGTCAGAAGCGCCGGTCTGAGGTTCGGCAGGATCACCCGCCACAGCGTCTGCCGCGCATTGTGGCCGAGCATGCGTGACGCCATGTCGAGATGCGGCGAGAGCTTCTGCAAGCCAGCGTCGATATTGCCTTCCGCCATGGTGATGAAGCGCACCGTGCAGGCATAGACGATCGCAAATCCGGTTCCCGACAGGATCAGCCCCAGCGAGAAGCCGAAATAATCCTTGGTAAAGCGCGCGAAGAGATTGTCGAAGGCGGCAAGCGGCACGAGCACGCCGATCGCCAGCACCGTGCCGGGAATGCCATAGCCGAAGGATGCGAGCCGTACCAGCGTCTTGACAAGCCGCGAGGAATTGCTGCGCGCCGATTGCGACAGCGCGAAACTCAAGGTGACGGCGACGACGGCCGTGATTGCCGCGACGCAAATGCTGGTGGTCAGCGCCTCGATGAGCTTGGGCGAGGTAAAGGCCGGCAGGCGCTTCACGGCATAGGAGCCGAGAACCAGCACCGGTACCACGAAACCGACAAGCACGGGCAGGGCGCAGGCCGCGACCGCGGCCCATTTCGCCCAGCCCTTGAGCTTGAGCCTGACGGCATCGTGCACCGCTGCCGTCGTCTTCTGGCTGGCAAAGCGTTGCCGCCGCCGCGCCCGGCGTTCCAGAACCATCAGCACGGCGATGAAGACGAGGATCACGCAGGCGAGCTGCACCGCGCCGACAAGGCTGCCGCGATTGAGCCATGTGTCGTAGATGGCAAATGTCAGCGTGTTGACGCCAAGATACTGGACCGCGCCGATATCGTTGAGCGTTTCCATCATCACCAGCGTCAGGCCGATCATCAGCGCAGGCCGCGCCATCGGCAATTGCACCCGGAAGAACACCTTCATCGGCCCGGCGCCGAGCGTGCGCGCCACATCGGCGGCGGCCCGGCCCTGCATGCGGAACACCGAGCGGCAGGCGAGATAGACGTAAGGATAGAGAACGGCGGTCATGACGAGCACCGCGCCACCGAGCGAGCGGATGTCCGGAAACCAGTAGTCGCGCATCGTCTTGAAGCCGAAGACGGTGCGCACCAGCGTCTGCACCGGACCGGTGAAGTCGAAGAACTCGCCGAAGGCATAGGCCGCCAGATAGGCGGGCAGCGCCAGCGGCAGCACGAGCACGGCGGAGAAGAAGCGTCTCAGCGGAAAGTCGCAGGATGAGACGAGCCATGCGCAGGTAACACCGATCAACGTCGTCGCCAAACCCGTATAGGCCATCAGCGCCAGCGTCCGGCCGAGTGCGCGGGGAATGACATTTTCTGCGAGATGCCGCCAGGTATCGGCATCACCGGATGAGGCGATCCACAGGATCGCGAAGACCGGCATTGCCGCCACCGCGAACACGGCGAAGGCGACCAGCGGCTGCCGCCATGTGCCGCGCCGTCTCACTCTCGAGGGTGCCGGCCCTTCCGTGACCAGCGTCGTCTGCGCCGCCAATTGGTGATCCTTTTAATCAGCTTATCCACCGGCTCTAGCCGATGAAGCTTCAGTCCGCAAGGACGCGCGGCGACGGGAAGGTGATTTCGACAAGCGTGCCGCGGCTCGGTTCCGACTGGATGGAGAAGGCGGCGCGGTTGGCCTCGACCATCGCCTTCGTCAGCGGCAGGCCAAGGCCGGTACCGTCGCCCTTCTGGCGGCTGCCGCCGGAGACCTGGCGGAACGGCTTCATCGCCTGCTCCAGTTCGGACTTCGACATGCCGATGCCGGTATCGCGGATCCGCAACACCACGCTGCCATTGACCTCATAGGAGGTCGACACGACGATCTGGCCGCCCGACGGCGTGAACCGGATGGCGTTCGACAGGATGTTGAGCGCGATCTGCTTGACCGAGCGCAGGTCGGCAACCACCATCGGCACGGCCTGCGACAACGCCGTGCGCACGATGACACGCTGGTTGTTGGCCTGCGGCTGCATCAGCGATACCGTTTCCGACAACGTTTCGTTCAGGCTGACGGCGGCGAAATCCATCTCCATCTGACCGGCTTCGATCTTGGAAATGTCGAGAAGGTCGTTGACGATGTCGAGCACCAGCCGGCCAGACCGGCCAATATCGTTGGCATATTCGATGTAGCGATGATGCCCGATCGGGCCGAAGCGCTCGTTCGACATCATGTCGGAGAACCCGATGATGGCGTTCAGCGGCGTGCGGATTTCATGGCTCACATGGGCGAGGAAGTCGCTCTTGTGCTTGTTGGCGGTTTCCGCATCGCGCTTGGCCTTGCGCAGCTCTTCCTCGGTCCGCTTCCAGTTCGTCACGTCACGGATGACGGCGCAATAGCCGTCGGAGGACGACAGGCGACCGAGCGTCATGAACAGCGGAATAAAACCGCCGCCGGATTCCCTGCCGATCACCTCGCGGCCGTCGTTCAGCACGCTGGCGACACCGTTGTCGGTAAGCCCGTTCAGATAGTCTGCGACCGCGCGCTGGCTCTCATGCGCAAACAGCATTGCGAAGGGTTTGCCGCGCGTATCGGCCTCGTCATAGTTGAAGAGCGCGCTGGCGGAACGGTTCATCGAGCGTATGCCGCCCTCCGGCCCGATGATGACAACGCCGTCCGTTGCCGTCTCCAGAATCGAGCGCAGCTCCTCGACCTCGATGCGCAGCCGGGAGATGTCTTCGTTTTCGCTCGCCGCGTCTTCGCCGACGAAGGGCAGGATGGTGCCGGATGTGTCTTCCGCAGGGGCGGTCTGTTCCTGAGCTGTGACCGGCGCCGACGGGATCAGCGCCAGCATCAGCGCGTCGGAGTCCTCGAAGCGGATCGAGCGCAGGCGCGCGGCGACGGGAACCACGGTGTCGTCGGCGCGCACGATCATCATGCCGCCACCGGCGTCCGATGTCTCCTCGAGCTCGCTTCTCTGCAGCAGCGCGTCGAGGCCGCCTGCAGTCTCGAGGGCGTCGAGCGTTTCGTAGCCGGTCAGCCTGGAGAATTCGCCATTGGCATGGATCAGCCGGTCGCCGGCATGGATCAGGATTGCCACCGGCATCTCGTCGATCGCGGAGGCCGGAAGCGGAGAGGCCATGTCGCGGCGCGGCGGCAGGAAATCGCCGAGCGGATTGGCGTCGCGCTGCTCCTCGGCAGGCGTCTCCGGCGCAGCGTCTTCGGCCTCGATCGGCGCTTCGGTTTGGCTGGTGACCTCGGCGGCGTCCTCCGCGGAAACTACCTGTTCCACCTCAGCCGGAGCTTCCTCGGTGCCAAGCCGCTTGGCAATCTCGCGGAAGGCGGCCTGCTCGCCGGGGCTCAGCCCGTCATTCATGCGGGCGCGATGCTCTTCCAGGCGGATGATCTTGTCCGACAGCCGCCGTTCCGGATTCTCCGTCAGGTGAAGCGCCGGCGGTTCGCTCTGCGGTGTCGGCGCGATCGTCTCCGGAGACCGTTCGATACCGTCATCCGCGGCCGGCTGCTCGACGGTGTCTTCGGTCACATCGCCGGCGTGAGCGTCCGATTGGCCGTCGTGAGCCGGCTCGGTGTCCGTCACTGCGGTCTGCCCCAGTTCCTCAGGTGTTACAGTCTCCAGTGCCTCAGGCGTGGCAATCTCCGGTGCCTCGGAGTTGCTCTCGATCTCTGCGGGCAGGGACTTCCCGCCGAGCGTCAGCCCGGTCGCCAGCGGATCCTCGACCGCATCGGCGCGGCGCACGATGCCGAAACCGCGGAAGCCGTCGAAACCGCGCGAGCGGCTGTAGGTCGGTAGCGCGGCGAGGTCCACCGGCACCTTGAGGCTCGTGCCTTCGACCGGCCAGTAGATCGTCTTGCCCGACCACGTGTCGCGCTTTTTCAGAAGCTCGGTGATCTTGCCGTCCGGATCGAGATCGAAGAGATGGGCGAGGTCGCTGAAGGCGACACCGTTTATCGCGGCGGCGTTCGGGCCGACCGCCTCGGCGAATTCGTCGGAGACTTCACAGAAATGGCCGTCGGCATCCACCTTCCAGACGAAGCGGATGGCGCGACCTTCGGGGTTGAACCGGAAGTCGGATTTCGAGGGTTCGGGCGCGATGAAGTTCTCGATGGGCGTCGCGGAATGTTCACCGGCGTCCATGGCGGGCGCGTCTGAAGGTGAAGACGGCGCAACCGGGATGTCGGAGAGCGTCATCGGCGGAATCTCCACCGACGGATCGTCCGTCAGCAGGTCCATCAGCGACGCCGGCTTCGCGGACGGCTCGATGGGTTCCGCGGTCTGCGGATCGATTTCCGTCGGGGCTTCGGACGAAACCTCTTCCGGATCCATCCCGTCGGTCTCGTCGGAGATCGTGCCCATGGGCTCGGCGGCGTCCGCAGAGCCGTCGACGGCCTCTTCGGCAAATGGCATGTCGTTGTCTGTCGGGGGCAGGGGCGCGTCCTCGTCGTTCGCCTGCTGTGGCGTCTCGATGACGAAGAGCAGATAGAGGTTCGGCTGTTCGGCGAGACGGCCGATGGCCGCCGGCATCAATCCGCGGCCGGTCTCCAGCCGGCGCTTCAGCAACCGGGCCGGTTCGTCCGCAGCATTGCCGGCGAGCGTCTGGACGGTGTCCGCGCTCATGCCGAGCCCTGCAAACCCGCCGGATGAGGCCAGCACGAAGCCGTTCTCGTCGAGGATCGCCACATGCGTATCCGGATCGTCGAAGCCTTCGATCATCCGTGCTGCGGTCGCCTGCGGCCCCTTCGGCTCGGAAACGGCCGGAACCGACAGCAGGATCGCCTCGTCCATGCCGATGCGGATCATCTCGGCTTCGGCCCGCACGGTGGAGCGCTGAAACCCGTTCGGTACGCGGATGAGAAAGCTGCGCGCGTCGCCGGTCCGTTCCAGGCTGCGCGCCATCACGGCCGCCTGGCGGAAGGTGAGATCGTTTGTCGGCGGTGCCTGGTCGATGAAATCGTAGACGGAGCTGCCGCCGAATACGGCGGCACCCGGCCCGTTCGCCCACAGGACCTCGTCCATGCCAGCGGAAAAGATCACCAGCGCCTCGCCGCGCGCAAAGCGGCCGCGAACGCGATCGTGAACGGCGACATCTATGAAAGGGTACTGCACGGCGGACATTTCAACCTTTAACAGGGAGGCTTGTATGCGCTGATATTTAACGCATTATTAATATCTTCCCCACTCCTTCGGGTCCAGCGGCGCCACTGGGAAACTCGCAAACAGAGTTAATTTATTGTGCAGCGCACAAAAGATATTGCAATGCACAACGTGATGTATTATATAGCCCTTATCGAAGAACGCGAAGGGCCCTTTGAAAATGAGGCCCCTGAACCAAGGAGCATCAACAATGGCTACGAAGAAGACGCAGGACGTATTTTCCATTTCCACTTCCACTTTCGACCCGAGCAAGCTCGGCGAAGGTTTCCGTGATTTCGCCGAAAAGGGCGTTGAACAGTCCAAGGAAGCCTATGCCAAGATGAAGGTTGCTGCCGAAGAAGCAACCCAGACCGTCGAAGCAACCCTCAAGAACGCCCAGGCCGGCACCGTCGAACTCGGTCTCAAGACCATCGACACGATGCGCGCCAATGCGGAAAGCTCTTTCTCGCATTTCGAAGCCCTGCTCGGCGTGAAGTCGGTCGCAGAACTCTTCGAACTGCAGACCTCTTTCTTCCGCAAGCAGTCTGAAGCCGCCGTCGAGCAGGCCAAGTCCATGCAGGAAACCAGCAAGAAGGTTGCTGAATCGGTTGCCGCGCCGTCGAAGGCTGCCGCCGAGAAGGCTGCGACCTACTTCAAGGCCGCCTGATCGGACATTCGTCCAACGAATGAAAAAGCCGGGTGGCAAAACCCGGCTTTTTTTTGTATTCAATATCAAGGGTCTTGCAAAAGCGGCAAACAGCCCGTATGTGACCCTCCGTGACGCCGAGGCGTCCAGTGTGCGGTTGTAGCTCAGTTGGTTAGAGCGCAGGTTTGTGGCACCTGAGGTCGTAGGTTCGATTCCCACCAACCGTACCATTTCTTCTTTTCCCGATTTATTGCGTTTCACCGTTGCCGGCATCCGGCGACGATGGTCTCTCTCGTGATTTGCTGCCGGGCTCCAGCCGGTGCAGCAGCGCCAGGACGACGATGGCGCCGAGCGTCGCGATGCCGGCGATCAGCCAGAGTCCCAGGCCGCAGGCAAGTCCGACTGCGCCCGCCAGCCACATGCCGGCACCTGTCGTGAGCCCGCGCACACGCCCGCGCGCAAAGACGATCATGCCCGCCGCCAGAAACGCCACGCCGCTCGTCAGCGCCTCGATCAGGCGAATGGGATCGATCCGGATCGATTCGTCGGCGAAGGTCGGCATGTGGATGATCTCGATCGCCAGAATGGCAATCACGGCTGCCGTCAGGCTGACGAGGATGTGCGTGCGTAGCCCCGCCGCATGGCTCGCCATCTCCCGATCCAGCCCGACGATGGCGCCGCAGATCATGGCGATAATCACCCTGACGGCGATGACCGATGGGGCGAGGAAGGTGGAATAGTCGAATTCGTTGAGAAGTGGCTCCATGCAGAGGACAACTTCAAACCACCCGGCAGAGTTCCAGCCGTATGCCTCAGACGAATCTCCCTCGCTCCTCCCGCACCAGTTCCTGCAGGAAGTCGATCACGGTTCGAACGCGCAGCAGGTCCCGGATGCTTTCGTGATAGGTCGTCCAGTAGGCGCGGCGGATTTCGATCTCGGGCAGCACCCTGACCAGCGTGTCCTTCTCATGGGCGATATAGTTGTGCAGGATGCCGATACCTGCGCCCGACAGCACCGCTTCGGTCTGCCCGATCGACGACGACACGCCGAATGCCGTGTCCCAGTTGCGCAGCAGTTCGGCGCTGAAATCCAGCGACGGCGTGAAGATCAGGTCCTCCACATAGCCGATGCGCGGATGGTGGCGCAGGTCCTCGATCCGCTCCGGCGTGCCGTTCTCCTTAAGATAGCCGGCGGAGGCGTAGAGGCCGAGCGTATAGTCGGTCAGCTTCGAGGAAATCAGCCGGCCCTGGTCCGGCCGCTCCAGGGTGATGGCGATATCGGCTTCGCGCTGCGACAGCGAGAAGGAGCGCGGCACCGGCACCAGTTCGATCTTGAGGTCGGGATAACGCCGGATCAACCGGCCAAGCCGCGGCGAGAGAAACGAGACGCCGAACCCATCCGGCGCTCCGATACGCACCGTGCCGGCAATCGCACTGTCGACCTTGGCAATCATCGCCTGGGCGGCGAGCATCTCGGTTTCCATGCGTTCTGCGGCCTTCAGGAAGGTTTCGCCTTCCGCCGTCAGGTCGCAGCCATTGGTGCGGCGGATCAACAGCCGTGTGTTGAGGCTCTCCTCCAGGGCGCTGACGCGGCGCGACACCGTCGCATGGTTGACCCCCATGCGCCGGGAGGCCGAAAGAATCTGTCCACTGCGGGCGACCGCCAGGAACATCCGCACATCGTCCCAGTCCATGCCGTCTCCAGCTATAATTTCTGCACAACGGATATGTAAATCATGCCGTTGAATTGTGCAAATTAAAGTGCGATCCTCCTTTCAACCATCAAGGAGGAAACCCATGAAACAGATTGGTCATTTCATCGGCGGCAAGCAGGTTGCCGGCACCAGCGGTCGTTTCGCGCCCGTCTACAATCCGGCAACCGGCGAAGTTCAGGCGGAAGTGGCGCTGGCCAGCGACGCCGAACTGCGCGCTGCCGTCGAAAACGCCAAGGCTGCGCAGCCGCAATGGGCTGCAACCAACCCGCAGCGCCGCGCCCGCGTGTTCATGAAGTTCGTCTCGCTCCTCAATGACAACATGAACGAGCTCGCCGAAATGCTCTCGAAGGAGCACGGCAAGACGATCGAGGACGCCAAGGGTGATATCGTCCGCGGTCTCGAAGTCTGCGAATTCGTCATCGGTATCCCGCATTTGTCGAAGAGCGAGTTCACCGAGGGCGCCGGTCCGAACATCGACATGTATTCGATCCGCCAGGCCATCGGCGTCGGCGCCGGTATCACGCCGTTCAACTTCCCGGCCATGATCCCGATGTGGATGTTCGCCCCGGCGATCGCCTGCGGCAACGCCTTCATCCTGAAGCCTTCGGAGCGCGATCCGTCCGTGCCGATCCGCCTCGCCGAACTGATGATCGAAGCCGGCCTGCCGGCAGGCATCCTCAACGTCGTCAACGGCGACAAGGGCGCGGTTGACGCAATCCTGACCGATCCGGATATCGGCGCCGTCTCCTTCGTCGGCTCCACTCCGATCGCCCGCTACGTCTACGGTACTGCGGCCATGAACGGCAAGCGCGCCCAGTGCTTCGGCGGCGCCAAGAACCACATGATCATCATGCCCGACGCCGACCTCGACCAGGCCGCCAACGCCCTGATGGGTGCCGGCTACGGTTCCGCAGGCGAACGCTGCATGGCGATCTCGGTTGCCGTTCCGGTCGGCGAGGAAACCGCCAACCGCCTGATCGAAAAGCTGACCCCAATGGTCGAGTCGCTTCGCATCGGTCCCTACACCGATGACAAGGCCGACATGGGTCCGCTGGTCACCAAGGAAGCGCATGCCCGCGTCAAGGGTCTCATCGACCGCGGCGTCGAGCAGGGCGCCAAGCTCGTCGTCGACGGCCGCGATTTCAAGCTGCAGGGCTATGAGAACGGCTATTTCGTCGGCGGCTGCCTGTTCGACAACGTCACCCCGGACATGGACATCTACAAGACCGAGATCTTCGGACCGGTTCTCTCGGTTGTCCGCGCCAAGAACTACGAGGAAGCCCTCGAACTGCCGATGAAGCACGAATACGGCAACGGCGTCGCCATTTACACCCGCGACGGCGATGCAGCCCGCGACTTCGCCTCGCGCATCAACATCGGCATGGTCGGCGTCAACGTGCCGATCCCGGTTCCGCTCGCCTACCACTCCTTCGGCGGCTGGAAGTCTTCGTCCTTCGGCGACCTCAACCAGCACGGCACGGATTCGATCAAGTTCTGGACCCGCACCAAGACGGTCACCAGCCGCTGGCCGTCGGGCATCAAGGATGGTGCCGAATTCGTCATGCCGACGATGAAGTAAGTAGCAAGCCGGCGGCCCAGCCCCGGCGGATGCTGTTGACGAGAACCCCGGAAGCGCCGCTTCCGGGGTTCTTCTTTTGACGATTACCGCCTGGCAATCAGCCGGCCTGCGGCTTCGGCGCCGGCAGGCGAACCGTCAGCGTGCCGTTGTCATAGCTCGCGTCCAGCGTTTGCCCCTTCGATGACACGACCTGCGCAAACGTGCCATTGATGCGGCCGGCCTTGATCGCAACGACGGAGGCATCCGGTGCGGCTCCGCTGATGTCCACCTGAAGCGTTCCGCCGTTGATGGCCACGTCACCCGGCAGGACCACGCCGTGCATGCCGACGGCAAGCGTTCCGCCGTCGACCTGCAGGTCGCCGGTGCCGAGCGCGTCGGCATGAGCCGCAACGAGTGTGCCGTCCTTCAGCACCGTACCACCCGCGTAGCTGTTGTGGCCGGCAAGGGTCAGCGTGCCGTTGCCGGCCTTTGTCAGCATGCCCTTGCCGGCGATGTCGTGCAGCCACTGGTCGTCGGCGTTGAAGCCGCCATTGCCGGCCTGCATGTCCACCGTGACGTCTCCCGGGAATGCGCCGAAGCCTCCGGCGGCAGCGACGAGATCCAGGCGGCCCCAGCCATTGCTCTTGTCGAGCAGAGGATAGCCGCTGTCGATGCCGGTGGTGTAGAGAACGATGCGGCGCTGGCCGGCGTCGAGATAGGGGAAGCGGGTTTCGATCAGCGCTTCCGCGCCCTTCGGCACGACCATCGCTTGGCCAGCCTTCGCCTTGTCCTGCGGCAGACCGTAGGTCATGCGCTGACGGTAGGCGTCCGCGTCGGAAAAGTAGCTGGAGAAGCGGTCGTCCTTTGCCGTATGGGCCGCCGCATAGAGGCTTTCTCCGGTCGGAACGTTCGCCTCCACCGTCGCCGTCATGTTTTCGAGTGCCCGGGCCTTCAACTCGGCATTGGCGGGATCGTTGAGGTAGGCCGCAGCCGTCGCTGTCGCCATGATGCGTCCGCCGATGACATCAAGCGGCGAGTGCATGCCGGTGACGACGCGGTGCTCGCCGAGTTCGGATGCGCGCGTCAGCAGTTCCGCAAACCGCACCGGCAGCGCATAGGCATAGGCAATGGCCGAGACATAGGCCGCATTGGTGTGGCCGGACGGGAAGCCGCCGTCCTTTCTCCGGCCGCGTGTTTCGCGGGCGCTGAGCAAAGCGGGGATGACGTTGACATGGCTGTCGTAGACTTCGACCGTCTTGTCTCCAAGCGGTTCCGTGCCGGTCTGCACCACGTCGCCGCTATCCGTCATGCGCCAGGGGCGCGGCGAGGCGTAAAAGTACTTGGCTGGAGAGGTCGAGCCTTCCGGGCCACGCATCACGGTCATGAAGGCGATGAAATCCTGAAGCGACGGATTGCCGGTACCGGCCTCGCTGCCCTGATCCTCTTCCTTTTCGGCCAGAGGCGCATTCGGATCGAAGTCGGCGAGCGTATGGGCGATGGTCGTCGTCGCACCCGCCTCGCGGCGATAGATGTCGGCAAGCGGCCCCATGCCGTCGATCACCGAATTGCCCTGTGCGCGGCGATCGTCGAGATAGGCGGCAAGCGCGTCATCGGACGTCCGCGAAGGCCCGGTCACGTCGAGCACATAGCGCATGTTGGCCGCCCAGATGTCCGGCGC
Source organism: Rhizobium sp. NRK18 (assembly GCF_024385575.1). NCBI lineage: Bacteria > Pseudomonadati > Pseudomonadota > Alphaproteobacteria > Hyphomicrobiales > Rhizobiaceae > Rhizobium > Rhizobium sp. NRK18. The sequence goes on along the minus strand of NZ_JANFMV010000001.1, from coordinate 3,272,642 downwards.
AACGATCTTGACCTTGCTGTAGTCTTCGGCGCCATCCCCGTTCGCGCCGCCATTGGCCCAGGCGGCGTCGCCCAGCGACCATATGTCGTCGAAGCCGGACAGGATCTGGATGATCGGATTGTCGGCCCGGTCATACTTGTTGATCTTGCTGCCGTCAGCCTTGAGGCCGGCCTGCGCCTTGTAGTTGTCGACGACGGGCAAGGGATAGGCCGTTTCGGGAACAGGAACGGTAAAGGTGCCGGCGGGAACCGGAGCGGCGACCGCCGAACCAGCGAGAAGCACGATGGCCGTGGACGCAAACAAGCGGCGCGACCGCAGGGGCAGGCAAAACAAAGGCATGAAATCTCCTTTTGGGGCGTTCGGAAGAGTGATCCGTCGGCCTCGATCCGGAGGTTCGGCCCAATCTCCCACGCCCTCGAAACATGGATTGTGATAATTCGCCGCCTCTGGTCGGAGATGGAGCGGACAGCGACTCCGGAGGCAGCGCCTCTCGTCTAGGTAGCGGCTGTAACAATCGGATGACACGGTCCGCACGCGAGTGCGATTTCCACGCGAACTTAAAAGCAAAAACCGGCCCAGATGGGCCGGTCGGAAAACGGTTTGCCGGTTTTGCTGCCAGTGCAGGTCCTTACATCGACGGGCCTTCGTTGAAGCCTGTCTTGTCGACCAGTTCGGAGGCGAGCTTGCGATTGTTGGCGATGTCGATCAGCGGCAGCGGATCGGCATTCAGCGTTCCGAACGACTTGACGATGTCGGACGGTTCCGCGCCGGCGATGACCGGATATTCGAACACGCGTTCGGCGTAGATTTCCTGCGCTTCCTTCTTCGTCAGGAATTCCATCAGCTTGACGGCATTGTCCCTGTTCGGCGCATGCTTGGCGAGCGCCATGCCGGAAATGTTGACATGCGTGCCGCGATCCTTGGCATTCGGGAAGATGACCTTGATCGCGCCGGCCCATTCCTGCTGTTCGGGCTCGTTCTCGTCGGTCATCATCAGACCGACGTAATAGGTGTTGCCGAGCGCGATGTCGCAGCCGCCGGCATAGATATCCTTGGCCTGCGAGCGGTCGTTGCCGTCCGGCTTGCGCGCAAGGTTCTCGCGAACGCCCTTCAGCCACGTCTCGGTGTACTCGGCGCCGTGATGGGCGATCATCGAGGCAAACAGCGCAAGATTGTACTGGTGCTGTCCGTCGCGCGTGCAAAGCCGGCCCTTCCACTTCGGGTCGGCAAGCTCTTCATAGGTGATTTCCGTTTCCGGCACGCGATCCTTCGACGCGTAGATAACGCGGGCACGGCGCGACAGGCCGAACCAGTAGCCGTCGGGGTCGCGGTATTCCGCCGGAATGTCGCTGTTGATGATGTCGCTTTCCACCGGCTGGGTGACGCCGCCGTCCTTGGTCTCGACCAGCCGGCCGATATCGACGGTCAGGATGACGTCTGCTGGCGAGTTTTCACCCTCCGCGGCAATGCGCTCGACCAGCCCCTTGTCGAGGAACAGGACGTTGGTGTCGATGCCGGTCTCCTTGGTGAAGGCATCGAGCAACGGCTGAATGAGCTCGGGTTGCCGGTAGGAATAGATGTTGACCTCTTCGGCCAGCACTGGCGTCGCCAGTGAAAGAAGCGTGGTTGCGGCGGCGAGGGTGGCAAGCTGCTTGCGGAAGCCGTTCATCGCGATCTCCTGTCTCTCGTCATAATCTTGACGCTTCTCATCATCTTATTGGCATCGCTGTCAATCGCATTCCGAATCCCCGCAGTAAGATGATTGTGATTTTCATCTATTTTGGAATTGTTCCAAACTACGAATGGCACTATATAAACATGACGGCCACGGAAGACTTTAAACGGAGATCGGCATGCGACTGACGAAACAGACCAATTATGCGGTGCGCATGTTGATGTATTGCGCTGCCAATGACGGCAGGCTGAGCCGCATTCCGGAGATCGCCAAGGCCTACGGCGTTTCCGAGCTGTTTCTGTTCAAGATCCTGCAGCCGCTCAACAAGGCCGGCATCGTCGAGACGGTGCGCGGCCGCAATGGCGGCGTACGCCTTGGCCGTCCGGCGGACAAGATCAGCCTGTTCGATGTCGTCAAGGTCACCGAGGACAACTTCGCCATGGCGGAATGCTTCGAGGACGGCGTGGCAGAATGCCCGCTGGTCGACAGCTGCGGCCTGAATTCGGCGCTGCGCAAAGCCCTGAACGCATTCTTCGAAGTACTGATGGAATATTCGATCGACGACCTCGTCAAGGCGCGGCCGCAGATCAACTTCCTGCTCGGCATTGACGAGAACGACCGGGTCCGTGCAGGCGTGGCGGCACCGGCCGCCTGACGCCTTCGCAATCCGCCGTCACATTCCGAGCTTGTCCCTCAGGCCGTACCACCATGCCCCGAGCGCGGTCAGCGGCACCCGGAAGGTCTTGCCGCCGGGGAAGGGGAAGTTCGGCAGCGAACTCCAGACATCGAACCGTTCGGCATGGCCGGACACCGCCTCGCCAAGGATCTTGCCGAGCAGGTGAGTCGTCGTCACGCCATGGCCGCTGTCGCCATGCGAGAAGTAGACCGTGTCGGACAGCTTGCCCATGTGCGGAATGCGGCTGAAGGTGAGTGCGAAATTGCCGCTCCAGGCAAAGTCGATCTTCTTCTTCGCCAGTGACGGGAACGTCTTGGCCAGATGCGGCTGGATCTTGGCGACGATATTGGCCGGATCCTGTCCGCCATAGCCGATCCCGCCGCCGAACAGCAGCCGGTTATCGGCGGTGCGGCGGTAGTAGTCGAGCACATAATTGGCATCCTCGACACAGTAATCCGCAGGCAGGAGATTGGTGATCGTCGCCTCGTCCAGCGGCTCGGTGACGATCACCTGGCTGGACACCGGCATCATCCGGCTGCCGATCTGCGGCAGCAATTCCCCGAGATAGGCATTGCCGCAGACGAGCACGTATTTCGCCTTGACCGATCCCTTAGCGGTTCTCACCGAGGGCGAGGGGCCGGTATCGACGCCGGTCGCCCGGCTGTTTTCGAAGATGCGGCCGCCGAGGCTTTCCAGGGCGCGCGCTTCGCCGAGCACCAGGTTCAACGGGTGAATGTGGCCGCCGTAGCGATCGACCATGCCGCCGGCATAGAGATCGCATTTGACGATGCCGGGCAGGTCGGCCTTCGCCACCATCTCCAGCCCGTCATGACCGTGCTTCTCCCAATGCGCCTTGTGCGCTGCCATCTCGCGGATCTGCTTGTCGGTGAACGCTGCAAAGAAGCCGCCATGCCTGAGGTCGCAGTCGATGCCATAGGTCTCGACGCGTTCGCGGATGATGTTGCCGCCCTCGAGCGACATGGCACCGAGCTTGACCGCCTTCTCCTCGCCATAGCGCGAAGCGATGGTCTTCAGGTCGCGGCTGTAGCCGTTGACGATCTGGCCGCCATTGCGGCCGGAGGCGCCGAAGCCGATGCGGCTGCCTTCCAGGACGATGACCGAATAGCCGCGTTCGGCAAGCGTCAGGCCTGCCGAGATCCCGGAAAATCCCGCCCCGATGATGCAGACATCCGCCTCGACATCGCCTTCGAGCGTCGGGCGGATGGTCTTGTCGTTGGCGCTGGCGGCATACCAGGAAGGGGCGTGGCCCGGGTTGTTGGCAAGCGAAGTCGGTGCGTTCATGTCAGACCGTCCTGATGTAAGCGTCGTATTCAACATCCGTCACGCGGAGCGAGAATTCGGAAATCTCCTGCTGCTTGCAGGAGGCGTAGAGCGCCCGGTATTTCGGCCCGAAGGTCGCATAAGCGAAACCGGACTTGGCGAACTTGCCGAGCGCATAGTCCCAGTTGGTCGGCAGCGGCTCATGGCTGATCGCATGGTCGTCGCCGGTAATCGCCCCGCCGGGCTGGATTTTCTCGCGCATGCCGAGAAGGGCCGCATTGAGGATCATCGCAAGCACTAGGTAAGGGTTGGTATCCGCGCCCGCCACGCGGTGCTCGATGCGGGTCGCCGGCTTGCTGGCGACGATGACGCGGACGGCAGCCGACCGGTTGTCGATGCCCCAGGAGGCGTAGGTCGGCGCGTGCTCGCTTGGGCGCAGACGGCGATAGGAGTTGGCGTGCGGTGCGAACACCGCCATGCTCTCTCCCATGTTCGCGAGCAGCCCGCCGACGGAATGGAACAGCGTATCGGCCGGACCGTTTTCGCCCGCATAGATGTTGTTGCCATTCTCGTCGAGAACGGAGAAATGCACATGCATGCCGCTGCCGGCCTGCAGGCCGTAGGGCTTGGCCATGAAGGTGGCGTCGAGATCGTGCTTGCGCGCCACGCCCTTGACGATGCGCTTTAAAAGCAGCGCATTGTCTGCGGCTTCCAGCGCATCCGGGACATGATTGAGGTTGATCTCGTACTGGCCGGGACCGTTTTCACGCAGCGTCGTATCGGCCGGCACCGATTGCGCCCGACAGGCGATTGCGATGTCGTGAAAGACGTTCTCGAAATCCTGCAGCTCGGAAATCGACAGCACCTGCGTCTGGCCGCTCTGCCAGCGCCCCTCGCGCGAGTTCGGCGGCCTGACGGGGTCGAGCGCCGAGCGCACCGGGTCGATGAGGTAGAACTCAAGCTCGGTGGCGACGACGGGCGTCAGCTTCAGCTTGCGGTATTTCTCCAGGACGTTGGCGAGCACCTGCCGCGGATCGCCGTAAAAGCCCTTGCCATCCGTATCCCGCATGCCGAGCATGACCTGCGCCGTCGGTCTTTGGAGCCAGGTGACACGCGACAGCGTGCCGGGAACCGGAAAGCACAGGCCGTCCGGATCGCCGGTGCCTTCCGCAAGTCCGGCGGCGTTGACGTCGCGGCCCCAGACATCGAGCGCGTAGACGGAGCGCGGGATCGCCATCCCTTTTTCGAGCACGTCGAGGGCGCGGTCGCGGGGGATCCACTTGCCGCGCGGAACGCCGTTCACATCGATGACGAAGGCCTCCAGGATCTCGATGTCCGGATTGTCCCGGAAGAAGGTCTCGGCATCAGTCATTGCATTCATAAGGCACCGGTGTTCGGAGCGCTTTCCGGAATTGGAAAGGCGGAATGGATGGGAGCGGGCAGACCCGCGCCGGGCAAATCTAGCGTTTCTTCGCTAGGGGTGGCAAGCGCGCGCGGCGCTGTCCGTCGATCCCGCGCGGATTTATCTTTGGCCAATCCGCAACGTTGCGTGTATGTCTCGCGCAGCAGAACCGATCGATCCGAAGCGGGTGGAATGCCGGACGCCAACGCCTCAACTGACGAACTTTCAAGCGGAGAGACCATGCCGGCCGAACTGGTCCGGGCTTGGGCATGGCTTGGAGAGGCCTCGCCGCTTCGATTGCGTTGGTCGCCCCTCTACGGGGACTGGTTTACCGTAGCCGACCTCGCCGATCCCGGCTCCGAGGCGCTCTCCACCCTGCTGGCCTACCAGCGTTCCTTCGCCCGCGGCATGGATCAGCGAACGCAGGCGGCCTATCTCATCGGCCAGTACTCCTATTTCCATACGCTCGCCTTGGCGGCGGCGCTTCTGCGCGAAGGCGTTATCCCGGTCTTCGCACCAAACGCGCTGACATGGCGCCTTGTGTCCGCAGAAATCGGAATGCCTGCCCGCCTCGAACTCGGCGTAAAGAGCGCGTCCGTCCGGCCTGCGTCGGAAGGCGCGGTAGCGCCCGAACTGGAGCGCGCCTTTGCGCCGATCATCGAAGCCCTGAGAGCAAGGACCGGCTTCGGCCGCAGGCCGCAATGGCGGATCGCTGCCGACTCCATCGCCTCCGCCTTTCTCGATGTCGGCAGGGCGAACGGGGACCAGGCAAAGGCGGCGGATCGTGTCGAGGCGATCGTCAAGACCGCTGGTTCCCCATTCGCCAACGATGCACTTGCCTTTGTTCGCGTCGCCGCCTCGCACGGCGACGCCAGCGAGATATTCCGGCTGCGCGGCGGCTGCTGCCGCTATGTGAAGGTCGAGGGCGGCAGCCTGTGTCCGACCTGCGTCCTGCGCGACCGCGAAGAGCAGCTTGCCCTTCTGCAAACCTTCATGGATGAGCGTCAGGGCTGAAGTGGCGGCAAATGGGCTGGCGCTCCATCCGAATCATGTGCCAGTCTGACCGAAGTGCGGGCCGACAGGGTGTGACTTGAGATCGAGGGCGATGCTCGCCATGCAGGAGGTAGGAACTGTTGACTGATATCGGATCGCCGGAAACCTTCTTGCGCACGCTGTTCGACAAGGCCGTCGAGGTCGCCGATCCCATGCGGTCGCTGGCGGGCTTCCTGCCGCAAAAACCCGAAGGCCGGGTCATCGTGGTCGGTGCCGGCAAGGCGAGCGCCCGCATGGCCGAAGCGGTGGAGGCCGCTTGGGGGCCGTGCGAGGGACTGGTCATCACCCGTTATGGCTATCAGCGGCCCTGCCGCGGCATCGAAATCGTCGAGGCCGCCCATCCGGTGCCGGATCAGGCTGGGTTGGAAGCGACCCGACGCATGCTCGATCTCGTCAGCGGGGCAGGCGAGGGCGACTTCGTGCTGGCGCTCATTTCCGGCGGCGCCTCCGCGTTGCTGGTCGCGCCCGTCGAAGGCGTGACTCTCGAAGAGAAAAAGGCGGTCAATGCCGCGCTTCTTTCCTCCGGCGCGCCGATCGACAGGATGAACACCGTTCGCAAGCATCTGAGCCGGGTGAAAGGCGGTCAGCTGGCCGCCGCGGCTTGGCCGGCCCGCATGCTGACCCTGATGATCTCCGACGTGCCCGGCGACGATCCCGCCTTCATCGGTTCCGGTCCGACGGTCGGCGATCCGTCGTCGCAGGCCGATGCACTGGCGATCCTGGAAAAGTGGAATGTGGCCGTTCCCGAAAGCGTGCTCGCCGCGCTGAAGAAGCCCAACCGCGTGGTCGCGCCCGATGACGAAAGGCTGTCGCGGGTGGAAAACGTCATCTACGCCGCGCCAAGGCAATCGCTCGAGGCGGCCGCCGAGCTCGCGCGGGCGGCGGGAGTCGAAGTCCGCATGCTCGGCGACGCGCTGGAGGGCGAGGCCCGCGAGGTTGCCGCCGTTCAGGCTGCCGAGGCGTTGCGCGTTCGCGCCGCCCGCCGTGCCGGCGATCCGCCGGTGCTCCTGTTGTCGGGCGGCGAACTGACGGTGACGCGCAAGGGGCAGGGCATCGGTGGCCCGAATGCCGAGTTCTCTCTGGCGCTTGCCCTCGCACTCGACGGTGCTGACGGCATCCACGCGATCGCCTGCGACACCGACGGCGTCGACGGCGCGGCAGAGGTGGCGGGCGCGCTCGTTGGCCCTGCGACGCTGGCGCTCGCCCATGAAAACGGCGTGGTCGCTAAGACGGCGCTTGCCGAAAACGACGCCCACACCTTCTTTGCGAAGATCGGCGGTCAGGTCGTCACCGGCCCGACCCTGACGAATGTCAATGATTTCCGGGCGATCCTGATCACCTGACGGCAAGTCAAGCGAGGACGGCCGCCTGCAAATGTTGCTGTCATGCTGCCTTGCAGGTGGACCGCACGCATGAAACCATTCTTAAAACAAACGGGATCGTGTATTCGTTCGATCCTCGACCCGTTCGATATCCAGACCCTCTCGCCGGCAGAATGGGAAAGCCGGAAGAGTGAACATGCAAAGGCTGCAGACTGACGATGCCCTCATACTTCTCCAAGGTTGGTGGCCTGCCACCGCAAACCCAGACGCTTTCGAGCAAGGCCGTGTTCACCACCGCTTATGCGGTCATTCCCAGAACGGTCATGAGTGACATCGTCACGAGCGTCCTGCCGCATTGGGACCGGACACGGGCCTGGATCATCTCAAGACCGTTGAGCGGCTTTGCCGAAACTTTTGCCCAGTACATCATGGAGGTGGCGCCGGGTGGCGGCAGCGTGAAGCCCGAACCCGATGCCCGCGCCCAGGCGGCAATCTTCGTCGTCGACGGCGAAGCGACGATCACCGTCGACGGTACCGACCGGCCGCTGCGTGCCGGCTCATTCGCCTATATCCCGGCCGGCGCCGCCTGGACGTTCCGCAATGACAGCGCGTCCGCCGTCCGCTTCCACTGGGTACGCAAGAAGTTCCAGATGGTCGAAGGCCTGGAGCGGCCGCCTGCCATCTTCACCCATGAGGAAGACTGCGTGCTGCACGCCATGCCCGACACCGACGGAAAATGGGCCACGACCCGCTTCATCGACCCCGCCGATGTGCGCTACGACATGCACCTCAACATCGTCACATTCGAGCCGGGTGCGACGATCCCGTTCATGGAAACCCATATCATGGAGCACGGGCTCTATGTGCTCGAGGGCAAGGCCGTCTACCGGCTGAACGAGGACTGGGTGGAGGTCGAGGCCGGCGACTACATGTGGCTGCGCGCATTCTGCCCTCAGGCCTGTTACGCCGGCGGCCCCGGCCGCTTCCGCTATCTTCTCTACAAGGACGTGAACCGCCACCCGGAACTCTGAAGGCTGATCGCCATGCGGCGGCGGTGCTGTCGATGAACCGAACACCGCCACCGCAACTGCCTTTCGTCATCCATCGTCTGACGTGAACTGACGACAGGCCTGCCCTTCAGCCACGCCATGTTTTCCGAGCGTCGCCTTGAATAGACTGTTCAAGCACCAAGACCTCATATCCCGAAAGCACGGTCATTCCGCTCTGCGCTTTGCCGGTCAAGAGATCGGTGCTTGAAGGCAGCTCCACTTCCTTCGTTTCCGCAGTCGTGTTCAGCACGAACAGCAACTTTCGGTCAGCGGCCTCGCGGAGCGAGACCTCGACACCGTGCGGAAGTGAGGGAAGCAGGGGTATCGATCCCGGGCGAAGTCGATGCCGCGAATGGGGTGTGCATCCAAAGCCCCCGATTTGGCTGGCACAACCTTCCATTCGCAGACATACTCGGCGAAAAGGTTCACGTTCCGGTGTGGATCGACGACGACGTAAACGCCTTCACCGTGGCCCAAAGGCTTTTCGGCGCAGGGCGTCAGTACAAGAATTTCGTCACGCTTGCGGTCGGCACGGGCATCGGCAGTTCTCTGGTTGTCAACGGCGAACTGTTTCGAGGCAGTCATGGAGCTGCCGGCAAACTTGGCCATATCACGGCCGTCGAGGGCGGCAGGCTTTGTGAATGCGGTCGACGCGGTTGCCTCATGGCTCATTCCGCCGAGCCGGCCATGGTCGAGGACTGGGGCCGTGCCAAGGGTTTCGAGGCGACACGGGCCGATTTTGCGGCTGCCATTGACGAAAAGGATGAAAAGGCGATCGCCGTCATGACGGCAGCCGGTGAAATGATCGGACGTCATCTCGCCGATCTGGTGAACCTCTTCGATCCGGAGGTTGTTGTCGCGGGCGGGGAATCCATGCAGTTCGGTGACGCCATTCTCGAGCCGATCAAGGCCGCGATGGAAAAGTATCTTTTCTTTGCAAAACCGGAGTTGCTGCCTGACTGGGTTCCCAATTCATGGGCACGGGGTGCCGCAGCCCTTGCAACCCAGCACTTCTTCAACTTTGAGATCGAATAGACCAACTTCATTGCCGGCCCACAAGAAACAGGCGAGGGGGAGCTATGGCGCCTGCCGTTTTACGGTAAGCTCTCCCGTTCTATGATGCGGGAATAAGGTATGACCTCAGCACCAAAGACCAACTGGTCCAAGACCTTTGCTTATTCGTTTCGCGATTGTCGCAGTCCTTCCTCGATGGAAGAGCTGCAAGGCGCAGTCCGGTCATCGCGAACGATCAAGGTCCTGGGATCAAGGCATTCTTTCAACGCCATCGCCGACGGCGAGACCGCCCTGATGTTGGCAGGCATTCCGATCGCACCCGTGCTGAACGCGGAAAAATCTGAGGTGTCGATTGCCGGACATGCGACCTATGGCGAGCTCGCGACATATCTGACTGCACATGGTCTGGCGGTGCATAATCTTGCCTCCCTGCCGCACATTTCGATCGCCGGAGCGATTGCAACGGCCACTCACGGTTCGGGACGCAAGAACGGCAATCTGGCGACCAGCGTTGCCGCCCTCGAGTTTGTTACGGCAGACGGCACCATCGTGGAGACAAGGCGCGGCGATCCGGAGTTCGAGGGCATGGTCGTTCATCTCGGAGCGTTGGGTGTCGTTACCCGGATCACTCTCGACGTCGAACCCGAATACCGCATTGTTCAGAATGTCTATGAGGGACTGAGCTGGGATGCGCTCTTTGAAAACCTCGAAGAGATCATGGATGGCGGTTACAGCGTCAGCGTCTTTACCCATTGGCGCAATCACGCGGGACAGATCTGGGTGAAGCGGAAGGAACTTGCCGTGTACAGTCCGGAAGACATGCACGGTGCGCGGCTTGCAAGCGTCAAGCGGCATCCGATCTCCGGGGTCGACCCCGTCAATGCGACGGATCAACTCGGAAAATCGGGGCTCTGGTGCGATCGACTGCCGCATTTCAAAATGGGCTTCACACCCAGCAATGGCGACGAGATCCAGTCGGAGTTCCACATTCCCTTTGAATTCGGGAGCGCGGCCATCAAGGCTGTCGCAGCGATCAGCGTCCGCTTCGCCCATCTCGTTCAAGTCACCGAGTTCCGCGCAGTGGCTGCCGACAACCTCTGGCTCAGCCCGCAATTCGGCCAGGACACGCTGTCCATGCATTTCACCTGGATCGCCGATCCAACCGCCGTCGAAGCCGCCGTTCGCGAGATCGAAATCGCCCTTGAGCCCTTCAAGGCACGTCCACATTGGGGAAAGGTCTTCTGCAACCGCGACGTCGCTTCATATTACCCGATGTTCGAGCGTTTCAGGTCGCTGCGGGAACAACTCGATCCGCACCGGAAATTTTCCAACCGCTGGCTCGAAGACGCGGTCTTTGGCAAAAATCAGCCTGGCTGAATCGTCCCGATGTCCGAAGAAAACAGCTGTTCCGCAGACGATCCAAAACGCGAAAGCATGCCTCCAATGGCAGGGTTTCCGAAGCCTTTCTATGGTCGGAAATCTGAAGACTGAGTGAAAGACGGCTGCCGGTGGGGCAGGTGGCAAAGCAGCTCGGGATACGCGGCCGCCAGTAGAAGATGGTTCCGCGGCGGATCAGATTTTCGACCTCGTGGCGAACGGCCATGGCAAGGACACCCTGTTTTGCCAGGGGTGACGCCGCCGATCGAAAGAAGGCGTGGGCATCACCTCTGGGCATCAGTTTTGGGCATCAGGTCGCCAATGATGCCAAAACGGGATCCGAAACGGGCGGAAAAGACAAAATATTCAGGAATTTAGCGAGAATGGCTGGGGAACCTGGAAAGTAATCCAACTTCTATCAACACCTTGATACGAAACAACCTATTGCAATTAAAAGACTTATTTTCTAGCAGTGTTCCGGTTGGGTGTTCCGGAATAGTGCTACGGATGGGTGGAAATGGCAAGGGTCACATATCTCGAACGGCGTGGTGCAACCTACTATGCCAGGCTGGATGTTCCGCTCGATCTGGTCGCCCACTACGGCACCTCCACTCGCAAGAAATCGCTGCGCACCAAGGACGAGAACGAGGCCAAGAAGCGTCTCTGGCCCGTGATTGAAAGCTGGCAGGCCGAGTTCGATGAAGTGCGCTCACGCCGCGAACTGACGTCAGACGACAAAGCGGCTGCCGTCTGGCAGCACTACGAGGCGACGCTGGAAGGTTACGATCGCAAGCAGCGTGCAATGCCAACACCGGAAGACCAGGACGCAGAGCTACAGAGCCTGTATCGCCGGATCGATCTCGGCGAGATAACGTCCGACAACTTCTTTGGCATGATCAACGCCTACACCGACTTCGAGCTGATGCTGAGAGCCCGGATCGATGATGCCAATCTGCGCAGTCGTCGCCTCGCTGCACTGAAGAGGGCGCTTGCCTCTGGCGACAACAAATTGATCGCGCCGGTTGTGCAGGATTTCGTCGCCAAGCACAGGCTCCTGGTCGATGAAGGCTCGGATGAGTATCGCGAGCTTTGCGTGCTGATGACGCGCGCTGAAATTGAGGGGCTGCAGCGCACCCTGGAACGTGACGAGGGGGATTTCACCGGAACTCCAAAGGATCCGATCGTCAAGCCAGCCTCCGGGGTCGCCCGCGAGGCAGCAGCTCCTGGCCAGACCATCATGGAGCTCTTTGAAATCTACGCACGCGAGAACCCTAACCAGATCAAGTCGGACACGCTTTCACAAGCTCGTCGGGACGTCGGTCTGTTCGTTGACCACGTCGGCAGCACGTTCCCAGTGCATCGGATCGACAAGAAGGCTGTCCGGGAGTGGAAGGCGCTCTTGCTTCAATACCCGATCAAGGCGACCGAGACGAAGGCTTTCGCAGGCATGAAGATTGCCCAGATCGTGAAGCACAATGAGATCATCAAGAAGCCCACAATCAGCGCCCCTACGGTCAATCGCCATCTATCCGGATTCAGCGCCTTCTGCACCTGGCTGACGAACCACGGCTACCTGACTGCGAACCCGGCGGCCGACATGTTCCTCAAGAAGTCCAAAGAGAAGACGACCAAGCCCTTCACGGTGGATGAGATGAACGTCTTGTTCAAATCGCCGTTCTTCACTGGATGCCAGAATGCTGCTGCCCCCCGCTTCTGGAGCAAGCCAGGTAATGTCCTGATTAGAGACCATCGTTTTTGGGTGCCGCTGATCATGCTGTTCTCCGGCGCCCGGCCGGCAGAGATCGCTCAGCTTGCCATAGACGACGTTCGTCAGGACCGCGGTCACTGGATCATGCACATCACGATAGAGGGCGATGGGGACAAGTCCGTTAAGACTACTGGCTCGATGCGCGTTGTGCCAATTCACCCTGAGTTGGTGAAGCTCGGGTTGCTCAAGCATCATGCTGCAATGAAGAAGCAGGGAGAGAAGCGACTGTTCCCACTCGCTGAGCGCAATGAGCGCGGCCAGATGATTGCTACATTCAGCCGCGACTTCCCGCGTTACCTGACGAAGATCGGCTTGAAGGAAGGTCGCGGCTTGTCACTCTACAGCTTCCGGCATGGGGCGGCTGACGCTCTCCGTCGCGCGGGCTTCCTCGACGAGCAGTTTGGTTTCATACTTGGGCATACGGCAGGCACGATGACCCAGCGCTATGGCACGTTGCCGCAAGGGATGCTTGAACAGCGAGTGGAGCTGATTAACTCGATCGCCTATCCTGGGCTAATGATTGATCACCTGAAAGCAGCCGATGGGGTAGAGGAGGCGGCTTAGTCACGTTCGCCCGGCTGTTCGGATCCGGCAACTCGATCCAGCTGGTAGCCGCGACGCCAACTTGGTGCAGCGTCAATCGCAGCCTGATAGCGCCATCGCTGCTTTGTCCGAGGCTTCACCCAGGTGATCGACATGCGCTTTCCCTGGTCGAGCGCTTCTTTGGTGGCCCGCTGCATCTCCGCGGTTGGCTTGGCTGGGACAATTCTAAGCCCACTCGCCTCAATCTGCTCGAGCATGAAACGTGTTACGAGCGATGCTTCGTCATCGCCCAGGCTGATCCGTCGATCGGAAAGCCCTGTCTTTAATGCCTTCCTGAGAATGCGCCACGTGTCGAGGTCAAGCTGGTTCGGCAGAGTAGGGTCGCTTTGAGCCGGTCGTCGGTCACTCATGTAGGATCTTCCCGGTCGCGGATCATTTGCCGCGCTTTTTCTTTTTCGATTTGGGCTTGGGAGTTCCTTCCCGTGACGTGCCTGCGAGTTCATCGGATGTATCAGTTGAACCGCTGGACAGCGCCTTGCACATGAAGTCGACAGCTCTATCGTTAAAGAACTGTCTGAGCACGGCACGAGTGAAATGGGTTGGTTCGATCCCAAGGGTCTCTACCGCGGCTTCAATATGTTCCGGGGAGAAATAGTGGCGCCCGGTGATTAAGTTCATCATTTTCGCTCCTCGCTTGAAACCAAGGCGCGCCGCTAGCTGTTCAGTCGTTAAGCTAGATGCGCGCAAGTGGTCTCTCAGAATCTGTCCGACAATAATAGCGGCATTGGGGTTCTTCTCCATCTTGGATTCCTCTCTATAGATTAGGTAGAACATCTCATGATTCGTAATATAGTTCCAGGAATTAATTCGAAATCAAATTTCGATAAGTAAGAACTTACTTACAACTGAACTTTTTAAAAATTAACCAGCGATAATCCTCGAGATTATACGATATATATTGTGTGCGATGATCAGTGAGAGCGAAAAATATGATTGAAGAAATTAAGAATGAGATCTCCAACTTGCTCAGGGCGCACGTCGATGTCAGTCCCTACACTTTGAATGAAATCGCGATTCTATGCGGTTTCCATGGACCTGAGATACTGGAAGGTATTCTGACTGGTAAACTCCGGGTTCCCCTCGACAAGGCGATGCCATTGGCTAAGGCAATCGGTTGTGACGAACGGAACTTGTTCGTGCTCGTGCTCAAGAGTTGGTTTGGGGCAGAGCTGGTTAACAAGGTCGAGGAGGTGTTCGCGAGCGATACGGCTTCGGCTGTTGAGCGTGATTGGATCGCCTTTCTCCGTGAATTCTATGGTGATCGGATCCCGGAGTTGACCCCGACGTTGCGTCGCCGCCTTCGTTTGCTTGTCAGCTTGCCAGACTGACGCCTGTCTCGCTCATATGGGAAACGATTGGGTGCGACCCGCTGGTCGCACCATGATCGGTATGGGAGGATAGGAGATAGGGTGCTTGCGGCGACGGAAAGGATCCCCATAGTTAGTCCATCCATACCCTAGGACTTCGAAGCTCTGGGTGCAGGTCACAACCAGTCATGTGCGGGGCAGGAGGCTAGTGGGCACCAGGTGGTAGGCAACAAGGTGAAGTTGCGCGCCAATGTATCGTCCGTTGAGACCAAAATCGTTTTGAAACGGCGGGCTCCGACGCGGCTGGTCTCGCGGCTAAAGCTCAAATCGGCATTGAATTAGCGGTCTGGCGAAGCGTCGTTTCTATGCGATGCAGACCGCTCCGAATATGTTTTCCACGCTGGCAATCATAGAATCCCGGCTAGGGACTCAAAGCCGTGCTTGCAAAAGCACTCGAATTTTTGAGCCGATGCTTTATCGATCGTCAGTGCTTAGGAGCCGACAGCCGTGCCTGCAACCTGATCGTGTCGTCCGACCTTTACATGGAGAGCAAAAACGCCAAATCCAGGCCATTCTGTCAAGAACGGGGAAAGGTAGCGTCAACGTTGAGTGCATTTCCGCAACGATTGCGAATTTCATGTCAAGGTTATTTGCAACTTTAAGTATATAGTTGACAAGGTTCGTTGGTCGCAACCTTTACCAAATTGGAGCCGGCAGCCCTCTTATGTAAAGGTATACGGCTCATCTGGGTCACCATCCAGGGAATAGGCAGAGTGGCCGCCCTGATAGGCACTCTCGTGATCAGGTGAAGCTGGCTTGGAACGCCGTCGCGGTTAGAGTCACGTGCGCCTCAAGGGGAGGGGTAAGCTCGAACGCCTTAGGTGCTCTTGAGAAGTTCCATAGGCGCAAGAGGCGCCACTCAGAACGGCGTTCCTGTGCAACGGCGAGCTCATTGCGGCTGATGTGGAACGGCGTGCGCTCCCATCCGTTGGTTGTCTTGACCTCAATGAGCCTCTCGCCACCCGACTGGTCGAAGCTGGCTATGTCATAGCCCAAGCCATCGCCTTCTTCATCAGAGATCCAGCGCACATTCTTTGCCAGGTCGGCGCGGCCTGCTGCTTCCAACGTCGCCCGCTCGTAAGCCAAAATGAGTTCTTCGCCGGCGCGTCCCAGTATACGGTTGCGCTCGTCTCGACCGGCCACATCGAATTTGCGAGCAATGCGCAGCATCTGCTCAAGCTCCTGCGGCGGTGGTTGGTTCGACATCGTGGGCGGCGGTCCGATCCAAAGTGCTTGAGGCTCGCGAAAGGCAGAGCTCCACGTTGGTTCTGGTCGCCGCTCTAGCCAAGCCGGGTTGGCCGAGAACCACCGTGCAACAGCGCCATCAAGAGACTTCTGGTAATTGAACGCCGGCTTGTATCCTGGGATCCAATCCTCACCGAAGCCTTTGAGTGCCGCGCTGATGTTCTGATGTTTGAACTCGATTGAGGTGCGGGACCGGCCGATAACTTGCTGAAGGCGCCGGTTGTGCTCGGCCTTGTTATAGGTCCTGCCGGCAAGGTCGAGCTGCAGCATCTCGAAATAGTCTGCAACGATCAGATCGTTTTCCGTATCGGTCCATGGCCCTTCAGTCATATGACGATGCTATATGCGCCCCATTCGTCTGTCACCTGAGCTGTCGCGCGATCGATGCTCTTAACGACGCGGATGAGAAAGTGTCCGTTGAAATTTCTAGGTGAACGCAGTCCAGTCTCCCGGCGCTCCCCGCACTCCTGGAGCATCTGCACCTATTATCCAGATGTATAAAAGTCGGCCATAGAAAGCCGACGACGGTGTGCAAGAGGGATAGTTCGGAGCTCGAATATAGATTGTGAAAGTCCGAAAAGCCCGGCAAAGATGTGGACAATGGATTCAACATCAAAATATTGAGATATCGCATTGGCATCTGATACTGCTGAGATGGAAAGCCGCCTGGAGAAACTACTCCTCGAAGATGACGACTTCGCTGAGCTCGAAAAGGAGTTCGATCAATATTGTCCTTTTGAAGCGCTAGGTATGGTTCGCTCAGAAGTCAGGCACGGCAACTATCTGGCTCATCTGCTGAACCCGAGCCGCCCTCACGGATTTAATGCAGCTGTTCTTCGGGCATTCTTGATGTGTATCGCACAAGAATGCCCTTTCCCTCGAAGCGATTTCAGCTTGAAGGCGCTAGATGTTCATGTGATGGACATAGATCAAGCGGACGTTAGACGGGAATGGCGTAACATAGACCTACTTATCGTCCTGCGATCTTCACAAATAGTAATTCCCATAGAGTTGAAGATTGATTCAAGCCAAGGCCACGATCAGCTAAGACGTTACCGGCGAATTGTTGAACAAGAATGGCCTATGTCGCAGGGATGGAAGCATTTGAATGTCTTCCTCACAAAGCATGAGGAGGCCCCGACCGATGTTGACCACTGGGAACCGCTGCGAATTCGCGACCTTGTTGAACATCTGCAGCCCCTGGCGGATCAGTCCAACAACAGTCAGTCGGCACAGATGCTGCGGTCCTATCTTCGAATGCTCAGGAGACACCACTTGGAAGATCGTCGTTTGGAAGACATTGCGCGAAAGCTTTGGGCACAGCACAGCGAAGCGCTCGAATTTCTTGCTGATCGAAGACCAGATGAAACAGGCAACCTCTTCGAAGCTTTGAAAGATAGACGAAGTGATCTTCTAGCGGCGATCAGGGAAACAGGCGTCAAAATGATGCTTGACGTCGATTATAAAACCATTCTTCGACTGGCGTTTGAACAATGGGATGACCTTCCCGGTTTCAAGAATTCGCGATGGACTGAATCCAAGAGGTTTATCTTACTGGAGCTCAAGCGCGAAGGTCCGAAGATAGCTGCTTATCTATACCTCGGTCCAGGAGATGAGCAGATCCGCCAACGATACGTCACAATTTTGGATGAGAAGCGTCTGCATCGCCCGACATCCCGGCCGGGCAGGGATTGGACTTGCCTCGCGAAAAAGGAAATTTATCAAAAACAACCAGATGACGAAACAGATATTGATGCTTCCATTGAGACGATGATGCAGTCTGTTTCGCTATTCGCGCGTAAAATCTTCGACCATTTTGATCCAATTTTGCAGATGCTGGAGACATCGCCTGGTGCCGCTCCTCAGGCTAGTTGACCGGAGTTTGAGCTGCTTGTTTGATGAATTCCGGTAAGCACTCTGCCGCCCGGAACATCGCTCGATGACACTCGTGAAGCCTCTGGATCTGTTTGTCTTCAGGGAGACGCCTCCGGCGCGGCTTGCAAGAGCTGACGGCGGTAACAAGCCAGATCGGTGCTGTTTGGCGAGGGCTACCCAAAATTTGTAACGACGGAGGGGCTTCGATAGTTCTTGGGGTAGGTGCTGTAGGCTCCTTTTGCTGGCTACGGCAAAATCCCTGACCATTCACCGGAATGGCTGCCAGCGTGGTTTGCCATTCCCGGCTTCGTCAGGCAACCTTTTGGTGTCGCGTAGCTATCGATGCGTCTCTCGGGTCGTTCGTGCCAGCTGATGTTGAAGGCCCAATAGGTCGGAAAGAAATAGAGAGACGAGTAGGGCAGGTGATCGTGAATCCACCAGGAGAGCTTTTGCCATTCGCCTTCCCCCTGGAACCGGTCCCAGAACGAGGGCACGACGACGCAGGCTGTGGCGCCCATAAAGCCGTCCGCATCACGACGATCCCAGATGTGCCCCGCGTAATTCGCCTCGTTTGCAGCGCAGGTGTATCCCTTGTTGCCTGCACGCTGCATCTGGTTGCCGAAACCGTTGACTTCGGCAGAGCGAAAGGCCGAGCGAATGGCGATGCGGCCGAAAGCATCCTGCAGCGGCTCAAGCAAGTCCTCGCACAGCCGCGTGCCGGCAGCGATCGCCAGATCGGGATCGTCGGGCAAATTGTTGAAGCCATGGATCGAAGCGATGTCCGAAAACAGGAAATCGCGCATGAACAAGGTCTTCGACAACCGCACTCGTCCGAAGTCTGTGAGCGTTGCAACTGACCAGGACTTTTTCACTGGACATAAATCCGGTTCAACGGATCCCGAGGCGTTTAAGCGCCTCGACGAGTTCGGAATGTATCTGCCACCGATATTCTGCAGAAAGGTCACTATCGGCGTCCATTCCATCAGCGAGAACGCTCGTCCAAATAGTCGTCCCATCCTTGCGTTTCTTGGGCGTGAGATGAAGAATTTCGCTGATGTCCCGCCCGAATGTGCCGTAGTGCAAGTTCGCGCTGCTGAAGCTTTGATAGCCTGCGGCTTCTGCCAGTTCGGTTGCGGTCATTATCTGACGCGTGGCATGTGCCTTGAGCATTGCAATCTCATTGTCCTTAGGCGGGCGTGCCGTCAAAGCGTCCACATACTCCTGGATTGTCGCAATGTGGGCTTCCGGCCGATTTGCCGCGGTCACGCTATACTTTTCATCAACCCATCGCTTGGCGAGAGATAGGGCTTCCTCAATTGTCTTGCCCTTGAAGCGATTGGAGGTCGCAAGCGACTTCCCTAGATATATTGCAGAAGTGGGTTCTCCACGGAAGGCGGCAGCGATTATCTTGTGTCCACGATAGAGGGCTTCAACTCTGGTCTTGTCTTGCGGCATTCGTCCCTCACCTGATCTGCTGTAAACAAAGTGACGCGTGGTTGTCTGTAACGAAGCCTTCCTCGCCGAACTGAAACAGTTTGATATCGCTCACGCCCCGGGCCGATCATCACGCTTTTGATTGCATGCGAATTTCTATTCGCCTGCAGCATTATGTCCAGCTAAATTGCCCTGGCGCTCTGATTTGGCAACACGTCGATCCGCTGGATCTCTTGAGCCTACCCGCGCTTGGTAGGCGAGATCTCGCGCTGGTAGCGCTCTAGGAGCTGCCCCAGCGTCGTGCTTTCAAGGATCTTCGTGTCAGGTGCAGCGCCGAACCGGTCAACCTGGACTTCCAGATCGCGGGCCCATTTCTCAGCTTCGAGCTTGCCGTCGAACGATTGCACCGAGGTTTCATACCACGACGACGCACCTGCGCTCGCGCGCGTCCTCTGAGCTCCCGGAGCGTCGCCATGTAGCCTCCAAACGATGTTAAAGGTCACGCGTAGGATGCCCCTGGAGGGGTGCCAAGGCTTATCCGTCAAGTCTGCCCATGATACTGAATCCAAAAAAGCCGCACGTTGTTGGTCAAAATAGGATACAACCTCGACGAAACAAAATTGAACAATGCGGTAAGACGCGCAACTGACCTATTCAACGCCCAAAGAGCTTCCATGTCAGCACCGTTGCTATCCCTCTCATTGAATTCGTTTATACGAATATACTCCATGGATCCTGCACGGCAAATTTCAGAGGTGCTGCGACGAATTCAATCGTCAGCCGGATACGATTTTTACCGAAATTTGCATCTAGCGATTGCAGCTCATATCCAGGAGAAGTCCAAGGATGAGATAGATTACATCTTAAACAGTTCTTCACGGCCGGATGAGATTAGCTACAACAAGGCCGCCTTCGATTCGTTTAACGTTAAGTTCGGAAAAAAAACAAAAATATCTTTGTTTGAAAAGAAAGGACAATTGAAGCTCGCTGATGGAAAAATACTTGTAAGAGTAAGTCCAAGCTTCATGCTTGAGACTCCGAATGGGATGGATGTATACCATATATGGCCAATACAAAATCCAAAGCTGGATAAATCAAAGGCAAACTGCGGATGCTATATTATGCAGCAAGCCTTTAAGAAGATATCTCCAAACTACACATACAAGATATTCGATTCAACTTTGGGAAAGGTATATTCTGGAACAAGCAATACTGCGCCATTAGCTGTTAATAGCATTGCGCAGAACATGGCCAACTGGATAGAGAATAGCTGAGATGAGAAAGCTATTCATATTCGGTAACGGACTTGGGATGGCAATTGCGCCCGACGAGTTCAATCTAAACACAGTAATGTCCGCGGCGTGGATGAGCGGCCAGCTCACAGAAGCGCAAAAAAAGCTCATGCTGGCATGCCTTCCAGATGGCGCAAAAATGCCGACATCTGAAGAGCAATTGGCGAAGCTGCAAGAGATTGTAGCAGCATGTGAGGTTCTACTAGAGATTCCTCCCACTAAGATTGGCCATTGGCTATCACAGCATGGCCTGGATTTCCCCAGCGCTGTCCAACAGTTTGGATTTGAAGTGGCACGACGAATGTTTGTTGCGAAACATAGCCACGGCGAAAATATTGGAAAACGATGCTGCTTACCGGAGGAATTTACGAACAGTCTAGCCGAGAGGATTACAGAAACTCAATCGCACGTCGCAACATTAAACTACGACGGTCTGCTCTCGTCGGCATTTGGGGCCTTGAACATACTCGACAATAACAAAATTCTTCGGGACGGGTTCGTAGACCAAAAATTTGATAAAAGAAACATGTTTAGACAGAAGGAACAGGGAGGATGGTATCTGCACCTCCATGGCTGCCCATTATTCGTTGACAGGGATAAATCTAGACCTCATAAATTAAGTCCAGAATCTATAGAAAAGCCCGGAAGAAAACTTAAGAACGTTGGGCGGCATATCGTATTAACGCACGTAACACACAAGAAATACATAATATCATCATCTGAAATACTTACAACATACTGGGAGTTTCTAAAAAGGGCGCTTGATGAAAGCGAAGAGATATTGATCTTCGGCTACTCTGGCAACGACACTCACTTAAATCAACTGATCGCGCAGAAACGCGGGCGCAAATTAGTTAGAGTTGTAGAATGGCTCGGAGCCGGATTTGATGACATCCGCGGACCGTTCTGGGCGAACCAGTTAGGCGGTGAAATCAGCTTAACTCTAAAGGAAGACGTTCTCACTTTCAGAGACTGGTAGCGGAGCGCCCTTCGCCAATGCAGTGCGCCTTCGCATCAACTCAGCATATGCGCCTCCATCGTGGCCCGCACCGATTTGCGCACCGGTCACAAAGATGAAGAGTTATCAGTCAACAGATTGGAAACCTTACACCCGAATGGTTCCCAATGGCGGAGAAGGGGGGGGATCCGAACCTCCGATACGGTTGACCGTATGCCGCATTTCGAGTGCGGTGCATTAGACCACTCTGCCACCTCTCCGCATAACTGGTCGGCGCTTGATTTGCGCGGGGTGTCTCATAGCGATGAGCGGGGCGAACACACCCATGTTTTAAAGCGATATCTGAGCGGCGCAATTGTGCCTCATTCACTCCCGGTGTATTGCTCAGGTAA
The DNA here is from genome assembly GCF_024385575.1 of Rhizobium sp. NRK18. Taxonomy (NCBI): domain Bacteria; kingdom Pseudomonadati; phylum Pseudomonadota; class Alphaproteobacteria; order Hyphomicrobiales; family Rhizobiaceae; genus Rhizobium; species Rhizobium sp. NRK18. The sequence continues at coordinate 3,250,859 of NZ_JANFMV010000001.1, read as the reverse complement.
TCAACGTATGAGCGAGCCGTGGCTAACGACCTAACTGACAATACCCAGACTATCGCGTTTAAGCCGCTCAGACTTGAATCAGAGAAACTGAAGCATGCGACAGGCACTGCTTTCAAGCATGCTCAACTGACCGACGTCAGCGGAAAGACGCAGGCTTTTGACCAAGTGGACTTCTCTTACTCTTTGATTACCCGTGGCTATTTTCATCAAGCTACTTTCAAGCAATGCAATTTCACAGGAACACGATTCATCGACTGCAACTTCCGAAATGCAAACTTTGACGAATGCAATTTTAGCTACTCAGATTTTAGTGGGTGCAGGATTGAAACAGATGAGATTCTCAAGAACCTTCCTGAACGGCCAAATGTGCGCCGCGAACTCTTACAAATTCTGAGAAAGAATGCTCTTTCGATGGGAGATGTGTCCGCTGGCAGGGCCTTCGTTGTCGCCGAACTCGCCGCTAAAAAGGAACACCTACGGCGAGCCTGGATGCAGGATGAAGCTTATTATAAGCGCAAATACAAGGGCTTCCGAAAACGCGCATCAGTATTAATTCAAAGAATCGGCCTGTGGCTTGACGGCTTTCTCTGGGGACATGGCGAGAAATTGTGGAACCTCCCTATTTCCGCATTGGTAATCCTCGCTGTCTTCTCTCTGATTTCATCCCTGGTCTGGGCATCACAAATTGCAGACCCGTCGGTCTCTCAACTGACGACCGTGTTTAAGTCCTACATGGTATATTATGTCAGCCTCTTCCTCGATGCCCCCTATGAAGAAAGCCTCAACCATATCGTTGTGATCGATTGGATAGTGGTTATCTTTCGTTACGTTAGCCTTGGCATTCTGGTTTCCGGCTTGTTTCGTTGGCTGTCGCACAGATGACGGTTGTTCTCCCGCCTTCGATCGTTAACATCAGCCTATTCGGATCAGGCGCGCGCAACGATAATGACGCCAAAAGCGACTTAGACATATTGGTTATTGTAGAAAACGGCACGGGTAAGACCGAACCGGATCCAGTCAGAGAGTTCGTGAAAGCAGAGTTCGGTAAGGAGCCCTCTCTCTCATGGTATGGTCTGCGGAAGATCAGAGCACTTTTTGAATCCGGTGATCTCTTTGCGTGGCATCTTTGCCTGGAAGGCAAAACACTCGCCGGAATGAGTCTGCAAAAGCTTTTCGGGACCCCTGCCGACTACAGAAGCGCCCAATCAGATATTTGCGACTTGAGAGGGATTGCGAGCCGTGTAGAACGATGGGTAACAGCTTGTCATGCGAACGCTGTGTTCGAACTGGGTATTCTTTACGTTTGCGCTCGGAATGTTGCGATGGCTGCAAGTTGGCGGCTGAGGAGGACTCCGTCTTTCGGTCGCTACTCTCCTTTCGAACTTCCAATCCCGTTCCCCATTGCACTGGAGACCTATGAAAAGATGCTTCAGTGCCGAATGGCGAGCCAGAGGGGAAGCATACCGCCAGACGTCGCTGCGTCGGAAGTGCTGGAAGTTCAGCGAGACCTTCTGATATGGTGTGATGAGGTGGCCGGAGCCGTCGCAAAAGTAGAGGCAACAGATGAGCAGATCTCGACGATTTGAGCAGCGTATTGAAATAGAACGCGCAGCGCTTGAGATTGTAAACACCTCGAGTATTGCACGTGAAGAGCGCCTAGCTGGGCTAACGGCCGCCGCAATCGAGAGCTGGTCAATCCGGGTCAGTAACCATTGCAGCGAAACACGGATAGCGCATATGTGCAAAACATTAACGGCTCTAGCAACGGAGACTGGACTTCTGTCAGACAACAGTCGCGCAGTCTTTTTTCCCGGCGATGATCATGCTGATCGAACGGTCAAATCCCTTTTAGATACGCTGATGAAGCAGTGTGAGGCTCACGCTGCGTAGGGTTATTTGTCGCGATTGAGTTGGAGTTCAGGCAAATCGTTGGGCTTCACGGTTTAGTGACAAGCCTAGCCACTCCACAAGTGCGTGGCCGGAGCCGCTGACAGTGCGCTTAATCACATTCGACCACTCTGCCACCTCTCCGAAGGGTCTGGTCGGCGCATTGAAGCCCCGCCATCAATGCAATTTTCGGTATTCCTCTGGCGCCAGTCGACGGAAGGCCTTCTCGAACCTCTCATACTCGCCCAACAGCGAATCGGCTAAAGTTCTTAATTCTTTAATATGAGCCCAAGTTGCATCTGAAAATTGGTCCTCTGCGCGTTCGCGATCCAGGGGAACAGAAAGGTGGCCTGGGGGCCAGTTGCCAGCCACGCCGACATATTCCGCAATCCTGCTACAAAAACCCATCGCCTGCCGAACGATTTCCGCCGATATGTTGTCTAGGCTAGCGTCCTCGAATTCGTAGTTCGTCCCGTGCCAATCATCAGCAAGAATCTCCAGTTTATCTAGCAAATCGCTTTTGAAGGGCTGGCCAAAATTCTGCTCCTTGAGAAAGCGACGTGTTGGCTGGTCAAATAGGCTTCGCATCTTATTGCCTAAGGCTTTATCGTGCGGATGAAGTTGCGCGGCAGCTACCGCATGGCTTGATAACTGTAGATCCAGGACAAGCCAGCCAATAAACGCTCCAACAGCCACCACGATAGGCTCCCACGGAAACGCCGCATCATGTAGCGAATAGCCAAACCAAACGCCCGTAAAGGCCAGCGTTAAAACCGGTGCAGATCGCTCTAGTGTGCTATTCTTCATGTGGAATCCTCCAGCGACGAATGATTGGAGTCGACTTCTATTGGACGCTCTATAGATGTCCAGCTAAATTGCCCTGGCGCTCCGATTTGCTATTGTGGGCGCAAAGCATGACGGGGGAACGCACATCGTGAGCACACTCACCCTTTCGCAGCTGGAGAACCATCTCTGGCGGGCGGCGGATATCCTGCGGGGATCGATCGATTCCGGCGATTACAAGCACTACATTTTTGGCCTTCTGTTCTTCAAGCGCCTCTCGGACGTCTGGGAGGAGGAGTATGAGGAGCGGCTGGCGCGCTATCATGACGCCGATCTTGCCGCTGATCCGGACGAGCACCGCTTCGATATTCCCAAGGGCCATTTCTGGAAGGATGTGCGCAAGCACACGACCGATATCGGCACGCATCTGAACGCTGCGTTCCGCGCCATTGAAGACGCGAACATGAAGCTGCGCGGCGTCTTCCAGGATGTCGACTTCAACAACAAGGAGCGCTTTCCGGATGCCATGCTGGAAAAGCTGCTGCAGCATTTCGAGACCTATCGGCTGCGCAATTCCGATGTCGAGCCGGATGTGCTGGGCCAGGCCTACGAATATCTGATCGCGCAGTTTGCCGATGATGCCGGCAAGAAGGGTGGCGAGTTCTATACGCCGAAGATGGTCGTGCGGCTGATCGTCGAGTGCCTAAAGCCGGAAGAAGGCATGTCGATCTATGACCCCACCTGCGGGTCGGGCGGCATGCTTCTGGAGGCCGTGCATCATCTGGAGCGGCAGGGCAAGAACCCGAAAAGCCTGTCGCTGTTCGGCCAGGAGCGGAACCTCAACACCTGGGCCATCTGCCAAATGAATCTCTTCCTGCATGATATCGACGACGCACAGGTGGCGCGCGGCGATACGTTGCTGGAGCCGAAGCACCTGACAGGCGACAGCGTGAAGGCCATCCGCACCTTCGACCGGGTGCTGGCCAACCCTCCATTCTCATTGAAAAGCTGGGGGCATGATGTCTGGTCGAAGGGCGATGCCTATGGTCGCGACCGCTATGGCTGCCCGCCGAAATCCTATGGCGACCTCGCCTTCGTGCAGCATATGGTGGCGAGCCTGAAGGAAGACGGCGTCTGCGGCGTGGTGCTGCCGCATGGCGTGCTGTTTCGCGGCGGTGCGGAAGGCAAGATCCGCGAGGGGCTGATCAAGGATGATTTGATCGAGGCCGTCATTGGCCTGGCGCCCAATCTGTTTTACGGCGCGGGCATTCCGGCCTGTATTTTGATCCTACGCAAACAAAAGCCGGCGGCCCGCAAGGGCCAGATCCTGATCGTCAACGGCGCCGAGCATGTCGTCGAAGGCAAGGCGCAGAACCATCTGTCGGAGGCCAATGTTGCCACGCTGGCCAAGGCCTATGGCGACTTTGCCGATGCCGAGCGGCTGGCGCGGGTGGTGCCATCAAGCGAAATCGAGGCGAATGATTTCAACCTGAATATCAGCCGATATGTGCATCTGGGCGAAGAGGCCGAGGAGGTCGATGTCGCGGCGGAAGTAGAAAAACTCGTCGAGCTTCAGGCCGAGCGGGATGCAGCAGAAGCCCGCATGATGGCCTTTCTGCGGGAGCTTGGTTATGTCGCGTGAAATGCCGGAGGGATGGCGGCGGTCTGAACTTGGAGACCTAGTTAAACTCGAATATGGCAAAGCCCTCGCTGGTGCGGAGCGCAGGGAAGGAGCAGTTCCGGTCTTCGGGTCAAGCGGCATTGTCGGATATCACGATAAAGCGGTAGCTGCCGGGCCTAGCATTGTGATTTCCCGCAAGGGCTCACTTGGAGGCGTCTTTTATGTCGAGGGCGGCTTCTGGCCTATCGATACAACTTACTTTGTGGTGCAGAGAGAAAACAGCGATTGGCAGTGGCTAACCTATCTTCTGAAATTCGCATCTCTGGAGCGCCTTAACGAGGCAACAGGCGTCCCAGGACTTAATCGCGACAAGGCCGCCAAAGAGCAAGTTTTTGTCCCCCCGCTCCACGAACAACGTCGCATTGCCGAAATCCTGTTCAGCGTAGATGAGGCCATTGCGGCAACGCGGGCGGTGATCGAGCAGACCAGAAAGGTCAAGCAGGGTGTGCTGGAACGCCTGCTCACCAAAGGCATCGGCCATACGCGGTTCAAGCAGACGGAGATCGGGGAGATCCCGGAGGGGTGGGAGGTAGCAACCTTGGGCGATGCCTCCGTCACCATCGTCGATGGTGACAGAGGCAAGGAATATCCTAAAGCCGAAGACTACCAAGATGATGGCTATTGCCTCTTCCTGAGCGCAAAAAATGTAACCAGATCAGGGTTTGTTTTTGAGGAGTGCCAATTTATCTCCGAGGAGAAGCACCGGAAACTTCGCAACGGTCTGCTTCAGCGCTCTGACATTGTCGTCACGACGAGAGGAACCATAGGCAATTTCGCATTCTACGGTCCGAACATCGCGTTCGACTGCGTGCGGATAAACTCTGGAATGGCTGTTATGCGCTCGACGGGCTCTGACATACTTCCAGAGTTCCTGTTTGCTCTGACCGCCTCGCAACTGGTCGATGATCAACTCAAACGGCGGGTATTTGGCAGCGCCCAGCCACAATTGACGCTTGATATATTGCGTAAACTTGTTGTTCCTGTGCCTCCACAGGAGGAACAAGTGTCGATCGCTGCGCAGGCAAAAGACTTGCATGAGACTGAAAAGAACCAGCGTGCGGAACTGACGGTGCTTGAGCAACTCAAATCCACCCTGATGTCCGACCTCCTCACCGGTCGCAAGCGCGTCACCGACGCTCTGCCCATGGCTGCGGAGTAAACGCCCTATGAGCCAAGACCCCGAATGGCATTTTGCCGAGCGCCCGACGATCCAGCATCTCCAGGCAATGGGTTATGGCTTCGTGGCGCCGGCGGACCATGCCTCACTGCGCGAGGGCGAGAACCAGGTTCTGTTTCGCCCGCATCTGATTGAGGCGCTGATGCGCATCAACGGGATCGACCGCGCTTCTGCCGAGGCTGCCTATGCCGAGCTTGCGGCGATCAGCGACAACGAGGCCTGGCTGAAGCTGCTGCGCGGCGATTATGCCCGTAAGGTGAGCGGCCAGGAAACGCGCCAGACGCTGCGGGTGATCGATTTTCTCGACCTCGGCAACAACCGGTTTTCCGTTACGCATCAGCTCAGGGTGAAGGCTGAAAACACGCGCAAGCCCGATGTCGTGGTCTATGTGAACGGCATTCCGCTGGTCGTGATCGAGGCGAAAAGCCCGCTGAACGTGAAGGACAAGACTGGCGAGGCCTTCGAGCAGATCAGGCAATATGAGCGGGACATTCCACGCCTGTTCTTTTCCAATGTCTTCAACATTGTCACCGACGGTGCCCTGGTGCTCTACGGCGCGACCGGCTCCGGTTCGAAATATTTTGGCGAGTGGCGCGATCCCTGGCCGAAGGCGGAGGCCGATTTTCCCGACACGCTCGCCAAGGGTCTCTGGTGCCTGCTGGAGCCGCGCCGCCTGCTGGACCTGATCGCGCACTACGTCGTGTTCGAAAAGACCGAGACTGGCACAATCAAGAAGATCTGCCGCTACCAGCAGTTCCGCGCCGTCAACCGCATCGTCGAGCGCGTGATCGAGGGCAAGCACCGGCAGGGGCTGATCTGGCATACGCAGGGCAGCGGCAAATCGCTGACCATGGTCTTTGCCGCGCTGAAGCTGAAGACGCACCGGACAATCCAGTCCGAGCGGCTCACCAATCCGAATATTCTGGTGCTGACGGACCGGGTGGACCTGCACAGCCAGATCAGCGGGACATTCGTCGCCTGCGGCCTGCCGAACCCGACCGCGATCGAGAGCATCAAAGATTTGCACGCGCTGATCCGCAGCGGTAAGGATGGGCACACGGCGCTTTCCACTATCTTCAAGTTTCAGGGCTCGAACGAGGCGATTGCCAACTCGGAAAACTGGATCGTCATGGTGGACGAGGCCCACCGCACCCAGGAAAAGGATCTCGGTGCCTATCTGCGCGCAACGCTGCCCAACGCCCGCTTCTTCGGTTTTACCGGCACGCCGGTGAAGAAGGACGACAAGAACACATACGAAAACTTCGGTGTGCCAGGCGAAGGCTATCTCGACAAATACGGCATCGATGACGCCGTGGCCGACGGCGCGACGGTGCCGATCTATTATACCGGTCGCAAGACCGACTGGCATATCGACGAGGCGAAGATCGACATTCTGTTCGACACCTGGTTTGCCGAACTGGACGACGACAAGCTCAACGAGATCAAGAAGCGCGGGGTGCAGATCGAGGATCTAGTCAAGCATCCACGCCGCATCGCATTGATCGCTTACGACATCTGGACGCATTTCAAGCAGTATGCTCTGCCTGATGGCTTCAAGGCGCAGATCGTCGCCATCGATCGCGAGGCGGTGATCCTCTACAAGCAGGCGCTGACCAAGGTCATTGCCGAAGATCTGAAGGCCGAGGGCATGGAGCCCGCCGAGGCGCTGGCCCGCGCAGATGCCATGTCCGCCTGCGTCTATTCGATCAACCAGGAGGACGGCAAACCGAGCGAGGATGCCCACAAGCAGGCGATCCGCACCGAATTGAAAGCGCATTACCTGGATGCCGAGGCGGAAAAGCTGGCGAAGAAGGCTTTTGGCCGCAAGGGCGACGATCCGCAATTCCTGATCGTTTGCGACAAGCTGCTGACTGGCTTCGACTGCCCGATCGAAAGCGTCATGTATCTCGACAAGCCGTTGAAGGAGCACGGCCTGCTGCAGGCGATCGCCCGCACCAACCGCGTTTCCGACGCGAAGAAGCGCAACGGCTTGATCGTCGACTATATCGGCGTTTCCGGTCATCTGGAGGCAGCGCTTTCCTCCTACCGAGCCGATGACGTGAAGAACGCCATGCGCGACCTGGACGATCTGCGCAACCAGCTGCGGGCCGCGCACTCCGCCGTCGCCGCGCTGATGAAGCCGCTGAAACGCAAGGCAAGCGACAAGGACGCGCTGAAGGCCGAGTATGATACCTTCGTGAAGCTGCTCGGCACGGAAGACAAATGGTTCGACTTCAAGGCGAAGGCCCGCAGCTTCATCGCGATCTACGAGACGCTGAGCCCGGACCCAAGCGTTCTCGAATTCACCGCAGACCTGAAATGGGTCGCCAACTTCCTGCTTTATGGCACGCAGCACTTTGAAAAGCGCCAGGCCTTCGACCAGATGAACTACAGCGAGAAGATCCGCGAGATGCTGGAGAAGCATCTGGAGGCGACGGGTCTAAGCGTCACCGTTAAGCTGCGCCACATCACTGACCCGGAGTTCTGGGAGGATTTCGATCCTGAGGGCAAGACCGAGGAAGACCTGATGACGGCAGCGATCCGCAAGACGACGGAGCTGCGCAAGACCGTCACCGAACGGATCAACGACAGCCCGCATCAGTATGGCAAGTTCTCGGAGCGGCTACGGCAGCTCTTGGAAAAGCTGGAAAGCGCGCAGCTCTCTTGGGGCGAGAAGCTGAAGGCGGCCGAGGAGCTGGCGAAGGACATCACGGCCGAGGATGCGGCCCATGTTGAAGCAGGCCTTACTCCCGGCGCCTACGGTATTCTGCAGATCCTCAACGGCTTCGCGGCTGGCCCTGAGGGCGAGGATTTGGCGGTCCGGCTGGAAGGTCTCTACACCGATCCGGTGACCGCTCCCAACGGTTGGTGGGAGAAGGATGGCCTGCGCAAAAGCCTGCGCCAGCAGGTGCGCTCCATGGCGCATCTGGCAGGGCTGACGCAATTCAGGGAAATCCCGGAAGAGGTCGAGGCCTACGCGCTCAAACATTTCGCAGGGCAGTGACATGGCCGTCTATCGCATCGGCGCCCAAGAGATCGAATACACGCTGAGGCGATCGCCCAGGGCCCGCAAGGCGAGCCTCAGCGTCACGCCGAAATCCTTCGAGCTCTTGGTGCCGGAGGCTGCCACAGACGATCAGATCAGCGCCGTGCTAGACCGCAGGCGCGCCTGGATCATCGAGACTGTGCAGCACATGGCAGAACGCGCCAGGGCACAGACGCGCGTCTACCAGTTCGTGACCGGCGCCAAGATCCCCTATCGTGGGCGTATGACCAGACTCACCATAGAACCCTTCGATGGCTCCCTGGTCGAGGTCAACTTCCGCAACGGCTTCCAGATCCGCAAGCCTGCCAATTTGGCCCCCGAGTCATCCGACAGCATTATCGAGAGCGCTCTCCGGCTCTGGCTGAAGCGCCGCGTGCGTGACGACGCCCGCGACTTCGTCCGCCGGTATGGCGAGCGCCATGGGCTCAAGCCCCGCGGCGTGCAGATCAAGGACCAGAAGCACATGTGGGGCAGCTGCGGCCAGGACCGACAGATCAATCTCAACTGGCACCTGATTTTCTCACCGAAGCCAGTGCTGGAATACGCCGTGGTCCACGAGATGTGCCACCTGAAGCACCGCAACCACGAGCCTGAGTTCTGGGACCTTGTGGGGAAGGTGCTGCCGGACTGGCAGGAGCGCAAGGCCTGGCTCGACAAGAACGAGCACTTGCTGGGGTGGGAGAAGGTGGAGGCGTCGACTTAAGACTAGAGTTGGCTAGTAGGAAATCAGACTGCGCGCGGTAATGGTTCTGCCGTCATTATGGATCACCAATGAAAGCAATTTCGATCGACGTGAAAATCCGAAATTTTTCATGGAAATTGATACGTCTTCTGGGTGATAACTTGCAAAGCACTTTCTCACTGATTGAGTAAGAAACAAGCATTTGGAATCAGCATGCCCATCGAAAACTCGTCCCTTCTAAATGTTCTCGCCAATGCAAGGCGCAAGCTCCTAGACACCGGGACACGCAATCGCCTTGTCCATGTCAACCGAGCGAACACCCGGTCTAATAGTCTCAATATCGTCAACGAGCAGTCGGATGAGGTCTATCGGATACTCAAGACCGGCGGTCGGCGCATGCGTTTCAAGGCCATGGGCAAGGACCGGGTGTCGTCTGAAGAGAATGATGGGCTGCACCTTGCGGAGTATGTGCCCGATGATGCGGTCGATGATGATCGCCTTCGCGACGATGTTTTGGAAACTCCGCTTGGACCAGAAGGCCTTGCACGGAGGCTTCTTCGGATGGCGAAGGATGCCCGGACAGCGGAAGAGGAGCAAGGGCTGAATATCCTGTTCCTGGCGCTTGGATTTTTGAGATGGAAGGAAAGCCCGTCTTCTGAGATCTATCGAGAGGCTCCTCTAATTTTGCTGCCGGTCGAGTTTGTGCGCAATGAGCGGACCTCATCCTATGATCTCAGGGTGCGAGATGATGAAATCTCGACGAACCTGCCTTTGAAGGAGCGGCTACGACAAGACTTTGGCATTCTGCTGCCAGAGATTGAGGAAACCGAGGAGTGGCTGCCCTCGGGCTATTTCGATAGTGTTCAAGAGGCGGTCTCTGGTCAGCTGGCTTGGTCGGTTGACCGAGATGGCATGCAACTTGGTTTCTTTTCCTTTGCCAAGTTGCTCATGCATCACGACCTTGACCTGGAAAACTGGCCAGGGGATGCTTTCGAAAAGCATAAACTGCTCAATGGACTGCTTTTGAACGGCTTCGAGCACGAGGAGCCAACTTTTCCGGACGGGGCGAAGCTGGATAAACTGCTGAGCCCTGCGGACATCATCCAAGTCGTCGACGCCGACGCCTCGCAGACAAAGGTCATCGAGGAGGTCCGACGCGGTGCCGATCTCGTCGTGCAGGGCCCACCAGGCACTGGGAAATCTCAAACGATTACCAATATTCTTGCTGCCGCAGCGCATGATGGGAAGACGGTTCTGTTCGTGGCCGAGAAAATGGCGGCACTATCCGTGGTTCACAACCGTCTAGTGAACTGCGGGCTACGGGATATCTGTCTTGAATTGCATTCCAGAACTGCAAATAAGAAGGCAGTCGTTCAGGAACTAGGGCGCACGCTTTCGAAAGCCGGTCACGGGGGTGCCAGAGTGTCAAGTCCGAACCGTCTTCATGAGGTTCGCGACGAACTGAATGCATTGGCTGACTTACTCCACTCACCAGTGAACACGTTTGGTGACACAGCTTTCGGTGCACTTGCAGAGATCATCCACTTCATGAACGCTGGCGTGCGTCCCCCGTCTATACCTCTGCAGGGGCTCGAAAAACTTGGGTCGGTGGATCGCGAAAGGGGACGACAAGCGCTTGGCAAACTCGCCCAAGCGCAATTGGAGGCGGGGGCGCCAGGGCGGCATCCTTTCAACGGCGTCAGGGCACTGCAACTCCAGCCTACAGATCTTGCGCGTCTTGAAGCGGAAGTAAAAACGGTTGCAGTCGCCATTGAAAATTTGCTTTCAGACAGCAGCAAGATTGCGAATGCGGTTGGAACTATCGCCCCAACCAAGATCTCAGATATTGAGAAATTGGCGACGGGCCTAACGACACTTCTTGACGCGCCGGTAAACATGCCGCGCGACATTGAAGTTCTGTTCGACTTGGCCGAAGATCCTCGACTACAGGAGGCATTGAATACAGGCTCTCTGTGGCAGACTGCATACCAAGCAGCAGAGCAAACGTTCTCCGCAGCCGCCTGGACAGCGGAATGCTCATCCATTCGCCGTTCGCTGGTGGCTGGCAAAGCTTCGATTTGGCAGCGCTGGTTTGGGTCTTATAGACGAGCATCAGCAGAGTTATCCAGCCTTTTGTCCAGCCCTTTGCCTCAGCAGCCGGAGGAACGCATCCAGCTAGTGGACATTCTTATTGACGTCCAACAAAAGCGTGCGCTGCTTGCCTCCGAGGAGGCATGGCTGAGTGCTAAACTTAAGGAACACTGGAGAGGTGAGAAGACAGATTTTCGAGAAGTTTCGAGCCTCTGTGAGTGGCTGGCGGCTATACAGAAGGCGGGAGCCTTTCAGGAAGCATCACAGTTAACTCGTGCCCTTTCAGTCCTGGGAGATCCTGTCGATATCGGAGCTCGGCTGCAATCACAGGTCAGTTCCGTTCGGCCTTCGTTGGCGACAATCTGTGCGCGCCTTCAACTCGACCTTCGTCTTGTCGGGTTTGAGGAAGAGATCGATGTTTTGGAACTCTCCAGCTTCAGTTCGCATCTTCTGAGGATAGCAAACGATATCCCAGCATATTCATCGTGGGTCGGTTTGTGTCGTGCCATTGAGAATGCCTCCGTTGCTGGCGCTAAGGCGGTCGTGGACAAACTGCTCCAGGGACAACTGACACCAACCGAAGCGACCAATGAATACATGTTCGCTTGCGCAGAAGCCCGCTGGACAGAAGCGCGCCGCCGATATCCCGCGATCGAGAAATTGCGCGACCTTGACCGGCATGCGCTTGTTGACGAATTTGCGCAGTTGGAACGAGATCGAATTTCCGATTGCCGGAAGTTGGTTCGGCTTGAGCATAGCAACAGAGTGCCGCGAGGGACCATTGGCGAAATGGGGATCATCCGCGGAGAGGTGGGGCGAAAGAAAGGACATAAGCCCATTCGGTGGCTGATGAAGAATGCAGGGTCCATGGTGCAGCGTATCAAGCCGATTATGCTCATGAGTCCAATTTCCGTCGCACAGTATCTTCCAGCTGGGGTAGTCGAATTCGACCTATTGGTGATCGATGAAGCATCCCAGGTTCGTCCAGAGGACTCTTTTGGGTGCATAGCCCGGGCGAAGCAAGTCGTCGTCGTCGGTGACCAGAAGCAGCTGCCGCCCACATCATTTTTCGACAGAATGGTTGACGATGCAGAAACTGACGTTGATGAAGATGAAGGAACGCCAGCATACGCGGCTGATATGGAGAGCATACTCACGCTCTGCGAAGCGCGCGGTATCAAGCGACGGATGCTTTCTTGGCACTACCGTTCAAGAGACCCGTCCCTTATCCGCGTTTCAAACGCAGAGTTTTATGAAGACGAATTGATACTTCCGCCGTCTCCTCTGCAGCTCGACGATAATTATGGCCTGAAGTTGAAGCGTGTCGCGGGCGTCTACGCTCCCAAAAATAGCGGTCTTGGGCGAGCAGGAACCAATCGGATCGAAGCCGAAGAGATTGCAACGGCGGTTGCTCAGCATGCGAGGTCATGTCCGCAGCTGTCGCTTGGTGTCGTAGCCTTCTCAAAGGCACAATCCGATATGATCACAGAAGTCATAGAAAACAGGCGTCGCGCTGACGGGACGCTTGATCGTTTTCTGCTAGCAGGAGGAGCGGAAGACTTCTTTGTGAAAAACATCGAAAACGTTCAGGGGGACGAACGAGATGTCATCATGATATCTGTGGGTTATGGCCCCCAAGTCGCCGGCGGTAGGCTGACCAGCATGGCCTTCGGCCCAATCAATGGAGAAGGTGGCGGCCGTCGATTGAACGTTTTGTTCAGTCGCGCACGCACGCGATGTGAGGTCTTCATTTCATTTGATCCTGCGGACATCGACCCAAGTCGGTCCAGTCGCGACGGGCTTCGAGTTCTAAAGCGGTTCCTGGACTTTGCCAAAACAGGCATCATGGACGAGAAAGCTGCGACTGGTCTCGGCGCTGATAGCCCCTTCGAGGAAGATGTTGCAGCAGTTATTCGCTCTTTGGGGTATGAAGCTGATCCGCAGGTTGGGTCATCAGGCTTCCGAATTGATATCGGCGTTCGTCATCCTGAACGCCCCGCGCAATACATACTCGCTGTAGAGTGTGATGGAGCTGCCTACCACTCCGCCCTTTGGGCGCGTGAACGTGATCGACTACGCCAGGAGGTTCTAGAGGGCCTTGGTTGGCGATTTCATAGGATCTGGAGCACAGACTGGTTTCATGATCGACAGCGCGAAGTTCAGCGACTGAGGGAAACTCTGGCTAAGGCGAGGGAGGCATTAGACGCTTCGGCGAAATTTGAAGCTCCCGGAGCGCAAGTTGAAAGCCCTGATGATTTCTCAGTCGAAGCGGGAGGCGGAATACAAGAGATTTCTCTCGATCATCTTGTGCTTGCCGGGACTCCCTATCGGAAAGCCGAACCCATCGCCAATTTCAACGGTGAGCCGCATGAGGCGCCAATCGGCTATCTCGCTAAACTGGTCACTCAGATAATTGAAATTGAAGGACCAATCCACGCAGAAGAGGTGGCTCGGAGGATCGCTGCAGCTTTTGGCAAGAGCCGCACCGGCAATCGAATCCAGGAGGTCGCCAACAAGGCGATAAATTATGCTCTGCGGCAAGGCTCTGACTTACGGCGGCAGGAGCAGTTTCTATTCACACTTCAACAACAGGATGATATTCCGATCCGGGACCGTTCCAATGTCGAAGGCGCGCTTCTCAAGGCCGAATACTTGCCACCAATGGAGATCACCACCGCTGCGGAGCTGATCGTAAAGGAGAGTGGCGAGATGTCACGTGAGGATCTGACACGTGCGGTAGCAAATCTCCTCGGTTACCAAAGATTGGGACCAGAACTTGCGCGAGCCATCGGCCAGGCTCTGGAGGATGCTGAATTGGGAAGCGAGCTTTAGTTCACGAAGAATGTGCGGCTGCCTAGACCGGAATGCGGCCCGTCGACAGAAATCTGGTAGTATCGACGGGCTCGGTCTTTCCGACCCAGTTAGGCGTTCAACATCGCAGTTTTTAATTGAACATAATCAAGCTGCAGAAGTGCATCTCGGAACGTCTCGTAGTCCGCGGCAAGCCGAGCCTTGAGGATGTTTACTGCCTTGGCTGCCATCCCGTTCAACCTCTCCTCCCGCTGCAATGCCGCTTCCTCCCGCTGGCTAGCCTCGAGAGCCTTCTTGTCGGCGTCACGTTCTTTGCGTGCTATCTTCCTATCCCACCGCTTGCGCTCATTCTTAATTTCTTCGTCGGTCTTGCCTTCAGCCCGCAGCGCCTTTTCATTCTTCTCCCAAGCACGCTGCTCGTGCTTCGCCGCGCGTTCTTCTTCCCGCCTTTGGCGTGCCTCCTTTTGCGCGGTTGCAATTTGAGAATTGACTTCCTTGTGGTCGAGGAGGAGGCCTTTATCTACGGCGTCAATGACGGACTGCCTGATCTCCTCTGGCGCGCCTTTCGCAGCGAGCTTGTAGATGGTCACGGGCGGCAGCACATCGATCACCTTGGGTGCTGAACCAAAGACAGTTGCCGCGTTCATATAGTTCTGGGCAGTGCGCTCAGACATACCGAAGTGGTAGCTTAGCCAATTTCCAAACTGGCCGTGTTCAAGCTTATCCTTTACAGCGCACAGGTCATGTCCAGTGTCGATTATGCTGAGGCGGTGGCGATCTCGGATTCGGATGGCAGCAGCCTCTGCCTCCTGCGCCACTTTAAGTGACACACCAGAATAGTCGAAGCCGAATACGGCAGGACTCGCCGGCACTGAGGGCTCGGAACCAGGCGATTGCTCCGGAGTGTCGACGTCCACGATGTTTTCAGCGTTAGTGTAGTCGAGGTCTTTGAGTTCGTCGTTGGTAATGTGAAGATCAGTCATTGTCAGGCCTCCTGGGTTGATAGGTGTGCGGTGGGCAAACCGCAACGATTGCGGATTTGGGTCAGGCGTGAAAGCGAGCGGCAGCTAGCCGGCAGGTGATGCCAGGGAGAACCGTTGCTATTGTTGGGGGATGGTTGGCAGATGCAGGTGCCTTGATCGCCGACCCCTGTTGTTACATCACTGCCTCACCGTTGACAGAAGCGAGCTAGTCGCTTGTCAGCTTCCATTGAGGAAAGGACCAGCGCACCTGCTTGTCGAGGGTCTCGATCATCTTTTGGAGCCGGACCACTTCTGTCAGCGCGTTTTTCTTGACGCTGGGATCGGAAAAGTCAGCATTCTCGATTTCCCGAAGCTGGTTGGTCACCTGGTTGCGCTTATACTCGTTGATGATGCGGGCGAGCTCTGAGGCCGCGTCAACCAGGCAGCCGACCATGATCTCGGCCCTGGCGAGCGATCCGCCACCGTTAGCGTAGGGGCTACGTTCCGGCGCTCCTTCGAAACTGCGCTCGATCTCGCCCGAAAAGGACTTGGGATCGCTGTCATCATCAATATCGGGTGCTTCCATGCCGGCAATGTCGAAGCACCGCGCGAAGTCAGAGAAACCGCCGGCTTGTCCCTGGAACCACTCATAAAATGGGTCTTCCGAGGGTATTGCCAGTTCCACGCTGTCTGGTTGCTTAAGCTCTCTCTTTTTCTTGTCCTTCTGGCGCTGGTAGTGAAGCCGTTGTCGTTCTGCGTTGCTGAGTGCCATGTCCAATCTCCGTTGTTAGTCGTTAGTATTTCATCCTAACGGACCGTGTCAATAACAACATAACGGATAACGGAAGATTTTTGTGCCGCTAGCAAGTCGCCGGACGCAACGCGGTTAAGAGCCGGCGCTCGGGCCAGTGCAGCATGAGCCAGGAGCGGTTCGTCTAGCCAAACGACGATGGACCGCTGTTGGAAGACCGCGGGACGGTTCAGAAAAGACCAAAGTTCGGATGGTTCTTATAATCTGCGAGCGTGGATGCCTTGATGGCCTCTAGCGCCGCCTTACGGGGCTTGCGGAGAGCCGCAGCGGTCCAAGCTTCGCCGCGGCTGGTCTTCAAGCCAATGCCGTTCAGTGCGTCTACCAGAGCCGGCACAGAGAGGTCCTGCCAATCGTTCTTCCGAATAGCCGAGGCGATCTCATTGACCTTCTCCTCTGCCCGGCGCTTGTTGGAATCCGCACCAAGCTTCTGAGCCTCTGAGAGATTGGTCCTGTTCCCGAGCTTCACGCCCTCAGCCTTCTTTCTGTGAAGGGCGCGCTTGGTCCGCTCCGAGATCATATTTCCTTCAAGCTCCGCGCGCGCGGCACGGCTGGCGAGCACTAGTCGATTGTTCGTGCGCCCTTCTGAGACCGAGACAACCATGACCTTGCGTTCGCGCATTATGTGCTCGATGGTCTTGGTGCTGCGAGACAGCCGATCGAGCCCATCCACGAGAAGATCAGTGTCATGGGTCTGAGCGAAGTCGAGTGCGCTCTGGAGACCCTGCCGGTGTTCCAGGTTCTTTTCGCCGCGTCCGCTGGCCACATCCTGGAACCACTCTACAATCTCGACGCCGGCCGCATCAGCATAAGCACGTATGGATGCCTTCTGTCCTTCCAGGCCAATTCCCGTTTCGCCCTGCTTGTCAGTGGATACTCGGATATAGGCGATCGCCTGCTTTGATGTGCGATAAGTGGTCATAAGGGGTAGGTCTCGTGTAGGAAGGGTAGGGGAATTCGTGATTAAGACTATACGATACCCTTTAGTGATGATCAAGTTTTTCAACGGGTGATCAACTCTAAATGCCTAGCCGTGCAACTGGTAACAAGCCTCGTTGCCGAGGCGGCGCTGTGGCTACCGTTCTACCCGTAGATCAGTCGGTCGATCCCTAGGATCGCTGCCGTTCCCCGGTCCGGTGGCGCTGGCTATGTCGAGGAAGTTGGTGGCATATGCCGAGCTGATGGCAGGAGGCGGCCTCCTGTCGGCCCGAGAGAGCGGCACTACGCACAACAACGGCGGATCGAGTTTCTCAAGCTATCTGCCGCTAGGGCGACCGCGTCTGGGGTGCTTGGCATTTGGCGTTGTGCGTCAACGAGCCAGGAGGGGCACGCACGCGCTTCTCGCACAGAAAGTATCGCCGGCTGTGCGAGTTCGATTCTTGAGGCCTAGACCAGGCTGAGGGATGAGAACTCTAGGTTGGGCTCCTGGTGCCTGTCGGCGACCGCCGCAGGATCATTCCGATGCAATAGGTCATTCCGTCATTTGCCCGCGAGATAGTCAAAGATGACGCGGTGTCTTGCGATGGCCTCTTCGGCAAAGGCCTCGATGTCGAATGCACCTTCTCTTGTAGGGGCCAGGTTCTCCTCAGGCGTGCGGTTCTGCTCTGCTCGACGCGGAGCGGCGACTGCATCTTCGTCACCTTTTCCTTTTTGGGAATTGACCATGGTATCCTCAATCACCAGATCTTGCGGATCTTCGCCACGCCGGAGCTACCTTATAGCCCAAGCGGCCTCATATTGTAATTGGTGAGCTCGGATCTGGAGCATCTGGACTATTGTCATCGATATCATTGCGGGCGGAGAGGGACGCACCTAACAGAGTTTGGTCTGACGAGATCCGCCCGTGCCTATGTGCAATTTCATGGCCGCTGACCGGCCTCGTCCATCATCCGCTCCGAACCGAAGAGGTGGCTGGCGAGCGAAAAGAGGTGTCAGATCGATCTGAGACAACAGAAGCCGCGGATACAAGAACGACGGATGCCTGGTGCAGTTAGGCGACCGCGGTGCAGGGTCAGCGGACCCGTGCTCCGGAAAAGTGATGCGGAAAACTGTTCCGGTTGCTATTTGTTCCGGTCGCTTAAGTCATTGAAAATTATGAAGAAATATGAATTGGCTGGGGAACCTGGATTCGAACCAGGACTAACGGAGTCAGAGTCCGTGGGTCTACCGTTAACCTATTCCCCAATGTGTCGCGGACGTTTTAGCCCGGACTGGCAAAGCGGACGGGGTAGACTGTGCATGTCGCCGGGGCGACCGTGTCCGCTTCGTGGCCGGCTTATAACCAAATCGATTGCGCTTGCAAATACCCAAAACGATTTTTTTTGACGTGTTGCTATCGGCAGCGATCCCGGCTCCAGCCGGCGTTGACGAAAAAGCGGTTGGCGATCCCGTGCTGCCCTGATATTGTCACGTCAACGAAAATCAAACGAACGCCTGCAGCTCCCTCTTTGAAGACCTGGCGAGCGCGGCGTAACTGGAATTGAACACGTGAGAGACCCCGAGAGCGGCCAACAGCCGTCAGATGCCGGGGCGTTCGTGAATGCCGGTCATGCGGAGCCTTCAGGCTCGGAGCAGGGCCAGGGTCGGAGCCGCCGGTCGAAGAACCGCAAGCGTCGGCCGTCACAGGAGCATTCCGGCCAGAACGGGCCGAAGGAACGCCAGACACCGGTCCAGAGCCTTGATGGCGCGGAACCACCGCCGCACAAGCGCAAGAAGCGTCGCCGTTCGCGCGGCAAGAAGCCGCCGGGCGCCCGGCCGGAAACCGCCGATGCGCTCGCGGTCACGACGGCCTTGCAGCCGGTCCCGGGGCAGGGGCCTTCCGGAAAGAACCGCAAGAAGAACCGCCACAAGCGCGGCCTGCAGGGTCGGCCGCTGATGCCGGCGCACACGCCGGTGGCGATGAACGGCCCGGCCGCGAGCCCGCGGCCCGATGCGTCCGACGCGCCCGCTGCCACGCCGACGTCGCGCGCGGCCGGCCAGAACCAGCGCCCGGCACAGGGCGCACCCTTTCCGTCGCATCTTTACGCGGCGCTCGATCTCGGTACCAACAATTGCCGCCTGCTGATTGCCCAGCCGGGACGTCCCGGCCAATTCCGCGTCGTCGATGCCTTCTCGCGCATCGTCCGGCTCGGCGAGGGGCTCGCCGCCAGCGGCAGGCTGTCCGAGGACGCAATGGACCGCGCGGTCGAGGCGCTGCGCATCTGCGCCGGCAAGCTCGCCGCCAAGCAGATCCGCAAGATGCGGCTGATCGCCACCGAAGCCTGCCGCTCGGCCGCTAACGGCGTGGAATTCCTCGAGCGCGTCAAGCGCGAGGCGGGCCTCGAACTCGAAATCATCAACCGCGAGACAGAGGCGCGTCTGGCCGTTTCCGGCTGCGCCTCGCTGGTCGAGCGTGACGCGCGCTCGGTCGTGCTGTTCGACATCGGCGGCGGCTCGTCGGAAATTGCCGTGATCAACGTCACCGACCGGCGCTCGACGCGCCTTGCCAACCACATCACCCACTGGACCTCGCTGCCGGTCGGCGTCGTCACGCTGTCGGAAAAGCACGGCGGCCGCGACGTCACGCCGGAAGTGTTCGGCGCCATGGTCGACGAGGTCGAAGGCATGCTGTCGCGCTTCGAATGCCCGCCGCCGGTGGGCGGCCACGATGCCGTCGACTATCACCTGATCGGCACCTCCGGCACGGTGACGACGCTCGCCGGCGTCCATCTCGACCTGCCGCGCTACGATCGCCGGCGTGTCGACGGGCTGTGGATGCATGACGACGATGTCACCGCCATGCAGGCGCGGCTCCTCTCGTGGAATTTCGATGCGCGCGCCTCCAATCCCTGCATCGGCCCGGACCGCGCCGATCTCGTGCTTGCCGGCTGCGCCATTCTGGAGGCGATCCGCCGCCGCTGGCCGTCGAAACGCATGCGGGTGGCAGACCGCGGTTTGCGCGAAGGCCTGCTCACCGACATGATGGCCGATGACGGCGCCTGGCGGCGCCAGCGCAACAGACGCTTCAACACTCCCAGGAATGGCGGACGGAACGGATGACGAAACCACCGACAGGCGGCAATCGCACCGGTCGCAAGCTTGGCCAGAAGGTCAAGAAGACGAAGCTGAAGGCCTCGTCGCGCCGCTGGCTGGAGCGCCATATCAACGATCCCTACGTGCAGCGGGCCAAGCTCGAGGGCTATCGCGCCCGAGCGGCGTTCAAGCTGCTGGAGATCGACGAGAAGCACCAGATCCTCAAAGGTGCCAAGCGCATCATCGACCTGGGTGCAGCACCCGGAAGCTGGTCGCAGATCGCCGCCAAGGTGACCAATTCGACGCAAGAAGACATCCGCGTCGCGGCGATCGATTTCCTGGAAATGACGCCGATCCCCGGCGTCACCATCCTGCAGTTGGACTTTCTCGACGACGAGGCGCCGGCCAAGCTGCTGGAAGCGATCGGCAGCGCACCCAATCTGGTCATGTCGGACATGGCGGCGCCGACCACCGGCCACCACCGCACCGACCATCTGCGCACCATGCATCTCTGCGAAGTCGCCGCGCATTTCGCGGTCGAGGTTCTCGCCGAAGGCGGGCATTTCCTTGCCAAGACCTTCCAGGGCGGCACGGAGCGGGATCTCCTGAATTTCCTCAAGCAGAATTTCCGTCAGGTCGTCCACGTCAAGCCCGGCGCGTCGCGCTCGGAATCGGTGGAGATGTTCCTGCTTGCCAAGGGCTTCAAGGGCCGGCAGGTCGAAGATGATGGCGCCGGGGAAGACTAGCGCCGGCTATTCGCCTGCCGCCGGACGTCTGTGGCCGGAAACTGCGGCACCCGCATCGCCGGGAAGCTTCAGGATCGGCAGGATGGCGCAGAGCGACCAGATCGAAATCAGCAGGAAGGCGAGGTGGAAGTCGGAGACCGACAAGGCCTCGCCTCGGAAATAAGTCGCCGTCTCCAAGATCATCGCCGCCACCGCGACACCGAGCGCCAGGCTCACCTGCTGCAGGACGGAGGAGATCGACGTTGCCTGGCTCGCCCGGTCGTCCTCGATCTCCGAATAGCTCATCGCATTGTTGCCGGTGAAGAAGAACGACCGGGAGAAGCCGGTCATCAGCAGGAAGCAAAACAGCACGGCATAAGGCGTCGTGGCGGTGAACAGGCTGTTGGCCGCCGTTGCGATCGACGCCGTGATGGCCGCGGTGATCAGCGTCGCCTTGAAGCCGGCGGCGGCATAGACGCGCTTGGCGATGAACTTCGTCATGATTGCGCCGATCGCGCCGGCAAAGGTGATCATGCCGGACTGGAATGGATTGAGCCCGAAACCGAGCTGCAGCATCAGTGGCATCAGGAAGGGGACGGCGCCGGTGGAAATCCGGAAGATCGTGCCGCTTGATGCCGCCGCGCGAAAGACCTTGTTGTCGAACAGTTTGAGGTCGAGCATCGGGGCGGGGTGCCGCCTTGCGTGGAAGACATAGGCGACGCCGCTGGCAATCCCCGCGATCGTCGCGACCACGCCAACCGCGGTCGGCAGCGCCGGCAGGCTGATCACCGACAGGCCGAACACGATTCCGGATGTTGTGATCACGATCAGCAGGAAGCCGAGTATGTCGAGCTTTGGCGTTCCGCGCGTCGGAATGTCGGGAAGCAGGAGGCCGGAGACCCATATGCCGACGATGCCGAAGGGAATGTTGATCCAGAAGATCCAGTGCCACGAGAGATAGGTGGTGAGAAAGCCGCCGACCGGTGGCCCGGTGAGCGGGCCGATCAGCGCCGGTATGGTCAGAAGCGCCATGGCGGAGACGAGATCGCTGCGCTTGGTGGTGCGCAGGAGAACGAGGCGGCCGACCGGCGTCATCATCGCGCCGCCCATGCCCTGCAGGAAGCGCGAGACGACGAAGGCGAGGAGGCTGCCGGAAAAGGCGCAGGCAATCGAGCCGAGCATGAACACGGCGATGGCGGTGCGGAAGATCCGCTTGGCGCCGAACTTGTCGGCCATCCAGCCGCTGACCGGAATGAAGGTGGCGAGCGACACCATGTAGGAGGTCAGCGCCAGTTTCAGCGTGATCGGCTCGACCTGCAGGTCGCGGGCGATCGCCGGCAGCGCCGTCGCGATCACGGTCGAATCCATCTGCTCCATGAACAGGGCAACGGCGAGGATCAGCGGAATGGAGCGGTTCATGACGGAGCGGGATCGAAGGTGTTGAGAAGCTGAGGGGAAAGTAGCGGAAGTTGCAGAAAATGGAATGGCTGGCTTACGAATTTAATCCGCCGGTAAGGTCGGACCGGCGATCTGGGTCGTGCGTATGGCGACAGCCGCGTCGAGTTCGGCCTTGCGTTCGGCAGACAGGTCCGTCCACCGGCATCCGGAAAGTGCGGCATCCAGCGCATGCAGCATGTTGCGATTGACTTGCCGGCCGAAACGGAAACGGAGGCGGGCATAGGCCTCGACGGAGCCGAGCTCCGCCAGATTCTCGAGGGAGAAGATGTCGACCTCTTCCAGGAGCTTGCGAGATTTCGGTCCGATGTTGCGCATCATATGTCTGTCGTCCACTACCGGGCTCCTGGCTACGGAAAGGAGGGGAGGGCAGAAAAATGGAATGCCTTCTTCCCTTCCCGTCATGAACATGTTACCAGCCCTCGCCAACTTCCAAGAATCTCTTGCAAGGTTCCGTACTGAGCGACTCACATCATCAGGCCGGTGACGATCCTATTCTAAAAGGAATTTGGCATGGCACAGATTATTCTCACGGCAACCGGCGCTGAAGCGCTTACCTTCGACGACGTGCTCCTGCAGCCGGGGCATTCCATGGTCATGCCGGGGCAGACCGACATCGCGACCCGCATTGCCAAGGATATCGAACTCAATCTGCCGATCCTCTCCTCCGCCATGGACACGGTCACCGAAAGCCGGCTGGCGATCGCCATGGCCCAGGCAGGCGGCCTCGGCGTCATCCACCGCAACCTGACGCCCGAGCAGCAGGCCGAGGAAGTCCGCCAAGTCAAGAAGTTCGAAAGCGGCATGGTCGTCAATCCCGTGACGATCGGCCCGCAGGCGACGCTGGCCGAGGCGCTGGCGCTGATGAAGGCGCACGGCATTTCCGGCATTCCGGTCGTCGAGGCCAGCAATGGCAGCCGCGGCAAGCTGGTCGGCATTCTCACCAACCGCGACGTCCGCTTCGCGTCCGATCCGTCGCAGAAGATCTTCGACCTGATGACCAAGGAAGGCCTGATCACGGTTCGCGAGACGGTCGAGCAGCAGGAAGCCAAGCGCCTTCTCCATCATCACCGCATCGAGAAGCTGCTCGTCGTCGATGACGCCGGCCACTGCGTCGGGCTCATCACCGTCAAAGACATCGAGAAGTCGCAGCTCAACCCGAACGCCACCAAGGACGCCCAGGGCCGTCTGCGCGCCGCCGCCGCCATCTCGGTCGGCAAGGACGCACAGGAACGCGCCGAGCGGCTGATGGATGCCGGCGTCGACGTTCTCGTCGTCGATACCGCCCACGGCCATTCGCAGGGCGTGCTCGATGCCGTCAGCGCGGTCAAGAAGATGAGCAATTCGGTCCGCATCGTCGCCGGCAACGTCGCCACCGCCGATGGCACCAAGGCTCTCATCGATGCCGGCGCGGATGCCGTCAAGGTCGGCATCGGTCCGGGCTCGATCTGCACGACGCGCATCGTCGCCGGCGTCGGCGTTCCGCAGCTGGCTGCGATCATGGCCTCCGTCGAGGCTGCGCAGGCACAGGATATTCCGGTGATCGCCGATGGCGGCATCAAGTTCTCCGGCGACCTCGCCAAGGCGATCGCCGCCGGCGCGTCTGCCTGCATGGTCGGCTCGCTGCTCGCCGGCACGGACGAAAGCCCGGGCGAGGTCTATCTCTACCAGGGCCGCTCCTTCAAGGCCTATCGCGGCATGGGCTCCGTCGGCGCCATGGCCCGTGGCTCCGCCGACCGCTATTTCCAGGCCGAGGTTCGCGACACGCTGAAGCTCGTTCCGGAAGGCATCGAAGGCCAGGTTCCCTACAAGGGGCCGGTCTCCGCGGTTCTGCATCAGCTCGCCGGTGGTCTGAAGGCCGCCATGGGCTATGTCGGCGGCGGCGACATCAAGGAATTCCAGAAGCGCGCGACCTTCGTGCGCATCTCCGGAGCCGGCCTGCGCGAAAGCCACGCCCACGACGTGACAATCACCCGCGAGAGCCCGAACTATCCGGGCGGCATGTGATTGTTGCCGGACGGCGATAATGTGAACAATCGGCGAGCCCTGTGGCTGACGGGGCTCGCCAGCGCCGTTCTCTTTGCGATCAACGGTCTCTGGTTTCCGTGGCGCTTCGGTTCGGAATTGCCGCATGCGGTGATGCCGGACAAGGACGTCTTCGCCACGCCGGAAAGCCTGCTTTACCTGCGCGAACGCCTGGCCGGCAACGAGGCGGCTGCCTCCCTGCTGAAGACCATGCATCTGACGACCGACATGGTCTTTCCGCTCGTCTTTGCCGTCTTTCTCTTCCTTCTGCTGCGCCAACTTCTTCCGGCCGCCCGATGGCGCGGCGCGCATCTTCCGGGCTGGCTCGCATCGGCCTTGCTCGCCTTGCCGTTTCTCTACATGGCGAGCGACTATGCCGAAAACGTCTCCTGCCTGTTGCTCTTTCCGCCTGCGGAACCATCCGCCGCCTTCGCGTCGCTTCTCGCCTTTCTGCTGCCCTGGATGATCCGGCTGAAGCTGATGTTCGTAACCATCACAGGCGTCATCGTTCTGCGCCTCACCGTGCTTCGACCGAGCACGCCAACGGAAGGCTGAGACGCATGACCCCTCACTATGATCCCGCCATCTTCTGGCCGATGATCGGCCATTTCCTGTTGGTCTCGATCGTCTATGTCCTGCTCGGCATCCGTCGCGCGGATGCAGTCAAGGCTGGCTCGGCAAGGATCTCGCAGTTCCGTGAAAATCGGGACGAGCCGGCCGAAAGCCTGTTCGTGCGCAACAACCTGGAAAACCAGTTCGAATTGCCGGTGTTGTTCCACATCACGTGCCTGGCGCTCTATGTGACGGGAGCTGCGACGCTGCCGGCCGTGCTGCTCGCCTGGATCTTTGTCGCAAGCCGCTACGTTCACGCCTGGATCCACATCACCAGCAACCGCATCCGCTATCGCCAGCCGGCCTTCATGGTCGGCGTGCTGATGACCGTGCTGATGTGGGCGTTGCTCGCCTATCATCTTGCTGTCGCTTGATGGTCTACTGGACGAGAACCGGCGCGCCGCATTTCAACCCGGTCACACCGACATCCGCTTCGCCGACCCTGACGCCGAGCGTCAGCAGCGTATTGTAGACGACGGCATCGATGGGAGCTGCGGCCGAAGAGAGTGTCTTCGCCAGAGCCGCCTGCAGGGTCGTTGGCGTCGACAGCGTAAGGCCGAGCGTCTTCACATCCAGCGACAGCCTGCCGATCAGCGTGCTTGTCAGCGAGCCGGCGATGTCGTGTGTCGAAACCGTCTTCACAGTCCGGTTGGCGATGTCGTTGGCCGAAAAGTGGATGCGCGTTGCCGACTGGTTGCCGATGTCGACATCGGCAGAACCATCGATCTTCAAAAGTGGCGTTTGCACCAGCGTCGCCCTGCTGATCGAAATCGCGCTTGAAAAGCTGTCGAAGCGGTTCTCGTCGAACTCGCCGATGGCGGCCTGCGCAAGCCCCGGGGTCACGGCGAGCACAACGGCGCCGGTGCTTCCCATCGAGCCGTTGCAGGACAGGGACGCCAGATTTGCATGTGCATCCGCCGCCTCGATAAAGACCGGCAGTCTGATCCTGGTGCCGAGCAGGTCGGCAAGTCCGGCAATCTCCGTGACCAGCGACAGGCGGACCTGCGCGGTCCGTACGAAGGTTTCCGGACCGCCGGAGGCAAAGTTGGGGGAATGTTGCGCCGGCTGGCCGATGGCAAGGCGAAGTTTCGTGCTTGCCAGACCCGGTACCGTCAGCGCGAGGGAAATGTCAGCCTGCCGCTCGCCATTCGCAAGCGCCGCAGCGCTTGTGACAAGCTGCATGATGTTGCCGTAAGCAGCCAGTGACTGATGGTTGCCGAGCCTGTTGGCGCCAATCGCGCCGAAGTCGATGAGGTCGGCGAGCTTGACGCGAACCTTCACCGCACCGAGCGCAATTTCAAGCGCCCGCAGCGCGTTTTGCGCTTTGCTCGATACGCCCTTTGTCGCCGCGATCGCCGACAGGATCTGTGGCAGACTGACCTCTTGCTTCAGGATGTCGTCATAGGTGACGCCGGTCAGCCGCAACTCGGTTGCCAGGGCTTCGGAGAAGGCGAATAGATCGACGTCGGCATCCACCAGTGCCTGATAGTCCGCGACCTGAAGCGACACGTTCGCCCCGACAAGAGCGCCGAGCACGGCGTTGATGATCCCGCCATTCAGCGACGCCAGCCGGCTGCCGATCCAGAACGACGCCTGTTTCGAGGCGGCGGCTGTGCCGGAGACCTGAAAATCGAAGCGCTTGGCAAAGGTTGAGGCGAAATAGAGCTCGGCCCTCTGCTTCGCCGTGACGAGTACGGCGTCGGGGGCAAAGGAGGTGGGGCTGAAGCGGTCTTCGACCGCGAGAGAAGGATCCGGCTGATACATGCCGGGCTCCACCTTGAGCACCGTCAGGCCGAGGTCGGAGAGCTGCTCGGTGGTGATCTGCGTTCCGTCCGGCAGCACTGCGCCGTTTTCCGTTTCGATCGCGTAATTCAGCTGGTTGTTCGCGAGGAACTTGCGCACGGCTTCCTGCGCATGCGCCGCGTCCCAGGTCGCCTCGATGGAGGCCAGATCCGCCGTCGTCTGCGCATTGCGGTATTGAAGGGTCAGCGCCCCGTAGTCGACACCGAGTGCGACGGCGCCGATGACGACCGGCATGCTGATCGCCGCCATGATGGCGATGTTGCCGGCTTTGTCCTTGGCGAACCTGGCCAGCGGCCATGCCGAATTGCCCATCATATGCCTCCCACGCGAATGGTTGAATAGCGGTGGATCACCTGGCCGGGCATGACGAAGGAATAAAGAGACCAGATCGGCAGGCTGGATGCGTCATAGGATAGCGCCACGGTAAACTGCTTGGCGTCCAAAGGGTCGGTCTCGACCTTGACCGACAGCTTGTCGAGATCAAGGAAGGTGCCGTCGAGCGAAGAGGAGCGGATATAGGCCGTTGCGAGCGTTTGCCGCTCGTTTGCGTCAAGCCCGGCAATTGCCGCCCGCGAGGCGTCGGCGGCCAGTTGTTGAACTGCATGCGCTGCGCCGAGATATATGCCATAGGCCACGAAGGTGAGAAGAAGCAGAATGAATACTGGGGCCAGAATGGCGAACTCTATTGCTGCGGCGCCTTTATTGTCGGATTTGATCGTTTGTACGTCTATCATGGTCATGATACTCGCTGTTTCCATGATATGCTTTGCCGGACATATTAAGATTGCCTTATCGAATCGCTTCGATTGTCATCCTTTTGGCCTGAGTTTTCCGGGTACATTAAAAATCGCTAATGCAATCAGGGGCTTGCTCTATCATGGCGAAGCCAAAAAAATTTGGTGAATATTTCGGTGTAAATGCGGAATTTTGTTTGTATATTGTCGTTAGCGCACTAATATTTATAATCGAACGATCAATTATGAAGGGATGAATGAAATATAAAAGTTATTAAAATTTGATATAGAAAAAATATACAGAAAATAAGCTGAGATTTAAAAGGTAAATCAGATATATTATTGAGTCTTTTTCGGATTTTTATAAATTGAGCGCGCTCATATGAAGCGCAAACTGAGCTATTTCGCGGAGGCGCGTCGTCGAGAGCACAACCCTTGACTGTGACAACGTTTCGCTGTGTTTGGAGCTGATAAACCTCCATATAATATACTTTCAAGTATTGATTTTCGAGTGCGTGAGACCCCGATTGACGCAGGTCAATTTGTGCGTGTGATCTCTCGGCTAGTGTCCATTTCGGACTACCGTCCAGCCCTGTGGTTTAAACAGACACGTTTTTCCCCAACGCATGCGTCGTCCGCTCTCGCGGGTTTTGGCGGCGTCGACCTGTTGGCAAATTTGGGAGATTGAAATGGCAATGACCATGAAAGCAGCCGTGGTGCGCGAGTTCAAGAAGCCTCTTGTCATCGAGGAGGTGCCGGTGCCCGAGCCCGGACCCGGCCAGATCCTGGTGAAGTATGAGGCGACCGGAGTCTGCCACACGGACCTCCACGCCGCCCATGGCGACTGGCCGGTGAAGCCCAATCCACCCTTCATTCCGGGTCACGAGGGCGTCGGCTACGTCGCGAAACTGGGCGCCGGGGTCACGAGCGTCAAGGAGGGCGACCGCGTCGGCGTACCGTGGCTGCACACCGCCTGCGGCTGCTGCAATCCGTGCCGCACCGGCTGGGAAACGCTCTGCAGCAAGCAGCAGAATACCGGCTACTCCGTCAACGGTACCTTCGCCCAGTACGGCCTTGCCGATCCCGATTACGTCGGCATCCTGCCGGACAAGCTCGAATTTGGCCCGGCGGCGCCCGTGCTGTGCGCCGGCGTCACTGTCTACAAGGGGCTGAAGGAAACCGAAGTGCGCCCCGGCGAATGGGTGCTCATCTCCGGCATCGGCGGCCTCGGCCACATGGCGGTCCAGTACGCCAAGGCCATGGGCATGCATGTCGCCGCAGTCGATATCTTCAAGGACAAGCTTGATCTCGCCAGGTCGCTCGGCGCCGACCTGATTGTCGACGCCCGCGACGCGGGAGCAGTCGAGGAGGTCCAGAAGGCGGTCGGTGGCGTGCATGGTGCGCTGGTGACGGCGGTTTCGCCCAAGGCCATGGAGCAGGCGTTCCACATGCTGCGCTCGAAGGGCACCATGGCGCTGGTCGGTCTGCCGCCGTCGATGATCAGCCTGCCGGTCTTCGACACCGTGCTGAAGCGCATCACCGTGCGCGGCTCTATCGTCGGCACGCGACAGGACCTCGAGGAATCGCTGCAGTTCGCCGGCGAGGGCAAGGTCGCTTCGCACTTCACCTGGGACAAGATCGAGAACATCAACGCGATCTTCGCCCGCATGGAGGAAGGCAAGATCGACGGCCGCATCGTTCTTGATCTGGCTTCCTGACCGCGCTGACTTACAGCGACGATACAATTACATGAAAAGGCCGGCGGTGATGAGCCGCCGGCCTTTTGCGTTATCACGTTGAAGCCGGTCAGGCGGCGCTTCGCACCCTGCTCATCTGGCTACGGTTTCCGCCAGGCGACAGGTTGAAGCTTGCCAGCCCTTCCGCCAGCGTCTGCGCTTCCGTGGAAAGCTGCGCGGTGGCGGCGGAAGTCTGCTCCACCATGGCCGCGTTGCGCTGCGTCATCTGATCCATCGAGGTCACAGAGCCGTTGATCGCCGAGAGGCTCGCGAACTGCTCCTGCGAGGAGCCGGCGATCGACTGAATACGGTGCAGCATGTCGTTGACGAAGTGCTCGATCTCGCCAAGCGTTTCGCCGGTCTCGGTGACAAGAGACACGCCGGCCTTCACTTCCGCATTCGATGCGTTGATCAGTGCCTTGATTTCCTTGGCGGCATTGGCGGACCGGCCGGCCAGTTCACGGACTTCCTGTGCGACGACGGCAAAGCCCTTGCCGGCTTCGCCCGCCCGGGCCGCCTCGACGCCGGCATTCAGCGCCAGGAGGTTGGTCTGGAAGGCGATGTCGTCCATCACCGAGATGATCTGGCTGATCTTTGCCGCCGAACTCTCGATCCGGCCCATGGCCTCGACGGCATTGCCGACGACGGCGGCGGACCGTGATGTCGCCTGGACGGTCCGCGATGCAATTTCACCGGCTTCGCTCGCCCGTTCGGAGGAGGACTTGACGGTGGCGGTGATCTCCTCGAGCGCCGCGGCGGTCTCCTCGAGCGAGGCGGCCTGCTGTTCGGTGCGGTGCGAGAGGTCGCCGGATGCGCTTTCCATCTCGGCGGCGTTGAGCCGGATAGACCGGGCGGTGGCGTCGACGACGGAGAGAACGCTGCGCAGATGCGCCTGGGCGGCGTTGAAGTCGAGGCGCAGGCGATCGAGGTCGGCGGTGAAGGTCTCGCCGATGTCCTCGGAAATGTCGCCGGCGGCCAGCCGGCCGAGGCCGTTCGCTAGCGCCGAGACGGCAGACGACAGCTCTTCGGCGCGGGCATTCTTCTCGAAATCGTTGGCTTCCCGTTCGCGCGCTGTTGCGATCCGATTTGCCTCTTCCTGCTCCTCGAGGCGGATCTTCTCGCGCGCGCCTTCCTGAAGATGCGCGACCGCGTTGGCCATGACGCCGATCTCGTCCTTGCGGCTGGTGCCGGGAACGTCCGCGTCATAATTGCCGCCGGCAATCGCCTGCAGCGAACCGGTCAGTGCGGCAAGCGGTCGGGTGATCGAGCGGCCGAGCATGACGGCGAGCACGATGGTGATGCCGGCCACAAGCACGGTGGCAAGCGACCAGAGAATGGTGGAGAGCTTCGCCGACTCATAGAGATCGGTCGAAAGTTCGGTGATGCGCTGCTCGGAGGCGTGCTGCATCTCGACCAGCTTGTCGATGCGCTTGGTGGTCGTTTCGAACCAGCCATCGAAGGCCTTGCCGCGGATCTTGCCGTCCGGGCCGACCCGGCGCAGCTTGCCGTCGAACCGCTTGAGGCCGACGACGTCGTCGGACTTCAGGATGTCTTCAAAAGCCGCCTTGAGGTCGGTGTCCTGGGCGCGCATGAAGAGGCCGAGGTGCAGGTCCTGCGAAACCGTATAATCGAGGAACTTTTCGAACTGGACGGTGGTCAGCTTTTCGGCGGCGATCGCGCTGTCGATCATCGCCCGCTCCTGGGCTGCGTCTTCGATCACCAGGGCAATGTCGGCAATCGCGGCGGATTTCAGCGCGATGTTGACGTCGCTGCTGGCGCGGCTGCTGGCCTGCTCGAA
This sequence comes from Rhizobium sp. NRK18, assembly GCF_024385575.1. Classification (NCBI taxonomy): domain Bacteria; kingdom Pseudomonadati; phylum Pseudomonadota; class Alphaproteobacteria; order Hyphomicrobiales; family Rhizobiaceae; genus Rhizobium; species Rhizobium sp. NRK18. The sequence continues at coordinate 3,220,032 of NZ_JANFMV010000001.1, read as the reverse complement.
GTCGAGGAGCGGTTCGATCAGCGCCGTATAGGCGAAGATGGCGCCGGTGAAGGAAAGCTCGCGCTGATCGACCTTCTTGCGGATGTCGCCAAGGCCGGCGATCGCCGTGTTCAGATTGGCAAGCACATCGTCCTTGATTACGCCGTCGGTCTTCTTCAGGACAGCCACCGCACCATCGAGATCCGTAAGCGCCGCATTGGTCTGCTGTCGCGAGGCAGACAGAGCGGATGGGTCGGTCGCCTTGTCGTCGGTCAGGAACCGCCCGGCGGCGCTGCGTTCCTCGCGCAGGCTGCCGTTCAGCACGTTGATCTTGTTCAGCGCCTGCTGCAATTCGCCGAGGCTGCGATACCCGCTCATCGATGTGTAGGTATTGGTCAATGCAATCGCTGCGAAGCAGAGGAGCCCGAGCAGCGGAAATATGATGGCAATGGAAAGACGGTGAGAAACGCCCAGATTGATCGACTTCACGGTGATGTCCCCGATATTTTTAAAGCACAAATCCGGCATGCGCTTCAGCGCTGGCCGTTCTGAAACTGATTATGGGGACGACTATAGAGGCGAGTTTTTTACCAAAGCGTGTACTTGTGGTGGAGAAAAGCCGCCACTTCCGCCGAAATCAGGCGCTTTTCCCGTCGCTGCACGTGCGGATCGCCTCGGCAAGCGCCTCGACATCGGCGCGCGAGGCGCCTCGGTGCCGCCAGGCAAGGCCGATCTGCCGCGCCGGTTGCGGGGCCGCAAAGGGAATGATGCGGATGTCGTTGCGGCCGGTCTCGGTTTCGATCGCCATTTCCGGAATGAGCGTCATGCCCATGTTGTGGGACACCATCTGCAGGAGTGTCGCCATCGAGGTTGCCCCGAAATTCACGAGGCTGCGCTTGCCCGCCATCGTGCAGACCGCCAGCGCCTGGTCGCGCAGGCAATGGCCTTCCTCCAGAAGGAGCAGCCTGTCGGCGTCGATCTCCGTTTCCGTCAGCGGCGACATGAGCACGTCCGTGTCGTTGCTGGCCACCGCCATGAAGAACCGGTCGGCAAAGAGCGCCATCGTGTCCAGCCGTTCGTCATCGACGGGCAGGGCGGCGACCATCACGTCCACCTTGCCCTCCAGCAGTTCGCCGATCAGCCGGTCCGTGACCGCTTCCTTCAGCTCGATCTCGATCGCCGGATGGTGCTCGCGCAGGTGCGGGATCAATCGCGGCACCAGATAGGGCGCCACCGTCGGAATGATGCCGATGCGGATGCGGCCTTCGAGCACGCCCCGCCGCCGCCGCGCCCGTCCGTGCAGCTCTTCGGTCATGGCCAGGATCTGGCGGATCTGCGGCAGGAGGTCTTCGCCCTCGCGCGTCAGGATGGTCGCGCCCCGCCGCCGTTCGACCAGCGGCATGCCCAGTTCCTTCTCCATTTCGGCGATCTGTGCCGAGAGGGCAGGCTGACTGACATGCACGAGTTCGGCCGCCCGGCCGAAATGTCCGGTACTGGCCAGGGCCTCGAAATAGCGCATTTGCCTGAGTGTCAGCATGATAGGTTTTTCTTATGATGAAAAACAGAAAATGCAATTGGAAATTATCGATATGCGGTGTGATAAGCTTCTTCCGCCGGATAAAATCATTTCCCGGCAAGGACAACGGTCCGCTGTCGCGACCTGAAAGATGAACACATCCGCGATGCCTTTTTCAAAGGCCGCTCCGCCGAGTTTTCGCGCAGGACAAACGGATTTCACATCTCGGGTGCAGGATGGGCGGAATCGCAACGAAGAATGATAGGAGATCGCTATGGATGCCAAAGTAGGCAAATGTCCCGTGATGCACGGCGGCAATACGGAAACCGGCAAGTCGGTCATGGACTGGTGGCCGAATGCCCTCAACCTCGACATTCTTCACCAGCACGATACCAAGACCAATCCGCTCGGCAAGGACTTCAACTACCGCGAAGCCGTCAAGACGCTGGACTATGATGCGCTGAAGCAGGATCTCCATGCGCTGATGACCGACAGCCAGGAATGGTGGCCGGCCGACTGGGGTCACTACGGCGGCTTCATGATCCGCATGGCCTGGCACTCCGCCGGCTCCTACCGTCTGGCCGATGGCCGTGGCGGCGGCGGCACGGGCAACCAGCGTTTCGCTCCGCTCAACTCCTGGCCGGACAATGCCAGCCTCGACAAGGCCCGCCGCCTGCTGTGGCCGATCAAGAAGAAGTACGGCAACAAGCTCTCCTGGGCCGACCTGATGATCCTGGCCGGCAATGTCGCCTACGAATCCATGGGCCTGAAGACCTTCGGCTTCGCCTACGGCCGCGAAGACATCTGGCATCCGGAAATCGACGTCTACTGGGGCGCGGAAAAGGAATGGCTGGCCCCGTCCGACGAGCGCTATGAAAGCGTCGAAAACCCGGCGACGATGGAAAACCCGCTAGCCGCCGTCCAGATGGGCCTCATCTACGTCAACCCGGAAGGCGTGAACGGCAAGTCCGATCCGCTGAAGACGGCTGCCCAGATGCGCGAGACTTTCGCCCGCATGGCGATGAACGACGAGGAAACCGTAGCGCTGACCGCCGGCGGCCACACCGTCGGCAAGACCCATGGCAATGGCGACGCGGCCGCCCTAGGTCGCGAGCCGGAAGCAGCCGACGTCGTCGATCAGGGCATGGGCTGGAGCAACCCGAACATGGGCGGCAAGGCAGCCAATGCCGTGACCTCCGGTCTCGAGGGTGCCTGGACCACCAACCCGACCAAGTTCGACATGGGCTTCTTCGACATGCTGTTCGGCCATGACTGGGAACTGCGCAAGAGCCCGGCCGGCGCCAACCAGTGGGAGCCGATCAACATCCGCGAGGAAGACAAGCCCCTCGACGCCTCCGACCCGACCAAGCGCCGCAATCCGATGATGACGGACGCCGACATGGCCCTCAAGGTCGATCCGGCCTACAACGCCATCTGCCAGAAGTTCATGGCCGATCCGGAATATTTCAAGGATACGTTTGCCCGCGCCTGGTTCAAGCTGACCCACCGCGACATGGGTCCGAAGGCCCGCTACATCGGCCCGGAAGTTCCCGCCGAAGACCTGATCTGGCAGGATCCGATCCCGGCCGGCTCCACCTCCTATGATGTCGAAGCCCTCAAGGCGAAGATTGCCGCCTCCGGTCTTTCGCTCGTCGACATGGTGACGACGGCCTGGGATTCCGCCCGCACCTATCGCGGGTCGGACATGCGCGGCGGCGCCAACGGTGCCCGCATCCGTCTCGCCCCGCAGAAGGATTGGGAAGGCAACGAGCCGGCCCGTCTCGCCCGGGTGCTCTCCGTTCTGGAGCCGATCGCCAGCGAAGCGGGCGCATCGGTCGCCGACGTCATCGTACTCGCCGGCAATGTCGGTGTCGAGCAGGCCGCCAAGGCCGCCGGCTACGAGGTCAAGCTGCCGTTCTCTCCGGGTCGCGGCGACGCCACCGACGAAATGACGGATGCCGACTCCTTCGCGCCGCTGGAGCCGCTGGCCGATGGCTTCCGCAATTACCTGAAGAAGAACTACGCCGTCAGCCCCGAAGAGCTGATGCTCGACCGCAGCCAGCTGATGGGTCTCACCGCTCATGAGATGACGGTTCTGGTCGGCGGCATGCGTGTCATGGGCGCCAACTATGCCGGCTCGACGCATGGCGTCTTCACTGACAATGTCGGCGCGCTGACGACCGACTTCTTCGTCAACCTCACCGACATGGCTTACACCTGGAACCCGGTCGAAGGCGGATACTACGAGATCCGCGATCGCAAGACCGGCGAAGTCAAGTGGACGGCGACGCGCATGGACCTCGTCTTCGGGTCCAACTCCATCCTGCGTGCCTATGCCGAAGTCTATGCCCAGGACGACAACAAGGAGAAGTTCGTCCGCGACTTCGCCGCCGCCTGGACGAAGGTCATGAACGCCGATCGCTTCGATCTGGTCGACTGAGCCGCAACGGAATTCATGCGCATGGCGCGAGGCCCCAAGCTGCCCGCGCGTGAATGAGGAAAGGCCGGGACATGTCCCGGCCTTTCGCTTGTCTGGTCGTCATCTTGCGGCGGAGGGGCTCACCAGCCGGGAAGGATATGCCCCGGACGCAACCGGGGCAGGCGCCCCATCACCCTGATATCGCCTTCCAGCCCGTCGTCGCTCGCCTGGGCCGGCGTCATGTTGTCGAGACAGGCGACGATATGGTTCGACAGCGCATTGATCAGCGACACCGGTGCCCCGGGGCGCTTGATGATGCCGATCTGGACCGGCGGCAGGGGCGGGAAGCCGTCCGCCTGCGTCAGCACCCGCATTCCGGACCGCAACGCCGATTCCGGCAGCACGGAGACCGCCATGCCGGCGAGAACGGCGGCGGCCACCACGGTCGAGGACCAGCTGGTAAACAGGATCTGGTAGTCGCGATTGCCGGCGTCCAGCGCCGAACAGGCAAGCTGCCGCCAGCGACAGTCCATGCGACCGACGGCCAGCGGCACCGGCGCGCTTTCCCTCAGCGGATGGTTGGCCGAGGCGACCCAGCAGAGCGGTTCCGTTCGCACCACCGTCGAGATTGCCGTGGCCGGATCGTGGGTGATCAGCGCGATGTCCAGCTCGCCGCGCGACATCTTCTGGATCAGCGTCACGGAAGGCTCGCAGGCGATGTAGAGTTCCACGTTCGGATGGGTCTTGGCGAAGCGGCCGATGATTTCCGGCATGTATCGGTCCGCATAATCGTCCGGCGTGCCGATCCTGACCGTACCCTCAAGCCGGTTGTCGTCGAACGCGGCCATCGCCTCGTTGTTGAGCCGGATCATCCGCCGTGCGTAATTCAGGAGCTTCTCGCCCTCGATCGTCAGGCGGACGCCGCGTCCGTCCTTGGCGAACAGCTGTTTTCCGATCCGCTCCTCCAGTCGCCGCATCTGCATGGAGACGGCCGATTGCGTCTTGTAGACCCGGTCGGCGGCCTTGGTGAAGCTGCCGGTGTCGACGATGGAAACGAAGGTTTGTAGCTGATCGATATCGAGTGGCGCGCTCATGTCCGTACTCATAAGAAGCTTTGATGTTAATCATTAGAAACATTCGTTGGACTGATCAATGTCTTTTTGACAATCTGACATTGTAGACGCCACGGAGCGATAGCTCCTCCCTCTAAACGACATCGACCGCACCCTCCAGGGCCGCCCTCTGGAGGGAAGGTTTATCTCGTGCCTTGTGAAAGGATGATCCGATGAGCACGATTGAACGGACACTGGACCTCGACCTCGCCGCCCTGCGCCCCGCACGCCAGCCGATTGCCGCCCGGGCCTGGAATGCTGTGGCATCCGTTTATCGTACGCTGCGCAATCGTATCATCGTGACGAAAATGACCGAACTGGACGATCATATGCTGCAAGACATCGGCATCGACAGGCGCGACATTCATCGCGCTCTGGCAACGACCGATCTGTTCAACGATCCGTCCGGCTACCTGACCCGTCAGGCGAGGGCCCGCGCCCGCCGGTCGATCGTCTATCTGCCGCGAGATTGATTTCCCCGCAGGGTGAGAGCCAATAGCCCTGCCTTTGCCCGGTATTCGTTTTCGGATACCGGGCTTTTTTGCGTCCTGGACTGTGGTGAGACGGAAGGGCGGTCAGCCCTTGTCCGCGTTCGCGCCGTTGTTCATGTAGCCGTCGAGAATGGATTCGATGCTTTTCTGGTAGGCCTTGCCCACTTCCAGCCCGCTGTCGAACATCGCGCTCATCATGTCCGAATACTGCTTCATGTCGGCGCTTGCAGCGCTTTCCTTCGGCGGCTCCGGTTTCGGCTCGGGCTTGGGATCCGGCTTCTTGTCCTCTGCCGGCTTCATCATGTCTGAAAACATCTTCATGAACGGGTTGGCGGCAAACATGTCGGCTGGGTTGACAGGCTTGGCCTGCTGCTGCCCGCCGAACATCGACTGCATCGCCTGTGTGAAGGGATTGTCGAACGGATTAGGCTGAGGCTGCGGTTTCGGCGCAAAGCCGGTACTTTCCAGCCACTGCTGCATCATGCTTCCCATCGGTGAACTGGCGAAGGCGGCGTTCGCCTGCTGCACCTGACCCATGGATTGCTTGAAGATGCCGCCCATCAGCGTGCTGGCGGTCGCCGGCATCATCTGCTTGACGATTTCCTGGCCGATGCCGGTCATCTGCGCCACCTGCGCGGCGATCGCCCGCGACACGTCCTTCGAACCGAAGATGGTTTCGAGTGCCGCATTGCCGTCGGCGATGCCCTTCGGCGTGAAGGCCTTGCCGATATCCTCGAAATATTCCGCGTAATTGCCCGAGTGCATGGCGGCAAGGAAGGCGGTGAAATCGTAGGGGTTGGCTGCCTTGCGCTGCAGGCCGGATGAGAAGGCCGGCATCATGGCGGCCATCGCCTTGGCCGCCTGCTCCTGGGCGATGTTGTACTGCTTCGCCATGGCTTCGACTGCGGCGCCGTTTTGCGCCTGCATCATCATATCGAACAGTGGCAGCATGCAGGACCCTCTCGCTTGGACATTCGTGTCATATCGACGAAGCATAAGTGCTTCATCTTACGGCACAACTGCAAAATGCCAAAGCGCCCGCTTATTTTGCGGGAGCCGCCCCTTCCTCCGCCTTCAATATTGATACTCGGAGAAGACAGGCTCGACCGAACCGTTCCAGCGGCCGTGGTAGAGCATCAGGAGGTCGTCGGCGAGCGTTGCCTTTTTGGCGATGATCTCGTCGAGCGTCGCCAGGAAGACGCTCTCGTCCTCGCCGTCGCTGTTGAGATTGGCACGGGATTTCAGACCAGTTCGGGCGATGGAAATCACCTCGCGGGCCGTATCCAGCACCGACCGTCCCTTGATCGTCGCCTTCAGCCCCTGCGAGGGAACCGCGTCACGCATTGCCCGGACGTCCTCGAACGACCAGTCGGCGGTCAGTGCCTCGGCGGCGTCGAGCGCACTGGCGTCATAGAGCAGGCCGGTCCAGAAGGCGGGCAGGGCGCAGATGCGCCGCCACGGGCCGCCGTCGGCGCCGCGCATTTCCAGGAACCGCTTCAGCCGCACTTCCGGGAAGAGCGTCGACAGATGATTGGTCCAGTCGCCCATCGTCGGCGCCCAGGCGTCGATTTCACCCTTCAGCGCACCGGCCATGAACTGGCGGAAGGTGATGTTGGTGCAGTCGCGGTAACGTCCGTCACGGACGATGAAATACATCGGCACGTCGAGCGCCCATTCGACGTAACGCCGGAAACCGAAGTCCTCGTCGAAGATGAAGGGCAGCAGGCCGGCGCGCTGGTTGTCGGTGTCGCGCCAGATATCGCCGCGCCAGGAGACGAGCCCGTTCGGCTTGCCGTCGGTAAAGGGCGAGGAGGCGAAGAGGGCGGTTGCGACCGACTGCAGCTTCGTCGACACGCGCATCTTGCGCGCCATGTCCTCTTCCGAGGAGAAGTCGAGGTTCACCTGGATCGTGCAGGTCCGGTACATCATGTCGAGGCCCTGGCTGCCGACCTTCGGCATGTAGCGGCTCATGATGCCGTAGCGCGATTTCGGCATGCGCGGGGTTTCTTCGAGCGTCCATTTCGGGCTGCCGCCAAGGCCGAGGAAGCGGATGCCGAGCGGCTCGGCGATCTGGCGCAGCATTGCCAGATGCTGGTTGGATTCCTTGCAGGTCTCGTGCAGATATTTCAGCGGTGCGCCCGACAGCTCGAACTGCCCGCCCGGCTCCAGAGAAATCGCCCCCATGCCATGCTGCTCGGCGAGCCCGATGATCTTGCCTTCGTCGATGATCGGATCCCAGGCGAGCTTCTCCTGCATGCCGTTCAGCAGTGCGGAAATGCTGGCTTTTCCCTCATAGGGAACGGGTTCGTTCGTGCCGACGAAGAAGGGGAATTTCTCGTGCTCGGTGCCGATGCGGAAATCGGCTTCCGGCTTGCAGCCGCCGGCGAGGTAGTCGGTCAGCTCATCGATCGAGGTGATCGGTGTATCGTCGGTCGTATCGCGGGCCATCAGGTCCATCCTGCTTTGGTCAACTGGAACCGGCGAAGCCGCCGGGATAGGGCGCTCCGGCTTCGGACACCATTGCGCTGATTGGACCGGAAACCACATCGGCGCAAGTGAATTTCTTTCAACCCGCGTTCAAAATTTGGAAAGCGGGTTGCCGTGGCTGGCGGCTTCTATCGCCAGTCGCCGACGGCTGCCTGTATGACGGCGAGTGCTGCAACGGCCGCGGTATCCGCCCGCAATATGCGCGGGCCGAGCGGGATGGCCGTCACGAAGTCGAGCGAACGCAACGTTGCGCGCTCGGCCTCCGAGAAGCCGCCTTCCGGGCCGACCAGCAGGGCAAGCTTCGTTTCCCTGATTGCAGAGAGCACGGGCAGCGGGTTCTGGCCGTCGTGCCCCTCGTCGCAATAGATGATGCGCCGGCTCCTGTCCCAGCCCTCCAGCAGGTCCGGAAGCTTCACCGGCTCCTCGACCGCCGGAATGGAGAGGATGCCGCATTGTTCGGCGGCCTCGATAACATTGGCCTTGAGCTTGTCGGTCGAATGGATCTTGCCCTGTACATGCTGGGTCATGACCGGGACCAGCGTGCCGGCACCCATCTCGACCGCCTTCTGCACGAGATAGTCCATCCGCCCGACCTTGAGCGGCGCGAAGAGATAATGGAGGTCTGGAGCGTCCGGCTGCGGTCGGGTCTGTTCACGGGGCGTAAGCAGGATGCGCTTGCGGGTCGGAAAGCTCAGGTCGACCCTCCATTCGCCATCGCGGCCGTTGAAGAGCAGGATCTCCGCCCCGTCACCCATCCGCAGCACATTGGCGAGATAGTTGAACTGGGCGGAATCGGCTTCGACCGGCGCTCCGGCGGAAAGCGGAGCGTCGACAAACAGCCTCTGCATGCGAAAATTGGCGCGCATGGGATGCTCCGGCGATCGGTGAAGGGTGTCTGGTTCAGACGGCGATGGAGCCGAGTATCCAGTAAATGACCGCCGCAAGCAAGGCCGATGCCGGCACCGTGATGATCCAGGCGGCGACGATGGTCATGAAATGCGAGCGGCGCACGAGATAGCGGCGGCGGATTTCCTCTTCCGATGGCTGCTTGACCGTTTCGGGCTTGCCGGCCTTCATCTGGATGTAGGCGGCGCGGCGCTTGGAATTCTTCGTGTACCACTCGCGGAAGAAGCCGACGCCGAACACGGCGCCGACGGCGATGTGGGTGGAAGAAACCGGCAGGCCGAGCCAGGACGCGACGATCACCGTCAATGCCGCCGACAGCGCCACGCAATAGGCGCGCATCGGGTTGAGCTTGGTGATCTGTTCGCCGACGAGGCGGATCAGGCGCGGGCCGAACAGCAGCAGGCCGAGCGAGATGCCAATGGCGCCGATGATCATGACCCACAGCGGAATGTTGACGTTCGCGGAAATTTCGTTCGCTTCGGCGGCATGGACGACGGCGGAAAGCGGTCCGATCGCGTTCGCCACGTCGTTTGCACCGTGGGCGAAGGACAGCAGGGCGGCCGAAAAGATCAGCGGAATCTGGAAGAGCTTGCGCAGCGACTGGTTGCGGTTCTCGAGACCTCGAGCCTGGCGGGCGACAAGCGGCACCGAAACCGCCCAGCCGATGCCGCCGGCGACGAGGCCGATCAACGCCGCGCCGGCGAGCGAGATCGAAATCAGATGATTGAGACCCTTCAGCGACAGGTAGGCGGTGAATGCGCCGGTCATGATCGCGATCAATACCGGAACCCACTTCTTGGCGGCCGCGATCTTGTCTTCGCGGTAGATGATGAATTCCTTGATGAAGGCGAGGAACAGCGCGGCGATGATGCCGCCGAGGAAGGGCGAAATGACCCAGCTCGCCGCGATCGCCGACATGGACTGCCAGTTGATCGTTCCGAATCCGGATGCCGCGATGCCGGCCCCCATGACGCCGCCGACGACTGCGTGGGTCGTCGAGACCGGCGCGCCGATCCAGGTCGCCAGGTTCACCCACAGCGCCGACGACAACAGCGCCGCCATCATCGCCCAGATGAACATGTCTGCGGACGGGATCAGCGACGGATCGATGATGCCCTTGGAAATGGTCGACACGACATCGCCGCCGGCAATCAGCGCGCCGGCGGTCTCGAAGATGGCCGCGACGACGAGCGCCAGCGTCATCGTCATGGCGCGGGAGCCGACGGCCGGGCCGACATTGTTGGTCACGTCATTGGCGCCGATATTCATCGCCATGTAGGCGCCAAGTGCGGCGGCCGCGATCATGATCAGCGAACTTTCGCCCTTGCCGACGAACACGGCGGCAAACAGCATGGCCAGGATCAGGAAGATGAGACCGATGCCGGGTGCGACCAGTGACTTGGAAACGAAATGCGTCGCCGCCTCGACATGGGTGATCTTGTCGAGATCCTTGTCGAGGGTCAGTTTTTCCAGTCGCGGCTTAGAATTGGCCATCCGGCATCTCCAAAAGTGAGGCTTCCGCCTACCGTCAGTGACGCCAAAGCGCAATATGACAGTTTTGTGACAGTGCTGATTTTCGCGTATCAGGCTTGCATTGCACGCTTTTTCGGTGCCGTACGCTCTGTGATGTCATGCTCGAAGTCGAGCAGCAGCTTTTTCAGCTCGGGTTCCTGAACCCGGGTCGCCGCTTCGCTGCAGCTGACCCATTCCAGGGTCCTGCTGCCTTTTTCAGGATAGCTCTTCAGCATGTCGTCCACCTGGACGGCATGCACCTGCACCTTGCAGCTGACCTTCAGTCCGCTGTTGAGGCCCTTCATGTAGGTGTAAAAGCCGAGAGGCTCGCGGCGCGCCTTGCCGGACACGCCGGCCTCCTCGAAGGCTTCCCGTTCGGCAACCGTATGCGCCTTCTTGCCGGCCATCGGCCAGCCTTTGGGAATGACCCAGCGTCCGGTATCCCGGCTGGTGATCAGCAGGATTTCAAGCTCGGGCTTCTTCTTCTTCCATCGATAGCATAGCGCAGCGAATTGCAGACGCGCCGGACGGCGCACCATCAGATGGATATCGGACGCTATGCGTTCCCAGAGGTTCACTCTTGATTGCCTTCCAGTGCTGACGTGACGAATCATCGTCACAAGCATCTCTATTGTGCAGAGATTGTGTGACACTGGCGTATATAATCAATGCTTCAGATACAAACAGTCCGCAATTTGACAAAAAAGGACTGTATTGACCAAAAAGACGCGGCAATTCGACCCGGCTAGTCCACGATGACGATGTGCAGGGCGCGGGGGCCATGGGCGCCGAGCAGGATGGTCTGCTCGATGTCGCCGGACCGCGACGGACCCGTCACCATGTTCACCGTTCGCGGCATCGTGCCCTTGCCATAAGTCTGGCGGATACCCTCGAAGGCCTCTTCCATCGTCGCCCCGATATCGCTCGCCTTGACGGCGACGATATGGTGCTCTGGCAGGAAGGTGATCGTCACCGGATTGTCCGGCCCAGAGGCGAGCACGAGCGTTCCGGTTTCGGCAATGCCGGCGCGCGCATGGCTGACGCCGGCGAGATCGGAGCCATCCGACGGCCCGGTCCTGATCTCAAGCGTCCTTTCGCTCTCCCAGCCCGCGCCGGTCAACATGGGATCGGCGCCCATGCGCACGGAGGCCGGCAGATTGCGCGATTTCAGATAGGTGCTGACTTCCTTCGGCAGATCGTCGATCGAGGCGATCCGCGCGACGGTGGCATTATATTTTTCCGCATATTTGACGAAGACGGCGATGCGCTCCTCGTTCGGCAATTGCGCGCGGGCTGGCAGGATGCCCGTCGGCGCATCCTTGATGCGTGCGGCAACGGTTGCCGCGCGTGCGGCATCGTCCGCCGGTGCGCTGAGCGATTTCTTCACCTTGGCGAGAATGTTGGCCCTGGCGTTCATCGGCCGGCTCCCTGTTTCCTGTTTTCGCGCTGCGCCCATTCCTGCAGGAAGGTCCGGCCTTCCGGCGCGGGGAAGTCGCGGTATTTCGTCCAGCCGCCGGCAAGCGGCAACGAGCGAATTCGCCGGCCGGTGCCGCCGAGAAGCGACAACGCGGGCATCGCGAAGGAGACGGCGAAGCGGTAAAGCTTCGGACGCCGTGCGAAGAAGGCCCAGAGGCCGAGGCCGTAGCGGGCGGCCGACGGCGTCAGATGCCGCTCGAACTCGCGTTCGCGCCAGTTGCGCATCATCTTCGGCAGGGGAATGCGCATCGGGCACACGCTTTCGCAGCGTCCGCAGAATGTGGATGCATTCGGCAGGTGGCCGGCCTTGTCGATGCCGTTCAGCGACGGTGTCAGGACCGCGCCCATGGGGCCGGGATAGACCGAGCCGTAGGCGTGGCCACCGACGGCGTGATAGACGGGACAATGGTTCATGCAGGCGCCGCAGCGGATGCAGCGCAGCATCTCCTGGAACTCGGTGCCGAGCATGGCCGAGCGACCGTTGTCGAGGAGGACGACGTGGTATTCTTCCGGCCCGTCCTCGTCTTCCGGACGTCTCGGGCCGGTGGAGAAGGTCGTGTAGACCGACATGTCCTGACCCGTCGCGGAGCGGGCCAGAAGCCGCAGGATCTGCGCGCAGTCGTTGAGCGTCGGGACGATCTTTTCGAGCGAGGCGACGGCGATATGGCATTTGCCGAGCGACTGGGTGAGGTCGCCGTTGCCTTCATTCGTCACGATCACCGAAGAGCCGGTCTCGGCGATCAGAAAGTTCGCGCCGGTGATCCCGACATCGGCCTCGAAATAGCGTTTGCGCAGAACCTCCCGCGCCTCGGAGAGAAGCGAGGTAGGCTCGGTCAGGTCGCGCGCCTGCGGCAGGTGCGTGTGGACGCGGCGGAAGTCGCCTTCGACCTGCTCCTTGTTCAGGTGGACGGCCGGGGCGATGATGTGGCTCGGATGCTCGCCGCGCAGCTGGATGATGTATTCGCCAAGGTCGGTCTCGACCGGGACGATGCCGTTTTCTTCCAGATATTCGTTGAGGTTGATCTCCTCGGTGATCATGGACTTGCCCTTGGTCACCGTCTTCGCATTGCGCTTGCGGCAGATGCCGAGAACGATCTCGCGCGCCTCTTCGGCCGTTTCGGCCCAATGCACATGGCCGCCGGCCTCGGTCACCTTCTTCTCGTAGGCTTCGAGATAGAGGTCGAGATGGCCGAGCACGTGGTTCTTGATCTCGCGAGCATTGTCGCGCAGCGCGTCGAACTCCGGCAGGTCTGCGGCAGCCGCAGCACGCTTGCCGATGAAGCCCTTCTGGACGTTGAGCAGCGCCTTCTGCAGCTGCTGGTCGGCGAGCGCCCTGGCGCTGTTTTCCTTGAATTGCGGCGAAGTCAGCTTCATTTGGCCTGTCCTGCAATCGGTTTCGTGTCGGTCATTCCGGCGAGCACCTCGGCGACGTGGCGGACCTCGATCTTCGAGCCCTCCCGCTTCAGCTTGCCGGCCATGTTCATCAGACAGCCCATGTCGCCGGCAAGCAGCACGTCCGCGCCGGAGGCGTCGATATTGGTGGTCTTCTTCGAGACGATGGCGTTGGAAATATCGGAATATTTCACGCAGAACGTGCCGCCGAAACCGCAACAGACGTCGCTGTCCTTCATTTCCTTGATCGCCAGTCCGTCGACCGACTTCAGGAGATCGCGCGGCTGCTTGGAAATGCCAAGCTCGCGCAGGCCCGAACAGCTGTCGTGATAGGTGACGGAACCATCGAAGGCCGCGTCGACAGCCTTCACCTTCATGACGTCGGCGAGGAAGGAGACAAGCTCGAAAACCTTTGCCGAAAAGGCGGTGGCGCGCGCCTCCCACCTGGCGTCGCCCTTGAAGAGGCCCGGATAGTGCTTCTTCAGCATGGAGGAACAGGAGCCGGACGGCGCAACGATGTAGTCGAAGCCTTCGAAGGTTTCGATCACCTGCTCGGCGATCGCCCGCGTATCGGCCCGGTCGCCGGAATTGTAGGCCGGCTGGCCGCAGCAGGTCTGCGCCATCGGCACATGCACGTCACAGCCGGCATCCTCGATCAGCTTGACCGCGGAAAAGCCGACCGTCGGGCGGAACAGGTCGACGAGACAGGTGGCGAAAAGTCCCACCTGCGGTTTGCGTGCATCCGCTTGCATGTCATGCGTGTCAGCCATCGCTGGTCATCCGTCCTTTTCCGTCTTGCGTGTCGTGTCCCGTGCCGCGCGAGAGCATGCGCAGGCGCGAAACTCGGTCCCATTCGCCGGCCCGCTCGCTTTCGCGGACCGCGCCGATCACAAAGTCAATGTGGTCCTGAGCCGCCGCCTTCGCGTCATCCGGCCGTCCGGCGAGAATGGCGTCGCAGATCGCCACGTGCTGGCCGAGAAGCTTTTCCCGATAGTCGGCGAAGGCGAAGACGGCCTGCCGGTTGAAGAAGATCCCGCGGTTCAAGAGCTTGTAGCAGGCGCGCAGCGTGTGCAGCAGGATGAGGTTGTGCGCCGCTTCGCCGATCGCCGAATGGAATTCCACGTCGGCGTGCAGCTCGTCGTCGAAATTGCCGCGCTCGTGCGCTTCCCGCATGTCGGCGACGATGCGCTCCAGCAGCGCACGGTCGGTCGCCGTCGCCCGCTTGGCCGCAAGTTCCGCCGTCAGCCCTTCAAGTTCGCGGCGATATTCGAGATAGTCCAGCGCCGCCCGGCTGTGCCGGCCGATCAGGTCCATCAATGGCTGCGAGAACACTTCGCCGATGATGTCGGCGACATAGGTGCCGCCGCCGTGATGGCTGACCAGCAATCTGCGGGCCTCGAGTTCCTTCAGCGCCTGCCTGAGGATCGGCCGCGACACGTCGAGCATCTGCGCCAGTTCGCGCTCGCCCGGAAGCTTGTCGCCATCGCGCAGCACGCCGTCGAGCAGCAGAAGCTCGATCTGCTGCACCACCTCGTCGGCGGTCTTCATCGGCGAAATGCGGGCAAAGGGTCCGGTATCCGGCATGGCATCCTTCCTGATGCCGACAGAAGTAACAGCAGATTGCAGAAGTGGTCAATCTTTTTGTCCACTTTGGCGAATGATGGCTCCGGAATGCGGTCCCGCAACAAAGAAAATGGGCTAATCGATTGAAAACAAAACAGAGAATTGCGCCGCCACACAATTGTGCTAGGGGAGGATCAAAGAGCCAATGAGGGGACATTCATGGCCGACCGCAAGTTCGCCTTTCCGGCCGCGCCGGAGCGTGCCCGGGCGCTGGGCGAGATCCACGCCCGGCCCTATGCGCTTGTCAGCTCGCCACGGGTCATCTTCCAGCTCGCCTTCATGATGGACGGTGGATCGGCAGTCCACCACACGGCGCTGAGCGAGCTTGCCAAAAGCCGCGGCGCCACGCCTCCGGTGCGCGACGCCAGCCACTACGCCATGCCGTGGGGGCAGGGCACGCTGCGCTGGGAAAAGCACACGGAGTTTTCCACCTGGTTCTGGGACTGTCCGGTGCCTGACTCGTTTGGAGCGGACGTTCCGGTCCATCCGTTCGGCGACGGCTTCACGGCGCCCGGCTCGCTGATTTCCGGTATCCGGCTGGAACTGCGCCCCGAAGGCGAAGCGCTGAAACAGGCGCTGGCGATCTTCGATCCTGCCAGCCTTTGTTACAGCGAGGTCAAGGACGGCCAGGCGACGATCCTGACCGACTTCCGTCAGAACGGCGACGGGCTCACGCAAATCCTGGTGATCGACAAGGGGCTGACGGAAGCCGGCCGCGGCGCGCTGGTCCAGCGCCTGCTCGATATCGAGACCTACCGCACGCTGGCAATGCTCGGCCTGCCGCTCGCCCAGTCCCTGTCGGGCGAGATCCGCCGTATCGAGGATGAATTGACGGCGATAACCCAGCGCATGAAGACCGACGCGCGCGAGGAAGCCGACCAGATGCTCGGGGAGATAACCGGGCTCGCCTCCGAGGTCGAGGCGAACGCGGCCCTCAGCCTATACCGCTTCGGCGCCAGCAAGGCCTATTACGGCATCGTGCAGGAGCGGACGAAGGTGCTTGGCGAGAGCCCGGTGTCCGGTTTCGAGACGCTCGGCTCCTTCCTCGAACGGCGGCTCGCCCCGGCCATGCGAACCTGCCGCTCGGTCGAGGACCGGCAGGAAAGCATTTCCAACAAGCTCTACCGCGCCACCGGATTGCTCCGAAGCTGGATCGACGTCGAGCTGGAGCGCCAGAACAGCGACCTGCTCGCCTCGATGAACCGTCGCGCCAATCTCCAGCTGCGCCTGCAGCAGACGGTCGAAGGGCTGTCGGTCGCCGCGGTCTCCTATTACGTCATCGGCCTCGTCGGTTACCTCGCCAAGGGTGCGGAGGAGCTGGGCGCGCCGTTCCACTACACGACGGTGACCGCCATTGCCGTCCCCTTCGTCGTCGCGCTGATCTGGTGGACGGTGCGGCGCATCCGCAAGAGCCATGCGGAAGACGGGCATTGAGGTCGGGCGAGCCTCAGAATGCCGGATTGTAGTTGAAGTAGATCGGATTGGAGAGCGCTACCATGGAGCCGCTCAGCGCCATGGAATAGGGCACGTCCGGATAGGGGGTCTGCGGCCCTTCGATCTCCACGCGATAGTAGCTTCGTTCACCGATGGCGGGCGAATCGGTGAAGCGCACCGTCTGGGTTTGCGGGTCCGTCGTCAGAACGGCGAAATCCTGGCGGTTCTTGACGACCTTCACGCCGTAGCGCACGCCTTCGATGCCGCCGCCGATCAGCCGGACCTCGAAGGTGACCGGTCCGCCGGACGGCTTCACATTGTCGCCCATGCCGAGTTCCATGTGCCCGTCACCGTCAAGATCGGCATGGAGTTCGACGCGCGGATTGAACGGGTTGGCGCTGACGGAGGCATGGCCCGCCACCAGCGCTTCAAACAGCGCTTCCTTCGTGCGTTCGCGGGCAAGGATCCAGGTGGTCGGCGTGCCGACATAGTTCGCGGTCGCCTCGGCGCTCCAGGCGGTCGTCAGTTCGGGACGGTCCGGGATGCCGTGATGGGCATCGCTGCCGCCGCGCGCGCCGAGCATGCGGCCTGACAGCAGCATATCGTCCCAAATCCGCACCCCCGGAATGTTCTTGGCCCAAGTGCTGCCGTTCCAGATCTCGACCGAGTCGGCGATATCGAAGGAGTAGCCATAGTGGTTCTTGGTGCTGGGGTGATTCGCGGAGAAGTGAATGCCCAATTTCTTCTTCAGCGCCAGAAGATCCCAGTCACGGGCGTTGCGGGCATCGAACACCGCCTGGTGGTCGTAGGGCTCGGTCGCAAGAATGTTGATATGGCCGCGAGGTGCCGTCAGTTCGGCGCCATAGGGCAGGAGCAGCCTGTCCGACCGATACTCCGGATCGGCCCAGGTATGCTGCGCGACAGCGCCGTCCACGTGGACGTCGTGGTCCGTCACCACCAGATAATCGAAGCCGATGCGCTCGGCGAAAGCGATGATCTTGCCGATCGGGTTGTTGGTCGAATCCGTGCTGTGGCGCGAATGCAGGTGCCAGTCGCCCTTGAGCCAGATGCCTTCGCGAGGGGCGCTGATGGTCGGGAGCTGATCGGGAATGGCAGGCATGGGCATGGAACCGTGATTGCGGGACGGCCGGTGGCAGGCCGCCGTCATGGAAATGGTCGCGGCAGGGCGCGGCGAAAGGCCGGACCTGTTTAGTCGCTTCAAGCCTGCGGGACAACCGCCAGGACAGCCACCGCGTCTGCCGCTCGCCTATCGGTCCCAATAGGGCGAGGGGCCGTAAAGCCCAGCCAGATAGTCGATGAAGGCGCGCACCTTCTGCGGCAGGAATTCGCGGCTCGGATAGACCGCCGACAGCGCCACATTGCGCGAGCTTTCGTAAGCCGGGAGCACCTGCACGATCCGGCGGGCCTTCAGTTCCGGACCGATATCCCAGGTGGATCGGAGTGCGATGCCGAGCCCGCCGATTACCGCCTCCCGGATCACCTCGCTGGAATTGGTGATGAGCTTGCCCTCCGGCCGCAGCACCACCGGCCCTTCCGGCCCTTCGAGCCGCCAGCTGTCATTGTTGTGCGCCGGCAGGCAGATATGCGTCTTCAGCTCCTCGATCGATCGCGGTGCGCCATGAGCGGCAATGTATTCCGATGACGCGCAGAGGATGCGGCGCACCGGCGCCAGCCGGCGGGCGACAAGGCTCGAATCCGTCAGTTCGGCGATGCGGATGGCGAGATCGAAACCGCCGCCGACGATATCTGTGAATTCGTCGGTCAGCATCAGCTGGATCGAGATGCCGGGATGGCGCTCCATGAAGGTCTTCAGGTGCGGTGCGATGTGCATGCGCCCGAAGGAGGTCGGTGCGGAAATCTTCAACGTGCCGTGCATCTCGCTTGAACGGCCCGAGGCGAAGGCTTCGGCGTCCTCGAGGTCGGCAAGGATCGCCGTCACCCGGTCATGATAGCCCTTGCCGGCCTCGGTCAGGGCGATCTGCCGGGTGGTACGCTGGAAGAGCCTCGTGCCGAGCCGCTCTTCCAGCCGCTTGATGCGCTTGGAGATCACCGCCGGCGAAAGCCCGAGAATGCGGCCCGCCGCCGACATGCTGCCCGTTGCGGCGACGCGGACGAACACGTCGAGGTCTTCCAGGTTTGTCATCAATCGTCGCCATCTTTTCCAGAGTGGAAAAAATGATTAGCATTTGTGGGGGATTGAGTGAAGTGGTAAACAAAGATTACCAATCGTGCCACTGAACTGTTATCGCTTTATTGAGCGGTTGTCACCACGGCAGCTTCGGGGCAATCTGCGGCAGGCAGGCAAGGGAGGAAGATCATGACAGGCGCAATCGGATTTCTGGAGCCGAAGGCGTCGGTGCTGTCGCGGCGCGACATCATCGTCGGCGACCTTGCCGATCTCCTGCCGCCGGAATGCCTGGTGCATGAGGCGCGCGAGCTCGTGCCTTTCGAGACTGACGCCTTCATCGCCTATCGCCGCGTGCCGCTCGCCGTCACGCTGCCGCAGACCACCGAGCACGTCTCCGCGGTGCTGAAATACTGCCACCGTTACGGCATCCCCGTCGTTCCGCGCGGCGCAGGCACGTCGCTCTCCGGCGGGGCGATCCCGCAGAAGGACGCGGTCGTTCTCGGTCTCTCCAAGATGAACCGCATTCTCGACGTCGATCTTGCCAACCGCACGGCGACGGTGCAGGCGGGCGTCACCAACATCAACATTTCCGAGGCCGTCTCTGCGGAAGGCTTCTTCTACGCGCCGGATCCGAGCTCGCAGCTTGCCTGCACCATCGGCGGCAATATCGGCATGAATTCCGGCGGTGCGCACTGTTTGAAATATGGTGTCACCACCAACAATCTCCTCGGGGTCAAGATGGTGCTGGTCGACGGCACCGTCATCGAACTCGGCGGCAAGCATCTGGACTCCGGCGGTTACGACCTGCTGGGCCTCGTCTGCGGCTCGGAGGGCCAATTGGGCATCGTCACCGAGGCGACGGTTCGCCTGATTGCCAAGCCGGAAGGCGCCCGTCCGGTTCTCTTCGGCTTCGAGACATCTGAAGAGGCCGGGTCCTGCGTCGCCGACATCATCGGCACCGGCATCATTCCGGTCGCGATCGAATTCATGGACAAGCAGGCGGTGGAAATCTGCGAGGCCTTCGCCCATGCCGGCTATCCGCTCGATGTCGGCGCACTGCTGATCATCGAGGTCGAGGGGTCCGAGAAGGAAATGGACGCCATGCTCGCCGAGATCGTGGTGATTGCCGGCCGGCACAACGTCAAGGTCGTCAAGGAATGCCAGTCGGCGACCGAGGCGGCGCTGATCTGGAAGGGAAGGAAATCCGCCTTCGGCGCCACCGGCCGCATCGCCGACTACATCTGCATGGACGGCACCGTGCCGCTGAGCCAGCTGTCCTACGTGCTGAAGAAGACCTCGGAAATCACCGATGGCCTGGGTCTGCGCGTCGCCAACGTCTTTCACGCCGGCGACGGCAACATGCATCCGCTGATCCTCTACAACATCAACGATCCCGAGGATGCCGCCCGCGCCGAACAGGCCGGCAATCAGATCCTGAAACTCTGTGTCGATGCCGGCGGTTGCCTGACCGGCGAGCACGGAGTCGGCATCGAAAAGCGCGACCTCATGCGCCATCAGTATACGGATATCGATCTCGACCAGCAGATGGCCGTGCGCGCCGCCTTCGACCCGGATTGGCTGCTCAATCCGTCCAAGGTCTTCCCGCTGGATGGAAGGAGCGCGGCATGAGCCTGCCTTTGACACCGACAACGGAAAGCGAAGTCGCCGATATCGTTCGTGACCGTGCCGCCCGTGGCGAGCCCCTTTCGATTTGCGGCGGCAACACCCGCTCCGGTTTCGGCAATCCGGTCCGCGCCGACACGTCGCTGACGACGTCAGACCTTTCCGGCATCGTTTCCTACAATCCATCCGAAATGGTGCTGACCGCGAAATCCGGCACACCTGTGGCCGAAATCGAGGCGGCGCTCGCCGAGGCAGGCCAGATGATGGCTTTTGAACCGGTCGACCATCGCGCGCTGATGGGGACCGATGGCGAGCCGACGATCGGTGGGTTGTTTGCCGCCAATGTTTCTGGTCCCCGCCGCTTCGTGGCAGGTGCCGCGCGTGATGCGCTGCTCGGCGTTCGTTTCGTCAACGGCCGCGGCGAAATCGTCAAGGCCGGCGGGCGGGTGATGAAGAACGTCACGGGCCTTGATCTCGTCAAGCTGATGGCCGGATCCTACGGCACGCTCGGCATCATGACCGAAGTCACGTTCAAGGTTCTACCGCGTCCGCAGGCCGTGGAAACCATTATCGTGGACGATCTGGACGACGAGCAGGCGACGTCCGCGATGGCGAGCGCCATGGCGCTGCCGGTCGAAGTCTCCGGCGCCGCCCATCTGCCGCCGACCGTTTCCTGGCGCTACGGAGAGTTCGGCCTGTCTTCGGGCGGCGCGACCGTCCTGCGTCTGGAGGGTCTCCAAAGCTCCGTCGAGGCGCGGGCGGAAAAGCTTGTCTCCGCCATGGCCGGTCTGGGTGCCTTACGGCGGCTGAACCGGGACCAGAGCATGGCGCTTTGGCAGGCGATCGCCGATGTCGCGCCCTATGCGGATGGTTCGCAAAAGCCCGTCTGGCGGGTCTCCGTTGCGCCGACCAGGGGTCATCAACTGGTCGCAGCCCTTCGCCTCGAAGCCGGTATCGACGCCTTTTACGACTGGCAGGGCGGTCTCGTCTGGATGCGGATGGAAGCGGGCATCGAGGCCGATCTCGTGCGCGCCGGCGTCCGCAGCGTCGGCGGCGGTCACGCGACACTTGTGCGCGCCGCCGAAGGGATGCGCGCCGGCATCGCCGCGTTCGAGCCGCGTGACAGCGCGGTCGCGGCGCTGGAGGAGGCGATTCGACTGAAATTCGACCCCGCCGGCATCTTCAATCCCGGCAAGATGGCACTGAAATCCGGCCTCGTGGCGGCGTGATGGACAGCGGAAGGGGAGACTTGCGATGAGTGAAAACGGACAGTCCTTCCCGGACTCCAAAGGTCTTCTCGAACCGGGCAAGACCAATGTGCAGTTGATCTATGTTCTCTACCTCTTCGGCTTCATCGTCGGCATTACGCCGCTGATCGGCGTGGTGATCGCCTATCTCAACCGAGGCAAGGCCGGCGGCTGGGTAGAGAGCCACTACGACTGGCTGATCCGCACCTTCTGGATCGGTCTCCTGTTCAGCCTCGTCTCGCTGGTCCTGACCTTCGTCTTCATCGGCATCCTGCTCTTTGTGGCGACCGCCGTCTGGATGATCGCCCGCTGCATCGTCGGGCTGCAGAAGTCCGGCAACGAAGAGCCGATCGCCAATCCGAAATCCTGGATCCTTTAAAAGGGGCAGTCCTCCAACACCGGAGTTATCGTGCAGACCAATTTCACGCCCGACCAGTTGCTGGATCCGCATGTCGCCGAATCCGAAGCCATCCTGCGCAAATGCGTGCATTGCGGCTTCTGCACGGCGACCTGTCCGACCTATGTCACGCTGGGCAATGAACTCGACAGTCCGCGTGGCCGCATCTACCTGATCAAGGACATGCTGGAGAATGGCCGGCCGGCGGACAAGGATCTGGTCACCCATATCGACCGCTGCCTCTCCTGCCTTGCCTGCACCACGACCTGTCCCTCCGGCGTCGACTACATGCATCTGGTCGATCATGCGCGCATCCATATTGAAAACACCTACCGGCGGCCGCTCTCCGAACGGCTCATCCGCTCGCTGCTCGCCTTCGTGCTGCCCTATCCGGCCCGGTTTCGCGCAGCATTGAGCCTTGCCCGGCTGGCGCGTCCGTTTGCCGGCTTGTTCGATCGCATCGGCCCGCTGAAGCCGATGGCGGCAATGCTGCGGCTGGCGCCGGAGACAACCGGCGCGAAATCCGCTCCTTTGCGCGGCAATCATGCTGCTGCCGGCGTGACGCGCGGACGCGTGGCGATCCTCGGCGGCTGCGCCCAGCCGGTTCTCGATCCCGGCATCAACGCCGCCGCGATCCGCCTTCTGACGCGTTTCGGCATCGAGGTCGTCGAACCCAAAGGCGAGGGCTGCTGCGGCGCCCTCGTCCATCACATGGGTCGCGAGGAAGCCGCCCTTGCCGATGCCCGCCGCAATGTCGATG
Source organism: Rhizobium sp. NRK18 (assembly GCF_024385575.1). Taxonomy (NCBI): domain Bacteria; kingdom Pseudomonadati; phylum Pseudomonadota; class Alphaproteobacteria; order Hyphomicrobiales; family Rhizobiaceae; genus Rhizobium; species Rhizobium sp. NRK18. Next base: position 3,197,509 of record NZ_JANFMV010000001.1, on the reverse strand, counting down.
TCTGGACGCGGGAAATCGACGCGGGCGGGCTCGATGCCATCATCGTCACCACGTCTGGCTGCGGCACGGTGATCAAGGATTACGGCCATATGCTCCGCCTTGATCCGGCTTACGCCGAGAAGGCGGCGAAGGTCTCCGCGCTTGCCAAGGACATCACGGAATATCTGGCGACGCTCGATCTGCCCGAGCGGCCGCAATCCGGCGTCACGGTCGCCTACCATTCGGCCTGTTCACTGCAACACGGCCAGAAGGTGACCGTTGCGCCCAAGGCATTGCTGAAGCGTGCGGGCTTTGCCGTGCGCGATCCGGCGGAAGCGCATCTCTGCTGCGGATCGGCCGGTACCTACAATATCCTGCAGTCCGATATCTCGGAAAAGTTGAAGGCGCGCAAGGTACGTAATCTTCAGGCTCTGAAGGCAGATGTCATCGCCGCCGGCAATATCGGGTGCATCACGCAGATTGCATCTGCGGCGGATATCCCGATCCTCCACACGGTAGAGTTGCTGGACTGGGCCTATGGTGGTAAAAGTCCGGAAAGATTAAGAAAATCGTGATATAGCCAGTGTATCAGTCTGACGCTCTAACTTGCTGGGAGGGAGAAGCGTGACACGATTCTGGCTCACATTTCTGCTCGCATGTCTGGTTCTGGGACCGGGACCGGCCTTTGCGGACGACCGTTTCAACTGCGCCAACGATGACAAGAACCTGCGTCTGACGCTCGATGTCGGATTTTCAGAAGAGCCGGGGCAGGGGTTGATCCATCTGCGCGGCGCTGCGAGCTTCAGCGTCAATGCGCCCGATGAAATCCGGACCATCCGTCTCGAAAGCAACCTGCTGAAACAATACTGGTTCGACGGCTCTGACCTGCGGCTGCGCTTCGTGCAGGAAAGCTACAGCGATTCCCCGTTCTATATCGTCGATTTCACCGTGGCGGTCTCGAAGGGGCTCGGCCAGCGCATGGCCGGAACCTATGATGTCACCATCCGCAAGACGAACGAAAAGCGCCTGAAGCGCTATTCGACGGTGTTCGAGGCGGACGGCAAGCTGCTCTGTTCCAAGCGATAAAAAAAGCCCGTCACGCTTTTTGCGGACGGGCTTCTTCTTGAAACTTCGGGCGATCTTACCAGTGGTAGGTGACGCCGACGTTGACCGCATTGGTCCAGATGTTGGTCTTCAGCGAGGCATTGTTGTCGATGTCGACGTCGACCATCGAATAGTTGCCCTTGTATTCGGCAAACATCGACCACTTGTCGGTCAGCTTGTAATCCACGCCCGCCTGCACCTGGAAGGCGGCGCCGCCGAACTGGTAATCGAACGTGCTGCCCGATCCACGGGTGACCTCGACATGCGGCACGTTGATACCGGCACCGACGCCGACATAAGGCGTCCAGCTGGGCGAGAAGTTGGTGAAGCGGTAGATCGCATTGACCGTCAGCAGGTTGAGGCCGTCGGTGAACTCGAAGTGTGTCCAGTCACCAGCCGCAGCCATGGTGCTGTCGGTGGCGTAGACCTTGGCGTGGGTATAGTCGAGAGATACACCCCAGTTGGAGTAGCCGAAATCGTCGAGCCAGTAGAGGCCGCGGACACCCCAGTAGGGCGGAAACTTGGTGACGGACTTGCCTTCCCACTTGGCGTCGAAGTCAGACTGGCCGGTAACCTCGACGTTGCTGTCGAAAGCGCCCTGAATGCCGCCGTAAGCCGAAAACTGCATCTCGGCGAAGGCGGCATGACTTGCCGGGAGCAGGATCATCGTCGAACAGAGAAGCGGGAGAGCCTTGCGCAGAAGGGAAGATGTCGTCATGGCCGCGATGTCTCGTCTTTATGGTGAATCGAATCTCAAGATATTTTTAGGTTTCACCTTCCGCAGGAGCAACAAAGACTTCGCCACCTTTAGGACATAATTGCGCCATGGTTGCAAAAATGCCGCGGTCTGAGCTTCAGGCCGCGGCATTAAATTGACAATCGTCAGAAAATGACGGGTTTAGCCGCCGAACAGCGTGCGCAGGATGTCCACGCCCCTGTCGTCGTACTGGACATTGCCCTGGCGGTTGCCGGGGCCGACGACGATGACCTTGGTGCCGAGCGCGACGCGTTCGTAGAGATCCGTGACGTCCTTGTTCATCATGCGGATGCAGCCCGACGACATGTTCTGGCCGATCGACCACGGCTGGTTGGTGCCGTGAATACGGAAGCCGGAATCGCCGCCGCCATTGTAAAGGTAGAGCGCGCGGGCTCCGAGCGGATTGTCCTCGCCGCCGGGCATGTAGGCCGGCAGGATATGGCCCTTCTTGCGCTCGCGGGCGATCATCTGCGGCGGCGGCGTCCAGCCGGGCCATTCGGCCTTGCGGCGCACCTTCACCACGCCAGACCAGCCGAAGCCTTCGCGGCCGACACCGATGCCATAGCGGATCGCGCGGTTGTTGCCGAGCGTATAATAGAGGAACTTGTTGTTGGTATCGACGATGATCGTTCCTGGCTTTTCGGTGGTCGAGAACCGCACGATCTGCTTCTTGAACTTCGGGTTCACTTCCTTGCGGTTGGTCGCGACCATGACCACATCGGCCGGCGGCTTCGGGCTTGCGGTGCGCGTTGTCGACGTCAGGGCGTTGGCGGACGATATGCCCGACAGGCTGGTTACGGTGAACGCGGCCGCTGCCAGCAGCGTCGATAGCTTCAGCATGATGAAATCCCTCTCCAGTTGATCATGAAAAAACAGCAGATGTAGGCAGGCAATTCAAGTCTTGACGGCCGCGATAAAGCAGATGTGAACGCAATAAGCGGCGCAAAGACCACAATATCCGGTCGAAAGCGGCCGGATATTGAAGGGCGGATGCCGGAAATAGTGGCGGTTGGCCGCGTCAGATGACCACGACCTTGGTGCCGACCGGGACGCGCTCGTAGAGGTCGGTGACGTCCTCGTTGCGCATGCGGATACAGCCAGACGAGACGGCATTGCCGATTGTCCAGGGCGCGTTGGTACCGTGGATGCGGTAGAGCGTCGAGCCGAGATACATGGCGCGCGCGCCGAGCGGATTGGCAAGGCCGCCTTCCATGTGGGCGGGCAGGTAGTGTCCCTTTTTCGCCTCGCGGTCGATCATTTCCTTCGGCGGGTTCCACTGCGGCCATTCGGCCTTGCGGGTGATGTGCTCGGTGCCGTTCCAGCCAAAGCCTTCCTTGCCGACGCCGACGCCGTAGCGGCGGGCCATGCCGTTGTCGAGCACCAGATAGAGGAAGCGCTGGCTCGTATCGATGACGATCGTGCCGGGCTTTTCATGTGTCTGGTAGGACACTGTCTGGGGCAGGAACTGCGGGGCGATCTGCGCGCGGGCCGGATTTTGCGGCTGCATGGCGACCTGCTGCACCGGCGCGACGGCGGCAGGCTGGCGGTTCATCGGCCGGCCGTAGAGCGAGTTGCTGTAGACGATCGCCCGCTGCGGCTGGCGCGCATAGACCCGCGGGCGCTGCACGCCCTGGCCGCCGAGCTGCACCAGCCACGGGGCGGCGAGGTCGGGGCTGACGATCACCGGAGGCCGGCTCTGGTAACGGTCGTCAGCGTTCGCCGGGGCGGACATGGCGCAAGCGACGCTTGCCATCAAACACAGAATGGTCTTCTTCATCGGATACTCGCTACTTGTTGTTCGATGATCTCAATGCGACAGGGGAACCAAGGTTCCTTCAAAGCCCGATACTGCCGGTTTTTGGTCAATACATTCGTTAAGGGCCGTTCATAAAATGCCACCGAAGGCTGAAACCTTTGGGCAAGGTTACCGTGGGGTTTGCAAACTGTGTTAACCAGTGGTAAATCCGGCAACACATCGAACAAAGAGGGAACAATTATGTCGGACGACGGCTTGATCATGGGCGACGATGGCAATCACCGCTGCTTCTGGTATGGCGGTCTCCCCGACTATATGCGCTATCACGACGAGGAATGGGGATATCCGGTGACCGACGATATCCGCCTGTTCGAGAAGATCTGCCTGGAAGGCTTCCAGTCGGGGCTTTCCTGGCTCACCATCCTCCGCAAGCGCGACAATTTCCGAGCTGCCTTCGCCGGCTTCGACTTCCACAAGGTCGCACTCTTCGACGATGCCGACATCGAGCGCTGCCTTGCCGACAAGGGCATTGTCCGTCACCGCGGCAAGATCGTCTCGACGATCAACAATGCCCGCCGCGCCGTCGACCTGAAGGCCGAGTTCGGCACGCTCGCTCGCTATTTCTGGAGTTTCGAACCCAAGCCCGAGGAACGCCCCGCGACCATGGACTGGGCGACGCTGAAGGCCAATCCGACGACACCCGCCTCTGTGCGCCTGTCGAAGGACCTGAAGAAGCGGGGCTGGTCCTTCGTCGGACCGACGACGGTCTATGCCTTCATGCAGGCCATGGGCCTCGTCAACGATCATATCGAGGGCTGCTGCTGCCGGGAAAAGGCACTCGGCGCACGCCAGGCCCTCGCCACGCCGTGATGCTCCGTTTCAGTCGATGCTGACCGCCAGCACGCGGCTGATTTCGGTGAGCGACCGGCCGGACTGTTCCTTCCAGATGTTGAAGGCCTTCTGCACGACCGCCATCTGCCTGGCGGAGGACGGGGCCTTGTCGACGACGCCCTCGGCGATCAGCCGGTTGACGACGCTTTGCGACAGGATGAAGCTGTCCACGCCGGCAAAGCGCAGGAAATACTGTCCGGTATTGCCGCCGAGCCGCGTGCCGCGCTTCTTGAGGATGTCGAGGAGTCCGACATAATCCTCCGCCGGCCAGTCGGCGAAGAAGCGTCCGGCAGAGCCGTGCTCTTCGGCAAGGTCTGCCACGAAGCGGGCATTGTCCTGCACCGCCTTGATCTTCGGCCCGTGGCGGACGATCCGCTCGTCGCTCACCAGACGTTCGAAATCCTCGTCATGCAGCATGGCGCAATAGGCGATGTCAAAACCCTCGAAGGCCGCTTCGAAGCCGGGCCACATGGCCTCGACGACCTTCCAGTTGAAGCCGGCCTGAAAGATGCATTTCGTCATTAGCGCCAGATAGCGGTCGTCCGGCATGGCGGCGATTTCGTCTGATTCCTTGGGTCGGATGACATGCGCCTCGATCTCGTCGGCGCTTCCCTTGCGTTGAACGGCGAGGTCGTAGATGGCCGAGAATGAACGCATGCGAGTTTGTCTCCGGTCAGTCGAGTGAGGCGATCAGCGGCAGCAATTCGCCGAGATGGGAAATTTCGCGAAAGCGCGGCGCTTCGCGCGGCGGCTCGACATGTTCGAGCACCCAGGTCAACTCGTGCGGCACGAAAACGCCGTAGCTGCCGGCGGCAATGGCCGGCACGACGTCCGACTTCAGAGAGTTGCCGACCATCATCGCCCGCTCCGGCCCGTCGCCGGTCTCGGCGAAGATGCGGCGATAGGTTACCGCGGTCTTGTCGGAAACGATCTCGACGGCATCGAACAGCTCGCCGAGCCCGGATTGCGCCAGCTTGCGCTCCTGGTCGAACAGGTCGCCCTTGGTGATCAGCACCAGCATGTACTTGCCGGCGAGGGCTGCAAGCGTCTCTTCCACATGCGGCAGGGTTTCCACCGGATGGGATAGCAGCGAACGGCCGATATCGAGGATGTCGCCGATGGTGCTGGCCGGCACCTTGCCTTCGGTGATCTCGATCGCGGTCTCGATCATCGACAGGGTGAAGCCTTTGATGCCGAAACCGTAATGCTGCAGATTGCGCTTCTCGGCCTCCAGCAGCCGGCTGGCGATGTGCTCGCCTTCCGCATAGTCGCCGAACATCTTGACGAACTCGCCCTCCGTCAGCCGGTAGAACTGCTCGTTCTGCCACAGCGTGTCATCGGCATCGAAACCGATCGTCGTCAGGTGATGGGCGGACATGCTCGCTCCCGTCGGTCCGGCATTCGTCGTTGAAGGTAACGCGTTTCGGAGGAGAGGCAAGGGAGGTGTTCTCCTTCTCCCCGTGGGGAGAAGGTGGCCCGCAGGGCCGGATGAGGGGTTCCCATGCCGCGTCTGTGAGAACCCCTCATCGCCTCACTGCGTTCGGCACTTCTCCCCAAGGGGAGAAGAGGATTGCACAGGCGCCTCACACAGCAATCACCCGATGCACGAACGCATGCTCGCGGCTTTCCTCGCCGATCGGCGAGACCGGCCACAGCCAGCTTTCCGTGGGTGGCGGCAGCGCCACGCCGTGCAGCAGGTCGACTTCGGAGAGCGTCTTTCCCGTCCTGTCGGTGACCGCATAGGAGACATCGGTGACGAGGCAGATTGAGGCGGGCAGGGCGGTCAACCCCTGCCAGTGGGCGGCGAGGATGCGCGCGACCGTATCCTCGGGCATAGGATCACGCTCTTTCTTCAACCGGTGTTCGGCGCCGGTGCCGAGCTGCGAGAGAAGGTTCGGCGAGACGACGAAATCGAGATCGGGAATGTCTTCGAGAAAAGCGAGCGGCCTCAATTCGCGTCCATGCTTCAGCGCGTCGTAGCCGGAAACATCCCGCTCGACGCAGCTGACATTGCGGTATTTGCCGAGCTTCAGCATCAGCCGGACGCTGGCCAGATGGGCGATGTCGTAGAGGATCACCCTGTCGAAGGCATCCGCCAGCTGCCGGATCGGCACGTCGCGCAACAGGCCGGAACCGAGCACCACCGCCGTCCGCCGCTTCTCGAGCGTCGCCATCTTCTTCAGGATGAAATCCTTGGTCCGCGTCTCATGCTCAAGCCATGCCGCGCGGCAGCGATGCGCCCTCGACCAGAGCTTGACCGAATAATGGACCGCTCCGGCATTCCTCGTCGTACTGACGGCCAGCGTGGCGGCAAAGAGAGCGGCTTCGGCAAGCATTATCGGTATATGTCGCTTCGGTGTCCGATTTCGATCATGAGACTGTCCGTCATGCCGGCCCTGAGCCGGCATCCAGTGCGGTCAAGTCCTTGACCGCGAAAAGACTCCTTTCGCCGCGTGGACACGCGGCGGCTGGACCCCGGATCAAGTCCGGGGTGACGGCGGAGAGGGCGTTACTCAAATCGCAAGCCTGCAATCTTCCAGGCCACGCCAGAATTCCTCTTCGCTGACGACGTTGGTCTCTCCACTTTCGATCTGTCGCTGGGCTTCGCGGGCCCGCGCCAGCAAATACTGGTCCTCAAGCCGTTCCTCGAGGATATGCAGCATGTAGGCATCGGGTTTCGTGCCCGCTTCGGCCGCATATTTTTCAATGAGGCGAAGCATTTCTTCCGGCATATCGAGCGTGACGCGCTTGTTCATCGGCAAATTCCCTGACAATGCGGCGGAATATAGCAGTCGTGCCCGTCTCTCGCCAGCCTTGCGGGCTTGATGGCGAAAGCCCAATCCGTTACAGCATCGCCACAATCAACCCGTTGTTGAACTACGACCTTTCAGTTGGATTTCCGACCATGAGCGACAAGACCAAGAAGCCCCAGAAGCTCAAAGCCCGCCTGCCGCGCGGCTTCGTCGACCGTGGCGCCGCCGACATCCGCGCCGTCAACGAGATGACCGCGAAGATCCGCGAAGTCTACGAACGCTACGGCTTCGATCCGGTGGAAACGCCGCTGTTCGAATATACCGATGCGCTCGGCAAGTTCCTGCCCGATGCGGACCGCCCGAACGAAGGCGTCTTCTCGCTGCAGGACGATGACGACCAGTGGATGAGCCTGCGCTATGACCTGACCGCGCCGCTCGCCCGTCATGTCGCGGAAAACTTCAACGAGATCCAGCTTCCCTATCGCACCTACCGCGCCGGTTACGTCTTCCGTAACGAAAAGCCAGGCCCGGGCCGCTTCCGCCAGTTCATGCAGTTCGACGCCGACACCGTCGGCGCGCCGGGCGTCCAGGCGGATGCCGAAATGTGCATGATGATGGCCGACACGCTGGAAGCCCTCGGCATCAAGCGCGGCGACTATGTGATCCGGGTCAACAACCGCAAGGTTCTTGATGGTGTGCTCGAGGCGATTGGCTTGGGCGGCGAGGAGAATGCTGGGCGGCGGCTCACGGTGCTGCGGGCAATCGACAAGTTCGACAAGTTCGGACAAGAGGGTGTGCGACTCCTGCTGGGCCAAGGTCGTTGGGACGGCGGTCAGGAGGGGCAAGGTGATTTTACCAAGGGTGCTGGCTTGGAAGAGGCTCAGATAGCACTCCTTGTCGACGTGTTCTTGAACAAGCCTGCAGATGATAGAACCTTCTCGACTAATGAGACCGGCGGGGCTGCTGTGAAATGGCAGGTGGGGGATGGTCGCTCAGATATTGAACACTCGAATTCCAGCATTGTCAGCTACGTGAGGGCACGGATTGCTGCGCGTAGCCCGGCCGAGGCTATGAACCAAACGTTGACTGCTGGACTTGAAGAACTGAGTTTTATGGCTGAGTTGTTCGATGCTTCTGGATATGCACCAAACAGGGTTTTGATAGATCCGACCGTCGTACGCGGCCTCGAGTATTACACCGGCCCTGTCTATGAAGCTGAACTCACCGCAAAGATTCCCAACGAGAAGGGAGAGATTGTGCAGTTCGGTTCGGTCGGCGGCGGCGGTCGCTATGACGGGCTCGTCTCGCGCTTCATGGGCCAGCCGGTTCCGGCGACGGGCTTCTCCATCGGCGTGTCGCGCCTGATGACGGCGCTCAAAAACCTCGGCAAGCTCGGCGCGTCCGAGGTCATCGAGCCGGTACTGATCACCGTCATGGATGGTGACGCCGAAAGCATGGGCCGCTACCAGCGCTTCACCCAGGCACTGCGTAACGAAGGCATCCGCGCCGAAATGTACCAGGGCAACTGGAAGAAGTTCGGCAACCAGCTGAAATATGCCGACCGCCGCGGCTGCCCGCTCGCCATCATCCAGGGCGGCGACGAGCGCGCCGAAGGCGTCGTGCAGATCAAGGACCTTATCGAGGGCAAGCGCCTCTCCGGCGAGATCACCGATAACGCCGAATGGCGCGAGGCCCGCGTCGCCCAGGTCACCGTGCCGGAGGCCGAACTGGTCGAGAAGGTCAAGGCCATGCTCGCCGACCAGGCCGAAGACCGGGCGAGGGCGACCGCAAACGGATCGGGGAATTGAGCGATGATGTTTGAGAGGGTTTTTCCCCTCCCCAACCCCTCCCCACGAGGGGGAGGGGCTTCTACCTCCTGCTTCGCACTTTTCGGTTTGCTCAGCTGTGAGGCTGGCGTCTCGCGCCAACCCGCTCCCTCCCCCCTGTGGGGAGGGTTGGGGAGGGGCTTTGTCACGGGAAACCGCCAATGGCCCTGATCAACCTTCCCGCCTTCTCCAATGATCTTCTCTCCCTCTTCGAAAAGCTGAAGACCGAGCGGGTCGACACGCCGGTGATCCAGCCGGCCGAGCCGTTTCTGGATATCGCCGGCGAAGACCTGCGCCGCCGCATCTTCATGACGGAGAGCGAGACCGGCGCCAGCCTGTGTCTGCGGCCGGAGTTCACCATTCCCGTCTGCCTGCGCCATCTGGAAACCGCGACCGGCACGCCGAAGCGCTATGCCTATCTCGGCGAAGTCTTCCGCCAGCGCCGCGAAGGCTCCAACGAATTCTACCAGGCCGGCATCGAGGATCTGGGTGAGGGGGACATTGCGAGCGCCGACGCCCGGGCCATCGCCGATGCCGATCGCATCCTGAAGGCGCTGCTGCCGGGTTCGTCGCTTGCCGTCGTCATCGGCGATCAGGCCGTCTTCGAGGCCGTGGTGCAGGCCTTGGGCTTGCCCGGCGGCTGGCAGAAGCGCCTCGTCCAGGCCTTCGGCGACATGCAGCAGCTCGACGGGTTGTTGAAGAAGCTGGCGCAGCCGGAAACGGTCGGTGGACTTGGCGCCGATGTCGCTGCCATGCTCGCCGCCGGCAATGACGAGGAACTCGTCGCCCATATCGACCGGACGATGCAGGAAACCGGCTATTCGACCAATGCGTCGCGCGCGCCGGCGGATATAGCAAGGCGCCTGAAGGAAAAGCTGTCGCTCGCCGAAACGCACCTTTCCGACCAGCAGATCGGTATCCTCAAGACCTTCCTGCGCCTCGACGTCTCGCTCGCCGAAGCCTCCACGGCGTTGTCCCAGTTCGCCGCGGCGACGGGCTTGAAGATCGATGCCGCGCTCAATCATTTCGACCGGCGCATCGCCGCACTTGCCAATGCCGGCATGGACCTTGGCGCCATCCGCTACAAGGCGGCCTTCGGCCGTCCGCTGGATTACTATACCGGGCTGGTCTTCGAGATCAGCGTTGCCGGCAGCGATGCGGTGCTGGCCGGTGGCGGCCGTTTCGACCGGCTGTTGACGCTGCTCGGTGCGAAGGACCGCATCCCGGCCGTCGGCTTCTCGCTGTGGCTGGACCGCATCGAAGCCGCAAAACCTTCGGGAGCGGGCCAATGACCATCACCATCGCTCTCCCGTCCAAGGGACGCATGAAGGACGACGCCTCGGCGATCTTCGAGCGCGCCGGAATGAAGATCGTCGCCGTCGGCAACGACCGCTCCTATCGCGGCCGCGTCGATGGCTGGGACGATATCGAGATCGCCTTCCTCTCGGCCTCCGAAATCTCGCGTGAAGTCGGCAACGGCACCGTCGATTTCGGCGTCACCGGCGAGGATCTGATGCGCGAAGGCATTCCGGCCGTCGACGACAAGGTCGAGTTCTGCGCCCGTCTGGGCTTCGGTCATGCCGATGTCGTCGTCGCGGTGCCGGAAATCTGGCTCGATGTCGACACCATGGCCGACCTCGGCGATGTCGCCGCCGATTTCCGCGCCCGCCATCGCCGCCGCCTGACGGTGGCAACGAAATACTGGCGCCTGACGCAGCAGTTCTTCTCGCGCCAGCACGGCATCCAGCTCTACCGGATCGTCGAAAGCCTTGGTGCCACCGAAGGCGCGCCCGCCGCCGGCCAGGCCGATATCATCGTCGATATCACCTCGACCGGCTCGACGCTCAAGGCCAACCACCTGAAGGTTCTCTCCGACGGGGTGATCCTGAAATCGGAAGCCTGCCTGGTGCGCGCCCGCAAGGCCGAGCACGACGCCGACCCGACGGTCGCCAAGATCATCGAATCCGTCCGTTCGGTGCTGTAATGGACGAGGCCGATCGCATCATCGGCCTTTACGAGCGCCATGCCCTTGCCTTTGACCGTCAGCGCGGCCGCCGCTTCTTTGAAAAGCCCTGGCTCGATCGGTTCACCGGGCCCCTGTCGCCGGGTGCATCCATTCTCGACATTGGCTGCGGTTCGGGAGAGCCGATGGCTGCCGCGCTCGTGGCCTCCGGCTTTGCTGTCACCGGCGTCGACAGTTCAAAGACGCTGATTGGTCTTTGCAAGGTGCGCATGCCGTCTGCGGAATGGATCGAAGCCGATATGCGTCGGCTCGCGCTCGGCCGCCGCTTCCAAGGCCTCATGGCGTGGCACAGTTTCTTTCATCTGGCAGCCGACGACCAGCGCGCGATGTTCCCGGTCTTTGCCGCGCATGCGGCGCCGGGCGCGCGGCTGGTGTTCACCTCGGGCCCCAAGGCCGGGATCGCCATGGGCGAGTTCGAAGGCGAACCGCTCTATCACGACAGCCTGGCGCCGGAGGAGTACCGCCGCCTTCTGGCCGAAAGCGGCTTTGCGGTCGTCAGCTTCGCGCCCGAAGATCCGGCCTGCGGCGGTGCCACCATATGGCTGGCGCAGGCCGCATAAGAGCGGCACCGTCTTCCCATCCCCAGAACACGAAAAAGCCCGCCGGCAGGGAACGGCGGGCTTTTCAGTCTTGGACCTTAAGAAGAGATCCGTAAGGCGATCAGGCGGTCGCGAACGAGGCGCCGCGACGGGCGTCGAGGGAGTAGGCGCCCGGGCCGAAGGTGGCGAGGAAGATGTAGGCGCCGGCAAGCGTCAGGTTCTTCATCAGCATGATCTGGTTCAGCGTGTTGATCCAGCCGAGAGCACCTTCCGGCCAGCCGTCAATGGCAACCGTACCGGAATGGAAGACGAGACCGGTGAACACGCAGAAGAGAGCCAGCGCCCAGCCGACGATACGGGTCTGGAAGCCGACAAGGACGGCAAGACCGGTGACCAGCTCGAAGAGGCCGGCGAGATAGGCAAGCAGGGTCGCGGCCGGAAGGCCGGCGCCCGAGATCATGCCGGCGGTCGCGGCCGGGTCGGTCAGCTTGCCGAAGCCCGACAGAATGAACATGAAGGACAGAAGAATGCGGGCAATCAGCAGGATTGCATTGTTGGTAGAGGACATCGTGAATTCTCCAGAAAGCGGCGTCTGATTGAAGGGCGACGCCTTGAAAACGTCGCTGCATAGATGGCCGCTTTTGATCGTTATGAATAGCTGCACGATGTTTTACATATTGTTCGAAAAATGGAGACGGACTTCAAGCCAATGTGACCGCCACCCCTCTTTTCCGTTATCGCGACGACCTATATTGCACTCCGATCATTATCGGAGCCCCCATGGACAGAGTTTCACCGTTTCCCATTTCCACCCGCTGGCCGGCGCAAAATCCCCGGATCATTCAGCTTTATTCCGTGCCGACGCCCAATGGCGTGAAGGTTTCCATCGCTCTCGAAGAGCTCGGTCTGCCCTATGAGCCGCATTTCGTATCGTTCTCGGAAAACGAGCAGAAGTCGGCGGAATTCCTGTCGCTCAATCCGAACGGCAAGATCCCGGCAATGATCGACCCGGATGGACCGGACGGCGACCCGGTGGGCCTGTTCGAATCCGGCGCCATTCTGATCTACCTTGCGGAGAAGACCGGACGGCTGATGCCGAACGAACCGATCGGCCGCTACGAGACGATCCAGTGGGTGTTTTTCCAGGTTGGCGGCGTCGGCCCGATGTTCGGGCAGTTCGGACACTTCTTCAAGTTTGCCGCCGACAAGATTGCCGGAAACCCCTATCCGGTGGAGCGCTACCGCGATGAAACCCGCAGGCTCCTCGGCGTGCTGGAAGAGCGCCTGCAGGGGCGGTCGTGGCTGATGGGAGACGAATACACCATTGCCGACATCGCCACCTTCCCCTGGGTGCGCGGTCTCGATGTCTTCTACAAGGCTGGTGATATCCTGGGCCTCGAGGAATTCACCGCTGTCCGCGATTGGGTGGCGCGGGCATCGAGCCGGCCGGCAAGCATCGCCGGTCTGGATGTTCCGAAGCGGAAATGACGGAGGTGTCCGTGGCCGGCTGATGCCGTTTCAGTTGGCCACGGCGTCGTCGGTCACGCGAAACAGCGGAAAGAAGAACATGCCCGCCATGGCGCCGGACTGCTTGTCGTTAAAGCCGTTGGATTCGCCGATGCAGAAGACGGGCTGCGAGACACCGCGTGAAGCCGGAATGGTCGTAGCATAGCAGAACGAAGAGGTGCCGGTTGCGGCCCTCTCGAACAGTTCGAGAATGCGCGCCCGGTCGTAGGGCGCATAGCAGCGCATCAAGGTGAGCAGTCCGCATTCGCCCTGCGATATGCCGTGGTGCGACGCTGCATGCGTGCCAAGATAGATCGCACCGTGATTGAGGTCGGCGGTCCATGCCTCTGAAATGCAGAACTGTCCGAGCAGGCGCATGTCTTCGCCAAGCGATGAAAGTTCCGGATGCGCGAATGACGCCGACAGATTGTTATGAGCAATCTTAAACAAGCCGTCCCTCTGTGTCGTGCCGGTCCATCGCCTTTGTTATGCCAGAAGTGTAGCGGGACCTGATCGGGTTAAAGGTCAATCCGTGATAAGGAGTATCGCTTTAAGCTATCGTGATGTCATGCATGTAGATGGTGTGTTGGAATTGTATATGTATTTACCAATGCCGATGCAATACGGCATCGACTCAAGTCTATAATTTCAGTCCTTTATATTATCTTTGGAGGCATGTAGATAAATTATATATTTTCATAATATAATATAAATATATGTATTTTTTCAGTTTAATTTTTTTATTTTATTGTAGAGCGTGAAAATAAAAAAATCATACGGATGTCATTCTTCCGTCTTTTGCATATGAATATTGAGTGATTGGTTTATGTGTTTGTTTTGCAAGAGATTTTATTGAAATAAAGAAATGCCGGGAAGGTGAATGCGTAATATATGTGAGATAATTTGGTGGAAAATTCAGTTATTTATGAAATTTAATTAATTAATTCATATATTTAGTGAAATGCACAATTGCGCGAATGCTGTTCAATTAAAAGGAATTGTGCTTTCTGCTTCGTTCGTACGGAAATGACTAAAGCCGTATGAAATTTTTTTGCGGCGTGTCTTGCAGATTTTCGCGTGATTGAGCGGCCATTTACCAGAAATGGCTGGAATGCAGGAGGCCCGGTGGGCGCGTATGGAGCGAACAGGCTATGTCGCCAACGCCCAAAAAGCGAAAGGCGACCCTTGGGGCCGCCTTCCTTCAGCGATTTTTGCCTTTGAGTGTCCGGCGTGGCAACCCACCTCGAAATGGTTGGTCGCCGCGCCTGTCTTCAGCAAGGCTCAAGCCGCATGGATGGTAACAGGGTTTCCCCTATTACATCATGCCGCCCATACCGCCCATGCCGCCCATGTCAGGCATGCCGCCGGCAGCTTCCTTCTTCGGAAGCTCGGCAATCATGGCTTCCGTGGTGATCAGCAGCGAAGCAACCGAAGCTGCGTTCTGCAGAGCCGTACGGACAACCTTGACCGGGTCGACGATACCCATGGCGATCATGTCGCCATATTCGGACGTCTGGGCGTTGTAGCCGAAGTTCTCTTCGTTCTTGTCGAGGATCTTGCCGACAACGATCGAAGCTTCGTCACCAGCGTTGGTGGCGATCTGGCGAACCAGCGACTGCAGGGCGCGGCGAACGATGTTGATGCCGGCTTCCTGGTCGTCGTTTACACCCTTGACCGTGATCTTCGTCGAGGAACGCAGCAGAGCGGTACCGCCACCGGGGACGATGCCTTCCTGAACGGCTGCGCGCGTTGCGTTCAGCGCGTCGTCGATGCGGTCCTTGCGCTCCTTGACTTCGATTTCCGTGGAGCCGCCGACGCGGATCACGGCAACGCCGCCAGCGAGCTTGGCAAGACGTTCCTGCAGCTTTTCGCGGTCGTAGTCAGAAGTGGTTTCTTCGATCTGGGCCTTGATCTGGGCAACCCGGCCTTCGATGTCCGACTTCTGGCCGGCACCGTCGACGATCGTGGTGTTTTCCTTGGTGATCGAGACCTTCTTGGCGCGGCCGAGCATGTCGAGGGTGACAGACTCCAGCTTGATGCCGAGATCTTCGGAGATGACAGTGCCGCCGGTCAGGATGGCGATGTCTTCGAGCATGGCCTTGCGGCGATCGCCGAAGCCCGGAGCCTTGACGGCAGCGATCTTCAGGCCGCCACGCAGCTTGTTGACGACGAGCGTTGCGAGAGCTTCGCCTTCGACGTCTTCAGCGATGATGACGAGCGGCTTGCCGGTCTGTACGACGGCTTCGAGCACCGGCAGCATGGCCTGGAGGTTCGAAAGCTTCTTCTCGTGCAGGAGGACGTAGGCGTCTTCCAGGTCAGCGACCATCTTTTCCGGGTTGGTCACGAAGTAGGGCGACAGGTAGCCGCGGTCGAACTGCATGCCTTCGACGACTTCGAGTTCGGTTTCGGCGGTCTTGGCTTCTTCGACGGTGATGACGCCTTCGTTGCCGACCTTCTGCATGGCTTCGGCAATGTCCTTGCCGACCTGCGTGTCGCCGTTGGCGGAGATCGTGCCGACCTGGGCAACTTCCTCGGAAGTCGAGATCTTCTTGGCCTTGGCGGCGAGGTCCTTGACGACTTCTGCAACGGCGAGGTCGATGCCGCGCTTCAGGTCCATCGGGTTCATGCCGGCGGCAACGGCCTTGTTGCCTTCGCGAACGATGGCCTGGGCCAGAACGGTCGCGGTCGTGGTGCCGTCACCGGCGATGTCGTTGGTCTTCGAAGCGACTTCGCGGACCATCTGGGCGCCCATGTTCTCGAACTTGTCTTCCAGTTCGATTTCCTTGGCGACCGATACGCCGTCCTTGGTGATGCGCGGAGCGCCGAAGGACTTGTCGATGATGACGTTACGACCCTTCGGGCCGAGGGTTACCTTCACTGCATCTGCGAGGACGTCGACGCCGTGCAGCATCTTTTCGCGCGCGGTGCGGCCAAACTTGATTTCTTTAGCAGCCATGTTCAAAACTCCCGGGCTTTATGCCCTTTGGTGAATTTCAGTTGAGATGGAATGGGTTGGCTTCGATTAGCCGATAACGCCCATGATGTCGGCTTCCTTCATGATCAGAAGGTCGACGCCATCGAGCTTGACTTCGGTGCCCGACCACTTGCCGAACAGAACGCGGTCGCCGACCTTGACGTCGAGTGCAACCTGCTTGCCGTTTTCGTCACGGGCGCCCGGACCAACGGCGATGACTTCGCCTTCAGCCGGCTTTTCCTTGGCGGTGTCCGGAATGATGATGCCGCCCTTGGTCTTTTCTTCAGACTCGACGCGCTTGACTACAACGCGGTCGTGCAGCGGACGGAAATTGGTGCTTGCCATTGTCTAATCCCTCGATCAAATGACATTCACGAGCCGGGAGGCCCGTATGGATTGCTGTTAGCACTCATCAATGGAGAGTGCTAGCGGCGGAGAGATAGGAGTTGGTCGACTTGGAGTCAAGAACGGCCGCTTTCAAATTTTCAAAAAATCGATCGCGGTTAACGCCAGCCTTCCGGGCAGGTCCGATTGGTGTTGGACCCCAAATCCCGGACCACAGGTGGGCACTCCACCCGGCCTCTTTCATGTGGCATTCCGTCACCCCGTGATGCCTGGTCGGTCAGCGCATTTTTTCTGCCCCGGCATCAAAGTCCCTTGCCAATCGGCGCATGCTTTGCAATGTCAGCCGTGGCTCAGACTGACAAAGGACCTTGCATGGCAGACCGCATTTCGACCCTGACGGACGTTTCCGTGGGCTATGACGTGATCCTCTGCGATGTATGGGGCGTTCTTCATGACGGCATCAGTGCGTTTCCGCTGGCCGCCGAAGCGCTGGCAAAGGCGCGGACCAAGGGCGCGACCGTCGTCCTCATCACCAATTCGCCGCGGCCTTATCCCGGCGTCGTCAGCCAGTTGCGGATGATCGGCGTCCCGGACGATGCCTATGACCGGATCGTCACCTCGGGCGATGTCACCCGTCACCTCATTGCCGAGGGTCCGAAGAAGGTCTTCCTGCTCGGCCCGGAGCGCGACCTGCCGCTTCTGGATGGTCTGGGCGTCGAGGTGGTCGGCGAGGCCGACGCCACATGCGTGGTCTGCACCGGCTTCTACGACGATGAAACCGAGACGCCGGAAGACTATCGCGACATGCTGATGCGCCTGCGTGATCGGAATGTCCCGATGATCTGCGCAAACCCCGACCTGGTCGTCGAGCGCGGCCACAAGATCATTCCCTGTGCCGGCGCCATGGCGGCGCTCTATGTCGAGCTCGGCGGCGAGAGTCGCATCGCCGGCAAGCCGCATCGGCCGATCTACGAGGCGGCGATTGCGGAGGCCCGCGAGGCGCGCGGTGATTTCGACCTGTCGCGCGTCATGGCCATCGGCGACGGCATGCCGACGGACGTGCGCGGTGCGATCAACTACGGCCTCGACCTCCTTTATATCAGCGGCGGCATCCACGTCCGCGAATATTCCGTCGACGGCCGGATCGATGATGCGGCGCTGGACGCCTATCTCAGGCGGGAAGGCGCTGCCCCCAAATGGTGGATGCCGAGGCTGGCGTAAACGCGATGACCGTCTTTCACCGCAACGAGAAGAAGGAACCGCTGCCCGACAGCCTGAAGGGCGGCGTCGTGGCGATCGGCAATTTCGACGGTGTTCATCGCGGCCATCAATCCGTCCTGAACCGTGCCCTGGAAATCGCCGAAAGCCGCGGTCTGCCGGCGCTGGTCTTGAGCTTCGAGCCGCATCCGCGCACGGTCTTCCGGCCCGATCAGCCGGTCTTTCGCCTGTCGCCGGCGCCGATGAAGGCGCGCCTTCTCGAAGCGCTCGGCTTCAAGGCGGTCATCGAATACCCCTTCGATCTCGATTTTTCCGGCCGCTCGGCCGACGAATTCATCCAGTCGGTCCTGAAGGACTGGCTGCACGTCTCGCACGTCGTCACCGGCTTCGATTTTCATTTCGGCAAGGGCCGCGAGGGCGGACCGGCCTTCCTGATGGCAGCCGGTGAGGCCAATGGTTTCGGCGTGTCTTTGGTCGATGCGTTCCGCGACGAAAACGCGGCGGTCATTTCATCGAGCCGCATTCGCCAGCTTCTGGCCGATGGCGACGTTGCGGAAGTCGCAGGCCTGCTCGGCTATCGCTATACGGTCGAAGGCGAGGTCATAAAGGGTGCGCAACTGGGCCGCACGCTCGGCTACCCGACCGCGAACATGGCGCTGCCGCCGGAATCGGCCCTGAAGCCCGGCATCTATGCGGTCAGGCTGCGCCGCCCGGACGGCATGCTGCATGACGGCGTGGCAAGCTTCGGTTTCCGCCCGACGGTCACCGAAAACGGCGAAGCGCTGCTGGAAACCTTCGTCTTCGACTTCACCGGCGATCTCTATGGCGAGGTCTGTTCGGTCTCCTTCTTCGGCTTCCTCAGAGAGGAGATGAAGTTCTCCGGCCTCGAGCCGCTGGTCGAACAGATGAAAACGGACGAGGCGGAGGCGAGGGCGCTTCTGGCCGGCGTCAAGCCACTCGGTGAACTGGACGCTAAGATCGCCTTTTGAGGGCGTTTATCAGTCGCGTCGGAAGCCGCAAGGTGATATTTCGCCGGCAGGCATGGAAATATTGCGCTGATACTATATGTTTCCGTTCGCCACGCTCGCCATGAGCCCCATTGCCCCGAACGGATTGAAACTTGACCGACTTTACCCCGCTTGCCTCCTTTGCCGGTGGCCTTCTGATCGGCCTTGCCGCCGTCCTGCTCATGCTGTCCTGGGGCCGCATCGCCGGCATGACGGCGATCGTCGGCGGGCTGCTGCCGCCGTTTGACAAGGACTGGGCGTGGAAAGCCGCATTTCTTGCCGGCGCCATCGGCCTTCCGCTGGTCATAAGGCTCGCCGGCGGCATCATCGAATACACCGTGCCGGTTTCGACCGGTACACTGGTGATCGGCGGCCTCATCACCGGCATCGGCGTCACCTTCGGCTCCGGCTGCACGTCCGGCCATGGCATTTGCGGCATAGCCCGCTTCTCGCGCCGCTCGATTGCGGCGACGGCCACCTTCATGGCGTTTGCGTTCCTGACAGTCTTCATCCTGCGCCACGTGATTGGGGGAGGCTTCTGATGCGCTATCCCGTCGCTTTCCTCGCTGGCGCGCTCTTCGGCCTCGGCATCATCTTCTCCGGCATGGCCAACCCGTCGAAGGTCCTCAACTTCTTCGATCTTGCCGGGACCTTCGATCCCAGCCTCCTCTTCGTCATGGCGGGCGCCCTGTCGGTCGCCATTCCGGGCTATGCGCTGATTTTCCGAAAGGTGAGCAAGCCGCTTTTCGACCAGACATTCCAGCTTCCCAGGGCAAAGACGATCGACGCCCGGCTGATTGGCGGCTCGGCCGTCTTCGGCATCGGCTGGGGCATTGCCGGCTTCTGCCCCGGCGCCTCCATTCCGGCGATCGGCCTCGGTCACCCCTCGGCCCTTCTCTTCGTCGCAGCCCTTCTTGCCGGCATGTGGATCGCCCGCATGATCGGCAAGGCCGACTTCTTCTCCAGCCGCTCGGGAGGCGAGGCGGGAGGCAAGGCATAATTCGGCCGTTGCCTCTTTCCATTTGCGGGAAAAACGCCTAAACAACCGCCGCTATGACTGTAATCCGGTTGATGATCATTTCCCGAATTATTGGCCCGGCCTTCTGAGGCGCTCGCCGGAGCGGCCCGAAGGTCCGGGATTTCGGCGCTGGAAGAGACCGCGCCACCGTGCATTTCCTTGAGAATTACCCATGATCCGGGCAGCTGGCATGCAGCGCCCCCAGCCAATGGCGAAACCATGAGCGATACCGCAGAAAAAGTCGATTATTCCTCCACCCTCTATCTGCCCAAGACCGATTTCCCGATGCGCGGCGGCCTGCCGCAGAAGGAACCGGAAATCGTCGAGCGCTGGCAGAAGATGGGCCTCTACAAGAAGCTTCGCGCCTCGGCCGCCGGCCGCGAGAAATTCGTCCTGCACGACGGCCCGCCCTATGCCAACGGCAACATCCATATCGGCCACGCGCTGAACAAGATCTTGAAGGACGTCATCACCCGCTCGTTCCAGATGCGCGGCTACGACTCCAACTACGTCCCCGGCTGGGACTGCCATGGCCTGCCGATCGAATGGAAGATCGAGGAAGCCTACCGCGCCAAGGGCAAGAACAAGGACGAAGTCGAGATCAACGAGTTCCGCAAGGAATGCCGCGAATTCGCGCAGAACTGGATCGACGTCCAGACCGCCGAGTTCAAGCGCCTCGGCATCGAGGGCGACTTCGAGACCCCGTACACCACGATGGCCTATCATTCCGAAGCCCGCATCGCCGGCGAGCTGCTGAAGATCGCCAAGTCGGGTCAGCTCTATCGCGGCTCCAAGCCGATCATGTGGTCGGTCGTCGAGCGCACGGCGCTTGCCGAAGCCGAAGTGGAATACCACGAAGTCGAGAGCGACACGATCTGGGTTAAGTTTCCTGTTGCGGCCATCGCTGCTCCGGCTGATGCTGACGCTCAGGCAGGCGAACGCGGCCTCGGAGACTTTTATCCGGACCTGAAGGACGCCTTCGTCGTCATCTGGACGACGACTCCCTGGACCATCCCCGGCAACCGCGCGATCTCGTTTTCGTCGCGCTTCGCCTATGGTCTCTATGAAGTCACGGAAGCGACAAACGACTTCGGTCCGCAACCGGGCGAAAAGCTGATCTTCGCCAAGCGGCTTGCCGACGACTGCGCCGCCAAGGCCAAGGTCACGTTGAAGCTCGTCCGGGATGTCGAGGGTTCGGAACTCTCCGCCATCACCTGCGCCCATCCGCTCGCCGATCTCGGCTACACCTTCCCGGTGCCGTTGCTCGACGGCGATCATGTCACCGACGATGCCGGTACGGGTTTTGTGCACACTGCGCCCGGCCACGGCCGCGAGGACTTTGACGCCTGGATGAATGCTGCCCGCGAAATGGAAGCCCGCGGCATTTCCTCGAAGATCCCGTTCACGGTCGCCGATGACGGCTTCTACACCGACGACGCTCCCGGCTTTGGCCCCTCGGCCGAAGGCGGTGCGGCGCGCGTCATGGACGACAACGGCAAGAAAGGCGACGCCAACAAGCGCGTCATCGAGGCGCTGATCGCCGCCAACAATCTCTTCGCCCGCGGCCGGATCAAGCACGACTATCCGCATTCCTGGCGCTCCAAGAAGCCGGTCATCTTCCGCAACACGCCGCAGTGGTTCGTCTACATGGACAAGGAGCTCGGCGACGGTACGACGCTGCGTTCGCGGGCGCTGTCGGCGATCGATGCCACCCGCTTCGTGCCGGCGTCCGGTCAGAACCGCCTGCGCGGCATGATCGAACAGCGCCCGGACTGGGTTCTCTCGCGCCAGCGCGCCTGGGGCGTGCCGATTGCCGTCTTCGCCGACGAGCAGGGCAACGTCCTCGTCGACGACGAAGTCAACGCCCGCATCCTCGACGCCTTCGAGAAGGAAGGCGCCGACGCCTGGTTTGCACCGGGCGCCAAGGAACGTTTCCTCGGCAATGGCCATGACGCGGACAAGTGGACGCAGGTCATGGACATCCTCGACGTCTGGTTCGATTCAGGCTCGACCCACAGCTTCGTCCTCGAAGACCGTCCGGACCTGAAATGGCCGGCCGACGTCTACCTCGAAGGCTCCGACCAGCATCGCGGCTGGTTCCATTCGTCGCTGCTCGAAGGCTGCGCGACGCGTGGCCGCGCGCCCTACAACGCCGTCGTCACCCATGGCTTCACCATGGCGGAAGACGGCCGCAAGATGTCGAAGTCGCTCGGCAACCAGGTCTTCCCGCAGGACGTGATGGCCCAGTCCGGCGCCGATATCCTGCGCCTGTGGGTTATGAACACCGATTACTGGGAAGACCAGCGCCTCGGCAAGACGATCATCCAGACCAACATCGACAGCTACCGCAAGATCCGCAACACGATCCGCTGGATGCTCGGCACGCTGGCGCATGACACCGGCGAGGAGATTGCGCTTGCCGATATGCCCGAGCTCGAGCGCCTGATGCTGCATCGCCTGGCCGAGCTCGACAAGGTCGTGCGCATCGGCTACGACGAGTTCGATTTCAAGCGGGTCGTGCGCTCGCTGACCGACTTCGCCAACATCGAATTGTCGGCCTTCTACTTCGACGTCCGCAAGGATGCGCTCTACTGCGACGCGCCCTCGTCGATGAAGCGTCGCTCTGCACTGTTCGTCATCCGCAAGCTGTTCGACTGCCTCGTCACATGGCTTGCGCCGATGCTCGCCTTCACCATGGAAGAGGCGTGGCTGGCGCGCGATCCGAATGCCGAATCGGTTCATCTCGAACAGTTCCCGGATGTCCCGGCCGACTGGAAGAATGACGCGCTGGCGGCCAAGTGGAAGAAGATCCGCGATGTCCGCTACGTCGTCACCGGCGCGCTCGAAGTCGAACGCCGCGAGAAGCGGATCGGTTCTTCGCTGGAAGCCGCACCGGTCGTCCATATTGCCGATCCGGAGCTTCTGAAGGCGCTGGAAGGTCAGGATTTCGCCGAAATCTGCATCACTTCCGACATCAAGGTTGTGGACGGCGAAGGCCCGGCCGATGCATTCCGGCTGCCGGAAGTCGCCAAGGTCTCGGTGGTGCCGGCGCTTGCGGAAGGCCGCAAATGCGCGCGTTCGTGGAAGATCACCAAGGATGTCGGCTCCGATCCGGCCTATCCCGACGTCTCCGCGCGCGACGCCGCGGCCCTTCGCGAACTGGCGGAAGGCTGAGTAACAACAACCGGATGAATTGCACTAATGCTTTTCATCCGGTAAAACCCTGCCTGAAATTGGTCGGATTTAGCACCTAAGAGGCGCAGACTGGCTGTTTGAGAGGGTCCGAACAGCGGGCTGGAAGGATTTGCATGGTAATGTCGCATCGGTTTCGCGTAGGCGCTGGTATTGCAGCGGCGCTGGTTGCCAGTGTCATGGCCACGGGGTGTGTCAGCAGCCCGACTTATGGAACCGGCAAGACCTCCGCCGAGCAGCTGGTTGACGACCTCGGCAGCGCCGTTTCGCTGAGCAACAAGGAAGCGAAGGAAAAGCAGAAGACCGCGTTGGCCAATGCCCAGCCGCGTCCGACGCTCGTCGTTCCCTCCAATCCGGAACAGGCAACGCTTGTACCGCCGGAACAGAGCCTCGCATCGAAGAGCAATCCGGCCTGGGTCGAAGCGCCTGAAGAAACGCGCGCTCGACTGCTCGCGGAAGCGTCGGCCAACGAGGACAACGCGACCTATCGCTCGCCGCTCGCAGCCTCTGCCGGAACAGCCAAGCAGCTGTCCGAAAAGGAACAGCAGGCGGCTTATCGCGAGGCGCGCAAGCTGCAGAAGGGTGCCTATATCGACCAGCGCCGCTACCTCAGCGATCCGCCGGACAAGTATCGCACCGTTCAGGATCCGGCCTTGCTGGACGATGTCGGCGAGCCCGAGAAGGTCAAGGAAAAGCGCCGCAAGAAGGAAGCCCTCGCAGAGCGCCAGCGTCCCTGGTACTGCTCGATGCCGTGGAGCTCCGGCAAGGAAGCCTGCCAGTAATGCTTGCATCATTCGGCCGGAGGCGCTTGCCATGGCTTTGACCATTCGCCGTGCCGTCCCTGCGGATGTGCCTCTCATCCTGCGTTTCATCGTCGAACTCGCCACCTACGAGATGGCCGAGCACGAGGTCGAGGCGACCGAGGAGAGCCTGATGCGCTCGATCTTCGGCGAGGGCTCCGTCACGAAGGCGGCGATCTGCGAGGATGACGGCGAGCCCGTCGGTTTCTGCATCTGGTTCTACAACTATTCCACCTGGCAGGCGAAGAAGGGGCTCTATCTCGAAGACCTCTACGTGTCGCCATCGCATCGCGGCCGCGGCGCCGGCAAGCGGCTTTTGAAGTATCTCGCCCGTACGGCGGTGGAAGAAGACTGCGGCCGTTTCGAGTGGAGCGTGCTTACCTGGAACGAGCCGGCCATTCGCGTCTACGAATCCATGGGCGCCGAACCCCAGAGCGAATGGATGCGCTACAGGCTCGCCGGCGACGCGCTGAAGACCTTCGCCGACGGCTGACGGTCGACGTCGTCAACGCCCCCATGTGAAGCCTGGCTTTCTGGCTTTTGCATTTCGTAAACCCATTGCCGATATGCCCGGTTTCATCGATTTGATAAACCAGCGATGAGGAGGGCGCCCGGGATGACGGCCATCTTTGCCAAGGCATCGATTGCCGCCGTCCTTTCGGTTCTCGCCTCGCTGTCCATCTGCTTCATCGCCGTGCCGTTGATGGGCGGCCACGTCGACGGCAACGGCCTGATCATGGCGATCGTCTGCCCGCTGCTGATCTCCTGGCCGGTCAGCGCCTTCCAGTTCGCGCAGCAGGCGCGGCTCAGACGCATTCGCGACGAGTTGCGGATCGCGCACGCCGATCTCAAGCGGGCCCACCGCGAACTCTACGAGAAATCCCGGATCGACGCGATGACCGGTGCCATGAACCGGGAAACCTTCTTTGCCACCGTCGAAGCCACATGCCGCGCAGGCGGACCGGAAAGCCTCGTCTATATCGACGTCGATCATTTCAAGAGCATCAACGACACTTACGGTCATCACGCCGGCGACGCGGCCCTGCGGCGGATCGCCGCCGCGATCCGCGATGTTCTGGGCGACGATGCGCTCTGGGGCCGGATCGGCGGCGAGGAGTTCGCCGTTTTCCTGCCGGGGATCGGCCACGCCGATGCCTGCCGCACCGCCGAGGATATCCGCGCGGCCGTGGAGACGATATCGCTTGCTCTTGACGAAGCGACCGTTTCTCTGACGGTCAGCATCGGCCTCGTCACCATGGAGGCGCATTTTGATCTGG
This sequence comes from Rhizobium sp. NRK18, assembly GCF_024385575.1. Lineage (NCBI taxonomy): Bacteria > Pseudomonadati > Pseudomonadota > Alphaproteobacteria > Hyphomicrobiales > Rhizobiaceae > Rhizobium > Rhizobium sp. NRK18. The sequence goes on along the minus strand of NZ_JANFMV010000001.1, from coordinate 3,172,544 downwards.
ACGTCGCCGCCCGCGAGGCCGACAAGCGGCTCTACCGCGCAAAGCGCGCCGGCCGCAATTGCGTGGTCGCTGAAGCGCCCGTCGAGCAGTCCGTCATCATGGACGTTCCGGTTTAGCGACGCTCAGCGCTTGCCGGCGAAGAAATCGCGCAGGATGTCGCTGGCCCGGCGCTCGTCGATCCCCGAATAGACCTCCGGCGCATGGTGGCAGGTCGGCTGGCTGTAGAAGCGTCCGCCATGGTGCACGCCGCCCCCCTTCGGATCCTCGGCGCCATAGTAGAGCCGGCGGATGCGGGCAAACGAAATGGCCGCGGCGCACATGGCGCAGGGCTCGAGCGTGACATAGAGGTCGGCGTCTGTCAGCCGCTCCTGTCCGAGCTTCGCGGAGGCTTCGCGGATGGCCAGGATTTCGGCATGTGCGGTCACATCGTTGAGTTCGCGGGTGCGGTTGCCGGCGCGCGCGATGATCTCGCCGTCGACGACGACGACTGCGCCGATCGGCACCTCGCCGCGCTCGCCTGCCGCCCGCGCCTCCTCAAGCGCCTCTTCCATATGGCGAATTGTACCGATCACCCGATATTTCCTCTTAACCGCGCGGCTCCAAACTGCTAGGAGAGCCGCAAAGAATAGGCACTGCCGCGCCCCTGTCGGTCGCGTGTGCGCGCAGTGCGTCGGACCGTTTGGCGCGGAACCGCAACAAGGCAAACAACATATGGCATTCAATGACAAGCCCAGGCGCCCCGGTTCCAAACCGGCGGGCGCAAAATCCTCCGGTCCGAAGCGGCCGTTCAAGAGCGGCCCGAAGGACGGCGGCAAGCCCTTTGCCGCGAAGTCCGACGAGAAGCGCGCGCCGCGCCGCGAGCCGCGCGATGCCAAGCCGGTGATCAAGCCGCAGGCAACCTCCGAGGTCAGCCTGAATGCCGAGCAGGAGCCGGAGCGCATCTCAAAGCTTCTCGCACGTGCCGGCATCGCCTCGCGCCGCGACGTGGAGCGCATGATCCTCGACGGCCGCATCAAGCTCAATGGCGAGGTGCTGACCACCCCGGCCGTCAACGTGACGTTTGCCGACAAGATCGAGGTCGATGACGAGCAGATCCGCGGCATCGAGCGCACCCGCCTGTGGCTCTATCACAAGACGGCTGGCCTCGTGACGACCAACTCCGATCCGGAAGGCCGTCCGACGGTGTTCGAAAGCCTGCCAAAGGACCTGCCGCGCGTCATGTCGATCGGCCGCCTCGATATCAACACCGAGGGCCTGCTGCTTCTGACCAATGACGGCGGTCTCGCCCGCACCCTCGAACTGCCGACCACCGGCTGGCTGCGCCGCTACCGCGTGCGCGCCTATGGCGAAATCGAGCAGGCCGATCTCGACAAGCTGAAGGACGGCATTGCCGTCGACGGGGTGCTCTACGGCTCGATCGATGCCACGCTAGACCGCGTCCAGGGCCACAATGTCTGGATCACCATGGGCCTGCGCGAAGGCAAGAACCGCGAAATCAAGAACGTGCTCGGCGCGCTCGGTCTCGACGTCAACCGGCTGATCCGTATTTCCTACGGTCCCTTCCAGCTCGGCGATCTTGGCGAAGGCAAGGTGATCGAGGTGCGTGGCCGCATGCTGCGCGACCAGCTCGGCCCGCGCCTCATCGAGGAGGCCAAGGCCAATTTCGACGCGCCGATCTACACCAAGACCGGCGACGTCGTCGAATCCGAGGAAAAGGCGGAGCGCGCTCCAAGGGCCGCGGCACCGGCCAGGAGTGCCCCGGCAGAGCGTGAGCGTCCCGCACGCGAGGAACGTTTCCGCGACGACGGCGACCGTCGCGAGCGCGCCCGTGACCGTCTCGACACCAAGAAGCCGGGTGGCTTCTCCAAGGCCGGCGGCTTCGGCAAGCGCGACGACAAGGACGACTTCAAGAAGAAGAAGGCGCCTGCCGCCGGCAAGCGCACGGCCAATGTCTGGATGGCGCCCGGCGCCAAGCCGCTCGGCCCCAAGGCCATCGAGAAGGCCGAGGAGAGAGCCCGCAAGCGCGCCCAGCGCGAAGCCCGCGGCGAGGCACCGTTCCGCGGCCCGGGCAGGCCGCGCTCCGGCAAGCCTGACGGCGCACGGTCTGACGGTGGACGCCCGGAAGGCGGCAGACCTGCATCTGCCCGCGGACCCAAGCGCGACGGCGCATCCGAAGGTCGCAGTGGCCCAAGGGATGGTGCCGGTCGTGGTGGCAAGCCGGGCGGTCGCCCCGGTGGCTCAAGTGGCCCCGGTGGCTCAGGTGGCCCTTCGGGAGGAAAGAGGGGCGGCAGTGCGGATCGTCGGCGGTGAGTTCCGTGGCCGCTCGCTGGCCACGCCGAAATCCGATGCGATCCGTCCGACCAGCGACCGGACGCGCGAAAGCCTGTTCAATATCCTGGCGCACGCCTATGCGGACGTGCTCGACGGCGGCCGTATCCTCGACGTCTTCGCCGGCACCGGTGCGGTCGGCATAGAAGCCCTGTCGCGCGGCTGCCGCAGTGCGCTGTTCATCGAGAACGGCGTCGAGGGCCGTGGCCTCATCTGGGACAATATCGAGGCGTTCGGCCTGCAGGGCCGCGCGCGCATCCTGCGCCGCGATGCCACCCAGATCGGCAAGCCGGGCACGATGGAACCCTTCGATTTCGTCTTCGCCGATCCGCCCTACGGCAAGGGTCTCGGCGAAAAGGCGCTTGCCGGCGCGGCCGAGGGCGGCTGGATCAAACCGGGCGCTCTTGTGATTCTGGAAGAGCGCGCCGATGTCGACCCGATCCTTCCGGCCCAGTTCATGAGCGCCGAGATGCGCACCTTCGGCGACACGCGGATGCATTTCTATCGCTATCAGCCGGCGTGAGGCCTGCATGACCGACGCTTCGACCACGAGCTCGACACCGACCGTTGCAGTCGCCTTCGGCGGCGGCGGCGCGCGGGGCCTCGCCCATATCCACGTCATCGAGGCGCTCGACGAGCTCGGCATTCGCCCGGTGGCGATCGCCGGCTCCTCGATCGGGGCGATCATGGGCGCGGCCATGGCTGCGGGCCTTTCGGGTGAACATATCCGCGACCATACGCTTTCCACAGTCGGCAAGCCCGGCGAGGTGATGAACCGCATCTGGAGCCTGCGCCCGACGACGATGCGCGACGTCATGAACGGCTTCCGCTTCGGCCAGTACAATCTGGAGCGGATCCTGCGCGCCTTCCTGCCGGGCGAAATTCCCGAAGACTTCTCCGCGCTCACCATTCCGACGACGATCTGCGTGACCGACTATTACGGGCAGAAGGAACTCGTGCTCTCCGAGGGCGATCTCTTCCAGGCGCTGGCGGCCTCTGCGGCCATTCCCGCCGTCTTCATGCCGGTGACCATCAACGGCCGGGTGATGATCGACGGCGGCATCACCAATCCAGTGCCCTTCGATTATCTGATGGACAAGGCTGATATCGTCATCGGTGTCGACGTGGTCGGCGGACCGGAGGGTGACGCAGACCAGATCCCGGCCCGCATCGACAGCCTTTTCGGTGCCAGCCAGCTGATGATGCAGGCGATCATCGCGCTGAAGATCAGCCAGCAGAAGCCGCACATCTTCCTGCGCCCTGCCGTCGGCCGTTTCCACGTTCTCGACTTCATGAAGGCAGGCGAGGTGCTGGAAAGCTCCCGCGCCCTGAAGGACGACGTCAAGTTTGCGATCGACCGAGAAATCGAGCGGCGGCTGGTCTCCTAGTCCTCGATCTCTTCCACCTGCCGCTTGGGTTTTGTCAGCGGCTCCGGCCGGACCGGGCGCGAATGCAGCATGTGAAGTCCGGCCGAAATTCCCTCCGCCGCCTGGATCTCCAGCCGTTCGGCGTCTCGCCGGCGGATGTCGTCGCCGATCGCCATCGCCTGTTCCTGGCCGAGACCGAGGCCTTCCAGCGTCTTTCGGCCGAATTTGAGACCGGATTCCAGCGTTTCGCGAAGTTCGTACTCGACGCCGCGCGCTTTCAGTGACAGCGAATGCACGCGGTCGTAGGAGCGGGCGAAAATCCTGACATTCGGAAATTCCGACTGGATCAGGTCGATGACGTGGTCGGTCGTCTCCTTCCTCTGCGTGCAGACGGCGACGATCTTGGCCTTTTCGATGCCGGCGGAAATCAGCACGTCCTTGCGCTGGCCGTCGCCGAAATAGATGCGGAAGCCGAAGCGCGCTGCCTGGCGGATGCGTTCGGCGGAGGTGTCGAGGACGGTCACCTCGCTGCCGCCGGCAAGCAGCACCTGAGCGGCGATCTGGCCGAAGCGCGAAAAGCCGATCATCAGCACGTCGGCGCCAGCACCTTCGAAATCCTCGTCGATCACCTCGTCCTGCGGCGGTGCGATGAACCGTCCCGCAAGCCGCACGGCAAGCGGAGTGAGCGCCATGGACAGGGTGACGACGGCGATCATCGTCGAGGCGACGTTCTCGGAAAAGAGCCCGGCGGTGGCAGCCGTGGTGAACAGCACGAAGCCGAATTCGCCGCCCTGCGGCAGCAGCGCCGCGATCTTCACGGCGTCTTCGTGCGAAGAGCCGGCAATCCGGCAGGTCGCATAGAGGATCGCGGCCTTCGCCGCCATCAGCAGCGGCACCGAAACGAGGATCAACAGCCAGTGATCGGCAATGACGTCGAGCTTCAGCGACAGGCCGACGGCGATGAAGAAGACAGCCAGCAGGATACCGCGGAACGGTTCGATGTCCGCTTCCAGCTCGTGACGGTAGGAGGATTCGGCAAGCATCAGGCCGGCGAGGAAGGCGCCCATGGCCATGGAAAGACCGGCGAATTGCATGAGCGCCGCCGAGCCGAGCACCACGAACAGGGCGGCCGCGATCATCGCCTCGCGCGCGCCGGTGCTGGCGATCGTCTGGAACAGCGGCGTCAGCAGGTAGCGCCCTGCGGTGATCAGCCCGCCGACGGCAAGGACGGCGATGCCGAGACTGACGAGCGCCGGCGTCTGCGCTTCGCCGCCGCCGCTGCCGAAGGCCGGGATCAGCGCCAGCAGCGGCACGATGGCGAGGTCCTGCAAGAGCAGGATGGAGAAAGACCTCTGGCCGTATCGGGTATTTGTGTCGCCGTCGTCGTCGAGGATCTGGAGGGCGAAGGCAGTGGACGAAAGCGCCAGGCCGAACCCGGCGATCACTGCGCCCTGCCATCCCGGAAACCCGCCCCAGATCAGCACCGCGGTGATGACGGAGCCGCTGACGATCACCTGCGCGGAGCCGAGACCGAAGATGTCGCGCCGCATCTGCCAGAGCCGCGATGGTTTGAGTTCCAGCCCGACGATGAAGAGCAGCAGCACCACGCCGAGCTCGGCGACGGAGAGGATCTGCTCGCCGTCGCTGATGCGCGCGAACACCGGTCCGAGAAGAACGCCGGCCGCGAGGTAGCCGAGAACGGTGCCGAGCCCTAGTTTCTTGAAGATCGGAGCGGCAAGCGTTGCTCCACCCAACAAAACGATGGTGTCCGTCAGCATGGCATGTGTGTCGCTCATTGCGGCTCCGGCGTTTGAAACGATATTTATCGTCGCACCCGGCCACAGGCAGTGGTGGATTGGCGTGGCGACACTTGATGCTTTGTGTACTGCACAATAAATGGAGCGCAAAGGAAAGGTCCAACATGTCCTCAGAAATCAATTCCGAAACACTCCTTGCCCGCGCCTCCGAACTCGTCGACCTGGCGCGCAGCGCCGGAGCCGATGCGGCCGACGCCGTCGTCGTGCGCAGCTATGGCCATTCGGTCAGCGTCCGCAATGGCAAGGTGGAAGGCACCAGCGCCGCCGAGAGCGACGATTTTTCTTTGCGTGTCTTCGTCGGACGGCAGGTTGCGAGCGTTTCGGCCAATCCGGGAGCCGACCTCAAGGCGCTGGCCGAACGGGCCGTCGCCATGGCGAAGGTTTCTCCGGAAGATCCATATGCCGGTCTTGCCGATCCCGCCCGTCTTGCCACCTCGATTGCCGATCTTGACCTTTACGATCCGACCGAGGTCAGCGCCGAAGCGCTGACGGAAGCAGCCCTTGCCGCGGAAGCTGCGGTCCTTTCCGTGGAAGGCGTCACCAATTCCCCCGGCGCATCGGCGTCCGCCGGCATGGGCGGCCTCGTGCTGGTCACCTCGGACGGTTTTTCCGGCAGCTACATGGGGTCGCGCTTCTCGCGCTCCGCCAGCGCCATCGCAGGCGAGGGCACGGCGATGGAGCGGGACTATGATTTCGACAGCCGGCTGTTCTTCGCCGAGCTCGAGGATGCCGGCGAGATCGGCCGCCGGGCTGGCGAACGGGCGGTCCGCCGCCTCAATCCGCGTCAGGTCGATACGGGCTCCAACCTCACCGTCGTCTTCGATCCGCGGATCGCCCGCGGCTTTGTCGGTCATATCGCCGGTGCGATCAATGGCGCGTCGGTCGCCCGCAAGACGAGCTTCCTGCGCGACCGGATGGGCCAGCAGGTCTTGAAGGCCGGGCTCAACATCACCGATGATCCGATGATCGTGCGCGGACCGGCCTCGCGTCCCTTTGACGGCGAGGGCGTCAGGGGCGAGAAGATGACGATGATCGAGGACGGCGTATTGAAGCACTGGTTTCTGTCGTCATCGGCCGCCCGCGAACTGGGGCTGGAAACGAACGGCCGCGGCGCCCGCGGCGGAACCAACGTCTCGCCGACCTCGACCAACCTTGCGCTGGAACCGGGCGACATCAGCCCCGAAGACCTGATCCGCTCCGTCGGCAACGGCTTCTACGTGACCGAACTGATCGGGCAGGGCGTCAACATGATCTCCGGCGAGTACAGCCGCGGCGCCACCGGTTTCTGGATCGAGAACGGCGAACTGACCTTCCCCGTGTCGGAAGTGACCATCGCCTCGAACCTCAAGGACATGTTCATGCGGCTGACGCCCGCAAACGATATCGACCGAAAGTTCGGCACCGCCGCGCCGACGATCGCGATCGAAGGCATGACGCTGGCCGGACGTTGAAGGTGTTGATGGAACAGGTGACGACGGAAAACTGGCAGCAGGATGTCGACCTGATCGTCGAGGCCGCCCGCGAGGCGGGCGACGTCGCGCGGACGTTCTGGGGACAATCCCCGGAGGTCTGGTGGAAGAACGGCGGCGTTTCGCCCGTCAGTGCGGCGGATTACGCGGCCAACGAGGTTCTGGAGGCGCGGCTTCGTCCTGCCCGTCCCGGCTATGGCTGGCTGTCGGAGGAATCCGAGGACGATCCGGTGCGGCTTTCGGCGAGGACGCTCTTCGTCGTCGACCCGATCGACGGCACGCGGGCCTTCCTCGCCGGACGGCGCACCTGGTGCGTCAGCGTGGCGGTGGTGCATGACGGCCGGCCCGTCGCCGGCGTCCTTTATGCGCCGGCCTTCGGGGAGACATTCGTGGCGGGGCCGTCCGGACCGGCGACATTGAACGGCACGCCGATCACGGTGGATGACAGCCGCCCGGGCGAGCCGGTGCGCTTTGCGACGGGCTCGGAAATGCTGGCGCGGCTTGCCGACGAGTTCGCGGCTGGTGTCGAACGCGTCAAGCACGTGCCGTCGCTTGCCTACAGGCTGGCGATGATTGCCGCCGGGCGGATCGACGGCACGCTGGTCATGAAGAGTTCGCACGACTGGGACCTTGCCGCAGCCGACCTGATCTTGGAGAGGGCCGGCGGCCGGCTGGTGACGCTTGCAGGCGAGCCGGTTCGCTACAATGGCGCGAGCGCCAGCCACGGCGAACTCTACGCCGCCTCCGACTGGCTGCTGCCCAAGCTCTTGTCGAGCATTCGTCACAGTTGACCTTTCGGGCGAAATCCCTCACAGGGATGCGACGGGAGGCATTTAATCAGGGAAAGGGCCGGACATGGCAGAAACGGAAAACAAAAAGCAGCTCCTGCATCTCGTCTTCGGCGGCGAGCTCGACAACCTTCAGGACGTTCAGTTCCGCAATCTCGACGACCTCGACATCGTCGGAATTTTCCCGGACTACGCCACAGCGCTGACCGCCTGGAAGGCCAAGGCTCAGGCGACCGTGGACAACGCCCACATGCGCTACTTCATCGTGCACATGCACCGCCTTCTCGATCCCGCGTTGCCAAAGTGATCAAAACCGGCAGGTTCCCGATTTTTTCAGGGACTTGATGGCAATTGCGTGTTGCATTGAGACGGGTTTTGCCAGACCGTGTCGCTCAGCAATTTTTCAAGCGACTTCATTTGACCGTAATCATTATTAAAGTGATTTGATCAATCCCGAGACCCGTTTCTAAGGTAGCATGCGTTGAAAAGGGCATTTGCATTCAGGCCGACGACTGTCCGGAGCCTCTCGCCATGACGGCACTCTTGGCCCGCATGTTCCTGTCCGCGTATCATCTGGCAGGCTCGGTCGCCTATCCGGTGATGGGTCCCTATCTTTCCTATCGCGCCCGCAAGGGCAAGGAAGACGCAGCCCGTCGCACGGAACGCTATGGCTTTGCCAGCGCGCCCCGGCCGCAAGGTCCGCTCGTCTGGTGCCATGCCGCGAGCGTCGGCGAGACGCTGGCCATCATTCCGCTGATCCGCGAACTGCGCCGCCGCGACATTCACGTGGTGCTGACGTCGGGAACGACGACGTCTGCGGCGCTGATCGCTAGCCGGCTGAAGGACGAGGTCATCCATCAATATGTGCCGCTCGACATGAAGCCGGCCGTGCGCCGCTTCCTCGACTACTGGCACCCCGACGCCGCACTGGTTGCCGAGTCCGAAATCTGGCCGGTGATCTGCACGGAACTCAAGCGCCGCCACATCCCGCAGATCCTCATCAACGCCCGCATATCCGACCGCTCCTTCGATCGCTGGAGACGCCGTCCGGCGATCGCCGAACTCTTGTTCGAGGGCATTTCCCTGGCAATCGCCCAGTCGGACCTCGATGCCGAGCGCTATCATGATCTTGGCGTCCAGAACGTCATCGTCTCCGGCAACCTCAAGGTCGACACCGATGCGCCGCCGGTCAACGAGCAACTGTTCGAGACCTACAGCGCGCAGATCGGCGGCCGGAAGACATGGGCCGCGATCTCCACATTCGACGGCGAGGAAGCCGCCGCCGCCGACGTGCATCTGGCCATTCGCCCGCGAAACAATCAGCTGTCGATCATCGTGCCACGCCATCCCGATCGCGCCGATGCGGTCGAGGCCATGCTCACGGCCAAGGGCCTGACGGTTGCCCGCCGCAGCCGCAATGACGTGATCACGCCGCAGACCGATGTCTTCCTCGGCGACACGATCGGTGAGATGGGTCTCTATCTGCGCCTCACGCAGGTGACCTTCGTCGGTCGCTCGCTCTATGCCGAGGGCGGCCAGAATCCGCTGGAACCGGCCATGCTCGGCAGCGCGGTGCTCTCGGGCGCCCATGTGCAGAATTTCCGCGACGCCTACCAGCAGCTCGTCAAGGCCGGCGGCGCCCGCCTCGTGCGCGACACTGAGATGCTGACGAAGGCGGTCAACTACCTTTTGAACAACGAGCCGGCGCGCCAGAAGATGATCGAGGCCGGCCACGAGACGGTGCAGCGCATGCGCGGCGCCTTGCCGGCGACGATCAAGGGGCTGACGCCCTACATCACGCCGCTTGCCGTGCAGGCCCGGCTGATGCCGCGCGCCAGCTGATCGTCTCGCATGCCCGGGGGAGGGGTGATGAAGGACATTGCCGGAATTCTGTTCGACAAGGACGGCACGCTGCTCGACTATGACCAGAGCTGGCTGCCGGTAAATCGCGAGCTTGCCCGCATCGCCTCGCGCGACGACGCCGATCTTGCGGACCACCTGCTGCGCGCCTGCGGCATGGACCCGGTGACCGGGGCGATCGTGCCGGACAGCCTGCTCGCCGCCGGCAACACCCATGAGATCACGGAAGGCCTGATCGCCGCCGGATCTCCGGTGCCGGCCGACGAACTCATCCGCAAGCTGGACGCCCTGTTTGCCGACGCCACCGCCTTTTCGGTGCCCGTCACGGATCTCGCCGCCTTCTTTGCGGAACTGCATGGTCGCGGCCTGAAGCTCGGCATCGCTTCGAGCGACAACGAGCGCTCCATCCGCAATCTGACCGAACGCTTCGGCTTCGCCCGCCACGTCGATTTCATCGCCGGCTACGACAGTGGCTTTGGCTGCAAGCCGGCGCCCGGAATGCTCCTCGGCTTCTGCGAGGCGATGGGCATCGCGCCCGCCAATGTGGCGATGATCGGCGACAACAATCACGACATGATGATGGGCATCAATGCCGGTGCCGGCCTGAAGATCGGCGTGCTGACGGGCACGGGATCACGCGAGTCCCTGTCTGCCGCCGCCGACTTCTGCCTTGCGAGCATCGTCGACATTCTCGATCTCCTGCCGGCAAAAGAACCGGCCTGAAGCGGGCTTTCGGCGATGCGGCCTTCCGGAAGCGCCGCTTCGATGTTAGCTAGGTCCTGAACAAAGGCTGAGGCAGAGACACGGGAGCGTCCATGATTTCGGAAGCGCCGCCCTTCTGGTGGCAAAAGGCGGACTGGCGCGCCTGGGGCCTCTATCCCTTTTCCTATCTCTACGGTGTCGTTGCCGGCGCGCGCATGCGCCGGACCAGGCGCAAGTCCGTTCCCGTACCCGTCCTCTGCGTCGGCAATTTCACGGTCGGCGGTGCCGGCAAGACGCCGACCGCGATCGCGCTCTGCCGGCAGGCAAAGACGATGGGGCTCAAGCCCGGTTTCCTCAGTCGCGGTTATGGCGGCACGATCGATGTCCCGACGCTTGTCGATCCCGAGCATCATCTGGCTGCCCATGTCGGTGACGAGCCCCTGTTGCTGACCCGCGAGGCGCCGACGGTCATTTCCCGCAACCGCATCGACGGTGCCCGTATCCTCGCCGACATGGGCATCGATCTCATCATCATGGATGACGGCTTCCAGAGCGCCCGACTGGCGATCGATTATGCCCTCGTCGTCGTCGACACAATGCGCGGCATCGGCAATGGCCACATGCTGCCGGGCGGGCCGGTGCGCGCGCCGCTCGGTCAGCAGTTGCGCATGGCGAGTGCCCTGCTGGTCGTCGGCAACGGCCACGGTGCCGATCATGTGATCCGCCGCGCCGCCCGTGCCGGCCGCCCGGCCTATCTTGCCCATTCGCGGCCGCTGCCGAAGCCAGAACTCGCCGGCAGGAAGGTGCTCGCCTATGCCGGCATCGCCGATCCGGCAAAGTTCTTCCGCACGCTGGAGGCGCTCGGCGCGGACATCTGCGTGCGCCGCGAATTCGGCGACCACCAGCATCTGCAGGACGACGAAATCGCCGACCTTCTGGATCACGCGGAGGCGAACGGCTACCTGCTCGCCACCACGTCGAAGGATCATGTCCGGCTGGCGGGACACCATGGCCGCGCGCATGAACTCGCCGAGAAGAGCCATGTCGTCGATATCGAACTGGTGTTCGACGATCAGCGTGCGCCCGGCAAGATCATCGACCAGACCTTCGTCAACTTCCGCAAGCGGCGGCTGGCGGAGACGGAGGCCGAACGGCGCGCCGAGATGAAGAAGGCGGAGGAGGCGAAGAAGCCTTCTAAGCTTTCGAAGCGCTGATCCGGTAGGTGCAGCGCCGCGCGCCGGTGACGATGTGCTCCTCGCGCTCCACGGTGACGCCGTCGCCGAGTGCTGCGCGAAAGATCTCCAGCTCCGAACGACAGAAGCCCTGGCAGGATTTCGCGGCGGCGCAGATCGGGCAATGGTTCTCGAAGAACAGGTATTCGTCCGCAGAAACCGGCCGCCAGTCCGCCATATAGCCTTCGGCGGAGCGCAGGGCCGAAAGCGTCGCGATTTTCTCTCCCAAGGTCTCCTGCCGCCTGAGCGCGTCCCGGTAGTGGTTGAGGCTCTCGGTCTCGCGATGGGCGATCAGCCGGTCGAGCCCTTCCGTGCCGAACAGCGAGCGGACCGAGCCGATGAGATCGACCGTCAACTCGGCATGCCGGTCGGGGAAGCGGCCATGACCGTCTTCGGTCAGCTGCCAGTATTTGCGCGGCCGGCCGCGGCCCTGGCGACGCGCCTCGTCGACCACGAGGCCGCGGGCCTTCAGCCGGGCGAAATGCTGCTGCGCACCCGGCGCCGTCATGCCGAGCGCATGGCCGGCTTCCTCTGACGTCTGCGGTCCCGACGTCTTCAACAGGTCGAGGATGCGTACTTCGGTATTCGTTTCGCTGGCCGTTGACATTGTCCAAAGCGCCGGATTATTTAAAGTGATTACTTATTAAAATAACGGATCGGCCGACCATGGGCAAGAGTGAAAAAGACGGTGTCGCCTGGAGCGAAATCCTGACCCCGCGCTACACGGCGCCGCTCGTGCTCATCTGCTTAGGCGTCTGGCTGCACGCCGCCGACGAACTGCTGGTCGCCACCATGTCGCCGTCGATTGTCGGCGAAATCGGCGGCGCGGGGCTGATCTCCTGGCTGTTTTCGCTCTATCAGCTGGGCTCGATCATCGCCGGCGCCTCTGCCGCCTTGCTGTCGCTGCGCTACGGCATCCGCCGGTCCATGGCCATTGCCGCGCTGGTGTTTGCGACCGGCTGCGGCATTGCGGCCATTGCGCCGGCCATGTGGGTGGTGCTCGTGGGGCGCCTGCTGCAGGGGCTCGGCGGCGGCGGACTGCTGTCGCTTGCCTATATCGCCATTGCCCTGTTCTTTCCGCCGCGCCTGTCGGTCAGGGCGATCGCCGTGATGTCGGCGATCTGGGGCATCTCGTCCTTCCTCGGGCCGTTGATCGGTGGCCTGTTTGCCGAATATCTCAGCTGGCGCGGCGGCTTTCTCCTGTTCGGCGCCAAGGCGCTGCTTCTCGCCGCCGCCATTCCGCTCGTCGCCCGTTCGGCACCGGCGCCGAAGCTGGAGCCGCAAGAGGCCCATATTCCCTATCGTCGTCTCGCCCTTCTGGCCGTCGGCATCGTCTCGGTCTCGTTCGCGGGAACCGGCATTTCGGCGCCGCTGATGGTCACCAGCCTTCTGGTCGGCGTCGGTGCCGTGGCCTTGTTCCTGAAGCTGGATGCCGGCTCCGGAGAGCGACGGCTGCTGCCGGACGGCATAACGCGGCTGTCATCGCAGACGGTCGCCTGCCTCGGTCTCCTCTTCTTCTTCGCCTTCGCAACCATACCGCTCGCCATCTATGCGCCGCTGGCGATGAAGCTGATCCATGACATTTCGGCGGTCGAGGCGGGCTATGCGATCGCCTGCACGTCGATCGCCTGGACGTTTTCCGCCATTGCGGTCTCGGGCCGGCCGGAATCGGAGGACGGCAAGTTCATCCTGATCGGTCTGTCGATGGTGACTGTCGCGACGACCGGCTACGTCTTCTTCGTCCCGCATGGCTCGGTGTTTGCCATTGCCGCTTGTGCGGCGCTCGATGGCGGCGGCTTCGGCATGGCCTATGGCTTCGTCCGCCGCCGTGCCAATGCGGTTGCCGGACCCGGCGATACGGAGCGCATGGCCGGCGCCCTGCCGACGATGACACGTCTCGGCTATGCGATCGGTGCTGCATTTTCCGGTATCATCGCACATCTCGGCGGGCTTGCGGACGGAATGGATGCGGCCGAGGCGGCGCGCGTCAGCACCTTCGTCTTCTTGTCGGCGGTGCCGTTTGCGATCGTCGGCTGGCTGCTCGCCTTCCGCTTCGTGCGATCTGAGGCAGGCACGGCCACAGCCGGAGCATAGATGTCGAGTGGAAGAGGGGGTCAGCCCCTGGGCTGAACGGGCAGGGTGCCGGCGCGCTTTTCGGCCTCGAGAGACGCCTCGGCATCGACATAGGCTTCCTGCCTGGCGACGCTCCAGTAACGCAGCTCGTCGATCGGAATGATCTTGCCGGTCACGGCACAGACGACATGCGAACCCGGCATCAGAATCTGGAAATCGGCGCCGAGATACTTGATCTTCGCTTCACGATTGCCGCCGCCTTCAAACCGGTTCATCAATGGTCTTCTCCTGAACAGTCTGGATGTTCTCATAAACCTGCGGCCATCTCAATTCAACTGCGGCCGAAAAGGCGCTCGATGTCCGCCAGCTTCAGCTCGATATAGGTCGGGCGGCCGTGATTGCACTGGCCCGAACCGGGGGTCGCCTCCATCTGGCGCAGGAGCGCGTTCATTTCTTCCGCCCGCAGCCGGCGACCGGATCTGACGGAACCGTGACAGGCCATTGTGGCGGCAAGATAGTCGAGCCGCGCCGCCAGACCGTTGGCAGTATCCCACTCGGCGATCTCGTCTGCAAGCTGCCGGACCAGACCGGCCGCATCCATCTCGCCGAGCATCGCCGGCGTTTCCCGAACGGCAACGGCCCCCGGGCCGAAACGCTCGATCGCCAGGCCGAGCTGTTCGAACTCGCCGGCATGGGCGATCAGCCGGTCGCAGTCCTCTTCCGGCAGGTCGACGATCTCCGGAATGAGCAGCGCCTGCGAGGGAAGCCGGCGGTCCTGCAGCGCCTTGCGCATGGCTTCGAACACCAGCCTTTCATGGGCGGCATGCTGGTCGACGATCACCAGCCCGTCCGCCGTCTGCGCGACGATATAGTTTTCGTGCACCTGCGCCCGCGCCGCGCCGAGCGGAAACTGTTGTACCGGCGCTTCGGCAGATGGCGATGGTTCGGCAGCCGCAACCGGCGTCTCCGCCCGCGCCGAGGGCTGGGCGAACGCGTCGAAGGCCGACTGCCGGCTCTCGCCAAAACCGAAGGCGGCGGCAGGCATGGAGAAGGGCCTGCTCGGCGAGGTCTGCGGGCTCCACGGCTGCGCCGGTGTCTGCGGCTGGAAACCGGGGCGGAAGGAGCGCATCATCGCGTTCGCGCCCGTCGTCGAGGCACGGTCGCCCTCGCGGCTCAACGCCTCGCGCACCGCGCCGAGGATCAGGCCGCGGATCAGGCCGGGATCGCGGAAGCGCACGTCGGATTTGGCCGGGTGCACATTGACGTCGACCAGGGCCGGGTCGATGCCGATGGAGAGTACCGCCACCGGATAGCGCCCGTGCGGGATCGTTTCCGCATAGGCGCCGCGTATAGCCGACAGGATCAGCTTGTCCTGCACCGGCCGGCCGTTGACGAAGGCGTATTGATGGGCCGAATTGCCGCGATTGAAGGTCGGCACGCCGGCAAAGCCAGTGAGCGTCACATCCTCGCGGGCGGCATCGAGCTCGATCGCATTGTCCTTGAATTCGGCGCCGAGGATCTGCGCGATGCGGGCGAGACGGTCGTCGCCTGTCGACGCCAGTTCCAGGGTCGACCGGTCCGAACCCGACAGGACGAAGCGGATATGCGGAAAGGCAATGGCCATCCGCTTCACCGTCTCGGTGATTGCCGCCGCTTCCGCCCGTTCCGTCTTCAGGAATTTCAGCCGTGCCGGTGTCGCGAAGAAAAGATCGCGGACCTCGACCACCGTACCGGGATTGGCGGGTGCCGGCCGCACCGGCGATACCTTGCCGGCGGCAACCGTGATCGCGGCCCCTTCGCCAGCACCCTGGCTGCGGCTGGTGATCGACAGTTTTGCGACCGAGCCGATCGACGGCAGCGCCTCGCCGCGAAAGCCGAGCGTGCGGATATCGTCCAGCGTGTCGCTGATCTTCGAGGTGCAATGCCGGCGGATCGCCAGTTCCAGGTCGGCCGGGCTCATGCCGCCGCCATTATCGGTCACCCGCAGCAATCCCTTGCCGCCACCCGCCGTCGCGATCTCGATACGCGTCGCGCCCGCGTCGATCGCATTCTCGATCAACTCCTTCGCAGCGCTGGCCGGTCGTTCGATGACCTCGCCGGCGGCGATCTGGTTGATCAGGGTTTCTGTCAGCTGTTTGATTGCCATCCGCGCATTTATCCGGATTCGCCGCAAGGCGCAAAGTGGGCGCAAACTGGACGGAAAACGGCATCCTGATTGCACGCTCTTATTTGCCGACCGAAAACGTTTACAAAAAGACGCCAGACCGCCCGTCGGCAATTAAGGCAGCCTTAAGACTATCATGGGAAGAATTCGCTTGGGTTGAAATGACCGAAGGCATCCGGCAGTGCCGGAACGCTCCATGGAGACAGGCTGGTCGTCTCCAATAATGGGCAAACACATGCCTTTTCAACTCTTGCGCCAGCATGTCCCCCAATTCTTCCCTTTCTGCGGACAAGCTTTCCCGTGCCGCGAAATTGATTGCAATGCGTCAGGAGTGGTCCGGATGCCGACCGGATTCGAGACAGGATATGCGCCATGACGAGTGACGGACCGGCGGTCCAGACCTTGAGCGCGGACGTGATGAAAGCGGTTTTCGATGGAACCGCGATGGCCGTCATCCTGTGCGACAAGAACGACCACATCGCCTTTGTCGGGCCACAGATCGCCAATTTCTTTCCTCTCTCCGCCGAGATCATGAAGGGTGGCGTGAGGCTGCGCGATTTCCTCGGTGCGATCTATGACAGCCGTCCGAATGCGGACTGGCGCATGGCGAACGGCGACCCGGCGCTCAGCCGTGCCGAATGGGTGGCCGAACGCCTGGCGCTGCATTGGCGCGAGCGCTGCGAAACGGAGGAAAGCCTGGGCAACGGCCGCTGGATCCGCTGGACGAAGCGGCGTCTCGCCAACGGCTATGGCGTTGCGGTCATCGTCGATATCTCCGAGGATCACAATCGCGAGGAACAGTGGCGCGCCGATCTCGAGCGGGTGCAGCTTACCGAGGAAATTCTCGACAGCTTTCCCTTCCCGCTTTGCGTCAAGGACAAGGATCTCAATTACGTCGCCGTCAACCGGGCCTTCTGCCGCCTGCAGGGGCGATCGCCGGACGAACTCATCGGCCGGCATGTGTCCGATTTCCTGCCGCCCCCGCAAGCGGCGATCATTGATGCGGCCGACCGCTACGTCATGGACAGCGGCACGGGCCATAACCAGCATCAGAGACTTCTGAGCGCGGAAGGGCACGAGCTTCCGGTCCTTGCCCGCAAGAACAGGGTTGGCAAGCCCGGGCGCTATCTGCTGGTAACGGTGCTCGAGGATCTGTCAGACTTCATGACGGCAGACGGGGTCGCGAGAAAAGGTGCCTTCAAGCTGGACGTGGATTGGCCCGAAATCGACAATTCCGGCTCGAGCCAGGCGCTCCCGACCGCATGGCCGATCAAGGAGGCTGGTGGCGGCCGTCTCAAGGGCAGGAGGATCCTGCTCGTCGGCTGCGGCGGCATGCAGGCGATCGCCATTCAGCAGCTCGTCGCCGTGGAAGCGGAGGCCTGCTGCATCGAGACGTTGGACGAACTTGAGCTCTTTCTCGATATGGCCGCCAACAGCGGCGTCCATATCGACATCGTCGTCGTCAACAGCGATCTCGGTATCGAGTATCTCGAGATGGCGGAACGCTTCGGCGTCCGGGCGGTCGGCTGCGATTTGCTGCAGTTCGACGCAAACCTGCCGAACCTCGTCAGACGCGAGCTCCGCGACGATGGCGATGCGGCAGGCGAAGCGCTCGACGACGAAGACTGGGAAATCTCGACCGATGCCGGCGCCGATGGCGCAGACGTCCTGGTCGTCGAGGACAACGAGGTCAATCGCATCGTCTTCCGGCATCTTCTGGAAGGGATCGGTTGCCCCTATCTCATCGCCGGGGACGGCGT
This sequence comes from Rhizobium sp. NRK18, assembly GCF_024385575.1. Classification (NCBI taxonomy): domain Bacteria; kingdom Pseudomonadati; phylum Pseudomonadota; class Alphaproteobacteria; order Hyphomicrobiales; family Rhizobiaceae; genus Rhizobium; species Rhizobium sp. NRK18. The sequence continues at coordinate 3,154,984 of NZ_JANFMV010000001.1, read as the reverse complement.
TGAGGCCGTCAGCCTGTGGAACGATCACCGGCCGTCACTGGTCCTGATGGATATTTCGCTGCCCGATATCGACGGATTCGAGGCCTGCCGGCAGATCCGCGTCCTGGAAGACGGCAAGTCCGGCCGCACCGCGATCATCGGGGTTCTTGCCCATGTCTCCGAGACCGACGAAAAGCGCTGCCTGGAAGCAGGCATGGACGCAACCATCTGCAAGCCCTTGAGTCCCAAAATTCTGGCGGATCTCCTTGCACAATATGGTCCGGCCAACGGCCTTTCCATCACGGCCTGATCCTCTTTTCGGCTGAGCATCTATATGAAATCGGGGGTTATAACCTGTAGGGCCGCGATGAGTGGCAATATGGGTTTGTTAATATATCCATATCATTTTTGAATAGATGGATCGTCCGGATGCACATCCGACCGCCTCGGACATAAAAATGATGGGAAAAGCCGTGCTGTCGGATATCAATGCCGCAGGAGAGCAGAAGCTGCAGCAGACCGTCTACACGGATGCGCTCACCGGTCTTGGCAACCGCAATCGCTTCCACGACAAGGTCTGTCAGCTTGCCGCCGAGCGCGCATCCGATCCTGCCCCCTTTACCATCGGCATTACCAATCTCGACGGCTTCAAGCCGATCAATGACCTTTTCGGCGCCGCCGCAGGCGATGAAATCCTCTGTCAGGTCGCCCACCGCCTGAAGGCCTGCGCACCTGACGGCGCGACCGTCACCAGGTACGAGGGCGACAGCTTCGCTTTCATCCTCCCGCTCGTCTTCGAGCAGTCCGGCGCACAGAAGGTCGGACGCATGATCCGCGACGTCCTTTCCGCGCCCTACGATCTTGGGGGGCGCAACGTCCGTCTGTCGGCCTCCTTTGGCTTCTCCGTTCATCCGTTCGCCGGTGAGGGCTATGCCGAACTGGTCAAGAATGCCGAGACCGCGCTCTACCGATCCAAGCGACGCGGCCGCGGGCAGGTGACCGTCTATTCCGAAGAGATTGCCGAGGAAATGCGGCGCGCCACGCAACTGGAGCAGGCGCTTCGAAACGCCATCATCGCGGATTCCGTCGATACCTATTTCCAGCCGATCGTCGATCTGGCGAGCGAGACCGTGGTCGGTTTCGAGGCGCTGGCGCGCTGGAACGATCCGGAACTGGGTTTCGTCTCCCCGGCTGTCTTCATTCCGCTCGCCGAGGAGCGCGGCTTCATCGACGCCCTTTCGGAATCCCTGCTGCGCAAGGCGGCGGAAGCGGCGCTCGGATGGCCCCGCGATCTCTTCCTGTCCTTCAACCTCTCCTCCGCGCAGTTGACCGATACCAGCACGACGCGCACGATCCTCTCTATCCTTGGTCGTATCGGCTTTGATCCGCATCGGCTGGAACTGGAGATCACCGAAACGGCGATGATGACCTCCGCCGAAACGGCCCACAAGATCATCACCAGCCTGCGTGCGGCCGGCGTCGGCATTTCGCTCGACGACTTCGGCGCGGGGCAGTCGAGCCTCGGGCGGCTTCGGGAATTCTCCTTCGACAAGGTCAAGATCGACCGCGCCTTCGTGTCCTGCATCGCGACCGACAAGGCATCGGAGCATATCGTTCGGGCGATCGTCGCCATGTGCGCCGGCCTGGAGCTGAACGTGGTGGCCGAGGGAATCGAAAACGCCACCGAGGCGGAAATCCTCAAATCCCTCGGCTGCGGCATGGGGCAAGGTTATTTTTACGGACGGCCGATGACGGCTGCCGACACCTTGCGGTATCTACAGGATGCGGGCATCAGCCAGTCGGTCTATCCCACCCTCAGAATAAGGACCTGACACAGGCTTATATCTCGTTATGCTGTGAGACCGAATCGGTTGGATCGTTTGTGGGGACGGACGATATCGAGCGGTAGGGGTTCTTATACTTTAGTAAGTTTCTATATAGTGATTACGTCTGCACAGGCAGCAATGTATGACCGGCAGGGATAAACAGCCCGTGTGTTGGTCGATGGGTGTCTGTTCCGAACAAGATATTGCAAAGTTTTTTTAGCTGCGCCTGAAATTGCGGCTGCCATGCAACCGGCGATTGGGTTATCGGTGAGGAATCATTCCGCTTGACGGCGCAGCGGACTGTTTGAGAGGGATTAATGCCAGACGTTGCTCATCCTGAAACGGGGATCGAGAAATTTGCCGCGGAAATCCCGGCATTGAAGACCCAGTTCGATATTTTTCGCCTGATGCGCCGGATCACGGAAGGTTTCGGTGCGCGCGGCTTTCTCGTTCTCAATTTGCCCGACGCGGCATCATCGAACCTGTCGGCAAACTCGGTGATTACCAGCTGGCCCGCCGAATTGCTGGCCTCCTACGACGCCGAAGGCATGTTGAAGGATAGTCCCGTCATCCGCCGGCTGCGCAGCTCGACGGTGCCTTTCCGTTATGACGTCGAGGAAATCAATGCCGATCGAGCTGACGGCAAGGAGCTTGTCGCCCGCAATCTCTTCATCCGTCACGGGCTCACCCGAGGCGCGTATTTTCCGGTTCACGAATTCTCCGGCACCCGCGGCGCGATCTCCTTTTCCGGCGATCGCGCGCCTTTCACGGATGCCGAGATGCGGGATCTTGCCTACCTGTCCACGCTGATCTACGATCATATGGCGGCGATCCGCACGACCGACGAACGCGTCTCCAAGACCTTGACCGATCGCGAGATCGATTGCCTGACCTGGACCGCCGCGGGCAAGACGAGCGCCGAGATCGCGGAAATCCTCGGCCTTTCCGAACACACCATCAATCATTATCTCAACCGTGCGACGAAGAAGCTGGACACGGTCAACCGCACGCAGGCGGTGGTCAAGGCCATGCGCACAGGGATTATCCGCTGACGGTCACGGCGCGATCCGCATCGGACTTTTTTGCGTTGCGAAAAGACGCGAACTGTTGGATGGTCCCGGCATGCAGACCAAAGCCTTGGCCATCCTCGTCATCGATGAGAATACCCTGCGTGCGTCGATCATCGAGGCAGGCCTGAGGGCTGCCGGGCATGAAAACGTCACCGTCCTGCACGAGGTCATCGGCGTGGCGCGCGAAATTGAGCGCGTGCAGCCGGATGTGATCGTCATCGATCTCGAAAATCCGAATCGCGACATGCTCGAAAGCATGTTCCAGCTGTCTCGCTCGGTCCGTCGGCCGATCGCGATGTTCGTCGACCGCTCCGACGACGGCATGATCGAGGCCGCGGTGGATGCCGGCGTCTCCGCCTATGTGGTCGATGGCCTGCGGCAGGAACGGGTCAAGCCGATCCTCGACATGGCGATCAGCCGGTTCAATGCCTTCTCGCGCATGGCGCGCGAACTCGAAGAGGCCCGCACGGAGCTTGAAAGCCGGAAGATCGTCGACCGCGCCAAGGCGATATTGATGAAGTCGCGCGGCATGTCCGAGGACGAGGCCTACAAGCTCCTGAGAAAGACGGCGATGAACCAGAACCGCAAGATTTCCGACATCGCGCAGAGCCTGATCGTCGCGGCCGGACTGCTGGAGGGTTAGGCATGAGGGATTTTCCGGAAATCACCATCGGCTTCATTCCGCTCCTCGACAGTGCCGTCGTCATCGCCGCAGTGGAAAAGGGCTTTGTCAGCGACGAGAACATCGTCGCGCACCTCGTCAGGGAGAGTTCCTGGGCCAATATCCGCGACCGGATCGCGGTTGGGCATTTTCAGGCGGCGCACATGCTGGCGCCGATGCCGATCAGTTCCAACCTCGGCCTGTCGCCTCTGTCCGTTCCGTTGATCGCGCCGATGGCGCTCGGACTTGGCGGCAATGCGGTGACGGTCTCCAATGCCTTGTTTGCGGCAATGGAGGGGGAAGGGTGCTCGGGCGATCTCGACCCGGCCACCGCCGGCGCGGCGCTGAAATCGGTCATCGCCAAGCGCCGGGCGACGGGCGCCGATGGTCCCCGTTTCGCGGTCGTCCATCCGTTCTCGGGGCACAATTACGAACTGCGCTACTGGCTTGCGGCCTGCGGCATCGATCCCGATCGCGACGTCGAGATCGCGATCGTGCCGCCACCGCTCATGGCCGATGCCATGCGTTCAGGCCGCGTCGACGGCTATTGCGTCGGCGAGCCGTGGAACACGATTGCCGTCGATCAGGGCATTGGCCGGATCGTCACCGTCAAGGCGCGCATCTGGCGCAACAGCCCTGAAAAGGTTCTTGGCGTCTCAAGGAAATGGGCCGATGACAACCGGCCCGTCCTCGAGGGATTGCTGCGGGCGCTCTATCGGGCCGGAGAATGGTGCGGAAAGCCGGAAAACGCGGCTGAACTGGCATCCATCCTGTCGGCTCCGCGATGGCTGGGTGTTGAGGAGCGCCTCTTGCTGCCGGCATTGACCGACAGTCTGGTGGTCGGTCCAAGGACCATGATCGAAGTCGACGACTTCTTCGTGCTGCACCAGAAGGCGGCCGCGTTCCCCTGGCAGAGCCATGCCCTGTGGTTCTATAGCCAGATGGTGCGCTGGGGCCATTGCAACCATTCCGCCCACAATGTCGCCATTGCCCGCGACAGCTACCGGCCCGACATTTATCGCCAGGCATTGCGGCCGCTGTTTGCGCCGCTGCCCGGTGCCAATCTCAAGGTCGAGGGCGCGCTTTCAGCCGCCACGCCGGTCGGCGCATCGAACGCCGGGCTGGTACTGGGTCCGGACGGGTTTTTCGACGGACGAATCTTCGATCCGGACATGCTCGACGCCTACATCGCCAGCCAGCGCCATGTTGAAAATTAAATCAGGGTCGCGTCCAAATATTGTGCAGTGCCTATAATTGCGGCTCCTGTTTGGATGCCGGGACGTGCCTATATTTGCAGCATATTTACTATCTATTTGTTTTGTAATGATAAAAATTTGATATTGCCAACTGGCATGATTCCTGCTTGTATAAGTTCAGGTCCAGAGGGGGCCACAAAAAACAGATAACATTTGCGTCCAACGTCGGGCGCTCGAAGGCAAGGCTGCCAAACCGTTTTGACGCTCCACCGGAGCCGTCAAGACCGGTTCGGCAGCCTTTTTCGTTTGTTCTCTTCAATCTTACTCGGCCGTTGGCACTCCCACCAAAGGCGCATCGGAGGCAGGGAAATGAAAGTTACGAAAAGAACCGTCCTGAAATTCGGCTCGGTCGTTGCGGCGGCAAGCCTTTTGCCGGGCGTCATGCCGTCGGCGCGTGCCCGGGCCGAGAGTCTGGACGTTGAGAAGGACGAGCTGAAGCTCGGCTTCATCAAGCTGACCGACATGGCGCCGCTGGCAATCGCCTACGAGAAGGGTTTCTTCGAAGACGAAGGCCTGTTCGTCACGCTCGAAGCGCAGGCCAACTGGAAGGTGCTGCTCGACCGCGTCATCACCGGCGAACTCGACGGCGCCCACATGCTGGCCGGCCAGCCGCTTGCCGCCACCATCGGCTTCGGCACCAAGGCCCACATCGTCACGCCGTTCTCAATGGACCTGAACGGCAATGCGATCACCGTTTCCAACGCGATCTGGGAGATGATGAAGGAACACGTACCGACCGGCGACGACGGCAAGCCGGTTCACCCGATCAAGGCGGATGCCCTGAAGCCGGTCGTCGACAAGTACAAGACGGAAGGCAAGCCCTTCAACATGGGCATGGTCTTCCCGGTCTCCACCCACAATTACGAGCTGCGCTACTGGCTGGCCTCAGGCGGCATCAATCCGGGCTTCTATTCGACGTCCGACATTTCCGGCCAGATCAAGGCCGATGCGTTGCTCTCCGTAACCCCGCCGCCGCAGATGCCGGCGACGCTCGAGGCCGGCACCATTCTCGGCTACTGCGTCGGCGAGCCGTGGAACCAGGCGGCCGTCTTCAAGGGCATCGGCGTCCCGGTCATCACCGACTACGAGATTTGGAAGAACAATCCGGAAAAGGTCTTCGGCATGACCGCCGAATTCGTCGAGAAGAACCCGAACACGGTGCTGGCGCTCACCAAGGCGCTGATCCGCGCAGCCATGTGGCTCGATGAAAACAACAACGCCAACCGCGAAGAAGCCGTGCAGATCCTGTCGCAGCCGCAATATGTCGGCGCCGACGCCAAGGTCATCGCCAATTCCATGACCGGCACCTTCGAATACGAGAAGGGCGACAAGCGCGACGTTCCGGATTTCAACGTGTTCTTCCGCGACAACGCCACCTATCCCTTCTACTCCGACGCCATCTGGTATCTGACCCAGATGCGCCGCTGGGGCCAGATCCCGGAATACAAGGACGACAGCTGGTATGCCGATACCGCCAAGTCGGTCTACAAGCCGGACATCTACATGCAGGCCGCCCAGCTGCTGATCGATGAGGGCAAGGCGAAGAAGGAAGACTTCCCCTTCGGCTCCGACGGCTATCGTCCGCCCGTTCCGGCCTCCGATTTCATCGACGGCATCGCCTACGACGCCAAGCAGCCGAACGCCTACATCGACGCCATGAAGATCGGCCTGAAGGACCACCAGGTCGTCGACGGCACCGAGATCGTCAACGGCTGACCCCGCTCTCCGGCCGGAGCGGTTGCTTCGGCCGGACCAGATTTTCTTCTGCCTGCAAATTCGAGGTTTTGAACCATGGCCGATGCCACCATTGCATTCGACGAAAGCGATGCCCGAAAGACGGTGCGCCGCGAAAAGCTGTTCCAGCGCATCAACAGGCTTGGCCGCTGGCTCGACGCCCTGGGTCTCGCCTTCGTGACGCCGCTCCTGAAGATCGCCGCCGGCGACAATGTTGCCGAGCAGCTTCAGGAGCTCAAACGCGTCCTCATCATTCCGCTTGTCGGTATCGTCCTCTTCCTGGGCGCCTGGTCCGTGCTGGCGCCTCAGGTCAAGACCTCGCTCGGCGCCATTCCGGGGCCGCTCGCCGTCTGGGAGCAGGCTGGCGTCATGTGGGCCGACTACAAGGCCGAACAGCTAAAGGCCGATGACTTCTACGCCCGCCAGGACGAGCGCAATGCAAAGTACAAGGAAGAAGGCAAGCTCGACCGGATCAAGTACCGCACCTATACCGGGCAGCCGACCTACATCTCGCAGATCGCCACCTCGCTTCTGACCGTCGGCCTCGGCTTCCTGATCGCGACACTGATCGCCGTGCCGCTCGGCATCGCATCGGGCTTGTCGCGCACCTTCAACGGCGCGATCAATCCGCTGATCCAGATTTTCAAGCCGGTCTCGCCGCTCGCCTGGCTGCCGATCGTCACCATGATCGTCGCCGCGACCTACGAGAACCCGTATGATTTTATGCCGAAGTCGCTGGTCATCTCCGCCGTCACCGTGACGCTCTGTTCGCTCTGGCCGACGCTGATCAACACGGCGCTCGGCGTGGCTTCCATCGACAAGGACCTTGTCAATGTCGGCAAGGTGCTGCAGCTCTCCACCTGGACCACGGTGCGCAAGCTCGTCCTGCCGTCCGCCCTGCCGCTGATTTTCACCGGTCTGAGGCTCTCCCTCGGTGTGGGCTGGATGGTCCTGATCGCCGCTGAAATGCTGGCGCAGAACCCGGGCCTCGGCAAGTTCGTCTGGGACGAATTCCAGAACGGCTCCTCGGATTCGCTCGCACGCATCATGCTCGCCGTCTTTACCATCGGCATCATCGGTTTCGTGCTCGACCGCATCATGTATGCGCTCCAGCAGGCCTTCACCTTCTCGTCGAACCGGTAGGGGAGGGTATGATGACCATTCTCGAAATCTCCGGCGCGTCGAAGAGCTTCGGCTCGGGCAAGACCCGCAACGACGTGCTGGACGACGTCAACCTCAAGGTGGCCGAAGGGGAATTCATCGCCATCGTCGGCTTCTCCGGATCCGGCAAGTCGACGCTGATCTCGCTTCTCGCCGGCCTGTCGCGGCCGGACAGCGGCGCGGTGCTCTTCAAGGGCCGCGAAGTGACCGGCCCCGATCCGGAACGCGGCGTCGTCTTCCAGTCCTACGCGCTGATGCCGTGGCTGACCGTCTGGGGCAATGTTTCGCTGGCAGTCGACAGTGTCCACAAGAGCCTCGGCAAATCCGAGCGCAGGGCGCTGGCTGAAAAGTACATCGAGATGGTCGGTCTCGCTCATGCCGTCGACCGCCGCCCGGCCGAACTGTCCGGTGGCATGCGCCAGCGCGTATCGGTGGCCCGGGCGCTTGCCATGCAGCCGGAAATCCTGCTGCTCGACGAGCCGCTCTCGGCGCTCGATGCCCTGACCCGCGCCAAGCTGCAGGACGAGTTTGCCGAAATCTGCGAGCGCGAGAAGAAGACGATCGTCCTCATCACCAATGATGTCGACGAGGCAATCCTGCTCGCCGACCGCATCATCGCGCTCACACCCGGTCCGAAGGCCACACTCGGAAAGAGCTTCGACGTCAAGCTCGCCCGTCCGCGTGATCGCGCCGAGATGAACCACAACGAGGACTTCATCCGCATCCGCGCCGAAGTCACCGAATATCTGATGGACCTTGGCGCCAAACGCGGCGGCGATATCGAGAACGACATCGTTCTGCCGAACGTCGTGCCGATCACCCAGAAGCCTGCGGCGGAAAAGCTGCCGGCCGCCTATGAGAAGGCCGCCCAGACCGTCACCGAGAAGCGCTTCGTCGAGTTCTATGACGTCAAGAAGGTCTATCCGACGCCGAAGGGGCCGCTGACGGTCGTCGACGGTTTCGAGCTGAAGATGGACAAGGGCGAGTTCATCTCGATCATCGGCCATTCCGGCTGCGGCAAGTCCACGGTCCTGTCGATGGTTGCCGGGCTCAACAAGATTTCCGCCGGCGGCATCGTCCTCGACGGCAAGGAAATCAGCGGCGCCGGACCGGACCGCGCCGTCGTCTTCCAGGCGCCCTCGCTGATGCCGTGGCTGACGGCGCGCGAGAACGTCGCCCTCGGCGTCGACAAGGTCTATCCGGACGCGACGCCTGCCGAGCGCAAGGACATCGTCGAATATTACCTGCATCGTGTCGGCCTCGGCGACGCCATGCACCGGCACGCCGCCGATCTGTCGAACGGCATGAAGCAGCGCGTCGGCATCGCCCGCGCCTTTGCGCTGTCGCCGAAGCTCCTGCTGCTCGACGAGCCCTTCGGCATGCTCGACAGCCTGACGCGCTGGGAGCTGCAGGAGGTGCTGATGGACGTCTGGAAGCGCACCAAGGTTACCGCCATCTGCGTCACCCATGACGTCGACGAGGCGATCCTGCTCGCCGACCGCGTGGTGATGATGTCGAACGGCCCGAATGCCAGGATCGGCAACATCATGGAGGTCGACCTGCCGCGTCCGCGCACCCGCAAGGCGCTGCTCGCCCACCCCGACTATTACGCCTATCGCGAAGAACTCCTCGATTTTTTGGAAGCCTATGAGGGCGGCGCCGATCCCAGCGCCGAGCAACTGCAATCAATTCAGGAAAAACGCGCCGCCCGCATCGCCCGTCAGAAGGCGGCGGCCATGGAAGCTGCGGAGTAAGACCCATGACAAAGAAGCTTGTCATCATTGGTAACGGCATGGCGCCCGGCCGCATGCTGGACGAATTGTTTGAAAAGGCGCCCGGCCTCTACGACGTCACGATCTTCAACGCCGAGCCGCGCGTCAATTACGACCGCATCATGCTCTCGCCGGTCCTTTCCGGCGAAAAGGCCTATGAGGACATCATCATCCATTCGGATGAATGGTATGCCGAGCACGGCGTGACGCTGCACAAGGGCGCAAAGGTGGCCCGCATCGATCGCGATGCGAAAACGGTAACGGCTGAGAACGGTGTCACTGCTTCCTACGACAAGCTGGTCATCGCCACCGGATCGTCGCCCTTCATCATCCCGGTACCGGGTCACGACCTGCCGGGCGTGCTTGCCTACCGCGACCTCGACGACGTATCGAAGATGCTCGACATCGCGGCACGCAAGGGCAGGGCGGTCGTCATCGGCGGCGGCCTGCTCGGCCTCGAAGCCGCCTATGGCCTGAAGCGTCAGGGCATGGAAGTGACCGTCATCCACCTGATGCCGACGATCATGGAACGCCAGCTCGATCCGGCGGCCGCCTATCTTCTCGAAAAGGCGCTCACCGAACGCGGTATCGAGATCGTCACCAAGGCCAACACCAAGCGCATCCTCGGCGAGGACAAGGTCACCAGCATCGAGCTGGAAGACGGCCGCATCATCGACGCCGAAATGGTCGTCATGGCGGTCGGCATCCGCCCGGCCGCAGGCCTTGCCAAGGACGCCGGCATTGCCTGCAACCGCGGCATCGTCGTCGACGACGGCATGATGACCTCCGACCCGGATGTCTACGCGCTCGGCGAATGCGCCGAACACCGGGGCATCTGCTACGGCCTCGTCGCCCCGCTTTACGAAAGCGCCCGCGTGCTTGCCGACCGGCTGACCGGCGGCAGCGCCGAATACCAGGGCTCCGTCGTCAACACCAAGCTCAAGGTCACCGGCATCAATCTCTTCTCGGCGGGCGATTTCGCCGATGGCGACGATCGCCAGGAGATCGTGCTGCGCGACGCCAATGCCGGCGTCTACAAGCGGCTGATCCTCAAGGACAATCGGATCATCGGCGCCGTCCTCTACGGCGAAACCGCCGACGGGTCCTGGTTCTTCGACCTGATGAAACGCCAGGTCGACATTACTGAAATGCGCGACACGCTGATCTTCGGCCAGGCTTACCAGGGCGGTGCCCAGCTGGACCCTACGGCGGCCGTTGCAGCCTTGCCGGATGATGCGGAAATCTGCGGCTGCAACGGCGTATGCAAATCCAAGATCACCGGCACGATCTCGGCCAAGGGGCTCACGACGCTGGACGAGGTGCGCGCCCACACCAAGGCTTCGGCCTCCTGCGGGTCCTGCACCCATCTCGTCGAACAGCTGATGGCCGTTACACTCGGCGACGCCTACAATCCGCAGGCCGTCAAGCCGATGTGCGGCTGCACCGACTTCAGCCATGACGACGTCCGTCGCCTGATCGTCGCCAAGAAGCTCAAAAGCATCCCGGCCGTCATGCAGGAGCTCGAATGGAAGACCTCCTGCGGCTGCGCCAAGTGCCGGCCGGCCTTGAACTACTACCTCGTCTGCGACTGGCCGGACGAATATGCCGACGACTATCAGTCGCGCTTTATCAATGAGCGCGTCCACGCCAACATCCAGAAGGACGGCACCTATTCCGTCGTTCCGCGCATGTGGGGCGGGGTGACGTCTTCGGCTGAACTGCGCGCCATTGCCGACGTCGTCGACAAGTTCAATATCCCGACGGTCAAGGTTACCGGCGGCCAGCGCATCGACATGCTCGGCATTCACAAGGAAGACCTGCCCGCCGTCTGGGCCGATCTCGGCAAGGCCGGCTTCGTCTCCGGACAGGCCTATGCCAAGGGCCTGCGTACGGTGAAGACCTGCGTCGGATCGGACTGGTGCCGCTTCGGCACGCAGGATTCGACCGGTCTCGGCATCCGGCTGGAGAAATTCATGTGGGGCTCCTGGACGCCGGCCAAGGTCAAGCTCGCAGTCTCCGGCTGTCCGCGCAACTGCGCCGAGGCGACCTGCAAGGACGTCGGCATCATCTGCGTCGACAGCGGCTACGAAATCCACTTCGCGGGAGCCGCGGGCCTCGACATCAAGGGCACGGAGGTCCTCGGCCTCGTCAAGACCGAGGACGAGGCGCTCGAATACATCGTCGCGCTGACCCAGATGTACCGGGAGCAGGGCCACTATCTCGAGCGCATCTACAAGTGGGCCAAACGTATCGGCTACGACGAGGTCCGCCGCCAGATCATGGACGATGAGACCAGGCGCAAGGCCTATTTCGACCGCTTCGTCTTCTCCCAGAAATTTGCCCAGGTCGATCCCTGGTCGGAACGCGTGTCCGGCAAGGACAAGCATGAGTTCAAGCCGATGGCGACCGTCGGCTTTTCCGCAGCCGCCGAATAAGGGGAAACGTCATGAACTGGATTTCAATAGGCAGGCTGGAAGACATTCCGCGTCGCGGCGCCCGCTGCGTGAGGACCCCGCAGGGCAAGATCGCCGTCTTCCGCACCATGGACGACCACGTTTTTGCCATCGAGGATCATTGCCCGCATAAGGGCGGCCCGCTGTCTCAAGGCATCGTCCATGGTCACGATGTGACCTGCCCGCTGCACAACTGGGTGATTTCGCTCGAAACCGGCAAGGCGCTCGGTGCGGACGAGGGGGCGGTGAAGACCGTGCCGGTCAGGAACGACGAGGGCGATCTCTTCATCGCGCTCGAAAGCCTGATGATGGCGGCGGAGTGAGGAGATGACTGCCGGCGCCGCATGCTTGACTTACCGCTCCCCAACCCCTCCCCACAAGGGGGAGGGGTTGTGCGCCGCTGCGGTTTTACACGATGGAAAGGTCTCCCCCAACCGAGGACTTTTCAGATTTTTGAAGGCGGTGCATCAGGTTAGCCCCTCCCCATTGTGGGGAGGGGTTGGGGAGGGGATTTCTCGTATACAAGTCGCAGAGGGCTCGTCCGATGGCCTGTGACGTCAAGACAACCTGTCCCTACTGCGGCGTCGGCTGTGGCGTCATCGCGACCGTTCACGACGACGGAGCGGTTACGGTCAAGGGCGATCCGGATCATCCCTCCAATTATGGCAGGCTCTGTTCCAAGGGCTCGGCGCTTGCCGAAACCCTCGATCTCGATGACCGCATTCTCCATCCGGAAATTGCCGGCAAGCGCACATCCTGGGACGAGGCGTTCGACCTCGTCGCGAAGACCTTCTCGGAAACGATCGCAGAGCACGGCCCGGATTCGGTTGCCTTCTATGTCTCGGGCCAGCTTCTGACGGAAGACTACTATGTTGCCAATAAGCTGATGAAGGGCTTCATCGGCTCCGCCAACATCGACACCAACTCCAGGCTCTGCATGGCCTCGTCGGTTGCCGGTCATCGTCGGGCCTTCGGCTCGGACACGGTTCCGGGGACCTATGAGGACCTCGAACTGACCGATCTCGTCGTCCTGACCGGCTCCAATCTCGCCTGGTGCCACCCCGTCATCTACCAGCGCATCGCCGCGGCGAAGGCGAAGCGTCCCGACATGAAGGTGGTGCTGATCGATCCGCGCCGCACGATGACGGCCGATATCGTCGACCTGCATCTCGCCATTCGCCCGGATGGCGACATGGCGCTGTTCAATGGGCTGCTCGCCCATCTTGCCGGCAGCCCGGTGCTGGACGCTGATTACATCGCCGCCCACACGCATGGCTTCGCCGAGGCGCTGTCGGCGGCGCGGGCACTGAGCGTCGAGGACGTGGTAAACGCCACCGGCATCGACGAGGAGGCGCTAAAGGCCTTCTACACCCTCTTCGAAACGACGGAAAAGGTCGTCACCTGTTACAGCCAGGGCGTAAACCAGTCCTCCGCAGGCACTGACAAGGTCAACGCCATCATCAACTGCCATCTGGCGACGGGACGTATCGGCCGGTCCGGCATGGGCCCGTTTTCGCTGACCGGCCAACCGAACGCCATGGGCGGCCGCGAGGTCGGCGGCCTTGCCAACATGCTTGCGGCCCACATGCTGATCGAAAATCCCGGACACCGGGATCTGGTCCAGACATTCTGGAACGCACCGGCAATGCCGCAGACGGCTGGCCTGAAGGCCGTCGACATGTTCGAAGCCGTCGCCGATGGCCGTATCAAGGCGCTGTGGATCATGGCGACCAATCCGGTCGTCTCGTTGCCGGACGCCGATCGGGTTCGCGAGGCGATCCGCAACTGCCCCTTCGTCGTCGTCTCCGACATATTGAAAGCCACGGACACGGCGGAACTTGCCGATGTGCTGTTGCCCTCGGAAGGCTGGGGCGAGAAGAACGGCACGGTCACGAACTCCGAGCGCCGAATCTCACGCCAGCGTCGCTTCCTGAAAGCGCCGGGAGAGGCGATTGCCGACTGGCGCCAGTTTGCCGAAGTCGGAAAGCGCATGGGCTTTGCCGACGCTTTCTCATGGGCGACAGCGGCGGAGATCTTCGCCGAACACGCCGCCCTGTCGTCGCAGGACAACCACGGCAGCCGGGATTTTGATATCGGCGCCTATGCGGAGATAGACAGAGAGACGTTCGATGACATGCCGCCTTTCCAGTGGCCGCAGCCGAAGGGCATGGACCGACAGGAGACCCGTTTCTTTGCCGACGGCCGCTTCTATCATCCAGACCACAAGGCCAGGTTCGTCGCCGTGACGGCGGAGACGCCGGAACGCGCCGACGGCGACTTTCCCTACCTGCTGAACACCGGCCGCATCCGCGATCATTGGCACACCATGACCCGGACGGGAAAAAGCGCCCGCCTTTCGGCCCATATCGCCGAGCCCTTCGCCGAAATCCATCCAGAAGACGCGTTGAAGATTGGCGTCCGCGAGGCGGGCCTTGTGCGAATTGAAAGCCGGCATGGCAGCGGCGTGGTTCGGGCCCTTGTGACCCGACGCCAGCGCCGCGGCAGCATCTTCGTGCCGATGCACTGGACCGACCAGTATTCTGCCAACGCCCGCATCGACGCCCTTGTCGCGCCGTTGACCGATCCCGTGTCGGGTCAGCCGGCATTGAAAAACGTGGCAGTCCGCGCCTCCGCTTTTCCGGCATCGCTCTTCGGTTTCGCCGTCAGCGCGGAAAAGCCCGTACGGCCCGACTGCGCCTATTGGGCGCTGGCGCGTGCCGAAGGCGGCTTTCGCATGGAGTTCGCCTTCACCGATCCGGTCGAGAACGTCGATGCCTGGGGCCGCAGGGTTCTCGGCGTGCCGGACACGGCCGAATGCATCGGCTATGAAGACCGCCACAGTGGCCATGTCCGCATGGCCTATTTTGCCGGTGACCGTCTCGTCGCGGCGCTGTTCGTGGCGCGCCAGCCGGTGGCGGTGTCGCGCAACTGGATGGTCGCACAGCTGACGGAAGCCCATGCGGAGCCTGCTGCCCGCAACGCTCTGGTCGCCGGCCGGCCCGGCGCCGATCGTCCCGACCCGGGCGCCAACGTCTGCTCCTGCTTTTCCGTCGGCGTCAACCAGATCGTCGCGGCGGTGCATGCGGGCAACGCCACGGTCGAGGCGATCGGCAAATGCCTCAACGCCGGAACCAATTGCGGCTCCTGCCGCGCCGAAATCAGGGGGATCATCGATGGATGCCATGTCGCTGCCGCTGAATGAAATGCCGACGCGCCCGGCGCCGGCCCGCATGGCGCCGCTCGCTAAGCTGCCCGTCTTCTGGTCTCTGGAAGGAAAGCCTGTGCTCGTCGCCGGCGGGTCGGACGCTGCGGCCTGGAAAGCCGAGCTGCTGGCCTCTTGTGGTGCCGAAGTCCACGTCTGGGCGACCGATGGCGAGCTCGGCGAGACGATGCGCGGTCTTATGGATGTCGCGCATTTGCCCCCCTCGCCGCAAGCGGGGCGAGGGGGCGACAACGATGCCGCATCTCCCTTCTCCCCGTCAGGACGGGGAGAAGGTGCCGGCAGGCGGATGAGGGGCGCCGAAACGAAGACGCGCGGCCGCTACATTCAACATGCGCAGGCTTGGACCTCGGCTTCATTCGCTGGCATGGCGATTGCGATAGCCGACTGCGAAACCGAGGAAGAAGCAGCCGAGTTCTTCGATGCCGCCCGTGCGGCCGGCGTTCCCGTCAATGTCATCGACAAGCCGGCCTTCTGCCAGTTCCAGTTCGGCGCGATCGTCAACCGCTCGCCGGTCGTCGTGTCCATTTCGACGGATGGCGCAGCCCCCATCCTTGGCCAGGCGATCCGCCGGCGGATCGAGACGCTGCTGCCGCCGGCGCTCAAGGATTGGTCGGCGCTCGCCCAGGCGCTGCGCGAAAAGGTCAACCTGCGTCTGAAGCGCAGTGCGCCGCGCCGCGCCTTCTGGGAGCGCTTCACCGACCGGGCGCTGACAACGAATGACAAGCCTCGGGAGGACGAGGATGCGCGGCTGATGGCGGACATCGCGCGGCTGGAAACGGCCGCCGGCGCCATCGGCCGCGTCACGCTCGTCGGCGCAGGTCCGGGAGATGCAGAATTGCTGACGCTGAAGGCGGTGCGCGCTCTGCAGGCCGCTGATGTCATCCTGTTCGACGATCTGGTCTCGCCGGAGGTGCTCGAACTCGCCCGCCGCGAGGCAAAACGCATGCTGGTCGGCAAACGCGGCGGCCGCGAAAGCTGCCGTCAGGAAGACATCAACGACATGATGGTGACCTTTGCCCGGGCGGGCAAGCGCGTCGTGCGCCTGAAGGCTGGCGATCCGGTCATCTTCGGCCGGGCAGGGGAGGAGATAACCCGCCTGCAGAATGAGGGAATCTCCGTCGACATCGTTCCCGGCATCACGTCGGCGAGCGCCATGGCGTCAAGGCTCGGCGTGTCGCTCACCCACCGCGACTGCGCGCAATCGGTCCGCTTCGTGACCGGTCATTCGAAGAAGGGCGAACTGCCCGAGACCATCGACTGGAAGGCGCTTGGCGATCCGACCACCACGACCATCTTCTACATGGGCGGCCGCACAGCCGCCAAGATCGAGGCCCGCCTCATCGGGGCCGGCCTGCCAGCCTCAACCCCCGTCGTCATCATGTCGTCCGTCTCCCGCGGCAACGAACGCCGCTGGACGGGCAAGCTGCATGGATTGGGTGCCGCAATGCAGGACATCGGCGTCGATGAACCGGTATTGATCGGGGTCGGCGCGGTGTTTGCGGAGGCCGTTGGATTGGACGTGGGCGGATTTTCCGAGGAGATGCCGGCCCAAGCTGGGGTTTGCCGTTAAATCTTGTTTCAGACAATAGCGTCATTTTGGTTCGCAACCTCCGAACATGAGCCGCGAGCCCATTATGTCTGCTGAACGTCCAGTCACCCTCTCGATCGTCGCGCCGTGCTACAACGAGGCCGACGGCATCGTGGAGTTCTGCCGCCGTGCGATCGCTGCCGCGCAGGCGGTTGCAGGCAATTCGTTCGAGCTCTTGCTTGTCGATGACGGTTCGCGCGACGCGACGTGGGACAAGCTGTCTGACCTTGCCGAAAAGCAGAAGGAAATCGTCGCGATCAAGCTGATGCGCAATCACGGTCACCAACTTGCCGCGACCGCCGGGCTGGCAAACTCCCGGGGAGAGTTTGTGCTGCTGATCGATGCCGACCTGCAGGATCCCCCGGAACTTGTCTCCGACATGATGGCCATGATGGCCGAAGGGCAGGATGTTGTTTACGGCCAGCGGCGGGAGCGAAAGGGCGAGAGCTGGTTCAAGCTTGCCACGGCGAAGGCCTTTTACCGCATTCTTCCATGGCTCGCGAAAACGGATATCCCGAAGGACACAGGTGATTTCCGTCTCATGCGCCGCAGGGTTGTCGACATTCTCCTTTCCATGCCGGAGCAGGACCGCTTCCTTCGTGGCATGGTCAGCTGGATCGGCGGTCGGCAGGCGCCGATCCTCTATGAGCGGGATCCCCGCTATGCCGGCACCACTGGATACCCTCTGACCAAAATGCTGCGGCTTGCCATTGACGCGATTACGGGGTTTTCAACCCGACCGCTGAGAATTGCGACCTGGTGTGGCGTCTTCTCGGCGGCAGCGGCTGTCGGTCTCTTGCTCTACACGATTGCCCGATGGATGGCAGGAGACACTGTTGTCGGCTGGTCGAGCCTCATGGTCGTCATAACCGGTTTCAGCGCGGTGCAGTTGTTGACGCTTGGAATTCTGGGGGAGTATCTCGGGCGCCTCGTACAGCAGAGCAAGTCGCGGCCTCTCTATCTGGTCGATGAAATCGTTTCCGACGGGCTTTCGAGGACCGTGTCTCACACCCGCATAGACCGGCTGAGCGATCGATACGCCGTGGTGCCCGGCGATCGGGAGCTGTTGTCATGATCCGTTTCGTGACGGAACGGGCGTCGACGGTGCTGGGGCGCGATATTGTGACATTCCTGAAATACGGCATGACAGGCGTCGCCAACACGCTGGTCGACGTCGCGACGTTTTCCGTGCTCCTTTGGCTGGGCGCAGATGGCAATCTGGCAAATGTGGCCGGCTTCGGCATGGGCGCCGTCAACAGTTACATGATGAACAAGCATTACACCTTCGCCGTCGCAAAAGGCGCCGGAGCAGGCGCGGAAGTGAAGCGGATTGCGGCCTTTTCCTGCGTTGTGCTTCTCTGCCTGCTCGTATCGGCAGTGGCCTTCCATTTGGCCTACAGCACATTCGGGGCGGTGATGGCGAAGGTGATCTCGACCCTCGCGGTGCTGGTTTTCGGCTTCACGCTGAACCGTGCTTTCGTCTTTCGCAATGTGCCCTGAAATGGTGTTGTGATCGTCATGCGGAACCTTTCAGGAATGAGCGATGGCTCGACAGGCGCTACGGGCCGCCACAGCCTTGCCGCGCTGACGCCATGGCTCATCCTCCTCCATGTGCTTGCCGTTGGCGTGTTGGTGGCGGTGGTTACCGTGCCGCCCGTTCTGGACTATCCAAATCACTATGTCCGCTTTTGGCTTCTGGCCGGTGGGATCGACGATGCGCCGCTTTCATCGATGTACAGCGTGGACTGGTCTCGAACGGTCACCAACATCGGTATCGATCTCGTGGCCAGCCTTGCCGGCCCCATCCTCGGCGCCGATGTCATCGCAAAACTGGCCCTGTTCTTGAGCTTCAGCCTGCCAACGTTCGGCGCGATTGTGCTCAATCGCCATTTGGCAGGCCGCTGGCATCCGTGGCAGCTGGCGATACTCTTCTTTGCATGGTCGGCAACATCGATAGGCGGCTTCATGAATTTTCAGATCGGGCTGGGGCTCGCGCTGATTTTTGCCTGGATCGATTGTCGGATAAGCTTGCGCAGGCATGTCATTCTGGTGCCATGGCGCGCTGTGGCATTCGGCCTGCTGCTGATCGTTCATGCGTTTCCTGCCTGCTTCTTCCTTCTGACAATCGGGGCACTTGAGTTCGGTTCCGACTTCACCCCCTTCCACTCTTGGAAAAAAGCCGGTGCCACGGCCATGCGAATATTCTGGGCAGCCTTAGCGTGTGCGATTCCTTTGCTATTGATCTTCGCCCTCGGTCCGGCTGTTCCCGGCGGCAACGCCGGTCTGCAACTGATGTGGAACGACACGTTGCAGACCCAGCTTTTGAATATTGCATCAGCCTTCTGGAGCTATGACTTTCGTGTTGACTACTCCTTTCTGGTCTTGCTCTGGATTGCATCCATCATCATACGCCGATCTGCTCGTGGGCACGCGCATGCCGGGTTGCTCCTGGGATTCGTCGCTCTCTGCATCTTTTCCATCATTGCACCGCGCAACATGCTGGCCACCGGCTGGATCAGTTGGCGCTTTCCGATCATGGCAGCGCTGGTCGGGATGGCTGCCTTCCTGCCGGGCGAGGCGCGGGAAAATAATCGATATCGTTTTGCATGGGCGCTGATCGTCCTTGCCGTCTTCGGCAGGCTGGCATGGGTCGGCAGCAACTGGATGCGCTACCAGGACGACGTCAATGACGTCATCGCGGTGATGCAGGACATTCCGGCCGGATCGGCCGTTTTGCAGGCGGGGCATGTTGACCCTGCAGGAGTTCCGTTCTGGAAGTCCTATCGACACATGGCTTGGTCTTACGATACGTACAGGCATCTGGCCACGCTTGCGGTGCCTATCGCCCACTCCTTTGTGCCAACAGTCTTTACCGCCTATGGCAAGCAGCCTCTGCAGGTTCAAAAGGCCTGGCAGGACATCGATGTGCCGGAAGATAACCTCATCTCGACGTCGTGGCTGATCTGCAGGACGACTTCAGATTTCCAGGGGACGTATTGGCAATATATCGCCAATTGGCGTCAGCGGTTTGACTACGTCATCGTTCTCAATGCGGATCTTCCGGACAAGGAAGCCGGCTTCGATGTGCCGGATGGTCTCCGGCATGTGCGCCATACACCTTTCGCAGATCTGTTTGAGGTGGACAAAAGCTGGAGTGAGCGCGATATCCAGCCCAGAAAGTCTTACTGTTCGGACAAATTGATGTGAGAAAGGGGGCTTAAGCGGTGCCCGTTCTTCTCGCAATTTGCCGAACCCTCCTCCAGCGCCTAAATAGGTCAGCATTGCCAACAGGAATACGTCTGAAATGCCGGAAATCACCAAACAGCAGGTCATGGAGAAACTGAAGTCGGTCCGCGGGCCGGATCTGGACGGTGACATCGTCAGTCTCGGCATGGTGTCGGATGCCTTCATCGCCGATGGCAAGGTGTATTTCTCCATCACCGTTCCGGCCGAACGGGCGCGCGAGCTGGAACCGCTGCGTCAGGCCGCCGAACGGGTCGTCAAGGACATTCCGGGCGTCACCGGGGTTCTGGCGACGTTGACGGCCGACAAGAAGGCCGGGACGCCCAATCCGGCGCCGGAGCGTCCGTCGCCGCAGGCGTCCCATGCCAGCCATGGCCATAGCCATGCAGGCCACGCCCATGGCGGCCCGGCTCAGGGAAGTCCCGCTCAGCCGCGCGGCAAGGCCGGCGTTCCGGGCATCGGTGCCATCATTGCCGTTGCCTCCGGCAAGGGCGGCGTCGGCAAGTCGACGACGGCCGTCAACCTGGCGCTTGGGCTGCAGGCGAACGGGCTCAAGGTCGGGCTTCTGGATGCCGATATCTACGGTCCATCCGTGCCGCGCCTGTTGAAGATCGCCGGACGGCCCACGCAGATCGACGGCCGCGTCATCCGGCCGATGGAAAATTACGGGCTCAAGGCGATGTCGATGGGCTTCCTCGTCGAGGAAGACACGGCGATGATCTGGCGCGGCCCGATGGTACAGTCGGCGCTGATGCAGATGCTGCGGGAAGTCGCTTGGGGCGATCTCGACGTGCTCGTCGTCGACATGCCGCCGGGCACCGGAGACGCGCAGTTGACCATGGCGCAACAGGTGCCGCTCGCCGGTGCGGTGATCGTCTCGACGCCTCAGGATCTCGCGCTGATCGACGCCCGCAAGGCCGTCAACATGTTCAACAAGGTCGAAATTCCGGTTCTCGGCGTCGTCGAGAACATGAGCTATTTCGTCTGCCCCGATTGCGGCACCAGCCAAGACATCTTCGGCCATGGCGGCGCGCGGGCGGAAGCCGAAAAGATCGGCGTGCCGTTCCTGGGCGAAGTGCCGCTGACCATGGAAATCCGCGAAAAGTCTGATGCCGGAACCCCGGTCGTCATCTCGTCGCCAGACGGGCCGCACGCCAAGGTCTACCGCGAGATCGCGGCAAAGGTCTGGCAGTCGGTTGGAGAAAGACGCCAGCCCGCCGCCCCGTCCATCGTCTTTGACGACTAGAGGCTGAACAAGGGCAGCAATGGGAAGTGAAACGCAGATTATCCCATTGTTTTCGTGACGAATTGACTTGAATTTTCGCAGTGGAAATTATGGCTTCTCTGCGAAATTCAAGAGCAATTCCATCGGTTGATGGCGTCAGAATAACGCAGGGGGCTGGCGTGTCATCGGCAATTTCACTATGTTGCGGCTCCCTAGACATGAGGCAGGACCTCCCACCTGTTGCACTCTGATGACTGATTTCACCGAGTACTCGGCGCACGGCCCGAAAGAAGAGGGCGTGCGCAAGCTTCTTCCTTTGACACTTGGATCGATTGGCGTCGTTTACGGCGATATCGGCACCAGCCCGCTCTATGCCTTCCGCGAGGCCCTGCGACCGATCGCGTTCGACGGCATCACCCGTGCGGAAATCATCGGGCTGGTTTCCCTGATGATCTGGTCGCTGACGATCATCGTGACGATCAAATACGTTCTCGTGCTGCTGAGAGCAGACAATGACGGTGAAGGCGGGACGCTGTCGCTGCTGGCGCTGCTGATGAAAACCGGCAACGGCCACACGACCCTGCTGATGTTCATGGGGCTGGCCGGCGCCGCACTTTTCCTCGGCGATGCCATGATCACCCCGGCGCTCTCCGTCATGTCGGCGGTCGAGGGCCTCAAGCTGACGGCGCCGGGCCTGTCCGAATTCATCGTGCCGATCTCGCTCGGCATCCTGATCGGCCTTTTTGCCATCCAGTCTCGCGGCACCGGTACGGTTGCAAGCTTCTTCGGCCCGATCACCCTGATCTGGTTCATCGTGCTCGCCGCCGGCGGCGTGGCGCACATCTTCGACGACCCGGCGATCTTCCAGGCCTTCAATCCGGTGCATGCCGTCTATTTCCTGATGCGGGAAGGGACGCTCGGCCTCATCGTTCTCGGCGCGGTCTTCCTGACGGTGACTGGGGCGGAAGCGCTCTACGCCGACCTCGGCCATTTCGGCCGGCGGCCGATCCAGCTCGCCTGGTTCGCCGTCGTCTTTCCGGCCCTGACGCTGAACTATCTCGGCCAGGGCGCCTTCATCCTGAAGACGCCGGAAGCCGCCAGTGATCCGTTCTTCCTGATGTTCCCGCAATGGGCGCTGCTGCCCGTCGTGCTTCTCGCCACCGCGGCCACCATCATTGCCAGCCAGGCGGTCATCACCGGTGCCTTCTCGCTGACGCGTCAGGCAATCCACCTCGGCTTCCTGCCGCGCCTCGATATTCTCTTCACCTCCGAGACGAATACCGGGCAGATCTACCTGCCGGCCATCAACGCGGTGCTGCTGTTCGGGGTCACCGTTCTCGTCCTCGGCTTCGAGAGCTCGGACCGGCTGGCGACCGCCTACGGCCTTTCGGTCACCGGTGCCATGGTGGTCACGACCATCCTGTTCTTCGAATTCGCCCGCGTGCGCTGGAACTGGCCCACACCTGTCGCCTTCCTCGTGCTCCTGCCGCTCTTCTGCCTGGAACTCATCTTCCTCGGCGCCAATCTCCTGAAGATCCATGAAGGCGGCTATGTGCCGGTGCTGCTCGCCAGCTTCTTCACGCTCATCATGTGGACCTGGTGGCGCGGGTCGCGGCTGATCTCGTCGAAGATCGCCCAGCAGGACCTCAGGCTGATGCCGTTCCTGCACTCCCTCGAGCGCAAGAGCGACCATGCGCCGGTTTCCGTCCCGGGCACGGCGATCTTCCTGACGTCCGATCCCGACACGCCGCCGCCGGCGCTCATGCACAATCTGAAGCACAATCACGTGCTGCACGAGCGCAACATCATCCTGACCATCCGCACGATCAACAAGCCGCGGCTGAGGGAAGAGGACCGTTACGTACTCGACAAGATCTCGGAACGCTTCTGGCGGGTGGAGCTGCATTTCGGCTTCATGGAAACGCAGAACGTCTCCAAGGCGCTCGGTTATCTCCGCAAGGCCGGACTGAAGTTCGACATCATGTCGACCTCCTTCTATCTCGGCCGGCGCAAGCTCGTGCCGGATGCCAAGCACGGCATGCCGCTCTGGCAGGACAAGCTCTTCATCGCGATTGCCAACACGGCGGCCGACCCTTCGGATTACTTCCGCCTGCCGGCCAACCGCGTCGTCGAGCTCGGTACGCAGGTCATCATCTAGCACACCCACCTAGGGCTGAATTTACGGAAAATGGCGCAAAACGTGCCGTTTTCGCATGGCTATCTCCACTCCAGTCCGGCTGTTAACCCCTCATCAAGGTTAATGAGAGATATTTTTGCCGAGTATCGAGTTGTTGTTGGAGTAGCGTGTTGCGTAGGAAGAGCTCTCATGGGCGCCGCAAGGGGGCCTGGGTTTCGCCGGTCGTCTTCGGCATCGCCGCCTGGCTTTCCTTTCCGTCCGTCGCCGCCTATGCGGATCTGGCCGGTCTGCTGAGCGGAGTGGACGGTGGCCCGCAAAGCTGGAACATGGTGCTGACCAAGGCGCCGTCCGGTTCTGTGCACGACGCCGAGCTGGCGTTCAACGATCCGATCATCACCGGTGCCATCGGCCATGACGCCGGCATCATTCTCCCCAATGGCGAAAAGGTCGCCATCCGCAACTCAGCGAAGCCGAAATCGGACACGCCCGACGAAGACCGCGTCATGCGTGCCGACAAGAAGAGCCGCATCGTTGCCGTCGCGCCGATGCTGCCGCCGGAAGAGTTTACCGCCGGCTCGATTACCGGTCGGGTGAAGCTGTTCTTCTCGCCCGTTGCCGCCGGCAGCAAGCGCACATCCTTCCTGAAGCCGAAGAAGGGCGAACACCAGACGCAGGTCGCGTCCGTCTTCCGCAAGGACAAGAAGACGAAGTCCCAACCATCCGCACCACCGGCCGCACTTGTGGCCTTGATGGACAATGACAGGGGCGATGTGCTCGCCTCGGCCTACGCGCCGTCGAAGCCGGACTACACGCAGGCCTCGCCGTTCGACTCGATCCTGCGCAAGGAGCCGAAGGACCCCGGCCGCTTCGTGCCGCCGATGGAAGCCGGTGACCATGCCTGGGTTGCGACCGCATTGCCGGAAGGCGTCTTTTCCGCCCGCGAACAGCAATGCCTGGCATCCGGCATCTATTTCGAGGCGCGCGGAGAATCGGTCAAGGGACAGGCCGCCGTCGCCCAGGTCATCCTCAACCGCGTGCGCAATCCCGCCTATCCCGATACGGTTTGCGGTGTCGTCTACCAGAACAAGGATTGGCGCAACCGCTGCCAGTTCTCGTTCGCCTGCGACAACATCCGTGACCGGATCAACTCCACCTACCACTGGAAGATCGCCCGCGAAGTGGCGATGGCCACCAGCTCCGGCAAGATCTGGCTGCCGGAAGTGGGGTCCGCGACCCACTACCATGCCGTCTATGTCCGCCCGCGCTGGGCCAAGACGATGGAAAAGGTCGGGCGCATCGGCCTGCACGTCTTCTACCGCACCTATGGCGGCGGCTGGAGCTGAGCTCCGACCGCCGGCCTTCTTCCTTGTATAAAGACAGCCTCTCCAGACGGCCTGTGCGGACATTCCGCCGGCCGTCTGGCGCGTTTTTGTGCCAATCTTTCGGTATATCGCTGCCGTCACGAATTAAATATATGATTTTCATAGATATTTTTGTCGTGCATTGAGCGCGGTCTACGCCTTGACTATGCGGAAACCTAAAACTATGTTGCGCGCGACTTCAAAACGGGCCAGAAGGTATCGACCCACGCCATTTGAATGTCCAGAAGGGGCGGGGGCCCCGGCCGGATTGGGATGGGTAGGATGACCGAAGACCGCGACGACAGTCTGGAAGAACGCCGCAAGCGGCTGGGAGCTGAAATCGCTTCCGTTCGCAAGGAGGCGGAAATCGAAGAGGCGGGGGAAATCAGGGCCGAAGAAAGCCGTAAAGGCTATGCGATGGCCGTGAAGCTCTCCAGCGAATTCATTTCTGCCATCATTGTCGGCGGGTTGCTGGGCTATCTTCTCGACTGGCTGGCCGGTACGTCGCCGTGGGGGCTTATCGTCTTGCTCCTGCTTGGCTTCTGTGCCGGTGTGTTGAACGTGTTGCGTGCGAGCGGCAAGGTGACGACACCGCATCCGATCGACCGCGACGTGCATAAATAAGAAGCGTGCTTCGGCCCCGGGCTGAAAGCATCCGCGAAATGAAACAGGCTTCCGCTTCCAGGCAGGCGGGCAACGTGAGAGAGAGCTCAAGGTGTCCAACGATCCGACCCACCAGTTCCTGATCCAGAAGATTGTTCCGATCGAAATCGGTGGAATTGATTTCTCGTTCACCAATGCCTCGCTGTTCATGGTGGCAACTGTCGCCGCAGCGTCCGGTTTCCTCTACCTGTCGACGACGCGCCGCGGTCTGATCCCGACGCGCATGCAGTCCGCAGCGGAGATGTCCTACGAATTCATCGCCTCGATGCTGAGGGAAGGGGCGGGCAGCCACGGGATGAAGTTCTTCCCGCTTGTGTTCTCGCTCTTCATGTTCGTGCTGACGGCCAATCTTCTCGGCCTCGTACCCTACTTCTTTACAGTGACCGCGCAGATCGTCGTCACCTTTGCCCTGGCGCTCTTCGTCATCGGCACGGTGCTGGTCTACGGTTTCTACAAGCATGGTTTCGGGTTCCTCCAGCTCTTCGTGCCGTCGGGCGTGCCCGGCGCGCTCCTGCCGCTGGTGGTGACGATCGAAATCATCTCGTTCCTGTCGCGTCCGGTCTCGCTGTCGGTTCGTCTGTTTGCGAACATGCTCGCCGGCCACATCACGCTCAAGGTTTTCGCGGGCTTCGTTGCCTCGCTTGGCGCTCTCGGTGCACTCGGTGTTGGCGGGGCAATTCTGCCGCTCGCCATGACGGTTGCCCTGACCGCCCTCGAACTTCTCGTCGCCTTCCTGCAGGCTTACGTATTCGCCGTTTTGACCTGCATGTATCTCAACGATGCGATCCATCCGGGCGGGCACTGAGAATAAAGTCATCGGTGCCTGACCAGGCACCATAAAATGCCGCAACAACCATTTCGAAGGAGTTCACACATGGAAGCGGAAGCAGCAAAGTACATCGGCGCAGGTCTGGCTTGCTTTGGTATGGCCGGCACGGCTCTCGGCCTCGGCAACATCTTCGGCAACTACCTGTCCGGCGCTCTGCGTAACCCCTCTGCAGCTGACAGCCAGTTCGGCCGCCTCGTATTCGGCTTCGCCGTTACGGAAGCTCTGGGCATCTTCTCGCTGCTCATCGCTCTCCTCCTGCTGTTCGCTGTCTAATACAGCGTAAAGCTCCGGATCACGGGCGGGCTTCAAGCCTCTCCCGTGATCCTTTGCATTTGCAGGACACCTGGAGGTGAGCATGTTTGTGACCCCGGCTTATGCCGAGACGGCACCGGCCGCAGGCGAGGTGCATACCGAGACCGGCGTAGCCCATGAGGCCGGTCACGAAACCGGTGTGTTCCCGCCTTTCGACCACACGACGTTTCCGTCGCAGCTCTTGTGGCTGGCGATTACGTTCGGCCTTTTCTACCTGCTGATGCAGAAGGTCATCGTTCCGCAGATCGGCGGCATCCTGGAAAACCGGCACGACCGGATTGCCCAGGATCTCGACGAAGCGGCACGCCTGAAGGGCGATGCCGATGCGGCGATCGCGACCTATGAAAAGGAATTGGCGGACGCCAAGTCCAAGGCAGGCGCCATTGCATCGAAGGCACGTGACGAGGCTCAGGCCAAGGCCGACGCCGAGCGCAGCGCGCTCGAGGCAAGCCTTGCCGAAAAGCTTGCCGCCGCAGAAGCAAGCATTGCCGAGATCAAGGCCAAGGCTTTCAACGACGTCGGCACGATTGCAGCGGAAACGGCTGCGACCATTGTCGACGAACTGATCGGCGTCAGCGGCAACCAGGCAGATGCCACGGCTGCGGTCGCTGGCCTGTCGATGGGCAAGGGAGCGTAATACGATGCATTTTGATGCAACATTTTTCGCTTTCGTCGCATTCCTGATCTTCATCATCGGTATCGTCTACCTGAAGGTTCCGGGCATGATGGCGAAGTCGCTCGACGACCGCGCCAGCCAGATCCGTGACGAACTGGCGGAAGCCAAGCGTCTGCGCGAGGAAGCCCAGCACCTGCTGGCCGAATACCAGCGCAAGCGCAAGGAAGCCGAAGCCGAAGCCGCAAGCATCGTTGCCGTCGCCGAGCGCGAAGCCAAGATGCTGGCCGAGGAAGCCAAGCGGAAGACGGAAGAATACGTCGCCCGCCGCAACGCGCTGTCCGAGCAGAAGATCAAGCAGGCCGAGACCGACGCCGTGAACGCGGTGCGTTCGGCAGCTGTCGATCTGGCCATTGCCGCCGCCGAGAAGGTTCTCGCCGACAAGGTGGATGGCAGCGTGAAGGACAAGCTGTTCAACGCTTCGGTCGAGCAGGTTCGGTCGCGTCTCAACTGAGGCGATGCCTGGAACCGAATGAGATTGAAAAGGCCGGGTTCGTCCCGGCCTTTTTCGCTTTCGATGGATACCGAGGGGGGCTAAGGGACGCTCGGGTCAGTCCTTGCGCAACGGCCGAAAGCTCATGCGGTGCAGTCGGCAGCCGCCATGGAGGTCGATGGCAGCGCGGTGGGCGGCCGTTCCGTAGCCCGCATGCCCGGCAAAGCCATAGGACGGGAAGATCCTGTCCGCCTCTTCCATCATCCTGTCACGCGTCACCTTGGCGACGATGGAGGCGGCGGCGATCGAAACGCTGCGGGCATCTCCCTTGATGATGGCGTCGCCGCCGCATGGCAGTCCCTTCGGCACGTCGCGGCCATCGACCAGCACCATGGCCGGCTTCAGCGTCAGTCCGAGTACGGCGCGGCGCATGGCGTCGAGGCTGGCCTTCAGGATGTCGGTGCGATCGATGCGCGCCGGACCGGAAGAGGCGATGCCAACAGCGAGTGACGACGTCAGGATCGCCTCGAACAGCTCTTCGCGCCTCTTCGCCGTCAGCTTCTTGGAATCGTTCAGTCCGTACGGGATGTTGTCGGGATCGAGGATGACGGCTGCCGCCACCACGGGGCCGGCCAGTGGCCCGCGGCCGGCCTCGTCGGCACCGGCGACCGGCCAGAAACCGGCCTTCTTCTTTCGCATCTCGAGATCGAAATCGGGGCCGGTGGCCAACGGAAAAAGGTCAGGAGAATCGGGCGGCGTGCGGCGTTTCATACGCGGACGTTTGCACGCCGCCTCGATTTCCTGCAAGCCCCCGGATCGGGCTGGGCGTCATATCGCAGCCCGAGGGAGCGTCCCCGCACAAGGGCGGGTGGAACGGGAACGCATCCTGGCGGCATCCGGGGGCTATCCGGGAGGAGAGGCAGGCGGAACCTCCCGGAAAGCTGTAATGTCTAGAGCAGCGACAGCTGCACGCCGCCGCCGTTTGGCGGAACGAACAGGTCATCGCGCAGCGGCATCTGCCGGCGGGCAAGGCCGAGCCGCTTGGTCGCCAGTTCGAAGCGCCGGCTGATCTGCCAGGCATAGGGACCGGCGCCCTTCATCCGCTTCCCGAATTCGGCATCGTAATCCTTGCCGCCGCGCATCGAGCGCACCAGCGACATGACATGACGGTAGCGGTCCGGGTAATGCTGCAGCAGCCAGTCGCGGAAGAGGGGGCTTACCTCCAGCGGCAGGCGCAGCAGCACGTAGCCGGCCTCGCTGGCACCGGCCGCCTTGCCGGAATCGAGCAGGCGCTCGATCTCGTGGTCGTTGAGCGCTGGAATGATCGGCGCCGTCAGGATGCCCGTCGGAATGCCGGCATCCGACAATGCCTTGATCGTCTCCAGCCGCCTGGCCGGCGTTGCCGCGCGCGGCTCCATCGCCCGTGCCAGCTTCCTGTCCAGTGTCGTCACCGAGATCGTCACCTTGGCGAGCCCCTTCTCGGCGAGCTTCGACAGGAGATCGATGTCGCGCATCACCATCGCCGACTTGGTGACGATGCCGACCGGATGGCTGGCGGCCAGCAGCACTTCGAGGATCTGGCGCATGATCCGCCATTCCTTCTCGACCGGCTGATAGGGATCGGTATTGGTGCCGATGGCGATCGCCCGCGGCTTGTAGCCCGGCTTCGAAATCTCGCGCTCCAGAAGCTTGGCGGCATCCGGCTTGGCAAACAGCTTCGAT
This sequence comes from Rhizobium sp. NRK18, assembly GCF_024385575.1. NCBI lineage: Bacteria > Pseudomonadati > Pseudomonadota > Alphaproteobacteria > Hyphomicrobiales > Rhizobiaceae > Rhizobium > Rhizobium sp. NRK18. Next base: position 3,125,663 of record NZ_JANFMV010000001.1, on the reverse strand, counting down.
TCGAACTCCACACCCGGAGACAGTCCCATGAAGGCATGCGTCGGCCGGGCGAAACAGTAGATGCAGCCATGTTCGCAACCCCGGTACGGATTGACGGACCGGTCGAAGGGTATGTCGGGGGACTCGTTGCGGGTGATGATGGAACGTGGCTTCTCCACCTGCACGTCGGTCTTGAACGCCGGCAGGTCTTCAAGCGTGCTCCAGCCATCGTCGAAGCTGACGGTCTCGTGCTTCTCGAAGCGGCCGCCGGGGTTCAGTCCGGCGCCACGTCCCTTGCGGCGATCGATGTCGATCCGCAGGCCGGACGTCTTGATCAGCGAATTGGCAATATCAGCCGTATGGGCAGGCGCAAAAGCGTCCTGCCCCGAATGGTACAAGCTTGCCATTGGGACTTCTCCGTTAAGGGAATCTGCTTGTTCCCTCGTCTCTGTTCCAATTGGTAACCGCCGAATGAGAACAAAGCAAGTACATATCGTTATTTTTTTGTGGCATTCGGTTGTGCAGCGCGATATTCATAAACCATGTTGACAGTCATCATGGAATGCCAGGATCAGGAACCGGAATTGGCGCAGACCCTGTCGGTGCTGGTTGCCGGAGCTGTCGAAGGATTGGTGAGCGACGTCGTGGTGCTCGATCGCGGCTCGCAGGACGGGTCGTCCCGGGTCGCGGAAGCCGCAGGCTGCCGTTATCATGAGAACTGGGATCTGGGCGACGTCGTCAGCAAGGCGCGCGGCGAGTGGATATTGCTGCTCGAACCGGGCGCGCGGCCGCAGACGGGCTGGGTCGAGGAGCTCCTGGAATATCTGTCGCTGAACAAGCTGCCGGCCCGTTTCTCCCCATCGCGCAATTACCGCCTGCCGTTCCTCAAGCGATTTCGCCGCGGTCGCAAGCCGCTGGAATACGGCTTCCTCATCCCGAAGCGTCAGGCGTTGGATCTCGTCCGCTCCGGCAAGCATCTGGCCGATGTCGCCGCCAGCGGGAAGGCAAAGACGTTGAGCAGCGAAGTCATCCCCTCATGGGTGGCGCGGGCCGCGCGGGCGGCCTGAGGCGGGCCTGGCGCCGATGCGTCAGCCGCGGCGCAGATGCTCGTCGAGGCGCGGCATGATTTCCACGAAATTGCAGGGCATGTGGCGATAGTCGAGCTGCGCCTTCAGAATGCCGTCCCAGGCATCCTTGCAGGCGCCCGGCGAGCCCGGCAGCACGAAGATGAAGGTGGCGTTCGCCACGCCGCCGGTTGCCCGCGACTGGATCGTCGACGTGCCGATCTTGTCGTAGGAAATGCGGTGGAAGACCTCCGAAAATCCGTCCATGCGCTTTTCGAACAGAGGCTCCAGCGCCTCCGGCGTCACGTCGCGGCCGGTAAAGCCGGTACCGCCGGTGGTGATCACCACGTCAATGTCGGCCGAAAGCGTCCAGGCCTCCACCTGCGCGCGAATGCGGTCCTTGTCGTCGGGCACGATCGCCCGGTCGATGAGCCGGTGGCCGGCATCGGCAATCCGCGCCACGAGCGTGTCGCCGGAGCGGTCATCGGCGAGCGTGCGCGTGTCCGACACCGTCAGGACGGCGATGCCGACGGAAATGAAGGGGCGTTCGGTTTGCGTCGTGCTCATGGCCGGCCTTCCGTTGTCTGCGTCGCCGCAACATACCATCCCGGCTGCGCTTCTCGAAGGGCGTCGGCGGCAGTCCGCGCCGCTTGCCGGTCGGCATAGAGCCCGAAGCAGGTCGCGCCCGAGCCGGACATGCGGGCAAGCCTTGCGCCGCTGTCTCTCAGCGATGCGATCACGGTCGCGATCTCCGGTAAAACCTCTTCGGCCGGTGGCTGCAGGTCGTTGCGGCAGGTTGAAAGATAGTCGATCCAGCCTGTTGCGTCTGCCTCCCCTTGTTGGGGAAGGGCAGGCAGCGGCGGATGGTTCTTTTCCGTGAGAAGCCGGAAAATCGCCGGCGTCGACACTTCCTTCAGCGGATTGACAAGAACGAGATGAAACGTGGGAAAGTCCCGGAGCGTCTCGATCTCCTCGCCGATCCCGCGCGCCACCAGCGGCTGGCCGGCAAGGCACATGGGCACGTCCGCACCAAGCGACAGCGCCAGTTTCGAGAGGCGAGCATCGTCGATGCTGTCCACCTTCCACAGACGGATGAGCCCGCGGATCGCGGCCGCTGCGTCCGCCGAGCCGCCGCCGATGCCGGAGGCGACGGGCAGGTTCTTTTCCAGATGGATGGCAACGGGCGGCGTCGACACGCCGACCTCCGAAAGCAGTGCCCTCAGCCGGTCGCGCGCCTGCGTCACCAGGTTGGCATTGCCGTCCCCGGGCGCGGGCAGGGACGCGGCGAAAGGTCCGGAAAGCGTCAGGCTGTCGACGCCCGCGGGGACGAAGCTCAGCCGGTCGCCGGTCTCGGCAAACGCCACGATGCTTTCCAAAAGATGGTAGCCGTCGGGACGCTGGCCGGTCACATGCAGGGCAAGGTTCAGCTTCGCCCGCGCATGTTCGACGAGCCGTTCTTCCCCTGCTGCATCCTGCATGGCGTCGATCAGGACTTGTTCTTGCCCGGCACGTCTTCCTCGGCGGGCGGCGGGGTCGGCGCGTCATGGGTGCTGGTCGACTGCGCATCCTCGCTCTGGATCGGCGGCAGACCGTTGGCGATCTTGTTCTGGATCTTGATGATCTCGCCTTCTTCCGGCTTGAAGGCCAGCGTCTGGTTCCACTGGTAGATCGCTTCCAGCTTGCGCCCGACACGCCAGTAGGCATCGCCCAGATGGTCGTTGATCGTCGGGTCGGAGGCGTTCAGCTGGATGGCGCGTTCCAGTTCGTTGACCGCGTCGTCATAGCGGCCCATGCGATAGTAGGCCCAGCCGAGGGAGTCGACGATGTAGCCGTCGTCCGGCCTCAGGTCGACGGCCTTCTGGATCATCTCCAGCCCCTTGTCGAGGTTGATGTTCATGTCGACCCAGGAATAGCCGAGATAGTTCAGCACCTGCGGCTGTTCCGGGCTCAGATCCAGTGCCTTGAGGAAGTTCGGTTCCGCCTTCGGCCATTCCTTCAGCCGCTCATAGGCGATCCCGCGCTGGAAGAAGACCTGCCAGTCGTTCTGACGCGGCACCGATCCGATGACGTCGACGGCCTTGTCGTAATTTTCGGCCATCGCCTTGTAGTCCTTGGCGTCGGACAGGATCGCGCCGTAGGTCAGGTAGCTGCGGATGTCGCTCGGATCGGCGGCGATCAGCTTCTCCATGTGCTCCCTGGCCTGGTCCAGCTCGCCGGTGCTCGACAGCGTCAGCGCCAGCTGCAGTTCCGACAGGCGGCGCATCGGCGAGCCTTCCGGCACGTCCTTGTAATAGGCGATCGCCTGTGCCGTCTTCTTCTGGTCCTCGGCAATGCCGCCGAGCAGGATCAGCGTGTCGGCGCTCTTCGGATCGAGCGCGCGGGCGGCCTGCAGGTAGAGGGAGACGATGTCCTCCGAGCCGCCGCGGTTCAGGGCGCCGCCGATGCTGAACAGGACGCCGGCAGCACCCTCGGTCGCATTGGTGATCTGCTGGGCCGGCTTGCCGCCCTTGCTGACCTCGTCGCGCAGCGCCTTCAGCGGTGCATAGTTGTTGAAGAAGTCGTCGCCGACGGAGATGGCGTCGAGCGCCTTGCGGGTGTTTCCCTGTCCGGCTTCCAGCGCCGCCAGTGCCAGCACGGAGCGGAAATAGGTGTCGGGCGCCGTCGCTCCGCCCGGGCGGTCGAGAATGGCGTCGTTCCAGTATTTGCGCGCACCGGGAATGTCACCGGCAATCAGCGACATGGCCCCCGCATTGTAGTTCTTGAAGATGCCGTACCATTTCGGCCCCTTCATCTTGTTGATCAGCGCGATGCCTTCCTTCGGCTTGCCGGCCCCGGCTTCCGCCCAGGCGATCAGCAGCTCGTTCATCATCTTGTCGAGATCGTTCGGACCTTCATATTTCAGGATCTGCTTGGCGGCGTTGTATTCCTTGCCCTTGATCGCGTTCAGGCCGCGGATGACGGTCGTCACCCGTTCGATCGAATCGTCCTTCTTGAGCTTTTCCGCCAGCTTGGCGCCGTCCTTGAAATCGCCGTTCAGCAGATAGGAGATCATCAGCCGCTGTTCGATGTCGGCATTCTCCGCATCGAAATCGAGGGCTCGCTTGTAGAGGATCACCGCATTGGCATAGTCCTGATCGACATCGGCCGTGCGCGCGGCGAGGAAAGCGCCTGAAAACGTGTTGATCGAATCGGCTTTCACCAGCTGGCCGGCATCCTCCGTCGGCGCCTGGGTCTCTGCTTGTGCGGTCGCTGCGCCGAGAAGCAGGACCGCGGCGAAGGCCGCTTGGGACAGGAGGCGCAACGTCAGTCTATGCTGCATGTAGAAGGACCTTTCATCAGGTGCATCAGGCGGGACGATTCACCCACTCATTCACAATAGAATGGCTTTTTTGCGCTCTGGTCGCAAGCGCGCCCGGCCGTTCGCCCACGCGCCGGCCCGGCATGGTTAAAATTCGACTAAAATGACGGAGAACGGTCAGCTGACACGGCTGATGGTGAAGTCGATGACATCCATCAGGGCGGATTTCCAGGCCGAATCCGGCAGCGGCGCCAGAGCGTCGCGGGCGATCGCGCCGTAGTGCAGCGCCCGGGCGATGGTGTCGCTGAGGCCGTTATACTTGTTGATCAGCGCCAGCGCCTGTCCGAGGTTCTCGTCGCCGTTCTTGCCGTTCTCGATGGCGTCCTTCCAGAATGCCCGTTCCTGCGACGTGCCGCGGCGATAGGCGAGGATCACCGGCAGCGTGATCTTGCCCTCGCGGAAGTCGTCGCCGACATTCTTGCCGAGATCGGCAGCCTTGCCGCCGTAATCGAGCGCGTCGTCGACCAGCTGGAAGGCGAGGCCGAGGTTCATGCCGTAGGATTTCAGCGCGTTGCGTTCCGACTTGCTGGTGCGCGCGACGATCGGCCCGACCTCGGCGGCGGCAGCAAACAGCGCCGCCGTCTTCGCCTTGATCACCTCCAGATAGTCGTCTTCCGTCGTCTCCATGTGCTTGGCGACGGAAAGCTGCAGCACTTCGCCCTCGGCAATGACGCAGGCGGCGGTCGACAGCACGTCGAGCGCGTCGAGCGAGCCGACCTCGACCATCATGCGGAAGGCCTGGCCGAGAAGGAAATCGCCGACGAGAACGCTCGCCTGGTTGCCCCAGATCATCCGCGCCGTCGACTTGCCGCGGCGCAGGTCGCTTTCATCGACCACGTCGTCATGCAGAAGGGTCGCCGTATGCATGAACTCGACGCTGGTGGCGAGCTTGATATGGTCCTCGCCTTCGTAACCGAACATCGAGGCCGATGCGAGCGTCAGCATCGGACGCAGGCGCTTGCCGCCCGATGAAATCAGGTGGCGGGCAACTTCGGGAATCATCTGCACGTCGGAGCCAGCCTTGGACAGGATAAGCTGGTTGACGCGCTCCATATCCACCTTGGTCAGGTCGACCAGCGGCTTGATGGAAGCCTGTTTGTTTTTGTTTTCTTCAAGCGGTATGACGACGCCCAACGCACCGGACTCCTATTCCAATTTCGAAAAAGACAATAGAAAGGGGGCATGGTGGCGGCAAGAGGCGAATTGTCAGACTCCCGGAAAATAGGCGAGAAATCGACCATATGTATGAACTTATCCGAACCAATGATGCCGTCCTGCTATCCTTTGCCGAGAGTCTGATGAAGGATGCCGGCATTCGGTGCTTCGTCGCCGATCAGGGCATGAGCATCCTCGAAGGCTCGCTTGGCATGCTGCCGCGCCGTCTTCTGGTTGACGACGAGAAGGCCGAGGAGGCCCGCCGCATCTGCGTCGATGCCGGGCTTGGCGCGGAACTGCGCAGCGGGGATTGACGGAATGTCGGACGTGCCGGACCGCGTTGAACGAACCGTCGATGCGTTTCATCGCGGTGGTTTCCATCTGGTCCAGCCGAAGGGAAGGGGCCATCGCTCCGGCATGGACGCCATGCTGCTGGCTTCGCTGGTGGACCATCGCGGCGCCTGCCGCGTCGCCGATCTCGGCGCAGGCGCGGGAGCGGCCGGCATGGCCGTCGCCTCGAGGCTTGCCGACGCGCGCGTCACTCTGTTCGAGCGGTCCGCGGAAATGGCGGACTTTGCCCGGCAAAGTCTCGCCTTGCCGGACAATGCCCATCTTTCGTCCCGCGTCGAGGTCATCGAGGCGGACGTGACCCTGACCGGAAAAGCGCGGCTTGCCGCCGGCCTAGCCGACGACGTCTTCCACCACGTCATCATGAATCCGCCCTTCAACGATGCCGGCGACCGCAGGACGCCGGATGCGCTGAAAGCGGAGGCGCATGCGATGACCGACGACCTGTTCGAGCGCTGGATCCGCACCGCCGGCGCAATCATGATCCCCGGTGGTCAGCTGTCGCTGATCGCCAGGCCGCAATCGGTCGGCGAAATCATCGCCGCCTGCGGCAGGCGTTTCGGCGGCATCGAGATCACGCCCATCCACCCGCGCGACGGCGAGAATGCGGTGCGCATCCTGGTGACCGCTATCAAGGGATCACGGGCGCGGCTGAACATCCGCATGCCGCTCGTCATGCATGACGAAGGCACGCACAAGTTCTCCGCCTTCGTCGACGACCTGAACAATGGCCGGGCGGCATACCCAAGAAAAGGCAGCTGATTTGCGCCCGCAGCCATTGCGTTTGCCGGACGGATACATAAATCAGCGGTAACGGATTTTCGAATTTCAGAGGTTTTCTCTATGGCCCGCTTCATCAAGCGCCTTCTTCCCAAACGCTTCCGTAGCGACGAAACGGTCATCCCGGTCGTGCGCCTGCACGGCACCATCATGGCCGGTGGCAGCCAGCTGCGCCCTGCGCTCAATCTTGCGAGCGCCGCCGGCGTGCTGGAAAAGGCGTTTTCGAAGAAGGATGCGCCGGCCGTCGCGATCTCGGTCAACTCGCCGGGCGGTTCGCCGGTACAGTCGCGGCTGATCTTTCAGCGCATCCGGTCGCTTGCGGCGGAGAAGAACAAAAAGGTGCTGATCTTCGTCGAGGACGTCGCGGCGTCCGGCGGCTACATGATCGCGCTTGCCGGCGACGAGATCTTCGCCGACCCGACCTCGATCGTCGGCTCCATCGGCGTCGTTTCCGGCGGTTTCGGTTTCCCGGAACTGCTGAAGAAGATCGGCGTCGAACGCCGCGTCTACACCGCTGGAGAGAACAAGGTGATCCTCGATCCGTTCCAGCCGGAGAAGGAAAGCGACATCGAATATCTGAAGACGCTCCAGCTCGAAATCCACAAGGTCTTCATCGACATGGTGAAGGAGCGCCGCGCCGGCAAGCTCGCCGATGACGCGACGATCTTTTCCGGCCTGTTCTGGACCGGCACGCGCGGCCTCGATCTCGGCCTGATCGATGGGCTCGGCGACATGCGCACCGAAATCCGCCGCCGTTTCGGCGACAAGGCCAAGCTCGAACTGATCACTGCGCCGCGCGACATCTTCGGCCGCCGTCAGCCCGGCGCCTCCATTCTCGACGGTGCTGCGGAGCGCGTCGGCGCTTCCGCCATCGCGGCACTTGCCGAAACGGCAGAAGAAAAGGCATTGTGGGGCCGGTACGGATTATAAGTTGAAAGTCTGAACGGAAATGCCGGTTCTCTTATTCTGGATTCTCTTCGGCGTTGCCGGATGGTTGTTCTACAAGAAGTTCGTCGCGGACGCCGAAAAGCTCTCCAAGAAGAACAAGCGTGTCCGCAAGGAACAGAAGAACGGTGCCGACGGCACGCTGGTGAAAGACCCGGTGACCGGCGAGTACCGCGTCAAGCGCGACGACGAGTAGGCGGTGGGCTGGCCTGAGGAGCATCGATGAGGCGGTTGATCGTCACGGGTGCTAACGGGTCGGGAAAAAGCCATCTCGCATATCGGCTCGGTCGGCTTCGCCCGGATATCCCTGTTGTCTCGTTCGATGCCATCAAGCTGGAACGCGATTGGCGCGTGCGTCCTCGCAATGTCGTGTTTGCCGAGCTCGCGCGGATGGTCGCAACCGATGCGTGGATTCTCGAAGGCGGTCCAAGTCTTCTCCTCCATGCATTAACGCGCGCTGACGCGGTCATCTGGCTCGATCCGCCGGTAATGTTGCGCGCCTGGCGTCTGATTGTCCGGCCATGGCGCAATTTCGGAAAGACGAGGCCCGAGCTGCCGGAAGGCAATCGCGATTGGCCCTGGAGCCAGTACCGCTTCGCGTTCAAGAGCCTGATCGCCGGCCAGCGTTTTCGGCGAACGATAAGAATGCACTTTTCGGATAATGGCGACGTGACCGTTCTGCATTGCCGAACCGAACGGGACATTGAAACTGCGGTTGCGCTTTGGGCGTCCGGCGCTGCGGCATCACAGGCGCCGACGGCACGCTGGTGAAAAACCCCGTGACCGGCGAATACCGGGTCAAGCGCGACGACGAGTAGGCGGCGGAACCGAAGCGGCCTCTTTACGGTTATCTCCGAAGATAACGGAAGGAGACGGTTATGCCCGCACAATCCAAGGCACAGCAGAAGGCGGCAGGCGCGGCGCTTGCGGCCAAGCGCGGCGAGACGAAAAAGTCCGAGCTGAAGGGCGCTTCGCGCGAGATGTACGAAAGCATGACGGAAAAGGAACTGGAAGAGCTGGCCTCGACCAAGCGCAGTTCCCTGCCGGACAAGAAGAGCGAAGACTGACGGCGCTATCTGACGCCGCCGGCCGACCACGATGCAACTGCGTTGAGATTGCACCTAACGCTGGCATTTGATATATTTTTCAAATGTATATCAATGGAGGCGATCCATGCAGGTTTCCAAATGGGGCAACAGTCTCGCGATCAGGATTCCTGCTTCCGTTGCCGAGGCGCTAAAGCTGAAGGAGGGCGACGACATTGAAGTGCGCATCGCCGGAGAGCGCGCCTTTGAGATTGCCCTCGACCCGTCGCGGGAACGTGCTCTGAATCTAATCCGGTCCTTCAGGAAACCGCTTCCTGCCGGCTGGACCTTCAGCCGCGAGGACGCAAACGAACGCTGAATGGCCGCTCCCTTTCTCGACAGCAACATCCTCGTCTATTCGATCACCGACGACAGCCGTGCGGAGGTGGCGCAAGGGCTGCTCGCCGCGCGTTCGTGACGAGCGTGCAGGGGTTGAACGAGTTCGCCAATGTCGCATTCCGCAAGCAGGGGCTGGGATGGCATGATATCCGCGCGCTGACACAGGCATTCGAGACACTCGCGGATACCGTTTTGCCGATCGGGTCGGCGACGCATTTCGAGGCGCTGGACCTCGCGGAAGAGTATCAACTGTCGTTTTATGACGCGCTGATGCTGGCCACAGCATTGGAAGCTGGATGTGAGGTCTTCTACTCGGAGGACTTGCACAACGGCTTGCTGATCAGGGGGCGGCTGCGGATCCTGGATCCTTTCCAGTCGCCAGCAGGGCCCGCCTCGCAAAACGCCGCCCCTTGACCCCGGCGGCGGGCCATGGCACTGACCGCAGCCAGAATTTCAAGCCATAAACCACCGGTTTTGCCCATGTCCGCGACGTCCGATCTTCCCGACCACATGAACCCGAAGCGCTCGTTTCAGGCGCTGATCCTGACGCTCCACAATTACTGGGCGGACAAGGGTTGTGCGGTTCTGCAGCCCTACGACATGGAAGTCGGTGCCGGTACCTTCCATCCGGCAACGACGTTGCGTGCGCTGGGTCCGAAGCCGTGGAAGGCCGCCTATGTGCAGCCCTCCCGCCGCCCGACGGACGGCCGTTACGGGGAGAACCCGAACCGCCTGCAGCACTATTACCAGTATCAGGTGATCCTGAAGCCGAACCCGTCGAACCTGCAGGAACTCTATCTCGGCTCGCTGGCCGCGATCGGTCTCGATCCGCTGCTGCATGACATCCGCTTCGTCGAGGACGACTGGGAAAGCCCGACGCTCGGCGCCTGGGGGCTCGGCTGGGAATGCTGGTGCGACGGCATGGAAGTCTCGCAGTTCACCTATTTCCAGCAGGTCTGCGGCATCGAATGCGCGCCGGTTGCCGGCGAGTTGACCTATGGTCTCGAGCGCCTCGCCATGTATGTCCAGGGCGTCGACAATGTCTACGACCTCAACTTCAACGGCCGCGAAGGCGATGAGAAGATTTCCTATGGCGAGGTCTTCCTGCAGGCCGAGCAGGAATATTCCCGCCACAACTTCGAATTCGCCAACACTGAAATGCTGCACCGGCACTTCATTGATGCCGAAAAAGAATGCCAGGCCCTCCTTTCCGCCGGCAGCCCGTCGGAGCCCGGCGCTCTGCACAAATGCGTGCTGCCCGCCTACGACCAGTGCATCAAGGCGAGCCACGTCTTCAACCTGCTCGATGCCCGCGGCGTGATCTCCGTCACCGAACGCCAGAGCTACATCCTGCGCGTGCGCACTCTGGCTAAAGCCTGCGGCGAAGCCTTCCTGCTGACCGATGCCGGCGGCGCCAACTGGAACAAGGCTGCCTGATATCGGGCAGCCGGTGTTTGGCGGATCACAGGACCTGATCCGTCACCGTCACGGCGGGTTGCCATGAGGGTTTAAGCGTCGGATAGGCGCCAGTCGGCACCTGTTTCGACATGGTCCTCAGGCAGCGCCGCATCCCCATCGGCTCGACCTTCTGCATCGCGACCGCATAGTCGACAAACAGGATCATCAGCGCGGCGGCATTGATCGTTTTTACGAGCGACAGCATGTCCATGACCCCCTCGGCCATCCGCGTTTCCCGGCCTTTCTGCCGGATCGCGGAATTGATCTGAGGTGATCCTGGGCCCTCGCCCTTGAACCCGTGCTGAAGCGGCCGTTCATCCGGCGTTCGGGTTGCGGGTCTCGCGTCGCAGCTTTGCACTCGTCTCCGGCTTGCAAATGATGTATGCGGCATTCATACGGGGGCGATCGGCATGACAGGTGTCGGGCCCGATCCGAGCGGAGGGAATTCGATGTATGTGATTATTGCCATCATCGTTGTCGTCGGGCTTTACGTCATGATGACCTATAACGGCCTCGTGCGCTTCCGGCAGATGACGGAGGAGGCCTGGTCCGGCATCGACGTGCAGCTGAAGCGCCGCGCCGACCTGATCCCCAACCTGATCGAGACCGTCAAGGGCTATGCTGCGCACGAGAAATCGACGCTCGAAGAGGTCGTCGAGCTGCGCAACAAGGCACAGGCCATGCCGGCAGGCGATGTCGCCGGCCGCGCGCAGGTCGAAGGCATGCTCTCCCAAGCGCTTGGCCGGGTGATGGCGATCGCCGAGGCCTATCCGGATCTCAAGGCCAACCAGAACTTTCTGGAACTGCAGAAGTCGCTTTCCGAAATCGAGGGTGAAATCCAGATGTCGCGGCGCTACTACAACGGTGCCGCCCGCCAGCTGAACGTCAAGGTCGACAGCTTCCCGTCGAACCTGATCGCCAACCAGTTCGGCTTCCAGAAGGCCGGCTATTTCGAGATCGCCGATCCGGCCGATCGCGCCGTGCCGCAGGTGAAGTTTTAAGACAGAAGAGGCCGGGCTTGAGCGCTCGGCCATGCAAGAGAAGAGAATGAACAAGGACCGTCTGACCGTCATCCCGCCCGGCCATCCGCTTTCCGGCAAGGTGAGCCCTCCCGGCTCGAAATCGATCACCAATCGTGCGCTGCTGCTCGCCGGCCTCGCCAAGGGCACCAGCCGCCTGACCGGCGCGCTGAAGAGCGACGACACGCGCTATATGGCCGAAGCGCTGCGCGCCATGGGCGTTGCCGTCGAAGAGCCGGACGCGACGACCTTCGTGGTCACCTCGTCGGGCCGTCTGAGCGCGCCTGCAAATCCGCTCTTTCTCGGCAACGCCGGCACGGCGACCCGCTTCCTGACGGCCGCTGTCGCCATGTTCGACGGCACCTTCGTGGTCGACGGCGACGAACACATGCGCAAGCGCCCGATCAAGCCGCTTGTCGCGGCGCTGAACGCGCTCGGCGTTGACGCCGAAGCCCCGACAGGTTGCCCGCCGGTCACCGTCAAGGCCGCCGGCGGCTTCAGGGCCGACCGCGTCGTCATCGATGCCGGACTGTCGAGCCAGTACGTCTCGGCCCTCCTGATGGCGGCTGCCTGCGGCAGCCGTCCGCTCGATATCGAGCTCGCGGGAACGGCGATCGGCGCGCGCGGCTATATCGGCCTGACGATCGCTTCGATGGAGGCCTTCGGCGCCAGCGTCGAGCAGCCGACGCCATCCACCTGGCGGGTCTTGCCGACCGGCTACAAGGCCGCCGATTATCACATCGAGCCCGATGCATCCGCCGCCACCTATCTCTGGGCCGCGGAAGTGCTGACCGGCGGGCGGATCGACATCGGCACGGCCACAGTGGACTTCACCCAGCCCGACGCCAAGTCGCATGATTTCATGGCGAAGTTCCCGCATATGCCGGCGGAAATCGACGGCAGCCAGATGCAGGACGCCATCCCGACACTCGCCGTTCTCGCCGCCTTCAACGAGACGCCGGTGCGCTTCGTCGGTATCGAGAACTTGCGGGTCAAGGAATGCGACCGCATCCGCGCGCTTTCGACCGGGTTGAACAACATCCGCCCCGGTCTCGCCGTCGAAGAGGGCGACGATCTCGTCGTCAATGCCGATCCGGCCCTTGCCGGCCAGCGCCTGCCGGCCGATATCGACACCTTTGCCGATCACCGCATCGCCATGAGCTTCGCGCTGGCCGGCCTGAAGGTCGAGGGTATCACCATTCTCGACCCCGGCTGTGTCGCCAAGACCTATCCCGCCTATTGGGACGCGCTCGGCTCGCTGGGGGTCAAGTTCGAGGGGTAGGAGCATTTTGACAGGGCAGGGCAACCCGAACAGGGTGGGTTTTGCTCCAACAAAGGTCTGATGAGATGAGAGCAGGACGGTTCTACTGCATGATACGTCGCCTTTTCCCCTTGGGGAGAAGGTGGCCCGCAGGGCCGGATGAGGGGTTCCCATTCGGCATTTACGGGGGAACCCCTCATCGCCTCACTTCGTTCGGCACTTCTCCCCAGGGGGAGAAGGGGAAAAAGGCGACCATCCTGCGAGGGCTTCTTGCCTGTTTCGCACTGTTGTCGGCATTTCTGTCCGTCCCGGCTATGGCCAACGAGGTCATCACCAATTTCCATTCGGACATCACCCTCAACAAGGACGCAACGATGCTCGTGCGCGAGAACATCGACGTCATTGCCGAGGGCGATCAGATCCGTCGCGGCATATTTCGCGATTTTCCGCTGACATTCCTGGATGATCGGGGCCGCGAGGTTAAAGTCGATTTCGATCTGATTTCGGTCACCCGCGACGGTCACGACGAGCCGTTTCATATGGAATCGATCAGCGGCGGCATCCGCATCTATGCCGGCGATCCGAATGTCTTTCTGGATTTCGGTGCGCATTCCTACGTCTTCACCTACGAGACCAGCCGCCAGGTCCGCTATTTCGACGATCACGACGAACTCTACTGGAACGTGACCGGCAATGGCTGGATCTTCCCGATCCAGCGGGCGAGCGCCACCGTCACCCTGCTGGAAGGCGCCAAGGTGGAGGACACCGTCGCCTTCACCGGCGCCTATGGCGAGACGGGCAGGGATGCCCGCGCCTCCGTCTCCGGCAATGTGGTGGAGTTCACGACGACCCGACCGCTTGGAGCGGAAGAGGGGCTGACCATCGGCGTCAAGCTTCCCAAGGGCGTGGTCGCCGCGCCTTCGCAGGAGGAGCAGACCTGGTGGTTCCTCAAGGACAACCGCAATTACATCTTCGCCTTCGGCGGCCTCATCCTCGTCCTCGGCTTCTATTTCAAATCCTGGGCCAAGGTCGGCAAGGATCCGGAGCGCGGCGTCATCGTGCCGCGCTGGGACGCGCCTGAGGGCATCTCGCCCGCGCTCGTCAACTACATCGACAACAAGGGGTTCTCCGGCGCCGGCTGGCAGGCCTTTTCCGCGGCCGCCATCAATCTCGCCGTCAAGGGCTACATCATACTCGATGACCTGAAGAGCTCGATCATCATCCGCCGCACGGCAAAGCCGGTGGACGAGGTGCTTCCGGCGGGCGAGAAGGTGCTCTTGATGGGGCTGAGCCGCGAAGGGCAGGAATTCCTGATCAACAAGGCGAACGGTCCGGCCGTCCAGAGCCGCGGCTCGAGCTTCCGCTCGGCGATCGAGAAGGAGCATCGCGGCCGCTACTACAAGTTCAACACCGGCTACATCGCCGCCGGCGTCATCCTTTCCGTCCTGTCGATCGTCATCCTCGTCGTCTTCGGCACCTTCGATAGCGATACGCTCGGCGCCTTGTTCGGCCTCGGCATCGCCTCCACCGTCCTCGGCGTCTTTGCCACCGTTATCGGCCGCAACCTGATCAACGCCCGGTCGCTGGTCCAGAAGGTGGCCTCGGTCATTTCGCTCGCCTTCATCGGCATGTTCGGCCTCACCATGCTGACCGGCATCCTGAGCACGTTTTCCACGTCGTTCGCAGAGATGCATGAACTGCCGGTGTTCTTCGCGATCGGCGGCATCGTCGTCGCCAATGTCGTGTTCTTCTTCCTGATGGGCGCGCCGACCCCGCTCGGAACGAAGATGATGGACGGCATCGACGGGTTGAAGATGTATCTGACGCTCGCCGAAAAGGACCGGCTGAACATGCAGGGCGCGCCCAAAATGTCGCCGCAACATTTCGAAAAGCTGCTGCCCTATGCCGTGGCGCTCGGCGTGGAAAAGCCCTGGACGCGGACCTTCGACGCCTGGCTTGCCGCCGCCGTTGCCGCCGGCACCGCATCGGCCGCCTATCACCCCGCCTGGTATTCCGGCGGCAGCTTCGACGGCGGCCGGTTCGGCGACAGTTTCAGCCGCTTCCCCTCCGCCATGGCCTCGACGGTCGCCTCCACCATTCCCGCGCCGAAATCCTCCTCGTCGTCCTCGGGCTTTTCGTCCGGCGGCGGCTTCTCCGGCGGCGGCGGTGGTGGTGGTGGCGGCGGTGGCTGGTAAGGGCCGATGAGCCGACAGGCAGACAGGCTCCTGGCCGTCGTCTTTGCGATGCTCATCGTCGCGCTGCTCTTCGTGTTCTTCACCCATCAGCCGTTCTTCGACTGGGCCTTCGAACGCCATCGCAATACCGCCTCCTGGGCCGCCCGCCCGCTGCTTGTGCTGCCACTCTGCTATTTTGCCTGGCGTCGGTCCCTTGCCGGTATCATGGCCTCGGTGCTGGCAATCCTCAGTTCGATGTTCTGGTTTCCGCCGCCGGCCGAACCCAACGCCGAGGTGACGGAATTCCTGGCGATGGAACGGAGCCTGCTTTCTCAGGGCTGGACGGTGCAGACGGCATTCGGCGCCGTTGCCGTCATCACCTATTGCGTCGCGCTTGCCGCCGCCTTCTGGAAGCGTTCATGGCTTCTCGGCCTG
Organism: Rhizobium sp. NRK18; assembly: GCF_024385575.1. NCBI lineage: Bacteria > Pseudomonadati > Pseudomonadota > Alphaproteobacteria > Hyphomicrobiales > Rhizobiaceae > Rhizobium > Rhizobium sp. NRK18. The sequence goes on along the minus strand of NZ_JANFMV010000001.1, from coordinate 3,110,263 downwards.
ATCGTTGCCGCCGCCGGTGCGCTTTTGAAAATGCTCTGGAGCGTCCTGTTCTCGCCGGAAGCAGGCCACGCGGTCTTTCCCTTCGCGCTCGGCGGTCTTGCGGTCCTCATTGTCATCGTGCTGGCCATCCGCCGCTTCGCCTCCCAACGTCGCTGACACCCCTCGAACCCGAGAAATCTCCGGCTTTTCTGGTGACAAGCCCGCGTCTCCTTGCTAAGTCCCGCGCACCTGCTTTTTCCGACAATCATGAAGTCTCATACCCATGCCCGATCTTCTGCTTGAACTCCGCTCCGAGGAAATCCCAGCCCGCATGCAGCGCAAGGCGGCTGGCGACCTGAAGAAACTCGTCACCGACGCACTGGTCGAGGCGGGCCTGACCTATGAGGGCGCACGCGAATACTGGACGCCGCGCCGCCTGACGCTCGATATCCGCGGCCTCAACGCCCGTTCCGCCGACAGCCGCGAAGAGCGCAAGGGCCCGCGCACCGACGCGCCGGAAAAGGCGATCGAAGGCTTCCTGCGCGGCGCCGGACTTTCCTCCGTCAGCGAGGCGCAGGTCGTCAGCGATCCGAAGAAAGGCGAATTCTATGTTGCCGTGATCTCAAAGCCCGGCCGGCCGGCGGAAGAGATCATCGCCGACGTCATGCCGGGCATCATCCGCAATTTCCCCTGGCCGAAGCCGATGCGCTGGGGCGCGGCCTCGGCCAAGCCCGGCTCACTGCAATGGGTGCGCCCGCTGCAGTCGATCGTCTGCCTGTTCGGACCGGAGCACGAGGAAACGCAGGTCATCCCGTTCGAGATCGACGGTCTCGTCGCCGGCAACATCACCTATGGCCACCGCTTCCATGCGCCCGAGCCGATCACCGTGCGCCGCTTCGATGATTACGTTGCCAGCCTTGCCGCCGCCAAGGTCGTGCTCGACGCCGAGCGCCGCAAGGAGATGATCGCCCAGGACGCCCGCAATCTCGCCTTCGCCAACGGTCTCGACCTGGTCGAGGACGAGGGCCTGCTTGAGGAAGTGTCCGGCCTTGTCGAATATCCCAACGTCCTGCTCGGCACGTTCGAGGAAGAGTACCTCACGATCCCCGACGAGATCATCCGCCTGACGATCAAGACCAACCAGAAATGCTTCGTCTGCCGCAAGCAGGGTGGCGAACGGCTCTCCAACCACTTCATCCTCGTCTCCAACATCGAGGCGAAGGACGGCGGCAAGGAAATCATGCACGGCAACGGCAAGGTCGTGCGCGCCCGCCTTTCCGACGCGCTGCACTTCTGGAAGCGGGACCAATCGGACCTGCCGGACCTCGGCGAACTGACTGCCTCGGCCGAAAAATTCGGCCTCGACCTGAAGAAGCCGCTCGACCAGCGCATGGCCAAGCTCGACCACCTGAACGTCACCTTCCACGCCAAGCTCGGCACGCAGGGCGACCGCGTCGCCCGTATCCGTGCGCTTGCTGCCGAACTGGCCAAGGCGACAGGCGCGGATAAGTTACTCGTCGACCGCGCCGTGGTGCTGGCGAAGGCCGACCTGCGCACCGAAGCCGTCGGCGAGTTCCCGGAACTGCAGGGCATCATGGGCCGAAAATACGCCCTCCTGCAGGGCGAGGACGATGCTGTCGCCATCGCCATCGAAGACCATTACAAGCCGCAGGGCCCAACGGACACCGCACCATCGAACGCGGTTGCAACCACTGTCGCACTAGCCGATAAACTTGACACATTGCTGGGCTTTTGGGCGATTAACGAAAAGCCAACTGGCTCAAAGGATCCCTACGCGCTTAGGCGGTCGGCCTTAGGCGCGATTCGAATTCTCCTAGCTCTAAAGAGTCGGTTGCCTTTATTGAAAGTTTTGGCGAACCACTACGGTTGGGTTGTCTTCGTGGGTGGGCTATTTTCGGTAGATAAGAAAAATTCCGCAGGCCAATCTGGCTTTGCTATGATTTCTTTGCCGACTCTTGGGCAAGTGCGCGCTATTTCTGGAAGTAACTCTCAGCTGGATTATTCAAGTAAATTGAATATTGAGTTTTCGCAGGCACAAACCAGAGTTGGTGCTTTGTATAGCTATCTCGCTGAAGGATATAAGTTACGACTTTCTGGTGACAACACAGTCATCGATCCGGATGCTACCATCCAAGATCTCCTCGCCTTCTTCCATGACCGCCTGAAGGTCTATCTCCGCGATCTCGGCGCCCGCTACGACATCATCGATGCCGTGCTGACGCCGGAATCCGACGATCTGCTGATGGTCGCCCGCAAGGCAGAAGCTTTGACGGCCTTCATTACCTCCGAGGATGGCATCAACCTGCTCGCCGGCACCAAGCGCGCCACGCAGCTTCTCGCCGCCGAGGAGAAGAAGGGCACGAAGGTCGCCGCCTCCGTCGATGACGTGCTGTTCACCGAAGAGGCCGAAAAGGCGCTGTTCTCGGCGATCAGCGTCGCCGCGCTGGAAGCCTCCGAGGCCGTCAAGCGCGAGGATTTCCGCGAGGCGATGGAAGCCCTGTCGAAACTCCGTGCGCCCGTCGACCGCTTCTTCGACGAGGTTCTGGTCAACGACGAGGACGAGGCGATCCGCGCCAACCGACTCGCGCTCCTGAAGCTCATCCGCGAAGCCACCGGCACCGTCGCGGATTTCTCGAAGATCAGCGGCTGATCGACTTCCCGGGTTGGCATGGAGGGCGGAGTTCTTAGGGCTCCGTCATCCCGGACTTGATCCGGGATCCAGCGACCCGGCGTCTGCCGGGTCTTGAGACTCCTTTCGGCCCAAGGACTTGGGCCGTCTGGATGCCCGATCAAGTCCGGCATGACGTCTGTTGGCAAGCACCCAAAGCGCACATAAGAAAAGCGCCCCCGTCTTCTCTCGGGAGCGCTTTTTTGTCGCCCAGGGACTGGCGACGGCCCGTCAACTCGTTGAAGTTGGTGGGGGCAGGGATCGGGTCACTTCATGCGAAGCTGGAAGTCGTCCGGGTTGATTTCCTTCACCGGCTGTTCAGCCGGGCCCGAAAGGTCGGCGATGCTGGCGGCGACCGGTTCTCCGGGAGCGATCTTCGGCGCGCCGACGGCGGTGGTCATCATCTCGTCGACACCGTCCTTGCCGGCTTCGGCCAGCGCCCGACCGTCGATCGGGGCGTTGCCAAGCGCAGCCATGATGTCCGGCGTCGGCGTGGAGACGAGCTCGACGGGCGAACCGCCCATCATCGCCTCGGTGCGCACCAGCTTCTTCTCGCCGTTGATTTCGCGGATCTCCAGCTTCTGCGCCGCGCCCTGAAGCACCGGCACCTTGTAGAGCATGTTGATCTGCGGATCGGCAGCCTGGCAGGTCGTGCAGGTGATTGCCTCGACGCTGCGGCTTTCCGCCAATGGCTTGGTCTTGATGTCCACGATGGAAGACGCCTGCGCCTGGAAGGCGAGGGCGGTCATGGCGGCGGTCAAAACGAAGTAACGCATAGGATCATCTCCCGTCATTCTTTAAGGGGAGAGTAGCGCGCGAATATTTCCATCCCGTCAGGGGATTAGGTAAAATTTGAATGAATCGCATCGTTTTCGTGCGATTTGTCCGGCTCAGCAATATTTTGAGGCCCTGTTCAAGGCCCCGTGGTACCATCTTTGGTCACTGTGGACTGTCCGGTTTGTATGATCGTCGTATCGCGCAGCTCTTTCCAAAGGAGATAATAGAAAGGGTTTCCTGTTCTTTCAAACCAGTCTGGGCCGGACGCATTGGAGATCATCGCTGTTCCCATCGATGCGAAAATTGAGAAGAAGATGAAAAGCCCAGCGAGGAAATTGGCGGCGAAAGCGGCTCCAAAGATCACCGCAAGGGGGCCTCCGCGGGCATGAAAATAGATGTCGGAGATATAGCCGAGAAGGCACAGACCGACAAATGTCAGAAGGAGAAACGGAACGGCAAGAAGGGTCTGCTTCTTTGTCAGCAATACGGGCTCTCCCGGCGGTAGCAATGCTCAGCCTGCAGCCCAACATTATCCATCGGACATGTGGACGGCAACCATAAATAGGACTTTATAAGCAATATTCGCGAGGGTTGCGTAAGCTGCCGACGCTGATCAGCCCTGTTCGCGGGCGATCGCGCGCCAGCCGATGTCGCGGCGGCAGAAGCCGTTGTCCCATTCCACCCGGTCGACCAGCGCGTAGGCTTTCGCCTGTGCTTCGGCGACGGTCTTGCCGGTCGCGGTCACGTTCAGCACGCGCCCGCCGGTTGCGACCAGCCGGCCGTCCTTGAGGGCTGTTCCGGCATGAAACACCTTGCCGTCGCTGCCGGCCGCGGGAAGCGAGGCGATCGGCGTGCCCTTGTCGTAGGAGCCGGGATAGCCCTTTGAGGCCATGACGACGGTCAGCGCCACGTCGTCGCTCCAGTCGGCCGTCACCTGGTCGAGCGTGCCGTTCGAGCAGGCGTAGAGGAGCGGCAGCAGATCGCTCTTCAGCCGCATCAGCAGCACCTGGCATTCCGGATCGCCGAAGCGGACATTGTATTCGATGAGCTCCGGACCCTTGTCGGTGATCATCAGTCCGGCAAAGAAGATGCCGGAGAAGGGATAGCCGCTTTCAGCCATGCCCTTGATCGTCGGTTCGATGATCTCCTTCATCGTGCGCGACACCATCTCGTCGGTCATCACCGGGGCTGGCGAATAGGCGCCCATGCCGCCGGTGTTCGGGCCGGTGTCGCCGTCGCCGACGCGCTTGTGGTCCTGCGCGGTGGCGAGCGCCAGCGCCGTCTTGCCGTCCGACAGGCAGAAGAAGCTCGCTTCCTCGCCATCGAGAAACGCCTCGACCACGACTTCCGCGCCGGCGTCCCCGAAGGCACCCTCGAAGCAATCGTCGATGGCGGCCAGCGCCTCGTCGACCGTCATCGCCACCGTCACGCCCTTGCCGGCGGCAAGCCCGTCGGCCTTGATGACGATTGGTGCGCCCTCTGCCCGGACATAGGCCTTGGCCTTCGGAGCATTGTTGAAGCGCTGATAGGCGCCGGTCGGAATATTGTAGCGCGCGCAGATGTCCTTGGTGAAACCCTTGGAGCCCTCGAGCTGCGCCGCGCCGGCCGACGGACCGAAGACGGCGATGCCGGCGTCGCGAAGTGCATCGGCGATGCCGGCGACGAGCGGGGCTTCCGGCCCGACGACGACGAAGTCGATCGCCTTGTCCTTGCAGAAGGCGACGACGGCGGCATGATCGTCGATGTTGATATCGGCGAGCGTCGCATGTTCGGCGATGCCGGGATTGCCCGGTGCAGCATAGAACTCTTCCATCAGCGGCGACTGCGCCAGTTTCCAGGCCAGCGCATGCTCGCGTCCGCCGGATCCGATCAGAAGAACTTTCATCGCCTGCTCCCGAAGTGTTTGTAAACGTGCCCCGCGCGTAGCGACCGAGGCCGGAAAGGTCAAGCAGAAAGCCGGTGTCGAGGCGTTGCATTTGCCGATAGCAGCGCCCAGATTAAATGTGCTACATTAATTGCCATGGAGATAGTCTTCGACGAGAACAAGCGCAAAGCGAACGTGGAAAAGCACGGGTTCGACTTCGCCGATCTCGATCTGGACTTCTTCGGTTCGGCAATCACCTTCCCGGTGGAAAAGGGTCGGTTCATGGCGGTTGGACTATTCCGTTCGACAGCGATCGCCGTCGTCTTTTCTGTGCTTGGCAGAGAGGCGATTTCGATTGTTTCCATGCGTCGCGCAAGCCGGAAGGAAAGGAGAGTACTATGACAGGCAAGCTGAAACCGCTTCGACCACTTTCGGACGACGAAGAGGCCGAAATTCAAAGAGCAATTGCGCTGGACCCTGATGCGCGCGAGGCTACGGACGAACAGCTAGCAAAGGCCCGTCCCTTCTCGGAAGTCTTCCCGGATCTCCACGAGAGCATTCAGCGCTCGCGCGGCAGGCCGCCGGTCGACAATCCCCGCAAGCATGTCTCGCTGCGGCTGGATGCGGATGTGCTCGATCACTTCAAGGCCACCGGCAAGGGCTGGCAGACGCGCATCAACGAGGCCCTGCGCAAGGCGGCGGGCCTGTAGGCGCATTTCTGTGGAATGCGGGACGCCTTTCTGTTGCCACGGTTTGAAGTCTCGTTATGGTCGCGCCTCTGATTTGCAGAAACCGGGAAGACCATGACAGCAGACAACAGGAAACTCGCCATCCTCATCGCCGCCGAGATCAGCGCCCGCCCCGAGCAGGTGACGGCGGCGGTCGACCTTCTGGATGGTGGCGCGACCGTGCCTTTCATCGCCCGGTACCGCAAGGAAGTGACCGGCGGTCTCGATGACGGCCAGCTGCGCACGCTGTCCGAACGCCTCGTCTACCTGCGCGAACTGGAGGGCCGCCGGAAGACGATCCTCGACAGCATTTCCTCGCAGGGCAAGCTGACCGATGAACTTGCCGGCAAGATCGCCAATGTGACCACCAAGGCAGAACTTGAAGACATCTATCTTCCCTATAAGCCGAAGCGGCGCACCCGCGCCGAAATCGCCCGCGAGCGCGGCCTCGGTCCGCTGGCCGATGCGATCCTTGCGGACCGCATGGCCGATCCGGCGAAGCTTGCTGAAGGCTACATCACCGCCGATGTGACGGACGTGAAGACGGCGCTCGACGGTGCGCGCGACATCGTCGCCGAAGGCATTTCCGAAAATGCCGACCTTCTCGGCAAGCTGCGCAACTACATGAAGGACAAGGCCATGCTCCGCGCCCGGGTGGTCGACGGCAAGCAGGAAGCGGGCATGAAGTTCTCGGATTACTTCGATCATTCCGAGCGCTGGGCGACCGCGCCCGGCCACCGCGCGCTGGCCATGCTGCGCGGCTGGAACGAGGAGTTCCTGACGCTGACCATCGACGTCGATGCCGACGATCCGGCGCCGATCAAGCCCGCCCAGCGGATGATCGCCGCCGAATATGAAATCCGCGGCGAGGGCGCCGGCAATCAGTGGCTGATGGAAGTGGCCGGCTGGACATGGCGCGTGAAGCTCTCCATGTCGCTGTCGCTCGACCTCATGCGCGAACTGCGCGAGCGGGCGGAAGAGGAGGCGATCCACGTCTTCGCCCGCAATCTGAAGGATCTGCTTCTCGCCGCTCCCGCCGGTTCCAAGACGACGATGGGTCTCGATCCGGGCATCCGCACCGGCGTCAAGGTCGCAATCGTCGACGGCACCGGCAAGCTGCTCGACACGACCACCGTCTATCCGTTTCCGCCGAAGAACGATGTGCGCGGCACGCAGGCCGAACTCGCCTCGCTCATCCGCAAGCACAAGGTCGAGCTGATCGCCATCGGCAATGGCACCGGCAGCCGCGAGACCGAGAAGCTGGTGGCCGACATGCTCGCTGCCCTGCCTGCGCCGAAGCCGACCAAGGTCATCGTGTCGGAGGCCGGCGCGTCGGTCTATTCCGCGTCGCAAACCGCTGCCACCGAATTCCCCGGCCTCGACGTGTCGCTGCGCGGCGCCGTCTCGATCGCCCGCCGCCTGCAAGATCCGCTTGCCGAACTCGTGAAGATCGAGCCGAAGTCGATCGGCGTCGGCCAGTACCAACACGATGTCGACCAGATGAAGCTTGGCCGCTCGCTCGATGCGGTGGTCGAAGACGCGGTGAATGCCGTCGGCGTCGATCTCAATACCGCATCCGTGCCGCTGCTCGCCCGCGTGTCCGGCCTCGGTCCGTCGATTGCGGAAGCGATCGTCCTGCACCGCGACACCAACGGTGCCTTCGCCAGCCGCCGCCAGCTTCTCGATGTCGCCCGCCTTGGCCAGCGCACCTTCGAGCAGTGCGCCGGCTTCCTGCGCATCCCGGACGGCAAGGAGCCGCTCGACGCTTCCGCCGTACACCCGGAAGCCTATGGCGTCGCCAAGAAGATCGTCGCCGCCTGCGGCCGCGACCTGCGCACGCTGATGGGCGACAGCGCGGCGCTGAAGGCGGTTGACCCACGCAAGTTCGTCGACGAGACCTTCGGCCTGCCGACGGTCAAGGACATCATCGCCGAACTGGAGAAGCCCGGGCGCGACCCGCGCCCGGAGTTCAAGACGGCTACCTTCGCCGACGGCATCGACGAGATCACCGACTTGAAGCCCGGCATGCTGCTGGAAGGTACGGTGACCAATGTCGCCGCCTTCGGCGCTTTCGTCGATATCGGCGTCCATCAGGACGGGCTCGTGCACGTGTCGCAACTCGCCGATCGCTTCGTCAAGGATCCGCACGAGGTGGTAAAGGCCGGTGATGTGGTCAAGGTCCGTGTCGTCGAGGTCGACGTCAAGCGCAAGCGCATCGGCCTGACCATGCGCAAGGACGATGGCGGCGTTGCCGCCGAGCGCTCGGCCCGGCCGCAACCGAATACAGCCCGGCCGGCGGCCCGCGACACCCGCAAGCCGCAGCCCGCCCAGCAGGGTAGCCTTGGCGCCGCCCTAGCCGAGGCCATGAAGCGCAAGTAACGGAAAAATCAGACGAATTTCATGTCTGGCGACGGCTGCATCCACGCTGGGTGATGCAGCCGTGCAACATCTGTGCTTTTCAGGTCAAAACGGGCAAAATCTGCCGCTTGCTTCTCCCGGCAAACGCGCTAGCTTTTCGTCATGCCAATTTTTTAGGCAGGGTTATTTGAGCGTGCGAGGGCGGCAATGGCATTGGATTTTAATGCTTTAGTCCGGCAGATCATACGTGTCGGCACTTTAAGAGTTCAGCATTCAGACGGATCAACTGAAATTTTCGGCGACGGTTCGGGAGCGCCGGTAGCAATCCGGTTTACGGACGACAAGGCGGCAGGGGAAATTGCCGCCGATCCCCCCTTGAAGCTCGGCGAAGTCTACATGGACGGCCGAATGGTCTTCGACGAAGGCGACATCTATTCCTTCCTCGCGCTGGTCAAGAGCAACACGGTCAACGAGGTCTTCAGCCCGCTGATGATGGCGCGGCTGTTCTGGCGCATGGGCCTGTCGCAGGCGCTGGCGCGCCTCCCGGTCAATCACAACCGGCAGAACGTGTCGCATCACTACGACCTGTCGGCGAAGCTCTTCGATCTCTTTCTCGACCCGGACTGGCAGTATTCCTGCGCCTATTTCGAGCCGGCCGACATCAGCCTTGAAGAGGCGCAACTGGCCAAGAAGCGCCACATCGCCGCCAAGCTCCTGATGGAGCAGGGCCAGAAGGTGCTGGAAATCGGGTCCGGCTGGGGCGGCATGGCCATGTATCTGGCCGAGGCCTACAACGCCGACGTCACCGGCATCACGCTGTCGCACGAACAGCTCGATGTCTCCCGCCGTCGCGCGGAGAAACGCAACCTTGCCGACCGCGTCCGGTTCGAGCTTCAGGATTACCGCTATTACAAGGACAAGACCTTCGACCGCATCGTCTCGGTCGGCATGTTCGAGCATGTCGGTGTCGCCAATTATGCCGGCTTCTTCCGCAAGTGCGCCGAACTTTTGGACAAGGACGGCGTCATGGTCCTGCATTCGATCGGCCGGCCGAAGCCCTCCTATGCGACCAATCCCTTCATCGAAAAGTACATCTTCCCCGGTGGTTATATCCCGTCGGTCGGCGAGGTGGCTCCCCACGTCGAAAAGGCAGGTCTTCTCGTCAAGGACGTGGAGATACTCTCCATCCATTATGCCGAGACGCTGAAAGCCTGGCGCGAACGTTTCCTCGCCCGCAAGGAAGAAGCGGTGGCGCTCTACGATGAACGCTTCGTCCGCATGTGGGAATTCTATCTCGCCGGATCGGAAATCGCCTTCCGCTATGACGAACTCTTCGTCTTCCAGATGCAGATCGCCCGGCAACAATATGCGGTTCCCAACAACCGCACCTACATCGCCGAACGGGAAGCCGGCCTGAAGACCTTTGAAGCAAGCCGAGCGCCACTGGAGAAGGTGGAATTCTGATCTCGCGGCGGGGGCACTGCTTGACCGGGCAGCCGTCCGGGCGGTAGTCCTTCGGCATGAGTGAGATGCAACATACGCAGCGCGTCTCGGATGCGCCTTCCGACAATTTCGTCTACCGGCTGCTGCCGCCGGGGCTCTGGCCCTATGCGCAGCTCGCCCGCTGGGACCGGCCGATCGGCTGGCAGCTCCTGATGTGGCCATGTTTCTGGTCGGCGGCGCTCGCCGCCAATGCCAGGGCTGCGGTTCACACCTTTTCCGGCAGCCAGCTCGTCTGGCATCTGCTGCTGTTCTTCATCGGCGCGGTCGCCATGCGCGGCGCTGGCTGCACCTACAACGATCTCGTCGACCACAAGATCGACGCCAAGGTGGAGCGCACCCGCTCGCGGCCGCTGCCGTCCGGCCGCGTGACACGCATGCAGGCGAAGGCCTTTATCGTCCTTCAGGCGCTCGTTGGTCTTCTGGTGCTGCTGCAGTTCAACTGGTTCACGGTGGTCCTTGGCGTCTGCTCGCTTGTGGTCATCGCGATCTACCCCTTTGCCAAGCGCTTCACCGACTGGCCGCAATTCTTTCTCGGGCTTGCCTTTTCATGGGGCGCCCTGATGGGATGGGCCGCCGCCTTCGGGTCGCTGTCGGCCGCACCGCTGGTTCTCTATGCCGCGGCCATCTTCTGGACGATCGGCTACGACACCATCTATGCCCATCAGGACAAGGAGGATGACGCCCTGATCGGCGTGCGCTCCACCGCCCGCCTGTTTGGCGAAAACACGCGTATCTGGCTTGCCGGCCTCTACGGCGCGACGGTAGTCCTGATTGCTGCGGCATGCATTCTCGCCGGCGCCGGCTTCGTCGTCTATCTCGGCCTGATCGTCGGCGCCGGGCTTCTCGCCTGGCAGATCGCCGTCATCGACATCGACGACGGCGAGCAGTGCCTGAAGCTGTTCAAGTTCAACAACAAGGTCGGCGCCGTCATCTTCCTCGGCATGCTGATCGCCATTCCCACCGCGATCTAGAACCGCGACACGGAAAAGCCCGGCTCCGTTTCCGGAACCGGGCCTCACCTCCCGATGGGGCGCCCGATCAGGTGCGGGCGATGATTTCCTTGCCGTCGATCTTCATCGTCACGCCAAGCTTGCCGGTCTGGCGGCGGACGAGGAAGCGCGGACGACGGTTGGCGAAGTAGGAGTGGCGGCGGCGCTGGCGTGGCGGGCCGACCTGGAAGCCGGTCAAATGGTCGTCGAGAGGACGAGCGACGCCGTCGGCCTCGACCATCAGCATCGGGATGCCGTAGGCCTGCGCCCAGCCGCGCCAGTCGGCGGCGATGTCGCAGAGGTCGTGGGCAACCAGCAGCGGAACGCAGAGTTCCGGATCGGAATGGTGCAGTTCGAGGGTCACGGTGACGTGGCCGTCGCCGTGGTCGATGGCACGGGCCGCGACGCCGGTGAAGACGCGTGAGGGGAGTGCTATGGAGATCGGCAGGCCGCTGCCCGGCAGGACCTTGCGCAGCACCGCGCCGCGCTCGTCCAGACTGATGGTCACGGTGCTTGTCGAACCCGAGGGGGCGTAGGTTACCTGCTGGGGAAAGCGCATCGGATCGAGCCGAAGCGTGGTGCCTGCCCAGATTGGTTTGAGAACCGTTGTTGTCATCGTCATTACTACCCTGTTTTATCCTGAGAGCCGGTTTTCCAGTCTTCTCTTCGGGACTTTTGTCCCTTGTTGTGAGGGTAGAGTACGGATTTTCCTTTCCGGACCGCTTAAGAGGTTCGGTTAAAAAAGGCTTGAACTGTCAGATGGTTATCAAAACCCAACGGAGCAGGGTTGCGAAAAAATGAACGGCGCACGCCAAGGTGTGTCATTGCCGAATAGGCGTTCACAGCCTGAGGCAAGGCTGGGCAGGGATAATCGGTGAAGCTCCGTCTACGCCTCCTGCCGATCGCGAATTGATATGATCTCGACCTTCCTCAGCTACAATCTCGTCACGCGCGACATGAAGGCGAGTCTCAATCGGGTCGCCGCCGACACCAATGTCAGCCGGGATGCGAAGTACTACGAGGAGAACATCGGCAAGGTCACCTCCGTCAAGGAGTTCATGGATGACTACCGGCTCTATTCCTATGCCATGAAGGCCCATGGCCTGGAGGACATGACCTACGCCAAGGCCTTCATGCAGAAGGTGCTGGAAAGCGATCTCTCCGACGAGAACAGCTATGCGAACAAGCTGACCGACGATCGCTATCGCAATTTTGCCGCCGCCTTCAACTTCACGCCGGATACCGCTGACGTCCAGTCCGATGCCCAGGAAGAGGACACGATCGGCCTCTACAAGCAATCGCTGGCTGACGAGGCCACCTCGGTCGCCGACGAAACGGCTTACTACAAGGATACGATCACCCGTATCAGCTCGGTAGACGATCTCCTCGGCAACACACGGCTGAAGAATTACGTCCTCGACGCCTTCGACATTGAGAAGGATCATTATTCGAACGACTATCTGCGCTCGATCCTGACCAGCGATCTGAGCGACCCGGCGAGCGTCGCCAACCAGACCGGAAAATCCAATTTCAAGGCGATGGCTGCGGCCTTCTCCTTCGACGCCAGCGGCAACATGACCGGGTCCGCGGTGCAGACGGACGAGCAGCAGCACACGGTCATCCAGGCCTACACCTTCAACGTGCCGTCCTACACGATCCCGGCCGCCGCCGAGATGAACAAGGAATATTTCGAGGAGCAGATCAAGAACATCACCTCGGTCGATCAGCTGACCTCGGACAGCCGTCTCTTCAGCATCGTCAAGACGGCGCTCGGGCTCGACCAGTACACGCTGAAGTCAACGTTCTCCAACATCGTGACCAGCGACCTGTCCGATCCGAACAACTACGCCAAGACGTTTGGCGGGGCGCAATACGTCCAGATCGCCCAGATGTTCAATTTCCAGACGGATGGCACGGTTGCGAGCGGCGAATTCGCCATGACCGACGACAACATCAAGGCGATCACCAACAAGTACATGTCGACCTATGACGACCAGGACCAGGCGACGCTCTCCGACCTGACGGACTATTATTCGAGCAACATGAAGCGCGTCGAATCCGTCGATGAGCTGATCAGCAACAAGAAGATCCACGACATGGTGCTGAAGGCCTACGGTTTCGGCGAGGACGAGATCTCCGACAGCGAGCTTCGCAAGATCCTGACGAGCGACCTGTCCGATCCGGCGAGCTTTGCCAACAAGGCCAAGGACGACCGTTTCGTCAAACTCGCGCGGGATTTCAACTTCGACACCAAGGGCGACGCATCGGCACCGCTGCTCGCGCAATCGGAAGCGGCGATCACCAGCACGGCGAAGGATTACATCGTCGCCAAGACGAAGTTCGCCGATGCCAAGGAGAAGGACCAGATCAAGAAGGACGCCGAGGCCGAGTCGAAATACTACCAGGAGACCATCACCAAGACGACCAGCGTCTCGGAGCTTCTGTCCGACAGCCGCATGGTCAATTTCATCCTGGAGGCGAAGGGCATCGACCCGAAATCGGTGACCACCGAAGACCTGAAGAACATGTTTGCGTCCGATCTCGACGACCCGAAGAGTTTCGTCAATCAGCAGCCCGACGAACGCTTTGCCGAGCTCGTGGCCTCGTTCAATTTCGATCAGGACGGCCAGTTGACCCGCGATACGCTCGGTACGATCCAGCAGCGCGGCGCGGTCAAGGAGACGCAGGATCTCTATCTGCACCAGTCGCTGGAGCAGGAGCAGGGCGATGACGATCCCGGCGTGCGCCTGGCGCTCTACTTCGAACGCATGGCGCCGACGATCACATCGGCCTACGACATTCTCGGCGACAACGCGCTGCTGGAAGTGTTCCGCACCGCCTATAACCTGCCAGCCGAAATCAGCTCGATGGACATCGACAAGCAGGCGGCGCTTGTAAAGAAGACGATGAAGCTGGAGGACCTCGACGATCCGGAAAAGCTCCGCAAGTTCGTCCAGCGCTTCATCGCGATGTACGATCTGCAGAACGACGACGGCTCATCGAATGCCGCCGTATCCGTTCTTTCCGGCACCGGCGGCTCGATCAGCGCCGACACGCTTTTGACCCTCTCCCAGTTGAATACCGGCGGCTAGTCGATCTTCACGACCTTGCCGGGGTTCATGATGCCGGCGGGGTCGAAGGAGCGCTTGATGCGACGCATCAGGTCCATCTCGATCTCGGAGCGCACGGCCGCGAGCTTGTCGCGCTTCAGCTGGCCGATACCGTGTTCGGCGGAAATCGATCCGCCATACTTCAGCACGATGGCGTGCACGGCGTCGTTGACCTCGTCCCAGCGGGCAAGGAAGGCGTCGCGGTCGGCGCCGATCGGTTGGGAAATGTTGTAATGGATATTGCCGTCGCCGATGTGGCCGAAACCGCAGATGCGGGCGCCGGGGATCATCTCGAGCACCTTCGCGTCTGCTTCGTGCATGAAGGCCGGGATCGCCGAAACGGGCACCGAGACGTCGTGCTTGATCGAGCCGCCCTCCGGCTTCTGCGCCGGCGACAGGCTCTCGCGCATGTGCCACAGCGCCTGTCCCTGCGCGTCCGAGCTGGCGATCACCGCATCCTCGACCAGTCCGTCTTCAAAACCCTTTTCCAGCAAAGCCTCCATCATGCGGGCCGCCGCCTCGCTGGTGTCGGAGGTTGAAACGTCGATCAGCGCATACCATGCATGGCTTGATGCAAGCGGATTGCGCACGCCTGGAATGTGCCTGACGGCAAAGTCCACCGCAATGCTCGGCATCAGTTCGAAGCCGGTCAGCGCCGCACCGCAGACCTCGCCGGCGATCTCGAAGAGGCGGAGCGTGTCTTCGACGGAGTTCAGTCCGGCAAGCGCCACCTGGTGGCCGAGCGGGCGCGGGAACAGCTTGAGCACCGCGCCGGTGATGATGCCGAGCGTGCCTTCGGCGCCGATGAACAAGTCGCGCAGGTCGTAGCCGGTATTGTCCTTCTTCAGGCGGCGCAACCCGTTCCAGATTTCGCCGGTCGGCAGCACCACTTCGAGCCCGAGGCAGAGATTGCGCATGTTGCCATAGGCAAGCACGGCGGTGCCACCGGCATTGGTCGACAGGTTGCCGCCGATCTGGCAGCTGCCCTGCGAGCCGAGCGACAGCGGAAACAGGCGGTCGACCTTTGCCGCGGCCGTATGCAGGTCGTCGAGCACGACGCCCGCATCGGCGACGACGACATTGGCCACCGGATCGATGTCGCGGATGCGGTTCATGCGCTTCAAGGACAGGATGATCTCGCCGCCGTCGGTCGCCGGTACCTGGCCGCCGACATGGCCGGTATTGCCGCCCTGCGGCACGATCGGCGTGCCGGTCTCGGTCGCAAGCTTCAGGATCTCGGAGACCTCCTCGATCGAACCCGGCAGCAGCACCAGCGGCGACTTGCGGAAATACAGGCCGCGGTCTTCGGTGATGAACGGCTGGATGTCGGAAGCCTCGGTGATCGCATGGCGCTCGCCGACGATGGCGGCAAAGCGGCTCAAGATCGCGGGCGAAAGGGGCTCACTGGTCATCGTGTTTCTGTCCTGTGGTTTCGGGCGTGCGCGGCGCTGCGGCGCGCGCCAGCCGGTCGTTGATCGCTTCGCCGAGTCCGTGGCTTGGGATGGCGGTGACGGCAATCGTCTTCGCGCCGGTGGCGTCCGCATCCTTCATCATGCCGAACAGGCTGGCCGCCGCTTCGGCCAGATCGCCGGAGGGGCTGAGGTCGAAGATGCCGAGCGCATATTCGATGCCGGGCAGGCGCTTGCCGCCGAAGGTCAGCAGCGCTTCGCCCGGCAGCAGCATGTCGGCCATCAGCCGCATGGAGGCGCCCGGCGCATAATGGGATACCAGCATGCCCGGCGCTTCGATTTCGGCATTCGTGCCATCGTGGCGCACCACCTCGAGGCCTGTCGCCGCGGCGATCTCGTCGGCACTGATGCCGCCCGGACGCAGCAGCCGGATGACGTCTCCGTCCACCTTGACGATGGTCGATTCCAGCCCGACCTTTGCGGGGCCACCGTCGAGGATCAGGTCGATCCGCTCGCCGAGATCCTGGTCCACATGGGCGGCGGTCGTCGGGCTGATCTTGCCGGAGGTGTTGGCGGAGGGGGCCGCAAGGGGCCGGTCGAAGGCCTTGATCAGCGTGGCGGAAAAACCGCGTGGCACGCGCACGCCGACGGTCTCGAGCCCGGCGGTCGCGAGCGGGTGGATGCCGGAACCTTCCTTCAGCGGCAGGATGAGCGTCAGGGGACCAGGCCAGAACCTATCCGCCAGTTGCGCCGAAACGGGATCGAATGTCGCGTAGCGCTCAGCCATCGCCTTGTCGGCCATATGGCAGATCAACGGATTGAAGCGCGGACGCCCCTTCGTCTCGTAAATCGCCGTCACGGCCGCCGGATTGGTCGCATCCGCAGCCAGTCCGTAGACCGTCTCGGTCGGCATGGCGATCGGCTTGCCGGCTTCAAGCAGAGGCAACGCGGCGGCTATCGCCTCGTCGGGATTCTTGGTGATGTCGATAATGCGGGCCATGGCTCACCGGACTTCGGATTGGCCCTGTCCTTAGCCCGGAACGCCCGGGTGTTCAACTGCGTCCGATCGGAGCAGGCGAGGGGCGCGAAGCGGTCAGAGCGCCTGGATGATGCGCCGCAGGGCCTCGTCGCGGGCGCCAAGCAGGAGGACGTTCTTGACCGCTTCCTTCTTCTCGTGCGTCTGGAACAGGATGCCGCCATTGTTGACGCTGCGGTCGATCTGCAGGCGGGGCGGGGGCGGCAATTCCGCAATCGACCTCTGCGGCTTGGTTTGCGCCGGCTTGTCGGCCGGCACCGGCTGGTTCTGGTTGACCGCCACGGCGAAATACATGCGCGGATATTTGAGGTTCAGACGTCCGAAGAAGGCGTCCGAGCCGCCGATTTCGGAGAAGAAGTTGGCGATGTAGAACGCCCAGATGACGTCGTTGAAGCGCGGATAGTTCGTCCGCGCCGCCGTGATGTGGCAATAGCCGAGATGCGGGCTCTGTTCGAAGGTACGATGAAAGATGATCTTCGGGAACTGGATCGATTTGTGAAACCGGTTCAGGCGCTCATGGGTGCGTTCGCCGGCGGCCGTCAGCATCTTGCCCGTGCGCTCTGCGACCTCTTCATAGGTGAGGTAGCGCCGCTCCTCTTCCAGCCAGTTTTCCTTGCCGCGCACGATGCGGCCGGTGCGCAGGAACTCGGTATGAACCGCCTGTCCGGGAAGCTTCGGCTTTTTCTCCGCTGCCTGGTAATATCTGGTCTTCATGGCTTCGGACACGTGCAGGGCTCCGCTATGGTCCATCATCGTCGCAAAACGTGGTTAACCGCCGGTTAAAGGGCCGCCGCGTGCCCTGTCCCTGTCCTGTCTGCGACTTGGTTGCGTGTCGTCAATTGTCGTGTCGCGTGTCGCTGGCAGCGTGTCTGCGACATCGGTTCCCAATTATAGTCTCCACAGGCTCAAGGTCTCGCCCTGATAGGGAGGGCGAAAAATTGGGAAAGCCGGTGAAAATCCGGCGCTGCCTAGCAACGGTATAAGAGCTTGAAATCGGCGAAAGAACCACCGGCAAGATCCGGAACTGCCGATGCCCCAGGGTCGGGGAGCTCTTAAGCCCGGAAACCAGCCTGAAGCATGGATTTTGAAACTTGGCCGCAGCAACCGGCCAGGGTCTCCAACTGTCGGTACTCCCAGCCGGCCGTGACCTCTCGGTTGTCTGCATCACTGATTTTTTGGCGCATGAGGATGGGTCATGGATATTCGTAACACTGTGCTGCGGCAATTGAACAACCGTCGCGAAGGCTTCAGCCTGGAGCAGGCCTTCTACACCGACCCCGACTATTTCAAGCTGGATATGGAGACGATCTGGTATCGCGACTGGCTGTTCATCGGCCATGACTGCGAGATCCCGAAGGCCGGCAATTTCTTCACCGTTCAGATCGGTGACTATCCGGTCGTCGTCGTGCGTGGCCGTGACGGCGTCATCCGCGCCCTGCACAATTCCTGCCGCCACCGCGGTTCGCGCGTCTGCAACACAGAGCGCGGCGCCTCCGCCAAGCTTGTCTGCCCCTACCACCAGTGGACCTACGAGCTCGATGGTTCGCTGCTGTTTGCCCGCCAGATGGGCGAAGACTTCGACAAGTCGCAATTCTCGCTGAAGAAGGTGCACTGCGAGTCCGTCGCCGGCTACATCTTCGTCTGTCTCGCCAATGTCGCGCCCGACTTTGCTCCGGTTCGCGCCATGCTCGATGCCTATGTCGGGCCGCATCGCCTGGCGGAAGCCAAGGTCGCCCACCAGTCGACCATCATCGAAAAGGGCAACTGGAAGCTCGTCTGGGAAAACAACCGCGAGTGCTACCATTGCGCCGGCAATCATCCGGAGCTCTGCCGCACCTATCCGGAAGCGCCGTCGGTCACCGGCACGCAGGGAGCGGGCGACGACCCGGTCATTGCCGCCCATTGGAAGCACTGCGAGGATGCCGGCCTGCCGAGCCAGTTCAAGATGCATGAGAGCGGCCAGTTCCGCGCCGCCCGCATGCCGCTGATCGAAGGCGCCGTCAGCTACACGATGTCCGGCAAGCCGGCGGTCAAGAAGCCGCTCTCGTCCGACGTCACGGTCGGCAACATCGGCACCATGCTGCTGTTCCATTATCCGACAACCTGGAACCACATGCTCGGCGATCATGCGATCACCTTCCGTGTGCTGCCGCTCGGCCCCGAAGAGACCATGGTCACAACCAAGTGGCTGGTCAACAAGGATGCCGTCGAGGGCGTCGATTACGACCTCGAGGAGCTGACTCACGTCTGGAACGAGACCAACGACCAGGACCGCCGCATCGTCGAGGAAAACGCCTTCGGCATCCGGTCTCCGGCCTATGAACCGGGCCCCTATTCGCCGGACCACGAAGGCGGCGTCATGCAGTTCGTCGAGTGGTACACCAATTTCATGATCGACCGCCTTGAAGGCGATCGCACCAAGCTGTCGGTTGTCGCGTGATGAGCAGCGTGAAGAAAGCCCCCTTCAAGCATGTCGACGAAATGCTCCCCTGGAGCGACAAGGAAGACATGCTGGAATGCGTTGGCTGGACGCCCGAGGCGCCGGACACGATGACCTTCACTTTCCGGGCAGACAAGGAGAACCGCTGGTTCCGCTACCTGCCCGGCCAGTTCGTCACGCTCGAACTGCCGGTCGGGCAGGAGACGGTGATGCGCACCTATACGCTGTCGTCGAGCCCGTCGCGGCCCTTCATGCTGGCCGTCACGGTCAAGGCGCAGAAGGACAGCGTCGGCACCCGCTGGATGCAGGAACACCTGTATCCGGGCATGAAGATCAAGGCGCACGGTCCGCGCGGCGACTTCTCCTATGTCCGCCATCCGGGTGAGAAATACCTGTTCATCTCGGCCGGTTCCGGCATCACGCCGATGATGTCGATGACCCGCGACCTCGGCGACCGCGAACCGGATAGCGACATCGCCTTCATCCATTGCGCCCGCTCGCCGAACGACATCATCTTCCGCTCGGAGCTGGAGTACAAGGCGCGCTACATGCCGAACTTCTCGCTCGGCCTGATCGTCGAGCAGCTGGAGCGGTCGCAGTTCTGGTCAGGCCTGAAGGGCCGGGTCGACAAGGCCAAGATCGCGCTTCTGGCTCCCGACTTCCTCGACCGCACGGTGTTCTGCTGCGGCCCTGAACCGTTCATGGCGACGGTCCGGGAATCGCTGGAGACGGCCGGCTTCGACATGAGCCGCTATCACCAGGAGGCATTCGCGACGGCCGCTCCGATCGCCGACATGCCGATCGTCGTCAACGAGGACAAGGACGCGGAACCTTCGTTCAAGGTGCGCTTCGCCGACAGCGGTAAGAACGTCGACTGCCAGCCGGGCTTCACCGTGCTGCAGACGGCACGCGCCAACGGCGTGCGCATAGGTGCCGCCTGCGAATCCGGCATCTGCGGCACCTGCCGGGTCAAGTGCCTGTCGGGCAAGGTCGACATGCAGCACAATGGCGGCATTCTCGACGACGAGATCGACGAGGGCTACATCCTCGCCTGCTGCTCGCGCCCGCTGACGGACGTGGAAATCGAGGCCTGACACGGGTCTCGATCCGGCGCGCTCATCTGGCCGCGGCTTCGCTCTTCGGATCGTAGCCGTCGGTCAGCGTTCCGAGAAACGCCACCAGATCCCTGATCTCCGCCTCGGTGAGAACCGGCGTGTCACCGGGTTTGCCGCCGAACGGCTTGTCGATCACGTCGATATTGCCGCGATAGCGCGGCGGCAGGTCGTCATATTGGTCGACCGTTCCGTCCGGCTTCCTGGGATAGATCGCTTCTGGCCGCGCATCCCGATCGACGTAGAACCGGACCGCATCCTCCAGAGTGTCGTAGACGCCGTTGTGGAAGAAGGTGTGCCGGGTCGCCACGTTTCGCAGCGTCGGCGTCTTGAAC
The DNA here is from genome assembly GCF_024385575.1 of Rhizobium sp. NRK18. Taxonomy (NCBI): domain Bacteria; kingdom Pseudomonadati; phylum Pseudomonadota; class Alphaproteobacteria; order Hyphomicrobiales; family Rhizobiaceae; genus Rhizobium; species Rhizobium sp. NRK18. The sequence continues at coordinate 3,089,934 of NZ_JANFMV010000001.1, read as the reverse complement.
AGGCCGCAATTGCCCGGCTGCTCTGCATAGTCGTCGTTGCGGAACGGGCCGCAGATGCCGAGGTCGTGGTAATTCGGGTCGGCATTGGCGGCAAGATGCGGATTGCGCGGCACGCCGAGCGCCTCGTATTCGAAATCGGTGAATATCGGCGGCCGCCCGTCTGCATCGATCTGGTCCAGATGGCAGGCGGCGCAATTGCCCTTGTTCTCGTCGTCGAAGAGCTTCAGCCCGTGCGCCTCGGCCGGGGAAAGCGTCGCCTGACCTTTCAGGTAATAGTCATATTTGCTGGTGAAGGGATGGAAGGAAACCTCCTCCGTCTCGTAGCGGGCGATGGCGAAGCCGGCCTCGTCGACGGTCGCCTTCTCGTCGGCGAGAACGGTCTTGCCGAACAGCTTTTCCATTTCCGGCGCATAGGCGGCCGCCAGCTTCTCGTAGAGCGTATGCCGGTCGGGGAGCGCCATCTCAAAAGGGGAGTAGAGCGGGCCGAACACCTGTTCCTGCAGCGTGTCGGCGCGACCGTCCCAGAACATGCCGCCTTCCGGAACGATATCGTTGCCGTTGCCGGCCTTGGGCGCCAGATTGTGGGCTGCCGCGGTCAGCAGCGGCTGCGCATCGGCGGCATTTCCGGCCGCAACGGCCGCCACTTCGGCCATCGGCGTTGCTTCGTTCTGCTCGGTGGCTGCCGTCTCCGGCCCGACCTCGAAGGACGGCGTCAAATATTTGTAGGTGAGCGTCGGCACCGGCCGCATGCCCGGCTGGTCGAGATGCGGACCGCCGAGCTGGACCGACAGGGCGTTGGCGGGCGCATAGTGATGCGCCGGATCGTGACAGCTGGCGCAGGACATGCGACCGGACGCAGAGAGTGCCGTGTCGTAGAACAGCGACTTGCCGAGCGTCGCCATGGCGCTGAGCGGCTGCGTTCCCGCCGGAGAGGCGGTGTCACGATGTTCTGCCCGTGCGATCGGCGCGGATGCGCCCGCAAGCACGAGGCCCGCGAGCGCAACGGCCGGCACGAAAGGCGTGAGAGGGCGCCGTTTCATGCCGGTCCTCCTCAGCTCTTCACTTCGCCGGTCTTCGGGTCGAGCATCAGCGCAGGCGTGTTGCCCTTCGACCAGTCGAACATGCCGTTGAGCGAACCGGCAACGGCATCGAAGGATCCGCCGCCGAGACGCTGGCCGGCCATCCAGTTGTCCTCGATGAAGCGCATGACCGAGGTCTGGTCGGTCAGCGTGTGGTCGACGAAGTTGGACTTGGCATAGGGCGAGAGGACCATCAGCGGCTGGCGGGTGCCGTAGCCGCAGCGGCCTTGCGCCGGCAGGCCGTTGACGCCGGGCATCGGCGTGCCGGTGCCGCAGGCGTCGCCGTTCAGGACGTCGTAGCCCTTCACCGGAATGTTGGACGGATTGACAAGCGCATGAGCGTGGTCGTACCAGCCGTCGGAATCGTCATAGAGGATGACGATGGCGGTATCCTTCCAGAACGGCGACTTCTCGATCGCATTGACCGTTTCGGCGACGAATTCCTGCTCATCGATCGGATCGGAATAGCCGGCATGGCCATCCTGATAGGCAGGCGCCTTCAGGAAGCTGACGGCAGGCATGTTGCCGGCCTTCAGGGCGTCGGTGAAGTCGTGCATGTCGTACTGGTGGTTGGCGCCGCCGTCGTCGGACGTGCCGATTGCCGCGACGGAGGACGGACGCACATGCTGCGGATTGGCCGTCGACGGATAGTACTGGAACGGCTGATGGTGCGGGATGTAGTCGGCCTTGTGCTCGTTGGTGACGGTCGAGGTCGTGGCGCGGTCGCAGCCCGTCGTGCTGTCGGCGTTCTTCAGCGTCAGGTCGAAGCCGCCTTCGAAGAAGCCCCAGCTGATGCCGCGATCGTTCAGCATGTCGCCGATGTTGCGGCCGGTCATGAGTGCCGTCTGGCCGGTGGAACAGACGTCCCCGGTCGGATCGAGGTCGGAGATCATCGTCCAGTTGCCGTTGCCGTCCGGCACGACCCGGCCCTTGTCATAGGTGCCGTCCTTCTCGAGCGCATAGCCCGGCGGCAGCGAGAGGCCGTTCGTCTGACCGGACACGAGGTTGATCGCGCCGGGCGTCGAGGGACCGAAATTGGTCGAGAACGAGTTGTCGTTCATCGCAAAATGCTGGGCATAGTTCCACAGGGCCGTGACGGTGTTGCCGTCGTAGTAGCCCATGACCTGGCCCTTGGTGCCGAAAGCGCCGGCGCCGCCCTTGGTGGCGCGGCCGGTGCTGGCCGGAAACAGGTCCATCTTGAAGTCGTCATAGGCGGCCTGTTCGGCGGTGTAGCCATGGTTCTGCGACTGGGTCGCGGCCTGTGTGCGGTCGAGGCGGAAGGGAGCAGCTGCGTCGGCGCCGTTCTTGTCGTCCGTCTTGTTGGGGTTGTTGTCGAGCAGGCCGGCATTTTCCAGCGTGTTGATGTCCTTCGGCGTTCCGGCGGACGCGGCAAACTTCGGCTCGCCATCGGGATTGGTCGCCTTGGGATAGGTGGCGAAGTAGTGATCGAAGGAGACATTCTCCTGGAAGATGACCACCAGATGCTTGATCGGCGTTGCCGTGTTGTTGGCGGCAGGTGCGGCGCTGACGGCCGAAGAAAGCGACACGAGCAGCATGGCGCTGCAGGCCGCAAGTGCGGTTGCACGACGGGAAATTTCAGACATAGGCTTGTCCCTCGAAGTGTGGATGAAGACGCCCGGAAGAGCCGTTGGGGCGGACGGGCACGTCCCGGCTAGCAACGCCGCATGACACTTCCGTGAACCTTTTTGCGGTCCGGAACGGCAGCCGTCGACACGCCGCAAATCGGCAAGGATCTGTTTTTGCGGGTGTAATTTGATGGCAAGATCTGCCCGGCAGCGGCTCTTCGGGACATTTTGCCACGCGGTCCGTCAAATTGCCGCACCGGCTCGCGACGGCGACAGTCGAACCCGTTTCAGATGGTGGTCGGGAGGCGCAATTCGAAGTCGGCCAATGTCATCGGCCGTCCAAAATAATAGCCCTGCAGCGCGCTGCAGCCGCAGTCGAGCATGAAGCGGTATTGCGCTTCCGTTTCAACGCCTTCGGCCAGCACGTCGAGGCTGAGGTCGTGGCCCATCTGGACGATGGTCTTGGCCAGCGACGCGTCCGTTTCGTTTTCCGAAACGCCGCGCACGAAGCTGCGGTCGATCTTCAATTGCGTCAGCGGCAGTCGGCGAAGATAGCTCAAGGACGAATAGCCGGTCCCGAAGTCGTCGAGCGCGACGCCGATGCCGATATCCTGTAGGGCGGTCATCTTGGCGACCAGCCCCTCGACGTCGGCGACGAAGACGCTTTCCGTCAGTTCGAGCTTCAGCCGCTTGGGATCGACGCCGTATGTTTTGACGGTTCCTTCGACCAGCTGGACAAAGTCCGTCAGCAGGAACTGATCGGCGGTGATGTTGATGGAGAGCGTCAGGTGTTGCCTTGCGGTGTCGTCGTTCCATGCCGCCAGCGTCTGGCAGCCTTCCTTGAGCACCCAGCTGCCGATCTTCGGCATGATGCCGCTGCGCTCGGCGAGCGGAATGAACTCCGCGGGCGACACGTAGCCGCGCTTCGGATGATTCCAGCGCAGCAGCGCCTCGGCGCCGATCGTCCGGCCTTCCCGATCCACCTGCGGCTGGTAGAAGAGCTCGAATTCGCCGCGGCTGACACCCAGCAGCAGCTCCCGCACAAAACTGCCGTTATTGGCGGCGTCGGACTGGATGACGACGAAAATGCCCGAAAACAATGTTGCCAGGATGCCGGCATTGACGAGCGCGAAAGGTCCCCGGATCGTCCCGGTCAACGGCGTTTCGGCCGCCAGGGTGAAGTTGCTGCTGGCGAAGATTGCGAACCCGGCGAGACAGGCGACGATGATGCCGATCTGCAACCACGAGCGCTGCCGCTGATAATTGACGTAGCCGACAAGCGCGATCACCAGCAGATAGATATGCAGGATGCGCGGCGTGTCCGCGTCGGGAATGTCGAAACAGAGCGCGAAATTGCAGATGAAGAGAAAGCTCGTCACCTGCGGGAAAATCAGCCCCGCATGCACCATGCCCGCCTTCAGCATCATGAGCGAGACGATCATCGCCACGCCCATCATCCCGACGCTGACGGCGATCAGCGTGTATCCGGCAACGATATAGAACGCCAACCAGCCGGCGCACAGCGCGATCGCGATCCAGGTGAGGGCTTCACAGATCTGCAGGATGCGGGGCGAAGACAGCGATGTGATGCTTGGAGGTTTCGTGTTCAGCGACGGGCTGTGCATAGGTCCTTGCTCATTGTGCCGTGAACCGGAGGGCGGCGATCAGGTCGTGAACCGTTTCATTTGGCACAGCTTTGGCGAGCAAGGGTTAAGAATTGGCTGAGACGGAATCCGAAATGTGGCAATCAGAACCAGCCATGTCGCGTGCCGGTTCATGTGTTCCATCGCAGGACACCGGTCAGCGTCGCATGAAGGCCTCGAAGGCGGCGCGCGCCTCGGCGCTTCGCAGCCGTTCGCCGAAATGCCTGGCTTCCTCGTGGATGCGCCGCGACAGCGCCGTCTTGTCGCCGCGCAGCAGGGCGCGGGTAATCTTCAACGCTTCCGGCGGCTTGGTCGCCAGCTTGCCGGCGGTGGCGAGCGTTGCCGCTTCGATCTCGGCTTCCGGTACGATCTTCCATATGAGCCCCGCCGCATGGGCCTCTTCCGCCGAAAAGCCTTCGCCGGCCGCCAACAGGGCAAAGGCCCGCTGATGGCCCGCGACATTCGGCACGATGAGGCTGGAGCCTGCCTCCGGCACCAGTCCCAGGTCCACGAACGGCGTCTTGAACAGGCTGCGCGGAGTGGCAAGCGTCAGGTCGCAATGCAGGTTCAGCGTCGTGCCGATGCCGACGGCCAGTCCGTCGACGCCCGAGACGAGCGGCTTTTCCGAATGCAGGAGGGCAGCGAGGAAATCGAGCACCTCGGTCCCCATGTTGCCGCCCATGGCGACGGCCAGGAAGTCGGCGACGTCGTTGCCCGCCGAAAAGCAGCCTTCGGTGCCGAGAAAGGCCGTGACCCGGATGCGCTCGTCGCCGTTTGCCATGTGCAGCGCGTTGGTCATGCGGGCATACATGTCCCGCGTAAACGCGTTCTTCTTTTCCGGCCGGTTGAAGAGGATCACCTGGACGCCGGGATAGGCTTCGGGACGTTCGATCAGGATATGCTCGGTCATGGTCTTGTTGTCTCTGTCTTCCGTCTCAAAGGCAGGAACGGGCGGCGGCAAGGCTTGCCGCACCGGAAATCACCCGGTGTTTGAGCGTCGAGGTTTCGCCGATCATGTTTTCGGCGGCAAAGCGGCAGAGCGCGATGCGCTTGTCCTGCTTGCCGTCATCGGCCGCGGCAAGCCCGCCCGTGGCGAGGTAGCAGCCGGTCAGCGCCAGACCGAACAGCCGCTGGTAGGGCGTGGCGCCGGCGAGCGCGTCGGCTGTCCTGCCGGCGGCAAGCGCCGCAAGCAGCCAGTCGGTCGCCGCCTCCAGGTCGTCGAGCGCGGCGCTCAGCGCCTCCGCCGTATGGCCGAAGCCGCCGATATTGGAAGCCCGGACTGCCGACGCCGTCGTCCGCAGCTCGGCGATGAAGCCGCGCACCTGCTCGCCATCCGACAGCGGCAGCTTGCGGGTCACGAGGTCGATCGCCTGGATGCCGTTGGTGCCTTCGTAGATCGGCGCGATGCGGGCGTCGCGGTAGAGGCGGGCCGCCCCCGTTTCCTCGATGAAGCCCATGCCGCCATGCACCTGGATGCCGAGCGAGGCCGCCTCGACGCCGGCATCGGTGGAGAATGATTTTGCGATCGGTGTCAGAAGGGCGGCGCGCTCGCCCCAATGACTGGCATTTGCTCCCGACAGCCTATGCGAGAGGTCAATCGCATGCGCGCAGGCATAGCTGATCGCCCGGGAACCCTGTGTCAGCGCCTTCATGGTCAAAAGCATGCGGGCGACGTCCGGATGCTCGATGATAGGGCTCATGCCCGCTCCCGTCCACCCCGGAGCCTTGCCCTGGGTACGTTCGCGGGCATATGCGGTCGCCTTCTGGGTCGCCGCCTCGCAGATCGCCACCCCCTGCATGCCGACCGCGAGGCGGGCATTGTTCATCATCGTGAACATGCAGTTGAGGCCCCGGTTCTCCTCGCCGATCAGCCAGCCGACCGCGCCCTTTTCATCGCCGAAGCGACCGTCGCCATAGATCATCGTGCAGGTCGGCGAGCCGTGGATGCCGAGCTTGTGTTCCAGCGAATGGCAGAAGACGTCGTTGCGGGCCCCGAGCGAGCCATCCTCGTTGACGAGGAATTTCGGCACCAGGAACAGCGAGATGCCGCGCGAGCCGGCCGGCGCGTCGGGCAGGCGCGCAAGCACCAGATGGATGATGTTGTCGGTGAAATCGTGCTCGCCATAGGTGATGAAGATCTTCTGGCCGAAGATGCGGTAGGAGCCGTCGTCGCGCCGTTCGGCGCGCGTCTTCATGCCGCCGAGATCGGAGCCGGCGGAGGGCTCCGTAAGGTTCATTGACGCCATCCACTCGCCGGAGATCATCTTCGGCAGGTATCTGGCCTTCAGATCGTCCGAGCCGTGGGCGGCAAGCGCTTCCGCGGCGCCCTCCGTCAGCGTCGGGCCGAGCGTGAAGGCCATCGAGGCGCCGTTCCACATTTCCAGCGTCGCGACGTTCAGCATGTGCGGAAGGCCCTGGCCGCCATGCTCCGGGCTGCCGGTCAGCGAGTTCCAGCCGCCTTCCATCCAGTGGCGGTAGCATTCCTTCCAGCCGTCCGGAGTCTTCACGCTGGCGTCGTCCTGAAGCCGCGCACCCTGCCTGTCGCCGACCTCGCCGAGCGGCGCAAGTTCGTCGCTCGCAAAACGACCGGCTTCCGTCAGGATCGCGTCCACGAGATCGTCGGAAAGGTCATCGAACACGCCCTTGTCGATCGCCTCGCCAAGCCCGGCGACGTGTTTGAGGGTGAAGACGATCTCCTCGACCGGTGCCTTGTACATTCCGTTCCTCCTCCGAACAGACGAATTCGACGCTAGAGCCTTCCTCGCGCAGCCTGAGCGCGCACGGTGTCATTTCCATGGGCTAATTGATTTTTACGTAAACGTCAATTTGAAAATGGGGGGGTAGGGGGAGTGGAATAAGGTGGCACGTAAATCGCAATAGCAGGTATACCACTCGCACAGGTTTCGTCATTGCCAAGGTAACCGCACTACAACCAAATAATCGACATAACGGTCACGAATAATCGCTGCTTTCCGAATACGGACTGTCATATTCTCAGTAGAAATCATAAGCCTCGAAAGAGGCAGGCAGGTCATTTCATGATTTGAAAAACACTCGACATTCTGATCGAGTCAACTAAACTTCGCTCTTGGACACCTTAAGGGAGGCGCAAGTGCGTCTATCACGGTTCGCGATAGTACTGATTTTAATTTCAGTCTCCCCTTGCGGCTACGCGCAAGTTCAATCAATTGCCGTGCCGCCGGGATCTTCAGAAAATTGGAATAAGCAGCCAACGGCGCTTCCACCATCGGTTCTCGGCAACCTATCTCGGTTCAATGGGGGCTTCCAAACCACCAGTCCGAATTTATCTTCATTCCCAGACATGAAGTGGAACAGCCCGCAGAGCGTCGACCACCTAGTATTTGGAGATACGTCTGTCGATGTAAAGCAAAAAGGCATCGCCATAATAAGAGCGGAGGCTGCCGCTGGGGACGCGGAGGCAAAGCTGCGGCTAGGTGCAGCCTACGAATTCGGCCTTGGAACCGACAAAGATCCTTCTAGTGCGTTTGTCAATTATCTCGAAGCGGCCCGCGAGAACAACTCTGCCTCCCAGTACGCGGTTGGGCGAGCCTATCTCTCTGGGATCGGCACTGACCCGAACTTTCTCCAGTCGTTCACTTGGCTTAATTCGGCCTATGGCAACGGACAAACTGAAGCTGCTATGGAATTGGCAAAGGCATATCAGTTCGGAGTCGGAACCTCGGAAAATGTCGACAAAAGCGAGCTATATTGGCAAGAGGCACTTAGGCTCAATTCCCCCGACGTCTATTTGGGATATGCTAGTTTTCTTGTTGATAAAAAAGCAAAAAGCCCTGCTGATGATGCTGTGAAAAACCTAATCTGGAAGGCCGCTGACTTAGGCGACCCACTGGCCTTATCTGCAGCATTTGACATAGCGGTCAGCACTGACGACAAAGCGCGACAAGGCAGGTGGATAGACAAGTTGAGAGAGCAATCCGAGGGTGGCAACATCACCTCATCGCTCGAACTGGCTGACGCATATCTTACTCAAGGGAGTCCGCATTTCAGTCCAGTTGAGGCTCTTGGCCTTTACAAGGCCGCTGCAATGAATGGGAACGCCTACGCTCAGGCCAAGTATGGTGGGCTACTTCTGCGTCAGCCAGCGTTAGACAACACCGTACTCAAAGACGACGTTATAGCCATGATAAATCAGGCGGCAGCACGGGGCCAGCCGGACGCTCTGCTCGATCTTGCCGATATCGCAAGAGAGAAGCATGACTTGAGATCGGCTTACGCGTATGCCGCTTCCGCTTCGGAACTAGGGGGCGCGAAATATTCAGAAAGTGCAAAGAGAATACAACTTAGTGTCTGTGCGGAAATGGTCGATGAAGTGTGTCAGCCCGTTCCGGTATTTTACATTACTAATCGGGCAGAGCTAGGAAAAGAACCGCTGGCGTTTGCGAACCGGCTAGCGCCCGACCGGTCACTCACGATGGGCCATTCATTGGTCTCCATCCCCACGAAGCGCGCGGTGGAGACTGAACAGCGTTCGATGTGGAAAATCCTAGCGAGCTATATCGGGTTTGGTAGCAATAATCCAAGCCATAGTGGGCAAAGGCCTGCCAAAGGTGATGTCGCCAACTTTGCCTACGATGGATCGTTAGAGAGCTTCCTTGACTCTGTTCAGCAGGCTGGCGTCGACAACGGTCGCAATAAAATTATTGTGTTCATTCACGGCTTCGCAAATACATTTGAGGACGCCACCCGAAGAATGGCCATTCTGTCGGAAAGTCAAAAGTACCCTGGAATTCCAATAGTCCTCAGTTGGGCCTCTGCTGGTGAATCTTCCATTAGGCTTGGAAGCGGAGGTGGATACACAGGCCTCGGTTATAATAATGATCTGCTGACTGTTGGACAGAGCTGCCGAGGTTTCAAGAACGTTCTTGAAAAGGTAGTCGAGAGATTTGGAGCGGCGAATGTGACCGTGTTTGCCCATAGTATGGGCGCACAACTCGTCGACTATATGTTGTCTGGTTGCCCTAATTACCCTGTACCATGGTCAGGGAAGGACAAGATTGGAAATCTCGTGTTTGCAGCGCCCGACGTAGATCTCTCTAATTTTGTCGATCATGTCGATTCCCTGCGATCCGCAACCGATAGTTTTACTATCTACGTCTCTGCGAACGATATGGCTTTGCGGGCTTCACAAGAGGCAGTTGGAGGAAGGCGCCGTCTAGGTCAAGGTGGTTCAGACCGCTATGTTGCCGAAGAGATTGTGACAATCGACGCAACGACCGTCGAAGTAGAAGGTGGCTTAAACCACTCCTTCGTGTTTGACGTTGCACAGGTGAGACGAGACCTTTCTGACCTATTCCGAGGCAATACTGATCCCAGCAGCCGCGCCTGCCCGAAGGCATATCCGGACGAGCGGTCGCCTTCTCTAAAATACTGGATCATTCAGCCGAGTTGCACAGAGTAGGCAGAAAGGTGTTGGATGACGTGAATGCCTACCCGTAATCGTGCTCTCAGAATACCAACCGATTAATACCAATGAGTGCTCGATACATCCGTCTATCACGAGCGAATCTGATGCTGCCATACCCCGCGACTTAGTCTGCTAATTTAATGGTTTTTTGGATTTGCGGTATTCCGAACATCACCTATCCTGGCACAGGTCGGGGCCAGCAATGTTCGCTTTTGAAGCGCTGTGAAGATCGCAGGAGCATACAATTTCGGGGGGGCGCGAAGCCGCCCCCGCCATCATCCCCAAACCTACCTTCTCAATACCGCCACAGCCTCCACATGCCCCGACCACAAGAATTGGTCGATCGGCGTCACGCTTTCGATTTTATACCCGCCGTCGACCAGCAGCGCGAGGTCGCGGGCGAGCGTGATCGGGTTGCATGACACCGCGATCACCTCCGGCGTCTTGGCCCGGGCGAGCTCGCGACACTGGGCTTCGGCGCCGGCGCGGGGCGGGTCGAAGACGATGGCGTCGTAGCGCGACAGGTCCTTGGCAAGAAGCGGCCGGCGGAAGAGGTCGCGCCGTTCGGTGGTGATCGGCTTCAGCCCTTGCGTGTTGCGCATGGCCGCATCGAGCGCCTTCAGCGCCTTCTCGTCGCTTTCAACCGCATGCACCTTGGCCTTCTTCGCCAGCCGGAAGGTGAACGTTCCGGTGCCGGCGAAGAGATCGGCGACCTGCTTGGCCTTGCCGAGATTGTCGGCGACGAGCCGCGCCATCGCCTCTTCGGCGGCCCGCGTCGCCTGGGTGAAGCCGCCCGGATGCGGGCTCACGCCGGCGCCTTCGAAGTCGAGCAGCGGCTTGCGCATCTCGATCAGGATCTCGCCATTGACCGAAACGCGGGCGACCGGCTTGCAGGCCAGCGCGACATCGACCGTGCGCGCCCGGTTGGCATCCGATAGCGATTTCAATTCGTCGAAGGCGATGTCGAGGCCGGTCAGCGTTTCCAGCACGGTCACGCGGAAGGGATTGGCCCCTTGCGCCACCGCCGCCGCGATCTTGCGGATGTCGCCGAGATGGGCGGTGATGCCGGCGGATGCGACGGGACATTCGGCAATGGCGACGATGTGGTGCGAACCGGCCTGGTTGAAGCCGAGCAGCAGGCCCTTTTCGGTGGCGCGGGCGGTCATCACCATGCGCCGCCGCTCGCCGGCATGGGCCGGTACGAGGTCGTTGACGGTCGGCGTCAGCCCTTTCGATTTCAGCGCGTCGACGACCAGCTGGCGCTTGAAGGCGCGGTAGGGCGCGTCGGCGTAATGCTGCAGCGTGCAGCCGCCGCAGGTGCCGTTCTCGCCCTCCGGGCCGAAATGCCGGCAGACGGGCGCAATCCGGTCGGGCGAGGGCGCTTCCAGCGACATCACCGTCCCTTGCGTCTTCACCCGCGCGATGGCGACCGTTTCGCCCGGCAGCGCGAAGGGCACATAGACCGGCCCGTCCGTGGTATGCGCGATGCCGTCGCCCTGTGCGCCGAGCCTGCTGATGGTGACCGTTTCGGTGCTCATCTTTTCCGTCCTGCCAAGAGAAATTCCTGATTGCCGTCGCCGCCCGCAATCGGCGAGGGGATGACGCCGAGGCTTTGAAACCCCTGCTCGCCTTCAAGCCATACCTCGATATCAGCGGCGATCGTTGGCCCGAGCGTGGGATCCTTCAAAAGCCCGCCCTTGCCGATTGCCTGCTTGCCCGCCTCGAACTGCGGCTTGACGAGCAGGACGCAGAAGCCGCCCGGCTGGCAAAGCGAAAGCGCCGGCGGCAGCGCAAGCTTCAGCGAAATGAAGGAGACGTCCGAGGCGACAGCCTGCACCGCCCGCCCGCCAATATCGTCGGCGGAGAGGTTGCGGGCGTTCAGCCCTTCGAGGTTCGTCACATCGGGGTGGCCAGCGATCCGCTCGTGTAGCTGACCGTGGCCGACGTCGACGGCGGTCACATGCGCCGCCCCGCGTTCGAGGAGCACCTGCGTGAAGCCGCCGGTCGAGGCGCCGATGTCGAGACAGTGGAGCCCGGCCGGATCGAGGTCGAAATGGTCGAGTGCCGCGATCAGTTTCAGCGCGGCGCGCGAGACATAGCCATGCGCCGGATCGTCGATGGTGATGGTCGCGGAAGGGGCAACCGTCTGTCCCGGCTTTGCCGCCTTGCGGCCATCGACCGACACCGTGCCGCGGCGCACCGCATCGGCGGCGCGCGAACGCGTCTCGAAGTGGCCCAGCGTCACCAGAAGTTGGTCCAGGCGTCGCGATGTCGTGTCGTCGGCAGTCATGCCCTGTCCATGACCTGCATGGGGCGATTGCGCAAGGGGGAAATGGCGACCACGGGCGAAGGCGTGATTTCGCTATTCTTGACAGTCGTCAAGAATAGCGGGAGTGCCGACATCTTTATTCATCAGAAGTTGCAAATAGACGACTTTGTTAGGAGGGCGTTAACCGGCTTTTTCTTAACTGCGTGAAGTCGAATTTCAGCATGGTCCGGCTGTCCGGCCCGTTGGTTGCATCCCATGTTCTCATATCTCAAGCGCATTCCTCTCACCGTCCAGATCGTCTTGAGCGTCGTCGTCGTCCTGATGGTCGGCGAAAGCGCCAAGGTCGCCTACGACATCAGCCAGGACTGGACGCGCATTCGCGAGAGCGGCGAGATGCGCGGCAATGCGGCGCTCGATCTCCTGGAAGCGATGCACATCCAGGCGATGCTGAACCGCGGCCAGATCGAGGACGGCGACCCCGCCGTCATGACGCTCGACGGCGCCATGAAGCAGTTTTCCGAAGCCAATGACGACGTCGACATCTGGGTGGTGATGGCCGAAAAGATCGAGGCCTTCCAGAAGGAAAACGGCGGCACCATCCTGCCGCCAAAGGATACGGTCGATACGGCGGCTCTGACGTCGATGCAGCGCCAGTCGACCGTCGAGGGCGAGAGCCTGCGCCTGTCGCGCCCCGTGGTGCTGGGCCAGGGCGACGCCGCCGACGAGCGCTGCGCCGGCTGCCACACCGGCTTGATGAACATCGAGCCCGGCGAGATCATGGGCGCCTATTCCGCCTCCATCAATCTGGCCCCGCAGATCGCCAGCTGGAAAAGCCGCATCATGCTGAAGGTGCTGGCGGGGCTCGGGACGCTGACGGTCGCCGCCCTGCTGATCATCACGCTCCTGCGCTCCAACACGCTGAAGCCGCTGCGCCGTCTCAGCGAAGTCACCGAAAGGCTCGCCAGCGGCGATGCCGATACGGCGGTGACCGGCGCCGAGCGCAAGGACGAGATCGGCGCGCTGGCCCGTTCGCTCGGCATCTTCCGCGAGGCCGTGATTGCCAAGAAGCGGTTGGAAGACGAGGCCGAGGAGCATCGCCTGCACGCCGAGGAGCAGCGCCGCGCCGCCGAAGAGGAAGCCGAACGCCAGGCGGCCGAGCGGCTTCGCATCGCCACGTCCGGCCTTGCCACCGGCCTGAAGAAGCTTGCCGAGGGCGACCTCACCTATCAGCTGAACGAGCGCTTCGCGCCGGAATTCGAGGAGCTGCGCGGCGATTTCAACGCCTCCGTCCGCCAGCTCGGCGACACGCTTTCGGTGATCTACCGGAGCTCCGGCAACATCGACAATCACAGCCGCGAGATCGCCGATGGCATCGCGGACCTCTCGAAGCGCACCGAGCACCAGGCCTCGTCGCTTGACGTGACCACGGTGGCGCTGGAGCAGATCACCGGCAATGTCTCCGAATCCGCCAAGCGCGTCGATGAGGCCCGCGCGGTCTCCAAGCAGGCCAACGAGAACGCCCGCCAGTCGGCAAGCGTCGTCGTCAATGCCGAGGACGCCATGCGCCGGATCGAGGAATCCTCCGGCAAGATCGCCTCGATCATCTCGGTGATCGACGAGATCGCCTTCCAGACCAACCTGCTGGCCTTGAACGCCGGCGTCGAGGCAGCGCGTGCCGGCGATGCCGGCAAGGGGTTCGCCGTCGTCGCCCAGGAAGTCCGCGAGCTCGCCGGACGGTCGGCGAGGGCCGCCCGCGAGATCAAGGAACTGATCGACAATTCGTCCGCCGAAATCGAGGGCGGCGTCGCGCTTGTCCGTGATGCCGGTCAGGCATTGAGCGACATCGGCGAGCTGATCGTCTCGATCAACGGCTATATGGACGCGATCACCGCCAACACGCACGAGCAGTCGACCGGCCTCGGCGAAGTCAACAAGGCCGTCCGCAGCCTCGATCAGGTCACGCAGCAGAACACCGCCATGGTGGAGGAGGCGAGCGCCGCCAGCATGAGCCTTGCCAGCGAGGCGACAAGGCTGCGCGAGATGATCTCGCAGTTCAGGATTGCCGGAGCCGACAACGCACTGTCCGCCGCTCAGCCGGACGCACGCACCGCGCCGGCCGGCAAGGCGGCGACAGCCAGGCCGGCTGTACCCCCGTCCCGTGGCAATGCCGCCGTCAAGGTCGACGACTGGCAGGAATTCTGATGGCGGCAGGGCACTGAGCCGAAATTCTCCACCTTTTGCGAATGCCGGGAATTGGATAAGTTCCCGGCATTGTCTTTCGGGCGGGGAGGGGTTCCATGTGCGTTTTCGATTGCGCTCTTCTGGCCGGTCTGCTGGCGTGTGTGGCGCCGGCGATAGCCAATGATTCGATGAGCGAGCTCGGCACCGGCGGGCTGACCTTCGTGAAAAGCTACGACGTGACGATGGCCCGCGAGGATCTGTTCATCTCGCAGGAAGAGGTGCGGGTCGACTACACCTTCCACAACGGCTCCGACAAGGACGTCCGCGGCATGGTCGCCTTTCCGATGCCGGATATCGAGGGCGGTATCGACGCCAACATCGCGCTGAACGACACGGACGATGCCAATTTCCTGGAGTTTTCCGTGACCCAGGATGGCAAGCCGATCGAGGCGAGCCTGCAGCAGCGCGCCTATGTCGCGGGCATCGATATGACGGAGGAGCTACAGTCGAAAGGCGTGCCGCTTCTGCCCTTCGCCGATGCGACGTTCAAGGCACTGCAAGCCATGCCGAAGGAAACGCAGGAGGACTGGTTGGCAAAGGGCCTGATCGTGCCGGATGAATACGACAATGACGGCACCGGCATGAAGGTGCATCTGACGCCCAGCTGGACGCTGAAGACGGTCTACTGGTGGAACACCACGTTTCCGGCCGGTACCGATGTCCACGTGTCGCACCGCTACCGCCCGAGCGTCGGCGGCACGGTACAGGTCGCCTATCTCCATTATGACGGGACGCGCAGCGAAGAGTTCCGCCGCTATCAGGACAAGTACTGCCTCGACGACACATTCGAGAAGATCGGCCGCAAGTCGCTCGCCGACATGAATGCCGGCAAGCCCTTCTACACCGAGCAGTGGCTGTCCTACATCCTGACCACGGGTGCAAACTGGAACGGTCCGATTGGCACCTTCCACCTGACGATCGACAAGGGCGCGCCTGAAAATTACGTCAGCTTCTGCGGCGACGGCGTCAAGAAGACCGGGCCGACCACCTTCGAGATGACCAAGCAGGATTTCTATCCGGAGCGGAACCTCGATGTGCTGTTCCTGGTGCGCTCTGCGCAGCCCTGAAGGCCGCGCTTCAAAGCCAGGAAATGTGGCCGTAATAGGCGGGTTCGGCCTCCTCGGCCAGCGCGTGCAGGCCCGTCGGCTTGTGCTGCACGGCCGCGTGGACGAGGCGGGCGCGTTCATGAATGCCGAAGGTCGGCCTGAGCTCCGGCAGCTTCGGCTGCAGGCGTTCGATCATGATGCGCTCGAGCATCGGATCATGGTCCGGAAAGTCTTCGGCGAAGACCGGCGCGGCGACAAGCACCGCCGCGGCGATCAGCAATCCCCGTTTCAGCATGGTCTGATTTTCCCTGTCATTTCTTTTTGTTGACAGGGACAATACCCGGAAGAATTTCAGAAAATGCCAAGGAAACTGGTTAGTTGAAACCGAACGGCCTTGGTTTCCGATAGGTTAGTTTCTGGTGCCGTCAGGCACGCGAACCGCTCTCCACCCGGTCCTGACCAAGTGCCTTGAAGACGGTCGATACGATGCCGGCCTTGTCGAGCCCGGCGCGGCTGTACATCGTTTCCGGCTTCATCTGTTCCATCCAGATGTCCGGCAGAACCATGGAGCGGAATTTGAGGCCGGTATCGAGCAGGCCTTCATTGGCGAGGTAATGGGCGACATGGCTGCCGAAGCCGCCGACTGCGCCTTCCTCGATGGTGACGAGCACTTCGTGATGGGCGGCCAGCTGGCGGATCAGGTCGTGATCGAGTGGCTTGGCGAAACGGGCGTCTGCAACGGTGGTCAGCAGGCCGGAGGCATCCAGTTCTTCGGAAGCCAGCAGACATTCGGCCAGCCGCGTGCCGAAGGAAAGGAGGGCGACCTTGGCGCCCTGCTTGATCACCCGGCCCTTGCCGATCTCCAGGATCTGGCCGCGCTCCGGCAGTTCGACGCCGACGCCTTCGCCGCGCGGATAGCGGAACGAGATCGGGCCTTCGTCGAAGGCTGCAGCGGTGCGCACCATGTGCTTCAGCTCAGCCTCGTCGGCGGCGGCCATGACGACGAAATTCGGCAGGGTTGCAAGGAAGGTCGTGTCGAACGAGCCGGCATGGGTCGGCCCGTCGGCGCCGACGAAACCCGCCCGATCGATCGGGAAACGCACCGGCAGGCCCTGGATCGCCACATCGTGGACGACCTGGTCGTAGGCGCGCTGGAGGAAGGTCGAATAGATCGCCGCAAACGGCTTGTAGCCCTCGGCGGCGAGGCCGGCGGCGAAGGTCACGGCATGCTGCTCGGCAATACCGACGTCGAAACAGCGGGCAGGGAAGGCCTCGGCCAGCTTGTCGAGGCCGGTGCCCGACGGCATGGCAGCGGTAATCCCGACGATCTTGTCGTCGAGACCGGCTTCCTGCACCAGCGCATTGGCAAACACGGAGGTGTAGCTCGGTGCATTCGGCTTGGCCTTTGCCTGGGCGCCGGTGATGACGTCGAACTTGTTGACGCCGTGATACTTGTCGGCGGCCTCTTCGGCCGGCGGATAGCCCTTGCCCTTCTGGGTCACGACGTGGATGAGGACCGGGCCCTTCTGGTTGTCGCGCACATTGCGCAGCACCGGCAGAAGGTGATCGAAGGAGTGACCGTCGATCGGGCCGATATGGTAGAAGCCCATTTCCTCGAACATGGTGCCGCCGGTCACATAGCCGCGGGCGTGCTCGACGGCGCGCGTGATCGCCCGGTCGATGTTCTTGCCGAGATAGGCGGTCAGCTTCTTGCCGAATTCCCGGAAGCCCATATAGGTGCGGCCGGAGGCGAGGCGGGCGAGATAGGCGCTCATCGCGCCGGTCGGCGGCGCAATCGACATGTCATTGTCGTTGAGGATCACGATCAGCCGTGCATCCAGCGCGCCGGCATTGTTGAGCGCCTCATAGGCCATGCCGGCGGACATCGCGCCGTCGCCGATGACGGCGATCACCTTGCGGTCCTTGTGGTCCAGTTCGGCGGCGACCGCCATGCCGAGGCCGGCCGAGATCGACGTCGAGGAATGCGCGGCACCAAATGGATCGTATTCGCTTTCGGCCCTGCGGGTGAAGCCGGACAGGCCGCCTTCCTGGCGCAGCGTGCGGATGCGGTCGCGCCGGCCGGTCAGGATCTTGTGCGGATAACACTGATGGCCGACGTCGAAGATCAGCCGGTCGTCAGGCGTGTTGAAGACCTTGTGGATGGCGATCGTCAGCTCGACGACGCCGAGGCCAGCGCCAAGGTGGCCGCCGGTACGCGAAACAGCCTCGATCATCTCGTCGCGCACTTCGCGGGCGAGCTGCGGCAAATCCGCATCCTCCACCGATTTCAGGTCGGCGGGAATGGTGATCCTGTCCAGAAGAGGCGTGTCTATTTCGGTCAATTTCGGCGGTCTCGTTTAGCGTTATCTGGTGCGCCGGAAGCGATATTCAATATGACGGCTTAGCACAAGCCGCCCCGTGCCGTCTTGCTTTTCCTCGTCACCCCTGCGGCAATGGCACGAATTCCTCCTCGTCGCCCGGCACGATATCGAAGCGGCCGGTGCGCCATTCTTCCTTCGCCTGTTCGATGCGTTCCTTGGAGGAGGAGACGAAGTTCCACCAGATATAGCGCTTCGACGACATGGCCGCTCCGCCGAACAGCATCAGGTGGCAGCCGCGCTCGCCGGCTTGCAGGGTGATCGCGTCGCCCGGCCGGAAGACGAGAAGCTGGTCGCTGGCGAAACGGTCGCCGGAGACGATCAGATCGCCGGAAAGGATATAGGCGGCGCGCTCTTCCGCCTGCGCGGCAAAGGGAAAGCGTGCGCCGGGTTCGAGCGTCAGATCCACATAGAGCGTGTCGGAGAACACCTTCACCGGCGAGGCAAGGCCTTCGAGGCTGCCGATCACGACGCGCGCATGGGCGCCGTCGGCATTGATCTCGGGCATGTCGGCGCGGGTCGTGTGGGCAAAGGCCGGATCGATCTCCTCCATGTTGTCGGGCAGCGTCAGCCAGGTCTGCAGGCCGGAAATCGAGAAGGCATTGCCGCGCAGCTTTTCCGGCGTGCGCTCGGAATGGACGATGCCGCGGCCGGCCGTCATCAGATTGATGTCGCCGGGCTCGATGACCATTTCCGTGCCCAGGCTGTCACGGTGCTTGATCTCGCCGTCGAACAGGTAGGTGACGGTCGAAAGCCCGATATGCGGATGCGGCTTGACGTCCAGCGCGTCGCCGGCGCGCAGCACCGCCGGTCCCATGCGGTCGAAGAAGATGAACGGCCCGACCAGCCGGCGCCGGGCCGTCGGCAGTGCGCGGCGAACCTCGAAGCCGCCGATGTCGCTGGTGCGCGGGATGATCAGCTGCTCGATGGCGTCGCAGGCAAAGGCGTCTCCGGCAACCGGATCCTTTCCGGGAAAGAAGGACATGGGGCTCACTCCGTTCTGGATGTCGATGGCGAACGCTACCCTTCATCGGCGCCGAGGCATAGGGCGAAAAACCGAACGCTGTTCCTCCGAAAAATTGACAGTCTACCGCCCCGGACCACTTGCCAGATGCGAGGCCAATAATATATAGGTCTACTTATCATAAGGATGCTTACTTTTTCAGGACGTAAACGATTGGGTACCAATCCGACACTCGGATTTTTATTGCATGATGTGGCTCGCCTGCTGCGCAAGCATTTTGAGCAGCAGGCGAGGCACATCGGTTTGACGCGGTCCCAGTGGCAGGCGCTTGCCTACCTGTCCCGAAATGAAGGCATTCACCAGAAGGCTTTGGCCGAGATGATCGACGTCGAGCCGATTACCTTGCAGCGGATCATCGAAAAACTGATGGAGCGCGGCCTCGTCCAGCGCCGGCGCCACGAAACCGACCGACGGATCTGGCTGCTCTTCACGACCGAAGAGGCGCGCGACCTGCTTGGCGACATGCGTGTCATCGGCGACGCCACACGCAACGAAGCCCTGAAATCCATATCCCCGGCAGATCGTCAAAAGCTCTTCGAGATGCTCGAAACGATGAAGTCCAATCTCGTCGAGGCCTGCCGGTGCACGGCCGACAAGGAAAACTGACATGAGCGAACCGACCCCTTTGCGCCCGACCGCCAATGAAAACATCGAGACCGCCGAAGCGCCGGCAAAGGCCGCTGCGGCTCCGGCGCCCGAGCAAGGGCCCCCTGCGCAAAAGCCGCGCAGCAACACGCGCCGCCGTGTCCTGTTCTCACTGTTGCCGATCGCCCTTGTCGTCGGCGGCTATGTCTATGTGACTGGTGGCCAGGAGGTCAGCACGGACAACGCCTATATCGCCGCCAACATCGTCGGCGTTTCGACGGATGTGGCGGGCACGGTGCAGTCGATCGAGGTTCACGAGAACGAGACGGTGAAGGCAGGTGACGTTCTCTTCCGCCTGAAGCCGGACACGTTCCAGATCGCACTCGAAGGTGCTGAGGCAAAGCTCGAATCCGCCCGCAACGACCTTCTGACCCTGCAGGCAAGCTATCGTCAGGCGCAGGCGGAGATCGCCCAGGCCAAGGCGGATCTTCCCTATTACCAGTCGGCTTTCGACCGGCAGCAGAAGCTGGTGTCGATGAACACCGCCTCGCATGCCGAATTCGACCAGGCCAAGCATAATCTCGACGCGGCCAAGCAGAAGGTGATCGTTGCCGAAGCGCAGGCCGCCGAAATGCTCGCCAAGCTCGGCGGCGACGCCGATACGCCGGTCGAGCAAAATCCGGTCTACCTGCAGGCGAAGGCCGCTGTCGATGATGCCAAGCGGCAGCTCGACGATACGGTCGTGCGCGCGCCCTTCGACGGCATCGCCACCAATGTGAGCGCCGTCCAGGTCGGCAGTTACCTCGATGCCGCGCAGGCGGCTTTCTCGCTCGTTTCCACCGAGAACATGTGGATCGCGGCCAATCCTAAGGAAACGCAGCTGACCTATGTGAAGCCCGGCCAGCCGGTGACGATCAGCGTCGATGCCTATCCGGGCGTCGAATGGACCGGCAAGGTTGCCAGTGTGAGCCCGGCCTCCGAGTCGAGCTTCTCGCTGCTTCCGGCACAGAATTCGTCCGGCAACTGGGTGAAGGTCGTCCAGCGCATCCCGATGCGCATCTCGATCGATGACACCAAGGGCAAGCCGCCGCTGCGAGCGGGCATGAGCACGGAGATCGATATCGACACCGGCCATGCGCGCGGACTGCCGCAGTTCGTCGACAACCTCCTCGGCAAGAGGCCTGCTTACGCCAATGAGTAATGCCGCCACCATGGCAGCGGTGGACGAGCCGGTGGCCAATCGCGGTGCGATTGCCGCCTGCGTCATCCTTGCCGTCATCATGCAGGCGCTCGACACCACGATCGCCAACGTCGCGCTGCCCTATATCCAGGGCAGCGTCGCGGCCAGCGCCGACCAGATCAACTGGGTTCTGACATCCTACATCGTTGCCGCCGCGATCATGACGCCGCCGTCCGGCTTTCTCGCCGCCAAGTTCGGCCGCAAGCGGGTATTGTCGACCGCGATCTTCGGCTTCGTTGCCGCATCCGTCCTCTGCGGTCTGGCGCAATCGCTGACCCAGATCGTCGGCTTTCGCCTGCTGCAGGGCCTGTTCGGCGCGTCGCTCGTGCCGCTGTCGCAGGGCATCCTGCTCGACATATATTCCGTCGAGGAACGCGGTTCGGCGATGGCCATGTTCGGCGTGTCGGTCATGGTCGGGCCGGTCCTCGGTCCCGTCCTCGGCGGCTGGCTCACCGAGAATCTGAGCTGGCGCTGGGTCTTCTACATCAACGTCCCGATCGGCATACTTGCCTTCATGGGCATCGGCATGTTCGTCAAGGAAACCAAGGTGGACGCCAGGGCGCGGCTCGACTGGTTCGGCTTCGGCATGCTGAGTGTCGCCATCGGCGCGCTGCAGCTCCTGCTCGACCGCGGCCAGCAGCTTGACTGGTTCTCGTCAGGCGAAATCATCGTCGAGTCGATCGTCTGCGGCGGGGCGTTCTACCTGTTTCTCGTCCACACGTTCACGGCAGACAAAACCTTCGTCAATCCGAGGCTGTTTCTCGACCGCAATTTCGCGATCAGCATCCTGTTCATCTTCGTCATCGGCGTCACCTATCTCGCCTCGCTGGCGCTGATGACGCCTTATCTGCAGACGCTGATGGAATATCCCGTTATCACGGCCGGCATCGTCATGGGCCCGCGCGGGCTCGGCACGATGGCCTGCATGTTCCTCGTCGGCCGGCTGATCGGCAAGGTCGATACGCGCTATCTGCTGTTGACGGGACTCGGGGTTACCGCCTGGGCCATGTACGAAATGACCATGTGGACGCCGGACATTTCCCAGTGGACGATCATCTGGGTCGGTTTCGTCCAGGGCGCAGGTCTCGGTTTCCTGTTCGTGCCGCTGACCACGATCGCCTTCGCGACGCTGCCTGCCGAAATGCGCGGCGAAGGAACGGGCATCTACAATCTGTCGCGCAATATCGGTTCCAGCGTCGGCATTGCCGTGGTCTCGGCTCTTCTCGTCCAGAACACCCAGATCAACCACGCGCAGATCTCGGCCTTCGTCACGCCGTTCAACCACGCCTTCGACGCGCCGGCGGCGGCCGCACTCAACCCGCATACGGTGAGCGGCATCTCGGCGCTCGACGGCATCGTCTCGCTGCAGGCGACGATCATCGCCTATGCCGACGACTTCAAGCTCCTGATGCTGATGTCGATTGCGGTGATGCCGCTGATCTTCCTCTTGCGCAAGCCGGCAAAGACCGGAAGCAGCAGCGATCAGGAAGAGGCGATCGAAATCGCCTTGGAATAGGAAGGGGAAGGAGAACCGCTCACTCGGCGTCGAGCGGCTCGACGCCCTGCGGCTGGCCGGAACGGTCGAGGCGGATCTTCTCGATACGCTTTTCGGCGACCGTCAGCAGTTTCTCGCAATGCTTCTTCAGCGCCTCGCCGCGCTCGTAGATGGCAATGGATTCCTCCAGCGCCACGTCGCCGCGCTCCAGCCGGCCGACGATTGTCTCAAGCTCGGCGACCGCCTTTTCGAACGGCAGGCCCGCGATATCGTCGCCCTTGGTCTTGTCGCTCATGGTCATCCTTTCATCAGTCTCGAAATGTGCATTCCGGCGGACTCGGCGAGTCCCTCCAGATCATAGCCGCCCTCCAGGACGCTGACGAGGCGGTTTCCGGCATGCTTGTCGGCAAGCTCCATCAGCTTTGCCGTCGCCCAGTCGAAATCCTCGCCAACGAGGTTGATCTGCGCCAGCGGATCGCGGTGATGGGCGTCGAAGCCTGCCGAGACCAGAATGAGGTCGGGGGAGAAGTCGTCGACCGCCTTCAGCACGCGCGACCGGAAGGCCTCGCGGAAATGGTCGCTGCCGTCATTCGTGGAAAGCGGCGCATTGACGATGGTGTTGTGCGTGCCCGTCTCGTTCTTGGCGCCGGATCCGGGATAGAGCGGCATCTGGTGGGTCGAGCAGAACAGCACGTTTGGATCGTCCCAGAAAATGTCCTGTGTGCCGTTGCCGTGGTGCACGTCCCAGTCGACGATGGCGACCCGTTCGGCGCCGTGCACCTTCTGCGCATGCCGTGCGGCGATCGCCACATTGTTGAACAGGCAGAAGCCCATGGCCGTCTGCTTTTCCGCATGGTGACCGGGCGGGCGGCAGGCGACGAAGACATTGTCGGCGGCGCCCGAAAACACGTCGTCGACGGCGGCCATGGCCCCGCCGATACCGGTCAGCGCCGCCTGCAGGCTCTTCGGGCTGGCATAGGTGTCGGCTTCGATCTGGTGGATACCTTCCTCGGGGATCTGCCGCATGACCGAGAACAGGTGCGCTTCCGGATGGGCGAGCAGCACGGCGTCTTCGTTTGCCTGCGGCGCCTGCTTGCGGTCCAGCGTTGAGAAGAAGGGGTGTTCGAGCGCCACATTCAGCGAGCGCAGCCGGTCGATCCGTTCGGGATGGCCGGGCGGTGTCTCGTGTTCGAGGAAGATGGTGTGCTCGTAGAGGCGCGTCGTCATGTCCGGACCCTACTGATCGAGGAAACTGTCGTCCATGCAAATGGCGCATCGCGGTGTAATTTTCAACAGCGCATGGAAAAGCCCCGGTTTTGGACCGGGGCTTGAATGTGTCTGCTTGTGGCCGGTTGTATCAGGCGCGCGAATGCAGCAGCGGGTAGCCCGACAGCACGATACGGCCGGCAAGCGTTGCGATGACCGCCTTGACGAGGTCGCCGGGGATGAAGGTCAGGTTGCCGGAGATCAGCGCCATCAGGTCGGTGCCCGTCGACACCTTCAGCCAGGCGATGCCCATCAGGTAGACGACGCCGATGCCGCCGATGACGGAGGCGGCGAAGAAGGCGGCAAGCTGGCGGCCTTCCGACTGGCCGTCACGCACGAAGCGCTCGGCGATCAGGCCGGTGACATAGGTAGCGACGATCCAGCCGAAGATGTAGCCGGCGGTCGGGCCCATCAGGATGTTCATGCCGCCGCGTCCGCCCGACAGCACCGGCAGGCCGATGGCGACCATCAGCACGAACAGCACATAGGCAAGCGCCCCGCGCTTGGCGCCGATGATGCAGCCGGCCAGCATGACGCCCATCGACTGTGCCGTGATCGGCACCGGAATGAAGGCGAGCGTGATCGGCGGAATGAAGCCGAGCACCACGATGATCGCCGTGAAAAGTGCAATGAGAACCAGGTCCCTGCTGTTCATAGATGTGTCTCCCAACACGAAATGTCGCGATTTCATTGACCGCGAATGCCGCGGGCGTCAATGGCGGAGGCGATCATGTCCGCGTCTTTGAGCGTCAAAATGATCAGCGGGCCAAGGATCGTTCGTATGCGAACTCTGATGCCGCGAGCCTCATGCGCCTCCTTCAGCGTCTGGTAGCGGGCGAAGATGTCCGGCACGAATCGCAGCACCAGTCCCAGCGCCAGGCTGACGTCGCGCGCCTTGACGAGCCCGATGCGTTCCAGCGGTGTGAGCAGGATCGTGATCTCGTCCATGAAGGCGTCGATCGTCGTCGTGGCGGTCACCGCGGCGGCGAAGAGGACGACGGCGATCAGCCGGAAGGTCGTCGCGACGGCTTCATGCCACGGGCCGATATAGAGATTGACGAGCATTAGCACGAGGATGGTGAAGAGCACGAAGCCTATGCGCGACAGCGCGTCGCGGAAGGAAAGGCCGACGGTCAGATAAAGCGCCGCGGCGATGAGAAAGACGGGAACGAGCACCCAGAAACTGCTGATCGGAAACAAGACGATGCCGAGAAGGAGGAGAGCGATCAGCTTCACCCGTGCCGAAAGCCGGTGAAAGAGCGTGTCGCCCTCGACATAGAGGCTCTTCAGCATCCGGCGATCTCCCGGTAGCGGGCAATCACGTCGGCGGGCGCGCCGTCGGCTTCCAGTTGCCCTTCGTGAAAGAGCAGGACCCGGTCGAAATCCTCGATGAAGGGCAGGTCATGACTGATGACGACGGCCTGCTGGTCAAGCTTTGCGATCGTCTCCTTCACCAGCTTGCGGTTCTTCAGGTCGAGCTGGTTGGCCGGCTCGTCGAAGATCAGCAGGCCGGGACCGGTCACCGTCACGCCGGCGATCGCCGCCAGCTGCGTTTCACCGCCGGAAAGCTCGTGGACGCGGCGGTCCGCCAGATGCGCGATGCCGAACCTGGACAGGATGGCGGTCGTCCGCGCGGCGACATCCTCCTTGGCCACGCCATGGGCCTTCAAGCCGAAGGCGATGTCGTCTTTCAGGATCGGCATGATCAGCTGCTGCTGCGGGTTTTGGAAGATGAAGCCGACCTTGCGCAGCACGGCGCCGGCATCCTTGACCGTATCGAGACCGTCGACCGTCACGTGGCCCTCGGTCGGCTCGACGAGACCGTTGATCAGCTTGGCGAAGGTGGTCTTGCCGGAACCATTCAGCCCGACGATGCCGATGCGCCGCTCCGCAAGCGTCACCGTCAAAGGCTGAAGCGCGGTCCGGTTGCCGAAGGTGACAGATGCGCCGGAAAAGCGGATTTCCAAAGTTTTGCTCCGTATGCTACCGGCAGGCTCTATAGACCAAGCGCGGCCAAAGGGAAACGCACGGCAGCGGAGAAGCGAGAGGCAAGGGTAGGTGGATCACGTGGCTGGCAAAACGGTGGACGACCACCCCGCCATCGCTCTTCGCGGACATCATTTCCTCTGCCTGCTGACCTACAAGGGTTACGGCTATACGCCGGGCTTCGTCGACAACATGACTGCCATTGCCGGCGCCATCAATTCCGGCCGTCCGGTCCGGTTGGTCATAGGGCCGGACGACATTTGCGGCGCGCTCTCCGCCGACGACCGCATCGCCTGCGATCACGATTGCTTCCGGGCCGAGACGATGATGATCGACGAGCGGGCGCTCAAGGCGGTCGAGCCGTTCTTTCCGGACGGAATGGCGGGCGAGTTTTTCATCACCCCGGATATCGCCGCCCGCCTGCGCTCGGCCTTTGCCGAAGGTTCGATCCGGGCCGCCTGCAGCAACTGCCGGTGGAAGGTGTTTTGCGATGATATTGCCGCCGACGGATTTACCGGGACGCTGCTGCAGCCATCACCGTAATCCGGGCCATGGATCAGCAGCGAACGAAACACCCTTGAACAAATCAGGAACGTGTGCATGGATAGGTCATGGCGATTCCGGTTTCCAATTCGATCGCGCGCAGGATCTTCCTCGCAAAGCAGGGTCTTTCGGCCGCGCCGTCGCGCGCCATGTCGAAGGATGACCTGCTGCAGCTGATCCACGATATCGGTTTCGTCCAGGTCGACAGCATCCAGACCGTGACGCGTGCCCACGACCAGATCCTGTTTTCGCGCAACCAGACCTTCAAGCGCGAGCATCTGCGCGCGCTTCTGGAGAAGGACAGGGCGCTCTTCGAGCACTGGACGCATGACGCCTCCATCCTGCCGACGGCCTTCTTTCCCTACTGGAAGCATCGCTTCCGGCGCCGTGAAGCGGGAATCCGCGAACGCTGGGCCAAGTGGCAGGGCAAGGATTTCGACAAGGCGTTCGACGAAACCTACGAGCGGATTGCCGCCGGCGGCTCCATATTTGCCCGCGAGGTGAAGGCCGAGGACCACAAGTCCGGCGGCTGGTGGGAATGGCACCCGTCGAAGACGGCGCTGGAATTTCTCTGGCACACCGGCAAGCTTTCGATCTGCCATCGCGAGAATTTCCAGAAGGCCTACGACCTGACCGAGCGGGTCATCCCCGGCCACATCCTCAAGGCCGAGGTCTCGCACGAGGATTTCGTGGACTGGGCCTGCACGAGCGCGCTGGAGCGGCTTGGCTTCGCCACCCATGGCGAGATTGCCGCCTTCTGGGACCTGATCTCGCCGGAGGAAGCGCGCTGCTGGGTTGCGGCAAACCGCGACCGACTGGACGAGGTGGAGATCGAGACGGTGGACGGCGGCAAGCCGCGCAGCTCCTACTGCCTCATCGACTTCTCCGCCCATCCGGACGACTGGCCGGAGCCACCGGGCCGTGTCCGTGTCCTGAGCCCTTTCGATCCGCTGCTGCGCGACCGTAACCGCGCCGAACGCCTGTTCGGCTTCCGCTACCGCATCGAGGTCTTCGTGCCGGAGCCGAAGCGGGAATACGGCTACTATGTCTTCCCGCTTCTGGAGGGCGACCGGATGATTGGCCGGATCGACATGAAGACGGACCGCAAGGAGGGAAACCTGAACGTCCGCCGCCTGTGGCTGGAACCCAGGGTGCGCGCCTCGGCGGGCCGCCTCGAAAAGCTGGAAGCCGAACTCGCCCGCGTCGCCCGTTTCGCCGGCGTCGAGCGGGTTTGCTACGATGCGGACTGGATGGCGGGCTGATCGCGCCTGCCTTGCGCTTCATCAATATTTTTGATCATGAACCGGTTGCTCCTTCGAACCCCTTATGGGAATGTTGAATGTGCATTGCGCTGCAATATTCAAGGCAAGGGACGGCAGGATATTCATGAGAAAGCCCGTGATCGGCATCATCGGAAATGCCTTTCGTGTGGAGGACCGCTTCTCGGTGCAGATGGTCGGGGAGCGCAACATGCAGGCGGTCGCCGAAGTGCTTGGCGCCCTGCCGCTGATGTTTGCCGGCGATCCGGCGCTCACCGATATCGATGATCTTCTCTCCGTCGTCGACGGCGTGCTTCTGACTGGCGCGCGTGCCAACGTCCATCCGAGCCGCTTCCACACCGAGCCCAGCGAAAAGCATGAGCCCTATGACGAGGCGCGCGACGCCGTGGCTCTGCCGCTGATCGACGCCTGCGTCGAGCGCGGCGTGCCGCTCTTCGGCATCTGTCGCGGCTTTCAGGAAATGAACGTCGCCGGCGGGGGATCGCTGCATCCGGAGATCCGGGAATTGCCGGGCCGCATCAACCATCGCATGCCACGATTGGAGACCGGCGAAATCCATCCGGACCCCGAAGTCGTCTTCGCCGACCGGCATTCGGTCAAGCTCGAGACGGGCGGCGTGTTCGCGCGCATTTTCGGCAGTGACACGATCCGGGTCAACTCGCTGCACGGGCAGGGCATTCTCGCTGTCGGCGACCGCATCGTCGCCGAAGGCATTGCCGATGACGGCACGATCGAGGCGATCCGCTTCCGCGATGCCAAGGGTTTCGCGCTCGGCGTCCAGTGGCATGCGGAATACGATCCGGATCGCAATCCGGTCAATCGCGCGCTGTTCGATGCTTTCGGCGATGCCGTCAGGGCCTACAGGGACGGCACGGTCGCCGCCGCCTGAGGTCTCAGCAGACGATCGTCTCGCTGATCGTGATGCCGAATCCTTCCAGACCGACATAGTGTCGTTCGCGCGAGCTCAAAAGCTTGATCGATTCGACGCCGAGATCCTTGAGGATCTGCGCGCCGAGGCCGATTTCCAGCCATTCGCTTTCCCGGGACTGTGCCGTCTCATGGCTCTCGCGGCCCTTGCGTCCGGTGTCGTGATGGCCGACGCCGACAGACCCTTCGCGCAGATAGACGATGACCCCACGCCCTTCGGCGGCAATGCGCTGCATGTGCGGCAGGACCGCCGGCACCTTGCCGAAGACGTCGGTCGCGACGTTTTCCGGATGCAGGCGCACCGGAATGTCCGCGCCGTCACGGATATCGCCGAAGACGACGGCCATGTGCTGCATCGGATCCCAGGGCAGGGAATAGGTGTGCGCCTTGGCGCGGCCGACCGGGGTTTCGATGTCGAAGGAGGCGATCTCCTCGATCAGCCGTTCCTTGCGCTGGCGATGGGCGATCAGGTCGGCAACCGAAACCTGCTTCAGGCCGTGCGTCTTGGCAAAGCTTGCCACCTGCGGTCCGCGCATCACGGTGCCGTCGTCATTGACCATCTCGCAGATCACGCCGACCGGCGGAAGGCCGGCGAGCCGGCAGAGGTCGACGGCCGCTTCCGTATGGCCTGAGCGCATCAGCACGCCGCCCTCGCGGGCGATCAGCGGGAAGATGTGGCCGGGACGGACGAAATCGGCGGGTCCGACATTCGGATTTGCGAGATTGCGCACCGTCAGCGTCCGGTCTTCGGCCGAAATGCCGGTGGTCGTGCCGTGCTTGAAGTCGACGGTCACCGTGAATGCGGTCGTGTGGGCGCTGTCGTTTTCCGCCACCATGGCGTTGAGATTCAGCCGCTTGGCTTCCTCGCGCGGCATCGGTGCGCAGACGATCCCGGACGTGTGGCGGACGATGAAGGCCATCTTTTCCGGCGTGCAGTGGACGGCGGCGACGATCAGGTCGCCTTCGTTCTCGCGGTCGTCATCATCGGTGACGACTACGATTTCGCCCGCCTCGAAGGCGCGGATGGCGTCGACGACGCGCTTCTGATCGTATGCCATGGAAACTGTCCTAGCGTGTCTTGCCGGTCTGGCCCCGGTCCCTGAGATAATGGTCGGCGATGATGCAGGCGAGCATCGCTTCGCCGATCGGCACGGCGCGGATGCCGACGCACGGATCGTGGCGGCCCTTGGTGCGCACGTCGACATTGTTGCCGTCGGAATCGATCGACCGCCGTTCGGTCAGGATCGACGAGGTAGGCTTGATGGCGAAGCGGGCGACGACCGGCATGCCGGTCGAAATGCCGCCGAGAATGCCGCCGGCATGGTTCGACAGGAAGATCGGTTTGCCGTCATTGCCCATGCGCATTTCGTCGGCGTTTTCCTCGCCGGTGATCTCGGCGGCTTCGAAGCCGTTGCCGATCTCCACGCCCTTGACGGCGTTGATCGACATCAGCCCGGACGCGATGTCCTGATCGAGCTTGCCGTAGATCGGTGCACCTAGACCGGCGGGAACCCCCTCGGCGATCACTTCCACCACGGCGCCGACGGAGGAGCCCGCCTTGCGGATGCCGTCGAGATACTCTTCCCATACCGGAACGATCTCCGGATCAGGTGCGAAGAACGGGTTCTCGCCGACCTGATCCCAGTCCCAGTTGGCGCGGTTGATCTTGTGCTTGCCGATCTGGACGAGGGCGCCGCGGATGGTCACGCCCGGGATCACCTTGCGGGCGATGCCGCCGGCTGCCACGCGGGCGGCCGTTTCGCGGGCCGAAGAGCGGCCGCCGCCGCGATAGTCGCGAATGCCGTATTTTTCGTCATAGGTGAAATCGGCATGGCCGGGCCGATAGCGCTTGGCGATCTCGCCGTAGTCCTTGGAGCGCTGGTCGGTGTTCTCGATCATCATCGAGATCGGCGTGCCGGTGGAAATCATCGTCTCGCCGTCTTCGTCCAGCATGACGCCCGAGAGCACCTTCACGAGATCGTCCTCGCGCCGCTGCGTCACGAACCGCGACTGGCCGGGCTTGCGCTTGTCGAGCCAGGCCTGCAGTTCGGCAAGCGTGAAGCGGATACCCGGAGGGCAGCCGTCGACCACGCAGCCGAGCGCCGGCCCGTGGCTTTCACCCCAGGTGGTGACGCGGAAGAGATGACCGAATGTGTTATGCGACATGGTTCTGTCCGTAAGGCTTGGCGGCTGCCGTGACGGCCGTTTGTCTAAGGCGGGTCACTCATAGTGGAAAAACGGCGCAAGGCAAATTCCTTTGTGCTCCCTTGCAGCGTCTCTTTGCGACAACGGCCTTTTTCGGGTGCACGCCAAAGGGTCGCCAAAGTTTCACTTGCCAACCCTGGAAAAAAGATCATCAATCCTGTCGCAAATCCGCCCGGCAAGGGCAAAAAATCCGCCACATTCGACGTGCTCCATGGCCAGCGAAGGACGATGCACATGATAAAGACTGAAAGGCGTCACATGAATTATCTGTTTGCTGCGTTGATTGCTGTCGCCAGCCTCCTGTCTCCGCTCGCCTCTTTCGCGCAGAGCGCCGATGTCGAGGCAACGATCACCAAGGTCGACACCTCCGGCCTCACCCTGGCGCTCGATGACGGCAAGACCTATCAGGTGCCGTCCGAATTCGACTTCGACGGACTGGCCGCCGGCGTGAAGGTCACCGTGTTCTACACGGTCGTTGACGGCAAGCGTGTCGTCGATGATCTGGAAATCGAGCAATAGGCGCCTATATCCTTATATACAGGACATTTGTTCAGCCCCTGACAATTGCAACGGCCCCGCGGAAATCCGTGGCGGCCGTATTTTTTTGGCCGGTTTGATATGGGCCTAGAAGGGGGCGCGGAGCGACGGGGACGTCCCGCCTATCCACTCGATGACGTTCTGGCGCATAACGATCCTGAGGATACGGTCCTGCGGCACGCCCATCGTGGCGGCTTCTTCCTTGTCCGTGCTGGCGATCAGGCGGAACAGCGTCCGGATCACGCCGCCATGGCAGACGCATACCGTCGGAAGGTTGACCGATTGCAGCCAGGAGCCGATGCGCCACGACAGGATTTCGTAGCTTTCGGCGTGATCGCCCGGCGGGATGAAGTCCCATTTATT
Organism: Rhizobium sp. NRK18; assembly: GCF_024385575.1. Lineage (NCBI taxonomy): Bacteria > Pseudomonadati > Pseudomonadota > Alphaproteobacteria > Hyphomicrobiales > Rhizobiaceae > Rhizobium > Rhizobium sp. NRK18. The sequence goes on along the minus strand of NZ_JANFMV010000001.1, from coordinate 3,058,795 downwards.
GTCCGCGCGGGCGGCAACCCTGTCGGGGGCTTTCTCCTGGAGTTCCCGCAGCGTAGAGCCTTCCCAATCGCCGAAGGAAACCTCTACCAGCCTCTCGTCGGTCCGGTAGGCATGCGGGTTCAGCCCCATCTCCGTCCGGAGCAGCTCCATGGTCTCGCGAGTGCGGCCGAGCGGACTGGAGACAAAGTCGAAGCTTGGCGCGTCATCCCCCAGAATGTCCTTCAGGGCACGTCCATTGCCGCGGGCCTGGGCGCGGCCCTTGTCGTTGAGCGGAATATCCTTCTGACCCTGCATGCGCAGTTCGGCGTTCCAGTCCGTCTGGCCATGGCGAACGACGTAGATGATCAAGAAATCAGCCTCGAAAAGAAATGAAATCGGCGCTTGAAATGCGAACGGAGCCAACCGGCTCCGCTCTTTTTGTCTGTCTTGAAGGTCTCAGTCCTTCGCGACGCTGATATCCGGAGCATCCACCGACTTCATGCCGATCGTATGGTAACCGGAGTCGCAATGGTGGACTTCGCCGGTGACGCCGGTCGACAGGTCCGACAGGAGGTAGAGCGCGGAATTGCCGACCTCGTCGATCGAGACCGTGCGCTTCAGCGGCGCGTTGTACTCGTTCCACTTCAGGATGTAGCGGAAGTCGCCGATGCCGGAAGCGGCCAGCGTCTTGATCGGGCCGGCCGAGATCGCGTTGACGCGGATGCCGCGGTCGCCCATGTCGACGGCGAGGTAGCGCACGCTCGCCTCGAGTGCGGCCTTGGCCACGCCCATGACGTTATAGTGCGGCATCACCTTTTCGGCGCCGTAATAGGTGAGGGTGACGATCGAGCCGCCATCGTTCATGATCCGCTCGGCGCGCTTGGCGACGGCGGTCAGCGAATAGACGGAGATGTCCATGGTCCGGGCGAAGTTTTCGCGGCTCGTCTCGATGTAACGGCCGGTCAGTTCGTCCTTGTCGGAAAACGCGATGGCGTGGACGACGAAATCGATCTTGCCCCATTCCTTTTCCAGCGTCTCGAAGACGGCGTCAATGGAGGCAAGGTCGGTCACGTCACAATGGCCGGCCATGACAGCGCCAAGCTCTTGCGCCAGCGGTTCGACTCGCTTCTTCAGGGCGTCGCCCTGCCAGGTCAGCGCCAGATCCGCACCGGCATCCGCACAGGCCTTGGCAATGCCCCAGGCGATGGATCGATTGTTGGCCACACCCATGATGACGCCGCGTTTGCCGCTCATGAGGCCGGTTACTTCAGCCATGCTATGCTCCCAAGATCAAGAATTGCGAATTTGCCTATGGCATAGCGTGACGGGCGGTTCAAGCTTCCCCGAGATCAGGAACTGTTAGGAACCGTAACAAACAGTGCGCCACCGGCGGTTGGCCGGTTGCCGGGGTCTTGGAGGACATGTCTGGCTAGAGATACAGGCCCTGACGCATGACGCGCATCAGGTCGGTGACCTTTTCATCCGGCTTCTCGCCGAGAAAAATGCGCAACCCCACGACGAAATCGCCGTACCCGCCATCCTCGGTCTTCAGGCCGTGGCCGGAAATCCGGATGGTTTTTTCCGAGCCGGACCAGGGTTCCACCGTGACCGGAACGGACCCCAGCGGCCCCTCCACTTCGGTTTTCAGGCCGAGCACCGCATCTTCCAGGGAGATCGGCAGAATTGTGTGGATGTCGAACCTGTCGACGGAAAAGGCGATGTCGCGGGCGACACGGAGCGTGACGAACAGGTCGCCGTTGCGCATGCCTGTCAGCCGCGAACCATGGCCCTTCAGTTCGACGACATGGCCCTCGGTCATGCCGGGCGTGAGGTAGAAGCCGACCTCGCGCTCGTCCGGCGTGGTGACGGTGGTCCAGCGGCCGGCAAGCAGGTCGCCGATGGTGACTTCCGTGTCCACATAATAGTCGGGCGCCTGTTCCGGCGGCGGTCGATAGCCGGTGATCCGGCGATAGAAGGAGACCAGCAGTTCGGCGGCCTGCAGCTTCAGCCTGTTGGCGGATGCGCTCGTGGTACCGGTTTCCGCACCGGCTTCCGGCAGGTCTTCGACGTCTGGCGAGGCGGCGTCGGACGGCTTGCCGGGCTGGCTTTCACTCTTGCCGGTCGAGCTGGCCTTTGGGGTGGCAGAACTAGCTCCTGATGGAGCGCCGGTGCTGGCCGCTGTTGCAGATTGGGCCGCGCGCGCGGCGGTATTGGCTTGCCTTGCGATTTCAGCCATTTCCTCGGCCTCGCGCGCCTGCCTTTCCGCCTCGCGTCTGGCCGCTGCGGCGCGTGCCTCTTCACGCTTCTGCATGAAGGTCGCTTCGCCGTCCTTGCCTTGGCGCGCGCCGCGCGCCTGATCGAGCAGATCGCGCTTCGCCGGGTTTTTCAGCATGTCGTAGGCCTTGCCGAGTTCGGCAAACTGCGAGGCCGCATCGGGATTGTCGCGATTGCGATCGGGGTGAAACGCCTTGGCGGCCGACCGCCAGGCCGACTTGATCTCTTGTTCGCTGGCATTGCTGTCGACGCCAAGCACTGCGTAAGGGTCGCGCATTCTTTTGAACCCGCTCGTGGACGGCCTGTCTTTCCCAGGCGCAAATGAAACCTCTGGCCGGTGCTTTGGGGCCACGGCAAAATTGTGAACAGCGATTATGCGCAAAGACTCGCTAATCAGTCGTTACGTTCGCCTGAAGGAAATCGGGAAAATTTGAACGGATGCGTGAAATTCGGACGGCTTACAGCTGTTCGAAGCGCAGCACGTTCCAATTGCCGTCGCTGCCAAGGCAGGCAAGCCCGGAAAATTTGGCGATGCCGGAATAGGAATGGCGCGTCGTCGTGAACTGCCGGCAGGTCATGCCCTCGGCCATCTGTTCGGCAATCGAGGTCACGACGCCGGAGCTGCCGGTGGCCGTGTTTGCCCAGGGCAGCGGATCGTTGCCGAGCTTGCCGAGGTCCGCAGACGTGACGGCATTGCTGACCGTCGTCTCGTCGGAATTGACCGTCTTGGCGCGCACATCGCTGATCGAGCGCGTGTTGATTGACGAGTCCGTCGCCGCGCTGGTGAGATAATCCTGTCCAGCACCGAAGCAACCGGATAGAACGACCGGAGCGGCCGCCATCACCAGAAGCAGAACGGATTTGCCAATCCGGCCTGTTTTCTTGAAAGATGGTCGTGCTGGATGAATCAAAACGAAACCTGTTACCTACGCGCTACAGAACCGGAAAAAGAGGCATTTTAATCAATATGTCGCACGATGAGTTAACAAGCGGTGACTTTACCGAGGCTGAACATCCTGTCGAATTGTTCGACAGCTGGTTGAAGGATGCGCAGGCCTCCGAAATCAACGATCCGAACGCCGTCGCGCTGGCGACGGTCGATGCCGACGGCATGCCCAATGTCCGCATGGTCTTGCTGAAGGGGTTTGATACCAACGGCTTCGTCTTCTATACGAATTGCGAAAGCCGGAAAGGGCAGGAACTTCTTGGCCAGAAAAAGGCCGCCATGTGTTTTCACTGGAAATCCCTACGCCGTCAGGTGCGCATTCGCGGTCCGATCGAGGTCGTGACCGATGCCGAGGCGGACGAATATTTCGCATCCCGCCCGCGCGGCAGCCGAATCGGTGCCTGGGCATCCAAGCAGTCGCGTCCGCTGGAAGGCCGCTTCGCGCTGGAGAAGTCGGTCGCCGAATACACGGCGCGCTACGCCATCGGCGACATTCCGCGCCCGCCTTATTGGTCCGGCTTCCGCATCCGTCCCGTTTCGATCGAGTTCTGGCATGACCGCAAGTTCCGCCTGCACGACCGCATCGAGTTTGCCCGCGAGACCCCGGAGGGTGGCTGGACCAAGACGCGGATGTATCCCTGACGGTTTTGGTGCGGATGAAGGCCGGCTGATCGTCAGATCAGGAACGGAAGGCCCGAGGCCAGCGCCGAAACATAGCGCGGCTTCTGGTAGTGGCCGTTCAGCGAAATGCGGGGCAGGGCGAAGAGATTGTCCCGCCCCTTGCCGCGCAGCAGGCCCGGCGACGTGGTGACGGCAAGCGAGAAGCCCGCTTCCGCCGCCAGCCTGTGTTCGCGGGCCGACACGGCCTTCGCAAAGCCGTAGGGATAGGCAATGGACGTCGGCCGGATGCCGGTGATCTTTTCCACATAGTCGGCGGATTCGATCATTTCGCCGCGCGCCGCCTCCTCGTCGAGCAGGGCCAGCGCCGGATGCGTAACGGTGTGGGCGCCGAGGCTGACGAGCGGATGAGCGGCGAAGCGCTTGAGCTCGTAGGCATCCATCGTCTCGTCATGGACGATGGATTGCGGATGAACATTGAGCGCGCGCGCCGCCTGGTCGATCTTGCGCACGAATGCAGCTTCGTTCTCCAGGAACGCCGCGTCCTCCAGCCGCTTGAACGCCGCCATCTTGCCGGCGACCGTCCTGATTTCCAGCGTCTCCCGGCCCTTGCCGAAATCGAACTGCAGCCGGTCGGCATATTGCAGCATGGCCGCCGCGGTCTCCCACCAGATCGTCTGGCGCCGCTCGGCAAAACCCTTGGTCACGAAGACGGTGAGGGGAACATCGGCGTCCTCGAACACCGGCAGGGCATACTGGGCGTTGTCGCGGTACCCGTCATCCAGCGTGAAGGCGGCGAAGGGCCTCCGCCGATTGCCGTCGGCGAGAAGGGCGGGAACCTCGTCGAGGCGGACGAAGTCGAAACCCTCCTGGCGCAGCCGGTCGATGGCATCGGCGAGAAAGTCGGGGGTGATGTCGAGATGCGCGTTCGGATTGAAGCCCTGCTCGGTCTTCGGCCGCACATGATGCAGCGTGAAGATCGCGCCGCGGGCGCGAACACGCGCTCCCAGACGCGCGGCAAGGGCTGCCGCCTCCAGCCCGCCTGTAATGGCCGCGCGCTTGATCGCCCGCTTGGCGCTGTTCCTGATGATCGTGAACAAGGCTATCCCCCGCCTGCATCCGCAATAAACTATAGGCTGCGGCCTGCAGCGCAATTGAAATAGAATGCCACTATATGGATAAAGTCTTAAGCATGTTTCATGCGGCGGTGCCGTCCTGGGACGACCAGAACGGTTTTTGCAAAGGAAAGCAGGGGATCGCTCATGGCGCTTCGTCAAAGAATGGCCGGCCGTGTCTGCCTTGTGACCGGCGGTGGCAGCGGTATTGGCCTCGCCACGGCCCTTCAGCTCGCCTCGGAAGGGGCCGATGCAGTGGTGATTGCCGGCCGCAGGCCGGAAGAGGGTGAGGCGGCCGCCGAGGCGTGTCGCCAGCGCGGCGCTCGCAGTGCGTTCATCCGCACCGACGTGACCGTCGAGGATGACATACGCGGCCTCGTCGAGGCGACGCTCGACCGGTTTTCCGTTCTCGACGTCGTCTTCAACAATGCCGCATTCCAGGAAAAGCGCGCACCGCTGGAAGAGCAGGACAGCCAGACCTATGCACAGGTCTTCGACACCAATGTCCGCTCCGTTTTCCTTTGCCTGAAGTATCAGCTGCCTGTCATGGCCGGGCGACCGGGCGCTTCGGTCGTCATAAACGCCTCCGTCAGCGGCATCCGCAATCCCAATCCGGGCTTCGCGCTCTATGCCGCTTCCAAGGCTGCCGTGATTTCGATGACCCGCTCGGCGGCGATGGAGTGGGCGCCGAAAGGGGTCCGCATCAATGGCTTTGCGCCGGGCCGGGTGTTGACCGAGATGATGCGCGGCTCGGGTGTCGATCTCGATACGGTGGCGGCGAATTTGCCCTTGCGGCGCATGGGAACGCCGGAGGAGGCGGCCGAGGCGGTCGTCTGGTTGTCCTCCGACGAGGCTTCCTACGTGGTCGGCCACATCCTGGCGGCAGACGGCGGCTTCCTCAGCGCCTGAGGCGATGTCAGGAGGCAGGTCGCTCGCCACATTCCTCGAACAGGCGCAGCAGATAGCCATCAGGATCGGCGACAATGAACTGGCGGTTGCCGACCTCATGATCGTTGCGTCGATACCACTTTTCTTCCAGCGGCAGGAAAAGCTCCACACCTGCCAGCCGCAGCCTTTCCAGGATTGCCGTCAGGTCTGTCACGAGAATCTGGAAATTGACGCCGCGGCCGAGCGGCGCAATGAAGGGCGCAGGTTCGAAGGTGCGGCCCTTGCCGATTTCGTCGATCATCAGTTGCGCATCGCCCTTGGCAAGGAAGGCGAAACCTTCCTCTGGGCGCTCGTAAACCACGGCAAAGCCCAAAAGATCGCAGTAGAAGGATAGGCTTGCGGCGCAGTTTGTCACCGCAAGCTCGGGAATGAGCGCGTTGTTGCCGCTCACGTCCTGGTGCCGCCGACCGTCACCTGATCCATCCTGAGGTGCGGCTGGCCGACGCCGACCGGCACCCACTGGCCGCCCTTGCCGCAATTGCCGATGCCGGTGTCGAGCGACATGTCGTTGCCGATCATCGAGACGCGCTTCATCGCCTGCGGACCATTGCCGATCAGCATGGCGCCCTTGACCGGCGCGCCGATCTTGCCGTCTTCGATCATGTAGGCCTCGGTGCAGCCGAAGACGAACTTGCCGGAGGTGATGTCCACCTGGCCGCCGCCGAAGGAGACGGCATAGAGGCCCTTCTTGACCGAGGAGATGATCTCTTCCGGCGTCTTGTCGCCAGACAGCATGTAGGTATTGGTCATGCGCGGCATCGGCACGGAGGAATAGCCCTGCCGGCGGCCGTTGCCGGTCGGCTTCATGCCCATCAGTCGGGCGTTCTGGCGGTCCTGCATGTAGCCGACGAGCCTGCCGTTCTCGATCAGGACGTTGTAGGCCGACGGCGTGCCTTCGTCGTCGATGCTGATCGAACCGCGGCGGTTCTCGATCGTGCCGTCGTCGACGACGGTGACGCCCGGCGCTGCGACCATCTCGCCCATCAGCCCGGCGAAGGCGGACGTCTTCTTGCGGTTGAAGTCGCCTTCCAGCCCGTGGCCGACGGCCTCGTGCAGCATGACGCCCGGCCAGCCATTGCCGAGCACCACATCCATGGTGCCGGCCGGCGCCTCGATGGCGTCAAGATTGACGAGCGCCTGGCGCAGCGCCTCGTCGGCGCCGTACTGCCAGTTCTCTTCCGTCAGGAACTCGGTGAAGCCCACCCGGCCGCCCTGGCCGAAGGAGCCCGATTCCTGCCGGTCGCCGTCGCCGGTGACGACGGAAATGTTGAGGCGGGTCATCGGCCGGATGTCGCGCACCCGGTGGCCATCGGCGCGCAGGATGTCGACCACCTGCCAGCTGGCGGAGACGGACGCCGTCACCTGGCGGACCTTCGGATCCTTGGCGCGCAGATAGGCGTCGATATCCTGCAACAGCTTCACCTTCTCCTCGAAGGTCGGCTGGCCGATCGGGTTCTCGTCGCCGTAAAGCTTCTTGTTGGTCCGCTGCGGGGCGGCGGCGTAAGTGCCGGAATAGCCGCGCGTCACCGCGCCGACCGCGTCGGCCGCACGTTTCAGCGCCGCAACCGACAGGTCGCCCGCATGCGCGAAGCCGACGGCCTCGCCGGCAACCGCGCGCAGGCCGAAGCCCTGGTCGGTGTTGAAGCTGCCGCCCTTGAGGCGGCCATTGTCGAAGGAAAGCGATTCCGCCTGGGCGTGCTCGATGTAGAGCTCGCCGTCGTCGGCATGCTTCAGCGCATCGGCGATGACGGCGCGAACCTCTGCTTCGTCTGCGTCGAACAGGGTGAGTAGATCGTCATTCATGGGCTGAAGCTCCGCAATTGGTGTTTGCACACGCATTTAGGACGCGACAGCGGTAAGAGCAAGGCAACGCCCTCAGGGCAGATTGTCGTAGCCTTCGCCGAAGCCCTTGAGATCGACAGGGATGCCGATGCCGTTTTCCTCGTCGATCGATTCCTTGACGGAGAAGACGGCGGTCTTGCCGTTGCGCAGCACCTTCAGGAGATCTTCGTCCAGGTTCACCTCGGCGTAACAGCCGTCGGAGAAGCAGCGGACAAACTCGGTGCGGCCGATATACTTGTCGTCGATCGTCAGGCCGAGGCCGCCGCGATAGGGCTCGAAGGGGCTCAAGAGCACGCCGAGCGGCGCCAGCACGCGCAGGATTTTCGACTTGCGGTCGGCCGTCTTCAGGATAGCGACGGACAGCCCGATCTCGGGCCTGTCTTCGGCCAGCACGTTCTGCATCAGAACGCACTGTTCGGCCTGCGCGCCGGCGGGCTTGTCGCAGAGCACCGACCAGGCGCCGTAGGTCGCCTTGACGGTTCCCGACTGTTGGGCGGACGCCGGCTGGGCGGCGAGGAGCGCAGTGGCGAGCAAAGCGGTGGACAGAGCCACGCACGACCGGGAGATGAGACCCATCAAAAACCCTCTAGCATTCGAATCAGTCAGGCCATTCTTGAAGCCTTCGCCTCCAAATGGAAAGCCCGAGTCGCCGCGCCTGCCTGCAGACGTTGCATCTGGAGCCGCATATTCAAGGCAATGCAGGCAAAATTGCGCCGCACGGCATGCCCCGGACAAAGTGGCCGCAAAAACCTTGGCATGATTGTCGCGCGCAAGCAAATCTCTTTGACGCGGGCGGGCAGACCATTAGAATGGAGCCGGATTGTGGACGCTCCCGCATGCCGTTGCCTTCGACTTTCCGGAAGGCCGACTTGCTGCTCTAGGAGGGTTTTGGGGAAAAGAAAAGGTCCGCAAGCGGTTTTGCGTGAATATGCCGCACCGGCATATCGGCGCAGGTGTTGCAGCCAGCGGGAAACTGTGATTTTAAGCAACACGAATAGCAGGATTCTGTTTTTTCTGTTTGACTTAGGTCAAACGCTGAGGGGAGATTTAATTGTGACAAAGAGGGCTTTTGCAGCGTTGGCCGGTCTGGCCTGTCTGCTCTTTGCTTCTGCTGGCTTTGCTGACCAGCCGGCGCCGTGGCAGATGGGTCTGCAGCCGGCCGCCACGCCGGTCATGCATGAAATTCGTTGGTTCGAGCAGTACACGCTGTGGTTCATCGTTCCGATCACGCTTCTGGTTCTGCTGCTGCTGATCATCGTCGCCGTCAAGTTCCGCGAGAGCGCCAATCCGGTGCCGTCGAAGACGAGCCACAACACGGCGATCGAGGTCATCTGGACCGTCGGTCCGGTGGTTATCCTTCTTTTCCTCGCCATTCCGTCGTTCAACCTGCTGTCGTCGGAACTCGTGATGCCGGCCAATCCGGACATCACCGTCAAGGCGACCGCCACGCAGTGGCAGTGGAACTACGAATACGAGATGGACAATCCGGTCTCCTTCGATTCCTACATGCTGAAGGACGGCGACCGCGCCGCCGCCGGCAAGGAAGACCTGAAGGCCTATCCGCGTCTCCTGGCTGTCGACAACGAGCTGGTTCTGCCGGTCAACAAGACCGTGCGCGTCCTCGTCACCGCTGCTCCGACCGACGTGATCCATTCGTTCGCCATGCCGTCCTTCGGCATCAAGGTCGACGCCGTTCCGGGCCGTCTCAATGAGACCTGGTTCAAGGCTGAGCGCGAAGGCATGTTCTACGGCCAGTGTTCCGAACTCTGCGGCAAGGACCATGCGTTCATGCCGATCGGTATTCGCGTCGTGTCCGAAGACAAGTACAATGCCTGGCTCGCCGAGGCTGCTAACGACCTCGACAAGGCGAACAAAGACCTTATGGCCGCTGTCGATGGTGTGAAGACCGTCGACGTCGCTGACAACGTTTCGAACTGAGGGGAGTGAGGACAATGGCTGGACCTGCCGCTGGCGAACACGTCGCCCATACCGATCACCACGATCACAAGCCGAGCTTCTTTACCCGCTGGTTCTTCTCGACGAACCACAAGGATATCGGAACGCTCTATCTGATCTTCGCGATCTTCGCCGGCATCGTCGGCGGAACGCTGTCCGTCTTCATGCGCATGGAGCTGCAGGAGCCGGGCATCCAGATTTTCCACGGCCTTGCATCCATGATGTATGGCGTCGACGGCGACTCCGCCATCGATGCGGGCAAGAGCATGTACAACATGTTCACCACCGCCCACGCCCTGATCATGATCTTCTTCATGGTCATGCCGGCGATGATCGGCGGTTTCGCCAACTGGATGGTGCCGATCATGATCGGTGCGCCGGACATGGCCTTCCCGCGCATGAACAACATCTCCTTCTGGCTGATCGTTCCGGCCTTCCTGCTGCTCGTGCTCTCGATGTTCGTCGACAGCGCGCCGGGCGCATGGGGTGTCGGTGGCGGCTGGACCATCTACCCGCCGCTGTCGACCACAGGTCAGCCGGGTCCGGCAGTCGACCTCGCGATCTTCTCGCTCCACATTGCCGGTGCGTCGTCGATCCTGGGAGCGATCAATTTCATCACCACGATCCTGAACATGCGCGCGCCGGGCATGACGCTGCACAAGATGCCGCTGTTTGCCTGGTCCGTTCTGATCACCGCATTCCTGCTGCTTCTGTCGCTGCCGGTTCTGGCGGGTGGCATCACCATGCTTTTGACCGACCGCAACTTCGGCACGACCTTCTTCGCTCCGGAAGGCGGCGGTGACCCGATCCTGTTCCAGCACCTGTTCTGGTTCTTCGGTCACCCGGAAGTGTACATCCTGATCCTGCCCGGCTTCGGCATCATCAGCCACATCATCTCGACCTTCTCGAAGAAGCCGGTGTTCGGTTATCTCGGCATGGCCTACGCCATGGTCGCGATCGGCGCCGTCGGCTTCATCGTCTGGGCGCACCACATGTACACGGTCGGCCTGTCGCTCGACACGCAGCGCTACTTCGTGTTCGCCACGATGGTCATCGCGGTTCCGACCGGCGTGAAGATCTTCTCGTGGATTGCCACGATGTGGGGCGGTTCCATCCAGTTCCGCACCCCGATGATCTGGGCGATCGGCTTCATCTTCCTGTTCACCGTCGGCGGTGTCACGGGCGTTCAGCTGGCCAATGCCGGTCTCGACCGCTCGCTGCACGACACCTACTACGTGGTGGCTCACTTCCACTACGTTCTGTCGCTCGGCGCCGTGTTCGCGATCTTTGCGGCCTGGTACTACTGGTTCCCGAAGATGACCGGCTACATGTATTCGGAAACGCTCGGCAAGCTGCATTTCTGGGTCATGTTCGTTGGCGTGAACCTGATCTTCTTCCCGCAGCACTTCCTGGGTCTTGCGGGCATGCCGCGCCGCTACATCGACTATCCGGATGCCTTCGCCGACTGGAACCGTATTTCGTCCTACGGCTCCTACATCTCGGCCGTCGGTGTCCTGATCTTCCTCTTCACGGTCTGGGAAGCCTTCTCCAAGAAGCGCGTTGCCGGCGACAATCCGTGGGGCGAGGGTGCCACCACGCTGGAATGGCAGCTGTCTTCGCCGCCGCCGTTCCACCAGTGGGAACAGCTTCCGAAGATCAAGTAAGCTTCGGTAGCAGGAACGAAATTGGGCCGCCCGCTGTTATGGGCGGCCCGTCCTGTCAGATTGAATGCGGAATTCGCAATGAGTGTCATGGATCATCACGACGGTGTAGCAACGGAAGCGGGCGTCCGCCTGTCCGAGGCCAGTGCCGGCGATTACTTCGCGCTTCTGAAGCCGCGGGTGATGTCGCTCGTCGTGTTCACGGCGCTTGCCGGCCTGGTGCTTGCGCCCGGCCACATCAATCCGGCGATCGGCCTGATCGCCATCCTGTGCATCGCGGTCGGCGCCGGTGCGTCCGGCGCGCTCAACATGTGGTATGACGCGGACATCGACGCCGTCATGAGCCGCACCGCCACCCGTCCCATTCCGGCCGGCAAGGTCATGCCGGAAGAGGCGCTCGCCTTCGGCATCACGCTGTCGGCCTTCTCGGTCGCCATTCTTGGCCTCGCCGTCAACTGGATCTCGGCCGGCCTGCTGGCCTTCACCATTTTCTTCTACGCTGTCGTCTACACGATGTGGCTGAAGCGCTCGACGCCGCAGAACATCGTCATCGGCGGAGCCGCCGGCGCTTTCCCGCCGATGATCGGCTGGGCCTGCGTGACCGGCGGCGTTTCGATCGAGAGCATCGTTCTCTTTCTGATCATCTTCCTCTGGACCCCGGCGCATTTCTGGGCGCTCGCGCTCTTCAAGATGCGCGATTACGGCGCCGTCGGCGTGCCGATGCTGCCGAACGTCTCCGGCGAGGCGACGACCAAGCGGCAGATCGCGCTTTACGCGGTGCTGACGGCGCTGACCGGCGTCGTGCCTGTCGTCATCGGCCTGTCGAGCGTCTGGTACGGTGCTGCCTCGCTCTGTCTCGGCCTGGCCTTCGTCTGGTATGCCGCCGGCGTGCTGCGGATGGCGGACGGCGACGAGCGCATGCTGCCGGCCAAGAAGCTCTTCGCCTTCTCGATCATGTATCTCTTCGTCATCTTCCTGGCACTGATGGTCGACCACCTGGCAATCGCCTACGGGCTGACGCAGGGAGGTCTCCTGTGATGGAAACCGTCGAACTCAACGAAAAGCAGAAGAAGTCGCGCCGCGGCCGCAACATCGCGCTCGGCCTCGTTCTCGGCGGTCTGGTCATTCTGTTCTATGTCGTGACGGTCGTTAAGATCGCCGGCGGCGCGCAGTAATATGGAGGACGATGTGGCTGAGGAGACGAACAAGGCACCGGCGGCAAGGAAGCCCCGCAACAACGGCGCGGTCGTCGCCGTCTGCCTGACTTTCGTGTTCGGCATGATCGGCATGAGCTATGCCGCCGTGCCGCTCTACAAGATCTTCTGCCAGGTCACCGGCTATGGCGGCACCACCAAGCGCGTCGAGCAGCAATATGCCGATCGCGTTCTCGAGCGGCGCATGAAGGTCACCTTCGACGCCAACATGGCGCCGGGTCTCGACTGGTCGTTCAAGCCCGTGCAGCGCTCGGTCGATCCGAAAATCGGCGAGACGGTCGAGGTGCGCTTCATCGCGACCAACAATTCCGGGAAAGAGCAGACCGGCCAGGCGACGTTCAACGTCACGCCACAGGCGGCCGGTGCTTATTTCAACAAGGTAGAATGTTTCTGTTTCACCGAGACCACGCTTGAGCCGGGTGAAACGCTGGAAATGCCCGTCGTCTTCTACATCGACCCCGATATTGTCAACGAGGTCGAGACAAAGGACATCGGAACGCTTACGCTGTCTTACACAATGTACCCGCACGAGAGGGAAAAGCCGGTTGCTTCGAAGGCACCGGTCAAGGGCGGGAAACAGGACGCAGCGCAACTGTAGTGGGAATGGGATGCCGCTTCGGCGGTCGTCTCGAGAGGAAAGTTTGACATTCGGGGATAGCTGATATGGCCGATGCGCATCAGAAAAATCACGACTACCACATCATCGACCCAAGTCCGTGGCCGTTCCTGGCTTCCGTGGGTGCCTTCATCCTGACCTTCGGCGGCGTGTGCTACATGCGCTACCTGAACGGCGGTTCGATCAAGCTGTTCGGTGCGGAACTCGCCAATCCGTGGCTGTTCTTCATCGGCCTTCTGCTGACGCTTTACACCATGTTCGCCTGGTGGGCCGACACGATCAAGGAAGCGCATGAGGGTGCGCATACCCGCGTCGTTTCGATGCATCTGCGTTATGGCATGATCATGTTCATCGCGTCAGAAGTCATGTTCTTCGTGGCATGGTTCTGGGCCTTCTTCGACGCCAGCCTGTTCCCGGCCGAGGCCATCCAGGCCGCCCGCGTCGAGTTCACCGGCGGTCAGTGGCCGCCGAAGGGCATCGAGGTTCTCGATCCCTGGCACCTGCCGCTCTACAACACGGTTATCCTGCTTCTGTCCGGCACCACGGTCACCTGGGCGCACCACGCGCTGCTGCACAACGACCGCAAGGGCCTGATCTCCGGCCTGACGCTCACAGTCCTGCTCGGCGTCCTGTTCTCCTGCGTCCAGGCCTACGAGTACATGCACGCTCCGTTCGCATTCAAGGAATCGATCTACGGCGCGACCTTCTTCATGGCGACCGGCTTCCACGGTTTCCACGTTCTGGTCGGTACCATCTTCCTCCTGGTATGCTTGTTCCGTGCCATGGGTGGCGACTTCACGGCAAAGCAGCATTTCGGCTTCGAGGCGGCTGCCTGGTACTGGCACTTCGTCGACGTGGTCTGGCTGTTCCTGTTCTTCGCCGTCTACATCTGGGGCGGCTGGGGCGCACCACTCGCGCACGGCTGATCGGGCGCTGATACATTCGGGCGGCGGTGAAATCACCGCCGCCTTTTTCTTTTGAAGGAAATGCAATGGATATTCGCGAAGACAAGGGCCAGTCGGGCGGACGTTACGTCGCCACGGTCGAAGGGCATGAAGGCGAGATGACCTATTCGCGGGCGTCCGCCCACCTGATCATCATCGACCATACCGGCATTCCGGACGCGCTTCGTGGCAAGGGCGTGGGCCAGGCGCTGGCCGTCCATGCGGTCGAAGAGGCGCGGGCAGGGGGCTGGAAGATCATCCCGCTCTGCCCGTTCTTCAAGGCGCAGCTTGCCCGCCACCCCGAATGGAATGATGTGATCAGCGGCCGCTAGCGCGCATCTGCGCGAGGCCAAGCGTCGGCGTGACCGCCACGCCCTGCAGCCGGTCCTCGATGATGGCGGCGCATTCGAGTGGGGTCAGCACGCTGGTATCGAGCGTCAGGTCGTAGTCGGCGGCGCGGCGGATATACTCCTGCCACCGCGCGACGGGCAGCGGCACCGGATCGTCGGCGCTGGCCTTGACATAGTGATGCGAAGGGTCGCTGTCGGCTGCGCGCCGCTTCATGATGTCGGCAAGCGGGCAGGTGACGCAGACGACGAGATGCGGCAGCCCCTCCAAAAGCTTGAGGCCATTTTCCATCAGGTGCAGCGATCCCGCATGACCGTCATGAATGCCGAAGTCGGCGACGACGTTGATGCCGCGGCGGCTGTGGGCGGCGATCGATTCGAACCAGGCGCCGTAGAGCGACGGCAGATGCTCTTCCAGATCGGGCCGCTCCCCTCCGGGGCGAAGCCCGATCCCGGGACGCAGACGCTCCGGCAGCATGTGCATGTGGCCGTCGACGCCGATGTTCATCCAGATGCCGTCCCAGTGGGTCTGGATCGCTCGGGCGATCGACGTCTTGCCGGATCTGGGGGCGCCGTTGAGGATGATGATCTGTCCAAGAGGCTCATGCTTTTTCATTCGTCACTCCATCTTTCTGCGGGGTCGAGGGAAAAATTTGCCTGCCAATTGCGGATATCCTAAGGAAGAATGATGGCGCGAGGAAACAGGCATGAGCGATAACTTGAACGAGCACGAAGACACCGCGCATTTTGCGCCGGTCGATCCCATCAAGACCGGGCTGCAGGGCTGCTGCCCGCGCTGCGGCCAGGGCAAGCTGTTTCAAGGCTTGCTCTCCGTCAAGCCGCGTTGCGCCAGCTGCGGTCTCGACTATTCCTTTGCCGATGCGGGCGACGGGCCGGCGGTGTTCGTGATCCTGATCGTCGGCTTCGTCGTGGTCGGTCTGGCCCTGTGGATGCAGGTCACCTACAACCCGCCGTTCTGGGTTCATCTGCTGCTGTGGGTTCCGCTGACCATCGGCCTCTCGCTCTATCTCTTGCGGGCCCTGAAGGGCGTTCTGATCTCCCTGCAATACAAGCACAAGGCCGCCGAGGGCCGCATCGACCGTGGTTGATATCGCTGGAAAACGGGTGAGGCCGGTAGCCGCGGTCTTGCTGCTGCTCGCGCTCGCCATCCTGCTCTCGCTCGGAACCTGGCAGGTGCAGAGACTGCACTGGAAGGAAGGCCTGCTTTCCGACATCGAATCGCGCCGCCATGCCCCGCCGGTCTCGATCGATGCGATCGAGACGATGGCGAAGGACGGCGAGGACATCGAATACCGGACGGTGACGCTGACCGGCACCTTCGACAACAGCCGCGAGCGCCACTTCTTCGCCACCCATGACGGCGCCAGCGGCTTCTATGTCTACACGCCGCTGACGATGGCCGATGGCCGCATCGTCTTCGTCAATCGCGGCTTCGTGCCCTACGACCTGAAGGACCCCGCCAAGCGCCCCGAAGGCGAGTTGCAGGGCGTGCAGACCGTCACCGGCCTGGCGCGCACCAAGCTTGCCGAAAAGCCTTCGATGATGGTGCCGGACAACGATATCGCCAAGGATATCTTCTACTGGAAGGATCTGGATGCGATGGTGGCGAGCACGGGCCTCGATGCGTCGAAGGTCCTGCCGCTGTTCGTCGATGCGGATGCAACGCCCAATCCCGGCGGCCTGCCGGTCGGCGGCGTCACGCAGGTCGATCTGCCGAACGACCACCTGCAATATGCCTTCACCTGGTATGGTCTCGCCGCCGTGCTGGTGGTCGTCACCGCAATCCGTTTTTTCGACGGCAAGCGCAAGTCCGAAAAGGAAGAGACATGAGCCTGCTTGCATCCGTTCTGGTGGCGCTCGTGGCGCTGCTGCACGTCTACATTCTGGTCCTGGAAATGTTTCTCTGGACGAAGCCGCAGGGGCTGAAAGCCTTCCGCATGCGGCCGGAACAGGCCGAGGCGACGAAGGTCATGGCCGCCAATCAGGGGCTCTATAACGGCTTTCTCGCCGCCGGCCTCATCTGGGCGCTCGTCCACCCCAATCCCGACTTTTCTTACCAGCTGAAGCTGTTTTTCCTTGGCTGCGTCTTCGTCGCCGCCCTATATGGCGCGGTAAGCGCCAACCGCCGGATCCTGTTCATTCAGGGATTGCCGGCCCTTGTCGCGGCAATTTGTGTTCTTTCTGCAGGATAGACGACGTGGCGATGGCGAAACCCGAACTGACAATCAGGCTGTGCGGCCCGCGCGGCTTCTGCGCCGGCGTCGACCGGGCGATCCAGATCGTCGTCCTGGCGCTGAAGGCCTATGGCGCGCCCGTCTATGTCCGCCACGAGATCGTCCACAACCGCTATGTCGTCGAGGGGCTGGAGGCCAAGGGCGCGATCTTCGTCGAGGAGCTCGACGAGATCCCCGCCGAGCACCGCGAGCAGCCGGTCGTCTTCTCCGCCCATGGCGTTCCGAAGTCCGTGCCCGCCGATGCCGAGGCCCGCAATCTCTTCTACCTCGACGCCACGTGCCCGCTCGTCTCCAAGGTCCACAAGCAGGCCATGCGCCACCAACGGCTCGGCCGCCACGTCGTGCTGATCGGCCATGCCGGCCATCCGGAAGTCATCGGCACCATGGGGCAGTTGCCGCAGGGCTCCGTGTCGCTGATCGAGACCGTCGAGGATGCCGAGGCCTATCAGCCGGCCGATCCCGACAATCTCGGCTATGTCACCCAGACGACGCTTTCGGTCGACGACACCGCCGGCGTCATCGCCAAGCTCGCCGAGCGCTTTCCGAACCTGACGGCGCCGGCGGCCGATTCGATCTGCTACGCCACGACCAACCGTCAGGAAGCCGTCAAGGAGGCCGCGCCCGGCTGCGATCTCTTCATCGTCGTCGGCGCGCCGAATTCGTCGAATTCCAAGCGCCTCGTCGAGGTCGCGCTGAAGGCCGGCGCCTCGCGCTCCATCCTCGTCCAGCGCGCCTCCGAGATCGACTGGGATAGCATAGGCGACATCCGCACGGTGGGCCTGTCGGCCGGCGCCTCCGCGCCGGAGGTGATCGTCAACGAGATCATAGAAGCCTTCCGCGAACGCTTCGACGCCAAGGTCGACCTTGCGATTACGGCGGAAGAAAACGAGCACTTCCTCGTCAACCGCGAACTTCGCGAGATCGAACTCACCCATCAGGACATGGCCTGGGTGAACGGCTGAGGGATTGTCTCATCATTTGAGACTTGCCAGTATCTTTGTTTCTCGGACGGGAAAGGCGAATTGCCGGTTGATTTCATCCGTCATTTTGCTGCAGTAAATGCCTCGACGCATTCACAAGATTTCCACCTCCGCGCACCGCAGGAAACCCGCCCTTGGCCGTCTACACCGATATTTCCGAGGATGACCTCCGGCAGTTCCTCGCTGCCTATGATGTCGGCGAGCTCTTGTCTTACAAGGGCATCGCGGAGGGCGTCGAGAATTCCAATTTCCTGCTGCACACCTCGAAGGATCCGCTGATCCTGACGCTCTACGAAAAGCGCGTAGACAGGAACGACCTGCCGTTCTTCCTCGGGCTGATGCATCATCTCTACGAGGGTGGCCTGAATTGCCCGCTGCCGCTGCCGCGCAAGGACGGCGAGCTTCTGGGCGAGCTCTCTGGCCGACCCGCTGCGCTGATCTCCTTCCTGGAAGGCATGTGGCTGCGGAAGCCGGAGGCGCGCCATTGCCGCGAGGTCGGCCGGGCGCTGGCGGAAATGCATGTCGCCGGCGAAGGCTTCGAGATCCGCCGCGAGAATGCGCTGTCGCTCTCCGGCTGGCGCCCGCTCTGGGAGAAGTCGGCCGCCCGAGCGGACGAGGTCGAGGAGGGGCTTGGCGCGGAAATCCCGGCCGAACTCGACGACCTCGAGGCCAATTGGCCGAAGGACCTGCCGACGGGCGTCATCCATGCCGACCTCTTCCAGGACAATGTCTTCTTTCTCGGCGACAGGCTGTCCGGTCTGATCGACTTCTACTTCGCCTGCAACGACCTGCTCGTCTACGACGTCGCCATCTGCCTCAATGCCTGGTGCTTCGAGAAGGACGGCTCGTTCAACGTCACCAAGGGCATGGCCCTACTGCAGGGCTATGAGAGCGTGCGGCCGCTTTCCGACGCGGAAGCCGCTGCCCTGCCGATCCTCGCCCGCGGGTCGGCGCTGCGCTTCTTCCTCACCCGTCTTTATGACTGGCTGACGACGCCGGCCGGAGCTCTGGTCGTCAAGAAGGATCCGCTCGAATATCTGAAGAAGCTGCGCTTCCACCGCCAGATCCGCTCTGCCGCCGAATACGGACTGACACGCTGATGAAACATGTCGATATCTTCACCGACGGAGCCTGCTCGGGCAATCCGGGCCCGGGCGGCTGGGGCGCCATCCTGCGCTATGGCGAAACCGAAAAGGAACTGTCGGGCGGCGAGGCGGAAACGACCAACAACCGCATGGAGCTCTTGGCGGCGATCTCGGCGCTCTCCGCCCTGAAGAGCGCCTGCGAGGTCGATCTCTATACCGACAGCAAATACGTCATGGACGGCATTTCCAAGTGGATCTTCGGCTGGAAGAAGAACGGCTGGAAGACCGCCGACAAGAAGCCGGTCAAGAACGGCGAACTCTGGCAGCAGCTCGATGCCGCCAACCAGCGCCACAAGGTCAAATGGCACTGGGTCAAGGGCCACGCCGGCCATCCGGAAAACGAGCGCGCCGACGAGCTCGCCCGCATGGGCATGGAGCCCTTCAAGCGCCGCTAGGCCGATGAGCCGCGATCAGACCGCCTCTTTCAAGGGGGCGGCACTGGCCTCTTCGGCGAGCACGCTCTGCAGCTGTGCGACCTGCTTGTCGATCATCCGCACATGTGCCGCATCGTCCGCGAGGATGCTTCTCATCGGGGCAGGGCGTCCGAGCAGATAGCCTTGCGCGGCGTCGCAGCCTTCGTGGTTGAGGATGTCCAGCTGGTTTTTCGTCTCGACACCTTCGGCGAGAATTGGAATTTCCAGGCTTTTGCCGAGTGCAAGGACGGCGCGGATGATGGCGCGTGCCTGCTGGTCGTTCTCGATTTCGTTCATGAAGGAGCGGTCGAGCTTGATCTTGTCGAACGGGAACGCCCGGAGCGTTTCCAGCGAAGAGTATCCGGTGCCGAAGTCGTCCAGCGCGATCGTGACGCCAAGCGCCTTGATTTCCTTCAGCATCTCCAGGGTGCGCTGACGATCCTGCACGATGGTGGTCTCCGTCAGTTCCAGTTCCAGCCTTTCGGCGGGAAGTCCCGTCTTTTGCAGAATGCCTGCGACGGTTGCCGGCAGCTTCCGGTCGGCAAATTGCAATGGTGAGAGGTTGACGGCGATCTTTGCCGCGGCCGGCCATGTGACCGCCTGCTGGCATGCCGTCAGGAGCACCCATTCGCCGATGGCGAGGATCATGCCGCTCTCTTCCGCAATCGGAATGAATTCGCTCGGCGGCACGTAGCCGCGTTCGGGGTGTTTCCAGCGCAGCAGGGCTTCGTAGCCCCGCACGGCGCCGGTCGAGACCGAGGTCTGGACCTGGTAGAAGACCTCGAACTGCTCGAGCTCGATGGCCTGACGCAGGTTGGCCATCAGTTCCTTGCGGTTGCGCACTGCCTCGTCCATGGAGGCGTCATAAAAGCAGATGGAGCGGGTGATGTCGGACTTTGCCCGGTACATCGCCAGGTCGGCATTGTTGACGAGATCATGGCTGTTGTCGCCGTCTGCCGGGTAGAACGCCGCGCCAAGGCTGACGCCGACCGACACCTCGCTGCCATCCGGCAGCCTGACCGGCTTGCAGATTTCAGCCTTCAGGTGCACCATGAAGTCGTAGGCTTGTTTCTGGTCGTCCAGTCGTCCGATGGCGGCAAACTCGTCGCCCCCGAGTCGGGCAATGAAGTGGTTTTCATCGACGAGCTTCTTCAACCTTTCGCCCAGCGCGCACAACAATTCATCGCCGACGGCATGTCCACGGATATCGTTGATTTCCTTGAACCGATCGAGATCGAAGGCGACGATCACAAAGCGCGAGCCCTCAATCTCCGCACGGTTGATCTCGGCGGCCAGATGGTCACTGAAATTCTGGCGGTTGGCGAGGCCCGTGAGGCTGTCGTAAAGCGCGAGGTGATGGAGCTTGCGGAAGGATTCGCGCCGGTTGCGGTCGTCCAGAACGAAGGTCGTCAGACCCGTGCCGACGATGGCCATGACCGCGAGGGCGACCGCGAAGGCCATGGCGATCAGCGTGCCGCCCTGCGCCGTGGGCGCGCGCAGCACCATCGGCGTCACTTCGAGCGCCGTCATGCCGGTGAAATGCAACGCGACGATCGCAATCACGAAGAGGCCAGAGGCGATGACGGTCTTCCGCGACAGGGTCTGAGAATTCGCAGCCAGGAAGGCAAGCGGGGAGATGGTGACTGCCAACACGATGGAGGCGATGACGTAGCTCATCTTCCATGCCAGCAGGCCATCGATGCGGTAGCCCATCATGCCGGTATAGTGCATCGCCACCACCGCGATGCCGGAAAGAACACCGCCGCAAATCGTCGCTGTCATTGATTTATTGGATGCCACAGTCAGTCCCACGAACATGCCGCAGATGGCGACAAGCAGCGAGACGATGGTCAGCACCGGCTCGAAGAAGATCGGACCGCCGCTCTTGTAGGCAAGCATGGCAATGAAGTGCGTCGACCAGATCGAGGAGCCTGCAGCCGTTGCCGCCAGGAATTGCCAGCCAATGTTCGGCAAGCCGCGGTCATCCGCGCCTCGTATGAACAAGCGAAAGGCAATGAAGCTGCCAAAGGCGCAAATTGCGGCCGCGAGCCCGACGAGCCAGAGATTGTGTTGACCCGTGATGCAACTGATGACGCTCAAGATGGTATTCCTCGAAGTGTGGCGAAGCGACGTTCGTACGGAATACGTTGAAATTGTTTGAATAGTTTGCCCGCAGGACCGCCGAACGTCAGGTCCGGAGATTTATTCGGACGCCATAGTTAAAAATGTGCGCACAGCTTCGACTTGAAGTTGTGCGCACAACAGTCGCGCAATCGGTGTTGGTCTCAAAGCTGTTCGAGGATCGCCGCGGCACCCGAGGTGACTGCCTGGCCGGGCTGTTCTTCGACATTCAGCTTCTTCACGACGCCATCGTCGACGATCATCGAATAGCGCTTGGAGCGCACGCCGAGGCCGCCGGCCGACAAATCCATGTCGAGGCCGAGCGCCTTCGTGTAGGAGGCGTCGAAGTCGGCGAGGAAGCGGATCTTGCCGGCGCCACCGGTCTTGTCGGCCCAGGCGTTCATCACGTGCCAGTCGTTGACGGAAACCACCATGATGTCGTCGATGCCCTTGGAGAGGATCGCATCGCGGTTCTCGAGGAAGCCCGGCAGATGGTTGAGCGAGCAGGTCGGCGTGAATGCGCCGGGCACGGCGAACAGGACGACCTTCTTGCCGGCAAACAGCTCATCGGTCGAGAGCTTGGCCGGGCCGTCGGGGGTCTTTTCCATCAGGGTGGCGGCGGGCAGCTTGTCGCCTTCGGCAATCGACATGTGTAACTCCTGGATTTATGGGGGCCTCAGTCCCGCCTTCGGCGGGGTTCGGTTTGGAATATATGGGCTACTTAGTGGAAGGCAAGCGATGACTCGATGGCCCTGTCGCCGGACTTGACGAGCACACGCCATTGACTGCCCTTGAAGTCGTAGCCGTTGGGCAGATAGTCGAGGTTGAGATCGCCCACATAGGTCGTGCCGTCGCGGTGGCCGTTGCGGAAATCGGCGAAGACGTACCCCGACGGTCCGGTGGCGATGACTTCAGGCGCGTCGTTTCCCACGGACGGAAGCGTCAGCGTCAGGTGCAGCGCCTTCCTGTCCGGGGACAACTCGTAGCTCGCTATATTGAAATCCGGACCGGCTGCGACGGGCACCTTCGCCTCGGCGTCGCGAATGATCGCCTCTTCCTCCGACGTGTCGTGGCCCGTGGCGGCAACGTCGATCTTGAACTCCGACTGGAACGGTACGCAGATCTCGCGGCAGACACCGATGAAGGCGCTGAGATCGATAGTGCCCGTCTCGCCGTTCAGTGCGATCGTGAACGGCAGCGTCACCGGCTGGTCATAGGCAATGTCGTCTATGTCTCCGAGCCTGATGTGCTTGGGTACGGGAAAATCAATGCCGGTGATCTCTGCCTTGCTGCCTGCAGCGGGGGTGATTTGCGGGGGAATGCCGCTGCCGCCCGGCTCCCGCCAGTAGGTGATCCATCCGGGATTGAGATCGACCTGCAGGGCTGCCGTTACGATGCCCTTGTCGTCGGGGGCAAGGGTGACGATCCGCATGCGGCCGCCTTCGCTGGTCGCCCAGTCGGTTTCGGCGGCGTGTGCTTTTGCACCCACCGATAGAACGGTGGCGACAAGGCAAGCAAGAAGAGCGGGTTGCGGGAAGAAGCGCTTGATTTTCATAGCGTCAGATCTAGTTGGACAAGGATGAGTTTTCCAGTCACGCTTTTCTGATCGCCATCATTTCCGGTTGATTGATCCGTGACATTGGCCCATCCTCTCTATGGTCAACTCAAATCCGATACCGTCATTTCCCCGCCCCGAGGACAATGGCGCGAGTGAGGAGGACGCATGACTATTTCGGCGCTGAGCAGTGACCGCGAACGCGGTTTTCTCGATGGGCAGTTCCTTATCGCCATGCCCGGCATGGCCGATACGAACTTCGCCCGGTCGGTGGTCTACATCTGCGCCCATTCGCCCGCGGGCGCCATGGGCTTCATCATCAATCGGACCCAGGACCTGGCTTTCCCCGACATTCTGGCCCACCTCGACATCATGGATGAGACCTCCCGCCTGATGCTGCCGAAGCCGGTGCGCGACCTGCCGATCCACACCGGCGGTCCGGTCGAGACGGGCAGGGGTTTTGTCCTCCACTCCGATGATTTTTCCTGCGGGTCCAGCATCCCGATCAGCGACGAGATTTCGCTGACGGCGACCCTCGATATCATCCGGGCGATCAGCCAGGGCTCAGGACCGAAGCGGGCGGCGCTGCTGCTCGGCTACGCCGGATGGTCACCCGGCCAGCTCGAAGAGGAAATCGCCAACAATGGCTGGCTCAACTGCCCGGCCTGCGAGGAACTGATCTTCGACGCCAATATCGACACGAAATACGAGCGGGCCCTGGCGCTGATGGGCGTCAACCCGGCCGCACTGTCGAGCGAGGCCGGCCACGCCTGAGGCGTGGCCCGACGGTCGCTGGCTTCCATCATATCCGTCAGGAGAAATTCGGTTCCTTGCTGATGCCGCGACGGCGGTCGGCGACGAACCGCTCCTTCAGGAGCTTCAGCACGGAATCAGATCCGATCGGCGGACCGAAGATGTTGGCTTGTCCAAGCTGGCAGCCGAGCTCGGCGAGGTGGATCGCCTGTTCCTCGTCCTGAACGCCCTCGGCCACCACCGTCATTCCGAGTTCCTGCGCCATGGCGAGAACGGACTTCAATAGTATTTCATGCTTGGTCGTGCTGCCGGCAATCAGCGAGCGGTCGATCTTCAGCGTGTCGAACGGCAAGTCCATCAGGTAGGACAGCGACGAGTATCCGGTACCGAAATCGTCGATCGCCAGGCTGACGCCGATCGACTTCAGCTTCTCGAAGATGATCCGCGACTGTTCCGGATTTTCGAGCATCGTCGATTCCGTCAGCTCGAGCTTGATGCGCGACGGCTCGCAATGCGTCTTGGCCAGGAGGTTGCGGACGTCGTTGAAGAACGTGTTGCCGATAAGCTGCGAGCTGGACAGGTTGATCGACATGAAGATCGGCAGCTTGGTGGTCCGCGTTTCCCAGTCCATCAGGTCCGTGGTCGCCCGTTGCAGGGCAAACAGGCCGAGCTGCTCGATCAGGCCGGTCTTTTCGGCAAGCTGAATGAATTCCGACGGCGGCACCTTGCCGCGCTTGGGATGATCCCAGCGCATCAGCGCCTCGAAGCCGGCGATTTCGCCATCCTCCAGCCGCACGATCGGCTGATAGACCATCGACAGTTCCTTGCGCTCCAAGGCCCGCTTCAGATCGGCATCGGTCAGGCGACGGTCGTAATTGGCGTTGCGGAAGGCGGGACGGAACGGCTCGACGCGATTGCCGCCGGCGCGCTTGGCGCGATACATGGCGAGTTCGGCGTCGTTCAGGAGATCGTTGGCGCTTTCCTTCTGGTCGGCCCAGGAGACGAGGCCGATCGAGGCGTTCAGGTTGATGTCATTGCCGGCAAAGCCGATCGGTGCGCTGATCGCGTGGCTGAGGCGTTCGGCAAATTCGGCGATCTTGGCCGGGTCGCGCTGCGATAGCAGGATCAGGCCGAACATGTCGCCGGAAATGCGGGCAAGCGTGTCCTGCGGATGCAGGAGACGACGCAGGCGACGCGTGAGCGCGATCAGCACATTGTCGCCGGCCGCAATGCCGAGCTTCTCGTTGACCAGCGCATAGCGGTCGATGTCGATGACGATGACCGTCGGCTGCACGGGCGAATTCGGCGCCGCAAGGGTCAGAGCCGTTTCCAGCCGGTCGAGGAACACCTTGCGGTTTGGAAGGCCGGTCAGGTTGTCGAACAGCGGATCGTTGAGCAGCCGCTCCATCGAATTGCGCTGCTCGGTGATGTCCTCGGCTGTGCCGACGCAGCGGATGATCTCGCCATTGGCGCCAAGCACGGGCCGCGCGCGGATCTGCAGCCAGTGATAATGGCCGTCTTCGGCGCGGATGCGGAATTCGTGGCTGAGACGTCCGCGCCGGTGTTCGACCAGCACGTCGAGCGAGGCGCGGAAGCGGTCGCGATCCTCCGCATGCAGTCGCGGCAGCCAGTTTCTGACCGGTCCGTGCATGGCGCCCGGCGCCAGCCCCAGCTTGTCGGAAATGTCGGGAATGGTCGTGACGCGGTCGCGTGCGACATCCCAGTCCCACACCGTATCGCCGCCGCCGATCAGCGCCAGCGCCTGACGCTCGAGATCGGAGAACAGTCCCAACTGGTAGGCGCCGCCGGAAAAGGCGTGCAGCATGACGGTGAAGGCAATCAGCAACACGAACAGCACGAGGCCGCCGCCAAGCGCCGACTGGATGATGTCGTTGTTCAGTCGCCCCGTGACTGTCAGCCATCCGCCGACGAGCCAGACGAGAATGACCGCCCAGGCGGGCACCAGAAGAATGGCGCGGTCGAACCGGTTGAAGCCGAGATAGATGATCAGGCCGGTGCCGGCGACAGCTGTCAGCGCGAAGGAGAAGCGGGCAATGCCGGCCGCCACCGACGGATCGTAGATCGCCACGCCGAACAAGAGCACGAGGCCGAGGATCCAGGCGAAGGTCGCATGCGCCAGATGGATGTGCCAGCGGTTGAGATTGAGGTAGGTGAACAGGAAGATCACGAGGCTCGACGCGAGCGCCACCTCCGCGCAGGCGCGCCATATTCGCTGGTCGGAAGCGGTAATGCTGATGAGCTTTTCCAGAAAGCCGAAGTCGACGCAGATATAGGCGAGCACCGCCCAGCCGAGCGTCGCCGTCGCCGGCAGCATGGACGTACCCTTGACGACGAAGAGAATGGTCAGGAACACCGCCAGCAGGCCGGCAATGCCGAGCATGATGCCGCGGTAGAGCGTGAAGGCGTTGACCGTGTCCTTGTAGGCGTCGGGTTCCCACAGATAGAGCTGCGGCAGTTCCGGCGAGGTGAGCTCGGCGACGAAGGTGATGACGGCGCCCGGATCGAGCGTGATGCGGAAGACGTCGGCCTCGGTGCTCTGCTGGCGGTCGAGCGCAAAGCCTTCGCTCGGCGTGATCGAGATGATTCGCTGCGAGCCGAGGTCCGGCCAGAACAGGCCCGAATTGACCAGCCGGAAATGCGGCGCGACGATCAGCCGGTCGAGCTGTTCGTCCGAGACGTTGGCGAGCGCAAAGACCGCCCAGTCGCCGTGATGGTCGGGTGACGAGGAGCGCACCTCGATGCGCCGGCGGATGCCGTCGGCACCGGCTGCGGTCGACACCTGAAAGGCTTCGCCCTGGTCGGAATAGATCTCGGTCGTCGCCGTCAGGTCGAGCGCCGTATCGTCGCGCGAAATCTTGACCGGTTCCGCGGCGAGCGCCGGAAGGCTCACGGCCGTGACGATGATCGCCATCAGTGCGGCAATCAGGGCGGCCGGGCGCAAACCCCGGTGCATTGATGCTTTGAGTGCGCGCATCATGATGTCGGCGTCGCCCCTGCGGTGCGCCGGTCGCTTTCCAGCAGCGAGAACATCACGTGGTCCTGCCACCGGCCATTGATTTTCAGATAAGCGCGCAAGAGGCCTTCCCGTTTGAAACCGGACTTTTCAAGCAACCGGATGCTGCGATGATTTTCCGGAATACATGCCGCCTCAATTCGGTGCAACCGCAGCTCGGAAAAGATATATTCAATAACCATACCAAGTGCGGCGAACATATGGCCTTGCCCCGCATGCTTCTCGCCCATCCAGTATCCGATCATGCAGTTTTGTGCGACACCGCGGCGGATCAGGCCGATGGTGATGCCGCCGAGCAATGCCATATCACTTTTCCGGAAGATGAATAAAGCGATAGCTTGTCCATTGGTAAACTCGGCCATGTTGCGGTCGACCCGCGAATGGAAGGAACGCTCCGTGAAGTCGCTGTTGTTCCAGGCCGGTTCCCAAGGCTCCAGAAAGCTGCGGCTGATGGTCCTGAGCGCCGCCCATTGCCCGAAATCCTTCCGCTCCGGAAGCCGCAGCAGATAGGTATCGTTCTCGACCAGCGCCCGCCGCTCCGGTCGCAGGATCGATCGGACGAATGCCGAAACTTTGGTGGTTCCCGGCGTACCCACCGGCGTAGGCGGCCTAGCCGACCGCCCCGGCTGAGACCGGAGCCTTCGTGGAAAGGGATGCCGCGATCTCGTCGAGCGATGCGAGGCTGGTCAGTGCCCCGACTGCCGAGAGCGTCGGAACCGTATCGAAAAACAGCCGCCCGGCGAGGTCGGTCAGCCGGTCTGTGGTGATGTTCGACAGCCGGTCCATCAGTTCCTGATTGGTGATCAGGTGGCCGTAGAGCATCATCTGCCGGGCCATCTGGCCGGCGCGGGCGGCAGGGCTTTCCTGTCCCATCAGAAGCTGTGCGCGGATCTGAGCCCGGGCGCGCTCGATTTCCTTCTGGTCGACCGATTCCGCGACGCGCCGCAGTTCCTGCAGGATCAGTGGCACCAGCTGCGGCAGCTGCTCGTCGCCGGTCGCGGCATGGATGCCGAAGATGCCGGTATCGGAGAAGCCCCAGTGGAACGAGTAGATCGAGTAGCAGAGGCCGTGATGCTCGCGCACTTCCTGGAACAGTCGCGACGACATGCCGCCGCCGAGCACATTGGCCAGAATCTGTGAGCAGTAGAAGTCGCGCACATGGTAGGCGCGGCCCTCGAAGCCGAGCAGGACCTGCGAATCCATCAGCTTGCGCGTCTCGCGCACTTCGCCGCCGCTGTAGATGGCCTTGGCCATCTGCGGCGTGGAGGAGGGCTTCTGCGGCAGGCCGGCAAAGCGTTCCTCGACCTGGCGGACGAACGCATCATGGTCGACGGCGCCGGCGGCAACCACGAACATGCGGTCCGTCGTGTAGTTGCGCGAAAGGTATTCGCGAATGTCGGCCGGCGTGAAGGACATCACCGTTTCAGCCGTGCCGAGGATCGAACGGCCGATCGTCTGGTCGCGATAGGCGGCGGCGGAAAACTTGTCGAACACGACATCGTCCGGCATGTCGTCGGCCGCGCCGAGCTCCTGGAGGATGACGTTCTTCTCGCGGGCCAGTTCCTCCTCGTCGAAGACGGAATCGGTCAGGATGTCGGCGAGAATGTCGACCGCCAGCGGCACATGATCTTTCAGGACACGGGCGTAATAGGATGTCGTTTCGGTCGAGGTGGCGGCGTTGACTTCGCCGCCGACATCCTCGATCTGCTCGGCGATCTGGCGCGCGGTGCGGCTGCGGGTGCCCTTGAACGCCATATGCTCGAGTAGGTGGGCTATGCCGTGCTCGTGTTCCAGTTCATTGCGGGAACCCGACTTGATCCACACACCGAGTGCGACGCTTTCAAGATGCGGCATTTTCTCGGTGACGACGGTAAGACCCGACGGAAGGCGGGTGCACTCAACTTTCATACTTCGCTCTTTCTGCGCCTCAGTCCTTTGCCCTGGCCCGTTTCTCGATAAAGGTCTGGAGGCCTTTAAGGTCGGCGGCAAGAATTTCGAAGCGCTCCTCCCTGTCCATCAGATCAGCAAGCCACGCCGGTAGCGCCGGGTCAAGCCCGCAGGCGGATTTAACGGCCGCGGGGAATTTCGCGGGGTGCGCCGTGGACAGCGTGACCATGGGACTATTGGACTTTTCATGCTTTTTTGCAACATGCATGCCGACGGCGGTGTGCGGATCTGCGAGATAGCCGGTCTCCGACAGCGTGTCGCGAATGGTCTTGGCGACCTGCGATTTCGTCGCCTTGCCGGCGCGGAATTCCTTGCGGATCGCCTTCAGCGCGCCAGGTGCGATCTCGAAGGCGCCGGACTGCTTCAGCCCGTTCATTGCCGAGCGCACGTCGGCCGCGTTGCGGTCGTAAGCTTCGAACAGCAGGCGTTCGAAGTTCGAGGAAATCTGGATGTCCATCGACGGCGAGGTCGTCGCCGAAACCGTCCGCATTTCGTAGCGGCCGGTCTTCAGCGTCCGCGCCAGGATGTCGTTCTCGTTGGTCGCGACCACCAGCTTGTCGATCGGCAGGCCCATGCGCTTGGCGACGTAGCCGGCGAAGATGTCGCCGAAATTGCCGGTCGGTACGGTGAACGAGATCTTGCGATCGGGACCGCCGAGCGAAATCGCGGTGGTGAAGTAGTAGACCACCTGCGCCATGATCCGGCCCCAGTTGATCGAGTTGACGCCGGAAAGCTTCACCGAGGTCCGGAACTTCGCATCGTTGAACAGCGCTTTGACGAGGTTCTGGCAGTCGTCGAAATTGCCTTCGATGGCGATCGCGTGGACGTTGGAGGCGGTCGACGTCGTCATCTGGCGCTGCTGCACCGGCGAGACTTTGCCATGCGGAAACAGGATGAAGATGTCGGTGCGGTCGCGCCCGGCAAAGGCGTCGATGGCAGCGCCGCCGGTGTCGCCCGAGGTGGCGCCGACGATGGTCGCCCGCTCGCCGCGAAGGTCCATCACATGGTCCATCAGCCGGGCGAGCAGCTGCATTGCCACGTCCTTGAAGGCGAGCGTCGTGCCATGGAAAAGCTCGAGGATGAAGGCGTTCGAACCGGTCTGCACGATCGGGGTCACGGCAGGATGGCGGAAGGTCGCATAGGCCTCGTCGATCATCGCCTTCAGGTCGGCGTCCGGGATCTCTCCGTCGACGAAACGGGAGGTCACCGCAAAGGCGATCTCCTGATAGGTCTTGCCGCGCAACGCCTTGATGTCCTTCTTGGTGAATGTCGGCCAGCTTTCCGGTACATAAAGGCCGCCGTCGCTGGCCAGGCCGGCCATCAGGGCATCGCAGAAACCGAGCGAAGGGGCTTCGCCCCGGGTCGAAATGTACTTCACGTGTCACCAATCCTGACTTTGACCGGCGGGGCTCGCCCCGTGGTCTTTGCTTTTGCGCTGCCGCTTCCGTCCGAAGCGCGCCGACGGCCCTATCAATCCTCAGTTTTCCGGAGAAAAATCTGACGTAACGTTAGATAGCTGATCGATTTTTTCTTGCGCGGCTGATATAGACCAGCCGGCATGGGCATGAAAAGGCCCAAATGACAGTTTGAAGCTGCGTTTTGAGCCTTTCGAGGCGTCACGCGCAAGGCGAGAAGATGAAGGGGAGGGAAGTTCCGTGTTCAAAGGTATTTCGCGCGGATTGTTCTCGGTTGTGGCCTTTGCAGCGATTGCAGGGTGCAATTCCACGGATGTCAACGGTCTGAAGCCCACCGGCGACCAGGCGCAGACGGCACAGCCGGCCGTCATCCAGGGGGCTTGCCCCCAGGTCTACCTGCGCGACGGAACCGCATCGCTCGACAAATACGCCAATGGCGGCAAGGGCGATCCCTCGAAGATCGTCTACCAGGCCTCGATCGCCGCGACCACGCGCCAGTGCACGCTTGGCCAGAACAGCATGACGGTGACCGTCGTCGCCCAGGGACGTCTCGTCGGCGGACCGCTCGGCAAGCCGGGCAAGATCGTGCTTCCGATCCGCGTTGCCGCAACCGACGGTGAGACGACGCTCTACTCCGAACTGACGAACTTCGAGGTCGAGCTTCCCGCGACCATGACCACGCAGTTCATCTTTACCAAGGCCGATGTGACGATCCCGGGCGGCGCCGGCAATCTGGCCAAGATCTATGTCGGCTTCGACGAAGGCCCGTACAAGACGAAGTAGCACCGGCGGAAGCGTGCGTTGCAGCGCATCGGCATAGTCGTCAATCCGAAGGCGGGCAGGGGCGCGGCGCGTCCGCTTGCCGAGGCGCTGGAGGCGTCCTTTCGAGGCCGCGCAATTGCCGTTGACCATCGCGAGACACGCGGCAACGGCGATGCCGCCCGTCTCGCCCGCGCATTTGCCGATGACGGTTTCGAGCTGATTGTGGCCGTTGGCGGGGACGGGACTGTCGGCGGCGTGGTCGACGGACTGATGACCTCCCGAAATCCCGACGCTGCCTTGTCACTGGCTGCCGCCGGCACCGGATGCGATTTCGCCCGGCAGTTCGCCATGCCGACGGCGCCCGACAGGCTGGCCGCTCACATTCTCGATGCCCCGATACGACGCTTAGATGTCGGCAGGATCACCTCGATCGGCCGCGACGGCGCGCTCTCGACCGTCCATTTCGTCAACGAGGCGACCGCCGGCATCTCTGGCGAGGTCGTTCGGTCGGTCAATGCCAGTCCGCTGCGCGGCATCCTTCCGGGACGGCATCTCTTCACCTTGCATTCCGTCACCAACATTCTCGCCTGGCGCTCGAAGAACCTGCTGGTGTCTCTCGATGACGGGGCTCCAGAGCGCATGACGGCCGATCTGGTGGCGGTCTGCAATGGCGCCTATTTCGGCGGCGGCATGCATGTCGCGCCCGGAGCGGAGCTTTTCGACGGCCTGTTCGACGTGGTGATCCTGACGGCGGGAAGCCGGATGAAGCTGGTGTCGCTGCTCGGTCAGATCCGTGCTGGCCGGCACCTGAACGATCCGTCCGTCCGGATCGTGCGTGCCGCAAGGGTGCGTGTCGAACCGGCAGCCGGTCCGACGGCCGGCATTCCCGCCGAGGCCGACGGCGAGGAGACCGGCTTCATGCCCGTCGAATTCGAGATGCTGCCGGGGGCGTTGAGCCTCA
The DNA here is from genome assembly GCF_024385575.1 of Rhizobium sp. NRK18. NCBI lineage: Bacteria > Pseudomonadati > Pseudomonadota > Alphaproteobacteria > Hyphomicrobiales > Rhizobiaceae > Rhizobium > Rhizobium sp. NRK18. The sequence continues at coordinate 3,026,994 of NZ_JANFMV010000001.1, read as the reverse complement.
AGGTCTGACGGTCAGACGAGCCCGGCCCAGCCGACCAGTGCTTCGGCGACGCCCGGCAGGTCGCTCATTCGCGAGATCACCGTTTCGGCGCCGGCATCCATCAGCCGGTCGGCATGCGACGGATAGGTGTGCGAACCGCCGGTAAAGCCGATGACGCGCATGCCGGCGGCACGGGCGCCATGAATGCCGTGTACCGAATCCTCAATGACCAGCGTGTTTTCCGGCTTGGAGTTGAACTGCGAGGCGCCGTGCAGGAAGATGTCCGGCTTCGGCTTGACGCGGTCGGCGCCGAGATCCTTGGCGGAGAAGATGTGCGGGGCAAACAACGGCTTCAGGCCGGTCTTCGTCAGCATCATGTCCAGGCGATGGCTGCTGGAATTCGAGCAGATGCAGCGCGGACCGCTGAGCCGCATGATCGCCTGGCCGACGCCTTCGATGGCGCGCACGTCACGGGCCAGCCGGTCGTCCAGGAGCTTCTCGGACTTGTCGAGCAGCGAGGCGGAGAGGGGGATGCTGGCTTCGCTTTCGATGGCCAGAAGAATGTTCTTCCAGGTCATGCCGGAAAAGCGCTCGCCCATCTCCTCGACGCTGATCGGGTAGCCGGCTTCCGTCAGGAGCTTCGACTCCACCTGGGCCGCGATGATTTCGGAATCGACGAGCACGCCGTCGCAATCGAAAATGATGAGATCGAATCCGTTCATGGATAGGGGTCTTTCGAACGTCTTGGGAAGGGGCAGTCCCTATATGATCGCGGCCCTAAACGCAATCAATGGCGCTGCCGTGTATTTCAACGTTTCGGGGCAGGCCTTCATTATTTTGCGATTTCGCTCGCCCCTTTCAGCATTTGGTAACCAAGATCAGTAACCCTAATGCTCAGTTAAGCGTGTCTCCTTTCGGTGTGCTTGGCTGTCCGTACCGAGTAAGCGTATCAGTGAGTATCAGATGGCATCAGTATTTCCGCTTGCCGAGCTGAAGCGTGCCGAAGGCACGAAGGCCTGGATCAACACCATCATCAAAGGCGACTGCGTGGCAGCGCTCGAGGCACTTCCCGATCATTCGGTCGACGTCATTTTCGCCGATCCGCCCTACAATCTCCAGCTTGGCGGTGCGCTGACCCGTCCCGATCAGTCGGCGGTCGACGCCTGCGACGATCACTGGGACCAGTTTGCTTCCTTCCAGGCCTATGACGCCTTCACCCGCGCCTGGCTGCTCGCCTGCCGCCGCGTCCTCAAGCCGTCCGGCACGATCTGGGTCATCGGCTCCTACCACAACATCTTCCGCGTCGGCGCGATGATGCAGGACCTCAATTTCTGGATCCTGAACGACATCGTCTGGCGCAAGACCAACCCGATGCCGAACTTCAAGGGCCGTCGCTTCCAGAACGCCCACGAGACGATGATCTGGGCCTCGCGCGACCAGAACGGCAAGGGTTACACCTTCAATTACGATGCGATGAAGGCCGCCAATGACGACGTCCAGATGCGCTCCGACTGGCTGTTCCCGATCTGCAATGGCGGCGAGCGCCTGAAGGACGGTGACGGCAAGAAGGTGCATCCGACCCAGAAGCCGGAATCGCTGCTCGCCCGCGTCATCATGTCGTCGACCAAGCCCGGCGACGTCATCCTCGATCCGTTCTTCGGCACCGGCACCACCGGCGCCGTCGCCAAGCGTCTCGGCCGCAACTTCGTCGGCATCGAGCGCGAGCAGGACTATATCGACGCCGCATCGGCCCGTATTGCCTCGGTCGAGCCGCTCGGCAAGGCGGAACTGACGGTCATGACCGGCAAGAAGGCCGAAGTCCGCGTCGCGTTCAACGTGCTGATCGAAAGCGGACTGATCAAGCCTGGCCAGGTTCTGACCGACGCCCGCCGCCGCCATTCGGCGATCGTGCGCGCCGACGGCACTCTGGCTGCCGGCGGCGAGGCCGGCTCCATCCATCGGCTTGGCGCGAAGGTGCAGGGCTTCGACGCCTGCAACGGCTGGACGTTCTGGCACTATGAGGACGGCGGCGAACTGAAGCCGATCGACGAGTTGCGCGCAATTGTCAGGCGGGAGCTTGCCGCCGCCGGCTGACAAGAGATTGCGATATAGGCTCTTTCCGGTTTTTGTACCTCCAGTTACGGAAAGAGCTTGCTGATGATGCCCGGGGAAGGAGAAGGCCCCGGGCATCATTCTTTTGCGGTGCCTCGAATGCCGATGCACCGCGCGGGAACTCACCTTGGGCTCGCGACCGCATGGCGCTGTCTCAGCGCCAGGACCGGCCGTTCGATCAGCCGGTAGGAGAGCATCGCGGCGAGGATCGCAAAGGCCGAGGTGATGACGAATGTCACCAGCGGAGAGGTCTCCGCTCTCAGCGCCTTTGCGACCGGATAGTGCCAGAGATAGATCGAGTAGGAGATAACCCCGATATAGACGAGCGCCGGATGCGACAGCATGCGGTAATGGCGCGTCTGCTGCGTGGCGGTCAGCGACAGGATGAGGCCGGCTGCGGCGAAATCGGCCGTCAGGCTGCCCCATGTCATCGAGCCCGCCGTGCCGAATTGCAGCGACACGCTGAGCGCGACCAGCACGCAGATCGACAGGGCGCCGATGGCGCCGGCAAGCGGCGCTCGCGGTTTCCAGTCGACGAAGGCCATGAGGCTGCCGAGGATCAGGCCGCTCAGCCGCGTGTCGAAGCGGAAATAGGTCCGGTACCAGTCGTCCCAGATCAGCCGGTCGGCCATGCGCCAGCAGGTGGCAAAGAGAAAGCTCGCCGCCAGCAGGGCGATTGCGGTGCCGACCGAGACCTTCCGCAAGGCAAGCAGGGCGAGGGGCCAGAGCAGGTAGAACTGTTGCTCGACCGCCAGCGACCATGTGTGCGACACCGCTGAAGGCATGCCGAACAGGATGTGGGAATAGTCCGACAGGTACAGGCCGGCCAGCAGCACCTCGAGATTGGCGTCGTCCTTGGGAAAGAGGAATGGCGCCGCAAGATAGAAGGCCACGAGGAAGGCGATGAGCGGCGGCCAGAGCCGCATGAGGCGTCGGCCATAGAAAGTGGTCAGGGAGAGCGTGTCCTTCCGTTCGATTTCCTGCCGGAGAATGGCGGTGATCAGGAAGCCGCTGAGGACGAAGAAAATGTCGACGCCGATCATGCCGCCCGGAACAAGCGGCAGGTTGCTGTGGAAGGCGACGACGAGAAGCACCGAAATGGCACGCAGTCCGTCCAGCGCTGGATTGTATTTCATGGCTCTTTCCGCGTTTGATTGGTCCTTGCGCCGGCCGTGTGGCTGGCCGGTTCGCCCGAAAGTTGGTCGGGCGCTCTTATCGGCAACCGCAAGCGGCGCCATTTTGTTCCCGTTTGCAAACAGGCTCGGGCAAGACCGGTGATCTATGCCGGGCCGATCTTGGAATGGGATGACCAGTATGACGATGCTTCTGGCCAAAGCGCGGCGGGAATATGAAAGTGGCGACCACAATTCCGCGTTTCAGACCCTGAAAGCTGTGCTGGCAAGCGAAGAGGACAATGCGCAGGCGCTGATCCTGACGGGGCTCATCGAGGAGAAGCGTGGGCATGGCGAAGCCGCCGCGCGCCACTTCGTTCGCGCCGCCGATCTCGATGCCGGCCGCTACAAGTCGCTGATCTTCAAGGCCGTGGAAAACCTGCTCTCCGCTTCAAGACAGAACGAGGCCGTCTCGCTGCTGAAGTCCGCCGGCGACAGAAAGCCGGAAGACTATGATGTCGCCTACACGCTGTGCGCTCTCTTGCGCGAGGCCGGGCGCTATGACGAGGCGCTGCCCTATGCCGAGTTTGTCGCGCCGCGCGCCATGGACTTCAACGGCTGGCTGAATGCCGGCATCGTCCTCTCCGGCCTCGGGCGCTACGACCAGGCCTATCCGCTGTTGCTGAAGGCCTACGGCGCCAATCCCTCGGAACGGCTGGCGCTGAGCGAGGCCTTCTGGTGCGCGAGCTGCCTCTGCGATTTCGACATGGCCGACCGGCTGCAGGCGGAACTGGAAGCTGCCTATGCCGCCGAAGGGGCCGTCGCCGACATCCGTGAAAACGCCTTCCGCAATCTGGCCTGGTGCAGCGATGAAGAGATCAATGCCCGCACCAGCCGCCGCATGGCGGAGGTGCTTCTGCCGCCCGTTGCGCCGAAATGGAAATCGACGCGTGAGCGCACAGCGGACGAGCCGGTTCGGATCGGCTATCTCTCCTGCGACTTTCACGATCACGCGACCATGGCGCTGTTTGCCGGAGTCCTCGATCACCATGACCGCGAGCGTTTCGAGGTCTACGGCATCTGCCACACCGCCCGCAGCCGCCGGCACGAGAAGATGCACCTGCGCTTTCTCGACAGCGTCGACTACTACATCGATATTCTCGACATGGACGACGACGCGGCGGCAGCCGCCATCCGCGATTGCGAGCTGGATATCCTCGTCGACCTCAAGGGCTATACGCAGGGAAGCCGGATCGCCATCTTCTGTCGTCGTCCGGCGCCGGTGCAGGTCACCTATCTCGGCTTTCCCGGCAGCGTTGCCGGCGCCGGCATCGATTACGCCATCACCGACCGGATCGTGACGCCGGACTTGAGCGCGGCCTTCTATCAGGAAAGGCTCCTGCGCATGCCGGGAAGCTACCAGGCAAACGATGCGACCCGGCCACAGATTGTCCGAAAGGGCGCGCGCGCCGATCACGGCCTTCCGGAGCACGAGATTGTCTTCTGCTCGTTCAACCAGTCACAGAAAATCCGCGGCTCGGTCTTCCGTGGGTGGATGCGGATACTGCAGCAGGTCGAGGGCTCTGTTCTCTGGCTGGCGGCGCAGACGCCAGTGGCGGAGGAATTCCTGTGCCGGGCTGCGGAGGCGCAAGGGATCGACCGTTCGCGCATCATCTTTGCGCCTAAGATTTCGATGGCCGATCACCTGCAGCGCATCGCCATGGCGGACATCGCACTCGATACCGGCCCCTATAACGGTCACACCACCACGTCGGACGCGTTGTGGGCCGGCGTGCCCGTGCTCGGCTGGAAGGGCAGCAACTTCGCCGGCCGGGTGACGGAAAGCCTGCTCGCCGCCGTCGGCTTGCGCGAGCTTGTTGCCCCGGATCTGGACACATTCGTGCAAACCGCAGTCGAACTGGCAGAAAACGAGACGCGCCGGAGCGAGCTCAAAAAACATCTTGTGAATTGCCGCAAGTCTGCCCCGCTTTTCGACACGATTTCCTTTACACGTGACTTCGAAAATTGCCTTATGGGCGCCATGACTGACGTAGCGTCAGCTTGAGGCAAGTTATCGGGAATACTTGCATTTCCGTCGACAAGAATACCGGCCACCTCGCAATTGGTCGGCATGACGGAGGAAGGGAACCGCCTTCCCTTCCTCCGTCACAAACCATCCCGAATGGTCAGGCCAGAAGGCCGTATTTGCCCAATTCTTCCTTGAGAGTGTCAGCGCCGGTGAAGTGGATGGCGTTCCAGCCGTAAGCTCTCGCGGCCGCGATGTTGGCGGCGGAATCGTCGATGAAGAGCGTCGCCGACGGCGCCAGGCCGAAGTCCTTCGTGTGCCGGTCGTAGATCGCCACGTCGGGCTTGATCAGCCCGATATCGCCGGAGACGGTCACGCCGCGCGGCAATGTCAGAAAGGGGAAGATCTCCTGCGCCAGTCGGAACGTGTCGGAGGCGAAGTTCGTCAGCATGGTGACGTCGCGGCCCTCGTCGATAAAGCCTTTCATGATCGCAACGCTGCCGTCATAGGCATGCGGCACCATCTCGTGCCAATGCTTGCGGAACGCGCGGATACTGTCTTCATGGTCCGGATAGACCGCGATCAGGACGTCCTCCGCCTCTTCCCAGGTGCGCCCGCGGTCCTGTTCGACGTTCCAGTCATGCGTGCAGACATTGGCGAAGAACCAGTCGCGCTCCTGCGGATCGGGAATGATGCGTGAGAAGGGGATTTCGGCGTCATAGTGTATGAGCACGCGGCCGATGTCGAAGACGATGTGGCGAATGTCTGCGGTCATGCGTTTGTCCTACCCTTTGGTCTTGAAGGCGTCCGGTATAGCGGCGCTGACTGCTTTTTTCATGACCGTCGGCAGGGCCTCGGCATCAAGATTTGTAACCGGCGCCCACCATCCGTCATTTCGCTCCACGCGCGTGACATCGGCCCGGAAGACGGAAAGCCTGAGCTCGAAATGGGTGAAGACATGGGTGATTTCGCCGGCCGCCCGCCAGTCGGCGACAAAGGGGGCGGCATCCGTGCCGGTTTCGCCGTCCCGCCTCGATGTCCACTCGGTCGTCGGCACTTCCGTCATGCCGCCGAGCAGGCCGCGGTCTTCGCGGCGTTTGAGAAAGACGGTGCCGTCGCCGGCCACGGCGACAAAGGCCGCGCCGCGCCGCAGCGGTTTCGCCTTCTTCGCCGCCTTGACCGGATAGCGCTCGGGATCGCCGTCGGCGAGCGCAAGGCAGCTCTCCTTGAACGGACAGAGGATGCAGCTCGGCCGCTTCGGCGTGCAGGTGGTGGCGCCGAGATCCATCATTGCCTGGGCAAAGTCGCCGGGCCGGTTTGAAGGCGTCAGCGCCGCCACCTTCGCCTTCATCTGCGGCTTGGCGCCGGGCAGAGGATCGGAAATCGCGTAGAGCCTCGAAATCACCCGCTCGACATTGCCGTCCATCACCGCTGCCGGCCGGTCGAACGCGATCGCCGCGACGGCCGCCGACGTGTAGTCGCCGATGCCGGGCAGTGCCTTCAGCCCGTCCTCCGTATCGGGAAAGCGTCCGCCATGCTCGTAGGCGACGGCTTCGGCGCATTTCTTCAGGTTGCGGGCCCGGGCGTAGTAGCCGAGCCCGGCCCAAGCCGCCATCACGTCGGCGGTCTCCGCATCGGCAAGGTCGGTGACGGTCGGCCAGCGCGAGGTAAAGACCTCGAAATAGGCTTTGACCGCCTGCACCGTCGTCTGCTGCAGCATGACCTCCGACAGCCAGACGCGGTACGGATCCGGCTTGATGCCGCGCGCCGCCATCGGCGGCGAGACCCGCCACGGCAGGTCGCGGTGGTGCCGGTCGTACCAGGCGAGAAGGTCGGAAGACTTCGGGGAACTGGGGATTTCTGTTTTCCTGGGCGTCATTGTTTGCGGCGGATTCGCGAAAGTGCGATAGTTGTGGCCGAACGTGCGTCGCCGATCAAGGCAAAGACGTCGAACGGGATAACATGCGACCGCCGAAACAAAGTGGCAAATACGGAGCCAGACAGATCGCCGAGGCCGCCAACGGCATCATCGATCCGTTGCTGGCCAAGCGCGCCGGCATTTCGTCCGCGCTTCTGGCCGGCTGGGACGGCATCGTCGGCGAGGAGTTTGCCGATTGCACCCGGCCCGAGAAGATCGCCTGGGACCGCCGCGTCTCTGAAACCGGCAATGGCGGCGGCTATCAGCCGGGAACGCTGATCATCGCCTGCGAAGGCGCCCGCGCGCTGTTCCTCACCCATGCGCAGGGCGAACTGATCGGCCGGATCAACAGCTTCTTCGGTTTCCCGGCGATCCGCCAGATCCGCATCGTCCAGAAGCCGGTCTCGGCTGCACCGGTCAGGCGTCCGTTGCCGGCCCTGCGTGGCGAGGCCGCCCGCAAGCTCGGCGATATGATGGAAGGCATCGAGGACGACAAGCTGCGCCAGGCGATCGAACGGCTCGGCCGCGGCGTTCTGGCAAAACGCCGGCGTTGATCCGCGTTGCGGCAGGCGATAGGTTGATGGCCGTGTTGCGGTCACAATTGTTTGAAGATAGTCCGCTCAAACAATCCTTGTAAGCTGCCGGTCGCCGCGATATCCGGATGCCGACAGTTTTTTCGCGAATTCGATTACACGATGGGTGAATATATGCCGAAAGCCGAACTTGAAATTTCCAAGCGCCGCCTGCTCGGGGGCATCGCCGTCGGTGCGGTTGCACTGGCGCTCGCCGCCTGCTCCGACAGCAAGGACGAAAGCGCGCAGAAATCCAGCGATCCGGCTGCCGCCAAGACCGATCCGACTGAAACGGCATCCACCGACAACGCGGCCGCCGACAAGAAGGTGGACGTGCCGGAAGCCGAAGGCTCCGTCGATATCGCCAAGCTGATGGAACCCGGCCCGCTGCCGGAAGAGTCCATCGGCAAGGCCGATGCCCCGGTCACCATCGTCGAATACATGTCGATGACCTGCCCGCATTGCGCGCGCTTCTCCAACAATGTCTTCGAAGACATCAAGAAGAAGTATATCGACACCGGCAAGGTGCGCTTCATCCTGCGCGAATTCCCGCTCGACAACCTCGCCGCCGCCGCCATCATGCTGGCGCGCTGCGCCCCGCAGGAACAGTACTTCCCCTTCGTCGAAATGCTGTTCAAGCAGCAGATCACCTGGGCGACGGCCGACGACAAGAGTGCGGCACTGCTCCAGATGTCGAAACTCGCCGGTTTTACACAGGAGAGCTTCCAGGCCTGCTTGACGAACCAGAAACTTCTCGATGATGTGACCGCAGTGAAAAACCGGGCTGTCACGGAGTTTGGCGTCAACGGCACCCCGACCTTCTTCATCGACGGGAAGCGCTATTCTGGAGAAATGTCGGTTGAACAAATGTCAGCGCTCATCGACCCGCTGCTTTGATCCGTCCGATGTCTTGACAAAGACGGGCCACGGCCACCTCCGTGCGCCCGTTTTTTTGCGTCTTGGCGCTATCAGTGATGCGCGTGGGGCATACCCCTCCCCAACCCCTCCCCACAAGGGGGAGGGGCTTAGGCGGACGCTATCGCTTCACCTGGAATTGGGCCGCGACATGGCCACGAGCCTTCTCCCCCCTCGTGGGGGAGATGCCCGGCAGGGCAGAGAGGGACTTTATTCGAAGCATGCACGATTGATCCATGGAGCTCCGGCCCCATGAAGTTCAACAAGCTGCGCCTGGTGGGCTTCAAGTCCTTCGTCGAACCCTCCGAATTCTTCATTGAGGAGGGGCTGACCGGCGTCGTCGGGCCGAATGGCTGCGGCAAGTCCAATCTGGTCGAAGCGCTGCGCTGGGTGATGGGGGAAAACTCCTACAAGAACATGCGCGCCTCCGGCATGGACGACGTCATCTTCTCCGGTTCCGGCAATCGTCCGGCCCGCAACACGGCGGAAGTCGGCCTCTATCTCGACAACTCGGACCGCACCGCGCCTGCCGCCTTCAACGATGCCGACGAGATCCAGGTCACCCGCCGCATCGAGCGCGAGCAGGGTTCCGTCTACCGCATCAACGGCAAGGAGGCGCGCGCCAAGGATGTGCAGCTGCTCTTCGCCGATGCCTCCACCGGCGCGCGCTCGCCCTCCATGGTCGGGCAGGGCCGCATCGGCGAGCTGATCCAGGCAAAGCCCCAGGCCCGCCGTCAGTTGCTCGAAGAAGCGGCCGGCATTTCCGGTCTGCATTCGCGCCGCCATGAGGCGGAGCTGCGTCTGCGCGCCGCCGAATCCAATCTCGAGCGTCTGGACGACGTCACCTCGCAGCTCGAAAGCCAGATCGAGAGCCTCAAGCGTCAGGCCCGCCAGGCATCGCGCTTCAAGTCGCTGTCGGCCGACATCCGCGCCCGCGAAGCCATGCTCCTGCATATACGATGGGTGCAGGCGAAGGACGCCGAGGCGGAAGCGACCAGCGAACTCAACCAGACGACGGCGGTCGTCGCCGAGCGCGCGCAGGCGCAGATGGAGGCCGCCAAGTCGCAAGGCGTGGCGAGCCTGAAACTGCCTGAACTACGCGAGAACGAGGCGGCAATGGCCGCCGCCCTGCAGCGCCTGCAGATCGCCCGCACGCAGCTTGAAGAGGACGCCAATCGCATCCTGCGCCGGCGCGAGGAACTGACCCGACGTCTGGCACAGCTCGCCCAGGACATCGAACGCGAAAGCCGGCTCGTGGCCGACAATGCCGCCATTCTTGCAAGGCTCGATGCCGAGGAAGCCGAGCTGAAGGCGGTGCTTGCCGATTCCGGCCGCATGTCGCAGGAGGTCAAGGAGGCCTTCGTCGCCGCCTCCGATACGCTCGCCGCTTCCGAAAAGACGCTGGCCTCCCTGACCGCCGAACGCGCCGAGGCGGCGGCGCTGCGCCATCAGCTGGAGCGTGCCATCCGCGATCTCGCCGATCGCAAGCTCAGGCTCGACCGGCAGATGCAGGAAACGAACGCGGAAGTCGCCGCGATCGCCGAGCGCATGTCGGCGCTTCCCGATCCCGCCGAAAAGCAGGAACTGGTCGAAGCGGCCGAGATCGCCCTGGAAGATGCCGGCATTGTCGTGCAGGACGCCGAAAGCCGTGTTACGGACGCCCGCCGTCACGAGGCCGAAAGCCGCCAGCCCGTGGAAGCCGCGCGTTCGCGCGTCAATGCGCTGGAAACCGAAGCCCGCACCATCGCCCGCATGCTGTCGGCTGGCGAGGCGGCGGGCGAGTTCGCCCCAGTCGCCGATGCGCTGACAGTGACCAAGGGCTACGAGACGGCGCTCGGTGCCGCGCTGGGCGACGATCTTGATTCTGCGCTTGATCCGGCCGCTCCCTCCTACTGGTACGAAAACGGCGATGGCGCCGGCGATCCAGCATTGCCCGCGGGGGCGGAGCCGCTGCTGACGCATGTCGCGGGACCGGTGGCGCTGACCCGCAGCCTGCGCCAGATCGGTCTGGTGGCCGACGCCGATGCTCCAGGGCTTGCCGCCCTTCTGCAGCCCGGCCAGAAGCTGGTGACGAAGACCGGCGCCGTCTGGCGATGGGACGGCCATGTGACCGGCGCCGACGCGCCGAGCGCTGCGGCCCTCCGTCTTTCCCAGAAAAACCGGCTTGCCGAACTGGAAGCCGAGACCGATGAGGCCCGCATCGTGCTCGAAGACGCGGAGTTCGCCCTTCGCGCGGCCGGCGACCGTATTCGAGCGGAAGAAGGCCAGCTCAACGCCGCCCGCGATACGGTGCGGCTGGCAACGCGTCGTGTCGCCGAAGCCCGCGAGGCACTCGCCGCTGCCGAACGCGCCTCCGGCGATCTCATTCGCCGCCGTGACGTGTTGAACGAGGCCCTGGGACAGATCCGCGCGCAGCTGGAAGAGGTTGTCATCCGCGAGGAGGACGCCCGCATCGAGATCGAGAACGCCCCGGACCTGACCGAGCTTGATGAAGCCCTGCGCGCCCAGCAGCTCGACGTCGCCAATGGCCGCAGCGTGCTCGCCGAGGCCCGCGCCCGGCACGAGAGCCTGAACCGTGAAAACGAGGCGCGCGAGCGGCGTATATCCGCCATCGCCGAGGAGCGCGCCGCCTGGAAGGCGCGGGCGGCCAATGCCGAGGAGCATATCCAGACACTGCGTGACCGCGAGGAGGAGGCCCGCGAGGAGGCCGCCGACCTCGATGTCGCGCCGGAAGAGATGGAAGAGAAGCGCCGGGCGCTGATGACGGAATTGCAGAAGGCGGAGGCAAACCGCCGCGATGCTGCCGATCGCCTTGCCGAGGCCGAGGCCATGCAGCGCCAGGCCGATCAGTCCGCCGCCCGCGCGCTTTCCGAACTTGCCGAAGCCCGTGAGAAGCGCGGCCGTGCCGAGGAGCGGCTGGTGTCCGCCCGCGAGCGCCGGCAGGATAGCGAAAGCCTGATCCGCGAGGCCCTGCAATGCGCTCCGCACGAGGCCTTCCGCCTGACTGGCCTCAAGGCGATGGACGAGATCCCCGACTCGCGCGAGGTGGAGCGTGAACTGGAGCGGCTGAAGATCGAGCGCGAGCGGCTCGGCGCGGTCAACCTGCGCGCCGAGGAAGAGCAGAAGGAACTTTCCGAAAAGCTCGCGGCGCTGATCAAGGAGCGCGACGACATCATCGATGCGATCCGCAAGCTGCGCGGCGCGATCCAGAGCCTCAACCGCGAGGGCCGTGAACGGCTGCTGGCCGCCTTCGACGTCGTCAACGAGCAGTTCCGCCGTCTCTTCACCCACCTATTTGGCGGCGGCACGGCCGAGCTGCAGCTGATCGAATCCGAGGATCCGCTGGAAGCCGGCCTCGAAATCCTCGCCCGCCCGCCCGGCAAGAAGCCGCAGACCATGACGCTGCTGTCGGGCGGCGAGCAGGCGCTGACGGCGATGGCGCTGATCTTCGCCGTCTTCCTCACCAATCCGGCGCCGATCTGCGTGCTCGACGAAGTGGATGCGCCGCTCGACGACCACAATGTCGAGCGCTACTGCAACCTGATGGACGAGATGACGCGCTCGACCGACACCCGTTTCATCGTGGTGACCCACAATCCGATCACCATGGCCCGCATGAACCGCCTGTTCGGCGTCACCATGGCCGAGCAGGGCGTGTCCCAGCTCGTCTCCGTCGACCTGCAGACCGCCGAGCGCCTGCGCGAGCCGGCCTGATCGGCGCCCATCAAAGATCCTCGGGAGAAGGCCTTTGAAGAAGACCCTGTTTGCCGCCTCGTGCCTTCTCGTCGCGTCTGCCGCCACGGCCTTTTCCTCGCCCCGCTTGCGGGGAGAGGATAGCTTGCCCCAGGAGGCGAAGCCGATTGGCTCGGCAAGCTTGGTGAGGGGGAGTTTTGCTGCTCCGGCGAACCGGCATTTGCCCCTCACCCTGGCCCTCTCTCCGCAAGCGGGGCGAGGGGATGCTTACAGTGGTGAGAGTGCGACCGTCATCATGGTCGCAGACGACGCAAAGTCGCTCGCAGGCCAGAACCTTGGAGAGGTACTGGACAAGTCAGAAGCCCGCCGCAAGGTGGTGGAGAAGCTGCGCTTCGGCATTCCCGGCCTGCCGAGCTGGGCGCGCTATTTCATCCGCCGCAACGACTATGTCTCCACGCCATCGGAAGAAGTCGAGATCGGCGGCACGAAATACCAGCTCTTCCACACCTGCCAGCCCGGCAATTGCGCCGGCATGCAGATGCACATCCTGTTCTCCGCCGACGGCAAGCAGGCCTGGATGCGGCTCTTTGAGAAGGGCAAGCCCGACATCTTTCTTGGCGACCCGGACGAGGGCCAGAAGAAGGTGCTGATGGAGAAGAACGGGCTGTAGCAGACGACGGAGGCGCGGCGCCTTATGAAGCTATTGCGCTGCATCCGCTGTGTGCATCAAAAAAACGTTTGATGCACACAGGTTGAAAATGACGGCACGCGCCTTGCCGGTCACCCGCCGATAAACGCCTTGAACTTGTCCGCCCAGTCCTTGTGCCAGCGAGAAAGGGCAGGGCGGTTTTCGATGATGTCGCCGATCGCCCAGCCCATGCGCTTTTCGTCGAGCGCGCGCGGCGTGTCATTGTCGGGGCAGAGAATGTAGAAGTCGCCGCGCTCCAGGCTTTCCAGCATGAAATCGACCGTCTGCTCGGCCGTCCAGGCGCCGTGGGGCTTCGGGCCGCCATTGGCGGCGGTCAGCCCCGTATGCACCCAGCCGGGGATCAACAGATGGGCTTCCATGGCGCTGCCCGGCAGGTTGCGCAGCTCGTGGGCGAGCGCCTCGGTGAACGCCTTCACGCCGGCCTTCGAGACGTTGTAGGCCGGGTTGCCGGGCGGCGTGGTGATGCCCTGCTTGGAGCCGGTGTTGATGATGACGGCGGGCTTGCCATGCGCCTTCATCGCCGGGCCGAACACCTGCGTACCGTTGATCACGCCCCAGAGATTGACGCCGAGAATGCTTTCGAACGGTCCCGCCTCGCCAAGACAGGCGGATGCCGGGCCGATACCGGCATTGTTCATCAGCACGGAGATTGGCGGCAGGTCTGCGGCGATCTTTTCGGCCGCCTGTTCCAGCGTCTTGCGGTCGGAAACGTCGACGCCCAGTGCCAGAACGCGCGCGCCGGCGGCGGAAAGTGCGGCGGCGGATTTCTCCAGCGTCTCGCCCGGCAGGTCGAGCATGGCGATCGCCATGCCTTGTGCGGCAAGCGCCTTTGCTGCGGCGAGACCGATGCCGGATGCGGCGCCGGTGATGACGGCCGTCTGGCCGGAGACGATGGCGGGATGGCTCACGGTGGTTTCCTCCTTGCGATGTTGCCGCGCCGCCCGTCGATCGGGGATCTTCGGAACGGCACTGGTCGTTGACCATCAACATAGGCAAGAGCGGTGCGGAGGCAACCGCAAAGCGTCAGGCGGCGAGCGAACCGTCGACGATGATCACCGGCCGGTTCTGCGAGCAGCGCTCGATGCGGGCCTCGACGCGATAGACGTCACGCAGGAGCTTTTCCGTGATCACGTCCTCGACCGGACCGGACACGATCATGGTGCCATTAGCGATCACGATGGCGTTGTGACAGTAGCGCAGCGCGTGATTGATGTCGTGCAGCGCAATCATCACCGCCATGCCTTCCGTTGCCGCCAGGCGGCGCATGAAGGTCAGCACCTCGATCTGCCGTGACAGGTCGAGCGCCGAGGTCGGCTCGTCCATCAGCAGGATTTCCGGCTTGCGCACCAACGCCTGGGCGATGGCCGCAAGCTGCCGCTGGCCACCCGACAATTCGCCGAGATTGCGGAAGGCGAGGTCGGTGATGCGCAGCGCCTTCAGGATCATGTCGATCAGCTTCAGTTCGCCATCGGCCACGCGCCAGCCGCCGGTTTTCTGCTTGGCGGCGAGAAGGATGGATTCGTAGACTGTCAGCACGGCATTGGCACTGGTGTCCTGCGGCATGTAGCAGGCGGCTTCGCCGGGATCGGCAGCCCCGGTGATGGTCACCGTGCCGGCGCCGGGCAGCAGGCCGGCGATACGCTTGAAGAGCGTCGACTTGCCGGCGGCGTTGGGGCCGATGACCGCCGTCAGTTCGCCGCCCTTCAAAAGGTCGGCAGACACGCCGGAGACGATCTCGCGCCGGCCGTAGCGGGCGCCGACGTCGGAGAGAGTAAGGGTTACCATGCGCGTCTCCTGTTGGTGAAGATCAGCGAGAAGAAGAAGGGCACTCCGACAAGCGCGGTGATGACGCCGATCGGCAGGACGGCGCCGGGGATCAGCATCTTCGACAGGATCGAGGTCAACGACAGCATCAGCGCGCCGGAGAGCAGCGAGGCGGGCAGGAAGAAGCGCTGGTCCTCGCCGACGATCATGCGGGCGATGTGCGGGCCGACGAGGCCGACAAAGCCGATCGTGCCGACGAAGGCGACCGGTATGGCGGCAAGTAGGCTGACCGTCAGCATGGTCTGCAGCCGCAGTCGGCGGACATTGATGCCGAAGCTCGCCGCCTTGTCGTCACCGAGACGCAGCGCCGTCAGCGCCCACGAGTTGCGGATGAACAGCGGAATGGTGACGACGAGCACGGCGGCGGTGATATAGACCTTCGGCCACGTCGCCTTCGTCAGCGACCCCATGGTCCAGAAGACCACGGCGGCAAGCGCCTGCTCGGAGGCGAGATACTGCATCAGCGCCAGGAGAGCGTTGAAGGTGAAGACGAGCGCGATGCCGAGCAGCACCATGGTCTCGACGGTGACCCCGCGCATCGACGAGGCGAAGTGGATGAACAGTGCCGCCACCATCGCCATCAGGAAGGCGTTGATCGGGATCATGTATTCGACGGCACCCGGCACGAAGGCGACGCCGGCGACGAGCGCCAGTGAGGCGCCGAAGCCGGCGGCTGCCGAAATGCCCAGCGTGAAGGGGCTGGCTAGCGGATTGGCGAGGATCGTCTGCATCTGCGCGCCCGATGCCGACAGCGCCGCGCCGACGGTGATCGCCATCAGCGCCACCGGCATGCGGATGTCCCAGATGACGACGCGCAGCTGCACGTCGGAGCCGGAAGGATCGAGAAGGGCGGAGAAGACCTGGGCCAGCGTGTAGCGCGCCGGCCCGAGCGCCATGTCGGTGGCGACCGAGAGGATGAGGGCGATCGCCAGGCCGGCAAGGATCAGCAGCCGGCGCGTGACGAGGCCGCGATAGAGGAGGCGGCCTTCACTCACCGTATCTGCCTCTGCGTTGGCAAGGGTCATCCGTTCGTTCCTTCATTGAGCGCAACCGCATAGCCGGGCTTGTAGTCGACCGGCAGGAAGGTCTCGTGCAGTTTGCGGAAGGTCGCGTCCGGATCGATGTCGGCGAACAGGTCCGGATGGAACCACTTGGCAAACTGCTGGACGGCGACGAAATCGTAGGGCGTGCCGTAGAACTGGTGCCAGATGGCGTAGACATGGCCCTTCTTCACCGCATCGAGGCTGGCGAAGGGCTGGTCTTCCATCAGGCCTTCAAGCCGCACCCGCGCCTTGGCGAGATCGGCGCCCGGTCCGAGGCTGACGAAGCGGTTGATGTCGGAGGAACCGGTCCAGTTGGCGCCGGTGACCATGACGATGTCGGGATTGGCGGCGATCAGCTGCTCGGGGTTGAGGTCACCGAAAATAGTCTTGAAATAGTCGGAGCCGACATTGTGTCCACCGGCGAGCGCGATCATCTTGCCGAAGTTCAGCGGACCGAAGGTGCGGCAGCAGCCAAAGGCGCCGTAGATGCCGGGCGCGCGTTCCAGATAGACGGATGGTTCCTTGAGGTCGGGATGCTGCTTCAGCCGGTCGGCGACGACGGCCAGCTGTTCGCGGCGAAAGTCGATGAGCTTCTCGGCCCGTTCCTCGTTTCCGAAGATGTCGCCGAGCGCGCGGATCGAGCGTTCCATATTGGCGTCGGGATCGGCGCGGAAATCGATGTAGACGAGCTTGATGCCGGCAGCGGCCAGTTTTTCCTCGAGCCCGCTTTCCTCCGCCGCCTTTTCGGATTCGAGATTGAGCGTCATGACGTCGGGTTTGAGCGCGATCGCCGCTTCCAGATTGAAGGTCCCGTCGCCGACATAGCCGAAGCGCGGCAGATCGGCGATCTGCGGGAACTTTTCGAGATAGCTGTTGTAGGTGTCGAGATCCTTGCTGATCAGGTCGTCGCGCCAGCCGACGATCGTGTCGAAGGTCTGCGCGCCCTTGATCGCCGCAACCACGCTCACCTGCCGCGCCTCGCCAAGCAGCACGCGCTTGGCCGGCGCGTCGATTTCAACGGTGCGGCCGGCGGCATCCTCGATGGTGACGGTCCTGGCCGACGCGAAGTGGGGCGCCAGAAACGCAAAAGCCGCCAGAGCGGCAGCCGGCAGAATACGGATTAATGTCATGTCATGCTCCAGAAAATGAACCCGGCGGGATGGAGTTCCCGCCGGGTGGTCGTCGTGTCAGCCGCCGTAGTTCACGGACACGAAATATCCGCTCTCATACGGGACGGGCAGGAAACGCTTGTGCAGTTCGGAGAAGGTCGCCTCCGGATCGAGGTCCTTGAAAAGGTCCGGATGCAGCCATTTGGCGATCTGCTGGATGGCCACGAACTGGTAGGGGTTGTTGTAGAACTGGTGCCAGATGGCGTGGACATTGCCGTCCTTCACCGCCTTGATGCCGGTGAAGCCCGGGCGGTCCATCAGGGCGGAAAGCTTGCGGGCCGCTTCCTTCTTGTCCGCGCCGGCGCCGAGGCCGACCCAGTTGTCGCCCGGAACATAGAGTTCCCAGTTGGCGCCGGTGACGATCACCTGGTCGGGGTCGGAGGCGATGATCTGCTCCGGATTGACCGTGCCGAACGTGCCGGGGATGATGTCCTTCGCCATGTTGATGCCGCCGGCAATCTCGACCATCTTGCCGAAATTCTCGTTGCCGAAGGACATGCAGCAATCGTCGGAATAGCCGCCGGCGCGTTCCATGAAGACCACCGGCTTCTTGACGTCCGGATGGGCGGCGAGAACGTCTGTCACCTTGGCGATTTCTTCTTCGCGGAACTTGATGAAGTCCTCGGCGCGGTCTTCCTTGCCGTAGAGCTTGCCGATCAGTCGCATGCTCGGTTCGGTGTTTTCCATCGGCTTTTCACGGAAGTCGACATAGACGAGCGGAATGCCGACCTTGGCGAGCTTGTCGATGTAGCCGGCTTCCTCGGTCGCCGCCTTCGCGTCGATGTTCATGATGATGACGTCGGGATGCAGCGCCACGGCCTGTTCGACGTCGAACGTGCCGTCCTTCATGCCGCCGAAAGTCGGCAGCTTGTCCATCTCGGGAAACTTGCGGAGATATTCGTTGTAGCCGTCGAGATCGGCCTTCTTGAAATCGTCACGCCAGCCGACGACGCGCTTGAAGGGGGCATCCGTGTCGAGCGCGGCGGTGAAATAGATCTGCCGACCCTCGCCGAGGATCACCCTTTCAACCGGCACTGAAACCTCGACCTTGCGGCCGGTAATGTCGGTGACGGTGACCATGTCGCCGGCCCATGCGGCGGTCGCGGCAAGCGTGGCGTAGACGGTCGCGGCAAGTGCCGCGCGGCTCAAAAACTTCATCGTTTCCTCTCCGGAAATTGCACTGGACCTCGAAAATCAATGCTGATAATCAGGCTCAAGTTTCGCCATATTTAAGATGACTAAAATGGTCAAGAAATATCTTTTTGAGCGGTTCTAAACTGCCGCTTGCCCCCACTGGAAGAGACGATGACGGACGCACTGGCCAACTTCGATTTGCGTGATGAAATAAAGGCTTACTGGTCCGAGCGGGCCGCAACTTTCGATGACCAGCCGGGCCACGAGATTTTCTCGGAAGCTGAGCGCGCCGCCTGGCATAACCTCATCCGCAAGCATGTCGGCGAGGGGCGTGGCCGGACTGCGCTGGACCTTGCCTGCGGCACCGCCGTCGTCTCCCACCTGATGGACGATCTCGGCTTTCATGTCACCGGCATGGACTGGTCGGACGCGATGCTGGAGAGGGCCCGCGCCAAGGCTGCGAACCGCAAGCGTGGCATTCGTTTCGTCATGGGCGACGCCGAGAACACGATGGAGCCGGACGCGAGCTACGACGTCATCATCAACCGCCACCTCGTCTGGACGCTGGTCGATCCGCAGGCGGCTTTCCGCGAATGGTTCCGCGTCTTGAAGCCCGGCGGCAAGCTGCTCGTCATCGATGGCGACTTCGTCAACAAGGGCCCGGTGGCGCGCTTCGCCTCGTGGCTGGCGTCGAAGCTCAATGGCCCGCAGGACGGTCACGGCGCGGTGCGCAGCGCCGAGATGATGAAGACCCATCGCAGCATCCTGTCGCGCGTCCATTTCTCTGAAGGTGCCAGGGCCAAGGCCGTCGCCTCGCTGCTTTCCGAAACCGGCTTCTCGCCGGTCAAGGTCGATTATGCGATGCGCCCGATCCATCGTGCCCAGGCCGCCAATTTCTCCTTCCTGAAGGGGCTGGAGCGCAGCACCCAGCACCGCTACGCAATCCTCGCCACCAAGCCGCAGGACTGACCGTCGCGCGCCCCATTCGTCGCAGGGTTGAAACAATATTTTGTGCGACGCAGCATTTTGCCACAGTTTTGATTTTTCATTTGCAGTCGAATGCATTAGGCTCCGGCTTAAAATGACAAAAGGCAAATGGGAATGACGAAGTGGGTCTACACGTTCGGGAACGGAAAGGCCGAAGGGGGAGCGTCTGATCGCGATCTGCTGGGAGGCAAGGGCGCGAACCTGGCGGAGATGGCGAGCCTCGGATTGCCCGTACCGCCCGGCATGACGATTGTCGCCGACGCCTGTTCCTGGTTTTACCAAAACGGTCATACTCTGCCGGAGTCGCTCGCCGGCCAGGTTCTCGAAGCGCTCGCCGCGATCGAGGCCGATACCGGCCGCAAGTTTGCCGGCTCCGAGCGTCCGCTTCTCCTGTCGGTGCGCTCCGGCGCGCGTGTTTCCATGCCCGGCATGATGGACACCGTCCTCAATCTCGGCCTCAACGACGAGACCGTGCAGGCGCTCGGCCACGACGCCGGCGATGCGCGCTTCGCTTGGGACAGCTATCGCCGCTTCATCCAGATGTATGCCGACGTGGTGATGGGCCTCGATCACGAATTCTTCGAGGACATTCTCGAGGAGGAGAAGGGCCGCCTCGGTCTCGAACACGACACCGACATCACCGCCGTCGAATGGCAGTCCATCGTCACGCGCTACAAGACGCTGATCGAGGATGAACTCGGCGAACCCTTTCCGCAAGACCCGGTGGAGCAGCTCTGGGGCGCGGTCGCCGCCGTCTTCAAAAGCTGGATGAACCCGCGTGCCGTCACCTATCGTCACCTGCACGACATTCCGGAAGCCTGGGGCACGGCGGTCAACATCCAGTCGATGGTGTTCGGCAATCTCGGCAATGCCTCGGCGACCGGCGTCGCGTTTACCCGCAACCCGTCGACCGGCGAAAAGATGCTCTACGGCGAGTTCCTGGTGAACGCCCAAGGCGAAGACGTCGTCGCCGGCATCCGCACCCCGCAAAGCATCACCGAGGCCGGTCGCATCGCCTCCGGCATGGACAAGCCGTCGCTCGAAAAGCTGATGCCCGAGGCGTTTGCGGAATTGAACGCCATCGCCACGCGGCTCGAGGAACACTACTGCGACATGCAGGACCTGGAGTTCACCATCGAGCGCGGCAAGCTGTGGATGCTGCAGACGCGGTCCGGCAAGCGCACCGCCAAGGCAGGCATGAAGATCGCCGTCGACATGGTCGATGAGGGCGTTATCGACCTCGACGAGGCGATCATGCGCGTCGAGCCGTCCTCGCTCGACCAGTTGCTGCACCCGACCGTCGATCCGCGCGCCAACGCGCCGGTGATCGGATCCGGTCTGCCGGCTTCTCCGGGGGCTGCAACCGGCGAGATCGTCTTTTCCGCCGAAGAGGCCGTCGCCGCCCAGAACGAAGGCCGCAAGGTCATCCTCGTGCGCGTCGAGACCAGCCCGGAAGACATTCACGGCATGCATGTCGCCGAAGGCATCCTGACGACGCGCGGCGGCATGACCAGCCACGCGGCGGTTGTCGCGCGCGGCATGGGCATCCCTTGCGTCACCGGCGCCGGCACCATGCGCGTCGATATGCGCAACGAAGTGCTGCTCGGGCTCGGCGTCGTCTTGAAGCGCGGCGATGTCATCACCATCGACGGCTCGTCCGGCCACGTCATGAAGGGCGCGGTGCCGACGCTGCAGCCGGAACTTTCCGGTGATTTCGGCCGCATCATGGGGTGGGCCGACAGCGTGCGCCGCATGACAGTGCGGACCAATGCCGACACCCCGACCGACGCCCACTCGGCCCGCTCCTTCGGCGCCGAGGGCATCGGCCTTTGCCGTACCGAGCACATGTTCTTCGAAGGCGACCGCATCCACGCCATGCGCGAGATGATTCTTGCCGAGACGGTCGAGGGCCGTCAGGCGTCGCTCGACAAGCTTCTGCCGATGCAGCGCTCGGACTTCACCGAGCTCTTCACCATCATGCACGGCATGCCGGTGACGATCCGCCTGCTTGACCCGCCCCTGCACGAGTTCCTGCCGAAGAACGACGAGGAGGTGGCCGAGGTCGCCGCCGCCATGGGCATGGACGCGATCACCATGCGCGAGCGCATCGACGCCCTGCACGAGTTCAACCCGATGCTGGGCCATCGCGGCTGCCGGCTGGCGATCTCGCATCCGGAAATCGTCGAGATGCAGGCGCGTGCCATCTTCGAGGCCGCCGTTGCCGCGGCGAAAGAAACCGGCGCACCCGTCGTCCCGGAAATCATGGTGCCGCTCGTCGGCCTGCGTGCCGAACTCGACTACGTCAAGGAACGGATCGACACGATCGCCCGCGCCGTGATGACCGAGAGCGGCACCGAGCTTTCCTATCTCGTCGGCACGATGATCGAGCTGCCGCGTGCCGCACTGCGCGCCCACGAGATCGCCGAGGCGGCCGAATTCTTCTCCTACGGCACCAACGACCTGACGCAGACGACGTTCGGCATCTCCCGCGACGATGCCGCCGCGTTCTTGAACACCTATCAGCGCAAGGGCGTCATCGACCACGACCCGTTCATCTCGATCGATCTCGACGGCGTCGGCGAACTGATGAAGCTCGCCTCCGAGCGCGGCCGCAAGACGAGACCCGACATGAAGCTCGGCATCTGCGGCGAACATGGCGGCGATCCGGTGTCGATCCACTTCTGCGAGACGATCGGCCTTGATTACGTCTCCTGCTCCCCCTTCCGCGTACCGATCGCAAGGCTCGCCGCAGCGCAGGCGGCGATCAGGGTGAAGCGGGGTGAGGGATAAGGCCGTGACAATTGCCCGGTTGAAACCGGCCTTTGATTGCGTATCCATGTCGCTATGATGCCGCGAGCGAATCGAGGAATTGCCGATCTCATGCATGTTCGAAGACTGGTCAGCCAAGGTGTCTTCCCGCTTGCCGTCCTGATGGCGCTGGCGACGACCGCCTCCGCCCACCAGCTCGGCGGGCCGATGGGCGGTTTCGGCAGCGGCTTCGAGCATCCGCTTCTGGGCGGCGACCATTTCCTGGCGATGCTGGCCGTCGGTCTCTGGGGCGCGCAGATGGGCGGCCGCTCGGTCTGGACGCTGCCGGCGACCTTCCCGATGATCATGTGCGTTGGCGGCGTACTCGGCATGATGGGGCTCGTGCCAGACAACATCGTCGTCATGGCGATCGCCATTTCGCTGATCGTGCTCGGTGGCGTCATCGCGCTCAAATGGAAGGCGCCGGAAGCCGTCGCCATCATCATCATCGCCTTCTTCGCCATTTTCCACGGCTATGCCCATGGCCGCTTCCTGCCCGCTGCCGCCGATCCCGCGGCCTATGCGGTCGGCTTCGTGGTCTCGACCGGCCTCATCCACGTCGCCGGCGTCGGCATCGGCCTCTTGCTCGGACGCTATTACCAGGGCCGCATCATTCGTCTCGGCGGGGCTTTCATCGCGCTCGCCGGCATCTATTATCTTCTCGCATGACGGCAAGACGAACCAGCAAGGGCAGCCAGAACCGGCCGGCGACGAAATCTAGGCCGAAGCTCTCCGCGCCCATGCCCGCCATTCCGGAAAAGGCCTGGCACCAGCGCGACAGCTTCCGTTTTTCGGCCGGTTTCCTCGGCATCGGCTTCGTGCTCCTGTTCTTCTCGCAGGTCTTCCCGCACGACTACGGCTTCACCGAACTCGGTTTCCTGTTCACCTTCTCCGTCTACGACCTTGTCCTGGCGATGATCGGCCTCGGCGTGGTCTGCGCGCAGGCCACGGCGCGGCAGTTCGCCCGCATCGCGCTCACCTTCTTCGGTGTGCTGGTGGTGCTGCTGAGCCTCTTCCCGCCGATCTTCCGGCTGATCCAGTCGACCGGTGCGTCCGGCTACCTGTTTCTCGTCGCACCCTCGGCCCTGATGATCTCCGGTGCGGTCTTGTGGCTGCCGGGCGAGCGGCGCTTTCCGTTCGCGATTGCTTCCGCCGTCATCATCGCCTTCTCGCTGTCGCTCTTCATCGGGCTCGATGACTTCGGCACCAGCGTCTTCCAGTTCGCCATGGGCGCGGTGCTGACCGCCCTGTGGATGGTCCTCGCGCCGGCCTTTCTGCTGCGGCAGTTTCCCGGCCCGTGGATCCGCATTGCAGGCCGCATCATCGGCAGCTGGCTTATCGTCATCGGCATCATCGAGCTTGCCGCCATGTATGCGCCGGAACTCGGCGCCAAGCTGCCGGCGCCGCAATTGCCGACGCCGGGTGCGGTGGAAAACCCGGCCTTCCAGACGCTGCAGGTGCCGCTCGATCCGTCCGCCGCGGACGACATCGCGCCGGAGGAGTGATCCGTCGCCGGTCGCGCTTGCCTGTTTGCCGTTGAAATTCTAAGACTTTGCGGGAGCAGGGGTTCAAAGCCGGTTCGGCTTGGAATGGGGAAAAGGCAGGGAAATCTTTGAAGACAGTCCGCTTCGACCGGCCACAATCCTATTCGGCGCGTCTCGCGCTGCGCGTCGCCCGTTTCGCCCTGCTCCTGTTCCTCGTCGTTGCCGTGCTGCACCGCTTCGGCTTCATCCTGACGCCGAATTTCGTTGTCCTCGCCATGCTGAGCGCCGCCGCGGCGCTGATCGCCGTGTTTCTCGCCGCGATCGGTTTCGTCCGCCTCTGGTACTGGGGCGCCAAGGGCGGCGTCGCTTCGGCCAAGGCGCTGCTCTATGCCGCCATCCCGCTTGCCGCCGCCGGTGCCGCCATCTACGCCTATGTGACGCTGCCGCCGATCTATGACGTGCAGACCGAACTCGTCGAGGAAATTCCCTGGCTGAAGCCGCCGGAGGCCAATCAGTTGACCCTGCCGCGCCCGCCGGAGGATTTCGCCCGCGACCGCACACTGCAGATCGCCGCCTATCCGGGCCTCAACGGCCGCCGCTACGAAGGCGCGCTCGACCGCGTGCAGGAGGCGGTGATGCGCGTCGCCGCCGCCGAGCGTATCGCCATCGTCGCAACCAAGGGCACCGATTTCGCACCGCCATCCTCGGACCAGCCGGAAACGCCGGCCGTTCCCATTCCCTCGCCACGCCCCGAGCCCTCCGGCGATGACGCCAGCATCGCCGCGCTGCGCCCGCCGGACGTGCTGCTGCAGGGCTCCGTGCGCACGCTGGTCTTCGGCTTTCCCTTCGACGTGATGATCCGCCTGCGCGAGGATTTCGACACCACCATTGTCGATGTGCGCACCATGTCGCGCTACGGGCCGCACGATCTCGGCTACGGCGCGCGCATCACCGACAGTTTCCTGCGCGCGCTCGACGCCGATCTCCTCGGCATCGCCGCGAAATAGTCCGGACTAGGCCGGGAAGTAGACGCCCGTCAGCCGCGGCGGCCCGTCGGTCGTCACCATGCCTTTTTCGATCATCTCTTCCAGATGCGACAGGACCGACAGCGCCGCGGCGCCATGCAGGCGCGGATCGGTCTCGCGGTAGATGACCTTCACCATCTCGGCGATCTGCCGGTCGCCGGCCTTCAGCCGCTCCAGGATGGCGCGCTCGCGCATGCGCCGGTGGGTCTTCATGCCGCGCACGAAGCTCCTCGGCTCGCGCACCGGCCCGCCATGGCCGGGCAGATAGAGCACGTCGTCGCGGGCAATGAGCGCGTCGAGCGAGGCCATGTAATCGGCCATGCTGCCGTCCGGCGGCGCGACGATCGAAGTCGCCCAGGCCATGACGTGATCGGCGGAAAACAGGATGCCGGTGCCCTCGAGCGCGAAGGCCGCGTGGTTGGCGGTATGGCCGGGGGTGAGGACGGCCGTCAGGCTCCAGCCGTCGCCCGCCAGCGTCTCGCCGTCGCCAAGCGCCCGGTCGGGAACGAAATCCGTGTCCGAGCTTTCGGCAAACGGATTGGTTTCGCCGGCATGCAGCGGCCGGGAAGGGCGGTGCGGCCCCTCCGCCACCGTCATCGCGCCGGTCGCCTCCTTCAGCCTTCTGGCGAGCGGCGAGTGGTCGCGATGCGTGTGGCTGACGACGATGTGGGTGACCTCGCGGCCGGCCAGTGCCTCCATCAGCGTCTGGAAATGCGCCTCATCCTCCGGCCCGGGATCGATCACCGCCACGGATGTCCCGCCGACGATATAGCTGTTGGTGCCGTGGAAGGTGAAGGGGCTCGGATTATTGACCGTCAGCCGTTGGACCCCCGGCGCCACATCGACCGCCCGGCCATAGGCCGGCTCGAAGGCGCGGTCGAAGGAGATGTCGTCGCTTGCCATCGTCGCGGTCCGGTCCCTTACTTGTACTCGATCTCGATGAAGGACATCGGGCTCTCGCCGCCATTGACGACATTGTGCTCGACGCCGGCGTCGCGCCTGTAGACCTCGCCGGCCTTCGATGTCACCCGCCGCTCGCCGTCCTTGTCCTCGATCAGGAAATGGCAGTCGGTCATCGGCACCACCACATAGCCCATGCCGTGCACATGATGGCCGGTATCGGCCCCCGGCTCGAAGTCCCAGCGCGTCACGCGCACGACGGCGTCGTCGAGGAGGACGGTCGGAACGGCAGGCGGTCTGGCGCGGAATGTCGACATGGGGGCTCCGGTGCGGGCGGGTCTTGTTGCCGAAGACGTAGCAAGCGCGCCGCTGATAGACCAATGAATTCTGCTGAAAAAGAAAATGCGGAGGCAGCCGTCACAAACCGTTGCCGCCGTCGCCGCTTCTTGCTAATAGCCCGTCACCGCTTCGCAGTCATGTGCGCGTCACGGATCTGTTGGGGTGTAGCCAAGCGGTAAGGCAGCGGTTTTTGGTACCGCCATTCCCTGGTTCGAATCCAGGCACCCCAGCCACCGATTTCAGATTACATTCGAACAGGTTTCAGCAAGCAAAGCAGGGACAGCGTTCGCCGTTTTCCATTCGCTGATAAAACAATCCCGCCGAGTTTCCCCGGCGGGACCGTATCAATTGAGTCAGGCCTCTCAGCCCACGCCATCTTCAGTTCGAACCGACCAGCAGTTCCTCGCAGTAGGACGGGCCGTTGACGCCGGGGCGGTCGCCGAGGACGCGGATCGAGCGGATGGTGTAGCTCTTGTCGACGCTGATGACGGCCGAGCAGCGGTAGGAGCGGCCCTTCACGGTCTTGTAGCCGCCGGTCCAGTTGTAGACGGTGAGGCCAGCTTCCGAACGGTCGGAAGAGGGCGGGCCGTAGGCGGCGAAGAACTTGCCGGCTTCCTTGCCGCTCCACGCGGCTTCAATCGGGGTGGCCGCGCCCGTGGTGGCGCAGGCGGAAAGGGTGGCAGTCATCAAAGCGGCGGCAAGGATGCGAACGCGCATGGAAAAGGATCCTGTTGTTTGAAGTCCGGTACAATCGGTGATGTGTCCCTTAGCAGGTTTTGCCGAGCGTGTTTGTGTGGTTGACGGCACACAGCAAAAATTTGTGACACGAAATCGCCCCGTTTCGGCCGCTTTGAAATTCCTTCGCAAAAATGTCGTCAGGGCGCTTGTGCAATCAAAATTGCTGGTCTATAGAGGCGCCGTTGGTCACGGAGTGTAGCGCAGCCTGGTAGCGCACCTCGTTCGGGACGAGGGGGTCGAGTGTTCGAATCACTCCACTCCGACCAGCCGAAAAGCCCGCGAAAGCGGGCTTTTTTCATGTCAGGCCGCCGGCCGTCTCGCGAAGGCCAGCGGCGCGCGCATTTTCCCGATATCGTCCCCGATCTAGTCAATGATGCTCTTCCGGCGCACGACCTCCGGCAGCGCCGCCTGCCGTTTCGGCTTTTCCGGCTTGAACTCGGTTTCGATCGCGACGTCGATGTCGTCGCTGAGGGCGGGAATCGCGAAGGTCAGCCCCCATTGCGAGCGCTTGACGACCATGTGCCCCGAAAAGCCGAGCTTGGCGATCTTTTCGAACGGGTGTTCGGCCATCGAGCCGTTGAGGGTGACGTCCATCACCGCCGGGTGGGTTTCCCCGCGCAGCGTCAGGTCGCCGAAGACGCGGCCGGTCTTCTCGCCGTCGATGACGATCTTCGTCGAGACGAAGCGGATCGGGGCTCCGGCGAGGAAATCCGCGTTGCCGCCGATCTTCGCGTCGAAATCCTCGACCTCCGGGAACGGAAAGTCGGTACGGACCTGTAGTGGGTCGATTTCGACGGTCAGCCGCGATTGCTCGGGGCTCTCGCTGTTCCAGTCGAGCCGTGCCTTGGAATTGATGAAACGGGCGGTGAAGTGCGACAGGCCGAAATGGTCGATCCGCCAGGTTACGCTGGTGTGCGGGCCGTCCTGTTCATAGCGCCCGCTCGGGGCAGCGTCCGCCGCGATGGCTGCGGCCGGGCAGGCGATGAGGATCGCGCTCAGAAGGGATTTGATGGTCATGGTCATTCTCCTTGAAGGGAAGGGAAAAGAGGCTGCGGCAACCGCGGCCGCGCCGGGCGCAATCCCGGCAGCGGTCGGCTTCGAAGCCGTTGATGAGAGGTCTCGCGGCTGAAGGCGCGCTCATGCGGCAAGCCCGATGTCGGCACGCAGTGCCTGGAAATCCGCATCGGTCAGCGCCGGACGGATGGCGAACTCGACGATGGCGTTGAAGATTTCCGGCGGCAGGCTCTGCTGCATGCCGCCGACCATCATGCGCCGCTGCGCGGGGTTCATCGCCGGCAGCATCATCCGCGTGAACGCCATGTTTTCTTCCGGCGGCAGGGCGCTGATGATGCGCATCTCGATGCCGAGCAGCTCGTCGTCGGAAAAGGTCTGCCACAGGATCGGGCAGAGCACGGTTTCTTCTTCGTGCATGTGAGCGAAGTCGTCGGCGATATAGGCGGCCATCGCGAGATAGAGCCCGCGTCCCGCTTCCGCCCGCGCCGCGCCGGAGGTTGTCTCGACGGCGACGATCTTGTCTTCGAGCACCTGGAAGGCGGCGCGGTGATCGTCGTGCTGCTCGTCGACGAGGCCGGTCTCGACGCCGCGGCGGTGCAGGGCGGCGTGGATTTCGGTGTCTTCGTGCTTCACATGGGCCGAGGCCATCGACAGGAGCCGGCGCATGTCGGCCAGAAGCTTTTCGGTCGTCTCGGCATTGCCGAAGTCGTTGGCGCCCAGCCGGGCGAGCAGCAGGCATTGCGTGCGGCGGAGGCCCTTGTGGATATTGCCGTAGATATCGTAGCGTCCGTTGAGCGCAGGGATGTGCGCCATGGTGTCTGCATGGGTCATGATCTGTTCCTTGAAGGTGTGTTTCGGGCCGCGCCGACTGCCGGTGCGGCGGAACAACCAGATAGCCGTGGCTGCCCGTCCGGGCTTCCTAAAAGCTTGCTAAGCGCGCAGGCCGCTTCCTAAATATTTCCTATCGCGGATGGTGGTGCGTGCCGGAGAATTGCAACCGTGGTAAAAGGGTGCCGGTTGATCGGGTTGGGCTCAGGGACCTATGCTTGAAGACGATGTCGCATCTTTCATTGCCGGCAATGTGATGATGATCGCGGCGACGCGCGACGGCGCGTTGCGCGCCCATGTCGGCCGTGGTTGCGGCGCCTATTTCGACGCCGACACCGGTGAACTCGTGCTTCTCGTCTCCTCCAGCCAGTGGCCGGATTTCTTCGCCAATGCCAGGAAGGGCGGTCCGATCGCCATGACCGTCTGCCAGCCGGACAATTACCGGGCCCTGCAGATCAAGGGAACGATTGCCGGCGTGGACGTGGCGACGGAGGTCCAGTCAGCCAAGGCCAGCGACTATCGCGACCGCATGCTGGCGATCATGGATAGGCTCGGCGTCAGCCGGCTGCAGCTTTCCACCGTCTTTTCGAATGTCGATCTGGCCGCCATCCGCTTCTGGCCGGTCGACCTTTTCATCCAGACGCCCGGTCCGGAGGCCGGCGAGCGGGTTCAGCGGAGCCAGTCATGACCGGCGTGCCGCTCGAAGCCATCCGCGACAGTTTCGAAGGCATCATGCCGTCCGTCATCGCAACGACGGATGCGAGCGGCATTCCGAACCTTTCCTACCTGTCGCATGTCTACTACGTGGACAGCCACCACGTGGCGCTGTCCAACCAGTTCTTCTCCAAGACGGCGGCCAATGTCGCCGCCAATGGCCGGGCGACCGTCGTCGTGCTCGACGGCCGCATGGGCCTGCAGCACGTGCTGGATCTGGTCTTCGTCAGTTCGTCCCGGTCCGGCCCAATCTTCGACCGCATTTCGGCACAGCTCGATGTGATGGCGAGCCTGCAGGGCAAGTCGCACATGCTGAAACTCCGCGCCGTCGACATCTACCGGGTCGAACGCTGCCGGCGCATCGATCCGGTCGCCCCGATCGAGACCGCGCCGGAAAACCCGGTCGTCGCTCGCGACTGGCTGGCGGAGGCCGCTGCGGCAACAGCGGAACTTTCGGCCATAGCCGACCCCGAAACGCTCTTGGACCGCAGCCTGGAAACCCTCGAGGAGCGCTGCGGCTTCCGCCACTCGATGATCCTGGTCGCCGACGGCGAGGGGCGCAAGCTGTCGACCGTCGCCAGCCGCGGCTATCCGCGTTACGGCTTCGGCGCCGAAATCGCCTTCGGCGACGGCATCATCGGGGTGGCCGCCGAACGCGGCCTGACGCTGCGCATCGCCGACATGCGCCGCAGCCAGCGCTATGTCTCGGCCGTGGCTTTGGCCGCGGGCCTGAACCGGGACGACATCCCCATGCCGGCCATCGAACAGGTCCAATGCCAGATCGCCGTGCCGCTGATCGCCAGCGGCCGTCTTTCCGGCGTGGTCTTCGCCGAATCCGAGGAGAGCTTCGCCTTTTCCCACGCCCATGAGGCCGCACTAGAGATCATCGCCCGCCAGATTGCGGCCGGTCTTGCCATCTTCGAACTTGCCGATGCCGCGAGCGACGCGGCCGGACGCGGCGTGGCCCCGGTATCGAGCGCCGACAAGGGGCAGGCGTTCAGCTTCCAGTATTTCCCGCGCGACGGCGGTGTCTTCATCGACAACGACTATGTCATCCGCGGCGTGCCGGGCCGGCTGCTCTACCATTTCGTCCGCAGCTATGTGGAGACGGGCCGGGCCGAATTTTCCAACCGCGAAATCCGCCGCGACCGCACCTTCAACCTCCCCGACTTCAAGGACAATCTGGAAACGCGCCTGATCCTGCTGCGCCGCCGGCTGGAAGAGCGCGGCGGCCCCATCGGCATCGAGCGCCCCGAACGCGGCCAGATCCGGCTGGTCATCGACGGCACGCCGCAGATTGCGGTGATGGAGGATGCCTGAGAGGGCGTGCCTACCCGCCGGCTGTCGTGTCATTCGCTGAGAACACCCGGATCAGCCGGTCGCGCATCGTGTCCATCGGCAGCTCGGGGCTATCGGGCGAGGGCAGCATGCCGTTGACGAAGCCTTCCTTTTCGAAGCGGGCGACCAGTGCTGCATCGCGGCTGATGATGTGCACGGGCACTGCCCTTGACGCATCCGGCCCGGTGACGATCGGCGCCGGCTGGTGGTCGCCGAGGATGATGAAGATGGCATCGTCGCCGAAGCGGGAGATATAGTCGCTGAGCGTCTGCAGCGAATAGTCGATGGTGGCGATGTAGTGACGGCGGACATTGTCGCCGTCCGACCAGACGGCGCGGGGGCTCTCGTCGCTCTCGGCCTGACCGTTGAAGACCGTTCCGTCGCCGACTTCGTTCCAGTCGATCAGTTTGGCGACCGGGGTCCAGGGCGCATGGCTCGAAATCAGCGCCATTTCCGTCATCACCGGCTGGCCCTTGGCGCGGGCCGGATCGCGCACCAGCCGCTGGAAGGCCGACAGGGTGTACTGGTCCGGCATGGTGATCCAGTTGAAGGGCTTGCCCTTGTAGCGGAGATCCTTCGCGACGAAGATGTCGTCGTAACCGAAATAGCGCGCCTCCGGCCAGTCCATGGTGATCGCCGGCATCACCGCCGCCGTCCGCCACCCGGCCTTGCGAAACAGGCTGTTGAGGCTCGCCCGCTTGCTGATCATCAGCCGGTCGTACCGCGCCTGATTGTCGGTCCAAAGTCCGGAAAGAAATGTCCCGTGCGCCAGCCAGCTGAGCCCTCCCATGGTCGGCGAGCGCGACCAGCCGGAGGCCGAAGCAAAGCCGGCGGCCGACAATTGCGCCTCGGATGCCGCCAGCCGCGGCTTGATCAGCGGACTGTAACGCGGATCCTCGACGGCGCTGCGGCCATAGGATTCGACGAAGATCAGCACCACGTCACGGCCCTTGATGCCGGAAAACAGGTTAGCCTCGCCGGCTGCCGGATCGTGGGCGACGAGATCGCGCTCATACTGCCGCATGTCGGCAATGGATTGCTGCACCAGTGTGAGCCGGTTGCCGAGATAGGAGACGGCGCGCAAATCCGCGCGCACGCCGGCAAACGGACCGGCAAGCCAGAGCCCGACACCGAGCACAAGCAGTCCGGAGGCGGCAACCGTCGCGCTGCGCCTCATGCTCCCGACAAGGCCGGCGATCCGGCACTGCGAGCGGTAGAACAGAAAGAGCAACAGGCAGAAGACACCGATCACGGCACCGACGGCGAGGCCGGCCGGCACGAGCCCGATGGAGCCGGAGAAGATATTCCAGCCGTCGCCGAGCATCTTGACGTCGAGATAGGGATTGAAGCGGCGCTGGAAGGCGGACTGCACGCCGATATCGGCGATCTTCAGGAACAGGAGCGCGAAGACCGCCACGGACGACGCAGCAGCGAGGATCTTTGCCGGACGGCGGGGAAGCAGGAGCAGGAGAAGAAGAAGTAGCGGAATTTCCAGCGGCAGGCGCAGGAAGGCGCCGAGCGAGAAGGCACCTGGATGATCCGGCAGGGTCAGTGCGGCAAAGCTGATGAGGAGGAAGAACAGGCCTGCGAGCAGCAATCTGGTCATTGATGCATCGCCGCTCTTGCCCGGCGCGTCATTTCTTGTCATCGACAGGGTCTTTCAAATGCTGGGCCGACCGATTGGCTTTCGGCGGTAGTCTGGTCATCGTCACGCGGCAGTCCGGGAAAGGTGGAACGTTGCGCAAGCTTGCCGTCATGTCGGCGTTTCTCTGCCTCGCGCTGCTGGCAGCCCTGATCTGGGCGACCGGCACCACGCAACTCATCGACACCCTCAAGAAGGTGCCGCCCGGCCACATCATCGCCGCGCTTGCCGCAGTGCAGGTGCAGATCGTCGCGTCCGCCTGGCGCTGGCGCTTTACCGCGCGGCGGCTCGGTCAGGAAATGCCGTTGTCGGTGGCGATCCGCGAATACTATGTCAGCAGCGCGTTGAACCTCGTCCTGCCGGGCGGCATGGCCGGCGATGCGGTGCGTGCCTATCGCAGCCGTGCCGAAGGCGAGGGCGGCTGGAAGCGTCCCGCCGCCGCCGTCTTTCTGGAACGGCTGTCTGGCCAGCTGGTCTTCTTCGCGCTGGTCTGCGGCGGTCTCATCGCCTGGCCGCTTTTCCTCGGCGGGAAGCTTCCCGGCAATTTCGGTGTGGTGATCTGGATTGCGGCCGCGCTTGTGATTGCCGGTCTCGGCCTCGCCATTGCCCTGCGGAACGCCCGGCTGCCGGCCCGCTTTCGCGGTCTCGGACCGGACCTCGCCGCCGTGTTCTGGAAGGACGGCGCGTGGCTGGTGCAGGCCGGCCTCGGGGTGCTGATCGTCGGCGGCTATATCGCCACCTTCATGATCGCCTCCGACGCCGTGGGCGCCCCGCTGCCGCCGATCGCCGCCTTCACCGTCATTCCGCTGTGCCTTCTGACCATGCTGATACCCGCCGGTATTGGCGGCTGGGGCACGCGGGAAACGGCGGCGGCGGCACTCTGGCCGCTGTTCGGCTATGCGAGCGTCGATGGCCTGGCGGCAAGCCTTGCCTACGGCCTTCTCTCGCTGGTTGGCGCCGCCATACCGGGACTGATCTCGGTCGCCGTCTCGCTCTGGCAGGGCCGCATCGGAAAGGCTTGAGGAATGCCTCGCCATCAGGATTCCAGCCGGGCGTAGATGTCGCCCGACGGACTTGCCGGCGGCAGTTCCGCCAGTTCCCTCAGCATGGCGATGGCATCCTTCCAGCCGCTGTTGATGAACTGGTGCTTTTCGCCGACGACGCGGTTGAAGCGATAATCGCCAAGCGCCGTCAGCCGCGCGATCGCCTCGCGCGTCACCGATGGCATGGCCGGGATATATTCGAAGGCAATCAGTCTGACCGGACTGGAAAGGCCCCGAAGGATATCCGCCTCTGCGCCTTCGCAATCGATCTTGCAGAAATCCGGTCGTCCGTAGCGCTCGATAAGCAGGTCGAGCGTGGTCATCGGTACGGTGATCTCCCGGTCCCATCTGACCTGCCGGAAACCGTCGGCATCGCGCACGCTGTCGATGAAGCGGCGCGACGTGCTGGTGACCGTCGGATGGCGGCTGGATATCCGCAGCGATATCTCTCCCACCTCCGCGCCGACGGCGACGCGCTCGAAGCCCGCCAGCCTTCCGGCGAAATGCTTCTCGATCAGGTCGGCGAAGACAGGCTGCGGCTCGACGGCCACCACCTGCGCGCCAAGCGACAGCAGCGTCTTGCTGCGGCTGCCGGCATGGGCGCCGATATCGAACACCAGATCGCCCGGCGAGACGAGCCCTTCGTAGAAGCGTCTCAGCGCCTGCCGGCGCCAGGGCTGGCCGTAATAGATGGCAAGCGACCGGGCGAGACCGGCGGCGGTATCCAGTCGCGTTTTCATTTGCATGGCCGTGGCGCTCCTTTCCCAAGCAGGAAGGAGGTGTCAACCGCAAAGGAATAGGCGAGCAGGGCCAGCGCCGCGGCGGCGATGGCGCTGGAAAATGGCGGCTGAACGATTGGAACGAGAATGATGCAGAGAGCGGCGACCTGCACCACGCAGATTGCCTTCCTGCGGGTGGATGGCGGCAGCGGTGCGCCAAGCGCCGGCATCGCATATTGCGCGGCGATGAAACCGTAGCGCATCAGCCCGATCGCCAGCACCCAGACGCCGGCCTTGTCGAGAAACAGCGCCGCCGCCGACAGGACGAGAATGAGGAGGGCGTCGACCTCCATGTCGAAGCGGGCCCCGAGATCGGATTCCTGCGCCAGCGCACGCGCCAGATAGCCGTCGAAACCGTCGAGAATGAGCGCCAGCATGACGAGGCCGATCATGATCCACAGCACCGAGGCGGGAGCGTGCATGTCGATGGCGAAGAACACCGTCGCGGCCAGAAGGCTGACGATGGCGGTGCGAATGGCGGTCACGGCATTGGCGGCGCCGAAGACCTTGTGCCGGTGATAGGGCAGGCCGCGCACCACAAGCGCGAAGATGACGAGCGTCAGCACGCTTGCGAAGGCGAGCGCGCTGGCGCAGAGCGCCAGATGCGGCCGCAGGATGTAGGAGAGCACGATCGACGATACGAAGACGCTTGCAAGGATTGCAATCGCATTGGCGAAGAGGTGCGGCGGCAGCGCTTGGCCAGGCTGCCGTCCGTCGTTCGGGGGAGAGGGAAATGTCAGGTCCATCGCCGCCCGCCTATTCCGCCGCGATCATCGCGCTGAGGTCGATCATGTGGCCGGCGCGGAGCCTTTTCGTCTCCAGATAGCGGACATTCTCGTCATTGACCGTGCCGGTGACGGCGACCCGCGCCTCGACGGAAATCCCTCCCGCCTTCAAGGCGGCGATCTTGCTCGGATTGTTGGTGTGCAGCACCACCTTTGCGATGCCGAGCAGCCTCAGCATGGCGATCGCCGCCTCGTAGCGGCGGTGGTCTTCGCCAAAGCCCAGCATGGCGTCGGCATCGATCGTGTCGAGGCCCTTATGCTGGTAGCCATAGGCGCGCATCTTGGCCCCGATGCCGGTGCCGCGACCTTCCTGGTCAAGATAGAGGAGCACGCCGCCGCCCGCTTCCTTCAGCTGGCGAAGGCCGTTGCGCAGCTGGTCGCCGCAATCGCATTTCAGCGATCCGCAGAGATCGCCCGTCAGGCAGGAGGAGTGGATGCGCACCGGAACGGGCCGGGACGTGTCCGGCTTGCCGACGACGATCGCGACCTGGTCCTTCTGCGCCAGCCCGCCACGGAAGACGACGAAGTCTGCCCGCCCCAGATCCTTCAGCGGAACGGGCGTGCGCACCACGATCTCGAACGTCTGACGGGCCGCGCTGACCTTTGCCAGCAAGCCATGGTCGAGCGAGCAACAGGCGGCGAAACGGTCTTCGATTTCCGTGACGTCGGCGCAGATGACGGCCGGCAGCAGCAGGGCGGTGCGGGCAAGCTCCGCCGCCGCCTGCATGGCCGCATCGCCGTCCTGCCAGAGGCGCGGCTTGTCGACATCGAGGGCATAGGCCAGTCGGGATGCCTCGGCAAAGGAGACGTCCTTCAACGGCACGGCGATGCCATCTTCGGCGGATAAACCCAGCTTTGCGGCGCGCTCTGCGGTCAGAAACAGCGCCTGTGTGTTTCCGACGGCGGCTGCGAACTGGTCGTAGAGATCCGGCGCGACGCTGTCGAGCGCCAGCGCCGCCAGCCGCTGCTTGCCGTCCCTGATGATCACCGGGCGGCCGTACCGAAGTTCGGCAACGGCCCGCTCCACATCCATTGCCGGCGTCGAAAATTGAAACGGAGTGCTCGCTGCCATTGCCATGTGTCGATCCTGTCTTGGCGGATATTGTCGTGCATAAGTGCCTGAACGCCAGTCAAAGGTTCATTCGCCGGCAAAAAAAGTGACGGCCGCGGCAACGGGCTTGTTTACGGGGTCGCCTTGACGCGTCCGGCAAATAAATGTCGGCTGCACCGAACCATTTTCCGGCTGAAGCGTACTTACGATGTGAAAAGCACAGCGGATTGGATTGGAGAAACGCGAAATTGGATGGTCAGACTGTGGCGGCGAATGTGATTGAAGGTCAGGCCAAGGCCCTGTGGTTCTCCTCCGCGGGGGAATGCGAGCTGCGCCCGGAAATGCTCCGCGCGCCCGAAAAAGGCGACGTGCTGGTCCGCGCCCTTTTCAGCGGCATCAGCCGAGGCACGGAATCGCTGGTCTTCGCCGGCAAGGTGCCGGACGCGGAACGCCAGCGCATGCGCGGACCGCATATGGCCGGCGATTTCTCCTTTCCGGTCAAATACGGCTATTGCCTCGTCGGGCGTGTCGAAGCAGGGGATGGCGATCTCCTGGGCCGGACCGTCTTCTGCCTGCATCCGCATCAGTCGGCATTCGTCACGACCGCGGATATGGTCGTGCCGCTGCCGGACAATCTGCCGCCCGAGCGCGCCGTTCTGGCCGCCAACATGGAAACCGCGCTGAACATCGTCTGGGATGCCGGCATCCTGCCCGGCGACCGGGTGGCGGTCTTCGGCGCCGGTGTCGTCGGCTCGCTGGTCGCATACCTCGCAAGCCGCATCATCGGCACGGACGTTGTGCTGGTCGACCGCAATCCGGACCGCCGCGATCTCGCTGGCAGCCTCGGCATACCCTTCGCGGAAAGCGAAAGCCTTTTCGGCGAATTCGACGTCCTCATCAATGCCTCCGCCTCCGGCGCGGCACTTGCCCAAGCGCTCGAGCATGCAGCCTTCGAGGCCCGCATCGTCGAGGCGAGCTGGTATGGCGATGCAGACGTGTCGCTGCCGCTCGGCGGCGCATTCCATTCCAGACGGCTGTCGCTCATCAGCTCGCAGGTCGGGGCAGTTCCCCCGGCAAGGCGTGCGCGCTGGAGCTTTGCCAGACGGCTCGCCAAGGCGCTGGACCTGCTGGCCGACGATCGCCTCGATGCCCTGATTTCCGGCGAGACCGCCTTCGCGGACATTGCCTCCGCCTATCCGAACATCCTGTCCGACCCCGGCACGCTGTGCCACCGCATCCGCTACTGAAGAAAGAAGAGACATGTTTGCAGTCGAAGTCCGCGATCATATCATGATCGCCCACAGCCTTCCCCGTCCCGTATTCGGTCCAGCCCAGGCAACCCACGGTGCCACCTTCGTGGTCGATGCCGCATTCTTCACCGCCGACGTCGACGAGGACGGGCTTGCCGTCGACATCGGCGCCGCGACGACGGTGCTGGGCGAGGTGGTCAAGCCGCTCAACTACCAGAACCTCGACAATCTCGACGCCTTCAAGGGCAAGGTGTCGACGACGGAAGTGATCGCCAAGCACATCTTCGACGAGCTCAAGAAGGCGGTCGGCGAAAAGCGCCTCGGCCCCGGCAGCCATCGCATCGCAAAAATCCGCGTGACCCTGCATGAATCGCATGTTGCCCGCGGCTGGTACGAGGCCGAGCTTTGAGCCGGGATCTCGTCTTCGCCTATCCCGGCGACCTGCAATTGAAGACCGGCGGCTACGGCTATGACCGCGAGATGATCGTTGGGCTGCAGGCGCTCGGCTGGTCCGTCAGCCTGCTGCCCCTGGGCGAGGGGTTCCCGGCACCGACGCCGGAGGCAAGGCGCGAAGCCGAAAGCCGGCTGTCTGCTCTCGACGATGGCACCCTCGTGTTGATCGACGGTCTCGCCTTCGGTGTTCTCGACGAATGGGCGGGGCGAGAGGCGGCGCGGCTGAGGATCGTTGCTCTCGTCCACCACCCGCTTGCGCTCGAAAGCGGCATCGACGCGCAAACGCAGGCGCGTCTGCATGAAAGCGAACAACGGGCGCTGTCCGTCGTGCGCCATGTCGTCGTGACGTCCAACGGCACGGCCCGCGAACTGATTGCCAATTTTGGCGTGGAGCGGGAGCGGATCACCGTCGCGCCGCCCGGCACCAGTCCGGCCCCGCTCGCGCCCGGAAACGGCGAGCCACCGCATATCGTTGCCGTCGGCACGCTGACGCCGCGCAAGGCCCATGACGTGCTGATCGATGCCTTGAAGAGCGTTGAAGACCTGCCATGGCGGGCGACGATTGCCGGCAGCAGGACATTGCATCCCGAAACGGCGGCGGCACTTGCCGCGCAGATCGAAAGGCTTGGTCTTTCGGGTCGCATCTCGCTCATTGGCGAGCGCGAGGACATTCGCCAGTTGATGGCGACCGGCGATATCTTCGCGCTGGCGAGCCGCTATGAGGGCTACGGCATGGTGTTCGCCGAGGCCCTGTCGCAGGGCCTGCCGATCGTCGCCTGCCGGGCCGGGGCCATTCCCGAGGTGGTGCCGGAGGAGGCGGGCTTCCTGACGCCGGCCGACGACGTCGAAGCCTTCGCCGGATCGCTCCGCACGCTGCTGTCCGATCAAGCCTTGCGCCGCCGAATGGCCGATGCCGCCCGACGGGCCGGTGAGAAACTGCCTGATTGGCCGGAGACGGCGCGGATCATCTCCCAAACCCTGGAGGCGCAGCTATGAGCGGCTTCGATAAGGACTGGCTGGCGCTGCGCGAACCGGCCGACAGGGCGGCCCGTGACCCCGTCCTTACCGGCATGCTTGCCGGTCATCTGCACGATGCCGAAGATCCGGCCATTCTCGATATCGGCTGCGGCACGGGCTCGACATGGCGCAGCCTCGTCGACCATCTGCCTGCCGATACCCGCTGGCTCCTGCTCGATCACGATCCGCTGCTGCTTGAAGAAGCGGAACGCCGGATCGGTGCAGCGGACAACGTCGGCTACCGGCCGTTCGATCTCACCGATCTCGACGCCCTGCCTCTCGAGGACATCTCCGTCATCACCGCCTCGGCGCTGTTCGATCTGGTGTCGGACGAGTTCTGTGCAGCCTTCGTACAGCGACTGGCCGAGCATGGCTGCGGGCTCTATGCGGCGTTGAATTATGATGGCGTCGTTTCCTGGTCGTACGCCCATCCGCTCGATGGCGACATGGTCGCTGCCTTCAACCGGCACCAGCAGACCGACAAGGGTTTTGGTCCGGCTCTGGGGCCGGGTGCGACCGCCTGTCTGGAAAGACATCTCGGCGCAAGCGGCTACGCGGTGTTCACGAGACCGAGCCCGTGGCGGATGGATGCGTCGTCGGCCGCGCTGCAGGAGGCTTTTCTCCTCGGCTTCCACCAGCCGCTCGTGGAAATGTCCGGCAGGTCGACCGACGAGATCGAGGACTGGTTGTCCTTCCGCATCGAGGCGATCGGCAGGCCCGGCAGCCTATGCGAAGTCGGTCACCTGGACCTCATCGCCTTTCGAGGGTGATGGGCTTCCCGGCTTCAGCAGACAGTCGAACAGGATGTCGCTGCCGAGACTGTAGACTTTCGTGTCCGGGCGATGGGCGCTCGCGAGGCGTTCGATCGGCGGCAGGCTGATGCCGCTTGGTCCGGAGCCGATGATGATCGGCGACACCGCGACGTGCAGGCGGTTGACGAGGCCGGCCTCGATGAAGCGGGCAATGGTCCTGGCGCCACCCTCGACCAGGATCCGGTCGAGACCGCGTGCGCCAAGCGCGTCCAGGATGTCCTTCGTCGCCAGCCCGTTTTCGCAGGGCGAGAGGCGGACCACCTCGGCATTGCCGAGCGGCGCGCCTTCGGCCTCTGCGCTGCGAAACACGATGACCGGCGCTCCGCCATCGGAAAACAGGCTCTCCGTGCCCGTCAGCCGCGCGTGACAGTCGATGACGACGCGAACCGGGCTGGGGCCGGCAACGAGGCGGACAGACAGCCGCGGATCGTCTGCCGAGACCGTGTGTTCGCCGACGATGACGGCATCGACCAGCGCTCGGCAACGGTGCAGATGGGCAAGCCCGTCCGGTCCGGAAATGTCGCGGGCGTCGCCCGCCGGGGTTGCCACGCGGCCGTCGAGCGACTGGCCCACCTGGGCCAGCACGAACCGGCCTTTCGCCTCCGCGATCGGGCCATAGACGGCAAGCGCCGGATCATGCGCCTGCGGACGGGCCGCGGCTCTCTGCCTCAAGGCAAGGAGCCGTTTCCAGGTTTCGTCTGTCATGTCGATCGACTGTATCGCCAAGGTCTTTCCTACAGAATCCGGTAGAGCGTCACGTCGCGCTTGATGACATGATGCATAAGCACGGCGCCAATATGTAACGCAAAAAGGGCCAGCAGGATCCATGCGCTCCAGTAGTGGATGCCGGAAAGCGTCCAGGCGATGCTCGGTGTCTTGCCGATCGGGCTCCAGACCTCGAAGAGGCCGAACCATTCCAGCGGAAATCCATGCGCATTGGTCGCCAGAAAGCCGGTGACCGGCATGATGATCAGGAAGGCATAGAGCAGACCGTGCACGGCATTGGCCGCGAATTTCTCGATGGCCGGACCTTCGTGCTCCGGGCTGCGGGTCAGCAGCTTGTTGCCGACCCGGACCAGCATCAGCCAGAGGATGATGAAGCCGAAGCTTTCATGCACGTTGTAGAAGCTCAGGGAGGATTCGTTCTTGATGAAGTGGATGACGAAGCCGAGGGGCCATGTGATGAGCACGAGGGCGGAGATCGCCCAGTGAAGAATGCGCGTCGTCGCCGGATATCGCTGCACGCGGATAAACGCCTGCGACGGCCCGGTGACGCCTTCATGCGCCTCTGTTTCGATCGTGTTCAGCACTCTGGTCTCCAATATGTCCCCGAAGTGATAGACGACCGCCCCTTGCCGTCGTCATCTGCAACTGAGTACCCATTGCGCCCCTGATGGTTCATCACCGGCAAGAAAAAGTAGCGGAAAGACAATCAGGACGCGAATCGTCGGTCGCCGTCGGTCGCACCGCTCATTCGCAAGCCGGCGCGTCCGGCATGACCGAATGCAGCGCCTTGCAAGCATCCAGCATCGGCGCCCCGTCGCGCGTCGTCACACCAGCTTCCAGCGCCTGTTTCACCTGCTGGGGGCTCAGCCCCGGTTTTGCGGCGAGCAGCAGGGCGGCGACGCCGGTCACATGCGCAGTCGCCACCGACGAGCCGGATACGTAGCGGTAGTCGTCATGCGGCGCCGTCGAGATGACGTCGACGGCCGGGGCCGGAATGCCCTCGTCGGCGGATTTTCCGGCGGCAATGACGCCGGGTCCCGAGGCCGGGAAGGCGGGCGTCTTGCCGTCTCCCCAGGCGGCGATGACGACGACACCCTTGCCGATCGCCGACTGGACAAGTTCCTCCAGAAGCGGATCGGCCGGCCCGCCGAGGCTCATGTTGATGATGTCGAAGTCGTTGACGATCGCGAAGTTGAGCGCTCGGGCAAGCGAGAAGCTGTTGCAGTGACCGGGACCGCCCGGCGATTGCCAGCAGGCTCGAAATTCGCTGAGATTTGCCTCCGGCGCGACGCCGACGATGCCGGTGGCGTTGGCCGCATCGGCGGCGATGATCCCGGCCATCGCGGTGCCGTGGGCTTCGGCCAGCGTGTCGGCCGGCTGCGTGTCGACGAAATTGTGAAACGACGCCAGCCGTCCGGCAAGGTCGGGATGGGATCCGTCGATCGCCGAATCCACCACCGCG
The DNA here is from genome assembly GCF_024385575.1 of Rhizobium sp. NRK18. NCBI lineage: Bacteria > Pseudomonadati > Pseudomonadota > Alphaproteobacteria > Hyphomicrobiales > Rhizobiaceae > Rhizobium > Rhizobium sp. NRK18. The sequence continues at coordinate 2,985,593 of NZ_JANFMV010000001.1, read as the reverse complement.
ACCTTCACCCCGGCGCCTTTCGAAATCTTCTGCGCCGGTCCGGCATTGATCTCGGCAAGCGCATACTGCGCAGGATAATAAGGATCGGAGTAGGGCGTCTCGAACGTGTCGAAATCCTGGACGCGCTGCACGGTCCTGATCCTAGGGTCGGCGCTGAGGTCGGCCATCAGCCGGTCGACGTCCGTGTTGCGGTCGATATCCATCACCAGGCAGTGCACGCCGATGGCGGAAAGCGGCCATTCCGCCGTCAGCGTGACGTGATACGTCGCCTCCAGCGCGTCGGCCAGCGCATCGATGCCATTGCGATCGGCAAGCGGCACGGTGAGGATCAGATGCGTGTTTGCCGCAATCGAATTGGCCGGAACCAGCCGGTAGGGCGGCTCGGGCGGCGCGGACTGGGCAGCAGCCGAAAACGCTGTGGCAAGGCTGATCAGGGCGGCTAGAGCGGTGCGGGTCATGGTCATTCGGCCGGTGCTGCAAAGATGATTTCGGGCGAGGACATCAGCGATTTCGAAAGGGCCGCCAGATCGGTGCCGCTCTTCGCTTTCGTCGTGTAGACGCCGGCTTTCGACGGACCGCTTTCCAGTTCCAGGCCGTATTTTCCGAGAACGGACTGCAGCTCGCTGGCACTGACGCCGGGCGTCGTCTGGAACTTGATGGTGTCGTTGGCCGCAGTGCCGCTCGCCGTCAGGGTCCGGAAGTCGGCATTGGTCGGCATCATCATCACCGCGACCAGCACGCAAGCCGCAGCACCGACGCCCGAGAGCATCATGCCAGCCTGGTGCTGCCTGAGCCAGGTCCAGAGGCTGAAGGCCGGCTGGCGAACGCGGTTTTCGGAGGCGATCCGGTCACGCAGGGTCTCCCAGCTGCGGGCGACCGGGGCCTCGAACGCTTCCTCCGTCGCGACATGGCCGGCGAGCCTGCGCTGGCGGGCAATTTCATCGGCGCATGCGGGGCAGGTGAGCGCATGGCGCTTCACGGCATCCGCCTCGTCCTTCGGCAGGGAGCCGTTCACATACCACGGGACGAGCTCCATGATGCCTTCGTGACTGTCAGTGGGCAGGAGGGGGCGACGGTCAAGCAACGGCGTTCTCCGAATAGGTGGGCAAATCGTCGGACAGCATGGCGTGCAGGCGTTGGCGCGCGGTCATCATCCGCGTCTTCACGGTGCCGACGGGACAGCCGAGGATGTCGGCGATCTCCTTGTAGAGATAACCGTTGTAATAGGTGAGCTCCACGACGGCGCGCAGCTCTGGCGTCAGCTGCTGCAGGGCCGCGTGGATATCCTTCTGGTTCATGATGGCGTCGGCGGTGTCCTGTTCGTCCTGCGCCATGTCTTCCTCCAGTGCCACCGTTCCCTTGTGCCGGCCGTTGCTGCGCGCCTGTTTCAGCGCCAGCCGGTAGGCGATCCCGAAGATCCACGATGAGGGTTTCGAGCGTCCCTCGAACCGGTCGGCGGTCCGCCAGACCACCATCAGCGTGTCATTGGCGATCTCTTCGGCGGCCTCTTCATTGTCGATGACCCGCTTGGCGAAATGCATCAGCTTCGGAAAATACTGACCATGCAGCCGCTCGAACGCGGTCACGTCACCGGCCGCGATCGCTTTCAGAAGGCGCAGATCCGCGTCGGCGGAGCCTGCCTTGAATGTCGACCGGACGGCTTTGAGTATGCCCATTCTGATGTGTCGCCTTGCTGTCTGCACCGTTAAGTGTTCCCGGATGGCCGAAAGGTTCATTACCACGGCACATTTATTTGCATCCGCGCCGCATGTCTTCGGCCGGAGGCAGGATCGTTCGCGATCCGGACGCCATTTTCCGTTGTTCCCGCCGATCCTGCAAGCGGAAGTGGGCAATTGCCTTGGTGGGATGGTGCGGAACGGCCTAGCGATTGGTTTCGTTGGCGCGGCGATCGAGTTCTTCGCTGTAACGGCGGAGCGCGTGCTGTTCGGTCAAAAGACCGAGGACGCGCATCGATGACCGGTTCTCGACGACGGCCAGCGCGTCGCATTCGGCTTTCTCGAAGAGGTCGATCGCCTGGCGGACATTCTGGTCGGGCGTCAGCATGGTTTCGGTGAACCGCAGCAGATCGGAAAGGCTTTCCGCCACCTCGCCATCGTCGCGGTGCAGGTCGGGGACAAAGACCATGCCGCAGTAGCGGCCATCGTAATCCGTGACGATCACGCGCTGCGTGGCACCCAGCGGAAAGTCGCGTCGAACGCGCTCGAGAGGCGTATCGACGAGGACGGTCCGCACGTCCTTGCGCATCATCCGCCCGACGCTCAATTCCCTGACCCAGCCGACATCGGCGGCGCTGCGGATGGATTCCCCGCGCAGATGGAAGCGCCAGGTGGCGAACGAATAGCCGAACACCCGCCGCGCCGTCAGCGACGAGACGACCGCCGCTGCGAGCACCGCCGCCGTCAGCGGCAGGCTGCCGGTGGTCTCCAGCGCCAGGAAGGACATGGTCAGGGGCGCGCCGAGGACGGCGGTCGCCATCGCGCACATGCCGATGATTGCCACCACCATGGCCGGGATCTGCAGGCCGAAGGCGAGCATCCAGCCGATGGCGACGAGCTTGCCGAGCATGGCGCCGAGAAACAGCGAGGCAAAGAATAGTCCGCCGCGAAAGCCGCTGGCGATCGAGGTCGCCGAGGCGAGGATCTTGAGGACGATCAGCAGGAGCAGGAAGGGGGCGGTATAATAGGCGCCGAAGCCGACATGCAGGGCCGAGTGGCCGGACGACAGCACCGCCGGCGTCACCAGCGCCATCGCACCGACGCAGATGCCGCCGACGACGGGTCGGGCCCACACCGGCAACCGGCTCGCCGCAAACAGCCGCTCCATGAAGGTGACCGTCATCATCATGGCGATCGCCACGAGCGAGCTGAGGAAGGCCATGAAGAAGACGAGCGTATAGTCCGACAGCGACAGCGCACCGGCGAAGCCGACCTGGAAGGAGGGCAGCGGCATGACGAGTTTCATCACGCCGAAGGCCGAGATGGCGGCCACGACGACCGGCGCCAGCATGCCGATGGAATAGGTCGAGATGATCAGTTCGAACGCATAGAACGCGCCGGTCAGCGGCGCATCGAAGGCTGCCGCGATGGCGCCGGCCGCCCCGCAGCCGACCAGCGTGCGCAAGTCGTTGCGGCGCACGTGAAAGAGCTTGCCGATCTTAGAGGCGAGCGCCGAGCCGATCTGCGTATAGCCGGCTTCCATGCCGATCGAGCCGCCGACGCCGTTCGACACCATGGTCTGCAGGACGAGAAACAGGCTGCCGCGGATCGGCATGCGGCCGCCATAAAGCGCGTTGGCTTCCACCGGGTCGATGATCTGCAGGGTCTTGCGGCGCTGGTGGATGAAGGCGAGCAGGCCGACGAGAATGCCGCCGAGCGCCGGCACGAAGAACGCCCGCAAGGGCTCGACGAATTCCGCGCCACTGACCTCATGGCCCTCGACGGCGAAGAGAACGTGGTGAACCCACTGGATGACGAACACCATGCCGGCCACGCACAGGCCCGCAATCGCCCCGATGACGGCGGCGAGCAGCGCCAGTGACGTCTCGTCGCTGCGAATGAGCGCACGGACCTTGCGTGGGATTATCGAGTGCCGGGAGGTGTCTGTCTCGGCGCTCCTGTCGTCTGGCACGGTAATTTCGGACATCGTCAGGTGTGGATGTAGCGATCGTAAAGCTCCGCTATATACGCCGTTACCGGGCCGGGGCAACCGTCCCCGACCTGTCTTCCGTCAATCTTTGTCACGGGCGTGATGCCGCCGAGCGTGCCGGTCACGAAGGCTTCCTGCGCGCCGTAGACTTCCGCGAGCGTGAAGTCGTGCTGGCGCACCGTCTTGCCGGCCCCGGCATAGAGGCTGATCACCTTCTTGCGGGTGATGCCGCAGAAGTTGAAGCGCCCGGTCGAGGTCCAGACTTCGTCGCCGCGCACGATGAAGAAATTCGTCGAATTGCAGCTTGCGACAAATCCGCTCTGGTCCAGCATGAGCGCCTCGTCGGCCCCGGCATTGATCGCCTGGATCAGCGCCTGGATGAAGTTGAGACGGCTGTGCGAATTGAGGCGCAGGTCGAAGACATCCGGCGTGCTGCAGCGGATGGTCGAGGTCAGCAGCGACAGGCCCTTCTGCTTCGATTCCGGCTTCGGCTTCTTGAATTCGGCGACGACGACGATGGTCGCCTGGCCGAGCGCGAAGCGCGGGTCCTGGTTCGGCGTCTTCTTCTTGCCGCGCGTGACCATCAGGCGGATATGCGCGCCGTCGGTCATGGCATTGCGATTGAGCGTCTCCCACAGGATGTCGGTCATCTGCTGACGGGTGACGCCGATGTCGAGCTGGATCGAGTTGGCCCCCTCGTAGAGGCGGTCGAGGTGTTCGTCGAGCGCCAGCAGCTTGCCGTTGATGAGCCGCAGGCCTTCCCACACGCCGTCGCCCAGCACGAAGCCGGCGTCGAAGATCGATACCTTGGCCTCGTTGCGGGCGAAGAACTCGCCGTTGACGTAGATCTGGACATGCTCGTTGCGCTCGTCGTCGACATATCCCTGGGAGCTCGTATTGCTGGCAACGGTCGGGTTCATGTGTCTTTCCCTTTCGGACATATGCTTGGGGCTGAGAGGCTCGGCTCTCAGAATGAGAATTCGGTGAAGCGCTGGAGGAAGGCCTGGGTGCGTTCCTCTCTCGGGTTTTTGAGCACCTCGTCCGGCGTGCCCACCTCGTGGAAGACACCGTCGGCGAGGAAGATGACCTTGGTGGCGAAGTGATAGGCGAAGCCGAGCTCGTGGGTGACGAGCAGCATGGTGCGGCCTTCCTCGGCTAGCTTGCGGATGACGCGCAGCACCTCGCCGACGAGTTCCGGGTCGAGCGAGGAGGTGGGTTCGTCGAAGAGCAGGATTTCCGGCTCCATCGCCAGCGCCCGGGCGATCGCCACGCGCTGCTGCTGGCCGCCAGACAACCGACCCGGATAGGCGTCGACCTTGTCAGAGAGCCCGACCTTGTTGAGCTCCGCCATGGCGATCTCGCGCGCCTCGGCCTTCTTCATCTTCTTGACGGTGAGGAGGCCTTCCATGACGTTCTCGATGACCGTCATGTGCGGGAAGAGGTTGAACTGCTGGAACACCATGCCGACGCGCTCGCGCACCTCGCAAAGCTGCTTCTCGCCGTAAGTGCGCTGATCGCCGTTGCCGGACGGCTTGCCGAGAACATTGCCGTCGAGCTCGATCGTGCCGGAGGTCGGCATCTCCATGAAGTTGAGGCAGCGCAGGAAGGTGCTCTTGCCCGACCCGCTGCCGCCGATGATGGCGATTCGCTCGCCCGGCTCGACGGCAAAGTCGATGCCCTTGAGGACGTGGTGGTCACCGAACCACTTGTTGAGGCCGGTGACGCGGATGATGGCGTTGGACATCGGAATTCTCCCGTTCTCGCCGCGCTCAGTCCCTGGCCGCCATCCGCCGCTCGAGGCGTGCGGACAGATAGCTGCCGGGATAGATCAGGACGAAATAGACAAAGGCGACCGTGGTCAGGATTTCGAGCGGCCGGTAATAGGTCGAGCTCAACAGCCGGCCCTGGTACATGAGTTCGTGCACCGACAGCACGGAGGCGAGCGAGGACATCTTGGCGACCTCGATCGCCCGGTTGGTGAAGGCCGGCAGCATGCGCTTGAAGACCTGCGGCAGGATGATCCGGCGGAGCGTGGCCGCCCCGGTCATGCCGAGCGCCTTGGCGCCCTCCCACTGGCCGCGGACCACCGACTGGATGCCGCCGCGGAAGATCTCCGCCGCATAGGCCGAGGTATTGAGCGTCAGGCCGAGCAGGGCGGCCTCGAACGGCGTCATCTGCAGGCCGATCAGGATCGGCAGCGCATAGAAGAACCAGATGAGCTGGATCAGGACCGGCGTATCGCGGAACAGCTCGATATAGACGAGGCTCGGCCACCGCAGGGCGGCAAAGGGCGACAGCCGGGCAAGGGCCAAAAACAGGCCGAGCGAAACGCCGATCGCCACGCTCGGCAGCCAGAGTTCGATCGTGACCACCAGTCCGCGCATGAGGACCGGGAAGCTCTGCAGGATGAGGTTGAAATCGATCTGATAGGACATCGCGTCACCCCCTCATCGATAGGCCGTCAGCCGCGCTTCGGCGAACCGGGCAAGCGCACTGGCCGTGACCAGCAGGGCGACGTACATGAGCGCAATGGTCGTGTAGACCTCGAGCGGGCGGAAGGTCTCGCTGTTGACCAGCATCGCCTGGTAGAGGAGGTCGGCATAGGCGAGCGTCGAGGCGAGCGCCGTCGTCTTCAGAAGCTCGAAGGAGCGTTCGACGAAGGGCGGTATCATCCGGGTCATCGCCTGCGGCAGGATGATGCGCCGCATCAGCGCCGACCGGCTCATGCCAAGCGCGCGTGCGCCTTCCCACTGGCCTTTCTCGATCGACACGATGCCGCCGCGGAAGACCTCGGCGTAGAAGGCGCCCGACTGGGTCGACAGCGCCAGGACGGCAGCCACGAACGGGTCGAGGCTGATGTTCATCACCACCGGCAGCGCATAGAAGAACCAGAAGAAATGGATGATCGGCGGCGTGTTGCGGTAGAACTCGATGAAGGCGATCGCCGGCGCCCGGACGAGCCGCTTGTCGGAGAGCCGCATCAGGGCGAGCAGCATGCCGACCGCCACGCCGAAGACGATGGAGACGGCGGCGATCTTGACCGTGTTCGCGAGGCCGATCAACAGGATGTCCGATCTCTCCAGGACGGGAGAGAAGTCCCATTTGTAGCTCATGATCTGGAATTCCGGTGCCGGGTCGGCGGCGCGGCGACGCGCCTGCCGAACATCAGGAGAACAATGCGGTCCGGGCCAGGGGAGGAACTGGCCCGGACCGCGTCAGCGCATCAGTTCCAGGCTTCCTTGACGAGGCCCGGTATGCCGCTGGGATCGATGCCCTTCGAGGTCATGTAGGCCTTGAAGAGTTCGTCGGGAACGCCGACCTTGTAGAGCTCGGCGAACTGTTCGCTGACCCAGTTCTTGAAGGCCGGGTTGTCTTCCTTGCGCATGCCGGCGCTGGTGGCGACCGGGGTGACGGGCTGCGGCAGGATGACCTTGCCGAGCTTCAGGCGGGCGTACTGGACGACCAGCGCCGGGTGGAACAGCACGACGACGTCGACGCGCTTGGCTGCGAATGCCGCGACGGCCTCGTCATTGTTGGAGAAGCGGCTGATCTCGGCATTCTTCATCATGGCGGTGACGTTCTTGTCGACCGACGTGCCGAGCACGACGCCGACGCGGGTGCCGGCCTTGTCGAGGTCCTCCCAGGTCTTGGCGTCGGAATCTTCGGCAACCAGCGCGCCGAGCGCATAGTAGAACAGCGGCGCTTCCGGGAAATCGACGGCCTTGCGGCGCTCCTCGGTCGGGTCGAGGACGAACATCAGGTCGATCTGGTCGGCCTGCAGGGCGGCGACCGCATTGGCCCATGTGGTTTCGACCGGCACCAGTTCGACGCCGAGCTTGTCGGCGAGCTTCTGGCCCATGGCGACGCCCACACCGGTCCATTTCTCCGTCATCGGGTCCTTGAAGAACCACGGCTCTGCCGACGTGACGCCGATGCGCAGCTTGCCGCTGGCCTTGATCTTGTCGAGCGTCGACGGATCGTCTGCGAATGCCGGCACGGTGAGCGCGGCGAGCGAAAGGCCGGTGACGACCATGAAATTGCGGCGTGTGGTGTTCATGACTTCAATCCTCTGTCAGGTTTCGTGAATTCGGCCGCTTCGGGCTTCTCATTCAATTGGCAAAGACCGAAGGGCGCATCCATGCGGCCATTGGTCCGGAATTCGTCTTTTGTCACAGGGCCTTGCCGGCCTTGGTCGGTGCAATCGGCTGCAGATGCGCGACGAAGGCCTCGGTCTGGCTGCCGCCGCGCGCCATGTGAGCGCGGATTTCCGTGCGCAGCGCCTCGATGTCGTCGCCGAGCGCGGTCGCGACATAGTTGTCGTGGCTGTCGCGGCGCGGGCCGCGAATGCCATGCGCGCGATGATGTGCCGCCCAGTAGAGCTGCAGCCGTCCTTTCAGGCTTTCCCATGATTTCAGGAGAATGCTGTGACCGGAGGCCTCGTAGACATAGCCGTGCAGCTGCAGCTCGGCATGGATGCTCGCCGCATCGTCCTGGGCGTCGATCGTCCGGGTCAGTTCCGCATGGCGGGCCAGCAATCCGTCGCGAAAGGCATTGTCGCGCCGGTCCCAGACCAGTTCGAAGGCGAAGATCTCCAGCGTCACGCGCATGGAGTAGATTTCCCGTATGTCCTCGAGCGACAGGCCGACGACATGCGTGCCGGTATAGGGAACGGCAATCAGCAGGCCGTCGTCGATCAGCTGGCGCATTGCCTCGCGCAACGGCCCGCGGCTGACGCCGAACTTGTCGGCCAGGCTGGACTCGGTCACCTGCGATCCGGGTGCCAGGTCGCCGTTGAGGATCGCGGCCTTGAGCGCGTCGGCGATGTGATCGCGAAACGTCGCCTTTTTCACGCGATTGAAGGCCTGCGCGTCTGAAGCCATCCTGATTTCCCTCGATGATCGATTGTCAACAATCAATCACTACCGAGCTCATCCGTCAAGAGCAGGATGCGATCTTCGCAATCTGACGGGCTGAAGCGCAAGGAATTGCAGGGAATTGCGGGGAAGCGATTGCGGAGGCCATGAGTTTCAGCCCCTCGGAAGAGGCGTGAAGCTTCAATTGCGGTGCGCGGGCGCTGTCGGCCCGCGCTGCGGTTGTGCTAAAAATAAGCAAAAATCCATATTGACCGAAATTTAATCTGGTCCTATCGTTTGACCCAACATAGGCACTGGACGCCACGGCAAGTGAGCCTCGATTTACGTTCCCAAAGAACGTGTCGGGGCTTTTGTCGTTTCTGGGCCTGCTGTTTTCGTTCTTCTTGTGAAAGTGAACCGCTTGAGCACGCGTGACCTGATCCCCGTCTGTCTTCTCTACTCCTCGTCGGGTCCCTATGCGGCGTTGGGGCAGGAAGCCATCGACGGTGCGCTTGCGGCGATCGCGGAAGTCAATGCGGATGCCGGCTTTGCCTTTCGGCTGGAGCCGGTGATCGCCGATCCGCGCGGCAGCGCCGAACAGTATGCCGTGCTCGCCGATGCCGCGATCCGCAATGCCAATTGCCGCCATGTGATCGGCACCATCACCTCCTGGAGCCGCAAGGAAGTGCTGCCGGTCGTCGAGCGCCACGGCGCACTGCTCTGGTACGCCTTCCCCTATGAAGGTTATGAAGCGAGCGATCAGGTCATCTATCTCGGAGCCTGTCCGAACCAGCATCTGCTGCCTCTCTTCGAATATGCCTTCCCGCGCTTCGGCGGCCGGCCTTTCGTGATCGGGTCGAACTATATCTGGGGCTGGGAGATCGGCCGCATCGCCCGCGAATTCACCGAGGCTGCCGGTGGCGAGGTGCTTGCCGAGCGCTACGTCCCGCTGGGCTCGGCCGAGGTCGAGCATCTGATCGCCGAAATCCGCGAAAAGAAGCCCGATTTCATCCTCAGCAATCTCGTCGGTCAGTCGTCGAACGCCTTTATCAAGGCCTATAGCGCGCTCGGCCGACAGGACCCCGAATTTTCACACGAGGTCCGCCCGGTCATTTCCTGCAACCTGACCGAAAGCGGGCTTGCGGGCCTCGGAGACGCGGCGGCCGGCCACATCACCACCTCGACCTATTTCGACGGGCTGGACACGCCCGAGAACCGCGATTTCAAGGCCCGCATGGCGGCCCGCAACGGCGCCCGGCCCACGACTTCGCCCTATGTCTCCGGTTATATGGCGGTGTCGATCCTCGCTCAGACGATTGCCGATGCGGCGACCGACGATCCCCGCGTGATCCGCGAAATGGTGACGTCGCGGCTGTACTCGACGCCGCTCGGACCGTTGAAGATCGATCCGAAGACCCATCACGCCGCCCTGCGTCCGCTTCTCGGCCGTTCGAACGGCCGGTGCGAGTTCGACATTCTCGAAAGCGCTCCGGAGGCGGTGCCGGCCGATCCCTATCTCGTCTGCGCCGACGTGCACTTTCCACCCCTGAAGATCCGTGACGAAGCGTCGGCCGGTCTTTCACGGCCGCCGCTGAAGGTGGTCAAATGAACCAGCGTAAGAGACCCACGCTCGCCGGCTGGCACGCCGTCATTCTCCACCGCCCGCATCCGGCCGTCGATGCGCTGCAGCGCCAGCTCGAAGCTCTGCACATTCATGTCCGGGTGGTCTGGCCGCAATTGCTGGAAACGGACGTCGACGCCGATGTCGTCTTCTTCGATGCTGATATGGGCCATGACGGACAGTTTCCCTGGCCCGCCGGCCATGCGCCGATGCCGGTCATCGCGCTGATCGGCTCGGAAGCGCCGGGACGGATCGAATGGGCGCTGTCGCAGGGCTCGAATGCCCATCTCCTGAAGCCGATCGGCTCGACTGGGGCCTACAGCGCGCTGCTGATTGCCGCGCATGCCTACGAGAACGCCCGCGCCCAGGAAGACGACATCCGCTCGCTCGAAGGCAGGCTGCGCCAGCGCCCCGTGGTCGTGCGCGCCGTCGTCAAGCTGATGCAGGAATGCGGCGAGGACGAAGCCAGCGCCATGAAGCGCCTGCGCGCCTTCGCCATGACCTGGCGGATCACCGTCGAGGAAGCGGCGGAAGCCATTTGCAACAATGACGGGCGCACCCTGACGGGCGCCTGAAAAACGGAAAAAGACAGAGGAGACATCGTTCGTGTCAGTCGTTGAAGGTTATGCGCCCTATGGAGACTACAAGACCTGGTATAGGGTCACGGGAGACTTGAAATCCGGCAAGCCGCCGCTGATCGTCGCCCATGGCGGTCCAGGCTGCACGCATGACTATGTCGACAGCTTCAAGGATATCGCCGAAACCGGTCGCGCCGTCGTCCATTACGATCAGGTCGGCAACGGCAAGTCGACGCACCTGCCGGAAAAGGGTGGCGACTTCTGGACCGTCGAATTCTTCAAGAAGGAACTGCACAACCTCATCGACCATCTCGGCATCCGCGACGGCTACTGCCTGCTCGGCCAGTCCTGGGGCGGCATGCTTGGCGCCGAGTTCTCGGTCGACCGCCCGGCCGGCCTGAAGGCGCTGGTGATCGCCAATTCGCCCGCCGCGATGAAGACCTGGATCTCGGAGGCCAACCGCCTGCGCGACGAACTGCCGGCCGAAGTGCAGGCTGCGCTTCTGAAGCACGAACAGGCGGAAACGACCGACACCGCCGAATACAAGGCGGCGACCGACGTCTTCAACGAGCGCCATGTCTGCCGCGTCGTGCCGATGCCGGCGGAGGTCAAGCGCACCTTCGATGCGATCGACCAGGACCCGACCGTCTATCACACGATGAACGGCCCGAACGAATTCCACGTTATCGGCACGATGAAGGACTGGTCCATCGTCGGACGGCTTGGCACCATCAACGTTCCCGTACTGCTGATCTCCGGGCGCTATGACGAGGCGACCGAAGCCTGCGTCCAGCCCTATGCCGACGAGATTCCGGACGTGCGCTGGACGATTTTCGAACAGTCCAGCCACATGCCGCATGTGGAGGAACGGGAGGCCTGCATGGCCGTCGTCGGGGCATTCCTCGACGAGAAGGCAGCATAATCACGAGCACCGCCAAGGCGCCGCGACGTTTCAAACGAGAAGCTCACGAACGATAAGGAACAGGGAACATGATGCACCACAGAAAATGGACTTCACTGAAAGGCGCGGGCCTTCTGGCCGCAGCGCTTCTTGCCCAGACGGCGCTTTCCTCAGGCGCCCGCGCCGAAGACCGCGCCCAGCTGATGCAGGAGCACCGCGGCGGCACCATGACGCTGTCAGCCGTCTCCGCCGCCGGCACCGTCGATCCGATGATCAACTACACGGCGCAGTTCTGGCAGGTCTTCCAGATGACCTATGACGGACTGCTGAAGTTCAAGCAGGCGGACCGCAAGGAAGGCTTCGAGATCGTCCTGGACCTCGCCGAAGCGCTGCCCGAGCCGCAGGATGACGGCAAGACCTATGTCTTCAAGCTGCGCAAGGGCATCAAGTTTTCCAACGGCAAGGACGTCACCGCCTCCGACGTCGTCGCCTCGTTCCAGCGCATCTTCAAGATCAACGGCCCGACCTCCGGCAGCTTCTACAACAATATCGTCGGCGCCGATAAATGCCTGAAGGACGGCGCCACCTGCACGCTCGAAGGCGGCATCGAGGGCGATGACGCGGCCGGCACGGTCACCTTCCATCTCGTCGAACCGGATTCCGAATTCTTCGACAAGCTCGCCGTCCCGCATGCCACCATCCTGCCGGCCGACACCGCCGCCAAGGATCTCGGCACGGAAGCCCCTCCCGGCACCGGCGCCTATGTCATCGCCAGCTACGATCCGAACGACAAGATGGTGCTGAAGCGCAATCCTGAATTCAAGGAATGGAGCGTCGACGCCCAGCCGGACGGCTATCCGGACGAGATCGTCTACCGCTTCGGCATGACCGAGGAAGCCGCGATCAACGCCATCCAGAACGGCCAGGTCGACTGGATGTTCGACACCCCGCCGGCCGACCGTCTGCCGGAGCTCGGCACCAAGTATGCGAGCCAGGTCCACGTCAATCCGCTGGCCGCCTTCTGGTATGCGCCGATGAACACCAACCTGGCGCCGTTCGATGACGTCCGCGTCCGCCAGGCCGTCAACTATGCGATCGACCGCGATGCGCTCGTCGGCCTGTTCGGCGGCGACGTGCTCGCCCAGCCGGTCTGCCAGATCCTGCCGCCGGACTTTCCCGGCCATGTCGACAACTGCATCTACACGCAGGACCCCGGTCCGGAATGGTCGGCGCCCGACATGGAGAAGGCCAAGGAACTGGTCAAGGAATCCGGCACGGCCGGCCAGAAGGTCACCGTGATCGCCGAGGACAATGCCACCTCGCGCGCCATCGGCACCTATATCCAGAGCGTTCTGTCCGAACTCGGCTACGACGCGACGGTGAAGGCGATCTCGCCGAACATCCAGTTCACCTACATTCAGAACACCGAGAACAAGGTGCAGATCAGCGTTTCGCAGTGGTACATGGACTATCCGGCCGCTTCGAACTTCCTGAACGTGCTCCTGTCCTGCGCGTCGTTTACCCCGGGCAGCGATTCCTCGATCAACATCGCCGGCTACTGCAACAAGGATCTCGATGCGAAGATGAAGGCCGCCATGGCCCAGTCGATCACCGATCCGGACGGCGCCAATGCCGAATGGGCGAAGATCGACACCGCCTTCATGGAACAGGCACCGCTGGCGCCGCTGTTCACGCCGAAGAATGTCGACTTCACCTCGGCCCGCGTCGGCAACTTCATCTTCTCCAACCAGTTCCGCTGGGTCATCAGCCAGTCCTGGGTGAAGTGATCATACGCGGAGACGCCCGGGCTTTCGGGCGTCTCCCTCTGCTTGATCTGATGAAGGCTGTCACGCTGGATTCAGCTCAGCCTCGCAGGTCCCCCACCCCGATTTGCGAGGGGTCCGGTCCGGTTTCGGACCGGACCTTCGAACAGCCGGCCCTTCAAGGAAGATACAGTGTCGCAAGCATCAGCAATGACTGACGATATGGAAGACGGTGGAGCCGCAGGAGCGCCTGTGGCAAGGGGCGGTCAAAGCCCGTGGCAGAGGGCCTGGCGGATCCTCAAGTCCGACAGATCAGCGATTGCCGCCGCCGTCATTCTCCTCATCATCATTCTGTCCAGTCTCGCCGCTCCCCTCTATGCGAGCCACGTTTCCGGCACCGATCCGTTCCGCTCGAACCTCAGCGGCAAGATCATGATCGACGGCAAGCGCACGAAGATCATGCAGGCCTCGACAGAAGGGCTCGGTCTTGGCGTCACGCCGATCGGCCCGACATGGCAGGCGCAGTATCTCCTGGGCGCCGATGCGCAAGGCCGCGACGTCGCCGCCCGGCTGCTCTATGGCGGCCGCAACTCTCTGCTGATCGCCGGCTCGGCCACCGCCATCTGTCTTGTGCTCGCCGCGCTCGTCGGCATTTCCGCCGGCTTCTTCGGCGGCTTAACCGACATGGTCCTGTCGCGCATTCTCGACATCCTGTGGGCCTTCCCGGTTTACCTGCTGGCGATCTCGCTTTCCATCGTCCTGATCTCGCAGGGGATCTCCATCGGGCCGATCGAGATCACCTCCGGCAGTCTTCTTCTGCCGATCGGCATCATCGGCATCATCTACGTGCCCTACATCGCCCGGCCGATCCGTGGGCGGGTGCTGACGCTCAAAGAGAGCGAGTTCGTGCTCGCCGCCAAGGGGCTCGGCATTCCGCGCTGGCGCATCCTCTTCAAGGACATCCTGCCGAACGTCACGACGACGCTGATCGTCTACATCCCCTTGATGATGGCGCTCAACATCGTCACCGAATCCGCGCTCTCCTTCCTGTCGATCGGCGTACAGGCTCCGGATGCGAGCTGGGGCACCATCATCCAGGACGGCCAGACGCTGCTATACAGCCGCCCGGTCGTAGCCCTTGCGCCCGGTCTCGCCATCGTCCTGACCGTGCTGGCCCTCAACGTGCTTGGAGACAGCGTGCGCGACGCGCTCGACCCCAAGACCAAGATCGGCTGAGGAGATCACCATGGCCATAGCTCTCTTCCAGCGCCTTCTGCAGATGATCTTCGTGATGTTCGGCATCTCGGCACTGGTCTTCCTCATCTTCTTCGCCACGCCCGGTGCCGATCCCGCCGCCCGTATCGCCGGCCGCAATGCCGCGCAGGAGACCGTCGAGGCGATCCGCAAGGACTTCGGCTTCGACCGGCCGCTGCCGGTGCAATACGCCATCATGATGAAGCGGCTGTTCGTCACCCAGGACCTGACCTCCTTCGTCAATCGCGGCCTGAAGGTCGTCCCGCAGGTGCTGTCGGCAGCCCCCATCACGCTGTCGCTGGTCTTCGGTGCCGCGGTCTTGTGGGTCGTCGGCGGGGTCGCGGTCGGCGTCATCGCCGCCATGACGCGCGGCACCTTCATCGACCGGGGCCTGATGGTGCTGGCGCTGATCGGCGTGTCCATGCCGGTCTTCTGGTTCGGCGAGATGATGAACCTCGTCTCGCAGAGCCGCTTCCACGACACCTGGCTGTTCTCCTGGGTTCCGGGCCTCGGCTACAAGCCGTTCTCGACCGATCCCTGGAGCTGGTTCAAGACGCTGATCATTCCGTGGTTCACGTTGGCCGCCCTCTACATCGGCATCTACGGCCGCGTGCTGCGCGCCAATCTGGTGGAGGCCTATCAGGAGGATTTCATCCGCACCGCCCGCGCCAAGGGTCTCGGTCCGATGCGCGTCATGCTCCGCCATGCGCTGCGTACCTCGCTCATCCCCTTCGTCACTATGTTCGGTCTCGATTTTGGCGTCCTCGTCGGCGGTGCTGCGCTGCTGACGGAGGTAGTCTTCGGCCTGAACGGCATTGGCCGGCTGACCTACCAGGCGCTGCTCAACCTCGACCTGCCGATGATTCTCGCAACCGTGATGTACGCCTCGTTCTTCGTGGTCGTCGCCAATGCCGTCGTGGACATGGTCTATGTCCTCATCGATCCGCGGGTGAGGGGAGTCTGACGCCATGACCAACAACGAACCCCCCGTTCTGCTCGACGTGCAGGGCCTCTCGGTCTCCTTCGCCACCGATCGCGGTCGTGCCCGCGCCATCCAGGACATCTCCTTCAAGGTCAGGGAAGGCGAGATCCTGTCGATCGTCGGCGAATCCGGTTCCGGCAAGTCGGTGACCCTGCTGTCGCTGCTCGGCCTGCACGATCCGCGCACGACTTTCGTCGACGGCGCCGTCTCCTTCCGCGGCAAGCGCATCCTGGAAATGAGCGAACGGGAAATGCGCCGGGTGCGCGGCAAGGAGATCGGCCTCATCTCGCAGGACCCGATGACGGCGCTGACGCCGGTCTACACGATCGGCTGGCAGATCGCCGAACAGATCCGCGCCCATGAGGACATCTCGAAGCGCGCCGCACGGCTGCGGGCGATCGAGCTGCTCGGCGAGGTCGGCCTCGCCAACCCGTCGGAAGCCGTCGACCGCTATCCGCACCAGCTTTCGGGCGGCATGCGCCAGCGGGCCGTCATCGCCATGGCGCTTTCCTGCAATCCGAAGCTGCTGGTCGCCGACGAGCCGACCACGGCGCTCGACGTGACCGTTCAGGCGCAGGTGCTCGATCTGCTCCTGAAGCTGCGCAAGGACTTCGGCTCAGCGATCATCCTGATCACCCACGACATGGGCGTCGTCGCCGAAGTCGCCGACCGTGTGCACGTCATGTATGCTGGCCGCATCATCGAGCGCGGCACGACGGAGGAGGTCTTCTCCAACCCCATGCATCCCTATACCTGGGGCCTGCTTGCCTCCATTCCGCCGCTGACGGGCGCGCGCATGGACAACCTGCCGGCAATTCCCGGCATGCCGCCGACGCCGGAAACCATCCCGTCGGGCTGCGGGTTCCAGCCGCGCTGTCGGTTTGCCCGGCCGGAATGCGCCGAGCGGCCGCCGCTTCAGACATCCGGCCACCAGTCGGCACTTTGCGTCCTGCAATCGCCGGAATGCGAAGACCTGCGCGCCTCCATTCTCTCCCTCGAGGAACCCGCATGACCTTGCATGCCGAAAAAGCGCCGCTCCTGTCCACGCAGTCGCTGACCAAGCACTTTACCGTCGGCAAGACGATCATGCCAGGCTCCGGCCGGACGCTCTACGCGGTCGAGGACATCTCGCTCGACGTCTATCCGGGCGAAACGCTGGGGCTGGTGGGTGAATCCGGCAGCGGCAAGTCGACCCTCGGCCGCTGCCTGACAAGGCTCTACGACATCACCTCCGGCACGCTGACCTTCGACGGCGCGGATATCACGAAAGCCGGCGAGGGCGAATTGAAGCCCGCCCGGCGCAAGATGCAGATGATCTTCCAGGATCCCTCCGCCTCGCTCAATCCCCGCCGCCGCGTGCGCGACATCCTCGGCGAGGTGCTGACGATCCATAAGCTGAGGCCGCCGGGCGAGATCGAGACGCGGCTTGCCGAGTTGATGGACCTCGTCGGCCTGCGGCGCGAATATCTCGACCGCTATGCGCACGAGTTTTCCGGCGGCCAGCGCCAGCGCATCGGCATCGCCCGTGCGCTTGCCGTCGAACCGAAGCTGATCGTCGCCGACGAACCTGTTTCGGCGCTCGACGTCTCGGTGCAGGCGCAGATCGTCAACCTGTTCAGCGAATTGCGCGAACGGCTGAACCTCACCTATGTCTTCATCGCCCACGACCTCGCCGTCGTGCGCCACGTCTCGACCCGGGTGGCGGTGATGTATCTCGGCTCGATTGTCGAACTGGCGGATGCCGACGCGCTGTTTGCCGCGCCGCGCCATCCCTACACCCAGGCGCTGATCTCGGCGATCCCTCAGCCGAAGAACCGCGGCAAGCGCCAGCACATCATCCTGACCGGCGAAATTCCGAGCCCGCTCGATCCGCCCAAGGGCTGCAAGTTCTCGCCGCGCTGTCCCTATGCGACGGACAAATGCCGCAACGAACGCCCAGCTCTCTCGACAATCGACGGCAATCGCCGCGTCGCCTGCCATTATCCGCTGGCGACATCCTGACGTTCGGCAACAGACAGCCGCCGATGCGCTCGGCGGCTGTCGTTTTCAGCAGTCGTATTCCGGCTTACTTGCCCATTTTCGGCATGGCGTCGTGGTTCATGCCGTCCATCGACTTCATGTCCATGCCCTTCATGTCGCCATTGTCGTTGCCGCTGGCATCTCCGACCTTGAATTCGACGTCGACGGGGCCGGCCTTTTCGAAGACCAGCGTCGCCTTGACCATCTCGCCTTCCTTGAACGGCTGGGTAACATCCATGAACATCACATGCAGGCCGCCCTTCTTCAATTCGACGGTCTTGCCGGCCGGAATGTCGATGCCGTCCGGCAGTTCGCGCATCTTCATCACATTGTTTACGACCGACATCTCATGCAGCTGCACATTGTCGGAGCGGTCAGACTTGATCGCCACGAGGCGATCATCGGTGGTGCCATGATTGATGATCTTCAGATAGCCGCCGCCGACCTTGGCGCCGGGGATCATGGCACGGGCATTCGGGTGGATGATTTCGAGATCGCCGACCTTGAACTCGTGCCCCCAGGCAAGCGGCGCCGTTATCAGCGCGACGATGAGGGTGAGAATGCGGATTGTCGTGGTTTTCATGGTGTTTCCTTTTCTTTCGATGGGTGAGGGTGGATTTGGTTGAAATCGTGATGGACAGATCATGGCTGCGACGCGCGCCGTTCGGGCGCGCCGGCGATGGCGGCAATCCGCTTGCGGTCGTTGATGGTCACGAGTTCAGGTGTCGAGAAGTCGATGAGCCCGGCGCGCTTGAAGCCGTTCAGGTTGCGGCTGACCGTTTCAAGCGTCAGGCCCAGCCAGTCGGCAAGGTCGACCCGTTTGAGGTAGAGGCGGAACGTGCTTCGGCACGAGCGCGGATCGTGATTGCGACGTTCGAACTGGCTGGCGAGATCGAGGATCGCCACGGCGACCCGCTCCTGCGCCGTCCTTCGCCCGAGCAGCGTGATGTGATCCTGCAACCTTTGTGTGAACGTGATGAGCGCAGCCGACGGTTCGGCGGGGGTGCCGTCCTCGGCGGAGACCATCTCCACCCTGGTGAAGGCGAGCGCCTCGACCTGACAGTCGAGATGATCCGTCACGCCTTTTCCGAACATCCGGCCGGGGCCGAGAATGTCCAGGATCTGGCGGCGGCCGTCCTGCAATGTCTGGTGAAGCGCCACGCAGCCGTCGCGGATGGCGAGGAGGCCAGGTCGTCCTCTGCGAGCGATCGAAATCGCCTCACCGGCTGCGAAGCGGCCGAGCGCCTGGTTATGGGATACGGCGACTGGCCGTTGCGGCCGTGTCGTCGATCGGGCGGACGGAACGGGGTCCGCGGTGATCCTCTGTAACATGATGTGTCGATCCGGCATGGGCGCCGGCAGAGCCCGTCAGGAGACGGAAATCCGGCGCGAACTGTGAAAGCGGCCGTCGTTAGACGGCTGCGGTTCAGACAGGAATGCCAGTGAAGGGTGGTGCGCGCGGTGCGGCGTTGGGCGGGAACAGCTGGCGGTAGAAGGCTTCGCGGTAGGCGGGCAGGCGTTCCGAAGCGGAAACGCAGACCTGCGGCCCGCCGACGGACGGCGGGACCACGAGCATCGTGCCGGCGCTGATCCGGCAGGCTTCGCAGCCATGGTCGTGTACATGCTTCTTGCCGCCGGTCTCGTCGCCGAGAGCGCTGTCGCAGATGAACGGGATGGAGCCGTCCGGCAGCGCATAGGCGGCTAGCTCGGAGGCGGGTATCTGCGAAGCAAGGACAGGGGACTTGTGCGCGAAGCCGATGGCGAACACGGCCAGCGCACACAGAATGTGCAACAGGTTCCTGATCGTCCCGTTCCGCCGTTTCATCGATGCCCCACTCGAAATATGCGCATCCGAATATCACCCGTCGGCCCCGATGACAATGCGGCAAGTTGGACGTGCATTTCCGCAATCCAGCGGTTGCATCGGCAAAATTCGTGCTCTACGACTGACGCCGATGGTTCCGCCGAACCCCAATCAAGGGGAGGGCGGATAAAAAGGGAACATGGTGAGGCGTACCCATCAGGGACCGAGACCATGGCTGCCCCCGCAACTGTGAGCGGCGAATGACGCCTTGATGCCACTGGCTTCGAAACGAAGTCGGGAAGGCAGGCCGAATGAAGACCCGCGAGCCAGGAGACCTGCCATCATCGCCGGGCATTTCGCCCATTTTATTGACTTGCCGCGCGGTGGGCGCGGAAAGGAGCCAACATGCATATCGAACCCGGCGTCGTCGACGGCGCCAAGATCGTTCTCTCCTACGCAACGGCAGCCGGAGCCCTCGGGCTCGGCCTCAAGATGGCGGTGGATACCGTCCGTCGCGATGGCGGCATTGCTGCCCTTGCCATGCGCAGCACGGTTACGACCGCGCTGGTCTTTTCCTTCTTTCAAGTTCTCCCGCATCATGCGGTCGGCGTTTCCGAGGTGCACCTGATCCTCGGCTCGACGCTGCTGTTGATGTTCGGGGCGGGGCCGGCGGCGATCGGCCTGGCATTGGGTCTGTTGATCCAGGGCGTCTTCTTCGCGCCCTTCGACCTGCCGCAATACGGCATGAACGTCACGACGCTGCTCGTGCCGCTCTGGGCCATCGGCGCGGTCGCCCGCCGCATCGTTCCGGCCCGCACGGCCTATGTCGATGTGACCTACAAACAGGCGCTGGCGCTCTCGACCACCTATCAGGGCGGCATCGTCGCCTGGGTGGCCTTCTGGGCGCTCTACGGCCAGGGCTTCGGCGCTGACAACCTTGCCGCCGTCGGCTCTTTCGGCATCGCCTATATGAGCGTCGTGCTCATCGAGCCGCTGATCGATCTCGCCGTGCTTGCTGCCGCCAAGTCCTTCGACAAGGCGAGCCGCGGTCCGCTCTTCGCGCGCCGCCTGCATCAGGCCGCCTGAGACCGCCGGCATGAGACAGGAAGGGCGCAGCGTGTCGGCTGCGCCCTTCTTTTTTGGAAGGCCTTGGATCTCACGCAGGGCACACGTCCCTTTGATGTCCGGCCTCTTGGCGTTTGACCGGCGATGCGCTAGACCTTCATG
This sequence comes from Rhizobium sp. NRK18, assembly GCF_024385575.1. NCBI lineage: Bacteria > Pseudomonadati > Pseudomonadota > Alphaproteobacteria > Hyphomicrobiales > Rhizobiaceae > Rhizobium > Rhizobium sp. NRK18. The sequence goes on along the minus strand of NZ_JANFMV010000001.1, from coordinate 2,964,925 downwards.
TCGGTAAATTCGTTTCTATACTAACGATATTCGGAGAGTGGCATGGCTGGCAGGCTGGTGATCGTCGGAGCAGGGCAGGCGGGCTTCGCGCTGGCGGCCAAATTGAGGGCATTGAAGGACGAGCGTCCGATCACGATCCTCGGCTCCGAGACGAGCCTTCCCTATCAGCGCCCGCCGCTCTCCAAGAAATATCTGCTCGGCGAGATGACCTTCGACCGGCTCTTGTTTAGGCCGGAAAGCTGGTTTGCCGACAACAACGTCGAAATCCGGCTCTCCGCCTGGGTCGAGGAAATCGACCGGACGGCGAAGACCGTCCGTCTTCAGGATGGCGAGCGGGTCGAATACGAGACGCTGGCGCTTGCCACAGGCGCGACCCCGCGCCGGCTGCCGGAGGCCATCGGCGGCGAACTTGCCGGCGTTTTCACCGTGCGCGACAAGGACGATTGCGACCGGCTTGCCGAAGCGATGACGCCGGGCCGCCGGCTGCTCGTCATCGGCGGTGGCTATATCGGCCTGGAAGCGGCAGCCGTTGCCCGCAAGCTCGGCCTCGAGGTCACCGTCATCGAGATGGCCGACCGCATCCTGAAGCGCGTCGCGGCGAAGGAAACCGCCGACATCATGCGCGCCGTTCATGAAAGCCACGGCGTCACCATCCGCGAGGAAACCGGCCTGCACCGCCTGATTGGCGAGGGCGGCCGGGTGACCGCAGCCGAACTGTCGGACGGCTCCAACCTTCCGGTCGATCTCGTCGTCGTCGGCATCGGCGTCACGCCGAACGATCGTGCCGCCGCCGAGGCCGGCCTCGCGGTTGCCAACGGCATCGTCGTGGATGCTTTCTGCAGGACCTCCGATCCGTCCATCTTCGCCATGGGCGACTGTGCGGTCTTCCCCTGGCAGGGCGAGGAAATCCGGCTCGAAAGCGTCCAGAACGCGGTCGACCAGGCCGAGGCGGCCGCCGCCGTCATGGCCGGCGGCGAGACGGCATATGATCCCAAACCATGGTTCTGGTCGGACCAGTACGACGTCAAGCTGCAGATCGCCGGCTTCAACAGGGGCTATGACGAAACGCTGCTTCGCCCCGGCCAGCGGGAAGGGGCTTCTTCGGTCTGGTATTTCCGCGAAGGACGACTGATCGCCGTCGACGCGATCAACGACGCCAAGGCCTATGTCACCGGCAAGAAGATGCTGGAAAGCGGCATCAACCCCGACAAGGCCGCCCTTGCCGATCCGGCTTCGGACCTGAAGACTTTGCTTGGCTAGGGGCCGCACACGTTGCCCATTGTGCCGATTTGCAACCTTTATCGTCGCCCGGGCGCCTGAACCCGGGCAAATTAAGGGTGTCATTAAAATCCTGCAACCGGTGTTTGCGGATCGTTAAGCTATGCGGTCTTACATCGGTGGCGTGCATGACATGAGGTCAGGAGCGGTCAGATGGATAGCGCAAACACGGAAGACAGACGCAGCGAACACCGCATGCGCTCGCTGAAGGCGGGCCGCATCGTCTTCAATCACGAGTATAGCACGATCAATTGCACGGTGCGCAACATGTCGGCGAAGGGCGCCAAGTTGCTCGTCGAAAATGCCATGCAGCTTCCCGAAACCTTCGAACTCGTCTTTTCGGACGACACACGCCACTCTTGCGAGATCAAGTGGCGCAAGCTGAAGGAAGTCGGCGTCTCCTTCAATTCCTGACGCCTTTTTTCCGGGCGCCCTCAAAAAAATACATCAGACACGGAACCAACCGCTCACAAGCGCGTTTTCCCACCGAACTCGAAAGAGAATGGGAAAGGAAAACAAGTTGATCCGCGCTTTGATACTCTGGCTCCTGGGCGTGCCCTTCGTGCTCGTTCTGCTGATCTGGTATTTCTTCTTCTAAAAGAGACGCGGAACGACAACGGTCCCCGTCAGGAAGTGGATCTGCCATATCGCCCCCCCCTCCGCCCCGGCAGATACTGTTCCTGAAATGAAAACCCCGCAGACATGATGTCTGCGGGGTTTTCTTCATCCTTGGGAGGAGGTTTGTCAGTCGAGCTTGTCGAACACTTCGGCTGCCTTGCCGGCGCTGACGCGGCGGATTTCGGCCTCGTCGCGGCGGTTCGCGAAGATCTCCGTCGCCATCAGTTGGTCGGCGAGATCGGTCGGCAGCGACACGAGCACGCGGGCATCGGCGGCATTGATGCCGGAGAGATCGGAACGCTTGGCGGTGATCATGCCGCCGGCCACCGTGTTGTTGGTGTCCGGGTCGATCAGGATGAAGGCGCCGGTGAACCGGTTCTGCTCGTAGGGATCGAAGATCGCCGCCTCGTCGAAGGAGAGATGCACCTTGCCGATGGCGTTCATGGCGAAGGCGTCTTCGGTCTGCTCCCACTTGCCGCTCTTCAGGTCCAGCCGGCTGACCGGCTGCACCTGCACGCGCTGGCGGCGCGAGCCCGACTTCAGCCAGTAGCGCTTGCCCGGCTGAATGCCGTCCGGCTGCAGCGCGACGATCTGCGCGTCGAAGGCGAGACCCGTCTGCGGCTGGCTGTCGAGCGAGACGATCATGTCGCCGCGCGCCACGTCGACCTGCCGGTCGAGGACGAGCGTGATCGCATCGCCGGCGACGGCGGCATTGCGCACGAGGTCGAAGGTGACGATCTGCTTGACGTTGGCGATCATGCCCGACGGCAGGATGGCGACGCTGTCGCCCGGCTTCACCGCGCCACCGGCAACCGTGCCCTGGTAGCCGCGGAAGCTTTCTCCGGGACGCGACACGCGCTGAACCGGCAGGCGGAAGCCGACCGTCTGGGCGGAGCGAACGGTTGCAAGCTCCAGCGTCTCGGCCAGCGTCGGGCCGTCATACCACGGCATCGCGGCCTTGCCGTCATAGACGACGTTCTCGCCCTTCAGCGCCGACATCGGAATGGCGGTCACCTGCTTGACGCCGAGCGACAGCGCCAGCTCGCGGAACTCGTGGGCGATGCGCTCGAAGCCCGCCTTGTCGTAGCCGGTCAGGTCGATCTTGTTGACGGCGAGCACGAACTGGCGGATGCCCATCAGCGTCGCGATGGTCGCATGCCGGCGAGTCTGTTCCAGAATGCCGGTGCGGGCATCGACCAGCAGCACGGCGAGATCGGCCGTCGAGGCGCCGGTCGCCATGTTGCGGGTATACTGCTCATGGCCGGGCGTGTCGGCTACGATGAAGGAGCGCTTGTCGGTCGAGAAATAGCGATAGGCGACGTCGATCGTGATACCCTGTTCGCGTTCCGCCTGCAGGCCGTCGAGAAGCAGGGCGAAATCGGGCAGGCCGAGATCGTTCTGCTTGCCCTTCGAATCGCGTTCGAGGGTGGCGGCCTGGTCTTCCTTGACCGCCTTGGTGTCCCAGAGAAGACGGCCGATCAGCGTCGACTTTCCGTCATCGACCGAACCGCAGGTGATCAGGCGGAGCGGGCGCGAATCGCGGGTGGCTTTTTCCGGTGCGGTTTCCGGGATGGCGGAAACGGCTGCTGCTGCAATGGCGGTCATCTCAGAAATATCCTTCGCGTTTCTTCTTTTCCATCGAACCGGCCTGGTCCCTGTCGATCGCTCGGCCCTGGCGTTCGGAGACGGTGGCGATCTCCAGTTCGGCGATCACCTCGTCGAGTGTCGTGGCATTGGAGCGGATGCCGCCGGTCAGCGGCCAGCAGCCGAGCGTGCGGAAGCGCAGCATGCCTTCCTGGATCTGCTCGCCCGGCAGCGCCTCGAAGCGCGGGTCTTCCGCCCACATCAGCATGCCGTCGCGCTCCACGTATTTTCGCTTCTTGGCGTAGTAGAGCGGCGGCAGCGGAATGGCTTCGGCCTGGATGTAGCGCCAGATATCGACTTCGGTCCAGTTGGACAGCGGGAAGGCGCGCACGCTTTCGCCGCGGCGGATCATGCCGTTATAGACGTTCCAGAGCTCCGGACGCTGGTTGCGCGGATCCCATTTGTGGTCGGGCGTGCGGAAGGAGTAGATGCGCTCCTTGGCGCGGCTTGCCTCCTCGTCGCGGCGCGCGCCACCAAAGGCGGCGTCGTACTTGCCGGCGTCGAGCGCCTGGCGCAGCGCTTCCGTCTTCATCACGTCGGTGTGGTAGGACGAGCCGTGGGTGAAGGGGCCGATGCCTTCGCTCGCGCCGCGCGGATTGGTGTAGACCACCATGTCGAGGTCGAACCGGCGGGCCATTTCGTCACGGAACGAAATCATCTCCGGGAACTTCCAGCCGGTATCGATGTGCAGGAGCGGGAACGGAACGCGGCCCGGATAGAACGCCTTGCGCGCCAGATGCAGGAGCACGGAGGAATCCTTGCCGATCGAGTAGAGCATGACCGGGTTCTCGAACTCGGCGGCAACCTCGCGGAAGATATGGATCGCCTCGTTTTCCAGCGCCTTCAGGTGCGGATCGAGCGGCGCCTTGGTCGGCGGATCCTGGATATGGGCATCGAACTCTGAAATGTGCATCTGTCTTGCCTTTTTCGGAACCGGAAATGCCGGTTCAAACAGTCGGTGTTTCTTGCTGCCCCTCATCCGCCTGCCGGCACCTTCTCCCCGCCTGCGGGGAGAAGGAGGCACAGCCTCGGCGTCTTCTTTCCCTCGCCCCGCAAGCGGGGAGAGGGCCAGGGTGAGGGGCTATGTCCTCAAAGCGAACTCGAGGTGATCGACGAGGACGCCGCTTCCGGCACGTGCAGGCCGCATTCGCGCTTCTCGTCGTTTTCCCACCACCAGCGGCCGGCGCGCTCCGGTTCGCCGGGCTTGATGGCGCGGGTGCAGGGCTCGCAGCCGATCGACGGATAGCCGCGTGCATGCAGCGGGTTGACCGGTACCTCGTGGTTGGCGACGAACTCGCGGATGGTCTCGATGTCGAAATCGGCCAGCGGATTGACCTTGATGAGCCCGCGTTCGGCATCATACTCGGCGAACGGCGTGTCGGAGCGGTTGCCCGACTGGCCGCGGCGCAGCCCGGTGATCCAGACGGAGGCGCCTTCCAGTGCGCGACCGAGCGGCTTCAGCTTGCGCACCGCGCAGCAGGCGTGCCGCGCCTCGACGCTTTCGTAGAAACCGTTCATGCCGTACTTGGCGGCGTATTCGTCGATATCGGCCTTGTTTGGCTCGAAGCGGCGAATGTTGATGCCGTAGCGCTCTTCGGTCTCGCCGATCAGGTTGACGGTTTCGGGAAACAGCCGGCCGGTCTCCAGCGTCACGACGTCGATCGCAAGACAGTGCATGCCGATCGCGTGCGTGATCACCTGGTCCTCGATGCCGAGGGAGGTGGTGAAAACGGCGCGGCCGCCGAGTTCGGACACCAGCGCCAGCCGGCCCGCGAGGTCCAGGCCTGCAAGCTTTTCGTTCAGCGATTCCGCGGCTGCATTCTTGCCAATGGCCGTCATGTGCTCGTCCCGTCTTTTGCAATTCAATTCCGATTGGACCGAAGTATTTCAGGTCGACCGGGTGAAAGACAGAAAAACGGATTTCCAAACCGCAGGCCGGGAGAGCAAATATCTCTCCAGAGCGCCGAGAACGCGCAAAAGCGTGACCGCGGCCGCTTTGCGTTTCCGTGCGCACTTGATTTGACAGGCATTCGCAGGCACACCGGCCATAGAGGGAATGACGACGTGCCGGCATCAGGCGGCAAACGATTGGCTGCGATGATCTCACAAAAGGCAAAATATGCATTGAGAGCGCTGGTCGCCCTTGCAAGGGCGGACAACAGCAAGCCGCTGATGATTTCCGAGATCGCCGAAGGCCAGAAGATCCCGAAGAAGTTCCTCGAGCAGATTCTGCTGAGTCTGCGGAACCAGGGCATCGTCGAAAGCCGGCGCGGACGCGACGGCGGCTACCGTCTGCTGCGCCCGGCCGATCAGATCACCTTCGGCGAAATCCTGCGCATCATCGACGGCCCCATCGCGCCGTTGCCCTGTCTGTCGCTGACGGCTTATCGCCGCTGTGAGGACTGTTCGGGCGAGGACAGCTGCGAAATCCGTCAGGTCTTCGCCCGTGTCGCGGATGCGACTCGACAGGTGCTTTTTCACACCACCATCGCCGACGCGATCGTCGGTGAAGCCGGCACGATCGACGCCCTGGCGTAAGCTTTCGGGCGTCTGACGGCTGAAACGGCTTTCTTCCGGCTGCCGACCTTTCACCTTCGCCGTTGCCGCGAAAGCCGATTTTCAGGGAATGTTTTTCGACGCCGACCCGAGCGGCGGGAACCTCTTTTGCGTTGTGAATGCCGATTGTTGACTAACTCTACCTAGTAGATAGAGTTTTAGTGCAATCAACAAACGGAGGTAACAGCATGTCACGCAGAAAGCTGAAATACGGTGTCTTCACCCTGGCGATGTATCTGGCCGCCGGCACCATCATCCCAGCCATCGCCGGCCAGGAAATCCTCAACGTCTCCTATGATCCGACCCGCGAGTTCTACAAGGACTACAACGTCGCCTTCGAGACCTACTGGAAGGGCAAGACCGGCGAGGACGTCACCATCGATCAGTCGCATGGCGGTTCCGGCAAGCAGGCGCGCTCGGTCATCGACGGCCTCGACGCCGATGTCGTGACGCTGGCGCTGGAGGCCGACATCGACGCCATCGCCGCCAGGACCGGAAAGATCCCCGAAAATTGGCGAACCCTGCTGCCGGACGACAGCGCTCCCTACACCTCGACGATCGTGTTCCTGGTCCGCAAGGGCAATCCGAAGGGCATTCACGACTGGGCCGATCTCATCAAGGACGGCGTTCAGGTGGTCACACCCAATCCCAAGACGTCGGGCGGCGCCCGCTGGAACTTCCTGGCCGCCTGGGCCTGGGCCGAGAAGCAGTATAGCGGTGACGACGCCAAGGTTGGCGACTACATCACGAAGCTCTTCCAGCATGTGCCGGTGCTCGATACCGGCGCCCGCGGCGCCACCCAGACCTTCGCGGAGCGGGGAATCGGCGACGTGCTGATCTCCTGGGAGAACGAGGCCTTCCTGGCGCTCGACGAGCTCGGGCCGGATGAATTCGAGATCGTCGCACCTTCCGTCTCAATCAAGGCGGAACCGTCGGTGGCGCTGGTAAAGGGCAATGCCGATGCCAAGGGCACCACAGCGGTCGCCGAGGCCTATCTCGAATATCTCTACTCGCCGGAAGGCCAGTCGCTGGCGGCAAGTCATTATTACCGGCCGTCCAATCCGTCCGGTGTCGATCCGAAGCTGCTCGCCCGCTTCCCCAAGCTCGACCTGGTGACGATCGCCGATTTCGGCGGCTGGAAGATCGCGCAGCCGAAATTCTTCGGTGACGGCGGCGTCTTCGACAGCCTCTACAAGCCGGGGAACTGATCGCATGGCTGCCGCTCTTTCCTTGAAAGGCTGGCAGTGGCGAAAGCCGAGCGTCATTCCGGGTTTCGGACCGGCGCTCGGCCTCTCGCTCGCCATGCTCGCTCTCGTGGTGCTCATCCCGCTCTCGGCCCTGGTGCTGAGAGCCGGATCGATCGGCCCGGCCGGGATCCTTGCCCTGGCCGCCGAGCCGCGCATCGCCGCTGCATTGAAGATCAGCTTCCTGTCCGCGCTCATCGCCGCGGCGGTCAATGCTGTCTTCGGCACGCTGACCGCCTGGGCGCTGACGCGTTACCGCTTTCCCGGACGCCGTCTCGTCGACGCGATCGTCGATCTTCCCTTCGCCCTTCCGACGGCGGTGGCCGGCATCGCGCTGACCGCCATCTACGCGCCGAAGGGGCTCGTCGGCCAGGGTTTTGCCGCGTTCGGCATCAAGATCGCCTATGCGCCCCCCGGCATCGTCGTCGCCCTGATCGCCGTCGGCTTTCCCTTCGTGGTCCGCACCGTGCAGCCCTTGATCGAGGAGATCAGCCGCGAGACCGAGGAAGTCTCCGCCACACTCGGCGCGACGCGGCTTCAGACACTGGTGAACGTGGTATTTCCCCACCTTCTGCCAGCGATCCTGACCGGCTTCGCACTGGCGCTTGCCCGCGGCATCGGCGAATACGGGTCGGTCATCTTCATCGCCGGAAACATTCCCTACGTCTCCGAGATCGCGCCGCTGCTGATCGTCATCCGTCTGGAGGAGTTCAACTATCCGGCCGCAACCGCGATCGCGACGATCATGCTGGTTATCTCCTTCCTCATGCTCTTCCTCATCAATCTCATCCAGAGCTGGAGTCAGAAGCGGGGAGGCGCTCATGCTTGATGAGACAATCTCCTCTGCACCATTGCCGGCCCCGAAGGTGCAGGACCCGGTATCGGAACCCCTTGCCGTCCGCGTCACGATCATCGCGCTGGCGCTTGTCTTCCTGACGCTGTTCCTGATCCTGCCGCTCGGCACGGTCATCGCCGAGACCGTGCGCGCCGGCTGGCCGAGCTTCGTCGAGGCGATCGGCGATCCCGATACGCTCGCTTCCATCCGCCTGACGCTCGCCGTCGCCGCCGTCGCGGTGCCGTTCAACCTCGTCTTCGGCATTTCCGCCGCCTGGGCGATCGCCAAGTTCGATTTTCGCGGCAAGACCTTCCTGACGACGTTGATCGACCTGCCGTTCTCCGTTTCGCCGGTCATTGCGGGCCTCGTCTACGTCCTCCTCTTCGGGGCGGATTCCTGGCTCGGGCCGCGGCTCAAGGATCTCGGTTTCCCGGTGATCTTTGCCTTTCCGGGCATCCTGCTGGCGACGATCTTCGTGACCTTCCCGTTCATCGCCCGCGAGGTCATCCCGCTGATGGAGGCGCAGGGAACCGGCGACGAGGAGGCGGCGATTTCGCTCGGCGCATCCGGCTGGCAGACCTTCTTCCGGGTCACGCTGCCCAATATCAAATGGGCGCTGCTCTACGGCGTCCTCCTCTGCAACGCCCGCGCCATGGGCGAGTTCGGCGCCGTGTCGGTCGTCTCGGGCCATGTGCGCGGCAAGACCAACACCATGCCGCTGCAGATCGAGGTTCTCTACAACGACTACAACATCGCCGGCGCCTTCGCGGTCGCCTCGATGCTTGCCGTGCTGGCTCTGGTGACGATGGGGCTGAGGGCCGTCCTCGAACTGAAATTCGGCAATGACGTCGGCAACGGCGCACACAGATAGGAGAGGATGATGGATATCCGCATTGACAAGATCCGCAAGGAATTCGGGGATTTTCCGGCACTGCACGACGTGTCGCTGAACATCCGTTCCGGCGAACTGGTGGCGCTGCTTGGGCCGTCCGGCTCCGGCAAGACGACATTGCTCCGGCTCGTCGCCGGCCTCGAACAGCCGACCCAGGGGCGCATCCTGTTCGGCGGCGAAGACGCCTCCTGGAAAAGCGTTCAGGAGCGTCAGACCGGTTTCGTCTTCCAGCACTACGCACTGTTCCGCCACATGACGGTGTTCGACAACATCGCCTTCGGCCTTGATGTGCGCAAGCGACCGGATCGCCCGCCGAAGGCCGAGATCCGCCGCCGCGTACTGGAACTCCTCGACATGGTCCAGCTTGCCGGCCTCGAAGGCCGCTATCCGGCGCAGCTTTCGGGCGGCCAGCGCCAGCGCGTGGCGCTCGCCCGCGCCATGGCGATCGAGCCGAAGGTGCTGCTGCTCGACGAACCGTTCGGCGCCCTCGATGCCAAAGTCCGCAAGGACCTGCGCAAATGGCTGCGGGAGTTTCACGACCGCACCGGCCACACGACCCTGTTCGTCACCCACGATCAGGAGGAGGCGCTGGAGCTGGCCGACAGGGTCGTCGTCATGAGCAATGGCCGGATCGAGCAGGTGGGCTCGGCGGACGACATCTACGACCAGCCGGAATCGGCCTTCGTCTTCTCCTTCGTCGGCGACAGCGCCAACCTGCCGGTGCTGGTCGATGGTTCGGAGGTTCTCTTCAACATGGGCCCGAGCGGTGTTCATGCCGACAGGCGCCATGCCGGCTCGACGCGCATCTATTTCCGTCCGGCGGATGTCGAACTGGTGGAGGAGGGGCCGTCCCTCAGGGGCAGGGTGGTTTCGGTTCGCCGGCTCGCCGGCACCCGCATCGCCGAAATCGACACCGGCATCGGCGAGGAGGGCTTCATCGAGATCGACGTGCCGCTGAACCTCGCGGTCGAGCCGGGCGGGGAGATCGCCTTCCGGCCGACGCGCTGGGAGCTTTTCTGAGCAGTTACTTCGCCGGGGCCGCTTCGGCCGCCTCGGCGGGATCCTGCTCGGCGCGCTGGCTGGCGCGCGTGTGACGGATGCTGTCGGCGATGAAGGCGCGCGACAGGCCGTGATAGAGCGGCTCGGGCGACAAGAGGCGCGAGGTGATGTAGCCGAGCATGGCCGTTGCCATGATGGCGATCACGCTTTCATGGTTGCCGGTCATTTCCAGGATGATGACGAAGGCGGTCATCGGCGCCTGCACGACACCGGCGAAATAGCCGGCCATGCCGAGCAGGGCGGCAAGGCCGATATTGGTGCCGAGCACCATGCCGACCGTCGAGCCGAAGCCGGCGCCGACGGCGAGCGACGGCGCGAAGATGCCGCCAGGAATGCCGGAAATCATCGACAGGAAGCCGGCGACCAGCTTGCCGACGAAGAAGAACGGATCGGCCGCCTGGCCTTCCAGCGCGCCGCGTGCCACGTCATATCCTGTGCCGAAGGTGGTGCCGCCGAAAGCGACGCCGATGACGGCAACGCCGAGGCCGCAGAGGCCTGCAAGCAGAAGCGCGCGCTTCAAGGGCGCTGCGAGCGACCAGCGCTTGATGCGGATCGTCAGATAGAGCGCGCCGCCGGAGAAGGCTGCGCCAAGGATGCCGCCGCCGATGCCGCAGATGAAGACGAGCGCCCATTCGACCATGCCGACGGATACCTCGTTCATGGTGCCGAAATAGGTGTAGTGGCCGACAAGGCCGAGGGCCGCCAGACCGGAGAGGATGACGGCGGTGAGCACCGCGCCGTTGGCGCGCGATTCGAAGCTGCGGCTCATCTCCTCGATGGCGAAGACGATGCCGGCGAGCGGCGTGTTGAAGGCGGCGGCGATGCCGGCGGCAGAGCCCGAAAGAATGAGGCCGCGCGCCTGCGCCATGCCGCCGATCCTGGCGGCATACTGCATGATTGCCGCGCCGACCTGAACGGTCGGGCCTTCACGGCCGATCGAGGCGCCGCAGAACAGGCCGACGATGGTGAGCGCCACCTTGCCGACGCCGACCTTCATCGACAGAAGCCGCTCGCGGGCTTCGTGCGAGCGCAGGTGCCGCGCGGCGATCGCCTGCGGAATGCCGGAGCCTTGCGAATTCGGAAAATAGACGATCGCCATGTAGGCACAGAAGATGAAACCGGCCGGCGTGATGATCAGCGGCAGATAGGCATGCCATGCCGGACCGCCGACGGTGAGCAACTGGAAGTAATGCTGCGCCATGTCGGCCGCCTTGGCAAACAGGACGGAGACCACGCCGATCGCCAGCGCGCCGATCCAGAACACCGCGCGCGGTTTCCAAATCCGGGCGGACCCCCAGAAAACGCGTGACCGTCTGAGGAGTTTCGCTTTCCGGTAGTTTGGCATTTTTTATGGCGCTTTCAGGCGATTGGAGGGCTGCTGCAGAGTGGCTGATAGCAGCGGTTAAACTCCCCTTGTTCCTCGGTTTCAAGGTTAGTTCCGGAATTTTTCCAAAAAACTTCAGCCGTTACCCCGATTCTACCGGTCGCTCGTCTCCCAGCGCGGGTTGATCCACGGTTCCTGGTTGGAGCGGGGCAGGGGATCGCGGCCGAGAATGTGGTCGGCGGCCTTCTCGCCGGTCATGATCGACGGGCCGTTCAGGTTGCCGTAGGTCACGTGCGGGAAGATTGACGAGTCGGCGACGCGCAGGCCCTCGACGCCGATCACCCGGCAATGCGGATCGACGACCGCCATCGGGTCGTTCGCCGACCCCATCTTGCAGGTGCCGCAGGGATGATAGGCGCCTTCCAGATGCTCGCGCAGGAAGCCGTCGATCTGCTCGTCGCTCTGCACGCGCGGGCCGGGCGAAAGTTCCGGGCCGCGATAGGGGTCGAAGGCCGGTTGCGAGAAGATCTCGCGGGTGATGCGGACCGCATGGCGGAACTTGATCCAGTCCTCCTGCTCGCTCATATAGTTGAACTGGATGACCGGCGGCGCCGCGACATCCGGCGAGCGCAGCGTCACCTGGCCGCGCGATTTCGACATATTGTAGCCGACATGGGCCTGGAAACCATGTGCCTTGGCCGGCGACGAGCCGTCATAGGAAATCGCCATCGGCAGGAAATGGTACTGGATGTCCGGCCATTTGACGCCGGGCGCCGAGCGGATGAAGGCGGCCGCCTCGAACTGGTTGGACGTGCCGATGCCCTTCTTGAAGAACAGCCACTGCGCCCCGATGACACCCTTCCAGAACCAGTTATTCTTCGAATAGAGCGTGATCGGCTGCAGGCAGTGCTGCTGCATGTAGAACTCCAGGTGGTCCTGCAGGTTCTGGCCGACGCCGGGACGGTCGGCGACGACCTCTATGCCCATCTCCTTCAGGTGTTCGGCCGGGCCGATGCCCGACAGCATCAGCAGCTTCGGCGAGTTGAAGGCGGACGCCGCCACAATCACTTCCTTGCGGGCGCGCACCGCATCGACATTGCCGCCGCGTTCGATCTCGACGCCGACCGCACGGCCGTTCTGGATCATGATGCGGCGGGCAAAGCAGCGGATCAGGTGGCAGTTCTTGCGTTTGAGCGCCGGCCGCAGATAGGCGTTGGCGGTCGACCAGCGCCGACCCTTCCAACTCGTCTGCTCCATCAGGCCGAAGCCTTCGCCCTTCTCGCCGTTATAGTCTTCCGTGCCCTCGAAGCCGGCCTGCTGTCCGGCCTCGATGAAGGCCTGGTAGAGCGGGTTTTCTGCCTTGCCGCGGCGCACATGCAGCGGCCCGTCGGTCCCCCGCCAACCCTCCTGGCCGCCATGGGAACTCTCCATCCGCTTGAAGTAGGGCAGCACGTCGGCATAGGACCAGCCCTGCGCGCCAAGATCTTCCCACCGGTTGAAGTCTTCCGCATGTCCGCGCACATAGACCATGCCGTTGATCGAGGAGGAGCCGCCGATCACCTTGCCGCGCGGCGCGATCATCCGCCGGTTGTTCAGATGCGGCTCGGGCTCGCTGACATAGCCCCAGTTATAGCGGTTCATGCCCATCGGATAGGCGAGCGCTGCCGGCATCTGCACGAAGGGGCCGACGTCGGAGCCGCCGAATTCCAGAACGATCACAGAATTCTTGCCGTCCTCAGACAGCCGGTAAGCCATGGCGGCGCCCGCCGAACCCGAACCGATGATGACGTAATCTGCCTGCATGTTATTCTCCGGAGCCTGCTGCCCTTGGGACCTGAATTCCGGGCGCTGGGAAAGGATCTTCAGCGGTCGGATAAGCCGACTGCCACGTGAAGAGATTGATTGAGATATAGCGATTGGCTATATTGTTGTTATGAAGGCTATCCAGTACAGCCGCGACGCGAAGAAAAGCCTCGACCGTATGCAGCCGAAACGCAGGTTGGCGATAATCGCGAAGCTGGAAGCCTACGCACGCGGCGAAAGCGTGGACATAAAGAAGATGCAGGGTAGCCAATACTACCGCATCCGTGTCGGCCAGGACCGCGTCATCATTGACGATCAGGGTATCGTCGTCATGGTTATCGATGCCGGCCCCCGCGGCGGCATTTACAAGGAGTGACGAGACATGGGCGACATTCAGCGGCTGACCATCGACGGCAAGAACTATATTCTTCTGAGCGAGGAAGATTATGAGGATCTCGTTGATGTCATCCACGCCAACAAGATCATGGCGCGCGTCGCTGCGGGCGAGGAAACATGGCCTCACGAGTTGGTTGCTGAACTCGCGGAAACCGACAGCCGCATCCGCACCTACCGCAAATATCGCGGCTTGACCATAACGGCGCTGGCGGCGGCGGCGGGCATTTCGCAACCCTATCTGTCCGACATCGAGACCGGCAAGAAGACGGGATCGGTAGACGTGCTGAAACGCATCGCCACCGCGCTGTCCGTCGATCTGGACGATCTGGTTGTCTGATCCGGCCATCGTTTTGAACCTCAATAAGGCGCGTCGACCGGGCCCATGGAGACGTAGACGGTCTTCAGCTCCGAATAGTGGTCGAGTGCTGCGAGCGAATTTTCGCGGCCGAAGCCGGAGCTCTTGACGCCGCCGAACGGCATTTCGACCGGGGTCAGGTTGTAGGCGTTGATCCACACCGTGCCCGCTTCGATCTGGTCGGCGACCCGGTGGCCGCGGGTGATGTCGGCGGTGAAGACGCCGCCGGCGAGGCCGAATTCCGTGGCGTTCGCCCGGGCGATCACTTCCTCTTCCGTGTCGAAATCGAGGACGGACATGACCGGGCCGAAGATTTCCTCGCGGGCGATCGTCATGTCGTCGGTGACGTCGGCAAACACGGTCGGCTGGATATAGAAGCCTTCAGCCGGCACATCGTTCGGAATGCCGCCGCCAACGATCAGCCGCGCGCCTTCCTTCTTCGCCGTCTCCATGTAGCCGAGCACCTTCTCGCGCTGCGCGCCCGAAACCATCGGGCCGAGCTGGGTCGCTTCGTCCATGGGGTCGCCGAGCTTGATGACCTTGGTGCGTTCCTTCAGGCGGGCGAGGAACTTTTCCTTGATGCCCTTCTGCACGAAGACGCGGGTGCCGTTCGAGCAGATCTGCCCGGTCGAATAGAAATTGCCGAGCATCGCGCCGCCGATCGCATCTTCCAGCGACGCGTCGTCGAAGACGATCAGCGGCGACTTGCCGCCAAGCTCCATGGTGACGTGGCGCAGGCCGGAAGCAGCCGCCTCATAGACCTTGCGGCCGGTCGGCACCGAGCCGGTGAGCGACACCTTGGCGACGTCCTTGTGGTTGACGAGCAGCGGCCCGGTCGTCCGGTCGCCCTGCGCGACGTTGAAGACGCCCTTCGGCACGCCGGCCTCGATGAAGATTTCGGCGATCTTCAATGCCCCGAGCGGCGTCATTTCCGATGGCTTGAACACCATGGCATTGCCGCAGGCGAGCGCCGGCGCCGCCTTCCAGCAGCAGATCTGCTGCGGATAGTTCCAGGCGCCGATGCCCACGCACACGCCGAGCGCCATGCGCTTTGTATAGGCGAAGCTCTCGCCGAGCGGGATATAGTCGCCGTTCAGACCGGCCGCTGCGACGCCACCGAAGAATTCGAGCGAATCCGCGCCGGATGAGGGATCGGCGACGATCGTTTCCTGGATCGGCTTGCCGGTGTCGAGCGTTTCCAGCTCGGAAAGCGCGCGGTTCCTCTCACGGATGATGTCGGCGGCCTTGCGCAGGATGCGGCCACGCGCGGACGGCGCCATCGCCGCCCATTCCTTCTGGGCGCGCTTGGCACTGGCGACAGCCTTTTCGACGATCGCCGGCGTCGCGGCATGCAATCTGGCGATCACTTCGCCGGTGGCTGGATAGATGCTGTCGAACGGGGTGCCGGCGGTGTCCTCGACATACTCTCCGTCGATGAAGTGGCTGGCTTTCGGTTGTGCTCGCATTATTCGCCCCTTGGGTAACGCTTTGATTCTTCGAGGATGTTCAAATCCATGTGGTTGCGCATGTAGCGCTCGGATGCCTTCTGCAGCGGCTGGTGGTCCCATGGATAGTAGGCGCCGTTACGAAGCGCCTCGTAGACCACCCAGCGGCGCGCCTGGCTTTCGCGCACGGCCGCGTCGAACGCATCCATGTCCCAGCGTGCCGCGCGCTTGGCCCGGAAATCGGCAAGGACGGCAGCATGCGCCGGATCGCCGGCAAGGTTGGTCATCTCACGCGGGTCGGCGTCGACGTCGAACAGCTGGTCCGGGTCGAGCCCACAATGGACGTATTTCCACTTGCCCTCGCGGATCGCCACCATCGGCGCGTAGGAGCCTTCGGCGGCATATTCCATCAGCACCGGCGAGGTGCGTTTTCCGCCGTCAATGACGGGCTTCAGGCTTTCGCCGTCCGTCCACGGCATGATATCGTCGAGCGAGATGCCGGCGAGATCGGCGAGCGTTGGCGTCACGTCGAGATTGGAGACCGGAGCCAGATGCTGGCCCGCCGCAATGCCCGGTCCGGCGACCATCAGCGGCACGCGGGCGGAGCCTTCGAAGAAGTTCATCTTGAACCACAAACCGCGCTCGCCGAGCATGTCGCCATGGTCGGAGCAGAACAGGATGTAGGTGTTGTCCAGCATGCGCGTGCGCGTCAGCGTGTCGATCAGTTCGCCGACCTTCTCGTCGAGATAGGAAATGTTGGCGAAATAGGCTTGGCGCGAGCGGCGGATGTTCTCCTTCGTGATCGCGAAGTTCTCGTAGTCGCAGGCCAGCATCAGCCGCCTGGAATGCGGATCCTGCTCCTCGAACGGAATGTCGCCGATGACCGGGTCGAGATGCTCGCACTCCTCGTAGAGATCCCAGAACTTGCGCCGGGCCACGTAGGGGTCGTGCGGATGGGTAAACGAGACCGTCAGGCACCACGGGCGACGCGTGGCATCGTCGTTCTCGCGGGCGAGGTGATAGAGCTTCTGGTTGGCGAGGAACGCGACCTCGTCGTCATATTCCATCTGGTTGGTGATCTCGGCGACGCCGGCGCCGGTGACCGAGCCGAGATTGTGGTACCACCAGTCGATCCGCTCGCCGGGCTTGCGGTAGTCCGGCGTCCAGCCGAAATCCGCCGGGTAGATGTCGGTCGTCAGCCGTTCCTCGAAACCGTGCAGCTGATCCGGGCCGACGAAATGCATCTTGCCGGAAAGCGCGGTGTAATAGCCGGCGCGGCGCAGGTGATGCGCATAGGTCGGGATCGAGGAGACGTATTCCGCCGCATTGTCGTAGACGCGGGTGCGGCTCGGCAATTGCCCGGCCATGAAGGAGGCGCGCGCCGGTGCACAGAGCGGCGACGAGGTATAGTTGTTGGTAAAGCGCGCCGAGCGGGCGGCAAGCGCCTTGAGGTGCGGCGCATGCAGGAAATCGGCAGGGCCATCCGGGAAGAACGTGCCGTTCAGCTGGTCGACCATGATGATCAGGATATTGGGACGTTCCGTCATGCTGCGCCTCCCGCGCGTTCAAACGGTCTCAGTTTGACCGTCAGGTAATCCTCGATGAGCGCGACGGAGGCACCGGACGACACCGGCGCCGACCTCAGGCTCTGGCGAATGTACAGCCCGTCGATCATCGCCGCTGCGCCTTCCGCGATCCTGACCGCATCGTCGGGCGGGCAGATGCGCTTCAGGCCCGACAGCAGGTTGGAGCGCAGCCGCTTGGCGTAGATCACCAGCAGCCGTCGGGTTTCCTCGGAGCGCTGCGCCTCGGCGTAGAAGGCGAGCCAGGCGGCGATCGTGCCCGGCGCGAACTGGTCTTCCTGGAAGCTGACGCGCAGGATCGCCGACAGGCGCTCGCGCGGCGAGGCGGCATTCGTCAGCGCCGCGGTCACGTCGTTGCGCAGATCGCGCAGCAGCGATCGCACGGTTTCCAGCAGCAACTGTTCCTTCGAACCGAAATAGTGGTGCGCGAGCGCCGACGAGACGCCAGCCTCCCTGGCGATTTCCGCCATGGTCACGCTCAGCGACCCGTGCTGGCCGATGGTCAGCAGTGCGGCGTCGATCAGCGCCTTGCGGCGCACCGGTTCCATTCCGACTTTGGGCATGATGGGGTCCTTTCCGCGGCAGGATATTTTTTATTGACTGATCAATCAAGAAAAAATTCGCCGACTGTTCCGGTTGCCCACGCGCTGCGACACTGCGTGTTTTGACAGGCCTTTCGATTGGGACCATAATGACTGTGGCGTTTGTAGAGGATGTGTCAGAACCCTGTCCGCGATGGGACGGCACTCGCACCGGAACCTTCCGGAGACGAGATAAGCCCGCAACGCCATCCCCGGACGATGTCCCGGGCACCGGGCCGCAAGGCCTGTCGCCCGGATCCAAACGGCGGCAAAGCGCCTGGTCGCGGCCGCTAGATCGGGATAGGAGACAAGCCATGCCCATGATCGCAGTTTCGGTATCGCCGCAGCAGGCCGCGCAAATCCGCGCCGCCGTCGAGAACGGAGGCTATGCCTCCGGCAGCCAGGTCGTTCGCGAAGCGCTGCACCTCTGGTCGGAAAGCCTTCGGGCGGAAGGGCAGGTGGAACCGGACGACAAGGCCCCCACCATCACGCTGGGCGACAAGGCCTATGCCGGGCGCGTGTGCATCGCCGAACTGTTCGACGCGCATCGCAACCGGTCTCGCGCCTGAAGTGTCGCAAAATCTTCATCAAACTGTCATGTTGACATAAGGGTTTGTTGACGCCTTTTGGTCAGGCTGCCCCGGTATTTAATGTATTTCATACCGGGAGCCCTTCTCATGTCCGCTTTAGCGACTGTCGGCGCGGAAGTCGTGCGCCGTTTTGCCGACGACCAGTTGGTGTCCCTGGCCAAGCTGGTCGTGGAAACGGCATTCCAGCCGATCGTCGAGGCCGGCACCGGCGCCGTCTTCGGCTATGAATCCCTGCTGCGCGGCTTCGATCGCATCGGCTTTGCCAGCCCGATCGATTTCCTCGATCATGCCGCAAGCTCTGGCCATCTGGCCGCCCTTGAACAGATGCTCGCCAGCCGCTCGCTGGCCAAGTTCGCCACCCTTCCGGATTTTGCCTCAACGACGCTGTTCCTCAATGTCGATGTCCGGCTGATCCCGCAGGGCGAGGACATCATCGAGCGCCTCGTGCGCCACCTTTCCAAGAACGCGATCCCGCCATCCTCCATCTGCTTCGAGCTTTCCGAGCGCTTCGACAACACCAGCGTTCCGGAATTCGGTGCCTTCTTCGAGAAAGCCCGCAAGGCAGGCTTCAAGCTGGCGATCGACGATTTCGGCGTCGGCCATGGCGAGACCAAGCTGCTCTGCGACTATCCGGTCGACTACCTGAAGATCGACCGCCACTTCGTCTCCGGCATCGACAAGAGCGGCCGAAAGCGCCATCTCTTCAAGCACCTTGTCAACATGGCCCACGTCCTGGGCGTGCGCGTCATCGCCGAGGGCGTGGAGACGGAGGCCGAGTTCCTGGCCTGCCGCGAATACGGCGCCGATCTCGTGCAGGGCTGGTACATCGCGAAGCCGACCACGGCGATCGCCGAACTGCGACAGTCGTTCCCGCATTTGCAGGAGGTCGGCCGTCCCAAGCCTGCCCTGCAGTCGCTCGACGAGATCCTCATCCGCAAGCAGGTCGAAGTCCTGCCGGTCGTCCACGAGAACGACGGCATCGAGGGCGTGTTCAACCATTTCCGCCAGAACCCCAAGCAGGCCTTCTTTCCGGTGCTGAACGCCAATGACGAACCGCGCGGCGTCATCCACGAGCACCATCTCAAGGAATATATCTACCAGCCATACGGCCGCGACCTGCTTAAGAACCGGCTCTACGAGCGCACCATCGCCAATTTCGTTGACCGCGTGCCGGTGGTCGGCCTCGACAGCAATGCCGAAAGCCTGATGGCGACATTCGCCAATGTCGAGGGCGCCGACTGCATCATCCTGACGGAAAACATGCGCTATGCCGGCGTCATCTCCGCCGCCTCGCTGATCAAGATCATCAACGAGAAGCAGGTGCGCATCGCCCAGGACCAGAACCCGCTGACGGGGCTGCCCGGCAACCGTTCGATCCGCGACTTCATGCAGATGAGCGCGCGTGACGGCGATGAGACCCGCTTCTTCTGCTATTGCGACTTCGACAATTTCAAGCCTTTCAACGATCACTACGGCTTCCAGGCCGGCGACCATGCGATCGCGCTCTTCGCCCGCCTGATGCATCGCTATTTCTTCTCGCAGGGCGATTTCCTCGGCCATATCGGCGGCGACGACTTCTTCATCGGCTCGTCGACCCGCAACCGGGCAGAAATCGCCGCCGTGCTCGCCCGCCTGCAGCAGGACTTCAGCTCGGACGCCGCCGAACTCTACTCCGAGGCCGACCGCGCTGCCGGCGGCATCCTGGGCCATGGGCGCAATGGCGAGCGGCAGTTTTTCCCGTTGCTGCGCTGCTCGATCGCCGTCATCGAGCTCCCCTCGGGCCTCGTCATCGAGGACATCGGCCGCATCAGCACGGCCATTGCCGACATCAAGGGCGAGGCCAAGGAGAGCGACGCGGGTCTCGTCTTCCGCGTCATCTGAATTTCGATTGACGGGTGAAATCGCCGGTCAGCGCCCTATAGTCTCTGTCAGGACGTGTGAGTCGCAGCCTGAAAGGGGATTAGCCCGTGTCATTGCCCGAAAAGATGCGCTACGTGGCGCTTGCCGCGCCCGGCGCGCCGGAAGTCATGCACCTTGCCGACGGACCGCTGCCGGAGCTGAAAGCCGGCGAAATCCTCGTCAAGGTCGAGGCGGCGGGCGTCAACCGTCCCGATGTCGCCCAGCGGCAGGGCACCTATCCGCCGCCGAAAGACGCAAGTCCGATCCTCGGCCTCGAGGTTGCCGGCACGGTTGCGGCGATGGCGTCCGATGTCGAAGGCTTTTCCATTGGCGATCCGGTCTGTGCGCTCGCCAATGGCGGCGGCTATGCCGAGTATTGCGCGGTTCCCGCCGGCCAGGCGCTGCCGTTCCCGAAGGGCTACGATGGGTTGCGCGCCGCCGCGATCCCCGAAACCTTCTTCACCGTCTATGCCAACCTGTTCATGATGGGCGGGCTGAAGGCAGGCGAGAAGGTGCTGATCCATGGCGGGTCGAGCGGCATCGGCACGGTTGCGATCCAGCTCGCCAGCGCCTTCGGCGCCGAGGTCTACACGACCGCGGGCTCGAAGGAGAAATGCGATGCATGCGTCGAACTGGGTGCGAAGCGCGCCATCAACTACCGCGAGGAGGATTTCGCCGCCGTCATCCGCCAGGAGACCGGCAAGGCCGGCGTCGACGTCATCCTCGACATGATCGGCGCCTCCTATTTCCAGCGCAATGTCGGCTCGCTCGCCCGCGACGGCCGCCTCGTCATCATCGCCTTTTTGGGAGGCGCGGTTGCCGAAAAGGTCGACCTGACCTCGATCATGGTCAAGCGGCTGACCGTCACCGGCTCGACCATGCGTCCGCGCACGACCGACGAAAAGCGCGAGATCCGCGACCAGCTCCTGATGAAGGTCTGGCCGCTGCTCGACGAAGGCAAGGTCGCCCCGGTCGTCCACACCACCATGCCGTTTTCCGACGTCGTCAAGGCCCACCGCCTGATGGAAACCAGCCGCCACATCGGCAAGATCATGCTGGAGATGTGACACGAGCCTGCTGTCTTGAAAATTTGCTCATATGCGCTACATTAAAGCTCAATTGAGTTTTAAGCGGGGAGGCATTCCATGATCGAACCGGCATTGGCAAAAGCGCGGCACCCGGCCGAAGACGCCGGGCCGGACGACGTAATCTCCATCGCCGCCCCCCTCGACCTCTTCCATTCGCCCGCCTGGATGCGCGTCGGCCTAATCAGGTCCGGCGTCCCGGCCAGCGATCTCAAGGCGTTGCAGGAAAGGCTGAACATGCCGCAGGGCGTGCTCCTCGACAGCCTGCGGATTTCCCCGGCGACGCTGAACCGCAAGGTAGGCCGCAAGGACAACCTGTCGCCGGAAGACAGCGAGCGCGTCGTCGGCATCGCCAAGATGATCGGTCAGGTCGAGGAGATGGTCCGCCAGTCGGGAGAGATCGACGGCTTCGATCCCGCCAGATGGCTCTCCGAATGGTTGCAGCAGCGGGCACCGGCGCTCGCCGGGGCAAGGCCGCTCGACTTCCTCGACACGGTCGAGGGACAGGCCATGGTCTCCGGCCTGATCGCCCAGATGCAGAGCGGGGCCTACGCATGACGGCAAGCGTTTGGCGTATCGCCACCGATACGCCGGACTACGAGGCCGACGACCTGTCCGGCGCCGGCGCCAAGGCGACCGGCGGCCGCTGGAACGAGAAGGGCGCAGCCGTCCTTTACTGCTCCGCCTCCATCGCGCTTGCCGCACTGGAAACGCTGGTCCATCTCGGTTCCGCCGGCCTGCCGCTCAATCGCTATCTGGTCCGCATCGACATTCCCGACCATATTTTCGCCGCCGCCGAGGTGCTGGATGCGGCAACGGCGCCGGTCGGCTGGGATGCGCGGCCTGCCGGCCGGGCAAGCATCGCCTGCGGCACGCGCTGGCTCGCCGGCCGCAAGACACTCTGCCTTGTCGTACCGTCGATCGTCGCACCGGAAGAAAGCAACATTCTCATCAACCCGCTACATCCCGACATCGGCAGCATCACCGCCACCAAGCTGCGCCGCTGGGACTATGACCCGCGCCTGCGCGGCGGTCCCGGTCCGGCATGAAGTCGCGCGCATCAATATGGGCCAGGAGCCTCGTTCGAGCATGAATGAAAAGAACATCCACCGCCTTTTCGAGGTCAGCGTCATCCTCAAGGGCCTGCACGCGGCGGTCGAATGCATCGGCGGCCTCATCCTCGCCTTCGTCAGCACCGGCTCTATCGTCGGCCTGGTCAGATGGATGACGCAGAGCGAACTGATCGAAGACCCGCACGATTTCATCGCGTCCCATCTCTTGATTTGGGCGCAGGGCTTTTCCGTCGGCACCAAGACCTTCTACGCCTTCTATCTCTTGAGCCACGGACTGGTGAAGCTGCTGCTCGTTGCCGGGTTGTTGAAGGAAAAGCTCTGGGCCTATCCCGCCTCGCTCGTGGTCATGGGTCTCTTCATCGCCTACCAGCTCTACCGCTTCACCTACACCCACAGCCTCTTCCTGATCGTGCTGACCGTCTTCGACATCGTCGTCATCGCCCTCATCTGGCACGAATACCGCCTCATGCGCCGCCATCTGCCGGTGCGGTGAGGGGGAGGGGAGGGGCACGCACCACCCTTCCCAAGCCGCGGGCGATCCTCTATGTACGCGGCCAAAACGCCCCGACATAACGTCCGTTGAAGGAAGTCCGCCATGGAAAATCCGGTTCTCGTCGAAGTCACCCGCGGCAATCGCGTCGAAAGCCGCCACCGCGGCATGGTCGCCGTCGTCGATGGCGATGGTTCGGTGGTCTGGTCGAAGGGCGATATCGACAGCGCCGTCTTCCCGCGCTCGGCCTGCAAAGCGATGCAGGCGCTGCCGCTTGTGGAAAGCGGCGCGGCGGATGCCTATGGCTTCGGCGACAAGGAACTTGCCTTTGCCGGCGCGTCGCACTCGGGCGAGGCCGCACACGTGTCGCTGGCCGCGTCCATGCTGGCGCGCGCGGGCCTGTCCGAAGACGATCTTGAATGCGGCGCCCACTGGTCCTTCTACCAGCCGGTCGCCATCGAGCAGGCGCGCGAACTGGCCGCCCCGACCGCACTCCACAACAACTGCTCGGGCAAGCATTCCGGTTTCCTCTGCGCCTGCGCCCATTCCGGCACGCGGTTGAAAGGCTATGTCGGCTACGAGCACCCCTTCCAGGGCGAACTGCGCGGCATCATGGAAAACCTCACCGGCTCCGTCCATGACGCCGACATCTGCGGCACCGACGGCTGCTCGATCCCGACCTATGCCATTCCGCTGAAGAACCTCGCCCAAGGTTTCGCGAAGATGGCGACAGGCACGGGGCTGGAGCCGGTGCGCGCCAAGGCAGCGAAGCGTCTCCTGAGCGCCGCCATGGCCGAACCCTTCTATGTCGCCGGCACCAAGCGCTTCTGCACGCGGCTGATGGAAGCCGTGCCGGGCAAGGTCTTCGCCAAGGTCGGCGCCGAGGGCGTCTACTGCGCCGTGCTGCCGGAAAAGGGCATCGCCATCGCGCTGAAATGCGAGGACGGCGCCGAGCGCGCGGCAAACGCCATGGTGGCCGGCACGCTCGCCCGCTTCTTCGAGGACGGCAGCGAAGAGCAGACCGCTCTTCTCTCCCTCGCCAACCACGCGATGCACAACTGGAACGGCATCCATGTGGGCGACGTTCGCATCGCCGGACCGCTCGCAGACTGATTGTCGGCTGAGCCCGAGCTGATCGTGTCCGGCTGTATCGGCATCGCCCGGTTCATCTTCCGGTAGCGGATTGTTTCATTCCGGTACGCTTTTGCCCGCTCGGACGGCAAACCCGGTCCTCGCCGTCGTGATCCGTCAACCAGCCGCACAGGCTGTCCTGCAGGCGTTTGGCGAAGATGATAGGCTCTCCATCGTCAAGCAGCCCTGTTCGGCCCCGTGGCCCGCCGCGCTGCATCATTGTGGCACGATGGCCGGGCACTCGCCCGGGCCGGGCGCTGGGAGAGGGAGACCCGCCGGTGTTTGCAGGACGCTATGTCTGGTGGATGTTGATGGCGGTCACCGCGTTCCTGTTCTTCGCGGTCTACTATCCCCATGTTGTCTGGTTCTTCGCGGCTCTGACCGAATGCTCCGCCACGCCCGACGGCTGTGCCGGCCAGAGCGCCTTCTTCAGCGGCTTTTTGAAACCCGTCGGCCTGACCATGACGGCGCTCCTCGTGCTCGGCTGCAGCGCCGCACGCGTGCTCTACCTGCGTCTGGCGCCGGCCTGGATCGCGGCGATCGGCATCTGGTTTGCCGCCTCCGCCGGCAAGCTCGTGACCATCGCGTCGCTGTGGAGCGGCGCGCCCCGTCCGGCGACCCTGATCGAGGTCATGCCGCAGCAGCTCGTCTTCCTCATCGTCCTCCTGGTCTTCCTCGCCTTTCCGCTCGAAAGCTTCAGAGAGGCCAGGCATCCCCTGTGGCGGGTGGCGTCATCGCTGGCGGGCCTTGCCGCGGTCTGGTCGTGCCTCGTCGCCATTGCCGGTCTCGAGGCGCTGCCGACGCTCCTCTTTCGGCTGGCCGATCCCGCCATTGCGGGCCCGATTGCAGCCGAGCTTCAGGCGGTGAGCGCCTTCCTGGCCAATCCCGCCGGCAGGTTCGCCGATCCGCTGCTGGCGATGTTCATTGCCTATGCCGGCGTGCTCGCGCTCTTCCTTGTCTGCCGGAGACGGCCGGCGCTCTCCGCGCCGGCGCCGCAACCGGTGGAAAGGCCGAAGCGCCGCCACCATCCGGTTCCGTTGCGAGAGGTGCGCTGAGGACGGCAGCCGCTAAACCGGCAGGATTTCCGCCTCGCGTTTTGCCATCATCGCCCTGAAGGCCGGGCGCGACTGGCAGCGCGCCAGCCAGTCCTTCACCTTCGGGTGGCTGTCGAACATCGCCGTCTGCGACTGCGCATAGCGCAGCACCTCGGCCATGTTGAGGTCGGCGACGGTAAACCGATCTGCCGCCAGCCAGGGGCTTTGTTCCAGGCGCTTTTCCAGGAGTTCGAACGGCCGGCCAAGCAGGAGCACCGCTTCGCGGATCGTCCGCCTGCCGTCGTCGGAGCCTTCCTTGCCGGTGTCGTAGGTCAGCACGATCCTGACCGTCTGTGGTTCCACCTGTGCGGCGGCAAACAGCGTCCACTGGTCGATCAGGCCTTCCTCTTTGGCATTCGCGCCGGCAAGCGGCCCGCCATGTTTGCGGGCCAGATACAGGTTGATCGCCAGCGATTCCGACAGGACGAGGCCATCGTCTTCGATCGCCGGTATCTGGGCGGCCGGATTGAGTGCGAGAAAATCGGGCGAGCGGGTGTTGAACGGCGCATCCGGGCTTAAGGGGTCGGCGAGGAAACGCGCCTGCAGCACCGGTACCGAGCGGTGTTCGAGGCCAAGCTCCTCGGCCATCCAGTAATTGCGCGAGGCGCGCGAGTGATAGACGCCGTAGATCGTCAGCATGCGGGAGGGCTCCTGTTGGTTGGAGCGAGACTAGCCGCGCAGGCGGCGCGCGGGAAGCGGTCAACCGATGACATTTTGAACAGGCGCCCATCACCGGCGCTGATGGGTCAGGCCTTGACGACCCGGTTGCCGTTGACCGTCAGATTGTCGAACCCGCCGGCGCCGTCGGCCAGTTCCGCGCTCGCCTTTTCCAGCCAGCGGAAGCCGACGACCCCGCCGTCTGCGACGTCGGCAAACAGGTTGTTTGCGATAAGTGCGCTGCCAGCGCCTTCGGCGACGCTGACAGCGCAGCCAACCGGCGTACTGCGGACCATGTTGCCGGTGGCGACGAGATTGCGCAGATAGGGCCCCCAGCCCAGCGATATGCCCCAATGCGGCGCATTCTCGACGACGTTGTTGGAAATGACCGTGTCGGCCTCCGCCGCAATGCCGTAGCCGAAGCCGCCGTCCTGCTCATAAGGGCCGGTTGCCGACAGGTTGCGCACGATATTGCCGGTGACGACCGCAAGCCGGCCGCCATTATCGAAATTGACGATGGAAATGCCGTTGGCCGCCCTGTCGATGAGGTTGCCCGAGACCAGCGCGCCCTCGAAGCCGAATTCCGAGTAGATCGCCGTCTCGCCGGAGTTGAGGCACTGGTTGTTGAGGATCTGCACGTCCGAACCGGCGTTCGAGCGGATGGCGGAAAACGCGCAGTCGGAGACGTGATTGCCCGTAATCAGCACGTTGTCGGCGCGAAAGATGTTGATGCCGTTGCCGTTCTCGCCGGTGCCGCCGGCCTTGGCGCCGATCCGCTGCACGCGGTTGCCGGCGACCATGGTCGCATCCGGACCCTTGGTCCAGCGATGCACGAGAATGCCGCCATTGCCGCAGTCCTCGACCGTGTTGTCGGCGATCGCCATGCCGGTGCTCTCCACCGCATAGATGCCGGCGTCGGCCGCACCGGCGATCCGGCAGTTGCGCACATGCCCGCCGGAGCGCTCCAGCTGCAGAGCATGCTTCGAGGAACCGCGGATCTCGCAATTGTCGAAGGTGACTTCGCTGACCGCGCGGGCATGGATCAGCGCCGGCGCATAATCGGCGAGCCATCGTTGCCCTCCGTCGATGACGAGATTGGAGAAACTGACGCGCTGCACCTCGTTGGCGGCAAACAGGTAGCCGTCGCCGGCATAGAGGATGCGCGTCTTGCCGGCCACGCCGGTGATGTGCACGCCGTCCGGCAGTTCGATGTTCGAGATCGCATAGTCGCCCGGCGGCAGGAACACCGGCGCACGGTTGCGCGTCGCCTCCCTTAAAAGATCGCTGAACGTCTTGCTCTTGCGGTCGCTTGCGGCCGGTAGGTAGTCGGCCGTCGCCTTGCCGATCGGCCCGCGCAGCACCGTATCGGCAACGCCGGGCGCCTGGGCGCTCACCCGGCCGGCAAACCCTGCTGCTGCGGCGGCAAGCCCCGCCATGAACGTGCGTCTTTGAAACATTCCGTCACTCCTTGGCTTCAAGTGAGCACAAAGCGTGCCAGACGGATCTGTGCCGGAATGGCACGAAAAGGACGGGAAAGACGACTTTCCCGGGAACGGTTGATCTATGTCAACGAGCGCCGCTCGGGAGCCGCTAGAGTGAAATCCGCAATGACCGGGACGCAATGACGACGACCGTTAGGTCGATGTCCTGCGCGTTTCCTGGGAGCGGCCGGTGCCCTTCGAAAGGGCGCGGGCCTGCTGGAAACAAGGTGTCATTCGCGCTGTTGTGGCGACGGCGTCGAATGATGGTGCCAGTGATACTGCCGACAGGAATGGGGCTTCCTGTTCGGCGAGATTGTCGGCTACCGGTCATTGCGTCCTTTCTCCCGGCGCTTTCGCGGTTCACGCGGGCGCCGGTTTCTTTTTTTCTTCTTAACCACGATGTAATTTGCCGCCTGTTCCATGTAGGTGGCACTGTATTTTGCAACCTTGGATTAATCTGGCGAAACTATAACTCGGGTTCGAAACCGTATTTCGCTGGTTGGTCATGAAGAACAAATCGCGTGAATCCTTGAAATGGAAAGCAATGGGCCGAACCGGGCCTGACCGGCTGGCCGACGTCATGACGGACCGCTTGCTGTCCGCCGGTCGCGCGCTCAACAGCCATGCGATGGTGATCGGCAACCATGAGGTTTCGGCTCTGCCGCGGGAAGCCTGGCTGGAAGAGATCTTCGAGGTGACGCCGGACTATCTCTGGGCCAAGGACCGACAGAGCCGTTACGTTGTCGCCAATGCGGCGATGCTGGCCGACACGCCCTTCAGGACGGCCGACGAGATCGCCGGCAAGACGGATTTCGACATTCACGACAAGAGCCTCGCCGACGTGTTCTTCGCCCGCGAACAGGCGATCATGGAGAGCGGCGAGGCGGAGATCGGCCGGACAGAACAGATCGTCGGCGCCAATGGCAAGACGAAGTGGATACTGACGAGCAAGGTCCCGGTCTGGTCGGAAACCGGTGAGGTGATCGGCGTCATCTGCTGCGGCCATGACATCACCGCCCGCAAGCTTGCCGAAGATCTGCTCAAGGGCCAGTCGGCGCTCCTGGAAATGATCACCCTCAGCAAACCGGTCGAGACCATTCTGGAAGAGTTGCTGCACCTGATCGAGAGGCTGCTCGACGGGCTCATGTGCTCGCTTCTGCTTCTCGATGAAACCGGAATGCATCTGCGCAAGTGCGCCGCACCGACGCTGCCCGCAGCCTGGAGCGACTTGATCGACGGCGTCAGGATCGGCCCATCCGTCGGTTCCTGCGGGACGGCCGCTTGGACCGGAAAGCCGGTCATCGTCGAGGATATCTTCACGAGCCCGCTCTGGAAGGACTATTGCGAGCTGGCACGGCCGTTCGGGTTCCGCTCGTGCTGGTCGACGCCGATTTTCTCGCATGACGGGCGCGTGCTCGGCACGTTTGCCCTCTATTCCTCCCGTGCCGCGGTGCCGGACGATTACGCCCGGTCGCTGATCCGGTTCGCAACCGACATCGCCGGCATCGCGCTTGACCGTAAATATGCCGAGGATCGCATCCGCTTCATGGCGTTGCACGACACGCTGACCGGCCTGCCGAACCGGGCGACGCTGCAGAAGAACCTGCAGGAAACGATCGATGCGGCCCGCATGAGCGGCGAAGGCGTCATGGTCGCCTATGTCGACGTCGACAACTTCAAGATGGTTAATGACAGCCTCGGCCATGCCGCCGGCGACGAGGCGCTGCGCAGCGTCGCCGCCAGGCTCAGCCAGTCCCTGCCGTGCCTGGAAGCGGCCTACAGAATGGGCGGCGACGAATTCCTGGTCGTCATGCGCGACCGCGATCCCTCCTGTTCCAATGCCTGGGAGAGCCTCCTCGCGATCCAGCGGAAGCTCGCCGATCCGATCCTAGCGGCCGGTACGGATTTTTCCATTACCTGCAGTGTCGGCGCATCCGGCTTTCCGGCCAATGCCGGCGACATGGAGGCGTTGCTGGCCCAGGCCGACGCCGCCATGTACCGGGCCAAGGCGTTCGGGCGCGACAATTGCCAGCGCTACAATTCGGACATGGAAACCAATGTGCGCGAGCGGCTGGAGCTGCACGAGGAACTGCGCATCGGGATCGAGAACGACCAGCTCCGGCTCGTCTACCAGCCGCAGATCGAGCTTGCCACCGGCCGCATCGTCGGCCTGGAAGCGCTGGTGCGCTGGCAGCATCCAAAGCGTGGCCTCATCCCGCCGGCAATCTTCATCCCCGTCGCCGAGGAATCCGGGCTCATCTCCCAACTCGGCAGCTGGGTGGTTGGGGAAGCCTGTCGCCAGAGCCGGCTCTGGCAGGACGCGGGACTGCCGCATGTCCCGGTGTCCGTCAACGTCGCCGCGCGCCAGTTCCGCGAGCATGGCTTCATCACGGTCGTGCGCGACGCGCTCGCGGCAAACGGGCTGGGACCGGCGAGCCTCGAGGTCGAGATCACCGAAAGCCTGATCATGCAGGACCTGCCGCGCGCGATCGCAACCATGCAGGAGCTGGATGCGCTAGGCGTGCGGATCGCCATCGACGATTTCGGCACCGGTTATTCCAGTCTGAGCGCGCTCAAGCGCTTTCCCGTCTCGCGCCTGAAGATCGACCAGTCCTTCGTCGCCGGTCTGCCGGGCGA
This sequence comes from Rhizobium sp. NRK18, assembly GCF_024385575.1. NCBI lineage: Bacteria > Pseudomonadati > Pseudomonadota > Alphaproteobacteria > Hyphomicrobiales > Rhizobiaceae > Rhizobium > Rhizobium sp. NRK18. The sequence continues at coordinate 2,935,175 of NZ_JANFMV010000001.1, read as the reverse complement.
TGAAAGCGATGCGGCGATCTGTGCCGCCGTCATATCGATGGCGCAGAAACTCAAGCTCAAGGTCATCGCCGAGGGCGTGGAGACGCCGGCGCAGGCCGCATTCCTGCGATCAGCCGGTTGCGACCAGATCCAGGGCTTCCTGCTGTCGCGGCCGCTGCCGCCGCAAGGCATCGAGGATATTTATCGTCAGCGCCGCTTCTGAGCACTCTTGCCAGAGATGCCGCTTTGTCGCAGCTTGGGCCAAACAGATTGTGTGCGGGGGCAGGGCAATGACGAAGGGTAGGCTGGAAGCGTTTTCGGATGGCGTAATCGCCATCATCATCACCATCATGGTGCTCGAACTGAAGGTCCCGCATGGAGAGGAGCTGAGCGATCTTCTGCCGCTCTATCCCATCTTTCTCTCCTATGTCCTGAGCTTCGTGCACATCGGCATCTATTGGAACAACCACCATCACATGCTGCACGCCGCCCACCACGTCAGCGGCGGCGCGCTGTGGGGCAATCTGCATCTTCTGTTCTGGCTGTCGCTGGTGCCGTTTGCCACCGACTGGATGGGCGAAAGCCATTTCGCGGCGGTGCCGGTCGCCGTCTACGGTTCTGTCCTGCTGATGAGTGCGATCGCCTACTATATCCTTACCCATTGCCTCCTCTCGCTGCACGGTCCGGATTCCGAGTTGGCACGGGCGCTCGGCAGCGACCGCAAGGGGCGCTGGTCCGCCGTCGCCTATGTCGTCGCGGTGCCGCTGGCGCTTGTCGCGCCCTATCTCTCGCTAGCCATTTTCGTCGGTGTCGCCGCAACATGGCTCATCCCCGACCGCCGCTTCGAGCGCGTCCTGGCCGGTAAGTGATCTTCAGACGTATATAAAAAACAATATTCGTTTGTCCTGGATCAATGCCGCCGGCGCGCGGGCGCCTAGCCTCGTTCCGTCAACGATGGAATGGAGGGTGTTACATGTTCCGTCTGGCTGCAATCCTGTATGTTCTGATCGCGTCCACGCTGGCTGGTATCGGCGTCGTCGCGGTCGTATCCATGTCGATGATGGATGCCCGCTCGATCGTCACGGCTGCGGTCGTCGGCGCAATCATCGCCTTGCCGGTGACATGGCTCGTCGCCCGGCGCATATCGGTGGTAACGTCGCGCTAAAGCGTCTGGCGGCAACCCAATATTCAGCAATTTCGTCTATCCTTCCCGCAAAGAAGGAAGAGTGAAATTGTATAATATCAAGTTGCAAATGGCAGACTGGTGGCATGTGGCCGCGGCTTCGGCGGTCGGCACTCTGGTCTGCATTTTGTTGTCGCTGCTGTTCGATCTGGATGCGGTGATCGCCTTGCCGGAGGACCGGCGCGCGACTGAGTTGCTGAACCATGCGGTGGTCCCGTTCGTGATCGCATTCCCGAATTTTCTGCTGGCGTCGTGGAAGATCACCCAGCTGCGCGTGGCGCGACGTGCGCTCGAGGTTCTGGCGATGACCGACGGACTGACCGGCACGCTGAACCGCCGCGCCTTCGCCTGCCAGGTGGACGAGAAGCTGAGCCGGCCGCTCAAGGGCGGCAGGCCCGCCCGCGTCGACGCACTGATGATCATCGACGTCGACCACTTCAAGCGCGTCAACGATACGTTCGGCCACGAGGTTGGTGATCAGGCGCTGCAGGCCGTCGCAAGCGCGGTTGCGACAAGCCTGCCGCCGCGGGCGCTGTTCGGTCGCCTCGGCGGGGAGGAATTTGCCATCTTCATGCAGAATACGGAGCAATCCGTCGCCACGCTTGCCGCCGAGAAAATACGGCTTGCCGTCGCTGCATGCGACTTCAAGGCCGACGGCGCCATCTATCCGCTGAGCGTCAGTGTCGGTGTTGCAAGCGCGCACGACGCCCACAGCTTCCGCGACCTGTATCATCACGCCGACGCCTGTCTCTATGCGGCCAAGGATGATGGGCGCAATCGGGTCGTCGCCAGGCATCTTGGCGAAAGGATGCATGCCGTCGCCTGACACCGCGACCGGACCACGTCAGTTTCGCGCCAGCGCAGCATGGAAGAGTGCCGCCGGAACATATCTGGTGACAGTGGGCACATATGCTTTGCAATCTTTCTTTTCGGCGTCATGGACTGCGCTTTGCCGCAGTCCTTGCGATCTGCAACGGCCTGCAGGGATGTTATGTCCTTCCCGACACCGGCGCGACGGATCCCGACCGCTTCGTCGCCGAAACCTGGCCGGTCTATTACGAGCAGACGCCGAAGCAGAAGAAGCATGTCGCCGATGCCGTCGTCGATTCGGTCACCTCGACCTTCGGTCTCGATCAGGTCGTCTGGGACGACGAGTATCGCGGCCGCAAGCTCCTGTCGAAGGAGACCTATGCGGCCAATGGCGGGCAGGTCTATCAGCCGGCTGGCGCCGGCGCACCATATTCGACGCTGCCGATCATTCCGGGCGATCAGCCGGTTTACAAGTCTGCGGAAGAAGCATCAGGCTGCGACGTAGTGTGTTGAGCGCGTCGCGGATCTCTGGCGGGCTGTCGAGCGCGCAGCCGACCGCCTCCATCACCGGCTGAACGGCCTTCCGGGTCGTAGCCTCCAGCGCCTTGCCCTGGTCGGTCAGCGTGATCACCACCTGCCGCTCGTCCTTGCTGTCACGCCGGCGGACGATCAGTCCGACCTGCTCCAGGCGTTTGAGAAGCGGCGACAGCGTACCGGAATCAAGCATCAGCGCCTCGCCGATCGCCTTGACGGTGAGGGGGCCTTTTTCCCACAGCGCCAGCATGACCAGATACTGCGGATAGGTTAGCCCCAGCGGTTCGAGCACGGGCTTGTAGGCGCGGGTGAACGCATGGCTCGCGGAATAGAGCGCGAAGCACAGCTGGTTTTCCAATGTGAACGGGTCTTTGCTCATCGTCTTGTCCTGGCAGGCTCTCCCTGCCGATCTTTCATGTCGTCATTGTTTCAGGCTTGACTCCCGAATGCAACGCGGTAAATTGAATTGTGTCCAATTTAATTTTGAGCAACTGAAGGAGTTTCGATATGGCAATTCTCTACCGGACCCAGGCCACCGCCGTCGGCGGTCGTGCCGGCAATGCGAAGTCGGATGATGGCGTTCTCGACGTGACGCTGACCGTGCCGAAGGAACTCGGCGGTGACGGTGCGCGCGGCACCAATCCGGAGCAGCTGTTTGCCGCAGGCTACTCCGCCTGCTTCACCGGCGCGCTCGGTGCGGCTGCCCGCAATGCCAAGGTGAAGCTGCCGGCGGATACGACGGTGACGGCCAAGGTCGGCATCGGCCCGCGCGACGACGGCACCGGTTTCGGTATTGAAGTGTCGATCGAGGCGAGCCTGCCGGGCATGGAACGCGAACTGGCCGAAAAGCTGGTGGCCGACGCCCACATCATCTGCCCCTACAGCCACGCCATGCGTACCGCGACCGAAGTCAGCGCCACGCTGGCCGGCTGAGGTTTCTGATAAATCTCAGGACAATTCCGCGAGATCATGCCGCAGCTGGTCGAAATCCAGCTGCGGCTTTTCCTTTTCCAGTTCCTGGTGAACCGACTTCCATACCCACAGAGCATCGGCAAGCACGGACGCGCCGTCTTCCGTCAGCACCAGCAGCCGCGAGCGGCGGTCCTTCGGGTCGGCCTTGCTGGTGATCCATCCTCGCTTTTCGAGCGGTTTGAGGGCTGCCGTCAGCGTGGTGCGGTCCATGGCCAGGAGATTGGCGACCGAGCCGAGCGTCGGCGGTTCCGGCCGGTTGAGCGACATCATCAGGGAAAACTGCCCGTTCGTCACGCCATAGGGTTTCAGCGCATTGTCGAAGCGCCGGGCAAGCGCCCGCGCGGCGCGCTGCGCATGCAGGCACAGGCAATGATCGCGGACATGGATCGTGGTGGAATAGGGAACGGGTTGCTTGTTTGACATTGTCATATTATGTTGATATCAACTCAAAAGTCAAGTGAAACATATCGCATCCACTATGCATCATTCCGCTGCCTTGCGCGAGGGTCGGAATGCACGGATTTGCGAACGCATACCCTTTCAGGGAAACGGTTCCCGAACAAGCCCTTGGGTGCCCTCGAGTGCCCATGAGGCGCGATCAGATGTCTGAAGGAGACGGTCATGAAGGAAGGCGGATTTATCTGGTACGAGCTGATGACCTCCGATACCGAGGCTGCGGCCGCGTTTTACGGGACGGTGATCGGCTGGACGGCGAAGAAGGCCGACAACACGACCGCCGGCGGCATGGACTACACGACCTTCCACGTGCCGGGCTATGAAGCGGGAACGGCCGGCATGATGGCGATAACGCCGGACATGGCGAAGAACGGCGTCCGCCCTGCCTGGGTCGGCTATGTCTGCGTCGACGACGTCGACGCCAAGGCCAACGACTTCTGGGAAGCGGGCGGCCGGGTGCACATGCCGGCGACAGATATTCCCGGCATCGGCCGTTTCGCCGTCGTCGCCGATCCGCATGGCGCGGTGATCTATCTCTTCAAGCCGCAGATGCCGGACGGTCCCGTGCCGGAAATGCCGAAAATGCCGACGCCCGGCACCTTCGGCTGGCACGAACTCTACGCCGGCGACGGCCCGGAAGCCTTCGACTTCTATGCCAAGATGTTCCGCTGGAAGAAAGGGCAGGGCATGGATATGGGGCCGATGGGCACCTACCAGCTGTTTCAGTACGAAGGCGCCGATCTCGGCGGCATCATGACCAAGATGCCGGACATGCCGGTTCCCTTCTGGAACTACTACATCTGCGCCGACGCAATCGATGCGGCCAAGGACCGGGTCGAAGCCGCCGGCGGCAAGGTCGTCAACGGCCCGATGGAAGTGCCCGGCGGCTCCTGGGTCATCCAGTGCCTCGATCCGCAGGGCGCAACCTTCGCACTGGTGGCGCCGAAGCGCTGAGGAATGTAGGCAAGGCCCGGCCCGCGGCAAAGGTCTGGCTTTTCCTTTGCCACAGGCCGCGTGGATGCCTACCACTGGTTTCGTGACGCGCACCGCACCACGACGTCAGCAATTGCTTTGCCCTGACGCTGCGCCGGCTGGAACGCAACGGCCTGATCGAGCGGAAGGTGACGGTCACCTCGCCGATCGCGGTGGAATACTCCATCACCCCGCTCGGCCGCACCCTGCAGGACCCGTTCCTCGCCCTCTACGACTGGGCGCTGGACCACCGGCAGGACCTGGCCGACGCACAGACCCGTTTCGATGACAGGGGGTAGGGGGAGGGGCGTGCGGTGGGGCTGATCAATATCGGTTGCGGATTTTGGGGACAACAGATCGATATCGATGGGGCCGCAGGCATCTGGAGAATTTTCTGACGCGCTGACCTTGTCCTGATAGAGGTTCGGGGCTCCCAATGAAATATTCCACCTATTTATTTTTGTGAATCGAGGTTGACGCCCAAAGGTTGTGGTTGACTTAATTGTATTGATTAATACTCATTAAGTATGCTTCCGATTTCAACCGAGTTTCCTGTTTCTTTGTCCAAAAGCCTTGCTGATTTCATGGCTGAGGTAATCGCATGGCTGCGGGGAATTCCCAGCAGTACAGTACTTGCAGAAAGCTCTGAACAGAACTTCGATGGAGAAAATCCACATCTTCGCGCAGCGACTGGGGAAGAGCTTCGGTTTAGGGAGCTCAAGACGGAACGTGGACTGCATGCGGTTGGGTTTCGGCATGATCTACCTGACATGGAGGGGAGGCTGTGGCGCACCGAAGGAGTGTTGCGGTACGCCTCGTCTCAGGCAGAGCAAGATGTCCTTCGCATTCGAACCCAGTGCATTGCTACAGTAGCGGGCGCGCGCCTAGAAATACCGAAAAAGCCATTTCTAATAAAATCGCTTCTGAATGGCGGTTGGGGAGGTGATGATGGTCTGATAGCTGTATCAGATCAGCCAACTTGGCTTTCAGAAGCGCAGGATGATTTGGCGATAGCAAGGGCAGTCACGGTAGGCGCTGCCAGCAAGTCTTTACCTGCAATATATGTATCCGCATCGGCTAAAGGTGCATGGCTGCTTTCTGAGGCTGATATTGAATCATTGGCCTATGAACTGGGTGGGATTGCCCATGTGGTAGTTGAGCCTAGCAGAGCGTTTTCCTACGATCTGCGTGATTTGACGAAGGGGCGGAACGTTTATGCGGGAACTGTTGGGATAGTAGTTCCCGGGCAAGGGATCGTCAGGCGTTATCATTTGGGTATGCAAGCCTATGACAGTAAAGAATTGCGAGCAATAATTCGCGTTGCTGCCATTAATCTTCGTAGCCAAATGCCAGCTACAGGCTGGGATTGGACTGACTTACAGGAACAGGCTCTTAGGACACAACGTGAGCGTGACAAAAACCGACTGACAAGTGCTGAAAAGGAGCAGCTTTACCAGGACGAAATAGACAACTTGCAAGACAAGATTCGTCAACTTGAGTTGCAGCTCTGTATGCTTCCCAAAGAGGCGCTAAATGATAGCTATAACGAATTTTCCAACGAAAATTTCGTGCGCCTTATTGGGCCGGAGATATACTCTGGAGAGGTTTTTGATCGCGTCCGCCTTGCCGCCCGAATAGCGCTCAATAATGCGGACCGAATCGGCCTTGATACGCGGTCTACTTCCATAATGCAGCGAATTTCTAATAAGCTTCCTGCATCTCCCGCGTTGGACGAATTGCTGCAAGACTTGTCCCGAGCGACAAAAGATCCCAAACGTTTGGCCAGCGAATTAACAGCACTTCTCACTCGTCATGGTTATGTCGAGAAATCGGATAACAAGCATATACGTCTCGAGGCTGTAGCCGGTTATGAAGGTCTAGAAGCAATTACCGTGCCGAAAACACCGAGTGACAGTAGGGGGCTCAAAAACCTGCGCAATCAAATTCAACGCACTCTTGGGCTCTCTAAGCTAACTGATTAAACAAGGATTATATCCTCCTCAGGAGAAGTGCTGCCGTATTTCCTGTTTGGAAAATGGCAAATTGAGTTTAGTACTTTGAAGAAGGTTAGTGGCATAGCATGCGAGTAATATAATGCCCCCCTACCTTTTCAAACTCCCCAAAATCCCCCTCACGATCGCCCGGCCGACCGACGAGGCCACCGACCTTGCGGCGCTCTTCATGGCCGCCTCGATCACCGTTTCGCGCTGGTAGCTGCGGCGCGTCGTTGTCGTCTTGCGGTTGGAGCTGGTAGTGGAGCTGTCCTCGTCGTCGCCGAAGCCGGGCAGGGTCCAGCGCTTCGAGGCGCTCGCCTCGGCCTGTTCGGCCTCTTCTTCGGCTTGCCTCTGGGCGGCTGCCTGTTCGGCGGCCTTCTGGGCGCGGGCGGCGAGGATTTCGAAGGCGGATTCGCGGTCGATGTCCTTGTCGTAGACGCCGGCGACCGGGCTGACGGACATTACCTGCGTGCGTTCGGCGTCGGTCAGCGGGCCGAGGCGACCGGCCGGCGGGCGGATCAGCGTGCGCTCGACGATCGACGGCGCGCCTTTCGTCTCCAGCATCGAGACCAGCGCCTCGCCGGTGCCGAGCGTGGTGATCGCGGTGGCGCAGTCGAAGGCCGGGTTGGGACGGAAGGTGTCGGCCGCCGTCCTGACCGCCTTCTGCTCGCGCGGCGTATAGGCGCGCAGCGCATGCTGCACGCGGTTGCCGAGCTGGGCGAGCACGGTTTCCGGCACGTCGAGCGGGTTCTGCGTGACGAAGAACACGCCGACGCCCTTTGAGCGGATCAGGCGCACCACCTGTTCCACACGCTCGATCAGCACCTTCGGAGCGTCGTTGAAGAGGAGATGCGCCTCGTCGAAGAAGAAGACGAGCTTCGGCTTCTCCGGATCGCCGACTTCCGGAAGCTCCTCGAACAGCTCCGAGAGCAGCCAGAGGAGGAAGGTGGCGTAAAGCCTGGGGTTCATCATCAGCTTGTCGGCGGCGAGCACCGAGACCGCGCCGCGCCCGTCATTGGTCACGCGCATGATGTCGGAAATCTTCAGCGCCGGCTCGCCGAAGAATTCTTCCGCGCCCTGCTGCTCGAGCACCAGAAGCCCGCGCTGCAGCGAGGCGACGGAGGAGGCGGAGATGAGGCCGAACTGCTTGGAAAGCTCGGAAGCCTGCTCGGCCATGTAGTTCAGCAGCGATTGCAGGTCTTTCAGATCGAGAAGCGGCAGCCCGCCCTGGTCGGCGATCTTGAAGGCGATGTTGAGCACACCTTCCTGCGCTTCGGACGCATCCATCAGCCGGGCGAGCAGCAGTGGGCCCATTTCGGCGATCGTGGTGCGCACCCGGTGGCCCTTCTCGCCGAACAGGTCCCAGAAGATCACCGGAAATTCCTGGAAATCATAGGGTTCGAGGCCGATCTGCTCGGCGCGTTTCAGAAGAAAATCCTTCGGCTGGCCCATGGCGGCGATGCCGGACAGGTCGCCCTTGATGTCGGCGCAGAACACCGGCACGCCGGCATTCGAAAAGCCTTCCGCCAGGATCTGCAGGCTCACCGTCTTGCCGGTGCCGGTCGCCCCGGTCACCAGCCCGTGCCGGTTGCCGTATTTCAGGTCGAGATATTCGCCCTTGTTGATGCTGTCGTCCGGGTTGCGGCTGGTTCCGACATAGATCATCCCGTCTTTCAGCATCATGCGCCTTCTCCCTTGTCGCCGCCCGTGCCTGCGCCGGTGCGTCATCGAACCATCGTCACTCCCTTATAAGTATCGACGCGGAAGGCGGCAACGCCCTTGCGGTGGCAGGTGGGAAAAGGGCATGCTGCCCACAGGCCGTTCGCAAATCCGCTTGCGCGAAGCACGCGGATGTTTTACGTGAACGTTAACGTCAAAAACGCTTCGAGGAGGCAGCATGAACGACATCGTCACCCAGATCGCCGACAAGGTCGGCATCGACAAGGAACTGGCCGAAACCGCGCTCGGCATGATGCTCGGCTTCCTGCAGCGCGAAGCCGATGACGGCGCGGTCGCCCGCATGATCGAGGCGATCCCGGGCGGGGCGGAACTGGTCGCCCAGCACAATGGCGAATCCAAGGGCGGCGGTCTTCTCGGCGGCCTGATGGGCGCGATGGGCGGCGGCGGCGTCATGGCGCTCGGCCAGCAGCTGATGAGCGAAGGCCTCGGCATGGGCGAGATCACCTCGCTCGCCAGGGAAACGATCGCCATGGCCAAGCAGTATGCCGGGGAAGAGGTCGTCGACGAAGTCGTCGCCTCGGTACCGGGCCTCAGCCAGTTCGTCTGATCGGGTTGCCTGCAATTTTCCGAAAGGGCCGGGGAGCGATCTCCGGCCTTTTTCTTTTCCGTGTGGTTCAGCCGTTCGAAGTCAGCCAGACGCCGACAAAGGTGATCGCCAGGCCGACGAACATCGTCGCCGTCAGCGGTTCGGAAAACATCGCCCAGCCCCACACCATGGTGACCGCCGGGCTGAGATAGATCACCGCACTCACCTTGGCGACGGGGAACAGGCGCAGGCTGGTGTAATAGATCGAGTAGGCCGCGAAGGTGGCGATCAGCACCAGCCACGCCATGCCGATGGCGAATTCCGCGGTCAATGGTGGCGCAAGGCCGCCCTGCATGGCGGCGACGGTGCCAAACAGCGCCGCGCCGGTCAGCATCTGGATGGAGATGCACTGGTGGACCGGCATGTGGATGGTCCGCCGGCGCTTCTGCAGCACGGAGGCGAGCGCGAAGATCAGCATGGAACCGACGGTCAGCCCGTAGGCCCAGATCGGCGCGGTGCCGAAGGTGAGGCTGTCGAATGAGACCACGAGCACGCCGGCAATCGCGATCGTGGTGCCGAGCCATTGCCGTGCGCTCAGCCTTTCGCCGAGAAGCGGCTGCGCCAGGGCGGCGATCGCCAGCGGCACGAGATCCGAGATCAGCGCCACGAGCCCTGTCGGCACGTGCTGTTCGATCGCCAGCGCGAAACCGCCGAGATACAGAAACACGATCATGACGCCGTATGCCATCTGCTCCAGCACCGCCCGCGCCCGCATCCGCGGCCCGATCGTCAGCGCGAACGGCAGCAGGATCAACCCCGACAGCAGCGTGCGCCAGAACAGGACCAGCATCACGCTCGCCTGGTCGCTGGCATAGCGCGTGCCGACGAAGCCGGAACTCCACGCGATCACCAGCAGCGTCGCTGTCAGCGGCCACAGGAGCCGGCGGGAAACGGGGGCGGGAAGAGTGAGCGACGGATCGGTCATGCGGGTCTCGGACAATGTGTGTGCCGGCAGCCATAGGACACGGATCGGAGACACGCACATGACAAATATCGATGACATCATGACAAGTCATGCCAATAATGAATGAGGACTTGCCAGCCGCCGCCGGCAGCCGCATAGAGGATGAAGAACATCGGCGGATGGACGGGACGTGAACGAACTCAATGGTCGGCGACTGGAAATAGATGCCTTGCGCGCCCTTTGGGCGATCCGCCAGCATGGCGGCATCACCCGCGCGGCCGATGCCCTCGGCCTGTCGCAGTCGGCGGTCAGCCGCAAGATCAGGCGGCTGGAGACCAATCTCGATTGCGAATTGCTGTCGCGCAAGCCCGGCGCCCCGGTATTCACCGTCGCCGGAGAGGATCTGCTGAGCTATGCCGCCCGCATCCTCGTCCTGCACGACGAGGCGCTGTCGAGCCTGTCGAAGACCGCGCTTGCCGGCCGGCTCGCGCTCGGCTTCACCGAGGATACGGCCTGCACCGACATCGCCCGCGTTCTCGGCCGCTTCCGGCGTCTGCATCCGCAGGTGGCGGTCCGCACCAAGGTCCGCATGAGCCTTCTGCTGAGGGCGATGCTGGAGCGCGGCGAGCTGGACGCCGCCATCATCCAGGTCTTCGCCCACGACGTTCGCCCGACCGACATCGTGCTGTTGCGGGAATGCCTCCATTGGGTCAAGCATCCGGAACTCGCCTTGCCGCGGTCGGAGCCCATTCCCTTCCTCTCCTTCGACAATGATTGTTTCTATCGCCAGTGGGCGCTCGACATCGGCCAGGATGGCGGCGTGGCGCTGGATACGGTCTTCGAATGCTCCAGCGCCGCCGGCATCGTTTCTGCCGTCAATTCCGGCCTCGGCGTCGCGCTTCTGAGTGATCGCCATCTGCGTCCGGACATGCAGGTCGTAACCGACGGCCTGCCGCAGCCGCCGGCGCTCGCCTACGTGATCCGACGCGCCCGAAAGGGTCGCAACCCGGCGCTCGACACCCTCGTCGCCGAAATCGAGACCGAGATCAGCCGCTACGGCGGCCTCGTCCTGGCCGGCTGATTGGCGCGCACAGCCGTGAGCCCGCCTTCTGTCATCCTGTCGCAATTGCGCGACAACAGGGGATATCGGCCGCCGGCACTGGAGGCTCCATGGGGCGGATGGTAAGACCGGGCGGAGGAATCGATACGGAGGAACCTTCCATGACGTCCTGTCCCTGCGGCTCCGGTCGGGCATTTGCAGACTGCTGCTCGCCTTATCTCAACGGCGAGCCGGCGCCGACGGCCGAAGCGCTGATCCGCTCGCGCTACACCGCCTTCACGCTCGGCGATCTCGATTATGTCGAGCGCACGATCACCGACCACGCCGCCGCCTCCTTCAACCGCGTCGACATGGAAAGCGCGCTGCCGGGCACCGAATGGCTGGGGCTGGAAATCCGCGACACGGAGGCCGGCGGCGAGGGCGACGACACGGGCACCGTCCGCTTCGCCTTCAGCTTCCGCGCCAATGGCCGCCCGTTCACCCAGGTCGAGCGCGCCACCTTCCTGCGCGTCGATGGCGAATGGCGCTTCCACGACAGCGAGATCAACCCGAAGTCCGAGCCCGTCCGCGTCGCCCATGTCGGCCGCAACGATCCGTGCCCCTGCGGCTCGGGCAAGAAATACAAGAAATGCTGCGGGTCCGCCGCGGCCTCTGCCGGCTGATGAGCGAACAGCGGTTCCTCTGCACCGCCTGCGGCCTTTGTTGCCACGGCCTGCTGCCGCTGACGATCGCCGAGGCGCTTTCGGGCGCCGGCCGCTTTCCGCTGGCAATCAGCATCACGCCGGTCAAGGTCAAGACCCCGGGCCATGCGGGCGTCGGCGAGATCGCCGCGACGATCGCCGTCACCCGCAAGAAGACCATGCCGATCCTGGTGACGCCGGTCTCCTTCGTGCCCGCGCATCTTCCCTGTCCGGAGCTTGACGGCGACGGCCTCTGTTCCATCCACGCGACCAAGCCGCTGCGCTGCCGCACCATGCCCTTCTATCCCTACAGGGACGAGGCGCATCAGGCCAACATGCTCACCCCGCGCCCCGGCTGGCTCTGCGAGACCGGCGAGGAAGCGCCCGTCGTCTACCGCGACCGCCGGATCGTCGACCGCACCGATTTCGACGCCGAACGCGACGCCCTCGTCGACCAGGCCCCGGCGCTGCGGCGCTATGCTGACCTGCTTCTCAAACACGCGCCCGCCCACCACGCCCGCGTCCTCAAGGCTGCCCAATCCCCCGTCCCCGGCCGCGTCATCGTCAGCTTCGTCTCGTACCTGCGCTACGACAACCGCCTCGACCTCCTGGATTTCGCCGCCCGCCAGCTGCCGGTTCTGGAGGTCTGGGCGGAGAAGACGGCGGGAGACCCGAAGGCGGCGGAACACCACCGATACTACACCGAAGCCATGGCCGAGCTGCAGCGCTACAGGCGGTGAGGGACGCTACACTCTTTGTACTGGACGCCGGCCCGGCCTTGGCGGAATATCCGCAGTCTGGAGGGTGCCGTCATGTCGAAAGATGGGTACAATCAGTTTTGTCCGGTCGCCAAGGCCTGCGAGCTTCTCGAGCCGCGCTGGACGCTTCTTCTGCTTTGCGAAATGTGGTCGGGCTCCACGCGCTTCAACGAGATCCGACGCGGCGTGCCCGGCATGTCGCCGACATTGATGTCCAAGCGGCTGAAGGAGATGGAGGAGAACGGCCTCATCGTCCGGCACTGCAACGAGCGGACGGGCGACATCAACTATCTGACGACGCCGCTCTGCGACGAATTGCAGCCGATCGTCCACGCCCTGGGGGAATGGGCCCACCGCAACATCGACGCCGAGGTGACATTGGAGCATCTCGATGCGCGCCTGCTGATGTGGAACATGCGCCGGAAGGTCGATGTCACCGCTTTGCCGCCCGGCCGGCGCTCCGTCATCAAGTTCACCTTCCAGGAGCTGCCGCGCGAAGAGCAGGATTACTGGCTGATCTCGCGGCCCGGCGGCGTCCCGGACTTGTGTGTCATCGATCCCGGCCACGACGTCGACCTCTTCATCCTCGCCGACCTGAAGGCCCTGACGTCGGCTTGGATGGGCCATGCCAGCCTTGCCGCCGAAATCGCCCGGGAGCGGATCGTCCTCGTCGGCGATCAGGAGATTGCCGCCGCGATCGGTCGCTGGATGGTGCGCAGCTCCTATGCCGGTGATCGGCGGCCGATGACCGATTGCCGGCGCGTGGTCTAGTTTCTGTACCGCTTCGCTACTGTTTCTGCACTGGCCGCTTGGCCGCTCTATGGTGCACTCATACCCCTGCAAGGCAAAGGAACCGACCCCCTGAAGGGCCGGAGTATCCGGTCCTGCCCATGACCAACGCCACGCTCATGCCGGAGCCGGTTGCGACCAGCGGTCGCGCCGCCGGCGGAGCTGTACCCAAGGAGAAACGAGATGGACGCTTCAACAGCAGCCACCCCAAAAGCCTCGAATGCCAATGATGACAGGCTGGCGCTTCTCGCCACCGTCAAGACCCGCCAGCAATCCGCCTGGTCCTCGGGAAACTATGCCGTCGTCGGCACCACGTTGCAGATCGTCGGCGAAAGCCTGTGCGAGGCGCTCGACCTGTCGTCCGGCGAGCGCGTTCTCGATGTCGCCGCCGGCAACGGCAACGCGACGCTTGCCGCCGCCCGCCGCTTCTGCGAGGTCACCTCGACCGATTATGTGCCGGCCCTTCTGGCGCGCGGACAAAAGCGCGCCGAAGCCGACGGACTGGAGGTGACCTTCCGGGAAGCGGACGCCGAGGCGCTGCCGTTCGCCGATGGCAGCTTCGATGCCGTCATGTCCACCTTCGGGGTGATGTTCACGCCGAACCAGGAAAAGGCCGCGGCCGAACTGCTGCGCGTCGCCCGGCCGGGCGGTCGGATCGGCCTGGCCAACTGGACGCCGGCCGGCTTCATCGGTGAACTGTTCAAGACGATCGGCCGCCATGTGCCGCCGCCGGCCGGCATCAGTTCGCCGGCCCTCTGGGGGACGCGGGAGCGTCTCGAGGAGTTCTTCGGTGCGTCGGGAACGCTGACGGTCACGCCGAAGCATTTTTCCTTCCGCTACCGCTCGCCGGAACACTTCCTCGACGTGTTCCGCACCTGGTACGGGCCGGTTCTGAAGGCGTTTGCCGCACTTCCCGATGAGAATGGACGGGCAGCGCTTGCCGGCGACATTCTCGCGCTCGCCACCCGCTTCAATCGTGCCAAGGATGGAACGCTAGTGGCCCCGGGCGAATATCTGGAAGTGGTCTTCGTCAAGGACTGACCCGTCACCGCCCGCCGGTCCCCTTGTCCGGCGGGCGGTCTTTCTGTGGTCCATGCGACGCCGGAAAGGACCAAGGCACATTTCTGCCCGGCGTCTGTCGCGTCTCTCAACCCCGCAAAACCGTCAGGCAATCCGGATCGGCAGTAGCGCCGTCCGAAGACGCTGGCGGCAGACGGTGCGGATACCATGGGTATATACGCACCGTTTTCCGGTTCATGATCAAGCCTCTGATGCCTGCCGGCGAAAGGCTCTCGCAAAGAAGGCTTGGTCTGGCGTGCGGTGCAGGAGAGACGCGACCAGCGCAGTTGCAGCAATGGCGAAGACGAGCCGTCCGATGAGGACACCGTAAATGTCGGCGCCGAGCGAGAGCACCACGATCGTGTCCTCGATCACGCTGTGAGCGAAGCCCATGAAAACGCAGGAGAGGAAAATCTGGCGCGGGGAAATGGCGCCCGACCGGGCCTCCTGGATCAGGAGCCCGGCGCCATAGGAGATGCCGAGGAAAAGTCCCACCGCCGTCAGGTGGCCTGCCTCTCCTCGAATGCCGGCCAGGCGCAGGACGGGCGACAGGATTTTCATCATCAACTTCATGAGCCCGGTGATTTTCAGCAGCTCCAGGCCCCAGGAAAGCGCAAGGAGGATGACCAGCATCACGGCCATCGTTTCGCAAAGGCCCAGCAGATAGTCGGACCACGCCTGGGTCTGCGCCAGGGGAATCCAGGCCGGGTTTGCGGGCGATGACAGCCAGCCGGTGGCGGCCAGAACATGGCGCAGCAGAAGAGCGTAGATGAAGCCGCCGGCGATCCGCAGCACGGTCGTCACCAGCATGCCGGGTCCCGCATGCTGGATGATCTTCTGTTCGATCGGCAGTCCGTGGGCGAAGAGAATGAGCGCGGAAAACACGGTGATGTCGGCTGTGCTGAGCGAATTGGCAGGCACCAGCGAGAAGATGAGCGGCACCGCACCCCAAATTCCGACGATCATGCCGGTCAGCCAGGCAAGACCAAGCTCGGGCGGCAGGCCGACGAGGTTCATCAGCGGTCTGAATGCCGGCGCGACCGCCTTGATGACCCCCAGTCGCGACAGGACTTCCGTCAGGATGGCGATCGGCACGGTGATCTTCACCAGCACCCAGTAGATGGTCAGAGTTTGTCGTGTCTTGTGCAGGATGGGTCTCACGAAACGCATGCGTTGCTCCTTCAGTCGTGACTTACGACTACTCCGGCTCGCTTCGCAGTTTCGGTCAAAAATTGCACTAAGATGCAATATTATTGCAAAGTTCGATACCGCGATTATGCTCTAGGCATGGACAGGATAGACCGCAAGCTTCTCAATTTGATGCAGCGCGACGCGTCGCAGACCAATGTCGCGATTGCCGACGCTGTGGGGCTGTCGCCTTCGAGTTGCCTTCGCCGAGTTCAGCGGCTGCGCAAGTCCGGCGTGATCGATCGTGTCGTCGCCATCCTGAATCCTGCCAGGTCGGGACGGCCGATCAAGGCTCTGGTCACCGTCGAGCTGAAACTGCACGGCGAGCAGCACATGCGGCGGTTCCTTGAGCGGGCAGTTGCAGAAGAAGCCGTGTCTCAGGCCTATGCGGTCACCGGCGAAACCGATGTCGTGCTGATGTTGCGTCTGCGCGACATGGAGGAATTCGACAGGCTCTGCGACACACTTTTCCGCGACGACAACAATGTCGCCCGGTTCTTCACGATGGTGGTCATTCGAACTGCCAAGGAAGAGACGGCGATAGGCCTTTAGCCTGTCGCCGTCTCGTTGTCCCCTGCCTGGGCTTCTGGAGCAATGCTCAGACGCTAAATCATGCGGGATGTTATGAAGTCGCCGCCACCTGTGCCTTGATCGCCTGTTCCTCGTGCAGCCGCGATCCGTACCGCCGGCGGAGAGCAAAGAAGGGGCGTTCGACAAACTTGTATGAGAGCACCGCCACCAAGAAGGTGATCATCCAGCCGAACATCCTGCCGGAAACGGCCGGGAGACCGAAATACGTTGCGGCCGCAACGCCGAGTTCCAGGCCGGCCAGATGCCACAGATAAAGCGAATAGCTCAGGACACCGATCTCCACGAGTGGCCGACTGTCGAGCAATTTCCGGATCCAGGCGTAGCGGTTGGTGCTGGTCACGGCCAGGATCGGTGGGATCAACGCGATGCTCTGAATTGTGTAGCGAAATGTACTGCGAAAGAATGTGTCACGGACGAGGAAAGTTGCGAGTAAGATCACCAAGGCGGTCACGACAACGGATGGACGGCTCACGCGATCCAGCAAACGGTTGGCTTGTGGCCCATCGCGAAGAATGGCCGCAATAGCACCGAAAAGGATTGCATCGATACGGCATTCCGTTGCCACGCCATTGTAAAGGGTTGCCGCTTCCGGCCAGGTCAGTGCCACGATGACGCGCACCATCAGCGACATCACACATAGCGCAAGAAACGTGGGAATGACGATCCTGGGGCGGGCCAGAACGAAAAGCATCAACCAGGGAAAGAAGAGGTAAAAATGTTCTTCAACGGCAAGGGACCATAGCTGGCCACCAATGCCATCCATGATCTGCGGCACGAATATCACAAGATAATTGGTCATATAGGCGAGGGCGCCAAGAACACCCAATGGGTGCAATCGTTCTCCCACGGCCACCCATATGGCGCCGGTCACTGCAACCATCACGAACAGCGGCGGAAATAGGCGTAACAGGCGGCGCATGTAAAACATACCAACTGCGATATCCGTGTGAGCTCTATACTCGTCAGCAAGCAATGTGGTGATGAGAAAGCCGCTGATGAAGAAGAAGACGGTGACGCCAAAAACGCCGGGGATTCGGTCCTGCAAGCCCGAATGCGACAACATGACGACAAGGATACTTAGAGCCCGTAGGCCATCTAACGACGGTATCTTATGTGTTGCCCGTCGGATGAACTCTTGTTGTGGCATTTGGAAATCCAGAAATTCAATGCATTTCCGCCAGTAATATTGCAAAAATCGTTGAGGAAAATATGAAACGAGATTTATAGTAACTTTTTAAGATTAACTTCAAATTGACCTTCGGCGGGCGGCCCACCCCCTGCCTTTGGCATGAATAGTGCTACCATTCCCGGCCACGTCACTGGCTCGCATGCAGGATTGATTTACAGGCATGAAATCTGGTGATATTGGTCTCCGGTGTCGGTCATGGCTGCGTATTGACCGATGACAGTAAATATCACCCCCGCAACCCCTTCACCTCATCCTCCGTCAGCGCCCGCACCGCACCCTTCTCCAACTCCCCGAGCGGCAAATTCCCGATCGCCACGCGCACCAGGCGCAGGACCTCGATGTCGAGCGCTTCGAGCATGCGGCGGATCTGGCGGTTCTTGCCTTCGTCCAGCGTGATTTCCAGCCAGGAGGTCTTGTCGCCTTCGCGCAGCTTTGTCGCCCGCGTGGCGCGCATCCGCTCGCCGTCATGCTCCACGCCCTCCGCAAGCGCGTCGAGAACGGCCTGGTCGGCGATCCGGTCGATCTGCACGTGATAAGTCTTCGGCACATGCGTCTGCGGGTCGAGGAGCGCGTTGGCGAACTCGGTGTCGTTGGTAAAAAGCAGAAGGCCCTCGCTCGCCTTGTCGAGCCGCCCGACCGGCGACAGGTGCGAGGTGAGGTGTTCCTTCAGGCAGTCGAAGACGGTCGGCCGGCCCTCCGGGTCGTGGCGAGTGGTCACCAGTCCGCGCGGCTTGTTCAGCATCAGGTAGACCGGCTTTTCGGCAGCAACCGTCCTGCCGTCGACGGCGATCTTCGCGCTGGCGAGATCCACCCAGGTCGCCGGATCGGTCGTAATCTTGCCGCCGATCGTCACGCGGCCCTCGGCAATCAGCGCCTCGGCCTGCGTGCGCGAGCAGAAGCCGAGCTTGGAGAGCGCCCGCGGCAGCGTCACCCGCTTGCGGTCCGACGCTGCCGGTTTCCGGCTCTCGGGCCGCGCCTTGCCGCCCGTCGCCGGCCGCCTCGTGCCGCCTTTGTAGTGCCTGATGCCCTTCGCCACTGTCCTTGACCCTTCGGATCGGTTGACCGGCCACCCCTCGTCATTCTAGAGCGAAGTCTGGCCAGCCGCATCCTGTCTTCCTGCCGTCAGACCGGCAATAGGACAGCTGCGCGAACATTGGAAGAGACGAGCATGTCGAACCTCGACGAGACGATCCGCGAACTTCAGACCCTGCGCGACTACTGGCGCTACGCCATTTCCCGCTTCAACGCCGCGGACCTGAGCTACGGCCACGGCACGACGACCGCCGGCGATGACGCCGCCTTCCTTCTGCTCGACAGTCTCGACCTGCCGATCGACGCGCTCGATCCCTTCCTCGACGCCCGCCTGCTGCCGGCCGAGCGCCGGCTGCTCGCCGAACGCATCGAGGCGCGCGTGACCACCCGCAAGCCATCCGCCTATCTCACCGGCCGCTCCTATATCCAGGGCGTGCGCTTCCTCGTTGACGAACGGGTCATCGTGCCGCGCTCGCATATCGGCGAGATCCTGTTCAACGAATATCTGAACGGCCAGGGCTCGGCGCTGCTGCCGGACCCGATGTCGGTGGAAAGCGCCGTCGACATCTGCACCGGTTCGGGCTGCCTCGCGGTCATCGCCGCGAAATTCTTTCCGATGGCCTCCGTCGATGCCGTCGATCTCTCCGCCGATGCGCTGGAGGTCGCGAAGCTGAACCTCGCCGAACATGAGGTGGAGGATCAGGTCGAGTTGCACCAGGGCGATCTCTTCGCGCCGCTTGCCGGCCGCACCTACGATCTCATCATCACCAACCCGCCCTATGTCGATCACGAGGCGCTAGACGGCTATCCGCCGGAGTTCCGCGCCGAGCCGCAGATGGCCCATGATGGCGGCGCGGACGGGCTCGATCTGGTGCGCCAGATACTGGCCGATGCGCCCGCCCATCTCAATCCGGGCGGCGGCATGATCTGCGAAATCGGCTCCGGCCGCGAAATCCTCGAGGAAGAGTTCCCGCATCTCGAATTCCAGTGGATCGAGACGGCGGAATCGCAGGACGCGGTCTTCTGGATTTCGGCCGAAGCGCTCGGCGTTTCCTGATCGCGGATGCGGGCTGGCTCAGGCGAGCCCGTCGAGCGTCGGCAGGATCAGCGATGGCATGCAGTCGCTGTATTCGTCGGGCATCTTCAGCCGGTTGATCCAGACGGTGCGGAAGCCGAAGGTGGTGGCGCCCGCCACGTCCCAGCGGTTGGATGACTGGAACGACACGGCGTCCGGATAGAGCCGGTAATTGGTCGTCACCAGTTCGTAGACCGGCGGCGCGGTCTTGTAGGTCTTCAGGAGATCGACGGAAAAGATGTCGTCGATGACGGTGTCTAGCTTGGAATTCTCCACTGCCGCCTGCAGCATGGCCGGCGAGCCGTTCGAGAGGATCGCCACCTTCGTCCCCTGAGCCTTCAGCTGCTTCAGGACCTTCGGCACTTCCGGATAGAAGTCGAGCTTCCAGTAGGCGTCGAGCAGGTCCTGCCTCAGCCCCTTGTCCACGGTCTCGACACGCGCCAGCGCATAGTCGAGCGCCTGTTCGGTCAGCGACCAAAAGTCCTGGTAGCGGCCCATCAGCGCCCTGACCCAGGAATATTCCAGCTGCTTGGCGCGCCAGATTTCCGAAAACATCCGGTAGTCCGGGCCGGCCCGGTCCGCATGCTTGCGCGCCGCTGCATGCACGTCGAACAGGGTGCCGTAGGCATCGAATACATAAGCGGCGAAAGTCATGAGGGCATTCCGTGGAAGTGAAGAACGGGGCGATAGTCAGATCGATGCAACCTCGTCGTGCAGATTACCAAGGTTGCTCCCAGATCAATACGGTTTCAATGCGTTACGGGCAAGTCATGGGTTTAACTTTAACTTAGAAAAATAGCACTATCACTATATGAAACGATACGCGGGAAATCGGTCGATTGATGATATCACAGGTCTTGTCCAGGTCCGGGATTGCCGACAGCCAGCGCCCGCGGATTGCCTTCATTTGGGCGGTGACCGCATCGGCCTGCGCCGCCTTCGCCGTCGGCTTCACCGCTCTTGCCCTCTACCTTCCGGGCGCCATGACCGCCGGCACGCGCGACATGAGCGCCGCCAGCGGCGTCTCCATGGCGCATGACATCGCCGCGGTGCGCAATTTCTATTCGTCGGCGGTCGTCGCCAAGGCCAAGCCCTATCTGACGCCGAAGGTGGATCATGCCGACGACCCGCATGGCATTCCGCTGCCGGCGACGTTCGTCATGGACATTTCCGCGCTCCTGTCCGGCAACGGTGTCAGCGTGGCGCTGACAAGTCCCTATCCCTGGCCGAACAGGGCAGGGCGCAAGCTCGACGCGTTCGAGACCATGGCCTGGGATGCCTTCCAGTCGGATCCTGAGACGCCGGTCGTTCGCGAGGAGACGGTCGACGGAAAGCGCTACCTCCGTGTCGCCATCGCCGACCGGCTGACGAGCGAGGCCTGCGTGACCTGCCATAACACCCAGCCGAACTCGCCGAAGACCGGCTGGAAGCTCGGCGATGTGCGCGGCATTCTGGAGATCTCCCGCCTGATCGAGCCGAGCCTCGCCTCGGCTGAAAACAAGTCGAAGCTGATCCTGCAGATCATCGGCATCACGGCCCTCGCCAGCATGGCGGTCATGGTCATCGTCGCCTTCTTCTTCCATCGCCGGCTGGTCGAAAGCGCCGAAGTGCACAAGCACATGGAACGTCTGGTGCATCACGACCCGCTGACGGGCCTCCTCAAGCGCCAGAGCATTCTCGACCTGATGCAGGAGATGGCGAAGGAGAAGGCGGGCGGCGTCTCCACCCTCTATTTCATCGGGATCGACCGGACCGGTGAGCTCAACGGCTCCTACGGGCGTCCCAACGGCGACCTGCTGATCCGTGCGGTTGCCGAGCGGCTGAACGCGATCGCCGGCAAGGACGTCCTGGTCGGTCGCGGCGATGGCGACGAATTCATCATCGTCCAGCCGGGCTCGGCCTCGGCCGAGCGGGCGCAGGCATTTGCCGCCGACGCCGTCGAGGCGTTCGCCACGCCGATCACGGTCGGGCGCGAGCAGGTCTCCATATCGGTCAGCGTCGGCGTCGCGCTCTGTCACGGCGGCGACATGGCGCGCAGCGACCTTCTGCAGCGCGCCGACATTGCGCTGCGCGAGGCGAAGTCCTGCGGCGGTGGACGGTATCGCCTGTTCCAGCCGCAGATGCTCGCCCAGTTGAAGCGCCGCCGCGACCTCAAGAGCATGATCGAGCGGGCCATCCGCGAGGACGGCTTCGAACTGCATTTCCAGCCCGTTCACAATGCGCAGTCCGGCAATATCGAGGGCTTCGAGGCGCTGCTGCGGCTGATGGACGGGGAAGGGGGCCTTGTTCCTCCGTCGCAATTCGTCCATCTCGCCGAGGAAAGCGGTCTGATCCGCCAGATCGGCGCCTGGGTCATTCGCAAGGCCTGCTTCTTTGCCGCAAACCTGCCCGACGACCTGTTCGTCGCCGTCAATCTGTCGCCGTTGCAGTTCTCGACCGGTGGCAGCAAGGGACAGCCGG
This sequence comes from Rhizobium sp. NRK18, assembly GCF_024385575.1. Taxonomy (NCBI): domain Bacteria; kingdom Pseudomonadati; phylum Pseudomonadota; class Alphaproteobacteria; order Hyphomicrobiales; family Rhizobiaceae; genus Rhizobium; species Rhizobium sp. NRK18. The sequence goes on along the minus strand of NZ_JANFMV010000001.1, from coordinate 2,913,164 downwards.
CGATCAGCGAGATCGTTCGCGCTGCGCTGACAGATTCCGGCCTCGCCGCGAACCGCTTCGAACTCGAGATCACCGAGAACGTCTTCGTCGAGCGTTCGGAGGAGACCGTCGCCGAGTTGATGACGTTGCACGATATGGGCGTTTCGCTCGCCATGGACGATTTCGGCACGGGCTATTCCAGCCTCAGCTATCTCTGGAGCCTGCCCTTCGACAAGATCAAGATCGACCGCTCCTTTGTGGAAGGATGGTCGGAAAACCATGCGCAGGTCGCGCCGATCGTCGAGACCATTGCCGGCCTTTGTCGCACGCTCAATCTGCGCGTCACCGTCGAAGGCATCGAAACGGAGAAGCAGGCGGATTTTTTCCGCTCCATCGGCTGCAACCAGTTCCAGGGCTATTATTTCGCCCAGCCGATGCCGGAAGGCGAGGTACCGTCCTCGATCCTGGCAAACTTCATGCGCCAGTCGGAAATCGCCGGTCCGAACATCGATTTCGATCTGCCGAACGTCGTTCAGGGCACCGCCTGAGAGCGCATGTCCGCCGCCTTTCATCAGTGGATTTGATGCACCCATCAGCGGCGGCGTCTGCTGCGTGCGCATTCGGCAACGCCTCCTGCATGCGGGTTTCGCGATTTGAAATCCGGTTGGCTTTTCCGCTTGACCGCCGCCGCTGACTGTCCTTCAGTCCAGCCTTTGAAAAATCAAGGAGGCAGCAGATGGCCGTCGATACGTCCGCCAAAACGACAACCTGGACCTATGTGGATGGCGAATGGCTTGCCGGCAATCCGCCGCTGATCGGCCCCGTTTCGCATGCCGCCTGGCTCGGCTCGACCGTGTTTGACGGCGCCCGCTGGTTCGACGGCATTGCCCCGGATCTCGACCTCCACTGCCAGCGCATCAACCGCTCCGCAACCGCCATGGGCATGAAGCCGACTTTTACCGCCGAGGAGATCGAGGCGCTTGCATGGGAAGGCCTGAAGCGCTTTTCCGGCGAGATTGCCGTCTACATCAAGCCGATGTACTGGGCCGAGCACGGCCTTCCCGGCAATGTCGTCGCCCCGGACGGCCGCTCGACGCGATTCGCGCTCTGCCTGTTCGAGGCACCGATGAACACCGCCAAGCCGGTGACGCTGACCGTCTCGCCCTTCCGCCGCCCGACGCCGGAAACCGCGATGACGGACGCCAAGGCCGGCTGCCTCTATCCCAACAACGGCCGCATGATCATGGAGGCGAAGTCGCGCGGCTTCGACAATGCGCTGGCGCTCGACATGAACGGCAATGTCGCCGAAACCGCCTCTTCCAACATCTTCATGGTCCGCGACGGCGTTGTCATGACGCCCGCCGCCAACCGCACCTTCCTCGCCGGCATCACCCGCGCCCGGGTAATCGCGCTTCTGCGCCAATCCGGCTTCGACGTCATGGAAACGACCCTGTCGGTCGAGGATTTTCTCGCCGCCGACGAGGTGTTCATGACCGGCAACTACTCCAAGGTGATGCCCGTCAGCCGGCTCGACGGCCGCGATTACCAGGAGGGTCCGGTGACCCGCAAGGCATTGGAACTTTACATGGAGTGGGCGCATTCCTCTGTAGACGCCTGAGGATGCAAAAGCGGCGCGTCGGATTAAAAAATCATGGTGCCGAATGGTTCCAATTGACCGGCAACCGCACTATGTTCCCGCTCGGGTTTGCATCTTGGCTGCAATCAACAAGATAAGGAGAGACCGCAATGGCCTTTGAACTTCCGCCCCTTCCGTATGACTACGACGCGCTTGCCCCCTACATGTCGCGCGAAACGCTCGAATTCCACCACGACAAGCACCACAATGCCTATGTCACGACCGGCAACAAGCTGGCCGAAGAAGCCGGCATGGGTGGTCTGTCCGTCGAGGAAGTCGTCAAGAAGTCCTACGGCAACAACCAGCCGCTCTTCAACAACGCTGCCCAGCACTACAACCACGTCCATTTCTGGAAGTGGATGAAGAAGGGCGGCGGCGGCAACAAGCTGCCGGGCAAGCTGGAATCGGCCTTCGCGTCCGAACTCGGCGGCTTCGACAAGTTCAAGGCGGACTTCATCGCCGCCGGCGTCGGCCAGTTCGGTTCTGGCTGGGCCTGGGTTGCCGTCAAGGATGGCAAGCTGCAGATCATGAAGACCCCGAACGGCGAAAACCCGCTGGTTCACGGCGCGTCCCCGATCCTCGGCGTCGACGTCTGGGAGCACTCCTACTACATCGACTACCGCAACCTGCGTCCGAAGTACCTGGAAGCCTTCGTCGACAGCCTGATCAACTGGGACTACGTCCTGGAAATGTACGAAGCCGCCGCCTGATTTCAGGCGACGCATCGCACCACGTTTCAAGCCCCGGTCTCGGCCGGGGCTTTTTCGTGTCCGCTCATCACATCCCCTTCAATTCTTTGTGACTTCATTCGTCGGCCCATATTCGGCAATGATGCCACCGGCTGGATAAACGCGTCGGCTATTCGCCGACCGAAAACCATGGAGAGAGCCTGATGAAGTTTGCAAAGATCTGTCTTGCCGCCGGTCTGCTGGCCGGCGCCACCGCCGTGATCGCCGTTGCCGCCGACGAGCCGCAGGTGGTTCGCCAGGAGCTGATGAAGAAGAACGGCGCGGCCATCGGCGCCCTCGTCGCCATCGCCAAGGGTGAAAAGCCCTATGATGCCGAAACGGTGAAGACTTCACTCTCCTCGCTGTCCGAAGATGCCAAGGCGTTTCCGGAATACTTCCCGGAAGGCACGGAAACCGGCTTCAAGACGGAAGCATCGCCGGCCATCTGGGCCAACATGGATGACTTCAAGGCGCTGTCCATGAAGCTTGCCACCGACGCGGACACGCTGCTCGCCGAACTGCCGGCCGATCAGGCCGCCGTCGGTGCCGCGGTCAAGACGCTCGGCGGCGATTGCGGCGCCTGCCATCAGAAATACCGCCTGAAGAACTGATCTTTCTCGAATTGACGGCGAGGGCCCGATGACAATGCCGGCCCTCGCATTCTACCTGTCCCCCGCAGGGAGAGGCGAACGAAACGATCGACGGGAGACGTGATGGCTGGTCGGCTGACGAAAGTTCTGGTGTCGCTGGTGGGGTTAGGCGCAATCGGCGCCGGCACCTTCCTTTATGTCACCGCACCCGATCCGCTGCCCGAAAGCCATTGGCAGAACCTCGGCCCTGCCGATCCGGCAAACGGCGAACTGGTCTTCTGGGAAGGCGGCTGCGCCTCCTGTCACGCCGCCCCCGGCGCCAAGGACGATGCGAAGCTCGTTCTGGCGGGCGGCCTCGCCATCAAGAGCGATTTCGGCACCTTCCACGCGCCCAACATCTCACCCGACCCGAATGCCGGCATCGGCAAATGGACGCTCGCCGACTTCGGCAACGCCATCAAGCGTGGCGTCGGGCCGGGCGGCGAACATCTCTATCCGTCCTTTCCCTACGGCTCCTACGCCCGCATGAGCGACAAGGACGTCAACGACCTCTGGGCCTACATGCAGACGCTTCCGCCAAGCGACAACCGCCCGCCGCCGCATGATCTGCCGTTCCCCTTCAACGTCCGGCTTGCCGTCGGCGGCTGGAAGTTCCTCTATTTCAACGACCAGCCCCGCGTCGCGCTCGACAATCCGTCCGATCAGGTCAAGCGCGGCCAGTACATCGTCGAAGGCCCGGGTCATTGCGGCGAATGCCACACGCCGCGCGACGCGCTCGGCGGCTTCAAACCCGGCGAATGGCTGGCCGGCGCGAAGAACCCGGACGGCGAGGGCATGATCCCGAACATCACGCCCGGTTCGAAGGATATCGGCTCGTGGAGCGAGTCCGATATCGTCGAATACCTGACCTCTGGCTTCACCCCGGATTTCGATTCCGTCGGTGGCTCCATGCTCGAGGTCCAGCAGAACATGGCAAAGCTGCCCGCCTCCGACCGCGAGGCAATCGCCGCCTATTTGAAGGCGGTTCCGGCGCGGTAAGATCGAATAGCCAAGGAAGTCCCAAAGGGGTCTCCGACTCCCGCAGACTGCCTTGCAATGTTGTAGTTTTAAAACTACATTTTCGTCATGATCAAACCACAGTTCATGGAATTTCCCTTCGATCCCGCCGAAGGCCTGACGTCGGACGAGGCGATTGCCGGTTTCATGGCCGAGGCCTTTGCATCGGAAGACGCGGGCTATATCGCTCACGCGCTCGGCGTTGTCGCCCGTGCAAAGGGCATGACACAGATCGCCAATGAAACGGGCTTATCGCGCGAACAGCTCTATCGTTCCTTCAGCGAGAACGGCAATCCGACGCTGAAAACTACCTTGGCGGTGATGAAGGCGCTCGGCATCGAGTTGACCGCTAGGCCGCTGGAACGGCGATCGGAACCGGCGTGAGCTGTTATGACGAAGTGAACACCGTATGAGCGCTGCATCCGACAAGGCGGAGGCTGCCATCCTGCGGCTTCAGGCGAAGTTTTCAGGGCGTCGGGATCCGATGGCGGTCTGGGTGAGCGATACGCTGGCCGCGCTCGAGAAACGCCTGGAAGCTGTTACGGACGAGAGACAGAAGGCTGAGGCGCGGCGGGCGGGGCTCGCATTTATTCGCGCGACGCTGGAGGAATGGGCGAAGAAACCGCCGCATTCCTCCCGGTAGCGAAGGATGCTTGAGGGGAGGCCAACCCCTCATCCCTGGTATCAGGCCAGCGCCTGATGATAGCGCATGCCGGTGACCGGACGTGGCACGAAGTCGAGATGCTCGTAGAAGCGGTGGGCGCTGATATTGCCGGTGGCAGCCGAAACCGAGAGGTAGTCGCAGCCCGCGGCTTTCGCATGGGCGCGCGCATGGGCGACCAGATGCTCGCCGATGCCGTGGCCGCGGTGGCCGTCGCGAACGAAGAGGTGGTGCAGTTCCATGCCGCGCTTGCCTTCCTGCGCCCTGTAGAGCGGCACGAGAATGGCGTAGCCGATCAGGCCGTCGCTGCCGGCGTCGGCGACGAGGGCGGTGATCCACGGGGTGGCTGAGAAGAGGTCGCGCTCCAGCTGTTCTTCGGTCATGGCCGCGATGTCGCCGTGATGGGCGGCGAGTGCGGCGATCATCTCGGTGAGCGAAGGCAGGTCGCGGTGTTTCGCCAGGCGGATATTGACCACCGGCGGACGATCCAGGCTGATTTCGGTATCTTCGGGCATTTCAAGCATCCTTCTGGTCTCTTTGCCGTCAGGGTGCTTGGAGTTCCTCTAGAAACAAAAGCCGCCCTGAAACGGCGGCCTTGTTTGAGTTGAGATCAAGCGGGCCGCACCTTAGAGGTACAGCCAAAAATACATCGGAGTGTGGGTCGCGATCTTGATCATGGTCGCTTGTGTCTTCCAAAATTCGATCCTTGTCAATCGGAATCTTGGTCGCACGGTTTCGAGCCATGCGGTCGCAGGTGCCGCCGTCGCGGGCAGCACCTGCGAAACGCCTTAAAGCTTGCCGGCCGCCTTGATCGCGAAGGCATATTCCAGCGCGATCTCTTCCAGCCGCTGGAAGCGGCCGGACGCGCCGCCGTGTCCCGCTCCCATGTTGGTCTTCAGGAGGATCGGCGCCTCGCCGGTGGTCTTCTCGCGCAACAGCGCCACCCATTTCGCCGGTTCCCAGTAGGTGACTCGCGGATCGGTCAGGCCGGCGAGAGCCAGGATCGGCGGGTAGGGCAGCCCGACGACATTGTCGTAGGGCGAATAGGCGATGATGTAGTCGTAGGCCTCGCGCGAGGTGATCGGATTGCCCCATTCCGGCCATTCCGGCGGAGTGAGCGGCAGCGTGTCGTCAAGCATCGTGTTCAGGACGTCGACGAACGGCACGGCGGCGACGAAGCCGCCGAACTTTTCCGGCGCCATGTTGGCGACCGCGCCCATCAGCATGCCGCCGGCCGAGCCGCCCTGGGCGATGATCTTGCCGTAGCGGGTGAAACCTTCGGCCACCAGATGGTCGGCGGCGGCGATGAAGTCGCTGAACGTGTTCTGCTTGTTCATCATCTTGCCGTTCTCGTACCAGGCAAAGCCCTTGTCCTTGCCGCCACGGATATGGGCGATGGCATAGACGAAGCCGCGATCGGCGAGCGACAGGCAATTGGTGTTGAACGAGGCGGGGATGGAAATGCCGTAGGCGCCGTAGCCGTAGAGCAGGCAGGGCGCCGAGCCGTCGAGCGGCGTGTCCTTGCGATAGAGCAGGCTGACCGGCACCAGTTCGCCATCCCCGGCGGGCGCCATCACCCGGCGCGTCACATAGTCGTCCGGGTTGTGGCCGGAGGGCACTTCCTGCGTTTTCAGGAGCGTGCGCTCGCGGGTCACCATGTTGTAGTCGTAGAGCTGGCCGGGCGTCGTCATCGACGAATAGGAGAAGCGGATGACGTCGGTGTCGTATTCGGCAGCGCCCTGCAGGCCAAGCGAATAGGCCTCTTCGGCAAAGGCGATCGCGTGTTCCTCGCCGGTCTTGCGGTCGCGGATGATGATCTGCGGCAGGCCGTCATTGCGCTCCAGCCAGATCAGATGACGGGCATAGGCGGCATGCGAGAGAATGAGCCGGCCCGGCTTGTGGACGACGACCTCGCGCCAGTTGTCGCGGCCCGGCGCCGTCACCGGCGCTTCCATGATCTTGAAGTCCTTCGCGCCGTCGGCATTGGTCAGGATGTAGAAGACGTCGCCGCCCTCGCACATCGTGTATTCGATGCCGGTTTCGCGCGCGGCGACCAGCTGCGGCTCGGCGGTCAGGTTCGAGGTCGAAAGCAGGCGATACTCGCTCGTCTCGTGGTCATGGATGTCGATGAAGATGAAGTCGTCCAGCAGCGAAGCGCCGACGCCCATGAAGAAGCCCGGATCGGTTTCCTCGTAGACCAGCCGGTCGTCGGACTGCGGCGTGCCGAGAATGTGGTGGAAGATCTTTGACGGGCGATGGTTGTCGTCGAGTTCGGTGTATAAGAAGCTCTTGCCGTCAGGCGCCCAGGCACCGCCGCCGCCGGAATTCTCGATCACGTCGGCAAGGTCCTCGCCGGTCGAAAGATCGCGCACCTTCAGCGTGAAATATTCCGATCCCTTGTCGTCATAGCCCCAGATGCCGAGCGCATGGTCGGTCGAATGGTCGAGGCCGGCGAGCTTGAAATAGGCCTTGCCGTCAGCTTCCTTATCCCCGTCGAGCAGCACGTCGCGCTCGCCGCCGCCGCGCGGCACGCGGAAATAGCGGGGCTGCTCGCCACCGGTGACGAAGAACGTGCCGTAGGCATAGGGGCCGTCCGGCACGGGGACGGACGAATCGTCTTCCTTGATGCGGCCGCGCATTTCGGCAAACAGCACCTTCTGCAGCTCTTCCGTATCGGCCATCGCCGCCTTCATGTAGGCGTTCTCGGCCTCCAGGTGGCGGCGGATGTCGTCGTCGAGGATCGAGGGATCCTTGAACATCGCCTGCCAGTTGTCGGCCCGCAGCCATGCGTAGTTGTCGGTCCGGGCGATCCCGTGACGGACATCTTCGGTCGGACGCTTCTGGGCGCGCGGAGCGTCGGGCAAATTCTTGAAAATCGTCACTTTTGGGATCTTTCGCATTGCATTTTTAGCGCTACGAGAGATAGGCGCAATGCTCTCCCGCATCAAGCAGGAAACGGCGGTGGGAAAGAATGGATTGTCCCAAGGTTGACAAATTTTTGCCGGATTGCGCGCCCACCTCGTGCCGGTCTTGAAATTTTGACGTGGCGGCGTTGAAATCTTCGGCCTATAGACATCCACAAGAAACGGCAAAAGTAGAGCCGGCCATCGATGCCGGCCCACGGGGAAGAGATCAATGCGCAGATTTTCCGGATATCTCGCCTGGGCGGCTACGATTCCCGCCCTTCTTCTGGCACCGCTTTCGGCGGCCCATGCCGGCTCCACGCCGACCGTGCAGGTGGAAAAGCAGCTGAACCGGCTGGCGCCGGAAGAGGAACTCGAGCAGCGCTGCGACATCGAGGCGATGAACCGCATCGACAAGGACGACGCCAAGTTCGACCCGGACAAGGTTATCGCTTATGCCTTCGGCCCGACGCAGGTCAAGGGCACGACGATCAAGGCCAAGGGCGCCGTCTTCCGCTCGCATGAACATTGGTACCGGCTGAGCTATACCTGCCAGACGGGCGCCAAGCGCCTAGAAATCGAGAAGTTCGACTACAAGATCGGCTCGGAAGTGCCCCGCGACCAGTGGGAAGCGCATTACCTCTACGATTGAAGCGGGCGAGGGCCGGCGAGCGAAGGGCGTGCCGGCCCTGTCGTCTCAATCGAAGCTGATCGCCTTCAGCTTGTCGATGCCGAGCGCCTGCAGGGCGAGCCGCTCGTAGAAGGGTTCGGCCTTGCCGAGCCGGATCTTGTAGAGAAAATACTTCTCGAAGCCGATCTTGGCGGCATGCACCCACTTGCCTTGCGACGACCAGTTGACGTTGCGGGGCGGGATCTGCGGCTGGGCCACGAAGGCGATGCCCCCGTCGCCGAAGTCGGCGAGGCACACGGCATTCCACGAGCCCTGCGCATTCGGCTCCTCGCCGGCGACCAGCCGGGCAATGTTCTTCGCCGTCGCCGTTACCATCGATTCGATCATGAACCCGGTCTTCGGCACGCCGACGGGAACCGCCGTCTTGCCGGTCGGCGGGATGGCGACGCACACACCGATCGAGAAGACATTCTTGAACGTCGGGTTCTGCTGATGCTTGTCGGCGAGAATGAACCCGCGCGGATTGGTGAGCCCCTCGATGCCGCGCACCGCCTCGACGCCGCGAAAGGCCGGCAGCATCATCGAGAAGTCGTGCGGCAGTTCGTGGACGGTCTTCAGGCTGCCGTCGTCGTTCAGTTCCTCGACGGTCATCACGCCGGCGTCCACCTTCTGCACCTTGGCATTGGTGATCCACTTGATGTGCCGGTTGCGCATGGTGCTTTCCAGAAGTCCCTTCGTGTCGCCGACGCCGTCGAGGCCGAGATGGCCGATATAGGGCTCGGAGGTGACAAAGGTCATCGGCACGCGGTCGCGCACTTTCGCGTCGCGCAGCGCCTTTTCCAGGATGAAGGCGAATTCGTAGGCCGGGCCGAAGCAGGATGCGCCTTGCACCGCGCCTATGATCACCGGTCCCGGCTTCTTCACCAGCGCGTCGAAGGCCGCTTTGGCACCGAGCGCGTGATCGACCTGGCAGACCGATTGCGTGTGTCCGTCGGGGCCGAGGCCGGGGATCTCGTCGAAGGCGAGTTCCGGGCCGGTGGCGATCACCAGATAGTCGTAGGAAAGCGACGAGCCGTCATTCAGCTCGATCCGGTTTTCTTCCGGATGCAGCCGTTTGGCACCTTCCGGGCGCAGGGCGATCTCGCGCCGGGCGAAGGCCGGCACCAGGTCGACCTCGACCGACTGGCGATCACGCCAGCCGACCGCCACCCACGGGTTCGACGGCACGAAAGAATAGGTCGAACCCTTGTTGACCACGGTGATCTGATGGGTCTTTCCCAGCACGTCTCTCAGCTCGTAAGCCATGATCGTGCCGCCCAGACCGGCTCCCAACACTACGATATGCGCCATCTTGTTCTCCTCCGCGCAAAGCCTCACGACGCCGGATCACCGGCGCTCCTCAATACATATAAATAATCATATTTATTAATATAACAAGCCTGCCTGCGTGATCCGCCGATCTTCCGGCAGCTCCGATCGCAACGACCGCAAGAAGAGAGTGAACGCAAACCGCGGCGCTGTTCTTGATCCTGATCAATGCGGCGGCCATGGCGAAGGTCAAAACTTCCCCTATATTCTGATAACAGCAGCCCAATTCAGGGAGGTTAGCCATGTACAAGACAATCATCGTTCCCGTCGACGTCGGAGCCCTCGACAAGGGAGAGCGCATCCTGACGAAAGCCTCGACGCTGCTGGATGACGGCGGCGAGATCATTCTGGTCAACGTGGTGGAGGAGGTGCCCGGCTATCTGGCGATCGACCTGCCGACCGATCTGATCGAGAAGGCCGGCAAGGAGGCGATGGACCGCCTGGCGACCCTCAAGCAGAAGACCGGCATCAACGCCCGCACCTTCATTCGCCGCGGTCCGGCCGCTCGCGAAATCATCGCGCTTGCCAACGAGAACAACGCCGACCTCATCATCGTCGCCTCGCACAAGCCCGATCTGTCGAACTATCTGATCGGCGCGACGGCCGACCGCGTCGTCCGGCATTCCAAATGCTCGGTTCTGGTCGACCGATAACGGGAGGAATTGAAATCCGATGAACCTGATTGACACGTATGAACCGATCCTCAAGGCGCGCCGCGACGAGATCAATGCGCGCCTGCAGAAGATCGACAGCGATCTCGGCAAGCAGCGCCCCGCCGACAGCGAGGAGCGGGCGACCGAAAGCGAGAACGATGAGGTTCTGGAGGAGTTCGGCAGCACCGGCCAGGCGGAGCTGAAGGCGATCGACGCCGCACTGTCGCGCATCAAGGCCGGCACATTCGGCACCTGCGTGAAATGCGGCGATCCGATTTCGCCCGAGCGCCTCGAGGCGGTGCCCTATACACCGTTCTGCAAGACCTGCGCGGCCAGTCTTTGACGGAAAGCGAGCCTTTGAGGAAAAGCAAGCGCCGTCCCGAGTGCGGGGCGGCTTCACAATGTCGCGCCGACTGTCGCTTTTTTTGATCGCCGCGCCCTTGCGATAATCCGGCCGCGATGTCACCTTCCGCGTGACTTCGCGAGGATGATGCATGGCCGAATTCAAGGGTATTCCCTGGCCTTATGACAGAATAGAGATCATAGCGGACGCCATCGTTCATGGCGTCGGCATCGTGTTCGCCCTCGTTGGCGCGACGGCGCTGATCTTCTATGCCACCGTCTGGGCCAGCAGCGGCGATCTCGCCGCCGCCTGGATCTACGGCATCGGCCTTGTCCTCACCCTGTCGATATCCTTCACCTACAACATCTGGCCGGTCTCGCGCACGAAATGGATCCTGCGCCGCTTCGACCATTCCTCGATCTTCATCCTCATTGCCGCCACCTACACGCCCTTCCTGCAGCGCGGCGCCAGCGACCCCTATATTCTCGCCGTGCTGATCGGCATCTGGCTCGCGGCGATCGGCGGCATCGTGCTCAAATGCGCCTTTCCGGGCCGCTACGATCGCCTCGCCATCGTTCTTTATCTCGCCATGGGCTGGGCCGGCGTCGTGGTCGCCGGGCCGATCGCCAGTCACATCCCCTTCGCCTCGCTGCTTCTGATCGTTATCGGCGGCGTCATCTATTCGCTCGGCGTGATCTTCCACGTCTGGGAAAAGCTGCGCTTCCAGAATGCCATCTGGCACGGTTTTGTGGTCACGGCGGCGGCGGTTCATTACTCGGCGGTGGTTGCCTGTCTTTCGGTCCAGCCCGTAGTGTGATCCAGTCCGGCCCCGAGCCATTCTGATTCCCGGAGCAACCGCCTTGAGCGAGCCTTTGATCATTCGAGACGCCGTCGAGGCGGATCTCGCCGCCATCCGCGACATCTACAATCACGCCGTCGAGCACACCACCGCCATCTGGAACGAGGTCCTCGTCGATCTCGACAACCGCAAGGCATGGTTCGACGCCCGCCTGAAGCAGGGCTATCCGGTTCTGGTCGCCGAACGGGCGGGCAGGGTGGCGGGCTATGCCTCCTATGGCGACTGGCGCGCCTTCGACGGCTACCGCCACACGGTCGAGCATTCCGTCTATGTCGACAAGGACGCCCGCGGCGGCGGCATCGGCCGTATGCTGATGGAAGAGCTGATCCGCCGCGCCGCCGCTCAAGGCAAGCATGTGATGATCGCGGCGATCGAGGCGGAAAACCAGGCCTCCATCCGCCTGCACGAGACACTCGGCTTCCGCGGCGTCGGACGGTTTACCGAAGTCGGCCAGAAATTCGGCCGCTGGCTGGATCTCTATTGCATGGAAAAGGTGCTCTGAGCGGCCCGGCCGTCAGCGCTTGACCGCCAGCCAGATCACATGCCGCGCACCGCCACGCTTGGCATTGGCGCGGACATTGACGGCAGAAGCTGAAAAGCCGCCCTGCTGCAGCCGGCGGGTAAAGGCCGCATCCGGTCCCGACGACCACACCGCCAGCACGCCGCCCGCTCGCAAGGCCTCGCGTGCCGCATTCAGCCCGCCGTGATCGTAGAGCCGGTCGTTCGACGTTCGCGTCAGCCCGTCCGGCCCGTTGTCGACGTCGAGCAGGATGGCATCGAAGCCGTTGGTCGAGCGGCGGATCAGTTCGCCGACATCGCCTTCGTGGATGGTGACGCGCGGATCGTCGAGACAGCCGTCAAACACCTCCGCCATCGGACCCTTGGCCCAGGCGACGACGGCCGGCACCAGTTCGGCAACGGTAACTTCCGCATCCGCCGGCAGCACGGCCAGCGCCGCGCGCAGCGTAAACCCCATGCCGAGCCCGCCGATCAGGATTTTCGCTTTTGGCCGGCCCTTGATCTTCTCCCAGGAAAGCGTCGCCAGAGCCTCTTCCGAACCGCTCAGCCGGCTGTTCATCAGCTCGTTGGCGCCGAGCATGATCGAGAATTCCCGGCCGCGCTGCTTCAGGCGCAATTCGCCGCCGTCTCCGGGTATCTTGGCGGAATCGAGCTGGATCCATGGAAGCATCGGCTTGCCCTCGTTCGGGATGACACGCGCTGAAGAGCGCATTCAGGACGGCCGGCGTGGTCTCGCGGCAGCCGCCTGACGTCAATCAGCAGCCCGACCCCGTTCTCAATTTAACGGCGGTCGCGTCCCGACGCGGCTTGTGACAGAGCAAAACGCGTTCGTCCAGTTTTTTGGTGGCGTCAGGCAACGTCGGTTATCCTCAGCCGGGACGGTTCGTCGACCGTCAGGCTGATGCAGCCACGGTTCCGGCGGGCCACGCGAACCGGCAGTTGCTTCTGGGCCAGCCTCCTTTCGAGAAGGATCAGGCGCGCTTCCAGATTGTCCTTGTCTGCCGGCAGCAACAGCGATTGCTGGCGCCTGACATCTCGATTGAAGAACTCCGTCGTGCCGTTCTCGGCATAGGCGCAGAGGAAGTGGCGAAGCAGGCGGCCGGCCACGCCGCGTATGACATATTCATCGTTGACGAACAGCGCGCCGTCGCGCCGGTGACAGCGTACATGCAGCTGCCGACGGCGCCTGTGCGGACTCTCCGCATGGAGCGCGCTCTCAAGCCATCGCCGCATGCGGCCAAACGGCAGAGAGTTCCAAAGGTCATTTTCATTCACCGTCATGTTCGGCACCTCGTTGCGCAGTTTTTCCCTTCTGGCTTCCGGAGTGATGGTTGCGATCCGCATCGGCGCGGGCGCAACCATCACAATTCCCGCCTGTGTCTCCGTCAGTCGATCGGTGGTCCGACGAATTCGATGCCGTTGCGATTGCAGAGCATGGCGAGTTTCTGCTGGTCCTCCGTCGTCATTGGCACCTGGGGTGGCATGCCCGGATGCGTTGCCGGCACGGAGAAAGCGCGCACCATGGATTCGAAGTTTCCGTTGGTGACCGTCAGGAAGCGCGCCCGGGGGGACAGCACCTTGAGGGCGTGTCGTTTGCCGCCTGGGACATGCAGGGACTGGCCGGCGACGCGTTCGACGATGTCGCCCTCCATCATGAACCGGACCTGGCCCTCCAGCATGTAGAAGGTTTCGTCTTCGGTGTGGTGGACGTGCGGCGGTACGAAGAAACCGCCGAGCATGTCGTGCTCGATGATCGAGATCCCTGCGGCGTTTTCGGACTGCGCAAGCAGGATTTTCAGATATGCGTTCATGAACCAACGGCCGTTCTCGGACATGGTGATAACCTTTGCTGATGGCGTCCGCCTATGGCGGCGCGCGCTGATGTGATCGGAGAGAGTCCGGCTTGCTGCGGTCCGGTCCGCATCCGCCGATGCCGGCCGTCATCGTTGGAATGGGTATCTTCTACCCAAACTCGCCAGCGATGATAAGATCGATCATCGCGCATCACTGTTTGGATAAGCGGACATGAAAACACTCGATCCCTTTGCCGGCATTGCCGCCTTCCTCAACGTCGCGCAAAGTCTCAGCTTCTCGCAGGCGGCAGAGGAGCTCGAAATGTCCAGGGCGACCGTCAGCGCGCAGATCCAGGCTCTGGAGAAGCGGCTCGGTACCCGCCTGCTCCAGCGCACAACGCGCGCAGTCAAGTTGACAGAGGCCGGCACGGCCTATCGCGATGCATTGCAGGGTGTGCTGCCGCAGATCCGCGAGGCTGAACGCGCCGCCGGTTCCTTCCAGCACGAAGCGGTCGGTCGCATGCGCATATCGGCGGCGCCAGATCTCGGGCCGGATCACATCGCTCCGGCCATCGCCGAATTCCTGAAGCTCAATCCCGGGCTGTCCATCGATCTCGACCTCTCGCTCGACGTGGTCAATCTGATCGAAGGCAATTTCGATCTCGCCATTCGCGGCACGGTGTCAGTGGAGCCGAACATCGTGACCCGGCAGATCGGCGCCTCGCCGATGATCGCCTGCGCATCGCCGGCGTATCTGCAACGCTTCGGGGCGCCCGAAAGACCCGATGATCTGATCCGGCACGCCTGCCTGAATTTTTCGAGATTGCGCTGGGGCAGGGTCTGGCAGTTCCATAAGGGGGACGCAAGTCTGCGCGTGCCGCTGCTGCCGAAGATGGAGTGCAATGACAGCCGCAGCCTCGTTGTCGCGGCCGTTGCCGGCGCCGGCATCATGCTGGCCCCGGCCTTTGTCGTCGGGCCTGAGATCCGCTCGGGCAGGCTTGTCCCCGTCCTGCCGGACTGGTCGGTCGCGACGATACCGATCCACGCCGTCTATCCCGCCAACCGCCACATCGCCATGAAGGTGAAAAGCTTCGTCGCTTTCCTCGTCGAGCATCTCGCGGGGCATCCGGACCTTCGGGCCGAATGAGCTGAGACGGAGGCCACGAATCGAAACGCCATACGGCTGCCGGCGTCGCTGGACGCCGGCGTCTTGTCTTGCGGCCTACTTCGCGCCTTCCGGCTCGAACGTCATCGAATGGCCGTTGATGCAGTAGCGCAGGCCCGTCGGCGGCGGGCCGTCGGGGAAGACGTGGCCGAGATGGCCGTTGCAGGTGGCGCAGCGGATTTCCGTGCGCACCATGCCGTGCGACGTGTCGCGCAGTTCGATCACCGCATCCTCGCTCACCGGCTCGAAATAGCTCGGCCAGCCGCAGCCGGAATCGAACTTCGTGTCGGAGTAGAACAGCGGCTCGTTGCAGCCGGCACAGCGGTAGAGGCCCTTCTCGTGGCTGTTCCAGAACGGGCCGGTGAATGCCCGCTCGGTGCCGGCCTGGCGCAGGATGCGGTACTGCTCCGGCGAAAGGTCCTCGCGCCATTCCGCATCGCTCTTGGTGACCTTGGGGCGAACCGTTTCAGACATGCTGGGACTCCTGTTGTTGGCGGGGACGGACCCGGCATCGACACCTTAACGCCAGTCAGCGTCAAGACGTCGTGCGGCAGACCCAGAAATGGAACTTTGAGGTCCGCCCGGGACGCTAGAAATAATGTTCGGCCTTTCTCCAGGCAAGCACCACACCCTACACATTCGCGCGAGTATGATTTGACGCAACAGCCTGTCATCCCGGGTCGAAGATCTCGCCGGACCACATGATATCGCAAGCCGACACGCATCCGGAGCCGCCTGTGGCGCCCCGCATTTCCGCGACGGGAAGGACTGCCGTCGCCTTCATCGCGCATCGGTTTGACGAAGAGGTTGTCGCCCGGTTCGACAGTCTGCGCCGCGCCTGCCTTGCCGGCGGCCGCGATGTCTTCATCGTCACGGAACCCGATGCCGTCGTCCCGGAGCATTTGCTGCCGTTTGCCAGCCGCTTTGATTTCGCTGAATTGCGGCAGATGGCGGCGAAGGTCATCGCCGACGAGATCGTGCCGGGCAGCGGCCATCTCCGCTTCATTGCCTTCTCGCACAGGTTTCCGGGCTATCGCCACTACTGGTTCATCGAATACGACGTGGTCTATCGCGGCGACTGGACCCGGTTTTTCGATGCCATGGATGAAGACGACAGCGACCTTCTGGCCTGTTCCGTCCGGCGCCGCCGCGACGTGCACCGCTGGTACTGGCGCCGAACGCTTGAAACGCCCGGAGAGGAGATCGCCGCCGCCGCTCAGGTGGTGGCGCATTTCTGGCTGGCGAGGTTCAGCCCGGGTGCACTCAATGCGGTTGCCGATGCGGTGGCGCGCGGCTGGTCCGGACATTATGAAATTGTAGTGCCGACAGCGGTGGTCAGGGCCGGTTTCAGCCTCGCCGATATCGGCGGCAGTGGCGAATGGGCTCCTGCCGGCCGCCGCAACCGCCATTATCTCGACTGCAATCTGCCGCGCGGACAGGAGCCCTTCGGAACCATGCGGTACCGGCCGGAGATCGGATCGTTTCCGATCGAAGGAATGCTTTATCATCCGGTCAAGACCAGCCAGACCCCGGCCGGGCCGGGATGGCCGATCTCCTATGCGCGCGTGATACGGAATCGGCCTCTTCCCTGCCTGCGCTATTTTGCGTCCTTCGCCTTCGCCTTCGTCAGATCCCGCATATTCAACCGTTGAAGCCGGTCATCTTTTTGACACCCGCCTCTTGAGACGGGGGTTTGTTTATCTTAAGTGGGATCGGGGTCCCGGCCGTAAGCCGCCTTGCGAATGACAAGAAGAAGGAGACGGCATGAACGCCGGTGCCGATGCGCTGACATTTGTGGTCTTGTGCCTGCCGTTTATCGGCGCCCTTGCTGCCCCCATCCTCACGCGTCTGCTTGCCGAAAAGGCAGCCTGGCTTCTGGCCATTCTTCCGGCGCTCGCCTTCTGGCATTTCCTTTCCATGCTCGATACCGTGTCGACCGGCGGCACGGTGACCGGCGGCTACGACTGGATCTCGAGCTACGGCATCCGCTTTTCCTGGATGATCGACGGTCTGTCGGCGACCTTCGCGCTACTGATCACCGGCATCGGCACGCTGATCGTGCTCTATTCCGGTGGTTACATGAAGGGCCATCTCCAGCAGGGCCGCTTCTTTTCGTTCATCCTCATGTTCATGGGCGCGATGCTCGGCCTCGTCGTCTCCGACAGCCTGCTGACGCTGTTCGTCTACTGGGAGCTGACCTCGATCACTTCCTTCCTGCTGATCGGTTTCGATCACGGCCGCGAAGCCTCGCGCCGGGCGGCGCTGCAGGCGCTGGTCGTCACCGGCGGCGGCGGGCTGATGCTGCTCGCCGGCCTGCTGCTGATCTGGAACCTGACGGGCGCCACGCAATTGTCTGACGTGCTGGCAAGCCATGATCTCCTGCGCGAAAGCCCGCTCTATCTCGCCGTCTTCGTCCTCATTCTCGGCGGGGCGTTCACCAAGTCGGCGCAGGTGCCGTTCCACTTCTGGCTGCCGAACGCCATGGAGGCGCCGACGCCGGTGTCCGCCTACCTGCATTCCGCCACCATGGTGAAGGCCGGCGTCTACCTGCTGATGCGCCTCAATCCGGTGCTCGGCGAAACAGCTCTCTGGGAAACCGTGTTGCCGCTCTTCGGCGGCGCGACGCTGATCATCGGCACGCTACTCGCCGTCCGCCAGACCGACCTCAAGCTGATGCTCGCCTACACCACCGTCTCCTCGCTCGGGCTTCTGGTCATGCTGACCGGTTTCGGAACGGAAAAGGCGATCGAGGCGGCGGTCCTCTATCTGCTTGCCCATTCCATGTTCAAGGGCTGCCTGTTCATGGTCGCTGGCGTCGTCGATCACGAATCCGGCACGCGCGACATCACCCGGCTGTCGGGCCTCGCCAAGGCGATGCCGGTCACGTTTGCCGCCGCTCTTGCCGCAGCCTTTTCCATGGGCGGCCTGCCGCCCTTCGTCGGCTTCCTCGCCAAGGAAGAGATCTATGCCGGCATCGCCGCCGGCGATCCGTGGTCGATCTTCATCACCGTCGTCGCCATCATCGGCAATGCGCTGATGTTCGCGATCGCCTTCGCCGTGGCCCTGAAACCCTTCCTCGGCCCCAAGGTGGAAACCCCCAAGCACGCGCATGAAGGCCCGATCCTGCTGATCGCCGGCCCGGTGGTTCTCGCCGCAACCGGCCTGCTGGCGGCCATCTTCTCCGGCGCCTTCCATCATGCCATCTCGTCGCCCATGGCCTCGGCCGTCGCCGGCGAACCGGTCGACATCTACGTCTCGCTGATCCCGCATGTCGGCCTGCCGCTGGCGCTGTCCGGCATCACCATCGCGCTCGCTGTCGCCATCTATCTGGCCTATGACCGCGCCCGCGCCGGCCTGGAGGCGATGTTTACCGCGCTCGGCGATGGCCCCGACACATGGTTCGACGGCTTCATCTCCGGGCTCGCCGCCTTTGCCTACCGCGTCACGCGCTTCATCCAGTCCGGCAAGCTCGACGTCTACATGACGGTGACCTTCATCGCCGTGGCCCTCGTTCTCCTTGTGCCGCCCTTCGTCTTCGGCGAACTGCCGTCCTTCCCGCTGCCGCCGGAAGACGTGATGTTCCACGAATGGGCGATCATCTTCATCGCCATCGTCGGTCTTCTCGCCGTGCTTGGCGCCAAGAACCGCCTGACGGCCATCGTCTCGCTCGGCATCCAGGGCTTTGCCGTCGCCGTCATCTTCCTGCTGTTCGGTGCGCCCGACCTGTCGTTCACCCAGTTCATGGTCGAGACGCTGTCGGTCGTCATTCTGGCGCTGGTGATGACAAGGCTCCGCCTGTCGCCGAGCGATCATCGCCCGACGCGCGAAAAGATCATCGACGGCACCATCGCGGCGGCCTGCGGCCTCGGCTTCGGCATGCTGCTTCTGAAGGCGACGGAAGTCTCCTTCGATGCATCGCTGACCCGCTTCTTCAACGAGTTCTCCAAGACCGTTGCGCATGGCAAGAACGTCGTGAACGTTATCATCGTCGACTTCCGCGGCACGGATACGCTGGGTGAGATCGCCGTGGTGACGATCACCGGTCTCGCCATCCTGGCGCTGATCCGCATCCGCGTGGCCGGACGCCGGCCAATCGCCGACAACACGCCCGACAAGCCGGCGGAGGCCGCCCGTCCATGAACACCGTCATCTTCCGCACCGCCGCGCCGTTCCTGACCAGCCTCATGCTGCTGTTCTCGGTCTTCGTTCTGCTGCGCGGACACAACGAGCCGGGTGGCGGCTTCATCGGCGGGCTGATCGCTGCCTCCGCCCTGGCGATCTACGGCATTGCCTGCGGTGTCGCGACGGTGCGCCGGGCGATCCGCTTTCATCCGATCACGATCGCCGCCGCCGGGCTGCTGCTCTCCTGCTGCGCCGGCCTGCTGTCGCTGTTCCCGGACGTGCCCTTCATGACGGCGCTCTGGATCTATCCGTCGATCTTCGGCGTCGAGGTGCCGCTGTCGACGGTGACGGCCTTCGATACGGGCGTCTACCTCGTCGTCGTCGGCTCGATCACCTCGATCGCGCTGGCGCTCGAAGAAAGGGATAGCGACTGATGGAAGCGCTGTTTTCCGTACTCGTCGGCCTGTTCTTCGCCGCCGCCATCTACCTGATGCTCTCGAAGCGCATCGTCCGTGTCATGCTCGGCATCGCCATCCTCGGCAATGCGGTCAACCTGCTCCTGTTCACCTCGGGACGGCTGACGCGCGAAGTGCCGCCGATCATTTCCGATACGATGGACACGCTGCCCTCGACCACGGCCAATCCGTTGCCGCAGGCGCTGATCCTGACGGCGATCGTGATTTCCTTCTCCTTCTTCGCCTTCCTGATGGTGCTGACCTATCGCGCCTTCCAGGACCTTGGCACCGACGACACCGACAACATGCGCGTCGCCGAACCCGAACATCCCGAACCGCCCCCGGCCGGATACTGAAGTGGAACGCTGAAACCTCATGGCTGCAACGTCACACACCCCGACCGTCGATCTCTCGCTTGCCTGGGTCATGGAGCCGGTACCGACCGCGCACTGGCTCGTCATCCTGCCGGTTGCGCTCTGCATCGCGCTTGGCGCCATCCTCCTGATGATGCGCGGCCGCATGCACCTGCAGCCGCTCGTCGCCATTCCCGGCTTTGCCGTCGTCGTGCTGATGGACGCGCTCCTGTTGGCGCAGGTGGTTCAGAACGGCCCGGTCACCATGGTCATGGGCCGCTGGCTGCCGCCCTTTGGCATCGCGTTTACCGTCGATGTGTTCGGAGCGCTGATGGCGCTGACGGCCGCCATCGTCGCGCTCTGCGGCTCGGTCTATGCGTTGCACGACATCAATGACAGCGGCCGCCGCTACGGCTTCTATCCGTTCCTCATGCTGCTGCTCGCCGGCGTCACCGGGGCCTTCCTGACGGGCGACATCTTCAACCTCTATGTCTGGTTCGAAGTGCTGCTGATCTCGTCCTTCGGCCTGCTGATCCTCGGCTCCGAGCGCGAACAGATCGACGGCGCCATGAAATATGCCGTGCTGAACCTGATCGGCACGACGCTGTTCCTGATCGCCGTCGGCTATCTCTATTCGATCTTCGGCACGCTCAACATGGCCGATATCGCCGAAAAGGCGAGGGCGGGCATCGACGGCGCCCCGCTCTTCACGCTCTCGGCCCTTTTTATTCTCGCCTTCGGCATGAAGGCCGCTGCCTTCCCGGTGAACTTCTGGCTGCCGGCCTCCTACCACACGCCGCGCATCGTCGTATCGGCGCTGTTTGCCGGCCTGCTGACCAAGGTCGGCGTCTACGCGCTGATCCGCGTCATGGTCATGCTGCTGCCGATGGGGCTTGCCGGCCTGTCGGGCGTGCTGGCCGTCTCCGCCGCACTCACCATGGTGCTTGGCGCTCTCGGCGCCATGGCCCAGAGCGACCTGCGCCGCATGTTCGGCTATCTCGTCATCTCCGGCATCGGTTCGATGATGGCCGGTGTGGCGATCGGCACTCAGGCCGGCCTCTCCGGCGCCATCGTCTATGCGCTGCATTCGATCGTCCTGATGACGGCGCTCTACCTGATGGCCGGTGCCGCCGCGCGCATCGGCGGCAGCTTCTCCATGACCGGGCTCGGCGGCATCTATGCGACCAGTCCGTGGTTTGCCGGCCTGTCGCTGTCGCTGGTTTTCGCGGCCTCCGGCCTGCCGCCGTTCTCCGGCCTGTGGCCGAAGATCATGCTGGTCGAAGCCTCGATGAAGACCGGCTCGTGGTGGCTCGCCGCGGCCATTCTGGTGAGCGGCTTCCTGACCACCATCGCGCTCGGCCGCATGTTCCTGATCGCCTACTGGCGCCCGGCCATGGACCGCGAGGAAGAGGCGCCGCCCGTCTCGCTGCCAGCCGGCATGTGGCTGCCGATGATCGCGCTCTTCGCGCTGGTCGTGTTCTTCGGCATCTTCCCGGACGGCATCATCCGTCTGGCGCAGATCGCCGCCGATGGTGTCCTGAACCCGCAGGCCTATCTGCACTCGGTCTTCCCGGCGGGAGGTGCGTGACATGCGTCTGTTCGTGATCAATCTCATCCTGGCGCTGATCTGGGTTTCCGTCACCGGCAACGCCTCGCTGCTCAATCTCGGCTTCGGCTTCGTTCTGGCGCTGCTAGCGCTCGGCGTCGTGCGTGAACAGATCGGCGGCGCCGGCTATTTCATGCGCGGGCGCAACGTCCTGTCGCTGCTTATCCTGTTCCTCAAGGAACTGGCGCTGTCGGCCTGGGGCGTCGCCCGGCTGGTGCTGCGCCGCGACATGAACCTGAAGCCCGGCATTTTCGCCTTTCCCCTGACCGTCGATCGCGACTTCGAGATCGTGCTGCTGGCCAACATGATCACCCTGACCCCGGGCACGCTGTCCGTCGATGTCTCGGAAGACCGCAAGACGCTCTACGTCCACGCGGTCGACTGCTCGGATCCGGAAGGCACGGTCCGCTCGATCGCCGACGGCTTCGAACGCAAGATCATGGAGGCATTCCGGTGATCACGCCCGAAAACATCATCTATGTCAGCACGGAAATCGCCCTTGTCCTTCTGGCGGTGTCCTTCCTCATCACCGTCTACCGGGTGATCCGCGGCCCGACCCTGCCGGACCGGGTGGTGGCGCTCGACATGCTCGTGGCGACCGCCATGGGCTTCATCTGCGTGATCGCCATCAAGACCGGCTTCACGCTCTACATCGATATCGCCATCTCGCTCGGCCTCGTCGGCTTTCTTGCGACCGTCGCCTTCGCCCGCTTCATCCTGTCGCGCAACAGCATGGTCGAGAGCGAAAGCGAGGATGATCATCCCGACGCACCGGTCGCGGTGCGCACCGAGGAGGGCTGACCCATGGAGCTTGTCTTTGCCATCGTCATTTCGCTGATCATCCTTGGCGGCGTCTTCTTCACGCTGACCGCCTCGATCGGTCTCATCCGCCTGCCGGACGTCTATACCCGCATGCATGCGGCCTCGAAGACCGGCACGGTCGGCTCGGGCCTGATGTTCCTGGCGGTCGGCCTGCATTCGGGTGACATCGCCACCTTCGAGCGCGCACTGGCCGGATTTGTCTTCTTCATCCTGACGGCGCCGATCTCGGCACATCTTCTCGCCAAGGCGGCGCACAAGGCCGGTTACCCGCTTCACAGTGTGTCGGTACGGGACGATCTCGAGAAAGACGACGCGCATTAATCGATTACATTGCCTTTCTTTAGCCAAATGCGATTAATACACACGAAAGTATTCGCCGCCGCCGGCGAGAAATTATGATTTAAAATTACAAGAAATAATAATTGGCGATCTCCAAGAATAGTGATATTTGATTTTCGCGGATCATCAGTATCGAAATCCCACAACGCTGAATTTTCACGTATCTAGAAGCACAGGTCATGGTGCTGATTGCGGTAATTTGACCTGGTTTTGGTGGAAATTCGGATAAAAATATGGGCAATCGCTGCTGTATCGGGCGTCGGAATGTCATAGCGAAGCTTGGGGTGGGCGTCGTTATATTAGGGATAGATGATCTATCCGGTCCGGCGTGCGAAGTTCGCGTTATTGATTCGTCGCTTTGCTATGAAGCGGGCGGCGGATTGGGCGAGATATTGAACAGGAGATAGTCAATAATGACGGAGCTTGCTTTGGACAGCAATCAGGATTTGCTAGTGGAATTGACGGCCGATATTGTCGCCGCCTATGTCGGTAATCACGTTGTTCCGGTCAGCGAACTGCCTGGCCTGATTGCGGATGTTCACAACGCATTGCATAACACGTCCACTCCCGCTCCTGCGGCCGCCATGGCCGAGAAGCAGAAGCCTGCCGTTTCCGTGCGCAAGTCCGTTCAGGACGACCAGATCACGTGCCTGGAATGCGGCGGTACCTTCAAGTCGCTGAAGCGTCATCTGATGACCCATCATGACCTGACGCCGGAAGACTATCGCGAAAAGTGGGAACTGCCCGCCGATTATCCGATGGTGGCTCCCGCCTATGCGGAAGCGCGTTCGCGCCTCGCCAAGGAAATGGGCCTCGGCCAGCGCCGCAAGCGCGGCAAGTAATATCCACCATGCCTCTCGATGAGGTGTGATGTTGTCAGAACCCGGTCCCTGCGACCGGGTTTTGCGTTTTGGCGCGGGGTTTGCCCGGCGCGATGCGCCCCGCCGACGGTATCGACGCCTCCGCAAAGGAGCCGCTTCGCCGTGAAGGCGAGGAAATAAATCCCAAAATTTGTTGCCTCCTCTTGCATTTTCATCGTAAAAACAAGGCCAGGTTGTGGCGCAGAGGTTTCTTGCATCCCCGCATTTGCCATAGGGTGTATGAATAAATTCCTATTCGCAAAGGAGTTGTTTCATGCTTCCGATTGTCCCGCCTGCTGTCAGTCAAACCAGAGAACCGCCACCGCCGGCCGTCCGCCACCGGTCCTTCCCCGTCAACGGCCCCGTCCGCTCGATGGCCCTGCCGCTGTCGCGCGAAAGGGCGCTCTGCCGGGTGGTGCGCAACATCATCGCCGAGCTTTTCCTGCTAACCGGCGAGCGCATTCTCGTCCGCCGCGAGCGCCGTCGCACCGCCTGCCACATCCGCCAGATCGCCATGTATGTCTGCCACGTGTCGCTTAGCCTGCCGATGAGCGAGATCGGCATCGCCTTCGGCCGCGATCGCACGACCGTTTCGCATGCCTGCGCCAGGGTCGAGGACCGGCGCGACGACCGCGCCTTCGACGAATTCGTCGGCACCGTCGAGCGCATCGTCCTGTCGATCGCCGCGGTCACGGCGGGAGGCGGCGATGACTGAGGCGTCACGCATGATGAACGACTGGACGCCGCGGCGCCGGGCGCGGACCCTCAAGCTTCTGGAGTACATCGGCGCTGTCGGCGTGACGGTGGATCAAGCGACAGCCGGCATGCCGGCGATGATGCGGTTGACGCAGGCCGCCGGAACGGGTGGCACGCGCGCCTTTCCGACGGACCTTGTCGATGCGCTTGTCTCCGATGGCGTGCTCGAGCGTGCCGGCGCGCGGCTGACATTGCGAGCGGAGGCCGGAACGCTTCTCGCCCGCCTGCGCGCGCTCGCGGAACAGGGGGAGGGCGCTGATGTCTTCTCCGCCCAGCACCGTGATCTCGACCGCATGTCGGTCGAATGCCAGGGTGTCCGCGAGACCGTCACCGTCAACCGCAGCGAGACGCCGCTGGCGCCGCTCCTGCGGTTGAAGGAGAAGGACGGCAAGCCGTTCCTGCCGCCGGAGGCCGTCTCGGCCGGGGAAAGGCTGGCTCACGATTTCGAACGCGCCGGTCTGCAGCCGCGCGTCACTGCCTCATGGGAGCCGCGTCTGCAGAGCCGGGGCAGGGGACAGGCGGGCGGCATGGCCGATCTGGCCGCAAGCGCCATCGAGGCCCGCCGCCGGCTCAACCGTGCGATCGATGCGCTCGGGCCGGAACTCTCCGGCATTGCGCTCGATGTCTGCTGCTTCTGCAAGGGCCTCGAAACGGTCGAACGCGAGCGTCAGTGGCCGGCGCGTTCGGCCAAGCTGATGCTGCGTACCGCGCTTCTGGCGCTCGCCCGTCACTATCATCCGCCGGCGGCAAGGAGCCACAGCGACATCCGTCATTGGGGAGCGGAGAATTATCGGCCAGACCTGTAATGGCGCCGGCTCAGCCTAAGCCTTACGCAGCGATCCGCAGCGCTGCCTCGTTGCGGATCCGCTGGACCATGGAGCGCAGGCCGTTGGCGCGTTGCGCGGACAGATGCTCCACGAGGCCGATTTCCTTGAACGTGTCGAGGGCGTCGAGCTTGGCGATCTCGGAGGCATGCTTGCCGGAATAGAGCGCCAGCACGATGGCGACCAGGCCGCGCACGATATGGGCGTCGGAATCGCCTGCGAAGGTCAGCACCGGATCGGCCGTGTCGTCGGCCGGGTTGACGACCAGCCACACCTGGCTCGCGCAGCCCTGCACCTTGTTCTCCGCCGTCTTCTGGCTGTCGGGCAGGTCGGGCAGCGCCTTGCCGAGTTCGATCACATAGCGATAGCGGTCTTCCCAGTCTTCCAGGAAGGCGAAGTCGTCGATGATCTGGTCGAGTGCGGTCATGTCGGCCCGTTGTCTCTTTTGTCGGTTGTGTCTGGCATATAGGCCAAACGGGCCGACAAATGAACCATGGCCGGGAAAAAAGAAAACGCCATGGCGGATGGGCTCCCCATGGCGCTGGCAACAGATTGCCGAGGTGGTGTGACAGGCAGTCACGGAAGGATGAAGGCGGCACCCGCCTTCAATGAAAATCTCAGCGCTGAGGCTTGGGGATGGGATGCGGCACGACCGTGCCGGTGATGATGGCGCCGACCGGATCGTCGGTGGCGGCCGTTGTATCGTCGAGAGCGGCGGTTTCGGTTTTGGTGCCGTCCTTCTTGTCCAGATAGGTGTCGAGCATCTCGTAGGCAACCTTGGCGCCTTCGCGGGCCCTGACGCTGAGCGCTGCAAATGTCCTGGCGCCCTTTTCGCAGACGTCCGGCTGTTCCGAGCAGATCGCGCCCATGTAGCGGATCGCGCCGCTCGCCGCGGTAAACGCATTGGCGAATTCAACTCTGGTCTCGCCCTTGGCCATTTCCTCGCCCGGATCGGTGCCGAAGAATGATAACGCCACAAGGACGATCGAGAACCAGAACGCTCCTTTGATCAGAAACCACATGATGCCCATCCTGTTTTGTCGTCCGGTCTATCGCCGGTTCAACCTGACCATTTACCGGTCTTGTGGGGCACTATAGGGGCGAGAAGCGAATCGCCCTTTGCAGAATTCACTCACATTTGCCGCGAATTTTGCTCAAATGCCGTATTTTCAAATTTTCCGAAACTTTGATTAGAATTTGAACGACCGGTGTTAATCATATGGGCGGCGCAGCGCCTGAAAACACTGGGCAAGCGTGTGGATAACCCTGCCACAAATCTTAACGCGAAACGAAAAATCAAGCCAAATCCGTCGCTTACCCCTCGTTAACCACGAATTGCAAAGCACCGTTGAATCGTCCCAAATCGGGATTTTTATGGTTTGGCCGGCCCTTCCGGACACCCCCTTTTATACTTTCCTTAAGCCGCCGCCCTGTACATTTGGCGCATAAGAAAGAAGCGTTTCACAGGGCTCGTTTAAGTGCTGGTATTGCGTAACATTGCTGATCGGGCCGTTGGCCTCGCCGACCGGATGGCCACTGCGTGGCTTGCCGGTTCGAATGCGGGCCAGGACGCCGAGATTGCCGAAGTCGCAGTGCTGCGCCGGTTGATCCTGGTCTCGTCCACGGCCCTGCTTGCCGTGCCTGCTGGCCTGTCGCTCGTCACCAGCCCTGCCGTCGCCTTGCCTGCCGGTGTCGCCGCCGTTGCCGCCGGCTTCCTGTTTTCCGCCGTCGGCGCCATTGCGCTGTCGAGGCTGAGCGCACGCGAGGAACGTCCCGCTGCCGTCAAGCCCGCCCAGACGGATGAGGCGAGCCTGTTTGCCGCCTATCCCGGCTTCCTCATCCTCTTCGATCTGCAGGGACACGTGACGGTCGTCGGCGGTCGCGGCGCCGATGACCAGTCCGAGCAGGCCGCCCGCTATCCGGGCCGCGGCTTCGTCGAGCACATCCACGTTTCCGACCGGATCCATTTCCTCAAGGCCATCGACGTCCTGCGCCAGGGCACCCGCCAGAGCGCCTCCGTCGATCTGCGGCTGGAGCGCCGCGGTCTCGGCGAGGGACAGTTTTCGCATGTCCGTCTCGACCTCAGCGCCGGCGATATCAAGGATGGCCGTCCGGCCCGCATCATCGGCGCGCTCACCGACGTTTCCGCCGAAAAGGACATGGCGGCCGAGCTGCAGGTGAAGAGCGAAGAGGCCGCATCGGCGCATGAGGCGAAGTCGCGCTTCCTGGCTGCCGTCAGCCACGAGCTGCGCACGCCGCTCAACGCCATTCTCGGTTTTTCCGACATTCTGGCCGGCGAATATTTCGGCCGCTTCGAAAACGAGCGCCAGCGCGAATATGTCCAGCTGATCCGCCAGTCGGGCGGTCATCTCCTGTCGGTCGTCAACACCATGCTCGACATGAGCAAGATCGAGGCCGGCCACTACGAGCTGATGCTCGAGCCTTTCGCGCCCGGTCGCGCCGTCAAGACCTGCGAGGAAATGCTCGGCCTGCAGGCGAAGGAAAAGGGCGTCGCGCTCACAAGCCGCGTCCAGCGCGAGATCGGCGAAGTGGTCGCCGACCAGCGCGCACTGAAGCAGATCCTCATCAACCTCGTCGGCAACGCCATCAAGTTCACCGATGCCGGCGGCGTCGTTACCGTCGATGCGGTGCGCGAGGGCGAGAATTTCAAGTTGACGGTCAGCGACACGGGCATCGGCATTCCGGCCGACAAGATCGCCCTGATCGGCCGTCCGTTCACCCAGATCCAGAACGATTACACCCGCCAGTACGAAGGCACCGGCCTCGGCATCTCGCTGGTGAAGGGGCTCGTCGCGCTGCATGGCGGCGAGTTCCTGATCGACAGCACGCCCGGCGAGGGCACGGTGATTTCGATCGTTCTGCCGGCAGATGGCAGCGGCGCGGCACGCGCGGCCGCCGAGGGCGATGGGCGCATGGTGGAGTTTCCGCCGCGCCTGAAGTCCAGCGACACGCCGGCAGCCAGCCAATGCAAGGAAGAGATCAATGGCCGCTCGCAAGCGAAAACCGCCTAAGAAGCAGGGAGCAGGCGCCATCCTGCTGCGCCTTGCCGTTCGGGGCGGGGGGCGCACGGCTGCCGTCATCGGCCGTCATCCGTCGCTGTTTGGCGGCACGCTGGCCTTTGCCGTCATCTTCGGCTTCGTCGCCGCCAACGCGCTCTGGTACCAGCCGAACGAACATCCGGCGCCGATCCTGAGAACCCGCACGGACAAGAACCCGAACGGCATTGCCGGCCTGGTGCGCAAGCCGCACGAACTGCCCGAAAACAATGTCACGACGTTCAGGATCGAGCGCGAGACCGCAAACGACCTCGACAGCACGCAGACCGCCGCCGTCCATCCGCTCGAGCGCCCCGCGCCGGACGATGCCGGGGTGACCGCATCCGTGCCGAAGCCGGATGTTCTGGTCGGCGAGATCCAGGGCGAACTCGCCAAGCGCGGCCTCTATGACGGCGCCATTGACGGCATTGACGGTCCGCGAACCTCGGCGGCGATCTCCAGCTTCGAGCAGCGCATCGGCCTGAAGCCGAGCGGCGAGGCGCGCGACGACATTCTCGTGCTCCTGAAATCCGGAATCGGCAAGACGTCGGACGTCGAGCCGAAGCCGACGCCACCGGCACCGGTGGTCGTTCCCGCGTCGCGGCCGACGCCGGAACTGGCAAAGGCCAGGCAGCAGCCGAAGCCGCAGCCCAAGGTCCCGGTATCCGATCCGGTTGCCGACGCGATCCGCCAGGCCTCCGCAAAGCCGCCGGCCGCCGTCCCGGTGACGAAGGTATCCGCCCCTGCCAAACAGCCGGCGTCCGATCTGGTCACCAGTATCCAGCGCGGTCTTTCCAACATCGCCTATGCCGATATCAAGGTCGATGGCGTCGCCGGCGACCAGACGCGGGCCGCGATCAGCCATTTCGAGAAGCATTACCGCCTGCCGGTCACCGGCGAACCCAACGCCGCCGTCCTGAAGAAACTGCAGCAGATCGGCGCGCTCTGAGTATTGCGCGCTGCCCCCGTAGTTACGCCTTCTCTAATATTATGTATTGGTTAACCATGATGGGTCTATTCTTGCCAGTGGTGAGGAGATCGTCATGCAATCCTTGGTGCAGCGACAGGAAGACGTCGGCGGCGAAGCCGGGCCCGACGCACGGGAATTGAAGGCAATCATTGGCCAGTTGGCGCGCGAGGCCTCGAACCTCGGTATCGACCTCGTCGATATTGCCGGTGCGGTTCATGATACGGCGGCCATGTCGTCGCGCCACGCGGCGACATTTTCCGAGATCACCGATGTCGCCTTGCAGATCGCCAGCACCAACAACAAGCTCGCCGAAAGCCTCAGGCGCACCGACGACGACGCGGCACGCGCCCGCACCATGATGCAGGCATCGTCCGAGCGCTTGACCCGCTCGGCCGTCGAGATCGACAAGATGCTTTCCAGCACTGGCGAGATCTCCGCCGAGATCGGCAGCTTTTCGCAGTCGCTCGCCAATGTCGACGGCATCGCCCAGGAAATCTCCATCATCGCCCGCCAGACCAACCTGCTGGCGCTCAATGCCGCGATCGAGGCGGCGCGCGCCGGCGAAAGCGGCAAGGGCTTTGCCGTGGTCGCCGCCGAAATCCGCGCCCTGTCGCTGCAGACCTCGAAGGCGACCGAGGCGATCCAGACGATGCTGAACGAACTCGGCAGCAAGATCGAACGGCTGACCGGCTCGGGCGCCGGCGCGGCCGAAAGTGCCCGCGAGGTGCAGGAGACCTCGTCCGCCGTCCGCGCCTCGTTCGGCGAGATGGAGGGGGTGATGTCCAGCATCCTCGATTCCGCCTCCGAATTCGCCCGCACGACGGAGACCGTCGATCGCCAGTGCGCCGCCTTCGTCGAAACGCTCGGCGGCATGGCCGGCGAGATGCTGAAATCGAACACCGGCATGCAGAAGGCGAGCGAACGCCTGGATGATCTCGTCGGACTGTCGGAGACCATCATCCAGCTCACCGCCAGCGCCGGCATCGAGACCGCCGACAGCCGCTGGATCGGCATGGCGACCGATGTCGCCGGCGCCATTTCCGCAGCACTCGAAGGCGCCGTCGCGGCTGGACGGATTTCCGAAGCCGATCTCTTCGACCGCGACTACCGGCCGGTGCCCGGCAGCGACCCACAGCAATTCGTGACCGCGTTCAACGCGATCACCGACGATTTGCTGCCGGCGATCCAGGAGCCGGTCCTGGCCGAGGACGAGCGCATCGCCTTCTGCGCGGCCGTCGACAACAACGGCTATCTCTCCACCCACAATCGCAAGTTCTCGCAGCCGCAGAAGCCCAACGATCCGGTCTGGAACACGGCCAACTGCCGCAACCGCCGCATCTTCAACGATCGCGTCGGTCTTGCCGCCGGCCGCTCCACCGCGCCCTTCCTGGTGCAGACCTATCGCCGCGACATGGGCGGCGGCAATTTCGTGCTGATGAAGGACATTTCCTCCCCGATCACTGTCAACGGTCGGCACTGGGGCGGGCTGCGGCTCGCCGTCAAGGTCTGATCGAGCCTTCCGGATCAGGCCCGGCATAGGCATTGCCATTGGCCTCGGCTTGCAGATTGCGCGCTCGCATGCGATCCCGTTGTCTCATGTTTCTGAGCGGGACAAAGCCATGCGCCTGAAAACCGAAATCTTCGTCTCGGCCCTCATCCGCCGCGTCTTCTCCGCCGGCGGATTTGCCGCCGTCGAGCGCAAGGGGGCAGACGCCGCCGGCGCGATCTTCATCCGCCAGCGCTTCCGCGACGGCCGCGAAAATCTCTACGGCCCCGCGCCGCAGAGCTTTTTCGAGGAAGACGAGGCCATGGGCCGGATGTTCGAAAAGCGTCTGGACCTTGCCGAAGCCGCCGACGTCGACGCCCTGCTCAAGCGGGAAACAAACTTCGATTCCGACCTCTGGATCGTCGAACTCGAATGCGACAGCGTCGAGGGCCTGTTCGAAGTGGAGGGGTAGGGGGCAGGCCTAGGCCGCCCGCTCGTCCTTCTTGGCCGGTTCTTGCGGTGCGATGGCTCTCTCGTCGTCCGAGAAGGTGTAGCGGTCGGCGCGGCACCAGGTTTCGACGCGCTCGAGGCTGTCCCACGGATCCAGTTCCCCGACCAGTATGTCCGCCATCGTCTTGCCGTCGCGCTGTTCGGAAAGGTGCGGGTAAAGGGCGGTCAGGATCATGCGGATGTCGTCTTCGGCCATGCCGACGCCGATCAGCGTCGTTGCCAGCTGGTGGCCGGAAATGTCCAGCATGATGCGCTCGGCAAGCCAGCGGCTCGACGTCAGCGTATCGGAGAGCGTCGTGGCGAAGTGGCCGGCTTCCATGTTGCGCGCAAAGCGGACGAGGAGGGCCGCCTGCATGTCGGAGATCGTGCGCAGGCCGAGCCTGTCGGTTTCGGGTCGGGCCATATGCCGGGCAAGCTGCTTCAGCTGCTCGCGCAGAGCTTCCTCGCGCGCCAGACGCAGGATCTCTTCATCCTCGGCTGCGGGCACCGTTGCCGCCGCAGTCGGGACCGTTTCCGTCTGGGTTGTGGCCGGACGGGAGGCCTCGGTTGCCTGGGGTTTCGCGGCCGTTGCCGGATGCGGCATGCCGCGGCCCGTCTGTTCGCCGCGCGGCTCGGTGTGGCGCAGGCCGACCAGCGCGTCGACGACGCGCGGCGACAGGTTCTCGCGCCGGACGATGGCGCGCGCATGCGCTCCGCCTTGCGTGCGGGCGATCATGATCAGCGTGTCGTCATGGATTGCCGGTGAACTGGTGAGGAAGGGGGCGGCGAGGCTGATCGGCTGGCTGCCGATGAAGAGGGCGACGGCCTGGGGAACGTGCTCGCACTGCGACAGGGCGGCGATCGCCTGGCGGCGGGTTTCCTCGGACGAGGCGTGAAAGAACGGCGTGAAAAGCTCGGCGAACTGCTGCAGCTCCGTCCGCGTCGGCTGTTTGAGCGACTCGAAACTCGTCACGGTCGCCATCAGCACCACATCCTTCCTACGCACACCCAATGGTCCTTCCAGCTCTCTGTACCGGTCACTCACGGCCCTACCCACGCTACGCACAACATCTGAAAGAGCAAATTAGACCAAATTCGCTAACGACCTGTTAACTATGCTGTGTCTGAATGGAACCATCACCATCGGTGATCCGTTTGAAGCATCAAGGCGAAACGGAAACCGGTGGACGTGAGAACGGCGCAGATGCCTCCGAAGGTTCGAGGTCCCCAATCTGGAGATGCGCCAGCCCGGCCGAAACGGCGGGCAGGATGAAATCGCTCTTCATCCGTCTCGATCGCCTTATCAAGGAGACGAGCATGGCAGAGATAGTTCGTTTGCAGGACCACAAGTCCACCAAGAAGCCGCCGGTCAATCGCCGGCCGGTCACCGGCGACGCCAAGGTGCTGCTGTTTACAGGCATCCGCTACGAGCGCCGCGACAATTTCGTCATCGGCAGCCTGTCGCAGAACCGCGGCTGACGGAAATCGATCGACGGCTTACGCCGGGCGGGTCACCGTGCAGCGCGCCTCCTGAAGGAAGGCGCGGACAAGCGGTCCGTAGCTCGGCATCGGCGCCATCGCCCGCAGCACCGCATAGCCGTCCGACACCGGCATTTCGACGAGGATCGACTTGGCGAAGTCTTCCGGCAGTTCCTTGCGGATCGACGCGAGATCGACGGGCGTCGCCAGCACCACATCCATGACGCCGCCGGACGACGTCCGGTCGTTGATCGAGAACACCTCGTTGCTGTCGGAATCATAGACTGCCAGCGACCAGAAGGGCAGGTCGCCGACGGCCTGCAGCCGCACCGGCCCATCTGCCGCGTCGAAGCCGCAGACCGCTTCGCTGAGGAACGGATCGCCGTTTGCCAGCCCCGCCGCATCCGGCTGATCGGAGAGCGGGTGGAACTGGTAGAAGTCACCCTCGGCGATCACCCGCGTGAACGCGTCGCGGCCGGTGAATTCCGGCAGCCACAATATGGTGATCAGATGCAGGATCGCCGCGCCGACCAGCCCGATGATGACGGCGAAGGGCACGCCCCGGAAATCAGGCATTCTTGCACCCCAGTCTCTGCACTTGCGGCATGGTGAGGTCCATCAGACCTGCACTGCCGGCCGTCGGCGTGTCGAACAGCGTCAGCACCAGTCGGAACGTGCCGGTCGGCAGCAGCGCCAGCCAGTTGCCGGGCTTCGCCTCGGTCGCCGCGACGATGTCGAACATGCCGTCCGTGCCGCGCAGCACGACCCAGGAGTTGAGCGCCATCGGCAGGGACTTCGCCACCGTGAAGGGCCGCCCGTCCGCGCCGCCGACATAGAGCGTCCAGAGCCGGGTCTGCGGCGTCTGGCCGGAAATACGATAGGTGCATGCGGTGGAGAAGGCCTCGCCTGAATCGTCGCGGTCGGCGATGAAGCGCAGCGCCTCCGCCTCGCCATAGGTCAGCCGTCCGGCATTCGCCCGGTGCGCCTTGGCATAGGGATCTGCATCGGCGGTCTGGGCGCGGGGGAAGGCGGTCCAGGCCCCGAGCCGGATGGCCCCGAACCCCTCGGTCGCCTTCAGCGCGTAAATCGACGACAGGATGCCGACGCCGAAAGCGACCATAAGGCCGACCGCCACAAGGAATGGAATTCTGAACACCTGGAGCTGGACCCTCTGACCCCGAATTGCCGCGAGCCTAAAGCGTTCATATTCAAATGGGAACAAGCCAGTTGCCGCAAACCGCGGCTTTCCACTGTGGGCGAGGAAAAAGTCCGGTACGCGCAATGCAATCGGCCCGGGACGATGCCCCGGGCCGATCATCATTTCATCGGTTAGCGGTCGGTCAGAAGGCGACCTTCACGCCCATCCGGCCGGAATAGGCCTTGGACTTGTCGGTGTAGAGCCAGCCTTCCACCCCGCCATAGACGCTGACGTTCGACCTGACCTGAACGTCGATGTTCGCGCCGATGCCGACGCCGGCGACATTGCGTGCGCCGCTGTCGGCGACGCTGAACTCGGTGTTGTCGAGGCTGGCATGAATGCTGTCGGAGCCGAGATACTGCACGTCAGAGACAGCGCCCGTCAGGGTAAAGGTGAGCGGCTGGCCGGTCGAAAGCTCGGTCCGCTTGGTCAGTTCGCCCATCAACCGACCCTCCAGCGACTGCGAGGTACGCGAATCGTAGTCGATATTCTGGGAGGAACCGCTTTCGTCATAGCTCTCGTACCAGGCGCCGGTATAACGCAACTTGGCGCGGCCGGTCAGCGTCCAGTCGTCGGCCAGCGACCGCGATGTGCTGAGCGCGATTTCCGGCGAGGCATACCAGCCGTTGAAGCTGCCGACGGCATTTTCCTCGCCATTGTTGATCGAACGCTTCGACCGGTTGCGAATGCCGCCGAAGGCAATGGAGGCGTCCAGCTGGAAGCCCTGCATCTGCTGTGCGCCGTAAAAGCCGAAGAAGCCGGTATTTCCGGTGATGGAGGAGGTGCCGTCATCGGCCTTGCTGGACACGTGCCCGCCACCCATGAACATGCCGAGGCGTGTCTTGTCGAACTGATGGTCGACACCGGAAATCGCGCCGTAGTGGAAGGATTCGCTGCCCGTCTGGCCATCGTCGCCCGGCAGGAACTTCTGTCCGCCGAATGCTCTCATCCAGAAGAGATTGCCGTTGCCGTCGAGTGCGAGGTCGCCGGTCTGGCTCTTGATCGCCTTTACGGCGGCGGTGTCGGCCTTCGTCTCGGCGTAGCCAAGCGCACCGGTGGTGCCGGGCATGTCGACCTGCACGGAATCGGGCCGGGCGACATCGAGAGCCAGAATGCTGCCGACCACGTCCGACACCGACGAAGTGTACTGCGTGGCCATCTTGCTCGCCGAGGGAAGGGCAACGACGTTGATCGTCCCCGTGGTGTCCGCGTTGGTGATGATCAGGGTCTGGCCGTCATTGTCGAGATTGATCGTGTTCAGGCCGGAGAGATAGTTCGACGCTTCGACACGGTAGCTTCCCGCGCCAAAATTCGTGGTGTTGCCCGTCGTCTCGTTGTAGTCGACGACGCCCGAGAAGAAGGAACTGGGCGAGATGTTCAGCGTGTTGGAGCCGCTTGCGAAATAGACCGACGCGATGCCGCCTGTGATGCTGCCTGTATTGCTGATCGTGTTGCCGGAACCCTCCAGGTAGACACCGTATTTTTCGCCGTTGATCGTGCCCGAATTGTCGAGCGAAGCCGTTTGCGAAAGGGTGACGCCCGTGCTGGTCAGGCCGGTGATCGTGCCTGTGTTGGTGATGGAGATCTTGCCGTTGAGGGTTGTCGCCTCGATGCCGTCTGCTCCGGTGACGGAGCCGGCGTTGACGATGTTGATGTCGCCGCCGCCATCGATGTCTTCTTCGTCGCTCCCTTGAGCAGTGGCCGAGATCGCCGCATCGTCGGGAGCATAGATGACGCCGGTCTTGGTGTTGGTGATCGTCGTGGTGCCGAAGCCCTGTATGAGCGTGTGAATGCCGTTGTGGCCCACACCCTGGTCCGTCAGTTCATCATTATCATAAGCATAGACGGTGCCGCTGTTGACCACCGTTACACCTGTCGCGCCCCACGCCTGCAGGCCGACCTCGTCATACGCTGTGACCGTTCCCGAGTTCGTCACACTGGCGGTGCCGGTGTCGGACCAGGCCGTGATCGCCTGGCGGGTTGTGGAATAGACGGTTCCGCTGTTGGTGACGCTGGTATTGGCCACATAGCCGATGGCGCGAATGCCGGCGAGATAGCCGTTGACGGTACCGCTATTGGTAATCGAGATCGATTGGGTCTCGGTCGAGAACTTACCGCCATCGGCATAGAGACCCCAATTGGTGGTCGATGTCACGCTGCCGCTGTTGGTGAGGCTGATGCTGCCGTCATTGGTCGAAGCCGAAATGCCGGGACCCACATAGGCGGTGACCGTAGCGGCGCTGTCCACCGTGATGTCGCCGGATGTGGCGTTCCTGAACCACTCCGCGCCGAAGCCGCCACCATCCGCCGTGATCGTCACGCCGGCGTCGATGATGATCGTCGCGTCGTGGTCGGCGGCATCGGTGGAGAAATAGACAGCGCTGTATGTGGTGTTGTTGATGACAGTGCCGCCGGTAATTCGCAAGGTCTGGGCGGTCGGCGTGGTCTCCTCGTCATAGGTACCGATGTAAACTGCGCTCGCCGAGCCGCCGGTGACCGTCAGGGTTGACGTTCCGACGCCGCCGATCATCGAGATATACCCACCATCGTCGCAATTGGAGGAGGTGACGTTGCCGGACGTGCTACAGATCGATGACACCGGTTCGGCCAAGCCATAAGTCGGCAGCGAAAGTTGCGCTGCAAATGGCACCGCGGCCATGCAGGTGGTGCTCAACAGGGCGCGGACACGCGAGGAACTCGGAAGCTTTGACATCTTGAATCACATCCAGTGCGGGAATTTTGATACCTTTGAGTGTATTTCGCAACTGATGGGATTCTTCTCCGGATGGCAACGTGACCAGAGGTGGTTTTTCGTTATTTACCAAAAATGGTTGCGCATATCCAGTTGTGCAACCCGTCGCACCTCGGCTGTCCATCAGGCGAGGAGGCGGATCACCGGACGCTGGCGACCTTTTGCGGGTCGGGCGAGGTGAGCGGCGGGGCCTTGATGAGGTCGTCGCGGAGCGTGCGGATGAGCGTCGTCGTTTCCGGCGACAGGGAGCGGGGGCGCACGAGCGGGGGCAGGGAGCCGTCGTCGGGGGTGTTGTTCTTGCCGGCGGCAACGGTGATCGGCGTGCGGTCGCCGGTCGGTAGCGGATCCTCGATGCCGGGGATGGGTTTCAGCTGGATGCCCTGATGGGCGTAATCCATCAGCCGCTTGAAGGTGCGGGCCGGAATGGAGCCGCCGGTCATACGGTTGGTCGAGGTGTAGTCGTCGTTTCCGAACCAGATGGCGGTCGTGTAGTTGCCCGTATAGCCGACGAACCAGGCGTCGCGGTAGGCCTGCGTCGTGCCGGTCTTGCCGGCGGTGACGATGCCGTGGTCGAGGGCTGCGGCACGCGCCGTGCCGGAGACCGGCACCTGGGTCAGCATCTGGTTCATGTAGGCGTCGGCCTGTTCCGAGATCACCCGCTTGGCCGGCGGCTCGTCACGCTCGAAATCGTAGAGCAGGCGGCCGTCATAGGAGAGGATCTGCGAAATGCCGTGCCGGCGCGACTGGTAGCCGCCGGCGGGGAAGACCGCATAGGCGGTGGCCTGGTCGAGCACGGTGACTTCCGACGTACCGATCGGGATCGTCTTGTTGGCCCGGATCGGCGTTTCGACGCCCATGTCCTTGGCCATCTTGACGATGCCGTCGATGCCGAGCTTTTCCTTGGCGAGGCGAACCGGGACAGTGTTGATCGACTTCTTCAGCGCCGTCTCCAGCGTGACTCGGCCGGCATAGCTGCGGCCGTAATTCTGCGGCGACCAGCCGTTCCAGGTGATCGGCGCGTCGACGATGGTCGACTGCGGCGTTAGCCCGCTCTCCATCGCCAGCGCATATGTGTAGACCTTGAAGGAGGAGCCCGGCTGGCGCAGCGCCTTGGTGGCGCGGTTGAACTGGCTTTCGCCGTAGTCTCGGCCGCCGACCATGGCGCGCACCGCGCCGCCGTTTTCGATCATCACCAGCGCCGCCTGCTTGGCGCGGTAGCTTTGGCCGTATTCCCTCAGGCTTGCTTCCGTCGCCTGATCGGCGGCGTGCTGCAGGCCCATGTCGAGCGTGGTGCGCACGATCAGCGCGTGTTCGGGGAAGCGGAAGGCGAGGCGCTGGACCTCGTCATAGGCCCAGTCGAGGAAATAGTCGGGCGATTCATTGGCGTCGCGGTCGATCGCGGTCGCCGGATTGCGCCTGGCGGCGACCACCTGGCCCTCGGTCATGAAGCCGCCCTGGACGAGATTGGTCAGCACCTCGTTGGCGCGGGCGCGGGCTGCCGGCAGGTTGACATGCGGCGCGTATTTCGCCGGCGCCTTGAACAGGCCGGCGAGCATGGCCGCCTCGGCGAGATTGACCTCGCGCACATCCTTGCCGAAGTAGAAGCGCGCCGCCGCCGCCACGCCGAAGGTGCCGCCGCCCATATAGGCGCGGTCGAGATAGGTGGCCAGAATCTGCTTCTTGGTGAGGTTCGCCTCCAGCCACAGCGCCAGGAAGGCTTCCTTGATCTTGCGCTCGATGGAGCGCTCGTTGGACAGGAAGAGGTTCTTGGCGAGCTGCTGGGTCAGCGTCGAGCCGCCCTGGACGACGCCGCCGGCGCGGGCATTCTCGCTCATGGCGCGCACCAGGCCGAAGATGTCGATGCCGAAATGGTCGAAGAAGCGGCGGTCTTCCGTTGCCAGCACCGACTTGATGAGATAATCCGGCATCTCCTCGATCGGGACCGAGTTCTGGTGGATGACGCCGCGATGGCCGATGACGTTGCCGTAGCGGTCGAGGAAGGTCACCGCGTAGTCGCCGCTGTTGCGCCAGTCCTTGTCGGTCGCCTGGAAGGCCGGCAGCGCCAGCGTCAGCATCAGGACGGCGCCGACGGTGCCCCAGGTGGCAGCCTCGCCGAGGAGTTCGAAGACCACCCGCTTCCAGCCATACATGCGGAAGCGGCGGAAGAAGATGGTGATGCGTTCCCAGGTGTCGGCGATGCGGAAGCCGGCATTCCAGAGGAAGGAATCGAGCGCGGCGTCGATCTTGAGCAGGACGAAGCGCTTCTTGCGCGGGCGCTCGTCTGGTGAAAAAGGATCCTGCACGCTGCCTCAACTCCCTCCGACCGGTTCGCTGGCGAAGGCAGCAATGTCCGGCGGTTAACCCCGGCCCGGATTATAACGGTTGGGGTCGGTTTGGAAAGTGCCGCCGATGCCACACCGGCAGAGAAGACAGACGAGGGTTAACCGGGGTTTCCCCAGATGCCGAGGCGATAGAGTGACGGATAAACTGCCTTTCTGGAAAACGAAGACGCTGACCGAGATGAGCCAGCAGGAGTGGGAATCGCTCTGCGATGGCTGCGGCCTGTGCTGTCTCAACAAGCTCGAGGACTGGGATACCGGCGAGGTCGCCTTCACCTCGGTCGCCTGCACGCTGCTCGACGATCAGAGCTGTCGCTGTCGCCACTACGAGAGCCGCAAGGATTTTGTGCCGGAATGCATCCAGCTGACGCCGGAAAGCGTCTCTGAAATCCCGTGGCTGCCGCCGACCTGCGGCTATCGCCTGGTCGAGGAGGGCCATGATCTCTACTGGTGGCATCCGCTGGTCTCCGGTGATCCGGAGACGGTGCATGCCGCCGGCATTTCGGCGCGCGGCCGCACGGTGAGCGAGGACGTCGTCGATGTCGAGGACTACGAGGACTATATCGTCGACTGGCCGCTGACGGTGGGCGAGGGCGCCGAGAAGGCGTAGGCCGCCGCAATGGCCAGCTTCGGGCCAGTTCTTTGTGCGAAGCCGGTTTCCGGTTGACGGGGACAGGCGGGACATGCTCGACGAGGTACAGGACAAGGTCAGGATTTTCCTGCGCGGCTTTGCCGTGATGTCCGACCCCGTTGCGGTACGCGAGAAGGGCCATGCGCTGATCGCCAAGTTTCCCGACGACGAGATCGTCAGGGTCGCAGCACTTCTGACCGCCCACAATCCGCTGTTCCTGCCGGACTTCGGAAATGTGGCGGGGCTCAAGGCCTCGCAGGACCAGTTCATGGACTGGGTGATGCGGCTGAAGATGACGGCGGCGAATGCGCGCCAGCCGAACATCCTGCTCGCCGCCGCGCCGAAATCCGCCTCCTCCTTCATCTTCGCGGCGATCGCGCGCTCGGCAAAACTGCCGACCGTCTATCTGGGGGCGAATGTCGCCACGCCGCAGACGCTTGGCGTGATGCAGGGCATCCTGCGGGAAGACGAGGTGGACGAACTGGCGCTGATCCGCAACGGGCTGAACGGCACCGGCTACATTGCCCAGCACCACATCAAGCCGACGCCCTTCCTCTGCCGGCAGCTGGCGCAATACAAGGTCCGGGTGATCGTCACCGTGCGCAACATTCTCGACACGTTCGTGTCGATCGACGACCAGTTCCGCCGCATGCAGAAGGCTTCACGCGAGGCCGGCGAGGCGCCCGAGGAGAGCTATTTTTCGCAAGGTTTTCCAAGGAATTACACGGAAATGAGCGACGAGGATCGCTTCGATTTTCTTGCCGACCGGGCTGCCTGGTACGTGCAGTTCCTGATGCACTGGCAGAAGCTGGAGCGGCGCGGCATGGTGGAGCCGCTGTGGATTTCCTACGAGCGCGATCTGCTGGGCGACCGCCAGGCGATGGCCGAACGGATCGCCGCCCATGTCGGCTTCGGGCTGACGGCCGAGGCGGTGCTGGCCGAGCTTTCCGCCGATCCCGAGGCCGGGCGGCTGCAATGGAACAAGGGGGTTGCCGGTCGCGGCGAGGCGATCCCGACCGGACCGCGCGAGCGGATATTGAAGGCCTTCGCGCCGTTTCGAGACGAGGCGGATTTTTCGCTGATGCTGGGGCCGGAGAGGGCGTGAACGAGACGCGGACAGGCGCGGGCGTAGAACGTCCCGATGTCCGTCTCGGTTCGACATGGATGAAAGGACTGAGGGACCTATGAGCGCGGAATTGAACGCACTGATGCTGAAATTTGCCGAGAAGATCTCGGAAAGTCCGGACCTCGCCTATGTCCAGGAGAAGTGCAACGAGTTTCTCGGCAAGATCGACGCGAACCGGCAGCTCTCGGCGGCAAGCCTCTTTTCGCTGACGAACCCCTTCTTTCTGCCGGACGTCGGCGACGACGTCGTCGCCCGGCTCTCCTTCAATCTCGATCAGTTTTCCGAACTGCTGATGCGGGCGAAGCTGTCGGCCGCGCGGGCGAAGCAACCGAACATCCTGGTCGCCTGCGCGCCGAAATCCGCCTCGACCTTCATCAGCGGCACGCTGAAGCGTTCTATGAACCTGCCCGGCGGCAATCTGATGGCAGCAACACTCTACATGCAGACGATCTATGCAATGGGCATTGGTTTGCGCGAGCAGGAGACGGACGAGCTGGCGCTGATCCGCTACGGGCTGAACCAGCGGGGCTACGTGGCGCAGCACCATGTGCGGGCGACGCCCTATCTCTGCCGGCAGCTGAAGACCTACAACATCATGCCGATCGTCACCTACCGCAACCTGTTCGATTCGATCGTCAGTCTCGACGACATGTTCCGCAAGGCGCGGCGTGCGGGCTCGACCGGAAATCCCAGCGTCGACTATTTCCTCGACGCGCTGCCGGACCGCTATCACGAGATGGAGGACGAGCCGCGGCTGACGGCGCTGGTGCACCTGCAGGCGCACTGGTTCCTGCAATTCTATCTCTCCTGGAAGAAGTGCGAGCGGATGGGCTTCGTGAAGCCGCTCTGGGTCTCCTACGAGAAGGATTTCCTGAACGACAAGCCGGGGCTCGCCGAACGGATGGCAGCCTATGTCGGGCCGGACTATCTCGATGCGGCGAAGCTGGCGGAGGCCTTCGCCGACACCGAGACCGCCAAGGGCGAGCGGCTGAACAAGGGGGTGGCCGGGCGCGGGGCGTCGATGCCGGAGAGCGTGCGCAAGCTCATTCTGGAGATTGCTGAGCCCTACCGCGCGGAAGAGGACCTTTCCGAACTCGTGGGTGATTGAAATCAACGACGTTTCGACGGCAAGGTGCGTAAGAGCATGACGCGGGCCGGAACGATCTCCGGTGATTTCCCCATTTCGGAGTGTGCGTGACGTTCCTTGCCGATACCCTGCCGGACCAGTTGCCGGCCTTTGTGCTCGCCTCCGTGCTGATCGAGCTGACGCCGGGGCCGAACATGGCCTGGCTTGCCATGGCGGCGGCGACCGAGGGGCGGGCCAAGGGCTTTGCCGCGGTTGCCGGCGTGGCGCTGGGGCTGGCTGCGATCGGCATTGCCGGCGCGGTGGGCGCGGCCGAACTGGTGCAATCCTCGGCGTTCGTCTACGAGACGCTGCGCTGGGCGGGCATCGCCTTTCTCTTCTATCTCGCCTGGGACGGCTGGCGCGACGGCGGCAGCGAGACCGGCACCGACGCCCATGACGGCTATGGCCGCTTCTTCCGGCGCGGGCTGGTGACAAACCTCCTCAATCCGAAGGCGGCGATCTTCTATGTCGCCGTGCTGCCGGCCTTCATCGATCCGTCCGGCGCCGTACTCGGCCAGACGCTTGTCCTGACGGCGGTCTATGTGGCCGTGGCGACCGGCATTCATGCCGGCATCGTCGGTGCCGCGGGCTTCCTGACGCCGATCCTGACCGACGAGCGGCGCGAGCGCTTCGCCCGCCGCGCGCTCTCCTTGATGCTTGCCGCCGTCGCCGTCTGGTTCGCCTTCTCGACGGCGCGCTGAGCCGCACTTGATCTTTCGCAAATGCGGCCGGCCGGTGCTCCTGTAGAAATATATCGGAAAACGAATATGTCTACAGGAGCTCCGCATGACGACGAAATACTACCCCGACATCACCCGGGATATTTCCGCCCACACCAAGACGCTGCGCCGCGACATTCCCGACGTGATGAAGGGCTTTTCGGCGATGGCGGCGGCCGCGACCGCAGACGGCGCGCTCGACAAGAAGGTGAAGGAACTGGTGGCGCTCGGCATAGCCATCGCCACGCGCTGCGACGGCTGCATCGGCTTTCACACCGAGACGCTGATCAGGCTCGGCGCGACCAAGGCCGAATTCGAGGAAACGCTCGGCATGGCCATCTACATGGGCGGCGGCCCGTCGCTGATGTACGCGGCGCACGCCATGGCGGCGTGGGAGCAGTTTTCGGTGCCGCTTGAGGCGGCGGAGTAAGGGTGGGGGCTTGCAAGGCGGCTTGATGTGTAGCTCAATCATTTTCTTCAAGATTAGCGATGCGGAACGTACCGAAGACTTGTTCTAATAAGTTCGCGAAAACTGTCTTACCCGTCGCTGGGTTGGTGAAGCTGCTCACGCCTAAGTAAAATGATAAGCATCTCTTTTTGATGCGCAAAAAGACTCGATAACTCTGAATGGCTCGCCTAGTCTATCTGCCGCGTACATCACACCGGGAGAGAGAAAGGCATTTGTTATGAGTAACGAACCGCCGTTATTGCACACCCCGCATTCCCCAGATGTTTTTGCGGACTCTGCAATCGGCTTTTTCACCTTTAACGGCTGCATGAGAATCACCTTTGACTCTGTTCGATCCGACTACCGCACCAACCCAGCAAACTTAGACCGCGTAGTAATTGGACGGCTTGTAATGCCTATAGCAGCGGCAGAAGCGATGGCTCACGCCATTCTCCAACAAGTGGAGCAACTAAAAAGTGAGCCGCCGGCTGTCACCGGTTCGGTTCAGTAGCCCTATCTTTCCCAGGCCTCATTTTTGGGAGGGGTTTTCGGTTCCGGCGGGGTCTTGAGCATCCGCTTCAAGATCTCGTCGCCCTTTTCCTAATCGAACTTAGGATACCGGTTCATGTCACCAATGCCTCTAAGTCAAATAGATGAATCCAGTCCCGTACTCTTTCACCCAAAGGCTATTTCAGACCGTCCAGAACTCGCAATTCTAATAGCAAGGGCTATAGCAGGGTGGGCAGAAATAGAGGCCCGGATGGCTGAGTCTATCGTAAACATGCTGGGGGCAAATGCTGAACCCACATTGGCCATGTTCTCTGCAATAAACAGCGCAAGCGCACAGCTAGATGCGATAAAGGCAGTAGCGTCATCTGTCCTTGATGTAAGGAAGAAGAGAATATTTGACTCCGTTATGGCCCGCGCCAAAATTTCCTCTAGGAATAGAAATCATCTTGCTCATCGAGTTTGGGGGCTTTCCGAATCTCTGCCTGATGCAATTCTATTAA
Organism: Rhizobium sp. NRK18; assembly: GCF_024385575.1. Taxonomy (NCBI): domain Bacteria; kingdom Pseudomonadati; phylum Pseudomonadota; class Alphaproteobacteria; order Hyphomicrobiales; family Rhizobiaceae; genus Rhizobium; species Rhizobium sp. NRK18. Next base: position 2,869,314 of record NZ_JANFMV010000001.1, on the reverse strand, counting down.
TAGACAATAAATATCTTGCTGCGTTCGAATTGAAATCGAAAATTCATTTTGAAGAATTCGTACGCGGAATTTACGCGCCTCATATTGACTATCCAAGGGAGAAAATATTTGTCTACAAAGAACGCGATTTAATTGAAATAATATCTGAAATGGATTCATTGAGCCGGCTATTTTATCACATGAATGCCCTTATTTATCCTGGCTGCCCTTGGCCTGACGAAATGTCGTCCCTGCTAGAGGGCGAGATTAATCTTAGATGAATAATTTTATATTGTATCATTTCAGTAAAAATTCTTCAGCAAGGCTGAGAAAAGCGAGATCCCCTAAATCTCTCATGGGAATGCTGGCAATTTCACTTTTATCAGGCGTGTCATGCATGCAAGGCCCGCCAACTTGATTGGGGACAACTCAGGACAAGATAGGAAAATAATCCTTGACGGCGTCACGGTGGTCTGGTAGGGTTCTGGCATAGTCGGAAAGTTGCGACCGGATGCGGCGTTTGGCCGGGAAGGTCGGGGCTGGGGCCGGTGTCGGGAATTAGGGTTTTCAGAGGTCGGTTTTGCCGGCCTTTTTTGTTGGGCGGGTGAGGGGGATTACCCCCCTCTGCCCTGCCGGGCATCTCCCCCGCAAAGGGGGAGATTGGTCGGGGTTGGGCTTGTGCCATCCGGCGCATGCCATCGGAGGTTTCATGGACAATCTGGACAGGATCGATCCGGGGCTTTTCGGGCTCTGGCCGGAGCGGCGCGTCTATGGGGACGGGCTGCCTAGGGCCGGGGTGGCGGATGCGCCGGAGGTGAAGTCGGGCGAGGGCGGCGACGATCTGCGTCGGTTGCTCAACGACATGACACGCGAGATGCGGGCGCAGTTTGATTATTTCCGCAGGCTGCGCGGCGAGAGCGATGCGGACGGGGCGGCGAGCCGGGCCGACGCAAAGGCGGCGGTGGATGCGATGTCGCTCATTGTCCGGACGCTCGAAAAGATCGATGCGCTGCAGCGCCAGCTTGCCCGCGACCGTGAAGAGGAGGCAGACCGTCATGCCGATCCGGCCGAACTGGAGCGCGCCCGCGCCGCGCTGCTGGCGCTTATCGACGAGCGGGCCGACGAACGGGCGGCGCGCCTTGCTGATGAGCGGGACGGCGGATATTCGCCGGCCGGGGCGGCTGCCGATGGCGGTGGAGATCGTCCGAGGACCGGGGCCGAGGAGGTCCACGGATCACGGGATGGTGGCACCGGCCAGGTTCCGGGTGCTGGCGACCGTTGAGCGGACGTCGTTCGGGCAAATCGCACATCAGCGGATGACCGGAGGGCAGGCGCAGGTCGAGCATGGGAATTCGATCCCGGAAGGGGTTGCGGTGGCGCCTTGGATGGGGCCGCTGGCCGATGCGGTGGCGGCAATCGCTCGGCTCGTATTTGCGCCGAAGGCGGTGAAATGGATTGCCCGCCATGAGCGGCGGATGGCGGTGCTGCTGGCCGATCCGGCGATTGCGGCGGCGCTGCTGAAGGACTGGGCGATTGCCGGGCGCGACGAACAGCAGCCGCCGAAGGGCGACTGGCGCAGCTGGCTCCTGATGGGCGGGCGCGGCTCCGGCAAGACGCGGGCCGGCGCCGAATGGGTGCAGGCACTGGCAAGCGGTGCCGGGGCGTCGGAGCTCCGCATCGCGCTGGTGGCGGAGACGCTGGGCGACGCCCGCGAGGTGATGATCGACGGTGTGTCCGGCATATGCCGGATTGCCCGGCGCAACGTGCCGGTGTTCGAGATTTCGCGCCGCCGGCTGGTCTGGCCGAGCGGGGCGAAGGCATACATCTTTTCGTCCGAAGATCCCGAAAGCCTGCGCGGACCGCAGTTTCATTTCGCCTGGTGCGACGAGCTCGCCAAATGGACCCATGCAGCGGAGACCTTCGACATGCTGCAGTTCGGCTTAAGGCTCGGGGCGCATCCGCGCCAGCTGGTGACGACGACGCCGAGGGCGGTGCCGGTGCTCAAACGGCTGATTGCCGATCCGGGCACGGTGGTCCGCAGGATTTCGACCGTCGCCAATGCCCGCAACCTGGCGCCGGGCTTCATCAGCGCACTCGAGGCCCGCTATGGCGGGACACGGCTCGGGCGGCAGGAGCTCGGCGGCGAACTGATCGAAGATCGCGAGGATGGGCTCTGGCGGCGCGACCAGCTGGAGGCGCTCACCATCAGGGCGGCGGGACCGATGCGGCGCATCGTCGTCGCCATCGATCCGCCGGCTTCGGCCGGCAAGACCTCGTGCTGCGGCATCGTGGTCGCCGGGATCGACGAGGCGGGACGCGGCGTCGTGCTGGCCGACTGCTCGGTGGAGGGTGCGAGCCCGTCCGGCTGGGCGGAGGCCGCGGCGCGGGCCTATCGCCGTTTCGACGCCGACCGGATCGTCGCCGAGATCAACCAGGGCGGCGACATGGTGGCCGCCGTGATGCGCTCGGTCGATGCCTTGCTGCCGGTGACGACAGTGCGGGCGACGCGGGGGAAATACCTGCGCGCCGAACCGGTCGCAGCCCTCTACGAGCAGGGCCGGGTGGTGCATGCCGGGCGGTTTACCGCGCTCGAGGACCAGATGTGCGACTTCGGCCCGGACGGATTGTCGAACGGCCGCTCGCCGGACCGGCTCGACGCGCTGGTCTGGGCCCTGACGGCGCTGATGCTGGAAGGGGCGGGCGAACCGAAGGTGCGCGGAGTGTGACCGGCGGGGTTGCAGCCATAGCATGTACAGCATTCAAAACGCATGTTAAGATTGCAATCCGCGGACGAATGCACGCAAATGGGGAAGTCCGCACCAAACCGGGGGACATCATGAGCATCAATCGCAAGTTCTTCTACGATCACCTGCATGACACGTTGTTTTCGACCGGGCTCAGCCAGTCGCAGGTGGACGGCCACACCGCCATTCTGGACGCCTGGGAAGAGGGCTACGCCAAGGAGGACGACCGCTGGCTGGCCTACATGCTGGCGACCGCCTATCACGAGACGGCGCGCACCATGCAGCCGGTGCGCGAGACGCTGGCGCCGACCGACGACAAGGCGATCGCCCGGCTGGAAAACGCCTGGAACGCCGGCAAGCTCTCCTGGGTGAAGGAGCCTTACTGGCGCAAGGACAAGGACGGCAAGAGCTGGCTCGGCCGCGGGCTGGTGCAGCTCACCCACAAGGGCAATTACGAGAAGATGAAGAAGGAGACCGGCGTCGATCTGGTGTCGCATCCGGAGCTGGCGATGGAGATGGATGTGGCGATCAAGATCATGTTCATCGGCATGATCAAGGGCTCTTTCACCGGCCACAAGCTCGCCGACTATTTCTCCAAGTCGAACGAGGACTGGGTGCATGCCCGCCGGATCATCAACGGCATGGACCGGGCCCAGCAGATCGCCGGCTATGCGAAAACCTATTATTCGGCGGTGAGCTATACGATCGCCGAGGCGGCGTGAGGCCTTTTCCCTCTCCCCGCCCGCGGGGAGAAGGGCGATGCATCCGAACCGTCATCCCGGACTTGATCCGGGATCCGGCGGCGCGATTTCGATCGCGCGTGAGACCCATTTGACCGTTTTGCAAGCCTCGGGTCTGCCAGAGTCTTTCCACCGCGCGGACGCGCGGTGGCTGGATGCCGGATCCGGTCCGGCATGACGGAAGTGTTTTGTCGCTGTGCGACGCCGGCATTCAGAAGTCAGGGAAAAACCACGACATGAAAAACATCTTTCGACTGCCGTTCAGGACGGCGGCGCCGGTTGGCGTGTCCGAGGAGAAGGCGCAGTCCGGGCTGGTCGCGATTGCGGCGGGCGGCGAGGCGCACTGGAGCGGGCGATCCTATGGCGAACTGTCGCGAAACGGCTTCATGCGCAATCCGGTCGCCCACCGCGCCGTGCGGCTGGTGGCGGAGGCGGCCGCGGCGGTGCCGTGGCTCATCTACGAAGGTGCGGAGGAGCTGTCCGATCATCCGCTGATCGACCTCGTCCGCCGGCCGAACGCACGCATGGGCGGGCCGGAATTCTTCGAGACGCTGTTCGGCCAGCTGATGCTCTCCGGCAACGGCTTCGTCGAGCCGGCCATCCTGGATGGTGCGGTGCGCGAACTGCATCTGTTGCGGCCCGACCGCATGAGCGTGGTTGAAGGGTCGGACGGCTGGGTGGCGGCCTATGACTACCGCGCCGGCGGGCGCACGCGGCGGATTGCGGCGGACGGCGAGGGCATATCGCTCCTGCACATGAAGCTCTTCCATCCGCTCGACGATCACCTGGGTTTCGCGCCGCTGGCCGCCGCTCACATGGCGCTCGATCTTTCGAATGCGGCGGCGCGCTGGAACAAGGCGCTGCTCGACAATTCCGCACGGCCGTCCGGCGCGCTGATCTACCAGCCGAAGGAGGGCGGCAACCTGACGCCGGAGCAATATCGCCGGCTGAAGCAGGAGCTGGACGACGGCTATTCCGGCCCGATGCGGGCAGGGCGGCCGCTGCTTTTGGAAGGTGGGCTCGACTGGAAATCGATGGGGCTGTCGCCGCGCGACATGGATTTCGTGGCGGCCAAGGACGGCGCGGCGCGCGACATCGCGCTTGCCTGCGGCGTGCCGCCGATGCTGCTCGGCATTCCCGGCGACAACACCTATGCCAATTACCAGGAGGCGAACCGCGCCTTCTACCGGCTGACCGTGCTGCCGCTGGTGGCGCGCACCATGAGCCGCTTCTCGCAATGGCTTTCGCCGGACGGGTCCTTGCGCTTCGAGCCCGATCTCGACCAGGTGGCGGGGCTCGGCGCCGAGCGCGGCGAACTCTGGAGCCGCATCGGCGCGGCGGATTTCCTGTCGGACGACGAGAAGCGTGAGGCGGTGGGGTATTGAGGGGCGGTGGCTGCGCGCCCCGTCTGTCACTTCGTGACATCTCCCCCACAAAGGGGGGAGATTGGTCCACGTCGCCGGACATGAATCAATCTCTGAAGACGGGCCACTGCTGGAAAGCGATTCAGGATCAGGGCTTTGTGCTGGCGTCCTGAATCAAATTGTCGGCTTTCGTGATTCGATGTCTGAAGAACCGGACTCTTTTTGTGAAGTGGCTGACTCAGACTGTCAGCGGATCGACGCAAGCGATTCAAAGGATTCTGCAATCCTTCGTCCTGACTCAGCGTGACGTGGGGCTTTTCGCCCCTGTGCACGGCTCGTGCAGCGTTCAGGCGAGTAAAAGCAGTATCGCACCAATAGGTTAACAATATGTCCGACTTTGCCAACGAGCCCGGCATGTGGGCCGCGCGGGCGGCGGGTGCCGCTGCCGGTGCTGCGGTCTCTCTCATCTATCTGCTGCCGAAAAGCAAGCGGGAAGCGGCGACCAGGTTTCTGACCGGGCTTGCCTGCGGGATCATCTTCGGCGGTCCGGCCGGCCTCTTCCTGATGGAGAAGCTGGGCCTGGCGGGCGAACTCTCCGGCAGCGAGATCATGCTGTCGGGATCGGCGGCCGCCAGCCTCTGCGCCTGGTGGGGGCTCGGCATCCTGTCGCGGCTCGCGGAACGCTACGGCGCGCGGCGGTAGGGGACGAGGAACGGCGAGAAAAACCCCCTCTGGCCTGCCGGCCATCTCCCCCACAAGGGGGGAGAAGACAAGTGGCAGGCGCCCCGCTTCATTTGAAACGTGGTGGCTGAGGCGGGGCTAGCCCCTCCCCCTTGTGGGGAGGGGTTGGGGAGGGGCGCTTCGCCATCTGAACACACAACAATCTTTCTATGGAGATCTGTCCATGAACCATGCTCACGGGCCGGGTGCGGCGTCGTGCAAGTTTGCCAATCTGACGCTGAACGGCGTGACCGGCGACGGACGCTTTTCCGGTTATGCCAGCGTTTTCGGTGAAGTCGATCTCGGCAAGGACCGGATCGAGCGCGGGGCGTTCGGGAAATCGCTTTCGGCACGCGGGGCTGGCGGGGTGCGCATGCTGTTCCAGCACGATCCGGCCGAGCCGATCGGCGCCTGGACCCGGCTCGTCGAGGATGCCCGCGGGCTCTTCGTCGAGGGCGTGCTGTCGACCGGGGTGACCCGCGCCCGCGAGGTGCACCAGCTGATGAAGAGCGGTGCGCTGGACGGGCTGTCGATCGGCTTCCAGACGGTGAAGGCGAGGACGGACGCCAAGACCGGCATCCGCTCGATCGTCGAGGCCGATCTCTGGGAGATTTCGGTGGTGACCTTTCCGATGTTGCCTTCGGCGCGGGTGGAAAGTGTGAAGCATCTCGCCGGCCATCTGCCGACCAAGCGGGAAATCGAGCGCAGGCTGACGCGGGATGCCGGCCTGACGCGCAAGGAGGCCCGGCGGCTGATCGCCAGGGGCTATGACGACATGGCCGGTCTGCGGGATGCGGCGGGCAATCCTGACATCGACGGGGACGAGGCCCGGCTGCTGGCGCTGATGCGCCGGGCGGCGCGGCTGATGTCGCCCCGACACTGATCCAATCCAAAGGAGACAAGCATGACCGACATGCAAAGACGCACCGCGCCCGAGATCAAGGCGGCGCCCGACACGATGACCGAGGCCTTCGAGGAGTTCATGGAAACCTTCGAGGCCTTTCGCGAGACAAACGACCGCCGGCTCGGCGAGGTCGAGAAGAAGCTGACCGCCGACGTGGTGACGCGCGACAAGGTCGACCGCATCAACAAGGCGCTCGACGACCAGAAGCGCACCGTCGACCAGTTCCTCCTGAAGAAGGCGCGCCCGCGGCTTGGCGGCGGGTCGCCGGAGGCGGGCGAACACAAGGCGGCTTTCGAGAGCTATATCCGCCGTGGCGACGAGGGCGGGCTGCGCGAACTGGAGGCCAAGGCCTTTGCCGCCGGCACCAATTCCGACGGCGGCTATCTGGTGCCGGACGAGACGGACACCGAGATCGGCCGGCGGCTCGCCACCGTCTCGCCGATCCGGGCGCTGGCGACGGTGCGCCAGGTCTCCGGCTCGGTGCTGAAGAAGCCGTTCATGGCCTCGGGGCTTGCGAGCGGCTGGGTCGCCGAGACGGCGGCAAGGCCGCAGGACGCGACGCCGGATTTCTCCGAGCTGTCGTTTCCGACGATGGAACTCTACGCCATGCCGGCGGCGACCCAGACGCTGCTCGACGATGCGGCGGTCGATATCGAGGCCTGGATTGCCGGGGAGGTGGATATCGCCTTTGCCGAGCAGGAGGGCGCAGCCTTCGTCGCCGGTGACGGCACCAACAAGCCGACCGGCTTCCTCGCCTACACCAAGGTCGACGATGCCGGCTGGAGCTGGGGCAATATCGGCTACTACCCGACGGGCGCCGCCGGCACGTTTGCCGCCTCCGGCCCCTCAGACGTGCTGGTCGATACGGTCTATGCGCTCAAAGCCGGCCACCGGCAGAACGGCACCTTCGTCATGAACCGCAAGACGCAGGGGCAGATCCGCAAGTTCAAGGATGCCGACGGCAACTATCTCTGGCTGCCGCCGGCCGGACCCGGCCAGGCCGCCTCGCTGATGGGCTTCCCGATCGCCGAGGCCGAGGACATGCCGGACATCGCGGCCGACGCCTTCGCGATCGCCTTCGGCGACTTCCGCGCCGGCTATCTGGTCGTCGACCGGATGGGGGTCCGCGTCCTGCGCGATCCCTATTCGGCCAAGCCCTACGTCCTGTTCTACACCACCAAGCGCGTGGGCGGCGGCGTGCAGAACTTCGAGGCGATCAAGCTGATCAAGTTCGCGGCGAGCTGATTGGGAGCGCCTCAAGCAATTGCCCCTCATCCGCCTGCCGGCACCTTCTCCCCGCTTGCGGGGAGAAGGGACCAGAACGCCGACATTTCCTCTCCCTCTCCCCGCCTGCGGGGAGAGGGTTGGTGTGAGGGGCAAATCAGGCGGCTGCCATCGGCAATCGTTCGAGCATGCCGCCCGGTCGTTGTACGTCGGGCGGTGGGCGGCTCCGGTTTTCCTCCCCGCCGGGGCCGCCATCTTCCTTCCATCCTCCGGAGACATTTCATGACCTATCTCAGACTGTCCGGCCCCGCCGGCGAGGCGGTGACGCTGGCCGAGGCGAAGGCGCATGCGCGGATTGACGGCGACGACGAGGACGCGCTGATCGAGAGCCTGATCGCCGCGGCCCGGGAATACCTGGAGGCGGTCACCGGGCTCTGCCTGATGACGCAGCGGTTCCGGCTCTATCTCGACCGGTGGCCGGCGGACGGGGTGATTCAGATTGACAGGGGACCGGTGCAGGCCATTGAAACCGTGACGGTTTACGGCGCTGACGGCACGCCGTCGGAGGCAGCACTTGCCGGCCATGTTCTCGACGGCGCGGCGCGTCCGGCGCGGCTGATGCTCGCCGATCCGCCGCAGCCTGGGCGGATGGCAAACGGCATAGAGATCGACTTTTCCGCCGGCTTCGGCGACGCGGCGACCGATGTGCCGGACGGGCTGAAACGCGCCATGCTGCTGCATGTCAGCGAGATGTTTTCCTATCGCGGGGCGATTGCAATCGCGGACCAGCCGGCATCGGTGCCGGCAGGCTACGAGGCGCTGATCGCACCCTACCGGATGCGGAGGCTCTGACGATGGCGCTAACCGCTCCCGATCCCGGCGCAATGACGGCGCGGCTTGCGCTGGAGGCGCCGGAGGAGATTTTCGACGGGCAGGGTGGCGTGACCCGGACCTACGGCGTCGCTGCGTCGCTCTGGACGCGCATCGAGCCGGTGTCGCTGCGCGAGAGCGAACAGGCCGGCGCCGCACTCGGCATCGCCGCCTACCGCATCTGGATGCGCTACCGCGACGACATCACGCTTAACAAACGCTTCCGCAAGGGTGCGCGCATCTTCCGCATCCTCGGCTACCGCGATCCGGACGAGACGCGGCGCTTTCTCGTCTGCGACTGCGAGGAGGAAAAGCCATGAGCGCGGCCAATGCTCTTCTGCAGGCGGTTCATGCGGCGCTTTCCGGCGACGCGGCGCTGACCGGGCTGATCGGTGCGAATGCGATTCACGACCGCCAGCTGACGGGCAGGGCGCGGCCCTATCTCGTGATCGGCGAGATGGTGTCGCGGGACAATTCGACCTCGACGGAGGCGGGCGAAGTGCACCTGATGGCGATCGAGGCCTGGTCGGACGCACCGGGCCGGCGCGAGGTGGACGCGATCGCAGGGGCCGTGCTTGGCGTCCTGCACGACGCGGCTTTGACGCTGACGGGGGCGACGCTGGTCAGCCTGCTGCATCAATCGACGCGGGTGAAGCGCGAGGCAAAGGGCCGGTCGTTCAAGGCCGAGATCGTGTTTCGGGCGGTGACGGAGTGAGGGCAATTCCCCTCCCCAACCCCTCCCCACAAGGGGGAGGGGCTTGAGCCGCCGGCGTAACGGCAAAGGTGGCACCAGTTCCAGGTCTGAGCAGGTCTTAAAGGCTTGGAATGCGCATCCACAAGGGAGCCCCTCCCCCTTGTGGGGAGGGGTTGGGGAGGGGGTCTTTGAAGGAAAGGACAGATCATGGTGGCGCAGAAGGGCAAGGACCTGTTGCTGAAGGTCCATAATGGCGCGGGCTACGAGACCGTGGCGGGGCTGAGGTCGAAGAAGCTTTCGTTCAACGCCGAGACGGTGGATGTCACCGACGCGGAGAGCGCCGGGCGCTGGCGGGAACTGCTGGCGGGCGCCGGGGTGCAGCGGGCGTCGCTTGCCGGCTCGGGGATCTTCAAGGACCAGGCGTCCGATGCGACGATCCGGGAGGCGTTCTTCAATGGTGCGATCCTGCCCTGGCAGATCGTGGTGCCGGATTTCGGCACGCTGACCGGGCCGTTCCAGGTGACCGCGCTCGAATATTCCGGCCAGTACAATGGCGAGGTGCTGTTCGAGATCGCCCTGGAATCGGCCGGCGAACTCTCGTTTGGAGCGCTGTGATGGCGGACTATGCGGACGGACGGCGGGCAAACCGGCATCGCGGTGAGATCGAGGCCGAGATCGACGGCGAGCGGCGGGTGCTGTGCCTGACGCTTGGCGCGCTGGCGGAGCTGGAAACGGCCTTTGCGGCCGACAGCCTCAACGGTGTCGCCGAACGCTTCGCCTCGGGCCGGCTGAAATCCGCCGACATGATCCGCATCATCGGCGCCGGACTGCGGGGTGGCGGCAATCTCTACACCGACGACGAGGTGGCGGCGGCAAGCGTCGAGGGCGGCGTGGCAGGGTTTGCCCGGATTGCCGGCGAACTGCTGGCCGTCACCTTCGGCAGTGCAGAGAGTGAGGCCGGGCCGCGCCCTCCGGGGCCGTAGCGGGCGGAGAACGACTGGCGGCGGATGCCTTTCCCTGGAGAGGCGTCATGCATGCCGGGCTCTGCCTGCTGCGGCTGTCCCCCGAGGCATTCTGGGCGCTGACGCCGATCGAGTTCCACGCCATGACCGGCGGGCTTGCCGAACGCGGCAACGGGCCGGGACGGGCGGAGCTTGAAGGAATGATGGCGCGGTTTCCGGATGTGGCTCCCCCTCTCCCCGTTTGACGGGGAGAGGGTTGGGGTGAGGGGCAAGCCGCAAAAAGTAGATTGCCCCTCACCAAGCTTGCCGCGCCAATCGGCTGCGCCTCTTGGGGCAAGCTATCCTCTCCCCGCAAACGGGGCGAGGAGGAGGCCTCCGGTGAGCCGGGCGCTCTTGCCGTTTCCGTATCACCTATTCGACAGGAATGATTTCCCATGGACATCGAAGACACACGGGATCTCGCGGCAGAGGCGTGGGATTTGAATGATATTCTGGCCGGGCTGGAGGCGCGGTCGAATGCGTTCGGGTCGGCGCTGACGGGGGCGCTGAAATCGGCGACCGTCAGCGGCAAGAGCCTCGACGATGTGCTGAGGGGGCTTGCGACGCGGCTGTCGACGGTGGCGCTGAACAGCGCGCTGAAGCCGCTCGAAACGCTGGTCTCGAATGCGGCCGGAAGCCTGACCGCCGGGCTCGGTTCGCTGTTCGGCTTTGCCGATGGCGGGGTGGTGCGCGGCATCACGCCGTTTGCCGCAGGCGGGATCGTGTCGCAGCCGACCTATTTCGCCCATGGCGGCGGGCTTGGCCTCATGGGCGAGGCGGGCGCCGAGGCGATCCTGCCCCTGAAGCGCGGCAGCGACGGGTCGCTGGGGGTCGCGGCGGCGGGCGGCGGGTCGACGCAGATCGTCTTCAACGTGACGGCGAGCGATGCGGCGAGCTTCCGCAAATCCGAGGCGCAGATTTCGGCGATGCTGGCGCGGACCGTGAGCCGCGGACAGCGCAACACGTGAGGGACAGGGCAGCATGACCGCAAGCTTTCACGAGGTCCGCTTTCCGCTGCGCCTGTCGCTGACGGTGACCGGCGGGCCGGTCAGGCGCACCGATATCGTCAACCTTTCCAACGGGCGGGAGAGCCGCAACCAGCGCTGGCAGAATTCGCGGCGCAGCTATGACGCCGGTTCGGGTATCCGCTCGGTTGCAGACCTTTACGAGGTGCTGGAATTCTTCGAGGCGCGCGCCGGCGAGATGTACGGCTTCCGCTTTCGCGATCCGGTCGACTGGAAATCCTGTGCGCCCGGTCATGCGGTTGCCGCGACGGATCAGGCTCTTGGGGCGGGCGACGGGACGACGGCGGCGTTCCAGCTGATCAAGGCCTATGGCGACGGTGAGGGTGCGTGGCTGCGGACGATCGCCAAGCCGGTGGCGGGCAGCGTTTCGGTAGCGCTCGACGGCGTGACCGCTGACCCGGCGGCCTACGGGGTCGATCCTGCCACGGGCCTCGTCGTATTTTCGGCCGGACATGTGCCGGCGGAAGGCGTGGCGGTGACGGCGGGCTTCGAGTTCGACGTGCCGGTGCGCTTTGCCACCGACCGGATCGACGTCAACCTGCAGGCCTTCAATGCCGGACGCATTCCGACCATTCCGCTGATGGAGATCCTGCCATGAGAATGATCGACACGGGCTTCGCGGCCCATCTCGGCGGCGACGTGACGACCGTCTGCCATGCCTGGCGGGTGACGCTGGCCGATGGCGCAATGCTGGGCTTCACCGAGCATGACCGCGACCTGAATTTCGGCGGCACGCTGTACCGCGCGGCGAGCGGCTTTTCCGCGAGTGAAGCGGAGGCGGTGAGCGGGCTTGCGGCGGAAACATCGGATGTCGCCGGCGGCTTTTCGAGCGAGGCGATCACCGAGGCGGACTTGACCGCCGGACGCTATGACGGGGCGAAGGTCGAGGTCTATCTGGTCAACTGGGCGGCGCCGGAGCAGCACCTGCTGCTGCGCGTGCACGAGATCGGCGACGTCCGGCGGACGGACGGATATTTTTCGGCGGAGCTCCGGAGTTTCGCCCACAAGCTGTCGCGGCCGCAGGGCCGGACCTACAACCGCCGCTGCGACGCAACGCTCGGTGACGGACGGTGCAGGGTCAATCTCGCCGCCTACCGGGCGACGGGAAGCGTGGTGACGGTGGTCGACGCGGCGAAACTGGTGGTCTCCGGCGTCTCGGGATTTGCGCCGGGGTTCTTTCGCCAGGGCGTGGTCAGCCTTGCCGACGGGACGAAGGCCGATATCGACGATCTGACGCAGGAGGGCGAAAACCACGTGCTGACGCTGTGGCTGCCGCTCGCCGTGCCGCCGGCGGAAGGCAGCGCGCTGACGCTGACGGCCGGCTGCGACAAGGCCTTTTCGACCTGCAAGGCGAAGTTCGCCAATCATCTGAATTTTCGGGGTTTCCCGCACATGCCGGGAAGCGATTTCGCCTATTCCTACGCCACAGGCGAGGCGAACCATGACGGTGGGGTGCTGTTCGAATGAACGATATCCGCAATGACGTGCTGGCGATCGCCCGCTCATGGATCGGCACGCCCTATCGCCATCAGGCCTCGCTGAAGGACGTCGGCTGCGATTGCCTGGGACTGGTGCGCGGCATCTGGCGGGAACTCTATGGCCGTGAGCCGGAACCGGCGGGTGCCTATGCGCGCGACTGGGCGGAACGCTCCGGCGAGGATCGGCTGATGGCGGCCGCACTTTCCCACTTCGGCGATGCGGTCGGCCTTGAGGCGGCCATGCCCGGCGACCTTCTGATCTTCCGCTGGAAGGCGGAGATGGCGGCCAAGCATCTCGGCATACTGGAGGAGGGCGGCCGCTTCATCCACGCCTATGAGCAGGCCGCCGTGGTCTCCTCGGCGCTCGTGCCGTCCTGGCGGCGGCGGATCGCCGGCGTGTTCGTCTTTCCCGACCCTTCGCGGCTCTGATTTCCTGTTCTCTTTCGAAGGCATGAGGTCCTGATGGCAACGCTTCTGCTTCAGGCCGCGGGCGCCGCACTTGGCAGCGTCTTCGGTCCCGTTGGCGCAATCATCGGCCGGGCGGCCGGCGCGCTTGCCGGCAATGCGATCGACCGCGCCGTGATCGGCGGCGGGAGTTCATCGACGATCAAGGGCAGCCAGCTGTCGTCCGCGCGCATCGCGGGGGCGGAAGAAGGCACGGCGGTCAATCGCGTCTACGGCACGATGCGGATCGGCGGGACGCTGATCTGGGCGACGCGCTTTCAGGAGGAGGTGACGACGACGACGCACCGCAGCGGCGGCAAGGGCTCGTCCGGTTCGTCCTCCAAGGTGACGACCTACAGCTATTACTACTATGCCAATCTCGCGATCGGGCTTTGCGAGGGGCCGATTGCCGGCGTGCGCCGGGTTTGGGCGGACGGGCAGGAACTGGATCTGACGACGATCGAGATGCGGGTTCACATTGGCGCCGAAGACCAGGCGCCGGATCCGCTGATCGAGGCCAAGCAGGGGGCGGGCAATGCGCCGGCCTATCGCGGGCTCGCCTATGTGGTGTTCGAGCATTTTCCGCTGGAAACCTACGGCAACCGTATTCCGATCCTGCAGTTCGAGGTGATGCGGTCGGCCGGACGGCTGGAAAGCCTCGTCAAGGCGATCACCGTGACGCCGGGGGCCACCGAATACGGCTACAGCCCGGTGGCGATCAAGGAGCAGACGGGGCAGGCGAGTGCGAGGACGATCAACCGTAATGTGCTGACCCGGGCGACCGACTGGGAAGCGTCGATCGACGAGCTGATGGCGGTCTGCCCCAACCTCGAGCGGGTGGCCCTCGTCGTCGCTTGGTTCGGCACCGATCTCAGGGCCGGCGAATGCCGGATCGTGCCGGGGGTAGAACTGTCGTCGCGGCAGAAGGAAAGCGTGACCTGGAAGGTTTCGGGGATAGCGCGCGGCGCGGCGCATCTCGTATCGCGCATTGACGGTGAACCGGCGCTTGGCGGCACGCCCGATGATGCCAGCGTGGTGGCGGCGATCGCAGATCTGAAGGCGCGGGGGCTGGAGGTGTTCCTCTATCCCTTCGTGATGATGGACATTCCCGCCGGAAACGGAAAGGCAGACCCCTATGGCAGGGCGGAGCAGGATGCCTATCCCTGGCGCGGACGCATCACCTGTCATCCGGCGGCAGGGATTGGCGGCAGCGTCGACGGGACGGCGGCGGCGCGCACCCAGGTCAACGGCTTCTGCGGCAGCGCGACGGGGGCAAATTTCACGACCAGCGGCACGACGGTCACCTATCACGGCAGCGATCAGGGCTACCGGCGGATGATCCTGCATTACGCCAAGCTCGCCAAGGCGGCGGGCGGCGTGGCCGGCTTCATTCTTGGCTCCGAACTGCGCGGACTGACGCGGGTGCGCGACGAGACCGGCAGCTTCCCCTTCGTTTCTGCGCTGGTGACGCTTGCCGCCGATGTGAGGGCGATCGTCGGGGCGTCGACGAAGCTCACCTATGCCGCCGACTGGAGCGAGTATTTCGGCTATCATCCGGTGGACGGCAGCGGCGATGTGTTCTTCAATCTCGATCCGCTCTGGGCGTCGCCCGATATCGACGCGGTCGGGATCGACAATTACATGCCGCTTGCCGACTGGCGCGACGACGACCTCGTGGCGGCCAATCCAGACGGATTGCGGCTGGCCGACGATGCCCAAGGGCTGAAGGCGGCGATCACCTCGGGCGAGGGCTACGACTGGTATTATGCCGGGGCGGCGGCACGGGCTGACCGCACGCGCAGCCCGATCAGCGATGGGCTCGCGGGCAAACCGTGGATCTATCGCTACAAGGATATCGCGGGCTGGTGGTCGAACCGGCATTACGACCGGCGCGATGGTGCGGAAGTGGCAGTGCCGACCGCTTGGCTGCCGGAGATGAAGCCGGTCTGGTTCACCGAGCTTGGCTGCGCGGCGATCGACAAGGCGGCGAACCAGCCGAACGTCTTCTTCGACCCGAAATCCTCCGAAAATGCCGCGCCGTATTTTTCCAATGGCACGCGTTCCGACAGCATCCAGCGCCGGTTTCTGGAGGCGCATCACGACTGGTGGACGAGCGCGGACGCGCCTGCCGGCATGGTCGATCCCGACCGCATGTTTCTCTGGACCTGGGACGCGCGGCCGTTTCCGACCTTTCCGTTCGACACCTCCGTCTGGTCGGACGGGGACAACTGGCGGACGGGCCACTGGCTGAACGGCCGGCTGGGGACCGGGACGCTGGCCGACATTATCGGAGCGGTGCTGACGGACCACGGCTTTGCCGATTTCGACGTGTCGCAGGTGACCGGCAATCTGACCGGCTATGTGCAATCGGACGTGACGACGGCGCGCGCGCTGCTCGAACCGCTGATCGACGTCTTCCAGCTCGACGTCTTCGAGGATGGCGGGCGGCTGACATTCCGGTCGCGGGCCAGGGCGAGCCTGCCGGCAAACGACATCGCGGTGCTGGCGGACGAGGCGGAGCAGCCGCTGTGGCAGGAGACGCGCGGACACGTGGCCGATTATGCCGGCGAGGCGCTGGTGACCTATTACGACGCGGCGCTGGACTATGAACAGGCGGGCGCCCGCTCGCGACGCGTGGCGGCGGCCAACGACCGGGTTCTGGCCTACAGCCTAGTGGCGGCGCTGCCGCAGGAGGAGGCGCTGCTGGCGACCGACGGGTTGCTGCGCGACCACCGGATTTCCAGGCGGTCGGTCACCTTTGCGGTGTCGCCTTCGATGGCGGGACTGCAGCCGGGCGACGTGGTGCGTCTGCCGGATGGGCCGGAAGGGCGGTTTCTGGTGACCCGGATCGAGGATGGCGACAGCCGGCGGGTGGAGGCGCGCGAAGTGGTGAGCGCGCCGGGACTGGCGCCGCCGGCCGAAAGCGGGCGCAGGAATGCCTCCGGTTCGGCATCCGCAAGCTTTTCGCCGATCGTCGAGCTGATGGACCTGCCGCGCTATGGTGGCGGCGAGGCGACCGAATATGCACGCATCGCCGTGACGGCAAGTCCGTGGAAGACGGTGACCGTATCGGCTTCGGCGACGACCGAAGGCTATGCGGCCCGCGCCCTGCTGACGCGGCCGGCCATCCTCGGCACGTTGAGCGTGGCACTCGCTGGTGGCGTTTCGGGCCGCTTCGACCGCTCGCAGGCGCTGGAGGTGGACCTGGCCTTCGGCAGTCTTGCTTCGGCGGAAAAGGCGACGGTGCTGAACGGCGGCAATCTGATCGCCATCCGGTCCTCGGCGGGAAGTTGGGAGCTCTGCTCCTTCCTCGCAGCGGAGGAAACGGCGGCGGACCACTGGCGCCTGACCGGTCTTCTGCGCGGGCTTGCCGGCACCGAGGACGCAATGGCCGCGGGCGCCGACGAGGGGGCGGCGGTGGTGCTGATCGACGACGCGGTCGCGGCGCTCGGACTGACGGCTGCGGAACGGGGGCTCGAACGCAACTTTATCGTCGAGACCGCCGACGGCATGGCCGGACCCTTCGCCTTTACTGGTGGCGAGCGGGCAGAAACGCCGCTGGCGCCGGTGCATCTGCGCGCCATCCGCCGGCCGGGCGGGGATATCCGCATCACCTGGGTCCGGCGCGGCCGGATCGAGGCCGACAGCTGGTCGTCGACCGACATTCCGCTGGACGAGGAGACGGAGGCTTACCGGCTGGAGATCCTCTCCGGAGGATCGCCGGTCCGCACCGTCGAGGTCGAAAGCCCGGCCTTCGACTATTCCGCCGCCGCCGAGCTCGCCGATTTCGGCGCACCGCAGGCCGCACTGACGATCAAGGTTCGCCAGCTCGGGCGCAAGGTGCCGCTCGGCATTCCGGCCGAGAAGCATATTTCCCTTTGAAAACAGAGCGAAAGGAGAAGAGCATGGAAAGCGAGAAGAACTGGTATCAATCGAAGGCGGTCTGGGGCGCGCTGGTTGCGATCGGCGCGTCGCTGGCCCAATATGGCGGCCTCGAACTGGGCGTATCCGACCAGGGACAGGTCGTGGAATCGATCACGGCAATCACCGGTGCAGTCGGCGGACTGGTCGCGCTCTATGGTCGCGTCACCGCCAAAAAGGCGCTGAAATAGCCGGCTGCAACCGAATTGCGGCGCAAATTGGGCTTCCCTTGCCATTCATTTGCTGTTCAGGTGGGATCGGTTAGAACCGGCTTCAATATCGTTTAATGCCGAAAGGGATAGCAATGGCGTCTCCCCTGATCATCGCCGCACTCACTGCCGGACTGTCGGGCATGGCCTTCGAGCCGCCGCAGACGACCCGCTATGTGGTCCAGGCGGGGGGCAATTGCCAGGCTGCCGCCTCGCAGGTGGTGTCCGAGACGGGAGGGCAGTTGCTCTCCGTCCAGGCGTCTGGCAATTCCTGTGTCGTGACCGTTCTCGTGCAACGGGACGGCGAACGACCGAAGAAGGTGACGAAAAAGGTCCCGATGTAATAGACTGCAACCTCCCGCCCGGTGATTCCGGGCGGGAGGTTTTTTTATGTGAAGAGGGTGGGACCGCCATGCGCATTCTGGTCGTCGAGGATGACGAAAATCTCAACCGGCAGCTGAGCGAGACGCTGAAGGAGGCCGGCTATGTGGTCGATCAGGCATTCGACGGCGAGGAAGGCCACTTTCTGGGCGAAACCGAGCCCTATGATGCGGTGGTTCTCGATATCGGCCTGCCGGAGATGGACGGCATCACGGTGCTGGAGAAGTGGCGCGCCGAGGGCCGGGCGATGCCCGTGCTGATCCTCACCGCCCGCGACCGCTGGTCGGACAAGGTGGCCGGCATCGACGCCGGCGCCGACGACTACGTCACCAAACCGTTCCACGTCGAGGAAGTGCTGGCGCGCCTGCGCGCGCTGATCCGCCGGGCGGCGGGCGTCGTCACCTCCGAAATCAGCTGCGGCCCGGTGCGCCTCGACACCAAGAGTTCGAAGGCGACCGTCAACGGCATGACGCTGAAACTCACCTCGCACGAATACCGCCTCCTGTCCTATCTGATGCACCACCTCGGCGAGGTGGTGTCGCGCACCGAACTGGTCGAGCACATGTACGACCAGGACTTCGACCGTGATTCCAACACGATCGAGGTTTTTGTCGGCCGCCTGCGCAAGAAGCTCGGCGTCGACCTTATCGAAACGGTGCGCGGGCTCGGATACCGGATGCAGGCGCCCGGTGACGCCAAAGCCGCCGACGCGAAATAGGGGCGATGCGCAACAGTTCCCTGACCTTCCGCGTTCTGCTGCTGGCGACCATATGGTCGGCGGTGGCGATCGTGGTGATCGCGCTCGTCATCTCGACGCTCTACCGGCGCGGCGCCGAACGCGGTTTCGAGGGACTGCTGCACGCCCAGCTCTACAACGTCATCAACTCGGTTTCCGTTGACGATGCCGGAAAGCTGACCGGCTCGCCGCAATTGGGAAATCTCGATTTCCAGCAGCCGGCCAGCGGCTGGTACTGGATGGTCGAGCCGATCGGCGACTACAAGGCCGAACCGCTGGTTTCCTCGTCGCTTGGCGACATCAAGCTGCCGGTGATCTCGACCACGGCGGTGCCATTCGACGCCAATTACGAACGGCTCTATTCCGAACCGGACGGCGCCGGCAACACCGTGATGATCGCCGAAACCGAGGTCATCATGGACAACGACGGCCGTATCGCGAGGTTCCGCGTGGCCGGCAATACGCAGGTCGTCGAGGATGACGTGCGCTATTTCTCGCATCGGCTCTATCTGGCGCTCGGCGTCTTCGGTTTCGGCAGCCTTGTCATCAACGCGCTGGCGATCCTGCTCGGCCTGCGACCGCTCGATCGGGCCAGGAAGGCGCTGGAGAAGATCCGCGGCGGCGAGAGCGAGAAGCTGCCGGAGAATTTCCCGCGCGAAATCCAGCCGCTCGCCAACGAGGTCAACGCGCTGATCGAGAGCAACCGGCGCATCGTCGAGCGCGCCCGCATGCAGGTCGGCAACCTCGCCCATTCGCTGAAGACGCCGATCGCGGTGCTGTTGAACGAATCGCGGGTCATCAACGGCGCGCAGGGCGAGCTGGTGCGCAACCAGGCCGACACGATGCAGGCGCAGGTGCAGTCCTACCTCAACCGCGCCCGCATCGCCGCGCAGCGCGACACGGTGCTGGCGCGAGCCGAGATCGAACCGGTGCTGGAGCGGCTGGTGCGCGTCATGCGGCGGCTGAACGACGGCGTCGAGTTCACGCTCACGGTGGAGCCGAAGGACCTGATGCTGGCGATGGAGGCGCAGGATCTCGAGGAGACCGTCGGCAATCTTCTGGAAAACGCCGCCCGCTTCGCCAAGGGCCGGGTGGCGATTTCGGTCGCCCGCGCGGTCGAGGAGACGGGCTCCCGACCCAAGGTGGAGATCGTCGTCGAGGATGACGGGCCGGGGCTGGAGCCGGGCGAGATCAAGGAAGCGATGAAGCGCGGCCGGCGGCTCGACGAGAGCAAGCCCGGAACGGGGCTCGGCCTTTCGATCGTCAAGGAGATCGCCACGGAATACGAAGGCGATTTCGCATTGTCGCGCGGCGCGATGGGAGGGCTTCGCGCCCGCCTGCTGCTGCCGGCGCTGATCCGCGAAAACACTTGAGATGCAATGACACGGTTCAGCTTTGCCGGGATTGTGTTAAAAGCGTGAAGACTTCGCCACAATGACGCCATGGACGAAAGCCAAGTCCTTTGGGCAAAGTCACTTTCGACCAAATACAGACATCAGCTCAGTTCCCGGTATTCCAGTCTCATGAATTTCATCAGGTCTTCGTTCGCCACGTCCCTTTGCCTTACTGCCATGGTCCTGAGCGGATGCCAGGCGCTGAACGGGCCGAAGATCGGCAGCGCCGAGCAGCCGGGCCGCTTCATCTCTGCGCTGAACGGCGGCATCGTGCGCCTGACCGGCGCCGATCTCGGCGATGGCGACAAGCAGCGGGCGCTGGAAGCGGAGTATCGGGCGCTGGAGGCGGCGCCCGGCGGTCAGGCCGTCACCTGGACCGGCCGCAGCTTCAGCGGCAAGGTTGTCGCCGCGGCGCCCTATCAGGTCGGATCGCAGAACTGCCGGCAATATTCCCATACGCTGCAGACGCCGAACGGCGAGAAGGTCGCCAAGGGCGTCGCCTGCCGCAACCAGGATGGCAGCTGGACGCCTTTGATATGAATCATGGTGGCGCAAGGCTGAAGGCTTAAAAGCGTGTCCGATTGTGGCCAAACGCAGCAATTTGCCGCGTCCGCCACTTTGTGCGTTGGAAAGCCCCCGCGCTTGCAGTATTTGGATCGCCATGGATTTCTGGATTCTTGCCACACTTCTGACCGTCCTCGTCGCGGCCTTGCTTGTCATGCCGCTTTTGCGAAAGGGACGACAACCCGATGAAACGCATGCGGGCGAAGCGGCCGTCTATCGCGACCAGCTCTCCGAACTGGAGCGGGACCGCGCATCCGGCCTGATTTCGGCGGAAGAAGCCGAATATGCCCGCGCCGAGATCGGCCGGCGGCTGATCGCCGTTTCCAAGGACAAGGCGCAGCAGCGGAAGGCCGGCGGCCGGCATGTGCTGGTCTCCGCCGTCGTCGTGCTCGCCGTCGCCGGCACTGCGATCTATCTCTATGGCCTGACTGGTTCACCCGGCGCGCCGGACGAGCCGCTCGAGGCCCGGATGGAAAATCCCGGTAACGACGTCGGCATCCTGATCGCCAAGGCCGAACGCCATCTTGCCGACAATCCCGATGACGGCGGCGGCTGGGACCTGCTGGCGCCGATCTATTTCCGCAACATGCGCATCGGTGACGCCGAACTCGCCTACCGCAACGCAATCCGGCTTCTCGGCGAGAATGCCGAACGTCTGTCCGGCCTCGGCGAGACGCTGGTCGCCGGCAATGACGGCATCGTCACCGACGAGGCGCAGCAGATCTTTCAGAAGTCGGTCGCGCTCGACGGCAACAATCCGAAGGCGAAATACTATCTTGCGCTGGCGCTGGAAGAGAGCGGCAAGCGCGAAGAAGCACTGGCGGCCTTCAAGGCTCTGGCGGCGGAAAGCCCCGCCGACGCGCCATGGATGCCGCTGGTAAACCGCCACATCGCCCAGGTTGGCGGGGCGCCGGCAATCGCCGAAAATGACGGCAAGGCACCGGGCAATCCGACCGCAGACGATGTCGAAGCCGCCAAGGACATGTCGTCGGGCGATCGTCAGCAGATGATCCAGTCGATGGTTGCAAGCCTCGCCCAGAAGCTCGCCGACGACCCGAACAATTTCGAGGGCTGGATGCGGCTGGTACGCTCCTATGCGGTGCTGAACCAGAAGGACAAGGCCGAGGAAGCCCTCAAGACCGCGCTGAAGACCTTTCCGGCTGATGGCGACCAGCGCAGGGAGCTCGTTGCGCTCGGCAAGGAAATGGGTCTGACGGTGGATGGAGCAAGCCAATGACACGCAAGCAGAAACGCCTCGCGGTGATCGGCTGCGGCATGGGGTTCATCATCGCCGCCGTTCTCCTCGTTATGTTCGCCTTCGGCCAGTCGGTCGCCTATTTCTACGTCCCCGGTGATCTGGCCGAGGCGCATGTGCAGCCGGGCACCCGGATCAGGCTTGGCGGACTGGTCGAGGAGGGTAGCTGGGTGCGCGGCGCCGGAACGACCTCGACCTTCGTCGTGACCGATACCCAGGCCAATGTTAAGGTGACCTATACCGGCATCCTGCCGGACCTGTTCCGCGAGGGGCAGGGCGTGGTGGCCGAAGGCAAGTTCGAGCCGGGCAGCGATGTTTTCGTTGCCGATACCGTGCTTGCCAAGCATGATGAGACCTACATGCCCAAGGATGTCGCCGACAGGCTGGAGGCGCGGGGCGTAACGCTTTCTGGCAAGGAAACCATCAAATGATGACCGAGCTTGGACATTATGCGCTCGTATTGGCGCTCGGCGTGATGCTGGTCCAGTCGATCCTGCCGGTCGTCGGCGCCAGACGCGGCGATGCGGGACTGATGGATCTTGCCTCCTATGCGGCGCTGACCGGTTTTGCGCTGGTCGCCTTTTCCTTCGCCATGCTGGCGCGCGCGCACATGACGTCCGACTTCTCGGTCGTCAACGTCTGGGAGAATTCGCACTCGCTGGTGCCGGCGCTCTACAAGTTTTCGGGCGTGTGGGGCAACCACGAAGGCTCGATGATGCTGTGGCTGCTGATCCTCGCCTTCTTCAGCGCCCTCGTCGCCCTGTTCGGCCGCAACATTCCTGATACGCTGAAGGCCAATGTGCTGGCGGTGCAGGCCTGGATCGGCTTCGCCTTCACCCTCTTCATCCTCCTGACCTCGAACCCTTTTGCGCGGCTTTTCCCGCCGCCGGCGGAAGGCAAGGATCTGAACCCGGTGCTGCAGGATGTCGGCCTCGCCATTCATCCGCCGCTTCTCTATCTCGGCTATGTCGGCTTCTCGGTCTGCTTCTCCTTTGCCGTTGCGGCGCTTCTCGATGGCCGCATCGATGCGGCCTGGGCGCGCTGGGTTCGTCCCTGGACGCTGACGGCATGGACGTTCCTGACGGCGGGCATCGCCATGGGGTCCTACTGGGCCTATTACGAGCTCGGCTGGGGCGGCTGGTGGTTCTGGGATCCGGTCGAGAACGCCTCCTTCATGCCATGGCTCGCCGGTACGGCGCTCCTGCATTCGGCACTGGTCATGGAAAAACGCGAGGCCCTGAAGATCTGGACGGTGCTGCTTGCCATCCTGACCTTCTCGCTGTCGCTGCTCGGCACCTTCCTCGTGCGCTCCGGCGTCCTGACCTCGGTGCATGCGTTTGCCTCCGACCCGTCGCGCGGCATCTTCATCCTCTGCATCCTGATCATCTTCATCGGCGGCTCGTTGAGCCTGTTTGCCTTCCGCGCGCCGCTGTTGAAAGCCGGCGGGCTGTTCGCGCCGATCTCCCGAGAGGGCGCGCTGGTGCTCAACAATCTGATCCTCACGGTGTCGACCGCAACGGTTCTGATCGGCACGCTTTATCCGCTGCTGCTCGAAACGCTGACCGGCGAGAAGATCTCCGTCGGCGCGCCGTTCTTCAACCTGACCTTCGGCCTGTTGATGGTGCCGCTGATCGTCGCCGTGCCGTTCGGGCCGCTGCTGGCGTGGAAGCGGGGCGACCTGTTGGGCGCCTTCCAGCGGCTCTACATCTTCGCGATCGTCGCCTTCATCGCTGCGGCGATCCTGTTCTACATGCAGAACGGCGGGCCGCTCATGGCGCTCCTTGGCCTCGGGGCGGGCTTCTACCTGATCTTCGGCGCATTCGCCGATCTCTTCTACCGCGCCGGTTTCTCCAAGGTCGGGCTGAGCGTCGGCTGGAAGCGCCTGACAGGCCTGCCGCGCTCGGCGTTCGGAACGGCGATCGCCCATGCGGGCTTCGGCGTCTCGGTCCTCGGCGTTGTCGCCGTCACGACATTTGCGACGGAGAACGTCGTGGAGATGAAACCGGGCGCGACGACGGAAGCGGGCGGCTATCAGATCACCTTCGACGGGATGAAATCCGGCAAGGGACCGAACTACACCGAGGATTCGGGCCATTTCTCCATTGCCCGCGGCGGTGTGCAGGTCTCTGATTTCTTCTCCTCCAAGCGGCTCTACACGGCCCGCCGCATGCCGACGACGGAAGCCGGCATCCGCACCTTCGGCCTCAGCCAGCTTTACGTTTCGCTGGGCGATCCGACGGATGACGGCGGCATGGTCGTGCGCATCTGGTGGAAGCCGTTCATCCTCTGCATCTGGGGCGGCGCCCTGATCATGATGGTCGGCGGTTTTGTGTCGCTGAGCGACCGTCGCCTGCGCGTCGGCGCGCCGAAGCGGCGGGCCAAGGTGGCGGCGAGACCGGCAGTGGAGGCGGCCGAATGATCCGCCGTCTTCTCCTGATTATCGCGTTCCTGATCACGGCGGCGCCGGCTTTCGCCGTCAATCCGGATGAGGTGCTGTCCGATCCCGCGCTCGAGGCGAGGGCGCGGACGATTTCTGCCGAGCTTCGCTGCATGGTCTGCCAGAATCAGTCGATCGACGATTCGAACGCCGATCTCGCCCGCGATCTGCGATTGCTGGTGCGAAACCGGCTGACGCAGGGCGATACCGACCAGCAGGTCATCGACTATATCGTGTCGCGCTACGGCGAATTCGTTCTCCTGAAGCCGCGGTTCGGCGAGAAGACGCTGATCCTGTGGGGCGCGCCTGTGCTGCTCGCCGTTGCCGGAGGTTTCGCGTTGTTCATCTACGGCCGCAGGAACCGCGCTCGCCCGACCGGCAAGCCACTCTCCGAAGCGGAAGCCAAGGAATTGGAAAACATACTGAAAAGCTGAATTTTCGGGGATGTTGGACGGCGATCTCGACGGGCGCCGAACATTACCAAAAATTCATCGCCCGGTCAGTTGTCCGTAAGGTCTCACCCCTTATACCTTTCTTCATCGATTGTTCCTGCCGACCCCCAAGGCAAAATGACAAAGGAAGAGAAGGTAATCCCCATGTTGAGCACTCAAAACGGTCGCACCACCCTGAAAACCGTCCTGAAGTCCACGACTGTCGCGGGTCTTGCGGCGGTGCTCCTGTCGACCGGCATTCCGGCTCTCGTCGAACAGAGCTATGCGGCCCCGGTCGAAGTCGACGCGCCACACGTTGCAAGCTTTGCCGATGTCGTCGATGCCGTTTCCCCTGCCGTCGTTTCCGTTCGTGTCGAATCCAAGATCCAGCCGGCAGCCGACGATGGCGGCTTCTACTTCAACTTCGGCGAACGCGGCTTCGACAACCTGCCCGACGACCATCCGCTGAAGCGCTTCTTCCGTGATTTCGGCGGCCCGAATGGTGGTCCGAACGGCGGCCCGCAGGATGGCGGTCCGATGCCGAAGGGCAAGCCGCACCTGCGCCCGACCGCCCAGGGTTCCGGCTTCTTCATCTCCGATGACGGCTACATCGTCACTAACAACCACGTCGTTGCCGACGGCTCCGCCTTCACGGTCGTCATGAACGACGGCACGGAAATGCCGGCCAAGCTGATCGGCACCGATCCGCGCACTGACCTGGCCGTGCTGAAGGTCGATTCCAAGCGCAAGTTCACCTATGTGCAGTTTGCCGATGACAACAAGGTGCGCGTCGGTGACTGGGTCGTCGCTGTCGGCAACCCGTTCGGTCTCGGCGGTACGGTGACTGCAGGTATCGTTTCGGCCCGTGGCCGCGATATCCATTCTGGTCCCTATGACGACTTCATCCAGATCGACGCTGCCGTGAACCCCGGCAACTCCGGTGGCCCGGCCTTCAACCTGAACGGCGAAGTGATCGGCATCAACACCGCGATCTCCACGCCATCCGGCGGCAACGTCGGCATCGCTTTCGCCATCCCGGCATCGGTCGCACAGGGCGTCGTCAACGATCTGATCAAGAGCGGCACGGTCGACCGTGGCTGGCTCGGTGTTCAGATCCAGCCGGTGACCAAGGATATTGCCGAATCGCTCGGCCTCGCCGAAGCCAAGGGTGCGCTGGTGATCGAGCCGCAGGAGAACTCTCCGGGCATGGAAGCTGGCATCAAGAAGGGTGACGTGGTCACCGCCGTCAACGGCGATCCGATCAAGGACTCCCGTGATCTTGCCCGCCGCATCGGGGCCATGGCTCCGGGTGCGAAGGTCGACGTGACGATCTGGCGTGACGGCAAGTCGCAGGATCTGAGCGTCAAGCTCGGCACGCTGCCGGCTGAAAAGGTTGCCAGCGCCGATCAGGGCTCCTCCGACCAGGCAACGCCGTCCACCGACAAGGCGCTCGCCGACCTCGGCCTCAGCGTGGCGCCGTCCGACGACGGTAACGGCGTGACCATCAACGACGTCGATCCGAACTCGGATGCCGCCGACAAGGGCATCCGCGCCGGCGACAAGATCACCTCGGTCAACAACCAGGAGATCTCCAGCGCCGACGACATCGTCAAGGCCCTGAAGGAAGCCAAGGACAACGGCCGCACCAAGGCGCTGTTCCAGATCGAGACCCAGCAGGGCAGCCGCTTCGTGGCACTGCCCGTCAGCCAGGGCTGATCGGTTCCGACACACCGGGCGTCGCGCAGCACCAACCGCTGCGCGGCGCCTTTTTCGTTGCGGAGAATGGAGTGAGCGGATGTCTGAGGTTGAAATCGTCACCATCGAGAAGGACTGTGCGGAGACCGGAAGACCGGCTAATGTCGCGCACATGAAGATTCTGCTGATTGAAGACGACCTGGAGGCTGCCGCCTACCTGGTCAAGGCATTCCGGGAAACCGGTATTGTGGCCGACCATGCCAGCGACGGCGAAAGCGGCCTGTTCATGGCATCCGAGAACCCGTATGACGTGCTTCTGATCGACCGCATGCTGCCGCGCCGCGACGGTCTGTCGGTGATCAGCGAGCTGCGCCGCAAGGGCATCCATACGCCGGTCCTGATCCTCTCCGCGCTCGGTCAGGTCGACGACCGCGTCACCGGCCTTCGCGCCGGCGGCGACGACTATCTGCCAAAGCCCTATGCCTTCTCCGAGCTGCTCGCCCGTGTCGAAGTTCTCGGACGCCGCAAGGGCACACCGGAACAGGACATGGTCTACCGCGTCGGCGACCTCGAGCTCGACCGCCTGTCCCATCAGGTGCGCCGCGACGGCAAGGAGATCCTGCTGCAGCCGCGCGAGTTCCGTCTCCTCGAATATCTCATGAAGAATGCCGGCCAGGTGGTGACCCGCACCATGCTCCTGGAAAACGTCTGGGATTATCATTTCGATCCGCAGACCAATGTCATCGACGTGCATGTCTCGCGGCTTCGCTCCAAGATCGAGAAGGATTTCGACCGGCCGCTCCTGAAGACCATCCGCGGCGCCGGCTACATGATCCGGGACGAAGGATAACGTCCGCATGGCGCGACTGGTGCTGCTCTTCCGCTCGACTGCCGTCAGGCTCTCTGCGCTTTATATCCTGCTGTTCGGTCTCTGCGCCGCCGTGCTCGTCTTCTATGTGACGTCGATGTCCGGCCAGCTGATCGGCCGGCAGGTGCAGGAATCGCTTGCCGACGAGATCAAGGATTTCAGCGAGATCTATGCGCGGGCAGGGGTCAACGGCATCCTGAAGACCATCGAGCGTCGCGCCCGCCAGCCGGGCGCCAATCTTTACGTCATCGCCGGGCCGGTCGGTCAGGTGCTGGCCGGCAACGTCCAAGCCGTCGATCCGGGTGTCCTCGACGCGACCGGCTGGGTCGATCATCCGTTCCGCTACACGCGCTATGCCGATGACGATGTGAAGAAGCCGCAGCATGTCGCCGTCGGCTATGTCTTCGTGCTCGACAACGGGCTGCGCATCCTGATCGCCCGCGATCTCGGCGAACCGCAGCGGTTGCGCTATCTCGTGCGCCGGGCGCTGATGCTGGCGCTGGCGATCATGGGGGCCGGCGCGGTGCTGATCTGGTTCGGCATCGGCCGCAATGCGCTCAAACGCATCGACCGGATGTCGGCGGCAAGCAAGAAGATCATGGCCGGCGACCTGACGCAGCGGCTGCCGGAATCCGGCTCCGGCGACGAATTCGACCGGCTGTCGGTGTCGCTGAATGCGATGATCGGCCGGATCGCCAAGCTCAACGAAGGCCTGCGGCAGGTGTCCGACAACATCGCCCATGACCTGAAGACGCCGCTGACCCGGCTGCGCAACAAGGCGGCCGATGCGCTTGCCAATCCGGAGCCGGAAGCCCGCCAGCACGCGCTGGAAGGAATCATCGCCGAATCCGACCAGCTGATCCGCACTTTCAATGCGCTCCTGATGATTTCCCGCGTCGAGGCCGGTTCGGTCGCCGCCGAGATGAGCCCCGTTGACCTCGCCGAGATCGTCGCCGACAGCGCCGAACTTTACGAACCCGTGGCGGAGGATTTGGGACTGGCGCTGGAGACCGATATCGCCGAAAAGCTCTCGCTGCTCGGCAATCGCGAGCTGATCGGCCAGGCACTCACCAATCTGATGGACAATGCCATCAAATACGCCGTTGAAGGCGAGGGCGAGCGCAAGATTTGCGTGCGGGCCGTCAGCGACGGCGGCGAAATCCGTCTCTCCGTTGCCGACCACGGACCGGGCATCCCTGCCGACCGTCGTGACGATGTCGTCAAGCGCTTCGTCCGCTTGGACGAGAGCCGTACGAAGCCGGGCACCGGTCTCGGCCTCTCGCTGGTCGAAGCGGTCATGCTGCTGCATGGCGGGCGGCTAGAACTGTCCGATACGGAACCGGACGCCGAGGCCGCGAAGGGTCTGACCGTGACGATGATTTTCCCCGCCGCCAGGTCCTGACGGTCGCAATCGCCGTTCCCGGCTGCTATACCGGCTGAGGGAGGAATGGCATGGACGTGAATGAAGACAGGCGACGTCTTTCGGACGTTGCGGCAGATGTGATCAGGCCCTTCAATCAGACCGAGCTGAAATCGGCAACGATGGACCTGAAGGAGTGGATGGCGGAGACGCCGGAGCTCGCTCCGGTGTTCGATGCGAACGCAGATCTGAAGTCCTTCTTTCTCTCAGCCATGACGCTTTCCCCGCATCTTCGCGACACGGCAAGGCTGGAGGTTTCGTTCCTGCCAATGGCTTTCGGCGAGCCCCTCGCCGGCATGATCCGTTCTCTGGTGGATGACGCCCTTGGCAGCTGGAAGGCCGATGAGGATGGCGCGCTGCCGTCCGAGGCCGAGGTCATGACGCGGCTGCGGGTCGCCAAGCGCCGCGTCGCCTTCCTGCTGGCGCTCGCCGACCTCGGGCGGGTCCTTTCGACCGCGGAGGTGACCGCCTGGTTGAGCGCGCTGGCGGATGCGGCCGTTTCGGCAACGATCGATTATCTTCTGGCATCCGCTGCGGCCGATGGCCGGCTGACGCTGAAGGATCCGGCCGAGCCTTCCAAAGGCTCCGGTCTCGTCGTCCTCGGCATGGGCAAGCTCGGCGCCGGTGAACTCAACTATTCCTCCGACATCGACATCGTCGTCTTCTTCGATCCGGCATCCGGGCTCGTGGCCGATCCGGACGATGCGATCGATCTCTTTCCACGGCTGATGCGGCGGCTGGTGCGCATCCTTCAGGAACGCACGGCAGACGGTTATGTTTTTCGCACCGACCTGCGGCTGCGGCCGGATCCCGGCTCGACGCCGCTGGCGATCCCGGTCGAGGCGGCTCTCCTCTATTATGAAAGCCGGGGCCAGAACTGGGAGCGCGCGGCCTTCATCAAGGCGCGGCCCTGCGCCGGCGATCTCGAGGCCGGCGCCGCCTTCGTCAGGGAGCTGCGCCCCTTCGTCTTCCGCAAGTATCTCGATTATGCGGCGATCTCCGACATCCATTCGATCAAGCGGCAGATCCATGTCCACAAGGGGCACGGCGAGATCGCGGTGAAGGGCCATAACGTCAAGCTCGGACGCGGTGGTATCCGCGAGATAGAGTTCTTCGTCCAGACCCAGCAGTTGATCGCCGGCGGCCGCATGCCGGAACTGCGCATCCGGCCGACGCAGGAGGCGCTCGATGCGCTTGCGGAGGCGCAATGGATCGGCGCGTCGACGCGCGACGAGATGACGGCCGCCTACTGGTTCCTGCGCGAGGTCGAGCATCGCATCCAGATGGTCCGGGACGAGCAGTCGCACGTCCTGCCGGACAGCGAGACGGAACTCAAGCGCATCGCCTTCATGTGCGGCTTCGAGGACACCAAGGCCTTTTCGCAGAAGCTGACATCGGTGTTGAAGCGCGTCGAGCATCGCTATGCGCGGCTGTTCGAACGCGAGGCGGAACTGGCGAGCGATGCCGGCAACCTCGTCTTCACCGGCCAGCAGGACGATCCGGCGACCCTCGAGACACTGCGCAAGCTCGGCTTCGAGCGGCCGGAGGCGATCTCCTCCGTCATCCGCGGCTGGCACTACGGCCGCTATCGTGTGACGCAGTCGGCGCCGGCCCGCGAACGGCTGACGGCGCTGACGCCGCAGCTTTTGAAGGCCTTCGGCGAGAACCGGCGCGCCGACGAGGCGCTGCTGCGTTTCGACCAGTTCCTGTCCGGCCTGCCGGCGGGCGTGCAGCTCTTCTCGCTGCTGGCCAGCAATCCAGCCCTTCTCGACCTGATGGTGACGATCATGGCGTCGGCGCCGCGGCTTGCCGACATCATCGCCTCGCGGCCGCACGTCTTCGACGGCATGCTGGACCCGGCGCTGCTGTCGGAACTGCCGACGCGCGAATACCTGGAAACGCGGCTCGATGAATTCCTGTCGGGTGCGGTGGTCTACGAGGACGTGCTCGACCGGCTGCGCATCTTTGCCGCCGAACAGCGCTTCCTGATCGGTATCCGGCTTTTGACCGGCGCGATCAGCGGCGCGGACGCCGGCAAGGCCTTCACCCATCTGGCGGATCTGGCGATCGCAGCCGCACTGAAGGCGGTGATCGACGAGATGGAGGCCGCCCATGGGGCGTTTCCCGACAGCCGGGTGGCGATCCTCGGCATGGGCAAGCTCGGCAGTTTCGAACTGACGGCGGGCTCGGACGTCGATCTGATCCTGCTTTACGAATATGACGACGACAGCGCCGAATCCGACGGGGCGAAGCCGCTCGATGCCCAGCGCTATTTCACCCGGCTGACCCAGAGGCTGATGGCCGCATTGTCGGCGCCCACTGCCGAGGGCGTGCTATTCGAGGTCGACATGCGGTTGCGGCCGTCCGGCAACAAGGGGCCGCTTGCCACCCGATTCCGGTCATTCGTCAAATACCAGGAGGAGGAGGCCTGGACCTGGGAGCACATGGCGCTCACGCGCGCTCGCCCGGTCTGCGGCGACCAGCGGCTGAGCGACGAGGCGGTCGCCGTCATCGAGGCGATCGTGGCCCGCCGCCGCGACGTTGCGGCGCTGGCCAAGGATGTCGCCGAGATGCGCGGCATGATTGACAAAGAGAAGCCGCCGCAAAGCCTCTGGGACATGAAGCTGATTGCCGGCGGCCTGATCGATCTGGAATTCATCGGCCAGTATCTGGCGCTGGCGGCAGGGGCCGAGGACATCAAGGTCCGCACCGCCGGCATAACCACGCAGGAGGTCTTGGAGGAGCTGGGGTCGCGGATGATGAACCGCGATGATCTCGATACCTGCCTGGAGGCATTGCGGCTTTACGGAGAGGTGTCGCAGATCGTCCGGCTGTGCATCGACGATGCCTTCGATCCGAAGGAAGCGCCGTCAGGCCTGGTGGATCTCGTCTGCCATGCCGGCGGCTGCCCGGCCATCGGCCAGCTCGAAGCCGAGATCAAGCGCTGCGCAAAAGCCGTACGGACGATTTTTCAAAGGACTTTGAAAGCCTGACGAGATCGACGGAAGTGCCGAGATCGGGGATGCGTAGGCAGATGATGGTACCCTCGTTTTCGCGCGAGACGATCTTCATCTTGCCGCCGTGAAGGGCCGCGAGAGAGCGGGAGATGGCAAGCCCGAGGCCCGAGCCGCCCTTGCTCTTGGCATACTGGTTCTGCACCTGTTCGAACGGCTGGCCGATCTTCTGGATCGCCGCGCGCGGGATTCCGATTCCGCTGTCGGCGAAGGTCAGGTAGACGGCGCCGCCGGCCTTGCGGGCCTTGACCGAAACCCGGCCGCCCTCGTTGGTAAACTTCACCGCATTCGACAGGATGTTGAGCATGATCTGCTTCATCGCCCGGCGGTCGGCGACCAGCGTCAGCCCGGAAGAGATGCAGGGCATGACCTCGATGTTCTTCTGGCTGGCGGGGATGGTGATGAAGCGCAGGCTCTCCTCGATCAGCGGCGCAAGGTCGATCGCTTCGCAATGCAGCCGCATGTGGCCGGCCTCGATCTTCGACATGTCGAGAATGTCGTTGATGACGTTGAGCAGGTGCTTGCCGCTGTCGTGAATGTCGCGGGCGTATTCGTTGTATTTCGGTGAGCCCAGTTCGCCGAACATCTGGTTGAGCAGGATTTCCGAGAAGCCGAGGATGGCGTTCAGCGGCGTGCGCAGCTCGTGCGACATGTTGGCGAGGAAATCGGACTTGGCGATGTTGGCGGCTTCCGCGCGTTCCTTTTCCGCCTGGTAATTGGAGTTGGCGATGGAGAGTTCCGCCTTCTGTTTTTCCAGCGTCTGGCGGTAGGCGGAGAGGTCGTTGATGGTCGCCATCAGCCGGCGCTCGGACTTGCGCAGCCGCTCGGTATTGCGCTTCAGCTGGGTGATGTCGGTGCCGACCGAGACGAGGCCGCCGTCGCGCGTGCGGCGCTCGTTGATCTGCAGCCAGCGCTCGTCGGCGAGCTGGACTTCGGCCGTCTGCGACCGGCCGTTACGGTCCGGGTCGGCGATGCGGCGGGTGACGACCGGACGGGCGGCCGCGGCCATGACCTTCTTGCGGTCGGTGCCGGGGACGAGAACGGTGTCCGGAAGCCCGTAGGCCTGCTGGAAGTGGGCATTGCACATCACCAGGCGGTCGTAGCGATCCCAGAGCACGAAAGTTTCCGAGGTGCATTCCAGGGCATCTGCGAGACGCTGGTCGGCTTCCGCATAGCGCTGGGCGAGACGGTGCTGTTCGGAGACGTCCATAGCGATGCCGATCAGGTGCATCTGGCCGGAGGCCGTGCGCACCAGCTGGGCGCGGGCCCGCAGCCAGACATAATGGCCGTCGGCGTGGCGGACGCGGAAGACTTCATCGATGTTGCGGGCTTCGCCATGGGCGACCGAACGGGCGATGGCGTAGAAGTTCTGGTCTTCCGGATGCATGCGCCGGGCGGCGTCGGAGAAGGTCAGGATGCGATCGGACGGGGGCAGGCCGAGCATCTGGTACATCGAGCGCGACCAGTAGAGGCGGCGCGTGGAGAAGTCGAAGTCCCAGAGGCCGCTGCGGCCGCGCGACAGGGCGGTTTCGACCCGAAGACTCGATTCCTGGAAGACGAGGTCCGCATCGCGGGCGCGCTTGATCTGGGTGTAATAGGCGTAGAGGACGACAAGCAGGATCGCCGACGTGCCGGCAAACAGCGTGACGTTGAGCGCCACCTCGTTGCGCCATTGCTGGCCGATCCATTCGCGCGAGGAGGCGACGAAGATCATGCCGCCATTGTCGCCGGCGAGACTGATGGCGGCGTCATAGGGCACGGAGCCGATCATCGCCTGGATGATGCCGGTGCTCTCGCCATAACGGCCGACCGTCATCATTTCCGGCAGGAGTTCGGATAGCTTCATGCCGACGAAGCCGGCGCCGGTCGGCGAACTGGCGAAGATCGTGCCGTCGGCGTGGATCAGCAGGATGAACGTGCCGGATGGCAGGCTGGCAGCGGGAAGGCGGGCGCGAAGCAGCTCTTCGGCCTGGTCGCGATCGCCCCAGGCTGCCGTGGCTTCCGCGCTGCCGAAGGCGGAGTTGGCGGCGGAAAGGGTAAGCACCGTCGACTGGCGCAGGCTTTCTTCAAGTCGGTCCTGTTCGGACACGACGCCGATGACCCGCGAGGCGGCGACGATCGAGAGGAAGATGACGATGAGGATCGGGATCGAGCGCTTCAGAACCGGCTCGATCTGCGGCATGCGGCCCGCCCTTGCCGTAACCATCTGTTCCGCCCCCCGCTTCAGCCAGTCCTGAAACATGCTGAAATCTGGCGCCTTGAGACGCAGCCGCCCATCGGCCGCGGTAACCCGCCGCACGTTCGTCATTCTTTGCCTGCCCTGGTTCCCCGCACGATTCGCAAGAACTGCCATGCGAATCTGGGTCCATGGAATCAAAGGTGATTCGGGAAGTCCAGCCCAAAAAGTAACGATTTTTTAACCGCTTGTTATGACTCGCATTTTTTCGGGAGCCCTGCGCTGCAGGCTCCGACCCGCGCCTGTCAAGGCGAGGGGAGGCGGGAATCACAGATGTTTGGCGAGCGTCTCCGGCCTCTGCCGAGGGCCTCGATCAGGCCTTCAGCATGCGCTCGACGATGTCGCGGACATCGGTCGAAAGGCCGCTCGCCGCTTCGATCCTTTCGAGGGCGGCGCGGGCATGCGCGCTGCGCGTCGCCTCCAGCGATTGCCAGGATCGCATCGAGGTCAGGAGACGGGAGGCAAGCTGCGGGTTCTTGCCGTCGATCGCGAGGATCTCGGAGGCGAGGAAATCGTATCCGGCGCCGTCCTTGCGGTTGAAGCCCGTCGGGTTGCCGAAGGCGAACGAGCCGATCAGGGAGCGGACGCGATTCGGGTTGCCGGCATTGAAGAGCGGGTCGGCCTTGAGCGCCTTGACGCGAGACAGCGCGGCGTCGCCGGGCGCTGTCGCCTGGATCGAGAACCACTTGTCGATGACGAGCGCGTTGTCCTGGAAGCGGTCCTTGAAGGTTTCGAGCGCCTGGCGCGTCTCGTCGGCATCCGGATAGGCATGCACGAGCAGGCTCAGCGCGTGCGCGAGCTCGGTCATGTTGTTGGCCCCGGCAAAAGCGGCGGCGACACGCTGAGGGGACGCCTCGGCATGGGCGAGATAGGTGAGGGCGCAGTTGCGAAGTGCGCGCTTGCCGGCGCTGGCCGCGTCGGGGCTGAAGGCGCCGGAGGTTTCCATCGCCTCGTAGAGCGAGACGAAGCGCGCCGGATCATGGCTGGCGATCGCTGCAATGACGGCGACGCGGGCGGCGTGGATCGCATCCGGATCGTTGTCGGCGCCGAGTTCGCGGGCAATGTCGGATTCGGTCGGCAGCAACAGCGCCTGGGCCCGGAAGGCCGGCTCCAGCGTGTCGTCGGATGCGATGGCATAGAGCGTGTCGATCAGCGCCGGGTCGCAGCTTGCCGGCTGTCCGGCGCGGACATCCCTGGCGGCAGCCGTGAGGATCGACAGGGCGATGTCGGTAATCGCCTGCCAGCGGGCGAAGAGGTCGGTGTCGTGGCGGGCGATGTGGATGAGGTCGGGAACCGGCATCGGGAAATGCAGGTTGACCGGGGCCGAGAAACCGCGGTTCAGCGACAGGACAGGGCGGGCCGAGATGCCGGAGAACACCACCTTCTGCTTGCGCTTCACGAGATGCAGCACGTCGTCGGTCACGGTCGCGCCGGTGACCTTCGACGGCTCGGCAATGCCGCCGTTCGGCAGGATCAGCGCGAATTTCAGCGGGATATGCGCGGGCGACTTGTTCGGCTGGCCAGGCGTGGCCGGGATCATCTGCTCGAGCGACAGCGAGAAGGTCTTCCTGGCTGCGTCATATTCCGCCGAAGCCGTGACGAGGGGCGTGCCGGCTTGATTGTACCACAGCGAAAACTGGCCGAGATCGCGGCCGCTGGCATCCTCGAAGCATTTGACGAAGGTCTCGACGGTGGTCGCTTCGCCGTCGTGGCGGTCGAAATAGATGTCCATGCCCTTCTTGAAGAGGTCGGGGCCGAGGATGGTCGAGATCATCCGGGTGACTTCGGACCCCTTCTCGTAGACGGTCGTCGTGTAGAAGTTGTTGATCTCGCGATAGGTCGTCGGCCTTACCGGATGGGCAAGCGGCCCGGCATCTTCCGGGAACTGCTCGGCTCTGAGGTGACGGACCTCGGCGATGCGCTTGACGGCGCGCGAGCGCTGGTCGGCGGAAAACTCGTGATCGCGATAGACCGTCAGGCCTTCCTTGAGGCACAGCTGGAACCAGTCGCGGCAGGTGATGCGGTTGCCGGTCCAGTTGTGGAAATATTCATGCGCGATGATCGCCTCGATATTGGCGTAGTCGGCATCGGTCGCCGTTTCCGGATCTGCAAGGATGTACTTGTCGTTGAAGACGTTGAGCCCCTTGTTCTCCATGGCGCCCATGTTGAAGTCGGAGACGGCGACGATCATGAAGATGTCGAGATCGTATTCGCGACCGAAGCGCTCCTCATCCCACTTCATCGAACGCTTCAGCGCGTCCATGGCATAGGCGGCGCGCGGCTCCTTGCCGTGCTCGACATAGATCTTCAGCGCGACCTCGCGGCCGGTCATGGTGGTGAACGTGTCTTCGACAACGCCGAGATCGCCGGCGACCAGCGCAAACAGGTAGCTCGGCTTCGGGTGCGGATCGAACCAGGCGGCGAAATGCTTGTCCGGCCCGAAGCCGGCGCCGCCGAGGAAATTGCCGTTCGACAGAAGCAGCGGATTGGCCTGCTTGTCGGCGATGATGTTGACCGTGTAGAGCGCCAGGACGTCGGGCCGATCGGGGAAATAGGTGATCCGGCGAAAACCTTCCGCCTCGCACTGCGTGCAATAGATGCCGTTGGTCCGGTAGAGGCCCATCAGCTGCGTGTTGGCTTCCGGGTTGATGATTGTGGTGACGCAGATCTCGAACGGCTCTGCCGCCGGCAGGCCCCTGACCTCGAGCCGGTCCGGGGTCGCGGTGTAGCGTTCGGCGTCAAGCTCGATCTGGTCGATCAAGAGGCCCTGGAGCGCGAGGCTGTCGCCGTCGAGCACCAGCGGTGCTGCGGGATCCGTGCCTTCGCGGCGATGGAAGATCAGCCGCGCCTCGACCTTCGTCTCGGTTGGATCCAGTTCGAACGTCAGGTCAACGCGCTCAAGAACGAAATCTGTCGGCTGGTAGTCTGCCAGACGAATGACCTGGCCCGTATCTGTTCGCATAAGAAATCCTGGAGTGGTTCCCGTTTGGAATTCCTTGGAAGGCAGCTTCCCTTCGGAATCTTTATTTCGCTCGCCGATGTTCCCATGAAAGTCTGAACCAAAGCTAAAATTTTATTCATTCGCCATGAAAAAGTTCCTGACAGTCCGCATGCGGGAAATATCCGGCAACGGCGCCAGGTTTTCTTTTCTTTGGGCTGGAAAAACCTGCCCAAAGGTTTAGGACCTTTGACGAGCACAACTCACCTTCCATCGCCCGCCTTTCGCATGGTGCCCCGAAATACAATCAAGAAGTCCAGTCATGAGCGCCGAACTCCTCAATCCCATGCGGGGAATTCTTCTGAAATTGCTGTCGGTCGTCTTCTTCGTGGCCATGCAGACCTGCATCAAGGCGGTGGGTGACGCAGCCGCCACCGGTCAGATCACTTTCTACCGCTCGGCCTTCGCCATGGTGCCGATCTTCTCCTATCTCGCCTATCGCGGCGCGCTGAGAACCGCGTTCGCGACCGCCAATCCGGCGGGCCACCTCAAGCGCGGCGTCCTCGGCATCGTCTCCATGGGGCTCGGCTTCTACGGGCTGGTGCTGCTGCCGCTGCCCGAGGCGATCGCCATCGGTTACGCCATGCCGCTGCTGGCGGTGGTGTTCGCGGCGCTTCTGCTGCACGAGACGGTGCGGGTCTATCGCTGGACGGCCGTCTTCTTCGGCATGGTCGGGGTGATGATCATCTCCTGGCCGAAGCTCACCCTTTTCCAGTCCGAGGGCTTCGGCTCGCTGGCAGCACTCGGCGTGCTCGCCGTGCTGGCGTCGGCGACCCTCGGGGCGCTCGCGCAGATGCAGGTGCGCCAGCTGGTGGGCTCGGAAAAGACCGCGACGATCGTTCTCTATTTCTCGCTGACGGCGGCTGTGTTTTCGCTGGCGACCATTCCGTTCGGCTGGCCGCACCTTTCCTGGAACCACGCCACGCTGCTGATCGCGTCCGGCTTCCTCGGCGGAGCAGGGCAGATCCTTCTGACCGAGAGCTATCGCCAGGCCGATGTTTCGACCGTCGCCCCGTTCGACTATTCGTCGATCCTGCTGGGGATCGCGATCTCCTACTTCCTCTTCGACGAAGCGCCGACGCTGACCACCATCATCGGCACCGTTTTCGTCGTCTCGGCCGGCATCTTCATCATCTACCGCGAGCACAAGCTCGGGCTCGAGCGCCGGGCGGCGCGCGAAGCGGGCGCGCAGCGGGTCTGACGGCGATCAGATCTCTTCGCTGAGCGCCGAGCCGGGGCTGTTGACCGGATCGGTGGCATTGATCGGAACGGCCATCGCCTGGAAGTCCGTCTTGTCGACGACGCCTTCGAGATCCGCGCGCCGGGTGCGCCGCCAGGCGGCATAGGCGGCGTAGATGACGAACAGGATCATCATCAGCCAGATCATGCCGATCGGCCCTGTGGCGTTCATCACGACGCCGGAGAGAAGGGGTCCGCCGACGGTGCCGAGGCCGTAGAGGATCATGATGCCGCTGGAGATTGTCACATATTCCTGAGGGTCCGCGAGGTCGTTGGCATGCGCGGCATTGAGCGCGTAGATCGGGAAGAGGCCGATGCCGAGGACGAAGGCGGCGATGTAGGTGACGACGTTGGCGCCGACGAGGCCCATCACCACGCAGGCAAGGCCGCCGATCAGTCCGCAGCCGATCATCACCAGACGGCGGTCGAACTTGTCGGAGAGGCGGCCGATCGGGATCTGGAAGATCGCGCCGCCGGCAAGGCAGGCCGCCAGCAGTGTGGCGCCCTCGGCGGTGGTGAAGCCGATGCGCTGAGCGAACACGCCGCCGAGGCTGCCCCAGGTGCCCCAGAGGGCGCCGGACAAGAGCGAGCCGATGAAGGCGATCGGCGAGCGGCGGAAGAGCTTCGGCAGGTCGAACTTGCCCTGGCTGATCGGCATCGGCGACTGTGCGCTCGACAAGGTGGTCGGCAGCAGCGCGAACGAAAAGATGATGCCGCAGGTGATGAACAGGCCGGTGGTCAGCGGATCGCCGAGCGGCACGAAATACTGGCCGGCAATCGAACCGACCAGCGACGTCACCATGTAGAAGGAGAACAGCGAGCCGCGATTCTCGTTGTTGACCCGCTCGTTGAGCCAGCTTTCGATGATCATGTAGGCGCCGGCGATGGCGAAGCCGGCGAGGCCGCGAAAGGCGAACCATGCGAATTCGTTGACGACGAGCGAGCAGCTGAGGCAGGAGACGGTCAAAAGGGTGATCACGGCACCGAAGACGCGCACATGGCCGACCCGCTGCACGAGCTTCGGAACGACAAGCCCGGCGACCACGAAACCGCATGTATAGCCGGTGGCGATGATCGAGATCGAAAGCGTCGACCAGCCTTCCGCCAGCGCGCGGATCTGAACCAGGTAGTTCATCAGCCCGTATCCGGTCATCATGAGCAGCGTGGAAGCCATCAGGCTGGCAACGGAAATGAGGCTATTGAGCATCCGGTTCGCTTTCTTGTTACGGCGGGGCTGTCTGCGCGAATTGGTGCGATTGGATCATTGCGCGGGGGCGCAGGTCAACCGGCTTGCCGATGCTTTCAGACCGCCGGTTCGGAATCCATGCAATTCTATCAAGTGGCGCCCAACTCCATGGGCCGGATTGCGACACCGCCCGGCGGTGCTGAGACGCGCGGATCGTAACATCTGCGGATTGCGGCCATGTGCTTTTTTTGGGAAACCGCGGTAGAAGTTCTCTATCGCCACAGAGATTTTCGGACCGCGCTGATTTTTTCAAACGGTATTTGCCCATGCCCATTGGTGTTCCGACGGGCGTATTTCATTTTTGGATTGGAGTTGAATAGACGCTGATGCCCCGGAGTGTCGAAGAGCTGTCGCAGCACCCCGCCTTCCTGAATGCCCTGGCGCAATGGTCATCCACTTGCCGGTCGATGTTCGAAAGCTCGCCGCGGCTGACTCTGTCCATGGCGACGCACCAGCGCTGGCTGATGATCCAGGCGGCCTATGCCCTCTACATGGAAGAACTCGATCGCGCCGATGACGGTTTCACGCTGACGGACATCAAGGATCTGCTGCTGCCGTTGAAGGTGGTCAGCCGCAACACGCTGCTGGCCTTCATCGACGAGCTGGTCGCCTACCAGCATGTTCTCGACGTTACACCTGACGGCCGTCGGCGTCCGCGCCGGTTTGCGGCATCGGATTTCAGCAGTTACCTGCTGTTTCTCTGGTATGGCGCCAATCTCTCCTCGCTCGATTCGATGGACGGCGGATCACGGGCGACCAGCTTGTTCGAGAAGCCCGAACTTTTTTGCATTGCCCAGCCGAGAATGGCGCGCAACTGCCTTGCCGACGCGCGCTGGCGTCACCCGACGGACCGCGTGGGCCATTTCCTGTGGACCGTTTCGGGCGGGCTCGTGGTCGACGAATTCATTCAGAAGATCGGCGGTCTGAAACCGGCGGACGGCCGGTTCGATCTTGGTGCGGTGGATATCGAGGAGATGTCGGCAGCCTTCATGATCTCGACGACTCATCTGCGCCGGATCCTCCGCAATGCGATCAAGGCGGAACTGATCGGCTGGCAGGGGACCTCAAACCGTTCGCCGATGTGGATCAGCGAGGCATTCGTTGACGAATACATGCGCTGGCAGGCAGTCAAGTTCCATTATGTGGAAGAGGCGTTCGAATGGGCTCAGGCGAAGCCAGCGGTCAGCGTCGCCGCCCGCAACACGATCTATTCAGCGCTGCAGAGCGGCGATCAGGCGAAGAGCATGGGTAGCGCACGGTAGGGCGGACCCGTCATAGAAAGCGACCGCCGGACAATAATCCCCGACCAGAACGTCAAAGAGGAACGGCGGCGGCCGGGTCGTTGACGGTGCTGCGGCGCTTGGCCTTCGACGAAAGCTCGTCGGCAAACGCCTGCGAGGCCCTGACGGCCTGATTGATCGCCGACAGCTCGTTCCAGCTGTGCAACATGTCCCTGATGGGTTTAAACAAGGTCATTCTCCTTCGCCGCAGGCATTCCAGAAACGGCCAGTTGGCTCAACGTTCCTGGAAATCAGCAAAAATGGCAGCGGGTCGAGTGATGTGGCCGTAGCCGCGTGCGGTCAGTTGCTCGTTGGCGACAGCGCCGAACTGGTGATAGGACCGAGCGGCGTGAAGCCGGTCGCCCGCGATGCGGAGGGTTTCGAAGCCCGAATGGATAGGGCGAAAACGGTTGGACATTGCCTTGGTTCCTAATTCGATTCGTTCCTCCCAAGACACAGGCCGTATATTGCGGTGCGAAGTTCGTTTTGCAATGCAGCATTTCGCGCAACAGCCATGCACCCGGCGCATGGCAGGTTTCATAAAACTTTAACCAAATGCAGTCGGTGAGTGGTCGGCAGGTGGGCGTCAGCGATGGAAGAGCCGGAAAAGCTCAGTTCATCGCTTTCGCGAGCCGCTCAGAAAGCTTCTGCAGGTCCTGCCATGCCATGCGCTTGCTGAGCGGCGCGGCGATCAGATCCTGCGGATGGAAGGTGGCGATTGCGGGCACGGGCTTGGCGCCGCCAAGGTCGAGATCGCGCCATTCGCCGCGCAGCGCATGGATGGGGCGGTTGCCGCCAAACAGCATGCGTGCCGCGAGATTGCCCATGATGAGCAGCACGGGCGGGTTCACCAGCGCGATGGCGCGCTCGATGAAAGGTCGGCAGATGTCCGTCTCGGCAGGGGAGGGCGCGCGGTCGCCCGGCGGCCGCCAGGGGATTGACGAGGTCAGAAGAACGTCGTCGCGGGAAAGCTGGATCGCCGCGAGCATGCGGTCGAGGAGCGCGCCGGCCGGGCCGCTGAAGGGGGCTCCTTCGCGGTCGTCGTCGGCGCTCGGCGCCGAACCGACGATCATCAGCCGGCAGGCTGTGGTCCCAGCAGAAAAGACGCTGTTGCGCGCACTGTTCTTGAGGTTGCAGCCGGAAAACGCTTTGATGGCCTCTTCGAGCGCTTCGAGCGAGCCGGCGCCTTCAGCGGCAAGCCGCGCCTGGGCCACGGCCTGTTCGTCGGGTATGGCGACCGGCTGCGATGACGGCCGCGCCGCGGGTTCGGCGCGCTGCACGCTGTTGCGCGCGGGCCGTTCCTGCCTGGTCGGTGCCTGGCTTTCCCGGATCGCCGCCCTTGCGGCCTGCTGCGCCCTGAACTCCGCGAAACGATCCTGCGGCTCGTCCTCAAGCAACCATTCAACGCCCGATTCCGCATAGAAATGCAGGAGTGCGGCCAGTTCGTCGGGCTGATAGAGGTCGATGGGGGTGGTGTTCATGGTCGATACCATAGACCAACAGCCTCACGGCTGAAAGGCCACCGGTTCCCTCAGCGCAGGTAACGACGGGAAACCCACAGGAGGACGATGCCGGCCACGGCGAGGATCGCGCCGTTGGTGATCCACGGGCTCTGGTCGATCATGAAGCTGGAGGCAG
The DNA here is from genome assembly GCF_024385575.1 of Rhizobium sp. NRK18. Taxonomy (NCBI): domain Bacteria; kingdom Pseudomonadati; phylum Pseudomonadota; class Alphaproteobacteria; order Hyphomicrobiales; family Rhizobiaceae; genus Rhizobium; species Rhizobium sp. NRK18. The sequence goes on along the minus strand of NZ_JANFMV010000001.1, from coordinate 2,827,165 downwards.
GATAGGGGAAGTATCCGCTGCCCTGACCCATCCAGACGATGCCCATGAGGATAGCCAGAACGGCAATGACGGTTGCGACCTTGCGGATCATGTGTGACGCCTTATCGAAAGAGCCTGTAGCTCATGACAATATGGGCGCAACCCCATGCGAGGGCAAGTGCGACGCCTCGGGCTTGTTCCGGCGAACCGGATCGAGCCTAGACCGTGAAACCCTGCCGGCCGTAGAGCGCGTAGTTGCGACCGTCGCCGCCGACGTCATTCATGTCGGCATGGAAGACGGTTTCGGGCTGGCCGGCCGACTTTGCGCTTTCGAGTGCCAGTTCGGCGTTGCGGATCAGCATGGCGGCCGTGCCGGCCCCGAACGTGTCGGCGCAGCCGAACGAGATCTGCAGCGGCGGCGCCTTTGGCAGGAGCGGTCGTACGGCCTCGACCTGCCGGGTCAGGTTGTCGCGCAGCGTGTTGCAGAACTGCACGATGCCCTGCTTCTCACCGGACGTGATGAGGAAGGCCATCTGTGGCTGTTCCAGCCAGTAGCCCTCATCATCCTGCTCCAGTCTTTGCAGAACAAAGGCGCCGAATTTCTCGAGGATCATCGTCTTCGGCTTGAGAAGTTGCGGGGCGTCGAGATATTCGAAATTGCGGACGCTGCCGAGGATCAGCGTGATGCTCTGTGTGAAGCGCTCCTGACGGTAGATTTCGGCTAGCTGCTTGTTGTAGGCGCGCCGGTTGTTGAGGCCGGTCATCGGATGCAGGAATTTCGCCTTGGCGACGTCCGACATTTCGTCCGACAGCTGATCGACGGAACGCATCTGCTCGCCGACGGATCGCAGCACGCCGGCGGAATAGGCGCTCTGCTCCTCGGTCGCCGAGGTGACGCGGGCAAGTTCCTTGCGGATGGCGGCAGTATCGGCCGGATTGATCCGGTCGAAGCGTTCGTTGGCCGTCTTCAGCGTCTCGCTGTATTCCTTGAGTTTGGACTGACCCTGATGGAGCAACTGCTGAAGGGTGCTCAGTTCGTCGCGCAGCGTGTCGGCGGATTGTTCGTAGATCGAATCGCCGAAATGGTGCGGCAGGAATTCGCGGGCCAGCGCTTCGACGGCTGCCGGCGTGATATTCTTGCCGAGTTCGGAAAAGCGGCGACGCAGCTCCGGATTGTTGCCGGAGACGATGTCATGAATGAGTTCGAAGTTGACCGGGCTTGCTTCGAGCCGGAAGCGCTCCAGGAGGGCGAGCGTGCTCATGCTCATCTCCTGTCTCGGATTGCTTCTTACCGGCTGCTTCATGGTCATGCCCCGCATTTAGAACTGGTTATGCTATGGGGTTATATCTAACGCCGGTACTTTAAGAATCTCTTGAGATTTACACCATGCCGGCGGCAGCATTCCGGCATGGTTAAGCAATAGAGACGGGCACTTGTTGAAGTCGATCGATTTCTCTTGTCAGATCGACTTCGCCGCGCCGCCGTCGCATCGGATCAGGCTGCCGGTGATATAGCTGGCGGGCTCCGAAACGAGGAATGCGGCGGTTGCCGCGAACTCCTCGACACGCCCGTAGCGGCCCGCCGGAATGGCGGCCTGGGATGTCGAGCGAACGTCCTCGAACGGACGCCCGGACCGCTCGGCATTGGCGCGGTCCAGCTGATCGAGACGCGCCGTGGCGATGCGTCCGGGAAGAAGCAGGTTGGCCGTTACGCCATGCCTGGCGATTTCCGAAGACAGCGTCTTGTTCCAGCCGACCAGTGCCGAGCGCAGCGTGTTGGAGAGCGCGAGATTGGGGATCGGCTCGAACACGCCGGAAGAGGCGACCGTCAGGATGCGCCCCCAGCCATGCTCCTTCATCGACGGCAGCAGCGCCGAGGTCAGCGAGATGATGCTGACCACCATCGACTGGAAATAGGTCTGCAGGTTTTCCGCCGACATCTCTTCCGCGCTGCCGGGCACCGGGCCGCCGGTATTGTTGACGAGGATGTCGACGCGGCCGAGCTTGTCCTTGACGGCGGACACCAGTCTTGCGGTGGCCGCGGGATCGTTGAGGTCGACGGCGACCCAGTCCGCCTTGCCGGCCTTCTCGGCATTGATCGCATCGCAATTGGCTTCGAGTTTTTCGCCGTTGCGTCCGCAGGTCAGCACATGCGCGCCTTCGCGTGCCAGCGCCTGGGCAATGCCGAGGCCAAGGCCGCTCGACGAGGCCAGAACCAGCGCCCGCTTACCCTTCAATCCGAGATCCATCGCCACTCTCCCTGAACGATCATTTTCGCGTGCAAGTGGTTATAGGCGATCGAAGATGGATTGGAAGGGGGAGGGCGTCAGGCCGTCCATCGTTCGATATCGGCGACATCGCCGATCAGCGCCAGGCCGTGGGCGATCGACAGCAGTTCCTCGCCGGTCTCGATCTTGCCGGCATCGAAGCGGTTGGTGAAAATCCGCCGCACGGCGGGCACGAAGGATGTGCCGCCCGTGAGGAACACCTTGTCCACCTGGCTTTCGGCCGTCCCGGTCTTTGCCAGCACTTCGTCCAGCCCTTCCTCCAGCCGTGCCAGATCGTCGGAAATCCAGCCGTCGAAGTCGCCTCTGCGGATGGTGCGGCGGCTGTCCGGACCGAGCGGCGCGAAGTAAAATTCCGTTTCCTCTTCGTGCGACAGCGCCATCTTGGCCGCCGACACCGCCTGATAGAGCGGGTAGCCCTCGTCGTAGTCGATCAGGTCGATGAAGCGCTCCAGCTTCTCCGGCTCAAGGCTGGAGGAAACCAGTTTCTGCAATTCGGAAAATTCGCGACTTGCCTTGAACACCGACAGCTGGTTCCAGCGGCCGAACTGCGCGTAATAGCTGGTCGGCACTTCCAGCGTCTTGCCGAAGCTCTTGAAATGGCTGCCCTTGCCGATCTGCGGCGAAACGACATTGTCGATGATGCGGAAATCGAAATTGTCGCCGGCCACGCCGACGCCGGACTGCCCGATCGGCGTCGCGCGCAATTCTCCTGCGACGAATTCGAAGCGGATCAGCGAATAGTCGGTCGTGCCGCCGCCGAAATCCGCGACCAGGACGGTCGCATCGCTCTTCAGCCGGCGGGCGAAGTAATAGGCCGCGGCGACCGGCTCGTAGACGTAGTGAATTTCCGGGAATCCGAGGCGACCGAGGGCTTCGTTGTAGCGCTGCACGGCCAGGGCCTCGTCGGGCCGCGCGCCCGCAAAGCGCACCGGGCGGCCGGCGATCACGCGGCTGACATCGGTTGGCCAGCCATCGCCGGCATAGTGTTTGAGACGGCGGATGAAGATTTCCATCAGGTCTTCGAAATCATGCCGCCGCGCGTGAACCAGCGTGCCCTGGAAGAGCGCGCTTGCCGCAAAGGTCTTGATCGACTGCAGGAAGCGGCATTCGCCCGGATTGTCGATGAATTGGCGGATCGCCGCGTGGCCCGCCTCGACGGTGAGCGCATGCACGCCGAGCTTCCGGTCCTTCATGAAGGACAGTGCCGTGCGCATGCTGTTTGCCGTCTGCGTCCCGTCGGAAAAGGCAAGCGACGCCGTGCCGCCGCCATCCTGACTGGCAAGCGCTATCACCGTGTTCGTCGTGCCAAAATCGAGACCCAGCGCGGACGCCATCGTCGCACTCCCATTTTCTTGAATTGTCGTTTCGGAAATCGCACCGGCAAATCGCGCCGCGAATGCCGGGGCAGGTACCATCGCTGCCGTCGCGCCGCAACCACCCGCGACCCGATGACGCCGACTTCATTCCGCAAATATATTGACGTTTACGTAAAAGTTATTGTAGCTTTTGCGGAAAAGGGCACACCACTGTCGCACTGCGGCTCGACAAGGGGGTGCGCTTTTGACAAAGGATAATGCCCAGAAAGACAGGCATGCCATACCAGGGGTGGACGGAATGAGTGAAGCGATGGAACTTCCCGAACGCGAAAGCATGGAATTCGACGTTGTGATCGTCGGCGCCGGTCCTGCCGGCCTGTCGGCGGCGATCCGGTTGAAGCAGCTGAACGAGGAGCTTTCCGTCGTCGTTCTGGAAAAGGGCGCGGAGGTCGGTGCGCATATCCTGTCGGGCGCCGTCGTCGATCCGGTCGGCATCGATGCGCTGCTGCCGGGCTGGCGCGAGGAGGAGGGGCATCCCTTCAAGACCGAGGTCAAGGACGACCACTTCCTGTTCCTCGGCCCCGCCGGTTCCATCCGTTTGCCGAACGCCTTCATGCCGCCGCTGATGAACAATCACGGCAACTTCATCGTCTCGCTCGGCAATGTCTGTCGCTGGCTGGCCGAGAAGGCCGAGGCGCTCGGCGTCGAAATCTATCCGGGCTTTGCCGCGACCGAAGTGCTCTATAACGAGGCCGGCGCCGTCTACGGCGTTGCGACCGGCGACATGGGCATCGAGAAGAACGGCGAGCCCGGCCCGAACTTCACCCGCGGCATGGAGCTGCACGGCAAATACGTGCTGATCGGCGAAGGCGTGCGCGGCTCGCTCGCCAAGCAGCTGATTGCCAAGTTTGAGCTCGACAGGGATTCGGACGTGCCGAAGTTCGGCATCGGCCTCAAGGAACTCTGGGAGGTCAAGCCGGAGAACCACAAGCCGGGCCTCGTGCAGCATTCCTTCGGCTGGCCGCTCGGCATGAAGACCGGTGGCGGCTCCTTCCTCTATCACCTGGAAGACAATCTGGTGGCCGTCGGCTTCGTGGTGCACCTCAATTACAAGAACCCCTATCTCTACCCCTTCGAGGAATTCCAGCGCTTCAAGACGCATCCGGCGATCGCCGGGACGTTTGCGGGCGGCAAGCGCATCTCCTACGGCGCCCGCGCCATCACCGAAGGCGGCTACCAGTCGGTGCCGCGCCTGTCCTTCCCGGGCGGCGCGCTGATCGGCTGTTCGGCGGGCTTCGTCAACGTGCCGCGCATCAAGGGCAGCCACAATGCCGTCATCTCCGGCATGATGGCGGCGGAGAAGCTGGTGGACGCGATCGCCGCCGGCCGCGCCAATGACGAACCGGTCGAGATCGAGAACGCCTGGCGTTCGAGCCTGATCGGCAAGGACCTGAAGCTGGTCCGCAACGTCAAGCCGCTCTGGTCGAAGTTCGGCACGGCGATCGGCGTCGCGCTCGGCGGTCTCGACATGTGGACCAACACGCTGTTCGGCTTCTCCTTCTTCGGCACGCTGAAGCACGGCAAGACCGATGCCCAGTCGCTGCAGCCGGCCGCCAACTTCCAGCCGATCGACTATCCGAAGCCGGATGGCGTCCTGACCTTCGACCGCCTGTCCTCGGTGTTCCTGTCGAACACCAATCACGAGGAAGACCAGCCGGTGCACCTGAAGGTCAAGGACATGGCGTTGCAGAAGGCGTCGGAACTCGGCGTCTATGCCGGCCCGTCGAACCGCTACTGTCCGGCGGGCGTCTACGAATGGGTGGAAAAGGACGGCGAGGAAACCTTCGTCATCAACGCCCAGAACTGCGTCCACTGCAAGACCTGCGACATCAAGGACCCGAACCAGAACATCACCTGGGTCCCGCCGCAAGGCGGCGAAGGCCCCGTCTATCCGAATATGTGATTTCGGATGTGGCGGGATGGTGCAGCCGTCCCGCCCGTTCGTTCAGTGGCAGTGAACCTGGCCCGCCTTGTTGTCCATGTGGCAGCACTGCCCGGCCGGTGAGCTCTTGCGGCAGCCGCCGCCATGGGCGAATGCGGCATTGGCGATGACCATGCCCAGGACCGTCATTGCGGCAAATGCTGTTTTCATGTTTTCTCCCCCCTGCACCGGTTATGGTGACACCTCGATCGCCGTGAGGCAAATTTGCCGGTAACGTCTATCCTTGAGCGCACTTGGATGTTCCTTCAAAAGAGACTTGCAGACGCGCGGCCCGAGGGATATGCGAGTACCCGAATTTAAAGGTCAGCAAGGCTGACCGACCGAGAGGAAACGAAAGGTTTGCCTGCGATGCCTGCCGATACCGCGTCCCTGACATTCTCCATCAAGCCGAATGCGAACCCCATGCCGGCGGCGGAACGGGCCAAGCTGTTTGAAAATCTTGGCTTCGGCACGGTCTTCACCGACCACATGGCGGTCATCCGCTGGACCGAGGGCAAGGGCTGGCATTCGGCCGAAGTGACCGCCCGCGCGCCGTTCCCGATCGATCCGGCCAGCGCCGTCCTGCATTACGCCCAGGAAATCTTCGAGGGCATGAAGGCCTACCGCACCGGCGACGGCCGCGCGGTGCTGTTCCGTCCCGAGCAGAACGCCCGCCGCTTCAACGAATCCGCCCGTCGCATGGCGATGCCGGAGCTGCCCGAGGCACTCTTCCTCGAGGCGGTCGACAAGCTTGTGCGCCAGGACGGCGACTGGATCCCGGCGGGCGAGGGTGGCAGTCTCTATCTGCGCCCATTCATGTTCGCCAACGAGGCCTTCCTCGGCGTTCGTCCGGCCCGCGACTACATCTTCTGCGTCATCGCCTCGCCGGTCGGCCCCTACTTCAAGGGCGGCGCCAAGCCGGTTTCGATCTGGGTATCGGAACATTACAGCCGCGCCGCTCCGGGCGGCACGGGCGCAGCCAAGTGCGGCGGCAACTATGCGGCCAGCCTGCTTGCCCAGGCCGAAGCCTACAAGAATGGCTGCGATCAGGTCGTCTTCCTCGATGCCGCGGAAAAGCGCTACATCGAAGAGCTGGGCGGCATGAACGTCTTCTTCGTCATGGATGACGGCTCCGTCGTCACCCCGCCGCTCGGCGGTTCCATCCTGCCCGGCATCACCCGCGCCTCGATCATCCAGCTTGCCCGCGACGCCGGCGCCACCGTCGTCGAGCGTCCCTACACCTTCGAGGAATGGCAGGCGGACGCCAAGAGCGGCAAGCTCAAGGAAGCCTTCGCCTGCGGCACCGCTGCGGTCGTCGCCGCCATCGGCACGGTCAAGTTCGACGGCGGGGAGTTCAAGATCAGCGGCGGCGAGACCGGCCCGCTGACCGAGAAGCTCCGCACCCAGCTGGTCGGCATCCAGAAGGGCCAGACCAACGACCCGCACGGCTGGGTCAAGGTCATCGACGGCATCTGACATCGTTTCCCTAGGCTTTATGAAAGGCCGGAGCGGCTTCGCTCCGGCCTTTATTTATGTCGACTGCGGGATGTTCTTGATCGATCGAAGTATAGTCCGGGGATGAACGCCACATTCACTCGCAGTTCAGGCAGGCGTCGATATCACCTTCCTCGTCAACAAGACGAACCGGAGAGGGAACATCATGACACGCAGCATTATTATCGCAGCTGCCTCATTCGCACTGGCCAGTGGGGTTTTCGCATCGTCGGCATCAGCGGCTGACTGGATCGACAAGGTCGACGTTACCAGGGCCGGGATCGACGTGATCCCGATTGAAGTGACCGCCGGGGACAGCGGTTACAAGGCGCTGAAGCCCACCTCGCACAAGTTCTCATTGCACCTTTACGCCAAGGCGAAGACCGGCAAGCGCATCGTCGCGGGCGCGCTCGGCACGTTCAATGGCGTCGAGTTCTTCGAAAGCCCCGGCAATCTCTGGCAGCAGAGTTTTACGGGCCGCGATATCGGTGGCGGTGAGGCCAAGACCTTCAGCCGTGACCATTCGGTCTCGATACCTGTCGTCAAGCTCGGCTGGCAGGGCAAGGATCCGGTCGCCATCTGCAATGCATTCCTGCAGCAGAAGGTCGCCGGCGGCATGAAGAAGTCGGATGTGCTGGCGAAGAACTGGAGCGTGCAGGCGCATGTCTTCTTCCAGTTCCAGGCCGTCGCCGCAAGGACCGGCAAGGCCAAGAATGACAAATGGAGCCTCGCGAACACGGAAAGCGAACGCAAGTCGCTGAGCTATCCGGTGTCGGTCACCTGCCTGTCCTCGGCGAAGATCGAGATGTGATCGCCAGAGGCGGATCATGAGCAGTCGCTGCCGGAGGCTTCCGGCGGCGGCTGCTTTTTTATGAGAAGCGGGATAGAGGCGACGGTTTCGCGGCGGATCGCCCTTGCAATCCATGGGATTTTGCTTGCAGTTCGGGTCATCCTCGCACGCCCGGACCTTCAATGCTCGATGTCGTCAATGTGACCGGTGTGGTCTTCGTCCTGATCGCGCTCGGCTTCTTCGCCGTCAAGATCTCGCTCTTTTCCGAGCGCGACCTCGGCGTCCTGATCAAATATGCCGTCAACTTCGCCCTGCCGGCGCTGCTGCTGCGGGCATTCGCGCTTCGGGATTTCTCCGAAATCGTCGACGGCGGTTATCTCGTCGCCTACGCCGCCGGTTCGCTGATCAGCTTCACCTTCTTCTACCTGGCAAGCCGCTACCTGTTGAAGCGCTCGGCCGGACAGGCGACCTTCCGCGCCGTCGGCACCAGTTCATCCAACAGCGGTTTCGTCGGCTATCCCATCGTTCTGGTGCTGCTGCCGGAGGTCGCCGACCGGGCGCTGGCCTTGAACATGATGGTCGAGAACATCCTGATCCTGCCGCTGACGCTGCTTCTCGCCGAACGCGCGACCAATGCCGAGATCGGCGGCCTGCCGCTTGCCCGCAAGATCGCCGGCAGGCTTCTCGGCAATCCGATGATCGTCGCGATCTTCGTTGGCCTCGCCATCTCCATTGCCGGCATTCCGCTGCCGCGGCTGATCTCTGGCCCGATTGACCTGCTCGCCTCGTCCAGCGCCGCCGTGTCACTGGTCGTCATCGGCGGAACCCTTGCCGGCCTCTCCCTCAATACCTTCAATTTCGACGTGTTCATGGTCACGGTCGGCAAGCTCGTCATCCACCCACTGGCGGTCTTCGCCATGGTCGCCCTGTTTGCCGGGCTCGGCTTCGGGATTGCTAATGGTGAGCTGGCGACGGCGGCGATCATCTATGCTGCGCTGCCGCCGATGTCGATCTATCCGATCCTCGCCGCCCGCTATGGCTTCCAGCATGTCGCCGCGCCGGCCCTGTTTCTGTCCACCTGTGCCTCGTTCTTCACGCTCTCCATCCTGATCTGGTTTCTGATGGGCGGCGCCTGAAGCGGCCCTCGCACATGGCTCAGCGGCGTGAGAGGATACCGGTCGAAAGCATGACGCCGAGGCCGGTGACGATCGTCGCGGCAATGCCTGCGATGCCCAAATCTTCCCCGAGGATCAGCGCGCCGCCAATGGCCGCCGACACCGGCGTCAGGGCCGTGAAGGCCGCCGCCCGCGTGCTGCCGAGTATCCGGATCGCCGTGCCGTAGGCAAGCGTGGCGACAAGCCCGGAAAGGATGCCCTGGCTGATGATCTGCGGCGTGATCTCGGCGATCGAGGCGGTGAAGAGATGCGTGCCGAACAGGGCCGCCAGCACGAGGTTGATGATTGTCGACCAGACGCAGATCAGCGCGCCGCCTTCTGTGGCGCTCAGGCCCGAATGGCGGAAGGCGTGGGAGTAGATCGCCCAGCAGGTGGCGGCGATCGGCAGGACGACATAGCTCCGCCAGCCGAGCGTTCCGGTCGCGGCACCCGCCAGAAGCAGGATCAGCCCGCCCAGGAATATGGCGAACATGCCGAGCTTGCGCGTCGCGTCCGGCCGTTCCCCGAGCACGGCCATGCCGATCAGGGCGGTCGCAAGCGGCATGGCGCCGGGCAGCAGCACGCCGGCGGCCGATGCCGGTGTCGCATGCAGGCCGTAGGCGGCGATCTGGAAGAATGGCGCGCCGGAGCCGATCACCATCAGGAGAAGCGGCAGCTTCGGCTTGCCTTTCGGCAGAAGGCCGGTCCTCAGCCAGACGGGAGTCAGCACGAGGGCGGGGATGCCATATCGCAGCAGGCTGAGATCGATCGCGCCGAGCGAGGTCGTCGCACTGTAGCGCGTAGCCAGCAGCCAGGCGGTCCAGACCATGACGGTGATCAGCGCACCGCCGGCGCCAATCAGGGCAGGGGCAGTCGTTTCGCGCTCGGCATTCAGCATCGCCATGTCATCAACTCCAGGAGGGGTGGGGGGACGTTCCGGGAGAGGAGAATAAGGTGAGTGGCTGCAGCCTGTCCTTGCTATCTGTGCCGCGAAGGCGCTATCAATTGGCACAATTGCAAAGATAAGGGCATCCGTTGTGAAGAATATGCCAAATCTGGACAGATTCGATATCGCCATCCTTGAGGCGTTGCAGCGGGATGCGCGGGCCACCAACGTGGAGATCGCCGAGAAGGTCAACCTCTCGCCATCGCCCTGTCTGCGTCGCATCCGCAATCTCGAGGCGGCTGGCATCCTGCGCGGCTACCGGGCGGATATCGACCGCACCGCGATCGGCCTCGAGCTCACGGTCTTCGTGGGCTTCAAGGTGGAGCGGCACAATTTCGAGAACGCGGCGGCCTTCCAGGACAGCCTGCTCGCCATACCCGAGGTGGTGTCCTGCTTCATGATCTCCGGCGAGACCGATTTCCTGGCCGAGGTCGTAGTCGAAAACCTCGCCGCCTACGACGCACTGCTGACGGAGCGCCTCCTGACCCTGCCTGCCGTTGTCGACATCCGCTCCAACTTCGCGATCCGCACGATCAAGACCGGCGGACCGCTGAAGCTGCCGAAAGCGGGCAGGGCCTAGAGGAGCGTGCCGCTGAGGATGACGACGGCGACGCTGAAGTAGATGACGAGGCCGGAGACGTCGACCAGCGTCGCGACGAACGGTGCCGAGGCGCTGGCCGGATCGAGCTTCAGCCGCTGCAGGAGGAAGGGCAGCATGGAGCCCGCCATCGAGCCGAAGGTGACGATGCCGACAAGGGCCGAGAACACGGTCAGTCCGACCAGCAGCCAGTGCGGGCCGTAATCGTAGAGGCCGATCTGCTGCCAGAGCGTGATGCGGGCGAGACCGACGAGACCGAGGATCGCGCCGAGCGACAGGCCGGCCGGCAGTTCGCGCAGCGCCACCCGCCACCAGTCGCCAAGCTTCAGCTCGCCGAGCGCTAGTGCGCGGATGATGAGCGAGGTCGCCTGCGAGCCGGAATTGCCGCCCGAGCTCATGATCAGCGGAATGAACAGGGTCAGCACGACGGCCTTTTCCAGTTCGCCCTCGAAATGCTGCATGGCGCTCGCCGTCAGCATTTCGCCGAGGAACAGGGCAGAGAGCCAGCCGGCCCGTTTGCGGATCATGTCGAGGAGGCCGATCTGCATGTAGGGCTTGCCGAGCGCTTCCATGCCGCCGAACTTCTGTGCGTCTTCCGTCGTGTCGGCGATCATTGTGTCGATGACGTCGTCGACGGTGACGATGCCGAGCACCCGGTCGGAGGCGTCGGTGACGGGCAGCGCCAGCAGGTCGTGCTTGCGGATGAGGCGGGCGACGTCTTCCTGCGGCATCAGCGGGCTGGCGCAGACCATCGCGCCGCGCTGCGACAGCGACAGGATGGGATCGTCCGGCTCGGCGGCGATCAGCCGGCGCAGCGTCACCACGCCGGCGAGATGCCGGTCGGCGTCGTCAAGCACGTAGATCGCATAGACAGTCTCGCGGGAATGGCCGACCTCGCGGACATGGGCAAGCGTCTCGGCGGCCGTCCAGTTTGACGGCACGCTGAGGAACTCCGTCGTCATCATCGCGCCGGCAGTGCGCGGCGGATAGTCGAGCAAATGCGTGACGGCACGGGCGGTTTCCGGGTCAAGCCGGGCAAACAGCGTGGCGCGGGTCGCAAAATCCGCCGACTGGAAGATGTCCGTCACCCGGTCGTTGGCGACCAGCTTCAGGAGATGTGACGAGCGTGCACTCGGCAGCGCAGCCAGAATGGCGGCGGCGTTTTCCAGCTCCGGCATGGACAGGATGCGCACGGCCTTGCGTTCGGGTAGGCTCAGAAGAACGGTTGCGGCTTCATTGGCGCCGGTCGTGTTCAGCCGTTCGACATATTCGGCGACGGTGACCGGGGTGATGGTGCCTAGAAAGCGGGCAGCATTTGCGGCCCTGCGGGGGATGCTGTTGATGTTCATGGGGTTCGCCTTTCCGTCGATCAGCCAATGACGGCCGATCAGGCGAACCGACGGAGGCGTCAGTCAGTGATGGCCGCGGGGGGACTTGGACAATCGACTACTACTGTCGCTTGGCATCTGGGATGATGGCTCCGTTGATATCCGCCCGGCAGAGGTAAATTGCGGGCGTGGCGAATAAATCGGTCTGAAATTGCCCAATGTCAATCGGGTCAAACCTGCGTCATGATGTCCAATTGGGGCAGGCATTAGCGCTCCGGATCGTCCCTTCTCCCCGCGAGCGGGGAGAAGGTGCCCGGCAGGGCGGATGAGGGGCAGTGGGAGGCGAGTGAACCCCGCGTTTGCAGGGGCTTGGTACGTTCATCGTCGGTGCGTGGACGGGATTGGGGCCGCCTTTGCCCCTCACCCTGGCCCTCTCCCCGCAGGCGGGGAGAGGGGAAGCCTTGTGGGTTCGGTCGACGTCAGAAGCCGGCGAGCACCAGCTTGCCCCTGGTCTTGTTGGTCTCGATCAGGGCGTGCGCCTTCTTCAGCGTCGCCGCATTGATCGGGCCCAGCACATCGGTCAGCGTCGAACGGATGGCGCCGGCATCAACGAGGTCGGCGACCTGGTCCAGCAGCCTGTGCTGCGCCTCGATGTCGCCGGTCTGGAAGACCGGGCGGGCGAACATCATTTCCCAGTGGATTGAGACCGCCTTCATCTTGAACGGCATGATGTCGAAGCTTGCCGGGTCGTCGATCAGCGCCACACGTCCCTGCGGGGCGATCAGGGCGGCGACGTCGCCGCCATGCCGGCCGCTGTCATTGGTAATGAAGGCAAAGCCCGGCGCCGGAATGCCGAGCGCCTCGACCTGCGGCGCCATCGCCTCGCTGTGGTCGATCACGTGATGGGCGCCGAGTTGCTTGACCCAGTCCTTGGTCTCCGGTCGGGACGCGGTGGCGATGACGGTGAGATCCGTCAGCGCGCGGGCGATCTGGATGGCGATCGACCCGACACCGCCGGCGCCGCCGACGATGAGGATGGAGCGGTGCTCGCCGGGCACCGGATCCTGCACCTTCAGCCGGTCGAACAGCGCCTCATAGGCGGTGATGGCGGTCAGCGGCAGGGCGGCGGCAGCGGGGAAATCGAGGCTCTTCGGCTTGCGCCCGACGATCCGTTCGTCGACAAGGTGGAACTCGCTGTTGGTGCCCTGGCGGTTGATCGCGCCGGCGTAATAGACCGCGTCGCCCGGCTTGAAGAGCGTGGCGTCCGGACCGGTGGCCTTGACGATGCCGGACGCATCATAGCCGAGCACCGTCTGCGGACCGTTGCGGGGCGGGCGATGGCCGCGGATCTTGACGTCGACCGGATTGACCGAAACGGCCTTGATCTCGACCAGCAGGTCACGGCCGGTCGGCTCGGGAACGGGCATGTCGATGTCGACGAGGGACTGTTCATCGGTGATCGGAAGCGGGGCGGAATAGGCGACGGCGCGCATGGCGAAACTCCTTGGTTGATTGGACAGGCCCCATTAAAGTGCTAGGATCAGTTTACGCAAGAATGCACAATTTATGTACGTAGTACCCAAAAGGATACTGTAAAATGTCGAGGCCGCGCGCGAAACTGACCAAGAATTTTCCCGGCTGCTTCGTCGAGGCGACGCTGTGCTTCCTCGATGGCAAGTGGAAAGGCGTCATCCTGTTCCACCTCATGGGCGGCACCCAGCGCTTCAACGCGCTTCGCCGCAAGATGCCGGGCATCACCCAGCGCATGCTGACGAAGCAGCTGCGCGAACTGGAGGATGCCGGCCTCGTCTCGCGCACCGTTCATCCGGTGGTGCCGCCGCATGTCGATTATGACCTGACGCCGCTCGGCCGCTCGCTGGAACCGGTCGTCCGGGCACTGGCCGCTTGGGGCGAGGCGCATGTCTTCTGCAATGACGGACGTCAGGAGTTGAAGGAACCCCAGCCGAAGACCGAGCTGCAGAAGGCGGCGCTCAAATATTTCGAGGCGGCGGAATAGCGTCGCTGCATCGGAGATTGATACATATCAAAGTTTGTATGTGTATTGTTGGATACCTTTGCGGAGTGGCTGGTTGGCGGGAACCGAACCAGACTTCGAAACCGGAAAGGAACTCGACATGAAACTCAGGAACACGACCGTGGCGGCGCTCGCCCTTGCCATGACGCTCACCTCTTCGCTGGCGTTCGCCCAGCAGGGCAGGGGCCAGATGGGCCGCTTTGCCGACATGGACGCCAATGGCGACGGCCAATTGAGCCGCCAGGAACTCCTCGACAGCGCCGAAAGCGTCTTCTACGCGATGGACGCCGACAGTGACGGAAAACTGACGCTTGAGGAATACATGTCGGTGCGCATGGGCCAGCAGCAGGGCAATAACGGCGCCATGCAGGCGGCGCGGCAAGCCGACAAGGAAGCCCGCTTCCAGCCGATGGATGCCGATGGCGACGAGCTGGTGAGCCTTGCGGAATTCACCGATGCCGCGGCGGCACGTTTCGATGCGGCCGACAGCGACGGCAATGGCCGGCTCATGCGTCCCGAATGGGGCAACGGAGGATTTTGAGCCGCCGTCGAGGGGGCGGACCGTCGTCGGCCCCTTCTTCCATTCAACGGGCCATGCGATCCCGTGTCGCTGCATCGACAAGGACGCGGATCTGCCTCGTGAGCGGGTGCCTTTCAGTCTGCGTCACGCCGTAGCCGAGATTGAAAGCATAATCGAAATCGGCCCTGTTCTGGCCGATGGCATGCTGCAGCATCGTCTCCAGCTTGTCGAAACCCTTGGCAAGGATCGCCTCCGGCGTCGCCGCTCCATCATATTCGTCCCACAGCGCCATGATATCCCGACGCAGGTCGTCGGGCAGAGACGCGGCAAGCGTTTCCATGTCCGCCCGCTCGCGTTCCGCCTTGCCGTCGTCCGGCGACTGGTCCGTTGCCGGCACGTCGCCGGAAATCGCCTCGCCGAGATCGTGGACGATGCAGAGCTTGACGAGTTTCAGCATGTCGCAGCCGGCCAGCTCCTTCTCGAACATCAGCACCATCAGGCAGAGCCGCCAGCTGTGCTCCGCCGTGCTTTCCGGCCTGCCACCGGAGGTGCAGCCGCTGCGCAGCGTGTCCTTCAGTTTCTCGGCGGCCTGCAGGAAGGTGATGATGCCGGCAAGGCGGTCTTCGGCGATCGGCGGAGGGTTGGCGGCATCGGTCATGGCATGATTCCAGGCGCATTGATTTGACGCCTTGCATCATGCGCAGCCGGGACCGGAGAGAAAGGCCGGCGGTCGCATAAGTTATGCGTGGGCGCTGCGCACACCATCGGTGACGAGCCGGGCAAACGTGCCGTCCGAGAGTGGCATGCGGGTCCAGCGGATCTCTCCGGCCCGGATCGCCACCTCCGGCCGGTTGGCGGCTTCGCTGATCACGGTGATTTCCGGCGAGACCGTCTCGAACCAGCCCTGCCGTTCCAGAAGCGCCTCGCCGCGGCGGATGCCGGGCGTGGCGTAGCGCCAGAGCGATTTTCCCTGCAAATCCTCCATGCCGAGCCGCCACTCCGCTGTCCTGCCCTGCGAGGCGGCGAGCAGCCGGTGCGTCAGGTCGCAGACGAGATGCATCGGCACGGCGGCATGGGTGACGAGCGCCATCAGCGCCGCATCTGCCGCCGAGTTCGGCCTGGCGGAGAGGAGGCGTTCGATGCGGAGCGCGTCCTCGCCGGTCGGCACCAAAAGGCCGGATTCCCAGCGCGAAACGGTGGTCTGCGCCACGCCGAAATCGGCGGCGAGCGCCGACTGCTTGACGCGATTGACCAGCCGCCAGCGCTTGAGGCCGGCGCCGATATTCCTGGCGATCCGTGGTGTGTCTTCCTGCATGACGATCAGATTAGTCCGGGCGCGTTATGCGCGCAATCGGCGATCGGATCGCGGCTTGCCAAACCGGATTTCTGTGGCCAATCTGCGGGCGCATTCCAGCCCAACAGTCAGTGAGCATCATGCCAGCACTTTCCAATCTTGCCGCAATCGACGCCGCCCACCATTTTCATCCCTTCTCGGACATGAAGAAGCTGAATGCCTCGGGCAGCCGCATCATCGAGCGGGGAGAGGGCTGCCATATCTTCGACAATGCCGGCAAGCGCTACCTCGACGGCTTTGCCGGCCTCTGGTGCGTCAATGTCGGCTACGGGCGCAAGGAAATCACCGAGGCGGTGATGCGGCAGATGAACGAACTGCCCTACTACAACACCTTCTTCGGGACCACGACGCCGCCGGCTACGCTCTTGGCCGAGAAGATCTCCGCCCATGCCGGCGAAAAGATCAATCACGTCTTCTTCACCGGCTCCGGCTCCGAGGCGAACGACACCTGGTTCCGCATGGCCCGCGTCTACTGGGCGGCGATCGGCAAGCCGACCAAGAAGGCGGTGATCGCGCGCGTCAACGGCTATCACGGCTCGACGGTCGCCGGTGCGTCGCTCGGCGGCATGAAATGGATGCACGAGCAGGGCGACCTGCCGATCGCCGGCGTCCACCATATCGGCCAGCCCTACTGGTATGCCGAGGGTGGTGACATGAGCCCGGAGGAATTCGGCCTCGCCCGCGCCCGGGAGCTGGAGGCCAAGATCGATGAACTTGGTGAGGACAATGTCGCCGCCTTCGTCGCCGAGCCGATCCAGGGTGCCGGCGGCGTCATCGTGCCGCCATCGACCTACTGGCCGGAGATCGCCCGCATCTGCCGCGAGCGCAACATCCTGCTCGTCTGCGACGAGGTGATCTGCGGTTTCGGCCGTCTCGGCCACTGGTTCGGCCACCAGCATTTCGGCGTCGAACCGGACCTGGCGCCGGTCGCCAAGGGCTTGTCGTCGGGCTACCTGCCGATTGGCGGCGTGCTGATCTCTGACCGCGTCGCCGACGTGTTCCTCAATGAGGTCGGCGACTTCAACCACGGCTTCACCTATTCCGGCCATCCGGTCTGCGCCGCGGCGGCGCTCGAAAACCTCCGCATCATCGAGGAGGAAAAGCTGGTCGAGCGGGTCCATGACGATATCGGCCCCTATTTCGCCCGCGCCTGGAAAAGCCTCGAGGACCACGACATGGTCGGCGAAGTCGTCTCCGTCGGCCTGATGGGCGCGGTCCAGCTGGCAAAGGACAAGAAGACCCGCCAGCGCTTCGAAAAACCGGACGAGATCGGCACGATGGTGCGCAACGAATGCCTGGAGCGTGGGCTCATCCTGCGCGCCACCGGCGACCGCATGCTCGCCTCGCCGCCGCTGGTCATCACCGAAGGCGAAGTCGACCGCATGGTCGCCGTCCTGCGCGAAGGCCTCGATGCCGTCTGGGCGAAGATGAGGGGTTAGTTGCTGCCGGATGGCGGCGGGATGATCCAGGCGTAGCCGAAGAGTTCAGCGTCGTTGCCGCGTGCATAATGATAGGGGATAGCGACCTGCTTCATCTCCTGATCCGTCGGCTGCGGCAATCCCGCCTTGTCGAGCCAGCCCAGAAGACTGGCCGGCATGCCGACATCGCTGCTCTTCTTGATCCAGAAGAGCAGGATCGGATGGTCGGCATCGGCGTGATGGGGCGTCTCGAACAGCGAGAATTCCGAGGTCGCGAAGGGGATGTCGGGATGCTTGAGCCGCAGGCTGCCGGCGTAGAGCTTGCGGTCGGTGACCACAAGGCCGGGCGTCCTGTCCACCGTCATGGTGTCGAACGCGCCGGTATAATTCGTGCTCGGCCGCTGGTAGTCGCCGGTGAAATGGGCGAGCGGCATGCGCAGGAACAGGGCTGCCGGAATGACGGTCATGATCACGGCAGCCGTCCGCCAGAATGGCTTCAGCAGTGCCGAGCCGGCCAGTCCCGAGGCTTCCATTTTCAGGCAGAAATAGAGCGGCAGCAGGAAGAGAAGCGGCGTCAGCCAGCGGTCCTTGATGTTGTCGGCGCCGGCGAGGATCATGATGACGATGAAGACGAGGATCGCCAGCATCACCCGCTCGAAGAAGCGCGTCCACGGGGTTCCAGCCGAAAAGGAGGCAAACAGTGCCTTCCGGAAGATTGCCGCGTAGACGAGGAGCGTGACACCGGCAAAGCCGATCAGCGCAACGGCCAACGACCCGATGCCTTCCAGCCAGCCCGTCACGATGTTCGAGTGAGCGTCTCCGGAGGTCAGCTTGCCGATCGTGTTGGCGCTGGCGGCCTGCAGGTTTTCGGCAAGCCAGACGCCATGCGGCAGGAAGAGAAGGATGGCGATCGCCGCCGAAACGAGGATGCGCCAGTCGAAGAGGCGAGCGCGCAAATCCCTGTCCGCCAGCACGGCGACGAAGACGGCCGCCGGCAGCAGGGCGAAGTTATATTTGGCGAGCAGCCCGAGCCCGCTTGTGAGCCCAAGCAGGACATAGCTCGAAAGGCTCGGCCGCTTCAGCGTGAGGACGGTGGCAAACAGGAAGAAGGAGGCGGCAAAGGTCACCGCCACCGTATGAGAGAGGTCGCGCTGCGCCTCGAAGCTGATCTGCGGGATCGTCAGCAGCGACAGGACAACGATCGGCAGCCAGCTCCGGTCCTTGAGCAGCATGCGCGCGGTCAGCCCGTAGAACAGGTAGATCAGGAACAGGAGCACGCATTTGGTTGCCGACAGCGCCAGCATCGATACGCCGAAGAGATCGAACACGGCATGCTGCAGCCAGTTGTAGAAGGGCGGCTGCGGGCCGTAGCCGAGCGCCCACCACTGCGCGAAGAAGACCTGCTCGGCCTCATCCGACTCGAGCGCGTGCGGCATGGCCATGCGCACGATGACGTTGAGCGCGAAATAGGCGGCGACGATCAGGAAGACGCGTTCCGGGCGTGCTTTCAGCCACTCCGTCATGGCTTCGCCGTTCCGTCGGTGCCGGGGGATGGCAGCCAGGCATAGCCGAACGTGTAGGTCTCGCCGTCCCAGCCGAAGTGATAGGGCAGGGTCATGGATCGTGGCTCGATGTCGCTCGCTTCAGCACCTGCCAGCGTCTTGGCAGAATTCAGGATACCTCCCGGAATTTCGCCGGTGTGCTTGTTGTCGGTCCAGACCAAGAGAAGCGGGTGCCGGCTGTCGATCGTCGTTGCCGGCTGCAGTTCGTCGCCGGATCCGGCGAGCACTGGCACGCTCGGGAAGGCCTGCCGTAGATTGCCGGCCTCGAGCCAGCTTTGCGTGACGATCATCGCCGGCTTCTCTGCGCTTTCCATCTTCAGGCTCTGCAGGAACGGGCCGTAGGGAATGTTGATCCGCTTGTAGAGCCCGGCGACGGGCAGCACGGTCACCTCGATGATAGTGAAGGCGGCGACGCCGATCAGGATCACCGCAGCCGTCGTCGACAGGCGCTTCAGCCCAGCGGCGATATCCATGCCGGCGGCTTCCATCTTGGCGGCAAGATAAAGAGGCAGCACCAGCAGGAACGGATCGAGCCAGCGCTCGTTCATCTTCGTCGTGCCGGTGACGAGCACGATCAGGACCAGTGCCACGGCCGTCAAGACGAACATGCGCTCGATCACTCGGGTGATCGCGTTGCCGCTCTTCAGGCTGTCGAGGAAGGGCTTCTTGAAGATCGCCGCGAAGACCACCAGCGTCAGCGCCGAGAAGGCGAGAATGCCCATGATCAGCGCGCCGATGCCCTTGAAGAACCGCAGCATGTGGCCGCCCGTCGCCGACCCCTGCATCTTGCCGAGCGTGCCCTGGGTCGCGAGCCCGGCATGGTCCAGGAACCACAGCGCATGCGGCAGCACGATCAGCCCGGCGAGCAGTAGCGCCGCAACAAGCCGCCAGTCGAACACCCGCTTGCGCAGTGCCGGATCGGGCAGGAGCGCCAGGATGGCGACGACCGGCAGCAGCGCGAAATTGTACTTCGACAAAACACCCAGCCCGACGGTCAAACCGGCCAGCAGGTAGGACGCAAGGCTTGGCGCCGTTAGCGTGCGGAAAAAGGCGTACAGGAAGGCTGCTGTGACCGCGAGAAGCACGATCGTATGGGTGAGATCCTGCTGCGCCACAAGTGACACCTGCGGCAGCGTCACAAGCCCGGCAATCGTGGCGAGCCGCAGCGCCGGATCGCGGATCACGGTCGAGGCGGCGAGCCAGTAGAAGATGAAGCAGGCAAACAGCAGGGCATTCTTGAGAATAACGATGCCGACAATTGACGGGCCGGTGATGGCGAAGACGGCCTGCTGCAGCCAGTTGTAGAGCGGCGGCTGTGCGCCGTAGCCCCAGGACAGCCACTGCGACATGTAGATCTGCTCGGCCTCGTCGAGCCGCAGCGAATGCGGCAGCGACAGGCGGATGATCGCCGACAGGACGAAATAGAGGAACAGCAGCGCGAAGGCCCGTGCGGCCGGCGGCGGCGCGGGGCGAGCGGTCATGCGGACAACGCCTCGTTCGATCGTTGCGTCTCCGTTGTCCGGAATGGACGCGGCTTACGCATTGCCATCCTTCTTGAACACCGCCCTGACGATGTAGTTCGGCTTCTCGATGCTGCCGAAGGACGTGCGGGTGATGAGTTCGGCCAGAATGCCGGTGGTGATGAACTGCACCGACGACAGGACGCCGACGACGCCGACCGTCAGGAGCGGACGCGTGCCGATGTCTTCGCCGAAGGCGAATTTCTGGATGAACAGCCAGAGGAAGATCAGCGCGCTGAGTGCGCCGACGGCAAGCCCGATCGAGCCGAAGAAATGGCCCGGCCGCGCCTTGTAGCGCATGAAGAACAGGACCGACAGCAGGTCGAGAATGACGCGGAAGGTGCGCGAAATGCCATATTTCGAGACGCCGTGCTGGCGGGCATGGTGGGTGACCGGCATTTCGCCGATACGCGAGGAGGGCACGACGGCGGCGACCCAGGCCGGGATGAAGCGGTGCATTTCGCCGATCAGGCGCACCTGCTTGATCACCGAGGCGCGGTAGATCTTCAGCGAGCAGCCATAGTCGTGCAAGCGCACGCCGGTGATCTTGCCGATCAGGTAATTGGCGCATTTCGACGGGATCTTGCGCAGCACCAGCGCGTCCTGGCGGTTCTGACGCCAGCCCTGCAGCAGGTCCAGTTCGCGCTCTTCGAGCGCCTGGACCATGGTCGGAATATCGTGCGGATCGTTCTGCAGGTCGCCGTCGAGCGTGGCGATCAGCCGGCCGGTGGCCGCGTCGATGCCGGCCTGCATGGCGGCGGTCTGGCCGAAATTGCGCTGCAGTTCGACGATCTTCAGGTCGAGGCCGTCGCGGTCGAGGAACTTGCGGGCGCCGACAAGCGTCGCATCCGCGCTTCCGTCGTCGACGATGATCAGTTCCCAGCTCTTCGGAAACGCCTTCATAGCATCGGTGACGCGCTCGATCAGCGGCGCAATGCTTTCCTGCTCGTTGAACACCGGAATGACGACGGACAGCTCGATGCCGCTTTCCAATGCGGTTTGCACGGGCATGGGTTCAATGGACGCGGACAAATTCATCACTCCGGAAAATTGCTCTTGAAGGCCGGCCTTGCCGGCGCTTCCTGTTATATCAACCCGCATGGGAGGGCAACCGCGACGCAATGTTGCAACGGGCAAGGCCCATGGAGTGTTGCCGGCAGGCCATCGTCGGTCCGTCTGCCATCTCTGCTAGTTGCCAGGATAGATGACCGTATAGGCAAACTGATAGACGTCTCCGGGCCGGCCGTAGATATAGGGAAGCTTGACGACGCGCCTTTCCGCCGCCGCCGGTGAAATCCCCTTTGCCTCCAGCCACGCCTTCAGGTCGTCCGGGAAGGGCGGCGGCGTCTTGCCCTTGCTTTGCCGCCAGACGAGCACGATCGGATGCTCGGCAGTCCAGTCATAGGCCGGCTGGTATTGTGGATAGGAGAGCGCGATGGCCGGCACGCCGGGCCGCTGGAAATGCAGGTTGCCGCTCAAGTGCGTTTCCGACGTCACATAGACGGCCGGCGTCCCGGCCTGCTGTTCGATATCGTCGGCCAGCGCCGCAAACGGTGTGTTGATGTATTCGTACTTGCCGTTGACGTGGACGGTCGCGAGCAGTCCGACCAGCAGCAGCGGAATGAGGACCATCAGACCGGTGGCGATGATCCTGAACCGGTGGCGTCCGAGTTCCAGCGGCGCACCGGAACGGTCGAGCCGCAGGCAGAGATAGAGCGGGAAGGTGACGAGATAGGGCGCCAGCCAGCGGTCGCGGATGCTGTCGACGCCGCCAAACACGACCATCAGGATGAGCCCGGCAATCACGAACAGCGTCGTGCGCTCGAAGAAACGGATCCACGGATCGCGTGCGGCCCACGCCGCCCGGAGGTTCTCCCGGAAGGCGGCCGCGAAGCAGACGGCGGTGAGCGCGCAGAAGCCGATGACGGCGACGGCAAGCGAGCCGAGTCCCCAGAAGACGGTCGACGCGTAGCTCGTGTCGTCGTTCACCATCTTGCCGAGTGCCGTTCCGGTGGCGCGGCCCATATGTTCGAAGAACCAGAGCCCGTGCGGCAGGACGATGGCGGCGGCCACCAGTGCGGTCAGCGCGAGGCGGATGTCCAGCACATGCCGGCGCATGTCGCGGTCGAGCAGCAGGGCAAGGCAGGCGGCGACCGGCAGCAGCACGAAATTGTATTTCGAAAGCGCACCCAGACCGATCGCGAAGCCCGTGAGAGCATAGTTGAAGGCGTTCGGATGCTTGACCGTGCGGATCAGCGCATAGGCAAACAGGGTCGCCGAGAAGAAGACCGCGACGGTATGCGTCAGATCCCGCTGCGACTCGAAGGCGAGCTGCGGGATCGTCAGTAGCCCGAGCGTCGCGGTGATCGCCAGCTTGCGGTTGTCGAGGATCAGTCCGGCCGTCTTCCAGAAGACGAAATAGGTGCCAAACAGCACGAGGTTCTTCAAAAGCGCCAGCGAAACGAGCGACACGCCGAAGAGATGCACGGCGCCGTATTGCAGCCAGTTATAAAGCGGCGGCTGCCCGTCATAGCCGACGGCGAGGAACTGCGAGACGAAGATCTGCTGCGCCTCGTCGTGCTGCAGCGTATCGGGCATCCACAGCCGCAGCAGCGTCTGGCCGATGAAGTAGCAGGCGAGAATGATCGGAAACAGTGCTTCGCCGCCGGTCTTTCCGGCGTTGTCGCTGTCGGCGGACAGGGGCCGCGGGGATGTGGTGGGAGCGGGCAAATCCGGTACTCCGGGGCTGGTCTTTTGGCTGGCGCTGCCGGTGGCATCTGTTATATCAAGCGGCATTCAAGAGCAACCGCGACGGAAAGCAGCATTGGAAACGAACGAGATGAATGGGGTGGCCGAGAAAAGCCTGTTCGCCCGCCTGCGCATGCCGCTTTTCACGTTGGTCGTGGTGCTGGCCTATGCCGCCTTCATCGAATGGTTCTGGGGCTGGGCGTCGATCATCGACGGCTGGAAACATGCGGGCCTTTCGGTCGTCGTCATCGCCATGGTGCTGCTGATCGCGACCTATGTCATCCGCGCCTGGCGCATGCACGACTATTTCCCGCGCCAGACGAAGGGCCGTTTTCTTGCCCTGTTGCGCGTCACGCAGGTCCACAATCTCCTCAACATCATGATGCCGTTCCGCACCGGCGAGACGAGTTTCCCTCTGCTGATGCGCTCGGAATTCGGCATTCCGCTGGCGCGCGGCACCTCGGCGCTCCTGGTTCTCCGCCTTCTCGACCTTCATGCGCTGCTGGTCGCAGCCGGCATCGGTCTGGCGCTGGGGTCGGACAGGCCGGTTCTCGCCTGGGGGCTCTGGGCCATCGTCCTCGTCGCGCCGCTCGTTCTCTTCGCCCTGAAGCGGCCGATCATCGGCTTCACCCGCCGCGTCCTGCCCGCAAGGCTCGAGGCGCTGATCGAGGAGGTCGATGCCGGTACGCCGGCGACCATGGCAGCCTTCATCCGCGCCTGGGCCTTTACCGTCGTCAACTGGTCGACCAAGGTGGTCGTGCTCGCCTGGGTGCTGGCGCTGATGGGCGTCACGCCGATCGCCGCGGCCTTCGGCGGCGCGCTGGGCGGGGAACTGTCATCGGTCCTGCCTGTCCATGCGCCGGGCGGCATCGGCACCTATCCGGCCGGCATTGCCGCGGGCGCGGCCGCACTCGGCGCGGATGCATCCGATGTGCTCGGCACGCTCGCCAAGGCGGCGATCAACGTGCATCTGCTGGTCGTCGTTTCCGCTTTGGCGGGGACGGCGCTCTCCCTCGTCTTGCCCGGCAATGGCAAACCGGGCTATACCGGTGACCGGCGTTAAGCTTTCGCTAACCATAAGCGAATTGCTTAAAATTTTATGAATGCCGCCATTCTCGAATGCGTCTATAAGTGCATTCGCTGTCATGTGGGGCGGCTGGCGACGAAAAAGCGGGTACATTCATGCAAAGAGAAAAGGCTTTTAAGGGCCTCTCCTCCTTTTTGATCTCGGCAATACTTCTGTTCTTCACCGCCTCGATTGCCACGGCCGGCAATGCCTATCTGGTATTGGACGCGAAAAGCGGAAAGATTCTCGCCGCCGAAAATGCCGACGTCATCAACCATCCGGCCTCGCTGACCAAGATGATGACGCTCTACATGACGTTCGAGGCGATGCACAAAGGCCGCCTCGGCTGGAATTCGCGGATCGTCATGTCGCCGACCGCTGCCGCCAAGGTTCCGACCAAGCTTGGTGCCAAGGCGGGCGAGACGATTACGGTGCGCGAAGCCGTGCAGGGCATGATTGTCGTCTCCGCCAATGACGCCGCTGCCGCCATGGCCGAGGCGCTTGCGGGGTCCGAAGAGGCCTTCGCCGCCCGGATGACTGCCAAGGCGCGCGATCTCGGCATGCGCTATACGGTCTTCACCAATGCCTCCGGCCTGCCTGACGACCGACAGATCACCACGGCCCGCGACATGTCGATCCTGGCGGTCGCGCTGATGAACGACTATCCGAAGGAATACAAGCTCTTTGCGCTCGACCGCATGGAGTTCCGCGGCAAGGTGCGCGGCGGCCACAACCGCCTCATGTACCGTTATGACGGCATGGACGGCATCAAGACCGGTTATACCAATGCGTCCGGCTACAATATCGTCACAGCCGTGAAGAAGGGCAGCCGCCGGGTCATCGGTGTCGTCATGGGCGGACGCACCGCCAAGGCCCGCGATGCGCAGATGGCCGAACTGCTCGACCGCTATGTGCCGAAGGCCCGCTCGCGCTGGTCGAACACGCTGATTGCCGCCCGCGAATCCGGTGCGGCGACCTATGCAACGGCCTCCGTTTCCGACGACGACCTGCCGAAGCCGCTGATCCGGCCAACGCCGTCGGCGCTGGCATTCGCGACCGCCAGCGAGCCGAGCGTGCCGCCGGAGCTGGCGCCCGAGCCCGCCGCAGCGGCCAGCACCGCGCCGGAAGGCTGGAAGGTGCAGATCGCCGCCGCCCCGACGCGCGAGGCGGCCATCGATCTGCTCGCCAAGGCGCAGCCGACGCTGTCCGCCAGTTTCAACGGCGTGACCTATTACACCGAGAGCGTTGCCACCATGGCCGGCATTCTCTATCGCGCCCGGTTTGCCGGCTTCGACAGCCGCGATGCGGCGGCCTCCGCCTGTGAGGCGCTGAAGGCCCGCTCGTTCGCCTGCATGCTGGTGCCCGACAACGGCTGAACCGGGCTTTTCGCCCGGCCCGGCCCGCCGTCGGCCGGTTCGCTCAGCCGATACCCTCGTAATGAACGTGGGTCATCATGCCATTCGCCATGTGGTAGAGATGGTGGCAATGCAGCGGCCAGACGCCGGCATTGTCGGCATCGAAGGCGATCTTCGCGGTCACCATGGGCGGCATGATCAGCGTGTCGCGCAGCGCACCGGCAAGCGGCTTTCCGTCCAGTTCGACCACCTGGAAATGATGACCGTGCAGGTGGATGGGATGCGCCATCATCGTCATGTTGCGCAGGCCGATCTCGATCCGCTCCCCGCGCCGGACCTTCGGCTGATCACCTTCGATCGCCCACCGATAGCCGTTCATCATCGAACCCGTGAGGTCGAGGTTGAACTGCCGGGCGGCAGGGTTGTCGGCAAGCGGCCGTAAGGCCCGAAGCCGCGTTTCCAGCGTCAGTCCGACGGTCGGGCCGGCCTCGTCGGCGAGACTGCCGATCTTTTCGATCGCGGCATTGGCCGAGGCGAGCACGATGCCGGTTCTCTGCCGGGCGCCTTCGCGCTGGGCAAGGATCGGGAATGCGCCGCCACCCGCCGGGATCTGCAGGCGGATATCGATCCGCTGACCCATCGAGATCGGGAAGGCGCGATCCTCGACCGGTTCCACCGGCTGGCCGTCGACGGCGACGACCGTGCCGGCAAGGGCGCCGGTCGAAAGCATGAAGGCCGTCGAGGCGGCGGCATTGATGATCCGCAGCCTGACGTGTCCGCCCTTGTCGATCCGAATGACCTCCGGATCGTCCAGCGTCCTGTCATTGGCGAGATAGGCATCGTATTCGATGTCGTTGAAATCCATCATCGCCATTCCCTGCATGCCGGACATCCCGGACATGCCACCGACGCCCATCGTGTGGCCCATCTTCGAGTGGTCCATTCCGCCCATCGACATCCCGCCCATGGACATGCCGCCATGATCGGCATCTCCACCGGAAAGGCGCGCGAGCAACTCTTCCGCGGGCGTGAAGGAGAAATCGTGCAGCAGGATGACGACTTCCTGCTCGTCAGTCGACCGGTCCTCCGCCGTATGGACGATCAGCGGCGCGGCGAGCAGGTTCTGCTCCTGCAGCGTATGGGCGTGCATCCAGTGCGTGCCGCCGGAGGCGAGTGCGAAGGCGTATTGGCGCGTTTCGCCCGGTTCCAGCATCGCGGCGGGATTGCCCGGCACGCCGTCCTGTTGCCAGGGTGGCGTCAGGCCGTGCCAGTGAACGAGCGTCGGCTCGTCGATCCCGCTCTCAAGCTGGACGTCGAAGCCATCTTCCCTGTCGATGATGAGCCCCGGCCTGCCGTCCGGGCCGGCGAGGCTGAAGACCTTGGCGGCGCGCCCGTTGACCTCCAGCGTCCGGCTGCCGATCAGCAGCTTCTGACGGGCAGGGGAGGCCGGCGTTTCCGCGGCGGCATTGGCAAAGCGGGGGAGGGATGACGCGGCAAGCGCGGTGGTGGCACCCAAGGCGGTGCGCAAGAAGTCTCTGCGATCCATGATGAGATCCTCTGATATGTGCCGGATGGTCCGGCATGACCGATGGCCCGCGCGTCAGTCGCTGCGGGTCGTGAATGAACCGGCCTGCAGGGCAGGCGGTCTCAATCGGAAGATCAGAGGCGGGGTGGTTGGAGATCAGGTGGCGCGCGGTAGCCGACCAGCGTCTTCATGGCGGCGGCAACATAGACGGGCCGGGTGATCTCGAAGGCGACAGGCGCTTCGACCGTCTGGAGCGACGCGGGCAGCTGGCTGCAGGCGCCGACGCAGGCGAGCTTGTGGATTGGCGCCATGTCGCCATGACAGGGCTTGGCGTGTTCCATCTGCATGGACTGATGCACCATGCGCTGAGGAGCTGCCATCGCATCCGGCGTGCTCATGCACAAGGCGGCCAGAAAGCCGGCCAGCGGCGCGAACGCGATCATGGCGGCCAGCATCATGGAGAGGCTGCGCCTGTGACCGGACCGGGAAAACCGAGCAATCGCCATCAGGAAAACCGAACGTTTCGATACCCGTGAATATGCGCCCGCACCCGGCGATCTTCAAGGCTCGTGACCAGCCATTGTCAGCGATCGGATCAACTTTCCGTCATGCTGCACTGCTCGTTGAAACCGGCCCGGCGCTGTGAAAGACTTCCTCCCGCAATAAAGCTGAATGCCTGACAATGTGGGAGGAAATCACATGGGCGGAATGGCTTTGCATCCCTCTATCGACAATGGAGTTTCAAAGGGCAGCGGCAGCTTTGCCGGCGGTACGCTCTCCTGCGGCTGCACCGAGCGGACGGTGCGGCTGAAGATCACCGGCGACGTCGCCCACAACCATGCCTGCGGCTGCACCAAATGCTGGAAGCCGAACGGCGCCATGTTCTCGGTCGTCGCGGTCGTGCCGAGCGACAATGTCGAGGTCGCGGAAAACGGCGACAAGCTCGCCGTCGTCGATCCTTCCGCACTGATCCAGAGGCACGCCTGCAAGGTCTGCGGCGTCCACATGTACGGCCCGGTCGAACGAGACCACGCCTTCAAGGGCCTGTCCTTCATCCATCCGGAGCGCTTTGCCGAAAACGGCTGGTCGGCGCCGGGTTTCGCCGCCTTCGTCTCCTCGGTCATCGAATCGGGCGTCAGTCCGAAGAAGATGGACGGCGTGCGCGCGCGGCTGAAGGAACTGGGCCTGGAGCCCTATGACTGCCTCAACCCGCCGCTGATGGATTACCTCGCCTCCTTCGCCGCCAAGAAGGCCGGGACCTACGTCGAATAGGGCGATCGTCCATCCATCGACGACAGTAAAAATATTGAACAGATGCCGGATTGCTCCGGCTGTGAGTGGTTGTTTGTCTTTCGAAAAACAATCTTCGATTGACAAATCTAATGGGGAGCAAGCATAGTCGGAGTCCTGTTGCGCATTTGGGGTGGGTGATGTGTGACGAAGTCGGTGGCGTCAAGGAAAAATCATGCCGTTGGTGTGCCAATAAAATCGGCGCCTCCGCAATATATTGCTCCCACTGTGGCAAATATCAGAAACCGTGGACAGAGCATGCTCTGAATTTTTCCAAGTATGCCGGAATTGTCTCCGCAATATTCGCCGGGCTCTCGTTCTCTTTCGTGACGCTACGCGATATCTATAGGAACGAGTTCGGTGCACTGAGCGCCGCCCTTGTCAGCTTCGATATCGCCGATGCCGTCATTTTCAAGAATGACGGAGACAAAGACGTATTCATTTCGAATGTCTCTTACGACTTTTCATCCGTCGTAGAGTTTCAAAGGGGAGTAATTCCTGTCAATGCGATCGTGAAGGCTGGTGAACTTTTTACAAAGGCCTTATGCGACGACAACTCCAAGGCGGAACGCTGCCGACCAATCTACTCACTCCCAATCGACAACATCGCAGGGGAACCGTTCCCGAGCGCGAGGTTTTTCTCTGCCGCCTCGGCTGGAAGCATTCCAAACTTCCGGCTGAAGATATTCGATGCTCACAATGAGAACCTGACAACGATTTATGCACATGCCCGGGCGATCGATGGCGATTGCAGCTTTTCATACTCTGCTCCGGCGGTTGCCAGGTTTGAGAAAAAGTCCTTCGACTGCAAGGCGCTCGCCGGATTTGTCGGCGACAATATGCAGGATGCTGCCAGCAAGTTTTTGAACTCCTACAACAAGGCCAGGGAGAGTGATAATGTCGGTAAACCATGAAGGCATGCCCGGCCATTTGGCGAGGCCGAAAAGAGGTATGGCAGCCTGCATAGGCTTGCGATCAGGGGATATTGGCAGATGTGTGATTGCAGTGACAATAACCTGTCTTGCCGCATTTGCTTGGCCGTGGTCAGCCGCCATGGCTCAGGAAGCCGAAATATATCAGTCTTTCGGTCTTAAAGATCTTTCCGGCTTGGGAAGCGATCCCGCCCGCTTGGGACTGCCTTCAGGCTCCCGGCTCTCGGACTATGTCATCCTCAATAAGGGGGGCGGCAGTCCAATGCAGGTATTGAAATTCCCGTCGATACCCGACGACCTAAAGAAGCAGGAGATGTGTCAGGTGGTATGCATTCCCGATGGCAATGGCGGGAAAATTTGTATCCCGATGTGCGGGGATGGCATTCTCACGGCGAATTAAATGCGGCGCGTGAATGCCCCTACTGGAAAGCCGTCTCGAAGAAGCTTCTGAGCTTGCGCGAATGCAGCCGTTCCGGCGGCATGGCGCCGAGCTTTTCGAGCGCCGCGATACCGATCTTCAGGTGCTGGCTGACCTGCGTCTTGTAGAAGGCGGTCGCCATGCCCGGCAGCTTCAATTCGCCATGCAGCGGCTTGTCGGAGACGCAGAGCAGGGTGCCGTAGGGCACGCGGAAGCGGAAGCCATTGGCGGCGATCGTCGCCGATTCCATGTCGAGCGCGATCGCCCGCGACTGCGACAGCCGCTTGACCGGGCCGGCCTGGTCGCGCAGTTCCCAATTGCGGTTGTCGATGGTGGCGACCGTACCCGTGCGCATGATGCGTTTCAGTTCGAAGCCCTCGTAGCCGGTCACTTCCTCCACCGCCTCTTCCAGCGCCAGCTGCACTTCGGCAAGCGCCGGGATCGGCACCCAGACGGGCAGGTCGTCGTCGAGCACGTGATCCTCGCGTACATAGGCATGCGCCAGCACATAGTCGCCGAGCCGCTGTGAATTCCTGAGGCCCGCGCAATGGCCGAGCATCAGCCAGGCATGCGGGCGCAGGACGGCGATGTGGTCGGTGATCGTCTTGGCGTTGGATGGTCCGACGCCGATATTGACCATGGTGATGCCGGCATGGCCCTTCTTTTTCAGGTGATAGGTCGGCATCTGCGGCAGGCGGCCGGGGGCGCTACCCTCGCTCGGCTCCGTCTGGCCGGGCAGGGTGACGACGTTTCCGGGCTCGACGAAGGCGGTGTAACCGCCGCCGCCATCGGCCATCAGCTTGCGCGCCATGGCGCAGAACTCGTCCATGTAGAACTGGTAGTTGGTGAAGAGCACGAAGTTCTGGAAATGCTTCGGGCTGGTCGCCGTGTAGTGCGCCAGCCGGGCCAGCGAATAGTCGATGCGCTGGGCGGTAAACGGCGCGAGCGGCAGCGGCTCGCCCGGCGCCGGCTCGTATTCGCCATTGGCGATCAGGTCGTCCGTGGTATTGAGATCCGGCGTGTCGAAGATGTCGCGCAGCAGGATGTCGGCCATGGCCGGCGTTGCTTCCACATGGCTGTCCTCGCCGAAGGCGAAGTGCAGCGGGATCGGCGTCGCCGATTCCGAGATCGTCAGCGGCACGCGATGGTTCTTCATCAGCAGGCCGAGCTGCTGCTTCAGATAATAACGGAACAGCTCCGGCCGTGTGATGGTGGTGGTGTAGACGCCGGGCGCCGTCACATGGCCGTAAGAGAGGCGGGAATCCACATGGCCGAAGCTCGTGGTCTCGATCGACACCTGCGGATAGCAGGCGCGGAACCGGCCCTGCGGCACGCCGCTTTCGGCAAGCGCGGCGAATGCGTTGGTCAGGAAGCGGGTGTTGCGCTCGTAGAGCGCCGACAGCGTTTCGACGGCCTCCGCCGGATCATCGACGGTCAGCGGCGCAAAGGGCGGCGGCGTGAGAATTTGGGAGACGGACATGGGAGAGATTCGCTTGTTCATGCGCCATTATAGATTGGCCTCGATGACAAGCAAACGGCAGCGCACAGCTGCCGTCGAAATTTCGTTTCCAACTTAGCGGATGACCGGCCGGCAGCCGATATCGTCGCTGAAGATGCAGGAGGTCGAGGTGCCCGCCTGATGGACGAAGCCGCGGCGGGATCCGTTTTCGACGGCCATGGAAAACAGCATCGCGAAGACTGCTGCGATAAGACCGACGATCGTCATGCGTCTAGCCAGGATCATTGTTTTGCCCCTTCCAATGTGTTGACGCAGTTACAATGACCGAACCCGTCTGAATGGGTGCTGAGACCGGCATTCATCTGGAATTCAGTTTTATTAACACCCTTGAAAGGCAGGGAAACGTCATCCTGCCAGCGGAATGGGACCAATTTTGGGGGAGATTGTGATCATCAGCATGTGAGCGGGCGATCGGGGTGCGCCGAGCGCATAAGAAAGGCGGCGGGCCGATGGGCCCGCCGCCTTTTGCAGGGATCAGATTTTCGGGATCAGAGCCGCGTCCAGGTCTGCGACTTGCAGAGGATCTTCAGCACGCAACCCT
This sequence comes from Rhizobium sp. NRK18, assembly GCF_024385575.1. Lineage (NCBI taxonomy): Bacteria > Pseudomonadati > Pseudomonadota > Alphaproteobacteria > Hyphomicrobiales > Rhizobiaceae > Rhizobium > Rhizobium sp. NRK18. Next base: position 2,795,488 of record NZ_JANFMV010000001.1, on the reverse strand, counting down.
TCATCTTCAAGGCCGCGCCGGAGACGGTGCCGTAGCCGGTATAGGTCTTGTCGTCTTTCGGGTCGGTGATCTGGCCGGAATAGTCCGCGCCGCTGCCGCTCATCTTGCCGATGCGCTTGCCGGCGAATTCGCCTGTCTTCAGCGTCACGCAGAACGCACCGCCGCACGAGCTGATCTCGGCGGTTTCGCCGCTCGCCGTCTTCCACTTGCCCTCGATCGGTTCGCCCGCATGGGCCGAGGCCGAGGCTAGCGTGATCGCCGCCGCAGCCAGAAGTGTCTTCATTGCCATGGATCCTCCAATCCCGTTTCACCGCGCCGGGCACGTCCGGGCGGTGTTGCTCTCCTCCAGGAAGCCGCCGGCCACCGGCCTGCATACTCCAGCGCAGAAATTATCTTACCTAAACGTAAAGGTAAATAGGCAATTCGGACGGATTTCCTGGCCGCGGAACCGCCATTTGCGGCGGGCGTTTCCGTGCCAATTTCTGCCTTGGTTATTAAAGGGTTGAGGCGGGCGCGTGAAATTTTCGTAAAATTCGAGACAAAGGCGAATGATTTCAAGCACTCGCATGCTTAACGAAAATCCGCGTTTACCGGGCGTTTGGATTTTGTTTGCGGGCCATTAATCATGCGGCTTAAGCGCCTGTTGAAAGCCGTCGGCGATAGTTGGGTCATCAAACGAGCGGGGAAAACCCGGCCGGTCCTGACCGGTTCCGCAAGACAGGAAATGCAGCGGAGCCTCTCGGGCAGCCTCGAAAAAAACAGGGGCAAGCATGGCAACTGAGACAGGCAAAACAGGAACTTGACCAATGGCACGCTTTGAAATCAATCCGGTTGAAATGGCCACGATGGGTGGCGAAACCAAGGCCGACGTCTTCTGCGAGATGGGCCTCATGTATGCAACGGGCCGCGGCTGCGGCATCGACCTCGTCGCCGCCCACAAATGGCTCAACATCGCCGCCATCAAGGGCTGCGAACGCGCCGCCGAACTGCGCCAGGACGTCGCCCAGACGATGTCCAAGACGGAGCTCGCAGAAGCGCTGCGCGCCGCCCGCGAATGGATGACGATGCACTAATTCAACGACTTCGACGCCTTCGTTGACTCAACTCGCGAAGGCCTTGAATCGAATTCTCCGCCGCAACCCGGCGGGAAAACCTCGACAAGAGGGGGACGGGCGGGGCCTTTTGGACGGGGCGGACGCCACTTGAAAAAACCGCGACCGGCAGGAACAAGGCTGGCGCGGTTTTTTTGTTCTTGGACGGGCGAAGTGTCGTGGACTATGGCCGCCGCGAGTTCTGACCGTCACTGGTCACATCGCTGCGGCCAAGACCATCCTTGACCCTCATCGCGCCACACAGACGAAGCGGCGATTGCCGACCTTCTTGGCGACCTTCGCCTTGCCGCAGTGGCACTTGCCGCCGCGCGCCTTGCCACCCTTGCAGATCAGGCCCTGCTTCTTCTGCGCCGGGCTGACACGAGCCGGCTTGCTTGTGGAAGAGTGAGTGGTCCTGGGCTTCGTGTTGAGCGTCTTCGGCCCTTCCTTCTTGTTGTCGGGCTTCGGATTGGCGCGCTGCGGGCACCCCACTTTCAACTGCGCCCACTTACTGTGAATGCCGGACTGCCCCTTTATCTGCGCGCGAAATTTCTTGTCCGTATCCCGGTCGATCGAGAGAACGCGCTGGTTGACCAACGTGTATTTCCCGTTCTTGAGGATTGTCCTGAGCGTCTTCTCATAAAAGACGGAGCCGTTTTCCTGGACAAGCTGCAGGGTTGCCTCGCCCGGGCCCGTGGCCAGGAACGTTGCCGTTTCCCAGACCTTCTTCGGGCATGTGCCACCATTGGCGACAGTGTATTTGAGGTCCGAGAACAGCACCTGAAACGGCGCGCATTCGACATTGGCGACCTTCATGGCGCTCTTTCCGCCGCCTCTGACGACGATGCGAAACTGGTTCTGGCCCGCCTTGGCCTCCACCTGGTCGATCCGGTCGATGACCCATTGCCTGGAGCCATCCGAGAGAGCCTCGCGCCGCGCCTTTATCTCGACCGTCTTGAGCACCTTGCCGTTTCGAACGATGTCGAACTTGGCGGTCTTGGGGTGGTCGTAGACGATCCGTGTCGTCACCTTGGTGTTACGTGGACACGCATTGCCGCCGGCAACATCGATAGCGATCTTGACCTCGACCGGATCGCCATTTGAAGCCGTATCGGCATTCGAGGGCAACGGTATGCCGCCGTCGCTCGGCTTTGACGTTTGCGAGCCGTCGCGTGAATATTTGGTATCGGCCCCCATGCACATCACAGTGACACCGACAAATCCCGTGGCAGTCGCCCGCGCAAAATCACCATATCCCTTGTATATGCCGTCGTCCGAACTCGTCATCGATTGCAGGCGCCGGTGCTGCCTTGCATCTGCATGCATGGCCAGCGGCAGATTGTATTGAAAGCTGTGGCCGTGCTCGGTTTCATTCGGCTTGGCATTGCAGCCATCGACAATCGCTTGCCTGTCGGTGGCGTTAAGCGTGGCATTGTTGATGAATACGTGCGTGGATTTGTCGACACGTTCCTTGGCATCGACATCATTGTCTCTGCCCGGGATGGCGTTTCCTCCCCATTGACTGGTTGCGATATAGCTCTCACGGACCGCGCCATTGGTGAGCGTGCGCCCTATCCGGTAGAAGACGATATAGCCGCGCGACATTTCGATCTTCAGGTGAAACGGGATTTTGACTTCGGTGCTGTTCAGTCGGGTCCAATGGCCGTCCTGCTGGTCCACATAGACGGGTGCCACGTTCATGCCGCCGCCGATTTCGATCGTTCGAAATCGCGGCTTTTCGGCCATGGCCGAAGTTGCAATTATGCTGGCAAGTCCGAAGGAAAGGGCCAGGGGCGTGAGACAGGTCTTCAGGCCGGCCCGAGAGATCAAGGCAAGTTCACGTATCATCGGTTTAATCCTCATCGCGTCCCTGATCACGAGGGATAGTGCGTCGAGGTGATCCTGACTTGGGGAATGCGGCCGGGGTGAGAGCCGGTCTCATGGCCTTTAGACGGAATACGTTTCCTGTTCGGATCTCCGCAATTCGGATGGCGTCATCCCGTAGCGGCGGCGGAAAGCCTGATTGAACCACGACAGGTCGCCGAAGCCGCAGTCATAGGCGATGGACGTGATGTTGCGATGCACGAGGTCCGGATCGCCAAGCAATCTGCGCGCGCGCTCCAGCCTCGCCGCGAGCACATGATCGGTAAAATTCGTGCCGGCTCCGTAGAAAAGGTCGCGGATCGCGCGCGGCGATAGGCCTTGCCGGCGGGAAATCCAGTCGAGCGAGAATTCCGGATGGGCCAGATGGGCGTCTATGTCGGCCTTGACGCCGGCGAGCCTCGCCGCCCGCGCGCTGCCCTCCGCCGCTTCTGCCGCGTCCCGGGTGGGGCCTAGCGCGAGGATGAAGAGATCGGTCAGCGTCTTGCCGGCGTGGAGGAGCATGCCAGTATCGAGCGGCCCGATATCGCTCGCCAGCGTCTTCGCATAGCCGCACAGGAGGTTGAGGGCGGCGGACTGCGGCACGCCGCGATGCAGGACCTGGTCAAGGTCGTCGATAGAGGCGGCGACCTTTGAACGCGGGACGCAGACGACCTGGCTGTCGCTGCCGAGCGACCAGGCGTGATAACTTTCCTCATTGCCTCTCAGATGCGCCGGACCGCCGGCGTGCAGGACGACTTCGTCCGCACCGTGGTGGCGATCGCTAAGGCGCAGGTGTATCGGTAGCCCGCCGCGGGGAACGAGCAGGCACAGGTCGTCATTTCCGTCCCGTATGGCATGTGTCTTCTGGCGCCGGGCGGCAACGCCAGACAGAAACTGCGAACTGGTATAGGCGTCCGGCATGATGCGCAGCGAAAAATCCATCGCCATCCGCTCGTCTTCGTGCCGATCCATGAAAAAGCTGATGCTGGGCTCAAGGACGTCCAGCAGCCTGCCCATGTCCCCCGGGTCGGCCTCCGCGAACGCCAGTCGATGAAAGTCCCCCATGCTCACATGCAATCACTCCATGCCGGATGCTTGCAGATCATTCCTCAAGAGTAGTCGTCGGGGCGACTTTGTGCAAATCGCTGGCGGGCAAAGAGGATAGCGGCGGTTATGTTTCGCAACGTCACACATGCCGCGGAAATCCAGGAAAGCACGGAATTCCTTGCAAAAACACCGGCGTCATTCACGAAGCGTGAGGCGCATGGACTGCCGTTCACGAATGGGGGCTGCAGACTGCGTAAGCGGGTTTGATGTGTTAGCGGGCGCAGTGTTTGACGGGCTTCATTCAACAATGGAGACCCGTTATGAACGCCGACATACTTCCTTATCTGCCGCTCGCCGCTTGCTTTTTTCACCTGATCGAGGAGTTCGCATGGCCCGGCGGGTTTGGGCGGTGGTATGCCGAATATCGCCCGGAAATCGCAAAGAGCCTGACGGTCGGTTTTCTCGTGCGCATCAATGCGGGCATGGTTGCCGTCGCGATATGGATCGCGTGGCGCGGCCCGACGACGGCCGGCTATCTCTCGGCCTGGGTTGTCCTTGCCGCAATCCTGATGAGCAACGCATTCTTTCACCTGCGCGCGGTCTGGATCATGCGCCGCTATTCTCCGGGCGTGGTGACGGGAACGCTTCTCTATCTGCCGCTCTATTTTGTCGGCGTGCCCGTCCTCGTCAGCCACGGCATGGCGACCACGACCCAGGTCGTCTTCTCGACCGCGCTTGGCCTTTGCTACCCGCTCTGGTCGCTCACAAACCATCGCCGGCGGGCGCGGGCGAGCTGAGAGATGCGTCTGTCTTGGGGTTTCTGGACACCTGCAACGAAAGAGGGTTTCAGTCTCGTTTCCGGCCCCTCTCAATGTCCGAAAGGAAGGCGCAAAGCAGCCCCCTCAATCCTCCCGCACCTTCAAGATCTTGTCGATCAGCCCCCAGTCCAGCGCTTCCTCGGCGGTCATGAAGCGGTCGCGGTCCATGCCGGCTTCGAATTCCTCGTAGCTGCGCCTGCAGTGTTCCGAATAGAGCCGCGTCATGCGGTGCTTGGTGCGGCGGATTTCCTCGGCGTGGATGAGCATGTCGGAGGCCTGGCCCTGGAAGCCGCCCAGGGGCTGATGGATGTGAATGCTGGCATTCGGCAGCGCCGCGCGCTCGCCCGGTTCGCCGGCCATCAGCAGGAAGGAGCCCATCGAGCGGGCCGTGCCCATGCAGAGCGTGTGCACGGGCGCGCGGATATATTGCATCGTGTCGTACATGGCGAGCCCGCTGGTCACCACGCCGCCCGGCGAATTGATGTAGAGGTGGATCGGCCGCTTCGGGTTCTCGGATTCGAGCAGCAGGAGCTGGGCGCAGACGAGCGCCGCCATGGCGTCGTTGACCTCGCCGTTTAGAAAGATAATCCGCTCGCGCAGCAGGCGGGAATAGATGTCGAACGACCGCTCGCCGCGGCTCGACTGTTCAACGACCATGGGGACGAGTTGCATCGCTTCGCGCATCGGCGAACTCCAATCATGTCTGGTTTTGGGAAGGGTGGGGCGGAGGCCCGTCAGGCGGCGAGCATCAGCATCGGTCCGTTGTTGTTGGCCGCCGCCCGCCGCAGCCGCTCAAGGCTTTCGGCCGTCAGTTGCTGGACGATCTGCAGCGAGGTGCCGCCGGCCGGATCCGGAGTGATGCGGAAGGTGACGTCGCTTTCGAGGAAGGGCGGGGCGCTGTCGCGCAGCCGGTAGCGCACCTCGCGGCCCGGCACGATCGTCGTGCCGTCCTCTTCGGCAAGCGCACCGTCCGGCAGCCAGCGCCGGCGGAACTCCGCCAGGCTGATGGCGCGCCAGACCTTTTCCGGCGGTGCGTCGAGTGCGTAGTCGAGGCGGAGGGGCGGGGTCTTGTCGGGGCCGGCGTCTGTCATTGGTCCATCTCCTTCAGGAGGTCCTTGAGCGCTTCGATGCGGGCGGGCCAGTAGGCCCGGTATCTGGCGAGCCACTGCGCGATCGCCGCCAGCCCGTCGGGGTCGACCTCGTAATGGACGAAGCGGCCCTGCCGCTCCTCGCGGACGAGGCCCGCGTCGCGAAGGGCTGCGAGATGCTGTGACATCGCCGGCTGGCTGATCGTCATGCCCTCGCGCAGCGCGCTGGCATTCTGCCGGCCATGGGCGAGCTTTTCGAAGATGGTGCGGCGGGTCGGGTCGGCGAGCGCCCGGAAGATGTCGTTCTCGATCATGCGAAATAGATAAGCGCATACTTATGCGATTCGCAAGAGGCAATGCGGGATTTTTTCGGAGGGAGAAGGGCAGATCGCCCCGACATCGACATGAAAAAGCCCGGCTGCGGGGGGGCAGCCGGGCTTCCTGTCTCGGGCGGGGCGCCGGCTTTCGGCCTACCAGGGCTGGTTGGCCGGGCCGACGGTGAATTCGTTGACCGTGGTGTCTTCCGGCATGTCGAGCGCGAAGGCGACGACATCGGCGATCCGCTCGGGCGAGATGCCGTAGGTTTGGTAGAGCTTGCGGTAGGCCTCCGACGTCGCGCCGTCGCTGATCGTGTCGAGCAGCTCGGTGTTGATCGCGGCCGGATAGATGGTCGCCGTGCGGATGTTCGTGCCTTCATTGGCCGATTCCATTCGCAGCACTTCCATGAAGGAGCGGACGAACCACTTCGTGCCGCAATAGACGCCGTTGCCGGGATAGGCCTTGAGCCCGGCGACCGAGGAGGTGGCGATCACATGGCCCGACTTCTGCGCGGTGAAGGTCGGCATGACGGCGGCAACGCCGTTCAGCACGCCCTTGATGTTGACGTCGACCATCTGGTCCCATTCGCCGGTCTTCAGCGCCGAGACGGAGGAAGCGGGCATCAGGCCGGCATTGAGGAAGATGGCGTCGACGCGGCCGAACTTCTCCTTCGCCAGCTTGACGATGGCGTCGTTGTCGTCCTGCTTCGTGACGTCGACGGCCCGGTAGGCCGCTTGCCCGCCGGCGGCGGTAATGGCGTCGGCAATCTCCTTCAGCTTGTCTTCGCGGCGCGCGCCGAGAACGACCTTGGCGCCCTTGGCCGCGATAAGCTTTGCCGTTGCTTCGCCAATGCCGGAGGAGGCGCCGGTGATGATGACGACCTTGTCCTTGATCATGATGCTGTCTCTCTTTCAGTCGTGAACCGGCTCAGCCGGCATATTGCTCGTCGGAAACCTTTTCCATCCAGTCGACGGTCTTGCCGTCCTTTGCTTCCTGAATGGCGGTATGGGTCATGGCCGTGTTGGCGGCAGCGCCGTGCCAGTGCTTTTCGCCCGGCGGAAACCAGACGACGTCGCCGACCCGGATTTCCTCGATCGGTCCGCCCCAGCGCTGCACCCGGCCGGTGCCGGCGGTGACGATCAGCGTCTGGCCGAGCGGATGCGTGTGCCAGGCGGTACGCGCGCCCGGCTGGAAGGTGACGCTGGCGCCCTGGACCCGTTCCTTCTCGAAGGGGTTGAACAGCATTTCGACCTCGACGGCCCCGGTGAACCAGTCCGTCGGTCCCTGGCCGGCCTTGCGGCTTTCAGCGCGTGTGATTTCCATGGGACGCTCCTTTCCTGTGTCGTTGCGTATGGGAGGAAGATAGGGCCTGGGATGCTATTCGATTAGGCGCTATAAATTGCATGGACTATTGAATGGGATTCAGTAATGGCGCGCGACGAACTGAGTGAACTGAAGGCTTTCGTGGCGGTTGCCGCCGATCGCAGCTTCACCCGCGCCGCCGCGAAACTGGGGCTCAGCCCATCGGCCCTCAGCCACACGGTGCGCGGGCTGGAGGAGAGGCTCGGCCTGCGGCTCCTGAGCCGCACGACGCGCAGCGTGTCGATGACGGAGGCCGGCGAACGGCTCTATCGCTCGGTGGCGGCGCATTTCGACGAGATCCGCGCCGAAATCGATGCGCTGAGTGAACTCAGGGACAAGCCCAGCGGCACGATCCGCATCAATTCGGCGATCCATGCCATGGAGACGGTGCTGCGCCCGAAGCTGGCGGCGTTCCTCGCCGAATATCCGGACATCACGGTGGAGGTCTCCGTCAATGACGGTTTCGTTGATATCGTCGGCGAGCGCTTCGATGCCGGCGTCCGGCTCGGCGAATCGATCAGCAAGGACATGATTGCGGTACGTATCGGACCGGACTGGCGCTTCGTCGTCGTCGGCACGCCGGACTATTTCGCCCGCCGCTCACCGCCCGCGCATCCCGGCGAACTGACCAACCATCAGTGCATCAACCTGCGGCTCGCCTCGGCCGGCGGCCTCTACGCCTGGGAGTTCGAGAAGGCCGGGCGCGAACTCGAGGTCCGGGTCTCCGGACAGGCGGTGTTCGACAGCATCCTCCCGGTGGTCAATGCTGCCGTCGACGGTCTCGGCCTCGCCTTCGTGCCGGAAGACCTCGCCCGCCCTCATGTCGATGCCGGCCGCCTTCAGGTCGTGCTCGAGGACTGGTGTCCGCTGATCCAGGGCTACCACCTCTATTACCCCAACCGCCGCCTTGCCTCGCCTGCCTTCGCGCTGTTCCTCGACGCCATGCGCCACCGCGGCTAGCACCGCCAACCGGCCACACTGACCAGGCTATGCTTCATTCAGAGCGGGGCGTCGGCACGCTGGCAGATCGCGTCCGCCATCTCGTCGCCGAGCCGGTTGTTGGAACCAGCGCTGCGGATCAGGGCGATCTCCACCGAGTCGACCGCCGGTAGGCCGTCGGCCTCGGTCAGGTGCGCGACGCTTGGCGGCGCCGACATGCGCGCCACGCTGGCCACCGCCAGCCCGGCCTCGACAACCGTCAGCAGCGCCGACTGACTGACATTCTCGTAAGCGGCGCGAAACGGGATGTTGCTGCGCGTCAGCGCGGCGAGCACCACATGCCGCGCCTGGCTGCCGGGCTCGAACAGGGCCACGGGCAGCGGCCGCCGCTCCAGCGCCACGCGGTCGTGCGAGGCAATCCAGATCATCGGTTCGCGCCGCAACAATTGTCCCTCGACGCCGCGCGAGCGGGTGACGACGGCAAGGTCGATCTCACCGTTTCGAACCTGCGGAACGAGCACCGTCGACTGCGCGCAGACGACCTTGATCTCCACCTTGGGGAAGGAAAGGCTGAAGCGCCGGAGCACCGGCGGCAGGATGTTGGCGACATAGTCTTCCGGCGCGCCGATGCGGATCGAGCCCGCCACGTCCGGCTTGCGGAAGGCCTCCACCGCCTCGTCATGCAGCCGGAGAATGCGCCGCGCATGCGCCTCCATCTGCTCGCCGGCCCGCGTCAGCGCCAGGTTGCGGGTGTCGCGGACAAACAGCAGCGTGCCCACCTCTGCCTCCAGCCGGGCGATCTGGCTCGAGATCGTCGCCGGCGAGCGATGCACTCTTTCCGCCGCCCGCGTGAAGCTCATGGTGTCGACGCAGGCAACGAAGGTGCGGAGCAGGACATGGTCGAGCTGCATAATTGCCTCGATAAGCTGAAGAATTATGTCAGATTATATTGATTGTGAAATGAATCAACGGCGCTAGGATTTTCATCGGCAGCACGCAAGAGGAGAGGCCGATGATGACCCGCCAGACACAAGGCATTCTCGGTGTCATGGCCGCGCAGACGCTGCTCGGCACGCTCGGCGTCTGCGTCGTCGAAAGCGGCGCCGATCCCATGTCGGTGACCTTCTACCGCTGCCTGATCGGTGGACTGGCGCTGGGGCTGCACGCGGCCTGGCGCGGCCGGTTGACTGCACTGCTGCGCCTGCCGGCCAAGGTGCTCGCCCTGGCATTTGCCAGCGGCGTCTTGATGATCGGCAACTGGATCCTGTTCTTCACCGCCATCGAGCATATCGGCATCGCCGTCTCCACCATCGTCTTTCACGTCCAGCCCTTCATCGTCGTGCTGCTCGGCTCGTTTCTCTTCCGCGAGAGGCTGCATGTCGCGACATTCGCGTGGATCGTTCTGGCGCTGGCCGGACTGGTGCTCGCAACGGATATCGCCGAGGGTGGCGGCGCGGCCGGCGGCTCGTATCTTCTCGGCCTCGCCTGCGCGCTCGGCGGCGCGGTGCTCTATGCGCTGGTGACACTGATCGCCAAAGGGCTGAAAGGCATCGACGCACCGCAACTGGTTACCATCCAGTGCTTCTGCGGCACGCTGCTGCTGTTCGCCGCCGCGCCCCTCGGCCCGCTGCAGGTGACATCCAGCCAGTGGGGCTGGTTCCTGCTGATCGGCCTGGTGCATACGGGCGGGGTCTATTTCCTGCTTTACGGCGCGCTACCGAAGCTTTCGACGCCGCTCGCAGCCGTCCTCCTGTTCCTCTATCCGGTCAGCGCCATCCTTGCCCATGCCGTCGTCTATGGCCATCATCTCGCCCCGGTGCAGTATGCCGGCTTCGTCGCCATCCTGATCGCCAGCCTCGGCGTCACCCTGCGCTGGGGCGTCCGCTCTTCCGTGGCGGTTCCGGCCGAATAGCGCCACAGATCGGCGATCCACGCAAAACTCCCCCATTGCCAAGGAAAAGCCGGGCGCAGTATGTCTGGTGATCGCCATCATGCCGCGTCAGCCCCGCGCCACCAGGAGCCTGTCGAATTGGAAATGCTGCATACCCTCAAGGCTCCGCTGTTTCTCGGCATCGACACCGGCGGCACCTATACCGATGCCGTTCTCTGGTCGGAGGCGAGCGGTATCGTCGCCAAGGCCAAGGCGCTGACCACCCGTCATGATCTTGCCATCGGCATTTCCAACGCTGTCGAGGCCGTGCTGGCGCAGTCGCACTGTCCGCCGCATCAGATCCGCCTCGTGTCGATCTCGACGACGCTCGCCACCAATGCGCTGGTCGAAGGGCAGGGCGGGCGCGTCGCGCTGGTGCTGATTGGCTTCGGCGAGGCGGAGCTTTCCAAGAACGGGTTGAAGGAGGCGCTGGGCTCCGATCCGCTTATCGTCTGCCCCGGCGGTCACGATGTCTTCGGCAATGCCCAGCCGCTGGTGATGGATGCGCTCGATACGGCGCTGCCGGCGCTTGCCGACAGTGTGTCCGGTTTTGCCGTCTGCGGCCAGTTCGCGGTCCGCAATCCCGCCCATGAGAACGCCGTGCGCGACCGGATCGTTGCCGCGACCGGCCTGCCGGTGACGATGAGCCACGAACTGTCGGCCAAGCTCGGCGGCCCGAAGCGGGCGCTGACGACGCTTCTGAATGCGCGGCTGATCTCAATGATCGACCGGCTGGTCGATGCCACCGAAGGCTATCTTGCGACGCGCGGCATCGATGCGCCACTGATGATCGTGCGCGGCGACGGCGCGCTGATTTCCGCCGCTTCGGCGCGGCTGAAACCGGTCGAGACGATCCTCTCCGGACCGGCCGCAAGCCTCGTCGGCGCGCGCCACCTGACCGGCCTCGACGATGCTATCGTCTCCGACATCGGCGGCACCACGACCGACGTCGCCGTGCTCGCCGGCGGCCGGCCGCGGCTCAGCCCGGAAGGTGCGACCGTCGGCGGCTACCGCACCATGGTCGAGGCTGTCGCCATGCGCACCTTCGGCCTTGGCGGCGACAGCGAGGTGGCGATGGAGCAGGGCGGCTTGAAGCCGAAGCTGTTGCTCGGTCCGCGCCGCATCGTGCCGCTGTCGCTCGCCGCGCATCTGCATGGCGATGCCGTCACCGCAGTCCTCGAGCGCCAGCTGCGTGCCGCCGGCAATGGCCGGCACGACGGCCGTTTCGCGGTCCGCACCGGCGTTCCCGCCCGTTTTGCCGCCGGCCTGTCGCAGAGCGAGAGCGCGGTCTACGCCAAGGTCGGCGACGTGCCGCAGCCGCTTGAAACGCTGCTTGCCTATTCGGCGCAGACGGCGGTGCTCGCCCGCCTTGTCGGCCGCGGGCTGGTGCACATCGTCGGCTTCACCCCGTCGGACGCCGCCCATGCGCTGGGCCTCCAGTCGATCTGGAATGCCGATGCCGCGAAGATGGGCGCCGAGCTCTTCTGTCGCCAGAAGGACGGGCGTGGCCAGCCGCTGGCGGCCTCCGGTGAGGTCTTTGCCAGGCTGGTGTTGAAGCAGCTGACGCGGCTTTCGGCGGAAGTCATCTTCGAGACGGCCTTCGGCGAGGATGGGCTCGATGGTTCGGCCATGGTTGCCAGCCAGCTGGTGCAGCGGGCGATCGACAAGGTTCCGGGCGTCGCCAAACTATCGGTTTCGCTCGACCGGCCGGTGATCGGCCTCGGCGCGTCGGCCGGCCTGCACTACCGCAACCTGCCGGCGCTTGTCGGCGGCGACTGTCTCGTGCCGGAGGATGCGGACGTGGCCAATGCCCTCGGTGCGGTCGTCGGCCAGGTGCGCGTGTCGGCGGAGGCGCAGATCAGCCAGCCGGTCGAAGGCCTGTTCCGCGTCATGGGGCCGGACGGCATCGAGGATTTCACCGCTGAGGAGCAGGCGCTCGCCGCCGCCGAAGCCCGCCTGCGGGCGATTGTTGCCCGCCGCGCCGTGGATGCCGGCACGGACGAGGCCGACATTCAGGTCACAACGGATCTGAAGACGGCGGAGATCGAAGGGCGCCGGTCCTTCATCGAAGCGCATATGGTGGCGACCGCCAGCGGCCGGCCGCGCATCGCGCATCCGGAAGCGGTTAGCTGATCGCTTTCAGGACCTTCGGCAGGGCTTCCGCCAGAAGCGCCATGTCGGCCTCGACGCCGCAGCTGATGCGGATGCAGCGGTTGAGCGGCGCGACGCCCGGCATGCGGATGAAGACGCCGTGTTCCATCAGCCCGTCGACGATGGCGCGCGAATAGCTGCCGTCGCGGCCGCAGTCGATGGCGACGAAGTTGGTCGCCGAGGGCAGGGCGGAAAGACCGTTCTCGCCGGCAATCCGGGCGATTTCCGTCCGCGAGGCGGCGATCCGTCCGAGGACGTCACGCAGATAGCTCTGGTCGGCGAGCGCCGCGAGAGCGGCTTCCGTCGCCAGCTTGTTCATTCCGAAATGATTGCGGATCTTGTCGAAGGCCTGCGCCGTGCCGGGCGTGGTGATCGCATAGCCGATGCGCATGCCGGCAAGCCCGTAGGCCTTGGAGAAGGTGCGCGTGCGGATGACGTTCGGCAGGTCGATCAGCGCCTCGATCGGCGGGATGCTGCCGGCCGGCGCCGTCTCGCTGTAGGCCTCGTCCAGCACCAGAAGCGTGGTTGCCGGCAACGCCCTGGCGAAGGCGACGATGCTGTCGGCATCCCACCAGCTGCCCATAGGATTGTCGGGATTGGCAAAGTAGACGAGCGGCGCGTTCTCGCGGCGCACGGCGTCGAGCAGCGCATCGAGATCCTCGCGGTCGTCGCGATAGGGAACGGTCACCAGCCGGCCGCCAAAGCCGGCGACATGGAAGTTGAAGGTCGGGTAGGCGCCGAGCGAGGTGACGACCGGCATGTCCTTCTCGATGACGAGACGGACGATCTGGCCGAGCAGGCTGTCGATGCCTTCGCCGATGGCGATGTTCTCCGCCTTCGTGCCGAGAAAGCCGGCAAGCGCCTGCTTCAGCGCGAAGTTTTCCGGGTCGTTGTAGGTCCAGACCGAGGGTGCATGCTCGCGCATGGCGGCGATGACGGAGGGGGCCGGACCGAAGCCGCTTTCATTGGCGCCGATGCGTGCCTTCACCTTGAGGCCCCGGTTGCGCTCGATGGCTTCCGGGCCGACGAAGGGCACGGTCGCGGGCAGGCTCTCGATCAGCGGTGTGAAGCGCGAAAAGGCGGACATGTTTGAGGTGTTTCCCGGATGTTTGTCTTTGCGTCAACAATAGGGGCAAATTTGACCGGCGCAAGCCGGCGTCAGCGCCTCGTGGGCTTGACGCCGAAAGCCGTGTCTGGACCTATGCCCCGGTCAGAAGGCGTGGAAGGTCAGCGTCGTCAGCGTCCGCTCGACATGGGCGATATCCTGGAAGATATCGTTGACGTAGCGGCCGACGTCATGGCCGTCGGGAACGTAGATCTTGGCGATCAGGTCGTAGTCGCCACTGGTCGAATAGAGTTCGGAAACGACTTCCTTCTCATAGATTCGGTCGGCGACGGTGTAGGTCTGGCCCGGCTTGCAGCGGACCTGAACGAAGATGCAATCCATGGTTCCTCCAGAGGGCGCAGTCGTGGGGACTTGCGCCGGAAACGATGTCGGGCCGGGGCAGCGCGTCCTGCGGACTCACCCGGCGGTTCGACCGACTTTAGAGAAATAGAATGGGAAATGAAACGCCGGACGAACCGCTCAGTTGCGATGCTTGTCGGCGGCGTTGCGGAAGTCGCTGTGGATGATCTCGCTCAAGAGCAGTTCGGAAATCGGCTGGATGAACTTCACGCCGACGCGCTCGCCCTGCCGGTAGACCTCGGCACAGCCGATGCGGTTCGAAAGGCCGATGATGGTGAGGTAGTAGTGCGGCGGCAGGCCATGCAGGCCATCCATGACGAGACCGGCGCCGCCGCGCGAGATATCGACGACATGACAGCTGCGGGTGAAGGTCTTGCGCAAGCCGACGTCGACGGCGGTAATCCGCGCCGGACGCTTCACCTGAAAGCGCTCCCATTGCCGCTCGTAGAAGTCGGACTTCACGAACGAGAGGTGTGATGATCCACCAGCAGCCATAGGGTTCCTCAAAGGGTTTGCGTCAGAGAAGGATGCTGCCATGCAACAATTGCCGCGACCTCAACGAAACCCCTAAACTTTTACGGGTTCCCAAGATATCGGGATGCACGGTGTGCGAATATGGCAAGGGTCGATCAGCCGCCGGAGATCGCGGTGATGATGAAGACGTCGCTGCGGGGCGAAAGCGGCGTTTTCAACGTCGCCCGTTCGCCGTCGACGAAGATCGCCATGTGCTTGCGGATCGCCGGGCGGGAGTCGCGGATGAAGCCGCCCATGCCCGGCCAACGGCGCTCCAGCCCGTCGACGAGGTCCCGGACGCTTGCCGCCTCCATGTCGAAGCGGCGAGGGGCGCCCGGAAACAGATCGGCGAGCGCCGCCGGCAACACGACATGGACGGTCGTTTCAGTCGATGACATAGGTCTCGACCGAGTGGACGACCGGCAGGTTGTCGAAGATTTTTCTCCAGCTGTCGCCTTCGTCCGTGCTGGCATAGAGTTCGCCGGTATTGGTGCCGAAATAGACGCCGGCCGGTTCCAGCCGGTCCGTCGCCATCGCCTGGCGCAGCGCGTTGAAGAAGCAGTTTTCCTGCGGCAGGCCGTCGCGCAGCGCCTCCCATGTCTTGCCGGCGTCGCGGGTGCGCCAGACGGCGGCCTTGCCGTCGGGCACGTAGCGGCCCTGTTCGGCGCCGTTGAGTGGAATGAGGTAGAGCACGTCCGGATCGCGCGGATGGGCGGCCGCCGGGAAGCCGAAGGGGGAGGGCAGGCCTTCTTCGATACTGGTCCAGGCCGCATCGCCGTCGTCGCAACGGTACATGCCGCAATGGTTCTGCTGGTAGAGCCGGTCCGGCTTGCCCGGCGCCATGATCAGACAGTGGACGCACTGGCCGGTTTCCGGATAGCGCTGGTCTTCCGGCATGAAGTCGGCACGCGTGCCCTTGTTCTGCGCCACCCAGGTTTTGCCGCCGTCTTCCGTGTAGAACACGCCGGCGGCAGAGATCGCCACCCATATGCGATCCGGATCATCGGGATGCGGAACAAGCGAGTGCAGGATGAGACCGCCGGCGCCGGGCATCCATGTCGGCCGCGAGGGGTGCTCCTGCAGGCCGTCCACATGGGCGAATGTCTTGCCGCCGTCGCGGCTTCGAAACAGGCCGGCGGGCTCGACACCCGCATGCAGCGTGCCATGGGCGGCAGCGAGGCTCCAGACCGATTTGACCGGATCCTGGCCCTCGGGATAGGCGAAGCCCTGGTTGGAATGTGTCCAAGTCTTGCCGCGGTCCGACGTCTGCCAGACGGCGGGACCGAACCATTCATTGCCACCGCCGGCATAGATCGTGCCGGTCGCCGGATCGGCGATAACGTGATTGATCGGCCAGGCATCGCAGAACGGGCCGGAAAGCGTCCAGTCGCGCCGGCTCATGTCGCTGGTGGCTATGAAGGCGCCCTTGCGGGTGCCGATGAGAAGCAGGACAGTCGAAGGCATGTGGCGCATCCTCCCAAATGAGCTCGTGAGGAAATGCTAGCCAAGAAAAACGGCAATTGAAATGACGATTTGGCGGTCGTCATATTCAAATTGCCGTTTTTCCTTCAGGATTTAATTTTGCAATTTAAGTAGAAATTTTGTGGTTATTTCTTTTCGACGGAGATGCCGCCCTTGCCGATGCTGAGTTCGACGCCTTCGGGCTGACGTTCCTTGTCATAAATATAATAGGCCATTCCGGCCACGACGACGACGAGAGCGCCGACGACGAAGTAAAGAACGTTATTGGATCGCATTCATGCCCCCAGAATTGATGTTACAGCGCGAATTAAATGCGCGGCGGGGCGAATTGTTCCGTGCAGCACGCCTTGAATGTTGCGGTGCGACAAAAAAGCCCCGCCGGCTTTCGCGGGCGGGGCTTCTCGTTTCGGTCTTGAACGCTCAGGCGTTCACCAGCCACTCGTGTTCCTTCTGGTTGTGGAACTTCCAGACCCGCTTCGGTCCGGCCATCACGTTGAGATAATAGAGATCGTAGCCGTGAATCGTGGCGCAGGGGTGGTAGCCCTTCGGCACCAGCGTCACGTCGCCGTCCTCGACAGCCATGGCCTCGTCGAGCGAGCGGTCGTCGGTGTAGACGCGCTGGAAGGCGAAACCCTGCGGCGGGTTGAGGCGGTGGTAGTAGGTCTCTTCGAGCATGCTTTCGTTGGGCAGGTCGTCCTGGTCGTGCTTGTGCGACGGATAGGACGAGGTATTGCCGTTGGGCGTGATGACCTCGACGACCAGCAGCGAATGGGCCGAATTGTCGTCTTCCGGCATGATGTTGTTGACGTGGCGGACGTTGGAGCCCTTGCCGCGCGTCAGCGCCGGATGCGTGCCGGGCGGGATCAGCTTGGCCTTGTGGTCGCCACCGCCGGGCGCCGAGCAGACGGCAAGCTCGAGATCGGTCTCGGCCGTCACCGACCAGCTGGAACCGGCCGGAACGTAGAGCGCGTGCGGCGCGCCCTCGAACGGGCTCATGCGCTCGCCGACCGAGCCGAAATCCTCGCCGCCAGCCTTGGCCTTGCCCTTGCCGGCAACCCAGACGAGGCACACTTCGCGCGATCCGGTGTCGGCGGAAACCGTTTCGCCGGCCTTCAGTCTGTGGAGATCGAAGCCGACATAGGTCCAGCCGGCGCTTTCCGGCGTCACATGGGTGACGCGGCCTGTGTCGCCCTTCGGCTTGACGAGAAGGTTGGGCATGGTTTTCTCCCTTTCAGTCGCTTTTTTCAGGTTTCCGGCGGCGCAGGCCAGGGCGCGCGCCGCCGTTCAATCTCGGTCAGCCCTTCGGGAAACCTTCGGTCTCCACGGTATAGCCGGCGGCGGTCATGACGCGCATCAGTTCGGCATGGCCGATCTCCGCCATCTTCTGCGGCGGCGCAGTCTTCGGGTCCTGCTCGGCCTCGACGACGAACCAGCCCTCATAGCCGTAATCGGCGAAGCGCTTGACGATGGCGCCGAAATCGAGCGAGCCGTCGCCCGGAACGGTGAAGGCGCCGAGCGCCACCGCATCGAGGAAGGACTGGCGGCTGCGGTCGAGACCGTCGACGACCGAGCGGCGGATATCCTTCACGTGCACATGGTTGATGCGGGCGTGATGGTTGTCGATGGCGCGCAGCACGTCGCCGCCGGCAAAGGCCAGATGCCCGGCATCGAGCAGCAGCGGAATGCCTTCGCCGGAATTGCGCATGAAGGCGTCGAGCTCCGACTCGGTTTCGACGACGGCGGCCATGTGGTGGTGGTAGGAGAGCGGCATGCCCTGGTTGGCGCACCATTCGCCGAACTCGGTAACGCGGCGGGCATAGGCCTTCATCTCGTCATCGGCAAGCTTCGGCTTGGTGGCGAGCGGCTTGGAACGGTCTCCCTGGATGGAACGGCCGACTTCGCCATAGACGATGCAGGGCGCGTTGACGGCCTTGAAAAGCTCGATCATCGGCGCGATGCGATCCTTGTTGGCCGCAAGCTCCTCGTCGACCAGCGTGCCGGAGAACCATCCGCCGCACAGTGTCACGTCGGCGGCTTTCAGGATCGGCAGCATGACGTCGGGATCGTCGGGGAAACGGCGGCCCTTTTCCATGCCGGTGAACCCGGCGCTGCGCGACTGGCGCAGGCATTCCTCGAGCGACACGTCGTCGCTCAGGTCCGGAAGGTCGTCGTTCCACCATGCGATGGGAGACATGCCGAGCTTGGCTTTCATCGAAACTCTCCTGAGAGCGGCGGAGACGTGCGTTTCAGTGGCGTCTCCGGACATGGACAATGATCAGAATTGCCGGCCCCGGTCTGTCACCGGGGCTCGAATGGCTCAGCCGAGGCGCTGGGCCGCGCGGGCGGCCTCGTAGCGCTTGCGGGCTTCGTTGACTTCGCTGCGCGGGCTGACTTCGGGGACCGCGACATCCCACCAGTAGCCGCCGTCTTCCGTGGTCGTCAGCGGATCGGTGTCGATGACGATGACGGTCGAGCGGTCGTTGGCCTCGGATGCCTTCAAGGCTTTTTCAAGGTCGGCGATCGACGACACCTTCACCGCGACGGCCCCCATCGCTTCGGCATGGGCGCGGAAGTCGATATGGGCCGGAACGACATGATAGCTGTCGTCGAGCAGGTTGTTGAAGTTGGCGCCGCCGGTGCCCATCTGCAGCCGGTTGATGCAGCCGTAACCGCGATTGTCGAGGAGGACGACGGTGATCTTCTGGCCGATCATGACCGAGGTCGCGAGCTCCGAATTCATCATCATGTAGGAGCCGTCTCCGACCATGACGACGACGTTCATGTCCGGACGCGCCATCTTGGCGCCGAGGCCGCCGGCAACCTCGTAGCCCATGCAGGAGAAGCCGTATTCGAGGTGGTAGCTGCCCGGCGTCGTTGCCGGCCACAGCTTGTGCAACTCGCCCGGCAGTCCGCCGGCGGCGCAAAGCACCATCGAGTTTTCGAGGTCGACCGAACGGCTGACCGCCCCGATGACCTGCGCGTCGGAGGGCAGGCCGGTACCGGTCTTGAACTCCGGCGAGAACATCTTGTCGACGCTCGCAAGCCAGGTCTTCTTGACCTCCGCCGCCTTCGCCGCCAGCGATGCCGGTGCCTTCCAGTCGCCGAGACCTTCGGAAAGAAGCCGCAAGCCTTCGCGGGCATCCGCGATCAGCGGCTGGGCGTCATGCTTGCCGCCGTCGAACGGCGCGACGTTGAGCGACAGGATCTTCAGGTCCTCGTTGCCGAACAGCGCCCACGAGCCGGTGGTGAAATCCTGGAAGCGCGTACCGATGCCGATCACGAGGTCGCAATCCTCGGCAATCGCGTTGGCAGCCGACGTACCGGTGACGCCGACCGAGCCGAGCGCCAGCGGGTGGCGTTCGTCGATCGCCGACTTGCCCGCCTGACTGACGGCGACCGGAACGCCGTGCTTTTCGGCGAATGCGGTGAGTTCGGCGCTGGCGACGGAGTAGAGCACGCCGCCGCCGGCGATGATGACCGGCTTCTTCGCCGCCTTGATCAGCGAAATGGCGTTCGCCAGTTCATCCTGATCGGGCAGGGCGCGGCGGTTTGTCGTCCAAATGCGCTCCTCGAAGAAACTTGCCGGATAGTCGAAGGCTTCCGCCTGCACGTCCTGGCAGAGCGACAGCGTGACCGGTCCGCATTCGGCCGGGTCCGTCAGCACCTGCATGGCGCGCCTCAGAGCGGTGATGATCTGCTCCGGGCGGGTGATGCGGTCGAAATAGCGCGATACCGGTTTGAAGGCGTCGGAAGCGGAGACGGTGCCGTCGCCGAAATTCTCGATCTGCTGTAGCACCGGATCGGGCGCGCGGTTGGCGAAGACGTCGCCGGGCAGGAAGAGGACGGGCAGGCGGTTGACATGCGCAACGCCTGCCGCCGTCACCATGTTCAGCGCACCCGGGCCGATGGAGGTCGTGCAGGCCATGAAGCGACGGCGGAACGACGCCTTGGCAAACGCGACGGCCGAATGGGCCATGCCCTGTTCGTTATGCGCCCGGTAAGTCGGGAAATCGTTCTTCGCCTGGTAGAGCGCTTCGCCCATGCCGGCGACGTTGCCGTGGCCGAAGATCGCCCAGCAGCCGGCGAAGATCGGCATCTTGACGCCGTCGATCACCGTCATCTGGTTCTGCATGAACTTCACGACGGCCTGGGCCATCGTCAGCCGGATTCTCTTGCCCATCGGGGCCTCCCAAAATTCGTCTTCTTAACTCTTCGTTCGGTCCGCCGCGATCAGAGACCGCGGGTCTTCAGCCAAGCCGAGGTCAACTGCTCGAAGCGTCCAGCCATGTCCGCGATCGCGGTCTCGTCGTCCATCTCGCCGGCCAGCCACTGGCGCGCGGCATGGGCGAATATCGTCCGCCCGACCGCAAAACCCTTGACCGTCGGAGCCGCGAGCGTCGCCGAGAAGGCCTTTTCGAGCTCTTCCGCCGGCGCTTCGAGACCGAGAAGCACGATGCCGCGGCAGAACGGGTCATTCTCGCTGATCACCGCGTCGATCTTCTTCCAGGCTTCCGCGGAGGCCTGCGGCTCCAGCTTCCACCAGTCCGGCTTGATGCCCAGAGCATAGAGCTCCGACATCGCCCGCGAAATGGTGTCATCCTTCATCGGGCCGTTCTTGCCCGCGATGATCTCGATCAACAGTTCGCGCCCGACCTTGCGCGCCGCTTCGAACAGCGACAGCAGCTTCTGCTGCTGCTCTTCCTTCAGCGCCGCCGGGTCGTCCGGATGATAGAAGCACAGGCATTTGATGCAATGCCCGACCGGCCAGGAAACCAGCTGCGAGCCGATATCCTGCGAGAATTCGAACCGGAGCGGCTTCGAGCCCGGCAATTCGACCGGCCGGCCGATCCAGCTGAAATTTTGCTTCGCCGCATCGAAGAAGGCGTCGCGGCCGAAGCGCTCGTCGATCAGCATGCCGTAGCCGGGACGGCCCCTGGCGACGCGGGCAGCCGCGGCGACCGCCAGTCGCTTGAATTCGGAAATCCTGTCCTCGCCGACGCCGAGCGCATTGGTGATGTCGGTGAGCTGCGACCGGTGGTCGATGGCGAGCGCCATCAGGAGCGGAATGTCGCCCGCCACCCGCGTGGTTGCCCAGTGGATGTGGTTGATGTCCGCATCCTTGCGCAGCGCCCGGTGCGGGCTGCCGTGCTTGAGGAAATACTGCAGTTCGGTGAAGGTCGGGATTTCCGGTGAGCAGAGCAGGCGGGAGACGGCAAAAGCACCGCAGGCATTCGCCCAGGTGGCCGATGTCGCATGCTCCTCGCCCTTCAGCCAGCCGCGCAGGAAGCCGGACATGAAACTGTCGCCGGCGCCGAGCGTGTTGTAGACCTCGATCGGAAAGCCCTGGCCGACAATGCCCTGTTCCAGGTCGTCGGGAATGGCGCCGTCATAGACGATGCAGCCCATCGGCCCGCGCTTCAGAACGATGGTGGCAGCCGAATTGGCACGGATGGTTTTCAGTGCGGCGAGCAGATCGTCTTCGCCGGACGCGATCAGCACTTCCTCTTCCGTGCCGACGATCAGGTCGCAATCGGCCAGCACCGGCTTCAGCCGGCTGGAGACGGTGTCGGAGGCGATGTAGCGCTCCTCGCCGGCGCGGTGACCGGCAAGTCCCCAGAGATTGGGGCGGTAGTCGATGTCGAAGATGACCTTCGCGCCGTTCTCCTTGGCGATGCGGATCGCCTTCTTCTGTGCGGCTTCCGTGTTCGGCTTGGAAAAATGCGTGCCGGAGACGAGGACGGCGCGCGACGACTTGATGAAGCCTTCGTCGATATCGCCCTCGTCGAGCGCCATGTCGGCGCAGTTCTCGCGGTAGAAGATGGTGGGGAAGGTCTTGTCGTTTTCGACACCGAGCAGAACGAGCGCCGTCAGCCGCTTGTCGTCGGTGGCGATCCCGTCGATGCAGACACCTTCGCGCGCCATCTGCTCCTTGATGTAGGAGCCCAGCTGCTCGTCGCCGACGCGGGTGATGACGGCGGACTTCAGGCCGAGGCGTGCGGTGCCGATGGCGATGTTGGACGGGCAGCCGCCGACGGAGCGGGCGAAGGTTGCGGTGTCTTCCAGCCGCGCGCCGATCTGCTGGCCGTAAATGTCGACCGAGGAACGGCCGATGGTGATCACGTCGAGTGCCGCCTCCGGTTTGAAGCCGGGGTCCAGTCGAGACATGTCTTCCTCCCATGCGTGGCGCTGTGCTGCGCCAGTCAGATGAAATTTTGACGGAATAAAATACCCATTCCGAAAATTCGTCAAGATGGAATGAGTGTTTCAATTTATGTCTTGGCGGGCGTTCCACCCGTTTTCATTCGGCGTTCGGCGATCGCCACGGGCAGGGCGCTGGCAAGGGCGACGGAGGCCGACAGCGAGCGGAAGCCGGCGAAATCGGCTTCCGCAACCTCGAACCAATGGGTGGCGCAGGCGGCAAGCGGCGAAAAGGCCGAATCGGTGATGGCGATGACCGGCACCTTTCGCGTAAACAGCGCCCGCGTCTGAGCCAGGCTTTCGGCCGCATAGGGTGAGAAGGAAGCGCAGATGGCGGCGTCGCGCGGCGTGGCGAATTCGATCGTTTCGGCATCGACGCCGTTCGGCGAGGCGACGACGCAATGGCGGATCTTCAGCTTGGAAAACGCGTAGGCCATGTGCGAGGTCAGCGGATAGGAGCGCCGCTTGGCGACCAGGTAGATCGTCTCCGCCTTCGCCAGGACCTCAACCGCGGCGATGAAGGTTTCCGGATCGATGGTCGCCGCCAGCTTCGCGATCGAGGCGCTGGCGGCATTCAGGAACCCCTTGAGCATGGCCGCCTCGGCGCCGTCGAAGGTGCTCTCCTCCAGCGCGTGCAATCGCTCCTCATAGCTCGACGTGCGCTCCCGCAGCCGCTCGCGGAACACCCGCTGCATGTCGGAAAAGCCGTCGAAGTGGAAATGATAGGCAAGCCGCACCAGCGTCGACGGCTGCACGTCGGCGGCAGCGGCAATGCTGGCGGCGGTGCCGAACGCGATGTCGTCCGGCCGCTCCAGCGCAAAGGCCGCCACCTGCGCCAGCCGCTTCGGCATCGTGTCCTTTCGCTGCAGGATGACGCTGCGCAGGCTTTCGAAATCACGCGGAGGCTCCGCCGCGGGCTTCGTCTTGCTGTCTGCCATCGTCTCCACCGCCTTCCGCCGCCACGCCGTCATGGAACGGCATCATTGAAACAAATATTCCAATTTTGCTGCAGGTGCAAAGTGGGTGGCAGATGTGGCATTGCGGGCAGGCGAAAGTCGCCTCAAAAGCGGCTTGGTGAAGGGTCGACCGTCAATGGCCCGCTAGGCATCGGCCTTGATGTCAGGCATTGAGCAGTTCCTCGAGGATGCGCTGGCTGGCCTTGCCGTCGCCGTAAGGGTTGTGCCGTTCCGCCATGCTCTTGTAGGCCGCCGGATCATCCAGCAGGCGGTTGGCATGCGTCAGGATGGCGTCGATGTTCGTGCCGACGAGGCGGGCCGTGCCGGCGGTCACACCTTCCGGCCGCTCGGTGTTTTCACGCATCACCAGCACGGGCTTGCCGAGCGAGGGCGCTTCTTCCTGCACGCCGCCGCTGTCGGTCAGCACCAGCGTACTTTTCTTCTGCAGAAACAGGAATGGCAGGTAGTCCTGTGGCTCGATGAGGTGGACATCGGCGACACCATTCAGTGTCCGTTCGACGACGCCGCGCACATTGGGATTGGGATGCACCGGAAAGACGATCTGAACGTCGCCGCGGGCGGCGAGCGTTTCAAGAGCCTTGCAGATGCGCTCGATCCCGCCGTCGAAATTCTCGCGCCGGTGTCCGGTGACGAGAATGAGCCGCTTCTGCGGATCGAGAAAGCCAAAGCGCTCCTCCAGGTCCCGCTTCCTGGCTTCATCGGTGTCGAGCATGTTCGAGAAATGCAGAAGTGTATCGATCACCGTGTTGCCGGTGACGAAAATATGGGAGTCCGGCGTGCCTTCCGCGATGAGATTTGCGCGCGCCTCCGGGGTAGGCGCAAAATGCCAGCGGGCGATGTCGCCGATGACCTTTCGGTTCAGCTCTTCCGGAAACGGCGATCTGATGTCGTGACTGCGCAATCCCGCCTCGATGTGCGCCACGTCTATCCCCTTGTAGAAGGCGGCGAGCGCAGCGCTCATCGCCGTCGTGGTGTCACCCTGAACCATCACGATATCCGGTTGCGCCTTGTCGAGCACGGACTGCATGCCGACAAGCACCCTGGCCGTCACGTCGAACAGCGTCTGGCCCGGCTGCATGACGTTGAGGTCGTGGTGAACCGGCAATTCGGTCAGTTCGATGATCTTGTCCACCATCTCGCGGTGCTGGGCAGTCAGGCAGATCTGGGTGTCATAGCCTGCATGCGACAAGGCCGCGCGCGCCACCGGAAAACACTTCAGCGCTTCCGGCCGCGTGCCGAAGACGATGAGCAGCCGCTTGCCTTGTCGTGTGTCGATATGGGGGGTGATGATCATGAACGGCATCCAAATTCGCGCGAAGGAATGCTCGCCACGTTAGAAGAGATGGCTTTCCAACTGGTTGACGCAGTCGCAAGAATTCGCCTCATCTGTGCGAAAACGGGATGGGCTGTCGAGGCTCTTCGTCGATGCACGATGTCGATCGGCACGCAATGGGGCTGCTGCAGGATGCGTTAACATCCGTATGCGAGAAAGGCATGCAGGGCATCGACAACGCGCGACGGCAAATGGCTCAGTGATGAAACTCAGTTGGTATTTCAACAGGCTCCGCAGCATGGATGCGGGCGAAGTCCTGCATCGGATCGGTGACGCCGGACGCAAGGCGATCTCGCGCCACCATCGCAATGGCTGGCAGCATTATCGGGCCGCGCGCATGCAAACCGTGTTTGCCGGCCTCGCAGAGCGGCTGGCGCAGGCCTCGCCGGCACAGCGCGGCGCGATCGCGCATGGGGCCGAAGAAGCTCTGTCGGGTCGGTTTTCAGCGCTCGGCCGCAGCTGGCCCGTTCGGACCCCGGATGCGCTCTTTCCGGCCAGCCTCTGGCGTCTCGACCCTGTGAGCGGGACCCTCTGGCCGGGGTCCGATACCTACACCTACGATATCGACTACCGCCACGACCGGACACGCGGCGATATCAAATATGTCTGGGAAATCGGCCGGCTGCAGCAGCTTCCGGTTCTGGCCGCCCATGCCGTGATCACCGGTGACGGCCGTGCCATCGGGGCGATCGAGACCGCCGTCGAGAGCTGGCATGCGGCCAATCCGCCTTTCCGCGGCGTGGCATGGGCGTCGGGAATCGAGGTTGCGCTGCGGTCCATCAGCCTGATCCTGACGCACGATATCCTGCAGTCGCAGTTGAGCGAACCATGTCGCCGGCAGATCCGCGAAATCTGCGCCGCCAGTGCCTATTGGCTGCCCCGGTTTCCATCCCGCTTCTCCTCGGCCAACAATCATCTCGTTGCCGAACTGGCCGGTGAATATCTGTTGGGCCTGGCGCTCGGACAGCCGACGGAGGTAGCGCAACGGCAGCTCGCCGAGGAGGCGGTGAAGCAGATACTGCCGGACGGATCTGCCGCCGAGCAGAGCCCGACCTATGGCGCGTTCACCGCCGAATTCATCCTCCTTTGCATGGCCGCCGCGCGCGAAGGCGGACAATCGTTCGGCGCCGCGGTGGAGCAGAGGCTCGCATCCTTCGCCGACTTCATCGGCTGGCTTCCCGAAGGTGCAGGCTTTGGCGACGACGACGAGGGGCGTGTCGTCACTCTGGGGGAGGAAGCCTGCTACGCGACCTCGGTCGCGCAGGCCATCAACGGGTTCCTTGGCGGGGTCGACGGAGAGGGCGATTTTCGATCCATAGTCACCGGAGGCAAGGCCGGTGCGCTCAAGCGCCCGGGCGGGCTGAAGGTCTTCATCGACGGTAGCCTCAGCCTCTGGCGCGGGCCCATGGCGGGACGGCAGATCGAGCTCACCTTCGATCACGGGCCCCTCGGCTACCTCAGTATCGCCGCGCATGGACATGCCGATGCGCTGTCGCTCACCTTGCGTTCGGACGGGGAACCGGTTCTGGTCGATCCGGGAACGTTTCTCTACGGTTCCGGCGGCGTCTGGCGCAACTGGTTCCGTTCGACCTGCGCGCACAACACGCTCAACATCGGTGGCGCCGACCAGAGCATCATGTCGGGAGCGTTCAACTGGTCGCACAAGGCGAAGACCGCACTGATCGAGTGCAAGGATGGACCGTCATGGTCGATCACCGCCGAGCACGACGGATATCTCCGCCGCTTCGGGGCAGTTCACCGCCGCCGGATCCGCCGCGCCGGCGAAACCATCATCGTGACGGACTGGCTGAACGGCGGGCCGCGCGATGCCGAGCTCGTCTTCCAGGTGGCCCCTGGCCTTCGTGTCGCTACGTCCGGCCGCATGGCACAGGTGGCAAAGGACGAACACGTTCTCCTCGAGATGACGTTTCCTTCGGACACCCTCACGATCCTCAGCGGCGGCGAGACTCCGGGGGAAGGGGGCTGGGTCGCGACACGGTTCGGGATCAAGCTCCCGGCAGCGCGCATTGCCTGGCGCGGCAAAGTCGGTCCCGACGGAGTGGAAACAATCTTGAAGCCGGTTTCCGGGCTTTAGGTCGCAGCAGCTCTTGCCGCTTGCGGCTCAGCGGTCGCCGTCCCGCTTGCGACGGCGGCGCCAGCGTGGCACCGAGACCTTGCAATCGATCACCTCCAGGCGTCCGCTACGGTTGAAGGTGTGTATCGCCGGCGTTGCCTGTTCCGGTGCGGCAAGCGGCGTCGGCGCGGAGAGGCGGACCCGCTCTTCGTTCAGTTCCAGCAATTCGGCCACTCCCAGCCCGTCGCCATACCCGGTCGTGCCGTTTTGCAAGGGCAGCAGGATTCGGTCGCCGATGCGCAGGAATTGTCCGCCGGGACGCGCCGCGGCGCGATCGATGCGCACTGGGTTGCCACGATGTGGTGTCCACGGGCCCTGTAGGGTGTCGGCATAATAGACCACCATCATGTCGGAGGCGCTGCCATAGCCGTCACGTTCGCTGGCAAACAGCCACAAACGCCCGTCATGCTCCAGCAGCGTCGCATCGAAAAGTGTTCGACCGGGGACGAGAACCGCATGCCGTACCCAGCGATCCGGGAAAGACTCGGCCCGGTACAGAACCAGGTCGTTGCCCTCCGCGCCCTCCGGCAGCATCCAGATCTCGCCATCGCGGCTGAAAACCTGCGGGTAGGAGAGATGATAGGGTTCATCGATGACCGTGCGCGGCACGGTTGCGGTGCCGTCGGCAAAGACCTCGGCAACGGAAAGGACCGCCTTCGTGTCCGTCCTGGCGAAATCCTCCACGAATATGAAGTGGCGCCCGTTCCAGTCGAACGGGAAGGGGTCGGCATAGAAGTGACATCCGTCATCGGGCAGTACCGTCCAAGGGCCGCCTTCCGACAACGCCAGAGCGGAGGCGGAAGTATCCGTGCGAAACCGGTACAGCGTATGCCAATGGTGTATGTTGAAAAGCGTGCGCTCGATCGCGCCCATCAACTGCCGCGGCATCATCGCGAACAGGTAGCCGGTCACGAGCTTTCCGGACGTGGGCGGGGACGTTGGGTTCGAAGAGGTCTTGAGGGCTTTCACCTCCGGCTCGCTTTTCAGATAGCGATCGGCAGCATTGACAAGCAGGCTCACCTTGCGGGCCAGGACATCGTTCAGCCCCCGAAGCAGCGACAGGCGGCTGTCGATCATCGGTGCGGCTTGCGCAACGATCTCCTGCCCGTCGAGGACGATGTCGATGTCCGGCAGGCGGCCCTGCATGAGCATGTGCGCTGCGGTTTCCATCGAGGCGCCGCCGCCGACATGGGGTGTGAGGGTCGGGGCTGCAAACTTCCGCCCGCTGCCGGTCAGATCGAGACGGAGACTTGCATGCTCGCGAAGCGATGACACTGGCACGTCCGAGAGCCGCTCGAACAGGACGTTGCCGCGCAGCCGCTGCACTTTTCTCTCGAAGGCAAGGATGTCGTCGATGACGCGAGACCCGGAAGGCAGGTTGATTGCCACGAGCGCCGCGTCGTAGCCCTTTTCAACGAGACGTTCAGCCACAACAAGATGGAAGCGCCGGACCATGTTTGCTGGAACTAAAATGTCTATTGTCTGCATCCGTTACCTCAAATTTCATAATAGTCTGACTATTGCTTACCTCTTGGCTTTGTCGGCATGAAACATAGGCGTGATTTGTGCACGTTAGATTAAATTCCTATTGATAAACTACTGATTGTGCCAAAAAAGATCATGGCACTCATTCGTCAGAGGATGCTTGAAATGAGAACGACACCGTGAATCCGATTGTTTTCGATGGCAGGGTGGGGTGGATTCATCCCGCGCAAGGCGATGTCGGCGTTGTTATCGCCGGGGCACAGGGATTTGAGGATCTGTGCAGTCGGCGTTTCCTGACGGTCCTTGCAGGGCAACTCGCCGAGGCGGGCATGCCGGTCTTGCAATTCGACTATTCGGGCTGCGGCAACTCCGCTGGCGACCATGCCGAACCCGGCCGCCTGTCCGCATGGATATCGGACATCGGCGCGGCCATCGACTGCCTGAAGACTGAAGCCTCCGTGCGCAACGTTGTGGTGATAGGCTTTCGGCTGGGCGCGCTCCTTGCGCCCGTCGCCGTCGCCGGTCGTGACGATGTTTCGCGCATGGCGCTGCTCGCGCCGCCGGCATCCGGAAAGGGCTATGTGCGCGAATTGATCGGCCTCTCCCGGATCGTCGATGCAGACATCCAGCCACATCCGGGACAATCGGATTTCGACGGTGTCGAGGCTTCCGGCTTCCGCTCGAGCGCGGAGACGATCGAGGATTTGCGCGCGCTTGCCTGGGGCGAGAATGCGATACCGCCCGCGGGACTGGACCTGCTGTTGATGTCGCCGCAACTGGGGGCGGCGCACGAGGCTTTCGCAAGCCGAGTGGTCGCGGCCGGCGGAAAGGTCGAAACGAAGTCGTTCGACGGTTACACCCAGATGATGAGCCGGCCATCGCACGACTACCCCCGGTCTTCGCTCTCCGAGATCCTGGAGTGGGCGGCTGGACACCGTGAGCGCGAGGCAGGCGGAAACAGTCCCGCGCCGCATCCGGACATGGTTGTCCTGGACGGCGACGGATACAGGGAACGGCCGTTGGTTCTCGGCTCCGCGCCACGGATCTGCGCGGTTCTGTGCACACCCGCCGAGCCGCCCGTCACCGACACGGTTGTTCTTCTGCTCAACGCCGGCGCGATACCGCATATCGGCGCCGCCCGCAGCGCTGTCGACATGGCGCGCTTTCTGGCCGGCAACGGCATCGCCTCGATGCGCGCAGATCTGCCGGGACTGGGGCAAAGCCAGGCCTATGCCGAAAAGCGGACGCCGCTTTACGACGAGCGGACGAGCCAGGACGTCATCCGTATCGTCGATTGGCTCCATGACAACGGCTTTCGGCGTATCTGCGTCGCCGGCCTGTGCGCGGGCGCCTTTCAGGCGTTTCATGCGGCGCGGTCGGATGCCCGGATCCATGATCTGGTCTTGGTCAATCCGCTCTGCTTCGCCTGGGACAGTTCCTATGCCTTGCATCTCGAACTGTCGAACATCCGCGACAGGGCGCGCGCCTCGCTACCGGCCGATGATCCGCAGGCTGATCAGCCCCGGTCTTCGGGGCAGGCGAAAGCGCTGGCCGTGAACCTCGTCAAATCGACACTGCGCTTCTCGCTGGAAAGCGCGAAGACGCTCTCGCTGCTCTGGAAGCGTTCGACGGGGCGATCCGTCGAGGCCTGGATGCGGGATCTGACACGGCGTGGCACGCGCGTGCTCGTCGTCAGCAGCGAGGGTGATCTCAGCCTACAGGAGATCGCCCGCCATTTCGGACCCGACGGCGAGAGGCTGAAGCAGATGTCAGGGGTCAGCACAGCGCTCATTTCCGGGGCGAACCACACGCTGACACCGCTGCACGCACGGCAACGGCTCAACGAACTGATCCGCCAGTTCCTGTCCTGACGCAGCCACTTCCGAAGTGCCGGGTTGGGCAAAGAAGATTGAGTGTCTCGCCCCATCGTCATTCGGGCGAAATCGGGTAGTCTGAAGCATGGTCTCGGGCAATGTCAGGTTTTGAGTGGAAGGATCACATGAGATTTATCGCGATGATGGCCGCGACATTGTCGCTGGCGACCGCCTGTCTCGCTGCACCCTTGCCGCTCAAGCACGGCGTTGGCCTGCATGGTTGGCTCAATTGGTCGCCCTTGGAAAAGGACGGACACTATCGGCGCCCGCCCTACCGCAGCGTCGACGAGTGGTTGTCCTCCGAAAGGCCGCGCTCGGACTGGCCGCCAGGCAACGAATTTTCGCGCATCCGGAAGATGGGCTTCGATTTCGTCCGCCTGAGCGTCGACCCGGGGCCGCTTCTCGACGGCGGACCCAAGGACAGGAAGGAAGCGCTGAACACGCTGTCAAAGGCCGTCCGGAAGGTGACGGAGGTTGGCCTTCACGTCGTCTTCGATCTCCATGCCGTCAGCCAGGTGCCGGCATACAGTGTCGAGATCTTCGACGGGGCCAGCGATAGCGAGGGCGTCCGGCGCTACCGGGACATGGTCAAAGCGGTCGCGGGGATGCTGGTCGGGATCGGTTCCGACAAGGTGGCGCTTGAGCCATTTAACGAACCGGCTCACTATCCCTGCGATAAGGACGGCACGGGGGATTGGCAGCGGATCATGGCCGACACGATTGCCGACATCCGCGTTGTCAGCGCCGACCTGACCGTCGTCGCCACCGGCGCCTGCGGCGGCCAGGTGAACGGTCTCGTCGATCTGGATCCGTCTTTCGACGATCCCAATATCCTCTACAGTTTCCACATGTATGAGCCACACAGCTTTACCCACCAACGAGGGGAGACGAGCGACGAATTCGCCTCCGGGCTGCCCTGGCCGGCGCGAAATGGCTCGCCCGAAAGTGTCCGCCGGCACCTCGCGGGCGCCATGCAGGCTGCCGGCCTCAACCCGCTTGAGCAACGAGTGGAGATGGCCAAGGCCGAAAAGCGTATCGCCGATTATTTTCAGCGAGGTTGGGATGAGGCGATGCTGAAAGCACGCATCGGCGAGGCGGTCGACTGGGCAAAACGTTACGGCATACCGCCGTCGCGCCTGTTCATGGGCGAGTTCGGCGTGATCCGCATGACTGCCGACGGACGCTCGGGCGCCTTCGACGCCGACAGATTGCGCTATCTGCGCACGGCTCGGGAAACGGCCGAAGAATACGCCATGCCCTGGGCTGTATGGGAATATTCCAACCCCTATGGAATGACGGTCATCGCGCCAAGGGGAGACGCGGTGCCCGACACCCGTCTGCTGGAGGCGCTCGGGCTGGAGCGACAGTAGCGCTCGATGCCATGGGAATTCACGATAGCCGCGTGATCCGTAAATGCGGCTGTTAATAATTTCTCGCTAGTTTTGCGGTAATGACCACCCAATAGCGCGGCTGTTGCAGCCGCTTTTCCAAGGAACTGGCCTTGCTGCTCAAATCCACGCTCATCTACGGTCCGGCCATCCTGCTGACACGCATTTCGGCATTGCTTTTTCTGGTGATCGCAACGCGCCTGATCGACAAGACGGAATATGGTCTGCTGACGCTTGTCGTCACTGTGGGGGAAATGACGGACGCGGCGGTCACGAACTGGCTGCGCATCTCGCTGTTGCGCCTCGGTGGCAAGGGCGCGGTGAGCAAGGGCAGCCTGACGCGCGCCGGCTTCATCCTCTTCGTCATGACCATGATCGCCTTCGCCGTCGCGGTCGTGGCCAGCAATTATGTGGCCCCCGAAAGGTGGAGCGAGTTCTCGATCGCCGTCTGCGCTTATCTTTCTGCCGGTGCCGTCGCGCGCTACAGTCTCATCGTTCTGCAAATGCAGCAGCGGCACACGACCTTTGCCATGATGGAATTCCTGCGCGCCTTGCTGCAGCTCGCTCTGCCGGTTCTGGCGGTGCTGACGCTGAGCCATTCCTTCCTGGTCGTTTCGCTGGCTTCCAGCCTCGGAATGCTGACGGCCGGCACCTTTGCAGGCTTCGCCGCCGCGTCAAAGATCGTGCCCGGGCCGCCGCGATTTACCCATCGGGAATTCTTCGCCCTTGGTGTGCCGATCATTGTCATCGCGTTCGTGAGCTTCGGCCTCGTCAACGCGGAGCGGGTTTTCCTCAAGGTGTATCACGGCGCTGCTGCCGTTGCGGTGTTTGCCGCCGCTTACGCGCTGGCGCGTCAACCGGTCGACATGATCGCCAATGCCATCAACATGGGCGCCTTTCCCGAGGCCATCGGACGGTTTGACGAAGAGGGGCCTTCCGCCGCAGCGGCCATCTTCACGCAGTTTATCGTCCTGTTGCTCACTCTCAGCCTGCCGGTCGCCGCTCTTCTCGCAGCACTCGGTCATGACCTGACGGAACTGCTGCTGCCCGCGAGCTACGATGGTCCGTACAATATCCTGTTCGGCATGGTCGCCGGCAGCGTGCTCTGCACCAATCTGACGGATTTCGTCTACGACTCGGTCGTCCTTGCCCACAAGCGCCCCTGGTTGCTCATCGTCAGCAAGATCCTTGGCTCCGCCGTCACCGTCAGTCTGTCCTTCCTCCTCATCCCGTCGCTGACCGAAATCGGCGCAACGATGGCGCTTGCGGGCGGTGCCATCACGAACCTTACCGTCGCCTTGCTGATCAGCCGGCGTCTGACGCCGATCCCGTTCCCGTGGCGTGCCTTCGCCATTTCGCTTCTGACGTCGGGCGCAATGGGTCTCGTCGCCGCGTTCATCAGCCGCTCTCTCGGCGCTGATGTGAATGTCGTCATCCGTCTGGCGCTGGCCGGATCGGCTGCGGGCCTCATCTTCATCACGGCAAACGCCCTGTGTTATCCAAGCCAGACCCGGCAAGGCATCGCGCTTGTGCGGAGCCGGCTGTCGAAAGCGTGAGGACCAGATGACCGGTATAGCGCATTGAAAATAAGGATCGTCTCGTTCAGCAACGACATCCTGCGATGGGAGAGAGGCCTGGCGTCCGCGCTTCAGTCGGCGGGATATCAGGTGCAGATCGACTATCGCGGCAATGCTCCCGCGGCCCGTTTCCTTAAAACCGCGCTCGCCATGGAACGCTTGGCAGGCAAAGCATCGGCCGAGCCTCCGGCTTTCGCGTCTTCTGACGTCTTCTCCGGCGAACCTGATGTGATTCTGGATCTGACCGGAAATGTCGCACCGGGGCAGGTGCCTGTCCTGAGCGCAAGGATTGACGGCCGGCCAGCCATGTCCGATGGCCTTCTGCGCTTAAGGGCGGGCTCCGGCCTTGTCGAGATCGTTGCCTATCGGGACGACCGGCCGGTCGGTCGGGCAGCTCCCATGATCCATGACAAGGTCTGGCTGTCGCGCGACATCGACATGCTTCTGGTGAGTGTGCACGCGCTGTTCATACAAACCCTGGCCCGCCTGCGAACCGGCTGTCTGGAGGAGATCGTCCTGCCACCGGTCGGGCCAATGACCGACTGGCCGGCGCTGACCTATGCGCGGCGCTTTGCCGGCGGTATCGCTGCGCGGATGATGAAGCGACTGACGCCGGGAAGCCGGGACTTTTCCTGGCGAACCGGCTACAGGTTCATCGACGGCCCGGGCATTGCCGACACCCTTCGTATCGACGGTCCCTCTTTTTCCATGCTTGCCGACGACGGCGAGCGTTTCTATGCCGATCCGTTTCCGATCATGCACGATGGCCGGTGTTTGCTATTCGTGGAGGAATATCCGTATGCGCTTGGCCGAGGTGTCATCTCGGTCGCCGAGCTCGGGGCCGATGGGCAGTTCGGCCGTCCGCGCGTGGTGCTGGAAGAGGCGCACCATCTCTCGTACCCGAATGTCTTTGCGCATGACGGCGCGGTGTTCATGATCCCCGAAAGCGGCGCCGCGCAGGAGGTGGTCCTCTATCGCGCCGATCCCTTTCCCGATCGCTGGCTGCGGGAAGCGGTGCTCATCGAAGGCAGGACTTTCAGCGATGCGACCCTGTTTTTCCATCAGGGCAGATTCTGGATGTTCGGCACCGAACGGTTCGTTGGCGGCAATCCCTCCGATACGATGGCCGTCTATCATGCAACAAACCTTCGTGGCCCCTGGCTGCCGCATCCGCTGAACCCGGTCCTGATCGACAGATCGGGCGCACGACCGGGTGGCCGGGTCATCGAAAAGGACGGGAAATTCTTTCTGCCGGTGCAGGATGGTGCCGAGGCCTATGGCGCCGGGCTCGGCCTGCGGGAGATTTTGGTGCTCGACGCCTCCGACATCAGGCTCGGCCCGGTTCAGCCGATCCAGGACGCCGCTGGCAAAGGTCCTGCCAGCCTGCACACGCTCAACCGCGTAGGACGTCTGGAAGTCATCGATATGCGTGCGTGACCTCACGTGCGGGCTGCATCGTCCGGGATGCCGGGGCGGTCCGAAGGCTGTTGCGCATTCCGATCACCAGAATTGCAAGCAGCATCATGTCGGCCGTCTTCGTAGCGAGCGCATTATTCGTCAGATCGACGATCAGGAAGACGGTGGCGCCGATCTTTGCCGGTATCGGTGCGCCTCTCAGAAGACGTTGGATGAAGCCGATGACGATGACCGTGAAGGCGATTGCCATTGGCAGGCCCATCAGCATGATGAAGAAGACCGGCGCGCTTTCGATATAGTCGAGTCCGACCTTTTCCTTGACGATCCGCGCCAATTCGGCGCCGTCCATGCCGAGGAGGATATCCTTCCAGGATACGTAGTGAAAGATCTCGTAGATCTGCACGCGTGCCAGTGAGCTGGAATCGACGACACTGTCGAAGCGGCTCAGGAAACCCAGCGACAGCAAGGCGGTGATGAATAGCACGCCCAGCAGCAGCGTCGCGAAGAGGGTTATGGCTTTTGCACGCCATGCGCGGCCAGGCGTAAGGTTCGGCCAGGGCATGATCAGGATCAGGAGCAGTATCTCGAGGCACGATGCGGCAAGTGCGGAGCGCGCATTGGCGGAAACGCAACCGAGGAGCAGGATGAGGATGGACGCAATCTTGATCCAGAGCGGCCAGCGCACCAGCGGCACGAAGCTGATCGCGACCACGCATTGTGCGCCCAGCGACAGGGGATGGTCGGTAAGCCCTGTTGCGCGCTGGACAAGGATATCCTTGTCGAAGGGCAACAGACGATGGCGGAGGATAACCTCTCCGAGGCCGATGACGGCACTGACGACAAGGACAAACAGCACTGTCGTGGCGACCATCCTGCGGCTCTGTTCGTTGAGCGCCAGCAAAAGGACCGCCACCAGCACCGCGCTGAGATAGGTTTCGACGATGAAGCCGATCGCGCTGAGCCTGCCCGTGATCGCGAAGTAGAGGACGAAAGTGCTGATGACCGCGCCATAGCGCAGCACCGAGCGAAGCAGGAGAGCGTCCTTGTCGGAAAGTGCGAGGCGGCGTGTCGAAAGGACGACGAAGGTCAACGCCACCAGGGCGTAGGTGCCGACATGGAGCTTCTGATAGAAGGGACCACCTTCCTCCGTATAGAACATCACCAGGTTCATCAGGTTCGACGGCACGAACAGTCGCAGCAGGCAGACTGCGACGGTCAGCAGCAGGAACAGGATTCCGATCGCATTATCCCGAAGATCAATGCCCGCTGATTCCCGGTCCGTCGAACTATTTGGATAGGCCATTGAATTCCCAACAGATATTGCGTGGTGCGATCCGCGCCCGAGCACCGCGCGGGCGGACGGGAAATGGTTCGTTAACAATGCTTGTTTATGAGTATCACCAATATGGCAAACGAGGCGTTAATCGGATGACATCGTCCCTTCTCAATCACCTAACGAATACGCCGCGCGTGCGTGTGTCCACGAAGGGGTATATGAAGGAAGAGACGCTGGGTCCGGGCGAAGAACAGCCTCGCCCCAGCGAAGAAGAGCCCCACCACACCCAGGAGCAGCTTCGCCCTGGCGACGCCGTGACCCTTGACCATATCGCCAACTTCATGGAGCTTGATCTTCGTCGCATCCTGACCTGGCTTAATGCCGGGCGGAAGACGACCTTGGCGCTCGCCGTGATTGGCGCCATCGCCGCCTTTTCGTGGGGTCACCTTGTTGCGCCCAGCTATACCGTGACGACCGATCTTCTCATCGATCCGACAAATCTCCAGGTCATCCGCGATGATCCGTTCGCTGCGCCTACCGGCAACAACAGCCAGTTGTTCGATTTCGGCAGCCGGGTGAGGATGCTGGACTCAGGCAATGTTCTGCTGCGCGCCGTCAAGGAACTGGACCTCGCCAAGGATCCGGAATTCTACAAGCCGTCATCGCCCGGCCTGCTGGCCTTTCTCCGGGCGAAACCGGCGGACAAGCCGGACCCGGATGCGGGAGCGTTGAAAAGCCTGCAGAAACAGGTGTCCATAACCACCGACGAAAAATCATTCATCGCGAGCCTTCACGTGTCCGCCCAGACCCCTGACAAGGCGGTCACGATTTCCAACGCTATTGTCGATGCCTTTCGCGCCGAGCTTGCAGCGGGTGACTCCCAGAATGCCGCCCGAACGGCTGCCGCGCTGGACGACAGGTTGGGCGAGTTGAAACGGGATGTGCTGGCAGCCGATGCCAGCGTCGAGGACTACAAGCGCAAGCATTCGCTCCTGGCTGGAGAGAACGGACAGCTGGTAAAGGCGCAGACCGTAAACGAGCTCAACACGGAAATCATCGCGGCCCGCTCGCGGGTCATCAACGCGCAGGTCAGCTATGATGCGCTGCTCAAGGCAGGCGACGCCCCGCTGGGCAGCCAGTCGGCCGGTTCCCCGGCGCTCGCAGCAATGCTGCAGACGGCGGGCGTGCTGCAGCAGCAGTATGACGACCAGTCATCGGTTCTCGGCGCACGCCATCCATCGATGGTCCGCCTGCAGGCCCGGCTGTCTTCGATCCGTTCACAGATCAGGGATGAACTTGAGCGAGCAAGAAGCACCGCGAAGGACGAACTCAGCAAAGCGCAAGCGGCACTGGATGAGTTGACCGCCAGAATGCAGGAGGTCGAGGGATCGACGTTCGACGACAACCAATCGCAAGTCGAACTGCGCGAATTGCAGCGCGACGCAACGGCCAAGGCACAAGTCTACGAAAGCTTCCTGACGCGCATGCGGCAGATATTGGAACGCGAGCAGATCAACACCAACAATATCCGGGTGATCAGCGAGCCGATGCCGCCGGCAGGGCGTTCGTGGCCACCGGGGTCGGTGATACTGTTGCTTCTCGGCGGTATCGTTGGCTTCGTCCTGGGTATCGTTCTTTCCATCGCAATTGGTGTTGTTTCGGATATCAGGTCGGCGCCTCGCTCTGCGACGCGGGTGCAGTGAGGCTTCATGAATAAGCGGATTGTCTTCCACGTACCGACTTTGGGTGGAGGCGGGGCCGAACGTGTTTTCGTCCTGATGGCCAACGAGATGGCCGCACGGGGTCACGCCGTGACCCTTCTCGTTTGGAGCGCCAAAGGCCCCAATGCCGAACTTTGTGATCCTCGCGTCAGGCTGATCAGTCTCGATCTGCCCGTTGTGGAAGGTGGCTTCGGCAAGGCCGGAACCCTGAAGGGCCTGGCGCGCTCCGCTGCATTTCTGCGCCGCGAGCAACCCGATGTCGTTTTTTCCGGTCCGAGTTTCGCCAACCTCATCATGGCTCTTGCGCTTGCGGCCGGCGCCAGCCGGGCCGCTTTTTTCCCGAGCTTTCATGCGGCGGCCTCATTGGTCAGCAACAGCATCGGCTCGCGCATTGCTACGGCTGCCTTTTCATTGGTTGTGCGGCGTGCCACACGGTTGATCGCTGTGTCCGAAGGGGTGGGGCGCGATCTGTTCGAGCGCGGTGCTAAGAAGGAGCGGATCACCGTCATTCACAATCCGCTCACGCCGAGCTCCGGCATGTCCGGCCCGTATCCCTGGAGGGAGACACTTGCGGCAATGGGCGGCGGACCGGTGATTATCACGCTCGGCCGTCTCATCCCCCTGAAGGACCACCGCACTCTGCTCAAGGCCTTCTCCCGGCTCGATCCCGTGCGCGGCTATCGTCTCGTCGTCTTCGGAGACGGCCCTCTGAAGGACAGTCTTGTCGCCGAGGCTGAAAGACTGGGTATCGCGGAACGCACGCTGTTCCCCGGCTACGTGAAGGAACCGGACGCCTGCTACGCCTGCGCCGATCTCTTCGTTCTCTCTTCGGTCAGCGAAGGGTTCGGCAACGTGCTTGTGGAAGCGATGGCGGCCGGGGTGCCGGTCGTATCGACGGACGCGCCTCATGGTCCCCGGGAAATCCTCGCAGATGGCCGTTTTGGCGCTCTGGTTCCCGTCGGAGACGCAGCCGCGCTCGCCGCCGCCATCGAGGAAACCTTGGCCCGGCCGCCGGCAGCGGACGAATTGCGCGCGCGCGCGGCGGATTTCAGTATCGACATCGTCGGCGATCGGTACGAGGCCCTGCTGAAAGACGTTTAGTGTGGGGATGCGCCTGGCCGGAGTTCCGCGAAGGGCCGTCTTTGTCGTTATGTCGGCGGGTGAGGGAAGTTGGGCGAAATCGCCTCGAAACCTCCATGCCCGTCCGCCGTTCACCATTTTTCGAAGTTTCTGAAGGGCCGGGTTCCGCTTTTCCCATTATGGATTACAATTTCATCCAGTCGAACGAGTGGAAGCGAATGCGGAGTAAGCTGGGATCTAGAGCATCGTTAACAGAGGATGTATCGCCCGGTTTTATCTCGTTTTTGTACATTCTTTTAAAAATCTACCGAATTTATTGCATGAATCGAAAGGTAGCATTTCTAGGGTGCTGTCATCATGCGGTAACGCGGGTTCGATGATGACAGTGACGCGTGTTTTGGAGCCTGATGACATTTTCGCGCACGTCCATGCGCAGGCTGGTCAGGGCACGAAACGCGCGGGAAGCGTGAAGGCAGCGGGTGCAACTCCGCCTTCCGGAAGCGTGACGGAAAGACCTCACCCTCGGGGTGACCACAACACCAGACGGCAGCAGATGGAGGGTACAATTCATGTTTGAGATCAAGACCGTTTCGGTCATGGGCATGGGCTATATCGGCCTTCCCACCTGCGCCATCTTTGCCAGCCGCGGCTTTCAGGTCATCGGCGTCGACATCAACGAGAGCGTGGTCGAAAAGGTCAATCGCGGCGAGATCCATATCGTCGAGCCCGACCTTGACGGCCTTGTGCAGAAAATGGTCGCCAGCGGAAGGCTGTCCGCCTTTACCACGCCGCAGCCGGCGGACGCCTACATCATCGCAGTTCCGACGCCGATCACCGAGGACCGCAAGCCGGACATCAGCTATGTGCTCACCGCGGCCCGCATGATCGCTCCGCTGCTGAAGAAGGGCGATCTGATCGTGCTCGAATCGACTTCGCCGGTCGGCACCACCCGGGCCATGAACCGGCTTCTCGCCGATCTCCGTCCCGATCTCACGTTCCCGCAGACGATCGACGGCGACACCGACGTCTACGTCTCCTATTCGCCCGAGCGCGTGCTTCCCGGCAACGTGCTCAACGAGTTGATCAACAACGACCGCTCGATCGGCGGCCTGTCGCGCCGCTCGTCCGAACGCACGGCCGCGCTCTATTCGAGCTTCGTCGCAGGCGATCTGTTCATCACCATCGCGGAAATCGCCGAACTGGTGAAACTGACCGAGAACGCCTTTCGCGACGTCAACATCGCCTTTGCCAATGAATTGGCGGCCGTCTGCCAGGATTTGTCGCTGAACGTCTGGGAGGTCATCGATCTCGCCAACCGTCATCCGCGCGTCAACATTCTGCAGCCTGGCCCCGGCGTCGGCGGCCACTGCATCGCCGTCGATCCCTACTTCATCATCGATGCTGCTCCCGGCAGCAGCCCCTTGATGCAGTCGGCGCGCGCGATCAATTCGAGCCGCCCGCATTCGGTGGTGAAGGATATCGAGGCGCTGTTCGAGCCCGGCCGGCGCCATACGGTGGCTTGCCTCGGGCTGAGCTTCAAGCCCAACATCGACGATCTGCGCGAAAGCCCGGCGGTGGAGGTTGTCCGCCTGCTGGCCAAGCGCAAGGATATCGACATCGTCGCTGCCGAACCCAACGCACGCGCGCTGCCGGACGAGCTGCGCGATCTCGGCGTGGGATTCACCGATGCGCTTTCCGCGATTGACCGGGCCGATATCGTCGTGCTGCTGGTTGATCACCGCCAGTTCAATTTCGTCGATCCGGAATCGCTGAAGGACAAGAAGCTGGTCGACACGCGCGGTCTGTGGACATGGCGCAAGGCGCGCAAGCCCGACGCCCGCATCGAAGGGCGCAAGAACAAGGCCGGACAGTCGGACAACCTCTCTCCGGAGAAAGCGGCATGAGCATTCAACAGGCGGACTGGGGAAGCCATCCGCTGCTGGCGGCCCGCAGGGTCGATTTCCTCGATTGCCCGATGCACGGCCTCACCATGGCCGAGACGCTCGGCCTTGCCGAGGAGGCGATGCGGGAGAAACGCCCGCTCCACCATGTCGTCGTCAACGTCGCCAAGCTGGTGACGATGCGGCGGGACGGCGAGCTGCGCGATGACGTGACCGGAGCCGACGTGATCAATGTCGATGGCGTCGGCGTGCTCTGGGGCGCAAAGCTGTGCGGCGTGCCGCTGCCCGAGCGTGTGGCCGGCGTCGATATCATGCTGGAACTGTTCGCGCTGTGCGCGAGGGGCGGCTACCGACCTTATCTTCTGGGGGCCGAGCAGAGCGTGCTGGAAGCGGTGGCGGCGCGGCTGCAGAAGGAGCATCCGGGCCTCGTCATCGCCGGCATGCGCAACGGCTATTTCAAGCCGGAGGAGGAAGAGGCGATCGTCGCGGACATCAACCGGTCCGGCAGCGATTGCCTGTTCGTTGCCATGCCGACGCCGCGCAAGGAGCGGTTTTTGAAGAAATACCGCGCGATCCTGCAGCCGTCTTTCGTCATGGGCGTCGGCGGCAGCTTCGACGTTTATGCCGGCAAGGTGGCCCGCGCGCCGCGGCTGGTTCAGGCTCTGGGCATGGAATGGCTGTTCCGGCTGTTGCAGGAGCCGAAGCGCCTGTGGCGCAGGTACTACCAGACGAACACGGCCTATGCGCTGCTGCTCGGGCAGGAACTTCGCAAGCGCCATTTCGGCCGCTGACCAAGAAGGCGCCGGCGTGAGACAGGAGAAGAGTGTGTCAGCTGATAGCCATGCGGCCCGCGTCGTCAACGTCCTTGTCACGGTGCCGGCCGGCACCAGCGGGCAGGGGGGCATCGACAGGCTGATGGCGTCGCTGAAACAGGCCCTCGCACAGCGGCCGCGCACCGATGTCAATGCGCGCTTCCGCACCACGCGCGGAATGGGGCACATCGCCTTCTCACCCCTCCATGTCGCCGCCTTCTGCCTCGACATGCTGACATCGCGGCTCGGCGGCTGCGTTGATGTCGTCCATATCAACCTTGCCAGCCACGGCAGCACCTATCGAAAGCTGATGATCGCCGCCTGGGCGCGCATCCTCGGCATTCCCTATGTCCTGCATCTGCACAGCGGCGAATACAAGACATTCTGGCCGGCGAATGGCGGGTTCCTGGATCGGCGCATCCGGACCATGTTCGGGAAGGCGAGCCGGATCATCGTTCTCGGCCGGGTCTGGAAGGAATTCGTCCTGGCCAGGGTGCCGGAGGCCGGGGACCGCGTCGTGGTCGTCCCGAATGCGGCCGAGGCGCCCTCCCGGCCACACAGGGGCGGTGGCGACGCGGCGCACATCATCTTTCTCGGTCGGATCGGCGAGAAGAAGGGAACGCCCGAACTCTGCGAGGCCCTCTCCGCGATGGCCGGTCTGCCGGGTTGGCGGGCGACGATCGCCGGTGACGGCAATGCGGAGGAATTGCGCCGCCGCGTGGAGCAGCTGGGGCTTGCGGACAGGATCAGGGTTCCCGGATGGCTGGGACCCGCAGACACGGCCGATTTGCTGTCGGAGGCGGACATTCTCGTTCTTCCTTCGCATGTGGAGAACCTTCCGATGTCGGTGATCGAGGGCATGGCGGCTGGCCTTGCGGTCGTGTCTACGCGGGTCGGCGCGGTGGAGGATATCGTCAGCGACGGCGAGACGGGATTTCTCGTTTGGCCTCGGGATGTGCCGGCGCTCAAGCACGCGCTCACGCGTCTGGTGGAGGAGCCGGACCTGCGCCGCCGGATGGGAGAGGCCGGCCGCGCCGTACACCGCGCGCGCTTGGATTTGCAGCCCTTTGCCGATACCGTCTGCGAGGTCTGGCGGACGGCGGCGGGCAGGAGGATGGGAAGCGATGAATCTTAGGGAGTTGCAGGTGGCGCCCGTGCCGGCGGCGCCGTGTGTCGATCGGCAGTGTTCCGGGCGCCCGCTTAGTCATCAAACGGGAAGCATTCCATTCGTTTGCGCAGGAATTGCCGCAAGCGCGAAAGACACCTTTTTGAGTCTCTAGGGCGTGAAGGGGAGAAGGTCAGGTGGCGGACGGGGGGCGACATGACGAAAATCTTTGATGTCCTGCGTGGCCTTTATGTGCGCGGCCCGCGCGTCCTGCGCGCGGCGGCCTCGCCTCTGGCCGCGCTTCTGCCCCCGGGCATGAAATTCGGCCGCACTTATGCCGACTGGCGCGCCCGCATCGATAGGGCGGCGCACGATCCGCAATTCGCGCATGAGCAGCACATCGCATCGCTGCGTGCGCTTCTCGCCAAGGCGCATCGCGGCAGTCCCTTCTACCGCGCGATGATCGACGATGCCTTCGGTGCCGGCTTCGATGCGGCAAGCTTCACGCTGGACGATCTGCGCCGCCTGCCGGTGATCGACAAGCGCTGCCTGCTGCAGGCGGGCGAAGCGGCCTTCGCGGTGCCGCGCGGGCAGCTCGACCGTGTGGTCACCAATGGCTCGAACGCCGAACAGCCTTTCGCCTTTTTCCTCGACAAGGACCGCAGTCCGCGGGAAATGAGCTTCGTCTATGACGTCTGGTCGCGGGCGGGCTATTGCGAACGCAGCGCGCGGGCGAGCCTGCTGGGCTTCCGGCTTCCCGGCAACGAGGCCGCCACCCACACCTGGGATCCCGCTCTGCGCGAATTGAGACTGGCAGTCTACCCGATGACCACCGAGGATGTGGTCACCTATCTCGACGAAATCGACCGGCGGCAGATCCGCTTCATCCGCGGCTATCCGTCGGCGATCGAACTCCTCTGCCGCGGCATGCGGCGGATCGGTCGGACCCCGAAGCTTTCCATCCGCGGCATTCTGCCGATCTCCGAGCCGCTGCACGACCATCAGCGCGCGCTCATTTCGGATGTCCTGGGCGACGTGTCCTTCGCCGTCTTCTACGGTCTCAGCGAAAAGGTGGCCTTCGCCGCGGAAGTGCCCGGCGAAAACGGACTGTATGAATTCAACCCGCTCTACGGGGTGACGGAACTCTTGGACAATGACGGCAGGCCCGTGACGGAGGTGGGAGCCGAGGGACGAATTGTCGGCACCGGGTTCCTCTCCACCGGCATGCCCTTCATCCGCTACGACACCGGCGATTTCGGCACGCTCGTCGAGCGTCCGACGCCGCAAAACGGCCAGCGGCTGCGCATCCGGGCGCTGGCGCCGCGCCGCAAGCCGCATTTCCTGATTTCCGCCTGCGGCCAGCGCATCGTCTCCGTCAACATGACGCCGAAGGATCCCGCGCTGTTTCACGGCATCGCCGAGTTCCAGTATTATCAGGACACGCCGGGCGAAGTGGCGATCCGTTACATCCTCGACCGCGAAGGCTCGCTTGCCGACATCGAGCGCCTGCATGCCTATCTCAGCCAGCAGTGCCGCGGCAGTCTCAATTTCCGCCACGAGGCGGTAAGCCGCATCGCCTGCGGCAGCGGCGGCAAGCGCGCCTTCATCGATCAGCGCCTGGACGTGCTCAGATACGGATCCTCGCACGGCTGATGCCGCGGGCCGCGGTGGGGCGGTTGCTAACAGGCGTCCCCGATCTGAAGATATTGGCCTGACGCCTGGGCGACGACTATAAAAAGGACTGATCCGCGGAATCGATCGGCATCAGCCGCAATCCACGTTCCGAACCCGCGCAAGCGTGACGCTGCCGGCCCATGTCCATAAAGCTCATCATCTGAAGGAAAATGGCGGAGAGGAAGGGATTCGAACCCTCGATACGCTTTTGACGTATACTCCCTTAGCAGGGGAGCGCCTTCGACCACTCGGCCACCTCTCCGGTGCGGCGGTGATATTGGTGTTTGGTCCGGCGATCAAGATGTTTTTTGGATGTTCCGGCATTTTCGCGCGTTGGGCGCGATGATGCGC
The DNA here is from genome assembly GCF_024385575.1 of Rhizobium sp. NRK18. Classification (NCBI taxonomy): domain Bacteria; kingdom Pseudomonadati; phylum Pseudomonadota; class Alphaproteobacteria; order Hyphomicrobiales; family Rhizobiaceae; genus Rhizobium; species Rhizobium sp. NRK18. The sequence goes on along the minus strand of NZ_JANFMV010000001.1, from coordinate 2,751,119 downwards.
GGCCGGTCTGGACTTGGTCGCCCGAGTGCGAGTCTGCGGTGAGGTTGCGCACGGAAAGCCGGCCGGACCCGAATCGTCTCTGGCGCAAACATGCGGGTCGGCGGATACCGGCCCCCGGGCTCATCGGGACGCGCCCATCGTGGGTGCGGACCGGTGGCGCAGAAAGGGCCGAAATGCCGGCCGGAACGCACCTTATATATAGGGGTATGAAAACGAGGGCGGAAATGCGGAGTGAAACGGCCGCCTGAAACGCCCGAATCCCTGATTGCGGCAAACCGAATCCCTCCGGCGCGGAAACAGGCTGAATGCGTGTCGATTCGACTAAATTCGTCCTCTGCCTCGACTTTTCGGCCTCGCAGCGGCCCTTTGCCGTTAACATCCCGTTTACGAATGGGCCGCCGGGTGGGGTCGTTTGTGTTGTTTCGGCAACAGCCGTCATATGCGCGGCTTTTTAACGGCTCGGCTTTGGCTTTTTCTGTTGTGCGGATTTCCTGCCTTTGTAAATGTCTCCCCAGAAGCACGGCGGCACGTCGCAAAGCTTCTTGAAACTTGGGGATGGGGCAGGGATGCCGAAAGGCAAAATCCCAGACCCGACTGAAAACCTTAATTGGAGGTCACACATGAACATCAAGAGCCTTCTTCTCGGCTCCGCTGCTGCTCTCGCAGTAGTATCCGGCGCCCACGCTGCCGACGCAATCGTCGCTGCTGAGCCGGAGCCCATGGAATACGTCAAGGTCTGCGACGCTTTCGGCGCTGGCTACTTCTACATCCCGGGCACCGAAACCTGCCTCAAGATCGGCGGCTACGTCCGTCTCGAAGAGCAGTTCACGTTCTGGGACGACGCTGACATCAACGACGTTGACGGCTACGCTCGTGGCTACGTCAAGGTTCTGACCGCTGCCGACACCGAAATGGGCGTCCTCAAGACGAACATCTCCTTCTACGGTGCAGCAACGAACACCGGTCCGTCCAGCTTCACGCTTGACCGCGCTTACATCGAGCTCGGCGGCTTCGGCATGGGTTACACCACCAACCCCTTCGATGACGGCATTGCTGGCGAAACCGACAACCTCGGCAACGACACGGTCAACTTCCGTACCTACTACAACTTCAACGCTGGTTCCTTCGCTGGCAACATCGGCGTCGATCAGTTCGACACCATTGGTGACAACGGCCAGGACGGCTGGGGCATCTCCGGCAAGGCCGGCGCAACGTTCGGCGCTGTTACGGCTACCCTGTACGGCGGTTACGACTTCAACACGGATGAAGTTGCAATCGAAGCCATGCTCGCTGCTGCCATCGGCCCGGGCACTCTGAACGTAGCTGGTGCTTACCAGTCTGGTTCGACCGCTTACTGGCTCGGCACCTTCGCAAACGCTGACGTTCCGGCTGCTGCTGGCGAAGCTTGGGGCATCGCAGCTTCTTACGAAGCCAAGATCACCGACAAGCTGAGCCTGACCCCCGGCGTTCAGTACACGAAGTACACCGATCTTGACGCTGACGTTTGGGATGCCGGCGCACTGCTCGCATACACCGTCACCGACGGCCTGACGGCTTCGCTGAGCGTTCAGTACCACGACTGGAGCTTCGACAACGGTGGCGACACCAACTTCGTCGACGGCTGGTTCCGCCTGCAGCGCGACTTCTAATCTGATCTGATCAGATTGAACGGAAAGCCCGGCCTTTGGCCGGGCTTTCTGCTTTTCGGGTTTCCTTCTCATGAAATTCCGGAGCGGCGATGCGCCCGCGAGGCAAAGCCGCAACTGACAGTCCGATCGGATGGGATTGAGTCCGGGGTGGATTGAGGCTTGCTATCCGATATCGCCGGTAAAGCCGGCAATCTGCTGCGGCAGTCCGCCGAGATGCAGCAGCGGCGCATGGCCCTGGGCCTCGACCGTGATGGCTCGCACCTTTGGATTACGTGTCTGCATCTCTTCCAGCGTCGCCGCCGACAGCAGCGTCGAATTCGCGCCGCGGATCACCATCATCGGAAAGGCCTTGAGACCCTCGAATTGCGGCCAGAGCGCCGGCAATGGCTGGTCGAAGTTGATTTCCATCAGCTGCCTGGCGATGGCCGGATCGTAATCGGCGGCAATCTTGCGCCCGCGCGGCGCATAGATGGCATGCGCCATGTCCTGCCAGTCCGCATCCGTCAGTGTGGTGAAGCTGCCGCCATGGGTTTCTTTCAGGATATCGGCGGCTTCCTTCCAGTTCTTCGGTCGTGCGCCGCGTGTCAGGTAGGAGCGGATCTGTGCAAGTCCTGCCGCCTCGATCACCGGGCCGATGTCGTTGAGGATGGTGCCGGCGATCAGCGTCGGGCGCAGGCCGGCCAGCACATGCAGGATCAGCCCGCCGCGCGACGTGCCGATGAAGATGGCCTTGTCGATCTGCAGCGCGGCACAGCCTGCCACCACGTCATCGGCTTCCGTCAGGATGTTGTAGGTCGCCTTGTCGCTCGCCCATTCGGAACGGCCCCGGCCGCGATAGTCGAAGGCGTAGACCGTGCGGGCCGCGCCGTACCGGCCCTCGGCGAGCATGAGCGCCAGCTGATGGAAATCGCGACTGTTGCGGGTAAGTCCCGGCAGGCAGACGACCGGCGTCGCGGTGCTCTCGCCATTGGTCGCCGCATAGCGCCGGACATAAAGCTTCAAGCCGTCATTGGTGCGATAGTGATGCTCGCTGAAGCCCGTATCGTAGTCCGCCGCCATCAATGTCTCCCGAATTCGCATGCCTGCAGCGCTGCCGCCGCCTTGTTCGAAGACAGCCGAAGCGCCGCCGCAACAATGCGTCACTGTCAAAGGCGGAGCAAGGGCCGAACATCGTAGGGCATCGCATAAGGAGTTTTAGCGTGGCGCCTATCGTCTCCGCCCTCATCCTCGGCCTTTTGCCGGGGATCCAGCCACCGCGCGTCCGCGCGGTGAGAGAACTGCCCTTGTTCGAATCATGTGACGGTAGACGGAGGAGGGGAGTCTCTCGCGCGATGCACATCGCGCTGCTGGATCCCCGGGACAAGCCCGAGGATGAGGGGGTCGTACAGGACGCCCTATTTCATGCGGATATTGGCGCCGGCCATGAGATCGGCGACGATGTCGGCGCGTTCGCCGAGCCGCGCCTTGTAGACTTCGTAATTCTCCATGATCCGCTGCACGTAATTGCGCGTTTCCGGATAGGGAATCATCTCGATCCAGTTGATCACGTCGTCGAGTGGCATGCCGCGCGGATCGCCGAATCGCGAAATCCATTCCGGGATCTTGTTCGGACCGGCATTGTAGGCGGCGAAGGTGAGGATGAAGGAGCCGCCGAAACTGTCGATCTGCTCGCCGAGGAAATGCGCGCCGAGCGTGGCGTTGTAGCCGGCATCGGTGGTCAGCCGGTCCTGCGAATAGGCAAGACCGTAGCGCCCGGCGATCTCCTTGGCGGTTCCGGGCAGGAGCTGCAGCAGGCCGCGCGCGTTTGCCGGCGAGATCGCCGCCGGGTTGAAGGCGCTTTCCTGCCGGGCAATGGCATAGGCGAGCGCCTTGCCGGAGCGGGAAATGTCGGCGTCATCGGGAATGGCGCCGACCGGGAAGGCCAGCGCGGTCACGTCGACGCCGCGCGACTGGGCGATCTTGCCGAGTTGCAGCGACAATTGATGGCTGTGCTCGCGCTCCGCCCGTTCGCAGAGCAGCGCCAGTTCGCCGGAACTGGAGAACTGCCGGGCGAGCGCGCGGTACAGGCTCTCCGCCCGCCAGCCGTATCCTGCCGCCTCGAGCCGCGCGATGGCCTGCACCGCCTCGTTCGACTGAAAGCGGTGGCGATCTTCCATCGTGGCTGATGGCGGCACCACGGCGAGGCCCGGCTGTTTCAGCCGCGCGGCGGCGAGCTGCCCGTAGAATGTGGCGCCGTAGCCGGCCGCCTTGCTGTAGTAGTCGTCGGCCTTGCCGGGACCGCCGGCCTCTGCCGCGCGTCCGAGCCAGTACCAGGCGCGCGACTGCGAGATCGGTCCGTCGGACGCCTCGAGGATCTTCTGGAAATGCGGGGCGGCCAGCGCGCCGTCTTTCAGGCCAACCAGCGCGAACCAGCCGGCGTGAAATTCGGCATCCGCCCTATCGACGGGCCGTGCGGCGGTGTGGGCCGCCACCACGTCATAGGCTTCCCGGGCCTTGCCATCCTCGAAAAGTCCGCGCGCGACGATGCGCTGCTCGTCCCACCATTCGCCCGGCACGACGAGGGCGCTAAGGTCGTCCGGCATCGACTTCAGAAGCCTTGCGGCCTCTTCGTACTTGTCCTGCCGCTGCGCGTTCGCGACGCGCAGATAGAGATAACCCGGATCCTTGGCCCAGGAGCTGTCGACGGCGGCAATCAGCGCCTCGGCATGCGAGGACTTGGCGGCAACCGCCTTCCACGCCTGATAGAGCGACCACGCCTTGCCGAGCCGGGCGAAGCGCTCCGCCTGCTGCACCTTGCCGCGATAGAGCAGGTATTGCATGCGCGTGCGGTTGTCGGCTTCGCTGACGAGATCGGGGAATTCCTTGAGAATGGCGTCTTCGGTGCTCGTGTCCAGCGTCTCGGAGGTCCAGAGCCGCGCCAGAACCTTGTGGGCTTCATCCGTCTTGCCAAGCGCGACATAGGCGCGGGCAAGCAGCCGTGCGCCTTCGGGTGTGCCCGGCGTCTTGCCGCCGAGTTTCGCGATCACCGTTTCGGCCGGCGGGTTTTCGCGAAACAGCGCCTGCTCGTAGCGATTGGCCAGCAGATCCTGGCCCGGCCAGTGGATGAGCTCCTCGGACGCGGCGGCAATTTCGTCCGACGTCATGGCGTCGGCAGACGACATGGCGATCGACCAGGTGAGGATATGGCGGTCGATCGAGTGCAGGGCGAGGCCGTCGCGAATGGCGCGGGCGCCCGCAATGTCGCGGTTCGACAGCGCGTCGAGCCCGCTTTTCAGGTCGCTGACGGTGGTGGAGGCGAGTTGAAGCGTCGGAATGGCGCCGGTCGTTTCCATCGAGGGCGGCAGTGCTTTCTGGTCCGCAGCCGTCGCAGCGCTCGCCAATACCTCGGTCGAACCCTGTGCCGGTCCCTCGATGACGGTATAGAGGAGGCCTGCGCCAAGCAGCGCCAGGGCCGTCGTTCTCATCCAGTGCTTGCGTAGCAGGTCGGTCATTCCTTGATTGAGCAACAGGGTGGTTAACGAAACCTTATGCAATGCGTACCGGCCCGGAAAATATTCGCTTAAACAGCGGTAAACCCGCTGGATATCTCCGAAATCGGCGCTTGTCGCGGCTGACGCCGCACACTATGGTGCGCGAGTTTTACACAGCGAATGCGGCTGAAGGATGAACGTTCTTGCGGCCGTGGGGAGTGATGCATGTTCAAGGGGTCTATGCCCGCTTTGGTCACACCGTTCAAGGAAACGGGTGACGTCGATGAGGACGCTTTTACCAGACACGTGGAATGGGTGATCGCGGAAGGCAGCAACGGTGTTGTTCCAGTCGGAACCACCGGTGAATCGCCGACCCTTTCGCATGCCGAACACAAACGTGTCGTGGAGCTCTGCATCGAGGTCGCGGCCAAACGCGTGCCGGTCATTGCCGGCGCCGGCTCCAACAACACGCGCGAGGCGATCGATCTCGCCCAGCACGCCGAAAAGGCGGGCGCGGATGCCGTTCTCGTTGTCACGCCCTATTACAACAAGCCGACGCAGAAGGGCCTGATCGCCCATTTCTCCGCGGTTGCGGAGGCGATCAGCCTGCCGATCATCATCTACAACATCCCGCCGCGCTCGGTCGTCGACATGAGCGTTGCGACGATGGCGCACCTGGCGAAGACCTACAAGAACATCGTCGGCGTCAAGGATTCGACCGGCAACATCGAGCGCGTGTCGGAACAGCGGGCCGCCTGCGGCAAGGATTTCATCCAGCTCTCGGGCGAGGATGCTGCGGCTCTCGGTCACGCCGCCCATGGTGGCGTCGGTTGCATTTCGGTGACCGCCAACGTTGCGCCGCGCCTCTGTTCGGAATTCCAGGCGTTGCTCGGCAAGGGCGATTTCGCCGGCGCGCTGGCCTATCAGGACCGCCTGCTGCCGCTGCACAAGGCGATCTTCATGGAGCCCGGCGTCTGCGGCGCGAAATACGGACTGGCCAAACTCGGCCGCATGGGCCGCACGGTGCGCTCGCCGCTGATGAGCACGCTCGAACCCGCGACGGAGGCTGCCATGGATGCGGCGCTCAAGCATGCGGGACTGTTGAACTGACCGGGGTTTAAAAAGCAGGGTCAGCGACATATCTATACTGCCTGGACGCCCGTGTTCTCGTCGGAATACGGGCGTCGGCATTCGAGAGACTGGAATTGGAAAGATGGCACCGAAGGGAAGCGAGAGACGGGTCGGACGGATCGTTGCGGAAAACCGCAAGGCCCGCTTCAACTATGAGATCGTCGACACCTACGAAGCCGGCCTTGTCTTGACGGGCACGGAGGTCAAGTCGCTGCGCGAGGGCAAGGCGAACATCGCCGAATCCTATGCCTCGGACGAGGATGGTGAGCTGTGGCTGATCAATTCCTACCTTCCCGAATACCTGCAGGCCAACCGCTTCAACCATGAACCGCGCCGCCGCCGCAAGCTGCTGTTGAACAAGCGCGAGATCAACCGCCTGCGCGCCGCCGTCAATCGCGAAGGCATGACGCTCATTCCGCTGAAGGTCTATTTCAACGACAAGGGCAGGGCCAAGATGGAGCTGGCGCTCGGCAAGGGCAAGAAGCTGCACGACAAGCGCGAGACCGAAAAGCAGCGCGACTGGAACCGCCAGAAGAGCCGTCTGCTCAAGGATCACGGCTGAGCGGCGCGCCGGCCGCCTTCTGCCGTTTCAGACCCACAGTGAGATAGCCGATCACGGCCGCCATCACGACCAGCCCGCCGATGAATGTCCGGCCGGTCGGCGTCTCGCCGAAGGCGAGCCACACCCAGAGCGGCGCAAGCGGCGTTTCGATCGTTCCCACCAGAGATGTCTCCGCCGGCGCCAGCAGCCGCGCGCCGCGAAAGAAGACGACCGGTGCGATCGCCAGCGCCGTCAGCGCAAACAGGCTGATCAGAACGAGATCGGTCAGGCTGGTGGTGGCGGGGCTGGCGAGGGGAAAAGACGCCAGCGCCGTGAGGAAAGTAGAAATTGCCGTCACCTGCAATGCCGGGATCGCCTTGTATCGGCCGGAGACGATCGTCATCAGCGCAAAGCCGATGGTCATGCCGAGCGCCTCGATGTCACCGCTCAGATGGCCGCTGCCGTCCGGCGCCGACATGATCACGACGCCGATGACGACGAACGCGCCGGCGACCAGCGCCGCCGGTCTCAGCCTTTCCCGGAACAGCACGAAAGCGAGGATTGCCGTGATCACCGGCACCGTCGCGTAGATCACGGCAACCCTTGCAATGCTGGTGTGGCGCATCGACGTCAGGAACAACAGCATGCTGAGCGCCGTCAGCGCCACGTAAAGCCAGCCCTGCCAGGGCATCGCCGAGACGGCCTTCAGCGATTGCCGACCTTCGCGAACGGCAAGAAATCCGACGATCCAGACCGTTGCCAGCGTCGAGCGCCAGAACAGCAACGTCATCGTGTCGGCCTCGATCGCGCGTGTGAAGAAACCGGCAAGGCTCCAGAGCGCCGCCGCTGACACCGTCAGCAAAATGCCCTCGACCCGCCTTGCGCGCAGGCCGGCAAGCGCCGCTGCGTCGGTTTCCATCAGCACCATGTGTCGTTACCTCGTCGTGTCGGCAGCAATCAAACACACCAGTGCTGACAGCATACTGTCAGCAGGGCCTGTGATAGATTGCAAATGAATTTTGCGGACGGGAGAGGAATGCGGTGAGCCGATCGGACCGGATGTTCGAAATCATCCAGATCTTGCGAAGCGCGCCCGGCGCCATGACCTCGGTCGAGCTTTCGGCGCGCCTGGAAGTGCATCAACGCACCGTCTACCGCGACATTGCCGCCTTGCAGGCCATGCGGGTGCCGATCGAGGGGGAGGCGGGGATCGGCTATATCCTGCGCTCGGACTACAGCCTGCCGCCGCTGACCTTCGAGGCCGGCGAAATCGACGCCATCCTGACCGGACTGGCGCTGGTTGGAAGGACAGGGGACGGGGAACTCGTCTCCGCTGCCGCGCGGGCGCGCGACCGGATCGCCGCAGGGCTTGCGGGCAATCTGAAAACCCTGGTCATGGATCCGATCGTGGCGGCGTCTGCCTGGCACGAGATCCCGCCCGGCTGCTTCGATCCGGCGATGCTGCGGGCCGCGATCCGCGAGGAGCGGATGCTGGAAATCACCTACCGGGACGAGCTGGGGAACGAGACGGTCCGCCGCATCCTGCCGCTGATGCTGGCCTATTTCGTCGGCGCCGTGGTTCTGGCCGCCTGGTGCGACCTACGCCAGGATATCCGTCATTTCCGGCTGGACCGGATCTGGACATTGGACGTGCTGCCGGAGCGAAGGCAGGGCGCCGGCCACCGGTTGCGTAAATTGCTTCCCGACATCCAGTAAGCGGCGATCAGTCCTCGTATTCGTTGGCAACCGGCTCGGCCTGACGAACCGGGCGGTCTGCGGCATCGCGACCGACTTCGGCCTTCAGCGACATCAGGTCGATGAAATGATCGGCCTGGCGACGCAGGTCGTCGGCGATCATCGGCGGCTGGGTCGACATCGTCGATACGACGGACACCTTGCGGCCCTTGCGCTGAAGCGCTTCGACCAGCGTCGTAAAATCGCCGTCGCCGGAAAAGATCACCAGATGGTCGACAGTCGATGCCTGTTCCATCGCGTCGATGGCCAGTTCGATGTCCATGTTGCCCTTGATCTTCCTGCGGCCCATAGAATCCGTGAACTCTTTCGCAGGTTTGGTGATGACCTTGTAGCCGTTATAGTCCAGCCAGTCGATCAACGGACGGATAGACGAGTATTCCTGGTCTTCAATCAGGGCCGTGTAATAGTACGCCCTGAGAAGATAGCCACGCTTCTGAAAAGCTTTCAAGAGCTTTCGATAATCGATATCGAAGCCGAGGCTCTTCGAAGCTGCATAAAGATTGGCACCGTCTATAAAAAGTGCAATCTTCTCTCTTGGGTCAAACATGTTTCCTCATCCTTTTTTAATCAATTAGTTAAATTTTTGTTGGTTTACCTGCTAATCGATACTTTGCTAAAGCTTGTCGCACAATCGTAATTATTAGGGGTTCTCTGTTTTCATCTAGGGCAGGCGGGGCATCATTCCAAGCCCGCTCTGGTTGCGATATGCGGATTTCCCTATGAATTTGTCGCTTTCGTGCAGACAGGGCAGGAAAAACTTGAAATTTTCCGCAAGTGCCTGTATCGCGGGGGCAACTCCTGAAATTTCGACCACAAAGGACAGGCAATGGCCCGTGTCACAGTAGAAGATTGCATCGATAAAGTTGATAACCGCTTCGAGCTGGTATTGCTCGCAAGCCACCGCGCCCGCCAGATTTCGCAGGGCAATGCGATCACGATCGACCGCGACAACGACAAGAACCCGGTCGTGGCCCTTCGCGAAATCGCCGACGAGACGCTTTCGCCCGACGATCTGAAGGAAGACCTGATCCACTCGCTGCAGAAGCATGTGGAAGTGGACGAGCCGGAAGCCGACGTCGAAACCCAGTCGGCGAGCCGCCCGGAAGACGTGTTCGGTTCGGCCGACGCGGAAGAGGATGCGCCCGAGCAGATCACTTTCGACAGCATGTCGGAAGAAGAGCTGCTGGCCGGTATCGAAGGCCTTGTGCCGCCGGAAAAGAACGACGACTATTGATCGTCGCCCGCGGTGCATCGTGCACCCGGCTTTTGCATTTGAATTTCCGTGCGCCAATCCTATGATTGGCGCACTTTTTGATTTGCGCATGCCGGCGTCCGCCGGCGGCGCGGCATGTGAAATGTCTCCGGAGTTGCCTTGGGATGATGCGTCAATACGAGCTCGTTGAGCGCGTACAGAAATACAAGCCGGACGCCAACGAGGCGCTACTCAACAAGGCCTACGTTTACGCCATGCAGAAGCATGGCCAGCAGAAGCGGGCGAGCGGCGACCCCTACATCTCCCATCCGCTCGAAGTTGCCGCCATCCTGACCGAAATGCAGCTCGACGAGTCGACCATCGCGGTCGCCCTGCTGCACGATACGATCGAGGACACCACCGCCACCCGCGCCGAAATCGACGAGCTCTTCGGCGAGGACATCGGCGCGCTGGTCGAGGGGCTGACGAAGCTCAAGAAACTCGATCTCGTCACCAAGAAGGCCAAGCAGGCGGAAAACCTGCGCAAGCTCCTGCTGGCGATCTCCGACGATGTGCGCGTGCTGCTCGTCAAGCTCGCCGACCGCCTGCACAACATGCGCACGCTCGAACACATGCGTGAAGACAAGCGCATGCGCATCTCCGAGGAGACGATGGATATCTACGCGCCGCTCGCCGGCCGCATGGGTATGCAGGACATGCGCGACGAGCTGGAGGACCTGTCCTTCCGCAATCTCAATCCGGAAGCCTATGAGACCATCACGCGACGGCTGGCGGAGCTTTCCGAGCGCAATGAGGGCCTGATCCGCAAGATCGAGGACGAGCTGCGCGACCTCCTGATCGCCAATGGCATCACCGAAGCCGTGGTCAAGGGCCGGCAGAAGAAGCCCTATTCGATCTTCAAGAAGATGCAGTCGAAGTCGCTGTCCTTCGAACAGCTTTCGGACGTCTATGGTTTCCGCCTGATCGTCAACGACATCCCGGCCTGTTACCGGGCGCTCGGCATCGTCCACACCCGCTGGCGCGTGGTCCCCGGACGCTTCAAGGATTACATCTCGACGCCGAAGCAGAATGACTACCGGTCGATCCACACGACCATCGTCGGTCCGTCCCGGCAGCGCATCGAGCTGCAGATCCGCACGCGGCGCATGCACGAGATCGCCGAATACGGTATCGCCGCCCACGCGCTCTACAAGGACGGGGAGGGCGACGGCGATCCGCTGTCGCGCGAGACCAACGCCTATTCCTGGCTGCGCCACACGATCGAGGCGCTGGCCGAGGGCGACAATCCGGAAGAGTTCCTCGAGCACACCAAGCTGGAACTCTTCCAGGACCAGGTCTTCTGCTTCACGCCGAAGGGCAAGCTGATCGCGCTTCCGCGCGGCGCCACGCCTATCGACTTTGCCTATGCCGTCCATACCAATGTCGGCGATACCTGCGTCGGCGCCAAGATCAACGGCCGCATCATGCCGCTGGTCACGCGGTTGTCGAACGGCGACGAGGTCGAGATCATCCGCTCCGGCGTGCAGGTGCCACCTGCCGCATGGGAAGAGATCGTCGTCACCGGCAAGGCGCGCGCCGCCATCCGCCGTGCGACCCGCATGGCGATCCGCAAGCAGTATGGCGGCCTCGGCTACCGTATCCTGGAGCGCACCTTCGAGCGTGCCGGCAAGCAGTTTTCCCGCGAAGCGCTGAAGCCCGTCCTGCACCGGCTCGGCCACAAGGACAGCGAAGACGTGATTGCCACCGTCGGCCGCGGCGAGCTGTCGTCGCTCGACGTCCTGCGCGCCGTCTTCCCCGATTACCAGGACGAGCGCGTGACCGTGAAGCCGGCGAGCGACGAGGGCTGGTTCAATGTGCGCAGCGTCACTGGCATGGCGTTCCGTGTCCCCGGTCACGAAAAGGGCAGGGCGGACGATCCGGACGCCGGTATCCTGCCGATCCGCGGCCTGTCGGGCGACATCAATGTCGGCTTCGCCGCCTGCGGCGCGGTTCCGGGCGACCGCATCATCGGCATCATGGGCGACGACAAGCAGATCACCATCTATCCGATCCAGGCGTCCGCCCTGCAGAAGTTCGACGACCAGCCGGAGCGCTGGATCGATGTCCGCTGGGATCTGGACGAGGCCAACAAGACCCGGTTTACCGCCCGCGTGCTGCTGAATGCGCTGAATGAGCCGGGAACGCTGGCGCGTGTCGCCCAGACGATCGCCACCCAGGACGTCAACATCAAGACGCTGAACATGGTGCGGATTGCCACCGATTTTACCGAGATGGCGATCGATCTCGAAGTCTGGGATCTGCGCCAGCTGAACCAGCTTCTCGCCCAGTTGAAGGACCTTGACTGCATCGCGACGGTCAAGCGCGTCTACGACTGATCGGATGCTGCGCTGCACACATTAACGGAGCGTGTATTGTGCTATGCAGCAAACGCAAGGCTGCCTTCGATAACCGGCTGTAGTAAAATCGGCCTTGAGACCTCATATTCCTCTTCGAGACAAGAAATTGATGACAAGAGGAAAGCAAGATGTTCAAGTCGATCCGCAAGTTCGCCAAGAGCCTTCGTCCTGAAAGTATTCATGAGATGGAGCTCAAGTATCTGAGCCAGGCACGCGACCGCGTTGATCTGGAAATGCGTCAGCGCACCATCGACCGCGGCGATTTCAAGCACTTCTACTAAGAGTGCGCGGGCATCGGCCCGAAAATCCGCATGAAAACTGACGACCGGCAAGCGCCTCCCTCGCGGGAGGCGTTTGCCGTTTCGGGCAAGCGAAACACTTTCTTTGCAAAGCGCGCCGTAAGAAGATATGAGCGGCGGGACTGGTTTGACCAAAGATGCGTCACGCGCACTTTTGCGTTAACGAACCTTGCCAGAGGTATGGCTGCAAACATAAATGACATCATGCTGTTCAGACGACGTAAACCGGCCGGCTTTCTAGACGGTGTCAAAGGCCTTTTGTGGCCGCGCAAGGGCTTCCTGCGTCCATTTCATTATTTCCGCATGCGCGTGCTGCGTCTGACGGCGTCGCCGCACGCGGTGGCGGCCGGTGTCGCTGCCGGTGTCATCTCCTCATGGACACCCTTCATGGGCTTCCATTTCATCCTCGCCTTCCTGATCGCCTATCTGGTCGCCGGCAACATGGTGGCAGCGGCGCTTGGCACGGCCTTCGGAAATCCGCTGACCTTTCCCTTCATCTGGGCGTCGACCTGGGAAGTGGGGCACATGATTCTCGGCCATGGACACCGCGGCGGCGGTGGCCGGCTCGATCTCTTCCGCATGTTCGAACACCGCGATTTCTTCGCGCTCTGGGATCCGGTGCTGAAACCCATGCTGATCGGTGCGATCCCGCTCGGCGTTGTCAGCGGCGTGGCGATCTATGTCGCGACCTACTATGCCGTGCGCGGCTTCCAGAGCCGCCGTCGTCAGCGTCTCGCCGAGAGGGCGAAGGCGCGCATGGCCGGCGGCGTCGGCAATGTCCAAAGTGTCTGATCGCTCGCGTGTTGCGGGCGGCCCGTGAAAGGCCCCGCCGGATGAAGGCCATCGCATGATCATAGGAATTGGCAGCGACCTCATCGATATCCGCCGCGTGGAGAAATCGATCGACCGTTTTGGCGACCGCTTCACCGACCGCATTTTCACCGAAATTGAAAAGCAGAAGGCCGGCCAGGGGCGCAATGCCGCCGCAGCCTATGCCAAGCGTTTCGCCGCCAAGGAGGCCTGCGCCAAGGCACTCGGAAGCGGGATCGCCATGGGCGTGTTCTGGAAGGAAATGGGCGTCGTCAACCGTGCCGATGGCGGACCGGTCCTGGAATTGTCCGGAGGGGCGGCCGCGCGGCTCGCCGCTCTGACCCCGCCGGGCCACAGGGCGTTCATCCATCTGACGATGACGGACGAACCGCCCTATGCCCAGGCCTTCGTCGTCATCGAGGCGAGGCCAACCTCGGATTGAAGGTGGCAGCGCCGCGGGCGGGTGGGACATAGTGCCCCATTTAGCGGCTTGCCGCGGGTGACGCGCCTTGCCCGGCGCAACCGAAAAGACTACAGAGAAGCTCAAAATTCATTGCAAAGGAAAGAGACGCGTGTTCGAGAAAGCTGAGAAGAAGGAGCAAAACGCTCTGTGGGAGAACATCAAGGTTTTCGTACAGGCATTGCTGCTTGCTGTGATTATCCGCACGGTGCTGTTCCAGCCGTTCACCATTCCGTCCGGCTCGATGATGCCGACGCTGCTTGTCGGCGATTACATCTTCGTCAACAAGTTCGCCTACGGCTATTCGCGCTATTCTCTGCCCTTCTCTCCGGACCTGTTCTCCGGCCGCATCTTCTCGAGCGAACCGAAGCGCGGCGACGTCGTCGTCTTCCGCTATCCGCCGAACCCGCAGGTCGACTACATCAAACGTCTGGTCGGTCTTCCGGGCGATCACATCCAGGTCAAGGACGACATTCTCTACATCAACGGCCAGCCGGTTCCGCGCCAGCCCGACGGCACCTTCACGTCGGACTACCGCAACGATCCGGGCGTCGACGTGCCGGTCTACCGGGAGACGCTGGACGACGGCAAGACCTATGACACGCTCGATGCGCGTCCGGATTCGGCCGGCGACAACACCCGCGAATTCATCGTTCCGGCCGGCCACTACTTCATGATGGGCGACAACCGTGACAACTCGCTCGACAGCCGTTTCGACGTCGGCTACGTGCCGGCCGAAAACCTCGTCGGCCGCGCCAGCTTCATCTTCTTCTCGATCGGCAACGACACCTCGTTTCTCGAGTTCTGGAAGTGGCCGGCGAACATGCGCTGGGATCGCCTGTTCAAGGGCGTTCAATGACGAGGAGCCCCCGGCTCACCGAAGCCGATCGCGTTGCGGTCGAGACATTGCTCGGACATGAGTTCCGTGACAGGGCGCATCTTGAACGCGCCCTGACGCACGCCTCTGTCGGGCAGGCCAAGACTGCCAATTACGAGCGCTTCGAATTCCTCGGCGACCGGGTCCTCGGCCTCTGCATCGCCGAACTCCTGTTCGAACTCTATGAGACCGCGAACGAGGGCGAACTCTCGGTGCGCCTCAACCAGCTGGTCAGCGCCGGCACTTGCGCGGAGATTGCCGACGAACTGCAGCTCTATCGCTTCATACGCGCCGGGTCCGACGTCAAGAAGCTGACGGGCAAGCGGATGATGAACGTGCGCGCCGACGTGGTCGAAAGCCTGATCGCTGCTCTCTATCTGGACGGAGGCCTGGAGCCCGCCAGAAGCTTCATCCTGAAGAACTGGAAGAAGCGGGCCGCGAGCGCCGACGGCGCGCGGCGCGACGCCAAGACCGAATTGCAGGAATGGGCGCACGCGAAATATGCGGTGACGCCGTCCTATCGTATTGAAGACAGATCCGGACCGGATCATGATCCCCGCTTCACGGTCGTCGTCGAGATACCGGGCCTTGAGCCCGTGACTGGCATCGACCGCTCCAAGCGCGCGGCCGAGCAGGTTGCCGCCGCGCGACTTCTGGAGCGCGAAGGGGTTTGGCAGCCGGAAGACGGCGGAAAAGCAGATGACTGAAGAAAACAACACACAGAACGAAGCCGTAGACCGGCCGACCCATTCCGGCTTCGTCGCCCTGATCGGCGCCACCAATGCCGGCAAGTCGACGCTGGTCAACCAGTTCGCCGGCGCCAAGGTGTCGATCGTCAGCCACAAGGTGCAGACGACGCGCGCCATCGTGCGCGGCATCGTCATCCACGACAATGCGCAGATCGTGTTCATGGACACGCCCGGCATTTTCAAGCCGCGGCGCAAGCTCGACCAGGCGATGGTGACGTCCGCCTGGGGCGGCGCAAAAGATGCCGACCTGATCATGTTCGTGGTCGACAGTGAGCGTGGCCTGAAGGGTGATGCCGAGGCGATCCTCGAAGGCCTGAAGGAAGTCCATCAGCCGAAGATCCTCGTCCTCAACAAGATCGACCGGGTGCGTCCGGACGCGCTGTTGAAGCTCGCCTCCGAAGCCAACGAGCGCATCGCCTTCGAGGAGACCTTCATGATCTCCGCCGCCAATGGTTCGGGCTGCAAGGATGTTCTCGATTTCCTGGCCAAGCGGTTGCCGGAAGGTCCCTGGTACTATCCGGAAGACCAGATCTCCGACCTGCCGATGCGCCAGCTCGCGGCCGAGATCACCCGCGAGAAGCTGTTCCTGCGCCTGCACCAGGAGCTGCCCTACGCCTCGCATGTCGAGACGGAGAAGTGGGAAGAGCGCAAGGACGGCTCGGTGCGCATCGAGCAGGTGATCTACGTCGAGCGCGACAGCCAGAAGAAGATTGCGCTCGGCAAGAATGGCGAAGCCATCAAGGCGATTTCCATGGCCTCGCGCAAGGAGATCTCCGACATCCTCGAGCAGCCTGTGCACCTCTTCCTGTTCGTAAAGGTGCGCGAGAACTGGGGCGACGATCCGGCCCGCTTCCGCGAGATGGGCCTCGATTTCCCCACGGGCTGACCGCCGCGCCTTTCAGACGCGGCTGGCGACGAAGCGCGATATGCTCGGCGACAGCGTTAGGATGAAGACGAACCGCACCGTCTGGATGGTCATCACCAGCGGCAGGTCGACATGTGTCGACGCCGCGATGATGGCGATAGAATCGAGCCCGCCCGGACTGGTGGCGAGGTAGGCCGTCAGCGGATCGACGCCGAGGATCAGCCACAGCAGGCTGCCGAGCAGCGCACCGAACGCAATCAGCAGCACGATCGACAGGAACACCTGCGGGAAGGCGCGAGCTGCATGGCGCAGCAGCCGACGCGTGAAGGCGAGACCAATCCGCCAGCCGATGATGCCGTATGCGATCGCCAGCAGCCACGGTGGGAGCGTGATGGCGATGATGCCGAACGAGTTCAGCGCGCCCATGACGAACATCGGCACCAGCATGTTGCCGGCAGGGACGCGCAGCTTGAAGCCCGCATACGCGGCGATGGCGGTCACGGCGATCGTCTCGACGAAGCCGAGCCAGTCGACGGGCGGAAACAGCACGAAGGCCGGCGCGTGTCCGCCCTTCAGGTGGAAGACGAAGGCGGCCACGGCGGCCGCCGTGCTGGCGACGCAGACGACCCTGAGATACTGCATGAAGGCGACGAGCCGCGCATCGGCTCCGTAGGCTTCCGCCATCAACACCATGGCGGAGGCACCGCCGGCAGATGTGCCCCAGACCGCCGTGCTGCCCGGCAGAACCTGCCGTTTGGCAAGCACGTACCCGAGAAACGAGGTGGCGAGGATGATGGCGAACACGACCGACACAAAGATCGGCCAGTCCTGAAGAAATCGGTGCACCACCTTGCCGTCGAGCGACTGGGCGATCATCGCACCGAGCAGCGACTGGCTGGCGAGGTAGGGCAGGCGGGGAACGGCCATGCGGGCGCTGTTGACCGCAAACAGGATCGCCACGATCATCGGCCCCAGCAGCAGGGCGGCCGGCATGTGCAGATATTCCAGCACACCGGCGAGCGCCGCCGAAAGGACGAGCAGCATCAGCCATTTTACCGGCACCGGCAGATGTGTGAGGAGACCGGCAGAGGGAGCAGGCTCCTGAGGGGTGCCGGTCGGATCGGGGATCGTCATGCCTGCGCAAGTTCCATCGTCGAGGAGGTGGCGATGCGGGCAATCCTCGGGAAGACGTAGCGGAAGGGGAAGGCGTGCATGTCTTCGCTCATGGTCGAACAGGCGTCCTCCAGGATCACCAGTTCGTAGCCGAGCTCATAGGCCTGCCGCGCGGTCGATTCCACGCCGAAATTGGTGGCGATGCCGCCAAGCACGATCGTCCTGATGCCGCGACGGCGCAGCTGAAGGTCGAGTTCCGTGCCGTTGAACGCACCCCACTGGCGCTTGGTGACCCTGAGGTCGCCCGGCTCGGCCAGTCCGTCGACAAGCTCGCTCCAGTCTGCTGGCAGGCCGCCCGGCGGGCGCGCCATCGGCTCGTCGACCGGCTGCTTCAAGCCGTCGCCGAGATCCGCGTGCCAGCCGACATTGACCAGCACCACCGGCGATCCCGCCTCGCGAAAGCGTGCCGCGAGCGCCTTGCCGCGGGCAATCACGTCGTCGCCGCTGTGCGGCGCCAGCGTGCGGCCCTGGGCGATGCCCTTTTGCAGATCGATGAGAACGAGGGCGGTTGTCTTGGGATCAAGCGATATCATGGGGCAATCCGTGCTTGGTAGAGGTGATGGGCAGAGGCTGGGTGGGGCTGGACCTCGGGCGGGACATGTCGTTATATGAGACTATCCTCGCAAAAGTTATATGAAGATAGCCTCACAAAAGTCAATGACCGACATCCAGCCAGACGAAAATTCCCCGGCCGTTGCCAAGGCGCCGAAGCGCAAGCGCGGCAAGGAGCGGGTGGCCCAGCTTCTGGAGGCAGGTGCGGCGGTCTTCGAGGAGCGCGGGTTCGCGGCGGCGACCATGACGGAAATCGCCGCCCGCGCCGGCGCGCCTATCGGCTCGCTGTACCAGTTCTTCCCCAACAAGGACGTGCTGGCCGACGCGCTGATCGAGCGCTACGGCGAGCATGTGTTCGAGCGGCTCGACCGGATCGCGGCGAAGGCCGGCGGCCTACAGTCGGCGCAGCTCGCCTACGCCCTGCTGGATGTCTTTCTGGCGCTCTCCAGCGAGCGGCGTCTGGCGATCGGGCTTCTCGACATCCGATGGCGTGGTCCGGATGCGAGGCCGGGCTATTTCCGCGGCGCGATCCGCGCCCGCATTGCCGGTATCCTGCGCCTGTGGCGCCCGTCGCTTTCGAAGGACGCTGCCGAATCGTCGGCCATTGTCGTGCTGCAGCTCATGAAGGCGCATGTGCAGTTGGACGAGGACAGGCCTGGCGATGCCAAGGAAAAGGCCATGGCCGACTGGCGGCTGATGCTGGAAACCTATCTCGCCGGTCTCTGATACGACGTTTTGCCGGTGCTTTGGCGGCCCGGCGGTGATAAGGATTGCCCATGCAATGGCAGGATCAGGCGATCGTTCTGGGCGTCAAGCGGCATGGCGAAACCAGCGTCATCGCCGAGGTGATGACGCGCGCCCGCGGCCGCCATCTCGGCCTTGTCAGGGGAGGCCGCTCGCGGTCCATGCAGCCGGTGCTGCAACCGGGCAATCTCGTCGAGGTCACCTGGCGCGCTAGGCTCGACGAACATCTCGGCGAGTTCCGCGTCGAGCCGGAGCGGCTGCGCGCCGCCCGCCTGATGGAGGCGGCGACCTCCGTCTACGGCGTTCAGGCAATGGGGGCGCTGCTGCGCCTGCTGCCCGAACGCGACCCGCATCCGCATCTCTTCGACGCGCTCGACGTGATCCTGGAAAACATGGAAGACCCGGCCGATGCCGGCGAACTCTTTGTGCGCTTCGAGCTTGCCGTGCTCGACGATCTCGGTTTCGGACTCGATCTCGAACGCTGTGCGGCGACCGGCAGCCGCGAGGAACTGGTCTATGTCTCGCCGAAGTCGGGCCGGGCGGTCAGCCGCCCGGCGGGTGAGCCCTACCGGGACCGCATGCTGGCCCTGCCGCCCTTCCTGCGCACCGATCACCGCAAGGCCGCCAACTGCGATACGCTGGCCGAAGCCTTCCGCCTGACCGGCTACTTCCTCAACCGCCACGTCTACGAGCCGCGCGGCATCGAGGTCGCCAGCGCCCGCGACGGCTTTGTCCAGGCAGCCCTGAAGGCGTTGAAGGCGCGACAGTCAGCAACCGGCGAGAACGCCTGAGGGCGTTGAAGCGCTCCGGATTGCTTCGAAGTGGCTTTTCACTGCTTCCCTCTTCTCCCCTTGGGGAGAAGGTGGCCCGAAGGGCCGGATGAGGGGTTCCCTCGCTTTGCTCCAAATGAGAACCCCTCATCGCCTCACTGCGTTCGGCACTTCTCCCCAGGGGGAGAAGAGGGATTGCGATCCGGAATATCAGGCCGCAGCCAGCGGCCGGGCGATCGCTTCTTCCTTGATCGGCCAGTGAACGACGGCGGCAAACAGGCCGAGCGCCACGCCGAGCCACCAGACGGCGTCGTAGGAGCCGAACTTGTCGTAGAGATAGCCGCCCATCCACACACCAAGGAATGAACCGATCTGGTGCGACAGGAAGACGATGCCGCCCAAGAGGCCGAGGTGGCGGGTGCCGAACATGATGGCGACGAGACCGTTGGTCGGCGGCACGGTCGACAGCCACAACAGGCCCATGACGATGGCGAAGATGATCACCGACAGCGGCGTCTGCGGCAGCAGCAGGAACGCCGTCACCGCAATCGACCGGCCGATATAGATCAGCGACAGCATGTAGGGCTTGGAGCGACGCTGGCCGATGGCGCCGGAGGCGAGCGAGCCGATGATGTTGAAGAAGCCGATCAGCGCCATGGCGATCACCGCATAGCGCGCGTCGATGCCGATGTCGCCGATATAGGCCGGGAAATGCGCGGTGATGAAGGCGACCTGGAAACCGCAGACGAAGAAGCCGCTGGTCAAAAGCAGGTAGGAGCGGTGCCCGAGCGCCTCCTTGAGCGCCTCGGCGACCGTCTGCTCGAACTGCGCCTGCGACTGGCTGCCGGATTTGGCGTTGCCTTTCAGCGGAATGGCGAGGAACGGCACGACGATCATCATGCAGGCGAAGATGATCAGCGATTCCGACCAGCCGAAGGTGTCGATCAGGCCCTGTGTGAGCGGCGCGAAGAGGAACATGCCAGCGGAGCCTGCGGCCGTCGCGATGCCGAAGGCAAACGAGCGCTGGTCGGCCGTCACGTTGCGCGCAAACGCCGACAGGATGACGCTGAACGAGCCGGCGGCAATCGCAAGGCCGATCAGCACGCCGCCGCCGAGATGCAGGAGCGCGATGGAATGCCCGCTCGCCATCATGACCAGACCGGCGGCATAGAGCAGGGCCGACATGATCAGCACCTTGGCGGTGCCGTATTTATCCGCCAGCGCGCCGAAGAAGGGCTGTCCGAGGCCCCAGAACAGGTTCTGGATCGCCATTGCCAGCCCGAAGGTGGAACGGTCCCAGCCGGTCTCCGACAGCATGGGCAGCTGGAAGAAGCCCATGGCGGAGCGCGGGCCGAAGGTCATCATCGAGATCAGCGATCCGGCGAGGATCAGCACCCATGGCATCGGGTGTGTGGCGGTCTTCTGCATGGAACTGTCCCCCTCAGGCAGTCGGAATTCCCTGAGGGAGAAGTATAGACGCAGCACTGATCACGCCAAGCGATAACTATTGAAGGTCCGATCAGGATATTTGATATTTCAGGCTGCTCTGAGTTTCCAGCCCGTCTCCCGTTCATCAATGACGCGCACCTCGTCGCCGGCCGAAATGCGGCCTTCGCCGCGCGGCACGGCATTCCAGCCGAACAGCACGCCACGAATGCGCTCGTCCGCCGACATGCGGAGCTTGCGCAGCGCCGGCATGGGATCGGCGACGTCGCGCGACCCGGTCTTCTGGTCCTGCGTGGTCATCACGCAGCGTACGCAAGGCTTGACGAAATCGAAGCGGATGCCGCCGATCTCGATCGCTGCCCAGCGGTCCTCGGCAAAAGGCTCCTCGCTGTCGATGACGATGTTCGGCCGGAACCGGTCCATCGGCACCGTCGGAAGCCCCTGGCCGTGCAGGTTGGCATTGATGGCATTGAGCGAACCGGTGGTGGTGACCAGCACCTGGAACCCGTCGGCGAATGCGACCGGCGTGCCTTCGCCGGCCCAGTCGCTGCTCGCCTCGCGGTGCGCGTCGGCGTCGAAGAAGGCAAGCTTCACCTCGGTTCCGAACCATTGCGAGAGCTTGGCATTGACACCGTCATCGGCGATCGCGGCATTGACGCGCGACTTCCATACCATGACCTCCATGCGATTGCCCGGCTGCGGCGGGGCCACCAGAAGTTCGCCCTTGCCGTCCATGGACAGGAGCAGGGAGGTCGCACCCGGGCGGGCGTCGATGCGGGCCAGCGCCGGTAGTTCGCGCTGGGTGATGAAACGGCCATTGCCGTCGACGATCATCATCCGGCGGTCGCCGGACAGGCCGAAGGCATCGACCTTCGAGTAGGGCAGGCGGATGCCGCGCGCGCTCTTGAGCGGGTAGATGAAAAGATCACTGACCTGCATGGGGACCGTCCTATAGTTCGTCGAGAAAGTGTTGAAGGAATTGTGCCAATCGGTCGTGGCGCTCGCGGGCGAGCCGTTGACCGGTGTCCGTCTGGAAACCGTCGGCGAGTTTGAAAAGCTTGGCTTCGAAATGGTCGATCGCAAAGGTCTTGTCGTCGAGCGGACGATTGTCCGCCCGCGGATCGGCGGGATCGTAGAGCGACGAGCCCATGCGCCCGGCCACATAGAAGCAGCGCGCCGCACCGATGGCGCCAATCGCGTCCAGCCGGTCGGCGTCCTGAAGGATCTTCGCTTCCAGCGTTTGCGGCTGGTGCCCGGCCGAAAAGCTGTGGGTAAGGATGGCGTGCGCCACCGCCTCGACATCGGCATCGTTCCAGCCGAGATCGCGCAGAATACCGGAAGCCTTCTCGGCGGCGAGCCTCGAAGCCTGCGTCCGCAGCGGTGAGTTCTTCTCCACCGAAACGCAGTCGTGCATCAGCACGGCAGCCGCCAGCACCTCGGCATCGCCGCCTTCTTCGGCCTGGATCCGCAAGGCATTTCGGAAGACGCGCTGGATATGCGCGAGATCATGCGACCCGTCGGTGCCGGCGTCGAGATGGTGCAGGAGCTGTTCGGCAATCGCCTGATGCGGCGCAAAGGCCAGGGCAGTCAGCATCGGTGGATCGTTCCTCCCAATCGGCGAATCTGACCCCGATTGATTATAGATCGCTCGCTTCAAACGCAATGCGGCGCAATCGCAGGATGGCAGTCGTGGGGCGGGGCGTATGCACGAAGGCGTGATATGCCTGCGTCATATTGACACAGATAGGGTAGCATCCTTTGCGACGACGGAGGGAATTGCCCCCAAGATCCAAGGGGTATTTTCGGAGATGACGGGTGCTATGGTTAATGAAGGTTAACGAAGGTATGATTCGTTGTGTGTCAATTGCAGATTGTGGCAATTAACAATTATTTTTGCCTCGTTTGGCGACTCAAATTAGCGATTCATCAGTCCTGTTTTTTTATGCTGTGTCTCAGGATTTCAGAACGCATTTTTACGGGGGCTTTTTCATGACCAGCGTTTCGGCTGCCGGAAGCAGCAGCTATCTCTATTTCTCCAGGATCACCGGAACCGATAAGGACAGCACGGATGCGGCTGCCTCGGCCGCGGCATCCGCCACGTCCACCATGCCGCCACCGCCGCCGCCGATGGAGTTCGAAGGCGACAGTGCGACGTCCAAGTTCTCGGGCAACATGATGTCGATGATGATGAGCATGTCCGACACGCTTGCCGCACCGCAGCTGTCGACGGCCGACCTCGTGTCTTCGATGGATGCCGACGAAGACGGCAGCGTCTCCCTCGACGAATTCGTCGCATCACGTCCGGACGATGTGTCCGAAGAGGACGCCACCACGCTCTTCAACTCCTTCGATAGCGAAGGCGCGGGAACGCTGACGACGGACGCGCTAGCCGACGCCATGGATGCCAGCCGGCCGGCGCCGCCGATGGGCGGACCGGGTGGTCCGCCTCCCGGACCGCCTCCGTCCGACGATGGTGACGGCGACGATGACCTGCTGACGGCGCTCGACACCGATGAGGATGGCAATGTCACCCTGGAGGAATTCGTCGCAGCCCGTCCTGACGACGTCTCCGAAGAGGATGCCACCACGCTGTTCAATTCGTTTGACAGCGAGGGCACCGGCTCCCTGACCACCGACGAATTGAGCGACGCCATGAAGAGCAACCGTCCGGGCCCGCCGCCCGGCGGCTTCCAGATGATGTCGCTCGGTGAGGACGCCACCTATTCGCTGGCCGATCTTCTCGGCGCAATCTCCGGTTCGTCGGAAGAGGTTGCCGAAGCCTGATCGGCTTCAGCTTGAAGGTGGCAATGCCGTGAAATGTGGAACCGGCCGCGGTGCGCGCGGCCGGTTCTTTGCATCTTGCAGGAAGACCGGACGACGGGAGCCGACGCTCTACGCGCTCGGCTGGTTCGGTTCCTTCTTCTCCGCCGTAGAGACTTGCGCTTCGCTCGGGGGCACGGTCGTGTAGGTGACCTGCGGGAACGGGATGGAGATGCCCTTCTTGTCGAATTCCAGCTTCGCCGTCTTGATGAAATCCCGGCTGGTCGCCCACCAGTCCGCGCTCTTCGTCCAGTATCGCAGCGTGATCGACACGGCGCTGTCGCCGAGTTCGGCCACGAAGCTGTCGGCCGGCGGGTCGGCCAGCACGCGCTCGTCGCCATGGGCCATGTCCATCAGGATCGTCTGCGCCAGTTCGATGTCGTCCTCGTAGCCGATGCCGATCGTCAGGTCGTTGCGGCGGGTCGACTGCCGGCTGTAATTGGTGATCGAGACGTTCCAAAGGGAGGAATTCGGTGCCAGGCGGTAAAGCCCGTCCGGCGTTCTGAACTCGGTCGCAAAAAGGCCGATCTGCTGAACGATGCCCGATACGTTTCCGGCATCGATATATTCGCCGTTGCGGAACGGGCGCAGCACCAGCAGCATGATGCCGGCGGCGATGTTCTGCAGCGTGCCCTGCAGGGCGAGGCCGATGGCGAGACCGGCGGCGCCGAGGGCGGCGATGATCGATGTCGTCTGGACGCCGAACTGGCCGAGCACCATCACCACGACGATGATGAGAACGCCGTAGCGGACGATGTTGCCGAGGAAGTTGATGACGGTGGCGTCGAGCCCGCGCACGCGGCCGAGCGCGCTTTCGGTCCAGCGGCTGAACAGGCTGGAGGCGATCCAGCCGACGATCAGGATCAGGATCGCGCCGACGGTCGAGAACGCGTAGGAGACGATCAGTGTGGCCAGGGAGTCGATGAGAGTCGATGTGGAGAGCAGAATGTCATTGGCCTTCGTGCCGATGGCATCCGCGGAGAGGTTTTCCATATTCCTTCGTCCTCAGTTGGTCTTTCGGGCGGAGTCTGAGACCTATAAAGGGCGCAGGTACATGGAAGTCAAACAAGCTGAAGGTTTTATTGGCGTTTTCCGGCCGAGTTCAGCCAAAATCCAGCGAAAACGGCGAGTTGCCGTCGGCGTCCGCACCCCGGCCAATCGCCGTCATGGCCTCGATCAGCCTGCCATTGCGGCCGAGCACCGCATCGCCGATGGCGATCAGCCGGCTGTTGGGCGTTGCAAACGGCGAGGCGCGCCTGAGTTCTTCGGCAAGGGCGAAATCGTCGAGATCGGGCCGCAGGGCGAGGGCGACGATCGCCGCCGCCGCCGGTGAGCGCGAGACGCCCATCCAGCAATGGACGAGCAGCGGCGCGCTCTGGTCCCAGTCCCTGGAAAAGTCGATGATCGCCCGCACATGCGCCTCCTGCGGCGCGATCAAGCCTTCGGTCTTCGAGGCAAAGGTGATGTCGTTGACGTCGAGCCGCAGGTGACGATCACCGGAGATCACCGCCGGACGATGAAAGTTCTGGCTCTCGCCGACGAGGCTGATCATTTCGCGCGAGCGATGCCGGACGGCCATTTCCGCGATGCGCGCGAGCGGCGACACGACGATCCGCGGCATCAGGCGCCCTCGACCTTCCGCTCGGCCTCGATCGCTTCGAATCGGGCGCAGAAAATCCGCTCGACTTCCGTTGCCGGCAGCGGATCGAGCAGCAGCATGTCGCGGGTGATGCCGCGCGGCTGGCCGAAGAACTGGCGCGCTTCGGAGGGATCGAAGCCGGCAAGCTCCGTCGCCTCGAAATAGGCGGCGACCTGGTCGGCCTTCTTGATCTTCGCCTTGAGATCGGCGGTCGGGTGCGGGGGCAGGCCGAAGCGCAGGTGCACGGCGGCCTCCAGCCGCTTTTCGACGGTCTTGTAGCCGCCGCCGACCACCGCCTTGAACGGCGAGATCATGTCGCCGATCACATATTCCGGCGCGTCGTGCAGCAGCGCCATCTGCCGGTCGCGCGCCGACGACTTGCAGCTTCTGGTGAAGATCGTTTCGACGATCAGGCTGTGCTGGGCGACCGAGAAGGCATGGTCGCCACGCGTCTGGCCGTTCCAGCGGGCGACGCGGGCAAGTCCGTGGGCAATGTCGGCGATCTCGACGTCGAGCGGCGAGGGGTCGAGGAGGTCGAGCCGCCGTCCGGAAAGCATGCGCTGCCAGGCGCGAGGGGATGTCGCCGGTTTCAAGCGTCGGCCTCATCGGCGGCATCGGTCGGGAAGGAGAGGCCGGACCATTGGGGCAAGGCAAGCGTGACGGGCGTATCTCCGGCCAGGATCGGCGTGCCGGCGGCAAGTGCTACACCGACGCGGTCGATCCTGACGATGGCGATCGCCGAGGAGCCGGAGACGCTGCCGATCGTGCCGACCGGCTTGCCGGCCGCCGTCAGCGGCGTATCCGGAGATAGCGAGCCGCTCTCGGCGGTCACGATCGCCGGACGCCGGCGT
Organism: Rhizobium sp. NRK18; assembly: GCF_024385575.1. Lineage (NCBI taxonomy): Bacteria > Pseudomonadati > Pseudomonadota > Alphaproteobacteria > Hyphomicrobiales > Rhizobiaceae > Rhizobium > Rhizobium sp. NRK18. The sequence continues at coordinate 2,724,909 of NZ_JANFMV010000001.1, read as the reverse complement.
GCCGTTCCACGGTGCTGCATGCGGGAGACGACTTCCTGGCCGACATAGCAGCCCTTCTTGAAGGACAGCCCGCCGTTCCGGTCCATCAGCACGTCATGCGGAAAGGCGTCCTGCAGGGCAAAATCCTTGCCCGAAACCGTGATGCCATGGCCGATCCTGAGCACTTCAAAGGCCTGACTGTCGCCATCGCACAACTTGCCGGGCAGGCGGTAGAGCGGCGTGCCGGCCGTGACAAACCGGCTGTCGGCGACAGCACCTTCCGGAGCATCCTCGCCCCAGACGACGGTGACTCCGTCATTGTCTTCGGCGGCAAGCGTCACGTTCGCCCTGAGCTTGTACATCATCAGTCGTCGCAAGAGCGTCTCGACCTGCGTCGCATCCGTCTCGATCATGAACCCGTCGCCGGTCCGGAAGATCATGAAGTCGAACATGATCTTGCCCTGCGGCGTCAGCAGCGCGCCCGGCCGGGCCTCCGCGGCACCGAGCCCGGCAATATCGGTGGTGATCAGGTTCTGCAGGAATGATTCGGCGTCAGGTCCGGAAATCCGGATCAGTCGACGGTCTTCGAGATGGGCTTTGGGCATCGCAGTTCCCGGCATAGTTTCCTGGGACTCACAAGAGTGCGCGTCCGCTCAGAGGGAACAGGTAGGACGGGACCCGCAAAGGAGCAAGGCTGTTGTTATTCGCCGGCGAGCAGATATTTCCAGGTGCCGTCGGGCGCAATGCCCATCCGGTAGAAGTTGTAGCTGCCGTAATCCAGCATGTTGGCGTAGTCGCCGGCCGTGACGATCCTCAGCAGTTCCACCACTTCCGGCGGCGTCAGCTGATCGAGATCCTTTTCGGCGAAATAGGGCCATTCGTAGATTTCGTCGGGCGTGCCCTTGTTGAAATGCGCGGCGCCGGCCTGCAGCAGGTCGAGAACGATCGCCAGAATTTCGCGGCCGTCCGGGTCGCCGGCGAAGGATTTCAGCGTTGCGGTCGGATCCTCGCCCGCACTGCCGCCAACGCCAAGCTGCGTCTGGTCGGGACCGGGATTGGTGAGCTGCGCCAGACGCGAGACGTCGCCGGAGGCAGCAGCCTCGACGATCAGCTGGCGCATCCGCTGCACCGGCTCGGGAAGCTTTGAGGCGTCGAAGATGTATTCGACATCCTTCTTCGGCTGATCGGCGTCAGCCTTCTGCTTGACCATCGGGTCCGGGGCGGGAAGCTGACCGGCATCGCTGCCGTCGCCGCCATCCTCGTCGCTCTCGCCTTCGTCCGTGGCAGCGCCGTCATCCTGAGCGCCCGGCTGCTCGGCCGTGCTGTCGCCGGCCTGATCGATGGGTTTGCCCTGAAGTTCCGAAAGTGCAAAGGCCGACTGGGTGTGGGCCGTCGCAAAAAGCACGGGAAGCGCGATCGCGGCAGTCCGCAAAAGAAGACGTGTCGACACCAGAAGCGTCGCGGTCCTTGGCATGGATATGATGTCCCGTTCTACTGAATGGTTCGGCTCGGAGAAAACTCCCCCGACCGGATGCGCTCGCGCAGCGATTCGAGCATCGCTTCCGCTCCGTCTTCGCCGTGCAGGCGCACCGTCTCGCGCATGGCGAGGGCGATAGCGGCATCGGCGATGATTTCGGGTTCGATGCCGTCGGCAACGCCGTCGGCCCAGGCTTCGTTCTGGTATTCGAGAGCAGCCTGCATCTTTTCGTGGACGATGATGTCGTCGAGTTCGTTGATGCTTCTTTCCACTGCCCTTACCCCTGTACTTACTCTGGGTTCTTACCACACTCTTAAAGACGTTATCAGTTTTTTCCCAAAACGGCACTGCGCGCTAGGGAAAGAGGTAAATAAATCATAAATTTCCAAAACGCGTCGCGATTTCTGTCGCCAGTGTTGCGCCGTCGATACGATATTGCTCCTCGGCTTTGACCGCCGCAGGGGTGCAGCTCGTATGAATCGCGGCAAATGCGCGGTATCCGCGGTTGAAGGCCGCCGTCAGCTTCTCGGTCCGGTCCGGTTCGCCTGCCGTCTCCAGATCCAGGAGCTTCTGCATCGAATCACGCCAGTCGGTGTCCTTGTCGGCGCCGCAGAGGCTTCGCAGATACTGAACCGACCCGAGGATTTCGGAAAGCCGCACCAGCTTGTCCTCATAGGGAGGCGGCGGCGAGGGGGCGACCGGCGCCGGTGATTCGGCTGCCTTGCCGGCCGCAAGCGCTGCGGGGGCGGCCAGGGAAGCGAGGAGGGCGAACAGAACAGGCAGGCGCATCGGTCGGTCCTAGGATATCGTGCCGGCGATCCGTTCGGCGCATTCGAGAACGCTCGGCAGAACGGCGATCTGCCGCATTTCCTCAACGCTATACCAGCCGAGCGCGTCGGCGTCATCGGCTGCCTTCGCCGTTTCCGGCCATTCCGCATCGATCTCGAAGACGGAGAGATAGAAGCCGACGCCGCCGTCGGCGGAAGGCGGCAGGTCATAGGCGGTGAAGAACCGTGGATTGCGTCCGCGAAGCCCGGTCTCTTCCTCGAGTTCGCGGATCGCCGTCTCTTCCGGCGTCTCGCCGGCCTCGGCCCGTCCGCCCGGAAAGGCGTAGACACCCTTGCCCGGCGGATTGGCCCGCAGCACGAGAAGGAAACGGCCCTCATGAACCACGATTGCCGATGAAGCTTGAAGGGGGAGCGTTGTCATGGCCGCACTCTGCCACGAAAGCGCGGCGACTGCGAAGAGGCGAGACGAGAAAAAGCAGCATGACCGCAGACCGCGGCCGGGCATGCGAAATCTGGCACTTTTCAGCGTGATCCGGCTGATATAAGGAGAAGTTCCTTTTTTGTTCCGGCGTGCTTTATGCCCGCTTTGTCTCCATTGCATCGCGAGAGGCCATCATGAAGGTTGAAATGATCAAGCTCGCCGGCATTCTCGGCCTGCTCGCCGCCGTCGGTCCGGTGGCAATCGACATGTATCTGCCGGCCATGCCGGTGATCGCGCAGGACCTGCAGGCGCCGGTGGCGCTGTCGCAATGGACGCTGATGGCCTTCTTCCTGTCCTTCGGCGTATCGCAGCTCTTCTACGGGCCGGCCTCCGACATGTTCGGCCGCCGGCTGCCGCTCTATTTCGGGCTGACGCTGTTTGCCGCCGCATCGATAGGCTGCGCACTGGCGCCGAGCATCGGCTGGCTGATCGCGCTGCGCTTCATCCAGGGCATCGGTGCTGCCTCCGTCATGTCGATCCCGCGCGCCATCATCCGCGATCTCTACACCGGCAATGCCGCCACGCGGCTGATGTCGACTGTCATGCTGGTGATTTCCGTCTCGCCGATGTTGGCGCCATTGATCGGCTCGGCGCTGATGGTTCCGTTCGGCTGGCAGGCGGTGTTCTATTGTTCGGCGATAACGGCGGTGACCAGCCTTCTCCTGACGCGCTTCGCCCTACAGGAGACCTTGCCGCCAGAGCGCCGCGTCGCCTTCCGGATGGGCGCGATGCTGAAGGCGTTCGGCATCCTGCTGCGCGACCCGTCCTATATGGGCCAGACATTGATCGGCGGTGCCGGCATGGCGAGCTTCTTCGCCTTCCTGTCGACGGCGTCGTTCCTCTATACCGGCTACTACGGTCTCACGCCGACCGAGTTCAGCCTTGCCTTCGCGCTGAACGCGCTCGGCTTCTTCTCGTCGAGCCAGTTCGCGGCCAATCTCGGCGGCCGGTTCGGGGCGCTGACGGTGGTGCGCGTTTCCGTCGCCGGCTTTGCCGCGGCATCGCTGCTCATGCTGGCGCTGTTTCTGATCGGGTTGGGGAGCTTCTGGCTTCTGGTCTTCATGCTGATCGTCGCCAACGCGTTCCTCGGTCTCGTCATTCCGACGGCCATGGTTCTGTCGCTGGAGGAGCATGGAGAGATTGCCGGCAGCGCCGCCGCCCTTGGCGGGACGCTGCAGATGCTGGTCGGCGCGGTTGCGATCGCGATCGCCAGCCTGGTGTTCGACGGAACGCCGCTGCCGGTGGTGGCAAGCATTGCCGGCTGCGGCGTTATCGCCTTGACGCTGTCCTTCCTGACGCTTGGGCGCAGGACGACCTGAGGCATAAGCCTTAAAGGGTTAGCGACCCGCTCCGGGGATAAGCCCGTCGCGCTTCATCTGCTTGCGGACATATTTGCGGTGACGCTTGATTGCCTGCGCCTTCTGCCGGTTGCGCCGTTCAGAGGGCTTTTCGTAGGTTGCGTGCGCCTTCATCTGCTTGAAGACGCCCTCGCGCTGGAGCTTCTTCTTCAGGACGCGGATGGCCTGTTCGACGTTGTTGTCTCGCACGATGACTTGCAAAGCGGATCCTTTCTCTTTGGCGATGCGTGGCGCACCGCTGTGGGAAGAAGGGGAGGGAACTGCATCCAGCCCTGACGCCGATTGCGGACAATCATTGTCCGTTCCAACGTGGGCGGCATCCGGTTTTTCAATGCGGGACGCCAGCCTCAAGGCCGGCCAGTCCCCTCCCGTCGATCGAACGCGTGGCTGCCAGTACATCCGTGGTCAACCACGCGCGAACGCGAACCGGCGGGTCCTTTCAAGTCAGCCACACTCTGGTTTGTTTCCCTTGGCCATGCCGGGAGAGGTGCAGATAAAGCACTCGGTCCGTCGCGGCATCGTCGACTGTTAAGGGAAAGTGCGGCGAGGCTTGCACCTCGGAAAAGACCCGCAAAGAAGGTTCGATGAGGCTAATTTAAGCATCCTTGTCGCAATTTCAAGGGCAGGCGCGCCGCACGCGTCCCGTGCTTGACCAATCCGGCACGCGGTGCGATCACTCGAACCCATGTGTGGACGATATGCGCTGGCCGCCTCGGCGGAGAATATCCTGGAGTTCCTCTCGGTCATCATGATCGAGGATTTTCCGGCGCGCTATAATATCGCCCCCACCCAGCCGATCCTCATCGTCACCGCCGGCGATGGCGCCGAGCCCGGCTCCAACCTTCCCGATCGGAGGGCGATGCTGGTGCGCTGGGGCTTCACCCCGTCATGGGTCAAGGATCCGCGCGAATTTCCGCTGCTGATCAACGCCCGGTCGGAAACGGCGGCAGAGAAGGCATCCTTCCGCGCCGCCATGCGCCATCGCCGCATTCTCGTGCCGGCCTCCGGCTTCTATGAATGGCATCGGCCCGCCAAGGATAGCGGGCGAAAGTCGCAGGCCTACTGGATCCGGCCGAAGAACGGCGGTCTCGTCGCCTTTGCAGGGCTGATGGAAACCTGGTCGTCGGCCGACGGATCGGAAGTGGACACCGGCTGCATCCTGACGGTCGGCGCCAATGCCACCATGGCCCCGATCCACGACCGCATGCCGGTCGTCATCGAACCGGAGAATTTTTCCCGCTGGCTCGATTGCCGCAACCAGGAGCCGCGTGACGTCGCCGACCTGCTGAAACCCGCCGATGACGGCTTTTTCGAAATGATCGCCGTCTCCGACAAGGTCAACAAGGTCGCCAATATGGGGCCGGACCTGCAGGAGCCTGTCACGCCCTCCGACGCCAGCCAAGCGCCGAACGAAAAGCCGAAACGCAAGAAGTCGCCCGACGAAACATCCGGCGGCGACGGCCAGATGTCCCTGTTCTAGCGGCACCTCTTTTCACGGGTGCCACACGCCGGCGATTGCCGCAAAACGACAAACCCGCCTCGAGGGCGGGTTTGCGGTTGTCTTCCGATTGAGATCCCTGACGGTGTCTCAGGCAGCCTTGGGCTTTCTTATCATCATGGCTGCGGCCAGCACGGCCTTCAAGCCGAGCGGCTTGTAGAGCGACTGGAGCTCCGGCTTTTCTCGCTTCTGCGTGTCTGCCGGAGACGTTTCCTTGGTCATTTCCCGTTCCTTTGATTCCACCCCGATTAGGTCGCCGGCTCTCTCGCGCCGGATCATGACAAAATAAAGGCGGAACGGCTTTGCTGGAAATCAATTACCAAAACGACGTGTAATATTGCTCGCGCGCGGGAAATATTGCGAAAGACGAATATTTCCTCAGATGCCGCCGCTGTCGATACTGTTGCCGTTGTCGTCGGTCTCTTCGGAGATGGTCAGCGTCCCGTATTTCCGCCGCCAGGCGCGCGCACCGAAAGGCAGGGTAACGAGATACAGGATCACGGAGGCGACCAGCACTTCCCAGGTGAAGCTCATCAGCAGCGCCACGTAGAGCACGACGACCAGGATCATCGGCAGCACCAGATCGCGCCGGATGCGTGCAGTCGCCGACTTGCCCGACCAGACCGGCAGGCGGCTGACAAGCAGCACGGCAATGATCACGGTGTAGAGCGACGAGGCATAGGCGAAGGTGGCGCTCGGCGCCATGCCGAGGAAGCCGAAATAGACGGGCAGCAGCACGAGGCAGGCGCCCGCCGGCGCCGGCACGCCGACGAAATATTCCGACTGCCACTTCGCCTTCACGTCACGCTCGGCCATCACGTTGAAGCGCGCAAGCCGCAGGCCGGCGGCAATCGTGTAGATCAGAGCCGCCGCCCAGCCGAGCGAGCGCCCCTGGTCGAGAATGAAGACGTAGGAGACGAGGGCAGGGGCGACGCCGAAATTGATGATGTCGGCGAGCGAATCCATCTGCGCGCCGAACTTCGACGTTGCCTTCATCAGCCGCGCGATGCGCCCGTCGATGCCGTCTAGAAAGGCGGCGAGCAGCACCATGCCGACCGCCAGCTGGTACTTGTTCTCGAAAGCAAGCCGTATCCCCGTCAGGCCGGCGCAGATCGCCAGCACCGTGATCAGGTTGGGGATGACCATCCGAAGCGGTATTTCCCGAAGGCGGGGGCCGCGGGCGGCGTCCGGACCGTTCGGTTCATGCGGTGGGAATGGCGTCTCCATGATCGCTTCCTGTCGACTACGAACGCTTCGCGATGACCGGACCCTTCAGGGCCCCGAATTCCGCGAGCACGGTTTCGCCGGCGATCGCCGTCTGGCCGAGGCTGACGCGCGGCTGCGCACCGGCCGGCAGGAAGACGTCGAGGCGCGAGCCGAAGCGGATCAGGCCGAAGCGTTCGCCGGCTTCGATCGGCTCGTCGGGATGCACCCAGCAGACGATGCGGCGTGCCACGAGGCCGGCAATCTGCACGACGCCGATATCGCCATGCGAGGTTTCGACGACGACGCCGTTGCGCTCGTTCTCCTGGCTCGCCTTGTCCAGTTCGGCGTTCAGGAAGCTGCCTTCCGTGTAGGTGATATGCGTGATGCGGCCGCGCATCGGCATGCGGTTCACATGGCAGTTGAAGACGTTCATGAAGACGGAGATGCGCAGCATTTCGTCGGAGCCGAGACCGAGTTCGGCCGGCGGCACCATCTTCTGAATGGAGGAGACGCGGCCATCGGCCGGGCTGATCACCAGATCGTCGTCCTGCGGCGTCATGCGCTCGGGATCGCGGAAGAAGTAGGCGCACCACAGCGTGAGGATGAGGCCGATCCAGAACAGCGGCTTGAACAGCCAGCCCAGCACCAGCGACGCGACGAAGAACGCCGCGACGAACGGATAGCCTTCCTTGTGCACCGGAACGATGGTGTTGCGGATGGTGTCGAAAAGGCTCATGTCGGCCAAACTCCCTGACGAAACTCGAACTGCTGACTACATTCAATTGGCTTGCGGGGCAATGCGCTGCCCCGCCGCAAGCCGCGTTGCGCACGCTATTTTCCCGGCAAACCGGCGATCGGCGATCTCAGCGCGCCGGGTCGAGACGCACCACGATACCCATATCGTCGCTCTCGCGCATCTGCTTGAGCTGCTCTTCGGCCATGGTCGCCTCGCGCTGGCGGTTCCACATGGACGCGTAAAGACCGCCCTGCGCGAGCAGCTCGTGGTGGGTGCCGCGTTCGGCGATCTCGCCGGCGCGAAGCACGATGATCTCGTCCGCATCGACGACGGTCGACAGACGGTGGGCGATGACGAGCGTCGTCCGGTTCTTCGACACGACGTCGAGGGCCGCCTGGATTTCCTGCTCGGTCGTCGTATCGAGCGCCGAGGTCGCCTCGTCGAGGATCAGGATCGGCGGCGCCTTGAGGATTGTGCGGGCGATCGCCACGCGCTGCTTCTCGCCGCCCGAAAGCTTCAGCCCGCGCTCGCCGACCTTGGTGTGAAAGCCTTCCGGCAGGGCGCGGATAAAATCGCCGATCTGCGCCGCTTCGGCGGCCTCCATCGCCTCTTTCTCGCTCGCGGCCGGCCGGCCGTAGCGGATATTGTAGGCGATCGTGTCGTTAAACAGCACCGTGTCCTGCGGCACCATGCCGATGCCGGCGCGCAGGCTCTCCTGGGTAACGTCGCGGATATCGCGGCCGTCGATGGTGATCGAGCCGGAATTGACGTCATAGAAGCGGTAGAGCAGGCGCGAGATCGTCGACTTGCCGGCACCGGAGGGGCCGACGACGGCGACTGTCTTGCCGGCCGGGACCTCGAAGGAAATCCCCTTGAGGATCGGCCGCGCCGGATCATAGGAAAAATGTACGTTGCGGAAGGCGATCGCGCCCTCTGTGATCTGCAGCGCGGTCGCGCCCTCCCGGTCGGTGACTTCGGGCGCCACGTCGAGGAGGTCGAACATCTGCTCGATGTCGGTCAGGCCCTGGCGGATTTCGCGGTACAGCATGCCGATGAAATTGAGCGGCACGGAAAGCTGCAGGAGCAGCGCGTTGATGAAGACGAAATCGCCGATCGTCTGGTCGCCGCGCTGCACGGCCAGCGCCGACATGACCAGCATGATCGTGGTGCCAACGCCGAAGATCGCGCCCTGGCCGAAGTTCAGCCAGCCGAGCGAGGTCCAGACCTGAGTGGCCGACTTCTCGTAGCGCGCCATGGATTCATCGAAGCGCCGCGCTTCCATGTCCTCGTTGCCGAAATATTTGACGGTTTCGAAGTTGAGGAGCGAATCGATCGCCTTGGTGTTGGCCTCGGTGTCGGAATTGTTCATGGCGCGGCGGATGCCGATGCGCCAGTCGCTCGCCTTCACCGTGTACCAGATGTAGACCGCGACGGTGATCGCCGTGACGGTCAGGTAGGAAAGGCCGTAGCCCCACCAGAAGATGATCGCTGTCAGTGCGAATTCGAGGATGGTCGGGATGGTGTTGAGAATGGTGAAGCGCACCACCGTCTCGATGCCCTTGGTGCCACGTTCGATGATGCGCGACAGGCCGCCGGTCTTGCGCTCGAGATGGAAGCGCAGCGACAGGCGATGCATGTGGACGAAGGTCTTGTAGGCAAGCTGGCGCACCGCATGCTGGCCGACGCTGGCAAAAAGCGCGTCGCGCAGCTGGTTCAGGCCCCATTGCAGCAGCCGGGCGAAATTGTAGGCGATCACCAGCATGACCGCGCCGAGCAGGAATGCCGGCAGCAGACCCGGCTCGTCGATCCGGCCGTTCAGCGCGTCGGTCGCCCATTTGAAGAAATAGGGCACGAGGATCAGGATGAACTTGGCCGCGACCAGGAAGACGGTTGCCCAGACGACCCTGAGTTTCAGGTCGCGTCGGGTCTGCGGCCACATGTAGGGCCACAGGTTGATGATCGTCTGCAGCGGATTGCCGGAGTCCGCCGAAACGGTTTTGCCCCTGGAATTCATTCTGTCACTGTCCGTGTTCTTGTCGATTTCTCAGCCTGCGGACCCGCACGTCGCCGCTGAAATGGAACGGCGGCCCGAAGGCCGCCGCAATAGGTGAAGTAGGTAGATCGGCCCTGCATTGCAATGCTTGGAACCGAAATTCGGCTCACTTCGACGCGGGGTCGATCGGCAGACCCTTGAGGTGACGCTTGTGCATTTCCTCCGCATTCGGAGCCGCCTTGTCCGGCAGGCCGAACACCTGGCCAGGCTCGATCATGTCCGGGTCGCGGATCTTGTCCTCGTTGGCCAGATAGATCGTCGTGTAGCGCACGCCCTTGCCGTAGACGCGGCGGGCGATCTGCCAGAGCGTGTCGCCACGACGGATGATGACCGACGTGTCGCTGTTCTCGAGCGGTGCCTGGACGATGGTCTTCGGCTCTGCCGTGTCGGTCGCGGACGTATCGCTTTTCGCGGCCGCTTCCGTGTTCGTCATCGTCTCCGGCGCCTTGCCGGCGAGGTCGGCGGAGCCTGCCGGCAGCGGCGGCGTCTCGATCGCCTTCTGCTCGGCCAGGGCGGCGGGCTGAGCGCTTTCGGCGGCTGCAGGTGCTGCCGTGCCGCCGATGTCGGGCGCCTTGGTGGCGAGATCGGTCGAACCGGCAGGCATGGGCGGGACTTGCGTCTCCGTCGGTGCGGGCGCAGGAGCCGGCTTCGGCTCGGCCGGCGCTGCAGACGCGTCGGGCTTGGCATCCGGCACGGCTATGTCAGGTGCCTTGGTCGCAAGCTCGGTCGAGGCCGCCGGCAGAGCCGGGGTCTGGGCCGACGATTCGGATGCCATTTCGATCGTGCCGGTCAGCGTGCCTTCGATGGCGGCAAGCTTCGGTCCGAGCGCCTTGGCGTCCGCCGGCAGCGCCTTCAGTGCAGCGAGCGCCTTGGCAGCGTGGGCGGCGACCTTCTGCAGGCTGGCCTTCGTCTCGGCGTCGGTCTCGTCGGCGAACTTATATTCGGCGACGGACTTCAGCGCGATTTCCAGAGCGGAGCGCGCGGCCGCGAGCTCTTCCGCTGACGGCGTCTTGCCGTCGGCGTATAGACCCTTCAGCAGATTGAGCGCCTTCATGGCCTCGGTGGACAGCTTCTCGAACTGCATCTTGTCGAAATTCGCCATCGAGGTGACGTCCGGTCCGGCTGCATCGGTCTTGGCCGCTTGCGCGACCTCGGTCGGGGCAGGCGCCGGCGTGGCAGGCGTCTGGCCTGCGACCGCGGCGACGGCTTCGCCCTCCGGACGGTTGAACGGTACGGTGGCCCGAACCAGAACCTTGCCGTCGGCATCGACGACGTCGGTACGGATCTCGTGATCGCCCACGCTGAGCTTCATGGCGCCGTCGATGACGAAGCGGCCCTTGTCGTCGGCCGGATATTCGCCGATCAGCTGGCCGTCGGCATAGGCGCGTACACGGGCGCCGGGCGCGGCCGATCCGGCGACGAACACCTTGTCGCCTTCGAGTTCCACGGCGGAGATGCGGACATCCGGCTCGGTCGCCGCAACGGCAGGCTCGGTTGCCGGCTTTTCGGTCGCAGCAGGAGCAGGCGTTTCCGGCTTGGCGGCGGTTTCTGCCGCAGCAGGAGCTTCCGGCTTGGCGGCGGATTCCATCGCCGTCGTAGGCGCCTCGGGCTTGGCTGCCGCCGGTTCGGCGGAGGCCGTCTCCGTGGCAGGCGCCTTCGGCTCGGCTGTGGCCGGTGCCGGGGCAGGCGCTTCAGCAGCCTTGGGTTCTTCGGTCGGCGCGGTGATGATGCGGCTTGCCTCGCCCGGCTTGGTCACCATGGCGAGCAACTGGCCCTTGTCGTCGGACGGAACGGAGATCGTCGCGACTTCTTCCGATGAGGCGGTCTTGCCGTCCTCGGCGGTGGTCTTCAGCGTCAGTTGGTGATCGCCCGGGGGCAGGGGATTGTCGAGAACGGCGGCGAAGTCACCGGAGCTTTCGACCTTCGAGGTCGTCAGAACCTTGTCGCCATCCATGATTTCCAGCTTGGCGCCCGGCTGCCCGTTGCCGGCAATCACCGTCGAGCCGTCGGGCTCGACGCGCAGCACGTCGAAGGACGGCGTCTTGTCTTCGGCGTTTGCCTCTTCCTTGGCGGGCTCGGTCGCCGCGGGCTTGGCCTCGGCTGTCTCGGTCGCCGGCTTCGCCGGCTCGGTGCCGGATGCCACCGCGTCAGCGGGCTTTTCCGCTTCCGGCTCGGCGGTCTTGGCTTCGTCATTGCCCGTGACGAGATCCTTGGACGCCTTCAGCGCATCCGCGGCGACGTCGGCGATCGACACCGACTCGCCGTCCCGGTTCATGCGAGGCAGCCCAAAAACGACCATGATGATGGTAGCAAAGAATACAACAATAAGCGCCAGCCAGCCGGCGGATAGCTTCTTCATAATTCGTCTCCGCGCGGAAATCCCCCTTCCGCCAAGGAAATTGCTAGCCTCTTATTCCGCGTCGCACAAGTATTCATCACGGGCGCGCAAACGGGCATTGGAAGTTTTCCTTCTATTTTCTTGACTGCCCCGCCGCCTCATAGTTCCTTCATCCCATGAGCCAGAACAAACCTTCGATTCGATCCATCTGCGTCTATTGCGGCTCCCAGCCGGGACGCGATTCCGCCTATGTCGAGGCAGCCCGCAAACTTGGCCGCGCCATGGCCGAAAACGACATCCGTCTCGTCTATGGCGGCGGCACCAAGGGCATCATGGGCGCCGTTGCCAGCGGCGTGCTTTCCAACGGCGGCAAGGTGACGGGCATCATACCCGAATTCCTGATCGACATGGAGGCCACGAGGCATTCCCTCGGCCAGCTGAACGATCTGATCGTCACCAAGGACATGCACGAGCGCAAGCACCGCATGTTCGAGCAGTCGGACGCCTTCGTGACCCTTCCGGGCGGGATCGGCACGCTGGAGGAGATCGTCGAGATCATGACCTGGGGCCAGCTCGGCCGTCATGAAAAGCCGATGGTTCTCGCCAACATCAACGGCTTCTGGGACCCGATGCTGGAACTGATCGGCCACATGCGCGCGGAAGGCTTCATCCATACCGCCCACAAGGTGCAGCCGATGGTGATCGGCGACGTCGAGGACATCGTTCCCGCCCTCATCGAGCGGACCTCGGCCAGCGCACCTGTGGCCGCCGGCGACGAGGCGGTGATTTCAAAGCTTTGACGTCACCGTCGGTTCGGTGATGACCTTCATGCGCGACTGGCGCAGCATCGACCATGTGTAGAGGACCAGCGCACCCCAGATCAGCGGGAAGGCGATGGCCTTGGCCGGCGTGAAGGCTTCCCCGAAGGCGAAGACGGCGATCAGGAAGATCATGGTCGGCGCTATGTACTGCATGATGCCGATCGTCGACAGCTTCAGCAGCTTGGCGCCGTTCGCGTAGATGACCAGCGGCACGGCCGTCACCAGACCCGCGGACGCGAGAAGCAGGGTGTCGAACGGGCCGTCCGACAGGAAATGATTGTTGCCTGTCGCCGTGAGGTAGATGAGGTAACCGGCCGCAAACGGCGTCAGCAGCAGCACCTCCAGAAAGAACCCCTGGTTCGGGCCGATCGGCAGCGTCTTGCGGAAAAAGGCGTAGAAGCCCCAGGAGAAGGTCAGCACCAGCGATACCCAGGGCAGGCCGCCCGAATCGAAGGTCAGTACGACAACGGCGGAGACCGCCATGACGATGGCGGCGATCTGCAGAGGCGTCAGCTTCTCCTTCAGCACGATCGCGCCGAGAAACACGCTGAAAAGCGGGTTGATGTAGTAGCCGAGCGCCGTATCGAGCGTCCGTCCGACCGAGATCGCCCAGACATAGGTGCCCCAGTTGATGCTGATCAGGATGGCGGTCAGGAGCGCCATGGCCAGCATCTTCGGCTGGCGAAGCGCGGCCTTGAGATCGGCAGTACGCCGAAGCGCGACCAGGATCAGCCCGGCGACCGGTACAGACCATACGATGCGGTGAGCGATGATTTCGGCTGCCGGAATGTGCCCGAGCGCCTTCATGTAGAAGGGAAGAAAACCCCACATGACATAGGCCGTCAGCGCGAAGGCAAAACCGCGCGGCGTATCCTCGCCCTTGATCGGCACTGCGGCTTCCGTGGTCGCCATGATGTCTCTCCCCGAAAATGGAAGCGTGAGCGGTAGTCGAACTGCCGCTGATGCACAAATTCAAACTATTGAAGGATGGTTCAGAAGCAGTTGGAGAAGCCGTTTTCCGCCATCGTCAGGAAGATGTCGGTGCCATAGGCGAGCCAACCGGAAAAGGCCGCACCCAACAGAGCCGCCATCACGGTGAGCGCGAGGGCGGGCAAAAGCAGGCGGTGCGCGGATGGCGCGGTCGGTTGCGGTTGCTCCATGATGTCGAGAGTAGCGCTGCCGGCGGTGGCCGGCAAGGCTTCTATTCGGCTGCGATGCGGCCGGCGAGTTCCCGGTTCTTCATCAGCTTGTAGACGACGGAATCGCGCAGCGCCTCGTAGGACGCGTCGATGATGTTGTCCGATACGCCGACGGTCCGCCAGCGCGCGCCGGTTCCATCCGTCGATTCGATCAGGACGCGGGTAATGGCCTCGGTGCCGCCATTGAGGATGCGCACCTTGTAGTCCACCAGTTCCAGGTCGGCGATTTCGCCCTGATACTTGCCGAGATCCTTGCGCAGCGCGATGTCGAGCGCGTTGACCGGGCCGTGGCCTTCGGCGACCGACATGACGTATTCGCCGTCGATCAGGATCTTCACGACGGCTTCCGACACCGTCTTCTTGCGGCCATTGGCATCGAACCGGCGCTCGACGATGACCCGGAAGCTCTCGGTGTGGAAGAATTCCGGCACGGCGCCGAGCGTCTGCAGGGCCAGGAGCTCGAAGCTCGCATCCGCCGCCTCATAGGCATAGCCCGATGCCTCGCGCTCCTTGACGATGGCGATGAGGTCGTCGAGACGCGGATCGCCCTTGCCGACGGAAATGCCGCGCTTCTTCAATTCGTTCAGAAAGTTCGACTTGCCGCCCTGGTCGGAGACCATCACCCGCCGGCGGTTGCCCACACTTTCCGGCTCGACATGCTCGTAGGTCTTCGGATCCTTCAGAAGCGCCGAGGCATGGATGCCGGCCTTGGTGGCAAACGCCGACGAGCCGACGAAGGGCGCCTGCTCGTTGGGCTGACGGTTCAAGAGTTCGTCGAAGGCATGCGAGAGCTTGGTCAGCCCCTCCAGCCGCTCGCGGTCGATGCCGGTCTCGAAACGACTGCTGTAGGTGTCCTTCAGCACCAGCGTCGGTACGAGGGTGATCAGGTTGGCGTTGCCGCAACGTTCGCCGATGCCGTTCAGCGTTCCCTGGATCTGCCGTGCGCCGGCCTCGACGGCAGCCAGCGAATTGGCGACCGCCTGGCCGGTGTCGTTGTGGGCGTGGATGCCGAGCGAGGCGCCCGGCACGCCGCTTGCGATCACCGTCTCGATGATGGCGCGGATTTCGGCGGGCTGCGTGCCGCCATTGGTGTCGCAGAGCACGACCCAGCGTGCGCCGGCTTCATAGGCCGTCTTCGCGCAGGCAAGTGCATAGTCCGGATTGGCCTTGTAGCCGTCGAAGAAGTGTTCGCAGTCGACCATCGTCTCCTTGCCGGCGGCGACCGAAGCCGTCACGCTGTCATGGATAGAGGAGAGGTTCTCCTCGTTGGTGCAGCCGAGCGCCACTTTCACGTGGTAGTCCCAGCTTTTCGCGACGAAACAGATGGCGTCGCTCTTCGACTGGATGAGCGCGGCAAGGCCCGGATCGTTGGACGTCGAAACCCCGGCCCGCTTGGTCATGCCGAAAGCGACGAAGGCCGCATCCCGCGTCCGCTTCTTCGCGAAGAACTCCGTGTCGGTCGGATTGGCGCCCGGATAGCCGCCCTCGACGTAATCGATGCCGAAATCGTCCAGCAGGGTGGCAATCGCGATCTTGTCCTCGACCGAAAAATCGACGCCCGGCGTCTGCTGGCCGTCGCGCAATGTCGTGTCGAAGAGATAGAGTCTTTCGCGTGTCATGGTGTGTCTTCCCGTATGCGGCCTTATCGGTTGTTCGCGAACATGTCGGTCGTCCGGACGAGCCTGTCCAGGATGCCGGGTTCGGATGAGGCGTGGCCTGCGCCTTCGATCAGATGGAATTCGGCCTTCGGCCATGCCTTGTGGAGCTGCCAGGCGTATTTTGCCGGGCAGGGCATGTCGTAGCGACCGTGGACGATGAGGCCCGGAATGTCTTGCAGCTTATGCGCGTCGCGCAACAGCTGCCCTTCATCGAGCCAGCCGGCATGGACGAAATAATGGTTCTCGATGCGGGCAAACGCTTCCGCGAAATCGTCTTCGCCGAAACCGGTGCTGGTCTCGGGCTCGGGCAGCAGCGTGATCGTCTCACCTTCCCAGAGGCTCCAGGATTTTGCCGCGGCAATCCGCGTGTCGCGGTCCTCGCTCGTCAGTCGCTTGCGGTAGGCGGCCATCATGTCGCCGCGCTCTTCTTCCGGGATCGGCGCGATGAAGCGTTCCCACTTGTCGGGAAACATTTCCGACACGCCGAACTGGTAGTACCAGAGGAGCTCGGCGCGCGTCAGCGTATAGACGCCGCGCAGTACGAGTTCCGTGACGCGATTCGGGTGCGTCTCCGAATAGGCGAGCGCCAGAGTCGAACCCCAGGAGCCGCCGAACACCATCCACTTGTCGACGCCGACCATTTCGCGCAGCCGCTCGATGTCGGCGACCAGGTGCCAGGTCGTGTTGGCTTCCAGCGAGGCGTGCGGCGTGGACTTGCCGCAGCCGCGCTGGTCGAACAGAAGCACGTCGTAGAGCTTCGGATCGAAGAAGCCGCGATAGGCCGGCCGAATGCCGCCGCCGGGACCGCCATGCAGGAAGACGGCAGGCTTTGCGCCCGGCGTGCCGACCCGCTCCCAGTAGATCCGGTGCCCGTCGCCGACATCGAGATGGCCTGAGGCGTAGGGTTCGGTGATCGGATGGTAGGTCTTGAGCTCGCTCATGTGGGGCTGCCGTTCCAGTGGTCGGTATCGTGATCGGGGTGCTGGTGGTTGGTCGAGCGCACGTCTTCCAACCCGCCCGGCAGATCGGGGCGGTCCGTCAGGTTCTCAGGCAATCCCGTCAACACGTGAAAGAAGCTGACACGCCCCTCGACGCCGTCCTGGCTTTCGGGCGTATAGGCGGATGGATCATCTAGGCTGCCGAGCGTGATGGCGATCGTGTCGCTGCCGACGGTCTTGAAGAACAGCGGCGTGCCGCAGCGGGCGCAGAAGCCGCGCTTGACCGGATCGGAGGAGTGAAACCAGGACGGTTCTCCGCGCGTCAGTTCGAACTCGTCTTCCTCGGCGCTGGCAAGCGGCATGAAATAGTTGCCGGCCGCCTTCTGGCACATCCGGCAATGACAGAGATGCGGGTTGGAGAGGCGGCCGGAAACGCGGTAGCGCACCGCGCCGCACTGGCAGCCGCCTGTGATGGGGGCGTTCGTCATGCTTCGTCCTCCGGTGGCCATTCGGTCGTGTCGTGGTCCGGGTGCTGCCAGGAGACGACGCTTTCATGGAATTCCGTCATGGCCGGCGTGCTGTAGGCGGGCTTGTCGAACAGATGATCGATCCAGGGCAGGCGATGGGCATGATTGACCTGGATCAGCGGTTCGAACAGCTCCGGATGATCGAGCGCGCCGATCGCCAGTTCCAGCGAGCCTTCGAAACGATAGGCGAGCGGCGTGCCGCATTTGTTGCAGAAACCGCGATGGACCTTGCGCGAGGAGCGGAACCAGCTCGGCTGGCCGCGCGTCCATTCCACATGCGCCGGATCCGCTGTCACGAAGGCCGCAAAGAAATTGCCGAACTGTTTCTGGCACATGCGGCAGTGACAGATCGACGGCCGCCCGAGCTTGCCCGCCCGAAACCGCACCGCCCCGCACTGGCATCCGCCCGATTGAGTGTCCGTGGTGTTGGTCATTGTGCGTCTCCTTGGCGGTTGGATTTGTCGAGGAGTTTATGGCATTCGAGCAAAGGCCCCCTCTGGCCTGCCGGCCATCTCCCCCACAGGGGGGGAGAAAGCGCGCGGAAGGCTTTTGCCTCGATCGCAGCAATGGCGGCTGGGTCAGCCCCTCCCACTTGTGGGGAGGGGTTGGGGAGGGGTGAACGTTTCAATACTGTATCGTTCGCCATCAGATCACCCCCGCATAGATCAAGAGTGCGATCAGCACGACGACGATGAAGACGACCTTGCCGATGATCCCGTAGACCATCCATTTCGGCATTTGCGTGTTCGGGTTCTTCTCCGTCATGCCTGATCCTCCGGCGGCCAGTGGTCGGTGTCGTGGTCCGGGTGCTGGTAGGAGACGAGATCGGCGAGGAAGGGGGCATCCTCGAGATCGTCCTCGGTCGGATGACCGGGCAGCAGGTGCAGGCTGTCGGCAAAGGGCAGCTTGGCCTCGATGCCGAACTGTTTTGTCGGGGGCAGGGCGGCCGGGTCGTCGAATGCGCCGGCCGCCAGCGCCACGCCGTCCGGCGCCTCATAGGTCAGCGGCGTGCCGCAATCGGCGCAGAAGCCGCGTTGAACGAAATTCGAGGATTGGAACGTCTTCGGCGCCCCGCGCGTCCATGTCAGCACCGCCTTGCGGCTCGAGACCAGCGGCGCGTAATAGGCGCCGAATGCCTTCTGGCACATGCGACAGTGGCAGATCGACGAGTCGCTCAAATCCCCTTCGACGCGAAACCGCACCGCGCCGCACTGGCATCCGCCGGTGTGAATGGTCATTCCCGATCCTTTCCGATGGCGCGCAGGATGTGGGTGCAGACACCGTCGACGTCGCAGTGGATGTCATGATTCCAGAAACGAAGAACCCGCCAGCCCGCGCGTTCAAGGGCTGCGGTTCTATCCAGATCGGCCTGGGCAGTTTGACCGTGGCCATGCTGAGAGCCGTCCACTTCGACGATGAGGCGATATTCCGGGCAGGCGAAGTCGGCGATATAGCCCACGACCGGCATCTGTCGTCGAAAGCCAAGACCCATCAGGCGATGCGCCCGCAATTCATTCCAGAGCTTAAGTTCCGCGTCGGTCATGGCCTTCCGCATGCGGCGTGCATTGGCACGTAACTTTGGTGGCACTCTACCGTGCGGCATGTCACCCCCCTCTGTCCCTTCGGGACATCTCCCCCACAAGGGGGGAGATTGGACGCCGGCGAACCTCAGCGCATCGCCGCAAATGTTGACCGGATGAGAATAGGAACGAATTCTTGCTGCAGATGCAACCCTGTGGCGAGAGCTGCGGAAGTCGGAGTGTGGACGGTTGATCTCGCGCACCCTCGATCTCCCCCCTTGTGGGGGAGATGTCACGAAGTGACAGAGGGGGGTGGATATCGTCACCGCTTGACCTCCCACGTCGTCACCCGTTCGCCGGTCTCCGGGTCCTTGCCGTCCTTCAGCTGGATGCCCTTCGCCAGCAGATCATCGCGGATCTTGTCGGCCTCGCCCCAGTTTTTCGCCTTGATCAGCTCGAGGCGCTCTAAAATCTTCTCTCTAATGAGAATTTGCTCAAAGGCTTCGACATCCGCACTCGCGAAGAAATCTTCCAGTTCAAAGCCGAGAAATATGAAGCTGTTTAGTACGTTGAACGCTGCATCAGCGTCGCCCTTATGGGCTTTCTTCGCTTCCGCTTGCACATAGGCTATCGCACCTGCGGTGTTTAAGTCATCGGCAAGCGTCGAGATGAATTCATCTGTGACAATCGGATCAACCAAACGATTTGCTAGCGCCATCCAGTCATGATCAGAGGCAATCTTCTTTATGTCAGCCCAAGTCTGAAGGATGTTTTCGGCTTCAATCAGCCTCTTTACAGAAAAGTCGATCGGCTGGCGGTAGTGCGTCATCAGCATGGCAAGCCGCAGCACTTCGCCCGGCCACGTGCGGCCGCCGAATTTTTCTGTCGCCAGCAGCTCGTGAATGGTGACGAAATTGCCCTCCGACTTCGACATCTTGCGACCTTCGACCTGCAGGAAGCCGTTGTGCATCCAGACATTCGCCATCACATGCGTGCCATGGGCGCAGCGCGACTGGGCGATCTCGTTCTCGTGGTGCGGGAAGATCAGGTCGAGCCCGCCGCCGTGAATGTCGAACGTGTCGCCGAGATAGCGGCCACTCATCGCCGAGCATTCGATATGCCAGCCGGGACGACCGTAAATGTCGGTCGTCGTGCCATCGACCGTGAAGTCGGCATGCCAGCCGGGCTCGGTGTTAGCCGATTGCTTCCAGAGCACGAAGTCGGCCGGATTTCTCTTGTGCGCCTCGACGGCGATGCGGGCGCCGGCCTGCTGGTCGTCGAGATTGCGCTTCGAAAGCTGGCCGTAATCGGCCATGGAGCGCACCTCGAACAGTACCTCCCGGCCTTCCGATCCCTCCGCCACATAGGCGTGGCCCTTGTCGAGTAGCGATTGGATGATCGCCACCATCTGGGTGATGTTGTCGGTCGCCCGCGGCTGCACGGTCGGCTCCAGCGTGCCGAGCGCGTTCACGTCATCGAGGAACTGCGTTTCCGTCTTCTCCGTCACCAGCCGGATTGCCTCGTTCAGAGGCAGGTTCGGATGGTCGCGCAGTGCCCGCGCGTTGATCTTGTCGTCGACGTCGGTGATGTTGCGGACATAGGTGACGTGGTCGGCACCATAGACATGGCGCAGCAGCCGGTAGAGCACGTCGAAGACGATGACCGGGCGCGCATTGCCGATATGGGCAAAGTCATAGACCGTCGGGCCGCAGACATACATGCGGACATTATCCGGATCGATCGGCTGAAAGACCGTCTTTTCCCGTGTCAGCGTGTTGTAGAGCTTCAGCTCGGTCATTCCCTGGTCTCCAAACAAAAGATTTCACCCGGCGGGCCGGGACGTTTGTTCTCTTGCGGGTATCGGGAGACGAAAACGGCCAGGCCAGCGGAAAGCTAGCGAATAATAATCCGGCAGATAATGCAGGCGCGCGTTTTCATGCGCCGACTTATCGCGCGACGAAGGGGATTGGTCAAGCGCCAAAAAGAAAACCGCCCGGACTGGCCGGGCGGTTTAGCATACGTCATTGGTGACGGATCAGGCCGCCCGCTTCGCCCTTGCCGTACCGCTCGAAAGCGTGAAGCGGGAGAGCATGTCGCGGAGCTTGCGGCTTTCCTCGGCCAGCGTCTGGCTGGCGGCCGAGCTTTCTTCCACCATGGCGGCGTTCTGCTGGGTCATCTGGTCCATCTGGTTGACGGCCGTGTTGACCTCCTGCAGGCCGGTGGCCTGTTCGCGCGAGGCGGTCGCGATCGTCTGGACGTGGTCGTTGACCTTGTTGACGAGGACCTCGATCTCGGCCAGCGCTTCACCCGTCGAGCGCACCAGGCCGACGCCGCCCTGGACCTCGCCAGCCGAGGTCTGGATCAAGTTGGCGATTTCCTTGGCGGCATTGGCCGAACGCTGGGCGAGTTCGCGCACTTCCTGCGCGACGACGGCAAAGCCGCGGCCCGCTTCGCCGGCACGCGCCGCCTCGACGCCGGCATTCAGCGCCAGCAGGTTGGTCTGGAAGGCAATCTCGTCGATCACGGTGATGATCTGGCTGATCTTGCTCGATGACGTCTCGATGCGGCCCATGGCTTCGATGGCGTTGCGCACGATGCCGCTCGACTTGCCGGTGCTCGACTTCGTCTCGCCGACCATGCGGCTCGCCTCGGCCGCGCGCTCCGAGGCGGTGCGTACCGTCGAGGTGATCTCGTCCAGCGCCGCCGCGGTTTCCTCGAGCGAGGCCGCCTGCTGTTCGGTGCGGTAGGAGAGGTTGCCGGTCGCCTCGCTGATGGAGGAGGCGCTGCCGTCGATGATCTGGCCGGTAGAAACGATCGCCTCGATGACCGACTGCAGCGATTCCGCCGTCTTGTTGAAGTCGGTGCGCAGCTCGGCATAGTCGGCGCCGAGATCGCCGACGCGGACGGTCAGGTCGCCATCGGCAAGCCGCGACAGGGCCGCACCGAGAGCCGACATCGCGTTGGCCTGGCGTTCGCTGGTGGCGCGGTTCGTATCTTCGTTGCGTGCGCGGGTCTCGTCGAGCGTGCGGCGCTGCTCGGCCTCGCTCTCGCGCAGCATGGCGGCTTCGCGCACCGACTGGCGAAGCGTCTGCAGCGTACCGGCCATCTGGCCGATCTCGTCCTTGTTGCCGGATGCGGCGATCGCGACATCCGTGTCGCCGGCGGCAATCGAGCGCATGGCGGACTGCAGCTCGCCGATCGGTCCCGTGACGCTGCGCACGATCGCATAGGCAGCGGCCATGACGACGGCCATGGCGCCGAGCCAGAGGGCGCCGTAGATCATGGCATTGCGCCAGAAGAGTGCGGCGAGATCGTCGCCGTAGACGCCGGTGCCGACGACCCATCCCCACGGCGCGAAGCCTGCAACGTGAGAGAACTTCTCGACCGGCTTGTCGGCGCCCGGCTTCGGCCAGTAATAGTCGACGAAGCCCTGGCCATGCGCCTTGACCGTGTTGACGAACTCGACGAACAGCAGCTTGCCGTTCGGGTCCTTGTTCTGCGACAGATCCTTGCCGACCAGCTCCGGCTTGATCGGATGCATGACCATCTTCGGCTGCATGTCGTTGATCCAGAAGTAGCCACTGCCGCCGCCGTAGCGCATCGCGCCGATCACCGCCATGGCTTCCGCCTGCGCCTGTTCGCGGGTCAGCTGACCCGATTGTTCCAGCTTGTAGTACTTGTCGAAGATGGCAAGCGCGTTGTCGTCCATCGCCTGCAGGCCGGCCTTCCGCTCATTCACCGACGCGTCATAGCTCTGGAAAAGGCTGAAGGTGACGCAACCGCCGAGAATGACCAGCGTCAGGGCGACCAGGGCAAAGAGCCTGGCCGAGATTTTCATGTTTCGCATTGGGGGCCCCAGTATTCTTGAACGTTGCCAAGAATATCCAGGGAAAACCTTACCGATCGCTGAAGATCATTTTAGTCAAATGCCGGGTAAGATTTTGGGTCTCGGGGCATTGTTCGCAAATCATGACGTTTATGCCTGCGCATTGAGCAAAAGCTCAATTGAGTTCGGCATGTGATAGTCGAGGAAGCGGCCTTCGCGCACGGAGTAGAGCTTGCCGGTTTCCGTCACATCGGATCCGGTCAAAGGCAGCAGCGCCTGCGCCACGGTCGAGGGATGCGGCAGCGTGTCCTTGTCCTCGCCGGGATAGGCGAGCGCCCGCATGGCGGTCCGGGTTGCGCCCGGATCGACGCTGTTGACGCGCAGGGCGGTGTTTTCGGTTTCTGCAGCCCAGGTGCGGGCGAGCGCCTCGACGGCTGCCTTGGAGGCGGAGTAGGGGCCCCAGAAGGGCCGGCACTTGTGGGCGGCGCCGGACGACAGGATGACGGCGCGGCCGGCGTCGGAGAGCTTCAAAAGCGGCTCCAGCGAGCGGATCAGCCGCCATGTGGCGGTGACGTTGATCGTCATGACCTTTTCGAAGGTCTTGGCTTCCACATGGCCGATCGGTGAAATGACGCCGAGGATGCCGGCATTGGCGACGAGAATGTCGAGCTTTCCCCAGCGTTCGAAGATCGAACCGCCGAGCTTGTCGATCGCCGCCATGTCGGTGAGGTCGAAGGGCACGAGCGTTGCCGAGCCGCCGACGGCCTTGATGGCGTCGTCGAGCTCTTCCAGGCCGCCGACCGTGCGGGCGCAGGCAATCACATGTGCGCCGGCCTTCGCGAGCTCGATGGCGGTGAAGTAGCCGATGCCGCGCGAGGCGCCGGTGACGAGTGCCAGCTTGCCGTTCAGATCCACGCTCATGTCCTGTCCCCCATATGCAACGAAGCGGCCCGGGGCCGCTTCGCAATGTCAGCGATCTTTCAAGTGCCGTTTAGCCGCTACCGGCCAGAACGGCAAGCGGGCGCACCTTGTCGGTTGAGTCCTGGTCGACAAGGCGGGTCGGGTAGTCACCGGTGAAGTAGTGGTCGGTGAACTGCGGGTTCTTCGGGTCGCGCGGCTTGCCGCCGACGGCCGTGTAGAGCCCGTCGAGCGAGATGAATTCCAGCGAATCCGCTCCGATATACTTGCACATCGATTCCAGCGTGTCGTGCTGGTTGGCCAGCAGCTTGTCGCGGTCCGGCGTGTCGATACCGTAGAAGTCCGGATAGTAGATCATCGGGCTGGCGACGCGGATATGCACTTCCTTGGCGCCGGCTTCGCGCAGCATCTGCACGATCTTGACCGAGGTGGTGCCGCGCACGATCGAATCGTCGACGAGGACGATGCGCTTGCCGGTGATCACGCCACGGTTGGCCGAATGCTTCAGCTTCACGCCAAAAGCGCGGATCTGCTGCGTCGGTTCGATGAAGGTGCGGCCGACATAATGGTTGCGGATGATGCCGAGCTCGAAGGGGATGCCGCTTTCCTGCGCATAGCCGATGGCCGCCGGCGTGCCGCCGTCCGGAACCGGCACGACGACGTCGGCCTCGACAGGCGCTTCCTTGGCGAGGTTGATGCCGGCATTCTTGCGCGCCGTATAGACGTTGCGGCCGGCGACGGCGGAATCGGGCCGGGCGAAATAGACGTATTCGAACAGGCAGATGCGTTCCGGCTTCGGATTGGTCGCCTTGCGGCTTTCGATCGAGATCGAGCCGTCCGGCTGCTCTTCACAGATGATCAGCTCGCCGTTCTCCACGTCACGGACGAACTTCGCGCCGATGATGTCGAGCGCGCAGGTTTCCGAGCAGAAGATCGGCTTGCCGTCGAGTTCGCCCATGACGAGCGGACGGATGCCGTTCGGGTCGCGCGCGGCGATCAGCTTGGTGCGGGTCAGCGCCAGCATCGCGTAGCCGCCCTCGATATGCGAGATCGCATCGGCGAAGCGATCGGCAGACGAGGTGTGCCAGGAACGGGCGATCAGGTGCAGGACGACTTCGGTGTCCGAGGTCGACTGACAGATCGCGCCGCTGGCGATCAGCTGGCGGCGGAGCGTCAGGCCGTTGGTGAAATTGCCGTTGTGGGCAATCGCGATACCACCGTTCTGCAGTTCGGCAAACAGCGGCTGGACGTTGCGCAGCACCGTCTCGCCGGTCGTCGAATAGCGCACATGGCCGATCGCCATGGAGCCGGGCAGGAGCGCCAGCGTCGCCGGATCGGTGTAGTGGTCGCCGACGAGGCCCATGCGGCGCTCGGAGCGGAACTGCTGGCCGTCGAAGGAGACGATGCCGGCGGCTTCCTGTCCGCGGTGCTGCAGGGCGTGCAGGCCGAGCGCGGTCAGCGTGGCAGCATCGCTGTGCCCCAAAATGCCGAACACCCCGCACTCTTCGTGCAGGGTGTCGCCATCGAGGTCATCATCGATGTCTGCATGGATTGGGAGATTCATGGCCGCCGGTCCTTGGGTCACAAAAGAAATAGTGCGGTGAAGGGCGGCGCTATACACCGTCCTGATCACGAAGTGGAGTCCTTATATGGGGCTTCCGCCCCATATTTTGAGGGTCGAATTTATCGCAGGCCCTAATTGCCTGTCGTATCGGCCGGTGCGTCTTCCGCCGGCGCCTGGTCAGAGGTCGCATCGGCGCCCTGATCCGTATCCTTTTCGTTGAACACGCTGGCGCGGATCACCTGGGCAAATTCCGTCGGCAGCACGGCCTCGAGCTTCGTCACCATGTCATCGAGGAACGGCTTGGACTTGGCGTTGTTGACCCAGTCGGGGCGCTGTTCGGGCGCCACCAGCCAGTTCCAGAAGGCAACGGCGACGACGAGCAGCAGAATTCCGCGGGCGGCGCCGAACAGGAAGCCGAGCGTACGGTCGAGCGCGCCGATGCGGCTGTCGATGATGAAATCGGCAATCCGCATGGTCAGGAAGGAGATCACGATCAGGGCGATTAGGAAGACGACCGCCGCCGAGCCCGCCGTGGCGATGCGCGTGTCGTCGGTATACTTCATCGCGTAGGGCATCAGCAGGCCGTAGAGATAATAGGCCGCTGCGGCCGCACCCAGCCAGCTGGCGATCGACAGGATTTCCCGCGAAAAACCGCGTACCATGGCCAGAACGGCCGAGAACAGCACAACGACGAGAACGATACCGTCGAAAATCGTGATGGGCATTCAATTCACTCCATGACTTCGCGCCATGTGCCACCGCATGGGCCGCGGCCGCTCACAGCCTGCACCTATAGCATCGCCCTGCAGAAAGAATAAAGGGGTCAATCCTCATCATCCCCTTGTCTTAACGCGGCTTTCGAGCCGGCGATGCGCGCAACCAGATCGGGAAGGCTCTCGATCTCGCTCCACCGGCGACTATTGCCCTTCGGAAGGTCGGGAGAGCCCTGCGGCAAGACGGCGGAGGAGAAGCCGAGCTTCTCGGCTTCCTTGAGCCGGTTCGCGGTGTGCGCCACCGGTCGGATCGCGCCCGACAGGCTGACTTCGCCGAAGTAGACGCAGTCGGCCGGAAGCGGCGCACCGGCAAGCGATGAGACCAGCGCCGAGGCGACCGCGAGGTCGGCGGCGGGCTCGGTGATCCGGTAGCCGCCGGCGACGTTGAGATAGACGTCGTGCTGGCCGAGCCGTACGCCGCAATGGGCTTCCAGCACGGCGAGGATCATCGACAGGCGCGCCGAATCCCAGCCGACGACGGCGCGGCGCGGCGTGCCGAGCGAGGTCGGGGCGACCAGCGCCTGTACCTCGACGAGCACGGGCCGAGTGCCCTCCATGCCGGCAAAGACGGCGGCGCCCGGCGATTTCTCGTTGCGCTCGCCGAGGAAGAGTTCGGATGGATTGGACACTTCGCGCAGGCCGATGTCCGACATTTCGAAGACGCCGATCTCGTCCGTCGGGCCGAAGCGGTTCTTGACCGTGCGCAGGATGCGGTAGTGGTGGCCGCGGTCGCCCTCGAAGTAGAGTACGGCGTCGACCATATGCTCGACGACACGCGGGCCGGCGATCTGGCCTTCCTTGGTGACGTGGCCGACGAGCACGATCGCCGCACCCGTCTGCTTGGCAAAACGGATCATCGCCTGCACGCCGGTCCTGACCTGTGTCACCGTGCCGGGCGCCGAATCGACGATGTCGCTCCAGAGCGTCTGGATGGAATCGATGATGACGAGATCCGGCCGCTTGCCCTCCGAAAGGGTCGCCAGAATGTCCTCGACATTGGTCTCGGCGGCGAGCAGCACGTCGGTCGAGGCCGCGTTCAGCCGCTGGGCACGCAGTCGGACCTGCGCGACCGCCTCTTCGCCGGAAACGTAGATGATGCGGTGGCCGCCACGCGACAGCGCCGCCGCCGCCTGCATCAGCAGCGTCGACTTGCCGATGCCCGGATCACCGCCGATCAGCACCGCCGAGCCGCGCACGAAGCCGCCGCCGGTCGCCCGGTCCAGTTCCGAAATGCCGGTATGAACGCGCGGCGCCTCCTCGATCTCGCCCGACAGCGTCGTCAGAGCCACGGGGCGGCCCTTCTTCGGCGTCTTGCCGGGCCCGCCGCCGATGCCGCCGGTCGGATCTTCCTCGACAATCGTGTTCCACTCGCCGCAACCGTCGCACTTGCCCGCCCAGCGCGAATGCACTGTGCCGCAGTTCTGGCAGATGAATTGGGTGCGGGGCTTGGCCATGGGCAGAAGGTTCCTCAAGAATCGGAGGGATTCTTAGCGGTTGATCCGTCGAGGGGGCAATGGGGTGAGCATGTTTTGCGTGGAGCAGTTGGCTATCTGACGTCGGCGGGCCTACATTATATGGCAACGCTTGAAATGAATGATCTGGAGGCAGAGTGATGCAGCAGACGCTTTTCCCTTATCTGCCGGGTGACACCTATACGCAGGCCGGCATCGTCCTGATGCTGGTGGTCGGTGTCATGATCGCCTTCAAATTGGCCCGCCAGCACTCCTAACTTCTTCAAAAGAGATAACGGCGCTCGTGCCGCAATCCGAGGCTGGTCAGCACCTCGTAGCCGATCGTGCCGGCGGCGCGGGCGACGTCGTCCAGCGCGATGTTGCTGCCGAACAGTTCCACATAGTCGCCCGCCCTGACCGCAGTTTCCGGAACATCAGTCACATCGAAAATGCTCATGTCCATGGTGATGCGGCCGAGGAGCGGCACATGGTGGCCGGCGACGAAGGCCATCTGGCCGGGAATGCCGGTCGTCCGCAAAGGCACGCCCGCGCCGGACCCGGCGCGCAGGTAACCGTCGGCATAACCGGCGGCGACGACGGCAAGCCGGCTGTCGCGCGTCAGCGTGTGGGCTGCGCCGTAGCTCACCGTTTCGCCGGCCTTCGCATGCCGGATCGTCAGGATACGCGCCTCGGCGGTTGCCACCGGGCGCATGGGGTTTGCCACTCCCGAGACGGCTTCGCCGCCGTAAAGGGCGATGCCGGGCCGGGTCAGGTCGAAGTGGAAATCGGGCCCATGGAACACGCCGGCGGACGACGACAGACTTGATTCGACACCTTCGAAAGCGGCGCTAACCGCCCGGAAAGACTCAAGCTGCTTGCGGTTCATCGGATTGGCCGGATCGTCGCCGCAGGCGAGATGGCTCATCACCAGGACCGGCGAGAAGCTCGACGGGCGCGACGCGTCGTCGGCCAGCATCATCGCTTCGTCCACCGACAGGCCGAGACGGTTGAAGCCGGTATCGACCTGTATGGCGCATGGGTAGTCGCCGAGCTCGGCCGACAGTGCCATGAAGAAGGCGAGCTGTTCTTCCGAGGCGATCACCGGCACGAGGTCGTTTCCGAAGAAGGTTGCCTCCGTGCCCGGCCAGATGCCGGAGAGCACGTAGATGCGGGCATCCGGCGCATAGGGACGCAGGCTTGCGCCTTCGTCCGGCGTGGCGACGAAGAAGTCGCGGGCGCCGGCCGCATAGAGCGCGCCGCCGCAATCCTCGATGCCGAGGCCGTAGGCGTCCGCCTTGACAACGGCGCCGGCGCGAGCCGAGCCGGAGCGTTCGGCCATGTCGGCCCAGTTGTCACAAAGGGCTGCAAGGTCGACCGTCAGCCGCGCGGTGGCGGCGTCGAAAGCGTCGGTCTCTTCGGTGAAGTCGTCGATATCGTCCATGCCTCCCTGATTACAGATCGTCCCGGCCTCTGACAACGGCAGTGCAGCATAAAGGTCGGACGTATGCGCACTTTTGTTCAAGACGCTCTTGGCGAGAGAGGTGTATAGGACGGTCATGGAAATCGTGACGCAGGAACAGGCAACGGAAGCGATGCCGCTGGAAAAGGGCGAGGCCGCCCGGTTCTGGCGCGCCCGGCATTTCCGCGACATGGAATGCCTGAGCGCCACCTTCATCACCCATGCCTTCGCCCCGCATGCGCACGACACGCTCTGTATCGGCGCCATCGAGGCCGGTTGCCAGATCGGCCGCATCCGCGGCGAGAGCAAGGCCGCGGGGCCGGGCGACATCTATCTCATCAATCCGGAAGAGGTGCATGACGGCCATCCCGGCGAGGTCGGCTATCGCTACCGGATGATCTATCCGTCCGCCGAGCTCCTGGCGGAGATCATCGAGGACGTGACCGGCAAGGCCTTTCACGGCACGCCGTCCTTCTCGCGCCAGATCCTCAAGGACGAGCCGCTGGCCAATGCCTTCCTCAAGGCCCAGAAGCGGCTGGAGGAAGGGCAGGGCGCGCTGGAGACGGACGAGGGCATGTACGGCGTGCTCGCCGCGCTGTTCATCCGGCACGGCGACGCCGTGGTGCGCCTTCCGGAAAACCGCGACCAGTCGGCCGTGGGCCGCGCGCGGGCCTATCTGGAAGAACACTTCGACGAGGACATCAGCCTCGAGGAACTGGCGCGCGTCGCCGGCCTGTCGCGCGCCCATCTGATCCGCGCCTTCCGCAAGGCCTTCCACATGACGCCGCACGCCTATCTCACGCATCGGCGCGTGCGGGCGGCAAAACAACTTCTCGCCAACGACATGGCGCCCGCCGAAGTGGCGCTCGCCTGCGGCTTTGCCGACCAGGCGCATTTCACCCGCCACTTCAAGGCGCGTGCCGGCGTGACGCCCGGCGCATTCCGCGCCGCCTGATTGTCCGACGTCACTTTCGTTCAAGACCCTGTCTCTCCACCCGGCCTATGTCCGTCGCAACGACAACGCAGACGACGGGACGAACGACTTGGCCGAAAGACATCTCACCGAATTTCTCAACGGGTCGAAGGCGATGGCGCCGCTGATCGTCGCCGTCATCCCGATTGGCGCGCTCTTCGGTGCGGCGGCCGCCGCCAAGGGTCTCTCGGCGCTGGAAGCGACGCTGATGAGCGCGCTGGTCTTTGCCGGCGGCTCGCAATTCGTCGCCGTCGATATCTGGACGTCGCCGCCCGCCTGGGCCGCCCTCGGGCTTGCGGCCCTGCTCGTCAATGTCCGCCATGTGCTGATGAGCTTCTCGCTCGCCCCCAAGCTCGAAGCCTTCCGCGGCTGGCGCAAATATGTCGCCGTCCTGTTCCTGACCGATGAGGGCTGGGCGGTCGCGGAGGGCCATGCCGCTCGGGCGAGACTGACGCCCCTGTGGTTTGCCGGTGCGGTGCTGCCGTTCTATGCCGCCTGGGTTTTATCCGGCCTCGTCGGAGCGATCGCCGGCGCCTTCCTCGGCGACCCCAAGGCCGTCGGACTGGATTTCGCCTTCTGCGCCGTCTTCATCGTCCTCGTGATGCGCTTCTGGAAAGGCCCGAGCACCGGGCTGGTGCTGCTGGCCAGCGGCGCGAGTGCCGTCGCCGTGCATCATTTCGTCCCCGGCGTCTGGTACATCCTCGCCGGTGCGCTGGCCGGCCTTGCCGCGGCCCTCGTTGCCCCGGCGCCGGAAGGGGTGGAGGCATGACGCTCGATCCCGCCACGCTTCTCGCCATCCTCGCCATGGCGGCCGCCACGGTCGCAACCCGCGTTGCCGGACTGGTCCTCTACAGGTTCGTGACACTGGGGCCGCGCCAGACGCAGGCGATGCAGGCAATCCCGCCCGCCGTGCTGATGGCCGTCATTGCGCCGACGGCGCTGGCCACCGGACCGGCGGAAACGATAGCCGCCGCCGTCACCGCACTCGCCGCCACCCGCCTGCCGCTGCTGGCTGCAGCCGGGCTCGGCGTCGTGACGGTTGCCGCACTACGGATGCTTCTGCCATCCTGACAGGCCGGTCAGTGGCGCCCATAGGCGGCGCTGAACTTGCGCTCCAGATATTTCGAGTATTTCGACAGCGGGAAACAGATGGCGAAATAGAGGAGCGCAACCAGCCCGTAGACGGTGAAGGGCTGGAAGGTGGCATTGGTGACGATCGTGCCGGCCTTCGACAGTTCCACGAAACCGATGATCGAGGTCAGCGCCGTACCCTTGACCACCTGCACGGAAAAGCCGGCGGTCGGCGCGATGGCGATGCGCATCGCCTGCGGCAGGATGATGAGCCGCATCTGCTGGATATAGTTGAGCGCCAGGCTGCGCGCCGCCTCCCATTGCCCGTTCGGAACCGCCTCGACGCAGCCGCGCCAGATTTCCGCGAGGAAGGACGCCGTCCAAAGCACGAGGGCGACGCCGGCGGCAAGCCAGGCGGGAACATCGATGCCAACCAGGCCGAGGCCGAAAAAGGCGAGAAACAGCTGCATCAAGAGCGGCGTGCCCTGGAAGAGCTCCACATAGCCGCGGGCGAACACCTGGCCCGGCTTGAACCTGGCGATCCTGAGCATGAGGATGCCGAGCGCGACGACCGCGCCGCCGACGAAGGAGACGATCGACAAAACCAGCGTCCAGCGGGTGGCAAGCAGCAGGTTGCGCAGGATGTCCCAGAAGGTGAAATCGGTCATCGCATCTGGCCTTTCGGGAAGAGGGCACGGCCGATCAGCGCCAGCACCTGGCGCAGCAGGATCGCCAGCGCCAGGTAGATGGCGGTCGACACCGTGTAGGCCTCGAAGGCGCGGAAGGTGCGTGACTGGATGAAGTTGGCGGCGTAGGTCACGTCCTGCGCGGCGATCTGCGAAACGACGGCGGAGCCGAGCATGACGATGACGATCTGCGAGGAGAGCGCCGGCCAGATCCTCTGCAGGGCAGGGATGAGGATGACGAGGCAGAAGGTCTGCAGCGGTCGCAGTGCCAGAGCGGCGCCCGCCTCGTATTGCCCCTTGGGCGTCGCCTCGATGCCGGCGCGGATGATCTCGCAGCTATAGGCGCCGAGATTGATGATCATCGCCAGGTTGGCGGCTTGAAGCTCCGTCATCTTCACGCCGATCGACGGCAGGCCGAAGAAGATGAAGAAGAGCTGTATCAGGAACGGCGTGTTGCGGATCAGCTCCACATAAGCGGCGACCGGCGGCTTGGCCCAGTCGGGGCCGTGCGTGCGCGTCCAGGCGCAGAGGATACCGAGCAGCACGCCGCAAATGCCGCCGACGACGGTCAGTTCGACCGTGATGCCGATGCCCTTGAGGACGACCGGATAATAGTCGGCAATCCAGCTGAAGTCGAAGATATAGGTCAATGGGGTCTGTCCGGAATGGGGCTGAACCGGTTGCCGCCCCGTCCGGATGGAACGGGGCGGCGGTGTGTCATGGTGTCAGGCCTTCGACCTTACAGATCGGCCGGCAGGGCAACGCCGAGCCACTTTTCCGAGATCTTGTTCAGCGAACCGTCCTTCTTGGCCTCTGCGATGATGGCATTGACCTTTTCCATCAACGCCGGCTCGTTCTTGTTGAGGCCGACATAGCAGGGCGAGTTCTTGATCAGGAACTTCGGCTCCGGGCGCTTCGGCGGGTTCTTGGCGAGGATCGCGGCGGCGACGACGTTGCCGGTGGCGACCGCTTCGACCTGACCGGACAGGAAGGCCGAGATCGTGCCGTTATTGTCTTCGTAACGCTTGATGTCGGCATCGGCCGGAGCGACCTTCGTCAGTTCCAGATCCTCGATCGAGCCACGCGTGACGCCGACGGTCTTGCCGGAAAGGTCGGCCGCCGATTCGATCTTTTCGTCGGCCGGCGCGAAGACGCCGTTGTAGAACGGCGCATACGGATCGGAGAAATCGATGACCTTCTCGCGGTCCGGGTTCTTGCCGAGCGAGGAGATGACCAGATCCACCTTGTTGGTCTGCAGATAGGGAATGCGGTTGGCGCTGGTGACCGGCACGATCTCGACCTTCACGCCGAGCTTTTCGCCGATCAGGTTCGCCATGTCGATGTCGTAGCCCTGCGGCGTCATGTCGGAGCCGACGCTGCCGAAGGGCGGAAAGTCCTGCGGAACGGCCACGCGGATGGTGCCGGACTTGGTGATGGTCTCCAGCGCATCGGCATGGGCAGGGGCTGAAATCGCCAGCGTGCCGAACATGGCGGCAGCAGCGGCGGTCATGGCGAGGAATTGTCTGCGGATCATAGGGCTCTCCTTCATTGTCCTGCCTCATTGAAAGCAAGCGGCGTGCCAGCGACCACCCGCAGGATCGAATACAATTCCTACGGGTGATTGTCGGCGATTTCCGGCGGTGCCGTCCGGAAACCGGTTGCTTTTGGCGCCGCGCGCCGGCCGCGTCTGCACACGGAGAGGGCAGGCGGCGCGAAATTAAGCAACCGGCAGGCGGCCTCGCACAAAGACAAAGGCCGCCGGACCGGATGGTCGGCGGCCTTTCCAAAGGCGATGGCGATCGCGGATCAGGGTTCTTCGTACTGCGTGAACGACGGATCGGCGAGGTCGGCGAAACGGGTGTATTCCGACTGGAAGGCGAGCTTGACGGTGCCGGTCGGTCCGTGACGCTGCTTGGCGATGATGACGTCGGCTGTGCCGCGCACCTTGTCGAACAGCGCTTCCCACTCGGCATATTTCGGGTCGGCCGGATCGCGCGGCTCCAGGTTCTTCACATAGTATTCCTCACGAAACACGAACAGCACGACGTCGGCGTCCTGCTCGATCGAGCCCGATTCACGAAGGTCGGAGAGCTGCGGGCGCTTGTCTTCGCGGCTTTCGACACCACGCGACAGCTGTGACAGCGCGATGATCGGCACGTTGAGTTCCTTGCCGAGCGCCTTCAGGCCCGTGGTGATCTGGGTGATTTCCTGCACGCGGTTTTCGCCCGACTTGCCGGATCCGGTCATGAGCTGGATATAGTCCACCACCAGGCAATCGAGGCCGCGCTGGCGTTTGAGGCGTCGGGCGCGCGCCGAAAGCTGGGCGATCGAGATGCCACCGGTCTGGTCGATGAACAGCGGCACTTTCTGCATCATCTGCGAGCAGGCGACCAGCTTTTCGAAATCCGCTTCGGTGATGTCGCCGCGGCGGATCTTCGAGGACGAGACTTCCGTCTGCTCGGAGATGATACGGGTGGCGAGCTGTTCGGACGACATTTCGAGCGAGTAGAAGCCGACGACGCCGCCGTTCTTCGCCTTCGGCGTGCCGTCCGCCTGGATTTCTGGCTCGTAGGCCGCGGCGATGTTGTAGGCGATGTTGGTGGCAAGAGAGGTCTTGCCCATGCCTGGACGTCCGGCAAGCACGATCAAGTCGGAGCGCTGCAGGCCGCCCATCTTGCTGTCGAGCGACATGATGCCGGTCGAGATGCCGGAAAGGTGTCCGTCGCGCTCGAAGGCGGCGCCGGCCATGTCGATTGCCTGCGCCACGGCATCGTTGAACGACTGGAAGCCGCCGTCGTAGCGGCCGTTTTCCGCTAGCTCGAACAGGCGGCGCTCGGTGTCCTCGATCTGTGTCTGCGGCGGCATGTCGAGCGGCGCGTCATAGGCGATGTTGACCATGTCCTCACCGATGGTGATCAGCGCGCGGCGCAGCGCCAGGTCGTAGATCGCCCGGCCGTAGTCTTCCGCGTTGATGATGGAGACGGCTTCGGCCGCCAGACGGGCGAGGTACTGCGCCACCGTCATGTCGCCGACCTTCTCGTCGGCCGGCAGGAAGGTCTTGATCGTCACCGGGTTGGCGGTCTTGCCCATGCGGATGATGTCGCCGGCGACCTCGAAGATCTTGCGGTGCAGCTCCTCGTGGAGGTGGTTCGGCTTCAGAAAGTCGGAAACGCGGTAGTAGGCGTCATTGTTGACGAGAATGGCGCCGAGAAGGGCCTGCTCGGCCTCGATGTTGTGCGGCGCTTCGCGGTAATGCGGTTCCGCCGTGTTCACCGGAGCGAGTTTGCGCGCTGCGTCGTTCATGTTCCCTGCCGTCTTTCCGTTTGTGCCGGCCGGATGCCGGCATGCACGGTTGCGTGCGCCCCGACCCGTTACTTCGGGCGCTCGTCCGTGTTCCGTCCTGCCTAGTGGACCCCCGGTTTATCGTAAAATGGCGGAGACGAAACCGTCATTCACACAACCCACAGCGATTCACAGGTGTGAAAAAAAGAATCCTGAAAAAGCGCCCGTCA
Organism: Rhizobium sp. NRK18; assembly: GCF_024385575.1. NCBI lineage: Bacteria > Pseudomonadati > Pseudomonadota > Alphaproteobacteria > Hyphomicrobiales > Rhizobiaceae > Rhizobium > Rhizobium sp. NRK18. The sequence goes on along the minus strand of NZ_JANFMV010000001.1, from coordinate 2,690,099 downwards.
CGATTGACTCGAATCATCGCCGACTCGGGCTCTCCGCCATTTTACAGTTGATGGCGCCGGAGGAAAAAGAAAAAGCGCCCGCGGGACTGTCGTCCGCGGGCGCTTCCTCAAAGAGGCGCAGTCGAAGGGATTATTCTTCGGTTGCTTCTTCGGCGTCGTCAGCTTCGTCGTCGTAGTCGGCTTCCGGGTTGAAGAAGTCTTCCGGACGCAGGGCGTCTTCGTCCACGCCGTAGATGGCGTCGACGGAGGTGAGGTCTTCACCCTTGGACTGGCGCTCGGCTTCTTCGGCCGAACGGGCAACGTTGAGCTCGACGTGGATTTCGACTTCCGAGTGGAGGGCGATCTCGACCTTGTGGATGCCGATGGACTTGATCGGCTGGTTCAGGTGAACCTGGTTGCGGCCGATGGTGAAGCCTTCGCCAGCCAGGGTCTCGACGACGTCGCGGGCAGCGACCGAACCGTAGAGCTGGCCGGTTTCGCCGGCAGCGCGGACGACGATGAAGGACTTGCCGTCGAGAACGTCGGCAACCTTCTGGGCTTCGGACTTGCGCTCGAGGTTGCGGGCTTCGAGAACCGAACGCTCGGCTTCGAAACGGGCCTTGTTGGCAGCGTTGGCGCGCAGCGCCTTGCCGAGCGGCAGCAGGTAGTTACGGGCGTAGCCGTCGCGAACCTTGACGGTTTCGCCCATCTGGCCGAGCTTGGAGATGCGTTCGAGGAGAATGACTTCCATGATGTTTATCCTTTCAGGTCTGTTTCTATTGGTTACTGTCGTTTGCTGAATTGTCGTTCTTGGCCGGGGTGAGGGCGACGGCACGGCGCGTGTCGATCAGGCCCAGGACCAGAATGAAGAAGGCGGGCAACACGAAGGTTGACGCCAGATAGGCAAGCACCAGCGCCGGGAAGCGCCACGGCTTGCCGCGGGTGCGCAGGTGAAGCGATGCGTAGCCGGCAAGCAGGAAACCAGCGCCGAAGGCGCCGCAGACCGCAGCGCCGATCATGGCCGGAACGCCGCCGACGAACATCGCCGCGAGACCGGCGAGAAAGACGAAGATGCCGATCTGGTTCATGCGCAGCGCCGAAGGCATGTCTTCACGTGGCCGCTTTGCCCGGCCCGACGCGTTGACGATCAGGGTCGCGAAATAATAGGCGGCAAACAGGAAGATGACCCAGGTCGCACCCTGCGCAACCGGCAGGACGAGCACCAGCGATGCCTTGGTCTGCGCCAGCGTCTGGGCTTCGGCGACCAGCGCCGGCTCCTGGTTTTGCAGGTTGGTGACCATGACATCGACCAGATTGCCGGCGAGTTCCGGGCCGTAGCCGATCATCATGCCGACGATGACGAGCGCCAGCGTTACCACGGCGCAGAGATGCAGCATGATGTCCGACAGCGGATACCAGGCGGTCAGGTGTTCCGGTCCGCCGAGTTCGCTTGCGGGACGGGCAAGGCTCGACAGATGGCTGAGCCATCCGGCCGGCGCCAGCGTCGTGACGGTCATCAGGAGCGCGAATTCGGTGGAAGAGCTGGCCGCGCCGAAAACGAAGGCGGTCACGATCGCCGCGAGCGAGGCGACGTTGCCCCAGCCGAGCCCGACGATGAAGATCGGCAGCGCCGAGGCCGCGTAAAGAAGGGTCGCATAGGCAGGCTGAACGGTCGCGCCCAACACCAGGAAGGTGGCGGTCAAGCCGGCAAGTGCGCCGGTAGCCAGCAATGTGAGCATCGATCGGTTCAAGGTCGCTGTCCTGCTTCATTCAAGCAGTTAGAGGAGGTTCCTGACTCAAGGTCTCATTGGAACGGCTCCCCAACATGGGGTTTTCAGAAGGTCCGATCCGCGCCCATCGCGGAAGGGAGAGTGGAGGGCGCCCATCGGGCGCCCTCCGATATTCCAGAGGCCGTTCCTTAGGAAACGACGTAGGGCAGCAGGCCGAGGAAACGGGCGCGCTTGATGGCACGAGCCAGTTCGCGCTGCTTCTTCTGGGAAACGGCCGTGATGCGGGACGGAACGATCTTGCCGCGCTCGGAAATGTAGCGCTGCAGGAGGCGAACGTCCTTGTAGTCGATCTTCGGAGCGTTGGCGCCGGAGAACGGGCAGGTCTTGCGGCGGCGGTGGAAGGGCCGGCGAACGGGAGTGGAAGCAATAGCCATCAGATCTTCTCCTTATGCACGGTCTTCGCGCGGACGGCGCGGGCGGTCGTCGTCGCGGCGCGGGCCACGATCGTCGTCACGGCGCGGACGGTCGCCACGCGGGCCACGGTCGTCGTCACGACGCGGACGGTCGTCACGGTCGCGCTTCTGCATCATGGCAGACGGGCCTTCTTCGTGGGCTTCGACGGCGATGGTCATGTAACGAAGAATGTCTTCGTTGATGCGCATCTGACGTTCCATTTCGTGGATCGCCGCTGCCGGAGCAGTGATGTCCATCAGTGCGTAGTGAGCCTTGCGGTTCTTGCGGATACGATAGGTGAGGGACTTGAGGCCCCAGTTCTCGATGCGCCCGACCTTGCCGCCGTTGCCTTCGATCACACCCTTATACTGTTCGATAAGAGCGTCGACCTGCTGCGGCGTAACATCCTGCCGGGCAAGGAACACGTGTTCGTAAAGTGCCATTGTGGACTTGCCTTTCTTGCGTTTATCTCAAACCCGGAAACCGGCGCTAAGCCTCAACGACTGTTCTTTGGCGGGCATATGGCCCAAGCAAGAAAAGCGTTGTTCGAGACGGTCGAGAGCGGAGACACGGGAGGCCGGAACGCTTTTCGTTCCTGTCGGCAGAACAAGTCTGCCGGCCCTCCGTTCAGCCACCAGCCGAATGACCGGGTGTTGTGAACAGCGCGCTTATACGCATTTCTGCCGGGAATGCAAGCACGGACTTGCCGGATATCGGGGCTGCCGAGGGCTGAACGAAAAAAGCGCTGCTCGTCTGGCAGCGCTTTTGATCATTGTCAGACGTGTCGCGACCGGCTCAGGCCACGCGGCCGTAGCTCACCGTTTCGGTCGGTGCGTTGGTGTCGCGGATCGCCTTGCGGCGGTTGAGCTTGAAGCGGGCAATGAGGCCGTTCAGGTTTTCCGCCTCTCCGGCAAGGCTGGTGCTCAGGGCGTTCGTCTCTTCGGCCATGGCCGAATTGCGCTGCGTCATGGTGTCGAGTTCGTGGATGGCGGAGGTGATCTCCTGCAGCCCGATCGACTGTTCCCTGGAAGCAACAGAGACTTCCTCGGCCTTGAGGTCGATTTCCGACGTGATCGCGTCGATCTTCTGCAGCGCTTCGCCGGTTTGGCCGACCAGCCGGACGCCCTCGGCGACTTCCTGAGCCGACTTGACCACGAGCTCCTTGATCTGCTGCGCCGCCTGGGCGGAGCGCTGGGCGAGATCGCGGACTTCCTGGGCGACGACTGCGAAACCCTTGCCGGCATCACCCGCACGCGCCGCTTCCACGCCGGCGTTCAAGGCCAGCAGATTGGTCTGGAAGGCGATCTGGTCGACGACGCTGATGATCGTGCCGATTTCGCTCGAGGCGGCCTCGATACGCTCCATCGCGACGACGGCGTTGCGGACGATATCGCTGGACTGTGCCGTCTGGCTCTTGGCGGTCTTGGCGAGATTGCGGGTCTCGACCGTCTTTTCCGACGATGTCTTCACCGTGACGTTGATCTGCGAGATGGCGGCAGACGTCTGCTCGAGGGCGGCTGCCTGCTGGACGGCCCGCTTGGCGAGTTCCTCGGAGGCGTCGCGGAGCTGATTGCTGCTGTCCTCGACATAGCGGGTCTTTTCCAGGACGAGTTCCAGCGTTTCCTGGAACGTCCCGATCGAGTTGTTGAAGTCACGGCGAAGCGCTTCGAAATCCTGGGAGAAGGGCTCGTCGATCGTCATGCGGATATTGCATTCGGCAAGTCGCCCGAGGCCTGCACCGAGGCGTTCGACCACTTCCTTCAGGCTTTCGGCTTCCGCTTGACGCAGACGATCACGGTCCGCGCGCTCCTGTTCGGCCTGCTGACGCTGCCTCTCAATTCTTGCATTCAGTTCGCGGTTCTCGAGGCCCGACTGGCGGAAGGTTTCCAGCGCGCGCGCCATGCTGCCGATTTCGTCACGGCGGTGGGTGTCCGGGGTCGCGGTATCGAGATTGCCGCCGGACATGTCGGTCATCAGGTTGGTCATCTTCACAACCGGGCTGACAAGCCGGCGGTTGACGAACCAGGCGATCGCGATGCCAAGGGCAAAAAGCAGTCCGCAGACCCCTAGCATCATGTTGCGATTGGACAGTGACTGCTGCTCGAGACTGTCCGCCTCACTCGCAGCCTTGGCGGCCATGTTGGCGACAATTCCGTCAAAGATCTTGTGTGTTGCCTCGATCTGCGCCTGCAATTCGTCAGAGATGCCGTCGAATGTAGGCATCAGTTTGTTGCCCGCTTCCGGTCCGTCCTTCACATAGGCCGCCGTCATTTCCTGGCCCTTGGCATAAAATGTGTCGAAGCGTTTGCTCAGCTCGTCGAGCGCCGTCTTCAGCGCCGGAACGTTGAGCGGGCCGGAAATGTCGTTGACCCGCTGAACCTTCTCCTTCAGCGCCTTGGCGCTCTCGGCGGCCAGTGCCACGCCATCGTCGAGGCCGTCGAGGCCACGGGTTGCCGACATGTCCGTCAGCGATTCCTGCGTGCTGACGATGTCGAGCTCGATGCCCTTCTGAAGCCGTATCAGTTCTCGGGAAATCTCGTCGGCGGCCTGTTCCTGGCGCATGATCGCGACGGAACGTTCGAGCTGATATTCGGAAAATAACGTCGATTCGACGAGCGCTCCGCCGCTGATCAGCACAAGACCGATCACTGCAGCCGGCACAGACTTACGCAATGGCAATTCCCGCATGCTTTTCCCCGCAATGTTATGAAGAGATGTCGATGACCCCGAAAAGGCTGGAGTTCGGACAACCCGACTACAAGATTTAGTCATGGAGAGTTGATAAAAGATAAATGTTTCCTGGCTGCCGGATGCCGGAACAAATATTTCGTGAGCGAGGGTTTTGGAGGCCTTAGATCGTCCGGTCAGGACTTCAGCCGATATGCAGCGATAGGGTGCCGTCCTTGGCGCTCCAGCTGTATTGCGGCGTCTTGCCAGCGAGATCCCCGGCGAGATTGATGGTGATCGTGTCCCCGTCCGCGCCGTTGATCTGCATCTTGTCGCCTGAAACCTTGATGTCGAGGTCATCCTGAATGTAGCCGGCCGTGAACCGGACCGTCAGCGGCAAATTGACGTTCAGCGTGTCCTTGCCGTCGCCCTTTGCGAAATCATAGGTCACATCGCCCTTGCCGTCGCCGTTCAAGGTGAAGGTGTCGTCGCCCTTGCCGCCGGACGCGGTGATGCGGCTGCCTTCGAGATAGAGCGTATCGTTTCCGTCGCCGCCGTCGACGCCGAGAATGGTGCGGGCGGAAATCTTGATGTCGTCGTCGCCGGCGCCGCCGGAAATGCCGAGCGCCAGGTCGGCGGCGATCTTGACGGTGTCGTTTCCGTCGCCGGCCTCTATGTCGGCGGTGAAGCTTGCGGCGATGTTGAGCGAATCGTCGCCTTCGCCGGTATCGACCGTCGAGACGGCATCGCTTTTCACGATCAGCGTGTCATCGCCCTTGCCGGTGTCGGCATTGTAGATCGCCCGCCCGGTCAGCGTCATCTTGTCGTCGCCGTCGGTGCCGTAGGCGCTGGTGATGTAGCCCATCGCCTCGCTGACGCCCGCGTCGCCGCTGCCGGCATCGTCGCTCGTCGAGAGGATGTCGACGATCCGGGCGAGCGCCCGTTCGGCCGCGTTCGAATAGCCAGGCTGTTGGCTGCCGTGGAACGACGGTTGCGAGGAGTTGACGGAAGCCGACAGGTTGGCCGACGGTCCCCGCGAGAACAGCTGTGAGGCATACTGCGCCGCATAGGCGCCCTTGAAGAATGAACTGATGCCGACCATAGGTTTTCCCGACCATCGAACGATGTGACGATCATACGGTCAGTCAACGCTCGCGGCGATCATTATCGCCCGTCGAGGTAACCAAAGACTAAATGGCCGGCTATATTGTCGATGTTGCTTCAGTGCACCGGCTTACACCAGCAACGCAATGTAGACGGCGTAGCCGGCGAGCATCGCATAGGCGGCCTTCCTGCCGATTTCCCTGGCGAAGATCAGCAGCGTGGCGAAGGCGACGGTGGCCGCCAGCATGACCGGCGCGTCGAAGGTCGCAAACTGCGAGGCGACGCCGATCGGCTTTATCACCGCGGTGATGCCCAGGATGCAGAGCACGTTGAAGATGCAGGAGCCGACGACATTGCCGATGGCGATGTCCGAATGCCGCTTCAGCGCCGCAATGACGGCGGTTGCGAGTTCCGGCAGGCTGGTGCCGAGCGCGACGACGGTGAGGCCGATGACGGCTTCCGAAACGCCGTAATCGCGGGCGATGTTGGTTGCGCCACGGATCAGGAGCTCCGCGCCGACGAACAGGAAGGCGAGGCCGGCAACAACCATCACCACGCTGAGCCACATCTTCTGTCCGGCGCTTTCGATGTCGACATCGCTCTCCGTCGGTGCGTCGCGTCCACGCCGGTAGGCATGGAAGAGGTAGGCGCCGAGCAGCAGGAGCATGATAAGCCCTGTCAGCCGGCCGATATGCTGGAACTGCACCGCGACGAGGACAAACAGGGCGGCGAGCACCATCACGATGGCATCGTGGCGGACGTTGCCGTCCCATTGCCGCATCGGGAAGATGACGGCGCTGACGCCGATGATCAAAAGGATGTTGGCCGTATTCGAGCCGATGACGTTGCCGAGCGCCAAGTCGGGCGCACCGGCAAAAGCCGCTCTCAGCGAGACGAGAAGCTCCGGCATGGATGTGCCGAAGCCGACGATGACCAGGGATACGATCAGGTGCGGCAACCCGAGCCGGGCGGCGATCCGCACGGAACCGCCAAGCAGCCATTCCGCGCCGAAGTAGAGCCCGACGAGACCGCCGGCGATGAAGAGAAAATCCATGGTCGAGATGCCGCCTTGTCTGGAGCAGTGACGTTGTTCGGCGTCTTATATAGGCATGGGATAGAGCCGATGCACCTTCCGGATATCATTAAGTACAGCGTCGCTGAGCGTGACGTCGGCGGCACTGATATCGATCGCCAGCTGTTCCATCGTCGTCGCCCCGATGATGACGGATGCCATGAACGGACGGGTCAGGAGGAAGGCGAGTGCCAGGACGGACGAGTCGAGGCCGTGTTTCTTCGCAAGCTCGACATAGGCGCGTACGGCCGGTTCCTGTTGCGGCTGGTAGCGGCCGCCGAGATCGTTGTTGATCGTCAGGCGCGAGCCGGCCGGACGCTGGCCGTCGAGATACTTGCCGGAGAGCAGGCCTGCGGCGAGCGGCGAATAGGCAAGCAGCCCGACATCTTCGTGATGCGACAGCTCGGCCAGATCCAGATCATGATGGCGGTAGAGCAGGTTGTACTCGTTCTGGATTGACGCGACGCGCGGGAGATTGTGCTGTTCGGCAAGCGTCAGGTACTTCTGCGTGCCCCAGGTCGTCTCGTTGGAGAGGCCGATTGCGCGGATCTTGCCGGCCTTGACGCATTCGTCGAGCGTTTCGAGGATCGAGAGGATATCACTCGCGACCTTTTCCTTGTCCTGCTTCGACGGATCGTAGGACCAGTTGCTGCGGAAATGGAAATGGCCGCGGTTCGGCCAGTGGATCTGGTAGAGGTCGATGTAGTCGGTCTGCAGGCGCTTGAGGCTGGCGTCAATGGCTTCGCGGATGCCGGCGGCATCGGTCGGACGGCCGTCACGGATGTAGGGACGGCCCGGGCCGGCGACCTTGCTGGCGAGAATGATGTCGGAACGCTTGCCGGTCTTCTTGAACCAGGTGCCGATGTAATCTTCCGTCAGCCCTTGCGTTTCAGCCGAAACGGGCGTCGTCGGGTAGAGTTCGGCGGTATCGAAGAAGTTGATGCCCTTCTCGACGGCGTAGTCCATCTGCACGTGGGCTTCCGCTTCCGTGTTCTGCGTGCCCCAGGTCATGGTGCCGAGGCAGATTTCGGACACGGAAATGCCGGTACGGCCAAGCGTATTATACTTCATGAATATGATTTCCCCATGTGAAAGCTGAGCGGAATGTAGGCAGATGGCTGCAATTCGCAAGCGCCATCAGCGCATTTTTGGCGGTGGTGAAAGAAGTTGGCATCCCCGGCTTACCCTTGACTTCCGGTCTGGTAATGTGAATTGGAGGGAAAAAACGATCAGGGAGTACACGACCCGTGGCAATCGCATTCACATTTCCAGGCCAGGGCAGCCAGTCCGTCGGCATGGGCAAGGACCTCGCCGACAATTTCGCCGAAGCCCGCGCCGTCTTCGAGGAAGTCGACGAAGCGCTCGGCCAGAAGCTGTCCGACATCATGTGGAACGGTCCGGAAGAGACGCTGACGCTGACCGCCAATGCGCAGCCGGCGCTGATGGCCGTGTCCATGGCCGTCATCCGCGTGCTTGAAGCCAAGGGGCTGTCGCTGAAGGATAAGGTCGCCTATGTCGCCGGCCATTCGCTCGGTGAATATTCCGCACTCTGTGCAGCCGGCACCTTCTCGATTGCCGATACCGCGCGGCTTCTGCGCATCCGCGGCAATGCCATGCAGGCGGCGGTACCCGTGGGCGAGGGCGCCATGGCGGCCATCATCGGTCTCGAACACAGTGATGTCGAAGCGGTCTGCGCCGAGGCGTCCGCTGCCGGCTCCTGCCAGATCGCCAACGACAATGGCGGCGGCCAGCTCGTCATCTCCGGCGCCAAGGCTGCCGTCGAGAAGGCCGCGGCTCTGGCATCGGAGAAGGGTGCCAAGCGCGCGCTGATGCTGCCGGTCTCCGCACCTTTCCATTCCGCCCTGATGGGCCCGGCGGCCGACGCCATGCGCGCGGCGCTTTCGAAGGTCGAGAAGCATGCCCCGGTCGTGCCGGTGATCGCCAATGTGCGCGCCGCGCCCGTCAGCGACGCCGACGAGATCGCCTCCCTGCTGGTCGAGCAGGTGACCGGCCAGGTGCGCTGGCGCGAAACGGTCGAATGGTTCGCCGCCAACGGCGTCGACACGCTTTATGAAATCGGCGCCGGCAAGGTCCTGACGGGTCTCGCCCGCCGCATCGACAAGACCATCAGCGGCGTTGCCGTCAATTCTCCCGCAGACATCGATGCCGCGATTGCGGCGCTGATGGCCTGAGCGGGACACAGGAAGGAATGGGACACATGTTTGATCTGACCGGCCGCAAGGCCCTCGTCACCGGCGCCACCGGTGGCATCGGCGAGGAAATCGCCCGCACGCTCCACGCCCAGGGCGCCATCGTCGGCCTGCACGGCACCCGCCGCGAGAAGCTCGATGCGCTGGCCGCCGAGCTCGGCGACCGCGTGCACGTCTTCCCGGCCAACCTCTCCGACCGCGCCGAAGTCAAGGCGCTCGGCGAAAAGGCGGAAGCCGAGATGGGCGGCGTCGATATCCTGGTCAACAATGCCGGCATCACCAAGGACGGCCTGTTCGTGCGCATGAGCGACGAGGACTGGGACGCGGTTCTGGAAATCAACCTGACGGCCACCTTCCGCCTGACGCGCGAACTGACCCATCCGATGATGCGCCGCCGCTTCGGCCGCATCATCAACATCACCTCGATCGTCGGCGTCACCGGCAATCCGGGTCAGGCCAACTACTGCGCCTCCAAGGCCGGCATGATCGGCTTCTCGAAGTCGCTTGCCCAGGAAATCGCCACCCGCAACGTGACGGTCAACTGCGTGGCTCCGGGCTTCATCGAAAGCGCGATGACGGGCAAGCTCAACGACAAGCAGAAGGATGCCATCATGGGCGCCATTCCCATGAAGCGCATGGGCACCGGCGCGGAGATCGCCGCCGCAGTCGCCTACCTCGCATCCAATGAAGCCGCCTACATGACGGGCCAGACGCTGCACGTGAACGGCGGCATGGCGATGATTTGACGAATTCAGGCCGGTTTGGACCCGTTGACGGCTGAAAAGCCCTGTTGAGCGGCTAAATCGGTTTGATTTTCTGGCTTTGCTACGGGCTGAAACCGTGTTAAGCGGGCCGGGACTGAGACGCGCTGCGTAAGATATGAGAGCTTTCCGAACGGGTTGGTTCTTGTGTTGGCGCGGTCCGGGTCTTAAAGAGTTTGCAGGCCCCACTTTGATTTCGAGGTGTGGTCGGCTTTCCAGCAATAGGGAATGCTCATGGGCATTCCGGTGAAGATCAAGAGGTCGAGGAAACCGACATGAGCGATATCGCAGAACGCGTAAAGAAAATTGTAGTGGATCATCTCGGCGTTGACGCCGACAAGGTTGTCGAAGGCGCAAGCTTCATCGACGACCTCGGTGCCGACTCCCTCGACACCGTTGAGCTCGTTATGGCGTTCGAAGAAGAATTCGGCGTTGAAATTCCCGACGACGCCGCAGACTCGATCCTGACTGTCGGCGACGCCGTCAAGTTCATCGAGAAGGCTCAGGCCTAATCCTGCGATATGGATTGTGATAGAGCGGGCCCTGCGCCCGCTCTATGTATTCTATGCGCCTTGCGCGCGACTGCCGCACCAGCGGCGCGGCGGGTGGGATGACCCGGTCCGGAGCGTGGCGCCTTTTGAACCGTTGCTGGCGAAGCGGTCCGTGTAATTGGTACAGGCGATTTGCCGCCCAGCAGCAATAACAAAGACGGTAATATTGGGGTAGGTTGCAGTCGATGAGGCGTGTCGTTATCACCGGGACCGGCATGGTATCCCCCTTGGGTTGTGGCACCGAGATCACCTGGCAGCGTTTGCTGGCAGGTCAGAACGGTGCCCGCAGGGTTACGGAATTCGAAGTCGATGATCTGCCCGCGCAGATCGCCTGCCGTATTCCCACGGAGGCCGGCGTTGAAGGGGCTTACAATCCGGATGACTGGATGGAGCCCAAGGAACAGCGCAAGGTCGATCCCTTCATCGCCTACGGCATGGCCGCCGCCGACATGGCGCTTGCCGATGCCGGCTGGCATCCCGAGACGGATGAAGACCAGACCTCGACCGGCGTCCTGATCGGTTCCGGCATCGGCGGACTGGAAGGCATCGTCGAGGCCGGCTACACGCTTCGCGACCGCGGTCCCCGCCGTATCTCTCCTTTCTTCATTCCCGGCCGGCTGATCAACCTGGTTTCCGGCCAGGTCTCGATCCGCCACAAGCTGCGCGGCCCGAACCATGCGGTCGTCACCGCCTGCTCGACCGGCGCGCATGCGATCGGCGATGCCGCCCGCATGATCGCTCTCGGTGACGCCGAGGTCATGGTCGCCGGTGGCGCGGAATCGCCGATCTGCCGGATTTCGCTCGCCGGCTTCGCCGCCTGCAAGGCGCTGTCGACACAGTTCAATGACGATCCGCAAAAGGCGTCGCGTCCCTATGATCGCGACCGCGACGGTTTCGTCATGGGTGAGGGCGCCGGCATCGTCGTCCTCGAAGAGCTCGAGCACGCCAAGGCACGTGGCGCCAAGATCTATGCCGAAGTCATCGGTTACGGTCTGTCCGGCGACGCCTATCACATCACCGCGCCGAGCGAGGACGGCGACGGCGCGTTCCGCTGCATGACGATGGCGCTGAAGCGCGCCGGTCTGTCGGCCGCCGATATCGACTATGTGAATGCACACGGCACCTCGACCATGGCCGACACCATCGAACTCGGCGCCGTCGAGCGCCTCGTCGGTGAACACGCGTCGAAGATCTCGATGTCGTCGACGAAGTCGGCGACCGGCCACCTGCTCGGTGCGGCCGGTGCGATCGAGGCGATCTTCTCGGCGCTGGCAATCCGCGACAACGTCGCGCCGCCGACCTTGAACCTCGACAATCCCGAGGTCGAGACCGCAATCGATCTCGTGCCGCACAAGGCCCGCAAGCGGGAGATCAACGTCGCCCTGTCGAATTCCTTCGGCTTCGGCGGCACCAACGCTTCGCTGGTTCTGCGTCGTTACGAAGCGTGACGAATTCTGGGGAGGAGCGTCAGCGCCTCCCCGATACGTCTTTTTTGCCGCAATCGCGGACATTACGATAGTGGAAGTCATGGGGGCGCTGGCCTGCCTGGCCAATCGAGGATGGACGGATGAGTGACGGTTACGGAAATTCCGGCTCCGGTTACGGGCGGGGCGGACAAACACCAAGGGAACCCTTCATTCCCAAGTCGCCATCCGATGCGTTGCGCCCCGAAAAGGTGCCGGAAGTCCAGAAGCGTTCCAAGAAGGCGCGCAGCCAGTTCGTCATCTTCCTGAATTTCGTCATGTCGATGATGGTCATTCTCTGCATCGCGGGCGTGGCGGTCTTCTATTATGTGATTTCCACTTTCGAACAGCCGGGTCCGCTGGCGGTCAACACCACGTTCAGCGTTCGCAACGGCGCCGGCCTCGCCGAAATCGCCCGCGACCTGGAGCGCAAGGGGATCGTCGAGGATGCCCGCATCTTCCGTTATGTGACCGCGACGCATCTGCGCGACGGCAGCACGCTGAAGGCGGGTGAGTACGAGATCAAGGCACATGATTCGATGATGGAAGTCATGGAACTGCTGAAGTCCGGCAAGTCCATCCTCTACTCGATTTCCTTCCCGGAAGGCCTGACCGTGGCGCAGATGTTCGACCGGCTGAGAGCCGACGAGACGCTGACCGGCGATCTGCCGGCGATCCTGCCGCCGGAAGGCAGCCTGATGCCGGACACCTACAAGTTCTCGAAGGCCACGTCCCGCGAAGAGATCGTCGCCCAGATGCGGGCGGCACAGACCCGGCTGGTGGATGATGTCTGGAGCCACCGTGATCCCGACCTGCCGATCAAGACGAAGGAAGAACTGGTCATCCTCGCCTCGATCGTCGAGAAGGAGACCGGCCGCGCCGACGAGCGCCCGCATGTGGCGTCCGTCTTTATCAACCGGCTGCAGAAGGGCATGCGACTGCAGTCCGATCCGACGATCATCTACGGTCTTTTCGGTGGCGAGGGCAAACCGTCCGACCGGCCTATCTACCAGTCCGACCTGAAGAAGAGCACGCCTTACAACACCTACATCATCAAGGGCCTGCCGCCGACGCCGATCGCCAATCCGGGCAGGGCTGCCCTCGAGGCCGTCGCCAATCCCTGGAAGACGAGCGACCTCTATTTCGTTGCCGACGGCACCGGCGGCCATGTCTTTGCCGCGACGCTCGAAGAGCACAACGCCAATGTCAGGCGTTGGCGCAAGGTCGAGGAAAACAAGCTGAAGGAAGAGGCCGAGCAGGCCAACGGCGACGCAGCGGATACGACGGGCCAGTAAGCGCCGGTCGGGCGCGCGGGCGAAAGGGGACGCGACATGCCATTGCAATCGATGACGGGCTTTGCCCGCAGCGAGGGGGCCGTCGGGCGCTACCGCTGGAGCTGGGAACTGAGATCGGTCAACGGCAAGGGGCTCGATATCCGTTTTCGACTGCCGAACGGCATGGAGCGGCTGGAGGGTGAGCTTCGCCGCATTGCGTCGGAGCGCGTCAGCCGCGGCAACATTCAGGCAGCCTTGACGCTGACGGCCGAAAGTGCCGGCATGCAGGCGGTTCTCAATCGCGATGCGTTCGATGCGGTGCTGAGGCTCAGGGATGAGCTCGGCGATCTGGTCGACACGGCACCGTTGCAGCTCGACACGCTGCTGTCGATCCGCGGCCTCGTCGATTTCCGTGAAAGCGAAGACAGCGAGGAAGCCATTGCCGAACTCGACCGAGCAGTCCTTGACAGCGCGCGGGTGGCATTCGAGCGACTGCAGGCGATGCGCGAGCGGGAAGGGACGTCTCTTGCCGACCTCTTCGAAGCGCAGCTGACGAAGATCGCTACGCTTGCCGACATGATCGAAGCCGACCCGGCCCGCAGCCCGCAGGAAATCGTCAGGAAGCTCTCGCAACAGCTGCAGACGTTGATGGAGGCCGGCCCGTCGCTCGACAGCGATCGTCTCTATGCCGAAGCCGCCATGCTGGCCACCAAGGCCGATATCCGCGAGGAACTAGACCGACTCAAGTCCCATGTCGTCGCCGCCCGCGAGCTTTTGGCCGAAGGCGGACCGGTGGGTCGCAAGCTCGATTTTCTCGCACAGGAATTTAACCGCGAATCGAATACCATCTGCTCCAAGTCAAATTCCGCTGCGGTCACCGCCGCCGGCATCGAACTGAAGGTCGTCATCGACCAGTTCCGCGAGCAGATACAGAACCTGGAGTAACTCGAACAATGGCAAATGCGGCAGAGATCGCAGGCAACATCAAGCGCCGCGGGCTGATGCTCGTCATTTCGTCGCCGTCCGGCGCCGGCAAGTCGACGATCGCCCGCAATGTGCTGGAGGCGGACAAGGCGATCGGCCTGTCCGTGAGCGTCACCACCCGCAAGCGTCGTCCGAGCGAGATCGAAGGGGTGCATTACCATTTCATCTCCATCCGCGAATTCGAGCGCATGCGTGACACGGATGCGCTTCTGGAATGGGCGGAAGTGCACGGCAATTTCTATGGTACGCCGCGCGAGCCGGTCGAGACGGCGATGGCCGAGGGCCGCGACATGCTGTTCGACATCGACTGGCAGGGCGCCCAGCAGCTGCAGGAAAAGATGTCGGCCGATGTCGTGTCGATCTTCATCCTGCCGCCGTCGATCGACGAGCTGCAGGCGCGGCTGCATCGCCGCGCCGAGGACACGGAAGAGGTCATCCAGACGCGGCTTGCCAACGCCCGGGCGGAAATCGAGCATTGGCGGGAATATGACTATGTCATCGTCAATGACGATCTCGACCGCGCCTTCAGCTCGCTGAAGTCGATCGTTTCGGCAGAGCGTCTGCGCCGTGATCGCCGGCCGGGCCTGTTCGAATTCGTCAATGCGCTGATGGAGGAAACGCGGCGCTGACCGCCTTTCCCCTTTTAGATCAGGCGCATCGCGCCGTCCCCTGACTCGGATTGTCAGCCGCTACAGGCAGTTTGCCAGGCGGCAAAATTCCTCGACGCTCAGCGTTTCGGCACGCCGCGACGGATCGATATCGGCCTGTTTCAACAGGGCCTCTCCACCCAGCGATTTAACGCTCTGGCGCAGCATCTTGCGGCGTTGCCCGAAGGCCGCATGGGTCACCTTTTCCAGTGCCGCGGCCTCGCAGGCAATCGGCGACGCGATCGGCGTCAGGTGGACGACGGTGGACGTCACCTTCGGCGGCGGTGTGAAGGCCTGGGGAGGCAGGTCGAACATCATGTGCGCATCCGTACGCCAGCCGCACAGCACGCCGAGCCGGCCATAATGATTGTCGCCTTCCTGGGCGACGATGCGCTGGCCGACTTCCTTCTGGAACATCAGCGTCATCGATTGCCAGAAGGGCGGCCACTCGCTCGGCAGCAGCCAGTTGACCAGCAGCTGAGTGCCGACATTGTAGGGCAGGTTGGCGATGATCCGAGTCGGCGCGCCGTCCGCAAGCGACGCGAAATCCACCTTCAGCGCATCCGCCTCGATGACCGTCAGCTTGCCGGGATAGTGTTCGCCGATCTCGGCCAGCGCCGGCAGGCAGCGCGGATCGCGTTCGATCGCGATGACCTTCTCGGCACCGAGCGCCAGGATGGCCCGGGTCAGGCCTCCGGGACCGGGGCCGACCTCGATCACCGTCATGCCTGCAAGAGGCCCGGCGGTGCGTGCCACCTTCTGGGTGATGTTGAGGTCGAGCAGGAAGTTCTGTCCGAGCGCCTTCTTCGCGTCGAGCCCGTGGGTGCGGATGACGTCGCGCAGAGGCGGGAGGCCGTCGAGCGCCGCCATTACGCTGAGGCCTTTGAAGCGTGCCCGGCGAGTTCTCCGGCAAGCCGGATCGCCGCAATCAGGCTGTCCGGGCGGGCGACACCCTTGCCGGCCAGCGAAAACGCCGTCCCGTGATCAGGCGATGTGCGAATGAAAGGCAATCCGAGCGTGACATTGACGCTGTCGTCGAAGCCGAGCGCCTTTGCCGGGATCAGCGCCTGGTCGTGATACATGCACACGGCGACATCGTAGCCCTCGCGCGCTCTGTCATGGAACATGGTGTCGGCGGGCAGGGGCCCAATGGCATCGATGCCGGCGGCGCGCAGGGCGTCGATCGCGGGCCGGATGACGGCAGCGTCTTCTTTCCCGAGCGCGCCGTCCTCTCCGGCATGCGGATTGAGACCAGAAAGCGCCAGGCGCGGCGCTGACACCGCAAAACGCGTTTTCATGTCATGGTCGATGATCCGGCACGTGTCGACGATGAGTTCGGTCGTCAGCGCTTCCGGGACGTCCTTCAACGGAATGTGGATGGTCACCGGAACGGCTTTCAGCCGCGGACCGGCCAACATCATCACC
Source organism: Rhizobium sp. NRK18 (assembly GCF_024385575.1). NCBI lineage: Bacteria > Pseudomonadati > Pseudomonadota > Alphaproteobacteria > Hyphomicrobiales > Rhizobiaceae > Rhizobium > Rhizobium sp. NRK18. The sequence goes on along the minus strand of NZ_JANFMV010000001.1, from coordinate 2,673,779 downwards.
GGCCGATAGGCTTCGCCGGAAACGGTCAGCCCGGAAAGGTGCGCAAGGAATTCCGTATGCCCCGGAAAGGCAAAGCCGGCTGCATAAAGGACCGATTTGGCGATGGGGTTGGTGACGACGGCGCCGGCCCGTCCGTCCCTTACCAGCGAGACCGCCGTTTCGATGGCCGCGATCGTGCCTTTGGCGGTGCTGCTGTCGGGAACGCCGGGCGTCACGTTTGCGCCGGCTTGAACCGGCATGACGGGCAGGGCATTGGGGAAGGCAGAGATCGCGCCGGACGCATCGGTCTCAGCGATCTCGACGCGGATGCCAAGGCTTGCGGCACGCGCGCCCAACACATCCGGATCGCCGATATAGAGAAAAGGCGGCAATCCCAGGCTGTCGCGCGAGATATATGCCGACAAGGCGATATCCGGCCCAATTCCGGCCGGATCGCCCTGCGTCAGGGCAAGTGGGGTAGGGTGAGACATGGAGAGGGACACCGGTCGTCAGGGATAGACGATCCGGGCCTTCTTCCGCAGCTCTTCGATATACTTTGCGTCGTTCGGATCTTCGCCCTTGTTCTTGCTCATGGCTTCCTGCTTCTGCTCGCGGAAGACGACTTCGGCGGCCTTGTCGTCGGAAACCTGACGCTCGGAGCAGATGGCGAGGAATTCGACGCCGCGGTCCGTTACCCGCGTACCGGTCGTTCCATTGCTGGCCTTCTCGATGAGCGGCTTCCAGTCCGGTGGCAGTTCCTGCAGCATGAACCGGCCGAGATCCTTGACCGCGACGTCCAGCATCGTGGCCGCGAACACCTTGGCCTGGTCGCAGCCAGGGAACCTGGCGCGCGCCGCTTCGGCTTCCGCCTTGCGCTTGGAAAGGATGGCGTTGCGACGGGATTCGGGCACGACGAAGATGATCTGCTTCAGGACATATTCGGTCGTGACCGGCTTCTGCTTCGTTTCCTGCAGCTTCTGGATCAATTCGTCCTGCGACAGGCCTTCGCTCTGACCATAGCGGGCGCGCACGACGCGGCCCCAGCTCATGGACACGGCGATATAGGCCTTAAAGTGTTCCTTGCCGACGCCTGCCTGCTGGAGAATCTTGTCGAGCTGTGCGGTCGACATCTTGTTGCCGGCGGCAAATCGTTCATAGGCAGCGTCGACGTCCGCAGTGCTGACCGACATCTTGACGCGCAGGATTTCCTGGCGCTTGAGCACCTGGTCGATCATGTCCTGCAGGGCCATCTTCTTGAGATTGCCCTTCTTGTGCTGCAATTTCAGGAAGGCGACACGGCGCGCGACATCGCCACTGGTGATCACTTCGTCATTGACGACGACTTCCACCGAACTTGCCGCATAGGCAGGACGGATCGTCGATTGAACGGTGAAGCTAAGCGTCAGCGCGGCCAGCGACAGCGCCATAGCCGAAAACGCCTGTCTCACGAATCTCATGAATGTTCCTTTCCCTGCGGTATTGCCCCGATACCGTATCCCTGCCGGATATCTACAGCAGAGCAGACGAAATGTACAATGGTTGCGGCAAAACGATGACATTACAGGAGCCTCGGCCGGGAAACTGCCCGGCAGAGGTCATTTGACGCAGGCGCGTCCTGTCAGTCGAAACCGGTCAGCTTCGTACTGCCGAGCGAGACGTCGCCGAGTGTCCTGAACACGAGGCGGGCCCCGATGGACCAGTCCACCGCCGATTCATTGTCCGTGTCGCGCTTGTCGTAATAGACGAGCGAAAATTCGGTGCATTCGTCCGCGTAGGTGACCCCGACGCCGCGGCGGCTCAGCGCGTTCTCGTTGATGTCCCAGGTCAGCGAACCGAAGACCGACCAGCGGTCGTTGATCTTGAGCGCACCGGCTGCCTGCAACTCGTCCTGATCCCGGTCAAACCCGTAATCTGGCTGTGCAGTGATATGGGTATACGTCAGATCGGACTGCCAGCGGTCGCTGCGGTAGCTCAGCGATGCATCGGCACGGCGCAGGTCCAGGCTCTTCTCGTCGAGACGATACCCCGTCGACAGAGAAAGACCGGTTGGCAGATCCACTGCAAGCATGCCGACAAAGTCGGATGCGGTGCTTTCAAGACCTGAGTCCCGGCCCGCCCCGACCAGATCCTCGGAGCCGAAGGAGTTCGTGCCAGCAAGCTGATAGGACTGGCCGAATATGCTCCGGATCGAGTAGCCGGCGTCGAACGTGCCGGTGTAGCGGAAGCCGACATTGGCGCGGGTGCCGCCTTCAATACGGTCATAGCCGGAGAATTTGTCGCGTTCGAACAGGTTGGTCGCGTCGAAGACGAAGCTCTGCGCATCCTCGTTCGGCAGTCCGCCGATCATCTGCTCGTTCGGACGAATGAATATCTGCGCAATCGGCTCGAGGACGTGCGAACTGTTCTGCGTCGAGATCAGGATCGGATAGCGGGCTTCCAGCCCGGCTGTGACCATGCCTCTCGTCGAGGCACCATTGCCCTGCCAGTCACCACTGTAGGTTCCAAGGGCGTTAGGGTCGGACATGTCGACGTTGAAGGCGTCACCACGTGCGGCCGCGATCGGCGTCAGCAAAAGGCCCTGCGGCGTCGTGAAGGTGCGCTGCCATTCCAGTTCGGCGGACAAGCGGTTGTAATCGCCGCTGAGGCCGCGGAAACGGTCACGCCCGGCCACGCTATAGAAGTCCGAACTGGACCGCGTCAGGTGCGTGTAGTTCGCGTCAAGCGAAAGCTCTCCGCCTGCAACGGACTCGGGAGCGATGTAACTGTAGTCGATGATCGGTCCGGCAATAGCCTGCTTCTTTTCGGCAACGCTATCCGTATCGGCGTCCTGGACGTCGAAGTAGTATGCGTTTGCCTCGAAGGAATTCCGCTGGCCGATCCCTTCAAGATAAACCTTGTTCGTGTGGACCGTGCTGTCGAGGTTGTCGAGGCCATAGGTCTTGGCGAAGTTGTTGTCGCTCTGCAGCATGGCGTCCCAGCCGAAGGTCCAGCGGGGATTGATCTTGAATTCGCCCTTCGAGGCCACCATTCCGCGGAAATCGTGCTCCGAATCGCTCGTATCGGCGGAGAAACTGCCGGGGTGCATCTGGTCGATGCCCGCAAAGCGGAACACATGCGTGCCGTTCTCGAACCGCTGACGATATTCGGCGTCCAGCAGGAAGCCCTGATTGGTATAACCGGTTGCGTTGACCGTCATGTCCCGGTCGGGCGCAATCGCCCAGTAATAGGGAACCTTGACGCCGAAACCTAGATTTTGCGACGTGCTCATCGACGGGAACAGGAAGCCGGACTTCCGTTTGACCGTATTGTCAGGAACCTCGATCGACGGGAAGAAGGCGATCGGGTGGCCAAAGAGTTCGAACTTGGCCTTTTCCAGTCGGATCGTGTGCGTCTCGCCGTTCTGGACGACCCGTTCTGCCTTGATCTGCCAGATCGGTGGTTTGCTCGGATCGCTCTCGCAGGGCAGGCAGGCAGTATAGATGCCCTTGTGAAGGATCGACACCTTGCCGTTGACGCGTTCGGCCGTCTCCGCCGCCAGTCGCGTATTGTCCGTCGTTTCCACGCGCAACGCGTTGACGAAGCCGTTGGCGAAATCGTCGGTGATGTCCATCTTGTCGGCATAGACGCGGTTGCCGCCGGGCTCGACGAGCTCGATGCCGCCGGTCGCGATCAGGCGGCCGTTCTTCTGGTTGTATTCGACTTCGCGGGCGACCATCTTGTAGCCGCCGTAATAGATTTGCACCGCGCCGCGAACGATCACGCGGTCGTTGTCTCTGTCGTAAATCAGCTCATTGGCGGAAAGGAGGAGTTTCGATCCCTCCGGAATCTTCGCGGAAACAAGCTCGGTGCCTGCATTCTGCGCAGAAGACGTCTGGGAATAGGCACTCGTCGCCACAACCGGATTCGCTGTAAGCGCGGTGGTGGTGAGAAGGATAGCCCCCAGCTTTCCCCAATGTCTGCGGTCCCTAGCCGCCACTAGCCATCCTCCTGATGCAGCAGTACTGTCGCCCCGGCAGCCAGAGCCACGATTACAGGAATCCACGCGGCAACGAACGGCGGCAGAATACCACTGCTTCCGAAAGCCTTAACCAATGCGGTCACCACATAAAGCACGAACCCGGAAATGATTCCACCGAGAATCATCGACCTCGATTGCGCGAACCGGCTGAACTTTAACGATACGGTTGCGGCAATCAATGTCATCGCCACGAGAAGCACAGGCAATGACAACAAATAATGATACTGGGTCTGTAGCGGGTAGGGCGGTACGCCGTAGCTCTTCGCCGCATCGATCTTGCGTGAAAGTTCAAAAAAACCAACATCTTCCGGCGCAGTCAGGCGCTCGGTAAGGTATTTCTGTTCCAGATTGGTACGAACCTTGACCTCCGGCAGCGTCTTGACGATCTCGCCGGGACGAAGCTCGGAAACCTGGTTAAGAAGCCAGTAACCATCTTCCAACTTTGCTGTGGCTGCGTCCTGTCTGAGAACGATGCGGCCATCGGCGTCAAAATGGAATATCGTCGCCTTGTTCAGCGTCGTGCCGTCGTCGGAGACCGAAGCGGCGCCGATGATCATGTCGTCGGAACCGACCGTCTGGCGGAACCACGGAATGACAAATTTTTCCTTCAGGCGTCCCGCGTCCATTCGCCAATCGGTCTCCAGCGTCTGCGATTGACGCATGCCGAAGGCTGCAAGCGGGTTCAAGAGGAAGGTGGTGGCCAGTCCCATCGCCAGTGCGCCGAAAATGAAAGGCTGCATGAACTGCCACGCCGAAATCCCGGCAGCGCGGGTCACCACCAGTTCATATTTCCGGTTCAGCGCAATCAGCACCGTCATGCCGACGAAGAGAGCGAGGAACGGGATTGTCTGCTGCAGGATGAGCGGCAGGCGCAACAGCGTCATCGCCGACGCGCCGAGCAGGGAGTAGCTCGACATGTAGGACAGGCGCCTCGTGGTCTCGCTGAAGTCGGCCAGGAAAATGATGGCCGAAGTTCCCAGTGCGAACCACAGAAAGGTCGTGACATAGAGTTTGAAGAAGTGGCGGCCGAGCGTCGTGAAGATCATGCGACACCTTCGTCTTCGTCGTTCGTTCGCGAATCCAGCCGCCGGATGACGCTTTGCCATGCCGTGCTCACGCGCTGGCCGATCCTCTCCGCAAATCTCAACCTCCGACCGGACACCAGCAGATAGATGGAGACTGCGATACAGACCGCCGGCACCACGTAGTACCATGCTACGCTGGCGGAGCCACGGCCCGTCTGGTTGGTCACGTAGAAGAGAACGCCACGAACCAGGAAGGACACGATGAGCGCACCGATCATCGGATGGAGCCTCGCCTCCCGGTGCGAGCGGGCATCGGCGGCAAAGACCAGCGAGATGAGGCCGAAGACAAGCGGGGTCGTCCAGTCGCTCAAGCGCCGGTGCAGTTCCGACCACGTCCGGTCAGCCGTCGCCTTGTAGCGATCATCGTTGGCGGGCGGGTTCAACAGATAGGAGGTCGGCTGGTCGCCTTCCTTGAGGGATGCGCCGTCGTCCGATGCGGTCAGTTCCGACAGGTCGAAGGCATAGGTGTCGAAGCTGATGACGGACACCTCGCCGTTCGGCAGCTTGCGGTAGATCTGGCCGTTGTTCATGATCAGCGACGTGCCGTCGCTGTTAACGGCGCCTTCCCGCGCATAGTAGATCAGGCTGACCGTCGGATCGCGTTCGTCGACGACGAAGAGACCCTTCAGTATGCGTCCGGAAAGACGCTGGGAGATTTGCACATAAAGACCGCCCTCGATTTGCCGGAATGTCTTCTCCTCGATGACGGTGGAGAGAAGGTCCGCATAGGTTTCGGCGATCATGTCCTTGGCTGCCCGGCTGGAAGCGGGCGCAGCGTAATTGGTGATGCCGAAGGAAACGACGCTGAAGAGCAGCGACAGCAGGATGACGGGCATGAAGATTGTCGATCGCGGCCCGCCGGCGGCGTCGATGACCGCCAGCTCCGAATCGTTGTTCATGGACGTCAGCGTCTGCGTAATCCCGATCACCAGGCCGAACGGCAGCACCAAGGGCACGATGCTCGGCATGATCAGCGTTGCGAGCAGCATGAACGAGCCGATCGATTGCCCGCTGTCGGTGACGAGGTCGACACGTCTGAGGACCTGGGTCGTCCAGATGATCGCAAGGATCGGCAAGAATGCCGCAAGCGACATCTGCATCACGCGTCCGAATATGTACGACTGCAGGGTCTTCATGTTCGCCTTTGATACATAACGGCACGGGAGAGGCAAGCGCGAACTGCGCTCGCTGATACCCCGCCGGGTTCAAGTTTCGGTGGCTGTTGCAGAAATGGAAACGGCCCGTCCCGCGAGAAGCCTTTTGCCGACCTGCAGATACAGGAAGGCGCCGAGCGTCGCGTAGAACACGACGACGGAGAGCAGCCAGCCGAGCATGGCATCGGACAGGTAGTGACCGCCATAGAGAACGCGCAAGCCCCCGGTCAGCAAGGAACTCGCGACAATCGGAATGAACAGCCTTTTGCGCCATTTTGGTGGCAGGATGACGAGGAGGCAGATGAGCCATCCGGCACCCGACGCCTCACCGGAAACGAACGAGCAATTGTGATGGCATTCGCCCCCGAAGACGCCCGCCGGCATGAATGTCATGTCGCCACCGAAGAGGTCGGTCACGCGCGGCCGCGGTCGTCCGGATATCTCCTTGAGGACGAGATTGACCAGAACATAGGGGCCGGCAAGCATGGAGACGACGCCGGCGGCCATGGCGCTGACCCTGTACTGCTTGGCTCTCGGCTTGCCCGTGGTCGAGAGCAGGCGGATGATCGCAAGCAGGAGCCGATAGGCGAGAAAGGCCGGCGCGTAGACGAAGATGACCCTGCAGGCGTCGATGAAGCGGGGGCGCCGTGCGCGATTGAACTCCTCGGTCATGACGGCGCCGAGCAGTTGCGGCCCGATGAGCATGGCCTGCGTCAGCCGGGCCGCCTGGTCCGTCTTGATTCGTGGCGTGTGGTCGCGTGAGAGTTGATGGATCAGGGCGAACAGCACGCCGATCGCCGAGAGCGCCGGGAGATAGAAGAGTATCTGCCGGATGAAATTCAGAAATCCGTTCGTCTGCAGCGCAAAGGTGCCGCACACCGTGCCGGGGGCAGATGTTGCCGGGCAAGGGGTGCTCGTGAAGAACTGCCGGGCGGCGGCAATGTCGATCTGCGGAAACAGGTAGAACAGGGCAAGCAGCAGCCACCATGCGACAAGCAGCACCAGGGAAATGGTGATCGCCTGCCGGGCATTCGGGCGCAGCCACGTTTTCCCGCTCCGCAGCGGTTCCATGCGGTTAGCGGCATGCCGCCACGCGTCGCTTCGTCTGATGTCTTCCAACAGGCTCGATACCGACAATGCCAAACGATATGCTCCCTCTGCCTGTCCCGGCGCAGCGAAAATTTGGCGACCGGTATCACATTCCGATTTCCATTTCGACCTGCCGGGATGACGCGGGTCCTTCACGTTCGCGTGCCCGCTGTCTATGAAGTGTCCGAGGGCGGCAAACACCGTGGAAGAGTGCCACAATTCCACGACTTGCCCTTGTTTTCGTCGGCGATTGTCCCATGATTTCGCAAAAGCCAAGCTCAAAACAGTCGGGAGACGACATGTCGGATAAATTGGAAGTCGGTTTCGCACGGTCGGTGTCGGTCAAGGGCGGTCTTGCCGTTCTTCTGCAGGCAAAGGATGGTGACGGACCTTCCTCGGCAGACGGCGCGATTACTGCGGGGGCTGTCGCGCGCGCTGCCGGCATCGCCGAATTCAAGGCCAAGTCCATGGGCGTTCTCGATTTCATCGCCCCGGAAGACGCCGCCGCGGACCGCGTGGTTGTCGTCGGTCTTGGCGCGTCGTCCGACCTCGTCGCGTATGACTGGTTCAGGGCAGGCGGTACCGCTGCCTCAAAGATCGGCTCCAGCAGTGCGGTCGCGGTTTTTCTGGATGCACCGGGCGTCGAGGTTTCCGCAGCCAATGCCGCCGACTTCGCCGCTGGCATGCTGCTGCGCGCCTACAAGTTCGACAAGTACAAGACCAAGCGGGACAAGGACGGCGAGGAAAAGGACAAGAAGGTCAAGGTGACGATCGTGACCGCTGCGGCGGCCGACGCGAAGAAGGCATTCGCCGACGCGCAAGCGGTCGTCGCCGGCGCCATCCTGGCGCGTGATCTGGTCAACGAACCGCCGAACGTGCTGGGACCGGTCGAGTTCGCGGCCAAGGCCAAGGAACTCGAAAAGCTCGGCGCCGAAGTGGAAATTCTGGACGAGAAGGACATGCGCAAGCTCGGCATGGGCGCGCTTCTTGGTGTTGCGCAGGGCTCAAGCCGGCCGCCGCGTCTTGCCGTCATCCAGTGGAAGGGCGGCAAGGCAAAGGCCAAGCCGGTCGCCTTCGTCGGCAAGGGCGTGGTGTTCGATACCGGCGGCATCTCGATCAAGCCGGCCGGCGGCATGGAGGACATGAAGGGTGACATGGGCGGGGCTGCCGCCGTGATCGGCCTCATGCATGCGCTTGCCGCGCGCAAGGCGAAGGTCAATGCCGTCGGCATCCTCGGCCTCGTGGAAAACATGCCGGACGGCAACGCCCAGCGCCCCGGCGATATTGTGACCTCCATGTCTGGCCAGACGATCGAGATCATCAACACCGATGCGGAAGGGCGTCTCGTGCTCGGCGATGCGCTCTGGTACTGCAACGAACGCTTCAACCCGGCCTTCATGATCAATCTCGCGACACTGACCGGCGCCGTGCTCGTGGCGCTCGGAACCCAGCATGCGGGGCTCTTCTCCAATGACGACACGCTGTCGGACAATCTGCTGAAGGCTGGCCTGCACACGCAGGAAAAGCTCTGGCGCCTGCCATTGGCGCCCGAATACGACAAGCTGATCGACAGCAAGTTCGCCGACATGAAGAACACCGGCGGACGCAATGCCGGCGCCATTACCGCGGCGCAGTTCCTCCAGCGCTTCGTCAAGGATACGCCCTGGGCCCATCTTGATGTCGCCGGAACCGCGATGGCCTCGCCGGCAACGGAGATCAGCACGACCTGGGCTTCCGGCTTCGGTGTCCGGCTTCTCGACGAGCTGGTCCGCGCCAATTACGAAGGGTGAACGCGTCCGTGACCGAGGTGCTCTTCTACCATATGACGGAATCGAAGCTGGAGGATGCCCTGCCGCCGCTGCTCGAAAAGAGCATCGAGCGGGGCTGGCGGGTGTCCGTCCAGTTTTCCAATGCCGACCGTCGCGATGGCATGGACGCGCATCTGTGGACCTTTCGTGCGGACAGCTTCCTGCCACACGCCACGGAGGAGGCAGAGACCCGCGAGGCTGAGCCGATCCTGCTCAGTGTCGCCGATACCAACCCGAACGCCTCAAGCGTTCGCTTCTATGTCGACGGTGCAGCGCCGCAGGACGTGGGCGGGTACGAGCGCGTCGTGCTGATGTTCGACGGCTACGAGGAGATGGAGGTGGGCGCGGCGCGCGCCCAGTGGAAGCGGCTGAAGGAGGAGGGGCACGCCCTGACATATTGGCAGCAGAGTTCGGACCGCCGCTGGCAGCGCAAGGCCTAGCCCGACTGCTCCCGCCTCAGTTCAGTGTCAGCGTGTCGCCGATACGCGGGCGTGTGAAGTGGAACTTGTCGTAACTGTAGCTCGTGACGCCGGTCGCCGCGGACAGCAGTGACGTGAAGGGCGTGACAAGCGAATATTTGGTCTCGACCACGATCATCTGCACGCCGGCTGTCTTGACATCGGTCGGGATATCGAGCGGCGACGCGGCGCCCTTGGCCAGCGCGGTGGTCTGGTAGCCCACGGACCAGTTCACCTTCGTGCTCAGGTCGGCCGCCACGTCGACAACGGCCAGCTGAATGGTCAGGCCGGTCGTCGAGAATGGCTGCATGATGGTGGCAGAGCCGGCCAGGATGACGTTGACGTCGGCCGTTTTCCACGAAGAAGAACGGGAAATCATGTCGGCGACAGTAGAGGAGATCTGGCTGACCTTGCGGTTGGCAATCAGCGCCTGGCCGAGATCGACCGTGCCGGCGAGCAGAACGACGAGAATGGGCATGATCAACGCAAATTCGATTGCGGATACGCCGCGCCTGTCGGCGCGCAGCCTTTCGACCAAACGGCCAAGCCGTCCGAATGTGCCGGCAATGATGGCTGCTGAAAGGATCATCAGAATGGCTCGTTCTTGAACAGAGTGGCGGCAGCGAGCACGTAGCGGCCGTCGGCAAGCGTCGCGTCATTGGTGCCGTACATGGTGAGGATCCGGCTCCAGGGCAGGAAGGCCTGAACCAGTACGAAATCGCCTGTCCCGCCGATGTTGAAGCCTTCCGTCACGGAGATCGTACCGGCCGAGACCGCGGTGGCGTAGTTGACTGACGACATGTCCGTCAGCACATCCGCGCGGATCAGAAGGTCGGTGCTGCAATTGAAGGCATACGCCATGTTGTCGCAGACCTTCGCCTTGAAACTGTTGATATTCAGGGCGGCGCTTTGTGCCGACCCCGTGCGGATTTCGCGCACGGAAGCCTGCAAGGCGGCGGACAGCGTCGAGTCGGTGAAGAACATGAGGGCGACTTCCATCACGCCGAAAAGCATGATGAAGAAGGGCAATGCCAGAAGCGCGAATTCGATCGCGGTGGCGCCTTCCTTGTCCTTGACCAGAAAACGCCGGAAAAGCTTTCTCATTGGTAAGCCTCGATGTCGCTGGATGCCGGCGACGGCAGACGCGGGTGACCGACCGAAAGCTGCACTGCATTCCGATGCAGGAAAGAATTGGCGAATGCTGTCGTCATGGAAACCCGGAAGTCGCCCGAAATTGGAACTTGTCGCACCATATCGCGCAAGCATTTCCCATCCCTTAAGGCGGTCGGAAAAATTATATCAATTCCGGGAAACCAAGGCTCGGCAGGGGCTTGGATGTGCCGAAATCAACCTGCCATCGCGGTTTCATACTCATCGGAGAGCAACAGCCACTGCTCCTCGGCCTCCGACAGCTTGCGTGCGGCGTCGGAACGTTCCTTTGCCTTGGCGGCGGCCTTGGCGGGCGACTTTTCATAAAGCGTCGGGTCGCCAAGCTCCATGTCGAGCGCCTGAATCTGTTTCTCAAGCTTCGCGGTCAAGGATTCGATTTCGTTGATCTTCTTCTTCAGCGGAGACAGGGCAGTGCGCTTGTCGGCCGCCCGCTTGCGGGCTTCGGCCTTGGAAACCCCGTCGTCGGCTTCTGCCGTTGCGGTCTTGTCCTCGCGGCTCTTTCCAGACTGCACCACGAGGGCCTTGTAATCTTCCAGGTCGCCGTCATAGGCGGCGACGGTACCGTCCTTGACCAGCCACAGCCGGTCGACCGTCGCCTCGATCAGGTGGCGATCGTGCGAGATCAGGATGACGGCGCCGGGATAGTCGTTCAGGGCCTCGACAAGCGCGCGACGGCTGTCGATGTCGAGATGGTTCGTCGGCTCGTCGAGAATCAAGAGGTTCGGCGCCTCGAAGGCTGCGAGGCCCATCAGAAGCCGCGCCTTTTCGCCGCCGGATAGATCCTTCGAGGGCGTGTCCATCTTTTCCGTTGCCAGGCCCATCTGCGCGACGCGAGCGCGTACCTTCGCCTCAGGCGCGTCGGGCATCTTCGCCCGGACATGCTCGGCCGCCGACTGGCCGGGGATCAGGTCGTCGATCTGGTGCTGGGCGAAGAAGCCGGTCTTCAGGTTGGTGGCGATCTTCAGGTTGCCGCTTTCGGCGGCAAGCCGGCCCGAGATGAACTTGGCGAAGGTCGACTTGCCGTTGCCGTTCGAGCCGAGCAGCGCGATACGGTCGTCGGCGTCGATACGCAGGTTGAGGCGTTTGAGGATCGGCTTGCCGGGCTGGTAGCCGACCGCGCCGCCCTCGACCGCGATGATCGGCGAGGCGAGTTCCTTGTCCGGTACGGGGAAGGTGAAGCCCTGCACGTGATCGTCGACCACGGCAGCGATCGTTCCCATGCGCTCGAGCGCCTTCAGCCGCGACTGCGCCTGGCGTGCCTTTGACGCCTTGTAGCGGAAGCGCTCGACGAAGGCCTCCATGTGCTTGCGCTTGGCGTCGCTCTTGGCCTTCGCCTTCATCTGCAACTCGTCGGCTTCCGCCTTCTGCCGCTCGAACTGGTCGTAGCCGCCGCGATAGAAGGTGAGCTTCTTCTGGTCGAGATGGATGATCGAGTTGACGGCGGTGTTCAACAGGTCGCGGTCGTGCGAGATGATGATCACGGAATAGGGGTAGCGGCGGATGTAATCCTCCAGCCACATCGTGCCTTCGAGGTCGAGATAGTTGGTCGGTTCGTCGAGGAGCAGCAGGTCCGGCTCGGAGAAGAGGACGGCCGCGAGTGCGACGCGCATGCGCCAGCCGCCGGAGAAGGAGGAGGCCGGCCGCTGTTGCGCCTCGTGATCGAAGCCGAGGCCGGCCAGAATGCTCGCCGCCCGTGCTTCCGCCGAATGGGCGCCGATATCGGCGAGCCGCGTCTGGATCTCGGCAATGCGCAGCGGGTCGGTCGCCGTCTCGGCCTCGCGCATCAGGCTGGCGCGTTCCTTGTCAGCGGCCAGCACGATCTCGATCAGCGGGTCCTCGGTACCGGGCGCTTCCTGCGCTACCTGGCCGATGCGGGCATTGCGCGGCAGCGTCACATTGCCGGTCTCTGCGGCCATATCACCGGTCAGCACCTTGAAGAGCGTCGATTTGCCGGTGCCGTTGCGTCCGACAAGGCCCGCCTTGATCCCGTCGGCAAGCGAAACGGAGGCGTTCTCGATGAGCAGGCGTCCGGCGATGCGGACCGTGAGGTCGGAAATCGTGATCATGCCGGCGTTTTGGCGGAGGACTTCGCGCAAAGCAAGAGGGCGCATGCCCGTTCGGTCTCGAAATCGGTAACCATGAACCTAGGGATGATCTTGGTTTCTGGGTATTAGAAGAACTCAATCTCGGATCGCAGTCGAAAAGAGAAAGTACCGTAACCGCTCAATTTATTTGCGCACCGGAGAATTTGTTGACGATTCTTTAAAGCTGAATGCCTAGATCTGATAGTGAACCGTCTGTTGCTCCTTCTTGCGATCTGAATGGCGCGTGACGCCTCTTGCGCCCCGCGGCCCCTCCACCTTCGGGTCTATTCATTGCGGAGCGGATGACTGTTGATATTGCCATATTCGACCGTTGGAGGACCGAATCCATGAAAAGACCGAGTATCAAGGCGTCGCTGACCGCTGTGTTCGCGTCGATCGCCATCATGTCCGCAGCTCTCGGCTACATCGCCGTCAAGGGGCTCGCCACCACGAACGAGGCCACCACGGAGATTTCGACGAACTGGCTGCCCAGCGTCGAGGTGGTGAATACGATCAATACCGCGACGTCTGACTTCCGCATCGGCGAAGGCGCGCACATCATGTCCACCAACGAGGCGGAGATGGCCTCAGCCGAAGCCGACATCAAGGCCGTCGGCGATAATATCGTCACGTTGCGCAAGCAGTACGAGGCCCTGATATCCTCCGAGCACGAACGTCAGGTTTATCAGGAGTTTGCGAAGGAATGGGCGGATTATCTTGTCCTTCACGAGAAACTGATGACGCTTTCGCGCGCCAACCAGAACGAAGAAGCCGCGACCCTGTTCAAGGGCCAGATGGATGCCGACTACGACGGGGCCTCCAATCTGTTGGTCGAACTCATCAAGATCAACCATGATGGCTCGCAACTGGCTTATGCCGCTAGCGGTGAAGCCTATTCCTCGACGCGGGCGATCATGTTTGCGTCGCTTGGCGTGGTGGGGCTCGTCGTCCTCGGGTCCATGATCTTCGCCCTGACCGGCATCGCCCGCCCGATCAACCGCATCACCGATGCGATGAAGGCACTGGCCGCCGGTGATACTGCCTCGGATGTGCCGTTTGCCGGCCGCGCCGATGAAATCGGCTCCATGGCCGGCGCCGTTGAGGTCTTCCGCCAGGCGGCCATCGCCAACAAGCGTCTAGAGGCCGAAGCCGAAGAAAATCGTCGCAAGGCCGAAGCTGATCGCATTGCTTCGCAGGAAAAGGCAGAGGCCGATGCCGCTGAACGGCTGCGGATCGCCACCTCCGGGCTTGCCGCGGGCCTGAAGCGCCTTGCCGCCGGCGACCTTGCCTTCCAGCTGACAGAGGCTTTCGCTCCGGATTTCGAGGCGCTGCGCCACGACTTCAACCAGTCTGTCAGCCAGCTCGGCGCCGCCATGTCGTCGATTGCCGGAACCGCATCCTCGATCGACAACGGCACCCGCGAGATTGCCGCCGGCGCAAACGATCTCTCCAAGCGCACCGAACAGCAGGCCGCCTCGCTTGAGGAAACAGCCGCCGCGCTTGACGAGATCACCGCCAACGTTACGAGCTCGACGAAGCGCACGGAAGAGGCCCGCTCGGTCGCAACCCGCGCCAACCAGTCAGCCGTCAAATCGGCGCAAGTCGTTTCCACGGCCGAAGAGGCGATGAAGAAGATCGAGGCGAGTTCGCAGCAGATCTCCAACATTATCGGCGTCATTGACGAGATCGCCTTCCAGACGAACCTGCTTGCACTGAACGCCGGCGTCGAGGCGGCGCGTGCCGGCGATGCCGGCAAGGGCTTCGCCGTCGTTGCCCAGGAGGTGCGCGAGCTTGCGCAGCGCTCCGCCCAGGCTGCCAAGGAAATCAAGGCGCTGATCCAGACCTCGTCCACCGAAGTCGAAGGCGGCGTCAAGCTCGTTCGCGATGCCGGCGAGGCGTTGAAGACCATCGGCGGGTTCATCGTAGAGATCAACGGCCATATGGAAGCCATTGCCACCTCGGCCAGGGAGCAGTCCGTGGGCCTCGCCGAAGTCAATACGGCGGTGAACTCGATGGACCAGACGACGCAGCAGAATGCCGCGATGGTGGAGCAGTCCAACGCCGCCTCCAATTCGCTTGCTCAGGAAGCCATGCGGCTTCGCGACCTCGTCGGCCAGTTCCAGCTGGACGGCATCGCCACGGCGCAATCGTCGACCCTTCGCCAGACCGCGCGCACCATGGCGCAGGCTCCGGCAAGGCAGGCATATGCAGCGCCGGCTAAATGGGTAAGTGCATCCGGCGGCGCGGCTGTCGCAACCAAGGATGACTGGCAGGAATTCTGATCGGGTCGACCGGCTATCGAATTCACGGGGCCTCGCGGCGTGACAGCCGCGGGGCCCCGTTCCTGTTCGACCGATGTCTGCGGAGGCGCTCCCGGAACCATATACCGCCAATGGCATTCTGTGTCTGTGGTATTTCCGACCATTTCCCCCTATGTCCTTGATGCCGGTGCGCAACGCTATTGGCACAGGGTCCCTCGAAAGCCGGAGCAAGCATGAACGCCAAGTCCTGGAGCCGCACCGAAGGTACGCTCCCCATCGCGATCGCGGCGTTCGTGCTGTGGATTGCCGTCACGTCACTGACCGGCGTCGCGCCGGAGGGCGCAACCGACATTTCCGAGCTCGTGTCCGCAGGCGTTGCCTGGCAGTTTTTCTATGCGTCGGCGTTCATTCTGCTGATCGCCGTGATTTTTCGCTGGCGCGATCTCGGCTTCAATAGGCCTCGGCCGGGCCTGTTCGGCATCGTGTGGCTGCCGGCTGTCTATATCGCCGTCATGTTCGCCTCGGCCGTTTCGCTCGGCCTGCCGCCGCCGCACATCGTCCTGCTCGTGCTCATCAACACGATGCTGGTCGGTATTTCCGAAGAGACGATGTTTCGCGGCGTCTTGTTCAGCGGCGTGCGGCGGGTGATGCGCATCTGGCCGGCGATCATCGTCGTCACGCTGGTCTTCGGCGTCGTCCACGTCCTGAACGCCCTGTTCACGGGCAATCTGCTCGGCGCCGCACTCCAGGCACTGGCGGCGACCATGAGCGGATTGTTGTTCCTGGCGGTGCGGATACGCTCCGGCTCGCTCTATCCAGCCATGATCCTGCACGCACTCTGGGACTTTTCACTTCTGACGATCGTCCGTTCCGCGTCCGCGCAGGCAGAGGGCCAGTCGCTTAACGAGGTCGCGGCAAACATTCCCTGGTATCAGCAACTGGTACCGGTTCTGGTGGTCCTGCCGCTGCTGCTGCATGCGATGTATCTGCTGCGCAAGGTCGGGCGGGACCCCGAACCGGGCTAGGGTCGCAGCGTGGCCCGCTTGCGCGTTCAGGCGACGCTGTTGCGCATGTTGGCGCGGGCGATATCCGGCCCGAAGGCGACCACCGGCGTACGCTCGTTTGCGCGTGCGGCGGCAAGTGCCGCCTCCGCCTGGGCCCGCAGATGGGCCGGCGAGGGTGCGTTCGCCGTCATTGCCAGCCCGAAGGACAGCGTCAGCGGCGGGCCGACCATTTCGGACGCGAAAATCAGATTGTCCTCGACCTGGGTACGCAGCCGCGCGGCAATGCCGACCGCGTCCTCCTTGCTGACGTCATGAAGGATGAAGGCGAATTCGTCGCCGCCGGAACGAGCCGCGAAATCGTCCTTTTTCACTGCCTTGCGGAAGATCGTGCCGAGTTGCTTGAGGACGCGGTTGCCGGCGCTTGCGCCATAGGTGCGGTTGAACAGCGCGAAGCCGTCGACGTCGGCGATGATCAACGCCATGTCCTGCGGCACGGTCGCGCCGTCATAGGCGTCGGCGAGCTTGCGCTGCAGGGCCGCGCGGTTCGGCAGGCTGGTCAGCCGGTCGCGGAGCGTCGCTTCCGCCGCGCGTTCGCGGAACCGGTCGCCGGCGTCCAGCTGTTCGAGGCCTTTCTCAAGCTTCTCGACGAGCTGCTGCTCGAAGCGGGTCACGTCCGACAATGCCTCGCCGAGAAACGCGGCCTGGGCGATGATGGCTCTTGCCTCATCCTCCGTCGCGCCATCGAGCGCGCCGGTGACGGTCTCGAGCGAACGCAGGAAGTTGGTCTTGCCGGTGCTCGCAAGGCCGATATGTTCGGAGAGAGAGCGGATCACCCGTGACTGGTTGGCGGCCGCCTGCTCGGCGCGGTGCCCCCAGAAGCCGGGCAGGCGGTGTTTCAGCCCGACCTCGTCGATCAGCACCTGGCCAGGACCGACGCCGAGCGCGGTGATGTCCTTGCGCAACTCGTCCTGGGCGCCGTAGAGCGCCTCGTAGAAGAGCTCGTAATTGCGCGGCAAGCCCCGGACCTTGAGCCGTTGCATCAGGGCATTGATATTGTCCGCTTCCGTCTTCTTCCGGTCGATCGACCACATGACGCGCCTCCGCCACCTAAAGCTTTTGCGGCAGTAGGGGCGCGAGCCGTTTAATTTCGCGTGAAAATCAAGGCGTTGCTCGCCGAAAAGCTGATCTGACGGTTAACGGTCCGTTGGCATCAGGCGTAGGCGGCGCCGTCATCCGATCGCAGGAAATAGATGAGGTCGAGGGCGAGTGACGGCTTTCCGAGCGCCGTCAGCGTCATATGCGCCTGGCCGCGATGATGCGTGTGATGGTTGAAGAAATGGAACAGGGTCGGGGTAAGGCTCTGCGTGATCGTCACCGGATTGGTGATCGGCGTGTAGGTGATCTCGGCGGCGAGCTGTTCTTCCGTCAGGCTGGCGATCCAGTCGAAGATCCGCTCGTCTTCCTGCCTGCGGGCATTCGAAAGATCGGCGAACTCCGGATAGAGGACGCCATCGAGCCGCGCCGGGACGTCGCCCGTGCCGGTGAAGCGCTTCATCCAGATCCGGTCGGCCAGCAGGACATGGTTGAGCGTGCCGCAAAGCGAACCGAAGAAGGCGCCCTTGTCGGCGTTGAATTCCTCTGTCGTCAGATCGGACGCCGCCGCGTAGAGCAGGCTATTGGCCCAGCGGTTATAGGCGGCAAACATCTTGAAGTGATCGCGCATGAAATCCTCCGTTTCTTTGTGGCGGATTGTCAGCCGGGCGGGGCGGTTTGGAAACAGCCGGATCCATGAAAAATACTGATTGGATTATCATGTCGCGATGACCTGCTATGATTGCCCCGCCCAAAACATTGCCGAAACCATTGGAGCCCCCGTTTGATGACCAGATTGCTTTACTCGCTGTGCGGTGCCGACGAGACACGTCCCTTTTCTCCGCATGTGTGGAAGACCAAGATGGCGCTGGCCCACAAGGGGCTCGCCTACCGGGAAGTCCCGACGCCGTTTACCGGCATCCCGCATATCGAGGGCGGCGCGACCAAGACGGTTCCGCTTCTCGTCGACAACGGCACGGTGGTGATCGACAGTTTCCGGATCGCTCTCTATCTGGATGCGACCTATCCCGAGACGCCGTCGCTGTTTCGCGGGGAAGGCGGCAAGGCCCTGTCGCGCTTCGTCGAGGGCTATTCGCAGTTCGTCGTGCATCCGGCGATCACGAAGATCGCCATTCTCGACATCCACGACATGCTGGCCCCCAAGGATCAGGCCTATTTTCGTGAAAATCGCGAGCAGCGTTTCTCTCGCTCGCTGGAAGAGGTGGCGGCCGGCCGCGAGCAGGAAATCGCCGGCTTTTCCGCCAAGCTCGAGCCGATGCGGCACATGCTGAAGTTCCAGCCCTTCCTCGGCGGCGACAGCCCGCTGTTTGCCGATTACATCCTGTTCGGCGCGCTGCAGTGGCTGAGGATCGTCTCCGATGCCAAGGTGCTGGCGGCCGGCGATCCGGTCAATGACTGGTTCGAAGGTTGCCTCGACCTTCACGACGGGCTCGGTCGCTCGGTCGATGCCGCTTGATAGCCTCGCCGGGCCGCTCGTCGGCCGGCGATTCTGTCCTCGTCCCTCTTGTTTTGCAGGCGGAAGGCGGCTATTGAGCCGCCCAAACCTCCTCAATCAATGCAAGGGATGAAACCGAAATGGCGATTGAACGCACCTTCTCCATGATCAAGCCGGACGCCACCAAGCGCAACCTGACCGGCGCCATCACCAAGATGCTCGAAGATGTCGGCCTGCGCGTCGTCGCATCCAAGCGCGTCTGGATGAGCCGCCGCGAAGCCGAAGGCTTCTACGCCGTTCACAAGGAACGTCCGTTCTTCGGCGAACTGGTCGACTTCATGTCGTCCGGCCCGACCGTCGTTCAGGTTCTCGAAGGTGAAAACGCAATCGCCAAGAACCGCGAAGTCATGGGCGCCACCAACCCGGCAAACGCTGCCGAAGGCACCATCCGCAAGGTTCACGCCCTGTCGATCGGCGAAAACTCCGTTCACGGCTCCGACGCTCCGGAAACCGCTGCCGAAGAAATCGCCTACTGGTTCTCCGGCACCGAAATCGTCGGCTGAATCACTCTGTGAGCCGGTCTTCGGACCGGTTTGAAAAGACTCGTGAAAACGGCGCCGCTCGGGTGCCGTTTTTTATTGTGTCTGCCATTTTTCCTGCGCGCGGTCGTCGGCGTCCTTTGCCGACACCCAGTCACCGAGCTTTCCGTCCGCCTGATATTCCTTCTTCCAGAAAGGGGCGGAGGTCTTGAGAAAGTCCATCACGAAATTGGCGCCGTCGAAGGCGGCCTGGCGGTGCGCGGCGGCGGCAATGACCAGGACGATATTCTCGCCGGGCGAGATCTTGCCGAAGCGGTGGATCGCGGTCAGGCCCTGCAGCTCAAAGCGCTCGATCGCCAGCCCGGCGATGCGGGAAATCTCGGCCTCCGCCATGCCGGGATAATGCTCGAGCTCCAGAGCCGAAAGCGTACCGCCTTCATCACGGCAAAGCCCGGTGAAGGTTACCACCGCGCCGATGTCGGCACGGCCCGCCGTCAGCCTCGCGCATTCGGCGGCAAGGTCGAAATCCTCGCGCTGGACGCGGATGGTGGGGACGATCTTGGTCATGGCCGTACTGTCTTCAGATTCGGTTCTAGATGTTGCGCGCAAGGCGACGATTTCCTGGCCCTTCGCATGGCTCCAGGCGTTCGACGCTGCAATCGACTCACTGGATCGATTGCTCCGCTTTGCGGATCGCGGCTCACCCACCCGTCATTGGTGGGAAGATGCCGATTTCCCGGGCGCCGGCAATGCGTTCGTCGTGTTCGACATGCTCCTGGTTGATCGCCACCCGGATCGCTTTCGGGAACTGCAGCGCCGCGTCATATTCCTCGCCCTGCGCCTTCAGATAGTCGATGAGGTCCGAGACCGTCTCCACCTCGGCAGGCAGGGCGAGATCCTCCTCCGCCTTGCCGATCTTTTCGCGCACCCAGGCGAAATAGACGAGCTTCGTCACACTTCATCTCCGACGACGTGCTTCAGGCCGGCCCGGAAATAATCATAGCCGGTGTAGACCGTCAGCAGGGCGGCGAGCCACAGCAGCGCGATGCCGAGATCGGTGGTGTAGGCGAAATACTTGTCGCCGGCCGGACCGGCCAGCAGGAAGCCGAGTGCAATCATCTGCACGGTGGTCTTCCACTTGGCGATCCGCGTCACCGGTACGCTGACCTTCAGTTCGGCCAGATATTCGCGCAGACCCGAGACCAATATTTCGCGGCAGAGAATGATGATCGCGGCCCACAGCGACCAGCCGGCAATCGTCTTTTCCGTGTCGGCGGCGAGCAGCAGCAGGCAGGTGGCGACCAGAAGCTTGTCGGCGATCGGATCGAGCATGCGGCCGATATTGGAGGTCTGGTTCCAGATGCGCGCCAGATAGCCGTCGAAGAAATCCGTGACCGAAGCCGCGATGAACAGGCCAAGCGCCGTCCAGCGCGCCACGTCCGTCATGTGCAGCGATCCTTCGGCGAAGAAGCACAGCACGATCAACGGCACGGCCAGAATGCGGCCGTAGGTCAGGAGGTTGGGGATGTTGAGAGCGGGAGAGGCCATGGTGTCCTGTATTCTCTTTTCGGCAGACGCTGACGCTAGATGAAAACTTTGAAGGTAAGGCGTCAACTCTTCTTTGCGGCGTTTTTACGATGAAGCCCGACCTCAGCCGGACCGTTCGTCGTGAAAGTGATTGTATATCTGCTTTGCGACAGTTTCCGAAATGCCGGAGACGGTCATGAGATCGGCAAGTCCCGCGCGAGAAACGGCCTTTGCCGTGCCGAAATGCTGCAGGAGCGCGCGTTTGCGGCCGGGGCCGATGCCGGAAATCTCGTCGAGCGGATTTTTCACCATCTCCTTCTTTCTGCGGGCGCGGTGGGATCCGATGGCAAACCGGTGCGCCTCGTCGCGCATTCTCTGGATGAAATAGAGCACGGGGTCGCGCGGGGGGAGGGTGAAGTCGTCCTTCTTTCCGGCGAAGAACCGTTCGCGGCCGGCCTCGCGGTCGGCACCCTTGGCGACGCCGATGGCGGTCACGCAGTCGCTGATGCCGAGTTCGTCGAGGATGGCGCGCACGGCGCTCATCTGCCCCTTGCCACCGTCGATCAGGATAACGTCCGGCCAGGCGGGAAAGTTGGCATCCTCGTCGGTCGCCACCGCTTCCGGCGAGCGGTCCGGCTTGCCTTCCTCCTTCAGGAGACGCGAGAAGCGCCGGGTCATGACTTCCTTCATCATGCCGAAGTCGTCGCCCGGCGTGATGTCCGTCGATTTGATGTTGAACTTCCGGTACTGGTTCTTCACGAAGCCTTCCGGCCCGGCAACCACCATGCCGCCGACGGCGTTTGTACCCATGATGTGCGAGTTGTCGTAGATCTCGATGCGCCGCGGCACATAGGCAAGCTCGAAGGTCTCGGCAAAGCCCTGCAGGAGACGGGACTGCGACGCGGTTTCGGCAAGCTTGCGGCCATGCGCCTCGCGTGCGTTTGCCAGAACCTGGTCCGTGACGTCCTTCTTCTCGCCGCGTTGCGGAACGGAAACCGTCACCTTGTAGCCGGCCTTTTCGCCGAGCGCCTGCGACAGCAGTTCCATTTCCTCGATCTTTTCCGACAGCAGGATCTGCCTGGGGCAGGGCTTGTCGTCATAGAACTGGGCCAGGAAGGCATTGAGTACTTCGGCGCCGGTCAGCGCCGGATCGGCCTTCGGGAAATAGGCGCGGTTGCCCCAGTTCTGGCCGGTGCGGAAAAAGAACACCTGGATGCAGGACAGGCCGCCTTCGTGGTGGATGGCGAAGATGTCCGCCTCCTCGATGCCGGCCGGATTGACGCCCTGATGGCTCTGGACATGCGAGAGTGCCGCCAGCCGGTCGCGGTAGACGGCGGCGCGCTCGAAATCGAGGTCCTCTGCGGCGGCGTTCATGGCAATCGCCATCGCCGCCTTCACGTTCTGGCTCTTGCCCGAAAGGAAGTCCTTCGCCTCCGACACCAGCTCGGCATAGTCCTCGTCGCTGACTTCGTGCGTGCAGGGGCCCGAACAGCGCTTGATCTGGTGCAGCAGGCAGGGGCGGGTGCGGCTTTCGAAGACGCTGTCGGTGCAGGTGCGGATCAGGAAGGCACGCTGCAGCGAATTGATTGTCCGCCCGACGGCAGACGCCGACGCGAAGGGACCGAAATAGTCGCCCTTTCGGGCACGCGCGCCGCGATGCTTAAAGATGGCAGGCGCCCGATGGTCGCCGGTGATCAGGATGTAGGGGAACGACTTGTCGTCGCGCAGAAGCACGTTGAAGCGCGGCCGCAGCCGCTTGATGAGGTTCGCTTCGAGCAGCAGCGCCTCGGTCTCCGTCCGGGTCGTGACGAATTCCATGTGCGCGGTTTCGCGAATCATCCGTGTGATGCGGTTCGAATGGCCGCGGCCCTGGGCGTAGTTGGAGACGCGCTTCTTCAGCGAGCGGGCCTTGCCGACATAGAGCACGTCGCCGGCCTCGTTGAACATGCGATAGACGCCCGGCGCATTCGGCAGGTGCTTGACGAACGCGCCGATCAGTTCGGCGCCCTCGAGCCCGTGCGCCCGGCCGTCGCCCTCGTTCCAGTCGATGCTCGCGCCGACGGAGGCGCCGGCATCGGGGGCGATGTCGTCGTCGTCTTCGTCGTCCGTCTCTCCGTACAGGATGCCGCCGTCATCCGGCTTGCCGCTCATTCCCTGATCTCCATGATGTCCGGCGTCTGCCAGGCGAGATGCTGCCCGCCGTCAAGCGCGATCATCTGCCCGGTAATCGACGGCGTGTCGATCAGGAACTTGATGGTCCGGCCGAATTCGTCAAGTTCCGGCCCTCTTTGCAGCAGCACCGCCGCCACCTGCTTGTCGAAGTCTTCCTGCTCCTGCCTCGTGTTGGGAAGGGTCGGTCCGGGACCGATGGCATTGACGCGGATGCGCGGTGCGAGCGCCTGCGCCATCGTCTTCGTGGCGGTGTAAAGCGCCGATTTCGACAGCGTGTAGGAATAGAATCGCGGATTGAGCGCCAGCACGCGCTGGTCGACCATGTTGACGACGAGCCCTTCGGCATCCGCCGGCAATTGCCGGGCAAGTGCGGCGGCGAGCTGGGAGGGCGCGCGTACATGCAGCGCGAAATGCAGGTCCCATGCCTTGGCGTTCATCTCCTTGACGCTGTCGTGAACGAAGACGGAGGCGTTATTGACGAGGACACCAACCGGCCCCAAACGTGCCTTGACAGCATCGACAAGCGTCTCCGTTTCCTCGGCGTCGGAAAGGTCGGCCTTGACGGCGATCGCCCGGTGCCCATCGGCGACCAGGGCGGCGGCGGCCTCTTCGGCTTCGTCAAGGGAAGTATTGGCATGAATTGCGACGGCAAAGCCATCTTTCGCCAAGTCTTTCGCCATGGCCAGGCCAAGCCTTTTTGCGGCCCCGGTGACCAGGGCGACACGTGGAATATTTGCCGTCAAAAGTCGTTCCTCGCATGAAAACAGAGTCTCAATGCCATGATATAGGCGTTCGATCCGGATGATAAAGAGTGCGGCAAGTGTCGTCCGCTTTTAATTTCGTTTTTTACTTTCAGTATATTTGTGTATTAATTAAATATTAAATTGGAGATTGCTCGATTAATCTGTATTAAGATATGTAAAATATGCGTTGCGTAAAAGCAACACCGTAAATACACCATCATTGTGCCGCAAATATTTCACATTTCGGCTCTGGCAATTCCTCATTCGCGATCCAAATTCTCATTCGTCCTGGCGGGGGAAACTGAATTTCGCTGGGTTGCCGCTAAGGCAGTCGGCATCAATCCGAAAGGAAATAAAATATGCGTACTGTGTTGATCACTCTTCTCACGTCCACCGCAATGATCGCGGGGATTGCTCAGGCCCAGGCAGCTGATGCCATCGAATCTCCGCCGGCTCCGCCGCCGGTCGCCAACGACGTCGCTCCGGTGACTCCGACCTGGCAGGGTTTCTACCTCGGTGGTGAAGGCGACTATAACTGGGCCCGCTTCGGCGACGGCAGCAAGCTGAACGGCGATGGTATCGGCGGCGGCTTCTACGGCGGCTACAATTGGCAGGCTGGCCAGATGGTCTACGGCGTCGAAGGCGACATCGGTTATTCCGGCGTTGACGGTGAGGTCGCTCCCGGCTTCAAGGGCAAGACCGGCTGGAACGGCGCCATCAAGGGCCGCGTCGGTTACGACCTGAACCCCTTCCTGATCTACGGCACGGGCGGTCTCGCAATGGCCGACGGCAAGATCTCGGGCAACGGCGATTCCGAAAGCAAGATCCAGTACGGTGCGACCGTCGGCGTCGGTGCGGAAGCCTTCGTGACCAACAACATCACGGCCCGCGTCGAATACGACTACACCAACTACTTTGACCGTGACTATGATGTCGGTGGCAGCTCGTTCTCGCGCGGCTTCGACGAGCACTCCGTCAAGGTCGGTATCGGCGTCAAGTTCTGATTTCCGCAGAGGAAATCGACAGACGGAAAAGCCGGGGTTCTGCCCCGGCTTTTTTGTGTCCTGCTTCCTGTCAGTCCTGAGACGTCGGGCCCGCGCCGTCAGCCCTGGGATTTCAGCGCCGGGAATTCCGGGAAGCGCTTCTCGAATTTCACCGGCCAGGCCGTGAGATTCTCGCGGCCCTCTTCCCAGCGGCCTTCGAAGCGAAGCTGCAGGTAGCCGACAAGGGCTGCCAGCGCGAAATGTCCGCCATGCAGGGTCTTCGGCGTCTTCGGCAGATTCTTGTCGAGATAGTCGAGCCCGCGCTGAACCTTCGTCCACTGCCATTCGAGCCATGGCTCGTGCACCTTCTCCTCCGGCCGGAACCGGCGTTCGTAGATGCTGGCGACGAGGCAATCGGTGATCCCGTCGCAAAGGGCTTCGAGCACCAGCGCCTCGGCCCGCTTCTTCTTCTTGTGCGGATAGAGCTTGCGGCCGTATTCCTGATCGAGGAACTGCATGATCGCCCGGCTGTCATAGACGGCGTCGCCATCGGTGGTCACGATCGTCGGGATCTTGCCGAGCGGATTCTGCTCGACGAGTTCGGCCGGCGCGGTGGTCGTGTTGACCTTCACGGCGTCGACGTCGATTCCCAGATAGCGGATCGCCATATGCACCTTGGCAGAGTAGGGCGAGGTGGTGGAGTAGAGCAGCTTCATGGGGTCTCCCTTGGTGTTGCCGGTTCAGCGGACCGGCGGAACGGTGATCTGGCCGGCGCGGCAGGACTGTCGGTCGACCTCCGGGCACGTCCGGAATTCGAGGTCTTTGGTAAGGCAAATCCGGATTTCGTCAAGCTGCCCGCGCTCGCAGGTGACGGCGACGCCTTGCGGCTTGAGGCCGGGGTTCGCAGCGATCATCTGGCGCTCGATCTCGTTGACGGCGAGGGTCTGGCGCTGGCGCGGCCGCTCCAGCGATTTCGGCACGGCGATCTTGCCGCGCGCGGTTTTCAGCACGTCGAAATAATCCTCGCGGCTGAGGCCCGAACAGGTGCCGTGCTTTTCCCATTCGTGCCGCATCAGCCCCGCCGATGGCATGATCGGAGCGAGTTCGCGCACCAGACCGTCGGGAATGCGGCCCGTCTCAGCCGTCGAGCACGACTCGGGATAGCCTTTTTCATATTGCGGCCACAGGCCGTGGACGATGAAGCCGAAGGATTTACCGGGGCCGCATTGCTGGCCAGAATTGCCACCGGACGGACCCGCGCAGAAGGTCGGCGACCAGGAGAGCGAGAGGACGTAGAAATCGAAGCCGGAGCCGACCGGCACGGCGCTCGCCGGCGTATCGGATTTCGCGACCTTGGCCACCGGCGCCGGGGCTGTTTCGTTTATGCCTTCGCCATCGCTGCCGCCACGCATCAGCCCGGTCGCTCCTCCGGCTGCAATGAACAGCGCAAGCAGGAGGAAACCGGCATAGCGTCGCATCGTTCAGCCTTCCTCGCCTTCGCCGCGAATCCAGAAGGCCTTGCCCGAGGCGAAGCGGTCCTGCGCCAAGGTTTCCTTGAGGAAGGGCAGGAGCGTGTGCAGCTCGTCCTTCAGGGTGAACGGTGGATTGACGACGATCATGCCGGTGCCGCTGAGCCCGGTCGTGTCGCGGTCGCTTTTGACCGAGAGTTCGGCTGCCAGCATCTTCTGGATGCCGGTGTCGCGTAGCGCCTGGTGAAAGTCCTTGATCGGCGCGCCCTGCTTGATCGGATACCAGAGGCAGTAGGTGCCGCCGGGAAAGCGCTTGTAGGCCTTGGCAAGGCCCTCGACCAGGCGTTCATACTCGCCCTCCTCCTCGAAGGGCGGGTCGACCAGGACAACACCGCGCTTTTCCTTCGGCGGCAGATGCGCGCCGAGCGCCAGCCAGCCGTCGAGCTCGGTCACCCGCACCTGATAGTCGCCCTCGAAGACATATTTCAGGACCGCGGCGTCCGTCGGATGCAGTTCCATCGCCGACAGCCGGTCCTGCGGACGGAACAGGATACGGGCAAGTTTTGGCGAGCCGGGATAATGGGTTACGCCGCCTTCCGGATTCAGGCTCTGAACGGCCGAAAGGTACGGCTCAAGGATTTCAGCCACCTTTGGCGGCAGGTTCGCGCCGATCAGCCGGCCGATGCCGTCGCGCCATTCGCCGGTCTTCTGCGCCTCCTCGGAGGTGAGGTCGTAGAGCCCGATGCCGGCATGGGTGTCGATCAGCCGGAAGGCCTTGTCCTTGGCCTGCATATAACGAATGATGCGGGCGAGTAGGGCGTGCTTCAGGACATCGGCGAAGTTGCCGGCATGGTAGATGTGGCGGTAGTTCATTCGCTGACGTGATCGCTCCGATGATTTCTTGGAATGCGGACATTTCCGACTTTGGGGCGTCCGGTCTCTCCTCTATAAGAGACGTATGAACATCGCCGCACCCATCCGCTCGCAATCCTCCACCGGTCATACGGCCTGTCCGCACGACTGTCCATCCACATGCGCGCTCGACGTCGAGCTGACCGCCGACGGCAAGGTCGGCCGCGTGCGCGGGTCCGCCGACAACAGCTATACCGCCGGCGTCATCTGCGCCAAGGTCGCCCGCTATTCCGAGCGGCTCTATCACCCGGACCGGCTGATGGCGCCGAAACGGCGGATCGGCGCGAAAGGCGAGGGGAACTGGCAGGAGGTTTCCTGGGACGCAGCGCTCGACGAGATCGCCGAGGCCTTCGTCAAGGCGGAGGCAAAGGACGGCTCCGAGGCAGTCTGGCCGTATTTCTATGCCGGCACCATGGGGCTAGTGCAGCGCGATTCGATCGAGCGCCTCCGCCACGCCAAGCGCTATTCCGGCTTCTTCGGCACGATCTGCACCAACATGGCTTGGACCGGCTACACCATGGGTACCGGCACCTTGCGCGGACCGGATCCGCGCGAGATGGCCAAGTCCGATTGCGTGGTGATCTGGGGCACCAATGCGGTTGCCACCCAGGTCAATGTCATGACGCACGCGATCCGCGCCCGCAAGGAACGCGGCGCCAAGATCGTCGCCATAGACATCTATGACAACCCGACCATGAAGCAGGCGGATCTGAAGCTGATTCTGAGGCCCGGCACGGACGCAGCACTCGCCTGCGCCGTCATGCACATCGCCTTTCGCGACGGTTATGCCGACCGCGACTACATGGCCCGCTTTGCCGACGATCCGGCCGGCCTTGAGGCGCACCTGAAGACCCGCACGCCGGAATGGGCGGCCGGCATTACCGGTCTCACCGTGGACGAGATCGAGACCTTCGCCAAACTCGTCGGCACGACGCCGAAGAGCTATTTCCGCCTCGGCTACGGTTTCACCCGCCAGCGCAACGGCGCGGTCGCCATGCACGCGGCGCTTTCGATCGCCACGGTTCTCGGCTCCTGGCAGCACGAGGGTGGCGGCGCGTTCCATTCGAATTCCGACATCTTCAAGATCAACACGGCGATCGTCAAAGGCACGGCGATGGTCGACCCGGACATCCGCATGCTCGACCAGTCGCAGGTCGGCCGGGTGCTGACCGGTGACGCCGAGGCGCTTCGTCACCGCGGCCCGGTGACGGCCATGCTGATCCAGAACACCAATCCGGTGAACATCGCGCCCGAGCAGCGGCTTGTGAAGCAGGGCTTTCTGCGCGACGACCTGTTCGTCGCCGTCCACGAACAGTTCATGACGGATACCGCCGAGCTTGCCGACATCGTTCTGCCGGCCACCATGTTCCTCGAACATGATGACATCTATCGTGGCGGCGGTCAGAGCCACATCCTGATCGGCCCGAAGGTGACGGAGCCGCCGGCGACCGTGCGCACCAATCTCTTCGTCATCGAGGAACTGGCAAAGCGGCTCGGCGTCGCCGACCGTCCGGGTTTCGGCATGAGCGAACGCGAGCATATCGCCGCCATGCTGACGGCGTCCGGCCTGCCGGACTTCGATACGCTGGCCGAGGAAAAATGGTTCGACCGCCAGCCGGCCTTCGAGGATGCCCATTACCTGAACGGCTTTGCCCATCCGGGCGGCAAGTTCCGCTTCCGGCCTGACTGGACCGGCACGCCCGCGCCCAACCGCCCGCCGGAATCGGTCGGCGTTCTCGGAGCCGTCGATCGCCTGCCGGTCTTTCCCGATCACGTCGAACTGATCGAGGAAGTGGATGAGGCCCATCCCTTCCGCCTCGCCACGTCGCCCGCCCGCAATTTCCTGAACTCCACCTTTGCCGAGACGAAGACGTCGCGGCAGAAGGAGGGTCGGCCGGAACTTATGATCCATCCCGACGATGCCGCGCGGCTTGGTGTGGAAGACGGCGCGGTCGTGCGCATCGGCAACAATCGCGGCACGCTGCGCATCCATGCCAAGGTGACCGACGAGATGAAGCGCGGCACGCTGATCGCCGAGGGGCTCTGGCCCAACAGCGCCCATCTCGACGGCGAGGGCATCAACGTCCTGACCGGCGCCGACTGCGTCGCCCCCTATGGCGGCGCGGCCATCCACGACAACCGCGTCTGGCTGGAAAAGGTGACAGCCGAGCAACCGGAATTCGCATGAGCAAGTTTGAGAGGACGAAGATCGAGATCGTCGAGGACAGGACGATCTGGCAGGGCTGGAGCCGTTTGAGCGAGGTGACCTTCGACTACACCCGCTCGGGTGGCGACACGTCGCGCATCACCTGGGAAATATACGATCGAGGCCGGGCGGTGGCGGTGCTCCTGTTCAATCGCGAAAGCGAGACCATCACCTTCGTCCGCCAGTTCCGGCTTCCCGTCTATCTGCAGAAGCTGCCGCATTTCCTGCTGGAAGCGCCGGCCGGCAATCTGGAGGAGGGCGATCCCGCCGACGGCATGCGCCGCGAAATCCTCGAGGAGACGGGTTACCGGGTTGAAGATGTCGTGCCGCTGTTCGAAGTCTACATGTCGCCGGGCGCCTATATGGAGCGCATCCAGTTCTTCGCCGCTTTCGTCGATCCGTCGATGAAGGTCGCCGAAGGCGGCGGCCTCGACCATGAGAACGAGGATCTGGAACTCGTGGAACTGCCGCTGGAGGAGGCCTACGCCATGATCGGCCGCGGCGAGATCGTCGATGGCAAGACGGTGATGCTGCTGCAATGGGCGATGCTCAACCGCGAAGCTCTCAAGGCCGGCAGGATTCCCGTTCCCGGCTGATCCCCGGCCGTCAGAGGGCCTCTTCCCTGTCGGCGATATAGCCGCCGGTCTGGCGGTTCCAGAGGCGGGCGTAAAGCCCGCCCATCGCCAGCAGTTCGTCGGGCCTTCCTTCCTCCACGATCCGCCCCTTGTCGAGGACGACGATCCTGTCCATCTGCGAAATTGTCGACAGGCGATGGGCGATGGCGATCACCGTCTTGTTCTCCATCAGCAGGTCGAGGTTCTGCTGGATCGCCGCTTCCGCCTCGCTGTCGAGCGCCGAGGTCGCCTCGTCGAGCACGAGGATCGGCGCATCCTTGAGCAGCACGCGGGCGATCGCAACCCGCTGCCGCTGCCCGCCGGAGAGCTTGATGCCCCGGTCGCCGACATAGGCGTCGTAGCTGCTGCGACCTTCGCTGTCCTTCAGTTCAGGGATGAACGTGTCGGCCTGCGCCAGACGCGCCGCATTCTCCATCTCCTGGCGGGAGGCGCCGGGTCGGCCATAGAGAATGTTGTCGCCGACCGAGCGGTGCAACAGCGACACGTCTTGCGTGATAACGCCGATCGCGTCGCGCAGGCTCGCTTGGGTGACGCGGGTGATATCCTGTTCGTCGATCAGGATACGTCCGCCCTCCAGGTCGAAGAAGCGCAGCAGCAGGCTGACGAGCGTCGTCTTGCCGGCGCCCGACAGGCCGACGACGCCGATCTTCTCACCGGCTTTCACGATCAGCGACAGGTCGCGAATGACGCGCTGGTCCTTCTGGTATTCGAAGCGGAGGGCTTCGAAGCGAATTTCGCCATGCGTCACTTCCAGCCGGTGGGCATCGGGGGCGTCTCGGATGGTCGGCGGTGTGGTCATCACCGGCATGGCGTCGCGGATCGTGCCGATCGCCTCGAAGATCTGCTGGCCCATGTTGAGGAAGGCGCGGGCATTGGAAGATAGCCGCTGGGCAATCGTGATCGAGGCGACGAAATCCCCAAGCGTGACGAAGGACGCCGTCATTCCCCAGATGCCGACGATACAGGTGGAAAGCAGCAGGAGCACGTTCAGGGTGATGATGGTGATGTCCGCCGTCAGCATGACACGACGTTCTGTGTGCTGGGCGGCGAGCGATTTGCCGAGGGCCTTGCGGATTGCACCCGCCTCGCTGTCTTCCGCCGAGAACAGCTTGACCGTCTGGATGTTGGAATAGAGGTCCGCCATCGTCCCGACCACGCGGCTGCGGGTCTTCGCGGTGCGGCGGGCGAGATCGGAAAACAGTGGCACCGCCTTGCGGGCGACGAAGAGGTTCGCGACCGCCCAGACGAGCACGGGAATGGCGAGTGGCCACGATATGGCCGCGACAAGGATCAGCGAGCCCGTCACCTGCACGATGAAGTTCGGCAGGACCCACGCCGCCACCGCCAGTTGCTGCTTGATGGCCGAGGCGACCTGGGCGATGCGCGTCGCCACTTGTCCGGCAAACAGGTCGTGGAAGAAGGCGAGGTCCTGGCGCTCGACCGCCTTGTGTCCGTGCCATTGCATGAGGACGGATAGGCTGACGGATATGACCTCCGAGCCCAGCGTGTTGCAAAGGAAGGCAAGCAGCGGCATCACCGGGAAGAACAGGACACCGAAAGCCACGATCGCCGACATGTGGCTCTCGACAAAAGCGGCGGCCCCTTGCGTCGTCACACCGTCGACCAGTCGCGAAATGCCCCAGATGACGGCCAGATTGCAGGCTTCCGTCGCCATGCTGAGCAGGAGTATGGCGATCAGCGCCCCGCGGCACATGCGTGCGAAATGCAGGAGAAGCGCCAGCGGTCCGTCGGAGGGCAGGGGCCGAAACGGTATCTCCAAGGGGCGGACAAGCGTCTCGAACGGGTGAAAGACGCGGTCTGACAGCGACATGGCAACCTGCTTTTTGATGATATCAGGGCGGGCGGTTGTGTCTGTTCACTAAACCATGAGTCGTGCTGACGGACGAAGCCAATCGCGTGTCATTCACCAGGGTATGTCTTCAAACTGTCTTTGTCTCCCGTCTTGCTGCCGGGAGACGACCGTGGCGTCAGAACTCTTCGCCCTTCGCCACGGTGATGCGGGTATCGACGCGCTCGACGCCTTCGACGGAGCCGGCGGCCTTGGTGGCGATTTCGATTTCGCGTTCCTGCGGCACGGTTCCGCTGACGCGCGCGGTATCGTCGTGAACCTCGACCTCGAGCGCCTCGGCATGAACGCCTTCGGTCGTGGCGAGCACGCCGGCGACGCGGGTTTCCGTAAGCTTGTCCTTGACGGCGCGGATTTCGGCGCCTTCGTTATGCTCGTCGAAGAATGACGGAAGTTCGTATTTCATGGCAATCCTCCTTTCGCTTTCCAGGATGCGGGGCATGAGCCCTGCCTAAGGAAAGCGCTTCACGGTCTGGATTGTTCCATGATGATCCCGGAATGGGGCAGGGATCAGACGGAAATGAGGAAGTCTCCGCCGTCCGTCGCCGAGATCGCGCCGCCGGCGACTTTGGCGAGTGCGCGGGCGTAGATCTTGTGCTCTACCGTCAGAACGCGGTGGGCAAGATCGTCGGCGGTGTCGCCAGCAAGGATCGGCACGACGCCCTGGGCGATGACCGGCCCTTCGTCCATGCCTTCGGTCACCACATGCACGGTGCAGCCGGCCAGCTTCATGCCGGCGTCGATCGCCCGCTGGTGGGTGTGAAGACCCGGGAAGAGCGGCAGCAGCGACGGGTGAATGTTGAGGATGCGTCCGTCATAGGGCCGGATGAACTCGGCCGAGAGCAGGCGCATGTAGCCGGCGAGACAGATCAGATCCGGCTTGATTTCGGCGAGGCGGGCGAGGATGGCGGCTTCATGAGCAGCCTTGCTGTCATAGTCCTTGCGCACGAAGACATGTGTGGCGATGCCGAGCGCTTCCGCCTTTGCGAGCCCGCCGGCATCCGCCTTGTCGGAAATGACGGCAACGATCTCCGCCGGGAAGTCCGGTGCCTGCGCGGCCTTGGCAAGCGCCACCATGTTCGAGCCGGAGCCCGAAATGAAGATGACGACGCGCTTCTTCGCTAAACTCATAGGGCGAGCGTACCCTTGTAGACCGTGCCGGGCGCACCTTCGCTGCGCTCGACCATCCGGCCGAGCGGGAAGACCGTTTCGCCGGCGTCGGCGAGCGCCGCACTGACGGTGTCAGCCTTGTCGGCAGGAACGACGACGATCATGCCGACGCCGCAGTTGAACGTGCGCAGCATCTCGTTGGCGGCAACGCCGCCCGTTGCCGAAAGCCAGGAGAAGACCGGCGGAACGGCAATCGACGCCAGGTCGATTTCGGCCGCCAGCGTCTTCGGCAGCACGCGCGGAATGTTCTCCGGGAACCCGCCGCCGGTGATGTGGGCGAGCGCCTTGATCGCGCCGGTGTCGCGGATGACTTTCAGCAGCGGCTTCACATAGATGCGGGTCGGGGTCAGCAGCGCTTCGCCGAGCGTCTTGCCCTCGGCGAACGGTGCCGGCGCATCCCACGAGAGACCGGAGAGTTCGACGATCTTGCGCACCAGCGAGAAGCCGTTGGAATGCACGCCGGAGGAGGCGAGGCCGAGAATGACGTCGCCCGCCTCGATATTGTCCGACGGCAGCAGCTGGCCGCGTTCGGCGGCGCCGACCGCGAAGCCCGCGAGGTCGTAGTCGCCGGAGGAATACATGCCGGGCATTTCCGCCGTTTCGCCGCCGATCAGCGCGCAACCGGCTTCCAGGCAGCCGGCGGCAATGCCGCCGACGATCGCCGCGCCCTGGTCGGCGTCGAGCTTGCCGGTGGCGAAATAGTCGAGGAAGAACAGCGGCTCGGCCCCCTGGACGACGAGGTCGTTGACGCACATGGCGACGAGGTCGATGCCGACGGTGTCGTGCCGGTCGGCGTCGATGGCGATCTTGAGCTTGGTGCCAACGCCGTCATTGGCGGCGACCAGCACCGGATCGGTGAAGCCTGCGGCCTTCAGGTCGAACAGGCCGCCAAAGCCACCGATCTCACCGTCGGCGCCCGGACGGCGCGTCGACTTCACAGCGGGCTTGATCTTCTCTACCATGAGATTGCCGGCATCGATGTCGACGCCTGCATCGCTGTAGGTAAGGCCGTTTTTGCCGGACTGGCTCATCGATCGCTCTCCACTGGCTCGGAACGGTTTTTCGTGCGGCTGGCAATTGCACGGGTCAGCGCGATATGCAAGCCGGATGAGGCTGAAAACCCCGGTTTTTCACCGCAATGCGGGCGGTTTGCGGTCGAGCGGCCGCGTCCGTCCCATACCACGTGATACGTTGTACAGCATGGTGCCGCTCCGGTTGATGCACCGGATTTCGATTGTGGGGGCGGCGATGACGGGCGGACTTGACCAGTCTCCCACACGCATCCTATCTCCTGTGAACGGGAATATCTGCCGGACCGGTTCAGTTCGCGGCGCAAGACGAGGAAACCGAAGCTCTTGGAACACAAACACATCAGCAGTGCGAGCCTCAGGCGGCAGGCGATCTTCTGGCTTTGCGCCCTGCTGGTTCTTGTCGTGTTCCTCGCCGTCTTTCATTCGATCCTGCTGCCCTTCGTGGCCGGCATGGCGCTCGCCTATTTCCTCGATCCGGTCGCCGACCGTCTGGAGAGGATCGGGCTCAGCCGGATGATGGCGACCATCGTCATCCTCATCATGTTCATCGTCGTCTTCGTGATCGCCCTGATCATCCTGATCCCGATCATCGCCGGCCAGTTGTCAGACTTCATCTCCAAGCTTCCGGGCTACATCAACCAGCTGCAGGACTTCATCACCCGCCAGCACGGCACGCTGATGCCCGACTGGATCGCCAATCAGGTGACGACGGTGAAGGAGAACTTCTCGAACTTCATCACCGAGGGCGCCGGCTTCCTTGCCAAGCTGCTGGGCCAGATCTGGAGTTCCGGCAAGGCGCTGGTCGATATCGCCTCGCTGTTCGTCATCACCCCGGTCGTCGCCTTCTACCTGCTGCTCGACTGGGACCGCATGGTCGCCAAGGTCGACAGCTGGATCCCGCGCGACCACGTCGCAAATGTCCGCCTGATCGCCCGCGAAATGGACGGTGCGATTGCCGGCTTCGTGCGCGGGCAGGGCTCGCTCTGCCTGATCCTCGGCCTCTATTACGGCATCGGCCTGTCGCTGACGGGGCTGAATTTTGGCCTGCTGATCGGCCTCTTCAGCGGTGCCATCAGCTTCATTCCCTATATCGGCTCGACCGTCGGCCTGGTGCTCGCCTTCGGAGTCGCCGTCGTCCAGTTCTGGCCGGATTACCTCCATATCGGCCTGGTGCTGATCGTGTTCTTCTCCGGCCAGTTCCTCGAGGGCAACATCCTGCAGCCGAAGCTCGTCGGCCAGAGCGTCGGCCTGCACCCGGTCTGGCTGATGTTCGCGCTGTTTGCCTTCGGCCTTCTGTTCGGCTTCGTCGGGCTGCTGGTGGCGGTGCCGGCCGCGGCCGCCGTCGGCGTTCTCGTCCGCTTTGCCCTCAACCGCTATCTGGAAAGCGATCTTTATCA
The DNA here is from genome assembly GCF_024385575.1 of Rhizobium sp. NRK18. Classification (NCBI taxonomy): domain Bacteria; kingdom Pseudomonadati; phylum Pseudomonadota; class Alphaproteobacteria; order Hyphomicrobiales; family Rhizobiaceae; genus Rhizobium; species Rhizobium sp. NRK18. The sequence continues at coordinate 2,638,470 of NZ_JANFMV010000001.1, read as the reverse complement.
CGGACACAACGGCATGAAGGTCATCGAACACGATACCGCTCCGGAGGAACTGGAGCCGTAAGATGAAGAAGAGCGACCGTCAAAGGCGCGAGACCGGCCAGTTGCCGCTGGCCTTCCAGCATGCCGCCGCGCGTGGCCGCGACGACTTGCGTGTATCCGATCCCCTGAGTGCTGCCGTTTCGATCATCGACGAATGGCCGCGCTGGCCGTCGCCCGTGGTCATCCTGGCGGGCCCGGAAGGCGCGGGCAAATCGCATCTGGCCGCCATCTGGCGCGAGCGCAGCGGCGCCGTGCCGATCACCGCCGACACCTTCGCGAAGGCCAGTGAACTGGCGGCCGAAGGGCCGGTGGTCTTCGAGGATGCCGACCGTGCCGGCTTCGACGACGACATGCTGTTCCATGTGATCAATTCGGTGCGCGAAAACGGTACCAGCCTCCTGATGACGTCGCGCCTCTGGCCGATGTCCTGGCCGGTGACGCTGCCCGATCTTGTCTCGCGGCTGAAGGCGGCGACCGTCGTGGAGATCGGCGAGCCGGACGAGGAACTGCTGTCACAGGTGATCGTTAAACTGTTCGCCGACCGGCAGCTTCTCATCGAAGACAGGCTGGTGCTCTACATCGTCAATCGGATGGAGCGCTCCATGCGTGCGGCCCAGAAGATCGTCGAGAGCCTCGACCATCTGGCGCTCGCCAGGGGGACGCGGATCACCCGGGCGCTCGCCGGCGAGGTCATAGACGAAATGAGCGGCGGACAGGGTGTCGAGTGATTGTCACATAACCGTCGTTAACGTGTTATAATTCGCGGGAAATCAAACGAAGGCAGATACATGGACACGTTCGCATCCGACAACCAGAACATGGAACAGCAGGAAGGAACGGTTGTCGACGATCCGTTCGAGACCCTGATTGCCAGCCCCGAGCGCTTCGTCAATCGTGAATTTTCCTGGCTCCAGTTCAATCGCCGGGTGCTTGAGGAAACGCTGAACTCCGCGCATCCGCTCCTCGAACGTGTCCGCTTCCTGTCGATTTCGGCCGCCAACCTCGATGAATTCTTCATGGTCCGTGTCGCCGGCCTCGAAGGCCAGGTGCGACAGGGCATGTCGATGAAGACGCCCGACGGCAAGACGCCGGCCGAACAGTTGGACGAGATCCTTAAGGAAATCGACAAGCTGCAGATGGAGCAGCAGGCCTCGCTCGCCGTGCTGCAGCAGGCGCTTGCGCAGGAGGATATCCTGATCGTTCGCCCCGGCGCGCTGTCGGACGAGGATTCGCAGTGGCTGAGCAATGAGTTCGCCGAATCGATCTTTCCGGTGCTGACGCCGCTGTCGATCGATCCGGCGCACCCGTTCCCCTTCATTCCGAACCTCGGCTTCTCGGTCGGGCTCCAGCTCGTCTCGAAGACCGGCCGCGAGCCGATGACGGCGCTGCTTCGTCTGCCGCCGGCGCTCGATCGTTTCGTCCGTCTGCCCGACGCCGGAACGACGATCCGCTACATCACGCTTGAAGACGTGGTGTCTATGTTCATTCACAAACTCTTCCCCGGTTACGAGGTCCAGGGCTCGGGTACCTTCCGCATCATCCGCGACAGCGATATCGAAGTGGAGGAAGAGGCCGAGGACCTCGTGCGCTTCTTCGAAACCGCACTGAAGCGCCGCCGCCGCGGTTCGGTGATCCGCATCGAGACGGATTCCGAGATGCCGGCCTCGCTGCGCCACTTCGTGGTGCACGAACTCGGCGTCCCGGACAACCGCGTCGCGGTTCTGCCCGGCCTGCTGGCGCTCAACACGATCTCCGAGATCGTCAAGGCGCCGCGCGAGGAGCTGAAGTTCGAAACCTTCAACCCCCGCTTCCCCGAACGGGTCCGCGAACATGCCGGCGATTGCTTCGCCGCCATCCGCGAGAAGGACATGGTGGTCCACCATCCTTACGAATCCTTCGACGTGGTCGTCCAGTTCCTGTTCCAGGCCGCCCGCGACCCGGACGTGCTGGCCATCAAGCAGACGCTGTACCGCACCTCCAACGACAGCCCGATCGTTCGCGCCCTGATCGATGCGGCCGAAGCCGGCAAGTCGGTGACCGCGCTTGTCGAGCTGAAGGCCCGCTTCGATGAGGAAGCCAACATCCGCTGGGCGCGCGACCTTGAGCGCGCCGGCGTGCAGGTGGTGTTCGGCTTCATCGAACTGAAGACGCACGCCAAGATGTCGATGGTCGTGCGGCGCGAAGATGGCAAGCTGCGCACCTACTGCCACCTCGGCACCGGCAACTACCATCCCGTGACGGCGAAGATCTATACTGACCTGTCGTTCTTCACCTGCAGCCCGAAGATCGCCCAGGACATGGCCAACGTCTTCAACTTCATCACCGGCTACGGTGAGATGGAGGAGGGGATGAAGCTGGCGGTTTCGCCCTATTCGCTGAGAAAGCGCATCCTCACCCATATCGACGAGGAGATCGAGAACGCCAGGAACGGTCGCCCGGCGGCGATCTGGATGAAGATGAACTCGCTCGTCGATCCCGACATCATCGACGCGCTCTACCGGGCGAGCCATGCCGGCGTCGAGATCGATCTCGTCGTGCGCGGCATCTGCTGCCTGCGCCCGCAGGTGCCGGGCCTCTCCGACAACATCCGCGTCAAGTCGATCGTCGGCCGCTTTCTCGAGCACAGCCGCATCTTCTGCTTCGGCAACGGCCACGGCCTGCCATCGGCAAAGGCGCTCGTCTATATCGGCTCTGCCGACATGATGCCGCGCAATCTCGACCGCCGCGTCGAGACGCTCGTGCCTCTCCTCAACCCGACCGTGCACGAGCAGGTTCTTCAACAGATCATGCTGGGTAACCTGATTGACAACCAGCAGAGCTACGAGATACTGCCCGACGGGACGTCCAGACGCATGGAAGTGCGCGAGGGCGAGGAGCCGTTCAATGCGCAGCACTATTTCATGACAAATCCCAGCCTCTCCGGCCGGGGCGAAGCCTTGAAGTCCAGTGCGCCGAAACTGATTGCCGGTTGGATTTCCGGCAAGAAGAACTAGAACTGGGACTTAATGGTTGAATCAGAAGCCCAGGGGCGCCTTCCGGGTATTGCTCCTGTCTCGGTGATTGACATCGGGTCGAATTCCATCCGCCTCGTCGTCTACGAGGGCCTTTCCCGCGCACCCGCCATCCTTTTCAACGAAAAGGTGCTCTGCGGTCTTGGCCGCGGGATCGCGTCCACGGGCAAGATGCACGAGGAGGGCGTCGAGCGGGCGCTCGCCGCGCTGCACCGTTTCAAGATCCTGTCTGCGCAGGCGCGTGCCCGCACCACCTACGCGCTGGCGACGGCTGCCGCGCGCGAGGCGAGCAACGGTCCGGATTTCATCCAGGCCGCCGAAGAAATCCTCGGCCAGAAGATCATCATCCTCTCCGGTGCGGAAGAGGCGCGCTATTCGGCGCTCGGCATCATCAGCGGCTTCCACGAGCCGGACGGCATTGCCGGCGATCTTGGCGGCGGCTCGCTGGAACTCATCGACATCAAGGGCCAGAGCTTCAGCGACGGCATTACCCTGCCGCTCGGTGGCCTGCGCCTGTCGGAATATGCCAAGGGCTCGCTCGATCGGGCGGAAAGCTTCACCCGCAAGCAGGTTGCCACCGCGACCTTCCTTTCCAAGGGGCAGGGGCGGACCTTCTATGCGGTCGGCGGCACCTGGCGAAACGTCGCCAAGCTGCACATGGAAAAGCGCGGCTACCCGTTGCACATGATGCAGGGCTATGACGTGCCGTTCGAGGACATGATGCAGTTCCTTGGCGAGATCATCGACACCAAGGATCCGGGCAAGGATCCGGCCTGGTCCAGCATTTCCCGCAACCGCCGTGCATTGCTGCCCTATGGCGCGATCGCCATGCGCGCGGTTCTCGAGGAAATGAAGCCGAAGTCGATTTCCTTTTCGGCCCAGGGCGTGCGCGAAGGCTATCTCTATTCGCTCCTGTCCGAGGCCGACCAGGCGCGCGACCCGCTGCTCTCGGCTGCCGATGAACTGGCGATCCTGCGCGCCCGCTCGCCGGAACATGCCCGCGAGCTTGCCGAGTGGACCGGCCGCATGATGCCGCTCTTCGGCATCAGCGAGACGGAGGAAGAAAGCCGCTACCGTCAGGCGGCCTGCCTGCTGGCCGACATCTCCTGGCGCGCGCATCCCGACTATCGCGGACTGCAGGCGCTGAACATCATCGCCCACTCCTCCTTCATTGGCATCACCCATCCCGGCCGCGCCTTCATCGCGCTGACCAACTACTTCCGCTTCGAAGGACTTCGCGAAGACGGCGCGTCGCAGCAACTGGCGGAAATCGCCACGCCGCATTTCCTCGATCGGGCGAAGCTTGTCGGCGGGCTCTTGAGGGTGGTCTATCTTTTCTCCGCCTCCATGCCGGGCGTGGTGAAGAACCTGAGCTTCGTTGTCTCCGACAATCCGGATCTCGACCTCGAATTCGTCGTGCCGGCGGAATATCACGATTTCCGCGGCGAACGGCTCGACGGCCGCTTGCAGCAGCTCGCCAAGCTCACCGGCAAGCGGCTCGCCTTCCGCTATCTCTGAGGTCTGGTCTCAGGACGCCGACTGCAGCGCCAGCCAGCGGCCGGGCGTCATGCCGTAGGTCTTCTTGAAATGCCGGGTCATGTGGGCCTGGTCGGCAAATCCGCTGTCGAAGGCGGCGTCGGCCAGCCCATGGCCGTTGCGCATCGACCTGCGGGCGACATCCAGCCGGCGCAACACCTGAAACCGATGCGGGCTGGTGCCGTAGGCCGTGCGGAATTGGCGGGCCAGCGTGAAGCGATCGACGCCGGCGATCGTTTCGAGTTCGCCGGATGTAATCGTCCTGCGGCAGTTCTCGGTCAGGAAATCGCGGCAGATGGACACCGCGCGGCCATCAAGACGCGATGCTGACCGCCGGCGATCGTCGCTGTGGCGGTTGAGGCCCGCCGCGACCTCCGCCAGAAAGCAATCGAGTTTCAGATCGCCGATTTCCCGGTCCAGATCGTCGAGAACGTCGGCAAGGCTTGCGCGCAGGTTCGGGTCGTCCATCACCGGCGCCGGCACGAAGGGCAGGCGGCCGCCCGCTCCACCCGCGGCGTCGGCAATGCGGTCCGGCGGGATGTAGGCCATGCGGTAGCGCAAGCCGCTTTCCGTGCCGGCACCGCCGTCATGCAGCTCGTCCGGATGCAGGATTATGAGCTGTCCCGGCATGGAAAAACGCGCGGCACCGCGATAGCGGAAGGTCTGCACGCCACTGACGGTGATCCCCAGAGCATAGGTGTCGTGCCGGTGCGGGGCGAAGCCGTTGCCGTGAAACCGCGCCTCGATCCGCTCGATGCCGCCTTCTTCCGGCGCGGCGCGGATCTCGTCCGTCTCGATCCTGCACGAACCTTCAAGACCATCCGGCGCGGGTGCCGTTAGGGTCGCGGTCGAACCCGTTTTCTGAAAGCCCTTCGTGGAGTTGCCGTGCATGTTTGAAACCAAGTTCGTTGTCGTCGTTCGCGAGGATCTGGCCGTCTGGCAGAAGCTCAACGTCACCGCCTTCCTCGCCACAGGCATCGCCGCCGCGAAGCCGGAGATCATCGGCGAAGCTTATCGGGATGCTGCGGGCCATGTCTATAACGCGATGAGCGTGCAGCCGATCATCGTGCTGGCCGCCGACGGCGACACGCTGTCGAAGATCCATCGCCGGACGCTGGAGCGCGACATCGCCTCGACGCTCTATATCGAGGAGATGTTTTCGACCGGCCACGATGCCGCCAACCGGGAAGCCTTTTCCGCCTTCGGGCCGGATGACGCCAAGGTGGTCGGCCTCGCCTTCCATACGGACAGGAAAATCGCCGACAAGGTCTGCAAGGGCGCCCGCATGCACCCCTAAGGCGCTTGAGGTCGGCGGTGAGGAACGCTATAGCGTCGGCCATGGCGGATAGGACGATAGGATCGGACAGCGTATCGCTCGTGGCGGATTGCAGCCGTTGCGCGGCGCTCTGCTGCGTCGCCTTCCCTTTCGACAAGGGTGACGAGTTCGCCTACAACAAGGACGCCGACGCGCCCTGCCTGCATTTGTCCGCACGGCATTCCTGCACGATCCACAGCATGCTGGAAGAGCAGGGGTTCTCCGGCTGCGTCGCCTTCGATTGCAAGGGCGCCGGTCAGCGTGTGACGCAGGAGGTGTTCGGCGGTCGCTCCTGGCGTGACGATTCCGGCATCGCACCCACCATGTTCGAAGCCTTCCGGATCATGCGCCGGGTACACCAGAACCTCGATTATCTGGGCATGGTGGCGGAGCTGCCGCTGACCGCCGAGCAGGAAGCGCGGCGCGTCGACCTTTTACGCCAGCTGAGCCCGGAAGGCGGCTGGACGGTCGAGACGCTGAAAGACTACCAGCACGGCCCGCTGCCGCGCGCCGTCGCCGGCTTCCTTGCCTCGCTTAAAGACGCAGCCGCGGGGCTGCGTCACCGTTAGAAGGCCGTGATCACAGCTCGACGGCTTCCACCTTCTTGCCGGTGAACCGGAGACCGATCTCGCCGTTGATCAGCTTCAGCGCGACGTCGCCGAACAGTTCCTTGCGCCAGCCGTGCATGGCGGCGGCATCGGCCTTCTCGCCGTCGGTCGCGATCTTTTCCAGATCGTCGCTGTTGGCGATCACCTTCGGCGCGACACCGTGCTTTTCCGCCGTCAGCTTCAGGAGAACCTTGAGCAGTTCGACCGCAGCACCCGAACCTTCCGGCGACTGCTGCTGGCGCGGCATGGCCGGCAGTTCGGACTTCGGCAGGGCAAGCGCCTGATTGACGGCGTCGAGCAGCTGCGCGCCGGCCGACGACCGTTCCCAGCCCTTGGGGATCGAGCGCAGCTTGCCGAGCGCCTCGACGTCCTTTGGCTGCTGCTGGGCGATCTCGTAGATCGCGTCGTCCTTCAGGACCCGGCCGCGCGGCACATTGCGGTTGCGCGCCTCGCGCTCGCGCCAGGCGGCGACACTCTGGAGGACGGCGAGTTGCTGCGGCTTCTTCACCCGCATCTTCAGCCGCTGCCAGGCATCGTCCGGATGCAGGTCGTAGGTTTCCGGCGCCTCGAGGATGTCCATCTCTTCCTTGAGCCAGGACGTGCGTCCGTCGCGCTCCAGCCGTTCCTTCAGCGCCATATAGACGTCGCGCAGATAGGTGACGTCGGCGATCGCGTAGTCGAGCTGCTTGTCGGAGAGCGGCCGGTGCCGCCAGTCGGTAAAGCGCGAGGTCTTGTCGATATGGGCCCCGGTGATCCGGGCGACGAGCTGGTCGTAGGAGACCGAGTCGCCATAGCCGCAGACCATCGCCGCGACCTGCGTGTCGAACAGCGGATGCGGGATGAGACCGCCGAGATTGTATATGATTTCGAGATCCTGGCGGGCGGCGTGAAAGACCTTCACGACGCTGGCATCGGCCATCAATTCGAAGAAGGGTTTGAGATCCAGCCCCTTCGCCAGCGGGTCGATCAGCACTTCCATCGATGGATTGGCGATCTGGATGAGGCACAGTTCCGGCCAGAACGTGGTCTCCCGGATGAACTCCGTATCGACTGTCACAAATTCGGATTTTGCAAGCTTCTGGCAGGCGGCTTCGAGGTCCGCGGTGGTAACGATCATGTTCTTCTTACATTCTTGAAGACGGGAAACGGGCTATTCCTTGTCGCTTTCGGCCGTGATGTCAATCGCTTGGCCCGCTTTTGCGGCCACCGTCGCGTTCGGCGGGCGGCGTGGCAAGCTTGCTGAAGTAGAGAGACGTCCGCAAAAGCGCGCGGAAACGCGAGCGCCGCTCGCCGGCCGGGATCGCAGCCCGCGCCGACATGCGATAGACGGTGTAGCCGATGAAGGCGGCCTGAATGACGGACGTGTACCAGAAGAGCGCATGCGGTCCGAAGAATTGCAGCATCACGGAGGCGAGGAACGGGCCGATCGTTGCCCCGACGGACCAGAAGAACAGAAGCCCCGCGGCAATCGAGGCATGCTGGCCGTCCTTTGCGAAGTCGTTGGCGTGGGCGGAGCAGAGCGAGTAGAGCGGCATGGCGAAGGCGCCGAAGATGAAGACGCCGGCAATGTTGCGCCACTCGCTGTTGCCGGCGCCGATCGCCAGATAGAGGCCGGCAATCAGAGCGCCGGCCGTGGTCACCAGCAGGATCTTGCGCCGGTCGATGCGGTCGGAAAAATGCCCGAGCGGATATTGCAGCACGACGCCGCCGATGATGCCGGCACTCATGAAGCTCGCGACCTCGGCGACGGAGAAGCCGACATTCGAGGCGTAGAGAGGCCCGACATAGCGGAAGGCGGCCATAGTCAGGCCCACCACGACGACGCCGACGACGGCGAGCGGCGAAACCTGCCAGATGGTGCGCACGTCGAACTTGACGGCGCCCGGCGGTGCCGGGCTCGACTTGTCGGCAATCGAGATCGGCACCAGCGACAGCGTCGTCGCCATCGATATCACCGCAAAGGCGGCAAAGCCCGGAATGCCGGCGACCGGGATCAGATACTGCCCGGCGGTGACGGAGAACAGGTCGACGAAACGGTAGATCGACAGCGTGCGCGCCCGCGTCTGGTTGGTGACCTTGGCGTTGATCCAGCTTTCGACCGTCGCGAACAGGCCGGCGACGCAGATGCCGGTCAGGAAGCGCATCAGGAACCAGAAGGCCGGATCGATCAGCAGTGCCATGGACAAGGACGCGCTGGCCGCAATGGCGGCGAGCGCGGCAAACAGGCGGATATGGCCGATCGCCCGCAACAGCCGGGTGATGTAGATGCAGCCGATGGCAAAGCCGAGCGAATAGCCCGCGCCGATGATGCCGATCAGGGTGACGGAAAAGCCTTCATAGGCACCGCGCAGCGGAATGTACGTGCCCTGCATGCCGTTGCCGCCGATCAGGATGCCGGCGGCGATGAGCAGGGGGATGAGGGCGCGGATCTGTGGCATGGCATGCTTTGCAGAGGGTCAGCGCCTGCGGCGCACGGTCAATGTCTATAACCGGAAACGATGTCGGTTGTCTCGCTGGAATGTCATCATTTCCCGACACCGCTTCGCCCTGCCATGAGGCTTCACAGGAACGGTCGCCCCATGACCGCCTGAATGAAGGTGCCGGCGACGACCGCGATGCTGAACAGGCTGCCGGCAAACAATCCTGGAATCAGCAGTCGCGGCGCAATCGCCTCCAGCAAAACCCCTAGGATCGGCAAGGCCTGCATGATGTGGGTGGCAAAGAAATGCGGCACCCTGAGATCTCCGCCGCTTCGCGACCAGCCGAAGAGCATGAGACCGCCGGCATCGCTGCGAACCCCGCCGACCCAATGGCCCGGACCGCCGATCTGGCCGCTGCCGAGGGCAAAGGCCGTGATGAGCGTCAAGATGCTGCCGAGCACCAGTCCCCAGCCGCCGCCAAGCTGCAATCCGCGCGAGGCATCCGCTGCCGGCCTTGTCAAAAGGTAGAGGCCGAGCACGAGACTGGAGAGCACCAGCAAGGCCGCACCAATCCCCATCAGGCTATAGGCCAATCCTTCGATCTGTGTCTCGGAATTGAAATGTGAGGCCCGGCCGCGGGCAGCCTGAAGGGTGATGTAAAGGATCTCTCCCGTCGCCGTCATTGCCGCGACCAGGCAGGCGATCCATACGCCCCAGCCGTTTCTCGACGTGGTCTCGATTTGCGGCAGCAGAACGGCGAGCGTGCCCAGCATCATGATCAGCGAGGCCTGGAACTTCAGCGGTTTGCTCCAGACGCTGACGCCGTTGAGCAGTCTGTCGTCCAGCACCAAGGCGGCAAGGCTCGGCAACATCAGCGCAAGCTGGATGCCGATGGCGATCATCAGCAGGTTGTGAGCGCTGGAAGTGTCGGAGCGGAAGGCCCAGACTTGCCCGGACAATGGGGCAGGGGATTGACCAGACAACAGGCTCATGGCTCAGGCCTTTCTCTTGCTGAGCGCCATGTCCGCGGCGCGCGTGACGTAGAAGATCAAAAGCCCCAGGGGGCCGAACAGGAATGTGGCAATCAGGATTGGCGCCTGCAGGATGCGGTTGGTGCCATGCTTGTCCGCTTCGAGCGCGATCCATGTTCCGATGAAGAGGTCAAAGGCGAGATAGTGTATCCAGCCGGCAAGCAGTATCGCGTCGCTGGAAAACAGCGTCCGAACCTCGGCAATCGAACCGAAGCCGCCCCCTTGTATGCGAAAGAAGTAGACAAGGATGAGCGTGGCATAAGCCAGCGCGAGAATGCCGATCACTGCGTATCGCAGGAAAGCGATCAGTGCCGGCCAGCGTGGCAGCAAGACAAGCGCCAGCCACCCGCACATGGCGAGCGTGCTAGCCGCCGAGAACACCATATCGAAGGACATCGAAACCTCATCTTGGCAGTGACAAGATTAGCCTATCGTAAATCTGGGCGCTGTCAAGATAAGGTTTTGACAGTGCTCCCGTCTCCGGACTATGAAGTGGCATGGCGCGCAAGACAGCATATCATCATGGTGATCTGAGGCAGGCCCTGTTCGACACGGGTCTGGCCATGCTGGAGGAAGTGGGGCTGGAGGGAACATCCCTGCGCAAGATCGCCGCCCGCGTCGGGGTATCCCATGCCGCGCCGGAGCATCATTTTCCCACACTCCGTCACCTCTTCAATGCGATGGCGATCGAAGGCTTCATCCGGTTTCGGGCATCCATGCTGGACGCCATGCGGATGAGTGATGCCAACGATGCCGATCAACTGCGCGGCGCCATGCGCGGCTATCTGGCGTTTGCAGTGTCCCATCCGAATCTGTTTCGGCTGATGTTCAACAAGAACAGTCTCGATTGGGACGATCCGAGACTCGGCGAGGCGGCGCAGCCCGCACGTCAGGTGCTGGCCGACATCTGCAAGCCGGCTGCCATCCGGATGGGTGTGGACACGCCGCAAGGACGCATATCCATCGAACATCTGGTCTGGTCGCACATTCATGGTTACGCGCATCTGGTGATCGACCAGAAAATTGCGGCCGACAGCGCAGTCACCGGCGCGGCGCTTGCGCCGCCTTTCGATCTGGCCGGACTGCTGTTGCCCATGGACGTCAAGGACTGAGGGCTTGGCTAAAACAGCGCCTACCAGCATCGGTTTTGACCGCGAGCCTTGACAAATCCGGCGTGCCATGCGCTTGTCCGCGCGATTTAAAACGCCCGAGACTCCGCCTTTGCGGGTCCCCATCAAGAATATGCAGGATCAAACCATGCACCGTTACCGCAGCCATACCTGCGCCGCCCTTCGTAAGTCCGACGTCGGATCGACCGCCCGCATTTCCGGCTGGGTTCACCGCGTTCGCGACCATGGCGGCGTTCTCTTCATCGATTTGCGCGACCATTACGGCATGACCCAGGTCGTCGCCGATCCGGACAGTCCGGCCTTCAAGATGGCCGAAACCGTGCGCGGCGAATGGGTGATCCGCATCGACGGCAAGGTGAAGGCGCGCACCGAAGATACCGTCAACAAGAACATGCCCACCGGCGAGATCGAGGTCTATGCCGAGGAAATCGAAGTCCTGTCGGCGGCCAAGGAACTGCCGCTGCCGGTCTTCGGCGAGCCCGACTATCCGGAAGACGTTCGCCTGCGCTACCGCTTCCTCGACCTGCGCCGCGAGACGCTGCACAAGAACATCGTCAAGCGCACGCAGATCGTCGCCGACATGCGCAACCGCATGGCCTCTGCCGGCTTCACCGAATACACGACGCCGATCCTGACGGCTTCTTCGCCGGAAGGCGCGCGCGACTTCCTGGTGCCGAGCCGTATTCATGAAGGCAAGTTCTTCGCGCTGCCGCAGGCTCCGCAGCAGTACAAGCAGCTTTTGATGGTCGCCGGTTTCGACCGCTACTTCCAGATCGCGCCGTGCTTCCGCGACGAAGACCCGCGCGCCGACCGTCTGCCGGGCGAATTCTACCAGCTCGACCTGGAAATGAGCTTCGTCACCCAGGAAGATGTCTGGAACACCATGACGCCGGTCATCACCGAGGTCTTCGAGCGCTTCGCCGAAGGCAAGCCGGTGACCAAGGACTGGCCGCGCATTCCCTATGACGTCGCGATCCGCAAGTACGGCACCGACAAGCCGGACCTCAGAAACCCGATCGAAATGCAGGCCGTGACCGAGCATTTCGCCGGTTCCGGCTTCAAGGTCTTCGCCGGCATGATCGAGCGCGACCCGAAGGTAGAGGTCTGGGCGATCCCGGCCAAGACCGGCGGCAGCCGCGCCTTCTGCGACCGCATGAACGCCTGGGCCCAGAGCCAGGGCCAGCCCGGTCTCGGCTATATCTTCTGGCGCAAGGAAGGCGAGAGCCTCGAGGGCGCCGGTCCGCTTGCCAAGAACATCGGTCCGGAACGCACCGACGCGATCCGCACGCAGCTCGGCCTTGATGACGGCGACGCCTGCTTCTTCGTCGCCGGCGTGCCGGAAAAGTTCTACAAGTTCGCAGGCGAAGCCCGCACCCGCGCCGGCGAGGAACTGAACCTCGTCGATCGCGACCGTTTCGAACTCTGCTGGATTGTCGACTTCCCGTTCTACGAATGGAATGAGGACGAGAAGAAGGTCGACTTCTCGCACAACCCGTTCTCCATGCCGCAGGGCGGCATGGAAGCCCTTGAGAACCAGGATCCGCTGACGATCAAGGCCTACCAGTACGACGCGGTCTGCAACGGCTTCGAAATCGCTTCGGGCTCGATCCGTAACCAGTCGCCGGAAACCATGGTCAAGGCGTTCGAGATCGTCGGTCTGTCGAAGGCGGACGTCGAAGAGCGCTTCGGCGGCATGTACCGCGCCTTCCAGTATGGCGCGCCGCCGCACGGCGGCGCCGCATTCGGCATCGACCGCATCGTCATGCTGCTCGTCGGTGCGAAGAACCTGCGCGAGATCACGCTGTTCCCGATGAACCAGCAGGCCCAGGACCTGCTGATGGGCGCTCCTTCGGAAGCAAGCCCACAGCAGCTGCGCGAACTGGCGCTGCGCGTCATCCCGACGGCCAAGAAGGACTGACCGTCCTTTCAGTGAACACAACAAAACCCCGGCGGATCGCTCCGCCGGGGTTTTTCATTTGTCGCTCGTTATCCGTTCAGTCGTTCGCCGTAACCGTGACGCCGAGCACCTGCGGCAGCGTCTTCGGCGCGCCCATGGCAGCGCCCATAATCATCGGGAAGGGGACGGCGTCGGCGGGCTTTGCCGAGATGGTGATGTTCTGCGGGTTGTCCAGATAGGTGTTCACCGCCTGGCTGACCATGTTCTGCAGTTCCGGAATCTGCAGCTGCGCCATGCCGATCGGCACCATGGCCTTGAGCATCTGCCCCATCTGCTCGCCCGACATGCCCTGTTCCTTGCCGGCGACGTCCAGCGCCCGCTTGGTGATCGAGTGATCGTCGAAGCGGATCGTCGCGCCAACGAAGCTCAGCTGCTGCATCAGGCCGAGCATGGCCATGCCGGCAGCCTGTTGGGATTCCGGCGTGTTGCCGCCGGCCTGGGCAGTCTTGGTGGCTTCCTGCAGGGCTCTGACGAATTCCAGCGTGTAGCCGGAAATCGACAGGCCGATATCGAGCTTGCCGACCTTGTCGAAGTCGTAGGCCATCGACTGCATGTCGAGCATGCCGCTCGCCGAGTTCCAGCTGCCGTTGCCCGAGAACGTCCCGGTGACCTGCATGAGATCGAGCGCCTGCATCTTGTCGCGCGCCTTGGGATCCATGTCCTTGACGTTCGACATGTCGATGAACACGCCATTGCCGGTGTAGTCGAAGGTCAGCGTGCTGTTGTCGCTGTCGACGCCAAGGTTCATGTCCATGCCGTCCATGGAGAAGACCTTCGCGCCTTTGTCCTCGGCGGTGATCGGGCCCACATGGATGTTGCGATAGAGCAGCATGTCCGACAGGCTGGTCGGGTTCTGGCTGGCCTCGGCCGGTATGGTGATGTACGAAACCTCGATATCGCGCGCCTTGAACGAGGACTTGTCGTCGCTGAAGTCGACATTGTCGAATGTCGCCTTGCCGATCGTGTAGCCGCCGTCGCCGGCTTCCTCGACATCCGTGAGCTCGATCTTGCCGAGCGGAATTTCCTTGGCTTCGCCGGGTACGGTGATGCTGACGCCGGACAGCGTCACGTTCGACCCGCTGGTCGACACGTCCTGTGCCTTCAGGGTCAGGCCGCCCTGGGCCTCGTAGCTCTTGCTCAGGTGATCGAAGAGCTTGTTGCCGTCGACCGCTAAGGCGGACGAGCTCATGGCCGCGAAAGCAACGCCGGCCAGGAGCAGTCTTGTTTTTCTGTAATGGAACATGAAACCCCCAGAATAGAATGGTGTACGGGTACAGTATTGCCCGTCGCGTCATCTCCGCTATACGCGATCAGATGCAAACCAGTATGTCACCAACGAATACGGCGCAATAGCGGCGAGCGAGACGTCGGCGGGCGGGTTTAACGAAGCCTTAAGCGGCGCCAAAACCGGGCCGGAATGCCGAACGCCTTAATCCACAGGGGATTGCGTCACCTTTCTTGCTCCCGCTGCCGATCCCGGATAGTCAGGAAACATGGGGAAATCGCTTGTACCGCCGGGTGACGGCGGCGATCACATTCAGCCGGTCGATCTGAAGGCGGCGCTCGAGGAGCGCTACCTCGCTTACGCGTTGTCGACCATCATGCACCGGGCGCTTCCGGACGTGCGCGACGGCCTGAAGCCGGTCCACCGCCGCATCGTCCATGCGATGAGCGAAATGGGCGTTCGGCCCAATTCGGCCTACAAGAAGTGCGCCCGCATCGTCGGCGACGTCATGGGTAAGTTCCACCCGCATGGCGACGCCTCGATCTACGATGCGCTGGTGCGACTGTCGCAGGATTTCGCCATCCGCTATCCGCTCGTCGACGGCCAGGGCAACTTCGGCAATATCGACGGCGATGGCGCGGCCGCCATGCGCTATACAGAAGCGCGCATGACGGAAGTCGCGGCGCTCCTGCTGCAAGGCATCAACGAGGATGCCGTCGACCTGCGCCCGACCTACAACGAGGAAGACGAGGAGCCGGTCGTCCTGCCGGGCGCCTTCCCGAACCTGCTCGCGAACGGTGCGTCTGGCATCGCCGTCGGCATGGCGACCTCGATCCCGCCGCACAACGCGCACGAAATCTGCGACGCGGCACTGCACCTCATCAAGCATCCGGACGCCACGATCGAGAAGCTGATCGAGTTCATGCCCGGCCCGGACCTGCCGACCGGCGGCATTATCATTGAGAGCCGAGAGAGCATCATCGAATCCTACAAGACCGGCCGCGGCGGCTTTCGCGTCCGCGCCAAGTGGGAAACGGAGGATCTCGGCCGCGGCGGTTTCCAGATCATCGTCACCGAAATTCCCTATCAGGTGCAGAAGTCGCGCCTGATCGAGAAGGTCGCCGAACTCTTGATCGCGCGCAAGCTGCCGCTTCTGGAAGACATTCGCGACGAATCGGCCGAGGACGTGCGCATCGTGCTGGTGCCGAAGAGCCGCACCGTCGATCCCGTGCTCTTGATGGAGTCGCTGTTCAAGCTGACCGATCTCGAAAGCCGCATCTCGCTCAACATGAACGTGCTGTCGATGGGCAAGGTGCCCAAGGTGATGGCGCTGAACGAGGTGCTGCTGGAATGGCTGGCGCATCGCCGCGACGTGCTCATCCGCCGCTCGCGCTTCCGTCTTGCCGCCATCGAGCGCCGGTTGGAAATTCTCGGCGGCCTGCTGGTCGCCTACCTCAACATCGACGAGGTGATCCGTATCATCCGCGAGGAGGACGAGCCCAAGCAGGTGATGATGGAGCGCTTCTCCATCACCGACATCCAGGCCGAAGCCATCCTCAACATGCGGCTGCGCTCCCTGCGCAAGCTCGAGGAATTCGAGATCCGCAAGGAACACGACGAGCTGTCGCTGGAAAAGGCCGGCATCGAAGCTCTGCTCGGATCGGAAGAAAAGCAGTGGCAGACGGTTGCCTGGGAGATCGGCGAGGTCAAGAAGACCTATGCCAAGGCGACCCCGCTCGGCCGCCGCCGCACCCAGTTTGCCGACGCCCCGGAGGCCGATGACGAGGCCATCCACCAGGCGATGATCGAGAAGGAACCGATCACCGTCGTCATCTCGGAAAAGGGCTGGATCCGCGCGCTGAAGGGCCACATGTCCGACGTCTCGTCGTTGACCTTCAAGGAAGGCGACAAGATGGGCGTGTTCTTCAACGCCCAGACGACCGACAAGATTCTCGTGATTACCACCGGCGGCAAGGCCTATACGCTCGGCGCCGACAAGCTGCCGGGAGGCCGCGGCCACGGCGAGCCCTTGCGCCTGATGGTGGATATGGAGGCCGGGCACGACATGCTGACCGCGTTTGTCCATGATCCGGAGCGCAAGCGGCTGATGGTCTCGACGGCCGGCAATGGTTTCGTCGTCGCCGAAAGCGACATGATCGCCAATACCCGCAAGGGCAAGCAGATCATGAACGTGTCGCTGCCGGACGAAACGCGACTTGCCGTGGACGTCAAGGGCGACCACGTCGCCGTCGTCGGCGAGAACCGCAAGATGCTGGTCTTCCCGCTGGTGCAGGTGCCGGAAATGGCGCGCGGCAAGGGCGTACGCCTGCAGCGCTACAAGGATGGCGGCGTGTCCGATGTCCGTTGCTTTGCGATGGAGGAGGGGCTGACCTGGGACGACAGCGCCGGCCGCACCTTCGTGCGCAAGCGCGAGGAGCTCACCGAATGGCTCGGCGACCGCGCCACCGCCGGACGGCTCGTGCCGAAGGGCTTCCCAAGGTCAGGCAAGTTCTGAAGACGTTGAGGGACGGCCGCTGAGATATTGAATAGCGGCCTTCGCCTTACTCCTGGCTATCGTCGAATTCCTGTTCGGCATCCGGTACGAACCGCTGCCAGCCTCTGGGCATCAGGTGTTCCTGCGGCTGGAAGCGGGTCTTGTAGTGCATCTTCTTCGAGCCGTTGACCCAGTAGCCGAGATAGACATGCGGCAGGCCCATCGCCTTGGTGCGGCGGATATGGTCGAGGATCATCAGCGAGCCGAGCGAACGACGCTCCAGTTCCGGATTGAAGAAGGAATAGACCATCGACAGGCCGTCGCACATGACGTCGGTCAGGGCTGCCGCGATCAGTTCGCCCTTCTTCTCGCCGCCCAGCCCGTCGCCGGGCTCGCGGATGCGGTACTCGATCAGCCGCGTCGTCACATGCGTGTCCTCGACCATGATCGCATAGTCGAGCGAGGACATGTCCGACATCCCGCCCTTCTGGTGGCGATCGTCAAGATAGCGGCGGAAGAGCGAGTATTGCTCGGGGGTCGGCTGCGGCGGCAGTTCGGTCGCGACCACGTCCTTGTTCGCCGCTAGGATGCGCTTCATCGAGCGTGTCGGCTTGAACTCGTCGGCGAGGATGCGCACGGAAACGCAGGCCCGGCAGGTCTCGCAGGCCGGACGATAGGCGATGTTCTGCGACCGGCGGAAGCCACCCTGCGTGAGAAGGTCATTGAGCTCGGAGGCACGCGGGCCGACGAGATGCGTGAAGACCTTGCGCTCCATTTCGCGCGGAAGATAGGGGCATGAGGCTGGCGCTGTCAGGTAGAACTGCGGGGAGGTCGCGACTCGTGTGTTCATCTGAGGCTTGCGGATCCTTGGTTTCGAAGATCAGAAACCATAATACCATGGCGCAACTATTGAAAACGTCAACCAAATGATGACGACGAGCGGCGTGCCGGCCTTGATGAATTCCGCGAAACTGTAGTGGCCCGGGCCCATGACGAGCAGGTTCGTCTGATAGCCGATGGGTGTGGCAAACGAGCAGTTGGCGGCAAAAATAACAGCCATCGCAAAGGCTTCGCGCGAAACGCCGACCTTGTTTGCGATGTCGAGCGCAATCGGCATGAACAGCGCTGCGACCGCATTGTTGGACAGGACGTTTGTCATCACCGCCATCAGCAGGAACAGGACCGAGAGGATGACCGACGGCGGCGCACCGTCCATCAACGACACGGTTTCGGTGGCGATCAGGTGTGCGCCGCCGGTTGATTCCAGCGCCGTCGCCATGGCGATGGATGTGCCGATCAGAAGAAATATCTGCTTGTCGAAGGCGCGGCTCGCCTGATTGATGGTCAGGCAGCCCGTGGCGATCATCAGGACGGCGCCGGCAATGGCGTTGACGACGATCGGCGACACGTCGAAGGCTGACAGCAAGACGATGCCGGCGAAGATCAGCGCGGCGAGGATCGCCTTCTGCCGCTGCGGTACGGCTTCGGCCGAATGTTCCAGCAGCAGGATGTCGTGGTTGCCGCGCATGGATTCGATGGCTTCCAGCGGCCCGCCGAGCAGCAGCGTGTCGCCGGCCTCGAGACGGACTTCGGACAGCGCCGTTCGTGCCATGCGGCTCTTGCGCTGAACGCCGAAGACGGCCACCCCGAACTGCGGCTGCAGGCCGGAGAGCTGGATGGTGCGGCCCTCGAAGCGCGAGCCGGGTGCGATCACCGCTTCCACCAGATGGTAGTCGGCGGCAGGCGGTGCCGGATCGGCAAGCGTTTCGCCCGGAGCATTGGAGTGTTCGAGCGCCGGGCCCTTCTCGCCCTTGGCGATCGCTTCCATGAAGGCCTTGCGTGTGCCGGTGACGATCAGCTTGTCGCCGGGCTCGAGGATGACGCCGTCATAGGGCGGCAGGATCGGCACGTCGCGGCGAAGCAGAAGGCGCGGCGTCAGGTTCTTGATGTCCGGAAAGAAACCGGCCTTGGACTGCATGCCAGCAAAGCGATGGCCGCTGGTGATGACGATTTCGCCGAGGAACTGCGCGCCGCTCATCGTCTGCTGCGTCGATTGCGACGGCCGCTCCTTCAGGAGTTTCGGCAGAAGGAAAAGCACATAGATCGAGCCGACCAGTGCCAGGATGAGCCCGATCGGGCTCATGTCGAACATGCGGATGTCGACATGGTATTTCGAGGCGATGCCGGCGGCGATCATGTTTGTCGACGAGCCGATCAGTGTCGTCATGCCGCCGAGAATGGTGATGAAGGACAGCGGCATGAAGACCTTGGCCGACGGCACCTTCTGTTTTGCGGCAATGAAGGCGAGGATTGGAATGAAGATCACCACCACCGGCGTGTTGTTGAGGAAGGCGCTGGTGAAGCCGGTGACGCAGAGAATGATGATGACCGTTCGCCACGGCTTGTTGCCGCCGAGCTGGCCGAGGAAGCGGGCAGGGGCCTCCAGCGCGTCGGTGGCAAAGAGCCCCTGGCCGATGATCAGGAGCGCGATGACCGTCGCAAGCGCCGGATTGCCGAAGCCTTCGAGCAGGGCGTTGACGCTGAAGGTGCCGCCGCCGTCGAGCGGCATCGGGAAGAGCCCGAAGGTGATCAGCAGTGCCGCAAGCGTGCCGAGCGACACCGCTTCGATGGAAAAGCGGTCCGAGGCAAATGCAAGAATGGTGGCAGCAATGATGAGAAACGTAACGACAATATGAAAATCAGCCATTCAAGCCTTCCGCCAAAGTCCCCGTACGGTGTCCTGATGCCGAATATGAATGCCCCGGTATCTGCAGAGATATTTAATGTCAGGGCACGAGCCGGGACAGACTATCCGTTTCCACCGGCGCGGCAAACGGAAAATTCTTTTTCAAAAATGACGAAAGCCGTCCGATTGTGATCGGGCGGCTTCGGCTTGGGAGGCAGGTTGGTATCTTTTCGTCAGTCGGTGCGCATGACGACGGTTCCGAGCAGCAGGTCGTGCAGCAGGCGGCCACGCTCGGTGAAGAGACCGGCCAGCAGGATCAGCGGCGTCAGCACCGAGTTGAAGATCCAGAACAGCACGAGGTGTACCAGGGCCGTCAGGAAATCGATCCGGCGACCGTCAAGGCGGACCATGCGGGTGTTCATCGCCCGCATGCCGAGGGAAGCCTGCGACGGGCCTGACAGCGTCATGCCGAAATAGAGACCGGCAACCAGGAAGAACAGCACCGGATACAGGAGAAAGCCAAGACCGAGCGTCACGACGCCGATGAAGGCGACGATCACCGCTGCCGGAATGCACAGCAGCAGAACGATCAGGTAGTCGAGCAGGAAGGCAAGCACGCGGCGGCTCAAGATGCCGCTATAGGCTTGCCATTCGTCGCGCGGGCCATAGGGTTGAACTTCGGGCAGTGCCATTTTCGTCTCCGGACTATCGTTCTCGCCTCTATTTGGGAACGATGCCGGGCAACTGCAAGTTCCTCGGCGGGCTCCGCTATCCCTTCGCCAGGATTTTTGCTACCTCGACCGAGAAATAGGACAATATCCCGTCGCAGCCGGCGCGCTTGAAGCAGAGCAGCGTCTCCAGCATCATGCGCTCGCCGTCGATCCAGCCATTGGCGGCGGCCGCCTTGATCATCGAATACTCGCCCGAAACCTGATAGGCGAAGACCGGCAGGCCGAATGCCTCCTTCATGCGCCAGCAGATATCGAGATAGGGGAGCCCCGGCTTGACCATCAGCATGTCGGCGCCTTCCTCGACGTCGAGCGCGGCGTCGCGGATCGCCTCGGTGCCGTTGGCCGGATCGATGTAGTAGCTCTTCTTGTCACCCTTCAGCAGGCCGCCGGTCGAGATCGCCTCGCGGTACGGGCCGTAGCAGCCCGAGGCGAATTTCGTCGCATAGGACATGATGCCGACATTCTGGTGCCCGGCCGCGTCGAGTGCGCGGCGAATGGCGCCGATGCGCCCGTCCATCATTTCGGAAGGCGCGATGATGTCCGAGCCGGCATCGGCCTGCATCACGGCAGCGCGGGCGACGAGGTCCACCGTCTCGTCGTTGACGATCTCGTTGCCGCGCAGGATGCCGTCATGACCGTGGCTGGTGAACGGATCGAGCGCCACGTCGGTGATCACCCCGATGTTGGGCACGTGCTTCTTGAAGGCAGCCGTCGCCTGGTTCAGGAGGTTGTTGGCGTCGAGGATGTTCGATCCGGTCTGGTCGCGCAGGTCCATTTCGATGTTTGGGAAGGTGGCGACGGCCGGAATGCCGAGATCGGCGGCTTCCTTAACCGCTTCGACGGCGACATCGACGCTCATGCGGTTCACACCGGGCATGGCCGGGATCGGCTCGGAGATGTTGGTTCCGGGAACGAGGAAGATCGGCCAGATCAGGTCGTCGACCGTCAGCCGGTTCTCCTGCACCAGGCGGCGCGTCCAGTCCGCCTTGCGGTTGCGCCGCATGCGGCGGTGGCCGGTGATCTCATCGACGATATGGGTCTTGTCCGTCATCTTGTTCCGTCCGTTCTGCTATAGTGTGTCGGTTCATTATCACGGGCAAAACCAGAAAAGAACCGCAGGGGGAAGGGGAGGCAATAGGCATGATGCCGCATTATCCATTATCGTTCGGCCATGTACTCTGATTCTCACGCCAAGGCGCAGCCGACGCTCACGGAGCGACTCTTCCTTCTCTTCCTGAGATTGATCGCGGTCGCATGCTTCTGGTTCGGCCTGCAGTATTGGGCCATGCTCGTCGGCTTTTCGCTCGATGGTCGCGGGCGCTTCGATCTCCTGTCCGTGCCGTGGCGCACGGCGGCAAGCGCGCTCGCCGTGCTGTTTCCGATCGCCTCTCTGGGGCTGTGGGTGAATGTGTCGTGGGGCGTCGTGGTCTGGGTGCTGGCCGCCAGCACGCAGATGCTGATGTACAGTCTCTGGGCGTCGTCTTTTGGCTCGAACTGGGTCATTTTCCCGATGCACGCCACCGTCGTCGTGGTCTACTGTCTCTTCCGTTTCCTGATCTGGCGCGAGCAGGACAAGCATGGTCGGGATGTAACGGTTGATTCACCCTGAAACGCACTCGGCTTTTGGTAACAGCCTGTTAAGCCTGCGTTTTAAGTAGAATTTTATGTGTATTCGATAGGGTCTCACTCAAGGCGGGAAGAACCAGACACCGCCAAACAAAACAGTGAGGCAGTATCATGAACACCAATCTTCAGACCAAATCTGTCGGCCAGACCGATGCCAATGCCGAAGACGCGATCCGCGACCTCTACATGGAATCCCTGCACCTGGTCGAGCGGCTACACCGCCGTCTCCTCGACGTCATCAAGGACGAGTTCGACCGCCAGGGCCGCAGTGATGTCAACGCCGTTCAGGCGCTGCTGCTCTTCAACATCGGCAACTCCGAACTGACCGCCGGCGAGCTGCGCTCGCGGGGCTACTACCTCGGCTCGAACGTCTCCTATAACGTCAAAAAGCTGGTCGACCTCGGCTTCATCAACCACCAGCGCTCGCGTGTCGACCGTCGTTCGGTCCGCATCAGCCTGACCGACAAGGGCCAGGAGATCGCCGAAGTGGTCGGAAAGCTCTACGAACGCCATATCGGCTCGATCCAGAAGGTCGGCGGCATCGGCGAAGACGAATTCGGCCAGATGAACCGTCTGCTGCAGCGCCTCGACCGCTTCTGGAACGACTCGATTGCCTACCGCATGTAATCTGCTGTCGGCAGGCCTTTGATGAAAGCCGGGGGACACCCCGGCTTTTCGCGTTTTTGGCGCTTCGCCCGACTGGGCATGCCCGCAGGCAGACACGAAACGGCCATATTGCCGTGTGAAACAGCGAGCGAAATTTCCCCACGCGAAATTGACGAAATGCATTCGTCGCTTATTTCCGGATAAGGGTGGCCATTCGCCGCCCGTCGGGGTAGAAAATGCGCATGAAAATCCGCTTCGCGAGCCTCTCGCGGCGGTACGACCGAACAGCCAAACGCGAATGAATTGAAGAGCCTCATCTGATGTCGAGAAAAAATTCCAATCCGTTCTCCCGCCGCGCGTTCCTCGGCACTGCCGCAAGCATCGGCGCGCTGGCAGCGACCGGCCGCGCCAATGCCCAGTCGGTGCTCGACAGTCTGATCAACGCCCCGGAGCGCGGCAACTGGGACGACCAGTTCGACGGCAACTCGTCGCGTCAGGCCGTTGCGGTCGTCTCCAACAATCCAGTGCTGGGCCCGTCCGCGGTCTCCAATATCAGCCAGGCGATTTCCGATTACCAGATGATCGTCGCCAATGGGGGCTGGCCGATGGTCGACGGCAGCCAGAAGCTGCGTCTCGGCTCGGTCGATCCTACGGTGCGCAACCTGCGCCAGCGCCTGATCGTTGCCGGCGACCTGCCGCAGTCGGCAGGCGTTTCCGACGCCTATGACAGCTACGTCGACGGCGCGGTGAAGCGCTTCCAGGGCCGCCACGGCCTGCCGGAAGACGGCGTTCTCGGCGAATACACGCTGAAGGCCATGAACATCACCGCCGATGTCCGTCTGGCGCAGCTCAATACCAACCTGAAGCGCCTTCAGGAGATGTCGCCGGATCTCGGTCAGCGCTACGTCATGGTCAACATTCCGGCCGCCTATATTGAAGCCGTTGAGAACGATCGGGTGGCGCTCCGCAACACGGCGATCGTCGGCCGCATCAGCCGCCCGACGCCGATCCTCGATTCCAAGATCTACGAAGTGATCCTCAACCCCTACTGGACGTCGCCGCGCTCGATCATCCAGAAGGACATCATGCCGCTGATGCGTAAGGATCCGGAATATCTGACGAAGAACAACATCCGTCTGTTCGACGCCAAGGGTACGGAAGTCGATCCGTCGACCGTCGACTGGAACGCCGAGAAGGCCCCGAACCTGATGTTCCGCCAGGACCCGGGCGCCAACAACGCCATGGCCTCGACGAAGATCAACTTTCACAATCAGTATTCCGTCTACATGCACGACACGCCGCAGCAGGGCCTGTTCAACAAGCTGATGCGCTTCGAATCCTCCGGCTGTGTGCGTGTTCAGAACGTGCGCGACCTCATCACCTGGTTGTTGCGCGACACGCCCGGCTGGTCCCGCCAGCAGATCGAGGCGGTCATCCAGAGCCGCCAGAACAATCCGATCGAGCTGACCCAGGAAGTGCCGGTCCATTTCGTCTACATCACCGCATGGTCCGCCAAGGACCGCGTCGTGCAGTTCCGCGACGACATCTACAAGATGGACGGCGCCAACGAGCTGGCGCTCAACACGACCTCCGGCATTGAGCAGATCTCCGGTTCGGTCGAGGACGACCAGGTGCCGCAGCAGTAAGGCTGCGGTCTCCGGGAAGACCTGAAGTTCAAAAAGGCAGGTTTCCGCGAGGAGCCTGCCTTTTTTGCGTTACGGTGAAAAAGGATCAGGAGGGCAGCGCGTCGGCCTTCTTCTCCGCATCTGCAAGCGTTGCGGCCAGAATGTCGACGATCTCGAAAACCGCGCGGTTCTCGGGAATGTTGGTGCGGATATTGGCCCTGTAGCTGTCGAGATTGTCGAGCAGCCGTTCGGTCGCCTCGGTGATGCCGCGCCGGAAGCTGCTGACGACGATCCCGAGTCGGTTTTCGTCCACCCAGTCCGGATTGGGCTTTTCCTGCGGCATCGTGTGGGTGTTCTTCTCGACGATCACCGGCAGGCCCATATGAACGGCCTCGCTGATGCTGCCGGGGCCGGGCTTGCCGATGAAGAAGTCCGCAAGCCGCATGTAGTCGGCGACGTTGGAGACAAAGCCCACGGCATGGCAGCGGGGCCGGTCGGCGAGCGCTTCCAGGAGCTTGCCGTTCTTGCCGCAGAGCACGATCGCCTGGATCTTTCGCTTCGATTGCGAGAACTGCTCGAGGATCGCCTCCGTCGCCTTCGACGAACCGTTGCCGCCGAACATGATGAGGGCCGTCGGCAGGTCGGGATCGAGGCCCAGCGACTGGCGCGACAGCCCGTTGTCCTGGGAGGGCGCGTAGAAGGAGTGCTTGAGGATCATGCCGGAGACAAGGTGGATCCGGTCTTTGGCGTAATAACCCGTCGAGACGGCCTGCTCGAAGGCCTTCTTCGTGCCGCAGACCATGATCTGGTCCTGGTCTTCCATCCAGAAATGCGGCGGGCAGTCAACCATGTCGGTGATCACGGTCACATAGGGCACATGCCCGTGGACCTTGCGCAGCGCTGCGAACATCACCCGGTTGAAATTGGGAATGACGGAAACGACGAGATCGGGGCGGGGAGTGTGGGGATCGCTCCAGCGCGCCGCCAGCAGCCGCTCGATGTCGGCCGATTGCCGGCGGATGAAGGCCTGAAGGACCGGCAGGATCGTGCCCATGCCGCGGGTGGCGCCGCGTTTCAGCGCGTTGTTGTAGATGTCCTGCGCCTGCCAGGGCTCCATGGAGATGCGTGGCGCGACCGGGGTCAGGAGCTTCGACAGCGATCCGGTCACCGCCCGCGTCAGCCGGTGGACCGGGTCGATCGGTTCGAGCTGCTTTTGCAGATCCACGGGGATGACGGTCCAGTCGGGGTGCCTGTCGGCAATCAGGCGGCTGAGCGCCGTCATTGCGTTGCGATGGCCGCCGCCGGCATCGAAATAGAAGATTTCGACGACCTTGGGCGATGCTGTGGCAGTCTCGATCAAATTCATGCCCTCATCGTAGCTCGCGCGCATATTTGAGGTTTTGCGTTGTCAGTCAAGGGTGTGGAGCGCTCTTGCCGGGTGCGTTTAGACGCATGCGGGGCGGGCGGGTGACGCAAACGGGCGCATGCGCTGCGGATTGATGCGCAAATATCACGCCCTGTATTGCTCTTGCCCGGTCCGGGCGGTAATACGCCATTCGCCTACTTCAGTTTCAGGCCACAGCAGGAGCCACCCACGATGACCGCATCAGACGCCTTCTTCACCCGCACGCTTGCCGAAACCGATCCGGATATCTTTGGCGCGATCGAGAAGGAGCTGGGCCGCCAGCGTCACGAGATCGAACTGATCGCCTCCGAGAACATTGTCTCGCGCGCCGTCCTGGAAGCGCAGGGCTCGATCATGACCAACAAATATGCCGAAGGGTATCCGGGCAAGCGCTATTACGGCGGCTGCCAGTTCGTCGACATTGCCGAGGAGCTGGCGATCGAGCGCGCCAAGAAGCTTTTCGGCGTCGAATACGCCAACGTCCAGCCGAACTCCGGCTCGCAGATGAACCAGGCCGTGTTCCTGGCGCTGCTGCAGCCCGGCGACACCTTCATGGGCCTCGACCTCAACTCCGGTGGTCACCTGACACACGGTTCGCCGGTCAACATGTCCGGCAAGTGGTTCAACGTCGTTTCCTACGGCGTGCGTGAAGGCGACAACCTGCTCGACATGGACGAAGTCGAAGCCAAGGCCAAGGCAAACAAGCCGAAGCTCATCATTGCCGGCGGCACCGCCTATTCCCGCATCTGGGACTGGAAGCGCTTCCGCGAGATCGCCGATTCGGTCGGCGCCTACCTGATGGTCGACATGGCGCACATCGCCGGCCTCGTCGCCGGTGGCGTCCATCCGTCGCCGTTCCCGCATTGCCACGTCGCCACCACCACGACGCACAAGTCGCTCCGCGGCCCGCGTGGCGGCATGATCCTGACAAACGACGAGACGATCGCCAAGAAGGTTAACTCGGCCGTATTCCCCGGCCTGCAGGGCGGCCCGCTGATGCACGTCATCGCCGCCAAGGCCGTCGCCTTCGGCGAAGCGCTGCAGCCGGAATTCAAGGACTATGCCGCACAGGTCGTCAAGAACGCCAAGACGCTATCCGACACCCTGATCGCAGGCGGCGTCGATGTAGTCTCCGGCGGCACGGACAACCACCTGATGCTGGTCGACCTGCGCAAGAAGAACGCGACCGGCAAGCGCGCCGAAGCAGCCCTTGGCCGCGCATACATCACCTGCAACAAGAACGGCATTCCCTTCGACCCCGAAAAGCCCTTCGTTACCTCCGGTATTCGCCTCGGCGCGCCGGCCGGCACGACGCGCGGCTTCAAGGAAGCCGAGTTCAAGGAAATCGGTAACCTGATCATCGAAGTGCTCGATGGCCTCAAGGTCGCCAATTCGGACGAGGGCAATGCCGCCGTCGAGGAAGCGGTGCGCGGCAAGGTGGTCAGCCTGACCGACCGCTTCCCGATGTACCCCTACATGTAAGGAGCGAGGATGCGCTGTCCCTTCTGCGGATCGCTCGACACGCAAGTCAAGGACTCCCGTCCGGCGGAGGATGGCACGGCCATCCGCCGCCGGCGCATATGCCCGGATTGCGCCGGACGCTTCACCACGTTCGAGCGCGTCCAGCTGCGTGAACTGACGGTTTTGAAGAAGACCGGCCGCAAGGTGCCGTTCGACCGTTCCAAGCTGGTCCGCTCCTTCGAGATCGCGCTGCGCAAGCGCCCGGTCGACGAGGAGAGGATCGAGCGCGCCGTTTCCGGCATCGTCCGGCGGCTGGAAAGCTCCGGCGAGGTCGAGATCCCGTCCGAGCAGATCGGCCTGCAGGTATTGGAATCGCTGAAGGCGCTCGATGACGTCGCCTTCGTGCGTTACGCGTCGGTCTATCGCGATTTCTCGCATGCGGAAGACTTCGAGAAGGTGATTGAAGAGATCAACGCCAAGATCGGCCGCGATCACGCATTGGATTGAGCCCATGGGCTTCACGCCGGACGACAGGCGGTTCATGGCTGCGGCGCTCAGCATCGGACGCCGCCACCAGGGCCTGACCGGTTCGAACCCCTCCGTCGGCTGCATCATCGTCAAGGATGGCAGAATCGGCGCGCGTGCGGTGACCGCGCGTGGCGGCCGACCGCATGCCGAGACGCAGGCGCTGGACATTGCCGGTGAGGCGGCGCGGGGCGCGACCGCGTACGTGACCCTTGAACCCTGTTCCCATCACGGTCGCACGCCCCCTTGCGCGGATGCGCTGGTGGTTGCCGGCATCGTCCGCGTCGTTGTCGCCGTCGCTGATCCGGACGCGCGGGTGTCCGGCCGCGGCCTGAAGCGGCTGGAGGAGGCCGGCATCAAGGTCGAGACGGGCCTCCTGGAGCGGGAAGGGGAGCGGGACCTTTCCGGCTACCTGTCGCGGCAGTTGAAGCGGCGCCCGCAAGTGATTCTCAAGATGGCGATTTCCGCCGACGGCAAGATCGGCCGGCACGGCGCCGGGCAGGTGGCGATCACCGGTGACAAGGCGCGCGCCGAGGTCCATCGTCTGCGGGCAAA
The DNA here is from genome assembly GCF_024385575.1 of Rhizobium sp. NRK18. NCBI lineage: Bacteria > Pseudomonadati > Pseudomonadota > Alphaproteobacteria > Hyphomicrobiales > Rhizobiaceae > Rhizobium > Rhizobium sp. NRK18. Next base: position 2,610,484 of record NZ_JANFMV010000001.1, on the reverse strand, counting down.
ATGCGATGCCATCATGATCGGCATCGGCACTGCGCTTGCCGACGATCCGGAGCTGACCTGCCGCCTGCCGGGCTGGGAAGACCGCTCGCCGCAACGCATCGTCATCGACCGCAGGCTCGACCTGCCGCTCGGCTCCAGGCTGGTCCAGTCGGCTCGCCGCGTCCCGGTCATCGCCGTCGCCGGCAGCGAGGATTTTCCGGAGTTCGAGGCACGCAGGGCCGCACTCGCCGAGGCCGGGGTCGAGGTGGTGTCCTGCACGCCGGACGATCCGCTGGCGCTCCTGGAGGCGCTTGCCTCGCGCGGCATTTCCTCGATCCTGCTGGAGGGTGGCGCGAAGACCGCCGAACGGTTTCTGGCAGCAAACCTCGTCGACTGCGCCATTCTCTATTCCGGGCCGGCAGAGATCGGAGAGGACGGTATTGCCGCGCCGCTCGATCCGTCCCATATGCCGGACGATTTCCGTCTCGTGAAGACGGGCCATGTCGGCGCCGACCTGCGGCGCGTCTATGAAAGGGTCGCCTGAATGTTCACCGGAATTGTCACCGATATCGGCACCGTCGTTTCCGCAACACCGATGAACGAAGGCGTGAAGTTGCGGGTTGCCACCAATTACGACCCGAAGACCATCGACATGGGCGCGTCGATTGCCCATTCCGGCGTCTGCCTGACGGTGACCCGCCTGCCCGAAGACGGATCGAACGACCGCTGGTTCGAGGTCGAGGCGTGGGAGGAAGCGCTGCGGCTGACCACCATCGCCGGCTGGGGCGAGGGCACGAAGATCAATCTCGAACGCTCGCTGAAGATCGGCGACGAACTCGGCGGCCACATCGTTTCCGGTCACGTCGACGGGCGCGCGAAGATTTTGTCGATCGAACCGGAAGGCGACGCCGTCCGCTTCCGTCTGCGTGCGCCGCAGGGGCTCGCCCGTTTCGTCGCTCCGAAGGGTTCGATCGCGCTCGACGGCACCTCGCTGACGGTCAACAAGGTCGACGGCACGGACTTCGACGTGCTTTTGATCCGCCACACCCTGGAGGTCACCACCTGGGGCGAGCGCAAGGCGGGTGACGAGGTCAATTTCGAGGTCGATACGATGGCCCGCTACGCGGCTCGGCTGGCGGAGTTCAAATAGCGCATTCCGCACGCGAAAACCCCCGCATTCCGAGGAATGCAGGGGTCTCCGAAAGGAACGCTTATGCGTTTATGTGCACCCTCGGGTGCGGGGTCCAACTATCTGAGATAGAAGGTTACGGTGCCGTCGGCGGCCTTTTGCGCGCCGGCAATGTCATCGATGTTGACGTTCTGGGACTTCAGCGCACGGTCCAGCGACCGGTTGGCTTCCACCGACCGGTGGAGCATGGCCACCTCGCCGGCATGGGCCGAGGCATTGTCCTGGAAGGCGGTCTTGGCGGCGTCACCGGTGTCGAGCGAACCAAGCGTGACGACGTTGAACTGGCTGGGGCCGAGCGTCCTGACGGTTGCGTCGAGGCTCGAAGGGCTTTCCATGGACATGGTCGCAGCGCTCGCAACGCCGGCCAGCGGCAATGCGGAAAGAAGAATGATGACGGGCATTTTGGCAATACGGTTCATGATAGGTCTCCTGTCAAAATCAGGCGGAACCGGGTGGGGTGAAAAGAAGTTCCGTCGTGTTACAGATGAAGAAATGGAGCAGTAAAAACCCACTTCAATGCTCCTAACGTTCTGAAATCTATTAAATATTGTTCATGAAATCCGCCACGGAAACGCCATGTTTCGCGCGTTGCGGGCGGTCTGCTGAAGGCGCTTTATGTGTCGATTGGCCAACGGCGAATGCACCGGAATGTCCTGCCTCTTCGCAAGTGGGCGTCTTGCTTCATCCTCTCGGATCGCGACGCCCGGCGGGGCGGTCAAGAAAAAGACTTGCCAATTGCCCGTCGGCATGGTTTGACCGGCGCCTCACAGTCAGCCGCCTATAGTCGTCGAAGAACGGAAGGTCCATCATGTCCGAGCCCACGCCGCATCTCCTTATTATCGAAGCGCGCTTTTACGACGACATGGCGGACGCCTTGCTCGACGGTGCGAAGACGGCCCTTGAAGAGGCCGGCGCCACCTATGACATCGTGACCGTTCCGGGTGCCCTGGAAATCCCGGCGGCGATCGCCTTCGCGCTCGACGCTGCCGACAGCGGCGCCGTCGTCTATGACGGCTACGTGGCGCTCGGCATGGTCATTCGCGGCGAGACCTATCATTTCGACATCGTCGCAAATGAATCCTCGCGGGCGCTGATGGACCTCGCCGTTTCGGAATCGCTGGCCATCGGCAACGGCATCCTGACGGTCGAGAATGAAGAACAGGCCTGGGCGCGTGCGCGTCGCAGCGATAAGGACAAGGGCGGGTTTGCCGCCCGTGCGGCGCTGACCATGATCGCGCTGAAGGAAAAACTTGGTGCATAAGAATGCCTGAAGCTGAAAACGAAAGACCGGTCAAACCGGCAAACCAGCGCGGCGCGGCGCGGCTCGCGGCCGTGCAGGCGCTCTACCAGATGGACATCGGCGGGACCGGCGTCCTCGACGTGGTCAGCGAATACGAGACCTATCGGCTCGGCCAGGAGCTGGACGGCGAGACCTACCTGAAGGCGGATGCCGCATGGTTCCGCTCGATCGTCGCCGGTGTCGTGCGCGACCAGCGCAAGCTCGATCCGATGATCCGTTCCTGCCTGCAGGAAGACTGGCCGCTGTCGCGTCTCGATACGACGGTGCGAGCCATCCTGAGAGCCGGCGCCTTCGAACTGCTGGAGCGCAAGGACGTTCCCGTCGCCGTCATCGTCACCGAATACATGGAGATCGCCCAGGCGTTCTTCGAGGACGATGAACCGAAGCTGGTCAATGCGGTGCTCGACCGCTTTGCCAAGAAGGTCAGGGACGGCGGCAGGTAAGCCGCACGCCGAGCGCTCCGGGAGAGCAAACGCAGATGAACATGGCGGCCACGCAGGGGATTGAAGAACAACTGCGGCTGGCCAAGCGCAAGGTCGCCGCGCTCGCAGTGGCCCAGGCGATCCAGGGCTCTGTTGCTCCCGTTTCCATATCGCTCGGCGGTCTTGCCGGCTATCAGCTTCTTGCCGACGACAAGTCGTTCGCCACCCTGCCTGTGACCGGTTTCAATCTCGGCACAGCCTGCGGCGCGGCGCTGATCGCCATCCTGTCGCGCATGATCGGCCGCAAATACAGCTTCATGGCCGGCGCCGTGCTCGGCGGATGCGGCGGCACGCTGGCCGCCATTGCCCTGATGCGGCAAAGCTTCTGGCTGTTCGCCCTGGCGCTCATGCTGATCGGCATCGCCAGCGGCTTCAACCAGAAGATCCGCTTCGCCGCCGCCGACGTTTCGCCTTCCTTTTACAAGCCGAAGGCGATTTCCTGGATCCTCGTCGGCGGTATCGTCTCGGCGGTTCTCGGTCCGCAGATCGCCATCTGGCTGAAAGATGCGCTGCCGACCGTGCCGTTCGCCGGCGCCTACATGGCGCTGATCCCGCTCTGCGCCATCGTCTTCGTGCTCTTTGCCTTCCTGCAGCTGCCCGACATGCGCAAGCACGAGCCGGGCACCGCCGCGCCGCGCCCGCTCTCCGAGATCGTCAAGACGCAACGCTTCGTTACCGGCATGATCTGCGGCATCTCCACCTATGCGCTGATGACCTTCATGATGACCGGCGCACCGCTGGCCATGGTCTATGGCTGCGGCATCTCGACCGAACTGTCGACGCTCGGCATCCAGTGGCACGTGCTGGCGATGTTCGGCCCCAGCTTCTTCACCGGCATGCTGATCATCCGCTTCGGCGCGGAAAAGGTTGTGGCGATGGGGCTGGTCATCCTGATGGGCTGCGCGCTGGTCGCTCATGCCGGCATTGCGCTCTGGAATTTCTGGGGCGCATTGATCCTGCTCGGCGTCGGCTGGAACTTCGGCTTCATCGGCGCGACATCCATCGTTGCCTCGAGCTACCGCCCGGAAGAGGCCGACAAGGTACAGGGTTTCCACGACATCGTACTCTTCGGCTTCGTCGCCATGTCGTCCTTCCTGTCGGGCAAGGTCTACTTCGCCTTCGGCTGGTCCGTGATGACATTCGTCATCTGGCCGGTGACGGGTCTCTGCCTGATTCTGCTCGCCTTGCAGGTGCGCAAGGCCGCCAGACGGACCATCTGATCCCTTTCCACAATATCTGAGTGCCGAATCGTCGCGTTCCCGTGGCGGGACTTGACGGCCCCTGTAGTGCAACGCAATCTCCCCTTGTGCGGCGGATTTCTCCTGGGGAGTGGCAGGGTCGTCGTGCTTTGTTCCGGGGCACGTTCACTGTGGCTCCGGCTTTGGGAGGAAAATGCGATATGACAATTCTTATTGGCGTAATCGTGTGCGGGTTGCTTTCGGTGGTTTACGCCATCTGGGCAACGCAGTCGGTGCTTGCTGCCGACCAGGGCAACGCCCGCATGCAGGAAATTGCGAGTTACATCCGGGAAGGGGCGCAGGCCTATCTCACCCGTCAGTACAAGACGATCGCCATCGTCGGCATCATCGTCTGCATTGCAGCCTGGTTTCTTCTGTCCGGTGAAGCGGCGATCGGATTCCTGATCGGTGCGATCCTTTCCGGTGCCGCCGGCTTTATCGGCATGCACGTCTCGGTCCGCGCGAACGTCCGCACGGCGCAGGCGGCCTCCAACAGCCTCGCCGCCGGCCTCGACATCGCCTTCAAGTCGGGCGCGATCACCGGCATGCTGGTCGCCGGCCTGGCGCTGCTCGGCGTCTCGATCTATTTCCTGATCCTCACCGGGGTTCTTGGCCATGAAGCCGGTTCGCGCGACGTCATCGACGCGCTCGTGGCGCTCGGCTTCGGTGCCTCCCTCATCTCCATCTTCGCCCGTCTCGGCGGCGGTATCTTCACCAAGGGTGCGGACGTCGGCGGTGACCTCGTCGGCAAGGTCGAAGCCGGTATTCCGGAAGACGATCCGCGCAATCCCGCCACCATCGCCGATAACGTCGGCGACAATGTCGGCGACTGCGCCGGCATGGCGGCCGACCTGTTCGAGACCTATGCCGTGACGGTGGTCGCGACAATGGTTCTCGCCGCGATCTTCTTTGCCGGTACCGACGTGCTCGGCTCGGCGATGATCTATCCGCTGGCCATTTGTGGCGCCTGCATCATCACCTCGATCGCCGGCACCTTCTTCGTCAAGCTCGGCACCAACGGCTCGATCATGGGCGCGCTCTACAAGGGCCTGATCGTGACCGGCGGACTGTCGATCATCGGCCTTGGCGCCGCGACGTCGCTGACCGTCGGCTGGGGCGATTTCTCCACCGGCGACGGCGTCGTCATTTCCGGCCTGAACCTCTTCCTGTGCGGACTGGTCGGTCTCGTGGTGACGGCTCTGATCGTTGTGATCACCGAGTACTACACCGGCACGGACAAGCGGCCGGTCAACTCCATCGCCCAGGCCTCCGTCAGCGGACACGGTACCAACGTCATCCAGGGCCTTGCCGTATCGCTTGAATCGACGGCCCTGCCGGCGATCGTCATCGTCGGCGGCATCATCGCGACCTATCAGCTCGGCGGCCTTTTCGGCACCGGCATCGCGGTCACCGCCATGCTGGGTCTTGCCGGCATGATCGTCGCGCTCGACGCCTTCGGCCCCGTCACCGACAATGCCGGCGGTATCGCCGAAATGTCGGACCTGCCGCCGGATGTCCGCAAGGTCACCGACGCGCTCGATGCCGTCGGCAACACCACGAAGGCCGTCACCAAGGGTTACGCGATCGGTTCCGCCGGTCTCGGCGCGCTGGTGCTCTTCGCGGCCTATTCGAACGACCTCCGATACTTTGCCGCACATGGCGATCAGTACCCGTATTTCGCCGACATGGGGCAGGTCTCCTTCGACCTGTCGAACCCCTATGTCGTCGCCGGTCTGATCTTCGGCGGCCTGATCCCCTACCTTTTCGGCGGCATCGCCATGACGGCGGTCGGGCGTGCGGCAGGGGCTGTGGTGGAGGAAGTCCGCAAGCAGTTCCGCGAAAAGCCCGGTATCATGCAGGGAACGGAGAAGCCGGACTACGGCCGCGCCGTCGACATGCTGACCAAGGCCGCGATCCGCGAGATGATCGTGCCTTCGCTGCTGCCGGTGCTCGCACCGATCGTCGTCTACTTCGGCGTGCTGCTGATCTCCGGCTCCAAGGCGTCTGCCTTCGCCGCGCTCGGAGCATCGCTGCTCGGCGTGATCGTCAACGGCCTGTTCGTGGCGATCTCCATGACGTCCGGCGGCGGTGCGTGGGACAATGCCAAGAAATCCTTCGAGGACGGCTTCGTCGACAAGGACGGCGTCCGCCATGTCAAGGGTTCCGACGCCCACAAGGCGTCGGTCACCGGTGATACGGTGGGTGACCCTTACAAGGATACGGCCGGTCCGGCCGTCAACCCGGCGATCAAGATCACCAACATCGTGGCGTTGCTGCTGCTGGCGATCCTCGCCTGAGGCGAGCTGACACGGTCCAAAAGAGAAAGGCCGCGGATCGGATCCGCGGCCTTTCTGTCATTACTGTCTCTGCTTTTCTTGTCAGCCGCCGAGCGCGTTGCGCGCCGCTGCGGCTGCGCCGTTCCGGCCACCGCCGGACAGCAACTGCTGCAGGAAGGTGAGGTCCTTGCCGCCGGTCGGCGTCGTGCGGGAGATCATGTCGAACACCTTGCCGTCCTGCATGGTGTAGTTGGCCTTGCGCTCGACTGTGCCGTTCTTGTCGAAATAGATGGCGAGAATGGTCTGGCTGACGAGCTTCTGCTTCATGAACGCAGCGCCGCGTTCGCGGGTCTGCGAGATGTAATAGAAGACTTCTGTGTCGAAGGTCGCTGTCGTCGAGGGTGAACCGAGCGCCAGCATGACCTGCTCGCGGCTGGAGCCGACCGGGACGAGCGCCAGCGACTGTTCGTCGACGATGTAGCCCTGATGAAAGACTTCGCTCGTCGATTCACAGCCTGCAAGTCCGGTGCTCACGGCGAGCGCAAGAGTTGCGGCCAAGTAGATGCGTTTCCTGTCAGACATGAAAGACCATTGCCTCAACGATGTTCCCCCTCGGTTTTCCCTCAAGGCTTTAAGCTCAAGGTTCCTTGCTGCGCACATGATTGTGGCCTTTCCGGGGAGACCGGACCGAACGGTGACGCCTCAGGCTGGGTTCTACCAGCCGCGGACCCTTCACGGGGAAGGTCTCCGGTGGCATTCGCCGAATTCAGGCACAATGGCATTGCAATTCGCGACTGCTTCGGTAAACCAGCTTGCTCAATCATGCAACATGGGCATCCGGCCTTTGCGGTCGTTTGCCCGATGCTTGCCGGGAAAATTGAATGATTTTCAGTCTGTTTCGCAACAAGAAGACCAACAGGGCGATTTTGGAGCGGCAGTATGCAGCGTTGACCGCGACGGCGCGCATACCATATTTCTATTCCGATCTGGGCGTGCCGGACACGGTGATGGGCCGCTTCGAAATGCTGAGCGTGGTCCTGATCCTGTTTTTCCGGCGCACCGCCAGTGCGATGACGAGCGGACAGGAATTGGCCCAGGCCGTCGTGGATGCCTTCTTCGAGGATGTCGATCATTCGATTCGCGAACTCGGTGTCGGCGATACGGGCGTCCCGAAGCGGATGAAGAAGTTTGCCGGCATGTTCTACGGTCGGCTGGAAAGCTACGCGGCAGCGCTCGAGGCGAGAGATGTCGAGTCATTGTCGTCCGCGCTGAAGCGCAACATTCATCCGGGCAGGGAGGACGCGCCCGTGATGACCGGACTGGCCGAATGGATGATCGAGGCCGAGAAAAACCTCGCCGCCGTTTCGGAAGACATGATTGCCACGGGGTCGGTTGTCCTGCCGGTGCCCGGGCAATAGGAAAAGACCATGCAGCACAGTGAAGACGAGATTCCCTTCTCCTACCGGCTCAAGGTGGGACATATTTCCGCCAACCCTGTCGAGGTGAAGCTGGCAGCCGATGCCGAAGAGCTGAAGGCGCTGGCCGATTTCTGGAACGTACGCTCGGTGGACGCCCTGAGCGCCATCCTGACCGTTTCCCGCTGGAAGAAGGACGGTGTTCGGGTCAAGGGTGAGGTGCATGCGGAACTGACGCAGTCCTGTGTTGTGACACTGGAGCCGGTGGCAAGCGTCATCGACGAGCGCTTCGAGCAGATCTTCGTGCCGGAGGGTTCCAAGCTTGCCCGCATCATGACCGACGCCAGTGGCGAGATGGTGCTCGATCCGGAAGGTCCGGATTTGCCGGAAGAGTTTTCGGGCGACGAAATCGATGCCGGTCAGGCGGTCTGCGAATGCGTTGCGCTGGCGATCGATCCCTATCCCCGCAAGGAAGGCGTCGCCTTCGATGCCCATATCGAGGATGACGCAAAGGAAGACAAGAAACAGTCGCCGTTCGCTGTGCTGAAGGACTGGAAAAAGGACAGCTAGTCCGGACGCACTTCACAATCAGGTTGTATGCGTTGGTAAAACCGCTATTTTGGCCGAACTTTCGCTTCGACGCGGAACAACAAGGATCAGGGACGCGTGATCAGAATTTCTCTTGATGTCATGGGTGGCGATTTCGGTCCTGAGGTCGTTATCCCCGGAGCTGCCATCGCGCAGGAACGTCATCCCGAAGTGACATTCATTCTCTACGGAATCGAGAGCGAGTGCCGGCCGATTCTCGACAAGTATCCGAAACTCAAAGAGCGCTCGGTTTTCCACGATTGCGAGATCGCCGTCGGCATGGACGAGAAGCCGAGCCAGGCGCTGCGCCGCGGCCGCTACGTTTCCAGCATGTGGCGGGCGATCGAGGCCGTGAAGGCGGATGAGGCCGACGTCGCCGTGTCCGCCGGCAACACCGGCGCGCTGATGGCGATGGCCAAGTTCTGCCTGCGCACCATGGCCAATGTCGAGCGCCCGGCAATTGCCGGCATCTGGCCGACGAGCCGCGGCGAAAGCATCGTTCTGGATATCGGTGCGACGATCGGCGCCGACGCACAGCAATTGCTCGATTTCGCCCTGATGGGCGGCGCCATGGCGCGGGCCCTGTTCGAACTCAAGCGTCCGACTGTCGGCCTGCTCAATGTCGGCGTCGAGGAGGTCAAGGGTCTCGAAGAGGTCAAGGAGGCCGCGCGCCTGCTGCGTGACGCTGATCTCGATACGATCCGCTATGCCGGCTTCGTCGAGGGCGACGACATCGGCAAGGGCACCGTCGACGTCGTCGTCACCGAGGGCTTTACCGGCAACATCGCGCTGAAGGCTGCCGAAGGCACGGCCCGCCAGATCGCCGAACTGTTGCGCGGCGCTCTGTCCCGGACATGGATGTCGCGCTTAGGCTATCTGCTGGCCAAGAGCGCCTTCAACGTGCTGCGCGAGAAGATGGATCCGCGCAAGGTCAATGGCGGCGTCTTCCTCGGCCTCAACGGGATCGTCATCAAGAGCCATGGCGGTACCGATGCCGAGGGCTTCGCCGCGGCGGTCGACGTTGGCTACAACATGGTGCGCAACAATCTCACCGAGAAAATAGAAAAAGATCTGAAGATCTATCATTCCAAGCATCCGGTCGCGCCGGCCGGAACGGATGTGGCATGAAATTCGAGGTAAACTGACAATGATCCGTTCCGTAGTGCGTGGCTTCGGCAGCTGTCTGCCGAAACGTATTGTGACCAACAAGGACCTCGAGGAGCAGGTTGCGACCTCCGACGAATGGATCGTCCAGCGCACCGGCATCCGCCAGCGCTACATTGCCGGCGAGGGCGAAACGACCGCATCGCTCGGCGAAGGTGCTGCCCGCGAAGCGCTGGCAAGCGCCGGCCTTTCGGTCGACGACATTGACATGATCATCGTTGCCACCTCGACCCCGGACAACACCTTTCCGGCCGTCGCCGTGAACATCCAGAACCGCCTCGGCATGCATCACGGCTTCGCCTTCGACGTCCAGGCCGTCTGTTCGGGCTTCGTCTTCGCCATGACCACGGCCGACAACTATATCCGCTCCAGCATGGTCCGGCGGGTGCTGGTGATCGGCGCGGAAACCTTCTCGCGCATTCTCGACTGGAACGACCGCACGACCTGTGTCTTGTTCGGTGACGGCGCCGGCGCTGTCGTCCTCGAGGCGATGGAAGGCGACGGCACGGCGGCTGACCGCGGTATCCTGTCGGCGAGCCTCCGCTCCGACGGCGCACATCAGGACAAGCTCTACGTCGACGGCGGCCCGTCGACGACCGGAACGATCGGCCATCTGCGCATGCAGGGCAGGGAAGTCTTCAAGCACGCCGTCGGCATGATCACGGACGTCATCATCGACGCCTTCGACCGTGCGGGCCTGACGGCTGCCGACCTCGACTGGCTGGTGCCGCACCAGGCGAATCGACGCATCATCGAGGGCTCGGCCAAAAAGCTGGACATTCCGATGGAGAAGGTGGTGATCACCGTAGACCTCCACGGCAACACATCGGCGGCCTCGATTCCGCTGGCTTTGGCCAGTGCGGCGGCGGATGGGCGAATCAAGCAGGGTGATCTGGTCATGCTCGAAGCCATGGGGGGTGGCTTCACCTGGGGGGCGGTCCTGCTGCGGTGGTAGGACGTCCATGCAAGGAAACGCTGAAAATTCATATACGACAGGTGCTTGACCACCCGCGTTAACGACAATAGTCTCTCCGTTATTTTTTGATCAAGAGATAAATACAGGGCGGACAATCATGACCGGCAAGACTGTGACGCGCGCGGACCTGGCTGAATCGGTTTTTAGAAAAGTCGGCCTGTCGCGAACCGAGTCGGCGGAGCTGGTGGAGACCGTCATCGACGAGATTTGCCACGCGATCGTCCGCGGCGAAACGGTGAAGCTCTCTTCTTTCGCGACCTTCCAGGTGCGCAACAAGAAGGAGCGCATCGGCCGCAATCCGAAGACCGGGGAAGAGGTGCCGATTTCTCCCCGCCGCGTCATGACCTTCAAGGCCTCCAATGTGCTCAAGCAGCGGGTTCTGAAGTCGCATCTGTCGCGCAAGGCGAAGAAAAAGCCGGTCAGCCCGGAAGCCTGATCCTTCTTTTCATGACAATTTCTGCCGTTGTGCTGTCTGCGCACTTGAACTGATTGGCTCAAGTGCATTGAATCGCATGCGATTCGTCGTAATCTGGTTTTCCGAGCCGTGGGAGAGGAACTGTGGACAAGAGCCCCGATGCATTTCGCACCATCAGCGAAGTGGCCGACGATCTCGACCTGCCGCAGCATGTGCTGCGCTTCTGGGAGACGCGGTTTCCGCAGATCAAGCCGATGAAGCGTGGTGGCGGCCGGCGCTACTACCGGCCGGACGACGTCGATCTCCTGAAGGGAATACGCCATCTGCTCTATGATCACGGCTATACGATCAAGGGCGTGCAGAAGCTTCTCAAGACGAACGGCAACAAGTTCGTGATCGCCGTCGCCAATGGCGAGGCAGCCCTGACCGAGGTCATCGCCGCGGCCGCCGAGGAACCCGCGCCGAAGCAGGTGGCACAGCATGTCAGCCTCGACGATGACCAGCTGGTCGGCCGGCCGAAGCCGACCCGCCGCCTGTTCGGCTTCGGCGGCAGCGATAACGGATCGACGGACGAGCTGCGCGCCGGCGGCGTCGGCAAGGAGGATCGTGTCCTCCTGCAGGAAACCCTCTACGACCTCCTGGAGTGCAAGCGCCTCCTCGATCAGGTGCGCTGAGTTTTTTCTGCGAACCGCTGGCAATTTGTCCTTGCGTCGAAAATCCGAAAAGACTAAGGAGTGCATGCCTTTATGGCTGGTCGGAATGTAGCGCAGCCCGGTAGCGCACTTGACTGGGGGTCAAGGGGTCGTGGGTTCGAATCCCGCCATTCCGACCATTTTAAAATCACCTTCCCCCTCAGAGGTGATTGAATTTCCTCAAAATTTGCGCTGAATTCCGTCTTGCGGATCGGCCGGTTCATGTCGCGGAACAAGCCTTCGGCTTGTCTGCCGCTCGTCAGGCTGTTGCGGATCGAGTGAGCTCAGCCGTCGTTTGCGGAATTGAGGTTTTCCGGGCGGATGCCGTCATCCGGGCCGTTCAGCGATTTCAGACGGATACCCGGACCGCCGTCCTGTCCCTGTCCACCCGACAGGAAGACGACGCCCCTGGATTCGAGGGCGCGGCCGAGACACTGGAAAATTCCCTCGTCATAGCTGGCACTTTCGCTCTCGACGGCCCGTATGGTGGCTACGTCGACGCCCGAAAGGGCGGCAAGATCGTCTTCGGTAAGCGCAAGCATGGCGCGGGCGGCACGGATTTGAGACGGCATAAGCATAGGTTTGAATATAGCTTCAGGCCTCGGGGAATCAAATCGAAATATCCGACAGCCTGGCGGCCCCGCCTGGGAGCGGGAGGCATTATGCCGAGACAGGCTTTGCCTTCTGAACCGACGTCCCGCGCCCCCGGCGCTTGTCCCTTTGCCAGCGGTATTCCAGCGCGCCACATCCCCAGATGATGCCGTAGAGCAGATAGACATGGCGCCAATGGTCGATGTCGATCACGTTGGCGATGCCGATATGGCCGAGCATGGTGATCCACGCGATCATCAGATAGGGCTGCCAGGGTCGGTTTCTCAGCATGTAGCGGAAGCCGATGGTCAGCGTCGAGATGACCAGCGTGACATAGGCGACGAAGCCCAGCCACCCGTACGTCGTCAGCGACTTCAGCCAGATGTTGTGCTCGTCTTCCGTATAGATCTGGCCAAACACCATGGGGCCGAGCCCGAGAGGCTTCTCCATCGATAGCAGGAAGCCGATCTTGTGGCGCTCGAACCGGCCGAGATGGTCGCTGTCATATTCCTGTTCCAGCTTGGCGCGCGAGCTGAAGAGATCGGAAACCTTTTTCGATTGCAGGACCGCGAAGAGCGCGCCGCTCATCAGCACCGCGGCCGCCATGGCGAGGATCAGGATCTTCATCCGGAAGAGGGCGGTCCGCTCCTTGAGCAGCATCACAAAGACGAGCATGATGCCACAGAACAGGAACAGCGCCCAGGCGGCGCGTGAAAACGACAGGAACACGCCGAGCACGATGATCAGCAGTGCGGCGACGCGCAGCGGCGCATGCATCGCCCGGCCGGTCAGCAGGCCGTGGACGAGATAGAGACCGGGTGCCACGAGGAAGGGGCCGAACACGTTCGGGTCCTGGAAGGCGCCCATGGCGCGGTCGTAGCGTGTGAAGACCTCGGCGCCGGGAAAGGCATGGAAATAGCCAAGAATGCCTAGAATGGAGGTAATGACGGCGGCGAGCGTCCAGGCATTGAAGATGAGCGGCAGGCGTGCGGGTCGAGCCTCGACGATCGCCGCGTAGAAGATGGCGGTCAACGCCAGGAAGGTCGATACGGCAATGTACATGGGGCCGACGTCGAGATCGTCCATGACGGTAAGCGACAGCATGCCTCCGACATTGAAGACGAGGAGCAGGGCTAGCAGCGGTGCCGTGTAACGCGATATCTTGAGCCCGAGAATGAAGGAAATGCCGACGAGGCCGGCGAGATAGAGTTCATAAGGGGCGGGTTCGGAAATGACGAAGCCGGACAGGAAGACGCCGAACGCGACAAGGCCCGACCCGAGCAGACGGAGGCCGGCGGTCTGCGGCCGGAAGACCGGCCTGATATCGGCGGTGGTCGCGGTCAATAGGCGCTGTCCGTGTTCATCAGGCGGATTGGTGTCAGGACGAGGATTTTCAGGTCGAACAGCAGCGACCAGTTCTCGATGTAGTAGAGGTCGTAGGCCGTCCGGTTGCGGATCTTGTCATCGCTGTCGATCTCGCCGCGCCAGCCGTTGATCTGGGCCCAGCCGGTAACGCCTGGCTTGACCCGGTGGCGGGCAAAATATCCGTCGACGACTTCGTCATAGATGCGGCTATGGCTCTGCGCATTCACCGAATGCGGTCGCGGTCCCACCAGCGACAGCGAACCGCCGAGCACGTTGAAGAATTGCGGCAACTCGTCGATCGACGTCTTGCGGATAAAGCGGCCGACCGGGGTGACGCGCGGGTCGCCCTTGGTGACCGGAATCTTGGCGGTCGGGTCGCACATTTCCGTATACATCGACCGGAATTTCAGAACGTCGATTTCCTCGTTGTTGAAGCCGTGCCGCTTCTGGCGGAAGAGGATCGGCCCCTTGGAGGTGGCCTTTACGGCAATTGCGGCCCCGAGCATGACCGGCCACAGGAGGGCGATGGCAATCAGGCTGAAAACGATGTCGAAGACGCGCTTGGCAACCCAGTCCCAGTCGCGGATCGGCCGGTCGAATATGTCGAGCATCGCGACGCTGCCGACGCGGGAGTAGGAACGTGGGCGGAAGCGCAGCTTGGCGGCGTGGGCGGCAAGGCGGATGTCTACCGGCAAGACCCACAGCTTCTTCAGGAGAGAGAAAATGCGCTCCTCGGCGCTGAGCGGCAGCGAGATGATCAGCATGTCGATATGTGCGAGGCGGGCAAATTCGACCAGTTCTGCAAAGGTGCCGAGCTTCGGATAGCCGGCCAGCACCTCCGGCGAGCGCTTCTCGCTACGGTCGTCGAATATGCCACAGATGCGGATATCGCTATCGGCCTGGCGCTCCAGGTCGCGGATCAGGTTCTTGGCCGATTCACCTCCGCCGACAATCACCGCGCGCCGCTCGACCAGTCCGTTGCGCGTCCAGTTCCTGATACCGTAGCCAATCAGGTAGCGCTCGGTGAGCAGCAGCAGGCATCCAAGGCTGAGCCATGTAATGCTTTCGGGAAAGTTGGCAGGCCAATTGCCATGGAAGATGACGAAGAAGAGACGAATGCTGAGAAAGCCGATTGCAAAGGATGTGGCTATCCGGATCAGCATGGAGGAGGGTTTGCGTAGAGTGGACGCAAGATAGCAGTCGGAGAGCTGCAGCAGGAAACAGGTGATGGATGCAGCGACCGCGGCACCGCCAAGCTTGCCTGCGAAATGGAGCGCACCAGACGCCGAGAAGACAGAGAAGAACATCAGGTGCAGGACCAGCAGAAACACGAGTTCTGCGAGCCTGATCTGGCCGATCACCATCTGCGGCGAATGGCTTTCCTCCTGGAACTGTCGGGCGATCTGCAGGGCGAGCGGGTTGAGCTTGGTGCGGTTGTCACGGTCGCCCGAGCCCTTGTTCGCCACGTCGGACACTCTGCGGCGCAGGTTCTCGACGTCGAAATAGTCTTGTTCGGGCGGCTGGGTCATGGTCGCAACTCAATACTCCGGGACCGGCAGAGTATAAAATCCAGGCACTAAGAAACACTTACGCTTTGGGGTGAAAAGTGTCTCATTCGAGGGCGCGGACTGTTGCGTCTGAGAATTGCTTCTGAGCGTCTCGGATTGTCAGGGGGCGATCTCGCGGTAAAGCTGCAGGAGAGACGATGCCATCGCCTGCGAGGAGAAGACCTGTTTGAGCGTGTCCGGCTGCGGCAGGAAATTGCGGCCCCAATCGGGATCATTTGCGGCATCGGCCATCAGCCGCGCAAAGCCGTCGATGTCTCCCGGTGTGACAAGGGCGGCCGACTGGCTGCCAAGCACTTCGGGAATGCCGCCGACGCGCGAGGCGATGATCGGTTTTCCGGCCGCAAGCGCCTCGATGACGATATACGGCATGGATTCCGCCCGGGACGGTACGACGATGGTTCGCGCCAGGGAAAATGCCACGCGCGCTGGCTTGGCGGAATGCATCGTCACGCGATCGGTGAGTTGTCGCTGTACGAGCGTTGCGGCGTATTTATCGCGGTCGGGGCCGTCGCCGACGATATGGGCGCTCAGCCGTCGGCCGGTGATCTCTTCTGCCTTCATGAAGGCATCGATGAACAGGTCCGGACCCTTCAGGTCCCGCAGCATGCCGATGTAGAGAAAGTCGGCCGGCGCATCAACGAGCGGCACAGGAGCAAACTCCCGGCCGTCAATGCCGTTATAGATGCGCCGCGTCAGCGTCTTCGGCTTTCCCACCTTGCGCTCGTAGGTCTGTTGCTCATAGTCACAGACGAAGGTTATGGCGTCCGTCGCATGGCCGAGCAAGCGTTCGATGCCGAAGACGAGACTGCCCGAGAACGTTGACTCGTCAAAGTGCAGGCTGCCGCCATGCGGCGAATAGAGGCGGGACACGCGATACCTTTGTACCCGCAGGAGTGAGCCGATCGTCCTTGCCAACACGCCGCCTTTGGCGCCGTGTCCGTGCAGGATGTCCGGCCGCAAACTCTTGATTTCTTTGTAAGCGGAAAGAAACGCCGCCATGTCCGACGGGCCGATCGCCCGCTTGATTGGAGTCCGCGTCAATCCGAGCGCCAGGTACGGCCTGATCGTGTCGAACAGGTCGTCCTCGAACTTGCTTCCCGTCAGGCTGTCGCAAACGATGCCCACCTCGTGTCCGGCGGCGCTGTGTTCACGCGCTAGATCGCGCACATGTCGGAAAATCCCACCGAGCGGCGAGCGGAAGCAATGAACGATGCGGAGGGGTTTGTCCTGCGACATGGTCGATCAGAACAGCCGCTCGCGTACGTAAATGGTGTCTCCGGCCATGATCGGATCGGTGATCGGGACGCGGCCCGTGATGATGTCGCCGTTGATCTTGCGCGTGACATCGGTATTTTGCTGTTGCGCACGGCTGGTGAAGCCGCCGGCTATGGCGATCGCGGTCTGCACCGTCATCCCGGGGACGTAGGTATACTGGCCCGGCTGGCCGACTTCACCCATGACGAAGACGGGGCGATAGCGGTCGACCTCGATGCTGACATCGGGATCGCGCAGGAAGCCCTGTTTCAACTTCTGGGCGATCAGCCCTTCGAGCTGGGTAAGCGTGTGGCCGCGTGCCGGAACCTGGCCGATCAGCGGGAAGGCGATATAGCCGGCCTGGTCGACGCTGTAGGTGTTTGTCAGGCCCTGCTGGTCGAACACGGTGATCCGCAGCCGGTCGCCGCTGTCGAGGATATAGGGCTGGATCGTGGCTTCATGGAACGCGCGGGGGGCAGGGCGATAGGAGGCGCAGCCCCCCAATACCGACAAGCAAGCCAGCGTCACTGCCAGAACGTGTTTCGATTTGGCGATCGTCATTTTCAGCCCAATCCCATGATGCGCGATTGAGCCTGTTATCAATCCATTAGGGTTAATGCCGGGTAAATTGCGCTTGAAAAAGATTGCGATGTTGTTTGCGGACGGCACCATGAGAGCAAATTAACGGTTGCGTTACTATAAATGTTTACCTTGACGCTCGATCAGTTTGCCTGTCCTGCGTGTTCATCGCGGGAAAGGGCGAAAGTTTTACTCTTTGAGCGACCGGCCGGAACTGCTTTACCGCCGCCGGCGCATTTTGGAGCCCTGCATGTCCGGTTTTCGCAATGCTTCCGAAGATGTCGATATCGATCTGCGCGAACTCTTTTCGGCGGTCTGGGCGAGGCGAGGGCGGGTGCTTGTCATCACTGCCGCCGCCGCCGGGCTGGCATTCGCCGCTTCCAGCATCGTCACGCCAAGCTACCGGGCAGAGACGCGTCTTCTGATTGAATCGCGGCAGCCGGACTTCAACGGCATCAACCAGGCGAATTCCGGCCAGACACAGCCGGTGTTCGACGAACTGAGCATCGCCAGCCAGGTCCAGGTCCTGCAATCGGCCGATCTGATCAAGCAGGTGGCGAAGGATCTGAAGCTCTACGACAAGGAAGAGTTCGACCCCACGCTCCATCCCTCGGCATTTTCCGACATCCTGGTCATGATCGGCCTGAAGAAGAGCCCGCTGGAACAGGCGCCGGAAGACCGCGTGCTGGAGGAATTCCGCAAGAAGCTGACCGTCTATCAGGCCACCAGTTCACGGGTGATCGGCATTCAATTCGAATCGCATGATCCGAAGCTCGCCGCCGAAATTCCGAACCACATGGCCGAGGTCTATATGGCCATCCAGAGCGGCGCCAAGCTCGATTCCAACGTGGAAGCGGCGCGCTGGCTGGAGCCGGAGATCGCCAACCTCCGCGACAAGGTGAAGACGGCCGAGGAGAACGTGGCCAAATATCGCGCCCAGCGCGATCTGCTGCCGGCCGGCCAGACATCGAGCTTCGCAGAAGCGCAGCTGAACGACATCTCGCTGGAACTCGCACGCGTCCGTACCGAAAAGGCGACCGCTTCCGCACGGGCCGAAAACGTCCGCTCCGCCCTTGCCGCCGGTGGTTCGCCCGATACGCTTTCGGATGTCGTGGGTTCGCAGATGATCCAGCGGCTGAAGGAGCAGGAAGCCAATATCCAGTCGCAGATTTCCGATCTCTCGACCACCATGCTCGACGGCCACCCGCGCCTCAAGGCGCTGCGCGCCCAGCTTGCCGGCATCCGTCAGCAGATCAAGTCGGAGACCGGCAAGATCCTGGCGAGCCTGGAAAACGACGCCAAGGTCGCCGACCTGCGCGAAAAGCAGCTCCTGCAGCAACTCGATGTTCTCAAGGGCCAGTCGGCGAAGGCCGGCGAGGACGAGGTGGGGCTGAAGGCGCTCGAGCGCGAAGCCGCCGCACAGCGCCAACTTCTGGAAACCTATCTGGCCCGCTACCGTGAGGCGACGTCGCGGTCGGCCGGTGCGGCCACGCCCGCCGACGCCCGTGTCATCTCGAACGCCGTTACTCCGGCCGAGCCGTATTTCCCGAAGGTGGTGCCGATTGTCATTGTCGCGGCACTCGCAGCCTTCATCCTCTCCGCGGTCGTCATCATGCTCGCTGCGCTCTTCAGTGGACAGGCTCTGAAGCCGGTCGACGAGATCGAGGCGGATGAAGAGGAATACGACGAAGAGATCGATGACGATGTAGAAGACGATGCCGACGTCGAAGAAGTGGTTGAAAACGACGGTGCCGATGCGGAAGACGACGCGGTTCACCTCGAAGGTCCGGCCACCCATGTCGATGAAATTGATGATGACGTCCGGGAACAGGCCGTCGCCGACGATGAGTGGGAGATTGTCGAACCGGTAGCCCCGCTGCCCGCCGTCGAGATTCGCGAAGAACGCGCGGAGATTGCCGATCCGGCAGACGAGCCGCTGCAGGACGAAACGGAGGAATTGGCGGCTTCGTCCGAAGAGGCCATCGCCGAAGACGCCGAGCTCGACGCGATCGCGGCCAGAGAGTTCGAAGCGGATGAGGACCTGCCTGTCGCCGCCGGCACGATCCAGGACCGTGCTCCCGAAGAGGAGTTCTCCATCGGCGCGGTTGCCCGCTACCTCATTGCCTCGCGTATCGAATCGGCCATCTGCGTGTCCCCGTCGGGCGACGACGGTTCGACCGCAACAGTCATGCTCGCCCGCGAAATCGCGGAGCGCGGCAAACGCGTGGTGATGGTCGACATGACGGGATCGGCTTGTCCGACCCGCCTGATGTGCAACAGCCGGGACCTGCCCGGCGTCACCGATCTGCTGTGCGGTGAGGTCTCCTTCGGCGAGACGATCCACTCCGATCGCTTGTCTGCCGTTCACATCATTCCGCAGGGCATCTCCGACGTCAGCAAGGCGCAGGCAGGCGCACGGCGGCTGACGATGATCATAGACGCGCTGACGCAGGCTTATGACATTGTGATCGTCGAGTGTGGTCCGGCGGACGCGGCTTCTGCCGTGAAGCTGGTGGGCGCGCGCGATGGCGCGATCGTCCTGTCATTGCCGCACCCGAAGGAAGGTCAGCTGGCCGAGGCGCTCGCCGATCTCGAAAGGGCGGGCGTGGAAGATGTCGTGCTGATGTCCGAAGTTCCCGATCCGGGCAATGGCAACGGCCACAGCCGGGCGGCCTGAGGATTTGTTTTAGTCGGACGTCTGTTCCTCACCCTGAACCGGCTTCTTGGCGCGCAGGCGCTGAATGGTCGCATAAAGCTTCCTGTTGGCCTTGATGGCAGCCTTGGCTCTGGTGAGGGCATGGAAGAAACCGGCGGCAAAACGGCCCCTCAGGGTTACCGGCATTAGAATGTCGTGCTGAACGGTCTCCATGGTGCACCAGGACCGTTTGTAGCCCTGGTCGCCAAGGCCGAAGTCGAACAGCGATACGCCGTCGCTGACGCATTGTTCGATCATCAGCCAGAACAGCAGTTCCCCTGGGCTCGCTGCCATGGCCGGCCCCTCGGTGATCGAGCCGAACTGGCAGATGACATGATCGCCCTTGCGGGACAGACCGGCAATGGCCGCAATCTGCCGGTTGTCAGGCGCCGTCAGACGGATTGCGTGCAGTTCGAGGCCATAGTCCTTGCCGGACCGTTCCTTCTGCAGAAGCGCATGGAAGAAAGCCTGCGTCTCCCCCGGCTGGAAGACGTTCGGCAGTCCGAGTGACCGGAAGCGGCTGGCCTTCTGGGCAAAGAACGTCTCGAGTAGCTCTGCCTTCTCTTCCGGCGTCTGCGGCTGATAGTGCTCAAACCCGCCCAGTTCCTCCAGGCCGCGCACCTGATTGCGGTGTTTCTTGCGCCGGCGTTTGCCGTTCAGTTGGGAAATGGTCGCCTCGAAAGTCGCGGCGATTGGCAATTGATAGGTCCGGTTCTGATTCTCGACCGTCGCCAGGCTTCCAAGCGGATGGGCCTTGTCGCGCCAATGGAGCGGAATGTTGGTGAGCCGGATGAGGTCGGCTTTGCCAGACAGAAGGCGCTTCATTTCTGAGGCGATGAATGCACCGGTGGCTGCGTCCTCGCCGTCGAGGAACGCGGCGGAAAAGAGCCCCGTATTGATATTGGTGAAGGGGTTCGCCATGAAGCGTGCGACGCGGATGCCGCGTTCACGGACGATTTCGAGCGGCAGCAGGAAAAGCGGCGTCGTGCCGCAGCGGCCGTAAAGAATGGCGCGCGGAAGCTCATGCGTGTCAGCCCAGGCTGTGCACCAGTCGAAGGTTTGATGAACCGAACCGGAGAGATCGGTCTCGAGAACCTTCCAGGCCTCGCGAACCTCCGCGAATTCTGTGTGCAGCGTCACCGTCACGCCGGCTGGAGATTTGCCGGGGGTGGTCGCAAATGCCAAGGCGCTTTCCTCCGATGCGAGGGCGTGGTCCGTCGCCGTGTCGAAACACAGTTGCCGAACGTGCGCCATGGTCCCGTCTCCCGCCTTTTGCTGTAGGATCGGGAAAAAATGGTCCTCTGCAGATAAGATTCGATTAAATTGTCGGTCGAGGCGGGAAATCGCCGTGAACGCGGTTAATCGCCGCTTAAGGGCTGTGATCCGCCTTTGGGCCGGCCATCCACTTGATGATCAGCATGGCCGGAAGCACCCACAGGAGCCCGGTGATGAAGAAGTAGAGAAGATGCACCCAGACCGGCGCGGAAGCGAGCAGGAGTTCGGCGAAGGTAATTGCGGCCAGCGCATAGACGATCACCAGAATGATGATCAGAACCGTTCCGATGAACCTGCGTAGACGGATGGGCATTGCATGAACGTCCGAGAATTGGCGCGGCGCGACGGCATGCCGCAAAGCATTGGGGCTTGTTTTGCCTGTCGAGGTCGGGCAAATCAAGCCGGAAGTATCAGGGAATTGTGATGAGCACCGCAAATATCGCCACCGAAGCCAATCTCGCTGCTGCAATTGAAAAGACCGAGCGCAACCGCAAGGCCATCCGCATCTGGCTCGGGATCGTCGTTTTCGCGCTCTTCTGTCTCGTGCTGGTCGGCGGCGCGACGCGGCTGACCAACTCCGGCCTGTCGATCACCGAATGGAAGCCGATCCACGGTGTGATCCCGCCATTGAATGCCGCCGAGTGGGAGGAGGAGTTCAAGCTCTACCAGCGCATCCCGGAATATCAGCTGCTGAACCAGGACATGACGCTCGATGGCTTCAAGTCGATCTTCTGGTGGGAATGGGCGCATCGGCTGCTTGCCCGCTCGATCGGCGTCATCTTTCTCCTGCCGTTCCTCTTCTTCCTGTTTACCGGTCGCATCGAACGTCGGCTGCGGGCACCGTTGGCGGGTCTGTTCCTGCTGGGCGGCTTTCAGGGCTTCGTCGGCTGGTGGATGGTCTCTTCGGGTCTGGCGGTCCGCACCGATGTCAGCCAGTATCGTCTGGCCACCCATCTCGTCATTGCCTGCCTGATCTTTTCCGCCTGTGTCTGGATCATGCGGGCGCTGAGCCTGCATTCGGCCGACCGGGCACCCGACGGTGCAGGGCGCTTTGCCGCCATCGTCGCCTGCCTGTCGCTGTTCCAGATCTATCTCGGCGCGCTGGTCGCCGGGCTTGACGCCGGTTTCTCCTACAATACCTGGCCGCTGATGGATGGCTCGCTGATCCCGGGCGGCCTGTTCGTCCAGCACCCGGCCTGGATCAACCTGTTTGAAAACCCGAAGACGGTGCAGTTCGTCCACCGCTGCGGCGCCTACCTGCTGTTTGCCGTCGCGCTCTGGCAGATGGTCTGGTTCGCCAAAAAGGCGCCCGGCACCACGCATGCACGCCGGGCGGCTGTCTTCTTCGGGCTGGTGACGATCCAGGCGGCACTCGGCGTCGCAACCCTGCTGACCCAGGTCGACCTGCACACCGCGCTGACCCATCAGGGCGGTGCGCTGATCGTCCTCGGCTTCGCCGTCGCCCACTGGCGCGGCATCTACGGCGAATATCCGCGCCCGATCGAAGTGGCCGTTCGCGACTGAGACACCTTAGCCGAAGCGGTAGCCCGAATAGGCCTTGCCGAGAATGCGTCCGTCGAAGACGTGGCTGACCGCATCGCTGCCGCCGGCCCCGGCCGCGACCATCACCGGCAGGAAGTGCTCCGGCGTCGGCCAGTGGCAGGCCCGCGCATCCGGATTGTCGAGCCATTGGACGAGCTTCTCGTCACGCGCGTCGCCGGACAGCGTATCCGTCAGCCAGTCGTCGAAGCGCTTGGCCACGTCCATGTGGCTTTCGTCGCGGCTGCCGAACATGCGCATGTTGTGATAGCTCATGCCGCTGCCGATGATCAGGATGCCTTCGTCGCGAAGGGGCGCCAACGCCTTTCCGAGCGCGATATGGAAGGCCGGGTCGAGATCGCGACGGATCGACATCTGCACGACCGGGATGTCCGCATCGGGAAACGCCACCATCAGCGGGATGAAAGTGCCGTGGTCGTAGCCGCGGCGATCGTCGGTCTTAACGGCGATGCCGGCGGACTTCAGCTGCTCGACAACCTTCGCCGCGACTTCCGGCGAGCCGGGTGCGGAATATTTGAGTTCGTAGGTGTGGGCGGGGAAACCCGAGTAGTCGAACAGCATGCCCGGCTTCTCGGCGGTCGAAACCGTCACCGTGTCCTCGTCGTCCCAATGCGCCGTCACCATCAGGATCGCCTTCGGCTTTTCCTCGATCTCGCTCTTAAGACCGGACAGAAAGTCGTGCAGGTCCTTCCAGGCGTCGTCGCCGAAACGTCCCATGTTCATGAACGGCCAGGGGCCGCCGCCGTGGGGGATGAAATAGACGGGTTGTCTGTGTGTGCCGGTCATGATGTCACCTCGGAGTAATCGTGTTGGGAAAAAGATAGGTCATTTGCGGCCCGCGCACGAGAAGCTGAACGCCTGACACATCGTCAGGCAAAAGTAGACGACCCGAGGTTTGCCGCCCTCGACGATGCTGTGCGATAGAGGGCATGACTGCCGATGACGAAGGAGAACCGATGCCCCTGTTCCAACCTGAAAACGCCACCGCAACGCCGCGCCGCCGCCGGCTCTACGCGATCTACGAGCTCGTCTACACCGCCATAGACCTTTCGGCAGCGCTGCTCTTCATCGTCGGCTCCGTGATGTTCTTTTCCGACGCCTGGCAGACCCCCGGCACATGGTGCTTCCTGGTCGGTTCGATCTTCTTCGCCTTCAAGCCGACGCTGAGGGTCGTCCGGGAAATTCACTTCTACCGCATCGGCGACCTCGAAGACCTGGCAAAGCGCGCCCGCGGCTGAGTTCAGCTGATCAAACCGCGGACGAGCTGGCCGAAGGCCAGGCGCTCCGAAATGTTCAGCGCCGCAGAAGCGCTGCCTGGCCTTGCCGATGACCAGCAGATCGACAGCGCGGCATGCGTCGCCGCGTAAGTCAGTATCTTCTCCTCCGTCATGTCCAGCGCGCTGGCAAAGCGGGAAGCAAGGTGCCTTGCCCGGGCCGGATCGAGGATCAGGTCCGTTGCGCCGAGCGGATTGCCGAAGACGTTGGCGACATCATAAGCGGGGTCGCCGATCAGCCCCTTCGGATCGATGATCCGCCATGTGCCGGCATCGTCGCAGATGATGTTGTCATGGTGCAGGTCGCCATGCAGCGGGCGGATGTCCTGCTGATCTGCCAGCAGGTCGCGCGCGGTCACCTTCGCCCATCCGATGAATGCTGCGAGCGCCGGATCGCCGCCGGATTCGGGATAGGCGAAGAGTTCGCGGAAGTTCGTTTCCAGAGGCACGAGCGATGCCGGTGGCGCTTTTGCCGGATTGGCGAGGCCGCCGACGATGCCAGCGATCACATCGGTCGCGAGATCGTCGCCGCCAGCCCGCACGACGTCACCGAGCGTCCGTAGTCCGGCATCCTCGATCAGGAACGTGTCGCGGACAGCCTCGAGCACGCGCACCGCGCCGTGACCGTCCAGCCAGTCGAGATAGGCCATGCCCGGAAGCTCGCCGAGACCGGCCGGCTTCAGCGCCTTGACGATCGCAGTCCCGCCCGTGCGAAAGGCCCGCCAGACATGGCTCGTATGGGTGTCGGCGATCAGCTCTGCGTCGCGAATATCCCACCGGGCGGCAAGGTCGGCCGGAAAGGCGAGGGGGGGTGCCGGCTGCGCGATCTTCGACATCCGTCACGGTCTATTCCGGCTTGTGGCAGACAGCCTCGATATTGTGGCCGTCCGGGTCGAGTACGAAGGCGCCGTAGTAGTTGGGGTGATAGTGGGGGCGCAGGCCGGGCGGGCCATTGTCTCTGGCACCGGCTGCCATGGCGGCGGCGTAGAAGGCATCGACTGCGGCGCGGCTTTCGGCGACGAAGGCGACATGCAGGCGGCCCTGCAGCGGCCCGCCGGTGCCGATCCAGAAATAGGGCTTGCCGTCCTTGCCGTATCCGGCGCCCTCATAGGTGCCGCCGGTCTCTGCCGCGGTCACCTCCATCAGGCGCCCGCCGCCGATCGCCGGCATCACGGCATCGTAGAAGGCCTTCGCTGCGGCATAGTCTGAAACGGATAGTCCCATATGGTCGATCATGACGGCTCCTCACGTACATAGCGTCTAAAAGACCCCCTCTGCCCTGCCGGGCATCTCTCCCACAACGGGGAGAAGACTCCCGGAAATGTCGCGGGTCTATCGCAACGGGTACGGGGTCCAGTCCCTCCCCCTTGTGGGGAGGGGTTGGGGAGGGGGCACCTCAGGCCGAGAGCATGAGGTCCATGTTCTGGACGGCAGCGCCGGACGCGCCCTTGCCGAGATTGTCGAGGAGCGCGACGAGATTGACGTGGCTCTGGCCAGGCGTGCCGAAGACGAACAGCTTCATCGTGTCCTTGCCGACGAGTTCGACCGCGTCGACACGGGCCATCTTGGAGGAGACCTCCAGCGGCACGACTTCGACGATGTCCTGACCGGCATAATGCTCGACCAGCGCGGCATGTACCGTCTCCAGGCTCTGGCCGTCCTTGAGATCCTCGAGGAACAGCGGCACCTGCACGATCATGCCCTGGGCGAAGCGGCCGACGGACGGCGAGAACAGCGGCGCGCGGTCGAGCAGGCCGTGCTTCGTCATCTCCGGCACGTGCTTGTGCTTCAGCGTGAGACCGTAGAGGAAGTTGGGCGAGGAGATGTGCTCCGGATGCCCTTCGTCTTCCATCTGCGCGATCATGCCCTTGCCGCCGCCGGTGTAGCCGGAGACCGCATTGACGCTGACCGGATAGCCGTCGGGCAGGATGCCGGTGGCCCGCAGCGGCCGGATCAGGCCGATGGCGCCGGTCGGATAGCAGCCGGGATTGGAAACGTGCCGGGCCGAACGGATCTTCTCCGCCTGGCTCCTGTCCATCTCCGCAAAGCCGTAGGCCCAGTCCGGATGCACCCGGAAGGCGGTGGAGGCGTCGAGGAGGCGCACATTGTTGTTCGCGGCCGTCATCTCGTAGGCCTGCTTGGACGCGTCGTCCGGCAGGCAGAGAATGGCGACATCGGCGCTGTTCAACAGGTCTTCGCGCATCTTTTCGTTGCGCCGTTCGGCTTCCGGGATCGACAGAAGCTCGATATCGCGGCGGTCGGCCAGGCGCGTGCGGATCTGCAGCCCCGTTGTGCCGTGTTCGCCATCGATGAAGATCTTCGCTTTCATATCCTTCAGCCTTTTCAGACAGTTGTGCTTGTTTTCGGAATCAGTCCGGCAGCCGGTTGACTCAATTTCTGCGCATGGTTGCCACCGCAGGCGGCTTCGATGCTGCCCTCATATATATCGCACCATTGTGACATGCAATGAACGGCTGCAATCAGCCCTTCATCTTCGCCGCCTTCAAACCCAGCATGTACATGGCGATCGTCGATCCGGCGATGGCGGTGATGTCGGCGTGGTCATAGGCCGGGGCCACCTCGACGACGTCCGAGCCGCGGACATCGAGCGGCCCGAGCTTCTGCAGCACGGAGAGAATTTTCGCCGTCGACGGACCACCCGCCACCGGCGTTCCCGTTCCGGGGGCGTAAGCCGGGTCGAGGCAGTCGATGTCGAAGGTCATGTAGCAGGCTGCATCGCCGACATGATCGAGGATCAGCGCTGCGATTTCGCGCGCGCTCATGTCTTCGACCTCGTGGCCATAGACGATGCGGATCCCGCAGGTTTCCGGCGCATGGGTGCGGATGCCGATCTGGATCGAACGGGCGGGATCGATGACCCCGTCGCGCACGGCACGGCCGACGAAGGACCCGTGATCGATGCGATTGCCATCATCCGGCCACGTATCCTGATGGGCATCGAATTGCACGAGGGCGAGCGGCCCGTGTTTGGCGGCATGGGCCTTCAGGACCGGCCAGGTGACAAAATGGTCGCCGCCAAGCGTAAGGAGATAGGCGCCGTCCTTGATGAGCTTCGCCGCCTCGCGCTCGATCGTCGCCGGTGTCTTCTGGTGGTTGCCATAATCGAGCAGGCAGTCGCCATGGTCGATGACGGCCATCTGTTCGAAGAGATCGGCATCGAAGGGATATTGCGGATCATTGTCGAAGATCGCCGACGCGCGGCGGATCGCCTGCGGCCCGAAGCGCGCGCCCGGCCGGTTGGAGACGGCGGCGTCGAACGGAATGCCCCAGACGATCGCATCGGCACCCTTCGTCGTCTTCGAATATTTCCGCCGCATGAAGGACAGAACGCCCGCATAGGTCGGATCGGTCGCAGCCGATGTCAGGCTTCTCGCAGTGATCGCGTGGTCGATGGTCTTCTTGGCCAAAATCTACTTCCTCTCGAATCCATACGCCCGCTCCACCCGGGCGACGCGCAGTTCGTAACACTGGTACCATTTCTCGCGGCCGAGATCGCGCGCCAGCGTGTGCTCGGCATTACGCTTCCAGGCGAGAACCGATTCCTCGTCGCGCCAGTAGGAGTTGGTGATCCCGAAACCGGAGGCATCGCGCACGCTGTCTATGCCGAGATAGCCGGGCTGCTCGGCGGCTAGCGCGTCCATCTTCTCGGCCATCGCGGCATAGCCGTGATCGCCATCCGTGCGCAGGGTGGAGAAGATGACGACGTAGTAGGGAGGGGGAGGGGTCTTGGCGAGCTTGGTCATGGCGGGATCTGATATCCGGTTCGTCAGTGGCAATGTGCGGCAACGGTCTCGATCGCGGCCGAGGAGCCCGTGAGCGGGAAGGCCGCGGGCGGAATGCGGCCTTCGACCTCGGCAATCGAGAGGCTACGCCCACTCTTCAGGATGTTCGTCAGCGGGTCGCCGGACTTCCAGTAGACCGCCATGGCGCCGTCCATCGCCTCGAACACGGCGTCGTGCCTGACCTCGAGGTCGCCGATGACAAGCGTCAGGACCGTGGAGAAATCCGGATTGCCGTCCGGCGGATAGTTTTTGGCATTTTGCGGCGGATACCAGCGCAGCGCGAATTCGCCGCCACCGCAGGTCAGATCGAGCGTCTGCCGGTCTTCGCCTTCTCCCGAACAGACCTCGCCGGTCATCTCTGATCCGCCTTCGGCCTCCAGCATGCGCGCCGACCATGTGCCGCTGCACTCCTCGGCGGCAGCAGAGAAGGGCAGGGCGAGAAGCGGCAGGAGAAGGAGACGTTTCATCTGCATCAGCCGGGTGTTGAACGATTGCCGTCCAGCATTGGCCAGATTCGCCGGCCCGTCCACCAAAAAGAAAAGGCGGAGCCGAAGCCCCGCCTTTCCGAGATAGTCCATATTCCAGGAAGCGATTAGCGCTTCGAGAACTGGAACGAACGGCGGGCCTTGGCCTTACCGTACTTCTTACGCTCGACGACGCGGCTGTCGCGGGTCAGGAAGCCGCCCTTCTTCAGAACGGAGCGCAGGCCCGGTTCGAAGTAGGTGAGCGCCTTGGAGATGCCGTGACGAACAGCACCGGCCTGGCCGGAGAGACCGCCGCCGGTAACGGTGGCGACGACGTCGAACTGGCCGTTGCGGGCTGCCGCTGCGATCGGCTGCTGCAGGATCATCTGCAGAACCGGACGGGCGAAGTAGCCGGTGAAGTCCTTGCCGTTGACGGTGATCTTGCCGGTGCCGGCCTTGACCCATACGCGTGCGACGGCGTTCTTGCGCTTGCCGGTCGCGTAGGAGCGGCCGAGATTGTCGACCTTGCGGACGTGAACCGGTGCTGCGTTTTCAGCGGCGGTTTCGCCTGCGAGGTCCTTCAGGGAAGAAAGATCAGCCATTATCAGGCGCTCCTTACGTTCTTCTTGTTCAGCTTGGCCACGTCGAGGGAGACCGGCTGCTGGGCTTCATGCGGATGGTTCGTGCCGGCATAGACGCGCAGGTTCTTCATCTGGCGACGGCCGAGCGGGCCGCGCGGGATCATGCGCTCAACAGCCTTCTCGATGACGCGCTCCGGGAAGCGGCCTTCGATGATCTGGCGAGCCGTACGTTCCTTGATGCCGCCCGGATAGCCGGTGTGCCAGTAGTACTTCTTGTCGGTGTACTTCTTGCCGGTCAGGACGGCCTTCTCGGCGTTGATGACGATAACGTTGTCGCCGTCGTCCACGTGAGGGGTGTAGGTAGCCTTGTGCTTGCCGCGCAGGCGCATCGCGATGATGGAAGCGAGGCGACCGACGACGAGACCTTCGGCGTCGATGATGACCCACTTCTTCTCCACCTCAGCGGGCTTCTGGGAGAAAGTTGCCATAATAATTCTCTCTTTGTCTGGTCCCCTGCAGCCGAAGCCACGGGGGCGTTTCTTGTTGCTTGATTTGGCAGCGCAGTGCGCACCAAAAAGAATGCGAGCCGAAGGAGGCCCGCAATCTGGCGCGCTTATAGGCGAAGTCGAGACACTGGTCAACATGCGCGAATTCCGCGGTCGTAAAATAAAGCATTTGAAAACAATGCTTTAGATTTGTGGTATTATAAAACCACACTTTTGTGCGTCGTCTCGTCGCGCGGTGGCGACGTTGGGCCCATGCCCTTTGGGAGCTTTTGCAGCGCGCCTGCGAAGAATGAGCGCGAAGTGCATCGGTCAAAAATGGCGTGGGTTTGCGAACGTAAATAGAACGTAATACACACATATGCAGAACAAAATTGCCAAGGGAGTAAGGCCAATGTCGCTCGATCGTCGCATATCGCTCGTCACGCTCGGAGTGGAGGACGTGGCCCGCTCCACCGCCTTTTACGAAAGGCTCGGCTGGAAGAAGTCTTCCGCCTCCCAGGATGCTGTGACCTTCATCCAGCTCAAGGGTACTGTGCTCGGCCTGTTTTCGCGCGCGTCGCTGGCCGAGGATGCCGGCGTCGAGGATACCCCGCCCGGTTTTTCCGGCGTCACGCTTGCACACAACGTCGCCAGTCCGGCCGGCGTCGATGCGGTGGTCAAGTTCGCCGTCGCAAATGGCGCGACGCTGGTCAAGTCGCCACGCAAGGTCTTCTGGGGCGGCTATTCGGGGTATTTCGCCGATCCGGACGGCCATCTGTGGGAAGTGGCCCACAACCCTTTCTTCCCGCTCGACGAGAGCGGCCACGTCGTCCTGCCGGACTGAGTGTGGGCGGTTCCGGCGGGGCGTAAGCAATTCGTTAGGAAATCGGCTTATGCTAACAGGCAGGGAAATGGACGGGGAGCCATCGCGGTTCCGGTTGTGACCGGGACGGGAAGGAGTTGCCATGAACCATGATGCCTATTCTTCCGACTATATCCGGGACATCCTGACGTCCTGCAAGACGATGGCGCTCGTCGGCGCATCGGCTGACGAGCATCGCCCGAGCTACAATGTCATGGGCTTCCTGCTCGGCAAGGGTTACCACGTCCTGCCGGTCAATCCGGCCCATGCCGGCGAGCAGATCCTCGGCCAGTTCTGTTATGCAAGCCTATCCGAACTGCCCGAGCCGGTCGACATGGTCGACGTGTTCCGCGAGGCCAGCCACTTCAAGGACGTGGTCGACGAGGCGGTGGCGATGATCCCGCGGCCTAAGGTCATCTGGGGCCAGTTGACTGTGCGCGACGACGTCGCCGCGGCCAAGGCGGAAAGGGCAGGCATCAAGGTCGTCATGGACCGCTGCCCGGTCACCGAGTTTCCGCTGCTCTATCACGCCCTGCACGGCTGATCGCTGGAAAAGCCTTGCTCAGTTGTCCCGGTTGAACGGGAAACGGAACAGCCGCTGTCGCTCCTTGCACAGCCTGACGGGGCAGGCGGATGTGTCCCTGGCCGGAACCGTCACGCGCTTGGCGTATTCCCGCGGATAATCACAATAGCCGCTGTCGCGCACGTAACGATCATAGCGCGTCAGGCCCGCCACGTTCTTCGACGGATAGCGCAGAATCGCCGCACCCTCGCGCGCCAGCTTCGACTGGATCGCGGCGCACTGCATCTGGGTCGTGTTGTAGCGTGAAATCGCCAGCGCCGGCGTCGCGGCTATGGCAAGTGTGAGTGCTGAAAGAACGAGGCGGTTCATGATGGTCTTCTCCCAGAGCAAGGTCATGCCTAGATAGAGCTATAACTGTCATTGAATTGTGGCGGTTCCATAGATTGCTGAAAGGCCCGACACATGAACCATGATCACTATGACGACACCTATATCGCCGACATTCTGAAGAGCGTCAAAACCATCGCTCTGGTCGGAGCCTCGCCGAACACCGCGCGCCCCTCCTATCGGGTCATGCGCTTCCTTCAGTCGAAGGGATACCGCGTCATCCCGGTCAATCCGGGCCAGGCAGGCAAGGAGATCAACGGCGAGATCGCCTATGGTCGGCTGGCCGATGTTCCAGAAGCGGTCGACATGGTCGACGTCTTCCGGGCGAAGGAGTTTCTCGATGGCGTCGTCGACGAGACGCTCGCCATAGAGCCGAAGCCTGCCGTGATCTGGGGGCAGCTCGAGATCCGCGACGACAAGGCGGCCGCCAAGGCAGAGGCCGGCGGACTGAAGGTCGTCATGAACCGATGCCCGGCGATCGAATATCCGCGGCTGATCGGCTGACGCCGGTCACCTATTCGTACAGCATATCCGGTTCGGCGCGCATGCCGTTCAGTGCGTCCGAGTTTCCGCAATAGCTCTTGAAGTGCTGGTCCGCCTGGCCCTGTCCCAGGTCGCGCCGGCATTGGGCCTTGGAAGGGCAAAGCGCGCATGTGACCTGCATGTCGCGGAATTCGGCAGGATGTTCGAGCTCGACCTCCACCGGATCGATATTGAGCGCGCGCATCATCTCCGGCATTTCCGCCGCCGCATTCGGCGGTTTGCGGGCGAGTTCCAGGAAGTCGGTAGCCGGCAGTCCGCAGTCGTGCGCCAGCCGGTGGAGATCGTACTCGCAAAGGCCCGCAAGTTCGCTGCTCTGCCGCGCCGGGCGGCTTTCCCACCATTCGCTGATGCGATCGAGAATGTTCTGCTGCGCGTGTGTCATGCCCTTCTCCTTCAGATGTGCAGAGAATGGAGGCGATGGGCGGCGCCGGCATTGATCCGTGTCAAATCGGCAGCATGCGTGAAGGCGGATTGCAATTGCCGTTTGAGGGATAAATGGCTACACATCCAGCAACACAAAAAAGATCGAAAGGGAGTATCGCATGAGTTCGGAAAATCCTGGTTTCAGCACGATGGCAGTCCACGCCGGCGCGGCCCCCGACCCGACGACGGGAGCCCGCGCGACGCCGATCTATCAGACCACGTCGTTCGCCTTCCGCGACGCCGACCATGCGGCCGCTCTCTTCGGCCTGCAGGAATTCGGCAACATCTACACCCGCATCATGAACCCGACGCAGGCCGTGCTCGAAGAGCGTGTCGCAGCGCTCGAAGGTGGCACGGCGGCTCTCGCGACCGCTTCCGGCCATGCCGCCCAGCTCCTGATCTTCCACACGCTGATGCGCCCGGGCGACAACTTCATCGCCGCCAACCGGCTTTACGGCGGCTCGATCAACCAGTTCGGCCACGCCTTCAAGAGCTTCGACTGGCAGGTCCGCTGGGCAGACGCGTTCAATCCGTCGTCCTTCGAGGCGCTGATCGACGAGCGCACGCGGGCGATCTTCATCGAAAGCCTTGCCAATCCGGCTGGCACCTTCACCGACATCGCAGCGATCGCCGCCGTCGCCCAGAAGCACGGCATTCCGCTGATCGTCGACAACACCATGGCGACGCCTTACCTCGTGCGTCCGCTGGAACATGGCGCCGACATCGTCGTCCACTCGCTGACGAAGTTCATGGGTGGCCACGGCAATTCCATGGGCGGCATCATCGTTGACGGCGGCGCCTTCGACTGGTCGAAGTCCGGCAACTACCCGATGCTGTCCGAGCCGCGTCCAGAATATGCCGGCATCGTCCTGCATCAGACCTTCGGCAACTTCGCCTTCGCGATCGCTTGCCGCGTCCTCGGCCTGCGTGACTTCGGACCGTCGATCTCGCCGTTCAACGCCTTCATGATCCAGACCGGCATCGAGACGCTGCCGCTGCGCATGCAGCGCCATTGCGACAACGCGCTTGCCGTTGCCGAATGGCTGAAGAAGCACGAGAAGGTCGCCTGGGTCAGCTATTCCGGCCTTTCCGACGATCCGAACAACGGCCTGCAGCAGCGCTACTCGCCGAAGGGCGCAGGCGCCGTCTTCACCTTCGGCGTCAAGGGCGGCTACGAGGCCGGCAAGAAGCTGGTCGAGACGCTGAAGCTCTTCTCGCATCTCGCCAATATCGGTGACACCCGCTCGCTGGTCATCCATCCGGCATCGACCACGCACCGGCAGCTGTCGGAAGAACAGCAGATTGCCGCCGGCGCCGGTCCGGACGTCATCCGCCTCTCGGTCGGCATCGAGGACGTGAAGGACATTATCGCCGATCTCGACCAGGCGCTGGCAGGCGTGTGAGCAAAGACAAGGAACGCCGGAGACAATCGATGGACAAGATGCTGCGCTTCGATCTTGATAGCGTCGAGCCGGAGGAGGGCGCTCCGGCGCCCGACCGGCTGATCTCCGGCGATCCGCAATTCCGCACCTGGAACCTGGAGGAGGCCGATGGCGGCCTCTATGCCGGCGTCTGGGAAGCCACCCCCGGCAAATGGAAGATCGTCTATGACGAGTGGGAATATTTCCACATCCTCGCCGGCCACTCCATCGTGACGGAAGAGGGCGGCGAACCCGTCCACCTCAAGACGGGTGACAGCATGGTGCTGCGACCCGGCTTCAAGGGAAGCTGGGAAGTCGTTGAAACGACTCGCAAGGATTACGTCATCCGCCTCTGAAGCCTCCGCTCCGGATCAGGCCGAAATACTCAGTCTGGCGCAAGGGCGTCCGCCGCCTTTGCGACTTGCCATGGACAATTTGTGGGTATATACCCGTACCGATGAGCCATGAGTGTTATTGCATCGCGCTGCGCAAGATCTCCAGACGTCTGACCGCCATCTACGATGAGGCTCTGGCACCGTTTGGCATCAACGTATCGCAGTTCAGCCATTTGCGGACGATTAGGCGACGGCAACCGGTATCGTTAAGCGATCTGGCGGTGGCGCTCGATCTCGACCGTTCGACCGTCGGGCGCAACACCAAGGTCCTTCAGCGCATGGGGCTGCTCGCCGTCGTGCCGTCGGAGGATTTGCGCGAAAGCGCGCTGGCGTTGACCGGCACGACCGAAAGCCTGCTCGAGGCGGCCGGACCCGTCTGGGATGCGGTGCAGGCGCGCGTGGAAGAACACATCGATGCCACGGAGCTGGACCGGTTGCTCGGCAACCTGAACGCAATGTGACCTGCGCAGATAGAATTTGCTTGTTTACGGGTATATACCCGCACCTAGAAGGGACAATCTGATGATTTCGACAAGAGTTGCGGGATATTTGCAGGCGAGGGGCATTCACTACGGCTGGGTGGTCGTTGCCATCACCTTCGTCACGATGCTGGCAACCGCCGGCGCCATGGGATCGGCCGGCGTGCTCATTCGACCGCTGAGCGTCGAATTCGGTTGGACGACAGAGGAGATTTCCACCGCCATGGCGATCCGCCTGATGCTGTTCGGGCTGCTGGGCCCGTTCGCCGCGGCGCTGATGAACCATTTCGGCATCCGCAACGTGGTCATGACGGCCATCGTGCTGATCAGCGGCGGAATATTCCTGTCATTCTTCATGACCGAGCTGTGGCAGCTGATCGCGCTCTGGGGCTTCGTCGTCGGCATCGGAACCGGCATGACGGCCCTGGTGCTGGGGGCAACGGTCGCGACCCGCTGGTTCAATGCCCGCCGTGGCGTCGTCGTCGGGCTGATGACCGTCAGCAATGCCACCGGGCAGTTGATTTTCCTGCCGCTCCTGGCAAGCGTCACCGAAGCCTATGGCTGGCGCACGGCCCTGTCGCTCATCGTCGTCGTCCTCCTGCTCGCCATGCTGGCGATCCTCGCATTGATGCGCAATTATCCCGCCGATCTCGGTCTGGCTCCCTATGGCAGCCAGGAGATCGAACCTGCGCCGGCGCGCACCGAGGACTTCGCCCATCTGGTCAGCCGCCCGATCGAGGTCCTGCGGGAATCGATCCGCCGTCCGGTCTTCTGGGCGCTGTTCTTTTCCTTCTTCGTCTGCGGCCTCAGCACCAACGGCCTTATCCAGACCCACTGGATATCGATCTGCGGCGACTACGGGATCGTCGCGGTGGCCGCAGCCGGCATGCTCGCCATGATCGGCGTCTTCGACTTCATCGGAACGCTGGGCGCCGGCTGGCTTTCGGATCGGTTCGACAACCGTTGGCTCCTGTTCTGGTTCTACGCTCTGCGCGGCCTGTCGCTGATCTTCCTGTCCTTTTCGGGTTTCGATTACGTCACCCTGTCAGTCTTTGCGGTCTTCTACGGACTGGATTGGGTGGCCACCGTGCCGCCGACGGTCAAGCTGACGGCTGCAAATTTCGGGCGCGAAAAGGCCAATATCGTCTTCGGCTGGGTGTTCGCCGCGCATCAGCTGGGTGCGGCGACGGCGACATTCGGGGCCGGCTTCATCCGCACTGACTTCCAGACCTTCATGCCGGCCGTCTATATCGCCGGCTTCGCCTGCCTGCTCGCCGCCGTGGTGGTCCTCGGCATCGGACGGGTCAGGAGGGCCGGCGGCCGCGTCGTCGAGGCTCCGTCGGCATGACGGGCCTGCACCACTGACTGATGACGTCGGGTCCACCTGAAGTGAAGCCGGGCGGCTGTATGGCGCTGCGGCCCGGCTTCAACTTGGCCTGGGAAGTCTTTGAAATGACTCCCAAAGACTATGTCATCAGACTGTGATGCCTTTACCTCGGCATCGAGCGCTCACGCCGCGCTTTGCGCCGCAGCCTTTTCGTGTTCAGCCGCCATGACGGCGTCTTCCTCCGTGACCTTCTTGAAGGACGGACGGGCGGTGACGCGGTCGATATAGGCGCGAAACACCGGCCGCTCCTCGACAATGCCGAACATGGTCGTCCACTGCAGGGCAATCCCCCACAGGACATCCGCGACGCTGAACCGGTCGCCGAGCAGATAGGGACCAGACGTCAGCGCGTTTTCGATTGCACCGAGCATGCTGTCATAATCGCTGTAGACCGTGAAGTTCCGCATTCCGGGCTCCCGGTTCATCGACTTGTCGACGACGGCGGGTTCGAAGCAGCTGCCATAGTAGACGATCCAGCGCAGGAAGGCGGCACGGTCGACCTCGCCGATCGCCGGCGTCAGCCCGGCTTCCGGAAAGAGGTCGGCAAGGTACAGATAGACCGCCGGCTGTTCCGTCACGAATGCGTCGCCGTGACGGATCGCTGGCACCTTGCCGAGCGGGTTGATGGCGAGATACTCCGGCCTGCGCTGCTCCTCGGCCTTCATGTTCAGCACATGCAGCCGGTAGGGTGCGCCGAGCTCTTCCAGTAGCACCCGCACGCCGGTCGCCCGGGTCTGCGGCGAATAATAAAGGGTGATCGGTTCCCTGGTGGGCATGGTCTTGTCCTTTCCCGTTTGTGAAGGTCGATGAGGGCAGGGTACGGCGCCATACCTGTCAGTTTTTGTCAGGTTGGTTTAGGATAATCTCCGCACACGGAGATTTTTCGCTATGCGGGCAAGCCGTCTCATCAACATACTGACCACCCTGCAGGCCCGGGGGCTGGTGACGGCCGAGACGCTCGCGGCTGAAAACGAGGTGTCGGTCCGGACCATCTACCGCGATGTCGATGCGCTGTCGGCGGCCGGCATTCCCGTCTATTCGGAGCGCGGATCGGAAGGCGGCTACCGACTGCTGGACGGCTATCGCGTCCGGCTGAACGGCCTGTCTCCGGGAGAGGCGGAAGCCATGTTCCTCTCCGGCTTGCCGGGAGCGGCGGCCGACCTCGGGCTCGGCACGCTGATGGCCGGTGCGCAGAAGAAGCTGACGGCGGCGCTCCCCGAGGAACTGCGCCAGAGCGCCGCCCGCATGCAGCAGCGCTTCTATCTGGACGCTCCCACCTGGTTCGGGGAGAGCGAGCAGCCGCTGCATCTCCAAGCGATCGCGGACGCGGTCTGGAACATGAAGCGGGTACGCATGCGCTATCGCACCTGGGAGGAGGAGAAGACCCGCGCGGTAGAGCCTCTCGGCGTCGTGTTGAAGAGTGGCGCCTGGTACATGGCGGCGAACGCGGGCACGGGCGAGCGGGCAGGCGTGCGGACCTATCGCATTTCCCGCATCCAGGACCTCGTCGTCACGGAAGAGCGCTTCGAGCGACCGGCCGATTTCGACCTCACGGACTACTGGGACGAGAACACCCAGCGCCTCGAGGCGGAGCTTCATCCCAACATCGCAACCTTGCGCGTTTCAAGATGGGGCCTGAGGCTCCTGGAACATATCTCGCCCTTCTATGTCCGTAGCCGCATTGCCGTGACGGAGCCGGAAGATGCGGACGGCTGGCGGACCATCACGCTGCCCTGTGGCGGCATTCAACAGGCGACGTCGGAATTCCTGCGACTGGGCAGCGAGGCGGAGGTGGTCGCACCGCGGACCTTGCGGGAGGCGATCGGCGAGCAGGTCAACGCATTACAGAAGCGCTATTCGGCGGAAGCCTCATAGCGGGGACGCCCCTTCTCACCACTCCAGGTCCAGCCTTTCGAGCCCGTGAAAATGGTAGACGTCCTTGACCACCGGCGTTTCGGCGATCCGCATGCCCGGCAGCCGTTCGAAGAGGATCGGCAGGGCGATGTTGAGTTCAAGTCGGGCAAGCGGCGCGCCGATGCAGAAGTGGATGCCGGCACCGAAGGAAAGGTTCGGCGCTTCCTTGCGGTCCGGCTTGAAGGTCAGCGGATCGGTGTATTTCTTCGGATCCAGGTTGGCGGCGGCGAGGATCAGGGCGATCTCGTCGCCGCGCTTCAGGTGCACGCCATCGATCTCGACGTCCTCCAGCGCCCAGCGCTCGAACACATGCACGGGCGCGCAGATGCGCAGGCATTCCTCGACGGTCAGTTCCGTCGCCGCCGCATCGCCAAAAAGCGCTTTCGGGTCGAGGCCGCTTTCTAGGATGACGCGCATCGAATTGCCGATCTGATGGACCGTCGCCTCGTGGCCCGCGTTCAGGAGCACGATGGTCGTCGAAATCAGCTCGTCCTCGGTCAGGTACTGGCCTTTGTGCTCGGTGTGGATCATGTGCGACATCAGGTCGTCGCGCGGGTGCGCGCGACGTTCGGCGATCACTGTGCGCAGATAGTCGGAGAACTCCTTTGCCACCCGGTTGGCGGCGATCTCGTCCGCCTCGGTGCGGTTGAACATGTACATGCGCACATAGGCGTGCGACCAGTCGAGCAGGGTGCGGCACATATCGTCCGGGATGCCGATCATCCGCGCGATGATCGTCACCGGTATGATCTCGGCAAAGCGCGACAGCAGTTCCGTCCGGCCATCCTTCTCGAAACCGTCGATCAGCGAATGGGCGAGGGCGGCAATCTCCGGGGCCAGTTTCTCGATGTGGCGCGAGACGAAGGCGCGGTTGACCAGTGTTCGCAGCCGCGTGTGCTCAGGCGGCTCGATGGCCAGCAGCGAGTGCGCCTCGGACTGCACGAAGTCGGCGATATGCGGCGGGTCGGCCGCCAGTCCGAGTTCCTCACGGCTGGCGATATGGGTGATCTGCCGACCGAACCGCCGGTCGCGAAGCAGTCCGTTGACGTGATCATAGCTCGAAAAGAACCATTGCTTTCGCTCCTCCCAGTAGAAGGTGGGGCAGGCGGCCTGAAT
Organism: Rhizobium sp. NRK18; assembly: GCF_024385575.1. NCBI lineage: Bacteria > Pseudomonadati > Pseudomonadota > Alphaproteobacteria > Hyphomicrobiales > Rhizobiaceae > Rhizobium > Rhizobium sp. NRK18. Next base: position 2,571,826 of record NZ_JANFMV010000001.1, on the reverse strand, counting down.
GCGGGCATAGACTGCATTCGGGTTGCCGTAGAAGGCCGGGTTTGCAGCGTCAAGCGAGACGCGACGGCTCTCGCCGTCGATTGTGAGGAAGTCTGGTGATGTCATGGCGAGCGGTGTAGCGGATTTTGAAAACGGCCGATAGCGCTCACGCCGTTTTTCAACCGGCCTGCAGAACGGGCGGACGAAGCGGTGGCCGTTCCTTTGCATCCAGGCCGAACTCGGGGCCGCCCGGGTCGTTGGCCACCGTGTCTTCGCCGGCCTCGCGGCGGACGACATGCACCGCGCCGTCATGCAGCACGGCGCAGCGATTTCGGCCGCGCGCCTTCGCCTCGTAGAGGGCGGCATCGGCGGCGTGCATCAGGTCGCTGACGTCGGCTTCATCGTTCGGCATCAAGGCGATGCCGATGCTGACCGTCGCTCTGATGGTGCCCGATTTCGTCTGATGGTGGGTCGATCCGAAACGCATGCGGATGGCTTCCGCATGGGCCACGGCTTCGTGATGGCCGGAAACCGGAATGGCGGCGACGAACTCCTCGCCGCCGCTGCGGGCGAAAATGCCACGGTCGCCGATTGCGTCCCGGGCCAGCGTCGCAAACGACGTCAGCACCTGGTCGCCCGCATCGTGGCTGTGGAGGTCGTTGATCTGCTTGAAATGGTCGAGGTCGAAGACAAGGATCGCGACGAGCGGCACGTGCCTGCCGTGCTCGAGCATCGGCGCGAATGCCTCCTCGAGCCCGCGCCGGTTCAAGGCGCCGGTCAGCGGATCGCTGCTCGCCAGGTGTCGCAGGCGGGTCTGGGACATGTCCATGACGATGCTGGCCCAGGTGACGACCATGGCGATCAGCCCGGCCGCGCCGATCCCGCCGCACAACGGACCGACGGAAAGGTCGAGAATGTCTGCCGGCTGCTCGATCGCAACACAGACCGAAACGACGGCGGCGTTGACGGCAAACATGATCCACAAGCCGCTGATGATGTGCCGCTGGACAGTGCGTCCGACAGGAATGGAAAGCGACGACCAGGCGAGCATCACGCAGCCGCCGGCCATGGATACGCCGTAAAGGGCCGCTCTGTAGACGAGATTGTCGTGAGCGCCGGGCAGTTGCATGCCGATCAGCCAAACGGCGACGGGAAAGAGGATGTTCGGCGGCACGGCGCGGCCCGACAGCTTGTGCATGCCGACCAGCCAGAAGCTGATGCTCCACAGTGTCAGGGCGTTGGGAAACTCGACCGGCAACAATCCGGGCGTCTGGCTGTTGATAGCCAGGGCAATGATGCCGGCGGTTCGAAACGCAAAGCCGATGCTCCAGTAGAGATAGAAGGAACTGCGCCGCGAATTCAGCCATACGACGAGAAGCAGCACTGACAGTGTCAGTGTTTCCACCGTCAGAAACAGCAATCCGATGCGGAGGTCGGGCAAAGTCGTCAGGGGCCTGTTCGTTGCGTAACGTAAGGCTACGACCGTTTGCATTGACAGATGCTTAAAGCGGCCGGATGGCCCCGATTAAAATTTGACAACAGGTCCACGAAAGCCCACGCGTGTCTCGTTGGCGGACAGGGTGCCCGTATACCGGAGGCCGCATGTGGAAATTCAGTCTTGCTTAACCACGTCCGGAGTGAAAACCGGTGGGGTGGTTTCTGCGTAACTGGTAATTAATGCAGCACTTGGGAAAAAGACCGCGACCACTGGAGCCGATTTGCCTGCAAAAAGCCGGGATAACGCTTTTCAAGCTTATCGGGCGCATCTCTTGAAGTTGCGTACCCCGACACTCTATGTAGGGATTGGATGAATTTACTGATTCCGGGCGCGAGCCGGGAATACGTTGGATAAAAGGAAGCAAATGAGAAACCCAGTTGATACCGCCTTGGCCCTGGTGCCGATGGTCGTCGAGCAGACCAACCGCGGGGAACGCTCCTACGATATCTATTCCAGGCTTCTCAAAGAGCGGATTATCTTTCTGACGGGCCCCGTGGAAGATCATATCGCGTCGCTGGTCTGCGCGCAGCTGCTGTTCCTGGAAGCGGAAAACCCGAAGAAGGAAATCGCTCTCTACATCAATTCTCCGGGCGGTGTCGTCACCTCCGGCATGGCGATCTACGACACGATGCAGTTCATCCGGCCGGCCGTGACGACGCTCTGCATCGGTCAGGCCGCGTCCATGGGCTCGCTGCTGCTCGCCGCCGGCGAGAAGGGCATGCGGTTCGCCACCCCGAACGCCCGCATCATGGTCCACCAGCCGTCCGGCGGGTTCCAGGGCCAGGCGTCCGACATCGAGCGTCACGCCCGCGACATCCTGAAGATGAAGCGTCGGCTTAATGAAATTTACGTGAAGCATTGCGGGCGTACCTACGAGGAAGTTGAAACTTCGCTCGACCGCGACAATTTCATGGATGCCAATGAAGCCCAGGATTGGGGCCTCATCGACAAGGTACTGACGTCGCGCGCCGAGATCGAAGGCGACGCTGCGTGAAATGACGATTGACCGGCGCCCGGGCCGCCCTCGAAATATTTTGGGGGATGGCCTCGGCTCAAAAACCGGTTAATAGTGCGTCTTAAGGCTATGTTGAAGTTTTGTGACATAGCTTTTGGGTTTCAGGGGAATGCGTTGCCTCCGGAATTCAAACACGAAAAGGTTTGGTTCCGGTCAGTGCCCCTGAAAACGAGGCTGGTGGTGGCGAAGAGACCGAATGGGCCCCCATCAGCGGCGATTAATGTGCGCGAAACCTTTTCGTTCGGAAAGCGTCGCGTCGTGCTGGAAGGGAATAGGATATGAGCAAGGTCAGCGGCAGCAACGGCGGTGACTCCAAGAACACCCTCTATTGTTCGTTCTGCGGCAAGAGCCAGCACGAAGTCCGGAAACTGATTGCCGGACCGACGGTGTTCATCTGCGATGAATGCGTCGAATTGTGCATGGATATCATCCGTGAAGAGAACAAGTCCTCGATGGTCAAGTCCCGTGACGGCGTTCCCACGCCGCAGGACATCATGGAGGTCCTCGACGAATACGTGATCGGTCAGAAGGGCGCCAAGCGCATCCTGTCGGTCGCGGTACACAATCACTACAAGCGCCTCGCGCATGCCTCGAAGGGCAGCGACGTCGAGCTTGCAAAGTCGAACATCCTGCTTGTCGGTCCGACCGGCTGCGGCAAGACCTACCTTGCGCAGACGCTAGCCCGCATCATCGACGTGCCGTTCACCATGGCCGACGCGACGACGCTGACCGAAGCCGGCTATGTCGGCGAGGATGTCGAAAACATCATCCTGAAGCTTCTGCAGGCTGCCGACTACAACGTCGAGCGGGCGCAGCGCGGCATCGTCTACATCGACGAAGTGGACAAGATCAGCCGCAAGTCCGACAACCCCTCGATCACCCGCGACGTGTCGGGCGAGGGCGTTCAGCAGGCGCTTCTGAAGATCATGGAAGGCACTGTCGCTTCCGTACCGCCGCAGGGTGGCCGCAAGCATCCGCAGCAGGAATTCCTGCAGGTGGACACGACCAACATCCTGTTCATCTGCGGCGGCGCCTTTGCCGGCCTCGACAAGATCATCTCCGCCCGTGGCGAGAAGACCTCGATCGGCTTCGGTGCCACCGTCAAGGCTCCGGATGATCGCCGCGTCGGTGCCGTCCTGCGCGACCTCGAGCCGGAAGATCTGGTGAAGTTCGGTCTCATCCCGGAATTCATCGGCCGTCTGCCGGTTCTGGCGACGCTCGAAGACCTCGACGAGGATGCGCTGATCCAGATCCTGTCGGAGCCAAAGAACGCGCTCGTCAAGCAGTACCAGCGCCTGTTCGAGATGGAAGACATCGAACTGACTTTCCACGAGGATGCGCTGCGCGAGATTGCCCGCCGGGCGATCATCCGCAAGACGGGTGCCCGCGGTCTGCGCTCGATCATGGAGAAGATCCTGCTCGACACCATGTTCGAACTGCCGACGCTCGAAGGCGTTCGCGAAGTTGTGATCTCCGACGAGGTCGTGACCGGTGCGGCCCGTCCGCTCTACATCTATGCCGACCGGCAGGAAGAGAAGGCCAACGCGTCCGCGTAAGGCCCCGTCTCTCAGTAAAGATCAAAAGGCCCGCCACTGCGCGGGCCTTTTGCTTTGAATATGTCGCAAAACGGGTTGGAATCTGCGCTTAGCCATTGAAAAGCCGAGCTTTGCCGTTGCGGTCCACCACCAATCCGGTGAAAGATGGACCGAATCCATTTGCGGCCTGTGCGGGTGCTGTGCGTGTGATATCGGCAAGCTCCGGAACAGGTGGCTCGGTTAGCCTTCATTTGAGGCTTCGGGCTCGGGGAGACCAGGGTCGTGGGGACGGGCGATGCCCTTGAAAACGACCATGCGATACTCCAACTGTTAGGAAACAACCGATATCGCCTGGAAGCCTCCCAAGCCTTGGCGATTGTTCCGGAAACGGAACCCTTGAAAGGACATGAAATGACGAAAGAAACGTCAGCTGCAAAACAGGCAACGCTGTATCCGGTGCTGCCTTTGCGCGACATCGTGGTGTTCCCGCACATGATCGTGCCGCTCTTCGTCGGCCGTGAGAAGTCGATCCGTGCGCTTGAGGAAGTCATGGGCTCGGACAAGCAGATCATGCTTGTCACCCAGCTCAATGCCGGTGACGACGATCCGGATCCGTCCGCCATGTACGATGTCGGCACTGTCGCCAATGTGCTGCAATTGCTGAAACTCCCCGACGGCACCGTGAAGGTGCTGGTGGAAGGCAAGGCGCGCGCATCGATCAGCGGCTATGGCAGCCGCCCGGAATACTACGAAGCCGTTGCCGAAGTCCTGCCCGAGCCGGGCGACGATCCGGTCGAGGTGGAAGCGCTTGCCCGCTCCGTCGTCTCCGAGTTCGAGAACTATGTGAAGCTCAACAAGAAGATTTCGCCGGAAGTGGTGGGCGCCGCCAGCCAGATCGACGACTATTCCAAGCTCGCCGATACGGTCGCCTCGCACCTGTCGATCAAGATCACCGAGAAGCAGGAGATGCTGGAAACCACCAGCGTCAAGGAACGCCTCGAAAAGGCGCTCGGCTTCATGGAAGGCGAGATCTCCGTCCTGCAGGTGGAGAAGCGCATCCGCTCGCGCGTTAAGCGCCAGATGGAGAAGACCCAGCGCGAGTACTATCTCAACGAGCAGATGAAGGCGATCCAGAAGGAACTGGGCGACGCCGAGGACGGCCGTGACGAGATGGCCGAACTGGAAGAGCGCATCAAGAAGACGAAGCTTTCCAAGGAGGGCCGCGAAAAAGCGGACGCCGAACTGAAGAAGCTGCGCCAGATGAGCCCGATGTCGGCCGAAGCCACCGTCGTGCGCAATTACCTCGACTGGCTCCTGGGTCTGCCCTGGGGCAAGAAGTCGAAGATCAAGACGGACCTCAACCTCGCCGAAAAGGTGCTGGAAGAGGATCACTTCGGTCTCGACAAGGTCAAGGAACGCATCGTCGAATATCTCGCCGTGCAGGCCCGCGCCTCGAAGATCAAGGGGCCGATCCTGTGCCTCGTCGGCCCTCCCGGCGTCGGCAAGACCTCGCTTGCCAAGTCGATCGCCAAGGCGACCGGCCGCGAGTACATCCGCATGGCGCTCGGCGGCGTTCGCGACGAAGCCGAAATCCGTGGCCACCGCCGCACCTATATCGGCTCGATGCCCGGCAAGGTCATCCAGTCGATGAAGAAGGCGAAGAAGGCCAATCCGCTCTTCCTGCTCGACGAAATCGACAAGATGGGCATGGATTTCCGTGGCGATCCGTCCTCGGCACTTCTCGAGGTGCTCGATCCGGAACAGAACTCGACCTTCATGGACCACTACCTGGAAGTCGAGTACGACCTGTCGAACGTGATGTTCATCACCACGGCCAACACGCTCAACATTCCGGGTCCGCTGATGGACCGCATGGAGATCATCCGGATCGCCGGCTACACGGAAGACGAAAAGGCCGAGATCGCCAAGCGGCACCTGCTGCCGAAGGCCATCCGCGAACATGCGCTGCAGCCGAAGGAATTCTCGGTCAGCGACGACGCGCTGATGGCGGTCATTCGCCAGTATACCCGCGAGGCCGGTGTGCGGTCCTTCGAGCGCGAGCTGATGAAGCTCGCCCGCAAGGCCGTGACCGAGATCATCAAGGGCAAGGTCACCAGCGTCAACGTGACGGCGGACAACATCCATGACTACCTCGGCGTGCCGCGGTTCCGTCATGGTGAAGCCGAGCGCGAGGATCAGGTCGGTGTCGTCACCGGTCTTGCCTGGACGGAAGTCGGCGGCGAACTGCTGACGATCGAAGGCGTGATGATGCCGGGTGGCAAGGGCCGCATGACGGTGACCGGCAACCTGAAGGACGTGATGAAGGAATCGATTTCGGCAGCGGCCTCCTATGTCCGCTCGCGGGCGATCGATTTCGGCATCGAGCCGCCGCGTTTCGACAAGGCTGACATCCACGTCCACGTTCCGGAGGGTGCTACCCCGAAAGACGGCCCGTCGGCAGGCGTTGCCATGGCGACCGCCATCGTCTCGATCATGACCGGCGTGCCTGTCTCCAAGGACGTCGCGATGACGGGTGAAATCACGCTCCGCGGTCGTGTCCTGCCGATTGGCGGCCTCAAGGAAAAGCTGCTCGCGGCTCTTCGCGGCGGCATCAAGAAGGTTCTCATTCCGGAAGAAAACGCCAAGGATCTGGCCGACATTCCGGACAATGTGAAGAACAACATGGAGATCATTCCGGTCTCGCGGATGGGCGAGGTGCTCGAGCACGCGCTCGTTCGCAAGCTCGAGCCGATCGAGTGGGAACCGCCGGCAGACGTGCCTGCAATCGCAGGCAAGGACGCTGCCGACGATTCGGCCGGCACGATCGCGCATTGAGTGCGGCGCGGCCACCTCGTGACCGCTCTGTGACCGAAGTGATACATTTTACCGAAAGGCCGGCATTCATGCCGGCCTTTTTTGTGAAATACGAACGAAAAACGCTTGCTTTTCCCTGCGTAGCAAGGCTTTTGGCTTGCAGCAGGCGATAGCTCCCCTATGCTCTCGCCGAGCTTGATAATGAGTCGTTTCATACCAATGAAAGGGGTGGAAACATGAACAAGAATGAACTCGTGTCCGCAGTTGCAGAAAAGGCCGGTCTGACCAAGGCAGATGCAGCTTCCGCAGTCGACGCGCTCTTCGAAACCGTTCAGGCTGAACTCAAGAACGGTGGCGACATCCGTCTCGCCGGCTTCGGCAGCTTCACCGTTTCGCATCGTGCAGCCTCCAAGGGCCGCAACCCGTCCACGGGCGCGGAAGTCGACATCCCGGCTCGCAACGTTCCGAAGTTCACGGCCGGCAAGGGCCTGAAGGACGCCGTCAACTAATATGGTTGACGCTGTTCCCGGCGCTCCGCAGGGAAGCAGGAATTGAGTTTCAAACCCGGTGCAGCAATGCACCGGGTTTTTCTATTGTGTCCTATCCTTGAGAACACAGCGTCAACACCGCCGGGACCCCCGCGCTCTTGCCCGGTGCGTCGGGATATCCTATCTGTGGGCTGTTCTCAGGGCGGGGTGCAAGTCCCCACCGGCGGTAAGGGGTTCGTCCCCAAGCCCGCGAGCGCCGTTGGACAGGTGTCCGGCGGGTCAGCAGATCCGGTGCAATTCCGGAGCCGACGGTGATAGTCCGGATGGAAGAGAATGAGAGAGACGGTCGCAATCCGGGCGGGGTTCCTGCGCGGGATTGAAGCCGTTTTCCACCTCATGCGTCCTGATTTGTGTTGGTCTCTTTTGGAGAAACAAAGACATGAATCAGAGCTCCCTCGTGCTCAACCCGTCCCGCCCGGTGGCGGCCGCGATCCTGATGGTCGCAGCCGGTGTCGCCTTTGCGGGCATCAATACCGCCACCCAATGGGTGACGATGCGGCTCGGCTTCCCGCCGGCGTCTGCCGCCTTCTGGCAATATGCCTTCGCTTCCGTCCTGTCCGTGCCGGTCATCTGGCGGCTCGGTCTCAGTGCCATGCGCACCGACCGGCCGTGGCATCACCTTCTGCGTGTCGTCCTCTCGGCGCTCGGCGTCGAAGCGTGGGTCGTCGGCCTTGCCTCCGTGCCGATCGGACAGGCGATCGCACTCGTGATGACCTCGCCCTTCTTCATCATCCTTGGTGCCCGCTTCTTCCTTGGCGAGCGGGTAGGGGTGGTGCGCTGGCTGGCGACTGCGACCGGATTTACCGGCGCGATGATCATCCTGCAGCCCTGGTCCGAAGCCTTCACGCCGGCGGCACTCCTGCCGATCATCGCGGCGCTGCTCTGGGGTGGCGCGTCGCTGATCACCAAGAACCTGACGGCCTATGAGAAGCCGGAGACGATCACCATCTGGCTTCTCGTCCTGCTGACGCCGGTCAACGGCGTTCTGGCGGCCGGCGCCGGGTTCGTCGTGCCGACGGACCTGGCGCTGGGGCTTCTGGTGCTGATGGGCGTCCTGACGGCCGCCGCACAGTATCTCCTGACCTGGGCCTACCGCGCCGCCGATGCCGCCTATGTGCAGCCCTTCGACGATCTGAAACTGCCGCTGAACGTGCTCGCCGGCTGGATCGTCTTCGGCTATGCGCCGACCGTCTCCTTCTGGGTCGGTGCGGTCCTGATCCTCGGCGCCTCGCTGTTCATCATGCAGAACGAACGGCGGCGCCGTTCCGCCTGAGCTTCGAGAACCCGGCCCAGAGCCGGGTTTTCTTTGGGTCCTGTGCGAAATTGTCGCATATTGGCGCGCTCTGTCATGCGCCTGTCATGCAGGATGCGCAAAACCGCCTGGTTCCAATTCGAGGAGACAGGGGGTCCCCATGACGACGACTTTTTCCCGCGCGGCGCTGACCGCAGCATTGCTGGCATCGACTGCCGCTGCCGCATTCGCCGAACCCGTGTTCAACCGCATCGCAGCCTTCCCGGTCGCGGAAAACCTGCCGGCCGACAAGGACGTCAAGACGCCGACCTCGTCGGAAATCATCACCGCGACGGAAGACGGTAACACGCTCGTCTATTCCGACAGCCCGCTCGGCGCAGTCGGCTTCGTCGACATCACCGATCCGAAGGCCCCGAAGCCGCTCGGCGCGGTCATGGCCGACGGCGAGCCGACCTCCGTCGCCGCCCGCTTCGGCAAGGTTTTTGCTGCCGTCAACACGTCCGAGGATTACGTCAAGACCGGCGGCAAGCTCCTGACCATCGACGTCAAGAGCCATGCCATCGAGGCCTCCTGCGATCTCGGCGGCCAGCCGGATTCGATCGCCATCGCGCCGGACGGTTCCTTTGCCGCGATCGCCATCGAGAACGAGCGCAATGAAGAGCTGAACGACGGCAAGCTGCCGCAGATGCCGGCGGGCTATCTCGTCACCATTCCCTTCAAGGATGGCGCTGCCGATTGCGGCGGCCTGAAGAAGATCGACGTCACCGGCCTCGCCGAGATCGCTCCGGAAGATCCGGAGCCGGAATTTGTCGACATCAACGACAAGGGCCAGATCGCCCTGACGCTTCAGGAAAACAACCACATCGTCATCGTTGACGGCAAGACCGGCGAAGTCACCTCGCACTTCAGCGCCGGTGCAGTTGACATCGACGGCGTCGACATCAAGAAGGACGGCAAGCTCGACTTCACCGGCTCGCTGAAGGGCGTCAAGCGCGAACCCGACTCCATCCAGTGGCTGGACGACAACCGCGTCGTCGTTGCCGATGAAGGCGATTACGAAGGCGGTTCGCGCGGCTTCACCATCTTCGACACGACCGGCAAGGTGCTCTACGAGTCCGGCCCGAGCCTCGAGCGCGAGATCGCCAAGCTCGGCATGTTCCCCGACAAGCGCGCCGGCAAGAAGGGCGTTGAGCTGGAAGGCCTGGAAGTCGCCAAGTTCGGCGATCAGAACTACATCTTCGTGATGTCCGAGCGCGCTTCCGTCGTCGGCATCTACAAGGACACCGGCGCCGAGCCGGAACTGATGCAGATCGTGCCGTCGGGTATCGCTCCGGAAGGCATCATCGCCGTCCCGCAGCGCAACCTGATCGCCACGGCCAACGAGGCCGACCTGGTGGAAGATGGCGGCGCCCGCTCGCATGTCATGCTCTACGAACTCGGCGAAGGCGAGAAGGCCTTCCCGGAGATCGTTTCGGCCGACGACAAGGACGGCAATCCGATCGGCTTCGGAGCGCTTTCGAGCCTCGCCGCCGACGCCAAGGAACCCGGCAAGCTCTACGCCACCAATGACAGCTTCTATTCGGCTCAGCCGACGATCTTCGTCATCGACGCGACGCAGAAGCCGGCCGTCATCACCGACGCCATCCGCATCACCAAGGACGGCGCGACGATGGAGCACCGCGACATGGAAGGCCTGACGCTGGACGGCAAGGGCGGTTTCTGGATCGCCAACGAAGGCAATCCGGAAAAGGACGTGCCGCACCAGATCTTCCACGCCGGCGCCGATGGTGCCGTCGACCAGGTGATCGACATTCCGGAAGGCATGAACGCCAACCAGGTGCGCTTCGGCTTCGAAGGCATCACCCGCGTCGGCGAAGGTGACGACGAGACGCTGTGGATGGCTGTGCAGCGCGAATGGAAGGATGACGAGAAGGGCTTCGTCAAGCTCGTCTCCTATAAGCCGTCCTCGAAGGAATGGGGCGCCGTACGCTACCCGCTCGACAAGGGCGAAGCCGGCTGGGTCGGCCTGTCGGAAATCACCGCCAATGGCGATTACGCTTACATCGTCGAGCGCGATAACCAGATCGGCGAAGCCGCCAAGATCAAGAAGATCTACAAGGTTGCTCTTTCCGAACTGAAGCCGGCGCCGCTCGGTGGCGAACTGCCGACCGTCAAGAAGGAACTGGCCTACGATCTGCTGCCGGACATGCTGGCCGCAACCCACGGCTATGCCGTCGACAAGATCGAAGGCTTCACGATCGACGCCTCGGGTCAGGCCTATGCCGTGACCGACAATGACGGCGTCGACGACTCTTCGGGCGAAACCCTGTTCTGGGCCGTCAACCTGAACAAGACCAACTGATCTCATATCAGGCTCATCGAAGAAGAGGCCCGGCAGCAATGCCGGGCCTCTTTGACGTTTCCTACCAGCGCTGGTGGACGTGCGGGGCGATCAGCCGGCCGTAGACGTCCTCGGCGGCCTTCATCACGTCGGCGGAAAGCGCCGAAAGCTCGGCTGCCGCAGCGTTCGACTTCGCCTGCGTGGCGTTGCGCGCACCCGGGATGACGACGGTGACGGCATCATGCATCAGGATCCATTTCAGCGCGAAGGCGGCCATGCTTGCACCTTCCGGCACCAGCTTGCGGATCTCATCGACCGCCTGCAGGCCGGCTTCAAACGGCACGCCGGCAAAGGTCTCGCCGACATCGAAGGCTTCGCCGTTGCGGTTGAAGTTGCGGTGGTCCTCGGCGTCGAACTTGGTCTCGGCGGTGATCTTGCCGGTAAGCAGGCCGCTTGCCAGCGGCACGCGGGCGATCACGGCGACGTTCTTCCTACGCGCCTCGTCGAAGAACAGGCCGGCGGGGCGCTGGCGGAACATGTTGAAGATGATCTGCACGCTGACGACGCCCGGATATTCGATGGCCTTCAGCGCTTCCTCGACCTTTTCGACGCTGACGCCGTAATCGCCGATCTTGCCGGCGGCCTTCAGCTCGTCGAGAGCGGCAAACGTCTCGGGGCGATAGAAGACGTCGGTCGGCGGGCAGTGCAGCTGCACGAGGTCGAGCCGCTCGACTCCGAGATTGGCAAGGCTGCGATCGACGAAGGCTTCGAGGTTTTTCTTGTTGTAGCCATCGGCGACATGCGGGTTCAGCCGCCGTCCGGCTTTGGTGGCGACCATGGGGCGCTCGCCGCCGCGTGCCTCCAGCACCTCGGCAATGATCTTCTCCGACCGGCCGTCGCCATAGACGTCGGCCGTATCGATGAAGGTCACGCCGTTGTCGAGCGCGGCGTTCAGCGCCTCGCGGCCATCGGCCTCGCTGACATCGCCCCAGCTGCCGCCGATCTGCCAGGCGCCGAAGCCGATTTCAGAAACAGTGAATGACGTCCGTCCGAATGGGCGGTAATGCATGACAATCCTCCTTGTCTTTCGTTGGCTGCGGCATAGCAGCGGCCTGCGGGCCGCACAAGATTTGCCGGTTCCCGGGGGAATATGGTGGAGGAAGGCCCGATGACCATAGGCATGACCGTCGCAATTGCCTAAAACGGGGGCGCATGCGCTATCGATCGAAGGACGAATGACCTCTTTCCGCTTCATCCACGCCGCCGACCTGCATCTCGGCAGTCCCTTCCAGGGGCTGGCGCTGAAGGATGCCGACGTGGCGAAGCTCTTCGTCGAGGCAAGCCGCAAGGCCTTCACCAATCTCGTCGACCGGGCGCTGGAGCTTGAGGTCGACTTCGTCATCATCGCCGGCGATGTCTATGACGGCGACTGGCCGGACAATTCGATCGGTCTCTTCTACAACCGACAGGTGGCGCGGCTGACGCGGGCGGGCATTCCCGTCTACTTTCTGCGCGGCAACCACGACGCCGAAAGCGTGATCACCAAGACGATCACTCTGCCGGAAAACGTCTTCGAATTCTCCACCCGCAAGCCGGAGACCTTTCGCATTGACGGGCTCAAGGTGGCGCTGCACGGTCAGGGCTTCGCCAACCGTTCGGCAAACGACAATCTGGCGATCGCCTATCCTTCTGCCGAATCTGGCGTCTTCAACATCGGCGTCCTGCATACGTCGCTGACCGGCCGCGAGCCGCACGCGCCCTATGCGCCGTGCTCGCTCGATGATCTCAAGTCGAAGGGCTACGATTACTGGGCGCTCGGCCATGTGCACGAGTACGAGGTGGTCGCCGAGGATCCGCCGGTCATCTTCCCCGGCAATATCCAGGGCCGCAGCATCCGTGAGCAGGGGGCGAGGGGCGCCGTCCTAGTAACCGTCGAGGATGGCGCACTCCGCCACGAGCGGCTGATCGTCGACGAGGCCCGCTTTGCCGCCGCGACCGTCGAGGTCATGCCGGACGATACGATGCCGGCCCTGCTGCTGAAGATCGAGCAGGCCGTTGCACCGGTCGCGGCCGCCATGGAAGGCCGGCCTGCGGCGCTGCGGCTGCGGCTCTTCGGCCATTCGCATCTCAAGCACGACATTGCCGCAGCAGGTCCGGATTTCCGCGACGAGGTGCAGGCGGCCTGCCACAGGGCCGGGGCCGATCTCTGGCTGGAAAAGCTGGAGCTTGCGATCGAGCTTCCGCAGGAGGAGACGACGCGCGATCATTTTGACGGGCTCGATCTCGAAGGCCTGATCGACGGTCACGTGTTTTCGCCCGAGATGCTGGCATTGGCGCAAGCGCGCATCGGCGAGATCGCGGTGAAGATGCCGCCGGGCAGCACGGCGGGTGACCAGCCGCTCGGTGCCGATGCCCGCACGCTTCTCGAAGAGGCCCGCGAACTGCTGATCGCCTCGGCACGGCGGGGAGACTGACGCGATGCGCTTCAAGTCCCTCGACCTCCTGCGTTACGGCAAGTTCTCCGGACGGCATCTGGAGTTTCGCGCGGATGCCGGCCTGCACATCGTCTACGGCCCGAACGAGGCCGGCAAATCCTCGGCGCTCTCCGCCATTTCCGATCTCCTCTTCGGCTTCCCGGACCGCGATTTCCGTTATGGCTTCGGCCATGACAACCGCGACCTGCGCGTCGGCGCGCAACTCGTTGCCCGCAACGGGGCGGAAATTCGCTTCCGCCGCCGCAAGGCGCGCAAGAACGCGCTGGTCGCCGCAACAGACGCCGAGGAGCCACTCTCCGACGACGCGCTGAGCCCCTATCTCGGGACGCTTGGTCGCGACGTCTTCGAGCGTGCCTTCGGTCTCGATACAGAGGCGCTGCGCAAGGGCGCCGACATCATGCTGCATTCCTCCGGCGAGATCGGCAGCCTGCTGTTTTCCGCCGCCTCCGGCATGATGGGGATGCGCGACCTGCGCCAGAAGCTCGACCAGCAGGCCGACGGCATCTTCGCCGAGCGCAAGTCGCAGAACCGCCTGTTCTACCAGGTGCTCGACCGCTACGAGGCGGCCCGCAAGGCGGAGCGCGAGCATACGCTGCGGGCAGATGCCTGGAAGAAGCTTTCGGACGCGCGCGCCGAGCTGGACGCGAAAATGGCCGCGCTCGCTTCCGAGCGCAAGGAAACGGGTCACGCCATCGACCAGCTCTCCCGCCTGAAACGCTGGAAGCCGCTGATCGACGACATCGACGCGGAGGCCCGCGCATTGGAGGCCTTCGCCGATCTCGACGGGATGGAGGACGATGCGGCGGACAGGCTGCGCCAGCTTCTGGAGCGCCAGGAGCGGCTGAAGGAAGCCATTGCCCGTCTTGAGGCGGAAACGCGCGAACGTGCCGGCAAGCTGGAGGGCATCGAGGTCGACGACGGCCTGCTGGCGGCCTCGGCGCGTATCCAGGAGCTCTATCGCGAGCTTGGCAATTACAACGGCCTGCGCAAGGATTTGCCGGCTGTCGACCGTGAACTGGCGCAGCATGACGCCAAGCTTTCGCAGCTTTCCCGTCAGCTCGGGCTCGCCGGACTGGAGGAGCTTGAGGCGAAAATCCCGGACGAGATTTCGCTGACCGAACTGCGCCGGCTCGCCGAGCAGGGCAGGGAGCTGCAGCGCCGCCGGCTGGAAACGAACGAGGCGGTGACTGCGGAGCGCGACACGCTGGAGCGGCTGACGGAGAACAGGGGCGGTCATCTCATCGACCCGAAACCCTGGCGCGATCAGCTGGCAACGCTGGCACCCGATATCGAGGACGTCGCCAAGCGGGAGCAGATGGCGGTACAGGTGGCGCGCCTTGCGGAAGACCTGCGGGCCATGCTGGGCCGGATGCGCCCGTCCGTGGATGCGCTCGACCGTCTCGCCGCCGCACCGCTGCCGGACGCGGCGGAGATCGCGGCATTCGGCGAGCGGCTGGCAGCCGCCCGCAATCTCGTGAAGGAGGCGTCGCGCGAGCGGGACCGGATTGCCGCATCGCTGGCCGAACTCGACGACGAGATGCAACGCCTCGGCGCCGGCACCACCATGGTGACGCAGTCCGACATCCGCGACGCCCGAGAGAAGCGCGATACGGACCTCCGCTTGCTTGCTGAAGCATCGAACAGCCAGAAGCCCGCCGAGCCTGCCGCGGTGAACCGGCTCGCCGACCGCATCGCCGATGCGGATCGGCTGTCGGATGCTGCACTCGCCGATGCCGAGCGCTTGTCTCGTCATGCAGCACTTGCCAAGCGCCGCGAGCGGCTGACTGGGGACTTGCAGAAGGCAGAGGCTGCCGTGGCAAGAAGTGAAGCGGCGCTGTCCGCCGAGAAAGACGCCTATGAAGGCCTGTACGGGGATTGTGAAGTCACCCCGCTCGATCCGGAGGCAATGCTCGCATGGCGGCGGTCGCTTGATCTCGCCTTCGAGCGGCAGCGGGAAGTCGATGCGCTGAAGGATCGCTGCGCGGTTGTCGATCGCCTTGAGGAGACGCTTTTGCCGGCCATGAAGGCGATTGCCGCCGGGACCGGGCTTGCCGCCGTCGAGGCCCTTCCGGCGGTCGCTCTCGGCCGCGCCTTGCAGCGCCATCTCGGCGAACTGGCCGACCGCTGGCAGGAAAGCCGCACGCTTGAGGGCGAGAAAAGTGCGGCCCGTCGGCGGCTGGAAATGCTGGAGGCCCAGAAAGCGGCTCTGGAGAGCGAAGAGGGGCAGTGGCGGGCGCCGTTCGCCGCAGCCGTTGCAAGGCTCGGCTATCCCGACGGCATTTCCGCCGAGGCGATCCTCGCCGGGCTGGACCTGTGGGCCCGCGTCCCGGATGCGCTCGTCCAGCGGCAGAGCTACATGCGCCGGGTTGCCGGCATCAACCGCGATATCGGGACCTTCGAGAAGGCGGTTGCGGCGCTGGTTTCCGAGATCGCGCCGGATCTGGCGGCGACGAATGCGGCGGCGGCCGTCGAGACATTGACGGAGCGCGCGGCAACGGCCCGAAGCCGCAACGAAGCGCGCCTCACGCTTACGCGATCGCTGGAAGAGGGACGGCAGAAGCTTGAGGATCTGCGCCGCAAGGATGACGAGACCGCAGCGGATCTGCAGGCGATGACGATCGCGGGCCAGGGGGAGGGTGACGGCCGCGCGCTGCTGCGCCGTCTCGACGAGCGCGAGACCCGTCGCCTGCGTCTGGCCGAGGCAAGAGACCGCTTTCGCCAGCAGTCCGAGGGTGTCGACGAGGCGGAGGCCCGTGCGGCGCTCGACGGTTTCGATCCGGTGGAGGCGGGCCTGTCTCTCGAGCGGCTGACCGCCGACAGCGAGGCGCAGTACCGCACCTTCGGCGAACTCAACGCCGCACTTGCCGACAATCGTGCGGCGCGGGAGGCCGCCGAAACGGGAGAAAGCGCCGAGATGGCCGCTTTCGAGAAGCGTGCGGCTGAAGAAGAGGCGAGGGAGCTTGCCCGCCGCTGGGCAGTCACGAAGCTCGCCTCCGACATCCTGCAATCCTCGCTCGACAGCTATCGCCAGTCGCAGGCCGATCCGATGATCTTGCGGGCCGGAGAGCGCTTTTTTAGCCTGACGGACGGCGCCTTCGTCCGTCTGCTGCAGGATTACGATGACAAGGACGAGCTGCAGCTTCTGGCCGAGCGGTCTAACGGTGAGAAGGTGCCGCTCTCGGGCTTGAGCGAGGGCACCGGCGATCAGCTCTATCTCGCCTTGCGTCTGGCCTTCCTGGAAGATTACTGCAGCCGCAACGAGCCGGTGCCGCTGATCGCCGACGATATCTTCCAGACCTTCGACGACGAGCGCACCGCTGCCGGGCTGAAGACGCTGGCGCTCGGCGCCGTCACGTTCCAGACCGTATTGTTCACCCACCAGCAGAGTGTTGTGGACATCGCCGGCGACGTACTCGGAAAAGCTGTCGACGTCATTCGCCTCTAGTTCTGCCTGCAGAGCCCACCCTCTCTTCCAGCTTCGCACAAGTCCCTTTCCCTAACGTCAACGCGAGGATGGGTCTGGGCTGTCTGTTTCGCATTTGTCGGCTGCCGATATTCCAGGTCTGCTTCCAGGGGAATTTCATTAGGAATTTTTGCATCGTGGGCCGAGATGATCTTGGTCTGCAAGGCCTCTGTCAGGAGTGTGACGCTCGAGATTGGTCGCCGGCCGCGACCATCTCGCAAGAGTGCCGCTTCGTTCAGTGGGCCGCAAGCGAGGGACAGGCATGGCGAGATCATCCGGCATAGGTCAAACGGCAGTCGTTACCGATATTTCGCAGATCACGGCGACATCCTACACCGACGTGATCACGGCGGCCGTCCAGATCACCGGCGCCTACATCGATCTCGGCAATGGTCGCGACTCCCTCACGCTTTCCGATTCCGGGCCGAACACGCTGACCCTTGCCAATGTCGAGACCGTAACCGGTGGCGCCAGCGCCGACAGCGTCTATTTCGACGCCAAGGTCACCTCGACAAAGGTCGACCTCGGCGGCGGCGACGATCATCTCTACCTCTCGGACGAAGGCGCGACGCTGACGGCGGCGAATGTCGAGAACATCACCGGCGGCTCCAGTACCGACAAGATCATCTTTTCCGAGCAGGTGACCGGCGGTACCTACGATCTCGGTGACGGATCCGACAGCGTCACGCTCTCCCGCTTCGACAACACGCTGACATTGTCCAGCGTCGAGTATGTGTCCGGCGGCTCCAGTTCCGACGTGATCACCATTACCGGCGAGGTCACCGGCGGGCGCTACGACCTCGGCAGCGGCAGCGACTCGCTGACCTTCGGCGATGCCGGGGCGACAGCGGCTGTTCTCAATACCGAGACGATCATTTCCGGCGCCGGCGATGACCGCATCACGCTGGCAAGCTATGCCACGACGAAGAACAGTGTCGATCTGGGCGCCGGCCAAGACACGCTGATCCTCGGCAACTACAACAACAAGCTCAGTGTCTCCAATGTCGAGACCATTCTCGGCGGTCGCTCGACAGACATCATCTATCTTGCCGAGTCGACGACAGGTGCCGACATTGATCTCGACCGTGGTCGCGACCAGGTGACCCTCGCCGACGGCGGCAACACGGTGACGATGACCGGTGTCGAGACCATCATCGGCGGTGCCGGCGACGACCGGATCCTCTTCGACGAGGCGCAGTCCGGCGGCAAGATCGATCTTGGCGACGGCCAGGATACGCTCGTCTTCTCGGAAAGCCGCGGCGGCACGGCGACCCTCTACAATATCGAATCGATAATCGGCGGCGACGGCTCCGAATACCTGACGTTCGGCACGCAGCTCACCGGATCGACGCTTGATCTGGGCGAGGGCGGAGACCGCGTCTATCTCGGCAATTACAACAACACCGCCACCTTCAAGAATGTCGAAACGATCGTCGGCGGGCGTTCGGACGACTATGTCGTGGTCGAGACCGAAATAACCCGCGGCACCATCAATCTGGGCAAGGGCAACGATACGCTCTACCTCGGCAACGGCACCAACACGATCAACGTCTCCGACGCGGAAACGGTGATCGGCGGCAGCGGCGACGATCGCATCGCCATGGCGGTGTCTTCCTCCGGCTCGTATGTCGATCTCGGCGCCGGCGACGATTACTTGTCTATCACAGCGGGCAACAACAAGCTGACGGTGGCCAATGTCGAGACGGTGATCGGCTCCAGCAGCACGGACACTGTTACGGTGTCCGGTCAGGTCACCGGCGGGCTGTTCAATCTCGGTTCCGGCAACGACGTCCTGAAGCTCGACAACTACAACAACACGCTGACCGTATCCCTGGTCGAATCGATCAATGGCGGTTCCAGCTCTGACTACGTGCTGATCTCCAACCAGACCACCGGCACCATCATCGACCTGGCCGACGGCAACGATACCGTCATGCTCTATTCCGGCGGCACGGTGACGGCGCGCAATGTCGAGACCGTGCTGGGCGACGCGAGCGCCGATTACGTGATCTTCGATCAGGCCGTGACCGGGGCAACGATCGACCTTGGCAAGAATTCCGACCGCGTGAAGTTCGGCGACTTCAACAACACCGCGACTATCTCCAACGTGGAAACGATTACCGGCGGCAAGTCCTCCGATGTGATTACGCTCGGCGAAGGCTATACCGGCGGCGTCATCAGCCTAGGTCGCGGCAATGACAAGCTCGTCATCTCCGACAGCGGCGCCACCGTGACGGTCAGCGATGTCGAAACCGTGATCGGCGGGGCAGCGGACGACATCGTCCGTCTCGGCGGAACGATCGATGAAGGTTTCATCGATCTCGGTGATGGCCAGGATACGCTGCAGACGCTCGGCAACGTCACCATCACCGTCGCCAATGTCGAGACGATCAACGGTTCCAGCGGGATCGAGAAGATCTATATCTCCGCTCCGTTCACCGGGGACATCGGTCTCGGCTCCGGCAACGACACGGTCATCATGGCCGATGGCGGCAACACGATCACCATGTCGGGCGTCGAGACCATCGTCGGCGGCGCCGGTTCCGATATCATCACCATCGATTCGATCGACGGCGCGACGACGGTTGATCTCGGCGCCGGCAATGACACGCTGAAGATCAGCGACAACGGCGCATCGCTTTCTGTCGCCAACGTCGAGACCATCACGGGTGGTCGCTCCGACGACACGATCGTCTTCAGCGATACGGCGGCAGGTGTCAGCATCGATCTGGCCGACGGCAACGACACGGTCATCTTTGCCGACCGCAACAACACTGCGACAATCAGCAATGCCGAGACGATCATCGGCGGTCGCTCGTCCGACACCGTCACCTTCGGCTCCGAGGTGACCGGCGCCTATGTCGATCTCGGTCGCGGTTTCGACACGCTGACCTTCTCCTCGGAAGGGGCGACGGTGACGATCGACAATGTCGAGACGGTGATCGGCAGCCAGTACGAGGACGTCGTCAATCTCGCGACCTACACGACGGGCGCGTTCATCGACCTCGGCGACGGTGAGGACCAGGTTGTCTTCTCAGACGACGGCGGCACCATCACGACCGCCCATGTGGAGAGCATCGTCGGCGGCGCCGGCAAGGATAAAGTCACATTGTCGGACGGCGACGTCGGATATGTCTCATTGGGCGACGGCGACGACACGCTGAACCTGTCAGCCGCCGGCAATACGGTGACGGTTTCCGGCACCGAGACGGTTCTCGGCGGCGCCGGCGACGACGAGGTCCGGCTCACCGATGAGATGACCGGCGGCGTCATCAAGCTCGGCGACGGTCAGGACACCCTGCACATTTCCGAGTATGGCGCCACGCTGTCCGTGTCCGGTATCGAATCGATCATGGGCAATGCCGGCTCCGACGTCATTTCCATCATCGAGCAATATACGGGCGGCGTCATCAACCTGATGAGCGGTACCGACCAGGTCAAGTTCGCCAACTACAACAACACCGCGACCGTCCAGAACATCGAGACGGTCATCGGCGGCACGCTCTCCGACACCGTGACGCTGGAGGGCAGTTACGAGCAGGGCTATGTCGATCTCGGCAGCGGCTACGATACGCTCAATCTCGGCACCAGCGGGGCGACGGTCACCATTGCCGGCGTGGAAACGCTGGTCGGCTCCGACAGCGACGACGTGATCACCATCGACGGCTCGAATGTGGGCGCGGTGATGGATTTCGGGGCAGGCTCCGACCGGTTGACCTGGACCGGCGGCCTGACCGCCACCATTTCCAATCTCGAATCGATTTCCGGTGGAAGCTATTCCGACCGCATCACGCTCGCCACGCAGATGACCGGCGGCTACATCGATCTCGGCGACGGCAACGACAAGCTGACGCTCGCCGACGCGGAAAACACCGTGACGATCAGCAATGTCGAAACCGTCGTCGGCGGTTCGACGGATGATCTGGTGGTCATCAACAGCGATACCTATTCCGGCCGTCTCGATCTCGGCGATGGCTATGACGAGGTGAAGCTTGCCGCCAGCGCCAGCACGGTGTCGCTGACCGGCGTCGAGACGGTGCTTGGCGGCGGCGGGGCCGATCGCGTGACGATCCTCGATGCCGCCACCGGCATGGAAATCGATCTCGGCGACGGTTCGGACACGCTTGTTCTCGGAAACTACACCAACACGGTGTCGGTCTATTCGGTCGAATCGATCGTCGGCGGCTCGAACGCCGATACGGTCTTCGTGAAGGAGGCGGTCACCGGTGGCCAGTTCAATCTGGGAACGGGTGTCGACAGCATCACCTTTGCCGAGGGCGCGACCGCGACGTTGACCAGCATCGAAACCATCAACGGTTCGAGCTATGCCGACAACATCACCATTTCCGGTACCTTCACCGGAGCGCCGATCGATCTCGGCGGCGGTGAGGACTACCTGACGCTCGGTTCCGCCTCCACACTGACCGTCTCGAACACCGAAAACATCACCGGCTCGTCGGGTGCTGACGTGATCGTCCTGACCGGCTCGACCAACACCATCGTCGATCTCGGCGCCGGCAGCGACACGATCGTCTTCGGCGCCGGCATCGATACGGTGACCGGCGGGGCCGGTTCCGATCTCTTCACCTTCACCTCGACCTCGCAATCGAGCGGCGCCACGGCGGACAAGATCACCGACTTCGTTGCCGGCACCGACAAGCTGGTGTTCTCCGGTCTGCAGTCGGGTACCTTCAACTGGCTCGGCAGCAATGCGACGTTCAGCGGCAACGGCAACTCCGAGGCCTATTTCGTCAACTCGACGGATACGCTGTATGTCGACGTCAATGGCGACGGTGCCGTGGACATGCAGATCACGCTCAGCGGCACGTCGGCGTCCGATCTGGCGAGTACCGATTTCAAGTGGAGCTGACCGGGTTTGCTTACGTAAGGTAAGGTCATGAAGTCTCTGGGGGCCCGTTGCCCCCTCTGTATCGTTTGCAGTTTAACGATTGTACTGGACGCCATCGTTTTCATGGGCGTTTGTGTACGAATATTAATAGCCGATATTGATAAAAGCCAAAATATACTAGGGTGGACGTGATATACCACATGGTATTTACTGTCATTATTTTTATAAATCACGCAAATTAGGATGTCCTTTAATACCGAATTTTAACATTTGGGGCAAAACATGGCTGCAATCCAGGGTGGGAATGCAGGGGTGCCCCATGTTTGTGAATGCAGCAGCGCAGGATATGGACGCGATTGGCAAATCGCATGCGGTCATTGTCTTCAAACCGGACGGCACCATTCTCGAGGCGAACGAGAATTTCTGTCACGTCATGGGGTATGCGCCGGCCGAGATCGTCGGTCGCCATCATTCGATGTTCGTCAGCGAGGACTATGCCGCAAGCCAGGACTACAGAGCCTTCTGGGACAGCTTGAGAAAGGGTGATTTCGACCGTCGGCAGTACAAGCGCATTGCCAAGGGCGGGCGCGAAGTCTGGATCGAGGCGTCCTACAATCCGGTCGTCAGGAACGGCAAGGTGCTGCGCGTCGTCAAGATCGCCACCGACATCACCGCCTTCAAGCTGAAGGCGCTGGACGACGCCGCAAAGCTCGATGCAGCATCCAAGTCCCAGGCCATCATCGAATTTACGCCGGACGGAACCATCATTGCCGCCAATGCCAATTTCTGCGCGACGCTCGGCTACAGGGCCGAGGAGATCGTCGGTCGCCATCACCGCATCTTCTGTGAGCCGTCCTATGTCTCCTCCGCCGACTATGCGGAGTTCTGGCCGCGTCTGGCGCGTGGCGAGCACTTCAACGGCGAGTTCGTCCGCTTCGCCAAGGATGGCCGGGCCGTATGGATACAGGCCGTCTACAACCCGGTCTTCGACGACCGGGGCAGGGTGGTCAAGGTCATCAAGTTCGCCGTCGACGTCAGCGAGCGCATGACCTGCCTTGAGAAACTCGGCCGCGCCATCGAGGCGGTGGCCGACGGCAATCTCGCCGTCTCGCTCGACGACCGCTTCACGCCGAGCATGGAAAAGACGCGGGAAGACTTCAATAACGCCGTCGGCGTGCTGCGATCCTTCATGGAACAGGTCCTGCAGAACGCCCGCGGCATCTCCGCAAGCGCCGGTCAGCTGAAGGAAGCCTCCGATGATCTCGCCCGCCGCACCGAACAGCAGGCGGCCTCCGTCGAGGAAACCGCGGCGGCGCTGACGGAGATTACCGAAACGGTGTCGAGCACCAGCGAGAGGGCACGCCAGGCCGGCACGTCGTTGACGCTGACGCGCAAGACGGCGGAGGAATCCGGTCGCGTCATGCGCGATGCCATGGGCGCCATGGCCGAAATCGAGCGCTCGTCCGGCGAGATTTCCAAGATCCTGAGCGTGATCGACGGCATCGCCTTCCAGACCAATCTGCTCGCCTTGAATGCCGGCGTCGAGGCGGCGCGGGCAGGCGAGGCTGGCAAGGGTTTCGCCGTCGTCGCCCAGGAGGTGCGCGAACTGGCGCAGCGCTCGGCGACGGCCGCCAAGGAGATCAACGCGCTGATCGGCGAATCGGCCGGCCATGTCGAAAAGGGCGTGTCACTGGTCAAGGCGACCGATGCGTCGCTGTCGGGAATCATCGATCAGCTCGCCAGCATCGACACGAATGTTTCGGCGATCGTCGAGGCCTCCAGCGAACAGTCGAGCGGCATCCGCGAGATCAACACGGCGATCAACGTGATCGATCACGGAACGCAGCAGAATGCGGCCATCGCGGAAGAATCGACGGCGGCCAATCATTCGCTGTCCGGCGAACTCGACACGCTGATGCAGCAGCTCGCCCGCTTCCGCACGACCGCCGAGCCCCGTGACCGCGCCGCCCGCCCGGCGCTGGCGCTCGCCGCATCGCGTTAGGGCCCGTCGCCAGGCATACCTTCGGCCGGTGGATGCGGATTGATGCCGCGCGCCGGCAACTCTCGCGAAGGCGAGAGGTAGCTCTTGCATGTTTCGCGTGGCGCACTAATTTGCGCAGCATGATAAGAGTAGTTTTCAAGGTGGCCGCCTGGGCATTGCTGGCGGCCATTGTTTTGGTCACCGTTTCCCCGATCGGCCTTCGCCCCCACACCATCACGACGGTCAACCTCGACCGGGCGGCGGCCTATGCGCTGACGACCTTCGTCTTCACCTTCGCCTATCCCAGGCATTGGAAATGGGTGCTGCTCTTCTCGGTCGTGGCCGCCCTCGGCCTCGAACTGGCACAGGAACTCTCGCCCACTCGCCACGCCCGCCTGCACGACGCCGTCATCAAGGCCGGAGGCAGCCTCTGCGGCAGCGCCGCCTGGTGGGTCCTCACGCAGCTCCGCGCGCGGCGGGCGGGGTGAGCAGCGGCAAGCGCGCTAAGCCTACCGCAATCACCTGAGATGCCGCGGACACAATAGGAGAATTTTGGGAAAATGGTGGGCGATGAGAGACTCGAACTCCCGACATCCTCGGTGTAAACGAGGCGCTCTACCAACTGAGCTAATCGCCCGTGCGCGTTGTGCGGATCAGTCGTCCGCCGCGTCGGTGGCCGTGATCTATGCGCATCGGAAAAATTCCGCAAGAGGGTCCAATCGATTTTTTTGCTTTTTTCAACGCTTCCGGTGTGCGCAGGGCAGGGAAGGTGGCGGGCCGCGGGTGATCGCATTATAAAAAGAATGCGTTCTCCGTTTTTGTCTCCCAAACCTGCTTGACACCCCCATTCGAACCGCTTAGTTAGCCGCACACCAAACGGCAACGCCGCTTGGCGGGGGGCGGCAACGTTCCCGAAGATTTCGAAAAGTGCGGGTGTAGCTCAGTTGGTTAGAGTGCCGGCCTGTCACGCCGGAGGTCGCGGGTTCGAGCCCCGTCACTCGCGCCACTTTCGACAGTCTTCAAACAATGCGCGGGTGTAGCTCAGTCGGTTAGAGTGCCGGCCTGTCACGCCGGAGGTCGCGGGTTCGAGCCCCGTCACTCGCGCCATTTTCTTTCTCGAGCCAGGCTCGATTTTCCTCCTCCATTTCCGTCAATGCGCTTCGCCTCATCCGGAGGTGCGCGTTTCGAGCCGTTCCCTGTGAGCGGTGGAGAAAGACCGTGAACTTATCCGATTATGACCTTGAATCGATTCGCCAATGTGCGGATCGCGTTTTCCTGCTGACCGGATGCTCGGGCGGCGGTAAGTCGACGCTTCTCGAGGCGCTCGGCCAAAAGGGGTTTGCCATCTATCCGGAGCCCGGCCGCCAGATCGTGCGCGAGCAGCTGGCGATCGGCGGCGATGCGCTGCCTGAGGAAAACCCGCTGCGCTTCGTCGAGCTGGTGGTATCGCGGGCGATCGCGCAGCGCGTGGCGGCGGCGCGGGAAGGGCGGATCGCCTTTTTCGACCGCGGGCCGATCGACGCGCTCGCCTATCTGGAGATGAAGGGGCTTCCCGTGCCGGTCTGGCTGGTCAATGCCGTCGGGCTTCTCGCGCACAACAGTCTGGTCTTCGTGCTACCACCCTGGCCGCAGATTTTCCGCCAGGATGCCGAGCGCCGCCACGATCTCGCCGCAGCGCAGGCCGAGTATGAGGCTTTGCTGCCCGCCTACCGCCGCTTCGGCTACCGCCTTGAGGTGGTCGACCAAGCGCCTGTGGAGGTGCGGGCGGAAAAGGTGGCGGCCACGGTCGCGAGGATGGTCCGGCCGGCCTGACGTGAGTCGTCGGATTCATGACGGCTATCAATCAGATCGATTTAAACGCTTGTGACCAAATCTGTTGCAATCGTGATGCTGCATTGCGAAGTTTTGTCGCGACTCCGAGATCAAGCCTTGATAAAGTCGTCCGCGTAGTGGTTCAAAGGCCGCTAACGGCTTGCGCGGCAGCGCAGGCTGCGCTAACCACGGCTCGTTGCAACACAGACAAATACGGCCTGTCGAATTTGGACGTTCGCGCCGCCCGGCGCAGATCCTGAGACAGGCAGGGACGGACTGAATGACTGACCTTCTCGGTTCCTATATTCCGATCGCAATCTTTATCGGCATTTCTCTGGTAATCGGCCTCGCTCTGCTGATCGCGCCGTTTGCCGTCGCCTTCAAGGCGCCCGATCCGGAAAAGCTGTCGCCCTTCGAATGCGGCTTCAACGCCTTCGACGACGCGCGCATGAAATTCGACATCCGCTTCTATCTGGTGTCGATTCTCTTCATCATTTTCGACCTTGAAGTCGCCTTCCTCTTTCCGTGGGCCGTTTCCTTCGGCGATATCGGCTGGTTCGGCTTCTGGTCCATGATGGTCTTCCTCGGCGTATTGACCATCGGCTTCATCTACGAATGGAAAAAGGGAGCTCTGGAATGGGAGTGACCGCGGAAAACACGACGCTCGTCGCGCCGCAGCCCAAGGGCATCATCGATCCGGCAACCGGCAAGCCGGTCGGCGCCGACGATGCATATTTCGGCGAGATCAACGACGAGCTGGCCGACAAGGGCTTTCTGGTCACCTCGACCCGCGACCTGATCACCTGGGCGCGGACCGGCTCGCTGATGTGGATGCAGTTCGGCCTGGCCTGCTGCGCCGTCGAAGGCCTGATGCAGGTCTCCGGCCCGCGCTACGACATGGAGCGCTTCGGCGTCGCCCCGCGCGCCTCGCCGCGCCAGTCGGACGTCATGATCGTCGCCGGCACGCTGACCAACAAGATGGCGCCGGCTCTGCGCAAGGTCTACGACCAGATGCCCGAGCCGCGCTACGTCATCTCGATGGGCTCCTGCGCCAATGGCGGCGGCTACTATCATTATTCCTATTCGGTGGTGCGCGGCTGCGACCGTGTCGTCCCCGTCGACGTCTACGTACCGGGCTGTCCCCCCACGGCAGAAGCCCTGCTGTACGGGGTTCTTCTGCTGCAGAAGAAGATCCGCCGCACCGGCACGATCGAACGCTAAGGGTGAAGGGCAGAGCGAATGACTGAAGTCTTCAACGAGCTTGCGTCTCATATCAAGGACGCGCAGAGCTCTCACCTCGTCGGCGTCGAAATCAAGCACGGCGAGCTGACGGTGACGGCTACCACCGCCGGCATCATCCCGCTTTTGACGTTCCTGCGCGACGACGTGCAGTGCGGTTTCGTCAACATCGTCGACATCTGCGGCGTAGACTATCCGCAGCGCGCCGAGCGTTTCGATGTGGTCTACCACCTGCTGTCGCCGCGCCAGAACGTGCGCATCCGCGTCAAGCTCGCGGTCGCTGAGGACGTGGCCGTGCCGTCGGCAACCGCTGTCTATCCGGGCGCCGACTGGTTCGAGCGCGAAGCCTGGGACATGTACGGCATTCCCTTCTCGGGTCATTCCGACATGCGCCGCATCCTGACGGACTACGGTTTCGAAGGCCATCCGCTGCGCAAGGACTTCCCGGTCACCGGCTTCGTCGAAGTGCGCTACGACGACGAGCTAAAGCGCGTTCTCTACGAGCCCGTCGAACTCAAGCAGGAATTCCGCAGTTTCGATTTTCTGTCGCCATGGGAAGGAACGGATTACGTTCTGCCCGGCGACGAAAAGGCCGCGAAGTAAGGACGGAAGGCTAGCTCCATGACTGAACACAACGTCCGCAACTTCACCATCAACTTCGGACCCGAACACCCGTCCGCGCACGGCGTTCTGCGTCTCGTGCTCGAGCTCGACGGCGAAATCGTCGAGCGTGTCGACCCGCATATCGGCCTGCTGCACCGCGGCACCGAAAAGCTGATCGAGACGAAGACCTACCTGCAGGCCGTGCCCTATTTCGATCGCCTCGACTACGTGGCGCCGATGAACCAGGAACACGCGTTCGCGCTGGCGGTCGAAAAGCTCCTGAAGCTCGAGATCCCGATGCGCGGCCAGCTGATCCGCGTTCTCTTCTCCGAGATCGGTCGCATCCTGTCGCACATCATGAACGTCACGACCCAGGCCATGGACGTCGGCGCCATGACGCCGCCGGTCTGGGGCTTCGAAGAGCGTGAAAAGCTGATGGTGTTCTATGAGCGTGCCTGTGGCGCGCGCATGCACGCCGCCTATTTCCGTCCGGGTGGTGTCCATCAGGACATTCCGCAGAAGCTGGTGGAAGACATCGGCAACTGGTGCGATCCCTTTATCAAGGTGCTCGACGACATCGAGGGTCTTCTGACCGACAACCGCATCTACAAGCAGCGAAACGTCGACATCGGCGTCGTCAAGCTCGAGGATGCCTGGGCCATGGGCTTCTCCGGCGTCATGGTGCGCGGTTCGGGCGCTGCCTGGGACCTGCGCAAGGCGCAGCCCTACGAATGCTATTCCGATCTCGACTTCGACATCCCGATCGGCAAGAACGGCGACTGCTATGACCGCTATCTGGTGCGCATGCACGAGATGCGCCAGTCGATCCGCATCATGAAGCAGTGCGTCGACCTGCTGCTCGGCAAGCATGCCGTCGGCCCGGTCTCGTCGCTCGACGGCAAGGTCGTTCCGCCGAAGCGGGCCGAGATGAAGCGCTCGATGGAAGCGCTGATCCACCACTTCAAGCTCTACACCGAGGGCTACCACGTGCCGGAAGGCGAGGTTTACGCCGCCGTCGAAGCCCCGAAGGGCGAGTTCGGCGTCTATCTGGTGTCGGACGGCAGCAACAAGCCGTACCGCTGCAAGATACGCGCTCCGGGCTTTGTGCACCTGTCGGCCATGGACACGATGAGCCGTGGTCACCAGCTCGCCGACGTGACCGCGATCCTCGGTTCGCTTGATATCGTATTCGGAGAAGTGGACCGCTGATTTCGGGCGGTCCTGAACCCGTTTTTTGGAATTTGAGATAAGGCGCGAAGAAGAATGTCCGTTCGTCGATTAGCCGAAGATAACATCCAGCCAGCCGCATTCGCCTTCACGGCGGAAAATGCAGCCTGGGCCGAGGCGACCATCAAGAAATATCCGGAAGGCCGTCAGCAGTCCGCCGTCATTCCGCTTCTGATGCGGGCGCAGGAACAGGATGGCTGGGTCACCAAGGCAGCGATCGAAGGCGTCGCCGAAATGCTCGGCATGGCCTATATCCGCGTGCTCGAAGTCGCGACCTTCTACACCCAGTTCCAGCTGAAGCCGGTCGGCACCAAGGCGCATATCCAGGTTTGTGGCACGACGCCCTGCATGCTGCGCGGCGCCGAGGACCTGATCAAGGTCTGCAAGAAGAAGATCCATGCCGAGCCCTTCCACACCAATGCCGACGGCTCGCTGTCGTGGGAAGAGGTCGAATGTCAGGGCGCCTGCGTCAACGCGCCGATGGTGATGATCTTCAAGGATAGCTACGAAGACCTGACGCCGACGCAGCTTGAGCATATCATCGACCGTTTCGAAGCTGGCCGCGCCGACGAAATCCGTCCCGGCCCGCAGATCGATCGCATCTATTCCGCTCCGATCGGCGGCCTGACATCGCTGACCGGCGACACGACCCCGTCGAAGAAGGCCGATTCCGCCAAGGCTGAAACCGCCTCCAAGGAAACGGAAGCCGAAAAGCCGGAACAGAAGGGCAAGCCGGACGGCTCGACCCCGAAGCCGGTCGAGGGTGAGATTGCCGCTTCGCAGCAGCCGGCGCTTGACGACGCCAATCGTCCGGCCGCCATCGACAAGCCGGAAAGCCCGGACGACCTGAAGCTGATCTCCGGCGTCGGTCCGGTGCTCGAAGGCAAGCTCAACAGCCTCGGCATCTACACCTATGCGCAGGTTGCCGCATGGACGAAGAACGAGATCGACTGGGTCGACGGCTATCTGAGCTTCAAGGGCCGGATCGAGCGCGACGAGTGGATCAAGCAGGCCGATGCGCTGGCGCGCGGCGGCGAGGAAGAATATGTCCGCGTGTTCGGCAAGAAGCCGCGGTAAGGGGTGAGACATGCTTAAAGATCAAGATCGCATCTTCACCAATATCTACGGCCTCAAGGACAAGTCGCTGAAGGGCGCCATGGCCCGTGGCCATTGGGACGGCACCAAGCAGCTTCTCGAAAAGGGCAGGGACTGGATCATCAACGAAGTGAAGGCCTCCGGTCTTCGCGGACGTGGCGGCGCCGGCTTCCCGACCGGCCTAAAGTGGTCCTTCATGCCGAAGGAATCGGACGGCCGTCCGCATTACCTCGTCGTCAATGCCGACGAGTCCGAGCCCGGGACCTGCAAGGACCGCGACATCATGCGCCACGATCCGCACACGCTGATCGAGGGCTGCGTTGTCGCGTCCTTCGCCATGGGTGCGCATGTGGCCTACATCTATGTCCGCGGCGAGTTCATGCGTGAGCGTGAAGCCCTGCAGGCGGCCATCGACGAGTGCTACGATGCCGGCCTTCTCGGCAAGAACAACAAGCTCGGCTACGACATCGACATCTTCGTCCATCACGGCGCCGGCGCCTATATCTGCGGCGAGGAAACCGCGCTGCTGGAAAGCCTGGAAGGCAAGAAGGGCCAGCCGCGCCTGAAGCCGCCGTTCCCGGCCAACATGGGTCTGTACGGCTGCCCGACGACCGTCAACAACGTCGAATCGATCGCCGTCACCCCGACCATCCTGCGCCGTGGCGCCGGCTGGTATTCGAGCTTCGGCCGTCCCAACAATGCTGGCACCAAGCTGTTCTCGATCTCCGGCCACGTCAACCGTCCGTGCACGGTCGAA
Organism: Rhizobium sp. NRK18; assembly: GCF_024385575.1. Lineage (NCBI taxonomy): Bacteria > Pseudomonadati > Pseudomonadota > Alphaproteobacteria > Hyphomicrobiales > Rhizobiaceae > Rhizobium > Rhizobium sp. NRK18. The sequence continues at coordinate 2,541,323 of NZ_JANFMV010000001.1, read as the reverse complement.
GACGCCATGTCGATCACCTTCGAGGAGCTGATCGAGAAGCACTGCGGCGGCATTCGCGGCGGCTGGGACAACCTGCTCGCCGTCATCCCGGGCGGTTCTTCGGTTCCCTGCGTTCCCGGCGCCCAGATGAAGGACGCCATCATGGACTATGACGGGCTGAAGGAACTCGGCTCGGGTCTCGGCACGGCTGCCGTCATCGTCATGGACAAGTCGACGGACATCATCAAGGCCATCTGGCGCCTCTCGGCCTTCTACAAGCACGAGAGCTGCGGCCAGTGCACGCCGTGCCGCGAAGGCACTGGCTGGATGATGCGCGTCATGGACCGCATGGTGAAGGGCAATGCGCAGAAGCGCGAAATCGACATGCTGTTCCAGGTGACCAAGCAGGTCGAAGGCCACACCATCTGTGCACTTGGCGATGCAGCCGCATGGCCGATTCAGGGCCTCATTAAGCATTTCCGTCCGGAAATCGAAAAGCGTATCGACCAGTACACCTATAATGCCATTGACCGTGGCGTTCCGATGGAAGCCGCGGAGTAAGGGCAGGGCATGACGAGCAAGGCGCCAGGCAACGGCAGAAAGACGCCCGCGGAAGTTTCCGCGGACGATTTCGGCCGTGCTGCCGCCAAGCTGTTGCGTGATGCGCCCGCCGCACCGCTCTATCCTCTGCTGGCCCATCCGACGGCGGCCATGGCTGCCGCCACGGCAATCGGCTTCGGCCTGACGACGCAGATGGCGAGCGCCTTCCTCGGCGCAATGCAGGGCGCGTTCGACACGGCCGACCGTCTCTCGAAGGCGGCCGAAGCCGACGCGGCGAAGGTGGCGCCCGAGCCCGAGATTGCGCCCGAGCCAGAGGCCAAGGTCGAGCCCGCTGCGTCTGTTCCGGTCGCAGAACCGGCGAAGGCCGGGCCGGCTGTTGTCGCCAAGACAGAAAAGCCTGCGGCAAAGAAGGCCAAGCCTGCTGTGAAGTCTGCGAAGCCTGTTGCCGGCAAGGCACCGGGGAAGAAGGGCGCAAACGCCAAGGCTTCGTCTGCGGCCAAGGCGCCGGCTGCAAAGGCCGCGCCAAAGCAGGCGCTCGCACCGAAGGCCAAGACACGGGCCGCTTCCGGCAAGGCGGACGACCTGAAGCAGATTTCGGGCATCGGTCCGAAGCTCGAGGAAGTCCTGAACTCAATGGGCTATCGGCGCTTTGCCGATATCGCCAAGCTCGACGAGAAGGCAATCGCCAAGCTCGAAGCCGATACGGGCCTGACAGGCCGCATCGGCCGGGACGACTGGGTCGGGCAGGCAAAGACATTGTTGGGAAAGGAGGGGTAATGCAATTGGCACAGGTCAATATCGCCGAACTTCTCCATCCCCCCGGGGATCCCCGGGTTGCTGCCTTTGTCGACAACGTCGCGCTGATCAATGGTCTTGCCGAGCGCGCCGACGGTTTCGTCTGGCGCCTGCAGGACAAGGGCGAGGTCGAGGCGATCTTCGACAATCCGCTGATGACGGCGACGCTCAGCATCTGGCAGAGCCCCGAGCATCTGGAACGCTTTGTCTGGAAGACGGTGCACAAGAAATTCTACGGTCGCCGGGCCGAATGGTTCTCGCATCTGAAGAGCCATTACCTGGCGATGTGGTTCGTCGAGGATGGCGAGCGTCCGACGCTTCAGGAAGGCAAGGCGCGTCTCGATCACCTCGATGAGCACGGTTCGACCGACTACGCCTTCGACTGGCCGTATCTGAAGTCGTCGGAGATGTGGAAGTCCTACCGGCTGGAAAGCCAGCTCGAACGCATGCCGGCGGAGGGCAACGCCTGATGCATCTCGCCGAGCTCAACATCGCCCGTCTGAAATATCCCACCGACGATCCGCGCGTCGCGCCCTTCATGAATGCGCTCGATCTCGTCAACGGGATTGCGGAGCGTTCCGAAGGCTTCGTCTGGCGGCTGAAGGACGACAGCGGCAACGCGACCGACATGAAGGCGTTCGACGACGAGCGCATCATCGTCAACATGAGTGTCTGGCGCGATGTCGCCAGCTTCGAGAATTTCGTATGGAAGACCGTCCACAAGCAGTTCTATGCGCGTCGCGACGAATGGTTTTCCATCATGGATAAGCAGCACTTCGCCATGTGGTGGGTCGAGGACGGACATGCCCCGACAATCGCCGAAGCGAAGGAGCGGCTGGATTATTTGAACGAACACGGCAACAGCGACCATGCGTTTTCATGGTCGCATTTGCCGGAGGTGAAACTCTGGCAAAGCGCCCGTTGTGCTTGAGACACAAAGGCGTGCGTGAAGCAGGAAGGCAGATATGGCAAAGCTGAAGGTCGACGGTAAGGAAATCGAGGTTCCGGATCATTTCACGCTGCTGCAGGCGTGTGAGGAAGCCGGCGCTGAGGTACCGCGCTTTTGTTTCCACGAGCGGTTGTCGGTCGCCGGCAACTGCCGCATGTGCTTGATCGAGGTGAAGGGTGGGCCGCCGAAGCCGGCAGCCTCCTGCGCCATGGGCGTGCGCGACATCCGCGGCGGCCCGAACGGCGAGCTTCCCGAGGTCTACACCAACACGCCGATGGTCAAGAAGGCCCGCGAAGGCGTGATGGAATTCCTGCTCATCAACCACCCGCTCGATTGTCCGATCTGCGACCAGGGCGGCGAATGCGACCTGCAGGACCAGGCCATGGCCTTCGGTATCGACAGTTCGCGCTACACCGAGAACAAGCGCGCAGTCGAGGACAAGTATATCGGCCCGCTGGTCAAGACGGTCATGAACCGCTGCATCCATTGCACGCGTTGCGTCCGCTTCACCACCGAAGTCGGCGGCATTTCCGAACTCGGCCTGATCGGCCGTGGCGAAGATGCGGAAATCACCACCTATCTCGAGCAGGCGATGACCTCGGAACTGCAGGGCAACGTCGTTGACCTCTGCCCGGTCGGCGCGCTGACCTCCAAGCCCTTCGCCTTCACCGCCCGTCCGTGGGAACTCGGCAAGACCGAAACGATCGACGTCATGGACGCGCTCGGCTCGGCCATCCGCGTCGACACGCGCGGCCGCGAAGTGATGCGTGTCATGCCGCGCGTCAACGAGCAGGTGAACGAGGAGTGGATCTCCGACAAGACCCGCTTCATCTGGGACGGCCTGAAGACACAGCGTCTCGACAAGCCTTACGTCCGCAAGGACGGCCGTCTGCAGCCCGCAAGCTGGGCAGAAGCCTTCGCTGCCATCAAGGGCGCGGTTTACGCCACCAGCGGCGACAAGATCGGCGCGATTGCCGGCGATCTCGCCTCGGTCGAGGAAATGTACGCCCTGCAGGAGCTGGTGAAGTCGCTCGGCTCTGAAAACCTCGACTGCCGCCAGGACGGCGCGCAGCTCGACCCGGCGCTGGGCCGTTCGAGCTATCTCTTCAACACCACCATCGAAGGCATTGAAGACGCTGACGCTTTGCTGATCGTCGGCGCCAATCCGCGCTACGAAGCGGCTGTCCTGAACGCCCGCATCCGCAAGCGCTGGCGTCGCGGCAACTTCCCGATCGGCGTGATCGGCGAAGGCGGCGAAATGCGCTACGGCTACGAGTATCTCGGCGCCGGACCGGACACGCTGAAGGAAATCGCCGATGGATCGCATCCCTTCGCCGAAGTGCTGAACAAGGCTGAGCGTCCGCTGATCATCATCGGCCAGGGCGCCCTGTCGCGCACCGACGGCGCCGGTGTTCTGGCGACCGCCGCCAAGATCGCCTCGGCCTGCAACGCCGTCGTCGACGGCTGGAACGGCTTCTCGGTCCTTCACACTGCCGCCTCGCGCGTCGGTGGTCTCGACCTCGGCTTCGTGCCGGGTGCCAACGGCCAGGATGCTGCCGCCATGCTCGAAAGCATGGATGTGCTCTTCCTGCTCGGCGCTGACGAGCTCGACTTCTCCAGGAAGGCTGCGAAGTTCACGGTCTACATCGGCTCGCACGGCGACAACGGCGCGATGAGCGCCGACGTCATCCTGCCGGGTGCTGCCTACACCGAAAAGTCGGGCACCTGGGTCAACACCGAAGGCCGCGTCCAGATGGGCAACCGCGCCGGCTTCGCACCGGGCGATGCCCGCGAAGACTGGGCGATCATCCGCGCGCTGTCCGACGTTCTCGGCAAGAAGCTGCCGTTCGACTCACTGGCCGCACTTCGGTCCAATCTCTACGCCGCGCACCCGCATTTTGCGGCGATCGACGAGATCGCCGTCGGTGGCAGCGGAGAAATTGCCGCACTTGCGAAAAAATCGGGCAAGATGAACAAATCCGGGTTTGCAAGCACCGTCAAAGACTTCTATTTGACGAACCCGATCGCCCGGGCATCCGCCGTCATGGCCGAATGCTCGGCATTGGCCCGCAACAATTTCAAAGTCGCGGCAGAGTAAGGGCAGGGGACTATGGATTCTTTCGTTTCAACCTATGTGTGGCCGGCGGCCATCATGATTGGCCAGTCTCTGCTGCTGCTCGTCTGCCTGCTGGTGTTCATCGCCTACATCCTTCTCGCCGACCGCAAGATCTGGGCTGCCGTTCAGCTGCGCCGCGGCCCGAACGTTGTCGGTCCCTGGGGTCTTTTCCAGTCGTTTGCCGACCTTCTGAAGTTCGTCTTCAAGGAGCCGATCATTCCGGCCGGCGCCAACAAGGGCGTCTTCCTTCTGGCACCGCTCGTCTCCGTGACGCTGGCGCTTGCCACCTGGGCCGTCGTGCCGCTCGCCGATGGCTGGGTCGTCGCCAACATCAATGTCGGCATTCTCTACGTCTTCGCGATCTCGTCGCTGGAAGTCTACGGCATCATCATGGGCGGCTGGGCCTCCAACTCGAAGTATCCGTTCCTCGGCGCGCTTCGATCGGCAGCGCAGATGGTGTCCTATGAAGTCTCGATCGGCTTCGTCATCGTCACCGTGCTCCTGACGGCCGGTTCGCTGAACCTGACCGACATAGTCAATTCGCAGCAGCACGGCATCGGCACGATGATCGGCCTGCCGAACACGCTGCTCGACTGGAACTGGCTCGCCCTGTTCCCGATGTTCATCATCTTCTTCATTTCGGCGCTGGCCGAGACCAACCGTCCGCCCTTCGACCTTCCGGAAGCGGAATCGGAACTGGTTGCCGGCTTCATGGTCGAATACGGCTCCGCTCCGTACATGATGTTCATGCTCGGCGAATATGCCGCCATCGTCCTGATGTGCGCGCTGACCACGATCCTGTTCCTCGGCGGCTGGCTGCCTCCGGTCGACGTCTGGTTCCTGAACTGGGTCCCGGGCATCATCTGGTTCGTGATCAAGGCCACGATGGTGTTCTTCATGTTCGCCATGGTGAAGGCATTCGTTCCGCGCTACCGCTATGACCAGTTGATGCGTCTCGGCTGGAAGGTCTTCCTGCCGATCTCGCTCGCCATGGTCGTCATTGTCGCATTCGTCCTGAAACTCGGCGGCTGGGCATGATCATGCCGGCTGTTGGTTTCAAGAAAACTGGAGAATAAGGATGGCAAGCATTTCCCAGGCCGTCAGTTCCGTGTTCCTCAAGGAGTTCGTCGCCGCCTTCGGTTTGGCGCTGCGCTACTTCTTCAAGCCGAAGGCGACGGTCAACTATCCGTTCGAGAAGGGCCCGGTCTCGCCGCGCTTCCGTGGCGAGCATGCGTTGCGCCGCTATCCGAACGGCGAAGAGCGTTGCATCGCCTGCAAGCTCTGCGAGGCGATCTGTCCTGCCCAGGCCATCACGATCGAGGCCGGCCCGCGCCGCAACGACGGCACGCGCCGCACGGTCCGATATGACATTGACATGGTGAAGTGCATCTATTGCGGCTTCTGCCAGGAAGCCTGCCCGGTCGATGCGATCGTCGAAGGTCCGAATTTCGAATTCGCCACGGAAACCCGCGAAGAACTCTACTTCGACAAGGCGCGGCTTCTCGACAATGGCGACCGCTGGGAACGGGAAATCGCGCGCAACCTCGCGCTCGACGCTCCTTACCGCTGAGGTTCGACAAGTGAATGAAACGCTGCGGCTCCATCTGCCGCAGTTAACATAAACGGAGTACCGGCCCCTTGAACGGGGAGGGCTCCAGATCGGGCAGGGACCTCCCCGGCCCGGGGGAAGACAAAAAGGCACCATCATGGGTCTGCAGGCTCTTTTTTTCTATCTCTTCGCCTTCGTCGCAGTCGCGTCGGCGTTCATGGTCATCTCGGCACGGAACCCGGTTCACTCGGTTCTGTTCCTGATCCTGACCTTCGTTAATGCGGCGGGGCTGTTCCTGCTCACCGGCGCCGAATTCCTGGCGATGATCCTGCTGGTCGTTTATGTCGGCGCCGTGGCGGTCCTCTTCCTTTTCGTCGTGATGATGCTCGATATCGATTTTGCCGAGCTGCGCTCCGGCATCATGGAATATGCGCCGGTCGGCGCTCTGGTCGGCCTGATCCTGGCTGCCGAGCTGATCATCGTGGTCGGCGGTTCGATGATCTCGCCGACGATCGCCCAGTCGCCCGCGGTTCCGATCCCTGCGCTGACAGAGCGGACCAACACCGCCGCCCTCGGCGACATCCTCTACACCAATTACGTTTTCTTCTTTGAAATCGCTGGCCTTGTGCTTCTCGTTGCGATGATCGGCGCCATCGTCCTGACGCTGCGTCATCGCCAGCATATCAAGCGCCAGAACATCTCGGCCCAGGTCGCCCGCACGCCCGAGACCGCCGTTCAGGTGGTCAAGGTCAAGCCGGGGCAGGGTATCTGAGCTGAGAAGCGCGAGGCACAAGGAATATTCATATGGAAATCGGACTTTCCCACTATCTGACGGTCAGCGCCATCCTCTTCACGCTTGGCGTCTTCGGTATCTTCCTCAACCGGAAGAACGTCATCGTCATCCTGATGTCGGTTGAGCTCATCCTGCTCGCCGTCAACATCAACATGGTCGCCTTCTCGCACTTCCTGAACGACATGGTCGGCCAGGTCTTCGCCCTGTTCATCCTGACGGTGGCGGCGGCGGAAGCGGCGATCGGACTTGCAATTCTGGTTGTCTTCTACCGAAACCGCGGCTCGATCGCCGTGGAAGACGTCAACATGATGAAGGGCTGATAAGGCTATGATGTATAAGGCTATCGTCTTTCTTCCGCTGATCGGCTTCCTGATCGCAGGCCTCGGCGGCCGCTCGATCGGCGCAAAGGCGTCCGAATATGTGACCACCGGCCTGATGGTCCTCGTTGCCATCCTCTCCTGGATCGCCTTCTTCACGGTCGCTCTCGGCCATGTCGACGAGCCGATCAAGGTCGAGGTCTTCCGCTGGATCCAGTCCGGCGCGATCGATGTCACCTGGGCCTTCCGGGTCGACACGCTGACGGCCGTCATGTTCGTCGTCGTCAACACCGTCTCCTGCCTGGTGCACCTCTACTCGATCGGCTACATGCACCACGATCCGCACCGTCCGCGTTTCTTCGCCTACCTGTCGCTGTTCACCTTCGCGATGCTGATGCTGATCACCTCCGACAACCTGCTGCAGATGTTCTTCGGCTGGGAAGGCGTGGGTCTGGCCTCGTACCTGCTGATCGGCTTCTGGTTCAAGAAGCCGTCGGCGAGTGCCGCCGCAATGAAGGCCTTCATCGTCAACCGCGTTGGCGACTTCGGCTTCATCCTCGGCATCTCGGGTGTCTTCGTGCTGTTCGGCTCGATCAACTTCGACACGATCTTCGCAGGCGCCGCCGGCTTCACGCCGGAAGAGGCAGCCAAGTCGACCGACGTCGTCCTCACCCTGTTCGGCATGCATCTCGATAAGGCGCACGCGCTGACCGGCGTCTGCCTGCTGCTCTTCATGGGTGCGATGGGCAAGTCGGCGCAGTTCCTGCTGCACACCTGGCTGCCGGACGCCATGGAAGGCCCGACCCCGGTTTCGGCCCTCATTCACGCCGCCACCATGGTCACCGCCGGCGTCTTCCTCGTCGCGCGCATGTCGCCGCTGTTCGAACTGTCGCCCGATGCGCTGACCGTCGTCACCATCATCGGCTCGATCACCGCATTCTTCGCGGCGACCGTCGGCCTCGTGCAGAACGACATCAAGCGCGTCATCGCCTATTCGACCTGTTCGCAGCTCGGCTACATGTTCGCGGCGCTCGGCGTCGGAGCCTATGGCGCGGCCATCTTCCACCTGTTCACGCACGCCTTCTTCAAGGCGCTCCTGTTCCTTGGTGCCGGCTCGGTCATCCACGCCGTGTCCGACGAGCAGGACATGCGCAACATGGGTGGTCTGAGGAAGCATATTCCTTGGACGTTCACGGCGATGACCATCGGCACGGTCGCACTGACCGGTCTCGGCATTCCCGGCACACTTGCAGGCACCGCTGGCTTCTTCTCCAAGGACGCGATCATCGAGACGACCTATGTTTCGAACAATCCGGCCGCCGGCTTCGCCTTCGGCATGCTGGTCATCGCAGCCCTCTTCACCAGCTTCTATTCCTGGCGTCTGGTATTCATGACCTTCTTCGGCAAGCCGCGCGCTTCCGCTGACGTCATGCACCATGTTCATGAATCGCCGATGGTGATGCTGCTGCCGCTGGCGATCCTGTCGCTCGGCGCTCTCTTTGCCGGCCTCATCTTCCACGGTGCCTTCTACGGTGAAGGTTATGCCGAGTTCTGGAAGGGTGCGCTCTTCACGTTGCCGGAAAACGAGATCCTCGAGCTGCACGAGCATGTGCCGGTCTGGGTGCACCTCGCACCGTTCACCGCCATGGCCGTCGGCTTCCTCGTAGCCTGGTGGATGTACATCAAGTCGCCTGAGCTGCCGGGCAAGCTCGCTGCCCAGCACCACGTCCTCTACCAGTTCCTTCTGAACAAGTGGTACTTCGACGAGCTCTACGACATCCTGTTCGTACGCTCCGCCAAGGCGCTTGGCCGGTTCCTCTGGAAGAAGGGCGATGTCGCCGTGATCGACCATTACGGTCCGAACGGTGTCGCCGCCCGCGTCGTCGACGTGACCAACCGCGTCGTGCGCCTGCAGACCGGTTACCTCTATCACTATGCGTTCGCGATGCTGATCGGTGTCGCCGCCCTCGTTACCTGGATGATGCTCGGGAGTTCCTTCTGATGACCGATTGGCCCATTCTCTCAACGGTCACCTTCCTGCCGCTCGTCGGCGTGGCGCTGCTGCTGCTGACCAACGAGAACAGCACCTACGGACGCCGCAACATCCTCAATGTTGCGCTGCTGACGACCGTCTTCACCTTCGCGCTCTCGCTCTTCATCTGGGCCGGGTTCGACAATGCCAATCCCGGTTTCCAGATGGTCGAGAAACACGACTGGCTGAACACCGGCATTGCCTACCATGTCGGCGTCGACGGGATCTCGATGCTGTTCGTCATCCTGACCACCTTCCTCATGCCGTTCTGCGTGCTGGCAAGCTGGGTCGCGGTCGAGAAGCGCATCAAGTCCTACATGATCGCGTTCCTGATCCTCGAAACGCTGATGATCGGGGTCTTCACCTCGCTGGATATCGTGCTGTTCTACGTCTTCTTCGAAGGCGGCCTCATTCCGATGTTCATCATCATCGGCGTCTGGGGTGGCAAGGATCGCGTCTATGCGAGCTACAAGTTCTTCCTCTACACGCTGCTCGGCTCGGTGCTGATGCTGCTCGCCATCATGGCGATGTACTGGCAGGCCGGCACGACGGACATCACCGAACTGCTCGCCTACAACTTCCCCGCCGGCATGCAGAAGTGGCTATGGCTGGCCTTCTTCGCCTCGTTCGCGGTCAAGATGCCGATGTGGCCGGTCCACACCTGGCTTCCCGACGCGCACGTTCAGGCGCCGACGGCCGGTTCGGTCATCCTGGCCGGCATTCTCCTGAAGCTCGGCGGCTACGGCATGCTGCGCTTCATGCTGCCGATGTTCCCGCTGGCCTCCGATGCGTTCGCGCCTTTCGTCTTCGCGCTGTCCGTCATCGCCATCATCTACACCTCGTTGGTGGCGATGATGCAGGAAGACATGAAGAAGCTGATCGCCTATTCGTCGGTCGCCCACATGGGTTACGTGACCATGGGTATCTTCGCCGCCAACGTTCAGGGCGTGCAGGGCTCCATCTTCCAGATGATCTCGCACGGCTTCGTCTCCGGCGCGCTCTTCCTCTGCGTCGGCGTCATCTATGACCGCATGCACACCCGCGAGATCGCGGCCTATGGCGGCCTCGTCAACAACATGCCGAAATATGCCGTCGCCTTCATGATCTTCACGATGGCCAACGTCGGTCTGCCCGGCACCTCCGGCTTCATCGGCGAGTTCCTGACGCTGATCGGCGTGTTCCAGGCAAACTCCATGGTGGCCCTGTTTGCCGCCACCGGCGTGATCCTCTCGGCAGCCTACGCACTCTGGCTTTATCGCCGGGTCATCTTCGGTGCGCTGGAGAAGGAGAGCCTGAAGGCGCTTCTCGATCTCTCGCCGCGCGAACAGATGATCCTCTATCCGCTGATCGCGGTCACCATCTTCTTCGGCGTCTATCCGGCTCCGATCTTCGATGCGACGGCGGCTTCGGTCGATCTGCTGGTAAATCACTATTCCGCAGCCCTGCAGGCGGCGCATAATCTTGCGCTTGCGGTGAACTGACGACAGGACCCTTGGAAATGACCGCTGAAACACTAATCGCGAGCCTGCAAATCACCACGCCGGAACTGATCCTGGCCGTGGGGGCTCTGGTTCTCCTGATGATCGGCGTTTTCTCGGGCGAGCGCTCGGGTCTGACCGTCACCGGACTGGCGGTGGCGCTTCTGATCGCCGCCGGCCTGTGGATCGTCCTCGTACCCGCCGACGGCCAGGCCTTCGGCGGCGCCTATATCGCCGACCCGTTCTCCCGCTTCATGAAGGTGCTGGCGTTGATCGGCGCGGTGACCGCCATGATCATGTCCGTCGGCCACGCCCGCTCCGAACATCTCGACCGCTTCGAGTTTCCGGTGCTTCTGGTGCTGGCGACGCTCGGCATGCTGCTCTTGATCTCGGCCAACAACCTGATCTCCTTCTACCTGTCGCTGGAATTGCAGTCGCTGGCGCTCTACGTCGTCGCCGCCATCAACCGCGACAGCCTGCGCTCGACGGAAGCCGGCCTGAAGTATTTCGTGCTCGGTGCCCTGTCTTCCGGCATGCTGCTTTACGGCATGTCGCTGGTCTACGGCTTCACCGGCCACACCGGCTTCGACGGCATCGCCCAGGCGCTGACGGCCGAAACCCGCTCGCTCGGCCTCGTCTTCGGCCTGGTCTTCATCCTCGCCGGCATGTCCTTCAAGATCTCGGCCGTGCCGTTCCACATGTGGACGCCGGACGTCTATGAAGGCGCACCGACTCCGGTCACCGCCTTTTTCGCCGCCGCGCCGAAGATCGCCGCCATGGCCATCTTCATCCGCATCGCCGTCACCGCCTTCGATCCGGTCGTCAAGGACTGGCAGCAGGTCGTGGTGTTCATCTCGATCGCCTCGATGGTGCTCGGCGCCTTCGCCGCGATCGGCCAGAAGAACATCAAGCGCCTGATGGCCTATTCGTCGATCGGCCACATGGGCTACGCGCTGGTCGGTCTCGCTGCAGGCTCCAAGACCGGCGTTACCGGCGTCATCCTCTACATGAGCATCTACATGGTCATGACGCTCGGCACCTTCGCCTGCATCATGGCGATGCGCCGCAAGGAAGAGGGCAATGTCGAGAACATCGACGATCTCGCCGGCCTGTCTTCGACCAACCCCTTCATGGCCGTCGTGCTGACCGCGCTGATGTTCTCGCTTGCCGGCATTCCGCCGCTCGCCGGCTTCTTCGGTAAGTACTTCGTCTTCGTCGCCGCCATCGAAGCCAAGCTCTATGCGCTGGCCGTCATCGGTGTGCTCGCCTCGGTCGTCGGTGCCTACTACTACCTGCGCATCGTCAAGCTAATGTGGTTCGATCAGCCGAAGGGCGAGTTCACCCGCGTCGCCGGTGAGTTGCGCCTGGTGTTTGGCCTGGCCGGTCTCTTCGTCGCCGGCTACGTGCTGATTGGCGGACCGCTCGGTGCCGCCGCCGAAGCTGCTGCAGCGTCGTTCTTCTGATATGACGGATAGAAATGCGTGGCGGATGTCGATCGACGACTTCCGCCACGAATCGTTTTCGGAACTGGATTCCACCAATACGGCCTGCATGGAGCGGGGCAGGGCCGGCGATCCGGGCAACCTCTGGATCACGGCCGGACGGCAACTCGGCGGCAAGGCCCGCCGCGGCCGCTCCTGGGTGTCCGAGCGCGGCAACCTCTACGCCTCGCTGCTTCTCGTCGATCCGGCCCCGGTCACCAAGCTCGCATCCCTGCCGCTCGCCGTCTCTCTGGCCGTCCATGATGCCGTGCGCAAGGTCATGCCTCCGGGGAGCGAAGCGGTCGAGATCAAATGGCCGAACGATATCCTGATCGGACGCAAGAAGACCTGCGGCATCCTGCTTGAGGGCGGCGCCTTACCCGAGGGCCGCCACGCCGTGGTCATCGGCATCGGCATCAACATCGTCACCAAGCCGGACAACGTTCCCTATGATGCGACCTGCCTCGCCGAACATGGCGCGGCCGTTTCGCCGGATGAATTGTTCGCCCATCTCTTCGCCACCATGGTGGACGCGCTCAATCTGTGGGATAAGGGTCGTGGTGTCCGTGCCGTGGTGAAACGCTGGCGCGAGAATGCCTGCGGGATTGGGGAGAGGATCCGTGTCAATCTGCCGGATCGCTCGTTGACCGGGCGGTTCCTCGACATTGACGACAACGGCCTGCTTCTGCTGCAGACGGACGACGGCGCGGGAATTCCCATTGCTGCCGGCGACGTTTTTTTTGAATGATTGGAAAAATTTAGAGAATGGCAAAGAAAGACGAACTGGTGTTTCTGCCGCTGGGCGGTGTTGGCGAGATCGGTATGAACCTCGCCCTCTACGGCTTTGGCCCTCCGGACCATCGCGAATGGATCATGGTGGATTGCGGCGTCACCTTTCCCGGACCGGACCTGCCCGGCGTCGATCTCGTGCTGCCCGACATCCGCTTCATCGCGGAACAGCGCAAGAACCTGAAGGCGATCTTCATCACCCACGCGCATGAGGACCATTACGGTGGCCTCAACGAGCTGTGGCCAGGCCTCAACGTGCCGGTCTACGCGTCCGGCTTCACCGCCGGCATGCTGGAAGCCAAGCGCGATTACGAAGGCGATCGCCGCGAGATTCCCATCTCGCCCTTCAAGGCCGGCGATCGCGTCACTGCGGGGTCGTTCAGCGTCGAGGGTGTGTCGGTCAACCACTCCATTCCGGAGCCGATGTCGCTCGTGATCCGCACCCCGCTCGGCAATCTGATCCATACCGGTGACTGGAAGATCGACCATCATCCCTCGCTTGGTCCGCTGACCGACGAGGCGCGCTTCCGCGCGATCGGAGATGAGGGCGTGCTGGCGATGATGTGCGACAGCACCAACGCCATGCGCGATGGCATTTCGCCGTCCGAGGAGGAAGTCTCCGAAGGGCTGCGCAAGGTCATCGAAAGCGCCGAGGGCAGGGTGGCGATCACCACCTTCTCGTCGAATGTCGGCCGTATCCGCTCGATCGCGCAGGCCGCCGAGGCCGCCGGTCGCGAAGTGCTGCTGCTCGGAAGCTCGCTGAAGCGCGTCGTCAATGTCGCGACCGATATCGGCCTGATGGAAGGCGTCAAGCCGTTCATCGCCGAAGACGAGTTCGGCTATATCCCGCGCGACAAGGTCGTGGTGATCCTGACCGGCAGCCAGGGCGAGCCGCGCGCCGCTCTCGCCAAGATATCGCGCGATGAGATGCGTCACGTGGCGTTTGCCGCCGGCGACACGGTCGTCTTTTCCTCCCGCGCCATTCCCGGCAACGAGAAGGAAATCAACAATATCAAGAACGGCCTGATCGAGCAGGGTCTGCACATCGTCACCGATGCCGAGGCGCTGGTGCATGTCTCCGGCCATCCCCGCCGGAACGAGCTGAAGCAGATGTACGAGTGGGTGCGCCCGCAGATCCTCGTTCCCGTTCACGGCGAAGCTGCGCATCTGACGGCCCAGGCCGAGCTCGCCGCCCAGTCCGGCATCGCGCAGGTGCCGAAGGTGCGCAACGGCGACATGCTGCGTCTGGCGCCGGGGCCGGCCGAAGTCATCGACCAGGTTGCCCACGGACGTCTGTTCAAGGACGGCAAGCTGCTCGGCGACATGGACGAGATGGGGATCTCCGAGCGCAAGAAGCTCTCCTATGTCGGCCACGTCGCTGTCAGCATCCTCATCGACAGCCGCTACGAGATCATCGGCGATCCGGATATCGTGCCGCACGGCCTGCCGGAATATGACGATGAAGGCGAGGACATGGACGATACGCTGTTCGACGCGGTGGTCGGCGCGGTGGAAAGCATTCCGCGGGCAAAGCGCAAGGACATGGAAATGGTGCGCGAAGCCGTGCGCCGCGCCGTGCGCTCGACCATGAACCAGAGTTGGGGCAAGAAGCCCGTCGTGACCGTGTTCCTGAACAAGGTCTGAGGCAAGGGCAGGGGGAGGTTCGCATGCTGGGCAGGGTCAATCACATCGCCATCGCCGTGCCGGACCTCGCTGCGGCGACCGCGTCCTATCGAGACACGCTCGGAGCCGTGGTTTCGGCTCCGCAGTCGCTTCCCGAACACGGCGTCACTGTCGTGTTCGTCGAACTGCCCAACACCAAGGTCGAATTGCTGGAGCCGCTTGGCGAAGGCTCGCCCATTGCGCCCTTTCTGGAAAAGAATCCGGCGGGCGGCATGCACCACATCTGCTACGAGGTCACCGACATTCTGGCTGCTCGCGACCAGTTGAAGGCGAGCGGGGCCCGGGTTCTCGGCGATGGCACGCCCAAGACCGGCGCCCATGGCAAGCCGGTCCTCTTCCTGCATCCCAAGGATTTCTTCGGCACACTGATCGAACTCGAGCAGGTGTGACAACAGGGCGCTGTGCGCACCTTTGAAACCCGACTGCCGTCAGGCTATAAGGCGGCAAATGGAGGAGACTTTTCGTGCCCTGGTTTTCCATCTTTGCGGTCTATTTCATCATCTGGTGGCTGACGTTGTTCATCGTTCTGCCGATCGGCATGCGCAGCCAGGCGGAGGAAAACGACGTGACGCTGGGAACCGTCGAAAGCGCGCCGGCGCATTTTCGCTTCTGGCGGGTGATGCTGATGACGACGGTGGTCGCCGCGTTCATCAACGCGGTATGGTGGATCGCTTCCAGCTATTTCGGGATCAGCATCGACTCCATCCCGCGTTTCGTCCCGGTTTTTGACGAGAGCATCGGTCGCTGATCGGCGTTGGAAGGCGGAGCCTGAACGAGGGCAAAAAAAAACAAGGCCGAAGCCTTGTTTTCAAGTGTCGCGTGACCTGTTTCCGTTTCCGGGGCTGCGAACGAGCGCGCCGAGATCAAAATCCTCCCAAGACTTTAACCGCGAGATGGCAAAGAATTTAACCTCTCTGCCTGTTTTGTGGGCTGACACTAGCCAAAACTTTAGGCTTTGTCATCCGGTTTTTTGCAATTTTGTTACAGTTCTGGACTTTTTTTGGTATTGACAAAATCGTGACCGGCGATCTCGCAAGTTAATCTTGGCAGTTGACGATTTTAGTCGCCGGCTTGCTGTAAGCCCTTGATTACATTGACTGTGGTTTTGCCGTTTTTGAAACGTTTCATTGTCGCCATGTCTGTTTGCGTGTCTTCGGTGGACGTCGAAGGGGTGGTCGTGAGCCCGTGCGCGGGGCCGCAATGACAGCTTCGTGACAGGTGGATATGCGTGGTGCGCCGCCCGTTGATTGCGCCGGACGCATAGCCGGGCCTGAACCACGTGAAATCCCGCTGGCTGACGTTGGTCGCCGGGTTTCATTCTTGCCCCGAAGCGGCTATGAAAGCGCCAAATTTGTAGCTCAAATGCGCGATTCCCGAAGCGTTCGGGAAAAGCATTGTTTTGGAACCTGAAGCCCATGCGTCTGTCCCGCTATTTTCTGCCAATCCTCAAGGAAAATCCCAAGGAGGCCGAAATCGTCTCCCATCGCCTGATGCTGCGCACCGGCATGATCCGCCAGCAGTCGCAGGGCATCTATTCCTGGCTGCCGATGGGCAAGCGCGTGCTCGACAAGGTGAACGCGATCATCCGCGAGGAGCAGAACCGCTCGGGCGCGATCGAACTCCTGATGCCGACGCTGCAGTCGGCCGAGCTCTGGCAGGAAAGCGGTCGTTACGACGACTACGGCAAGGAAATGCTGCGCATCAAGGATCGTCAGGATCGTCCGATGCTCTATGGTCCCACCAACGAGGAGATGGTCACCGACATCTTCCGCTCGTCGGTCAAGTCCTACAAGAGCCTGCCGCTCAACCTCTACCACATCCAGTGGAAGGTGCGTGACGAGATCCGCCCGCGCTTCGGCACCATGCGTTCGCGCGAATTCCTGATGAAGGACGCCTATTCCTTCGACCTGACCAAGGAAGGCGCGATCCAGTCCTATAACAAGATGTTCGCGGCCTATCTGCGCACCTTCGATCGCCTCGGTCTGCGCGCCATTCCGATGCGCGCCGACACCGGTCCGATCGGCGGCAACCACAGCCACGAATTCATCATCCTGGCCGATACCGGCGAATCCGAAGTGTTCTGCCACAAGGATTTCGTCGACTTCGACATTCCGTCCGCCGATACCGATTTCAATGATGCCGAAGGCCTGCAAGCGATCTTCGACAAGTGGACCTCGGTCTATGCGGCGACATCGGAAATGCACGACGAGGCAGCATTCGACGCCATCCCCGAAGGCGACCGTCTGTCGGCCCGCGGCATCGAAGTCGGCCACATCTTCTATTTCGGCACGAAGTATTCCGAGCCGATGGGCGCAAAGGTGCAGGGACCGGACGGCAAGGAACACCTTGTCCACATGGGCTCCTACGGTATCGGCCCGTCGCGCCTTGTTCCCGCCATCATTGAAGCCTCGCATGACGACAATGGAATCATCTGGCCGGCCTCCGTCGCGCCGTTCGATGCCGTGCTCATCAACATGAAGCCCGGCGACGAACTCTGCGATACAGCCTGCGATAAGCTTTATCAGGCATTGTCGAATGCCGGTAAGGACGTGCTCTACGACGATACCGACGAGCGCGCCGGCACCAAGTTCGCAACGGCGGATCTGATCGGTGTGCCGGTGCAGGTGATTGCCGGCCCGCGCGCCCTTGCCAATGGTGAGGTCGAGCTGAAGGACCGCAAGACCGGCGCCCGCGAAACCATGACCGTGGAAGCGGCGCTGAACAAGATACTGGGCTGAAGGCCGCCTCCGGCCTTTTGGGAGTTGTCTGAATGACGAGCATGACGGCCGAAGAAACCTCGACCGAAGCCGCCGGCAAGGGAAATGCCAACCGTCCGTTCTCCGCGTTCGAGCGGATGGTCGCATGGCGTTATCTGCGGGCCCGCCGCAAGGAAGCCTATATCTCGGTGATCGCCGGCTTTTCCTTCATCGGGATCATGCTGGGTGTCGCCACCCTCATCATCGTCATGGCGGTGATGAACGGCTTCCGCACGGAGCTGATCTCGAAAATCCTCGGCCTCAACGGTCACATGATCGTCCAGCCGATCGACCAACCACTGTCGGACTATGTCGACCTCGCCAAGAAGTTCGAGGCGGTCGACGGCGTCAAGATGGCCCTGCCGCTGGTGGAAGGCGAGACGCTGGCCTCCGGCAAGCAGGGGGCGGGCACCGGTGCGCTGGTGCGCGGCATCAGCGCCGACGATCTCTCCAAGCTCAAATCCGTTTCCGACAACATCAAGTCGGGCGACATGGTGTCCTTTGCCGCCGGCGATGGCGTACTCATCGGCTCGCGCTTGGCCCAGCAACTGGGCCTCTTCGTCGGCGACAGCATCACGCTGATCTCGCCGGAAGGCGACGTGACGCCGATGGGGGTGACCCCGCGGGTGAAGACCTACAAGGTGACCGGCATCTTCGAGATCGGCATGTCGGAGTATGATTCCTCGATCATCTTCATGCCGCTGAAGGAAGCGCAGCTCTATTTCAACGCCGAAGGCCTGGTCCAGTCGATCGAGATCTTCGTCGACAATCCCGACGACGTCGGCGATCTGCGGCCGAAGATTGAGGAGGCGGCCGGCCGTCAGGTGTTCATTACCGACTGGCGCCAGCGCAACCAGACCTTCTTCTCCGCCCTGCAGGTGGAGCGCAACGTGATGTTCATGATCCTGACCCTGATCGTCATCGTCGCCGCGCTCAACATCATCTCCGGCCTCATCATGCTGGTGAAGGACAAGGGCCATGACATTGCCATCCTGCGCACCATGGGTGCCACGTCCGGGGCGGTGATGCGCATCTTCTTCATGACGGGGGCGGCGATCGGCACCGTCGGCACGTTTGCCGGCGTCGTGCTCGGCGTCATCGTCTGTCTCAACATCGAATCGATCCGCCAGTTCTTCTCCTGGGTGTCCGGCACCGTTCTCTTCGATCCGGAGCTCTATTTCCTGAGCAAGCTGCCGGCCGATATGAGCGCAGGCGAGACGATCGCCGTCGTCGTCATGGCGCTGGCGCTCTCCTTCCTGGCGACGATCTTCCCGGCCTGGCGCGCATCCCGGCTCGATCCGGTTCAGGCGCTGCGCTACGAATAAGGACACGCTTTCCTCCATGAACAACGACACCGCATTGCGCCTCGAGGGCATTTCCCGCAGCTATGGGCAGGGCGACGCCGTTCTGTCGATCCTGAAGAACGTCGATTTTTCGCTGAAGCGTGGCGAGACGGTCGCGCTGGTCGCGCCGTCGGGCACCGGCAAGTCGACGCTCTTGCAGATCGCCGGCCTGCTCGAACATCCCGACGAGGGCGACATCACCATCAACGGCGTCTCCTGCGCCCACATGTCGGATGACCGGCGCACCGCGGTTCGCCGCAGCGACATCGGCTTCGTCTACCAGTTCCACCATCTGCTGCCGGAATTCTCGGCGCTGGAAAACATCATGATGCCGCAGCTGATCGCCGGCCTTGACAAGAAGGAGGCGGCCGAACGCGCCAGCCAGCTTCTCGACTACATGCGCATCGGCCATCGCGGCTCGCACCGCCCGGCGGAGCTTTCGGGCGGCGAGCAGCAGCGCGTGGCGATCGCCCGTGCGGTTGCCAATGCGCCGATCGTGCTTCTCGCCGATGAGCCGACCGGCAACCTCGACCCGGAAACCGCCCACTACGTCTTCGACGCGCTGGAAGCGCTTGTCCGCCAGTCCGGCCTTGCCGCGATGATCGCCACCCACAATCACGACATCGCCGCCCGCATGGACCGATGCGTGACGATCGAGGCCGGGCAGATCAAGGAACTCTGAGGCCGGATTTCGGCGTGGAGGCAAGGCGTTAGGGACACTTCCGGAATCGGTTTCTGAAACCGACGGAGGGGCACATCCGTGGCCAGTTTTCCTATTGCAGATCCAGCCCGCAGGCCTTCAGGCCTGTTTCGTCGTCCCAGTCTTCCAGCGTGACGCGCTTGGCTTCCATTTTCTCCGGCTTGCCGTCCACCATGCCCTTGCCGGCAAGAAGATTGATGTCGCAGGACCCGTTCCGGTCGGGATCCAGCGTGTCGTAGTAGTCATAGGTGAAGCCCGCGACGACGAACGCACCGTCGCGATAGGCGATGGTGAGCACCTGCTGCCAGCGGTCCCGGCCGATGGCGTCGTTACGGGTTGCGACCGTGATGGAGCCTGACTCGGTCGCCTTGATCGAAGGCTCCTGGCCATAGATGCCGTCATCACCCACCGGTGCACTTCCCCAGACCTTGTCCGGAACGATCGCCGCCGGCACTAGCAGGTCTCGCTCGCCATTGCGCAGGTAGATGCCGATCCCGATCTCGCCCGTATCACTCTCCTCCGTCCCGTCGTCCGAACGCACAAACAGGACGGCGAGGT
This sequence comes from Rhizobium sp. NRK18, assembly GCF_024385575.1. Lineage (NCBI taxonomy): Bacteria > Pseudomonadati > Pseudomonadota > Alphaproteobacteria > Hyphomicrobiales > Rhizobiaceae > Rhizobium > Rhizobium sp. NRK18. The sequence goes on along the minus strand of NZ_JANFMV010000001.1, from coordinate 2,521,444 downwards.
CGTTCAACCCATCCTTGTTCCAGTCACCGACCGCCGCATCGACGATCCGGTCGGCAGCCGCCGCAGGCGTGATGGCAGTCCCGATGATGAGGAGAAGACTGAGGGCGATACTTTGAAGGCGCATCATGGGCTCCGCAGCAAGAGGTTTCCGGCCACAGATAAGCACAACCAAAAAAGTGGCAAAAGGGTGTTGACGTGAGAACTAAAATAGAACATAAAAAGAACAGATAGGAAAAGGAGAGGGAAATGTCATACTTCATCAAAGACGTAGCAGCATTTGCATCGATTTCCGTGTTTCTGGCCGGCTTCGCCGCCATCGTCATGTCGGTCTGATCGGGGCCGTATTCTCTTCTGGAAATTGACATCATCCGGGCGCGCGGTTGTGGACATCGGGCGCTCACCGGCAGACAATCCGGCGATTGAAAGAATCGTCTGGAAGGTGACATGTCGGAAGCAGGAATTGGCAAGAAATCGGATGGTCTGACGCAGTCTGTCGGACCCGGATTTGTGCATCTGAGGGTGCATTCCGCCTATTCGCTTCTCGAGGGTGCGCTGCCGCTGAAGAAGATCCTCGGCAAGGCCATTGCCGATGAACAGCCGGCGATCGCCATCACCGATACGAACAATCTCTTCGTCGCGCTCGAATTCGCCCAGAAGGCGACCGGCGACGGCTTGCAGCCGATCATCGGCTGCCAGCTCTCCATCGACATGGAGGACGGGCAGGAGACGGAGCGGCGCGGAAACCAGGCGCTCGCCAAGCTGCCGTCGATCATCCTGCTGGCAGCAGATGCCGACGGCTATGAACGGCTGGTGGACATCGTCAGCCGCGCCTATCTCGACGGCGAGAGCAACCACGCCGTTCACATGATGGCCTCCTGGCTCGATGAGCTCGGCACCGGCGGTCTGATCGCGCTGACGGGTGCCGGCGGCGGTCCAGTCGACATGCCGTTGAAGGACAGCCATGCGGCGGTTGCCGAAGCGCGGCTTTTGAAGCTGAAGGCCCTGTTCGGCGACCGACTCTATATCGAGCTGCAGCGCCAGCGCGGCTACGACAAGCGTCACGAAAAGCGGATGATCGATCTGGCCTATCGCCATGACATTCCGCTGGTTGCCACCAATGAGGCGTTCTTTCCGTCTCCGGATGATTACGACGCGCATGATGCGCTGATGGCGGTCGCACACAATGCCATCGTGTCCGACGACCGCCGCTTCCGGCTGACCCCGGATCATTATCTGAAAAGCCGCAAGGAGATGATGCAGCTCTTTGCCGATATTCCGGAAGCGCTCGCCAATTCGGTCGAGATCGCGCAGCGCTGCTCGTTCATCCTGAAAACCCGCAAGCCGATCCTGCCGCGCTTCACCGGCGCTTCCGACGATCCGGAAGAGGCGGAACGAGCGGAAACGGAAGAGCTGAAGCGTCAGTCGCGCGAAGGCCTTGAAAGCCGCATCGCCGCGCTCGGCATCGCGCCGGGATACACCGAGCAGGATTACCGCGAGCGGCTGGAATACGAGCTCGGCATCATCGAGCGGATGAAGTTTCCGGGCTACTTCCTGATCGTTTCCGACTTCATCAAATGGGCCAAGCAGCAGGATATTCCGGTCGGTCCCGGCCGTGGTTCGGGCGCGGGCTCGCTCGTCGCGTATGCCCTGACGATCACCGACGTCGATCCTCTGCGCTTTTCTCTGCTCTTCGAACGCTTCCTCAACCCGGAACGCGTCTCGATGCCCGACTTCGACATCGACTTCTGCCAGGAGCGGCGCGAAGAGGTGATCCGCTACGTCCAGCGCAAGTATGGCCGCGAACAGGTGGGCCAGATCATCACCTTCGGATCGCTGCAGGCCCGCGCGGCGCTGCGCGACGTCGGCCGCGTGCTGGAAATGTCCTACGGCCAGGTCGACAAGATCTGCAAGCTGGTGCCCAACAACCCGGCGAACCCGACGCCGCTGCACAAGGCGATCGAGGAGGAGCCGAAGCTGCAGGAGGCCGCCGCCGAGGAGCCGGTCGTCGCCCGTCTTCTGGAAATCGCCCAGAAGATCGAAGGCCTCTACCGCCACGCCTCGACGCACGCCGCGGGCATCGTGATCGGTGACCGGCCGCTCTCCAAACTCGTGCCGATGTATCGGGACCCGCGCTCCGACATGCCGGTCACCCAGTTCAACATGAAATGGGTCGAACAGGCCGGCCTCGTGAAGTTCGACTTCCTCGGTCTGAAGACGCTGACGGTTCTGAAGACCGCCGTCGATTTCATCGCCAAGCGCAAGATCGAAGTCGACCTGCCATCCGTCCCGCTCGATGATCCGCCGACCTACGAAATGCTGTCGAAGGGCGACACGGTCGGCGTGTTCCAGGTGGAAAGTGCGGGCATGCGCAAGGCGCTGATCGGCATGCGGCCGGACTGCATCGAGGACATCATCGCGCTCGTGGCGCTCTACCGTCCGGGACCGATGGAAAACATCCCGGTTTATAACGCCCGCAAGCACGGCGAGGAGGAAATCGCCTCCATCCACCCGAAGATCGATTACCTCCTGAAGGAAACCCAGGGCGTTATCGTCTACCAGGAGCAGGTGATGCAGATCGCCCAGGTGCTTTCGGGCTATTCGCTCGGCGAAGCCGACCTGCTGCGCCGCGCCATGGGCAAGAAGATCAAGGAGGAGATGGACAAGCAGCGCGCCCGTTTCGTCGAAGGCGCGGTCGCCAATGGTGTCTCCAAGCCGCAGTCCGACATGATCTTCGACCTGCTGGCGAAGTTCGCCAACTACGGCTTCAACAAGTCGCACGCCGCCGCCTACGCCATCGTCTCCTACCACACCGCCTATCTGAAGGCCCATTACCCGGTCGAGTTCCTGGCCGCGTCGATGACGCTCGACATGTCGAACACCGACAAGGTCAACGACTTCCGCCAGGACGCCAAGCGCCTCGGCATCGAGGTGATCGCGCCGTCGGTGCAGACCTCGTTCCGCCATTTCGAGACGGGCGAAAACCGGATCTATTATTCGCTCGCCGCCATCAAGGGCGTCGGCGAAGCGGCGGTCGACCACATCGTCGCGGTGCGCGGCGACAAACCCTTCGAAAGCCTGGAAGATTTCTGCCTGCGGATCGACCCGAAGCAGATCAATCGCCGTGTGCTGGAAAGCCTGATCTATGCCGGCGCCTTCGATTGCTTCGGTCACGACCGTGCCGCACTCGTCGCCGGCCTCGACCGGATCATCGGCTATGCGCAGAGCGCGCAGGAGGACAAGGTCTCGGGGCAGGGCGGCCTGTTCGGCCTTGGCGGCGGTGGCGGACCGGAAAAGATCGTCCTTCCGGCCTTCAACCCCTGGCTTGCCTCCGAACGGCTGATGAAGGAATTCCAGGTTCTGGGATTCTACCTGACGGCCCACCCGCTCGATTCCTACCAGCAGGTGCTCGACAAGATGCGGGTGCAGAATTTCGCCGACTTCTCCGCCTCGGTAAAGCAAGGCGCCACCTTCGGCCGGCTGGCCGGCACCGTCATATCGAGGCAAGAGCGCAAGACCCGCACCGGCAACAAGATGGGCATCGTCACTTTCTCCGATGCCTCCGGCCAGTACGAGGCGGTCCTCTTTTCCGAAGGTCTGAACCAGTATCGCGACCTGCTCGAATCGGGAAAGTCGCTGGTGATCACCGTTGCGGCCGAAGAGCGTCCGGAAGGTATCGGCCTGCGCATCCAGACGGCCCAGTCGCTGGAAGAAAAATCGGTGCAGATGCAGAAGGCGCTGCGCGTCTTCGTGCGCGACAGCGGACCCCTGAAGACCGTTGCGGCGCATCTGAATGCCAAGGGCGACGGTCTCGTCTCCTTCGTCGTCATCAAGGACGACGGCAAGCGGGAGGTCGAGGTGGAGCTCAACCAGCGCTACCGCATCTCGCCGGATATCGCGGCGGCACTGCGCGCAGCGCCCGGCGTCATCGATGTGGAACTGGTCTGAGCCGTTGGGCGATCACCGGAATTGAGTCTGAAATCAGCGGCTTGCTCGCCGTTTCTGAATCAGGTCCTCAAGCGCTTGAATCACATTGTGAAAGGCGGAGGCTATCAGGTCTCCGCCTCCGTATCACGCCGCCGCGTCAGATAGAGAACCGTCATCGCCCCCATCATCGCCAGGCTAGCGGCAGCGAGCACGCTGCGGAAGTCGAACAGGCTGGCGATCAGCCCCATTCCGGTCGTTGCCGTCATAGAGCCCAGGAACAGGCTGTTCATGTAGAGCGACGTCGCCCGGCCCAGCCGTCCGCGTGCAAACCCTTGCGCGAACATGATCGCCACGCCGGCGAAGATGCCGAAATAGAGCCCCTCGACGAAGGCGGCCACCATCATCATTTCGACCGAAGAAGTGATGGCGTAGAGGAAATACGCCGCAAAGCCGCCACCGCTCGACAGAAACAGCGCATTGCGCCGGCCGATCATCGACGTCAATGCGGGCGAGCCCGTAATGGCAATGATTTCGGCCGCGCATTTCAACGTGAAGGAAAGGCCCGGCGTATAGGCCGGCAGGCCGAGTTCCTGGGTGAGATAGAGCGGCAGGGTGGAACTGCAGAGCGTCGACGACAGCGAGAACAGGAAACAGAAGATCGCCGCCGCCCAGAGCGCCGCATTGTCGAACCAGGCCCTCCAGCCGCCGATCAGCGGTCGTGAAACCGCAGACGTGATGAAGTCGCGCGGCAGCGCCAGGAAACTGGTCACCCAGCCGGCAAGCGCCAGGAGAAAGACGAAATGGAAGACGGCGACGCTGCCGAAACGGTCGGCGATCAGAAAGGAGCAGGCGGGTCCGAACATCCAGCCGGTCGAGGTCATGGATCGCATCAGCGCATTGTAGCGGGCAAGCGGCAGGCCTTCGCGCTCGGCATAGAGCCGCCCGAAAATGAACATCGACGAAACACCGGCACTCGAAAAGGCGATGCCGGGCGCCGAGATCAGCAGCAGGATCGCATAGGACTGGTAAATCGACAGCACCGCGCTGGAGACAACGATGCCGCCCGCCGAAATCACCATCATCGGGAAGATCCGGATGCTGCGGTCGATCCGCTCGCCGAAATAACGCGTGCAGGCCATGGTCAGCAGGCTGGCGGTGATGGCGTAGACACTGATCGCCCAGGGCGCCATGTGCAGGTCTTCCACGATGAAATAGCCCATGAAGGGAATGATCGCGGAGTTGCACAGCGAGCTGATCAGCATGGCTAGCAGGATCAGTATCGGCTGACGGCCAAATACGGAGGGCATGACGGCAGTTCTTCTTAAAAATGCGAAGGCAAGGAAGCGAGAAGACGGCGGAATGAGGAGGGAGTTTTATCCAGGCCACTCCGGTCCGGTCGTCTGCACGACCGGCGAGTCCAAGGCTGATCATAATACGACCAAGCCGCTTTCAAAGCCGCAATTTTAAGGCATGCTTACGGAATTGCCGCCGGGGGACCTTTTTGCAACAGCTAGCGGTTGTCGCCGGTCTTCTGTGAAATTCCGCCGGGGGAGATCAACCGCCCTTGGACGCTGGCGACTGGCGCACCGTCGTGACGAAATCCGTGCCGGGACCCGTGTTCATCTCATAGCCGGTATCGGCAATGGTCAGCGACAGGCCCGGCACGACCATCGCCGCGATCTTCTCGCGGATGTCGTCCGGAATGCTGATCCGGTCGAGCATTCGCTTTGCGGCGTCCGGTGCCGATGCGTCGGCTTCGCTCTGAAGTCCGAGCCGCTTCATCGTCTTTTCCGGCAGATGATTTGGCAGTGTCAAAGCGTTCCATTCCGCCGCGCCATTGGCCGGGTCGACGCCGATCACTTCGAAGAAATGCGTGCCGAGCGCCATCTCGGGGTCGCGAATGTCGATGGGGGCGGAAAAGACTTCGGCAAAGTTCTGCCGGGCGATGATCTGCCCGCGCGGCGGCGCCTGTTTGCCGGCGGCCTCATAGAGCGCCTTGAGTACGGCGTCGGAGAGCAGTTCCGGCTGCGGTCCGATCTGATGGGCCGTCTTGAACTGGTTGACGGCGTCCACGGTCTTCCGCCCGATCAGCCCGTCCGGCAGGCCGACATCATATCCGAGTTCGGACAGCAGCGCCTGCGCGTCGCGCGTGTCGTCGGCCTTGCTGCGCCAGGTGATGAGGATCCGCAGCGGCGCCACGTCGGGCAGGGGCGACGCGACGGTTTCCGGCTTCGGCAGCGAGCCGGTCACCGGACCGTTCATGGCGACTTCGACGGGAGCCTTTCCGTCCAGCGAGACGGTCGGGCGCAGCGTCGCGTCGGACAGCATCTGCACCGGCCGGTCGAGGTTGAAGAGAACCGGATGGCTGATCGGCGCGGGCGTGACCGGCGCCTCCGAGATGATCACATGCGTGCCACGGGCGGTCATGCCGTAGAGTTCCTTGGCGAAGGCGCGCGGCATGCGCACGCAGCCATGCGAAGCCGGATAACGCGGCACATGGTTCGATTCGTGCAGGGCGACACCCGACCATGTGATGCGCTGCATGAAGGGCATCGGCGCGTCGTCATAGAGATTGGAGCGATGGAACTTCTGCTTTTCGAGGATCGAGAAAATGCCCGCCGGCGTGGTGTGGCCGGCCTTGCCGGTGGAGACGTTCGACGTGGCGACCGGCTTGCCGTTCTCGTAAACGGTCAGGCTCTGCGTTTCCTTCGAAACGATGATCTGCAGCACGGAGTTTTCGCCCGCGAAAGCGGGGGAGTAAAGGGATGTGGCGGCGGCAAGAAGGCCGGCGACGACCGCAAGAGACAGACGCATGAACAGGAACCTCTATTCGGGATCGGATCAAGCGTAGGAGTGGTGGTTTAAGAAAGTTCAACCGCGCATGCCCTGCGGAGGCCTTTGCAGCGCAAATGGCCGGAAATCCCGCAATTGAGGTAAATTTTACGTAAATTGATGAGCTACTTCTGGCGTCCGTCGCCGGGGCTCTTGCCGCTTCCGAACGTATAGCCGGTCTCCACTGTTGCCTTGCCGAATTTCGCGCGGAGCTTGTCCATGGCCGCCTCCGCCTTGGCCCGCCGTGTCGACTGAACGTCGATCAGGTCCGGCGGGTCGGCCCGTTCCGCGTCGGAGAGGTCGCTGACGCCGATGCCGATCAGGCGGAAACGCGTGCCGTCCGTCTCCTTTTCGAGAAGACCGAGGCCGGTGCGGAAAATCCGGTCGGCAAGCTGTGTCGGATCTTCCAGCTGCCGGTTGCGGGTGCGCAGCTTGAAATCGGCCGTCTTCAGCTTGAGCACCACCGTCCGCCCGGCGATCTCGCCGGTCTTCAGCCGCCAGGCAACGCTTTCCGACAGCCGCCGCAGGATCGGGACCAGCTCGTCGAAGGAGGAGACGTCTTCGAAAAAGGTAGTTTCGGAGGAAACGCTCTTGGCGCCCTCGTTAAGATGCACCTTGCGGTTGTCGATGCCGCGCGACAGGCGATAGAGCCGCTGCCCGATGACGCCATAGCGGCGCATCAGCTCGTTCTCCTCCATCGGCTGCAATTGCCCCACCGTGCGTATGCCGTCCTTCTCCAGCGTCGCCGCAAAGGCCTTGCCGACGCCCCAGATGGTCGTGACCGGACGCGGGGCGAGGAATTCGACCGCCTCTGCCTGTCCGATGACCGAAAAGCCGCGCGGCTTCTGCAGATCGGACGCCACCTTGGCGAGGAACTTGCAGTAGGAGAGGCCGACGGACACGGTGATGCCGATCTCTTTCTCCACGCGCTTGGCAAATTTCGCCAATGTGCGCGCAGCCGGATCGTGGTGCAGCCGTTCGGTGCCAGCCAGATCGAGAAAGGCCTCGTCGATGGAGATCGGCTGCACCAGCGGCGTCAGGTCCAGCATCATCTGGCGGATTTCCTTGCCGACCCGGCTGTATTTCTCCATGTCGGGCCGGATGACGACGGCACTCGGACAGGCCTCCAGCGCCTTGAACATCGGCATGGCGGAGCGCACGCCGTGGATGCGGGCAATGTAGCAGGCGGTGGAGACCACGCCGCGCTTGCCGCCGCCGATGATCACCGGCTTGTCGGCGAGCTCCGGATTGTCACGCTTTTCCACCGACGCGTAGAACGCGTCGCAATCGATATGGGCAAGCGAAAGCCGGTTGATCTCCGGATGATACACGAGCCTCGGGCTGCCGCAGGCATGGCAACGCTTCCGCCCGGCAGGAAGGCCGGTCAGGCAGTCGCGGCAGAAACCTGGATACTCTTGCGCCTGCATCATCCAAATAGAACAAATGTTGAACATCCTTAAGTTACGCCGTAAGCTCGCGAGTCTCAAGGGCTGCTTTCGGGGGGATAAGGATGCCAATGACCGGCAGAACGAGGGTGGCGCATCCGCTGACGGCGGACCGATGGCCGGATTTCGAGCGCCTCTTCGGCCCGCAGGGCGCCTGCTACGGGTGCTGGTGCACCTATTTCCGCATACCGTCGTCGCAGCGCAAGTCATACGACGCCGACGCCAAGAAGGATTTCATGCGGGCGCGGGTCGAGGCCGGCCCGCCGCCGGGCCTTCTCGGCTATCTTGATGGTGAGCCGGTCGCCTGGGTGCAGGTCTGTCCGCGCTCGGAACTGCCGCAATGGAACAGCCCGCGCACCGTTTCGAGACCGCTGGAGGAGGGGGATGCCGCTGATCCCGGCATATGGGCCGTCAGCTGCTTTTTCATGGCCTCGCGCCAGCGTGGTCATGGGCTCAGCCACTGGATGCTGGAGGAGGCGATCGCCTTTGCCAGAGAGAACGGTGCGCGACACCTGGAAGCCTGCCCGATAGAGCGCACCAAGCAGTCGAAATCCGTTGGCCTCTATGTCGGTTCGAAAAGGATCTTCGACGCTGCCGGTTTTGCCGAAGTCGCTTTACGCAAGGAGGGCAGGCCGTTGATGCGGCTCAGTTTTTCTCCGGCTGGCAACGCGCTTGCCGCAAGTGGAAATGGGAACGGATGATGGCCTCGGCCTCCGCCCAGTCCCGGGCAGGAACCACGCCGTCGCCGGCGGGAGGGGCGAATGCGAAGACCGCTGCCGGAGGCTTCAGATGAATGAGCAGACATTCGGGCACGCGCTCGGCCACGGAGGCGAGGTTGCGCGCCATGTCGTCGAGAAAGACGACGGGCTGGTCGCGGCCGCCATGCAGCCGCTCGACGACCGGTCCCTTCGCCGTCTCGGTGGCGATCATCGGAAAGGTCAGGCCGAATCGGTCGAGCAGCGCGCGCCGTGTGGCGGCATAGACCGGCGGCATCGCGGTCAGGAAGACGATATCGGCAGCCTTAGCGAGGGATTGCAGCGTTTCGCAGGCGGTTTCGAACGGACGCTGCCAGTCATGCTGCAGCCGGTAGAAATCCTGGATGAGCGCGCTCACCCGCGCGTCATCGAGGACGCTGCCGTCGGCAATCGAGACGATATTGCCGTGCAGGCGGAAGGAACGGGGGAGATGGCGGTGGCCGAGGCTTTCGAGATAGAGATTGAACGGGTCGATGAACTGCAGCACGACATCGTCGATGTCGCTGACGATCAGCGGCCGGTCGGAAAGCCGGATGTCGTCCGGGTCGGCGACAAGCGTCACGGCTGGAAATCGCCCCAGGCGCCGGAATCCGCGCCGAAGGCTCTGGCCGCGGCCACGACGGCTTCCGGACGTGTGCCTGTTTCGCTGCAGAAGGCCATCAGGCTGGGCTCGTGGTTCATCAGGAACTCGATCAGGGCGGCGAAGAAGCCGGGCTTGGCCGCCGCTTCGCGCAGCTGGTCGGCCCTCATGCCGGAGAGCGCAAGGAAGCGTCCAAGCATATCGGGCTGGGCCGCCAGCCAGGACAGTACCGCGATGGCGGTTTCCTGCGGGTCGGCGGAGACTTTGGAATCATTCTTCATTTCTATTTCCGAGTTACCTATTTCTCAACCAAATCAAACTAACATCGCAAATTCAGGGGCCGGAGAACAGCGCCGTGAGTGGCAGATTGTTCACGGTACCTCCCGACAGGGGCAGAGGACACTTGGAATGCCGAAGAAGGTTATGATCGTAGAAGACAACGAGCTCAACATGAAGCTCTTCAAGGATCTGATTGAAGCTTCGGGATACGAGACGATCCAGACCCGCAATGGCATGGAAGCCCTTGATCTTGCTCGCGAACATCGGCCGGACCTCATTCTCATGGACATTCAGTTGCCGGAGGTTTCCGGGCTTGAAGTCACGAAGTGGCTGAAGGAAGATGACGAGCTGCATGTGATTCCGGTGATTGCGGTCACCGCCTTCGCCATGAAGGGCGATGAGGAGCGCATCCGACAGGGTGGCTGTGAAGCATATATCTCCAAACCGATTTCCGTTCCGAGGTTCCTCGAAACGATCAAGACCTATCTCGGCGACGCATGACGATCGCGCGGCAATAGGGGCTGGAAGGCGAAGATGACGGCACGAATTCTGGTTGTTGACGATATCCCGGCGAACGTGAAGCTGCTCGAAGCGCGGCTGGTCGCGGAATACTTCGAGGTGCTGACCGCCGAAGACGGCATGACGGCGCTTGAGATCTGCGACCGCACGCATGTCGATGTCATCCTGCTGGACGTCATGATGCCTGGCATCAACGGCTTCGAAGTCTGCGAACGGCTGAAGGCGAACCCGAAGACCGCGCATATTCCCGTCGTCATGGTCACGGCACTGGATCAGCCGGAAGATCGCGTGCGTGGCCTGAAGGCCGGTGCCGACGATTTCCTGACCAAGCCCGTCAACGACCTGCAGCTGATCTCCCGCGTCAAGAGCCTCGTGCGCCTGAAGACGCTGACCGACGAACTGCGCGCCCGCGCCGAGACCGCCAAGCATGTCGGCATTGCCGATGTCCTCAGGGCCGGCGACGGACAGCTGGAGGACAAGGGCAGCATCATGGTGGTCGACGGCCGCGGTAGCTCTCAGGAGCGGCTGGTCCGCACCCTGCAGCCGATCGCCGAGGTCCATTCCATGTCGGATCCGCAGGCGGCACTGTTCGAGGCGGCCGAAAACAGCTTCGACCTGATCATCGTCAATTCCAATTTTGACGACTACGATCCGCTTCGCCTGTGCTCGCAGCTGCGCTCGCTGGAGCGCACCCGCATGATCCCGCTGCTGATCGTCACGGAGCAGGGCGATGAGCAGATGATCATCCGGGCTCTCGAACTCGGCGTGAACGACTACATCATCCGTCCGGTCGATCCTAATGAGTTGGTGGCCCGCAGCCTCACCCAGATCCGCCGCAAGCGTTATAACGACCGCCTGCGCGCCAACGTCACGCAGAGCATCGAGCTGGCCGTGACGGACGGGCTGACCGGTCTCAGCAACCGCCGTTACCTCGACAGCCATCTGAAGGTGCTGTTCAACCGTGCGCTGGTGCGCGGACGCCCGATGTCGCTCTGCATCACGGACATCGACCGCTTCAAGATGGTCAACGATACCTACGGCCACGATGCCGGCGACGAGGTTCTGAAGGAGTTCGCATCCCGCATCCGCTCGGCGGTACGCGGCGCCGATCTCGCCTGCCGCTACGGCGGCGAGGAATTTGTCATCGTCATGCCGGACACGCCGCGCGATGTGGCGGCGCTCGTTGCCGAGCGGCTGCGCCAGGCGGTCGAAAGCAAGCCCTTCACCATCAGAAGCCGTGATGAGGAAGTCAGCGTTACGGCATCGGTGGGCATTTCCACCACGTCGGCGTCGCTCTCCGGTCCGGAAGAACTGCTGAAACTTGCCGACCAGGCGCTGTACACTGCAAAGAACAGCGGCCGCAATCGCGTGGTCGAGGCTGCCTGATAGCCGGCAAGGCGATTCCGTCGAAGTATAATGGGTGACGTCTGGCCCGTGTGCTCAGTCCCTGTTTGGCAGGGCTTGCTCAGTGCGCGGTCAGATTTCGGTGATTCTTGCGGCCGATGCGCGCAATTCCCGCAGGCAGATGCCGAAAAAACAGTCACGGACTGTGGATATCCTCATATTTTCCGAGCTGAATGAATTTTCGCGGAGTTCAGTATAGTTTTGAGATTTGCGGAAAATGCAAATTATTGAATCATGATTTTCATTATATTTTTGCCCGAAAACGCTGTCGTCCTGAATAATTCATAATTTTAGAATATAATTATGTACATACGTTGTGGAATTCCAGGGATATATTGATTTAATCCGACGGATGGACGTGTTTTGTCTTTTCGAATGCGGATGGAAATTGAGTATTTATCAAGAAGGGGTAACGGCCGGCGATTCTTCGGCGGATGGACGTCTGCCTTGCGCAAACCTTGAAAACTACTCAGAGTATTGATCTATAAAATATTTTTAGTATTGTGTTGCTCATATACACAAGGCCCTTGAAGGGCTGACGGTTACCCCATGATGCTCAGGTCCGCCGCATCTCCTGGGTCGTGGGGCTGGTCAGCTGGTCATGCACAAGCGGTTCCTCGTGCCGCGCATGGCCAGCTGACCCTCTTGATAGAAGGCCGCTACCTCGAACGGGTGGCGGCCTTTTTCATTGGGGCCGGGGAGACCGATAAGTTTCTGCCGGGGCGCTAGAGGCAACAAAAAAAGCGCCAACCGCTCGGATGGCGCTTTCCCGGTGAAAACCGATCAAGCAGATTACTTGATCTTGGTTTCCTTGAATTCGACGTGCTTCTTGGCGATCGGATCGTACTTGGTCTTCGTCATCTTGTCCGTAAACGTACGGCTGTTCTTCTTGGTGACGTAGAAAAAGCCCGTGTCAGCGGTCGACAGCAACTTGATCTTGATGGTGGTAGCTTTCGCCATTGTAGTCCTGCCTTATATAAAAATGAAGCCGTGGACAGCCGGTTCGGGTCCACGGCAAATTCTGGCGCGAAACTACAAATCGACGCCGAAAAGTCAAGTCCGTTTTGGTCTAAAAAGCAAACGGAGCAGGGATAGTATCACGTAGAGTGCGAAGAATCCCGCAATTGCCCACGCAAAACCGCTGTTTCCGCCGATATCCATCGCCGCGCCGATGACCTGTGGACCGGCCACCGTGCCGACGGCGTAGCAGAATATGAAGGCTGCATTGGCGGCTGCAAGGTCTGAACCGCTGAGCCGCGCGCCCATGTGACTGAGTCCCACCATGTAGAGCCCCGACACGCTGCCGCCCCAGAAGAGCAGCACTGCGGCCATCACCATCCAGTTGTGGGTGAGGACGGGCAGCGCCGTGGCGCCGATCAGGCCGATGAGAGCCAGCAGCGACAGCAGGCTGCGCTTGTCGCGGATCTTGTCGGAAAGCAGCCCGATCGGGATCTGGAAGACGACATTGCCGATGCCCATGATCGTCAGAAGCAGCGCGCCCTGCGCCTCGGTGAAGCCTGCCCGCGTCGCATAGATCGGGAACAGCGACAGTCCGCCTGCCTCCACCGCACCGAAGACGAAGACGGCGGCCGTCGCCGTCGGCACGAGGAAGATATAGCGGAAGAAATGCATCTCCGGCTTTTCGTCCAGCCTCGGGCTTTCGGCACGCGCGATGAAGATCGGCACGGCGGACAGGAGGATTGCGCCGCCCGCCACCAGGAAGGGCAGAATGCCTTCACTGCCGATCAGCGAATAGAGCAGGGGTCCGAGCGCAAAGCCCAGCGCCAGCAGCGTCGCGTATATGCCGAGAACCAGGCCCCGCTTTGAGGGCGGCGAGGCTGCATTGATCCAGAATTCGGAGAGGATGAACAGCGTGGTGATGGCGCCATGGAAGAAGAACCGCAGCGGAAACCACAGCCAGAAATTCTCGACATAGTAAAAGCCGAAGCCGGAAATGGTGGCTATCACGACGGCGACCAGCATCGTGCGGGCGACGCCGAAATCATGCGCAAGCTTGGTGGTGATCGGAGCGGCGGCCATCGAGGCGAGGCCGGCCATGGCCGTGTTGAGCCCGATCAGGGTGGAAGGAATGCCGCGCTTTTCCAGAATGATGCTCAACAGCGGCAGGCCGAGGCCGATGGCAATGCCGACCGAGGTAATCGACGCGACTGCGGCAATGAGCGATGGCCAGCGAATCTTGTCGGGGAAACCTGTCCCCGCGGTCTGCTCGGTCATCGGGGCATCCTCATCCGGCTTGTCTGTCGCCGGCGGCACGGCGCCGATGCATGGGCTCGGCAAGCGTTCGGTGGTCCGGCAGCATAGGTCATGTCCCCCTTAAAGATGCAGACGGGTTCGAAAGGATCGGCCCGTCTGGTCTTCCATCCTGCGATGTACAGCCAAGAAATCGCGCGAAAGTCAAGCTGTTATAGTCTCGGCGAACATTCCGGGATGCTTCTCAGATGTCTCGCGCCTCGTCGGGCTCGCCGCCGAAGCCGTGCATCTTCAGCGCCCATTGCAGGCCGATGACACCACCCTTGATCGGCTGGATGATCAGCAGCGCGATGATGATCGTCAGCGGCACCCATATGGCGAGATGTACCCACATCGAGACCTGGAAGACGAGATCGGTCATCATGAAGCCGCCGACCATGACATGGCCGAGGACGAGAATGACGAGGTAGGGCGGCAGGTCGTCGGCGCGCTGGTGCGAGATGTCCTCACCGCAGGCCGCGCAATTGTCGACCGGCTTCAGGTAGGCCTTGAACAGCCTGCCGCTGCCGCAGGCCGGGCAGCGGTTCAGCATGCCGCGCATGATCGACTGGCCGAGCGGCCGCTCCGCCTTGTCCACGCCACCGAATTCCATCGGCTGTGCTCCGCTGTCCGTGGTCATCGCCTTCACTCCTATCGTCTGCCGCGGGGCGGGCGGGTGCCCGGCCGCTTGCCGGGGCCGCCGGCCCGGCGACGGGTTGTCTTGTGGAAGGAGCGCGTTGCCGTCGGCATCTTGCGCCCTTCGCTGAGCATTTCGAACTGCAGGGAGCCGGCAAGCGGCTGTGCGTGCACCAATTTTACCTCGACCTCGTCGCCGAGCCTGTATCCAAGCCCGCTTCGCTCGCCGGTCAGCGCCTGATGCGCCTCGTCATAGATGAAGTAATCCATCCCCAGCGTAGATATGGGGACGAATCCGTCGGCTCCAAATTCCGGAAGCGCGACAAATAGTCCGGCCTTCGTCACGCCGCGCACCCGTCCCTTGAATTCCTCACCGACCCGGCCGGCAAGGTGGTGGGCGATCAGCCTGTCGACCGTATCGCGCTCGGCCGCCATGGCACGCCGCTCGAAGGTCGAGATCTCGGCGGCGATATCGTCGAGCTGGCCTTCCTCTTCCGGCGTGATGCCGCCCTGGCCGAAACCGAGAGAGCCGACAAGCGCCCGGTGCACGATCAGGTCCGCATAGCGGCGGATCGGCGAGGTGAAGTGCGCGTATTTCATCAGGTTGAGGCCGAAATGGCCGATGTTCTCAGGGCTGTAGATCGCCTGGCTCTGCGACCGCAGCACCATCTCGCCGACCATCGTCTCGAACGCCTTGCCGCTGGCCTGCGCTAGGATGCCGTTGAACGAGTTCGCGCGCATGTGCCCGCCCTTGGTGAGCGACATGCCGAGCGTGCCGAGAAACTCGCGCAGCACCTCCTGCTTGGCGAGCGACGGCTGATCGTGGACGCGGTAGATCAGGACCTGGCGCTTCTTCTCCAGCGTCTCGGCGGCCGCGACGTTCGCCTGGATCATCATTTCCTCGATCAGCTTGTGGGCGTCGAGGCGAGGCGGCACGAACACGCGGTCGACGGTGCCGTCCTCCTTCAGCAGGATCTTGCGCTCGGGCAGGTCGAGGTCCAGCGGCTGGCGGCGATCGCGACCGCGCTTCATGACCTCGTAGGCGTGCCACAGCGGCTTCAGGATCGGTTCCAGCAGCGGTCCGGCCTTGTCGTCCGGATTGCCATCGATCGCCGCCTGTGCCTGTTGGTAGGCCAGCTTGGCGGCGCTCTTCATCATGATGCGGTGGAAGGTGTGGCTGCCCTTGCGACCATCCTTGGAGAAGGTCATGCGCACGGCAAGCGCCGGCCGGTCTTCACCTTCGCGCAGCGAGCAGAGATCGTTGGAAATCCGCTCCGGCAGCATAGGCACGACGCGGTCGGGGAAATAGACGGAATTGCCACGCTTCAAGGCCTCGCGGTCGAGCGCCGAGCCGGGGCGCACATACCAGGAGACGTCGGCGATCGCGACGGTGACGATGACGCCGCCCGGATTGTCCGGAGACGGATCGTCTTCGGCATAGACCGCGTCGTCATGGTCCTTGGCGTCTGCCGGATCGATGGTGATCAGCGGCACGTCACGCCAGTCCTCGCGCTTTTCCATGGTCGCGGGCTTGGCGCTGTCGGCTTCGGCCAGAGCCGCCTGCGGGAAGATGTAGGGAATGCCGTGCGCATGGATGGCGATCATCGAGATCGCCTTTTCGGACGCGACCGAGCCGAGCACGGACATGATCTTGCCGCGCGGCAGGCCGTAGCGGCCGGATCGCACGACGTCGACTTCGACGAGGTCGCCGTCCTTGGCGTTCTCCACTGCATCCGGATCGATCACGAGTTCATTGTCGCGCCGGTCGACAGGATCGACGCGTCCGCCGCCGCCGGGCGTTTCGCGAAACACGCCGAGCGCTGCCGTCTTGCGCTTGTCGATGACCTTGATGACGCGGGCCGTGTAGGCCGGGCCAGCGCGATCCTTGGCCGGGAATATCTTCGCAAGGATGCGGTCGTTGAGGCCGGCCGCCGGCGCCTTGTTGCGGCCGTTTGTGGACTGCTTGATCAGGACGGCCGGCGCGACGCCGGCTTCCTCCGGCCACTCCGCCGGGCGGCCGATCAGTTCGCCGTCCTTGTCGCGGGTGGTGATGTCGAGCACGGTGACCGGGGGCAGGGCGCCCGGCCGCATCAGCGACTTGCGCTTCTTCTCGAGCAGCCCTTCGTCCTCGAGATCGCGCAGCAGATCCTTCAGTTCGACGCGGGCCTCGCCCTTCAGCCCGAATGCCTTGGCGATTTCCCGCTTCGAGGCCCGGTCCGGATAATCGGCGATGAAGCGCAGCAGAACGTCACGCGGCGGCACCGCGCCGTGAATGATCGTGTCTTCCTTGCCGCTCGCCGCAGTCCGATCGCGCCCCGGCTTGTTCGATTTCGGCATGTCGGCGCGGGGTTTCTTGCTCACGGTCTTAGCTCTTCTTGGCCTTTGCGGCCGGTTTCTTCGCTGCCGGCTTCTTCTTCGCCGCAGCGGTTGTCTTCTTGGCGGCTGCCGGTTTCTTGGCCGGAGCCTTCTTGCCGCCGCCACCCTTGCCGGCCTTCTCGGCGATCAGAGCGAGCGCTTCCTCGACGGTCACCGTCTGCGGATCCTTGCCCTTGGGCAGGGTCGCGTTGACCTTGCCCCAGTTGACATAGGGGCCATAGCGGCCGTCACGCACGGTGATTGCGCCCCCGTCCGGATGGTCGCCGAGCGCTTTCAGAGCCGCTGCTGCCGTCCGCCCGCCGCGCTTGCCGCCATTGGCCTGCTTTTCGGCAATGACGGTGACGGCCCGGTTGAGACCGATGGAGAAGACATCCTCGATGCTTTCGAGATTGGCATAGGTGCCGTCATGCAGCACGAACGGTCCGTAGCGGCCGAGACCGGCGGAAATCATCTTGCCGGATTCCGGATGCTTGCCGACGTCGCGCGGCAGGTTGAGCAGCGCCAGCGCCTTCTCGTGATCGATGTCCTCGACCTTCCAGCCCTTGGGCAGCGAGGAGCGCTTGGCCTCCTTGCCGTCGCCGCGTTGGACGTAGGGTCCGAAGCGGCCGGAACGCAGCGTGATTTCCTCGTCGGTCAGCGGATCCTTGCCGAGCGCCTTCGGCTCGTTGCCGAGGGCTTCCGCCTCGGAACCGCCTTCGGTCGACAGCTGTCGGGTGTAGTTGCAGTCCGGATAATTGGAGCAGCCGACGAAAGCGCCGTACTTGCCGAGCTTCAGTGACAGCTGGCCGGTGCCGCAGACCTGGCAGACGCGCGGATCGCTGCCGTCTTCGCGCTTCGGGAAGACCAGCGGCGCCAGTGCCTCGTTAAGCGCGTCCAGAACGTCGGTGACGCGCAGTTCCTTGGTGTCCTCGATCTGGGCGAAGAAGTCGTTCCAGAAATTGCGCAGCACGTCCTTCCAGTTGAGATCGCCGGCCGACACCTGGTCGAGCTTTTCCTCAAGATCGGCGGTGAAATCGTACTCGACATATCGCTTGAAGAAATTCTCCAGGAACGCCGTCACCAGCCGACCCTTGGCCTGCGGGATCAGCTTGCGCTTGTCGATCGTCACATAGTCGCGGTCGCGCAGCGTCGCGAGCGTCGCGGCGTAGGTCGACGGACGGCCGATGCCGAGCTCTTCCATCTTCTTGATCAGCGAGGCTTCCGAATAGCGCGGCGGCGGCTCGGTGAAGTGCTGCGTCGAGTTGATCTTTTCCTTGGCGAGCTTTTCGCCGGCGTTGATCTCCGGCAGACGGCCATCCTCGTCACCGTCGTCCGACTGTTCGCCATCTTCCTTCTGGTCGGTATAGGCGGCGATGAAACCGTCGAAGCGGATGACAGAACCGGTGGCCCGCAGGCCGGCAACGCGTCCATCGGCGCCCTTGGCGGAGATTTCCACCGTCGTGCGCTCGATTTCGGCGGACGCCATCTGGCTGGCGATGCCGCGCTTCCAGATCAGGTCGTAGAGCCTCAGCTGGTCGCCGTCGAGATGCCGGCGGACCTTGTCGGGCGAGCGGTTGAAGTCGGTCGGACGGATGGCTTCGTGCGCTTCCTGGGCGTTCTTCGCCTTAGTGGAGTAGAAGCGTGCCTTTTCCGGCAGGTAGCGTTCGCCGAACTGGTCGGCGATCGCCCGACGCGAGGCGTCGATCGCTTCCGGCGCCATCTGCACGCCGTCGGTACGCATGTAGGTGATAAGGCCGACGGTCTCGCCGCCGATGTCTATGCCTTCATAAAGCTTCTGCGCCACCTGCATGGTGCGCGAGGCGGAAAAGCCGAGCTTGGAGGAGGCGGCCTGCTGCAGCGTCGAGGTGGTAAAGGGCGGCGACGGGTTGCGCTTGACGGGCTTCGCCTCGACCGTGTCTGCCGAAAAGCTGGCGCTGTCGAGGAGCGCCTTCAGCGAGCCCGCCTGTTCGCCGTTGGTGACGGAGTTGCGGTTGAGCCGCTTTCCGTCGGCAGAGACGAGGCGTGCCTGGAATTCTTCGCCGCGCGGCGTCTTCAGATCGGCCGAGAGGTTCCAGTACTCTTCGGCGACGAAGCGTTCGATTTCCGATTCGCGATCGCAGACAAGGCGCAGCGCAACCGACTGCACACGGCCGGCCGAGCGGGCGCCGGGCAGCTTGCGCCACAAAACCGGCGACAGGTTGAAGCCGACGAGATAGTCGAGCGCACGGCGGGCGAGATAGGCGTCGACCAGCGAGACGTCGATGTCGCGCGGATTGTCCATCGCGTCGAGCACCGCCTTCTTGGTGATCGCGTTGAAGACGACGCGCTTGACCGGTTTCTTGCCGATCACCTTGCGCTTGTTGAGCAGGTCCAGCACGTGCCAGGAAATGGCCTCGCCTTCGCGATCCGGGTCGGTCGCCAGAAACAGGCTGTCGGAGGACTTCATCGCATCGGCGATGTCCTTGACGCGCTTGGCAGAATCCTTGTCGACCTCCCACAGCATTTCGAAGTCCTGGTCCGGCAGCACCGAGCCGTCCTTGGCCGGAAGGTCGCGCACATGTCCGAACGAGGCGAGCACCTTGTAGCCCGGCCCGAGATACTTGTTGATCGTTTTGGCCTTGGCAGGCGACTCCACCACTACAACATTCATCATACTACTCTGGTATCCGTTCTCGTTCCGGCATGTCTGGTGAAAACGACCGCATTCGGATGCGACATGTCAATCGTGCCGGATCGTCTCCACACGCAGTCCCACACCTTCTTTTGAAGGAGGCCCCTCGGCATTTGAAGGATGCCCGCCGGTTTGGCAGGCTGAATTTCGCGTATTTTCCCGCATTTCGGCCTCTCGAAATGGACAGTGATTTCGTTTCGGTCAAGAGCAAACCTTCAAATTCCGGCGAATACACGGAAATACAACCTATGGACGAATACGTTACGGTTGCAATTTTAGATAAACAATTTATGATCATGCAAGCAGAAAGACACGGACCCGAGAAGGCTCTCTTGCCATGCAGGAAACGCGCAAGACCGCGAAGCTCCCAGGAAGTGCGAAGCCGGGCGATCCTGAGACGGACGGGATCGTCTATGTTCGCCAGATGCTCGGCGAATTGCGCCGCGTCGCGGACGAGCAGGGGGCCGACATGCTCTGCTATCTGATCGAGATGGCCTATGAGGAGGCGGGCGATGTCCTGTCCGGTCACCGGCCGCGTTCGATCGTCTTCAATGGCCGCTGACGGAGAAGGCGGCGTTCAGCCGACATCGATCAGCGAAACCATGCCGCCCGCATGCCGCTGCAGGCGCCCGGCGAGATCCAGTTCCAGCAAGATGAGATAGACCGCCGACGCCGGTAGCCCGGTATGGCGGATGACGTCGTCGATTTCGACGGGTGTTGGGCTGAGCGCATTGACGAGACGCGAGCGGTCGCTGTCATCGGGTGGCGGCGCAATCGGCCGCTCGTCGTCGTCGCCGTAGGGCTCGCTGACCGTCGGCGGGGAAAAGAGGTCGATGTCAGACATCGGCGCCAGCGCCTCCAGGATATCCTCGGCCGACGTGGTGACGATGGCGCCGTTCTTCAAAAGTCCGTTGGTGCCTTCGCAACGCGGATCGAGCGGCGAGCCGGGAACGGCAAACACCAGCCGGCCGAACTCGGCGGCGAGCCGGGCGGTGATCAGGGATCCGGAGCGGCTCGCGGCTTCGATCACCGTCAGGCCGAGGGCTACGCCGGCAATCAGCCGGTTGCGCCGCGGAAAATCGCGCGCCCGCGGTTCCCAGCCGAAGGGCATTTCGGTGATCGCCACGCCGCCGCCGTCGCAGATGGCGTCCAGCAGCGGCTGGTTTTCTGGCGGGTAGGTCTGGTCGATGCCGCCGGCCATGGCGGCGATCGTTCCGGTCGCAAGGCTGGCGCGGTGGGCCGCCGTATCGATGCCGCGGGCAAGCCCGGAGACGATCGCATATCCGGCGCGCCCGCATTCGCCGGCGATCAGGGCGGCGAACTTCGCGCCGCTGATCGAGGCGTTGCGCGAACCGACGATGCCGACGGCGGGTCGGGTCAGGGTGGTGGCGTCGCCCTTGACGGCGAGAAGCGGTGGCGCGGCGTCGATGTGCCTGAGGGATGGCGGATATTCCGGTTCGCCGATGCCAACGAAGCGGCCACCGAAACGGGAAAGCGCGTCCAGTTCCCGTTCGGCCTCGCCGACGCTTGCCACCCGCATTGGTCTGGTCGACCCGCCTCTTGATGAGAGTTCGGGCAGGGCGGCGAGCGCCGCCTCGGCGGTGCCGAAATGATTGATGAGATCGCGGAAGGTGGCGGGTCCGACATTGTCGGAGCGGATCAGTCGCAGCCAGCAGATCCGTTGTCTGTCGGTGAGTGCGATGCCCTTGCGTCTTGCACTCACCTCTTCCATGGACCTAGCCCTTCTGTCCGATTTTCCCCTCGGTGCCGGAAATGAGCCGTTCGATGTTCGCCTTGTGCTTCCACCAACTGATCAGCGTCAGCACGGCCATGACGAGCGAGATTTCCGGTTGCCCAGTAATCCACAATGCAACCGGAATGACAAGCGTTGCAACCAAGGCGGACAGGGACGAGTAACGGCTGAGGTAGGCGATCGAGATCCAGACGACGGCAAACACAAGCACCATGACCGGCGCGAGGCCGAGCAGGATGCCGATATAGGTCGCGACACCCTTGCCGCCCTTGAAGCCGAGCCAGACCGGGAACAGATGGCCGAGGAAGGCACCGACGCCCGCTGCAAGCGCGCCGTGCAGGCCGAAAAGCTCGGACGCCATCAGGACGGCAGCCGTGCCCTTGAAGGCATCGAGCAGCAGGGTCAGCGCAGCGAGCTTCTTGTTGCCGGTGCGCAGCACATTGGTGGCGCCGATATTGCCGGAGCCGATGCTGCGCACATCGCCGAGGCCGGCCATCTTCGTCAGGATGAGACCGAAGGGGATCGAGCCGAGCAGGTAGCCGCCGATCAGCGCGGCGGCGAGCGCCAGAAGTCCAGGGGACATTGATGCGGTATCCAAGGCGGGCTCCTCCTCAAGTTTGCCTAGACTTCGAAGACCTTGCGGCCCTTCACGTAAGTTGCGACGGCGCGGCCGCTGAAGCGCGCGTCCTCGAACGGCGTGTTCTTCGAGCGCGACTGCAACTGCTCCTTGAAAACCAGCCAGGGCTCGTCGACATCGATCAGGATGATGTCCGCATTCGCGCCGGGCTTCAAGGTGCCGGCGTCGAGGCCGAAGATTTCCGCCGGTCGCGTCGACATGGCCGAAATCAGACGCGAGAGCCCGACCTGACCGGAATGATGCAGGCGAAGTGCCGCCGACAGCATGGTTTCCAGGCCGACGGCGCCGTCGGCAGCGTCAGAGAACGGCAGCCGCTTGGTGTCGACGTCCTGCGGATCGTGAGACGAGCAGATGAGATCGATCGTGCCGTCGGCGAGAGCGGCGACCATGGCCATCCGGTCTTCCTCGGTGCGAAGCGGCGGCGACAGCTTGAAGAAGGTGCGGTACTCGCCGATGTCGTTCTCGTTGAGCGACAGGTGGTTGATCGAGATGCCGCAGGAGACGTTGGCGCCGCGCGACCGGGCGACCCGGATCGCGTCCGCCGACTCCGGCACCGAGATCTTTGCCGCGTGATAGGCGGAACGCGTCAGCTTTGCCAGACGCAGATCACGTTCGAGCGGAATGATCTCCGCTTCCTTCGGGATGCCGGAAAGACCGAGCCAGCTTGCGAGAAGCCCCTCGTTCATAACGCCGTTGGCGCCGAGATAGGTGTCGCGGGTCTCGAGCGCGATGACCGCGCCATGCTCGCGCGCATAGGTCATGGCGCGGCGCAGCACCTGCGCGTCCGGCATCGCGCGCCGGCCATTGGTGAAGGCGACCGCGCCGGCTTCCTTCAGCATGCCGATCTCGGTCATTTCCGTGCCGTCGAGATGCTTGGTCAGCGCGGCAGCGGGATGGATGTTGACGATCGCTTCGTCGCGGGCGGTCTTCTTGATGAATTCGACAAGCGCGATGTCGTCGATCACCGGATCGGTGTCCGGCATCATGATGAAGCTGGTGACGCCGCCGGCGGCAGCGGCTTTCGAGGCGGACGCGATCGTCTCGCGGTGTTCGGCGCCGGGCTGGCCGACATAGACGCGGGCGTCGACGAGGCCGGGGGCGGCGATCAGGCCGCCGCAGTCGTGCACCTCGGCGCCATCCGGCGTGCCCTGGTTTTGTGCATCGGCGCCGGCGGCAACGATCTTGCCGTCCTTGACGATGATGGTCCCGGTCTCATCAAGATTGCGGGAGGGGTCGATGATGCGGACATTCTTGAGGACGAGGGCGGAAGTCATGCGCGCGGCCCCTGGTTTTGAGAGAGAAGAAGGGTTTCCATGACCGCCATGCGCACCGCGACCCCCATTTCGACCTGGGCTTCGATGACGCTCTGCGGACCGTCGGCGATCTCGGAGGCGATTTCGACGCCGCGGTTCATCGGACCCGGATGCATGACCAGCGCGTCGTCTTTGGCCGCTTTCAGCTTTTCGGCATCGAGGCCGTAGAAGTGGAAGTATTCGCGCACCGAGGGCACGAATGAGCCCGCCATGCGCTCGCGTTGCAGGCGCAGCATCATGACGACGTCGGCGTCCTTCAGGCCTTCCCGCATGTCGTGGAAGACCTCGACGCCCATGTCCGCCATGCCGGCCGGAAGCA
The DNA here is from genome assembly GCF_024385575.1 of Rhizobium sp. NRK18. Classification (NCBI taxonomy): domain Bacteria; kingdom Pseudomonadati; phylum Pseudomonadota; class Alphaproteobacteria; order Hyphomicrobiales; family Rhizobiaceae; genus Rhizobium; species Rhizobium sp. NRK18. The sequence continues at coordinate 2,497,772 of NZ_JANFMV010000001.1, read as the reverse complement.
ATGTGGCCGGGGCGACGACGCGCACGCGGGCGCCCATCAGATTCAGAAGGATGATATTGGAGCGGGCGACGCGCGAATGCAGCACGTCACCGCAGATTGCCACGATGATGCGCGAGAGCTTGCCCTTGGCACGACGGATCGTCAGCGCGTCGAGCAGCGCCTGGGTCGGATGCTCGTGCTGGCCGTCGCCGGCATTGACCACGGAGCAGGAGACCTTCTGCGCCAGAAGGGCGGCGGCACCGGCCGAGGAGTGGCGCAGCACCAGCACGTCGGGGTGCATGGCGTTCAGCGTCATCGCGGTGTCGATCAGCGTTTCGCCCTTTTTCACCGACGAATTTCCGACCGACATGTTCATGACGTCGGCACCAAGGCGCTTGCCTGCCAGTTCGAAAGAGGCTTGAGTGCGGGTGGACGCCTCGAAGAAGAGGTTGATCTGCGTCAGGCCGCGGAGGGTAGAGGTCTTTTTCTCCCGCTGCCGGCTGATCTGGACGGCCTCGTCGGCCTTGTCGAGAAGCAGTTCGATATCGAGCGGGGAAAGGCCCTTGATGCCGAGGAGATGGCGATGGGGGAAGAAGACCATAAAACGTCCTCCTTGCTTGGTCAGGCGGTCTATAATGACTGCGGGGTCCCGCCGCAAGCAGCCTTTCGGGATCAATGTCGACGATCCCCATGCAATTTGAAACGAATCCGGATAGAAGCCGGACAAAACGAACAGTGAAAAGAAGCCAATGAACCGGACCGAAGAAAAACTCCTGGAACTGAACCAGCCCAAACCCTGGTCCGGCATCAACGCCTACCGGTCCGATCCGCTGCTTCTCGATCTCACCTCTTCAATGCACCGGTCGCTGCGCGAGGACTTCGAGGCGCTTGGTCGATATGTGACCTCGCCGGAAGCCCAGGAGCTGGCCCGCATGGCCAACCAGGGGACGCCGCAGCTGAGAACCCACGGCCCGCGTGGCGAGCGTCTGGACGTCGTTGAGTTCCATCCGGCCTGGCACGCGCTGATGCGCCGTTCGATGTCGGCCGGCCTGCATTCGTCGATCTGGGATTCGTCCGCCGATCCGGACGCCAAGGGCATGGCCCACAAGGTGCGCGCCATCCGCTTCTATCTGACGGCGCAGCTCGAATGCGGCCATCTCTGCCCGCTGACCATGACCAGCGCTTCGGTCGCCGCGATGATGTCCAACCCGCAGGTGCAGCGCGAATGGGGCCCGAAGATCCTGTCGCGCAAATATGACTCCGCGAACAAGCCGGCCAAGCAGAAGTCCGCCGTCACCATCGGCATGGGCATGACGGAAAAGCAGGGCGGCACGGATGTGCGCGCCAATACGAGCCGCGCGGAAAAGGTCAGCGAGGGCATCTACCGTCTCTCCGGCCACAAGTGGTTCATGTCGGCGCCGATGAGCGACGCCTTCGTCATGCTGGCGCAGACCGGGCAGGGGCTCGGCTGCTTCCTCGTGCCGCGTCTTCTCGAAGACGGCTCGACGAACGGCCTGCAGTTCCAGCGCCTGAAGGACAAGATCGGCAACCGTTCGAATGCGTCCTCCGAGGTCGAGTTCACCGATACGTTCGGATATCTGCTCGGCACGCCGGACGGCGGCATCCGCACCATTCTCGACATGGTGACGCTGACCCGGCTGGACTGCGCGCTGGCCTCGGCCGCCATCATGCGCGCCTCGCTGGCCGAGGCCGTCCATCATTGCCGTGGCCGCAAGGTGTTCGGCAAGGAACTGGTTTCCCAGCCGCTGATGACCCGCGTGCTCGCCGACATGGCGCTCGATGTCGCGGCCGCCACCGCGCTCTCCTTCCGCGTCGCCGACGCCTTCGACCGCGCCCGCGACAATCCGGAAGAATCCGCTTACGCCCGCGTCATGACCCCGGTCGCCAAATACTGGGTCTGCAAGATCGCGCCGTCGCTGATCTACGAGGCGATGGAGTGCATCGGCGGCTCCGGCTACATTGAGGAACGCAATATCGCCCGCCATTACCGCGAGGCTCCGGTCAATGCGATCTGGGAAGGCTCCGGTAACGTGATGGCGCTCGATGTGCTGCGTGTGCTGGAAAAGGGCGAGGGCCTGTTCGAGCAGGTGTTTGCCACCCTGTCGCGCGATCTCGGCCCGTCCGGTCCGAAGACCGTGCAGGTCCTTCGCGCGGCAATCGCGCTCTGCCAGCGGGACGAGGGCGCGGCCCGCATGCTGGTCGAACAGCTGGCGCTTGCAGGTGCGGCTGCAGAACTCTACCGGATCGGCGCGGGCAAGATTGCCGACGCCTTCCTGGAAACGCGTCTCGCCGGCGGCTGGCGCACCACCTACGGCATGCTCGACGCCCGCTTCGACGCCCGCTATTTCGTCGACATCCTGTATCCGGCCGCGAGCTGACGGCGGCTCAGCCGCCGACCATCAGCAGGATCAGCGGGATGGAAATGAAGGAGACCGCCGTCTGCACGGTTGCGACGGCGGAGTAGAGCTGCGCGTCGCCGCCCATTTTCTTGGCCAGCAGATAACCGTTCATCGCCGTCGGCACGCTGGCGGCAAGCGCGAGCATGGAGAGTTCCATGCCCTTAACGCCGGCGAGCATGCCGATGCCGACCATCAGAGCCGGGAAGGCGAAGAGCTTCAGGATCACCGGGATCACCACCAGCCGGCTTGGCCTAAGCGCATCGGCAATCACCAGGCCGGCGCCGACCATGATCAGGCCGAGGCTGAGTGCCGAGCGCGAGACGAGATCGATCGCCGTCATCAGCGGCTCGTAGATCGAAATCCCGCTGAGGCTGACGACGACGCCGGCGAGCGATGAGAGGATGAGCGGATTGGTGACAATGCGGATCATCAGCGCCTTGTGATTGCGCGGCCGGCCGGAAAACCACTCCAGCATCACGACGTTGATGATGTTGATCGGCACGATGATGACCGCCATCACCAGAGCGATGATCGTCAGGCCCGCCTGTCCGACCAGCTTGTCGGCAACCGCCAGCGCCACGAAACCGTTCCAACGCGTTGTCGTCTGGAAGATGGTGGTGAACGACGAGGCGGGAACGCCGATCCGCTTGAACAGCGGCCAGCTGAGCCAGGTCAGGGCGCAGGTGATCAGCACGGCCGACAGCGTGACGACGGTGATGACGCCGGTGGGAATGGCGGCGAAATCCGTCCGCGCCAGCGTGATGAACAGGAGCGAGGGAAAGAGGACATAGAAGCCCAGCTGCTCAAGCCCGGTCCAGAGGTTCTGGTCGATGAACGGCGCGCGCCGGAGAGCGATGCCGAACAGCACAAGCAGAAAGATCGGCAGAACGCTTTCGAAAATCAGCAGCATGAGGAGGGCTCCGGGGCGGGGTGGCGCAGTGATACCGCCCGCCGCCCTCTTGTGCAATGCAAGATCTGGCCCTCTGCCGGAGCCGGATCAGACGTCGGCCGCTTCCTTGACCTCATGCAGCCGCGTTTCGAATTCGCGCCTGAGCTCGCGCCGGGCCTCGGCCGCCGTGTTGCGCCGCTTCTTGGCATCCGTATCGAGACAGAGTTCCGGAACGCTCGTCGGCCGGCCGTGTTCATCGACCGCGACCATCGTGAAATAGCAGGAATTGGTGTGCCGGCGCGTTCCGGTGCGGATGTTTTCTGCTTCGACCCGGATGCCGATCTCCATCGATGTCCGGCCGGCATGATTGACGGAGGCGCGGAAGGTCACCAGCTCGCCGACATGGATCGGCTGGCGGAACACCACCTGGTCGACGGAAAGCGTGACGGCATATTGCTTGGAAAAGCGCGAGGCGCAGGAATAGGCCACCCGGTCGAGGAGGTTCAGAAGCGCGCCGCCATGCACCTTGCCGGAAAAATTCGCCATGTCCGGCGTCATCAGGACGACCATTTCGAGCTGGCTGGGATCATGGGCGTGGTGGTTCATCTGGCGCTGGTCCTTGTGTGGCGACGTGTTTGGGATGTTTTGACAGCCGGCGAAGGGAAGGGCAAGCGGCCTCGTTGCAAGCCTGCAATTTGGACTTGCGCAGTCAGACTGCGCGCAGTATGAGTCATTTCAATGTTTCAAGGATTGTTGAAATGATATCGGAGCAAAATGCGCTGCTGGCCTTCTCGGCGCTTTCGCAGGAAACCCGGCTGAGGATCGTCCGCATGCTGGTGGTGGCCGGCGCGGAAGGGCTGGCGGCTGGGGCCATCGCCGAAAAGGTCGCCGTCTCGCCCTCCAATGTGTCGTTTCATCTGAAGGAGCTGGAGCACGCCGGGCTCATCGTCGCCAGGCGTGAGTCGCGCTCGATCATCTACGCGGCCGATTATGCGGCGCTCTCGGGCCTTCTTCTGTTCCTGACGGAAAACTGCTGCGCCGGCCAGCCGGAGATTTGCGGCCCCGTTGTCCAGGCGCTCGCCTGCGCGCCTGCCGGAAAAACGAAAGAGAGGACATGCTGATGGACGTGACGATCTACCATAACCCCGCTTGCGGGACTTCGCGCAACACGCTGGCGATGATCCGCAATGCCGGCATCGAGCCGACCGTCGTCGAATATTTGAAGACGCCGCCGTCGCGTGATGCGTTGGTGAAGATGATCGCCGATGCCGGCCTGACGGTGCGCGAGGCGATCCGCGAGAAGGGCACGCCCTACCTCGAGCTGGGTCTCGACAATCCGGATCTCGGCGACGATGCGCTTCTCGATGCGATGCTCGCCCATCCAATCCTCATCAACCGTCCCTTCGTGGTCACCCCCATGGGCACGCGGCTGGCGCGCCCCTCGGAAGTCGTCCTCGACATTCTGCCGGAGACGCACAAGGGCGCGTTTGCAAAGGAGGACGGCGAGCAGGTCCTCGACAGCGAGGGCAAGCGCATTGTCTGACACGCCGTTCGATCTGCCGGCCGCCAATCCGGACCATCTGCGCAAGCCCGATCTTGCCGTCCTTCGCCCGGCCTTTTCCCCGCACAAGCCGCGCATCCTCATTCTTTACGGCTCGCTGAGGCCGGTCTCCTACAGCCGCCTGCTGGCGCAGGAGGCCGGGCGTCTGCTGGAACACTTCGGCTGCGAGGTGCGCATCTTCGATCCCGCCGGTCTGCCATTGCCCGACGGCGAGCCGGCAACGCATCCCAAGGTCAAGGAACTGCGCGACCTTTCGGCATGGTCGGAAGGGCAGGTGTGGGTGAGCCCCGAGCGCCATGGCGCCATGACCGGCATCATGAAGGCGCAGATCGACTGGATTCCGCTCTCGCTCGGTGCGGTCCGCCCGACGCAGGGGAAGACTCTTGCCGTCATGCAGGTCTCCGGCGGCTCGCAATCCTTCAACGCCGTGAACCAGTTGCGCGTTCTCGGGCGCTGGATGCGGATGATTACCATCCCCAACCAGTCCTCCGTCGCCAAGGCCTGGCAGGAATTCGGCGAAGACGGCCGCATGAAGCCATCCGCCTATTACGACCGCGTCATCGACGTCTGCGAGGAACTGGTCAAATTCACCCTCCTGACCCGCGACGCCTCCGCCTATCTCACCGACCGCTACAGCGAACGCAAGGAAACCGCAGAGGAGCTGATGGCCCGCGTAAACCTGAAGACGGCGACGTGAGCCGGATAAGGTGATGGTCGGGCAACAAGTGGGCCTGATTGGAACCCACATCGCTTCATGCTATATTGAGATTATGGCAAAGAAACTTGGATCAGCGAAGTCGATATCGGTTGAGGGCAATGCAAAGGTTGTCCGCAATGCACGTACTGGTCGGTTCGTCTCTGCGAATAAGAGTACAGAGTTTTCCTCAAAGACCACGTACACGCCGGCATCGCTTGATATCGATAATCGACAGCTAAAGTCATCTGGCGCAGTGGCCAAGGACTCTTCTCTTCCCGACGACACCTACGCCATCTCCATGGAAGCTGGCGAGGATGTCTTCGCCCGTTTCGATTGGGCTTTGACCCAGCTCGCCAAATAATGAGGACGGTGTCGCTTGAGGCGCTGATCGAGCTTCAGGCGAAAACAATCAAGGTGCATGGCGGCTTGCCGGGCATCAAGGATGACAGCCTCATCAAAGGCGCTCTAGAACGTCCACTCAACATCATCGCTTACGAGCCGGAAACCCTGCCTGGTCGGCTCGCAGCCGCCGTTTGTCACGGCATCGCCAGAGGCCACGGCTTCAACGATGGCAACAAGCGGGCTGCTTTCCTCGCACTCAACATCCAGCTGAGATTGCTCGGCTATTTTCTGGACTGATCACAGCGCGACGCCGTGCGGGTCATTCAGGACGTCGCAAGCGGCGGCATGAGCGAGGGGACACTCGCTACCTGGGTCGATGACCACCTTCTTCCGCTACGCTATCGCTGAGCCCTCACGGTCTTCCTCGATACGCGCTCGGTTCCGGAAACGCCCAGTCTTTCAGCAACGCCATGTCCGGCCTGTAGATCTCGACCTTGAGCGGATAGCAGGCGGCGGTGTCGCTGGAATGCTCGGAACTGCAGTCGCCGCCCGGGCAGGCGGACAGCGCACCGAGAAGATCGATTTCGGCGAAGAGTTCCAGATAGTCGCCGGGCCTGACCGGGCTCGCCTTCATGAAGTACTGGTGCGTGTCCCTGGTAAAGCCGGTGCACATGAAGACGTTCAGCACGTCATGCACATGCGGTTCAGCCTCCTTCAGGCTGATGCCTTTTTCGTCTGCCAGCGCGCCGCAGAGGTTCGAATGGCAGCAATGGTGATAGTCGGTTCCCGAGAGCAGGCGGTTGGTATAGGGATCGCAGCGCGTGCCGATGACGTCGTGCACGCCGCCGCCGTCCTCGTCGAAGCCGTACCAGCCGAGCGTATCATGGCTGATCGTCGCCATTGGCCTGAGATACGGCATGTTGCTCCAAAGCCGGTTGCCGGTGGTGACATGCGTGGCGTGCAATTGCCGCGTCTTGCCGGAGAAGAAGCGCTCGGAAAGATCGTTGGCGTTCCAGAGATTGAGGTCGCCGACCTGCGGTCCCTCGATGCTGACCATCCGGATGAAGTGACCCTTCGGCGCCGAAAACGTCTTGCCGTCGCGCGGCGGCACGATCACTTCGTCCACCTTCTCCATGGTCTGCCGCAGCGTGCGCAGGAGCGCCATGTCCCGCTGCGGCAGCGTCTCGTTCGGATAGCAGACAACGGGCCGCGCGGCGCGGCGTGCCGCGGCGTCGGACGGAGTCTTGAGGGTGTCGTCGATCTGCATGTGCCGGCTCCGGATGCTCGCGGGGTAAGAAGAGCCGAAGATGCCGTCTGCCGACGGCAATGACAACAGGTCATCCACTTGCGCGTTGGATAAGCAGCGCTTAGCCTTGACGGCATGAAGCTGCCGCCGCTCGCCCATCTCCGCGCCTTTGAGGCCGCCGCACGCCGGCAGGGTTTTCTGCAGGCTGCCGAAGAGCTCGGCATGAGCGCCGCAGCCGTCAGCCAGCATGTGCGGGCACTGGAAAACTGGCTTGGCCTTCCGCTGTTTGAGCGCCGGCCGCGCGGTGTCGTCTTGACGGCGGCCGGCCGAGAGTTCGGCGCCGCATGTTCTCATGGGCTTGGCGAAATTGCACTCGCCGCAGAGGGGCTCCGTCGCACGCAACGCCAGAAGAAGGTGAGCCTTGCTTGTCAGGCCTCATTGGTCACCCATTGGCTTCCGTCGCGTCTGCCTCGTTTTCGTGCCGCGCATCCGGAAATCCAGGTCTCTGTCGTCTATCCGCTCGGCGCCCGAACGCCGGAGGAGGCCGGTGCCGATCTGTTGATCCGCCATGTTGCCGGGGCGGACGGAGCCGGCGACCGGATACTGAGCGCCGCCGTGCGTCCAACCTGTTCGCCCGCCTATCTTGAGCGTCACGGACCGATCGAAAAGCCTGAGGACCTGCTGCGCGCAGATCTGCTGCATGACGAGACGGAAGCCGCATGGCGCGACTGGTTTTCCCTGTCCGGCATAAAAGCTGGGAAGGACAACGGTCCGATCTTCGAGGATTTCAATCTGCTGGTCGGTTCGGTCAAGGCTGGTCTTGGCGTTGGTCTTTGCCCAACGGCGCTTGTGCAGGAGGATGTTCGCCGCGGAAATCTGTGCGTCCTGTTCGACACTCCGGGTGATGCTGATCGGAGTTACTGGCTGATCGCGGCCGGGCGTTTGAGCGATGAGGCTGCCATCCTGCGCCGCTGGCTGCTTTCGGAGGCGGATGCCGCTGCCACAATCCTGTGAATCCAACGCTGTCACAATTGTCATGATCCCGCCGGCCACCTAATCACCGGTAAGTGACGTTGATAAACAGGGCAGGTGCTTTGATGGCGAATTTGGCCGTTCTGGAGCAGGCGATAGCAAACGATGATGTGGCGAGGCGGCCGCGCGGCAGGGCAGGGACCGAGAAGGTCATTCTCGCCGCCGCCAAGGGCCTGCTCGCCGAGGCCGGCTTCCAGGGCTTCGGCATCAATGCGATCGCGCGGCGGGCCGGTTGCGACAAGCAACTGATCTACCGCTACTTCGGCGGGCTCGACGGCCTGATCGAGGCGATCGGGGCGGACCTCAGCTCCTGGGTCGGCGACAATATTCCGGAAGACACGGGCGGCATGTTCCTGCTGACCTATGGCGACCTGATGGAGCGGCTGGCGCTGCTGTTCCTCGAGGCACTGCGCGCCGATCCGCTGATGTGCCGCATCGTCGTGTGGGAGGTGGCGGAAAGCTCCGAGACCGTGCGCCGGCTGAGCGATGCCCGCAACAAGGCGCTCGCCGACTGGCTGAACCGCATGCGCGGCTCGCTGTCGGCACCGAAGGGCGTGGACGTCAACGCGGTCAACGCCGTCGTCATAGCCGCCATCCAGCACCTCGTGCTCTCCGCCGTCACCAGCGGCCAGTTCGCCGGCCAGCCACTGAAGTCGAAGAAGGACTGGGAGAAGGTGGAGGCGGCGCTGAAAAGGGTCGTGCGCGCCGTTTACGGGTGAGACAGTTAAAATTTTCCACAAGCCGTTAACCTTAACAAATGGTTTACGTTGCGCGCCGGACTTTAACGGTTCACTCTCGGGAGACCTTTAAAGGACCGGTCGGAACGCATGCGGAAAAAGCTTGAAAAACTGGCAGTTATGATGGCGGGAACGGCATTTTTCGCCCTTGTTGCGCGCGATATCGCGGTGCCGGCTGCAATCCTGTCGGCCATGGCTGCGCTTCGCCAGCTCGCCTTCATCGATCTCGGCATGGTTAACCGCGCAAGGACAGCCTCATGAAATGGGTCCTGATCTTCTGGGGCGGGCCGATCGCCTTTCTTGGCAGCTGGTACTGGCTTTCCTACTACAACATCAGCTTCGGCTATTTCATGCTGACCCGCGACGCGCATGACCTGGTCTTCCAGATCTACGGCCAGATTCTCGGCATCAGCCCCGAGATCATTCCCGGCCTAGTTCTCGACGTCATCCTGTTCGATTCGGCGATCGTCTTCGGCCTGCTGGCGCTACGCCGCCATCGTCAGATCTTTGCAAGCCTTCGCCGGCTGCGGGATTGGTGGCGCGGGGAGAGGGGCGATCGGACCGCGGTTGCCGAAGAAAGACCGATCAGTTCCGCTGCAGAAACGCCAGCCTATCGAGTGCACCCTGCAGAATGAAGCTGGCGGCGGCGGAATCGATCCGCTCGGCGCGCTTGGCGCGTGAGACGTCCATTTCCAGAAGCGCCCGTTCGGCGGCCACCGTCGACAGCCGCTCGTCCCAGTAGACGAAGGGAATCTCGGTCTTCTCACTCATAGTGCGAACGAAGGCGCGGGTCGCCTGGACGCGCGGACCTTCCGAGCCATCCATGTTGACCGGCAGGCCGATGATGAAGGCGGCGACCTTTTCCTTGGTCGCAAGCGCCAGCAGCACCTCGGCATCCTTGGTAAACTTGACGCGCTTGATGACGGGGCGCGGATTGGCGAGACGGCGACCGAGATCGGAGACCGCAATCCCGATCGTCTTCGTGCCGAGGTCGAGCCCCGCCACCGGCTGACCGGGTTGAAGGGCTGTGGCCAGTTCCTCGATCGTCAGTGTCGCCATCCGTGTTTCTCCCGCCTGAAGCCTAGCGCTTGCGGACGAATTCCGTGCGCAGCACGAGACCCTTGATGGCGTCGTGGCGGCAATCGATTTCTTCCGGATTGTCGGTCAGGCGGATCGACTTGATCACCGTGCCCTGCTTCAGGGTCTGGCCGGCGCCCTTGACCTTCAGGTCCTTGATCAGGACGACGCTGTCGCCGTCGGCAAGCACGTTGCCGCTGGCGTCGCGCGCCGTGTTTGCGGCCGCGGCCTCGGCTGCCATTTCAGAGGCCGGGCGCCATTCGCCCGTCACTTCGTCGTAGATGTAGTCGTCATTGTCAGCCATGATTGTCCCCTCGAAAAGCCCGGCTTGCCGTCATAAAGCAAGAAGGAGGCCGCAAGGCCTCCTCTGCATGGCTGTCGCTTACAGCACTTGTTAGGCTTTCGCAATTCGTCAGGCCGCGCGGCTGTCGTTGCCCGCATAGGCGCTGCCGGCCGCAAGCCGGAACTGGTTGACGAGCTGCATGAGCATGTCCGCCTCTTCCGCCAGCTGCTGCGAGAGCGCGTTGCTTTCCTCCACCATGGCAGCGTTTGCCTGGGTCATCTGGTCCATCTGGTTGACCGTTCCGTTGACCTCGTGGAGGGCGGACGCCTGGTCCTGGGCGGCCGTGGCGATGCCGTTGACGTGGTTGGATATCTCGGTGATCTGCCCGCTGATCGCACCAAGTACCTGGCCGGTTTTCTGGACATGGGTGACGCCCGAAGACACCTCGCTTGCGGCCTGCTCGATCAGCGCCTTGATTTCCTTGGCAGCACCGCCGGAACGCTGCGCCAGTTCGCGGACTTCCTGCGCCACGACGGCAAATCCCTTGCCGGCTTCGCCCGCCCGCGCCGCCTCGATCCCGGCATTGAGCGCCAGCAGGTTGGTTTGGAAGGCGATGTCGTCGATCACCTCGATGATCTGTTCGATCTTGCCGGATGCATCCTCGATGCGCGCCATGGCGTCGATTGCGTTGGCGACCACGACGACCGACTCGTCCGTCATCTGGCGCGTGCTGGCAACGATCGTATTGGCGTCGCGGGCGCGCTCGGCCGAACCGCGCACGGTGACCGTGATCTCGTCGACCGCGGCAGCCGTCTGCTCCAGCGAGGCGGCCTGCGCCTCGGTGCGGCGTGACAGGTCGTCCGCCGACGAGCGCATGACGGCGCCGTTCGACTGGATGGAGTAGGCGTTCGACTGGATATGCGTCAGCGTTTCGCGCAGCCGTACCAGCGAACCGTTGAAGTCGGACCGCAGACGGTCGAGCGAGCCGGCGAACGGCGTGTGGATTTCCTGCGTCAGGTCGCCCTTGGAGAGACGTTCGAGGCCGGAAGCGAGCGCGTTGACGGCGAACGTGACCTGCTCTTCGCTGGCGCGCTTTTCCGCCTCGTTGCGGGCCCGCTCCTGTTCGGCCGCAGCCCTCTGCTGGCTGCTGGCCTGTTCCATGCGCTCCTTTTCGAGCGCGTTTTCCTTGAAGACGCCAAGCGCGCGCGCCATGTCGCCGATCTCGTCGGCGCGTGAGTCGCCGTCGATGCGGGTGTCGAGCGCGCCTTCGGCCAGCCGGCGCATGGCCGAGGTGATGCGGCCAATCGGACCCTTGAAGGTGGCAACGAGGCCGATGCCGGCTAGGATGGCGATGACGACGCCGACGAGCGTTGCGGTGATCGAGATCCGGTTCGCCCGTTCCCGCTCGACGCCGGCATTTTCCTTCTGCGTCTTGGCGAAATCGGTAAGCTTGGCCCATATCTTGTCGACGCCGGCGGCCGCATTTTCGAAGGCGGACATGCGCTTGACGTTGATGTCGACCAGGGCTGCGCTTTCCGTGGTCATCTTCTCGATGGCCGGAACCAGCTTGGCCGTGAGGTCGTCGAAGAATTTCTCGCCCTTGGCTGCGCCCTGCAGGGCTTCCATGTCCTTGGTGATGATCTGGAACTGCTGGATCAGGCTGTCACGCGTTTCCTTGTCCGGCTTGGCGAGGAACTGGGCCAGTTCAATCTGCACCGCATAGATGGATTTCGAGACGCGCCCCGAATCGCCGCGAATGCCGTCGGCCTTGACCTTCACGGACTCGAGATCGGCGAGCGACTGGATCGCTGCAAGCAGGTTCGGCGCGTTGAAGGCGGCGATCGCCTGCTCGGCGGAATGAACCTTCTCCATGGCGGCGTTCAGCACCGGCAGGGTCGTGTCCTCGATGAGGCCGGCGTCGGCGATCGGCTTGAGGGTGTCGAAGGCGTCCTTGATGTCGCCGGCCAGCGGCTTCTTGTCGGAGGGCAGGGCGGAATTGAGCTTGCGAAGGGTCTTTTGCGACTTGGCCAGCGCCTGCGAAAGGAACTTCAGCTTGTCCTCGGCGGTGCCGGCAGACTTGTAGCCATCGTAGATCGCCGCGACTTCGGCATTGACGTTGGCGACCCGGCTCGCATCGTAAAGAGCCGTCTTCGCCGTCCCTTCCTTGGTCAGGATGCTCCGGTCGTTCTGCGAACCGGCTTCGTCGATGATCAGCTGCGCGGAAATGATGGCGGAAACTGCATCGTTGATTGCCTTGCGGCTGGCCTGGTCTGCCTGCTGTAGCTGCCAGAGGCTGGCCATGCCGTCCTCGACCCCGGTTGCCGTGTCGATCGCGACCTTGAGATCGTCCTTGCCATCCGTCTTTTCGCCAAGGCCGTCAAGCGTGTTCTCAAGGATCTGCTTCTGCTCGCCGAGCCTCGTCTTGACGTCGGAAAGATTGGTCTCGGTGGTTTCTTCGAGGAAGCGGTTCATCGAAGCCGAGACGTCGCGGAAGCCGGACAGTGACGTCATCACACCGTTCGAAATCGTCAGGCTGCTCTGCAACAGGCTGGACGCGTAAAGTCCAAGCACGCCGACAGCCGAGATGCTGATGACGAACGGAAAGATAAAGGCGAGAACCTTGGTCTGGATCTTGAAGCGGGAAAGCAGAGAGTCGATGTTCATGGCGTAGACGATCATGTTCCATTTGGGACCGGCGAAGTGATCGACCCTAGCAAGATTGATCTAAATAAAGCTTGAAGATTATCCTTGCGTTGTTCTGTCTTGAAACGGAAACGGGTGGAGAAGGCGCAATGCATTCCGGACACGCTCAAGATCGCGTCTGCCCCTTGCGGTTACGATCTCCTGTTCCATATCTTTGGCTTCGAAACAGATCATTGGGAGACAAGCAATGAAAATCACATGGCTCGGACACGCGGCATTCCGGATTGAGACGTCGAAGGCGACTGTCCTGATCGACCCCTTCCTGAACGGCAATCCGGGATTCAACGGCCTGGATCTGAAGGATGCGACCAGTGGCGTCACGCAGATCCTCCTGACTCACGGCCATGGCGACCATGTCGGCGACACCGTGGCGCTCGCCAAGGAAACCGGCGCGACTGTTCTCGCCAATGCCGATCTCGCCTCGTGGCTGGGGTCGAAGGGCGTCGAGAAGCTTGAGCCCGGCAATACCGGCGGCACGATCTCCTTCGGCGGCTTTTCCGCCACCTTCACCAATGCCCTGCATTCCTCCGCCATGCTGACCGAGGACGGCGTGTCGCATTCGCTTGGCAACGCCAACGGCCTGATGCTGCATTTCGAAGATGGCCCCACCGTCTACCACATGGGCGACACCGACATCTTTTCCGACATGGGGCTGATCAACGAACTGCACCAGCCCGACATCGGCATCGTGCCGATCGGCGATCGCTTCACCATGGGCGGCGCGGTGGCGGCACTCGCCTGCCAGCGCTTCTTCAACTTCAAGACGGCCATCCCCTGTCACTACGGGTCGTTCCCGATCGTTGACCAGACGCCGGAGAAGTTCGTGACCGGGCTGGAAGGCTCGAAGACCAAGGTCTCCGCGCCGAAGCCCGGCGAAGTCCTGGAATTCTGACCTTGGTCAGCGTGACCTTGAAGGAATTGCCGGGCGATTACGCCGTCGCCCGGCTGCCGCGCGGCTCTGCTATACCGGACTGGGCCGATGGAGAAGGCTTCGTCTCGATTGGCCGCACGGAAGACGAACTCTCGGTCGTCTGCCTTGCCGTCCGCGTCCCGGATGGCGTCCGTTCCGATGCCGGCTGGACGGTCTACAAGTTTGAAGGACCCTTCGAATTCACGGAGACCGGCATCGCGCTCTCCGTCATCCGCCCGCTGTCGGAGGAGGGCATCAGCATCTTCCTCGTCTCCACCTTCGACACCGACTATCTGCTGATCAAGACGGCAGACCGCGAAAGGGCAGGGCCGCTGCTTGTCGCAGCGGGTCACAAACTTATTTGAATGTCATCATCCTGCATGCGCCGTGGTGGGGGCCGTAAGCCGGTCCCAGGCCTTCCTGTAAAGCGGCTCGTCCTCCGGAAGGCCGAATAGATCCCTCATCGCCTCCTTGAACCGCGCGAATGAGGTCAGGTCTTCCTGCTCCGTTTTCCCCTCCCTGACACGTTTCAAGGTGCGGTTGAACAGGCTGTTTCGCCCGCCTTCAGTAACGATCGTCATCATCAGGTTATGCGGGAAGGGGGATTTGTCCCAGCGCGCGCAGACAAAATTGGCCGCTTCGTAGTCCGGTGGGCTGACCGCCACCCGATCGAAGCCGTAGAGCGAGAACCAGTCCTCGCCATTCAGTCTCTCCAGCACCTCTTCGCCGCTCGTTTCGTCCATGCGAATGCGGAAGGTCTCTCCGCGAAGGTTCTGCGGCTCCTGCGTGCCAAGCCGAACGGGTAGCACCGGAGCCGGGCCGCCGAAACCGGTGTCGGCGAGGTATTCCTCTCCGTTGATTGTCACCACGAAGGCATGATGTGCTCGCGGGCCACCATGGGGCGCACCCATACGCACACGTCCAAGAACCGGGGTTGCTTCAAATCCGAACGCCTCGAGCGCCATTCCAAACAGGCTGTTGAGTTCCAGGCAATAGCCGCCACGGCGATCAGCGACGAGTTTCTGCCAGAGGGATTGCCCGTCGAGGGCTGGAACCCCGCCTGTCAACGGCTCGAAGTTCTCGAATGGTATGGTGCTTGTCTGGGCCAGTTGGAGGCGGGTAAGCCCATTGGCATCGGGCGTGATATCGCCCGCCTTGAGGCCAACCCTTGCGAGATAGCGGTCCGGATTGAATGTCATGTTCATGTTCCTTCTTGAGTGATGCCTTCTCGCTTGATTGACAGGGTTTTATCAATCAGCGAATTTGCATGGACCTATGCGGCTCCGCCGGACACGGCGGTATAGCAGGATGTACGAAGCTTCGGCGATGGACGTAGGATTGCGGGATGATTTCGGACTGGAGTGATCTGCAGACAATCCTGGCCATCGCGACGGAGGGCACACTTTCCGGCGCGGCGCGCAGGCTTGGCCTCAATCAGTCCACGGTGTCGCGCCGCCTTCAAGCGGTTGAGCAATCGCTCAATCGCCAGCTCTTCCTGCGGGCCAACGACGGCAGGCTGGTCGCCAATCAGACCGGGGAGGCGCTGGCACAAGCCGCCGGCAAGATGCAGGCCTGCGTTGAGGAAGCGAATGCAGTCGTTGCCGGATCGTCAATGCCGCTCCGCATTGCCACCTGCGAGATCCTTGCCAGCCGGTTCGCCGCGCCGATGCTCGCCGCCTGGTCGGAAAAGTCTGGGCAGGCTGGTGACATCGCCGTTCATGACAATCTCTTCGTGGTTCCCGACAGCGAATTCGAGGTGATGGTCACGCCGCTCGATTCTGCTCCTGCGGACATGGTCGGCCGGCGCGTCGGGACCCTTGACTGGAATCTGTACGCCACAAGCGCATATCTTGCAGAGAAACCGATTGATCAGCCATTGCAAAACCTTGACGGCCATCGGGTGATCCGCGCCTCCGGTTCGTTGGAGGAAATTGGTGCCTTCCGCTGGCTTTCCGGCTTTGGAGGTTCCGTTGCTTTTACCTCCAGCAGCGTATTTTCCCAACGCGATTTCGCATTGACCGGCAAAGCTGTCGCCATGTTGCCGGAAACCGTGGCCGAGTTGACCCCCGCGTTGAAGCAATTGCCGACTGCCGTTGATGGCCCCGTCAGCGAAGTCTGGATGGTGGCACGAAAGTCCGTAGCCGGCCAACCGCGCGTTCGTGCTTTTCTCGACTGGGCAAACAAGCTTTACGGTTCCCGCGGCGGGGCGTCAGCGGTGTCGAAGATACCGGCATGACAAGCCGGACGGGCAGGGCTGCTCCGCAGCGTATTTCGTCACTTCCCCGTTGCATCGCGGCAAGCGCGCCTCTATAGCAACGGACAAAATTCCGCATATTCTGCGGCAAAGTCCGTCCGTAATGGAGAATTTCGATGTCCGTTGATCTTGCCACCGTCAAACGCGTCGCACATCTGGCCCGCATTGCCGTGACCGAGGATGAAGCTGAGAAGATGATGGGCGAGCTCAATACCATTCTCGGCTTCGTCGAGCAGCTCTCCGAGGTCGACGTCAAGGACGTCGAGCCGATGACGTCGGTCACGCCGATGGCGATGAGGAAGCGCATCGACGAGATCACCGACGGCAACAAGGCCGAGGACGTGGTCGCCAACGCGCCGGTGACCGACAAGAATTTCTTCCTGGTGCCGAAGGTCGTCGAATAAGCGAACGCGCTTGCGACCCAGCCGCTCTCGAAAATCAAACGTTTTGCAAGTGACCGATATGACCGACCTGACGAGCCTGACCATTGCCGAAGCCCGCGACAAGCTGAAGGCGAAGGAGATCACCTCCCTGCAGCTGACGGAAGCCTATCTGGACGCGATCGCTTCCGCCAACGACAAGCTCAATGCCTACATCACCGTGACGCCGGAAAAGGCGCGCGACATGGCCAAGGCATCTGATGCCCGCATTGCCGAAGGCAAGGCCGGCGCGCTGGAAGGCATTCCGCTCGGCATCAAGGACCTCTTCGGCACCGAAGGCGTCCACACGCAGGCCTGCTCGCACATCCTCGACGGCTTCAAGCCCAGATACGAATCGACCGTCACCCAGAACCTCTGGAACGACGGCGCGGTGATGCTTGGCAAGCTCAACATGGACGAGTTCGCCATGGGCTCGTCCAACGAGAGCTCCTATTATGGACCGGTCATCAACCCGTGGCGGGCCGAAGGGTCGAACCAGCAGCTCGTTCCCGGCGGTTCCTCGGGCGGTTCGGCTGCTGCCGTCGCCGCGCATCTCTGCGCCGGCGCCACGGCAACCGACACCGGCGGCTCGATCCGCCAGCCGGCAGCCTTTACGGGTACCGTCGGCATCAAGCCGACCTATGGCCGCTGCTCGCGCTGGGGCATCGTCGCCTTTGCCTCTTCGCTCGACCAGGCCGGCCCGATTGCCCGCGATGTGCGTGATGCCGCGATCATGCTGAAGTCGATGGCAAGCGTCGACGCCAAGGACACGACCTCGGTCGATCTTCCGGTGCCGGATTACGAAGCCGCGGTCGGAGGCTCGGTCAAGGGCATGAAGATCGGCATTCCGAAGGAATACCGCGTCGAGGGCATGCCGGCGGAAATCGAGAAGCTCTGGGAACAGGGCATCGCCTGGCTGAAGGATGCTGGCGCCAAGATCGTCAACATCGAGCTGCCGCACACGAAATATGCCCTGCCGGCTTACTATATCGTCGCTCCGGCCGAAGCCTCGTCCAACCTGGCCCGTTACGACGGCGTCAAATACGGCCTGCGCGTCGAGGGCAAGGACATCGTCGACATGTACGAGAAGACCCGTGCGGCTGGTTTCGGCACCGAGGTCAAGCGCCGCATCATGATCGGCACCTATGTTCTCTCCGCCGGCTACTACGACGCATACTATCTGCAGGCGCAGAAGGTCCGCACGCTGATCAAGCGCGACTTCGAGGATGCGTTTGCCAAGGGCGTCGACGCCATCCTGACGCCGGCCACCCCGTCTTCGGCCTTCGGCATCGCCGACCAGGACCTCGCCGCCGATCCGGTGAAGATGTACCTCAACGACATCTTCACGGTCACGGTCAACATGGCCGGCCTGCCGGGCATCGCCGTTCCCGCCGGCATCGACGGTCGCGGTCTGCCGCTCGGCCTGCAGCTGATCGGCAAGCCCTTCGACGAGGAAACCCTCTTCAAGACCGCCCACGTCATCGAGCAGGCGGCCGGCAAGTTCACGCCGGCGAAGTGGTGGTAACAATCGCCTTTGGCGTCAGGTTACTTTGACTGGGATTCCATGAAGGCTTTCAGAACTGCGTTCATTCGCGTCTGATAGCCTTTTCCTCGTGCCTTGAACCAGTCAAGGACATTGGCATCGATGCGCATTGTCACCTGCTTCTTGGAGGTCGGCTCGACCAGCTTTGCCGTTCGGAAGAATGCCTCGTCAAGTTCAGGAACATCGCTGAAGTCGATGGCATCTTCGGAGCGGTTGGCGAGCTGCTTAAGTCTCTCGGCCGACATGCTCATGGTAGAGTTTCCTTTCTTTCCTGCTCGCCAGTCTGGCGGAGATGATGCGGATTGATCCTTCACGGTCCGTATGAACAACCACCACGACGATGAGTTGCTGAATGGATCCAATGCTGATCTCTCGCTCTTCGCCATAGTCGCGGCGGTTGTCGGGACCTGTCAGAACAGGGCCGTCGAAGATCAGGCAGGCTTCCTCGAAGAGGATCGCGTGCTTCTCGAAATTCTGGGCGTTCTAGGCCGGATCCCACTCGAATTTCATAACGACAAATGTAGTTACATTTTTGAAGTCCGGCAATAGCGACGGCGCGGCCTTGGGTAAGGGCCGCGCCGCGTGCTTTCACCTGTTGTCCAGCTGAGATCGCACCAGCTCCAGACCGCGCGTGGTGATGCGGTAGGGCTTGCCCCCGGAAGATGCTATGGCGCGTTTGGCCTTCAGCTTCCGGAAGAGGCGCATCGTGATGTCGGGGAACCGCCAGCCCTCGCGGGTGAAGCAGCCGATTTCCTCGATCTTGCCGGTGTCGTCGTTGCGGGTGATTTCAATGCGTCCGCCCTGCGCCATGAGGTGCAGGATGCGCTGTTCTGCGCGGGAAATATCCATGGTGTCCAAAAGTCCGGTATGCGCTGAAACGGGCGCGCAAAAACTCTTTCCGCCTGCCATTTTGGAAGGCGGGATTTCGAGGGAGGGCCGGGCCGAGCGTGTTTCCTGCGCGGGGCCGGCCTTTACCGGGTCTCGGACGAGTTAGACATGAACACTCCAGAATTGCGAAGCGGATAATATGACGGTTGTCCTGGTTTGGGAAGCCTTCAGTGTTGCGGTGGCGGCACCATGGATTTCCGCGCTTCTACGCTCGGCGGAACCGTGTCGCCGGGCCGTTCCCGCAAGTCCTGTTCGGCGCGTCTGCGGGCCTCCGCTATATCCTCGGCAACTCCGTCCGGTCGTTCGATCCTGAAGATGTCCATGTTGAGGATTCCAATGCTGTACATGCGCGAAATATGGTCTGCCAGCTTGTCGAGCGCGCTGAGCCAACCCCAGCTGTGGTCGGCGCAATCGTCGTCCGTCAGGAACTCGGACTGCCGGAAACGCATCAGCGTGGCGTCGCCAAGATCCTCGAAGGCGATGGAAACCAGCGTCTCGTGGCGATGCCAGTCCATGCTGTAGGAGAATACCAGTCTCTCCGGCGCGACGATCTCCCGGTAGATCCCCCAGGTCCAGGTGGGGGAGGAACCATCCGCACCGGCGATTGCGAAGCGCCAGCGTCCGCCAACCCGGAAATCCTGTTCGCAATGGTCGAGGAAATGCCCGCGCGGCCCCCACCATTGAACGATCTGCCGAGGCGAGGTCCACAGTGCAAAAACAACGTCGCGGGGCGCCTCGAAGCGCCGCTCGATTTCGAGGACCCTCCCTGTGGTACGTGCGCCGTTCATGTCCTGTCCTCCTTGTTGCGGACAATGGTCGCAAGATATTCGTCCATGCGATCGAAGCTCTCATCCCAGAAGGACCGCATTCGAACGGTCCAGTCGGCAACCTCCTGCAATCGCCCGGGCGCCAGCTGGCAGGGACGGGTCTGGGCTGCACGGCCACGGGTGATCAGGCCCGCCTGTTCGAGCACCTTGAGGTGCCGCGATATGGCCGGCGGGCTGATGTCGAAGGGCTCCATCAGCTCCTGTACGGTCGCTTCGCCGCGCGAGAGCCGCTCGATCATGGCGAGACGGGTCGGGTCGCCGAGTGCGGCGAAAACCTGGGAAAGTTGCTCGTTCATTGGTTCGCTTTTTTGTTAATTAACTTTTTTGTTAATTAACTCTTCGCAACATTCTTGTCAATGAGCGCACCTACCACCTGCTGAAGGCTTGAAACCTCGCCTCAATCCGGTGTCTGCGGCTGAGCGGGTGGCGAGGCGGGCTTTTCGGCATACCGCACATCCACGGGCGCGCGCATGATGATCTCCCGGTGCGGATAGGGAATGCTGATGCCGGCTTCCTTGAACGAATCCCACAGCGCCAGCAGCACTTGGCCGCGGACATTGGTCAGGCCGTTGTTCGGGTCGGTAATCCAGAAGCGGAGTTTGAAGTCGAGGGAGGAGGCGCCGAAGGCCGTCATCCAGCAGACGGGCGCCTTGTAGTCGGAGACGCGGGGGATCGATTTTGCCGTCTCGATCGCGATCTTGACGACCTCGTGCGGATCGCTGTCGAAGGAAACGCCGAAATCGACGTCGATGCGGACATAGGCGCTGGAAAACGACCAGTTGACCACCTGCTGGGTGATGAAGTCTTCGTTCGGGATCAGGTATTCCCGCCCGTCGCGGGTGATGACGGAGACGAAACGGGCGCGAAGCTCGCGGATCCAGCCGAATGTTTCGCCGAGTGAGATCGTGTCGCCGGGTTTGATCGACTTGTCCATCAGGATGATCATGCCGGACAGGAAATTCGACACCACCTTCTGCAGGCCGAAGCCTACGCCGACGCCGACTGCGCCGGAGAAGACGGTGAAGGCGGTGAGGTCGATCCCCGTCGCCGACAGTGCGAAGGCGCCGGCAAACAGGATCAGTGCGATCTTGATGAGCTTGCCGAGGAGGACACGGAAGGCGGGCGAGATGTCCTCGACCCGGTCGATCCGGTTCGACAGCACGTTGCCGATCAGGACCGCCAGCCAGAGGAGCGAGGCGGTGATGATGACGCCCTTGGTGATCGACAGCAGCGAAATGCGCATGCCGCCCATCGTCAGCGCCGCCCGGTCGAGCGTATGGCCGACGGAGGTCTCGAAGCCGAGAACGATGATGGCGATGTAGACCCAGGCGACGATGGCGACGAAGCGGGAAAGCGACCGGTTGCGGATGATCCGGGTCAGCACCGAGACGATCCACCAAGCGGCCGTCAGGAGCAGCATCAGCCGCACCATCCACGACCGGCTCGGCCATGTCTCGTAGACGAGGATCGTGTAGGCGATCCACAGCCATAGCGTCATGAACATCCATTTGAGGCGCCGCATGAAAGCGACGATCACCCTCAGGAGATCCGGATTGCCTTTGATCTCCCGCGCCTTGGCCTCGAAGATCGGTTCGGCATAACGGCCGAGGACGAGGCCGAAGATGTAGCCGCCGACGATGATGGCGAACTGATACGCGCCCCAGCGGCTGAGGACGAAGATGTCCGCCCAGTCGTACCACTTCTGCAGGGTGGCGTAGAAATCCAAGCCGTCCTCCGGGCCGCCCCAGCGCGGCGATGCCAGTTTCGGCTTTAACTGTAGCACGGAACGTCGAACTCAAGGAAATTGTTGAAAAACAACGCCAGGCTGCACCACCGGGCTATCTCGCGAGCGGATTTGGTCCAATATGTGGATTGGTGGCGGAAGAGGCGCGGCATGATCCATATTCGCAATGCCAGGCTGGACGAAGCGGATCGGCTGACCGAGATCGGCCTTCGCGCCTGGGAGCAGGCGATGGCGCCGATCGGCGAGACCGCCTCGATGCTGCAGAGCGCCGCCGCCGCCTTCCGCAATTTCACCCATTCCGCCTGGATCACGATTTCGGTGATCGACAAGAACGGCGAACCGGCCGGCTGGGCGTCGCGCGAGCGGCTGGACGAGGAAATCACCGACTTCTGGATCGATCCGGATTTTCAGGGGCAGGGGCTGGGCTCCGCGCTGCTGGCGGCGCTTGAGGAGGAAATGGCCGGGCAGGGGCTCGATCAGGCAAGGCTTGAAACCCATGCCCGCAATCAACGCGCCATCGGCTTTTTCGAGAAGCATGGCTACCGCATCCACGCACTGACGACGACCTATTCGCCGAAGCTCGATCGTGACATCGATACGGTCAGCCTGTCGAAACCGCTGGCGAGCAGCGAACCGGAGACCTACGGCCCTCGGTTCTGAACTCTGACGGTCAGGGCTTGACCGCCAGGCAGCCGGCCTCGATCCGGTAGAAGTAGAGCGAGCGCCCGGCCATGAAGCCGCTCTCCGGCGTCAGCGTCTCGACCAGGTTCGGCTCGTCATTCGCGCAGGTCTGCTTGTTGCGCGTCACCAGCAACACAGGGCCGGGATCGCGCGCGGGATCGAGCGTGAATTCCTGCTGGTAATAGTTGTCCGGGAAACGGCCGGTCGGACGCGCCTTGATCGGCATGCTGCTGTCGCGCAGCGTGTAGAAGAGATCGGCCATGATGTTGCGATCCTCGCCGACGATGGCGGTGACCTGCTCGCTATCGGCGACCCTGGCGATCTCGCGGCTGACCTCGTCGCGCCCGACATAACGCTGCATCAGCCGCGAATGCGAGAGATCGACGATCTGGACGACGAAGACGGTGGCGATCGGCAGCAGGATGGCGGCGGCCGTGTTGATCCACAGCGATACCTCCAGCGTCTTCTCGCTCTTCTTCAGAAGCAGGACGACCGCCAGCAAGATGCCGGCAATGTAGGCGGTGGCGGCCCAGTTGGCATTGGCATCCGACATCAGCGCCTGGAAGATGATCACGCCGATGATCGGCCAGGAGAGGATGAAGAGATGCGTCTCCAGCCGGCCGTCCTGGCGCAGGATCCGCCGGTAGAGCGCCCAGAGGAGGGCTGCGAAGATGACCGGGCCGACGACGCCGAACTGGCTGCCGAGGAATTCCGCCGCCGTGCCGAACTTGAAGTGCAGTCCGTTCCAGTCGGCGTTCTGGGAGGTATGGCGGAAGGTGACGTCACCGTGGGTGTGGTTCCACCAGAGATTGGGCGAAACGACGACGACGGCAACGAAGGCGGCGATCAGGCTGTCGCGGATGGCGATGCGCGCCTGCGGCAGGACGAGCGCTGCGATCAGCGCCGTGCCGGCAAAGTAGAGCATCGCGTATTTCGACAGGACCCCGAGGCCGATCGCCAGGCCGAGCAGCAGCGCATGCTTGACCGAGCGCTTTTCGATGAGCCGGCTGTAGGCGAACAGTGCTAGCGCATAGAAGAACAATAGGAACGTGTCTGTCGACAGGAACACCGCCGAGAGCGTGACGCCGGGGATGGTGATGTAGGTGACGCCGACCCAGGCGGCGACCAGATCATCCTTCGCCAGCCGGCGGGCGGCCGCCATCAACGTGATGGCCGTGGCCATGTGGAAGAGCGGCGAGCTGAGCCGCACCCAGAAGGTCGAATCGGAGGCGCCGAGCGCGGTGGTCGCATTGATCACCCAGGCGATCATCGGCGGCTTGGAATAGTAGCCCCAGTCGAGGTTCTGCGCCCAGAGCCAGTATTGCGCCTCGTCGACATAGAGGTCCGTATGGTCGAAGGCGAGCATGATGACGCGGTAGAGCGTCACCAGACCGATGAAGGCCAGGGCGGCGTGTGGGCGGCGGATGAAGGTCATTCTGCGGGGATCGACGGTGGGTTCTGTTCGGCCTTGCGCTCATTGTAGATGAGCACGAGGTTGCGCATGTAGACGACGATGCCAAAGAGCTGGCCCATCATGATGACCGGCTCGCGGCGATGGACGCCATAGGCGAAGAGCGCAATGCCGCCGGCGAGCGAAAACCACCAGAAGGCGACCGGGATCACCGACTTGCGCTGCTTTTCGGAGCTCAGCCACTGGATGATGAAGCGGAGCGAGAACATCAGCTGCGCGAACATGCCGAAGATCAGCCAGACGAGATCCGTCACGCTGTCGATCTTGAAATAGGCCAAAAGGTCACTCACACGACGCCCTCCGTCTCGGTCGGCGAAACCGTCTTGCGGCGCTTGATCAGCCAGGTCACCCCGATCAGATCGTGTATGCCGACCAGCGCACGCTGCAGGTTGTTGTAATTTGATTGTCCTGCATGGCGTGACCGGTGGGAAACGTCAACATGCGCGACCGTGTAGCCATGGGCCGAAAATAGGGCCGGAAGATAGCGATGCATATGATTGAAGAACGGCAGTTGCAGAAATGCATCACGCCGGAAGGCCTTGAGGCCGCAGCCGGTGTCGCGCGTCGCATCCTTTAAAATCCACGAGCGGATCGCATTGGCCGCTTTCGAGGCAAGCTTCTTGGAAAGCGTATCCTGACGCTTCTGGCGCTGTCCGGCGACAAGACCGAGCGTCGCAGGGGCGTCTGCCGCAAGCAGCGGCGCCACCAGCTTCGGGATTTCCGCCGGCGGGTTCTGCCCGTCGCCATCCATGGTGCAGATGACCGGCGCGCGGGCGAGCTGCACGCCGGAATGGACCGCCGCCGACTGGCCGCCGGACTGCGCGTGCCGCACGATGCGCACCCAGGGATACTGCAGTTGCGAGGCCTTCAGCACGCCGACGGTGTCGTCGGTCGAGCCGTCATCGATGAAGATCGCCTCGAACGTCTGCCCGGCACAGGCCTCGGCAATCTCGGAGACGAGCAGACCCACGTTTTCGGCTTCGTTCTTCATCGGAACGACAATGGAAAAACTGGGGTTCAAGACGGCTTCGCGTGTCATTCGCTGAGATTTCTATCGTGCGGACGGCGCCGGTATTGGCTATGCGGTCCAGGTTGCGCCGGAGCGGTCCGCCGCCCGTCATCAAATTGCGGGGCCGTTGCCGACCCGGATATGTGACCGCTTTTATGCCATTGCGTGGGCTTTTGCCAAGCCCGTTCGCGCCGTTCGGCCCTCGTCATGCAGCGGTACCTGCGATCTCGGCCACGAGGCGGGTGGTGAGATCGTAAAGCCTGTCCGCAAGCTCGGGAAAGGCGAGGCAGAACAACAGGGCCGCGGCGAGCACGATATGCAGATAGGCGATCGCGGCGAGATAACTGCGGAACGGTTCCTTCCGCGTCTTGTGGCGCAATCGCTGCTGGGCGATCAGCGCGCCCGGACTGCCGCCGAGGAAGGCAAGCCACAGAAGCGTGCTTTCGCGGATGCGCAAATGGCCATGAATGGCTGCCAGCTTGTCCCACAGAAAGGTGAGATAGACAGCCGCATTGTAGGCGATGGCAGCGGCAAGTCCCGCCAGCACGTATGATATCGGCATTCCCGCTGTTCTCCCTGCCGCCTCTGCCGCGCGACACTGCACCGGCCGCTCCCGACCTTGCAACAAGCCTTGCACCATCGCCATATTTGCTCTACCTGACGGCATCATAAACAGCCGCATTTTGACGAGAATTCCAAAGAGCACGCCATGACCCTAGTCGACGTCCGCACGCCCGATCCCAAACGCTTCATCCCCGGCGCCACAGGCGACTGGGAAATCGTCATCGGCATGGAGGTTCATGCCCAGGTCCTGTCGAATTCCAAGCTCTTTTCCGGCGCGTCCACCGAGTTCGGCAAGGCCCCGAATGCCAACGTTTCGCTCGTCGACGCCGCCATGCCCGGCATGCTGCCGGTCATTAACGAGGAATGCGTCCGCCAGGCCGTGCGCACGGGCCTCGGCCTGAAGGCCAAGATCAACCACCGTTCGGTCTTCGACCGGAAGAACTATTTCTATCCGGACCTGCCGCAGGGCTACCAGATTTCGCAGTTCAAGGACCCGATTGTCGGCGAGGGCAAGATCGTCATCTCGCTCGGTCCCGACCGTCAGGGCAATTTCGAAGACGTCGAGATCGGCATCGAGCGCCTGCACCTCGAACAGGACGCCGGCAAGTCGATGCACGACCAGCATCCGACCATGTCTTACGTCGACCTGAACCGCTCCGGCGTGGCGCTGATGGAAATCGTTTCCAAGCCGGACATGCGTTCGGCCGATGAGGCCAAGGCCTACATGACGAAGCTGCGTTCGATCTTGCGCTATCTCGGCACCTGCGACGGCAACATGGACGAAGGCTCGATGCGCGCCGACGTCAACGTCTCCGTGCGCAAGCCCGGCGGCGAATTCGGCACGCGCTGCGAGATCAAGAACATGAACTCGATCCGCTTCATCGGCATGGCGATCGAATATGAGGCCCGCCGCCAGATCGACATTCTGGAATCGGGCGGCGAGATCGACCAGGAAACCCGCCTGTTCGATCCGGGCAAGGGCGAGACCCGTTCGATGCGCTCCAAGGAAGATGCGCACGACTACCGTTATTTCCCCGATCCGGACCTGCTGCCGCTCGAATTCGACAACGCCTTCGTCGGCGAACTCCTGAAGGATCTGCCGGAGCTCCCGGATGACAAGAAGGAGCGTTTCGTCAAGAATCTGGGTTTGACCGTCTACGACGCTTCCGTCCTCGTCTCGGAAAAGGCGATTGCTGCCTATTTTGAGGCCGTCGCCGAAGGTCGCGACGCCAAGATTGCCGCCAACTGGGTCATCAACGACCTGCTGGGCGCCTTGAACAAAGCCGGCAAAGACATTGAAGAGACTCCGGTTTCGCCCGCCCAGCTCGGCGCCATCCTCGACCTCATCAAGGAAGGCGTCATCTCCGGCAAGATCGCCAAGGACCTGTTTGAGATCATCTGGAACGAAGGCGGCGACCCGAAGGAGATCGTCGAAGCCCGCGGCATGAAGCAGGTGACCGATACCGGCGCCATCGAAAAGGCCGTCGACGAGATCATCGCAGCCAATCCGGACCAGGTCGAAAAGGCGAAGGCAAAGCCCTCGCTTGCCGGCTGGTTCGTCGGTCAGGTGATGAAGTCGACCGGCGGCAAGGCCAATCCGCAGGCCGTCCAGGCGCTGGTCAAGGCCAAGCTCGGGATCGAGGAATAATGTTCTTCGTCCGCTCCGCCAGCGAAGCTGACCTTTCAAAGGTCCAGGCGCTGCTGGCGGACACCTGGCGCGCGACATACACGCCGTTCTACGGGGTGGAGAAGGTCGAGGCCTTGATCGCCGACTGGCATTCCATGCCATCGCTGAAGGCGCGGCTGAAGACGCCGCATTCGGAATATCTGGTGGCAGACGACGGCCGCCGTATCGGCGGCATGACGTTCGCGTCGATGTCGGATACCCTTGCAAAGACGGTTCTGCTGCATCAGCTTTATGTCCATCCGGACTGCCAGAGACAGGGCATCGGCCGCGATCTGTTCGCCGAGCTCGAAACCTGCTTTCCCGATGTCGACACCATGCGGCTCGAGGTGGAGCCGGCAAACGCCGCGGCCATCGACTTCTACCGTGCGCATGGATTTGAAGAGGCCGGCACGGTCGACAATTGCGGCGGATGCGGTTCCGGCATTCCGGCGCTGATCATGGAAAAGCGGCTGGCAGGCTGATCAACCAACCGGGAGCAGGCATGTTCTACATTCGCTCCGCCAACGAAGCCGATCTCGAAGCGATCAGAGTGCTTCTGGTGGAAACCTGGCGCGAGACCTACACGCCGTTTCATGGGCCGCAGAAGATAGAGGCGATGATCGACGGCTGGCTGTCACCCGAGGCGCTCGAACGGCGTCTGCGTCGGCCGAAGTCAGAATTCCTTGTCGCCGACGATGGCCGCCAGATCGCCGGAATGGCCTTTGCCGCAATGGCAAAGGATCGTCCCAACGTCGCCAACCTGCATCAGCTCTATGTCCATCCCATCTGGCAGCGGCAGGGCATCGGCACCGATCTCTTCGCCGAGATCGAGACCTGCTTTCCCGATGCCTCCGTCATGCAGCTTGAAGTGACGGCTGAAAACGACCGGGCGATCGCCTTCTACGAGGCGCTCGGCTTTGCGCCGGTCGGCCGCATCGACAATGTCGGACCGCCGGGAGCCGCGATCCCTGCCATCCTGATGGAAAAGCAACTCGACTTCT
Organism: Rhizobium sp. NRK18; assembly: GCF_024385575.1. NCBI lineage: Bacteria > Pseudomonadati > Pseudomonadota > Alphaproteobacteria > Hyphomicrobiales > Rhizobiaceae > Rhizobium > Rhizobium sp. NRK18. The sequence goes on along the minus strand of NZ_JANFMV010000001.1, from coordinate 2,469,829 downwards.
GAGCCATGCCCAACGGAGACCGTGCATGAAGGCCGTCTACTACGAACATTTCTGTGAGCCGCCGCGCCTTGCGGACCTGCCCGATCCGACCCCCGGCGATCATGCCGTCGTCGTCAAGGTCGAGGCGACCGGCCTCTGCCGCTCCGACTGGCATGGCTGGATGGGTCACGATCCCGATATCGTCCTGCCGCATGTGCCGGGCCACGAGCTTGCCGGCATCGTTGTCGCCCGCGGTTCGCAGGTCAGCCGTTTCCGCGAAGGTGACCGTGTCACGGTGCCGTTCGTCGGCGGCTGCGGCCATTGCCACGAATGCGCGACCGGCAACCATCAGGTCTGCGAAAGCCAATTCCAGCCGGGCTTCACCGCCTGGGGTTCGTTCGCCGAATATGTCGCGATCGACTATGCCGACACCAATCTCGTCCGCTTGCCCGACAGCATGGCGTTTGCAACGGCTGCTGGGCTCGGCTGCCGTTTCGTCACCTCGTTCCGCGCCATCGTCGATCAGGCGCGCGTCATGCCGGGGGAGTGGGTGGCGGTGCACGGCTGCGGCGGCGTCGGCCTGTCGGCGATCATGATCGCGGCTGCCATGGGCGCCAATGTCGTTGCCGTCGATCTCGACGATGACAAGCTGGCGCTCGCGAAAAGCCTCGGTGCCGTCGCCGTGGTCAACGGCCGGTCCGTCGACAACGTGCCGGCCGCGATCCGCGAAATCACCAATGGCGGCGCCCATGTCTCCGTCGATGCGCTGGGCCATCCGACGACGCTGTCCAATTCCATCCTTTGCCTGCGCCGCCGCGGCCGGCATGTTCAGATCGGCCTGCTTCTGGCCGACCAGTCCCGTCCGCCGGTACCGATGGACCGGGTGATCGGCTGGGAACTGGAGCTGAAGGGCAGCCACGGCATGCAGGCCCACCGCTACGGTGCGATGTTCGCGATGATTGAGACCGGCAAGCTGCAGCCGGAAAAGCTGATCGGCAAGACGCTGACGCTCGCCGAAGCCCCCGAAGCGCTGATGAATATGGATCGCTTCGAAGGCACCGGCATCAGCATTATCACCGGCTTCTGAGGAAAGTTTGATAGAGTAGGTATCTGATCTTCATTCACCAGATGCTTCGATTTTGGAAAACAAATATACAATATTGCCTACTGAATAAGCGAAAAAAAATACCATAGCTATAGCAAAAAAATAATAACTCGGCTTAAAGTCAACATAAATTGTCGAATTCCAAAGGATTTGATCATCAAAATATTCACCTGGATAAATGTATTCTGTTTTGATTGTTAACAATAAAAGAGAAATTGCAGTGCTTGTTGCAAGAAGTAATAATAAATTTGAAAAATTTTTAAATATTTTTAAATTTTTTCCGTGTATTGTTAAAAATATAAAAATGAACAATGAATGCATTAGAAATATATCACCAATCTTTATTGGGTTTTCACTAACTATTGGCATTCTTGGAACTAAAAAATAACTAATTGCCCATGTCGATGCTATGAATATAGATAAAAGTATCGTAAAAAATTTCCTGATGTTTTCGATATTTCTTATAAAAAAAACTGAAAATATTCCGATGAAGCTGCCGTAAAGCATGCCGTAGATGACAACGATAAAGATCCTTCGCAAGAAAAAAATCGTCTGAACTAGTTGCTGCGTTTGGAGCGAAAAGCAGCGCTGAAATGGTGAAGCTTGAAAGTAAGCCAGATACCAGTCCATCTGCCAATCCGCCGAGGGTAGAAACTTGAAAAATACGATCTATTGTTGAGATTAATAGTAATGCTAGGCCTATTAATAGTGTTGCAAAGCCTGATATTTGTAAAATTCCTCTCTCTGATACGCCTAACGGTATCTTTTCTGAGAAGTATACAACAATAAATCCAATCAATACCAAAATTACATAAATCTTGGAATTTTCCACTTTTTCGCTAGTTAGTATATCAAGAATTTTTTCCAGCATGATATGCCCCCGTCATGACATTCATCCGTAGACTGAGCATACAATACCAAATAATTGGTGCAAATGAATTTTTCTCAAGATTCAATAAGGAACGGATTTCGCTGAAATTATTAAGACACTTTTGATGTCAGTTTCAAAAATGCCCTGTGATAACGATATTTATCTATAACTTGGGAGTTTACGCTTTCAATCAACATAAAAAATGACTTACTTCCTGAATTAGATGGGTAGTAGGCCTGAATATCTAACGTGATGTGGTTGAATGAGCATCGCGATTTGCCGACAGCTGCTTCGTTCAAAAATTCTGCTACCGGAAAGTTATCTGTGACCAAGAAGGGCGGGGCAGTTACTGCCCCAGTCGCTTCGTCAGTCCGTCAAGGATCGTCTTGCCGACATCCTCGTAATTGCCGTCGAAGTGATGGCCGCCGTCAAACGCGATGGTCTCGTATCCCTTGGGTTTCAGGTCCGGACAGGCGTCGTCATCGTCATCGTCGGTGCCGTACATGCACTGGATGAGCTTCGGATCGATCTTCTCGACGGCGTCGACGGTCTTGCCGCCGGCGCCTTCGCCCTTGGCACCAAGCCAGCCGGTCACCGAGATCACGTAGTCGATCTCGTGCGACAGGGCGAGCAGCGAGATCTGCTTGACCTCCGCCTTCTGCGCCGGGCTCAAGAGATCATAGGCGGACGGCAGGACATCGGCGCCGAACGAGTAGCCGACCAGCAGAACATTCTTGACCTTCCACTTCTTGCGGTAGGTCTCCATGATGCGGGCGAGATCCGATGCCGTCTGCTGGGCCGAGCGCTCCGACCAGAAATACTTGAGTGAATCGACGCCGACGGTCGGAATGCCGTTCTGCTGCAGGTAGGTGCCGAGCTGCATGTCGATGTCGCGCCAGCCGCCGTCGCCGGAATAGACGATGGCGAGCGTGTCATGCGTCGGCGTCGTTTCCAGTTCGGTGAGCGGCAGGCCCAGCGGGTTGGCGTTGCTCTCCTGCGCGTCGATATGGTCGGTCACCGTGCCTGTCAGCAGCTGGCCGTCCGTATCGTCGCCGCTTTCGACGTCGATGTCGGGGTGGGCGGCAACCAGTGCATCGATATGGGCCTTGCCGGCCTTCGTCAGCTTGGCCGTCTCCATCACAGTCACCGGCGCCGGCAGGGGACCCTCGGTCAGCCCGTAGACGATGCCGCCGGAAACCGGCGTCTTGTCAGCCGGCGTACAGAGTTCCTTCGTCAGCGGCACCTTGTCGGTCGGATCGACGGCGACGGCCTCGCCGATCGTCGCGAACGGGCTCTGGGCGATCATCGCCAGCACCAGCGCGCCGCCGGCGCCTTCGCCGGCCAGGATCGGCAGGTGATAATTCGTGTTGCCGATCGCGCGCTGCACCTGCTGGGAGAGCGATTCGATGTCGGAGATCATATAGATGCAGTCGCCGTCGTCCTTGGCGAGCGAGGCCATGTAGGCCTTGTAGTCGATGCCGACGACCGCCGCGCCATCATCGACGAGGGCCTGCGACCGCTTGTCGTCGGCCGCACTCCAGCCGTCCTGACCGGAGATCAGGAAGACCATGGCGGAAATGTCCCCGTCCGGCCTGGCGATGTGCGGCGAGGGAATCATGCCCGTGTCGTAGCTTGCGGGCTGGACGGTGGCCCAGTCGGCCTGCGCGGCCAGCGGTGAGGCCGTTGCCAGCGCCAGAGACAGAAATAATGCTGTTTTCGTCATTTCCCGACGACTCCTCTGAGGCCGCCGCCGATCAGGACCGTGACATCCATCATCGCGATCATCGGCGAGGTGCCGCCCGATATGGCGATGTAGCGCGGTTCCCACTTCGGCGCGAATTTCGATTTGTAGGCCTTTAGGCCCTTGAAGTTGTAGAAGCGCTCGGCGTGCTCGAAGATCACCCCGCCGACCCGGTCCCAGACGGGAGCCGTCTCGCGGCGCGACATTCCCGAAAGCGGCGCCATGCCGAGGTTGAAGCTCTGGTAGCCTTCGTCGCGCATGTACTCGATGATGCGGACGAACAGGAAATCCATCGCTCCGTTCGGCGCATCCGGCGAAAACCGCATCAGATCCACCGAACCCTCTGCCTTGCTGTCTGTCACAAGAAGGGTGGCGAATGCAACCATCCGGCCGCCGACACGCAGCACCGCGACCGGTTGCGAAGCGATATAGTCGGGCTGGAAGGACCCGAGCGAGAAGGTCTTTTCACGGGTCTGATGCTCGTCCAGCCAGGCGTCCGAGACGCTCTTGAGGTCCGCCAGGACCGCCGGCACCTCCTCGCAGGCAATGACGGAGAATTCAAGCCCTTCGCGCAAGCCCTTGTTGATCGCCTGGCGGAGGTTGGCCATCTTCGAGCCCTTGAGCTCGAAGCCGGGCAGCGAGACGTGCGCCGCTTCGCCGAGCTTGTAGGCGCGCAAGCCCATGTCGGCGCAGAAGGGAAGCACGGCAGGCGAGATCTGGTAGAGCACCGCGCGTCCGCCGGCGGCATGTGCCCGTTCGACGAATCGCCACAGCAGTTCGCCGCGCTCGGTGTCGGGGCCGATCGGATCGAACAGCGCGACCCAGGAACGGCCCTGGACGGCATACATGATGAAGGCGTTGCCGCTGTCGGAAAACAGCACCTGCTTGTCGCCCATCCGCACCATGTTGCCATCGGCCATGTTCTGGCCTTTGACGATGGAAATCGCCTGCTGCAGTTCGACGCCGCGGATCGGTGCCGTCTTCAGCCGTGCCGGCCGCAACAGGCTGAAGAGCGCGACGGCCGTTCCGCCGATGGCAAGGCCGAGTGCCGCGCGCAACGCCCGCGGCGCCTGGTCGGTGATCTCGAACTGCCACCACAGGTCATTGCTGTAGTCGACGTCGCGATAGACGAAGAGCATCAGCGTAACGGTCGAGGCGATGACCACCAGCATGGCGGCGATCCAGCTCGGGCTCCAGGCCTGGCGGATCAGCGAGGCTGGTCGGCGGAAGCGCTTCGGGGTCAGCGCCAGACCGGCGATCAGCACGATCAGCAGCGTCGTCTCGATCGGCGAGATCGTGCGGATGATCGAGAAGAACAGCGCGGCCGCCGCGGTGATGATCGCCATCCACCAGGCGGCATCGAGCCGATGAGCAAGCCCGCGCGATGCAAGGAACAGCACGAGGCCGAGAATGCTCGAGATGAAATGCGCGCCCTCGACGACGGCGAGCGGCACGAAGGCTTCCAGCGCCTCGATCTTGGTGTCGCCGATCGGCGTGACGCTGGAAAAGATCAGGATGGCGCCCGCCACCAGCGCCAGCGTCGACAGAAGCGTCGGCGCCAGCCGCGATTCGATCTGCCGGATCGCCTTGGCCACCGGATAGTGCGAAAATCGCCGCGCCTCGATGAAAATCATCGCCAGCGCCGCGATGACGAGCGGCAGCAGGTTGTAGATCAGCCGGTAGAGGATGAGGCTGCCGAGAATGCGGTCGACATCGACCTCGCCGCTTAAGGCCGAGACGATGATCGTTTCGAAGATGCCGAGACCGGCGGGAACATGGCTCAAGACGCCGAGGCCGATGGCCACGGAAAAGACGGCGAAGAAGGCCGGCCAGCCGATCGAGGAGTGCGGCAGCAGCACATACAGGATGCTGGCCGATGCGGCCATGTCGAGGGCGCTGACGAGGAACTGCCGCGACGACGTCTTGCTGTCCGGCAGGCGGACGACGAAGCCGGCGATGCGGATCTTGCGGCCGTTGCGGCCGGCATAGACGAACGCGCCCATCAGCACGATGACGATGATGGCGATCAGCCGGACATGCCAGGCGTGCAGTCCGACAAGCGAGGCGATCCGGGGCGCGGTGATGAGCGCTGCGAGTGCGGCGACGCTGAGGAGCCCCAGCCCGAACGAGAAGGTGACGAAGGCGATGACGCGGCCGATTTCTTCCGGTGTCAGGCCGAGCCGGGTATAGGCCCTCAGCCGGATCGCGCCGGCGCTGAGCGCGCCGAAACCGGCGGTGTTGCCGACCGAATATGCCATGAAGGAGGTCACGGCGACCGCAAGCGTCGACGGTTTTTCATCCTTCTTCACATAGTCGATCGCGTTGAGATCATAGCCGATCAGGGCCGCAAAGCTCAGCGCCGTAAAGATGAGGGCGAGACCGATCGAATGCAGGGGCGTGTCGGCAAGCGCCGTCTGCACATCCTCCAGACGGACTTCTTCCGTCATTGTATAGATTGCGTAGGCAGTCGCCGCGGTGATCGCGACGATGGAAACCAGAAGTATCTGGTCGCGGAATCGTTCGAAGAAGCGCTGCAGCCGGGAGGTGCGCGGTGCGTCTTCTTCAGTGTCCTGGGCGGTTGAGGGGCCGCTGTGCTTCATGTGGGGCGCGTTTTTCTTTAGGCAGAGAGAAATGGGGCGAGTGTCAGGCCGCACTCAATTTCCCGCATCACGACAAAATTGGGGCGATCGCCCTGGCGACCGGCGGCTGCGACAAAATGCCGAGCGGATTCACGGGGTGACTTCGACCGTGTTTCCGTCCGGATCGTAGAGCTGCGCCGCAGCGCATTCCATCAGGTACGGCCTGCGGCCCTTGTCGCAGAGATCGGCCGCGACCGCCATCGCCGTCTCGCGGCTGTCCAGTCCGCATAGCACCTCGTGCCAATGCGGCCCTTCTTCGTGCTGGACGAAGACGTCAACGCTCCACCCGGCCGGAAAGCACCAGGTGCGCGACAGACAGTCCTCTTCCGCCGCACCGCTCTCCGCCACGCATTTCTCCCGGGCGCAGGCAAATGCCGTTTCCGGATCTCTGCCGGTGCACACGCCGCCGCCCTGTTCCGGCGCCTCGACGAAGGCGATGCCGATCGGGCCTTGCTCCTCGGCAAGCGCCGGGCCTACCGACGCTAGCATCATCAGGAAAACCGCGTAAAACTGGCGCATGCCTATGGCTCCGGAAGCAGTGGGAAGTGTTGGATGAATGATAGCGATGATGCCGTGACTCGGGGCCCGACAGCAAGCGGGGCCGCGCTTGGCGCCGATACTATTCTTGTCCGCTTGGCGCGGCCGGAGGATGTGCCGGCAATCGTCGCCATGCTGGCCTCCGACGATATCGGCGGGCATGGCGATACGCTGGACGAGGAGGCAATGTCGGACTATCGGCTCGCCTTCTCGGATATAGACGCATCGCCTCATCAGAGCCTCTACGTCGCGGAGGTGAATGGGGATTTGGTTGGTACGTTCCAGACGGTGATCAGCAGGACGCTGACCGCGCGCGGCGGCCTGACAATGACGCTTCGAGCCGTCCAGACAAGGGCCGATTGCCGGGGCAGGGGAATCGGTGCCGCGATGATGCGCCACGCTCTTGCCGAGGCGGAAAAGGCCGGCGTCCGGCTCGTTGATCTTTCGTCGAACGGCAACCGCAAGGACGCACACCGCTTCTATGAGCGGCTCGGCTTCGTCGCCAGCCATGTCGGTTTCAAGTTGAAGCTGAAATGACGGGATGCGGCGTCCCGCCACTGGACATCGCGGGCGTATGATTGCATAAGCGGGAGCATGAATTTCTTTATCCTGCATGCGCCGCCATGCAGGCGGCTCTCAAGGGACCAAAAGCATGAAGTTTCTCCTGCAGCTCTTCACATGGTGGAACGGCCAGACGCTCGGCACGCGCTTCTACACGTGGCGCAAGGGCAAGCGCGTCGGTGAAGACGAGTTCGGCAATGTCTATTACGAAGGCGGATTGTCGACCTACGGCCTGCAACGCCGTTGGGTGATCTATAACGGTTACGCCGAAGCGTCCGCGATTCCCCCGGGTTGGCACGGCTGGATGCACCACCGCACCGATACGCCGCCGTCGAAGGAAGACTACAAGCCGCGCGAGTGGCAGAAGGCGCACAGGTCCAACCCGACCGGCACGCCTGCGGCCTACCGTCCGCCGGGCTCCCTGTCCCACGTCGGCGAGCGTCCGCGCGTGACGGGCGATTACGACGCCTGGACGCCGGGTTCCTGAGTGGCGGACCGATGCCGCGGCATTGACCGCCGCGGTCACGCCTCGGATTGCCAATTGCTCCTTTTGGCCACAATTGTCGAATAGTGCGGATCGACGGGCGTGACAGCCTACGCACTTTCAAGACGCCGCGCCGGAGAATGCCTGCAATGAACCAAGTGAAGCGGATCGCAGCCGCCCGCAGCCTCGCAAGAGCCGGCCTTGTGGCCGTGGCTGCAGCGTTGCCGCTGGTGCTGCCGCATCAGGCCGCCGCCAACCGGCTCTCCAACGCGGTTGCCGTCTTCTCCGGTCTCGACAAGATCACCGGCCGCATCACCACATTCGACGTCTATGTCAACGAGACCGTCCAGTTCGGCGCCCTTCAGGTGACCCCGAAGGTCTGCTATTCGCGCGACGACGAGGAAGCCCAGAAGATCGATTCCTTCGTTGAGGTCGACGAAATCACCCTCAATCGCAAGATCCGCCGCATCTTCACCGGCTGGATGTTTGCCGACAGCCCGGGCCTCAATGCCGTCGAGCATGCGATCTACGACGTCTGGCTGAAGGGTTGCAAGCAGACCTCCGACGTTCCTCCGCCGGACGGTTTCGTGCCGCCGAAGAACGAAGTTGCGCCGCCGGACACGACGGCCGACAGCGTCAAGAGCCTCGGCACGATCGAGACCCCGAACCCGGATGGCCAGACGCTGGCGCCTCCGCAGGCAGACCCTGCGCAGCAGGACAAGCCGGCCGACGGCGTCGAACTCAAGTTCTGATCAGTCTTTTCAGTTGAACGGCAGGTTTTCCGACTGCATGGCCCTGGTCAGCAGTGCGGCATAATCGCCCTTGGGCACGTCGATCGCGCCGAAAGTCTTCAGGTGGTCGGTGGTGAACTGCGTGTCGAGAAGGGTGAAACCGCGCGTCTTCAGGCGCTCCACCAGGTGCACGAGGCAGATTTTCGAGGCATCGGTCGCCCGCGAGAACATGCTCTCGCCAAAGAACGCTGATCCCAGGGATACCCCGTACAGACCGCCGACCAGTCCGCCATCGCGCCAGGCTTCGACCGTGTGCACATGGCCGAAGGAGAACAGTGCGGCGTAGAGGTCGCGGATCGTTGAATTGATCCAGGTGCTGGGCCGGTCTTTGGTCGCCTCCGCACAGCCGGAGATCACGCCATCGAAGTCCGTGTCGAAGCGGATGTCGAAGGGGTTCTTCGCCATCGTCTTCTTCAGGCTTTTGGAAACGTGGAAACCGTCGAGGGGAATGACGCCCCGCATGTCGGGCTCGACCCAGAAGATTTCCGGATCATCCGCCGACTCGGCCATGGGAAACAGGCCGATCGAATAGGCGCGCAGCAGGATTTCCGGTGTGATTCGGTCTTTCCTGCTGCGCTTTGTCATGGCCGCTCTTTAGCTGTCGGCGCTTTTCGCCAGATACTCTTCCAGCCAGTGGATGTCGTAATCGCCATTGGCGATGTCCTGGTTGCCGATCAGGTCCTGGAACAGCGGCAGCGTCGTCTTGATGCCGTCGATGACGAATTCGTCGAGAACGCGGCGCAGGCGCATCATGCATTCGACTCGGGTCCGTCCGTGAACGATCAGCTTGCCGATCAGGCTGTCGTAGTAGGGCGGGATCTTGTAGCCCTGATACGCGCCCGAATCGACACGCACGCCAAGCCCGCCCGGAGCGTGGAAATGCGTGATCGTGCCCGGCGAGGGGACGAAGGTGCGCGGATCTTCGGCGTTGATGCGGCACTCGATCGCGTGACCGGAAAAATGCACCTCGTCCTGCGTGACCGACAGTCCGCCGCCGGAGGCGACGCGGATCTGCTCGTGCACGAGATCGATGCCGGTGATCGCTTCGGTGATCGGATGCTCCACCTGCAGGCGGGTGTTCATTTCGATGAAATAGAACTCGCCGTTCTCGTAGAGGAATTCGATCGTGCCGGCGCCGCGATATTTTAGCTTCTTCATGGCGTCGGCGCAGACCTGGCCGATCTTCATGCGCTGCTCGTGGTTCAACGCAGGCGAATTCGCCTCTTCCCAGACCTTCTGGTGGCGGCGCTGCAGCGAGCAGTCGCGTTCGCCGAGGTGGATGGCATTGCCTTCACCGTCGCCGACGACCTGGATTTCGATATGCCGCGGCTTGCCGAGGTATTTCTCCATGTAGACCGCGTCATTGCCGAAGGCGGCAAGCGCTTCGGAACGGGCGGTCGAGACGGCTTCTTCCAGCTCGGCTTCGGTCTTGGCGACCTTCATGCCGCGGCCGCCGCCACCGGCAGTGGCCTTGATGAGGACGGGGAAGCCAATCTGGCGGGCGACCGCCAAGGCGTTTTCCGGCTTCACTTCGCCGTCGGAACCGGGAACCACGGGAATGCCGAGCTCCTGCGCCGTCTGCTTGGCGGTGATCTTGTCGCCCATGATGCGGATGTGATCCGCGGTCGGGCCGATGAAGGTGATGCCGTGGGCGTCGAGAATGTCGGCGAACTTGGCGTTCTCCGACAGGAAGCCGTAGCCCGGATGCACCGCATCGGCGCCGGTGATTTCACAGGCGGCGACGATCTGGTGAATGTTGAGGTAGCTGTCGCGTGACGGCGGCGGGCCGATGCACACGCTTTCGTCTGCGAGGCGCACATGCATGGCATCGGCGTCCGCGGTCGAATGAACGGCGACCGTGGCGATGCCGAGCTCCTTGCACGCACGAAGCACACGGAGCGCGATTTCTCCGCGGTTCGCTATGAGGATCTTGGAAATCATGGTGCCGGAACCTATTCGATGACGACGAGAGCTTCGCCGTATTCAACCGGAGTTGCGTCGTCGACCAGGATCTCGGTGACCTTGCCGGAACGCGGCGCCGGGATCTGGTTCATGGTCTTCATCGCTTCGATGATCAGCAGCGTCTGGCCTTCCTTGACCGTCGCGCCGACTTCGATGAACGGACGGGCGCCCGGAGCCGGCGACATGTAGACCGTGCCGACCATCGGTGCGCTGACGGTGTTTGCCGGGTTGCGGGCCGGTGCTGCGGCCGGGGCGGCTGCGGTGGCAGCCGGTGCGGCAGGAGCCGGCGCAGCGGCAGCCGGTGCCGGTGCGTAATACGGCATCTGCATCGCCGGAGCTGCGGTGACATTGCGCGAGACGCGAATGCGCAGGTCGTCCTGTTCGACTTCGATCTCGGTCAGGTCGGTGTTGTTGAGGATATCGGCAAGATCGCGGATCAGCTCTTTATCGATGCCGGATTTCTTTTCAGCCATGGGTTTGCCCTGTGTTCTTTTCTTATTCAGCAGTGGAGGGAAGCATGGAGCCGCTCCCCTGGTAAAGCCATGGGGCGGGCGCGATCATACGCAATGCCTTGGCCCCGTTATGTAACGGCCACCTATAGACCGGCCTGAGGGCGAGGAAAAGCCCAAAGACGGTCCAATGGTAAACTCCCGCCTTTCATCCAAAGAAGAAAGGCGGTTTGAAGGCAGCGCGAATGGGAGAGGTCAGCAGGTGGCCTTGCCGCAGGCCCTGACATTGGAAATCTTTTCCTCGAGCGAATCCTTGCCGACCGCGCCATAGACCGCTTCGTCGCCGATCACGTAGGACGGGGTGCCGGAGACGCCGAGGTTCTGCGCGAGCTCGATGTTCTGGTCGACCAGCTTGTCGTTCGGGAATTTCTTGATCGTCTCTTCGATCTTTTCCTTGCTGACACCCATGGAGACGGCGAGCGCGGTGGCGGTCTCGGCGGTGGCACGGCCCTTGCCGCCGAGCAGCTTCAGATGGAATTCGCCGTATTTCTCCGGAGCGATCTGGCGGAAGGCGTCGGCGACCTTGTGGGCCGCAGTCGAATCGGGCCCGAGGATCGGCAGTTCCTTCAGCACGAAGCGGACGTTCTTGTCCTCCTTCAGGATGTTGGTCATGTCGGGCAGGGCGCGGCGGCAATAGCCGCAATTGTAGTCGAAGAACTCGACGACGGTGACATCACCGGTCGGATTGCCGAGCACGAGGTCGGCCTTCGAGGCGAAGATCTCGTTCTTGTCCTTCTCGATGGCCTGCTGGGCGGCGGCGACCTGTGCCTGCTCCTGCTTGGCCTGCAGGGCCTTCTGGACGTCGATCAGGATCTCCGGGTTTTCAATCAGGTACTGCTTGATGAAGGCGCCGAATTCCTGCTTCTGCTCATCGGACATCTCGGCCCGTGCGGGCGTCTGCGCCACGATCATGGCGGTCATGGAGAGAGCGGCGACTGTTTTCCTGATCAACGTCATATAATCCTCTTGGCGTACGCGGGGATGCGGATCAATCCCGGGCGTTTTCGAATGGCGTAGCGCAAAATAACCGGCAGGTACACGGGGAGCAAACATCAAAATCTGGGCGGATAGGTGTCCTCGCGGGATTGTGATGGCGGGCCGGATGCGGCAAAGGTCGGTTCCCGGCCTTTTGTCCGGGCTGAATGCAAGCCGAAAGAGAAAGCCAGTGCCCGCCATTTCCAAGCGCTCCTCCGTAGAACCGTTCCATGCCATGGATGTCCTTGCCGAGGCCACGCGCCGGCGCAAGGCCGGACGCCCGGTGATTTCCATGGCCGTCGGCCAGCCCGTCCATCCCGCCCCTCAGGCGGCGCTGGCGGCGGCGCGCGCCGCGCTCGATCACGGTCGGCTGGGCTATACCGAAGCGCTCGGCACGGCGGAGCTGAAGGCGGCGATCGCCGACATGTATCGCGCGCGTCACGGGCTCGACATCGCCCCGGAACGCATTGCCGTCACCACCGGTTCGTCCGCCGCCTTCAACCTTGCCTTCCTGACGCTGTTCGACGCCGGCGATCATGTGGCGATCGCAAGGCCCGGCTATCCGGCCTACCGCAACATTCTCGGCGCGTTGGGCCTCAACGTGCTCGAGGTCGCCGCCGGGCCGCAGTCTGGCTTCACGCTGACGCCGGAAAGCCTGGAGGAGGCGCAGAGCCGGGCAGGGGTGAAGCTCAAGGGCGTGCTCTTGGCCAGTCCCGCCAATCCGACCGGCACCGTCACCGGCCGCGCGGCCCTGAAGGCCGTCATCGACTATTGCGCGGCCAACGACATCGCCTTCATTTCCGACGAGATCTATCACGGCCTGACCTTTGCCGGCGAGGAAGTCAGCGCGCTGGAACTGACCGGCGATGCGGTGATCATCAACTCCTTCTCGAAATACTATTGCATGACCGGCTGGCGGATCGGCTGGATGGTGCTGCCGGAAATGCTGGTGCGCCCGACGGAATGCTTGGCGCAAAGCCTCTATATCTCGGCGCCCGAGATTTCGCAGATCGCGGCAACGGCGGCGCTGACGGCGAGCGCCGAACTGGACGTCTACAAGCAGGCCTATGCCCAGAACCGCGCCTTCCTGCTGGAACGTCTGCCGGCGCTCGGCTTCGATCTGGCGTCCCCGATGGACGGCGCGTTCTATGCCTATGTCGATGTCAGCCGCTTCACCAATGACAGCATGGCCTTTGCCCGCAAGATGCTCGCCGACATCGACGTGGCGGCAACGCCCGGCCTCGATTTCGATCCGCTGGAGGGCAATCGCACGATGCGCTTTTCCTATGCCGGTTCCTACGAGGAGATGGTCGAGGCGACCGACCGGCTGGCGCGCTGGATCGCCTGAAGGTGATTCGATTACAACGGCTTGCGCGGCGTGCCTGACTCATTTTGTCAGCCGCCTGAATCAATCTCTCAACTGATCACAAGCCAACAAAAAAAGCCCGCTGTCGCCAGCGGGCTTTTTCAATTCACTGGCCGGATCGGCTTATAGGAAGCCGCGGCGCTGCCACCAGCCGCCCTTCTTGGTCGGAGCCGGCTGTTCGCTGTCCTGCGTCGGCTTGGCGGAGGTGACGACCGGCTCGGAGACGGCGAGGTTCGATCCGCGGTTGGCGCGAACCGGCTTGTCCTCGCCATCGTCGGACGCCGTCTCTTCCTCGGCGGCATTCTCCTCGACGGGCTGCGGTTCGGTCGCCGCAGCAACCTCTTCCACGACCGGCGTTTCCTGTACGGGCTCGGCTTCTGCTTCTGCCTTCGGGGCTTCGGCGACCGGTTCGATCGCGGCTGCTTCCGGTTCGGCGCTCAGGTCGGCGATCGCCTCTTCGGTCTGCTCGGTGGCCTCGTCGCCGTCGTCGCTGGCGCCGTCATGGCCTTCGACGTCTGCGGCTGCCTGTTCGTTGGCGTCGAGACCGTCGCGGTTGCGGCGACCGCCACGCTTGCCGCGCCGGCGACGCTTGCGGTTGCCCTTGTCTTCGCCGGCTTCGTCGGCGGATGCCTCGGTGCCTTCAGACGCCTGTGTATCGGTGCTGTCGTCGTCGTCACCATCATTGTCGTCGTCGCCGTTATCCGACTGGTCGCCGTCCTGGCTGGCTTCGGCGCCTTCGCGATTGCCGCGGCCACGACGCCGGCGGCGACGCTTGCGCTTGCGGCCATTGCCCTGGTCGTCGGAGCGGGCTTCCGACGTCTCGGCTTCTGCCTTGACGTCTTCTTCGGCCTCATCCTCGTCTTCGATGAACGGAATGTCGTCGTCTTCCTCGGGCTCGACCTTGAAGGCCATCAGGCTTTCGATCTTGACCGGGTTTTCGACCGGCTCGCCCCGTTCGACGTTGAAGTGGTTGCCGCCGACGCTGTCATCCGCATCGATCGCGATCGCGACGCCGAAGCGGGCTTCGTATTCGATGATCGACTGACGTTTGTGGTTCAGCAGATAAAGCGCAATGTCCGGCGTGGTGTGCACGGTGATATTGTGCGTCGTGTTCTTGAGCAGATATTCCTCGATGCCGCGCAGCACATGCAGCGCGATGGAGGACTGCGACCGGACGTGGCCGGTGCCGCCGCAATGCGAGCAGACCTGCGTAGTCGATTCCAGAACGGAAGCGCGGATACGCTGGCGTGACATTTCTAGAAGGCCGAAATGCGAGATGCGGCCCACCTGGATACGGGCGCGGTCGTTCTTCAGGCAATCCTTCAGACGCTTCTCGACGGACCGGTTGTTGCGCTTTTCCTCCATGTCGATGAAGTCGACGACGATGAGGCCGGCAAGGTCGCGCAGGCGAAGCTGGCGGGCGACTTCTTCCGCCGCCTCGAGGTTCGTCTGCAGCGCGGTGTCCTCGATCGAATGCTCGCGGGTCGAACGGCCGGAGTTGACGTCGATCGCCACCAGCGCTTCGGTCTGGTTGATGATGATGTAGCCGCCGGACTTCAGCGTCACCTGCGGCTGCAGCATGCGGTCGAGCTGGGCTTCGATGCCCGAGCGCGAGAAGATCGGGTGCAGGTCGCGATAGGGCTGAACCACCTTGGCGTGGCTCGGCATCAGCATGCGCATGAAGCTCTTGGCTTCCTTGTATCCTTCCTCGCCGGCAACGATGATCTCGTTGATGTCCTTGTTGTAGAGGTCGCGGATCGAACGCTTGATCAGCGAGCCTTCCTCATAGACGAGGCAGGGGGCGGTGGAGTTCAGCGTCAGCGTGCGGACGTTTTCCCACAGGCGCATCAGGTATTCGAAGTCGCGCTTGACCTCGGCCTTGGTGCGGTTGGCGCCGGCGGTACGCAGGATGACGCCCATGCCCTTCGGCACTTCGAGGCCGCGGGTGATTTCCTTCAGCCGCTTGCGGTCGGCCGGATTGGTGATCTTGCGGGAGATCCCGCCGCCACGGCCGGTGTTCGGCATAAGGACGGAATAGCGGCCGGCAAGCGACAGATAGGTGGTCAGCGCCGCGCCCTTGTTGCCGCGTTCTTCCTTGGCCACCTGCACGAGCAGGATCTGCCGGCGCTTGATGACTTCCTGGATGCGGTACTGCTTGCGCGGACGGCGGCTGCTGCGACGCTCCGGCAACTCTTCCATCGCGTCTTCGGCGCCGATGCTTTCGATCTCTTCCTTCTCGTGCGGGTGATCGTCGTCATCATCATCGTCGTCACCGTCGGTGTCGACTTCTTCCGAAATCGTGTCGGTGTCGACCATGGCGGCCATTTCGTCGCCATTGCCTTCGCCGTCTTCGCCGGCGGATGCCGCTTCGCCCGAATCCTCGGCGGCTGCCTCCTCATCGGCTTTCGCCTTCTTCGGCTTGGCGCGGCTGCGGCGGGGCTTCTTGGCCTTCTTCGGCTCTTCCTCGGTGGCGGCGGCTGCCTCGGCTTCCGCCGGAGCTTCAGCGGCTTCCGCCTCGATTTTCTCCGACGAGGTCGCCTCGGAGGTGGCTACCGCTTCGGCAACCACAGCCGCAGGCGTTTCCGCCGTGTCGTGATCTGAGCCGGTATCGTCGTCATGATCGTCATCGGCCTCGTCGTCGCGCAGCAGCGCCTGACGATCGGCCAGCGGGATCTGGTAATAGTCCGGATGGATTTCCGAGAAGGCGAGGAAGCCGTGACGGTTGCCGCCGTAATCGACGAACGCCGCCTGCAGCGAAGGTTCTACACGTGTGACTTTTGCAAGGTAGATATTGCCGCGCAGCTGCTTCTTGTGCTGCGATTCAAAATCGAATTCCTCTATGCGGTTTCCACGTACAACGACAACGCGCGTCTCTTCTTCGTGAGACGCGTCGATAAGCATTTTGTCTGCCATTTAAGTTGTGCTCCTCGGCGCGGACGCACAAAAAAACACCCCACATTCGTATTCGGAATGCCGGGGGTGTCGGTTGCGGTTCGGGCGCCGGAATTTGGGTGCCTCGCTAGGCGTGTATGGGCGGGCAGCAGTGTCGCGGCAACGGGATGAGTAATCCTCCGCTGCTCTGAATATCTCTGCACTGTCCGCTGCAATTCCATCAACTATGCCAAAACGAGTTTTGCGGTTCTATGGACCTTTTTCAAGGCCCGATGAGTGTGCTCCCTCGGGAGCGGGTGGCGATAATTCGCCGGGAATGGTTCCGGATCATTCCGGAAAATCAAAAGTGTTCACAGTCGGATAGATCTACCTGTGACGGCGGACGTCTCACCGCTTGCGGCGCCAGTCTTCGTTTGAACAACGGCTGGCAGCCTGTCTGTGATTCTGTCCCGTCGGTACTTCTAACCTAAATCGCCTTTTATGTTTTCTCGCGCGGGATAGCAAGGAAAAAGCCGAGCGTGCCATAATATGGATGGAATCAGCGTGTTAGCCGGACATGTTGATTCTGCCTTCGAAGCCAGGTGTATTTGGCAGTTGAGGGCATGTATTGTGTTTTGAGGCGAAACACCGGATCGTCGATCCGCATTCTGCCTCTGTTTTTGGGCGACTGGACTGGACGGGGATACTTGATGCGGCTTTTCCGCCTGTTGCGGTTTCTGCTGGCATCGGCGGCAATGATGCTTCCGATGCTTGGCGCATCCGCCAAGGAGAGCGCCTTGACGGCCTATGATGCGCGCATTGCCGGCGACGACGCCCGCACGCGCATCGTCATCGATTTCAATCAGAAGCCGGACTTCAATGTCCATTATCTCGACAATCCCGTGCGGGTCGTCGTCGATCTGCCGGAGACGAGTTTTACATTTTCGAGCGGCGAGCTGAAGCCGCGCGGGCTGTTTTCCAACATCCGCTATGGCGCGATCGACGCCGGCAATGCCCGTCTGGTGCTGACTGCGCCGAAGCCCGTGCGTCTCGCCATGTCCGAGGTTCAGGACAACGAGCAGGACAAGGGCTACCGGCTCGTCCTCGATGCCGAAGCGATCTCGAGGGATCAGTTCGTCGCCCTGATGGGGGCGCAGGACAAGGGCGCTTCCGCCGATGAGGCTTCCGCCGTCGCCGACCGCGAGCCGCTTGCCGCCAATGCATCCGATTTCGTCATCGCCGTCGACGCCGGCCATGGCGGCATCGACACCGGCGCCATCGGCCTCGGCTCGAAGGTCGTCGAGAAGGACATCACGCTCGCCTTCGCCAAGGTCGTGGCGGAGCGGCTGGGCAAGATTTCCGGCGTCAAGGTGGTCATGACCCGCGACGACGACGAGTTCCTGTCCCTGTCCCGGCGGGTCCAGATCGCCCGTCAGCAGGGCGCGCGGCTGTTCATCTCGCTGCATGCCGATACGCTGCGCCAGCACAACATTCGCGGCACCACGGTCTATACAATCTCCGACAAGGCGTCGGACAAGCTCGCCGACGATCTTGCCAAGCGCGAGAACCTTTCCGACGAGATGGCCGGCTTCACCATCGCCGACGAACCGGACGACGTCACCGACATCCTGCTCGATTTGACGCGGCGCGAGACGCAGGCGTTTTCGATCTCGCTCGCCAAATCCGTGGTCGGGTCGTTCGACGGCAAGATCCGGCTGATCAACAATCCGTTGCGCTCGGCCGGTTTCCGGGTGCTGAAGGCGCCGGACATTCCGTCGATCCTTATCGAGTTGGGTTTCCTCTCCAACAAGGAAGACGAGAAGCTGCTGATGGACCAGTCATGGCGGGAGAAGGTGGCCGATCTGATTGCCGCAGGCGTGACCGGTTACAAGGCCACGGTGCTGGCGAATGGAGGCTGAACCGCAACACACCGTGTGTGGGTGCGTCGAACGGCGCGGGCCGTAGGTCGTAATTTGCTCACATTCAGGGGATGGATTGGTGCGGAAGCATTGCGCGGGGCAGGGGAATGCGGATAAGCCGACTTGAATTAGCGGCCCTGCCGTGCAAAACGCGGCGTCATGTGCGATTGTGGCGCCCGGCGACCAGGCGAGCAACGCTTTTATGCCTGAATTCCGGTATAGGCGACCGGACGGGAAATCGATAGCGCGGAAACATGATCAGACTCATTGGATATTTCTTCGGACTGGGCAGCATGCTTTATCTTGCTGTCGCCACTGTCGTTGCTGTCTATCTCTCCGATATCAGCAAGGATCTGCCGAATTACGAGGTGCTGGCGAACTACGCGCCGCCGGTCACCACCCGCGTGCATGCCGGCAACGGTGCGCTGATGGCCGAATACGCCAAGGAGCGTCGCCTGTTCCTGCCGATCCAGGCCATTCCCGATCGCGTCAAGGCGGCCTTCATCTCGGCCGAAGACAAGAATTTCTACACCCATCCCGGCATCGACGTTCAGGGCCTGGGCCGCGCCGTTCTGGTCAACTTCAAGAACCTGAGCACCGGCCGCCGCCCGGTCGGCGCGTCGACGATCACCCAGCAGGTCGCGAAGAACTTCCTGCTCTCGGCCGACCAGACGATCGACCGCAAGGTCAAGGAAGCGATCCTGTCCTTCCGCATCGAGCAGACCTATTCCAAGGACAAGATCCTCGAGCTCTATCTCAACGAGATCTTCTTCGGTCTCAATTCCTACGGTATCGCCAGCGCCGCGCTGACCTATTTCGACAAGTCGGTGACGGAACTCACCATCGCCGAAACCGCCTATCTCGCAGCCCTGCCGAAGGGTCCGGCGAACTACCATCCATTCCGCCATCCGGAAGCCGCGCTGGAGCGCCGCAACTGGGTCATCGACCGCATGGTCGAGAACGGCTACGTCACCCAGGCCGACGGCGACAAGGCGAAGAAGGAGCCGCTCGGCGTCAATCTGCGTGGCGGCGGTGACAAGGTGTTCGCGTCCGAATATTTCTCCGCCGAAGTCCGCCGTCAGATCATCGCCCGCTACGGCGAGGATGCGCTCTACGAGGGCGGCCTGTCGGTGCGCACCTCGCTCGATCCGCAGCTGCAGGATTATGCCCGCAAGTCGCTGCAGGACGCGCTCATCGAATATGACGAACGTCGCGGCTTCCGCGGTCCGGTCAAGACGATCAAGCTTGGCGACGACTGGGGCGTGCCGCTCTCGGATATCTCGCCGCTCGACGACATGCCGGAATGGCATCTCGCCGTCGTTCTCAACGTCTCGGACAAGGGTGTCGATATCGGTATCCGGCCCGGCAAGGAGCCGGACGGCAAGACGCTTCCCGACCGTGTGAAGGGCTCCATCAGCGCCGACAACATGAAATGGGCCTACCGTTCGGCCAGCAAGGACAAGAAGAACGCCAAGTCTCCGGACGGCGTTCTCTCGGTCGGCGACGTCGTCTATGCCGAAGATGCCGGCGACGGCCAGTACAAGCTGCGGCAGGTGCCGAAGGTCGAGGGCGGCCTGGTCGCCATGGATCCGCAGACCGGCCGCGTGCTCGCCATGGTCGGCGGCTTCGATTACTCTGTGTCCCAGTTCAACCGCGCCACGCAGGCCATGCGTCAGCCCGGCTCCTCGTTCAAGCCGTTCGTCTATGCCGCCGCGCTCGACAACGGCTACACGCCGGCATCCGTGATCATGGACGCGCCGATCGAGATCAAGTCCGGCGGTGAGATGTGGAAGCCGGAAAACTACGGCGGCGGCTTTGCCGGTCCGTCGACGCTGCGCACCGGCATCGAGAAATCGCGTAACCTGATGACCGTTCGCCTTGCCAACGACATGGGCATGAACATCGTCGCCGAATATGCCGAACGCTTCGGAATCTACGACCACATGAACCCGGTTCTCGCCATGGCTCTCGGCTCCGGCGAAACCACGGTGCTGCGCATGGTGTCGGCCTATTCCGTGCTCGCCAATGGCGGCAAGCAGATCAAGCCGACCCTGATCGACCGGATCCAGGACCGTTACGGCCGCACGATCTTCCGTCATGAGGAACGCCTCTGCGAGGCCTGCAACACGGACGAGTGGGACAATCAGGAGGAGCCGACGCTGGTCGATAACCGCGAACAGGTGCTCGATCCGATGACCGCCTACCAGATCACCTCGATGATGGAAGGCGTCATTACCCGCGGTACCGCCTCTGCCCACGTCAAGCTCGATCGTCCGGTGGCCGGCAAGACCGGTACCACCAACGACGAAAAGGATGCATGGTTTGTCGGCTACACGCCGAACCTCGTCGTCGGCCTCTATGTCGGCTTCGACACTCCGGCGCCGATGGGCCGGGGTGCGACGGGTGGCGGCCTTGCCGCACCGGTGTTCAACGAATTCATGCAGGATGCGCTGAAGGATACCCCGCCGGCCAAGTTCAAGGTCCCGGACGGCATGCAGCTGATCGCCATCAACCGCAAGACCGGCATGTGGGCCAACGAGGGCGATCCCGATACGATCATCGAGGCCTTCAAGCCCGGCACGGGTCCGTCCGACACCTTCAACGTCATCGGCATGGACGGCTACATGACGCCGGACGAAATCATGCAGTCCTCGCCGCAGGCCAACCAGGCGGTGACGTCGGGCAAGAGCGGCCTTTTCTGACAACGGCCGTCACAGGGCAAACCGGCGGGCGGGTCTTTACATCCGCTGCCGGTCTGACTATGCACGGGGCCAATTCGAATTTTCACTGAAAAGAAACGGAAAATGCGAGCAGAAATCGAGAACGTAGTCGACGAAATCAAGCAGGCCATAAGCCTGCTGAGGAGGCATCTTTGACTGGGATCAGGCTATACGGCGCCTTGATTGGCTGAACAACAAGGCCGAAGATCCCAATCTCTGGAACGATGCCACGGAAGCGCAGAAGCTGATGCGCGAACGCCAGCAGCTCGACGACAATATTTCCGGCGTGCGCTCGCTCGAGCAGCAGCTCAACGACAATATCGAGCTGATCGAACTCGGCGAGGAAGAAGACGACCAGTCTGTCGTGACCGAAGCCGAGGATGCCCTGAAGGCGCTGCTTGCGGAAGCGGGCAGGCGGCAGGTCGAGGCGATGCTGTCCGGCGAGGCCGACGGCAACGATACCTATCTCGAAGTCCACTCCGGCGCCGGCGGCACCGAGAGCCAGGACTGGGCGAACATGCTTCTGCGCATGTACACGCGCTGGGCCGAGAAGGAAGGCTTCAAGGTCGAGCTTCTCGAAGTTCATGACGGCGAAGAGGCCGGCATCAAGTCGGCGACCATCCTGGTGAAGGGCCACAATGCCTATGGCTGGCTGAAGACCGAATCGGGCGTTCATCGCCTGGTCCGCATTTCGCCCTATGACAGCAATGCCCGTCGCCACACGTCCTTCTCGTCGATCTGGGTCTATCCGGTCGTCGACGACTCGATCAACATCGAGATCAACGAAAGCGACTGCCGCATCGACACCTATCGCTCGTCGGGCGCCGGCGGACAGCACGTCAACACGACCGACTCGGCCGTGCGTATTACGCACATCCCGACCGGCATCGTGGTCGCCTGCCAGCAGGAACGCTCGCAGCACAAGAACCGGGCGAAGGCCTGGGACATGCTGCGTGCCCGCATGTACGAGGCGGAGCTGAAGAAGCGGGAGGAAGCGGCAAATGCCGAGGCCGCGTCGAAGACGGATATCGGCTGGGGCCACCAGATCCGCTCCTACGTCCTGCAGCCCTATCAGCTCGTCAAGGACCTGCGCACCGGCACGGAAAGCACCAGCCCGGACGACGTGCTCGACGGCGACCTGAACCCGTTCATGGAAGCCTCGCTCGCCCACCGCATTTCCGGCAAGGGCAATGCCGAGGTCAGCGATATCGACTGACCGAGGTCGACTGAGATGGATCGAGCCCCGTTCGCGGGGCTTTTTCGTTCGTGAAGGACGCGCACATTCGTTCAAGACGGTGCGTTCGTCGGCGTGCTACCGCCAGGGAAACCGGCTGGGCAAAGGAGGATCGAGCTTGGAAAACCTGATGCCATTCCTGTTTGCCGCTTTCGCGCTCACCGGCAGTCCGGGGCCGAATACGCTGAGCCTCGCTGCCGCCGGGGCTGCATTCGGCGCCCGCCGCAGCGTCGGCTACATGCTCGGCCTTCTCGTCGGCATGATTCTCGTCATGAGCGCGGTCGCCGCGGGCATCACCGGTCTCATCCTCGCCATTCCCGGCGCGCTGCCGATCGTCACCCTGCTGGCGGCCGCCTATTTCCTCTATCTCGCCTGGAAGATCGCGACCGCGCCGCCGGTCGGAGCCCGGACGGGCGAGGGGGCCGCGCCCTCGTTCAAGGCCGGCATCTTCCTGTCGCTGGTCAATCCGAAGGCCTATGCGGCGATGGGTGCGCTGTTTTCGGGTTTCATCCTCGTCCACGTCTCGCCGCAAAGCGATGCGCTTGCCAAGATCGTTGTGCTGACGGCCGTCATCGCCATCGTCAACTGCCTCTGGTTGTCGCTTGGTGCGGCGTTCACGCGGCTTTTCCGCGATCCGAAGGCGAGCCGCGTGATCAACATGATCTTCGCCGCAGCGCTGCTTGCCTCGCTGTCAGTGACGCTTTTCGGCTGACGCCGATCAGTAGGTGAACTGTTCCGCCAGGATGCGCTCCGACCAGGAATGGTCCGGATCAGACAGCACGCGCGCCGTCTTGTCGTCCGACTGCGCGATCCTGACATGAATGACCGACTTGATCTCCGTGTGATCGGCAACCGCGTTGACCGGCCGCTTTTCCGCTTCGAGGATGTGGATGTCGACGGTCACCTTGTCCGGCAGCAGCGCGCCGCGCCACAGGCGGGGGCGAAAGGCGCTGACCGGGGTCAGCGCCAGAAGCGGCGCTTCCAGCGGCAGGATCGGCCCGTGGGCGGAATAGTTGTAGGCGGTCGAGCCGGCCGGCGTCGCCACCATCACGCCGTCGCAGATCAGTTCGTCGAGCCGCACCTGCCCGTCGATCTCGACGCGCAGCTTGGCCGCCTGGTAGGACTGGCGCAGCAGCGCGACTTCGTTGATGGCCAGCGCCTCGGCGACCAGCCCTTCGGCGTCCGTTGTCGTCATCTTCAGCGGCCGCAGGTCGTTTTCCACCGCCTCGGCCACCCGCTCGGGCAGGTGTCCCGCCCTGTAGTCGTTCATCAGGAAGCCGACGGAACCGCGGTTCATGCCGTAGACCCGCTTGCCGGTGTTCATGGTCTCGTGCAGCGTCTGCAGCATGAAGCCGTCGCCGCCGAGCGCGATGATCACGTCCGCATCCTCTTCCGAGGCATTGCCGTAGATCGCGATGAGTTCCTCACGCGCCGCCATCGCCTCCGGGGCCGTGGAGGCGATGATGCGGAAGGAACCGGTCGAATGCTGCATGAAACATCCCGCATGTGGAGGGCCGGCCTTCGCCGGCGGCTGACTGTTGCCCTTGGTAGCGGAAAAAAGCCCGTTGCCACAAGTGCATGCAGGGGCGTCGCGGTACGTTTTGATGGTCCTCCATGAGCTTCAACAAGGAAGAACGCGTCAATTGCGCCCTTGAAACCGCCGCCAAAGCCGGGCAAATTTGCCGCCATGTATGCTTCTCACGGATTTCTTCGCTCGGACATCGGCGATGTCGATGTGGTCTACCACGACGGGCTCTACCATCTCTTTCACCTGGTTCTGCCCAACCACGATTTCATAGCCCACGCCGTCAGTACCGACGCCATGACATGGCGGCGGGTCAAGAACGCGCTCTTCGTCGGCGATCCTGGCGAATGGGACGACGACATGCTATGGACCATGCATGTCTCGCCGGACCCGGACGAAGAGGGTACATGGCGGATGTTCTACACGGGCCTTTCCCGGTCAGAATACGGTCGCGTGCAGCGCATCGGCATGGCGCGCTCGAAAGACCTGATGACATGGAAGCGTTGCCGGAAGGGCGCCTATCCGCTCGAAATCGACGGCGCCTATTACGAATCGAGCATCGACGAGGGCCGCCACTGGGTGAGCTTCCGCGATCCCTATTTCTTCATCGACCCGGCGACCGGGCAGCGGCTGCTCCTGAGCTCGGCGCGCGTGCGCCACGGACCGGTGATCCGCCGCGGCTGCGTCGGGCTTGCCCGCGAGGTCGAGCCGGACAAGTTCGTCTTCGACCCGCCGCTGCACCGGCCGGGCCTCTACGACGATGTGGAAGTGCCGAATCTCTTCGTGCTCGATGACCGCTACTATCTGCTCGGCTCCATCCGCGAGGACACCAAGATCCACTACTGGTATGCCGACAGCGCGTCGGGGCCTTTCGAGAATTTCTTCAACAACGTGCTTCTGCCGAACGGCAACTATGCCGCCCGCGTCTGCAGGAACGGCAGCAAGCTGCTGCTCTTCAACTTCTTCGCCAAGACGGAATACGTCTATGGCCGCGAGGTCGTCAAAAAGCTCCTGCCGCCTCCGAAGGAACTGGTGGTCGCCAAGGACGGCCGCCTTCTGCTGCGCTCGCACAGCGGCTTCAACGATCTCGTCACCGGCAGCGACAAGATCGATGCCGCCGGCCAGTGCCGCATGCTCTACGGCAACCCGCATGCCGGCATCGAAGATCATGACGGCGCGATGTTCATGAAGTGTCGCAGCGGCTACGAGGCCTTCCTGCTGCCGGGCCGGCACGAGGAATTTCGTCTCAGCGCCGAGATGACGCTCGAAGGCTCCGGCAAGGGCGGTCTCGTGCTCCGCATCAACGAGGAGGGGGACGGCTATTACCTGTCGCTCGACCTCATCAACGGCATCGCCCAGATGCGCGCCTGGGGTGCCAATGCGACGCCGGAATTCGAACACGCCTTCCGTTACCAGCCGCTGCAGGAAGCCCATTTCCGCGGCAGCAAGCACGGTCCGTGGAAGATCGAGGTGGTCGCCCACGGCATGTATCTCGAGGTGTCGATCGATGGCTTCGTCGTGCTGAGCCTCGTCGATGATACTTTCGCCGACGGCGCTGTCGGCTTCTACGCCGAATCGGCGACGCTCGGCGTGCGCAACGTCATCCTCGAGCGGCTGACCCGTCCGGTCATCGAGCATGCGTCCGAAATGGTCTATACGGCGACCCATCCACCGGAGGAGCATGCGCCGGTTCCGGGGATCTGATCCCCACCCGGCGTTCCTTCTCGTTGCCGGGTGACCGGCGGTGTGTCGCCCTTGTCGAGGAGGAGTGCCGGCGTGCATCTGCTGAACAATCCGTGGCGCCGGTCGGCGCGTGATTTTCCGATCGCTGCCGAGATACCGTTTCCGAGCACCGATGCCGAGCGCGTCGCTGCGCTTCTGAAACACTGTCCAGCCCATGGCGAAACGCCGCTGCGACGCTCGCTGGAACTCGCCGCCCGTGCCGGTATCGCGGATGTCTTCGTCAAGGACGAGCGCGGCCGGATGGGGCTCGGCAGTTTCAAGGCGCTGGGCGCCGCATACGTCATCGTGTCCGAGGCGGCCGCTACCGGTGATCCGCACCCGCAAAGCCTCGCCGGGCGCACCTATGTCACCGCCAGCGCCGGCAATCACGGTCTTTCGGTCGCCGCCGGAGCAAGACTTTTCGGCGCGAAGGCCAAGGTGTTCATTTCCGAGACCGTGCCGGATAGCTTCGCCGCCCGTCTTGCCGCCAAGGGCGCTGACGTCGTCCGCGAGGGTGAGACCTATGAGGCGAGCATGGCGGCGGCCGAAAAGGCCGCCACCGACAATGGCTGGCAGCTTCTCTCCGACAGTTCCTGGCCGGGCTATATCGACCGGCCTTGGCGGCTGATGGAAGGCTACCTGCAGCTTGCCGCCGAAGCCGCAGCCGCCATGGATGAGCCGCCGACCCACATCTTTCTGCAAGCCGGCGTCGGCGGTCTTGCCGGCGCGGTCGCGGCCTATGGCCGGCGTGTCTGGGGTGATGCGCCGATCATCGTGGTCGTCGAGCCGGAGCTTGCCCCGGCCCTGATTGCCAGCATCGAGGCGGGCAAGCTTGTGAAAACCGAAGGCGGCGTCTCCGCAATGGGCCGGCTCGACTGCAAGGAGGCGTCGATGATTGCCTTGAAGGGCCTTGCCCGCGATGCCGATCTCTTCATGACCATCAGCGAGGTGGAAGCCGAGGCTGCCATGCAGCCGCTGGCGGATGCCGGCTTGGCGACAACCCCGTCCGGCGGTGCGGGTCTTGCCGGATTGCTGGCGATCGGCGGACAGGCGTCCGACTTCGGTCTTGACAGTCAAAGCCGCGTGCTGGCGATCCTGAGCGAGGAACCCCAATGACGCCCACGCCCGCACGCGGTTTCGATGTCGGCGAATATAAGGGCCGCGTGGCCCGTGCTCAGGCGCTGATGCGGGAGCAGGGGCTTGCCGCGCTGCTTCTGACCACGGAACCCGAAATCCGCTATTTCACCGGCTTCCTCACCCGTTTCTGGGAAAGCCCGACCCGTCCCTGGTTCCTCGTCCTGCCGGCGGACGGAGCGCCGATCGCCGTCATTCCAGCCATCGGCGAAGCGCTGATGCGCAAGACATGGATTACCGACATCCGCACCTGGCCGTCGCCGGCACCCGATGACGGCGTCAGCCTGCTTGCCGATGCGCTGCGTGAATTGGGTGGCAACAGCGGCCGCATCGGTGTGCCCTCCGGTCCCGAGACGATGCTTCGCATGCCGCTTGCGAGCTTGGAGGCGGTCAAGGCGCGTCTGGCCGGCCTCGAATTCGGTGGCGATGCCGACATCATGCGGCGGCTGAGGATGATCAAGTCGGCGGCCGAGATCGACAAGATCCGCGAGGCCTGCCGGATTGGCAATGCCGCCTTTGCCCGCGTCGGGGAGATCGCCTCGCCGGGGCGGCCGCTCGAGGACGTGTTTCGCCGTTTTCAGATGCTCTGTCTGGAGGAGGGCGCCGACCACGTGTCCTATCTCGCCGGGGGTGCCGGACTGCTCGGCTACGACGATGTCATCTCGCCCGCCGGTCCGACGCCGCTTTGCGCCGGCGATGTTCTGATGCTGGACACCGGGCTCGTCTGGGACGGCTATTTCTGCGACTTCGACCGCAACTTCGCCATAGGCTCGTCTTCGGCTGCTGTTTCGCGCGCCCACCGACAACTGGTGACGGCGACCGAGGCGGCCTTCGCGGCATTGCGGCCGGGCATGACTGCGGCCGAATTGAAGGCGGTCATGGTGAACTCGATCGTTTCAGATGGCGGCACGCCGTCGGGTGGACGCTTCGGCCATGGGTTGGGCATGCAGTTGACGGAGTGGCCGTCGCTGATCGAACATGACCACACTGTCATTGCGGAGAACATGGTGCTGACGCTGGAGCCCTGCATCGAGCTTGGCGGTGGCTCGATCCTCGTTCACGAGGAAAATGTCCGGGTGACGGCTGCGGGCGGCGAGCGGCTGACGCGCTTCGCGTCCCCGGAAATCCAGGTGGTCTGAAACGAGGTGGTGCAAGCAATGACGGTCTTTCCCTTTATCCTCGACCGCCGCGACAGCGAACGCGCCCGGCTCGGCCTCGTCGTCCTGCAATCGGATGAGACGATCGAACGCGATTTTCGCCGGCTCATGCCGAACGGCGTGTCGCTCTACGTCACCCGCGTCGAAAGCGATCCGGAGGTGACGACCGAGACGCTTGCCGGGATGCGCGACCGCATTGCCGGTGCCGCCGGGCTCCTGCCGCGGCCGGTCTGCTTCGATTCTGTCGGATATGGCTGCACGTCGGGAACGTCGGTGATCGGCGTCGGTGCCATCGCCGAACGGCTGCGGGCCGGCTGCGACACAAAGGCGACAAGCGAGCCGGTCTCCGCGCTGCTGGCGGCTGCCGGTGCCCTCGGCCTCAAACGCATCGCCTTCCTGTCGCCCTATGTCGCCGAGGTCTCGGCGCGCCTGCGCGGCGTGCTCTCCGATGGCGGTCTGGAAAGTCCCGTCTTCGGCACGTTCGATGAAGCACGGGAGGAAAATGTCGCCTGGATCGACCGGGCCTCGATCATCGAGGCGGCGACATCACTGGTCGGTGACTCCGATGTCGATGCGGTGTTTCTCTCCTGCACCAATCTCAGAACGCTCGATTGCCTGGCGGCGATCGAATCGGCCATCGGCCGCCCGGCGCTCTCCAGCAATCAGGTTCTCTGCTGGCAGATGCTGCGGCTCGCCGGCATCGACGATCGCATGAGCGGCTACGGCCGGCTCTTCGAGATGGCGTGAAGGCTGGTAGATATCGGCAAACAGACGTTCGCGAAGAGCAAATCTGGAAAGATTCAAGGAGAAGATGGTGCCCCCGCCAGGGTTCGAACCCGGGACCCCCTGATTACAAATCAGGTGCTCTACCAACTGAGCTACAAGGGCATTCAATGTGGACATGGCAACTATCAGATTCTCGGAATCTGTAAAGCACAAATAACATGGATTGCTTAATTTGCCGAGCATTGTCCATTGCTCCGGGCGGTTCGTCTGCCCGATTTGAAAGCGGGAGCGCCGCCGGCTTGAAGCCCGCTCGCGCGCAAATTGCCAGGCGGTGGCCTTGACGCGATGCCGTTGCGGTAGTTGACTCCGGAAATCCTCACACATCCCGCGGTCGCCTCTTCCTTGCGATCTGCCATCGCCACAGAGACCGAAATGCCGATCATCGCCTTTTTCCGCGAGAATGCCCGCTGGATTGCCGGCGGCTTCCTGCTGAATTTCTTCTCCGCCTTCGGGCAGACCTTCTTCATCTCGCTGTCGGCCGGCGGCATTCGTGGCGAGTACGGTCTCTCGAATGGCCAGTATGGCGTCATCTACATGATCGCCACGCTCGGCAGCGCCCTGACGCTGCCGATGCTCGGCCGCATCGTCGACCATTTCTCGGTGGCGAGGGTGACGCTGATGATCATGCCGGTGCTGGCGCTCGCCTGCGCGCTCATGGCGGTTTCCACCTGGCTGCCGCTGCTGCTCTTCACCATCTATTTGCTGCGCCTCTTCGGCCAGGGCATGATGACCCATACGGCGCAGACGGCGATGGCACGCTGGTTTTCGGGCCAGCGGGGCAGGGCGGTATCGTTCACCAATCTCGGCCTGCAGGGCGGCGAGGCGGCGCTGCCCTTCCTGTTCGTCATCCTCGGCGGCGCCTTCGGCTGGCGCAACACCTGGTTCTTTGCGGCCTGCGCCATCGTCGCCGTCGGTCTGCCGGCGATCCTCATGCTGATGCGGGTGGAACGCACACCGCGCCAGACCGACCGGCCGGTGCGCCACAGCGGCGCGCGTGACTGGACGCGAGGCGAAGTCGTGCGCGATCCGGTCTTCTGGATGACCATGCTCGGCGTTCTGGCGCCGGGCTTCATCGCCACGACGATCTTCTTCCATCAGGTCTATTTGGTGGAGCTTCGCGGCTGGTCGCTTACCGTGTTTGCCGGCGCCTTCGTCTTTTCGTCGGCCTCCTGCGTCGTCGCAGCCCTCATCACCGGCCAGCTGATCGACAAGTTCTCGGCCGTCGATCTGATGCCATACTTCCTGCTGCCGATGGCCTGCGCCTGTGCGGTTCTGGCGGCGTTTAGTGGCGAATGGAGCGCGTTCGCCTTCATGTGCCTGCTCGGCATCTCCAACGGCGTCGCCGGCACGCTCCTGGGCGCGCTCTGGCCCGAGGTCTATGGGCTCAAACATCTCGGCGGTATCCGCTCGATCATCATCGCGCTCACCGTATTCGGCACGGCGATGGGTCCGGGGATTACCGGCTACCTGATCGATTTCGGCGTCTACTATCCGTTCCAGATCGCTGCCATGGGCGTCTACTGCCTGTTGGCGACCGGACTGATGGCGCTCGTCCGGCAGAGGATTGTCGCCCGCAACGCCACAGAACCGGCACACGGTGTCGATCCCGCGGCATGACGATCGCCGCCTGCATTTTGGGCAGGCGGTAGAGTGCGACGGTTTCGAGGCAACTCAAGATTTACATTTGTCAGGATCGGCGTATCATCGCCGCATGAGCTGGAATTTGCCCCATGGACTGACCAGAGCGGGCTCGGCCATGATCCTCCTGGCCGCGGGCTCTGTTGCTGCGCCGGCCTTTGCCGATTGCACCTGCAGCATCAAGGACG
Source organism: Rhizobium sp. NRK18 (assembly GCF_024385575.1). Lineage (NCBI taxonomy): Bacteria > Pseudomonadati > Pseudomonadota > Alphaproteobacteria > Hyphomicrobiales > Rhizobiaceae > Rhizobium > Rhizobium sp. NRK18. The sequence goes on along the minus strand of NZ_JANFMV010000001.1, from coordinate 2,439,415 downwards.
GAACGAAACTTTCCCTTGGGCAGGTGACCTGCATACGCATCAATGACACCGCCTATCTGGCGCGCTGCGAAATGGTGCTGAACAATACGTCCTGGCAGAAAATTCAGGATGGCTGCCCGATGACGCAACTGCAGCCGGTCGACCATGGTTTCAGCCAGAGCGCCTGGCCATCGCCTGCATTGAATTGACTGTCTGATGGCGTGACATGCCCGGATTTCTGCCGGTTCTCTTTGACACTTGCATTGAATGAATTTTCTGAAACCGTCGTCGCCGGGTTTGGGTCCGGCGTTCGAAAGCGCGGGGGCGTTCTCATGTCGGGTCTGGCACTGTTCACATTGTTTCATGTCATCTTGAGCCTGATCGGCATCGTCGCCGGTCTCATCGCGCTCAATCGCTGGATCCATGGCGACAGGGCGGCGCGGATGACGGCCATCTTCCTTGGCATGACGCTGGCGACCACCGTCACGGGCTTCCTGTTTCCCTTTCACGGCTTCACCCCGGCGATTGCGGTCGGCATCCTGACGACAGTCCTGCTGCTCGTCGCCATGCTCGCCTATTACCGCCTCGGTCTGTCGGGACGTTCGCGGCCCGTATTTGTCGCATGCGCGGTCGCGTCGCTCTATTTCAACGTCTTCGTGCTGATCGTTCAGGCCTTTCAGAAGGTGCCGCCCTTGCATGCGCTGGCGCCCGCCGGCAACGAACCGCCCTTCGCCATCACCCAAGGCCTGGTCCTCGTGGTGTTCCTGCTGCTCGGCTATGTCGCCCTCGGACGCTTTCGCCCCGGACTTCCGGCATGAATGTCACCAAGAGGTGATGCGCCTCCGGCGTTCGCCCGGTGACTACTTGCCGGCGTCCTCTGCATCGCGGCGCACGGCCGCCTGGATTTCCTCGAAAATGCCGGGCAGAGCGCTCTGCACGCGGTTCCAGCTCGGCATGAAAGGCGTCGCGTTCGGATATTCGAGGAAGATGTTGCCGGCCTCGACGAGATTGGCGGCGAACAGTTCGACACCTTGCTCTTCCTTGTGCCGGTCCGTCGAGAAGCCGTTCATCTTGGCGTCGTTGTGGTAGATCTCCACGAGATCGAGCGCCGTGCGGTAATAGGTGGCCTTGAGCGTCCGCAGCGTTTCGTGGCTGAAGACGACGCCGTCGGTCGCAAGCTTCCGCAATACCGCCTTGCAGATGTCGATCGACATGCGCGACAGCCCCTTGGCCGCATCCTCCGGCGACAGCGGCTGGTGCTTGTGGTCGTAGCGGTCGGCGATGTCGACCTGGCAGATCGCCGTGTTCGAATAGTTACGCCACAGCTCGGAAAGCACGCCGATTTCCAGTCCCCAGTCGGACGGAATCCGGATGTCGGCGAGAATGTGCGAGCGCATGGCGAACTCGCCGGCGAGCGGATAGCGGAAGGCCTTCAGGTAGTCGATATAGGGATGATGCCCGAGCACGCGTTCCAGGCTGAGCAGCAGCGGCGTCACCAGAAGGCGCGTCACACGTCCGTTCAGCGAACCATCGGCGATGCGCGGATAGTAGCCCTTGGAAAAGACGTAGGGGAAGCCGGGATTGGTGACCGGATAGACGAGGCGGGCGAGCATGTCGCGCTTGTAGGTGACGATATCGCAATCGTGCAGCGCCACCACGCCGGCATTGCGCTGGCCGAGCACGAAGCCGATGCAATACCAGACATTGCGGCCCTTGCCGGGCTGGTCGGGCGCCAGATTGGCCTCGGCCAGCCGTTCGTCGACGGCCCTCAGCCGCGCGCCGTCGTTCCAGAGGATGTGGTGCTCCTGCGGCAGGCGGGAGAAATACTCGCGGGCATGCAGATACTGTTCGCGCGTCGCCTGATCGAGGCCGATGACGATCGAGGAAATGTAGTTCGCCCCGGAAAGCTCATCGACGATCTTTTCCAGTGCCGGCGCTTCCAGTTCCGAATAAAGCGAGGGCAGGATCAGGGTGATCGGCCGGACCTTGGAAAAAAGTTCGAGGTCCTTTTCGATCTCGGCGGTGCTGCGTTCGCGAAAATTGTGGAGCGTCGCCACCACGCCGTTCTGATGAAAATCCGCCAACGCCTGTCCCCTTTGTTGTCCCGTGTCGGTTCGATCCTGTCGTTTTACGGACCGATGATTTGCAGAATTATGTCATTCCAGCCCTGCGGGCCGGGTTTTGTCGTTCTCAGAATGCGTCCGTCCGCCTCTCCCGCCAGAGGCGGAAGGGGCGCATGCGCCGGATTGGCGACAATGACGCCGGTATCGGCCGCCTCGATCATCGCCACATCGTTCTGCGCATCGCCGAGCGCGATCGTCCGGACGGCGCTGCCGCTTGTCTCGGCGTACCAGTCTGCAAGCGCGCGCATGCGCTCGGCTTTCGATGTCTTTGGCATGATCGTGAAGAAGCGCCCGCCCTGAACCGCCATCAACCCCTCGTCATTCAGCAGCGCCTTGAAGGCTTCCTTCTGCTCCTCGGTCCCGGACCAGAGACCCGGTTCGGAAAAGCGGCGCATTCTGGCGAGCCTGGCGCTTTCGATGGGAAGACCGGTCCGTTCGCTGACGGTTTCGGCATCCCAGTCACCGAAACTCGCAAACAGGCCTTTGAGTTCCGTCGGCAATGCGGCAAGGACGCTGCGGATCTTCGCGTAGGTGTCATCCGTCTGATGTGTGGTCGCGGCGGGATGGCGGGCGATTCCGGCACCATTCTCGACGATCAGCGGATAGTCGATGCCCATCGCCTCGGCGATCGGCAGCATTTCGGCCTCGGTCTTGCTGGAGGCGAGGATCAGCGGAATACCCTTGTCACGAAACCGCTCGAGCGCGGGCCGTGCCGCGTCGAAGGAATAGGTCTCATGGTCCAAAAGTGTTCCGTCGAGATCGGAAAAGACGAGAATCATCCTTTGGAGGATAGCAAAAACTGCCTCGTGGCATAGAGCGCGATTGCCGCGGCGTTCGAAACATTGAGCGACTTGATCTCGCCGGGCATGTCCAGCCTTGCGAGTGCGCTCACGGTCTCGCGCGTCTTCTGCCTGAGACCCTTGCCTTCCGACCCCAGAACGAGGGCGATCTTCTCGCCGGAGAAGGTGCCCTCGATGGCCGCTGGTCCTTCCGAATCGAGGCCGATCGCGAAGAAGCCGAGCTTGTGCAGTTCGCCGAGCGCGTCGGCGAGATTGGTGACCTGAATGTAGGGGATCATCTCCAGCGCGCCGGATGCCGATTTGGCAAGCACGCCCGATTCGGTCGGCGAATGGCGCTGCGTGGTGATGACCGCACCGGCGGCAAATGCCACGGCCGAACGCATGATGGCGCCGACATTGTGCGGATCTGTCACCTGATCGAGGACGAGGATGAGTGGGCTTTCCTTCAGCGCTTCCAGCTTGCGCACCGGCAGCGGCCGCGTCTCCAGCATCACGCCCTGGTGGATGGCATCGGGCCCAAGCATCTTGTCAATGTCCGACGGCTGGACGATCTCGACCGGGCAGCGAAGTGCGCCCGGGTCGTCGATTTCGAGACGGGCAAGCGCATTCTGCGTGACCGATAGCTTGATCAGCGTGCGGGCCGGATTGTCCAGCGCGGCGCGCACCGTGTGCAAGCCGTAGAGGAACACCTGGTCCGGCTGCAGGGAAGGGGGCGACCATTGCGCAGCGGCCGCCTGGCGGCGATCCTTCGGCGATGGCGTCGGGATCTCGCCCCGCTCGCGCTTCTTGTCGCGATGCTGGCGGCGCAGGCTGGCGTAATGGCTGTCCCTGGCGGACCGGTCGTCGTTTCTGTCTTTGCTCATGCCGCCTTATAGCGGCGCCCGCAGGCGGCGTGAAGATGCGGAACTGCCGAAATTAGCGGGGTCCGGTTTCGGGCAGGAACCCCTGCAGCAGCGCATTCAGCCGCAGGCCGATGTCCCGTTCCAGCGTCCGCGTGGAGATCCCGACATCGCTGTTCCCCATCATCAGTTGGCTGAGATGCGACATGGCAAAGGTGCCGCCGACCAGAACATCCGCGAGCGTTTCTGCATCGACCGTCGCGGCCAGGAGCCCCTGTTTCTGGAAATGTCCGATGAATTCGGCGATCTGCCGTCGCCCGCGCTCGACGCATATCCCGAAAAACAACCGGGACATCTCTGGATGGTGGCTGGCCTCGGAAATGACCAGCCGGGTCAGCGCTATCTGCGGCCCCGACAGCACATAGGAGGCGAATTGGACGAGACCGCGCCGCAGGGTCTCCGTGAGGTCATCCCTGCCTGTTTCGGCCGGCATCTCCAGCCGTGGCGGCAGGTCCTGCGCCTCGACCAGTGCCTCGAAGATCTGCGCCTTGTCGCTGAAGAACTGGTAGAGCGTCTTCTTCGACATGCCGCTGTTGCGTGCGATCTCCTCCATTGTCGCCCGTCCGTAGCCGGACGTCATGAAGGTCTTCTCCGCCGCCGCCAATATGCGCGCCCGCCGTTCCTCGCTCGTCAACACCGGTGGGCGCCCTGCCGCCGGCCTTTTTTTTGCGATTTCTCCGCTCATTTCGGTCCTCTTCCCGGAATCTGCTTGACAAATAAGAAACGATATCGTTTCCAAATGCAATCGAAAGATTTTGCATACGCCACCGTTTCTGAATTATTGGAAGAAAGTTTCAGTCATGTCCGACAAAAATCATATCGCAATCGCCATATGCCTGGGGACGCTGACCGCATTCGGTCCTCTCGCAATCGACATGTATGTCGCCGCCATCCCCACGATCGCCCGCAGCCTCGCGGTGGGTGAGGGGGAAATCCAGATGAGCGTGATGAGCTTCTTCGCGGGCTTCACGCTGGGCCAGCTCTTCTGGGGCCCGGTTTCCGACCGCTTCGGCCGCAAGACCTCGTCGCTGACCGCGCTGGCCGTGTTCGCGCTGGCCTCGCTCGGCTGTGCCATGTCGGTCGATCCCGCCCAGTTGATGGCCTTCCGCTTTCTCCAGGGCATTGCCGGATCGGTGGGCATGGTGGTCGCCATGTCGGTCGCGCGCGACATGTTTTCCGGCCTCGAAGCCGTGCGCATGATGGGCATGATTTCGCTGGTCAGCGGTCTCGCACCAATCATTGCGCCGATGGCCGGCAGTCTGGTGCTGCGTCTGAGCTATTGGGAGATGATCTTTGTCGTTCTCGCCATTCTTGCCGTCGCGGCAGCGCTTCTGATCGCGCTCAAGCTTCCAGAAACGCGCAAGAAGGAAGATCGCACCAGCGCCCATCCGCTGAAGGTCATGCGCAACTATGGGATCATCCTCACGCAGAGGAGCTTCTTCGGCTATGCCGTGCCCTTCGCATTTCTCCAGGGCGGTTTCTTCGCCTATATCGCCGGCGCGGCAAGCGTCTTCGTCAGCGTCTATGGCATGACGCCGCTGCACTTCTCGATGCTCTTCGCCGTCAACGCCGTCGGTCTCGCTGTCGGCGTTCAGGTCAACTCGAAACTCGTTGCCCGGACATCGGCGCGCTTCATGGTCAAGATGGCGGCGGCCCTCAATCTTGTGAGCGCGGCCGCGCTGGTGCTGTTGCAACTGGCCGGTCTGGCGGACCTCGTTGCCGTCAGCATCCTGATGTTCCTCTTCGTCTTCAGCATGGGGGCGATCCTGCCGAACTGCAACGTGCTGGCCATGGAAGAGCAGGGGGCAAATCCCGGCGCGGCGGCCGCATTGATCGGGGCGATGGGATTTGGCGGCGGTGCGCTGTCCGGCGCCGTCCTCGGCCTGCTTGCCGATGGCACGGCGATGCCGCTCTTCGCTGTCATGGCCGTCTGTGGCGGTGCCGGCCTCGCAACCGCACTCACGCTGTTTCCCCGTCTGCGTCCGGAGGAGGCCACCCAGCTGGCATCGGTCGGCCATCCGGGCTGATCGCATTGCCGGCTCGGCCGGACGATCATCCGGCCCCTCGGCCGATGCCTGTGGGCTCCGATCAGAAAATCGAATTTTTCTGATCGGACCGTGTTGACAGACGCGAAACGGGCGGTCATATACCCGGCGCAGATTGCGGGGCGGCAAAAACCCCGTAAGCTTCAAAAGCTTGGTCGCTTGATCCGGACTGATACTGGAGGGATGCCCGAGTGGTTAAAGGGGACGGACTGTAAATCCGTTGGCTTAGCCTACGTTGGTTCAAATCCAACTCCCTCCACCATCAGGACCGTCAAATGATCGATCGCCGCGGGTATAGCTCAATGGTAGAGCAGCAGCCTTCCAAGCTGAATACGCGGGTTCGATTCCCGCTACCCGCTCCACTTTCAGAACTGCCTTGAAGCATTGGTTTAATCTATTGCAGCAAGGGATTGTTTTTGCCTTTGTATGGCAATTTCCCGGCACACGCCCTCCGCGCCGCGCCCTGTTCGCGGAACAATATTCGCCACAAATTCCATTTCGTGGGACGTGCCCGCAATTTGGTCTTGCGCAATGCGTGCGAAAGCCTTAAACGGCGGCACTAATCCGGCTGGCCGGCAACTACCATCTGACGTTCACAGGAAGAAATCAAATGGCAAAGAGCAAGTTTGAGCGCAACAAGCCTCACGTAAACATTGGCACGATTGGTCACGTTGACCACGGCAAGACGTCGCTGACGGCAGCGATCACGAAGTTCTTCGGCGAGTTCAAGGCGTACGACCAGATCGACGCTGCTCCGGAAGAAAAGGCGCGTGGCATCACCATCTCGACGGCACACGTCGAGTACGAGACGGCCAACCGTCACTACGCCCACGTTGACTGCCCCGGCCACGCCGACTACGTCAAGAACATGATCACCGGTGCTGCCCAGATGGACGGCGCGATCCTGGTTTGCTCGGCTGCCGACGGCCCGATGCCGCAGACCCGCGAGCACATCCTGCTCGCCCGTCAGGTTGGCGTTCCGGCAATCGTCGTGTTCTTGAACAAGGTCGACCAGGTCGACGACGAAGAGCTCCTCGAGCTCGTCGAGCTGGAAGTTCGCGAACTTCTGTCGTCCTACGACTTCCCGGGCGACGACATTCCGATCGTCAAGGGTTCGGCTCTGGCCGCTCTCGAAGATTCCGACAAGAAGATCGGCGAAGACGCGATCCGCGCCCTGATGGAAGCTGTCGACAGCTACATCCCGACGCCTGAGCGTCCGATCGACCAGCCGTTCCTGATGCCGATCGAAGACGTGTTTTCGATCTCGGGCCGTGGTACGGTTGTGACCGGCCGCGTCGAGCGCGGTATCGTCAAGGTTGGCGAAGAAATCGAAATCGTTGGCATCAAGCCGACGACGAAGACGACCTGCACGGGCGTTGAAATGTTCCGCAAGCTGCTCGACCAGGGCCAGGCCGGCGACAACATCGGCGCGCTGCTTCGCGGTGTCGACCGTAACGGCGTCGAGCGTGGCCAGATCCTGTGCAAGCCGGGTTCTGTCAAGCCGCACCGCAAGTTCAAGGCCGAAGCCTATATCCTGACGAAGGAAGAAGGCGGCCGTCATACGCCGTTCTTCACGAACTACCGTCCGCAGTTCTACTTCCGCACGACGGACGTGACGGGCATCGTGACGCTTCCGGAAGGCACGGAAATGGTCATGCCTGGCGACAACGTCACCGTTGACGTCGAGCTGATCGTTCCGATCGCGATGGAAGAAAAGCTGCGCTTCGCTATCCGCGAAGGCGGCCGCACCGTCGGCGCCGGCATCGTCGCTTCGATCGTCGAGTAACAATCGATAGCTACTGAATCCCGAACGGGAACAAGAAGAGCCCCGCCGGCAACGGCGGGGCTTTTTTCATGATGTGCAGGCACCCTGGACGGACTGGTGGCGGACCGCTGTTTATATCCGGCTTGCGTTTTCCAGGATTAGCTGTCTTCAGTTGTGGACAGCTTGGGTCGGATCGCAAGAGGGGCATGCCATGCCGTCATCGGACATTCTCATCGCCTTCTTCCTGACAACGCTGGCATTCGCCTATCTGCCGGGGCCGGCCATGCTTTACGCAGCGGCGCAGACCGTTGCCCGCGGACGGTTTGCAGGCCTCATGGCCGCTCTTGGCATCCACCTTGGCGGCTACGTGCATGTCGCCGCCTCCGCCGCAGGCCTGTCCATTCTGTTTCATGCGGTTCCACCGCTCTATGTCGCCGTCAAGCTCGCCGGTGCTCTCTATCTTGTCTGGCTCGGTGTCTGCTTCCTCCGCGCCAAGGCGGGTTCCGGTGTCGATATTCCCGAGGCTAACCTGAGGACCGGCCGGCAGGCATTCATGCAAAGCGTCGCGATCGAGGTGTTGAACCCGAAAACTGCACTGTTCTTCCTGGCCTTCCTGCCGCAATTTGTCGACGCCGCGGCGTCCTTTCCCATCTGGTTGCAACTGACGATCCTGGGCACGATGGTGAACCTCATCTTTTCGTCGGCTGATATCGTTTGCGTGGGAATCGCCGGCGACCTGGTTGCCCGGCTTCGCAGAAGCGGACGCGTGCAACTGATGGCGCGGCGTGCCGGTGGTGCCATGCTGGTGGGTCTCGGAGTGCATCTGGCCTTGCAGAAAAGCTGATCCAGCACTGGCGGGGGCGTCGGGGAAAGACCCGTCTGTTGGCGAGAGCTTGTCTCAAAATTCGATTCGCCAGTTTTCTCCGGCAGAGTTAATATGCTGGCCCAATGCGGTTGGGGGGAGCAGCGGCGATGAACACGTCGATTTCAGAGCATTGGGGCAGTGGCGATGTCTATGGCCGTATCATCGATGCGATGAAGGCCTCTTCAATATCGCCGGAGACGGTGACGATCGAGCAGTTGTCCTCCGTCGACCATCTTCACGCACGCGGCTTTCCAGCCACCGTCGAATTGGCGGATGCATTGCCGATCAAAGCCGGCGACCATCTCGTCGATATTGGCTGTGGCGTTGGCGGCCCGGCGCGTTACATCGCCAAACGGTTCGGATGCAAAGTGAGTGGCATCGACATCACCGGGCCTTTCATTGACGCCGCCAACAGGCTGACCGCGCTCCTCGGCATGCAGGATGCGGTCCATCTCGAGGTCGGGGATGCGCAGGCTTTGCCCTACGGCGACTATCAGTTCGATGGCGGCTATTCGCAGCATGTGACGATGAACATCGCCGATCGCGACCGCTTCTTCTCCGAGGCCTTTCGTGTCCTCAAACCCGGCGCCTTCTTCGCCCTGACAGAGCACGGCCTCGGACCGACCGGGTCGCCGCATTACCCGTGCCCCTGGTCGGACGACGGCAGCGGCGCCTTTCTGATGATCCCGGAAGAGACCTTGCGGCATCTGGGCCAGGCGGGCTTCACCGATTTTCAGCTGGTCGATACCGGCGAGAAATATCTCGCGGGCTACAACAGGGCGATGGAACTTGCCCGGCGCGGAGAGTTGCCGTCCTTCGGTGTCCAGCTCCTGCTGGGCGAGGGGGCACCGGCGAAGATCGCCAACGCCGCCCGCAACATTGCCGAGGGGCGGACGCATCCGATCCAGGTGATCTGCCGCAAGCCCTGATCGGGCGAGTGCGCATGTGCGGCGCCGCCTTGCCGACGGTGGATCGGATCACATTTGTTGGGCTGATCCTCAAACAGGCTCTTCCTTCGCGTCGTTTGTCTTCTATGTAGAGGGCTGACATTCGAGGAGGATATTCATGAAAAAGCGCATTCTGTTCACCGGTGGTTCTGGCAAGGCGGGTCGGCATGTCGTGCCGTGGCTGATCGAGGCGGGCTATGAGGTGCACAATATCGATCTCGTACCGCTGGACTGTCCCGGCGTGACCAACCTGATCGTCGATATCGCCGACTCCGGCCAGGTCTTCAACGCGCTCTCCATGCATCGAGATTTCCCCGATCTCGAATCGGGCAAGGGCGTGCAGCCCTTCGACGCCGTGGTGCATTTCGCCGCCATCCCGCGCATCCTCATCAAGCCCGACAACGAGACGTTTCGGGTCAATGTGATGGGCACTTATAATATCATCGAGGCGGCGGTGAAGCTCGGCGTCCGCAAGGTCATTATCGCCTCCAGCGAGACCACCTACGGCATCTGCTTTGCCGAAGGGGATCGCGAGCCGCACTACCTGCCGCTCGACGAGGAGTATGATGTCGATCCGATGGACAGCTACGGGCTCTCCAAGGTCGTCAACGAGAAGACGGCCCGCGCCTTTTCCGAACGCACCGGCGCCGACATCTATGCGCTGAGGATCGGCAATGTGATCGAGCCGAACGAGTACGACCGCTTCCCGGGCTTCGTCGAGAAGCCGGAGACCCGCATACGCAACGCCTGGTGCTATATCGACGCACGCGACCTCGCCCAGATCGTCGATCTTTGCATCAAGAAGGACGGCCTCGGCTTCCAGGTCTTCAACGCCACGAACGACACCGTGACGGCCGACCTGACGACGCAGCAACTAGCAGCCCGGTTCTTCCCGAACACCCCGTTCAAGCGCGAGATGGGCGCCGATGAGGCCGTCATCTCCAACCGCAAGATCCGCGAAGTCCTGGGCTTCAAGGAGCAGCACAACTGGCGCAAGTATGTCGGCGGCTGATGCAGCCGTGTAACGCTTGACCGTTTTGTCCGCCTCGATCGCGGGAGTGGCAACATCCCGCGATTGATCCTTCGTTAACCATCATGCAACCTTGATGGGTGAACCTGTATGTGGTTCGCCGCGCCGCTCCGTATCGAGCGCCGCCTCTCCTTGCCGATCAAGATGATGTGTCGATGTTTGTCCTTTGCCGGAATAGTCTTGTCCTGTGCGTGATGCTGGCGGCCTTGTCGCCGGCGAGCGCATCCGCCATGGATGGCAGCCGGATCATCTGGTCGGCGACGAAGACGGACGAGAATTCATATAAGTTTCGCACCGGGGTCCGCTGGCCTGCCACGTTTCAGCCCGCGACCGGAGCGGAAATGCAGGTCAAGGCCGATGCGGGCGGCAACATTGAGGCGGTTCCGGTGGCGCTATGGGCCGATATCAAGCTTCGCGACGTTCACAACGTCGTCGAGAATCACGATCTACAGCTGCAGGCCCGCCTTTATGGCGATGACCAGGGCCAGTCGCTCCTGCAGGCGGCATCGCTGCGCTACTATGATTCGGCCAGCTGGGTCGCAACGCCCTACGTTACGCTGACCAGCTCGCGATCCGTTACGGCGCGAATGGGCAGGGCAGGGGACGATTCGGTTGACGCACGGCAATCCTTCGGCGTCAGTCTGCCGGACTGGAGGGTGAAGGCGATCGCCTCGGTCGCCGCCGCTCTCCCCGCGCAGACCTGTAGCGCAAGCCTCAGGATGGAAAGCCGATTGACGACCCACTGGACGTTTACGGCGGCATTGACCGACATCCAGCGCCTGGCGCAACAGACCGACGCCGAGCCGGACATGAGCATGCGGCTTTCCTATAGTCGCCGGTGGTAGTGCCGGGAAATGGCCACTGGCGCCTGACTTGAGGCGCTTCATTCCGGAAGTGTAAGCCGCTTGGCCGGCTCTCACCGGTTGAAAACGGCAAATGCACCCCGCAGATGGTTGACTTTCCCTGACCCTGATATGACACCAAGTTTGAGAGAACAATTGCACAAAACGGATGCCACTGGATGAAACGACTTATTCTGCAGCACTACACCGGCACGCCGGGAGAGCTGGAACTGTTGTCCATGCGGAACATCCAGGACTTTGCCAAGCGGGAAGCAGCGGACTACCTCTTTCTTGAAGGCAACGTGTTCGCAGAGGGGCTTTCCGCTCCCATGCAGAAACTTGCCATGCTGGATGAACGATTCGATGCGTACGATGTCGTGGTCATGCTCGACATGGACATGTTCGTGCGCAAGGGCCTGCAGGAAAGCCTTTTCGATCAGCCCGGCATCGGTGTTTCGGGATATTCCCAGCGCCGCTTGAAATGGCGGCATTTGCGCAAGTTCAGCGGGCTCGTCCATTGGCGTTACCCTTACTGGAATGGCTCTCTGTGGAAGCTGGACCGCTGGCACCGGCAGACCTTCAGGTCGAAGCTCGATCTGGTCGAGCTCTCGAGATACTCCGCCGGCGAGCTGGAGGACGAGGGCGTCATGCACCAGCTGGCACGCCACAACCGTTTCCATGGCGGCATCCTGCCGGGGGGAGAGAAGTGGGCGATGTCGAGCTGGTGGCCCAATCTGGAGGAGGGCGCCATGTATCATATCCGCCCGCGCGTCACCAAGAATGGCCCTGTCCGGCCGAAGCTCGAGAATCTCAGGAAAATTGCGGATATGGGGCTGATCGACATCTGATTGCGGCGGAGGGTGGAGGCCCGGTTCGGTGTTCGTTGTTGTCAGCAAAAAATGTCGAACAAAAAGCGCAAACCTGCTTGTCATCCTCCGACAACTTCAATATGAACCGCCCACGGTCCTGATCGGGTGATGATTGTGTCGCCGGATTTCGATTGTAGGGGTATAGCTCAGTTGGTAGAGCGGCGGTCTCCAAAACCGCAGGTCGGGGGTTCGAGCCCCTCTGCCCCTGCCATTTTATGAAGGTCCTGGCGCGTAAGCGCGACTTGGCCGGCACGATGGCACTTTCGCTAAACGCTCGAAATGCTCTTGTTAATTGAGGGCAGAGTGTTTATGTAGGCAAAAACAGACACGCGGCGCGTGGGGCTGGCAGGGCTGGCTTTACGCGTCGTAAGCGCGTGAGCAGTCAATGGCATCCAAAGCAAATCCATTTACATTTTTGCGTCAGGTCCGGTCCGAGACGCAAAAGGTTACCTGGCCGTCACGCCGCGAGACGATGATCTCCACGGTGATGGTTCTGGTTATGGTGATCCTGGCCGCGCTGTTTTTCTTCGCCTCGGATCAGCTGATCAGCTGGATACTCGGCCTTGTGCTGAATGTTGGTAACTAAGTCGGACGGAGAGGCAGTCATGGCAGCGCGCTGGTATATCGTCCACGCATATTCGAATTTCGAGAAGAAGGTCGCCGAGGATATCGAGAACAAGGCCCGTCAGAAGGGTCTCGATCATCTCTTCGAAAAGATCCTCGTTCCGACCGAAAAGGTCGTCGAGGTGCGCCGCGGCCGCAAGGTCGATTCGGAGCGCAAGTTTTTCCCGGGTTACGTGCTGGTGCGCGCCAACCTGACGGATGAGGCCTATCACCTCATCAAGAATACCCCGAAGGTTACGGGCTTCCTCGGTTCCGACTCCAAGCCGGTTCCGATTCCCGACTATGAGGCCGATCGCATTCTCGGCCAGGTCCAGGAGGGCGTCGAGCGCCCGAAGTCGTCCGTCTCCTTCGAGATCGGCGAGCAGGTGCGCGTCTCCGACGGTCCGTTCGCCTCGTTCAACGGCGTCGTTCAGGATGTCGACGAGGAGCGTTCGCGCCTCAAGGTGGAAGTTTCCATCTTCGGTCGCGCGACCCCGGTCGAACTGGAATACGGTCAGGTCGAGAAGGTCTGATCGCGGCGGGTTCGCTCGTCAATCCGCGTGGAAGGTGAGGGTGCTCTAAGCCGGCACTCATTGATCCGCACCACGCAACCGCAGCCGCCAGGCCATCAACGGGTCTGGCATCGAAGGGTCCGGGAAACCGGCCCGTTTTTGGAAAGGCAGAGAAATGGCTAAGAAAGTTGCAGGCCAGCTCAAGCTGCAGGTCTCGGCAGGTTCGGCAAACCCGTCCCCGCCGATCGGTCCCGCACTTGGTCAGCGTGGCATCAATATCATGGAATTCTGCAAGGCGTTCAACGCCGCCACGCAGGAAATGGAAAAGGGCATGCCGATCCCGGTCGTCATCACCTATTACCAGGACAAGTCGTTCACCTTCATCATGAAGCAGCCGCCGGTCTCCTACTTCCTCAAGAAGGAAGCGAAGATCAAGAGCGGTTCGAAGACCCCGGGCAAGGCATCTGCCGGCTCGATCTCGAAGGACCAGGTTCGCTCGATCGCAGAGGCCAAGATGAAGGACCTCAACGCGGCCGATATCGAAGGCGCAATGGCAATGGTCGAGGGCTCCGCCCGCGCCATGGGCCTGCAGGTTGTGGGCTAATATCATGGCGAAGATTGCAAAGCGTATTCAGAAGACCCGTGAAGGTGTCGATCCGACGAAGCTCTACGGCCTGAGCGATGCCATCGCCATGGTCAAGGAACGTGCCGTTGCCAAGTTCGATGAAACCATCGAAGTTGCGATGAACCTCGGCGTCGACCCGCGCCATGCCGACCAGATGGTCCGCGGCGTTGTCAATCTGCCGAACGGCACCGGCCGTACGGTTCGCGTCGCCGTGTTCGCACGTGGCGCCAAGGCTGACGAAGCCAAGGCAGCCGGCGCAGACGTCGTCGGTGCGGAAGACCTCGTTGAAATCGTCCAGGGCGGCAAGATCGATTTCGATCGCTGCATTGCGACCCCGGACATGATGCCGCTCGTCGGCCGTCTCGGCAAGGTTCTCGGCCCGCGTGGCATGATGCCGAACCCGAAGGTCGGTACCGTGACCATGGACGTCAAGGCCGCTGTCGAAGCCTCCAAGGGCGGCGCAGTCGAGTTCCGCGTCGAAAAGGCCGGTATCATCCAGGCTGGCGTTGGCAAGGCTTCGTTCGATGCCAAGGCACTTGAAGAAAACATCCGCGCTTTCGCTGATGCCGTCATCAAGGCCAAGCCGGCAGGCGCCAAGGGCAACTACGTCAAGCGCGTAGCCCTGTCCTCGACCATGGGTCCGGGCGTCAAGATCGAGGTTGGCACGCTTCTCGCGTCCGCCTGATTGATATTTGCGCGGCTCTGCTTTATAGAGCCGCACTTCAAAAGAATTTCCGGTCCGCTCGCGGGCCGGAATATCCGGGGCAACCCGGAGCTCCTGTCCGAGATTGCAGGTGGTTATACCTTAATCACTTTGCCTGCATGAGACGGGTGAGACCGTACTTCACTGTTGCGGTTCGAACCTAGTGTGCCTTGTGCCTGCCAGCCTGACAGTTGGGAGCGCGAGGGGGCAGGATCCTCAAGCGTCGCTCGGGATCCATTTGAAACGGATCCCTTGAGGCAAAGGCAAACCCGGCAGGCTCTTGAGTATTTGAGGCCTGCCAACTGGAGATAGGCAGTGGAAAAAGCGGAAAAGCGCGAATTCGTTGCGGAACTGAACGAAGTCTTCAAGGCTTCTGGCTCGGTTGTCGTAGCCCACTATGCCGGTATCACGGTTGCGCAGATGAACGACTTCCGTTCGAAGATGCGCGCAGCCGGCGGCACCGTCAAGGTCGCGAAAAACCGTCTGGCCAAAATTGCCCTTCAGGGTACCGAGTCGGAAGAGATGTCCAATCTCTTCACCGGACAGACGCTGATTGCATACAGCGTTGACCCGATCACGGCTCCGAAAGTCGTCATGGATTTCGCCAAGGGCAACGACAAGCTCGTCGTCCTCGGTGGCGCCATGGGTGCAACCTCTCTCGACGCCGAAGGTGTGAAGTCGCTTGCGACCCTGCCTTCGCTGGACGAGCTGCGTGCGAAGCTGGTGGGCATGATCCAGACCCCGGCTACCCGTATCGCAGGCGTTGTACAGGCACCGGCAGCTCAGCTCGCCCGCGTGTTCTCGGCTTACGCCTCGAAGGACGAAGCCGCTTAAGGCGGTTTTTTGCTGTAATCAAACAAACCAGTTCGAACCGAACAAAGGAACTTTAAAATGGCTGATCTCGCAAAGATCGTAGAAGACCTCTCCTCTCTGACCGTTCTCGAAGCGGCTGAGCTGTCCAAGATGCTCGAAGAAAAGTGGGGCGTTTCCGCCGCTGCTCCGGTTGCTGTTGCTGCCGCTGCTGGTGGTGCTGGCGCTGCTGCTGCTGCTGAAGAAGAAAAGACCGAATTTGACGTGATCCTCGCCGACGCCGGCGCCAACAAGATCAACGTCATCAAGGAAGTCCGCGCCATCACCGGCCTGGGCCTCAAGGAAGCCAAGGACCTGGTCGAAGGCGCTCCGAAGGCTGTCAAGGAAGCTGTTTCCAAGGGCGAAGCTGCTGACCTCAAGAAGAAGCTGGAAGACGCCGGCGCTAAGGTCGAAGTCAAGTAATCTTCGGATTGCTTCGGGAAGCGGCCTCGTGCCGCTTCCCGTTTACGCTATTGAATTCCATTACCCAAAAGCCGGGTGAAATCGGCTTTTGGGTAATGGGCTCTTCAAGAGCATAGTAGCGCACTGAAGGGCATGGCAATCCGGCCATGCGGAGTTCAGGAGTGCTACGAGATTGAACTGACCCATGTCGACGGAGCCGCCTGGCCAGCGGTGATCCGTTCGTTGCAGGCCCGGATGCAAAAAGATTGAAGGAGCGACGATGGCTCAGACCCTTTCGTTTAACGGTCGTAGGCGCGTACGCAAGTTTTTTGGTAAGATCCCCGAAGTAGCAGAGATGCCGAACCTCATCGAGGTCCAGAAGGCGTCTTATGATCAGTTCCTCATGGTCGACGAGCCCAAGGGCGGCCGTCCTGACGAGGGACTGCAGTCCGTTTTCAAGTCCGTTTTCCCGATCACCGATTTCTCCGGTGCGTCGATGCTGGAATTCGTGTCCTACGAATTCGAACAGCCGAAGTTCGACGTCGACGAGTGCCGTCAGCGCGACCTGACCTATGCTGCGCCGCTGAAGGTGACGCTGCGCCTCATCGTGTTCGATATTGACGAGGATACCGGCGCCAAGTCGATCAAGGACATCAAGGAACAGTCCGTCTACATGGGCGACATGCCGCTCATGACCAACAACGGCACGTTCATCGTCAACGGCACCGAGCGCGTCATCGTTTCCCAGATGCACCGTTCGCCGGGCGTGTTCTTCGACCACGACAAGGGCAAGAGCCATTCTTCGGGCAAGCTGCTGTTTGCTGCCCGCGTCATTCCGTATCGCGGCTCCTGGCTCGACATCGAGTTCGACGCCAAGGATGTTGTCTACGCGCGTATCGACCGCCGCCGCAAGCTGCCGGTCACCTCGCTGCTGATGGCGCTCGGCATGGACGGCGAAGAAATCCTGTCGACCTTCTACTCGAAGGACATCTTCGAGCGTGACGGCGACGGTTGGCGCGTTCCCTTCCAGCCGGATGCGTTGAAGGGCTCCAAGGCCATTTCCGAGATGATCGACGCCGACACCGGCGAAGTGGTTGTCGAGGCCGGCAAGAAGCTGACCCCGCGTCTCCTGAAGCAGCTGAAGGACAAGGGCCTGAAGGCTCTCAAGGCCACCGACGAGGATCTCTACGGCTCCTACCTCGCCGAAGACGTCGTCGACCTGGAAACGGGTGCGATCTACCTCGAAGCGGGTGACGAAATCGACGAGAAGACCCTCCCGGTCATCCTCGACGCCGGCTTCACCGAAATCCCGGTTCTCGGCATCGACCACATCAATGTCGGCGCCTACATCCGCAACACGCTGGCCGCTGACAAGAACGAGAACCGTCAGGACGCTCTGTTCGACATCTACCGCGTCATGCGTCCGGGTGAGCCGCCGACCATGGAATCGGCCGAGGCCATGTTCCAGTCGCTGTTCTTCGACGCCGAACGTTACGACCTGTCTGCGGTCGGCCGCGTCAAGATGAACATGCGTCTCGACCTCGACGCTCCGGACACCATGCGCGTTCTGCGCAAGGACGACATCCTGGCCGTGGTCAAGATGCTGGTCGACCTGCGCGACGGCAAGGGCGAAATCGACGACATCGACAACCTCGGCAACCGCCGTGTCCGTTCGGTCGGCGAGCTGATGGAAAACCAGTATCGTCTGGGTCTGTTGCGCATGGAGCGTGCGATCAAGGAACGCATGTCGTCGATCGAGATCGACACCGTCATGCCGCAGGACCTGATCAACGCCAAGCCGGCCGCCGCCGCCGTCCGCGAATTCTTCGGCTCCTCGCAGCTGTCGCAGTTCATGGACCAGGTGAACCCGCTTTCGGAAATCACCCACAAGCGCCGTCTCTCGGCACTTGGACCGGGTGGTCTGACCCGCGAGCGCGCCGGCTTCGAAGTCCGCGACGTTCACCCGACCCACTACGGCCGTATCTGCCCGATTGAAACGCCGGAAGGCCCGAACATCGGTCTGATCAACTCGCTGGCCACCTTCGCCCGCGTCAACAAGTACGGCTTCATCGAAAGCCCGTACCGCAAGATTGTTGACGGCAAGGTGACGAGCGACGTGATCTACCTCTCCGCCATGGAAGAGGCCAAGTATTACGTCGCACAGGCCAACGCCGTCCTGAACGAAGACAACTCGTTCTCGGAAGAGTTCGTCGTCTGCCGTCATGCCGGTGACGTTATGCTCGCTCCGCGCGACACCATCAACCTGATGGACGTCTCGCCGAAGCAGCTCGTCTCGGTCGCAGCCGCGCTCATTCCGTTCCTGGAAAACGACGACGCCAACCGCGCTCTCATGGGCTCGAACATGCAGCGTCAGGCCGTTCCGCTTCTGCGCGCCGAAGCGCCGTTCGTCGGCACCGGCATGGAGCCGATCGTTGCCCGCGACTCCGGTGCTGCCATCGGCGCCCGTCGTGGCGGCGTGGTCGACCAGGTCGACGCGACGCGTATCGTTATCCGCGCCACCGAGGACCTCGATCCGTCGAAGTCCGGCGTTGATATCTATCGCCTGCAGAAGTTCCAGCGTTCCAACCAGAACACCTGCGTCAACCAGCGTCCGCTGGTTTCCGTCGGCGACGTTCTGAACAAGGGCGACATCATTGCCGACGGTCCGTCGACGGATCTAGGCGACCTGGCGCTCGGCCGCAACGCGCTCGTCGCGTTCATGCCGTGGAACGGCTACAACTACGAAGACTCGATCCTGATGTCGGAACGCATCGTCGCTGACGACGTGTTCACCTCCATCCACATCGAGGAATTCGAAGTGATGGCCCGCGACACCAAGCTCGGTCCGGAAGAAATCACCCGCGACATTCCGAACGTTTCGGAAGAGGCTCTGAAGAACCTCGACGAAGCCGGCATCGTCTATATCGGCGCCGATGTTCAGCCGGGCGACATTCTGGTCGGCAAGATCACGCCGAAGGGCGAAAGCCCGATGACGCCGGAAGAAAAGCTTTTGCGCGCCATCTTCGGTGAAAAGGCCTCCGACGTTCGCGACACCTCCATGCGCATGCCCCCGGGCACCTTCGGCACCATCGTCGAAGTTCGCGTTTTCAACCGCCACGGCGTTGAAAAGGACGAACGCGCCATGGCGATCGAACGCGAAGAGATCGAACGTCTGGCCAAGGACCGCGACGACGAGCAGGCAATCCTCGACCGTAACGTCTACGGCCGCCTGATTGACATGCTGCGTGGTCAGGTTTCGATCGCCGGTCCGAAGGGCTTCAAGAAGGGCGTCGAGCTTTCCAACGCCGTCGTCTCCGAATATCCCCGCTCGCAGTGGTGGATGTTCGCCGTCGAGGACGAGAAGGTCCAGGGCGAGATCGAAGCCCTGCGCGGCCAGTACGACGAATCCAAGTCGCGCCTTGAACAGCGCTTCATGGACAAGGTCGAAAAGGTCCAGCGTGGCGACGAAATGCCTCCGGGCGTCATGAAGATGGTCAAGGTCTTCGTCGCTGTGAAGCGCAAGATCCAGCCGGGCGACAAGATGGCCGGCCGTCACGGCAACAAGGGCGTGGTTTCGCGCATCCTGCCGATCGAGGACATGCCGTTCCTCGAAGACGGTACGCATGTCGACATCTGCTTGAACCCGCTGGGCGTGCCGTCGCGCATGAACGTCGGCCAGATCCTCGAAACCCACCTTGCCTGGGCTTGCGCCGGCATGGGCAAGAAGATCGGCCAGCTGCTCGACGACTATCGCAAGACGATGGACATCAGCGACCTGAAGAACGAACTGACGACGGTTTACGCCAGCGACGCAAAGGACGAAGTCTCGTCCTTCGACGACGAAGCACTGGTCAAGCTCGCCGAACAGTCCCGGAAGGGCGTTTCGATCGCCACCCCGGTCTTCGACGGTGCGCATGAGCCGGATATCGCCAGCATGCTCGAGCGTGCAGGTCTCAATGCGTCCGGTCAGTCGGTTCTCTACGATGGCCGTACGGGTGAGCCCTTCGACCGCAAGGTGACTGTCGGCTACATGTACATGATCAAGCTGAACCACCTTGTCGACGACAAGATCCACGCCCGTTCGATCGGTCCGTACTCGCTCGTGACCCAACAGCCGCTGGGCGGCAAGGCGCAGTTCGGCGGTCAGCGCTTCGGGGAAATGGAAGTCTGGGCACTGGAAGCGTATGGCGCCGCCTACACGCTGCAGGAAATGCTCACCGTCAAGTCGGACGACGTGGCGGGCCGTACGAAGGTCTACGAGGCCATCGTGCGCGGCGACGACACGTTCGAAGCGGGCATTCCGGAATCGTTCAACGTTCTGGTCAAGGAAATGCGGTCTCTGGGTCTCAGCGTCGAGCTCGAGAACTCCAAGATCGGCGAAGGCCAAGACGGAACCGATCAGCTGCCGGACGCGGCCGAATAATCAAACGTTGGATGTGCGCGGGTTCGCCGGCGCACATCTTCCCCCTTGCCGGTGCTGGTCGCCGGGCGAGGGGAGGCCGCCGCACTCACATGCGGCGTGACGTTGTTTCGAGGCGCCGGACCGGCACCCGGGAAAGCCGGATCCGCCGCGCCAAATAGAGGGCCCAGAGCCCTAGAAGGAGATAGGCATGAACCATGAGGTCATGAATCTTTTCAACCCGCAGGTGCCTGCACAGCACTTCGACCAGATCCGGATCTCGATTGCGAGCCCCGAGAAGATCCTGTCGTGGTCGTACGGTGAGATCAAGAAGCCGGAAACCATCAACTACCGTACGTTCAAGCCGGAACGTGACGGACTCTTCTGCGCGCGCATCTTTGGCCCGATCAAGGACTACGAGTGCCTGTGCGGCAAGTACAAGCGCATGAAGTACAAGGGCATCATCTGCGAAAAGTGCGGCGTCGAAGTCACGCTGTCGCGCGTTCGCCGCGAGCGCATGGGCCACATCGAGCTCGCTGCGCCCGTCGCCCACATCTGGTTCCTGAAGTCCCTGCCGTCGCGCATCTCGACCCTGCTCGACATGACGCTGAAGGATGTCGAGCGCGTTCTCTATTTCGAGAACTACATCGTCACCGAGCCGGGCCTGACGGCGCTGAAGGAAAACCAGCTTCTTTCCGAAGAAGAATACATGCTGGCCGTCGATGAATATGGTGAAGACCAGTTCACGGCGATGATCGGCGCCGAAGCCATCTACGAAATGCTCGCCAGCATGAATCTGGAAAAGATCGCCGGCGAACTGCGTTCGGATCTTGCCGACACGACGTCCGATCTGAAGCAGAAGAAGCTGATGAAGCGTCTGAAGATCGTCGAGAACTTCATCGAGTCCGGCAACCGTCCGGAATGGATGATCATGAAGGTCGTTCCTGTGATCCCGCCGGACCTGCGTCCGCTCGTCCCGCTCGACGGCGGCCGTTTCGCGACGTCCGACCTCAACGATCTGTACCGCCGCGTCATCAACCGTAACAACCGTCTGAAGCGGCTGATCGAACTGCGCGCACCGGGCATCATCATCCGTAACGAAAAGCGCATGCTGCAGGAATCTGTCGATGCGCTGTTCGACAACGGCCGCCGTGGCCGCGTCATCACCGGCGCCAACAAGCGTCCGCTGAAGTCGCTGTCCGACATGCTCAAGGGCAAGCAGGGCCGCTTCCGTCAGAACCTGCTCGGCAAGCGCGTCGACTATTCCGGCCGTTCGGTCATCGTGACCGGTCCGGAACTCAAGCTGCACCAGTGCGGCCTGCCGAAGAAGATGGCGCTCGAACTGTTCAAGCCGTTCATCTACGCCCGCCTCGACGCTAAGGGTTACTCCTCGACCGTCAAGCAGGCCAAGAAGCTGGTTGAAAAGGAACGTCCGGAAGTCTGGGATATCCTCGACGAGGTCATCCGCGAGCATCCGGTTCTCCTGAACCGCGCGCCGACGCTGCACCGCCTGGGCATCCAGGCCTTCGAACCGACCCTGGTCGAAGGCAAGGCCATCCAGCTGCATCCGCTCGTCTGCACCGCCTTCAACGCCGACTTCGACGGCGACCAGATGGCCGTTCACGTGCCGCTGTCGCTCGAAGCCCAGCTTGAAGCCCGCGTGCTGATGATGTCGACGAACAACATCCTGCACCCGGCCAACGGTCAGCCGATCATCGTGCCGTCGCAGGACATGGTTCTCGGCCTCTACTACCTGGCGATCATGAACCAGAACGAGCCGGGCGAAGGCATGGTGTTCTCCGACATGGGCGAACTGCACCATGCTCTGGAAACCAAGGCCGTCACCCTGCACGCCAAGATCCGCGGCCGCTTCAAGACGGTCGACGAGAACGGCAACCCGGTTTCGAAGATCTATGAAACGACCCCGGGCCGCATGATCATCGGCGAACTCCTGCCGCGCAATGTCAACATCCCGTTCGACATCTGCAACCAGGAAATGACCAAGAAGAACATCTCCAAGATGATCGACACGGTCTATCGCCATTGCGGCCAGAAGGACACGGTCATTTTCTGCGACCGGATCATGCAGCTCGGCTTCACGAATGCCTGCAAGGCCGGCATCTCGTTCGGCAAGGACGACATGATCATTCCGGAAACAAAGGCGAAGATCGTCGGTGACACCGAAACCCTGGTCAAGGAATACGAGCAGCAGTACAACGACGGCCTGATCACTCAGGGCGAGAAGTACAACAAGGTCGTTGACGCCTGGGGCAAGGCCACGGAAAAGGTCGCCGAGGACATGATGGCTCGCATTAAGGCCGTGGAGTTCGACGACAACGGTCGCCAGAAGCCGATGAACGCTATCTACATGATGTCGCACTCGGGGGCCCGTGGTTCACCGAACCAGATGCGTCAGCTGGGCGGCATGCGCGGCCTCATGGCCAAGCCGTCGGGCGAAATCATCGAGACGCCGATCATCTCGAACTTCAAGGAAGGCCTGACCGTGAACGAGTACTTCAACTCGACGCACGGTGCCCGTAAGGGTCTGGCCGACACCGCTCTGAAGACCGCGAACTCCGGTTACCTGACCCGTCGTCTCGTCGACGTGGCCCAGGACTGCATCGTCATTCACAACGATTGCGGCACCGACACCGGTCTGACCATGACGGCTATCGTCGACGCCGGTCAGGTCGTGGCTTCGCTCGGAGCGCGTATCCTTGGCCGTACGGCGCTGGACGACATCGACAACCCGGTCACTGGCGAGCGCATCGTCGACGCCGGCAAGATGATCCTCGAAGCCGACGTCGTCGAAATCGAGAAGGCCGGCATCCAGTCCGTCCGCATTCGTTCGGCATTGACCTGCGAAATCCAGACGGGCGTCTGCCAGGTCTGCTACGGTCGCGACCTTGCACGCGGTACGCCGGTCAACATCGGCGAAGCCGTTGGCGTCATCGCCGCTCAGTCGATCGGCGAGCCGGGCACGCAGCTCACCATGCGTACGTTCCACCTTGGTGGTACGGCAACCGTGGTCGACCAGTCGTTCCTGGAAGCCTCGTACGAAGGTACGGTGCAGATCAAGAACCGCAACATGCTGCGCAACTCCGAAGGCAACCTGATTGCCATGGGCCGCAGTATGGCCGTCACGATCCTCGATGAACGCGGCGTTGAGCGTTCCTCGCAGCGTGTGGCCTACGGTTCGAAGATCTTCGTCGACGATGGCGACAAGGTGAAGCGCGGCCAGCGTCTCGCCGAGTGGGACCCCTACACCCGTCCGATGATGACGGAAGTCACGGGTACCGTTCACTTCGAAGACGTTGTCGACGGCATCTCCGCCCTCGAAGCGACCGACGAATCGACCGGCATCACCAAGCGTCAGATCATCGACTGGCGTTCGACCCCGCGCGGGACGGACCTCAAGCCGGCCATGGTCATCAAGGATGCTTCGGGCAACATCATCAAGCTGCCGCGTGGCGGTGAAGCTCGCCTGATGCTCTCGGTGGACGCGATCCTTTCGGTCGAACCCGGCCAGAAGGTTTCCCAGGGCGACGTGCTTGCACGTATCCCGATGGAAAGCGCCAAGACCAAGGACATCACCGGTGGTCTGCCGCGCGTTGCCGAACTGTTCGAAGCACGTCGTCCGAAGGATCACGCCGTCATCGCCGAGATCGACGGTACGGTTCGCTTCGGCCGCGACTACAAGAACAAGCGTCGTATCGTCATCGAGCCGGCGGAAGATGGCGTCGAGCCCGTCGAGTATCTCATCCCGAAGGGCAAGCCCTTCCACCTGCAGGATGGCGACTACATCGAAAAGGGTGACTACATCCTCGACGGCAACCCGGCACCGCACGACATCCTGGCGATCAAGGGCGTGGAGGCTCTGGCTTCCTACCTCGTCAACGAAATCCAGGAAGTCTACCGACTGCAGGGCGTTGTCATCAACGACAAGCACATCGAAGTGATTGTCCGTCAGATGCTCCAGAAGGTCGAGATCACCGACGCCGGCGACAGCCAGTACATCGTCGGCGACAATGTCGATCGTATCGAGCTCGACGACGTCAACGATGCGCTGATCGAAGAAGGCAAAAAGCCGGCTTCGGGCGATCCGGTTCTGCTCGGCATCACCAAGGCTTCGCTGCAGACGCCGTCGTTCTTCTCCGCGGCTTCGTTCCAGGAGACGACGAAGGTTCTCACCGAAGCGGCGATCGCCGGCAAGACCGACACGCTGCAGGGCCTGAAGGAAAACATCATCGTGGGTCGTCTGATCCCGGCAGGTACGGGTCGCACCATGACGCAGATCCGCCGGATCGCAACGTCGCGCGACGATCTGATCCTCGAGGAACGCCGCAAGTCGACCGGCGCGGACACGGCAACGCCGATGCTGCGCGACATGGCCGCAAGCGACGCGACGCCGGCCGGCGAATAAGACGGCCTACAGTCCTGAGAACAAAAAAGCCGCCGGTTTCGACCGGCGGCTTTTTCAATTCTGGAAGAGCAGGGGGACCGGAAGGGCAGGGCGCCGCCAGTCCTCTTTATAAGATGTCAGTCGAAGCGGATGATCGCCACTTCGCCTTCGAGGACGCCCTGATAGGCGGAGGCGTGCGGCTCTTCGTCCGGCATGCCGTCGAGGGTGCCGATCTGGTCGAGGTCGGCTTCGGCGAAACCCTCCTGGGCCAGCGCGTCGAGAGCGGTGCGCACCGCGGTATCGTCGTCGGGTGCGGCCAGCATGATATGGATCTCCATGCCTTCGTCGCCCTTGATGCGATACGCCTTGCCGATGATGATGAAGACGATCGGCTCGTCGGGCGCATTGTCGTTGTCCGGAAATGCAATCATGCTCTGCTCCTTGGCATTCGCCCTTGGGAAGGTCGGCCGACGGTCGATTCTGGCCGGAGATTCGTTCGGGCGGGGAAAAGGGGAATCGCTGCAAAAGCGATTCTTGTCTGGTGGTTTCGAACGGGCTATGGAGGTCACTCTCCCGTCGCTCATTGCCTTATTTAGGGCAAGTTCGGGCCTTAGCCCAACGGAAAATGGCAAGCGCGCGATCAAAATCGCCGAAATACGGTTTCGGGATGGTCGCAAGCGGCTCCAGGCCCTGCGTTTTAAGAATTTCTTGGCGCCCGGTCTTGACGGAGAGGGCTTTACGCAGTAGTACCCGCGCCATCGGTCCCGATGTGAGGCTTGACTGTTCGGCGCGACACGCTCTGGAGTTCGTCTCAAACACGGTTCCTAAAATACGTTGAGACTTCGAAATGCTGTACGCATGACGCGAGAGCTTGCGTCCTCTGCTTTTTCTGGTCCATCCGCAAGCGAGCGGGTCGGGCCATATTTTGCGCATTATGACGTCGATCGTGTTGAGCCGTTATCGGCAGCTTAGATCCGCCCGCAAGGGCATGAGACAGAAGATTTTGTAAGGGATGGTTGTATGCCTACCGTAAACCAGCTGATCCGCAAGCCGCGTCAGGCACAGGTAAAGCGCAATAAAGTGCCTGCTCTGCAGGAAAACCCTCAGAAGCGCGGCGTTTGCACCCGTGTTTACACCACGACCCCGAAGAAGCCGAACTCGGCTCTGCGTAAGGTCGCCAAGATCCGCCTGACCAATGGCTTCGAAGTCATCGGCTACATTCCGGGCGAAGGTCACAACCTGCAGGAACACTCCGTCGTCATGATCCGTGGCGGCCGCGTGAAGGACTTGCCGGGCGTGCGTTACCACATCATCCGCGGCGTTCTCGACACCCAGGGCGTCAAGAACCGCAAGCAGCGCCGTTCGAAGTACGGTGCGAAGCGTCCGAAGTAATTCGGGCTTTATCGTTTTCCAGGCGCTGCGCGAGGTTCTCCGCGTGATGAAGCGTCATAACTGTTGAGAGACAAGAAGTATGTCCCGTCGCCATAGTGCAGAAAAGCGTGAGATCAACCCGGACCCGAAGTTCGGTGACCTCGTCGTTACCAAGTTCATGAATGCCATCATGCTTCATGGCAAGAAGTCAGTTGCTGAATCCATCGTCTACGGCGCGTTCGACGCCGTCGAAGGCAAGATGAAGCAGGAGCCGGTTGCGATCTTCCATCAGGCACTCGACAACGTTGCTCCGCACGTTGAAGTGCGTTCGCGCCGCGTCGGTGGTGCGACCTACCAGGTTCCGGTCGACGTTCGTCCGGAGCGCCGCCAGGCACTCGCGATCCGCTGGTTGATCGCTGCTGCCCGCAAGCGCAACGAGCCCACCATGATCGATCGCCTCTGCGGCGAACTCATGGATGCGGCCAACAACCGTGGTTCTGCAGTGAAGAAGCGCGAAGACACGCACAAGATGGCTGACGCTAACCGCGCATTCTCCCACTATCGCTGGTAATCGGCGGCAATTTTCGAAAGGCAGACCAAAATGGCCCGCGAATATAAAATCGAAGACTACCGCAATTTCGGTATCATGGCGCACATTGACGCCGGCAAGACGACCACGACCGAGCGTATCCTTTACTACACCGGCAAGTCGCACAAGATCGGTGAAGTTCATGACGGCGCTGCCACCATGGACTGGATGGAGCAGGAGCAGGAGCGTGGCATCACGATCACGTCCGCTGCCACCACGACCTTCTGGAAGGGCCGTGACGGCAAGATGCGCCGCTTCAACATCATCGACACCCCCGGCCACGTTGACTTCACCATCGAAGTCGAGCGTTCGCTGCGCGTTCTCGACGGTGCCATCGCACTGCTCGACGCCAACGCCGGCGTTGAGCCGCAGACGGAAACCGTCTGGCGTCAGGCTGAGAAGTACCATGTTCCGCGCATGATCTTCTGCAACAAGATGGACAAGACCGGCGCCGACTTCTACCGCTCGGTCGAGATGATCAAGACCCGTCTCGGCGCGACTGCTGTCGTCATGCAGCTGCCGATCGGCGCTGAGGCCGATTTCAAGGGCGTCGTCGACCTGATCGAAATGAACGCTCTCATCTGGCGCGACGAATCGCTCGGCGCTCAGTGGGACGTCGTTGAGATCCCGGAAGACATGAAGGCCAAGGCTGAAGAATATCGCGAAAAGCTGATCGAGACCGTTGTCGAGATCGACGAAGAAGCGATGGAAGCCTACCTCGAAGGCGAAATGCCCGACAACGACAAGATCCGCGCTCTCGTTCGTCGTGGCACGATCGACGTGAAGTTCCACCCGATGTTCTGCGGCACCGCCTTCAAGAACAAGGGCGTTCAGCCGCTTCTCGACGCCGTCGTCGACTACCTGCCGTCGCCGCTCGACATTCCGGCGATCAAGGGCGTTGACGTCAAGACCGAAGCCGAGATCGAGCGTCACGCTGACGACGAAGAGCCGCTGTCCATGCTCGCGTTCAAGATCATGAACGACCCCTTCGTCGGTTCGCTGACCTTCGCCCGCATCTACTCCGGCAAGCTCGAAAAGGGCTCGTCGGTCATGAACACGGTCAAGGAAAAGCGCGAGCGCGTCGGCCGCATGCTGCAGATGCACTCCAACTCGCGTGAAGACATCGAAGAAGCCTATGCAGGCGACATCGTTGCTCTCGCTGGCCTCAAGGAAACCACCACGGGTGACACGCTCTGCGATCCCCTGAAGCCGGTTATCCTCGAGCGCATGGAGTTCCCCGAGCCGGTCATCCAGATCGCCATCGAGCCGAAGACCAAGGGCGACCAGGAAAAGATGGGCCTCGCGCTCAACCGCCTGGCAGCCGAAGATCCGTCCTTCCGCGTGAAGACGGACCACGAGTCGGGCCAGACGATCATCGCTGGCATGGGCGAACTGCACCTCGACATCATCGTCGATCGCATGCGTCGTGAGTTCAAGGTTGAAGCATCCGTCGGCGCGCCGCAGGTTGCCTACCGCGAAACCATCACCCGCACGCACGAAGAAGACTACACGCACAAGAAGCAGTCGGGTGGTACCGGCCAGTTCGCGCGCGTCAAGATCATCTTCGAACCGAACCCGGATGGCGAAGATTTCGTCTTCGAATCCAAGATCGTCGGTGGTGCTGTTCCGAAGGAATACATCCCGGGCGTTCAGAAGGGTATCGAAAGCGTTCTGTCTTCCGGTCCGCTGGCTGGCTTCCCGATGCTCGGCGTCAAGGCGACGCTCATCGATGGCGCCTTCCACGACGTCGACTCCTCGGTCCTGGCATTCGAAATCGCTTCCCGCGCCTGCTTCCGTGAAGCAGCCAAGAAGGCCGGTGCTCAGCTCCTCGAGCCGATGATGAAGGTTGAAGTTGTCACGCCGGAAGATTACGTCGGTGACGTGATCGGCGACCTGAACTCCCGCCGTGGTCAGATCCAGGGCCAGGAAAGCCGTGGTGTTGCCGTTGTCATCAACGCCAACGTTCCGCTGGCCAACATGTTCAAGTACGTCGACAACCTGCGTTCGATGTCTCAGGGCCGCGCCCAGTACTCGATGGTCTTCGACCACTACGCACCGGTTCCGTCGAACGTCGCGACCGAAATCCAGGCGAAGTATTCCGGCCAGAAGTAATTGGCCGGACTACTGGAAACCAAATTGTAGGACATTCCCCCGTAAGAGGGGCAAATTGGAGAGCCGAAAATGGCAAAGAGCAAGTTTGAGCGCAACAAGCCTCACGTAAACATTGGCACGATTGGTCACGTTGACCACGGCAAGACGTCGCTGACGGCAGCGATCACGAAGTTCTTCGGCGAGTTCAAGGCGTACGACCAGATCGACGCTGCTCCGGAAGAAAAGGCGCGTGGCATCACCATCTCGACGGCACACGTCGAGTACGAGACGGCCAACCGTCACT
This sequence comes from Rhizobium sp. NRK18, assembly GCF_024385575.1. NCBI lineage: Bacteria > Pseudomonadati > Pseudomonadota > Alphaproteobacteria > Hyphomicrobiales > Rhizobiaceae > Rhizobium > Rhizobium sp. NRK18. Next base: position 2,410,401 of record NZ_JANFMV010000001.1, on the reverse strand, counting down.
ACGCCCACGTTGACTGCCCCGGCCACGCCGACTACGTCAAGAACATGATCACCGGTGCTGCCCAGATGGACGGCGCGATCCTGGTTTGCTCGGCTGCCGACGGCCCGATGCCGCAGACCCGCGAGCACATCCTGCTCGCCCGTCAGGTTGGCGTTCCGGCAATCGTCGTGTTCTTGAACAAGGTCGACCAGGTCGACGACGAAGAGCTCCTCGAGCTCGTCGAGCTGGAAGTTCGCGAACTTCTGTCGTCCTACGACTTCCCGGGCGACGACATTCCGATCGTCAAGGGTTCGGCTCTGGCCGCTCTCGAAGATTCCGACAAGAAGATCGGCGAAGACGCGATCCGCGCCCTGATGGAAGCTGTCGACAGCTACATCCCGACGCCTGAGCGTCCGATCGACCAGCCGTTCCTGATGCCGATCGAAGACGTGTTTTCGATCTCGGGCCGTGGTACGGTTGTGACCGGCCGCGTCGAGCGCGGTATCGTCAAGGTTGGCGAAGAAATCGAAATCGTTGGCATCAAGCCGACGACGAAGACGACCTGCACGGGCGTTGAAATGTTCCGCAAGCTGCTCGACCAGGGCCAGGCCGGCGACAACATCGGCGCGCTGCTTCGCGGTGTCGACCGTAACGGCGTCGAGCGTGGCCAGATCCTGTGCAAGCCGGGTTCTGTCAAGCCGCACCGCAAGTTCAAGGCCGAAGCCTATATCCTGACGAAGGAAGAAGGCGGCCGTCATACGCCGTTCTTCACGAACTACCGTCCGCAGTTCTACTTCCGCACGACGGACGTGACGGGCATCGTGACGCTTCCGGAAGGCACGGAAATGGTCATGCCTGGCGACAACGTCACCGTTGACGTCGAGCTGATCGTTCCGATCGCGATGGAAGAAAAGCTGCGCTTCGCTATCCGCGAAGGCGGCCGCACCGTCGGCGCCGGCATCGTCGCTTCGATCGTCGAGTAATCGACGGGACAAAGTCTCGGGGCAGGGGCTCACAAGGGTCCCTGTCCTTGTTTGAATAAGAACAAAGATTCAAAACAGCTCTCTTGTTGAGAGCATGTTGAACAAGGACAAAACGTATGAACGGCCAGAATATCCGCATCCGCCTGAAGGCGTTTGATCACCGGATCCTCGATGCCTCCACGCGCGAAATCGTGTCGACTGCCAAGCGCACCGGCGCCTCCGTCCGTGGTCCGGTTCCGCTCCCGACGCGGATTGAAAAGTTCACGGTCAACCGTTCGCCGCACATCGACAAGAAGAGCCGCGAACAGTTCGAGATGCGCACCCACAAGCGTCTTCTCGACATCGTCGACCCGACCCCGCAGACGGTTGACGCGCTGATGAAGCTCGATCTGGCCGCCGGCGTCGACGTCGAGATCAAGCTCTAAGAATTCCGGCGAGAGCCGAAATTACAAGGAAGGTACGTGGCTTCGGCCAACGGCTTCTTAAAACGGGAAACCCGAAGGCGATGAGCCGGAGCGGAATCCTTAAACAAAGTGCCAAGGGACTGGCCGTCAATGCCTTTCCCTACTCGCAAGAGGAATGAACCAATGCGTTCAGGTGTGATTGCACAGAAAGTGGGAATGACCCGGGTCTACAACGACGCCGGCGAACATATCCCGGTAACAGTATTGCGCATGGACAGCTGCCAGGTTGTCGCACAGCGCACCAATGACAAGAACGGCTACACCGCAGTTCAGCTCGGTGCAGGCCATTCGAAGGTCAAGAACACGTCGAAGGCGATGCGCGGCAACTTTGCTGCTGCGAACGTTGAGCCCAAGGCGAAGCTCGTCGAGTTCCGCGTCTCCGAGGACAACCTCATCGACGTCGGCACCGAGCTCACCGCCGCTCACTTTGCCGCTGGCCAGCTGGTGGACGTCACCGGCACTACGATCGGTAAGGGCTTCGCAGGTGCGATGAAGCGCCACAACTTTGGTGGTCTTCGCGCAACCCACGGCGTGTCGGTGTCGCACCGTTCGCATGGTTCGACGGGTAACAACCAGGACCCGGGTAAGGTCTGGAAGGGCAAGCGCATGGCTGGTCACATGGGCCAGACCCGCGTCACCACCCAGAACCTGGAAGTCGTCTCCACCGACGCCGACCGCGGTCTGATCCTGGTCAAGGGCGCCGTTCCCGGCTCCAAGGGTTCCTGGATCATCGTGCGCGACGCCATCAAGTCGGCATCGAAGTAAGGGAGCCATTGATATGGAATTGAACGTCAAGACCCTCGAGGGAAAAGACGCCGGCAAGGTCTCCCTGTCGGATGCTATTTTCGGCCTCGATCCGCGTGAAGACATTCTTGCACGCGTCATCCGCTGGCAGCTCGCCAAGAAGCAGCAGGGCACGCACCAGACCAAGACCCGCGGCGAAGTTTCCCGCACCGGTGCGAAGATGTACAAGCAGAAGGGTACGGGCCGCGCTCGTCACCATTCCGCACGTGCACCGCAGTTCCGCGGCGGCGGTCGTGCACACGGCCCGCAGACCCGCAGCCACGCTCACGATCTTCCCAAGAAGATCCGCGCGCTCGGCCTGCGCCATGCGCTGTCTGCCAAGCTCCAGGCTGAAGACCTGATCATCATCGACGATCTGGTCGCCAAGGAAGCCAAGACGAAGGCCCTGTCGGGCGCTCTGGCATCCCTCGGCCTCGAAAACGCACTGATCATCGGTGGCGCCGAGCTCGACAACAACTTCAAGCTCGCAGCCCAGAACATCCCGAACATCGATGTTCTGCCGGTTCAGGGCATCAACGTTTACGACATCCTGCGCCGTGGCAAGCTCGTGCTCTCCAAGGCCGCTGTCGAAGCTCTGGAGGAGCGGTTCAAATGACTGATCTTCGTCACTACGATGTGATCCGCACGCCGGTCATCACGGAAAAGTCGACCCTGGTATCTGATAACAACCAGGTCGTATTCAACGTCGCCAAGGACGCCAGCAAGCCTGAAATCAAGGCAGCTGTCGAAGCGCTCTTTGGCGTGAAGGTCAAGGCTGTGAACACGCTCGTCCGCAAGGGCAAGACCAAGCGTTTCCGCGGCTTCTCCGGCAAGCAGTCGGACGTCAAGAAGGCAGTCGTCACGCTCGTTGACGGCCAGTCGATCGACGTCTCCACCGGCCTGTGAGGTAAAAGACAATGGCATTGAAAAGCTTCAACCCGATAACCCCGAGCCAGCGCCAGCTGGTCATCGTCGACCGTTCGGGCCTGTACAAGGGCAAGCCGGTCAAGACGCTGACGGAAGGTCTGACCTCCAAGGGCGGCCGCAACAACGCCGGTCGCGTCACTGCCCGCTACAAGGGCGGCGGTCACAAGCGCACCTACCGTATCGTCGACTTCAAGCGTCGCAAGTTTGACGTCGAAGGCACGGTCGAGCGTCTGGAATACGACCCGAACCGCACGGCGTTCATCGCTCTGGTCTCCTACGCCGACGGCGAGCAGGCCTACATCCTGGCCCCGCAGCGTCTGGCTGCTGGCGACAAGGTCATCTCTTCGGAGAAGGGCGCCGACGTGAAGCCCGGCAACACCATGCCGCTTCAGTCGATCCCGGTTGGCTCGATCGTTCACAACGTCGAAATGAAGCCGGGCAAGGGCGGTCAGATCGCCCGTTCGGCCGGCACCTACGTCCAGCTGGTTGGTCGTGACCAGGGCATGGCGATCCTTCGCCTGAACTCGGGCGAGCAGCGTCTCGTTCCCGGCTCTTGCCTTGCAACGATCGGCGCTGTATCGAACCCCGATCACGGCAACATCAACGACGGCAAGGCCGGTCGTACGCGTTGGCGCGGCAAGCGTCCGCACGTTCGCGGCGTCGTCATGAACCCGGTCGACCACCCGCACGGTGGTGGTGAAGGCCGTACTTCCGGTGGTCGTCACCCGGTTTCCCCGTGGGGCAAGCCGACCAAGGGCAAGCGCACGCGTTCGAACAAGTCGACCGACAAGTTCATCATGCGCTCGCGCCACCAGAAGAAGAAGTAAGAGAGGTAGTCTGATATGGCTCGTTCAGTATGGAAAGGTCCGTTCGTTGACGGCTATCTTCTCAAGAAGGCTGAGAAGGTCCGCGATGGCGGTCGTCACGAAGTAATCAAGACGTGGAGCCGTCGCTCCACGATCCTGCCGCAGTTCGTCGGATTGACCTTCGGCGTCTACAACGGCAGCAAGCATGTTCCGGTTTCCGTCTCGGAAGAAATGGTTGGACACAAGTTCGGCGAATTCTCTCCGACCCGTACCTACTACGGTCACGGTGCCGACAAGAAGGCGAAGAGGAAGTAACGATGGGCAAGGCAAAAGCCGAACGCCGGCTGAAGGACAATGAAGCGCAGGCAGTTGCGCGCACGATCCGCGTCAGCCCCCAGAAGCTGAACCTGGTTGCCGCGCTGATCCGCGGCAAGAAGGTCGACCGCGCGCTGGCAGAACTCGAGTTCTCCCGCAAGCGGATCGCAGGCACGGTGAAGAAGACTCTTGAGTCTGCTATCGCCAACGCCGAAAACAACCACGATCTCGACGTGGACGCTCTGATCGTCGCCGAAGCCTATGTCGGCAAGTCGATCACCATGAAGCGCTTCCACGCCCGTGGCCGTGGCCGTGCATCGCGTGTTGAAAAGCCGTTCTCGCACTTGACGATCGTTGTTCGTGAAGTCGAAGAAAAAGGGGAGGCCGCATAATGGGTCAGAAAATCAATCCGATCGGCTTCCGCCTCGGCATCAACCGCACCTGGGATAGCCGCTGGTATGCAGACAATGCCGAATACGGCCAGCTGCTGCACGAAGACCTGAAGATCCGCGCCTACCTGATGAAGGAACTCAAGCAGGCCGGTATCGCCAAGGTCGTCATCGAGCGTCCGCACAAGAAGTGCCGCGTCACGATCCACTCGGCTCGCCCGGGTCTGATCATCGGCAAGAAGGGCGCGGACATCGAGAAGCTTCGCAAGAAGATCTCCGAGATGACCAGCTCCGAAACGCACCTCAACATCGTTGAAGTGCGCAAGCCGGAAACCGATGCCACGCTCGTCGCACAGTCGATCGCTCAGCAGCTCGAGCGCCGCGTAGCATTCCGTCGCGCCATGAAGCGTGCCGTTCAGTCTGCGATGCGTCTTGGCGCCGAAGGCATCAAGATCACCTGCGCCGGCCGTCTCGGCGGCGCGGAAATCGCCCGTACCGAATGGTATCGTGAAGGTCGCGTTCCGCTTCATACGCTGCGCGCCGACATCGACTACGGCACGGCCGAAGCTGAAACCGCCTACGGTATCTGCGGCATCAAGGTCTGGATCTTCAAGGGCGAAATCCTTGAGCACGATCCGATGGCTTCCGAGCGCCGTGCGCTTGAAGGTGATAACCAGGGCGGCAACGCCGGCAATCGCCGCCGCGAAAACGCTTAATTCCGCGTTGCGCGTGGTAGAGATTTGGAGAATAGAAAATGTTGCAGCCAAAGCGTACGAAATACCGTAAGCAGTTCAAGGGCCGCATCCATGGCGTTGCCAAGGGCGGCAGTGATCTGGCTTTCGGCGAGTTCGGCCTGAAGTCCCAGGAGCCCAACCGCGTCAACGCACGCGAGATCGAAGCGGCCCGCCGCGCGATCACGCGTCACATGAAGCGTGCAGGCCGTGTGTGGATCCGGGTGTTCCCCGATGTTCCGGTTACGAAGAAGCCTACCGAAGTCCGCATGGGTAAGGGTAAGGGCTCTGTCGAATACTGGGCAGCCAAGGTCAAGCCCGGCCGTATCATGTTCGAGATCGATGGTGTCAGCGAAGAGATCGCCCGCGAGGCGCTGCGTCTCGGCGCTGCCAAGCTTTCGGTCAAGACGCGCTTCATCCAGCGCATCGCAGAGTAAGGAACGAAAGCCATGAAAGCCGATGATGTTCGCGCTCTGAGCGCCGATCAGCTGAAAGATGAGCTTGCCAAGCTGAAGAAGGAGCAGTTCAATCTGCGCTTCCAGAAGGCGACCGGCCAGCTCGAAAAGTCTTCGCGCATCCAGGAAGTCCGCCGGGATATTGCACGCATTAAAACCATAGCCGCCCAAAAGGCGACTGAAGCCAAGGCCTGAAGGACCGAATAACCATGCCGAAACGTATTCTGCAGGGTACTGTCGTCAGTGACAAGAATGACAAAACGGTAGTTGTCCGCGTTGAGCGTCGATTCGCTCACCCGCTGCTTCAGAAGACCGTTCGTCGTTCCAAGAAGTACAAGGCACACGACGAGAGCAACCAGTACAAGGTTGGTGATGTTGTTTCCATCGAGGAATGCGCACCGATCTCCAAGGACAAGCGCTGGACGGTGGTTTCCGCCCAGGCTTAATCATCGGAATTTTCGCCAGGCCCTTGCGTCTGGCGCAGAATTCTGTATGAAGCACTGACTTGGCGCAAAGGACGCCCGTTCCGCGGGCGTCTTTTGCTTTGAATTTAGCGCAGGGCAGGTCCGTTTGGGATACCACCTTGGCAACTTTTCCCCGCGCGAAAAAAAACCAAGAGATTCGTTCATAAGCCGGCATAGGGGGCTTTGCGCCCAACCGTGCCGGTTACAACAAGAAGGCGACCTGACATGATTCAGATGCAAACAAACCTCGACGTGGCGGATAATTCCGGCGCACGTCGTGTCATGTGCATCAAGGTGCTGGGCGGCTCCAAGCGCAAGTACGCTTCCATCGGCGACATCATTGTCGTTTCGGTCAAGGAAGCGATCCCGCGCGGCCGCGTCAAGAAGGGTGACGTGATGAAGGCGGTAGTCGTTCGCACCGCCAAGGACATCCGTCGTCCGGACGGCAGCGTTATCCGCTTCGATACCAACGCAGCAGTTCTTATCGACAACAAGAAAGAGCCAATCGGCACCCGTATCTTCGGACCGGTTCCGCGCGAACTCCGCGCCAAGAGCCATATGAAGATCATCTCGTTGGCTCCGGAAGTACTGTAAGGAGCGATGGCTATGCAGAAGATCAAAAAAGGCGACAAGGTTGTCGTTCTGACCGGTAAGGACAAGGGTCGTACCGGTGAAGTAATCCAGGTAATGCCGAAGGACGACCGTGCGGTTGTTCGTGGCGTCAACGTCGTCAAGCGCCACCAGCGCCAGACGCAGACCCAGGAAGCCGGCATTGTTTCCAAGGAAGCGTCGATTCATCTGTCGAATCTCGCGATCGCCGATCCCAAGGACGGCAAGCCGACCCGCGTTGGCTTCAAGGTCGAAGGCGACAAGAAGGTCCGCTTCGCCAAGCGTTCGGGAGAATTGATCGATGGCTGATAACAAGTATGAGCCGCGGCTGAAGGCCGAGTACGTCAGCCGCATCCGTAAGGCGCTGATGGAGCAGTTCTCCTACGACAACGAAATGCAGATCCCGAAGCTTGAAAAGATCGTGATCAACATGGGCGTTGGCGAAGCGACTGCCGATTCGAAGAAGCCCACGATTGCTGCCGCCGACCTGGCCGCCATTGCTGGCCAGAAGCCGGTCATCACCCGTGCACGCAACTCGATCGCCGGCTTCAAGGTTCGTGAGAACATGCCGATCGGCGCCAAGGTGACGCTGCGCGGCACCCGCATGTACGAGTTCCTGGATCGTCTCGTGAACATCGCTCTTCCGCGCGTTCGCGACTTCCGCGGTCTGAACCCGAAAAGCTTTGACGGCCGTGGCAACTTCGCCATGGGCATCAAGGAGCACATTGTGTTCCCTGAGATCAACTACGACAAGGTTGATCAGATGTGGGGCATGGACATCATCGTTTGCACGACGGCCAAGACCGACGACGAAGCACGCGCTCTTCTGAAAGAGTTCAGCTTCCCGTTCCGTCAGTAACCGTAACGACGAGCGTAGAGAAGGAACACCGATATGGCGAAAGTCAGCGCAGTTGAAAAGAACAAGCGCCGCCGCAAGACGGTCGCCCAGCAGGCAGCCAAGCGCGCCGGCCTGAAGGCGATCATCATGAACCAGGATCTTCCGATCGAAGACCGGTTCAAGGCCACCCTCAAGCTGGCAGAACTGCCGCGCGACGGGTCCAAGACACGTATCCGCAACCGTTGCGAAGTCACCGGTCGCCCGCGGGCATTCTATCGTAAGCTCAAGATGTCGCGTATCGCGCTTCGCGAGCTGGGCAACCTCGGCAAGGTGCCGGGCGTCGTCAAGTCGAGCTGGTAAGGAGACGGGCACATGGCTATGACTGATCCTTTGGGCGATATGCTCACCCGTATCCGCAACGGCGCCGCCCGCAAGAAGTCGTCGGTTTCGACCCCGGCTTCCAAGCTGCGCGCCCGCGTGCTCGATGTCCTGCAGGCCGAAGGCTACATCCGTGGCTATTCGGAAGTGCAGTTCGAAAACGGCAAGGCCGAGCTTTCGATCGAGCTGAAGTACTACGAAGGCGCTTCCGTTATCCGTGAGATCGGACGCGTATCCAAGCCGGGCCGCCGAGTTTACGTCTCGGTTAAGTCCATTCCGCAGGTCGCGAACGGTCTCGGCATCACCATCCTTTCGACTCCGAAGGGTGTGATGGCTGATCACCAGGCTCGCGAACAGAATGTTGGTGGTGAGGTTCTGTGCTCCGTCTTCTAAGGCGGTGCATAGATCTCCATAGCGAAACAGACAGGATTTAAAATGTCTCGTATCGGTAAAAAACCCGTTCCGGTTCCTGCGGGCGTGACCGCCTCGGTCGACGGCCAGAAGGTTACCGCGAAGGGCCCTAAGGGCGAACTCTTCTTCGTTGCTAATGACGAAGTCGCCCTCAAGCTGGAAGACAACAGCGTTGTTGTCACTCCGGTCAACCAGAGCAAGGATGCTCGTTCGAAGTGGGGCATGTCCCGCACGATGATCGAGAACATCTTCCGCGGCGTCAAGGACGGCTTCGAGCGCAAGCTCGAAATCAACGGCGTCGGCTACCGTGCATCCATGCAGGGCTCGAACCTGCAGCTGGCGCTCGGCTTCAGCCACGACGTCGTCTACGAACCGCCGAAGGGCATCACGCTTGCCTGCCCGAAGCCGACGGAAATCGTCGTCACCGGCATCGACAAGCAGATCGTCGGTCAGGTTGCAGCGGAAATCCGCAGCTACCGTGGCCCCGAGCCCTACAAGGGCAAGGGCGTCAAGTATGCCGAAGAGCGGATTGTCCGCAAAGAAGGCAAGAAGAAGTAAGGAACACGCGAAATGGCTAGCAGGAAAGAATCCCTCCAGCGTCGCGCCAGCCGCGTGCGTCGCCAGCTCAAGAAGGTGGCCAACGGCCGTCCGCGCCTGTCGGTTCATCGCTCGTCGAAGAACATCTACGCTCAGGTCATCGATGATGTTGCAGGCCGTACGCTTGCAGCAGCTTCCACTCTGGAAGCCGATCTGCGCAAGGATCTGAAGACCGGCGCCGACACTTCGGCAGCTGCCATCGTCGGCAAGCTCGTTGCAGAGCGCGCCGTCAAGGCAGGCGTCAACGAAGTCGTCTTCGACCGTGGCGCCTTCATCTATCACGGCCGCATCAAGGCACTTGCCGATGCAGCCCGTGAAGGTGGTCTGAGCTTCTGATCAAGGTTTCTGCCCGGCCTTCCAATCAAGGCCGGGCAGTTTCGGGCTTTTGCCCACATCATGAAACCGGGCCGTACCGACCCCCTTATGCGTAAGGGGAGGTGGGGTCTAATTGCATATCTGCCGATTGCACCCGGAAAAGAAAAAGGAACAGGACAATGGCACAGGAAAAGCGTGGCTCGCGCGAAGATCGCCAGAGCCGTGAAGAACGCGATAGCGAATTCGTCGACAAGCTGGTCGCGATCAACCGCGTCGCAAAGGTTGTTAAGGGTGGCCGTCGCTTCGGCTTCGCCGCTCTCGTCGTCGTCGGCGACCAGAAGGGCCGCGTAGGCTTCGGTCACGGCAAGGCACGTGAAGTGCCGGAAGCGATCCGCAAGGCAACCGAATCCGCCAAGCGCGACATGATCTTCGTACCGCTGCGCGACGGCCGTACGCTGCACCATGACGTTCACGGCCGTCACGGCGCCGGCAAGGTTCTGCTGCGAGCCGCCAAGGCTGGTACCGGCATCATCGCCGGCGGCCCGATGCGCGCCGTCTTCGAAACGCTCGGCATGCACGACGTCGTTGCAAAGTCGACCGGTTCGTCGAACCCGTACAACATGGTTCGCGCCACGTTCGACGCCCTGAAGCACCAGGTTCATCCGAAGGATGTTGCTGCTCAGCGCGGTCTCAAGTACGCAACCCTGCAGGCTCGCCGCGTCGCAGCCGGCATTGCCTCTGAAGAATAAGGGGAGACTTGACCATGGCCAAGAAGCCCGCAGAGAAGAAGATGCTGACCGTCGAACAGATCGGCAGCCCCATCCGCCGCCCGGAAGTCCAGCGCAAGACGCTGATCGGCCTGGGCCTCAACAAGATGCACCGCCGCCGCCAGCTGGAAGATACCCCGTCTGTTCGTGGCATGATCCGCGCTGTGCAGCATCTCGTTCGCATCGTCGACGAGAAGTAAGCCGGAGGATTGATCGATGAAACTGAATGAAATCAAAGACAACGAAGGCGCAACCAAGTCGCGCAAGCGTATCGGCCGCGGCATCGGCTCGGGCACCGGCAAGACCGGTGGTCGCGGTGTAAAGGGTCAGAAGGCACGTTCGGGTGTAGCCGTTAACGGCTTCGAGGGCGGCCAGATGCCGATCTACCGCCGTCTGCCGAAGCGCGGCTTCAACAACATCTTCGCGTCCGAGTTCGCTGAAGTGTCGCTGGGCCGCCTCCAGGCAGCCGTCGACGCCGGCAAGCTCGATGCCAAGAAGACCGTTGATGCCGAAGCCCTCAAGGCAGCTGGCGTGATCCGTCGTATGAAGGATGGCGTTCGCGTCCTTTCCGACGGCGAACTGAAGGCCAAGCTTTCGATCGAAGTCGCCGGCGCCTCCAAGGCCGCCGTCGAGAAGATCGAAAAGGCCGGTGGCTCGATCAAGCTTCTCTCTGCAGAAGCTGCCGAATAAACATTTTGCGAAGTTGTCGCCCGGGGTGCTTCACACCGGGCGATTTTGCTCTCATATAAGAGCCTCACAATTCCGGTCGCTTTAATGTTGCATTATTGGACCGGGCACAAACGGAAAACGAGGGTGAGGCGTTTGGTTGCGTTGCAATCCGTCCTTGGCTTTGCTTTCTGGAATGTCATGAAGACTGAGTCTCGACCCCTCTGAGGACAGAGGCGTGAGGCGAAGTCGCGCGGAGATATGCATGGCTTCTGCAGCTGAACAACTGGCTTCGAACCTGAACTTTTCGACCTTCGCCAAGGCCGAGGATCTGAAAAAGCGCCTCTGGTTCACCCTGGCGGCACTCCTTGTCTATCGGCTCGGCACCCACATCCCGCTTCCGGGCATCAATCCCGGCGCCTATGCGGCGGCCTTCCAGGGTCAGTCGAACGGCATTCTCGGCCTCTTCAACATGTTTTCGGGCGGCGCCGTCCAGCGCATGGCGATCTTCGCGCTCGGCATCATGCCCTACATCTCCGCATCGATCATCGTTCAGCTGCTGACTTCGGTCATTCCGTCTCTGGAAAACCTGAAGAAGGAAGGCGAGCAGGGCCGCAAGATCATCAACCAGTACACCCGTTATGGCACGGTCATTCTCGGCACGCTGCAGGCCTACGGCATTGCGGTCGGCCTCGAGAACGGCAACGGGCTGGTCAACGATCCGGGCATGTTCTTCCGCATTTCCACCGTCATCACGCTCGTTGGCGGCACCATGTTCCTGATGTGGCTCGGTGAGCAGATCACCTCGCGCGGCATTGGCAACGGCATTTCGCTGATCATCTTCTCCGGCATCGCCGCCGGTCTCCCGACCGCCGTCGTCAACCTGCTCGAGCTCGGCCGCACCGGCTCGCTGTCGACCGGCATCATCCTGTCGGTTCTCGTCGTCGGCATTCTGGTCATTGCCCTTATCGTCTTCATGGAGCGCGCCCAGCGCCGGCTGCTGATCCAGTATCCGAAGCGACAGGTGGGCAACCGCATGTTCCAGGGCGATACCTCGCACCTGCCGCTGAAGCTCAACACCTCGGGCGTCATTCCGGCGATCTTCGCATCCTCGCTGCTGCTTCTGCCGGCGACGCTTGCAGGCTTCTCCGGTTCGTCCAACATGCCCGACTGGGCGACGCGCATCATCGCGCTGCTCGGCCACGGCCAGCCGCTCTACATGGTGATGTACGGCGCTCTGATCGCGTTCTTTGCCTTCTTCTACACGGCGATCGTCTTCAATCCGTCCGATACCGCCGACAATCTGAAGAAGCACGGTGGCTTCATTCCTGGCATCCGTCCCGGCGAGCGCACCGCTGAATACATCGATTTCGTTTTGACACGCATTACCGTGATCGGCGCGATCTATTTGGTGTTTGTTTGCATTCTTCCGGAAATTCTCGTGTCTCAGACGGGTGTACCGCTCTCTCTCGGCGGAACGTCGCTTCTGATTATTGTCAGCGTGACCCTCGATACGGTAGCACAGATCCAGGGGCATCTGATTGCCCAGCAGTATGAAGGCATGATCAAGAAGTCGAAGTTGCGTGGAGGAAAGAGGGGACGATGAGACTTATTCTTTTGGGGCCGCCGGGTGCAGGGAAGGGGACCCAGGCCCACCGTATCGTGGAAAAGTATGGCATTCCCCAGCTTTCCACCGGTGACATGCTGCGTGCGGCGGTTGCCGCAGGTACGGAAGTCGGCAAGAAGGCGAAAGCCGTCATGGACGCCGGCAACCTCGTCTCCGACGATATCGTGATCGCCATCGTCTCCGAGCGAATCGATCAGGACGATTGTTCCAAGGGCTTCATTCTCGACGGCTTTCCGCGGACGCTCGTCCAGGCGGATGCGACCGAGAAGATGCTGGCCGCCAAGGGTCTCGACATTTCGGCCGTCATCGAGATCCGCGTCGACGACGCCGTGCTTGCTGACCGAATCGCCGGTCGCTACACCTGTGCGACCTGTGGCACCGGCTATCACGACGAGAACCTGAAGCCGGCCGTCGAAGGCGTATGCGACAAATGCGGTGGCACGACGTTCAAGCGCCGTCCCGACGACAACCGCGAGACGGTCCGCACGCGCCTGCAGGCCTACTACAAGGAAACCTCGCCGCTGATCGGCTATTACTATGCCAAGGGCAAGCTGAAGGGCGTCGACGGCATGAAGGATATCGACGCGGTCAGCGCCGACATCGAAGCCATTCTGTCCACTCTCTGATTTCACGGGGAAATCGGCAGGAAAATAAACTTGGCGGGGCCGGTTGCTTTTGGCCGCTGATTCCGCTAAACACCGCGCCAACTCGCAATAAGTTAACGCGATCGGTGCGGATTTCGAGAAGGAAGTCCGGCTTCGGTCGTTTTCACTTGTGACGAACCTGGATTTTTAAAGAACAACGGTGGCAGGGTACGCGTAGCTTTTGCGTTTTTCCGGCCGGAACATGAAACTAAGGAGAAGAGACGTGGCACGTATCGCTGGCGTCAACATCCCGACTGCAAAGCGCACCGTTATTGCGCTTCAGTACATTCACGGGATCGGTCCGAAATTCGCGCAGGAAATCTGCGACAAGGTCGGCATTCCGGCCGAGCGCCGGGTTCACGAACTGACGGACGCTGAAGTCCTGCAGATTCGCGAAGCCATCGACCAGGACTATCAGGTCGAAGGTGACCTGCGTCGTGAGACCTCGATGAACATCAAGCGTCTCATGGACCTCGGCTGCTACCGTGGTCTGCGTCATCGCCGTGGCCTTCCGGTCCGCGGTCAGCGCACGCACACCAATGCCCGCACCCGCAAGGGTCCGGCAAAGGCGATCGCCGGTAAGAAGAAGTAATTTCCGGGAAACCGGGAAGGGGAGGCTGGTGGTTTCCACCGGCCTCTTTTTGAGTTTGACAGGGTAGGCTTCCGGTCTGCCCTGTCGGTGTAGCCGCTGGGATTACGGCGGCGATGAGATCAACGAAAGGAATAGCATGGCCAAGGAAGCCACTCGCGTTCGCCGTCGCGAACGTAAAAACATTACGTCCGGTGTTGCCCACGTCAACTCCACCTTCAACAACACGATGATCACCATCACCGACGCACAGGGCAACGCCATTGCCTGGTCGTCTGCCGGTGCCAAGGGCTTCAAGGGTTCGCGCAAGTCGACCCCGTTCGCCGCACAGATCGCCGCTGAAGACTGCGCCAAGAAGGCTCAGGAACACGGCATGAAGTCGCTGGAAGTCGAAGTCTGCGGTCCGGGTTCGGGTCGTGAGTCCGCACTGCGTGCGCTCCAGGCTGCTGGTTTCATGATCACCTCGATCCGCGACGTGACGCCGATCCCGCACAATGGTTGCCGTCCGCGCAAGAAGCGCCGCGTCTGACATTGGTCATTCATCAAGCCGGAGAGCGCGCATTTCGCGCTCCTCCCGGCGCTTCTGAAAATCGGCCATCACGATTGGATGGTGGTGTCCAATGGAAGGTAGAAATATGATCCAGAAGAACTGGCAGGAACTCATCAAGCCGAACAAGGTGGAATTCACCACCTCCGGCCGCACCAAGGCGACGCTGGTTGCCGAGCCGCTGGAACGCGGTTTCGGCCTGACGCTTGGCAACGCGCTGCGTCGCGTTCTCTTGTCGTCGCTGCGCGGCGCTGCGGTCACCGCCGTCCAGATCGACGGCGTGCTGCACGAGTTCTCGTCCATCCCGGGCGTCCGGGAAGATGTGACGGACATCGTGCTCAACATCAAGGAAATCGCCATCAAGATGGACGGCGATGACCCGAAGCGCATGGTCGTGCGCAAGCAGGGCCCCGGTTCGGTAACCGCTGGTGACATCCAGACGGTTGGCGATATCGAGATCCTCAACCCCGACCATGTGATCTGCACCCTCGACGAGGGCGCTGAAATCCGCATGGAATTCACCGTCAACAACGGCAAGGGCTATGTTCCTGCCGAGCGCAACCGCGCCGAAGATGCACCGATCGGCCTGATCCCGGTCGACAGCCTGTATTCGCCGGTCAAGAAAGTGTCCTACAAGGTGGAAAACACCCGTGAAGGCCAGGTTCTCGACTACGACAAGCTGTCCATGACGATCGAAACCGACGGTTCTGTTTCCGGTGAGGACGCTGTTGCATTCGCCGCGCGCATCCTTCAGGACCAGCTCGGCGTCTTCGTCAACTTCGACGAGCCGCAGAAAGAAGCAGAAGAAGAATCGGTCACCGAACTCGCGTTCAATCCGGCGCTTCTCAAGAAGGTCGACGAACTGGAGCTCTCCGTCCGTTCGGCCAACTGCCTCAAGAACGACAACATCGTCTACATTGGCGATCTCATCCAGAAGACCGAAGCCGAAATGCTGCGTACGCCGAATTTTGGTCGCAAGTCGCTGAACGAGATCAAGGAAGTCCTCGCCTCCATGGGCCTGCACCTCGGCATGGAAGTGCCCGCATGGCCGCCGGAGAACATCGAAGACCTCGCCAAGCGTTACGAAGACCAGTATTAACCGAGTATCATACTGCGGGCGGGATGCCTGCAAGTGAAGGAGAAAAGCAATGCGCCACCAGAAAGCCGGCCGCAAGCTGAACAGAACCGCCAGCCACCGCAAGGCTATGTTCGCTAACATGGCGGCCTCGCTCATCACCCATGAGCAGATCGTCACCACCCTGCCGAAGGCAAAGGAAATCCGTCCGATCGTCGAGAAGCTCGTAACTCTCGGCAAGCGCGGCGACCTGCACGCTCGTCGTCAGGCCATCTCGCAGATCAAGGACCAGGACGCCGTCCGCAAGCTGTTCGATGCCATCGCTTCCCGTTACGCTTCGCGCAACGGCGGCTACCTGCGCATCATGAAGGCTGGTTTCCGTCAGGGCGACAACGCCCCGCTCGCCGTCATCGAATTCGTTGACCGCGACGTGGACGCCAAGGGCGCAGCCGACAAGGCCCGCGTCGAAGCCGAAGCTCAGGCAGAAGCTGCTTAATAGCACTTAGGTTCCAGGCAACGGGAACTGAAAAAGGCCGGGTGCCGCTGGGGCGCCCGGCCTTTTTGCGTGGGCCCCCTAACGGTCAGGTTCGCTCGAAGACGGCCTGGCATGCCTTCGGTGGCGATCACGAATTGCCAGACACGGAATTGGTTTGATGTAGTCGCTGCAGCAGGAATGCCTTCTCCTGTTCATTCCGGCTCAGGTCCGCCGCCCGTGCAAATTCTGCCGCCGCTTCCCTCAGGCGGCCGGCGCGGAAAAGAAAGTCTCCCTTCGCCGCATGAAGCGGCATGAAGCCGGCAAGCGCGGGCTCCGCCTCCAGGGCCGCTAGCAGTTCGAGCCCGACATCCGGGCCAGCGGCCATGCTGTAGGCGACGGCGCGGTTGAGGTCGACAACGGGCGAGGGCATCACATCGCGCAGCCTGTCGTAAAGCGTGGCGATCTGCCGCCAGTCGGTGGCCTCGGCATTGGGCGCGCGCGCATGGCAGGCGGCGAGCGCTGCCTGCAACGTGTAGGGCAGGTTCGCACCGCCAAGCCGGATGGCATTGTCGAGCGCTGCCAGCCCCCGCTGGATCAGCAGCCGGTCCCATCGCGCGCGGTTCTGTTCGGTGATCGGGATGGGCATGCCGTCTGGCGTCGTACGGGTGTCGAGCCGAGAGGCCTGTATCTCCATCAAGGCCAGCAGCCCATGCACCTCGGGCTCCTCCGGCATCAGGGCGGCAAGGATACGGCCGAGCCTGCGCGCCTCGGTGCAAAGCTGCGGTCGGATCAGGTCCTCGCCGGTGCTCGCCGCATATCCCTCATTGAAGATCAGGTAGAGGACCTCGAGAACCGAGGCGAGGCGGGGCATGCGCTCGCTTCCGCGTGGCACCTCATAGGCAATCTCTCCGGAGCCGAGCGTCTTTTTCGCGCGAACGATCCGCTGGGCGATCGTGGTCTCGCTTGAAAGGAAGGCCCGGGCGATCTCACCGATCGTCAATCCGCCGATCAGCTTCAGCGTCAGCGCCACCCGTGCATCCGTCGAAAGCGCAGGGTGGCAGGCGGTAAAGATCAGGCTCAGCCGTTCGTCGCCGATATCGTCGTCCATGGCGGCTTCGATCTCCTCGATCGAATTGTCGTGCGCGCCATCCGTCTCGCTTGCCATCTCTCTGGCGATTTCCGCATGCTTGCGCTCCAGCATCTGTCGCCGGCGAAGCGCATCGATCGCCCGGCGTTTCGCCGCAGCCATCAGCCATGCACCGGGATTGTCGGGAATCTTCGTCCGCGGCCATTCGGACAGCGCGGTCACCAGCGCGTCCTGCGCCAGTTCTTCCGCAAGGCCGACATCGCGGACCATGCGGGCAAGCCCGGCAATCAGCCGGGCCCGCTCTATGCGGAAGACGGTCTCGACCGCCTTGTGGGATTCGCAAGCCTCCATGGGCGCGGATTATGGTGGGCTTCCGCATTCCGTCAACGGCTGGTTTGGTTGGTCCGATCCCGCCTCAGCCGACAGGGCCGTCTCCTGCCGCAACGGCCGGATCCATCCACATGATTTCCCAGATATTGCCGTCCGGGTCTTCCGCGCTGCGGCTCAGCATGAAGCCGTGGTCCTGCGGCGGGGTCGGGTCCGCCCTGCCTCCGGCCGCTGTCACCTTCGCAAGCGTCTCGCCAACGCCATTCCGGCTGTCGACGCTGAGCGCAAGCAGCGCGTAACTCTTCTCGCGCGCATCGCCAATCGTCCGGGTGGTGAAATCGCCGTAGCGATCGTGGGTCATCAGCATCACGCCGATTGCGTCCGACAGCATCATGCAGCGCGACCGGTCATCGGAAAACCGCGGGTTCTTGTTGCCGCCAAGGGCCGTGTAGAAGGCTTCCGCGGCGTTCAGGTCGCGAACCGGCAGGTTCACGAAGATCATTTTCGTCATTGTATCTGTCCTTCGGGCAAGGGTGCCAGGGTGGTTCGCGGAACTGTCAGGAGAGCTTCTGACGCGTCCTCTCGTGGATTTCGGCGGCTTCGTCCGTGATGATCTCGGCGAAATCCGCCATCTCGTAGAATGGCCTGATTTCGAGTTCGCTCGGACCCGGCATCGGGTTCGGGCAGCGCTTCGCCCATTCCACGGCTTCGGCCATGTCCTTGACCTCCCAGATCCAGAAGCCGGCGACCAGTTCCCGCGTTTCCGCGAAAGGTCCGTCGATGACCCGCCGGCTTGCGCCGTCAAAGGCGATCCGCTTGCCATGAGAGGAAGGCTTCAGCCCGTCGCCCGACAGCATGATGCCGGCATTGACCAGTTCCTCGTTGAATTTCCCCATTGCCTCCAGAAGGTCGCTGGAGGGCAGGATGCCCTGTTCGCTGTCTTCCGTTGCCTTCACCATGACCATCACACGCATCGTTCATTCTCCTCTTTTTGAGTGTCGCATTAGTCGCGCATATCCAGACGTCGAACGAGAGCAGCCGGATTCGACACGACCTTCGAAAAAAAATCAAAAAATATCAGGCAGCAGAATTCTGCGATCAAAAAAAGGGCCATGGCCCGAAGTTCTTGATGTACGTCAATTGCGGATCGGCGTTGTCGCTTATCCTGTGTCCATTGAGATTTTGACGCAAGGATTTCCAAAATGACCGATCAGGCAGCATTTCAGCATCACGAAAATGTCTTCGATACCGATCGCGACCACCTAGTCCTGCCCTTTCTCGGCGGATTTTACGATCGCGTCGCCCAGCCCATGGCATGGAGCATCTTCCGCCTCGCTGTCGGCGGCATGCTGATGATCGAGGGATGGCCCAAGATCATGGCACCCATGGCGCAGGTCGGCTTCGTCGAAAACCTGCATTTCTATCCGGGATGGTTCTGGTCGCCGCTTCTGGCCGCCATGCAGTTCTTCGGCGGTTTCCTGATCGCCATCGGCCTCTTCACCCGGCCGATCGCGCTCGCCAATGCGGTCATGCTCGCCATCACGCTCTGGTTTCACTGGTCGCATCCCTATGGCGATGCGTTCCTGACCCAGGCCGGCATCGACGCATTGAAGGCCGGCAGCGACTTCTTTACCGCCAATGGCGTTGCCCGCCTTGCCGATGGCGGCACGACATTCGTCCACCAGGTCCAGGAAAAGGCCGAACTCGCCTCGCTGTTCTGGACCGGCGGCGCCTTCCTGTTCGCAGCCTTCGGCGGCGGCTACCTCTCACTCGACCGGCTGTTCTTCAAGAAGCGGTTCTGAGCATAAGAAGATAACAAAAAGCCGGGGCATGCCCCGGCTTTTTTGTGTGTCAGTGATCGGCTTATCGCAGACCGTGCTTGCGCGTGATGCGGTCGGCTTCCTGCTTCACTTCCTGGTAGGTGCGGTAGTAATCGACGCAGCCTTTGCGGAAGCGGGTGAAGAAGCTGCCGTCGGCGGGATTTCTATCGTGTCTCATGATCTTGTCCTCTCGAATGTGCTTCGTTGAAGACAAGGTAATCCTTGATTGTGCGCCGCACAATGGCCGGGCCGCGCTCATTCGCCATGCCAGCCATGCAGCCAAGGCAAGGCTTTGGCGCTATCTCAGATCCCGCCGCGCGCGTGCTCCATGCTGCCGGAGCGCGCCGAAAGCTCGTGCGCCTTCTGCCGTTCGCGATCGGCCAGCCGCGCCGCCTTGCGGCGCTCGTTCTTCCACGTCCGAATCCTGGGACCTACGAGGCGGTAGGCGAGCAGCAGGGCGATGATGGCGATGTAGGTCGCCGGTTCCAGCGTGATCGACTTGCGCGACATGGCGAAGTGGAGGACGCCGGCGGCGGCGATCACATAGACGAGCTTGTGCAGCGTTGCCCATTTCGATCCCAGCCTGCGGATAGAGAACTGGTTCGAGGTCAGCGCCAGCGGGATCAGCATGACGAAGGCCGACATGCCGATGATGATGAACCAGCGTCGCGTGATGTCCTGCAGCACGACCCCGAGATTGAGGTTCTTGTCGAGGATCACGTAGACGAGGAAATGCATGACCACATACCAGAAGGCCATCAGGCCGAAGGCGCGCCGGTAATGCATCAGGTTGAGATCGGCCAGATCGATCAGTGGCGTGACGAGCAGCGTGGCGATCAGGAAGCGCAGCGCCCAGATGCCGAGCAGGTGTTCGTAGGTCTTGATCGGATCGGCACCCAGCGCGCCGGTCGCGGCCTGATAGAAATACCAGGCCGCCGGCACGAAGCTGACCGCATAGAGAAGCCATATGACGGCCGAGCGCAGCGTCCGGTTGCGGGGGGCGAGAACGATCATGGTCAGAAGTTCGCTTTCAGGTCCATGCCGGCGTAGAGGCTTGCGACCTCGTCGCCATAGCCATTGAACATCAGCGTCTTCTTGGTGACCGGCGACAGGAACGAGCCTTCGCCGATGACCCGCTCGGTCGCCTGGCTCCAGCGCGGATGGTCGACCTCCGGGTTGACGTTGGCATAGAAGCCGTACTCGTTAGACGCGGCGTTGTTCCAGCTCGTTTCCGGCTGCTTGTCGGTCAGCGTGATCCTGGTGATCGACTTGATGCCCTTCAGCCCGTATTTCCACGGCACGACAAGACGGATCGGTGCACCGTTCTGGTTCGGCAGGGTTTCGCCGTAGACGCCGACGGCGAGGATCGTCAGCGGATGCATGGCTTCGTCGAGGCGCAGGCCTTCGAGATAAGGCCAGGGCAGGGGCTGCGCCCAGCCCGACTGGCCCGGCATTTCCTCGGGCCGCACGACACCCTCGAAGGCGACATATTTGGCGCTGCCCAGCGGTTCGGCCATCTTCAGGAGTTCCGAAAGCTGGAAACCGTCCCACGGAATGACCATCGACCAAGCCTCGACGCAGCGCATGCGGTAGATGCGCTCCTCGATCGGCATCTTCGCCATGATGTCTTCATAGCTGATCGTCAGCGGTTTCTGCACCATGCCGTCGATCTTGATCGACCAGGGCAGGGGCTTGAAGTCGCCGGAGTTCTGGGCCGGGTCGCCCTTGCCGGTCCCGAATTCGTAGAAGTTGTTGTAGGTCAACACGTCCTTCTTCGGCGTCAGCGCGTCGTCGACGGTATAGTCTGTCTTCTTGGCGTCGAGCGGCTTGGCGAAGGCGGAGGAGGCACCGGTGATGGCGATACCAGCGGCCGCGGCGCCTTTGATGATCTCGCGGCGGGTGAGGTAGAATTTCCGCGCGGTAATCTCGGAAGAGGGGATACGGGGCGGATGATAGGTCATGGCGTTCTTCCGTTTCGGTCGTTGGGGTCCTGTCATTCTATACGAAATGGAACCCGGAACAGTTTCGAAAAGAGAAGACCAAATGTCGTCTTCACATGAAAGGGGGGTGTCGGGCACGTTTTCGTGTAGTGCGTTTGATCGCGGCGCCCGCCTTCAGGAATCTGTGAAACGGGTCGGCACGCCGCGGTTCAGCGAGTTCGCCACGGTGCAGATCTCGCGCGCCCGGCGGATGACGGGCAGGGCGTCCTCGCCGCTTTCCGTTTCCGCCGTCGCATCGATGTCGATCGCGGTTGCCAGCAGCGGCTCGCCGCCAAGTGCGACGGACACGCTCACGCGAACGGATTTCAAAGGAATGCCGAGCTCATGCGAGGCGTAGCGCAGGTCGTTGCAGAAGCAGCCGCCCGCCGCGAGCCCGAGAAGCTGCGCGCCGTTGAAGCCGAGGCCCATTCCACCGGCCCGGCCTTCGGGCCTGTCGACGACGACCGTATGTGCTCCCGCCCAGCCGAGCGCCGCTTCGGTCTCGTCTATGGAGCGCAGTTCCACCGTCACGGATGCCATCGCAGCGCCTCTCGAAAGTCTGGATCGAGAGGGATTCCATCACGCCGAAGCGGAAAAATCCAGTGGCTTGCCATCATCGCCGGAATTGACAAACGGCAAGCGCTGCCGGGTGGAACCAGGCGTACCGAAACGGCCTGTCCTGATAGTGACACCCGGTCGCTTTTGCGTTAGGAAGTCCCAAAGATCAGGCCGTTTGGCGCATTTCCATCGAGATTTTCGTCGCCTGGAACCGCCTGATAAAAAAATCACGTCAGATGTGAGGAAACTGCAGATGCCCGCTTATCGTTCACGCACAACCACTCACGGCCGCAACATGGCCGGCGCCCGCGGCCTGTGGCGCGCGACAGGCATGAAGGACGGCGACTTCGGCAAGCCCATCATTGCGGTCGTCAATTCGTTCACCCAGTTCGTGCCGGGCCATGTGCATCTGAAGGATCTCGGCCAGCTCGTCGCCCGCGAAATCGAGGCGGCCGGCGGTGTCGCCAAGGAGTTCAACACGATCGCCGTCGACGACGGCATCGCCATGGGCCATGACGGCATGCTGTATTCGCTGCCGTCGCGCGAGGTCATCGCCGACTCGGTCGAGTACATGGTCAACGCCCACTGCGCCGATGCCATGGTCTGCATCTCCAACTGCGACAAGATCACCCCCGGCATGCTGAACGCCGCCATGCGCCTCAACATCCCGGCCGTCTTCGTCTCCGGCGGCCCGATGGAGGCCGGCAAGGTCGTCATGAACGGCAAGACGCAATCGCTCGACCTGATCGACGCCATGGTCGCTGCCGCGGACGACAAGGTGAGCGACGAAGAGGTTCAGGCCATCGAGCGTTCGGCCTGTCCGACCTGCGGCTCCTGCTCAGGCATGTTCACCGCCAACTCGATGAACTGCCTGACGGAAGCGCTCGGCCTGTCGCTGCCCGGCAACGGCTCGACGCTCGCCACCCATGGCGACCGCAAGCGTCTGTTCGTCGAGGCCGGCCATCTGATCGTCGATCTCGCCCGCCGTTACTACGAGCAGGACGACGAAACCGTGCTGCCGCGCACCATCGCCTCGAAGGCAGCCTTCGAGAACGCCATGTCGCTCGACATCGCCATGGGCGGCTCGACCAACACCGTGCTGCACATCCTGGCGGCTGCCTATGAAGGCGATGTCGACTTCACCATGGAAGACATCGACCGCCTGTCGCGCAAGGTGCCGTGCCTGTCCAAGGTCGCACCGGCCAAGAGCGACGTGCACATGGAAGACGTTCACCGCGCCGGCGGCATCATGCGCATTCTCGGAGAGCTCGACCGCGGCAACCTGATCAACCGCGATTGCCCGACGGTGCATGCCGCGACCCTCGGTGACGCGATCGATCGCTGGGACATCACCCGTACCAATTCCGAAACGGTCCGCAACTTCTTCCGCGCCGCGCCGGGCGGTATTCCGACCCAGGTCGCCTTCAGCCAGGAAGCGCGTTGGGACGATCTCGACACCGACGACGAAAAGGGCGTCATCCGCTCGGTCAAGCATCCCTTCTCGAAGGACGGCGGCCTTGCCGTTCTTCAGGGCAACATCGCGCTCGACGGCTGCATCGTGAAGACGGCCGGCGTCGATGAATCGATTCTGAAGTTCACCGGCCCGGCCAAGGTCTATGAAAGCCAGGACGCCGCCGTGAAGGCGATTCTCAACAATGAAGTGGTTGCCGGCGACGTCGTCGTCATCCGCTACGAAGGCCCGAAGGGCGGCCCCGGCATGCAGGAAATGCTCTATCCGACGAGCTACCTGAAGTCGAAGGGTCTCGGCAAGGCCTGCGCGCTGATCACCGACGGTCGCTTCTCCGGCGGCACCTCCGGCCTCTCCATCGGTCACGCTTCGCCGGAAGCGGCCCAGGGCGGCGCCATCGGTCTCGTGAAGGATGGCGACATCATCGAGATCGACATCCCGAACCGGACGATCAATCTCAAGGTTTCGGCTTCGGAACTTGAGGCGCGTCGCGCCGAACAGGACAAGGCCGGCTGGAAACCCGCCCATCCCCGCAAGCGCAATGTCACCACGGCCCTCAAGGCCTACGCCGCCTTCGCCTCGTCCGCCGACCGCGGTGCAGTGCGCATCCTGCCGGAATAAGACCGCCGCCGAACGAAGCGTTCGCGCCGACACAAGAGGTGCAGCGTCAGCCATGACGCACACCTCTTTGTTGGTACGAACGGAGATCGGAGATCGGGAGTTTCGGGCTTCGACCGCTGGGGCATATCGTCAGGGTGTGAAACTGTAAGTGGCTGCGAACAGGGTCGACTGGCTTATTGATGCAGCAATCTTTTCAGGCTGTGCCACCCGAGGGGGAGGCGCAAAACGGTTCCACGGTTTGCAGACCGGTCAAATCTGGCTCGAGAACCGCTTTCTCAGCGACTGTTTCAATCGCCTGAACGGGTTTTCCTTTTTAGCTTTTCTGCGTGAATAGACCAGAGGCCATGGCGTCTTCTGGGTGGCCTCGAGATATAACCCGTCCCAGATGGTGCCGCCGTTCAGCCAAGGCTTTCTATGGCCTGCGTAATGCAGGATGGTCGGCACAACGTAGTGTCCGCCGACCGGCGGCCTGTTGACCAAGTGATTGTATTCGCTGTCCAACGGCGCCGTTTTACCGGCAAGGACGATGTTGAGGGCGCATTGGTCCCACATTTTCAGCCGGGGACCGTGTGCCGCCAGAACATCGAATGTTTCGGCTTCAACCCTGCTCTTGCGCCAGAGAGCCAGGTCTATCAGCATGACGCCGCTGTTGAAGTATTCGTTGGCGTCCACCCCCATGTCGCTCAAGTGATCCAGGGGCGTTCTGTGTGCCGCTGCGATTTTTCCATCAAGGTCGGTATTGTACAATCGATCCAGGGGTTTAAGGACCAGGGTATCGCAGTCGATGTATAGGATCTTCTCCACGGTGTCTGGAAGCAAAGATCCCATGGCGCAACGATAAAGCGCGGCGTCGGATACGTGTCCCTCCCGCATCCTCTGACGCAGATGCACAAAATGCGTCGCATCGATTTCCAGAAAATGAACCTTGCCGATAAGCCTGCCGCAAAAGTCTATCAATCTATCCAATTCTGCTTTTTCAATCGGGCTGTGTATAATGAATACAGTGATTTCAGCCGCCGTTTTGCTCAGCGAAATAGATCTGATACATGCAGAAATCGGCCCCAGCATGTTTTTGTCGACAGTCAGCAGTATGTTCATGCGTCTCTCGGTGCGTCGCTTTATTTAAGTTTCGTCTTGATAAGCCGGCATCAGTATTGTGGGCCGTAAAACTGTCATCTGGCTTTGATGGAAGACGGAATACACGCATTGTCTAAATATAGCGATATCATGTTGTATTTTAATTTTACAAGGACAGCATGACCTTTCGTTTCGTCGCGGATTGAGTGCCTCGGGGCCTATTGCCAAACGGCCGGCCGCTCGAGCTTGTTGTAGAGGTCGTCGAACTGCTTCAGTCGCGCCTCATAGGCGGCCTTTATGCAGTCCTTGTCGGCATTGCAGGCCTGGCGGGTGGCGAGCCATGCCGTCTGCTCGTCCCGGAGCGCGCCTCTGCCGCCCATGGCCATCAGGCCTTCGAAGAAATGGAATTCCGTCACCATCTTGACGTCGAGATCGTTCAGGTCCCGGTTGTCGCAGATCACCTGCTCGTCGGCGGCGAGCCCCTTGGCATCGCAGTCGAAGCTTGCGGCATGGGCGAGGGGTGCCGGCGCTGCAAACAGCAGCATGGGCAACAGGGCGTGGCGTGCGAAGCGGGGCAAGGCGATGGAAATCTTCATAATGGCGATCCTTCCGTTGGCAATCATCTGTCGAATCTAACATGGAATTAAGTTGACCCTCGGGAAGAGGGTTGCGACATCCCTATGTCGTTCGAGCCGTCTTCACGCGACATGCGTCCGCTGTCGCGTCGTCTCGCCGGTCTACCGTTCCGATTGCCGGAACCCTAGATAAAGTGTAGCCAGAACTGGGATTCGGAAAACAAGATGATCAAGAAAGCCTCATTCGCCCTTATCGCCTGTCTCGTGCTGTCATCGCCGCTTGCCTATGCGCAGGATGCCAAGACCGTTCCCGCCACCCGCGAGGAAATGCAGCTCTCCTTCGCGCCGCTCGTCAAGCAGTCGAAGGACTCTGTGGTCAATGTTTATGCCGAACGGCTTGTCCAACGGCGCTCGGCGCTGTTCGACGATCCGTTCTTCCAGCAGTTCTTCGGCCAGCGATCGCCGAACCGCACCGAAAAGCAGTCGTCGCTCGGCTCCGGCGTCATTGTCGCGGCCGACGGCTTCGTCGTCACCAACAATCACGTCGTTGACGGCGCCGACGACATCAAGATCGCGCTTGCCGACGGTCGCGAATATCCGTGCAAGGTGGTACTGAAGGATGCCGGCGTGGATCTCGCCGTCCTGAAGATCCAGTCGAAGGACACGTTCACGCCGATGCCGATCGGCAATTCCGACAATGCCGAGGTCGGCGATCTGGTCCTGGCAATCGGCAATCCGTTCGGCGTCGGGCAGACGGTGACCAGCGGCATCGTCTCGGCGCTTGCCCGCAACAAGCTGCAATCCTCCGACTTCTCCTTCTTCATCCAGACCGACGCCTCGATCAATCCGGGCAATTCCGGCGGCGCGCTGATGAACATGAACGGCGAACTGATCGGCATCAATTCGGCGATCTTCACGCGCGGCGGCGGCTCCAACGGCATCGGCTTCGCCATCCCGTCCAATCTCGTCCGCGTCTTCGTCAAGGCGGCCGAAAGCGGCGCCAAGACCTTCGAGCGCCCCTATATCGGCGCCTCTTTCGAGCCGGTGACCTCCGACGTCGCCGAAGCGCTGGGCCTGCCGGTGCCGCGCGGTGCTCTGGTGACCAAGGTCATCAAGGACGGTCCCTCCGACAAGGCGGGTCTCAAGACCGGCGAAGTCGTGGTCGCGGTCAATGGCGAAGAGGTCGAGCATCCCGATGCGCTCGGCTACCGGCTGACGACGGCGGGGCTCGGCCAGACGGTTGACCTGACGGTGATCGACAACGGCAAGAAGCGCGACATGAACCTGAAGCTCAGCGTCGCACCGGAAACGGTGCCGCGTGACACCCGCACGCTCGACGGCAACAATCCGCTGGCCGGTGCGATCGTCGAGAACCTGTCGCCGCGGGTTGCGACCGAATTGCATCTTCCCGCCGACCAGACCGGCGTCGTCATTTCCGACTTCACCGACAACGCCATGGCTGTGCGCGCCGGCTTCAAGCCGGGTGACATCATCGTCGCGATGAACGGCCAGAAGGTCGACAGCACCAAGACGCTGGCCGCCATGCTGGCCGACGACCCGGGCTTCTGGTCCTTTGATATCAACCGCGGCGGTCAGGAGATGAGGCAATCCTTCCGATGAGCGACCTCTTCGCCCCGCAGATCCCCGAGGATGTGGCGAACCGGCGGCCTTTGGCCGACCGGTTGCGGCCGCAGACGCTGGGCGATGTCACCGGCCAGTCGCATCTGACCGGTGACGACGGGGTGTTGAGACGCATGATCGCGTCCGGATCGCTCGGCTCGATGATCTTCTGGGGGCCGCCCGGGACCGGCAAGACCACGGTCGCCCGCCTGCTCTCCGGCGAGGCGGGGCTGGCCTTTGAGCAGATCTCGGCGATCTTCTCCGGCGTCGCGGACCTCAAGAAGGTTTTCGAGGCGGCGCGCACACGGCGCATGAACGGCCGCCAGACGCTGCTCTTCGTCGACGAGATCCACCGCTTCAACCGAGCCCAGCAGGACAGTTTTCTGCCGGTCATGGAAGACGGCACGGTGATCCTCGTCGGCGCGACGACGGAGAACCCGTCCTTTGAACTCAACGCCGCTCTTCTGTCGCGCGCCCGGGTGCTGACCTTCAAGCCGCACGACGAGGAAAGCCTCGGCGAGCTCCTGAGCCGGGCGGAGGCGACGGAGGGCAGGGCGCTGCCGCTCGACGAGGACGCCCGCGCCAGTCTGGTGCGCATGGCCGACGGCGACGGCCGGGCGGTGCTGACGTTGGCCGAGGAAGTCTGGCGGGCGGCGCGCGAGGGCGAGGTGTTCGACACCGAAGGCCTGACGCGCATCGTCCAGCGCCGCGCCCCGGTCTACGACAAGGGCCAGGACGGCCACTACAACCTCATCTCGGCGCTGCACAAGTCGGTGCGCGGTTCCGACCCCGATGCGGCGCTCTATTATCTCGCCCGCATGTTCGACGCCGGCGAGGATCCGCTCTATCTCGGACGACGGCTGGTGCGCATGGCGGTCGAGGATATCGGCCTTGCCGACCCGCAGGCCCTCGTGATCGCCAATGCCGCCAAGGACGCCTACGATTATCTCGGGTCGCCGGAGGGGGAGCTCGCCTTTGCCCAGGCCTGCGTCTATCTGGCGACGGCGCCGAAGTCGAACGGCGTCTACACGGCCTTCAAGGCGGCGATGCGGGCGGCCAAGGAGAACGGCTCGCTGCTGCCGCCCAAGCACATATTGAACGCCCCGACCAAGCTGATGAAGGGCGAGGGCTACGGCGACGGCTACCGCTACGACCATGACGAGCCGGACGCTTTTTCGGGCCAGGACTATTTCCCGGAGAAGATGGGACGCCAGACCTTCTATGATCCGCCGGAGCGCGGTTTCGAGCGCGAGATCCGCAAGAGGCTGGACTGGTGGTCGAAGCTCAGGCGCGAGCGCTCCGGCAAGTAGACCGGCAATCGCCGGTTATGTTGATGTTTACGACGCCTTGCTCATGCGCGGCGGCGCGGCCGGCGGCGCCACCAGCTTGACGGCGGAATTGGCAAAGCCCTTGTGGCCCTCCATGTCGACGACGACATGCCAGTGGCCGTCTTCCGGCACGGCGAGCCTGAGCGGCGACTTGCGGGCAATGCCGCCCTTGAACTTGAACGGCCGCGTCTGCTTGAACAGCTCGAAATTCTCCGGCGTCATCAGCCGGACATTGGCGACCGCCGACAGCGTCACCTCGATCAATTGCCCGGCCTTCATGCGGCCGAGATCGTAATGCGTAAAGCGGAAGGCAACCATGCCCTCGGTCTCCCTGAAATGCCTTGCGGAGCTGAGCTTAGCCCGCGCCGGTTAAGGAAGCGTTGGTTGGATGACCGACCGTCGCCGCCATTGTCTGTGCCGGGAATTATCCCACGAAATTTGTCGGCGGGGAAAATACGCGGTAATTTGCTGATTTGATTGCCGTGACCACAATTTCGCCGCCGGTCTTGGCCGATGATGGCGGCGATTGCCGGCGCTTCGCGGCCCGGCGGACGACCCGGCGGGCTTGCGGCAGGCGGCCCGCCGGAGTAGGTGAAGGTAACGGACGGAGCCCGGAAGGCAGGTGGCAGATTGATCGATCCCTATCAGATGCTTGGCATTGACCGTGATGCGCAGGAGCCGGCCGTCAAGGCGGCCTACCGCAGCAAGGCCAAGACCGCGCACCCGGACCAGGGCGGCGATCCCGGCGAGTTCGAGCGCCTGCAGGCGGCCTACGACCTGCTGAAGGACCCGGTGCGCCGCAAGGTCTATGACGACACCGGCTACGACCCGCAGCTGGCCGACCCGAAGGACCTGAAGGGCGTCATGATGCTGGAGACGCTGATCAACGACGTCATCCTCGACGAGCGCGATCCCGGCTCCTTCGATCCGCTGGCCGCCATGCGCCGCAAACTGTCCGACGACATTCTCAAGAACCGCTTCCACATTCTCGAGCTGGAGCGCCACCGCACCCGCATCCGCCAGCATGTCGACCGCCTCGGCCGCAGGCCGGAAACCGACGTGCTCGGCTCCATGCTGCGCGCCCGCTCGCAGGCGATCGCCGAGGCGATCAAGAATACCGAGAACCAGATCGAGGCGATCGAGAAGGCCTATTCGCTGCTCGAGGGCTATTCCTACGAGCTCGAAGCGCTGGAAGCCCAGCCCGCCAAGGCGGCGGAGTAGGACGTTTTTCCCCTTCTCCCCTCGGGGAGAAGTGCCGAACGCAGTGAGGCGATGAGGGGTTCCCCCTTGCGCCGCCTGAGAACCCCTCATCCGGCCCTTCGGGCCACCTTCTCCCCAAGGGGAGAAGGGGTTGCCGCGCTGGCGTCGCCCGATCTCCCCCCTTGTGGGGGAGATGTCGGCGAAGCCGACAGAGGGGGGAGTTCGCCGAAGCTTCCGCCATCCTTCGTATTCTCCGCCTTGCCCCCCTTTGTCCCTTTCGGGACATCTCCCCCACACGGGGGGAGATTGGTGGTTGGCTGCAACGCTGCCTGAGAACCCCTCATCCGGCCCTTCGGGCCACCCTCTCCCCAGGGGGAGAAGGGGTTGCCGCGTCGGCGTTCTGCCCGATCTCCCCCCTTGTGGGGGAGATGTCGGCGAAACCGACAGAGGGGGGGGGCGATGCTTCCGCCATCCTTCCATATTCTCAGCCTTACCCCCCTCTGTCCCTGTCGGGACATCTCCCCCACAAGGGGGAGATTGATGCGTTCCCCCACACGGGGGGAGATTGGCCGGTGCCTCACGGGCCGTTGACGAGGGTGAGGATTAGCTGGTGGACGGTGCCGCCGGGGGAGAGTTCGGCGCGGTCGAAATCCTGCTCGCGGGCGACGCGCTCGTCGGAGAGCACTTTCAGCCGGGCCTGCAATGTGGCGCGGACCTTCGCGCATTTCGGGTCGTTTTCCGCAGACAGCCCGATGCTGGCCGCCTCGATCTTCTCCACCAGCTCGCGGATATGCTGGCCATGCACGCGCTCATGCGTGGCCACGCCGTCGATGAAGGTCTTCCAGCTGGCCGCGACCTCGGGCGACAGCCGGCCCTTGGCCTTCGGCAGCGTATAGGTGATGACAAGCTTCGGCACGGCGGAGGCGAGAACGCAGGCGCTGCCGCGGTTCTGGTAGTCGCGACGCCAGGTGAGCTTGAAGCCGGTATGGGCGATCGCCCGCCCGCCGCCGGCCTTCGGGCCGTGAAGGCCGATCGATTCGTAGAGCGCCGCGCCGGTGGCACCGGAAACGGCATAGGTCTCGACCCGCTCGCTGACGCTGCCGCCGGCGGCAGCCGCGGCGGGCAGGAGCGCCGACAGCAGGGCGAGCGCGGCCGGCAGGGCGGGACGCCGGATGGGTTTCGGGCGGCTGGCGCTGCCCGAACCTGAACCGGTGTCGGGTGTTGCGGCGGGGCGGTGGATCACGGGCGGGCTCCGTCGGTGTCGGTCGGCGCGACACTAGAGCGCTCCGCCGGCCAAGTCCATCGGGCGCCGGCCCCGTACCCGCAGGCCTCGTCCTCGCCGGCACAGCGCGGATAGCCCGCCGCCGTCAGCGCCCCCTCGCACCGCCGCGCCCGCCGACAGCGCCGCGTCGGACAGGCGAGGGGATCGCCCCAGATCTCGGCCAGCCGCCGGAGTTCGGTCAGGATGGTTTCGGATGCCGTGATGCGCATGGGGGTTCCTTTCGGGGTTTGGGGTTGGGGCTCATCTCCCCCTTGGCGGGGGAGAATGGAATTTCAACGTCTTAGCGCAGCGAAGTGTTAGAAATTCCAAGAGAGGGGGTGGGGTCAGGTCGACGTCCCCGACCCTCCGCTTGATCTCCGGGCGTTCATCCTTCGATATCATTCGCAGCATCGTTTCATCGACAAAGCCGACCGCATCTCACCCCCTCACCTGAAAAATCTAGCACTTAGCCTGTCGGCTAAGACGCTGATTTTTCGTCCTCTCCCGCAGGAGGAGAGGTGGGGTCGGCGCCGTCGCGTCCTCATTCTGCCCTCATCCTCGGGCTTGTCCCGGGGATCCAGCCACCGCGCGTCTGCGCGGTGAGAAGACCGTCTGGAAGGCTCTCTGGTGACGCGCAAAAGTGAGTCTCCCGCGCGATGGACATCGCGCTGCTGGATCCCCGGCACAAGGCCGAGGATGAGGGTGGTGGGTGCGGCCTCGGAGCCTGCCGTTACCGGTGTCATTGCCGTGGTCCTCTTCTTTGCCACCGTCGCCGCACTCTTCTTTTCCGTCATGCCGGACCTGATCCGGCATCCAGCCACCGCGCGTCGGCGCGGTGAGGGAAGGGGCGGCGGACGCCAACCTTGGAAGGGAGTCTTTCGCGCGATGGACATCGCGCTGCTGGATCCCGGATCAGGTCCGGGATGACGGGTGTTGTGGCCTGTGGCCGTCACGGTCATCGTTCGCATCCTCATCCTCATCACCTTTCTTCACTCCGGACACACCTTCCCCTTCACGCGCCGTTTCCGGCCGTGGCATGAAGGGTATGAAGGACGAAGCGCCCGGGGTGCCTCATCTTTTGTTTGGTATCATGGCCCTTCCGGGCGCCTCGTTCGGCGGTTTATGCCCGCGGATCCCTCTGCGGCACTGCCTTGCGGCAGGGCCTTGCGTGCCTCGAAGGCACATCGTTTGAGGGCGCGCCGGCGGGGCGTCTTCACGCCCGACCGGTCTGCCCACCCGCCAGCACGCAACGGCTTGCGTCCTGTATGGCCCCCGCATCGCGGGAACCGCACGGGCCGAGGTGGACCGTTCGCGAACCCCGACGGATAGGGGCCTGCGATCGCCCGCACCCGTCAGCGCCGGTTCCGCTCGCCAGGTTCGCTCCCCCGGCCTATCCACACGGAACGGGATGAGTATGGCACGGGTTTTGGGGAGGGGGATTTTGGGGGGTGAGCTGCGGTCGGCTTTGCCGATGAAACGATCCAGTGGATCGTTTCAAGCAGCGAACGCCCGGAGCCATGCGAAGGGCCGGGGATGGCGGCGGCTGTTCGCCTCTCCCTTCGCGGAAGAGGTTTCCGAACGAACACCCGAGTCTAGAAATTGTTGAAGTCGATTTCATTGAATAGAGACCTGGGCGCGACACCATACGAAGGCAGATAAGCATCGTTATAAAAAAGATAATGACTATATAATTCAGTAAAAGAAAATAATTAAATTATTAACGTAATTGTATAGTACCGTTTATCCAACGATCTCTTGGTACTTTTTATCAGATGGTGAACTTAAAAATTCATTCACAACATCCAACTTGTCTTTAAGTGGGCGCCATCTATTCTCGTTGTCAACCCGCTCTCGGGTCAAAAAATGATTATGTTGTAGTTTCTCTAGTAATTCATGAACTGTCATCGTTTGGTGGTTTTTTATTCCAGAAAGAATAGCCTTCTCAAGCCGACCCGTCATAGATTGTCGATAAGTTTTTTGAAAAATGGACGCCAAAAGTGATGCTTCTTCCGATAGATCGGATAGGAGGTATGAGTTTGTGTTGAATCTCTGAAAATGAAAATATTCAACGCTACAGTTGAAGAAGCCAAGTCCATTAAGTATTTTCTCATCGAATTTGGATTCTTCGCAATCTATATAAAGATTTCCGAATATACAATTTTCAAAGTTGGGCCGATTTGCGACTGATGTATTAATAGACATTTCAAATGTCTCAATATAACAGTTGGCAAATCGAAATTTAGAATAATTATATGAGTCTTCTGAAAAATTAAGATAATCAATGTGAAGATCATCAATGGTAAGGCTTTTGTTTGTGTACGGAAAGTTATTGTATATAAGACATGATATAAGATCGATCTGAGCATAGTTTTCAGTATTTTGTGAATTTATCTCAGATATAAAATATGGAATGTGATTTGCTTCATGGGATATCTTTGTTATCGTCCCGAGGCCTGACTCGCTTATAGTAGATTTTACACCAACGTAATTTTTTATGATATCGCGATTTGATGTTTGTATAAATTTTCCAAGGTAGCGACCGCTCGCTATGTCAACTAACTCCCTATTGATGAATCTCTTTTGCTGTATTTTGTTTAAGTCAGTGACGTTGTACAAATCGTTTAATGTAGAATTATTGTGCGATAAATTGACTGCATCTGTCGGAACAAGTCCTGGCATGCGCATTAGTTGTCCCAGAGCGCTTCCTGTGGGTTCATCCTTAAAGAGGTGTCTGTATGCGTTCACTATATCATTAAGGTCGATTGGCCCCGTTCCATCATTCCTCTTCCTGGCGGTGATGGCCAATTCGCCATACAGATCGAACAGGTCTTCTTTAATCATGGGTAGTGTATCAATCTGCTTTACCTCACGCTCGCAGAATCTATTTAACAGATGTAGCCATCCATTGCTGGAATCGGAGTAATCGGAAACTATTTCGGGGTTCTCTTGAAGCCACTCTATGAAATAGCCAATTAACAGCGGTGTCCTTGGTATCCATTGCGGTATGGTTATGTTGGTGCCCATCTGGCCCTGTAAGTTTTGAATCTGGTTTTCATCAAATTCAGTCGATTCCAACTGTTCCCATTTACTGCTGACGCCGATTGCATCTTCCATTTCCTGTAGGCTCTGGAAAAAGCCTGTTCGGCCGGAAATGAGTATAGGCGTGTCGGTTGGAGTGTTTTCTACAAAGCGCTTTACGATCTGCAGAGCCTGCTGCTTCAGGTCGCGTTGGCGCTTGACTTCCCTAGCTGTATTTCTTGGAGAAACTTCGTCAAATCCGTCGATAATTAGTGAAGTATAGTCAGCCTTCCAAGCCCCGATTAGTTTTTCGCCAAATTCAGATAGGCCTATGCGCCTAGCGTGTCGTCTCAGTGCTTCATCCGGGTGTTCCAATTCTGCAAAATCGCGCAGATTCAGATATATTGGAAATCTGAGTTCCTCATTACGTATATGACTTTGTACAATTTTATCATATAACAACTTCAGAAAGGTGCTTTTCCCTGATCCAAAGTCACCAGTAACAATAAAGTGTTTTTTATGTCCCTGCTTTATCCAATTGTATACTTTGTCTGCGTCTGCAAATTTTCCTGTATTTTTCAATATTTTGAATGGAGCATTAACAAATACATCAGTTTTGTCTTTTTTCTTGAGGGGGTCAAAGCTGCCAAATCTATGTTGTTGTCTCCTCTCAAGAAATAAATGGGTGTCAATTAACTTGGAAACAAGTTCTTTGTATGTAATGTGGGTTATGTGCGATCTATACTGTTTTATTAGCGAAAACTGTTCATGCGTCAGTGAGTCTCTTGTAATTGTCCAGCATCTTATACTCTTTTTCCCAGAGGTTTGCTTAGAGTAATAATTGTGTAGCCAATCTAATTTCTTGAGATCATGATCCAATTTTGATGCTTTTTGTGAAACTGTTATTTCTACACAATGTATGATGAACTCCCCTTCGTAATAAGCATCGAATTCAATATCGGAATCAATTTTGTAGTTATGTCTATGGCTAGTATAAGGAGAAAATACCTGATCTGTTATCTTCAGCGCGGCCGCTTCGAAGGTTTTTTCATCATATAGAGCCATGAATATTTCCTGCGTGGAAATTTAAGGTTGAACCGAGGCAATCATTGCCGTCCTGCGTTGTCAATAGGATTGTTCGGGCGCTGACAGTTAGTTCAGGGTGTGCGTTAACATTGATGAAGGGTTAGGGTGGAGTGTATTTCGATACCAAATGGACGAATTTCCGTTGCAACTCTCACGGACACCGATCACGCTCAGGAAATTCGTTGTGCCCTCACTTCACCACTGCAAAATACGCCGCCCATGCGCCGAACGACACGGCGAAACCGGCGATGAAGCCGACGAGGCCGCCTGTGATGCGGTGGCGGGGGTAGACCCAGGCGCCGATGGCGGTGCCGAGCAAGGTGCCGGGGGCGCAGGCAATCAGGACCATGAGGAGGAGATCGGTGGGGGAGAATATGCTGCCGATGTCTGACATGGCGTGCCTTTCGCTGCTGGTCCGTCGCTAAAGTGCCACGGATTCCCTGCGCGGACTATGCGGCATTTTCCTGACATTGTGAGGCGCGGTCCGCGCAGCGGAGCGATCGATCCAGTGAATCGATCCCATCGCCGAACGCCCGAAGCCACGCGAAGGGCTGGGCGCGCCTGGCGGCGGCTCCGGTGGCGGGATCCGGGCGCCGAATGCGGCGGGCTGGGCGGTGGGCCGGGCGCGGAAAGGACTCCGATTTGAACGGCTTGGCGGCGTTTCCGGAATCGGTTTGGCAGGGCGTTGAATCAGTTTGTGAAGAGCGGGGTGCCATCTCCCCCTTGGCGGGGGAGAATGGAATTTCAGCGTCTTAGCGCGAAGCGGTAAGTGCTTGAAATTCCAAGAGAGGGGGTAGGCTGGCAATTGTCATCCCCGGAGCTGCGCCTGAGCTCCGCGCGTTCGCGGCTTCAAACGGCTCTCAGGATCGGTTCATCGGCAAAGGCGGCCGCGTATCACCCCCTCACCAACAAAATCTAAGACTTGGCTGCGCCAAGGCCTTGATTTTGTATCCTCTCCCGCAAGGGGAGAGGTGGGGCACTCACCGCCCCGGGCGGCCGGTCTTGCCCTTGGTGCGGGACTTGCGCTTGACGTCGGCCGGGTCCTCGTAGGAGCCGGCGCCGACCTTGCCGCGGATGAGCGGCCGGGGGTCGTCCTTGTCCTGCCCGTCGGCAACCTTCCCCGTGAGGGGGGAGATCGATCTATCCGCCGGCTTCGGCGGGATCTTGCCGGTCACCGGCTTTTCGGTGCGGCCGACGGTCATTTCGTCGAGGGAGTTCTTGCGGAAGTAGGTGGCGGTGTCTCCTGACCCCTCCCCAACCCTCCCCACAGGGGGGAGGGAGTCCGTCGTGCGCGGGGCTGCCGCTCGCGCCCTGTCTCCCCCCTTGTGGGGGAGATGGCCCCCAGGGCCAGAGGGGGATTTCTCCACGCTCCGCGCCTCCTCGCGCGCCATGGGATCGTCCATCGAGGCGAGCTCGACGGCCTTGAGGCGCTTGATTTCGTCGCGCAGCCGCGCGGCGGTCTCGAAGTCGAGGTCGGCGGCGGCGTCGCGCATCTGCTTTTCCAGCGCGTTGAGGTGGGACTGCAGGTTGTTGCCGACCAGATGGCCGCTATCGGCAAAGCCCTTGCCCGAACCGCCGGAAATGTCGGCGCGCACATGGTCGCGCTCGTAGACCGAGTCGAGGATGTCGGAGATCTTCGCCTTGACCGATTCCGGCGTGATGCCGTGCTCCTCGTTGTAGGCGAGCTGCTTTTCGCGGCGGCGGGTGGTCTCTTCCATGGCGCGGGCCATGGAGCCGGTGATGTTGTCGGCGTAGAGGATGACCTTGCCGTCGACGTTTCGCGCCGCGCGGCCGATGGTCTGCACCAGCGAGGTTTCGGAGCGCAGAAACCCTTCCTTGTCGGCGTCGAGAATGGCGACGAAGCCGCATTCGGGAATGTCGAGGCCTTCGCGCAGCAGGTTGATGCCGACCAGCACGTCGAAAGCGCCGAGGCGGAGATCGCGGATGATCTCGATGCGCTCCAGCGTGTCGATGTCGGAATGCATGTAGCGCACGCGCACGCCCTGTTCGTGCAGGTATTCGGTGAGGTCTTCGGCCATGCGCTTGGTGAGCACGGTGACGAGCGTGCGGTAGCCCTTCTGCGCGGTCTCGCGGATCTCGCCGAGCACGTCGTCGACCTGGGTGCGGGCCGAGCGCACCTCGACCGGCGGGTCGATGAGGCCGGTCGGGCGGATGACCTGTTCGGCAAAGACGCCGCCGGACTGCTCGAGCTCCCACGAGCCGGGGGTGGCCGAGACGGCGATGGTGTCCGGCCGCATGGCGTCCCATTCCTCGAAACGCAGCGGGCGGTTGTCCATGCAGGAGGGCAGGCGGAAGCCGTATTCGGCCAGCGTCGCCTTGCGCCGGAAGTCGCCGCGATACATGCCGCCGATCTGCGGAATGGTGACGTGGCTCTCGTCGATGAAGATCAGCGCGTTGTCGGGGATGTATTCGAAGAGGGTGGGCGGCGGCTCGCCGGGATTGCGGCCGGTCAGATAGCGCGAATAGTTCTCGATGCCCTGGCAGACGCCGGTCGCCTCCAGCATCTCGATGTCGTAGCGGGTGCGCTGCTCGAGCCGCTGGGCTTCCAGAAGGCGGCCGGCCTTTTCCAGCTCGGCGAGGCGGCCCTTGAGCTCCTCCTTGATCGACTTGACGGCCTGGTTCAGCGTCGGGCGCGGCGTCACATAGTGCGAATTGGCGTAGATCTTCACCGATTTCAGGTCGCCGGTCTTCTTGCCGGTCAGCGGATCGAATTCTGTGATCTGCTCGACCTCGTCGCCGAACATGGAAATGCGCCAGGCGGCATCCTCCAGGTGGGCCGGGAAGATTTCGATGGTATCACCGCGCACGCGAAAGGAGCCGCGCTGGAAATCCATATCGCGGCGCTTGTACTGCTGGGCGACGAGATCGGCGAGAAGCTGGCGCTGGTCGATGCGGTCGCCGAGCTGGATCTGGAAGGTCATTGCCGTATAGGTCTCGACCGAGCCGATACCGTAGATGCAGGAGACCGAGGCGACGATGATGACGTCGTCGCGCTCCAGCACGGCGCGGGTGGCGGCGTGGCGCATGCGGTCGATCTGCTCGTTGATCGACGATTCCTTCTCGATGAAGGTGTCGGTGCGCGGCACATAGGCTTCCGGCTGATAGTAGTCGTAATAGGAGACGAAATACTCGACCGCATTGTGCGGGAAGAAGTTCTTGAACTCCGAATAGAGCTGCGCGGCGAGCGTCTTGTTGGGCGCCAGGATGAGGGCCGGGCGCTGGGTGGCCTCGATCACCTTGGCCATGGTGAAGGTCTTGCCCGAGCCGGTGACGCCGAGGAGCACCTGCGACCGTTCGCCGGTCTCCAGCCCCTCGACGAGATCCTTGATCGCCGTCGGCTGGTCGCCGGCCGGCTGGTATTCGCTGACCATCTCGATGGCGATGCCGCCCTCGGATTTCTCCGGCCGTGCCGGCCGGTGCGGCGTCCACAGCTTGCCGTCCTTGAACAGCGGATTGCCGCTCTCGATCAGCTTGGACAGCGCCTCGACGGTGGCGGTGACGCCGGAATTGGAGAGCGCGGCGGCATCCTCTAGCGACACGTCGAGACCGGCGACCGGATTGAGACCGGCGGCGGCGCGCGTCTTCGGGTCGGAGGACGCGCCGATGGAGACGCCGCGCGAGGTCTTCGCGACGGTGGCGTTCTTGTTGGCGCTGGCCGTCTTATTCGCTTCGACCTTCTCGGCGTGCTTGCGGGCCTCGTTCTCGACCTTCTTGCGGTGCTTGCCGGCCTTCGACGCGATCTCGCGCTGGCTCTCGACGGCCGCCGCCTCGGCTTCCGCCTCCAGCTGCCGCACCCAGTCGGACACGTCGCCTGTGAGCGGTGCGCCCTCAAAGGAGGATTGCGGCGCCTCTTCAAAACCGGAGGGCGGAGCGGATTTTTTCGGTGATCTGGCCATGGCCGGAATATGGAGGCAGCCGGGTGAAAAGGAAAGGGGCGGGGAAGTACAAAATGGCAACAGGCATGGCGCTGCTGACAGAAACTGTCACCCGGTTTTGTCAAGCGCGCCGGCATCTTGCGCCCGCCCGCGTCTTGCATTCCCATCGGGTGGTGAAATACTGGCCGCGGACCCGGCGAAAGAGGGAATCGGCTACGGTCCGGGGGATGACGCATGAACCTTCTGGGGCAACCCGGGCGCACGCTGAACCGCATCATCGCGTTCAACCTTCTGGTCGTCGCGGTGGCGACGCTCGCCTACATGCATGCCGGCTGGAGCTTCGTCGATGCCTCTTACATGGTGCTCTTGACGGTCTACACCGTCGGCTACGGCGAGGTGCACCCGATCGACACCTCCTACCTGCACACCATCACCATCCTGACCATGATCTTCGGCTGCACCGGCACCATCCTCTTGACCGGTGCGCTGGTGCAGTTCCTGACCATCAGCCAGTTGCAGCAGATTTTCGGAGGAAAGCGCATGCAAACGGAAATCGACAAGCTCCGCGACCACGTCATCATCGTCGGCTTCGGGCGCATCGGCCTGATGCTCGCCAAGGAGCTGAAGACTGCCGGGCGAAAGTTCGTCATCCTCGAGGTCGACGAACACCGGGCGGAGGCCGTGCGCGAACTCGGGCATCTGTGCATGGTCGGCGACGGCACCAGCGAGGAGACGCTGAAGAGCGCCGGCATAGAGCGGGCGCGCACGCTCGCCTGCGTGTTGCCGGACGATGCCGCCAACGTCTTCATCACGCTGTCGGCCCGCAGCCTCAATCCGGCAATCGAGATCATCGCCCGCGGCGAGGTGCCGTCGACGGAAAACAAGCTCAAGCAGGCCGGCGCCGACAAGGTGGTGCTGCCGGCCCATATCGGCGCCGAGCGCATCGCCGAGATGATCCTCTATCCGCAGACCTCGCGCTTCCTGCGCTCGAGCATCGAGATGCAGGAACTCGACCATTCGCTGCACGGCCTGGGGCTGGAAATGGAAGTGGTGGTGGTGCCGCACGACAGCGCCGCCGACGGCATCACCGTCGAGACGGTCGAGCGGCGGGCCAACGGCCAGTTCTTCGTCGTGCAGATCAACCGCCGCGACGGCGACGCCGTGACCGCCCCGGCGCCGGCGACAAAACTCTTCGGCGGCGACGGCATGGTCATCATCGGCCGCAGCGGCTCGGCGGCGCGGGCGCTGTTCGAGGCCGAGGCGCAGGCGGGTGAGGGGTAGGGGGTAGGACGCGGTGCCGGCGGCGAGGTCTCTCAGCGATGCGGCAGGAGACAGGGTCCGTCCCCTCTCCCTGCTCGCGGGGAGAGGGCCAGGGTGGGGGGCAAGGCCGCACGAAGTGAGGGTATTTTTGGCGGAGGCCAGCGGCGGCTTGACAGACGACGCCTCCTATCTGC
The DNA here is from genome assembly GCF_024385575.1 of Rhizobium sp. NRK18. Lineage (NCBI taxonomy): Bacteria > Pseudomonadati > Pseudomonadota > Alphaproteobacteria > Hyphomicrobiales > Rhizobiaceae > Rhizobium > Rhizobium sp. NRK18. Next base: position 2,370,192 of record NZ_JANFMV010000001.1, on the reverse strand, counting down.
CCCTCATCCACCCTGCCGGGCACCTTCTCCCCGCAAGCGGGGAGAAGGGGACGTTCCGCAATCGCGGTGCCAGCTTTCATCGGTTTTGCGCCGCACTCAGACCCAAAGCCCGTTCTGCGCGGTGGGTTCGTTGCCGGCGTGGCCAGTGTTCAGCATGACGCAGCGGATCGGTGGCGGGGCATCTCAGCAACGCGGCAGGAAACGGGTGATGCCGTCCCCTCTCCCTGCTTGCGGGGAGAGGGTCAGGGTGAGGGGCAAGGCCGCACGAAGTGAGGGTATTTTTGGCGAAGGCCAGCGGCGGCTTGATGTATGGCGGCTGCCGCCAAGCCCCTCATCCGCCCTGCCGGGCACCTTCTCCCTGCAGGCTGGGAGAAGGGATGGTCCGACATTGTTATTTCGACCCGAAAAGGGGAGAAGGCAAAGGTCGGCTAAGAAAGGGGCGTTGCGCCGCTCTCGATATGCACCAGTCGTTCAGTCAATCAAGGCCGGCCTTTCACAGGTGACAAGGGTAATGATGATGGTTTAGCAGGCTCCGGCATGTTGAGCTCCGTAGGTGGCCTGACTTTTAGTGTATTTATCACCAGAATTTGCGGAAAGCTGCTGAACGAGGCCCTTGCACGAAAATCCCATCATTTGCAGATACTGCTTCGCAGACCGTACCGCCTGCTCATTCCAATCGATGGACAGGCTATCCACTGCAGCTGTAGCGTCGGCAACGTCATACTGATCTCCGTAGGATGACGACAGCTGCTCGATAAGACCCGCTCGGGAAAATCCCGTCATGCTTAGGTAATTCATAGCTGATCTAGCGGCATTTTGCTGTGGGCCGGTTAAATCTTCTGCGGACGCAATTGAAGTTCCCATGAGGGCTATCCAGAAAATAATCTTGCCAATATGGTTGCACATCATTGTCACATGCCTCTCTCTGATCTTTGCAGGTCTCAGGATCGTACGTGCTCCCATGATGATCAAGTATTATTCCCGCTGAAATTCCTAAGACTGCCAGAAGCTCAAATTCTGCCGTCAAGCTATTATTGGCATGTTGGACAGTGCCAGTATGTCCTGTGCCCAGCCCCTCATCCGCCCTGCCGGGCACCTTCTCCCCGCTGGCGGGGAGAAGGTGAGGCGGCGCAAGCGTCTTGCCATCTGTCGTCGGTTTTGCGCCGCACTCACACCCAAAGATCGTTCTGCGCGGTGCGTTCGCCGCCGGCGTGCCCGGTGTTGAGCGTGCCGCGCGGTTCGATCAGCAGCATGTGGACCTCTTCCGCCGCATAGGGCTTGTGCTCCATCCCCTTCGGCACGACGAACATCTGTCCCGGCTCGACCGTCGCCGCGCCGTCGCGGAAGTCGATCTGCAAGCTGCCCTTGAGGACGATGAAGGTCTCGTCGGTTTCGGGATGGTCGTGCCAGACGAAATCGCCTTCGATGCGTACGATCTTGAACTGGTAGTCGTTCATTTCGGCAATGACGCGCGGTTGCCAGAGGTCCGTCAGTTTGACGATCTTGTCTGCGAATGTGATTGCCTCCTAGGTCTTGTTCATGTGGCCGTTGCTCCGATGTCGATACGGGCAGGCTAGCGGACTGCCGCTCGTCCATCTTGAACGTTCGTGCAAGCGGGGAGAAGGAGAGACCCCGCCATCGTCAAACCGCCAAATCCCGGCTATACTCTCCGTTGCAATCTCGCGCGGTCCACAACGGGGGTGGGACATGGTTGCTTACTGGCGTCTGAAACATGCGTTTCGCGATCTGCCGGAGCCGGAGCGGGGGCTTCGGCTCAAAGGGGCGATCGAGGGGCTGGCGCGGCTTCGGGCGTCGCTGCTCGAAAAGATCCCGGAACGCAAGGTCGGCAAGACGCTGTTGCTCGGCACCTGGAACATCCGCAATTTCGACGACAACCGCTTCGGTCACGGGCCGCGCCATCCCGAAAGCTTCTTCTATCTGGCCGAGATCATCTCCGCCTTCGACATTCTGGCGGTGCAGGAGATCTGCGCCGATCTTACGCCCTTCGAGCGGCTGATGGATACGCTCGGGCCGGCCTATGATTTCATCATGACAGATGTGACGCTCGGCCCCGGCGGCAACCGCGAGCGGCTGGCCTTCGTCTTCGACCGCAACAAGGTGCGCTTCAGCGGCATAGCGGGTGAACTGGTGCTGCCCTTCGACGACCAGATTTCCGACGGCACGAAGCAGCGGCAGTTCGCCCGCACGCCGTTCTCCTGCACCTTCCAGGCCGGCTGGTTCAAGTTCGCCTTCGCCACCGTGCATATCTATTTCGGCGACGACGCGCCGAACTCGCCGCAGTTCGAACGGCGCGTGAAGGAGATCGACGCGGTCGCCAAGTTCATCGCGGGACAGGCGAAGGCGGATACGGAGCGCGCCCATATCCTCGTCGGCGATTTCAACATCGAGGGCTACAAGGACCGGACCTTCGACGCCTTGGAAAAGCATGGCTTCGAGGTTTTCCGCAACAAGATCGGCTCCAACACCGACGAGACCAAGTTCTACGACCAGATCTCCTTCATGCCCGATCCGAAACGGGTGATGCTGGCCGACCCGGCATCGGAGAAGGCGCATGGCGTCTTCAACCCGTTCATCTCGGTGTTCCGACCGGAGGATTTTGCGCTGTTCGACGAGGTGATCATCGACCTGACCGAACGCCGCAAGGCCGAGGCACAGGCGGAGATCACCGCGCTCACGGAAAAGCTCGAGAAGCCGGACCTGAGCGCCAGCGCCCGCAAGCGCGCCGAAGGGCAGAGGAAGACAGCCGAAAATGCGCTCGCCTTGCAGGAGGCGCGGCTGGCCGATGCCGCGCTGCGCGAGGATTATTACCTCGAGGAATGGCGGACCTTCCAGATCAGCGATCATTTCCCGCTTTTCGTCGAACTGGATATCGACTTCGCCGACGAATATCTGGCCGGGCTGGCCGGGGCGGGTTAGCGACGCACCACCCGGCAGCCGATGGTGGAATCGTACCACATGCGCCCGCGCCAGAAGAGGAGCGGGCCGAGCCACCAGATCAGGCAGAGCAGGCCAAGGGCCGCAAGTACGATGCTGAAGAGGCTGATCTCGACCGGAACCGCCAATGCGCGCGCCGCCGCGACGAGGCCGGCGACGGTATCCGGCTTCCCGGAGGCGGCAAGAAACAACGCGCCGAAGGAAATCGCGATGATACCCAGATAGGGCCAGAACTTGACCAGTTCCCGGGCAATGGCGGTCGTCACGTCCGGATGGTTGTCGAACATGTATTTGCCGTTCTCGATCACCTTGACGCGCATCAGGCGCTTGCCAGGCGTTCGGCCGCTGAAACCGGTGAAAAGGCCAATGACGACGGGTAGGAGAAACGGCGGAAGATAGGTGACGAACGCTCCCACCAACGGGTTCGGGAAGGCCGGCTGGCCGTTGGGCATGATGAAAACGGACAGGGTGCGGGTCTGGACGATGCCGTCTTCCGTCCGGGTCGTGCCGCTGTGCAGTATGCGCCGTGGCGGAGCGAGAACGCCGTTCATGCTGCAGACGGTGTGAAACCGGGTTTCTCCCTCGGCCAATGGCCAGAGCTCCTCGATCGTACGGGTGAGCGGCTCCCCTACGTTGGCGGGTTCGCAATGATTGCCCCAAGGAATAAGGGCATTGTTGTAGAAATGCACGGCTGGAACGGCAAAGCCCAGGATATAGAATAAAATACTGGCCACAGCACCCCACAGCATGCCGTCTACGAGGAAGGCGAAGAAGCGGCGGAACGCCAGACGTGGCGGCATGAAATCCTGATCGAAAGACATAGGGCGGGGAGACTCCGGCGGGTGATGTCCATGCGACCATGGCGCAACCGCAGCGGGTAATCAAGTGTCGGTTCTTGCGGTCTGGCGTTGTGAAAACATTCATCATTATCGCGTTTCGAGGTCGGGCAAGACGCGCCGTCGCATGCGTGTCAGGTGGTCGCGAGCCTCACATTGCGCTTGCCGGAATTTGCCGCCGTGCTATTTGCTTGCCGGCACATTCCTCAAGTCCCCGGAGCCCCGCAATGGCATTCAGCTTCTCCCCGGCCTATCTCTGGCCGATCCTCATGTTGTGCGCGTCGAACGTCTTCATGACCTTTGCCTGGTACGGCCATCTGAAATTTCGCGGTGCGCCGCTCTATATCGTCATCCTGGTGAGCTGGGGGATTGCCTTCTTCGAATACTGCCTGGCGGTGCCGGCCAACCGCATCGGCTCCTACGCCTATTCGCCGGCGCAGCTGAAAACGATCCAGGAAGTGATCACGCTGACCGTCTTCTCCGGCTTCTCCTATTTCTGGCTGAAGGAAAGCCTCACCTGGAACCACGCCATCGGCTTCGCGCTGATCGCGATCGGTTCGGGCTTCGTGTTCAAGGGGTAGGGCGGAAAACCGGTTCAGCCGCGCCCTGCCACATGCGCGGCAAAACCGGCAAGGAAACCCTTGAGCTGCTCGGCGATCTTCTCGTCTGAAAGCCTGCCGTCGGCATCGAACACGCCGCCGGCGCGCGAGACGAGGAGGCGACCGCCCGACCAGTGTTCCGCGCCGAGCGTGTGCAGGACCGGCAGCCAGGCGTTCTGCGAGAGGATGGTGCCGAAGCCGCCGGGCGAGGCGCCGATGATCGCGGTCGGTTTGCCCCTGAAGACGCGAGCGATATCGGCAGGCGGGCGCGACAGCCAGTCGATCGCGTTCTTGAAGACGCCCGGCATCGAATTGTTGTATTCCGGCGTCACCATCAGGAGACCGTCGGCGGCGGCGATCTGGTCTTTCAGCGTCGCGACGGCGTCGGGAATGCCGTGCTCGGCCTCGAGATCGGCGTCATAGAGCGGAATGCCGCGGATCGTGCCGACCTCCAGCGTCGCCCCCTCCGGCATCAGGCCGGTGGCGGCGGCCAGCAGTGCCGCGTTGAACGAGCCCTTGCGCAGGCTTCCTGAAACGCCAATCAGCTTTACCATTCCGATCTCCTTCTGCCGTTTTCCGGCGGTTGCGACGCACCGCACGACAAGGAATACCGGCTGAGGCGGCGGCGTCAACGGCTGTCGTTTTTCCGGCCGTTGGCGCGTCGGCGGAGCGTGGTGTCGCGGCCATTTTGTCGCAGTCGGTTGCCGGCCCACCAAATCGCCCCAATTGCTGATTGTTTCCTCCCGGAAACGCGGCCCGTCGCCCGACTGACCTCCGCCCGTCACACCTCCGAAGGCGAGCCGGCACCCGCCGCCACATTGTTTCAGATTTTTAATCCATGCCCCAGTGGCGGCATCCGGAGCTCAAGCTTCGGTGTGCCGGTCGCAACAGGAGGAGTTTTGCCATGTCCATTTTGGAGTCCCTCAGGGCGCTGAACCCGCAGCAGCGCCGAACCGTCATCGCCAGCTTTCTCGGCTGGACGCTGGACGCGTTCGATTTCTTCATCCTCGTTTTCGTCATCAAGCACATTGCCGATGAATTCCACACCAGCGTTCCGGATGTGTCGATCGCGATCTTCCTGACGCTCGCCATGCGGCCGCTCGGCGCACTGTTGTTCGGGCTTGCCTCCGACCGCTTCGGGCGGCGGGCGACGCTGATGGCGGACGTGGCGCTCTATTCGCTGTTCGAACTCCTGTCCGGCTTCTCCACGGGGCTGACCATGTTCATCGTGCTGCGCATGCTCTACGGCGTCGCCATGGGCGGCGAATGGGGCGTCGGCGCATCGCTGACGATGGAGACCGTGCCGGAAGAATCGCGCGGCGTCGTCTCCGGCCTGCTGCAGGCGGGCTATCCGACCGGCTACCTGCTCGCCTCGCTGGTGTTCTTCTTCCTGTTCCCGATCGTCGGCTGGCGCGGCATGTTCTTCGTCGGCGCGCTGCCGGCGCTGCTGGTGCTCTACATCCGCCGCAACGTCGAGGAATCGCCGGCCTTCGTGGCGCAGCAGAAGCGCGGCCGCGAGCCGTTCCTGACCGTTCTGAAGCGCAACGTGCCGCTGTTCGTCTGGGCCGTGTTCCTGATGACCGCCTTCAATTTCTTAAGCCACGGCACGCAGGACATCTATCCGACCTTCCTCGAAACCCAGCGTGGCTATGACAGCTACACGGTCGGCGCCATTGCCATCGTCTACAATATCGGCGCCATCATCGGCGGGATCGTCTTCGGCGCCTTCTCGCAGAAGATCGGCCGCAAGCGGGCGATCGTGCTTGCCGCCATCCTCGCCATTCCGGCATCCTGGCTCTGGGCCTATGCACCCAATGCCGTGCTGCTTGCCGTCGGAGCCTTCATCATGCAGTTCTTCGTCCAGGGCGCCTGGGGCGTTATCCCGGTTCACCTGAACGAACTGTCGCCGGACGAGGTTCGCGGCACGTTCCCCGGCTTCGCCTATCAGCTCGGCAATCTGCTCGCCTCCGGCAACGCGACGCTGCAGACAGGCCTTGCCGCCCATTGGAACGGCGACTATGCGCTGGCGCTGATCGTCGTCGCCGTCGTGGTGGCTGTTGCTGTCGCGCTGCTGGCAGGCTTCGGCTACGAGAAGCACAACGTCGCCTTCGGCGAACCCCGCCCGGTGCCGGGCCCGGCTCCTGATATCGGGCATGCCGCCCGGAGTTGAAGCGTCGATTGAAAGGAAAATGCAGCGGGAGCGCCCATGGCCTCCCGCTGTTTTCGTGTCCTGGTGGGGCGGGGGCGCCTCTCTGTTCGGGCGATCAGGTCTTGGCGAAAGGATGGTGCGCGGACGTGCTCTGGTCGAGCCAGCCCTCGATGTCCTCGATCCGCATGGGCTTGCCGTAAAGATAGCCTTGGGCAAGGCGGCAGCCGAGCAGCCGCAGCGTTTCCGCATCCTCAACGGTCTCGACGCCTTCCGTCAGGACATCGATGTCGAGCGCCCGGCCGGCACTGATCAGCGCGGTTACCAGTGCCTGATTGTGGCGATTGGTGGTGATGCCGTGGACGAAGGAGCGATCGATCTTCAGGACGTCGATCTTGAAGTCGAGGAGATAGGCGAAGGAGGAGTGACCCATGCCGAAATCGTCGACGGCGAGCTTGAAGCCGGCCTGGTCGAGCGCCTTCAGCTCGGCTTCGCTGGACTTCGTGTCGAGCAGCGCCTCTTCCGTGATCTCCACCTCGATGCGCGAGGCACGCACGCCATGGCGTGCAATCGTCTCGGTCAGCAGCGCCGACGGCGAGTAGCTGGCGAATTCGCGCGGTGACAGGTTGACGGCAACGGTCGCGTGCGGAAGACCGCGACGGTCGAGAAGGGCGACAAGCCGGCAGGCCTCGTTGGCCATCAGGCCGGTCAGCGCCCGCGAGTGATGGACGACGTTTGCCGCGTCGACGATCTCGGCCGGCTTGACTTCGCCGAGCGTCGGGCTGGTCCACCGCACCAGTGCCTCGAAGCCGATGACTTCACCGGTGCCGATGACCACCTGAGGCTGGAAGACGGCGCGGATCTCGCCGCTGGAAATCGCCTGTTCGAGGCTGGATTCGATCAGCCGTTCGCGCTGGACGCGGTTGCACAGCGTATCGTTGAAGGACACGACCCGACGGCGACCGAGCGCCTTGGCCTCGTAGAGTGCCATGTCGGCAAAGGTGAAGAGGTCCGAAGCATTCGAGGCATGCTCGGGATAGTGGGCGATGCCGACGCTGGTGCCGATGGTCGCGCGACGCCCGGCAATGGTGACGGGGTCGGCAGCGCGGCTGACGATTGCCTCGGCAACCTGCCGCGCCCGGCCTGGCGCATCCGGGCCGGCGATCACGATGGCGAATTCATCGCCGCCCAACCGGCCGACCAGATCGTCCGGCGTGACGCACTCCATGATCCGTTCGCTGAATTCGATGAGCACCCGGTCTCCGGCATGGTGCCCGTAGATGTCGTTGATCGACTTGAAGCGATCGAGGTCGAGCACCAGCACAGCCAGTTTGCATCGATTGTCCTGGCACGCCTCCACCATCTGTTTCAGGCGGTCGTGAAACACGGAGCGATTGACCAGGCCTGTCAGCGGATCGCGGTTTGCAAGAACCTCGAGCCTGCCGTTCTTGCTCTGGATCTCCCGGTTGGCCTGCGACAGGGATCGGGCAAGGGAGGTTGCCGTCAGCGCCGCGTTCTGGGCCGCGACATAGGCGGCCTCGCTCTTCAGGCTGGCGCGGGTCATCAACATCAGCAGCATGGAGGCGTTGATGCCGACGACGGTCTGCAGCATGTCTCCGGCCTGGAGGAAGGTGAAGACGGTTGCCAGCAGCACGGGTCCGAAAAAGGCGATGGCGTGGCGTGCATAGGCTGTGCTCTGGATCATCGCACCCGCTGCCACGCCGGTGATGATGAAGAAGATCTGGCCGTGATAGGTGCCGCTCGCGGCGTCATGGAAGAAGAGCGGAATACCCGCCCAGCACAGTCCCGAAGCGAGGGCGCCGGCGACCAGGGCCCGCAGCACGCGATCCGGATCGCGGCGCATCAGCTTGTAGCGTTTGCACGCCTGAAGGAATGCATATCTGGCGCCGTTGATGAAAACGACGCAGCCGAGCCAACTGGCGATTTTCCAGTCGTCTGCCGCGCCATGAAGCACCAGTCCCAGAGAGATGGCGATGAAGCCATTCACCGCCAGCGTGAGATACATGTTGCTTGCAATAGATTCGGCCTGTGCGGTTCTCAGTTTGCGCCGCAGATCTTCCGCTTTTGCCATGTTGGATTTGTTGCCCGATTCAAACGCGTCGCATCGTACAAACCGCGCCGGAGCCTGATTGCAGCGATTGGATGCAGTCAAAAATTGTAGGGGCCGATTCACAACAGAATATTAACATTTGGCGGGTCTCCCCAGATGTTGGGATGCCGAAGGCAGGCGACCGGCTTCAATTTTGTCGCATTTGTCGGCGACCATAAACGTGTGTGGGGCATTTTCCGTCAATCGGGAGGCGAGCAGTGCCCTTGGAATTTTCGACAATTGCATCCATGCGCTTTGGCTTCGGCCGGTCGGCGACGACGCCGGTAACCGCCAATGCCGACCAGCTGATGGCGGAACTGCAGACCGCCGCCGGCGAGCCGCCACTGTTCATGCCGTCAATCGAAGCGTACCGGTCGCAGGCCCTTGACGCAGCTGCCGAGATGGCCGATCTCCAGCGTGCGGCCAAGGACGATCCGACGCAGCGCGCGGCCGTCCGGGATTATCGCAGGACGTTGGTGCGGGCCGGGCGCAAGACGCTGTCGCAACGGCTGTTGCAGCCGGTCGTCTCGCCGAACGCCTTTTACGAACGGCTGGTCGCGTTCTGGTTCGACCATTTTTCCGTCAGCACGGCCAAGAACCTGATGACGGCGGCCATGGTGCCTTTGTTCGAGGCGGAAGCGATCCGGCCGAACGTCGCCGGCGACTTCGTGACCCTGCTGACGGCGGCGGTGACGCATCCCGCCATGCTCTTCTATCTCGACCAGGCGACATCGGTCGGTCCGGATTCACTGGCTGTGGCCGATGGCAAGGGCAAGCGCGGCATCAACGAGAACCTTGGCCGCGAGATGATCGAACTGCATACGCTCGGCGCCCATAGCGGCTACACCCAGACGGATGTGCGCCAGGCGGCCATGGTGCTGACAGGGCTGACCGTCGACCGGAAGGCGATGGAGGCCGTCTATCGTCCGCGGCTGGCCCAGCCGGGCGACTTTACCGTACTCGATCGTGACTATGGCGGCAAGAAACGCCAGATGGCCGACACGACGAACCTTCTGGCCGATCTCGCCGCCGATCCGCGCACCCGCCACCACATCTGCCTGAAGCTCGCCAGCCATTTTGTCGCCGACGATCCGCCGCAGTCCCTGGTCGGTGACATGGAGGCCGCATGGGAGAAAAGCGACGGAGACCTGAGCGAAGTCTACAAGGTGCTGCTGACCCATCCCGATCAGCTGAAGGCGCCGCTGACCAAGGCCAAGCGGCCGTTCGAATTCGTCGTCTCGGGACTGAGGGCGCTCGACGTCGCCGCGTCGCCGCTGATGGCCGGGATGACCGACGAGGACGGCGCGGAGGCGATGGGCGGCAACGACATGTCGATGATGGCGCCGCAGCCGACCGGAAAGGATGACGTCAAACGCCGGCGCCGGCTGCGCAACCTGACGGTGGCGGCCATCAACCGCATGGGCCAGCCGATCTGGAACCCGTCGAGCCCGGCCGGCTTCGGCGACCGCGCCGAGGAATGGATCAACGCCTCGCAGCTGACCGAGCGCATCGCCTGGTGTCGCAACGCCGTACAGCTGTTCGGGGGCGACCGGGATCCGCGTGCCTTCGTCGATGCGGTGCTGGCGGATGCTGCCGGCGACAACACCCGCAAGGTCGTCTCGCAGGCGCCAAGCCGGCCTTATGGCCTGACGCTGGTGCTTGCGTCCCCCGAATTCAACCGTCGCTAGGAAGACCGTCATGAACGCCATTCCCTTTTCGCTCACCCGCCGGGGTCTGTTGGCCGGCGCCTGCTGTGCGGCCGCTTCGCCGCTGCTGACCAAGGTGACATTCGCCGCAGCCCCCGGCGACAACCGCTTCATCGCCATCGTGCTGCGCGGGGCTATGGATGGGCTCGACCTCGTGCAGCCTTACGGCGATCCGCTGTTGAAGACGCTGCGTCCCGATCTGGCGCTGTCGCCCGATGCCGGGCTGATCGATCTCGACGGCTTCTTCGGGCTCAATCCGGCCGCTGCGGGGCTTGCCGATCTCTGGAAGGCGAAGGAACTGAGCTTCGTGCATGCGGTGTCGACGCCGTACCGCGACGGGCGCAGCCATTTCGACGGCCAGGATATCCTTGAAACCGGCTCGGAGGGCGTCAACGGCGAGCGGACCGGCTGGCTGAACCGGACACTGTCCGTCATTCCCGGCAGCGGCAAGGCCAATGCCATCGATGTTGCCGCGTCGTCGGAACTGATCCTGTCCGGCGCCAACCGCGCCGCCAACTGGTCGAGCGATGCCGACCTGTCGCTGAACGACGACCAGATCCAGTTTCTGAAGCGGCTCTACCGCTCCGATCCCGCCTTCAGCGCGGCAATCGAGGAGGCAACCAGCGCCGATAAATACAGCGACCTCCTGCGCGGCCCCGACAAGGGCAAGGGCGTTGCCGCAACCGCCAGGCTGGCGGCGGGCTTTCTCCTGAAGGAATTCCGCATCGCCAGTTTCTCGATCAACGGCTGGGACACGCATTTCAGCCAGAAGGCACAGTTTCAAAAGGTCGCCGGCGATCTTGCCGATGCGATCACCACCATCAAGGCGACGCTCGGTCCGCAGGTCTGGTCGAAGACGGTGGTGGTGGCGATGACGGAATTCGGCCGTACGGCGCGCCAGAACGGCACCGGCGGCACGGACCACGGCACCGGCGGCGTGGCGGTGATGGCCGGTGGCGCCATTCCCGGCGGCCGGGTGATCGGCAAGTGGCCGGGTCTCGACGACGCGTCGCTGTTCGAGCAGCGCGACCTGATGCCGACAGCCGACGTGCGCGAGGTGGCGGCGGCAGCCCTTTACAGCCAGTTCGGCGTCAGCGCCTCGGCGCTCGGCCGGGACGTCTTTCCCGGCCTGCAGTTTTCCGGCAGCGCGCCCTACATCTGAGCGCTAAGGAAGGCTCAGCCCGCCTTCTTGCGGTCGAGCGCCGCGATCATCTGCCGGACATCGGCAGCCGCTGCGGCGACGGCTTCCGTGGTGCGGCCACGCACGACGATCTCGGTGGAGAAGCGGTTTTCCGAAAAGCGCGGATAGGAGCCGATCGAGGTGTCGGGATGGGCCTTCTGGATATCGCCGAGCGGGCCGCCGATATCACCTTCGCCATGCGGGCAGGGGACGGATTCCGACAGCATCTTCGAACCGGTGGCAAGCGTCGGCACGACGGCGTCGAGCATCGCCTCGAACACCGACGGCACGCCGGCCATGACATGCACGTTGCCGACGATGAAGCCCGGCGCCGTGGAGACCGGATTGGGGATGTGGGCCGCACCCTCGGGCATGCGCGCCATGCGCTTGCGGGCGTCGGTGAATTCCAGGCCGCGGCGCTCGTACATGGCGCCCAAGAGTTCCATTGCCTTGTCGTCGTGGACGCAGGGCAGGCCAAAGGCCTTGGAGATCGCATCCGCCGTGATGTCGTCATGGGTCGGGCCGATGCCGCCGGAGGTGAACACATAGGTGTAGCGCGCCCGCAGCGCATTCAGCGCCTCGACGATCGCCTCCTCGTCGTCGGCGACGATGCGCACTTCCTTCAGGTCAATGCCGGCGAGCGTCAGCACCTCGGCGAGTTGGCCGATGTTCTTGTCCTTGGTGCGGCCGGAAAGCAGCTCGTCGCCGATGGCGAGCATGGCGGCGGTGACGACGGTGGCAGTGGTCATGAGAAGTGTCCTGATGAAATGTTGCGCCATAGGTAGCGCCGTTTTGCCGATTTGCAAATGCGGCATGAAGGCGGCGGGCGGGGCGAAGAGGCGGCAGGAATGGGGTGCGACCATGCGCGCAAGTGAAACTTGGCGTTGCCGGTGTGAACAGTGCGTCACCGTTTGCGGCTCTAGGAATGGCGGACGAAAGCCCTAGATTGCCGTCAACAGATCTCGACCCACACAGTTCTGACAACGAAGGATATTTTGAAATGGCAAAGGTACTGGTTCTTTATTACTCCGCATACGGCCACATCGAAACCATGGCCTATGCCGTCGCCGAAGGCGCGAAGTCCGCCGGCGCCGACGTCACCGTCAAGCGCGTTCCGGAACTCGTTTCCGAGGAAGTCGCCAAGGCCTCCTACTACAAGATGGACCAGAAGGCGCCGATCGCCACCCCGGCCGAACTGGAAGAATACGACGCCATCATCTTCGGCGCCGGCACCCGCTACGGCACGGTCGCCTCGCAGATGCGCAACTTCATCGACCAGACGGGCGGTCTCTGGGCTGCCGGCAAGCTGGTCGGCAAGGTCGGCTCGGTCTTCACCTCGTCCGCCACCCAGCACGGCGGCCAGGAATCGACCATTCTCGGCTTCATCCCGACCCTGATGCACCACGGCATGGTCGTCGTCGGCCTGCCTTACGCCTTCCAGGGCCAGATGGGCCTTGAGGAGATCAAGGGCGGCTCGCCCTATGGCGCCTCCACGATCACCGGCGGCGACGGCTCGCGCCAGCCCTCCGAGATCGAACTCGAAGCCGCCCGCTACCAGGGCGCCCACGTCGCCAAGATCGCCGCCAAGCTGTCGGCATAAGCCGGACTGCGACAACGCGAAACGATGATCAGGCCGGGACGCTCAGGGGCGTTCCGGCCTGAATTTCCATTTGCGCTCGATGGCGGGGGCGAGGTCGATGTCGTGTGCAAGGGCGAAAAGCAGCACATGGCCGATGAGATCGGCCTATAAATTCGGCCCGGTCCGAAGCCTGTGGCTCGTCTCTCTTCAGCAAGACAGTCCGCAGGCGGCTTCCGGAAAATCGGCTCTCAATCTCGCTCGCGGATTTCGGAAACAAGTTCTTGAGCCAGTCGAGTGATTGAGGGGTCTTCTGACGTATTTCCAGCAAGCTGTTTAAGCCGAATCTTAGTTTGCTCCCAATCCGTGAAAGGAGCTACATCTCTTCTGTTCAAAGGGCGTGTTATTCCGTCTGTCGATGAACTCCAGCCACGCATTCTATTGAGAATTCGCACAAATTGCTCGTTCGATCTTGTATGTTCAAGGAACCATTTCTTAGGTTCTTCAAGGCTATTATTGTCGAGCTCTTTCCATCTAAAAAGCGTGGATGCCAAATCAGGTACTTGCTCCAATTTTTCGCGCACGTTCGCATCCTTCAAGCGACCGAGTAGCCTTTCTATTGCGAAAGCGAGCTCTTGAGTTGTTAGGAATGTGTTTTCCGGTTGCGGGTTATCGCCGACTTTTCCATGACGCCGCAACTCGGAATTGATGAATTCCTCCACCAGCCAACCGATCGCAGCCCCATTCTGAACGAGTTGCCTGAAAGTTGCGTCAAAAAGCTTGGTGTCTTGCTGCCGCAGTATCGAAAGCATGTTATAGACAAGGATGCGTGCTTGCTGAGAAACTTGGTTCCTTCCTAGAAATCTTACAACCACATTTGAGTTTCCGACGACATCCATCACATCTGCAATAACTTGACAGAAGTGTACGAGGGTATCAGTTTCCCATTCGTGGATATTTTGACGGCGTACCCTGTCGATGAAATAGTCGAGCCAAGAGCCACCTACGGGACGGCGCTCCAGTGACATAGCGACAAGTTTGCTACGAAACTCATTCGTCCCGATTTTGGCAAGGGCAATCATAGCTTCGAATTCGCTCTCAGTCTGCGACCCCTTGGGAGGAGAAAACGCAAAATAGTAGCGATAATGAGAAGGGCTGCCTAAACGCTTGCGGGACTCTAACGCTTGTATTTCCTTGTCTGAAATCTCAGCGAATATGTCGTATTTCCTTTCCTGCGTACTGCTTTTGCGGATTCCTGGCACATAGTCCGTAAGCGACCAGATGGAGTGCAATGAATCGCTATCGTCGTTAGTCAGCCTCCTTTCCAGATCGTCGGTGAAAGCTTTCGTCTCATCAGAGGATGGTCGTGCATAACCTTGGCTTATGACGGCCCACTCGGGAAGATAGCGCTCGATCAAAGCATAGAGTTCGGTATCTAAGATTCTTCTGAGGTGGAGCCAACAAAGATCGGGATAGTAGACGCTGTCTTTCACCGGGGGGAAATGGAATTTGACCGAGTTGAGAACCATTTTTACATCGCGGGGCGTTTGAAGAAGTGACCCAACGGTGCTCACAGCGGTTTGGAGGTCATCCAGCAAATCTTTGGCAGGTTCGACTCCCGTTTCTTTTTCATAGAGAACCAGCAATTCCTCTTGCAACCATTGCCGAAGATCGAAGGGCTCTGGTCGCGGAATGCTAAAGGACACTTGAATTATTTTTTGCAGATAAGCATTGCCGTCTTTTACCCCCAAGCTCTGCTCAATTGCGTGAGACAGAATTTCTTTGTCATGGCAAAGAACATAAATGACGTTAGGGAAGTCGGCCACCGATCGGACAAGCCGAATAACTTCGTTTGCCTGACTTGGCTCCAATCGATCCATGTCATCTATCAACACGACAAAGCGGTGAGATAGTGCATTTAGCTGCGCTGAAATGTCTGCCTTCTTTTTATCGAGGGAGTCGTCGGCCGCCCACGCGTCTAACAGGTCTCCTCCCTTGGATACGGCAGCACCCGCGACGGCCAAGGCCGGATTGAATAGGCCAGCCATGCTGAGAAGGGGTGAAATGCGCCTGCTGGTCGCAACTCCAAAGGATCTGAGGTTTTCCGCAAGTTTTGGAGAATGTTTCCTAGCCCTTTGGAGCAAACTTTCATCTTGGAACTCTGGCGATCGCTTCTCAAGTTCTTCGCAGGTTTTTGCTATAGCCCCTATTAGAGCCACGACCATACTAGCCTTATCGCCAATAAGCCAAGGTGAGAACGATATCACAGAGACGTTGTTCGTGGTATCGCCGTCTATTTCAAGCTTAAGCAAGTTGGTAAGACTGGATTTTCCGGAGCCCCACTTTCCCTCAATCGCGATGACCATGCCTTGCTGAGCTGCCGCTGACACCACGGATTGTGCCAATTTTTTAGCGACATCGCAAAAGCCGAACCGATCCAACGCGGTTGAGTTGATGGGCCGGTCCGCATCCAATTTACGATGCTGAATGTCATCCAACTTAAATCCCCCGTATTCAATTCTTAATGCTATCCTACTGTCGCGCAACACGCAGCAGGCAGAAAGTTACGTCAGGGATAGCATCTTTATTCCGGCAGACCTTTGCGAATGTTGATTTTCTGCATGACCCTAAGTTGATTTTTCGAGGCGCACAAACCACCTTTTTATTCAAGGCTTTAGCAGTCGCTGTGGCCGAAAACCTAAAATTGGTGCGGACGACGGGGGTCGAACCCGTACGACCAAGGTCGAGGGATTTTAAGTCCCTTGCGTCTACCAGTTTCGCCACGTCCGCACTGAGGCGCTATCAAATGCGCCGTATTCTTCTTTGACGACGGTATCGGATTCGTCAAGGCTGGTTGGCGCGGGAAGTGATCGGGCGGGTTGTGTCAGTCGCCGGCCGACACGTCATAGGGGGTGGCGACCGCGACGCGGGAGGGGGCGATCCGGAATTCGGCGGGCAGCATGCGGTGATAGGCGAGCACAGTCTGGCAGGCGCTGCGGGCGTCCTGGCGCAGGTCATGATGGATGACGAAGGTCAGCCGGCCGGCGGAAAGCAGCGCACGGTTGTCGGCGTCGAGATCGTGGGCGGCGAACACCTGGCAGGCGCGCATCTGGTCGTCGAAGGCCTCGAGGATGGCGCGGTTGCCGCCGCCGGCGGAATAGACCGCGCGGATGTCGGGATGGGCTTCCAGCGCCTTCAGGGCGAGCGTCTTCGTCGTGCGGTCGACGCCGTGTCCCTCAGAGATCGTCACGGCTTCAAGATGGGGGAAGCGCTCGCAGAGCGCGGCGCGGAAGGCCTTCTGGCGCTCGTCCTCGCCGGAAAACAGCGCGCTCGACAGCGTGACCAGCACCTTGCCCGGTTCTGGGCCGGCCATGCGGCCAAGAAGATAGGCGGCGGTGGCGCCGGCGACGCGGTTGTCCATGCCGACATAATCGGTGCGGACATCGGCGGGCAGGTCGGTGACGAGGGTGACGACCGGTATCTTCGCCTCCAGGAACTGCCGCGCCATGTCGGCCATGGCCGGCGTCGACGGCACCTTGAGGATGACGCCGTGGCTGCCGCGCCGGCGGATGGCGGCAAGCACCGAGACGAGATCGCGCTCGCTCATCGTCTCGGCCACGTGGAAGCGGGCGGAAAAGGAGGCCGGCCGCATGCCCGGCAGCTCCGCCTCGAAGGCGGCACGCACGGCATTGGAGAAGCGCGTCGGGGTTTCCATGACGATATCGATGACGAAGCGGCGTCCGGCGAGGCCGGCGGTCGAATACTGGCGCTCCAGCTCGGCAATGGCCGCCTCGACCTGGCGCCGGGTGACGCTGCGCACGCCCGGCCGATCGTGCAGCACACGGTCGACGGTGGCGAGGCTGAGGCCCGCCTGGAACGCAATGTCCTTCAGAGGGTAGGGCGGCTTCATGGGACGACCTTGAGGTGTTTTTGAGGTGTTTTGCGCCTATGATTAGGGCCGGCCTCGGCTAGGATCAAGCTGACAGACGTCAAGAATGGGAGGATATCATCATGGACGCACAGACGGTCGCCAGCCGGCGGCGCAACAAGGTCTGGCTTTCGGCCGACAGCGGCAGTTTCGAGACATTCAAGGCCGAGGTGATGCGGGCGACCGACATCGCCGAATGGCCCTATGCCGCGGCAGTCGAGAAGAACGTGCTGATCTATGACGGCGAGCGGGTGCGCGACGTGGCGCAGGACGCGGAGAGCCGTCGCGAGCTGATGGCGGAATGGGTCGAGGTTTTTGCCACCGGTCCGGGCGTCATCGCCATCAAGAATGCGCTGCCGGATGCCGCCGTGGTCGACCGCGCGACCGAGGTCTTCAACGCCATCGTCCTGGAGGAACGCGAGAAGGGCAAGGTCGCGGCTGACCATTTCGCCAAGCCGGGCGCCAACGACCGCATCTGGAATTCGCTCGAGAAGCATTGCCTGGCGGACCCGGAGAATTTCGCCCGCTACTATGCTTCCGAGGCGATCGCCATGGCCTCCGAAGCCTGGCTCGGCAAGGGCTACCAGATGACGGCGCAGATGAACCGGGTCAATCCCGGCGGCACGGCGCAGAAGCCGCACCGCGACTATCACCTGGGCTTCATGTCGCCGGCGCAGATGCAGGCCTATCCGGGCCATATTCACGGCATTTCGCCGCTCTTGACGCTGCAGGGGGCGGTCGCCCATTGCGACATGCCGCTCGAAAGCGGGCCGACCCTGTTCCTGCCCTATTCGCAGACCTTCTTCGAGGGCTATCTCGCCTTCGGCCGGCCGGAATTCCAGGCCTATTTCCAGGAGAACCATGTGCAGCTGCCGCTTGCCAAGGGTGACGCCGTGTTCTTCAACCCGGCGCTGATGCATGGTGCGGGCAACAACGTCTCGCCCGACATCTACCGCATGGCAAACCTGCTGCAGGTGTCGTCCGCCTTGGGCCGGGCGATGGAAAGCGTCAACCGCACGCGCATGGTCGAGACCCTCTATCCGCATCTGCTCGCCGCCCTGGAAACCGGCACGCTGGGCATGGGCGAGGTGGCGAACGCGATTGCCGCCAGCGCCGAGGGCTATGCCTTCCCGACCAATCTCGACAGCGATCCGCCCGTCGGCGGGCTTGCGCCAAAGACGCAGGCTGCGATCATGAGGGAGGCGCTGGAGAGCGGCATGGAGCCGGAGGCGTTCGCCAGGCTCGTCGCCGACCACGCCGCCAGACGGGAGGCATGAGGCAGGACATGGGCAGACTGGATGGAAAACATGCCGTCGTCACCGGCGGCACGCAGGGACTTGGCGCGGAAATCGCCAGGCTCTTTGCCGAACGCGGCGCCGGAGGCATCACGATCTGTGGCCGCTCGGTCGAAAAGGGCGAGGCGAAGGCGCGCGAAATTTCGGAGCGCTATGGCGTGCCGGTGCACTTCGTCGCCGCCGATCTGGCCGAGGTCGAGGATTGCCGCAAGGTGATCGCGGCGGCGCGCGAGGCGTTCGGCACGATCGACGTGCTGGTCAATGTTGCGGCGATCACCGACCGCGGCACGATCCTCGACACCGATCCGGCGCTCTTCGACCGGATCTTCGCGATCAATGTCCGGGCACCCTTCTTCCTGATGCAGGAAGCGATCAAGGCCATGCGCGAGACCGGCACGGAAGGAGCGATCGTCAACATCTCGTCGATGTCGTCCATGGCCGGCCAGCCTTTCATAGCCGCTTACTGCGCGTCCAAGGGTGCGGTCGACACGCTGACTCGCAACACCGCCTTCGCGCTGTTGAAGAACCGCATTCGGGTGAATGCGCTCAACATCGGCTGGATGTCGAGCGACGGCGAGGACCGCATACAGCGCGAACATCACGGCGCGCCGGAAAACTGGCTGGAGGAGGCGGCCGCTCGCCAGCCCTTCGGCCGGCTGGTCGACCCGGCCGAGGTGGCGCGCGCCGCCGCCTATCTCGCCTCGGCGGAATCCGGCCTGATGACGGGCGCGACGATCAACTTCGACCAGTCCGTCTGGGGCGCCTATGAGGACAGCCCGCATCCGAAGAGCGCGTTGTAGGGAAACGAAGGCCGGCCGGCGCAATGGCAGCGCCGGTCCCGGTGGTGTCGAGACTAGCCTGGGAGACCGTCCAGTTTCGGGATGGTGTCCAGATCCGCGTCCCAATCCGCCCGGCTGGCGCAGCAGATGTGTGCGTTAGGGCGGATAGTGATCGCGCTGTCGACGCTCCCGGCAGGAACAACCAGCACGGCACCATTCATTTGAACGCTCGGCAGGGCGGACCCGCATTCGATGCAGAAGCTTCTCTCATGCCGGGTTTCCGGAACGCGGTAGGTCTGGATGCTTTCCTCACCGGACAACCACGTCAGCGTCGCCGTCGATGAGAACAGGTTGGCCGCGTGCGCCGAGCCCGTGTCCTTCTGGCAGCGCTTGCAGTGGCACAGGAAGAAGTTTTGGAACTCACCAGACATCTGGAACCTGACGGTGCCGCACAGGCAGGAGCCGGAAGTGATCGGGGTCATCATGAAATACTCCTAATCGCTTGACGCGGGTTCGCGGCTGGGGCCGCAGTCCGCCAGATCAATTGCTCCCGAGCCTAGTTCTTCCAGAACATCGGCATCAGGAGGACGAGGACGGTGAGGATTTCGAGGCGGCCGAGCAGCATCATCAGGGTCAGCAGGTAGAGCGGCGGATCGGCGAAGGTTGAGAAGTTGCCGGCCGGGCCGACGATGTCGCCGAGGCCGGGGCCGACATTGGAGAGCGCCGTGATGACCGCCGAGACGGAGGTCACGAGGTCGAAGCCCATGGCGCCGAGCACGAGGCTGCCGAAGGCCCAGAGCAGCATGTAGAGAAAGAAGAACAGGAAGACGGCGCGCTGCGTGTCAGCTTCGACGATATTGCGGCCGTAACGCACCGAATAGATGGCGTTCGGGTAGAGGAGCTTCTTCAGCCCCGTGCGCAACAGGTTGAACAGAACGGTGAAACGGTAGGCCTTGATGCCGCCGGCCGTCGAGCCTGAGCAGCCGCCGACGAACGTGGCGATGAAGGCGGCCATGATCGCGAACGGTCCCCACAGCGAGTAGTCCTCGCTGGCATAGCCCGTGGTCGAGAAGATCGAGGCGAAGTTGAAGAAGGAATGGGTGAGCGAGCGCGAGAACGGCACGTCAGACTGAAAGTGGTGGTAGACAGCGACGGCCACCGCAAAGGCGGAGACATAGCCGAGGAAGACCAGGATCTGCGGATCGCGCAGCGAATCGAGCCGGCCGCGCACGATGAACAGGATCAGGATCGAGAACGGTAGCGAGCAGACCATCATGAAGAAGGTCGAGGCCCAGAGCAGCGCCGGGTTGCGGAAGAAGCCGAGCGAGGCGTCATGGGTGGAGAATCCACCGGTCGCCACGGTGGACATGGCGTGGTTCAGGGCATCGAAATGGCCCATGCCGAGCACGTCGTAGGTGATCGCACAGACGATCGTGATGCCGACATAGACGCCGACGAAGGCGCGGGTGAAGCTGGCGATGCGGGCGAACGGCTTGTCGTTGGTATCGGACGATTCCATCTTGAAGAAGGACATGCCGCCGACGCGAAGATAAGGCAGCACGAACAGGCCGAGCGCGACGATGCCGACGCCGCCGAGCCATTGCAGGAGCGACCGCCAGAGCAGGAGGCCGGGCGGCATGTTGTCGAGGCCGACAATGACAGTCGATCCGGTCGTCGTGATCGCCGAGACCGATTCGAACAGCGCCTGCGCGAAGGTCAGCTTGGCGGCGGAGAAATAGAGCGGTATGGCGCCGGTCAGCGAGAAGGTGGCCCACAGGATGTTGACCAGCAGGAAGCCGAAGCGCTTGTTGAACGGCGTGGAATTGCCGCGCGTCGCCATGGCGGTCGCCAGCGAGAAACCGAACGTCATGAAGCCGCACATGGCGAAGATGCGCCAGTCCGGATGGCCGAAATAAAGATCGACCATCGCGGGAATGAACATGACCGTTGCGAGATAGAGGCCGCAGATCGCAGCAATATGGATCGCGGAACGAAGAAGGTTGGCATTCAATGCGGTGGCTTCCCGGCTTTCGCAGACAAGATTGGCGGCAAAGAAACTTTTGTCACCGCTTTCCGCATATGTCATAGCGGGTACGACCGTTAAACTCAATGAGCCCAGTTTTGATGACCAGAACCTTTGCCACCCGCGATGTTGATAATGCCGCCGAGGCGATGCGCGCGGTGTTTCCCGCGACACCGTTGCAACTGAACGAACACCTGAGCGGGCTCTACGGCGCGAAGGTGTGGCTGAAGCGCGAGGATCTCTCGCCGGTGCGCTCCTACAAGATTCGCGGCGCCTTCAATTTCTTCCGCAAGGCGATTGCCGCCGGCGGCTCGGACCACACCTTCGTCTGCGCGTCCGCCGGCAATCATGCGCAGGGGTTTGCCTTCGTCTGCCGGCATTTCCAGGTGCCGGGCGTGGTCTTCATGCCGGTGACGACGCCGCAGCAGAAGATCGACAAGACGCGCATGTTCGGCGGCGAGTTCATCACCATCCGGCTCTTCGGCGACTTCTTCGACCAGTGCTACAAGGCAGCCCAGGATCATGTCGCCGAAACCGGGGCGATCATGGTGCCGCCGTTTGATCATCCCGATATCGTCGAGGGCCAGGCGACGGTCGCCGCCGAAATCATGGAGCAGCTGCCGGACGGCACGGTGCCGGACCTGATGATCCTGCCGGTCGGCGGCGGCGGTCTCTCGGCCGGGATCACCGGCTATCTCGACGGCGTGGTGAAACGCGAGGACTTCCTGTTCGTCGAGCCGGCCGGTGCGCCGAGCCTCAAGAAGAGCCTCGAAGCCGGCGAGATCGTCACGCTGCCGAAGGTCGACAATTTCGTCGACGGCGCGGCGGTGGCCAGGATCGGCGACCTGAATTTCTCCATGCTGAAGGGCTTTTCCGACGGGCAGGTGATGCTGCTGCCGGAAAACGCCATCTGCGTGACCATGACGTCGATGCTGAACGTTGAGGGCGTGGTCCTCGAGCCGGCGGGGGCCATGTCGATTGCGGCACTTGCCCAGTTGGGTCCGGAAAAGCTGGCAGGAAAGACGGTGGTTGCCGTCGTCTCCGGCGGCAATTTCGATTTCGAACGGCTGCCCGACGTCAAGGAGCGGGCGATGCGCTATGCGGGCGTGAAGAAGTATTTCATCCTGCGGCTCGCCCAGCGCCCCGGCGCGCTGCGCGACTTCCTCAACCTGCTCGGGCCGGAGGACGACATCTCGCGGTTCGAGTATTTGAAGAAGTCGGCGCGCAACTTCGGCTCCATCCTGATCGGCATCGAAACGGTGAAGCCGGAGAATTTCGACCGGCTGAAGGCCAATTTCGACGCGGCGGGCATGGGCTACGAAGACATCACCGACAATGAGATCCTCGCCAACCTGATCATCTGAGTGACTCTACGTCATGCCGTATGGTGAGGTTGGCTCACGCGGCAGCCGCTGCCTTTGCCTCGACGTCAATTCATGCTAGGACCCCGGACATGAGCTCGATATTTTCCAAGATTGCCTCCATCTTCTCCTCCGGCGACAAGGGGGCGGCCGCACCGTCCGCGACCCAGACCGAGGACTATCAGGGTCTGACCATCTTCGCCGAGCCGATGAAGGAAGGCGGACAGTATCGTCTGGCCGGCCGTATCGAGAAAAGCTGCGAGGGCAGCCCGATGGTGCGTTCCTTCATCCGTGCCGATCTGTTCTCGTCTTCCGACGAGGCGATCGAGTTCACGCTGCGTAAGGGACGCCAGATCATCGACCAGAACGGCAAGCACCTGTTTGCCGATGGCGCGGAGACGCGTTCCGTCTGACCAAAGCGTCAACCAGGGGCGCTTACCCTGACGATCCGGGGCATACGCTCTGCTCTGGTTGCAGTGCGCCGCACACACAATGTTAACGCTTGGTGCTTAGCATCCGTCAAAATTTAATGTTTTTCGGATGAAGCCATTTCTATGCGCCTTGGTGTCCCTGGAGCAATTTTCAGCGGTTTTGTGTTGGCCCTGATGGGCCAGGAGGCGCAGGCTGCCGAGACTTCGAGGGACATCACGCTCGGGCTGGACTTGAGCTGGATGCTGCTGGCGGGCGCGCTCGTCATGATGATGCAGGTCGGCTTCCTGCTGCTCGAGGCCGGGCTGGTCCGATCGAAGAACTCCGTCAACGTCGCCCAGAAGAACCTCCTCGATTTCGTCTTCGGCGTCGTCGCCTTTGCCGCGATCGGCTTCATGATGGGGTTTGGCCATGATCACGGCCTTGTGGTCGGGTGGGACACCGATTTCTACTTTCTCAAGAACATCGACTCCTGGCAGGCGGGGTTCTTCGTTTTCCAGGTGATGTTCTGCGGCACGGCCGCGACGATCGTGTCCGGGGCCGTCGCCGAGCGGATGCGACTCTGGGTCTACGTGATGGGGTCGCTGTTCCTGTCGGGTATCATCTATCCGGTCTTCGTCCACTGGGCCTGGGGCGCGGCGCTGTTTGAAAACCCTTCCGCCTATCTCGCCAATCTCGGCTTTGTCGATTTCGCGGGCTCGACGGTGGTGCATGCGACCGGCGGATGGGTGTCGCTCGCCGCCTGTATCGTCATCGGCCCGCGCATCGGACGGTTCGATGCCCGCGGCAACCCGATCCGCATCACCGGCCATTCGCCGGTGCTGGCGACAACCGGCGCCCTGCTGCTCTATATCGGCTGGATCGGCTTCAATGGCGGCTCGACGCTGAAGGCGGTGCCGGACATCGCCCGCATCATCTTGAACACGGTGCTGGCCGGCGGTGTCGGCGCCTGTGTCGGCTACTGCGTCGGCTATTTCCAGGACGGCGTCATCTATCCGGAAAAATCGCTCTCCGGCCTGCTCGGCGGCCTCGTGGCCGTCACGGCAGGATGTCACGTTCTCGGAACGGATGGCGCCATGCTGATCGGCGCTGCCGGGGCACTTGCGGCCGTCTACGGCAACATCTGGGTCGAGCGGCGGTGGAAGATCGACGACGCGGTCGGCGCGATCGGCGTGCACGCCTTCGCCGGTGTCGTCGGCACCGTCGGTCTCGCCGTGCTTGCGCCGGCGCATCTGCTTCCGGCAGGCAGTGCGGTGGGACAGCTGTATATCCAGGCCTTCGGCTCGCTGCTCAACTTCTACTGGACCTTCTGCACCGGTTTCCTGTTTTTCTGGCTCCTCAACAAGGTGACGTCGATCCGCGTCACCGCGGAGCAGGAAGAGATGGGGCTCAACGTCGCCGAGCACGGAACCCGTCTGGGCGTCGGCCACGTCGAGGATGCGCTCGGTGGTCTTCTGGGCGGCGCCAAGGATTTCAACAAGCGTCTGCCCGTCGTTGCCGGCGACGAAGCGGAAAAGCTGACCGATCTCTTCAACCGCCTGATGGACAATCTCGAGGAGGAGGAACGCGAGCGCGCCGAGCTCGAAAAGCTGAAGAGCCAGACGGAGGAAGCCGAGCGCGTCTCCGCGCTGTCGAATGCGACCTTCGAGGCGATCGTCATGCTGCGCGACGGCATTGTCGTCGATGGCAACGAACAGCTCGTCACCCTGGCCGGGCGGCCGATGGAAGAATTGATCAACCGGCCCGTCTTGGACTTCATCGCGCCCGAGGACCATGAACGCGTCCAGGCGATCATCGATGCAAACGGCACCGAGGAATACGAGTATCACTTTCTGCATGCCTCCGGCGAACGCATTCCCGTTGCCGCCCGCGGCCGCAACATCAAGTACAAGGGTGAAGCCGTTCGCATCGGCTGCATCGTGGATCTGCGCGAACGCAAGGCGGCCGAGAAGAACATCATTCATCTCGCCCAGCATGATCCGCTGACCGGACTTGCCAACCGCAGCCTGTTCA
Source organism: Rhizobium sp. NRK18 (assembly GCF_024385575.1). Classification (NCBI taxonomy): domain Bacteria; kingdom Pseudomonadati; phylum Pseudomonadota; class Alphaproteobacteria; order Hyphomicrobiales; family Rhizobiaceae; genus Rhizobium; species Rhizobium sp. NRK18. The sequence continues at coordinate 2,345,256 of NZ_JANFMV010000001.1, read as the reverse complement.
ACCACCAACTGGCAAAGGCGGTGGAAATGGCGCTGGAAAGCGAGCAGACGGCGCTGCTGCTGATCGACCTCGACCGGTTCAAGCTGGTCAACGACATTCATGGCCATCCCGCCGGCGACGAAGTCATCCGGGAAGCGGCGCGCCGGCTGAAGCAGACATCGGGGCAGGGCAGTGTGGTCGCCCGTCTCGGCGGCGACGAGTTCGCCGTCATCGTCAAGGGCGTGACATTCCAGAACCAGATGACCGATCTCGGCATGCGGATCGTCCGGGAGCTCTCCCGGCCCATCCAGATCCGCGAAGGACTGGAGGTGCAGGTCGGCGCCAGCGTCGGCATCAGCCTCAGCCCCGAGCACGGCCTCGATCCGGAACTGCTGGTCGCCCGTGCCGACATCGCGCTCTACCATTCCAAGGAATCCGGTCGCAACATCTGGCACATGTACCGGCCCGGCATGAGCGAGTTGACCGAGAAGCGTCGCCAGCTGGAGGCGGATCTCGTCGCCGCGATCGACCGCAACCAGTTCGAGCTGCATCTGCAGCCGCGGGTCGATTCGGCCACCGCCAGGATCGTCAGCTACGAGGCGCTGCTGCGCTGGCATCACCCGGACAAAGGCACCATCAGCCCGGCGGATTTCATTCCGGTGGCCGAGGCCTCCGGCAAGATCGTGCAGATCGGCGAATGGGTGATCGAGGAAGCCTGTCGGATCGTCAGGAGCCATCTCGGCGACCGGCACATCTCGATCAATGTCAGCCCGATCCAGTTTCGCCAGATGGATTTCCTGCCGCGGCTGATCGAGATCGTCGAGGCGAATGGGGTAAGCCCCGCGCAGATCGAGCTGGAAATCACCGAAAGCACGCTGATCGAGGACGACAAGCGGGCGCTGCATCTCCTGAAGGCGCTGAAGGCCAAGGGCTTTTCCATCGCGCTGGACGACTTCGGTACCGGCTATTCCTCGCTTGGCTATCTCAGCCGCTATCCGTTCGACACGATCAAGATCGACCGCGAATTCGTCAAGAACCTCGCCGTTTCCGAAAATGCGACTCTGATCATCCGCACGATCATTGCGCTCGGTGCCGGGCTCGGCATGCGCGTCGTCGCCGAGGGCGTCGAAACGGTGGACCAGGCGGTGTTCCTGTCGCTGTCGGGATGCGACCAGCTGCAGGGCTATCTGCTCGGACGGGCGATGCCTGTCGACGAACTGCTGACCGAGATCGAGCCCGCCATCGTGAACCAGATCATGACGAGCGTCCGGCACGAGAGGCCGCATGTGTCGGGCCGCAACGATGTCGCCCAGATGTCCAAGCCGGCCTGACCAAGAGGCAAGCCGGTTGCTCGGCCGGATACCGTTTTGCGAGCAAGGAATAAAAAAGGGCGCGGTCTCCAATGAGGCCGCGCCCTGACATTATGAATGTTTGAAAAGATCTATATTGAATTCAGGTTTGAAAAATCAGGCTGCTTCAGAAAATTCCTGGACCTTGGCCTGCGCCGTGGCGATCGCCTTTTCGGCGGCTTCCGGTCCGAAGGCGAGGCCTTCGACATAAATCACTTCGACATCGGTCATGCCCATGAAGCCGAGAACCGTCTTGAGGTACGGAACCGCATGGTTCATCGGGGCTGCCGGGCCTTCGGAGTAGACGCCGCCGGACGACAGGACGATGTAGACCTTCTTGCCGGTGGCCAGACCCTGCGGGCCGGTTTCGGTGTACTTGAAGGTGTGGCCGGCGCGGGCAACGTTGTCGATCCAGGACTTCAGCGTCGAGTAGATGTTGAAGTTGATCAGGCCGGTGGCGAGGATCACCGTGTCGGCGGCCAGCAGTTCGGCGACCAGCTTGTCGGAGTAGTCGGCAGCAACGGCTTCGTCGGCGCTGCGGTCGGCCGGAGCCTTGCGGATCGCATTGGTCGAAACGGTGTCGAGGTGCGGGACCGGCTCGGAGCCGAGATCGCGGTGGATGATGCCGTTGTTGGCGGCCTTGGCTGCGAGCTTTTCGGCCAGATCGGTGGCGACCTTGGTGGACAGCGAGTCAGAGCCGCGCGGGCTAGAGGTAACGAGAAGAATATTCGACATTTTAAGTGCCTTTCGTCATTGAAATCAATGGCCGAGTGATGTCCCCCGGCGCTGTTGACGAATTAGATAAGTCAGATGATTAATATATAAAACCATGATAATATGGATTGATATCATCGAATTATTGGATGGGTAGACATGCAGCCAAATCCGACGCTCGATCAGCTTCAGGTGCTGATCGCCATTGCCGATACGGGCTCCTTTTCGGCCGCCGCGCGCCAGCTGAACAAGGCCCAGTCGGTGGTGAGCTATGCCATATCAAACCTGGAAGACCAGTTGCAGCTGGCACTGTTCGATCGGTCAGGATCGCGCCAGCCGGTGCTGACGGAAGCCGGCAAGGCCGTGCTTGAAGATGCACGGCGAATGGCGGCGCAGCTCAATTCGTTGCGCGGCCGGGCCGCCGCCCTGCGGGAGGGGCTCGAGGGCGAACTGAAGCTCGCCGTCAGCGTCATGGTGCCGGAACAGGCCTTCGTCGCTGCCTTGTCCGCGTTCCAGAAGACCTTTCCGACGGTGCAGCTGAACGTCAACTGGGGCTCCGGCTTCATGGTCAGCGACCTGGTCGAGCATGGCAATGCGCATCTGGGCATAGGCGGGGCCTTGATGAAGGTCGAGGACGGGATCATCGTCGAGCGCTTGAGCCAGTCCTTCATGTATCCGATGGCTGCCGCAGATCATCCGCTGGCGAAGCTCGACCGGCCGCTGACCGTTGCCGATGTCCGCGACGAGGTGCAGATCGTCGTCTCCGACGCCACCGGCCAGACGCGCGGCCGGGATTTCAACGTCTTTTCCATGCGCACATGGCGGGTGGGCGACATGATGACGAAGCACACGCTGCTGCGCGCCGGGCTCGGCTGGGGCGGCATGCCGGGGGCGGTCGTGGAGAAGGATATTCAGGAAGGGCGGCTGGTGCGGCTGACGATGGACATGTTCGAGACGTCCAACTTCCCGATCTTCGCCATGTGGCGGTCGGCAAGTCCGCCCGGGCCTGCCGCGCGCTGGATGATGGAGCGGTTCCGCCTGCTTCTGAGCCAATGCCCCGCGGGATCGCACGACGTGCCTGGCAAGAAGGATGCTCCGGCCGCCGCGGAATGATCCGCAGCGGCCCTGGCATGTCTTGTTTGCCCGTCAGAGCACCAGGCGGAACTTGGCGAAGCCGTCGGCGCCGTCGCCGGCATCTTCGATCTTTGCGCTCTTGACCGACGATGCATACTGCCGGCCCTTCGGCCCGGTGTCGAAGACGGCGGTGGTACCTTCCATCGGCTTGAACGACCAGTTGTCGTCCGCCGACGGATTGATGGTGCCCTGATCGATGATGTAGCGCACGATCACGTCGCGGTTGGTATCCGGACCCACGAAGACGATCTTGCTGTCGTTGATGTCCGGGAAGTTGCCGCCGCCGCCGGCGCGGTAATTGTTGGTGGCGACCACGAACTTATTCTCCGGATCGATCGGCTTGCCGTCGAACTTCAAATCGACGATGCGGCCGGCGCCGTTGGAGACCTTCTTGCCGTCCTTGTCGAACATGGCCGGCTGTGACAGGTCGATCTGGTAGGTGACGCCGTCGATGACGTCGAAATTGTAGGACGGGAAATCGGGGTTGAGCAGCGGCGCATCCTTGGCGCCGGGCTTGACCTGGTTGAACATGCCGGCCGACATTTCCAGCCAGTTCTTCACTTCGGCGCCGGTGATCAGCACGGCGCGCACGGTATTGGGATAGAGGTAGAGGTCGGCGACGTTCTTGATGGCGATATCGCCGGCCGGAACGTCGGTGTAATAGTCCGCACCGCCGCGGCCGCCGGCCTTGAACGGGGCTGCCGCCGAGAGCACCGGATAGTCCTTGTATTCCGTGTCTTTGAGCATGTCCTTGATGTACCAGGTCTGGGCGATCGAGACGATCTGCACCGACGGGTCGTCGGCGACCAGCGCGAAGTAGGAGTAGAGCGGCGCGGATGTCTTGCCGACCGGCGTGCGGACGTAGGCGAGCGTTTCCTCGTGCTCCTTTTTCACCGCATCGGTGATGCGTTCGTCGCTCTTGACGTCGGCGACGATCTTCCGGTCTTCGGTACGGTGATAGATCGGCCGCGCCTCGGTCGTAAAATCGACGACCTTCCAGGATTTGCCGTCCTTTTCGAGAAGCAGATCGATCAGGCCCATGTGCGAGCCCCAGAAACCGCCCATGACGGCGGGCTTGCCTTGCAGCGTGCCGCGCACCGGATCGACGCCGGCCATGCCGTCCCAGGTCTTCGGACCGGGGAAGACGAGATGCTGGTGGCCCGTGAACACCGCATCAATGCCCTCGACGCCGGCGACATAGAGCGAGGCGTTTTCCATGCGCTCGCCTGGGCCGGTCGCATCGATGCCGGAGTGGGAGAGGGCGATCACGATATCCGCGCCTTCCTCCCGCATGGCCGGCACCCAGGCCTTGGCCGCTTCGACGATGTCGCGGGTCTGCGCCTTGCCCTCAAGGTTTTTGGCATCCCAGACCATGATCTGCGGCGGCACGAAACCGATGAAGCCGACCTTGACCGGGCTCATCTCGCCGGAGCCGTCCTTGATCTGTTTCTCAAGGATCACATAGGGCTTGAAGAAGAGCTCGTCGTCCTTCGGGTTGGACGCCAACTGACCCTTGGTCAGGTTGGCGCAGACGATCGGGAAATTGGCGCCGTTCAACACGTTGAACATGAAATCGAGGCCGTAGTTGAACTCGTGATTGCCGAGCGTGCCGCAATCATAGCCGAGCATGTTCATGGCCTTCATCACCGGATGCATGTCGCCGGCCTTCATGCCCTTCTTGTAGGCCATGAAGTCGCCCATGGGATTGCCCTGCAGAAGGTCGCCATTGTCGATCAGCATGGAGTTGCCGGCCTCGGCCCGGATCCCGTCGATGATCGAGGCGGTGCGGGCCAGACCCATCGTGTCGTTCGGCTTGTCGGCGTAATAGTCGTAGGGCAGCAGGTTCACATGGATATCGGTCGTTTCCATGATCCTGAGATGCGCCTGGTTGGCGGCGGCGTGCGCGGCGAACGGGTGCAGCATGATGAAGGCCGAACCGGCGGCAAGCCCACCGAGCAGCGAGCGGCGGGTGAGCGCGGTGGAGGAGAGGAGGTGGGGCATTGTCTGTCTCCCAGATCGAATTCGATGACGATTGGTCGGGCGCTAGGCCTTCCCGGCTTGGTTGTCGTTACGTCGGAATTGATGGCGGGATGATGACAGTGACGGTCCGGGATGGCCAGATGAATTATTGTCCCTTTGGTAAAATAAATCGTCGCAGGGGAAAGCATGCGGCGAACGCCGATCGCTTGATTTTAGCCGCTCCACGCCTAGGTTTTCGCCGGGAGCCTCCGCCATCCGGCGAGGTCGCGCGATCGCGCAAGCCTTTCCATCTCCAGGGACCACAGTTTGATCAAGGGAAACCAGACATGACCTTCGTTTGCACCGGCTATGCTGCCTCCGCCGCCGACAAGCCCCTCGGACCGTTCTCGTTCGACCGCCGCACACCGACCGACGAAGACGTCGAGATCGACATTCTCTATTGCGGCGTCTGCCATTCGGACCTGCACATGGCGCGCAACGAATGGGGCGGCACGACATTTCCGATCGTCCCCGGCCATGAGATTGTCGGCCGAGTGAAATCGGTCGGCTCCAAGGTCACGAAATTCAATGCCGGCGATCTCGTCGGCGTCGGCTGCATGGTCGATTCCTGTCGTACCTGCCCGAGCTGCCAGGAAGGCCTGCAGCAATATTGCGAGACCGGCGGCATGGTCGGCACCTACAACGGCAAGGACAAGTATCTGGGCGGGATCACCCAGGGCGGCTATTCCAAGGCGATCGTCGTCTATGAGGGTTTCGTGCTGAAGGTCTCGGAGAAGCTCGACCTTGCCGGTGCCGCACCGCTGCTCTGCGCCGGCATCACCACGTGGTCGCCGCTGCGTCACTGGAAGGTCGGCAAGGGCCAGAAGGTCGGCATCATCGGCCTTGGCGGGCTCGGGCACATGGGCCTGAAGTTCGCCCACGCCTTTGGCGCCCATACCGTGCTCTTCACCACGTCGCCGTCGAAGGCCGAAGACGCCAGGCGCCTCGGCGCGGACGAAGTGGTCGTCTCGAAGGACGCCGAAGCGATGGCGGCCCAGCGCGGCAGCTTCGACTTCATCCTCAACACGGTTTCCGCCGACATCGACCTCTCCGTCTATCTCGGCCTGCTGAAGCGCGATGGCGCGATGGTCAATGTCGGGCTGCCGGAAAAGCCCTACAGCTTCAGCGGTCGGCCGCTGATCGGCGGACGCCGCACGCTGGCCGGCTCGATGATCGGCGGCACCCCGGAAACCCAGGAAATGCTCGACTTCTGCGCCGAGCACGGCATCACCGCCGATGTTGAGGTCATACGCATGAACGAGATCAACGACGCCTATGAGCGCATGCTGAAGAGCGACGTGAAGTATCGCTTCTCGATCGACATGGCGAGCCTGTAAGGCTTCGCGAAGTACCTTCTAAGGTGCGCCGGTGCATTGCGGCACCGGCGCTTCAATGTTGTTTTAAATTGGTTGCATATTTGTAAATATAATATATCTTTAGTTGTATTGCATTCATTGTTTCGGGGGATTCAATGTCGCCAGTGCAAACAGCGGGAATATGGAGCGTGGCTGGGCTCGCGGCCATCCTTGGAGCATCCTTTGACAAGGTGTTCGATTACGGCAAGCAGTTTTACGACATCTACATAGAGGGTAGGTCGCGCGACTACGACAAGAAGCGTGAAAATCTCCACGAGATCATATCTTATTGGAAGGAAAGTGATGGTTTGGAGAAAAATCTTCTCTTCACCTCTCTCTATATAAAAGGCGGGCTGATAGAGGAGGATAATTACTGCACTGTTATCGCCTACGCCCAGCACTTTGGCGATTTCCAGAGAGCTCAGTTGGTTCTTTCATCCATTTTCGATGAGGATGAAAAACGCAAGTACTTCGCCAAGCCGCTTTGCAATATAGCTTCATATGCCCCAATGGCCGCGAATAAGGATGAGGCAGGGGTCGAACCTTCTTCGGTAGAAGAACGAATTCAGTCTGATGCCGCAGTTCCATGTCCCGCGGGAACACTCTTTACACAGTTTGGAAAGCAGGAGTCAGTGGACTTTGGGAAAAGGCTGGCACAGCTTTCCGTCACGAACGCCACCATAAACCTGCCCGAGTACATTCCGGGCTTTGATGCCAAGAATGTTGTTATCCGATACTTCCATTCTGAGGACGAGGCTGCGGCTCTGGCATGGCATGATTACTTCCAACTTGCTTGGCCGGATATTGATTTCAAATACGCTCGGTTGAGTGGCTATGAGAGCAAGATCGGGCCCAAGCGTTTCGAGCTCTGGTGGCCTGCCTCGGTTCCGGTGCCAGACAGCACTGATAAACTGAAGTGTGGAACGCAGCGTCCCAACATGTAGCCCTCAAAGCCCCACGTTCGGCCGTTCGATGATTTCTCGGAGCGCAAAGGACGAGTTGATCTTGACGACGTGGGGAAGGGCGGAGAGCCAGTCGCGGTGGATGCGCTCGTAGTCTTCGAGATCCTTCGCCGCGACCCGCAATATGTAGTCGTACTCGCCCGACATCAGGTAGCAGACCAGCACGTTGGGGCAGCGTTTGACAGCCGCCTCGAATTCGGAAAGCGTCTTGGCGAACTGTCCGGAGAGCGAGATGTGGACGATCACCATCATCTTGTAGTCGAGCGCCTTGTGCGACAGGCGGGCGTGATAGCCGGAGATCACGCCGGACTTTTCCAGGATGTCGAGCCGCCGGGAACAGGCCGATGCCGACAGGCCGACGCGCTCGGCAAGCTCGGCATTGGTGATCCGTCCCTCCTTCTGGAGGACGCGCAGGATCGAAATATCGACGGTATCCAATTCGTTCATTCGCACACTCTTCGAAATTTTTGATTTCAGCGCAATTTTCGTCGAAAAATGTGTTTTGGGCAACCATCCTTTGCAAGGACATTGCCCGGCCGGAATGGTTCACTCGCCGCATCTGAAAAAGCAGGCCGGCTCGAAACCGGCAAGAGAGAGGAACCAAGATGATCGTCGGCTGTCCCAAGGAAATCAAGAACCACGAATACCGCGTCGGCCTGACGCCGGGTGCCGTGCGCGAATACGTGGCCCACGGCCATCAGGTCATCGTCGAGACGAAGGCCGGGGCCGGCATCGGCGCGGACGATGCGGCCTACATGGCGGCCGGCGCGAAGATCGCCGCCAGCGCCAAGGACATCTTCGAAAAGGCCGACATGATCGTCAAGGTCAAGGAACCGCAGCCGTCCGAATGGGCGCAGCTGCGCGAAGGTCAGCTTCTCTACACCTATCTGCACCTTGCGCCCGATCCGGAGCAGACGAAGGGTCTTCTGGAATCTGGCGTCACCGCCATCGCCTATGAGACCGTGACCGACGAGCGCGGCGGCCTGCCGCTGCTCGCACCGATGTCGGAAGTCGCCGGCCGTCTGGCGATCCAGGCCGGTGCCACCTCGCTGCAGAAGGCCAATGGCGGCCTCGGTATCCTGCTTGGCGGCGTGCCGGGCGTGCTGCCGGCGAAAGTCACCGTCATCGGCGGCGGCGTCGTCGGTCTCCACGCCGCCAAGATGGCCGTCGGCCTCGGCGCCGACGTGACGATCCTCGACCGCTCGATCCCGCGCCTGCGCCAGCTCGACGACATCTTCAACGGCCGCATCCACACCCGCTATTCGACGATCGATGCGCTGGAAGAGGAAGTCTTCGCCGCCGATCTCGTCATCGGCGCCGTGCTGATCCCCGGTGCCGCCGCGCCGAAGCTCGTCACCCGCGAAATGCTCTCGGGCATGAAGAAGGGGTCGGTCATCGTCGACGTCGCCATCGACCAGGGTGGCTGCTTCGAGACCTCGCACGCCACGACGCACTCCGATCCGACCTACGTGGTCGACGGCGTTGTGCATTACTGCGTCGCCAACATGCCGGGCGCGGTGCCGGTTACCTCGGCGCACGCGCTGAACAACGCCACGCTGCACTATGGCCTGGCGCTGGCCGATCGCGGTCTGGCCGCCATCACCGAGGACAAGCATCTGCGCAACGGCCTCAACGTCCACAAGGGCCGCATTACCAACAAGGCCGTCGCCGAAGCGCTCGGCTACGATCTGGTGCAGCCGGAGGCAGCGATCCGGGCTGCATAAGAAAGACGGGCGCAAGTCCGCTTAGAAATCGTCGACCACGACACTGGGCCAGCCGCCTCCCATGCGGCTGGCTTTTTTGTTGCTTGGTATTCAAGGGCTTGCCGCATTCCGATACGGAAAGATAGGTTTTAGATATATCGAACATCTTGCAGCAGCGCCATAGTTGGATTATCTACGATATATCGAAAACATATCTTAAAGGAAAAATCATGTTCAAGCACATGCATGACAGGGACCACGACAAAGGTGAGGGGCATTGCGGTCACGGCCGCCATCGCCGGCACCGGGAAGCCTTCGTCGAAATGCTGGCGGCCAAGGGCGGTCACTTCGGGCGCGGCTTCATGGGCGGCGGCCGCGGCGGACGTGGCTTTGGTGACGACGGCGACGGACCGCGCGGCGGACGCTTCCTCGGCCAGGGCGACATTCGCACGCTGGTCCTGATGCTGATCGAGGACGAACCTCGCCACGGCTACGAGATCATCAAGCAGATCGAGGAACTGAGCGCCGAAGCCTACGCGCCGAGCCCGGGCGTCATCTACCCGACGCTGACCTTCCTCGAGGAAGCCGGCTATGCGGCGATCACCGAGTCGGAAGGCGCCAAGAAGCGCTACGCGATCACCGATGAGGGCAGGGCCTATCTCGAGGAAAACCGGGCGCTCGCCACCATGCTGTTCGAGCGGCTGAAGGCGATCGGCGAAAAGGCAAGCCGCATGCGCAAGTGGCGCGACGAGATGCGCGGCGGACCGGATCTGCCGAAGAGCGTCGAGGCGGCGATGATGAACCTGCGCGAAGTCGTCGCCCGCAAGCTGGAGAAGGACCCGGCCGCCGCCACCGACATCGTCCGCCGCCTGCTGGAGATGGCCGACGGGGTTGAGTGATCCGGGACGTCTTTGATCTCACCAAACTACCCGGAGCGAACCTTCGTTCCGGGCGGTTTCGTTTGCGCGAACGCCTATTGCAGCTGTTCGGCGAGAATGGTGCGCACGTCGGTGACGAAGGCCGCTTCGCCGGACTTCGGCGGCGTCAGGAAGAAATCGACGTCGCGCATGGCCGGCAGGCCGAATTTTTCGCCGACGGAAACGGCGCCGGGTGGCACGGCGGAGGCGTTGAGGCAGGTGACACCGAGCCCGGCCGATAGCGCCAGTTGCGCGCCGGCAATGCCGGAGGCCGAATGCGCCATGTCGAAGGCGATCTCATGCGCCGTCAGCTGTTCGATCACGTGCTGGCGCAGGCGGCAGGACCCCCTGAGCGCGATGACGGGCACCGGCGCGTTGCCGGGGTGGACAAAGGCCTCGTCGGCAACCCATCGCAAGGTTTCGCTGCGCACGGGGCGGCCGATGGGCGGATCGGGCGAATCGGGGTCCGGAATGCGCATGAACAGGCCGATATCGACGTCGCCGGGAGCCGTCTCGATCACCGAACTGCTGACGACGGCGACGTGCAGGCGAAGATCGGGATAGGTAAGGCGGATCTTCTTCAGCGTCGTGGCGATCGTGGCCGGCTCGAAATAGTCGGTGATCGCAAACCGGACCTCGCCGGCCAGCCGCAATCCCTTCATGTCCTGCATCGCCGTGTCGTTCAGCGCCAGGATGCGACGGGCATGGCCGAGCAACCGGTCTCCCGCCGCCGTCAACTGGGTGCCGGCCTTGCTGCGCAGGAAAAGCGCCGTGCCGCAGGTCTCCTCCAGCTTGCGGATCTGCTCGCTGACCGCCGATTGCGATCGGCAGAGCCGGGGTGCGGCCGCCGTCAGGCTGCCGGCGTCGGTGACGGTCACGAAGGCATGCAGGAGATCGAGGTCGAAGCGGGTCATTTTATTCACCAGTATATCCGATGGATGATATCATATATTCCCGGTTTTCCGATGAAAAGACCCGCGCTAGCCTTTCTTCAGCCCAGTCAAAGAGGCTTGAACGAAGGAGACTCATATGCCCGGTATCACCCTGACTCTGTCCGCAAAGACCGATCCGACCGAAACCGCGCGGCTGGCGGATGCCGTCGCGGAACTCACCTGCCGCGTGCTGCGCAAGGAGCTCGAGCGCACCACCGTCATCGTCCGCCATGTCGCCCGCGAGGACTGGTTCATCGCCGGCCAGTCGCTCGTAGCCCTCGACCGCAACGCCTTCCGCCTTGAGGTTGCCATCACCGACGAGACCAACACGCGCGAGGAGAAGGCGGCCTTTCACCGCGAAGCCTTCGCGCTTCTGTCGGAGCGGATCGGCAATCTGCATCCGCATTCCAACATCCACATCATCGACTGCCGTGCCACGGCCTATGGCTATGGCGGCGTCACGCAGGCGGAATACGCCTTCCGGCGCATGGCGGGCGCGTGATGATCGTCGAGATCGTCACCTTCGACCTGCCGCCCGGCACGGGACGGGCCGAGGCGATGACGCTCTACCGCCAGTCGGCCGGGAAATGGCTGATGAACAGCGACCTTGTCGGGAAATACTATTTTCTCGACGAGGACCGCTCCGTCGGTGGCGGCGTCTATCTCTGGCGCTCGCGGAAAGCCGCCGCCCATTGGCACGGCGAGGCCTACCGCAAGATGGTCGCGTCGCTCTACGGGTCGGCACCCAGGATCGAGATCTTCGACGCCCTGATCCGCGTCGATCCGGTTGCGGGGCAACTGAAGGAATTCTGAGGTTACGCCTGGCATTCTGACGGGGCAGGGCGAAGTTGCGGGTGGCGGCCAATCCGGTGATCTCCGGCGGCAACAGCGTCGCAATAGTCGCTCTTTTGCCCAAGCCCGTCGCGTGGGGTTTGCGCTCTGCGCCGCAGTCGGTATCAGATGGGGGGACCGAGTGATGATCCGTGATAATGGATGCCTATGCCTTCGATACCGCTGCCATTTGTCATCTGCCTTGTTCTTTGCCTCATCCTGGTGCGCATGCTCCGGCAGGCGGATCGCAGTCTAGGGCTTTTCCCGCTGCTCGTGGCATCCTTTGCCTTGCAGGCGGCAATGTCGGGTTTGAGCTGGAATATCGGCTGGCATCCCGCGCATCTGATCCAGCCGGTCATCGCTGCATGGCTGCCGGCGCTCTCCTTTGCAGCCTTTCGTCAGCTCAGCCGAAATGGCCGGGTGAGGCTTTCGGATTTGCTGCCGCACCTGCTGCCGGCGGTGCTGACGGCCCTTCTCGTCGCCTTTTGGCGGGAGCCACTCGACGCTGTGCTTTTTGTCATTTACCTCGGATACGGCCTTGCCCTGCTGCGGATTGCCCGACAGGGACCGGAGGCATTGTGCGCTGTACGGATCGCTGACGAGTGGACGGCGTACAGGGCGCTGGTGGCGATGGCAATCATGCTGATCGTGACGGCCTTCCTAGACGCTCTGGTGTCGCTCGATTTCGCCTTCGGGGATGGCAGGCAGGCGCCCACACTTCTGGGCGTGGCAAGCGTGCTCTGGCTGGCCATTGCCGGTTACGCGGCGACCATCGCCGATAACGCCCGTCCGGAAGGTGAGACCGATGGCGCTTCCGAGGGACCTTCCGCATCGTCGCAGCCGCCTCCTCAAAGCATCGAAGATGACCAGGCGATTGCAAGCCGCATCGATCTGCTGATGCGCGAGCAACATCTCTATCGCGATCCGGACCTCACGCTGGAGCGTCTGGCCAGACGTGCCGGTATCCCCGCCCGACAAATCTCCGGCGCGCTGAACCGCGTACACGGTCGCAACATCTCGCAGATCGTCAATGAATATCGGGTCGGCGATGCCAAGCACCGATTGGCCACGACCAGCGAGCCGGTGACGACCATCATGCTGGAATCCGGATTCGGCACAAAGTCGAACTTCAACCGGGAATTCCTGCGCGTCACGGGTGTCACTCCAAGCGCTTTCCGGCTCGCCGCTCACGACGCCACATCCGCGGCTGCGGCGAAAGCATCGGCCCCCTAGGCAGTCCATCAACATCATCTGCGATCTGACCTTAATCGCGATCATGGACGTCCGAGATCGTGATCGAGGACGCGGCCGTTTCGGATTCGGGCAAGTTGCAGCCGACCGGCGATCGCGTTCCGCCTCGGACCATGGCTGGGCGGCGCAGAGCGCCGGGGTATCCTGGATTCAGCACAGATGAGGAATGAGATGAACCCCTTGATGAGAATGGCCGCGATGATCTGCCTCGCAGTCTCGGCGGTACTGACGGTTGACGGTACCGCCCTTGCCGGTGACGTCGTTGGCGTCCGGCAGATCACGGCTTCGTCGAAGGCGCGCGGAGGCGACCTGGCCGTGACGGTCTGGTACCCCGCGGACAAGGGCGGCACGCCCGTCACGCTGGGCGAGAGCGCGTTCTTTCTTGGCACTCCGGCCATGGCCGATGCGCCGATTTCGGCAGGACGATATCCGCTGGTCCTTCTCTCCCATGGCGCGGGCCTTGGCGGCACGCCGCAGGCGATGAGCTGGATTGCAACACCACTGGCGAAGGCTGGCTTCATCGTGGCAGCCCCCATGCATCCGGGAAACGGCGGCGCTTATCGATCCGCCGAAGAGACGATCAAGCTTTGGCTGAGGCCGGGGGACATCACGGCGACACTGGATGCGGTGGAAAGCGATGCAGCATTCAAGCGAGGGCTGGAAGCGGGCAGGGTTGGCGTGCTGGGGCTTTCCATGGGCGGCAACACCGCCCTGGTGCTGGCCGGCGCGCGCATCGATCCAGCGCTTCTGGCCGGATATTGCGACACGGATGGTCTCAATGCATCGCTTTGCGGATGGTTGCGACAGAGTGGCGTCGATCTTCACACCATCGACATCTCATATGCCGGTCGCGACTATGGCGACAAACGGATCTGGTTTGCCATGGCGATCGATCCGGCACCGGTCGACGTCCTGCGGGCCGATTCATTTGCAAACGTCGATATCCCGGTCGAGATCGTCAATCTCGGTCAGCCGGGACATATCCCCCGGACCGCACTTGCCTCGGGCGTAGCAAAGGCCATTCCGGAGGCGACATATTCGACGATCGCGGATGCAAGCCATTACAGCATGTTCGGCGTGTGCAAGCCGGGGGCGGCCGAGCTTGCCGAGGCTGAGGAGATCGGCGATCCGATCTGCTCCGATGGCACGGGACAGTCACGCCTGAAAATCCATGAGAAGATGATCAGGATGGTGACGGACGCCTTCGACCGGGCCTTGAAGCCAGGCCGCTGACCGTCTGTCATCACTGTCGCGAAGATCTGGCCTGGACCCCGGATTTTCGCGACAGGTGCTGGTTGCGCGGCCCGTCCTATGCCGACTTCCGCTTCTCGATGTCCGGCAGGAACATCGTCAGGATGCCGAACGCGGGGAGGTAGGCGCAGAGGTGATAGACGAACTCGATGCCCTTGACGTCGGCGAGTTCGCCGAGGAGGGCGGCGCCGATGCCGGCGATGCCGAAGGCGAAGCCGAAGAACAGGCCGGCGATCAGCCCAACCTTTCCCGGCACCAGTTCCTGCGCGAAGACGATGATCGCCGAGAAGGCGGAGGCGAGCACGACGCCGATGATGACGGTCAGGACGACGGTCCAGAACAGATTGGCATAGGGCAGCGCGAGGCTGAAGGGCAGCACGCCGAGGATCGAGATCCAGATCACCACCTTGCGGCCGATCCTGTCTCCGACCGGTCCGCCGATCACGGTGCCGGCGGCGACCGCGCCGAGGAAGACGAAGAGCAGCAGCTGCGATTCGCGGATGGTCATGCCGAATTTCTCGATCAGGTAGAAAGTGTAGTAGTTCGTCAGGCTGGCGAGATAGATGTATTTGGAAAAGACCAAAAGGCCGAGAATGGCGATTGCGGTCAGAACCTGCTTGCGCGGCAGGCCCTCGCGCACGGTGCTACCGGCGCTTTTTGCCCGCTTCAGATGATTGCCGGCATACCAGCCGCCAACCCGCCACAGGATGAGGATGGCAAGCAGGGCGGCTGCGGAAAACCAGGCGATGCTATTCTGGCCGTTCGGCAGCACGATGAAGGCGGCGAGCAGCGGCCCGAGCGCCGTGCCGAAATTGCCGCCGACCTGGAAGAGCGACTGCGCCAGCCCGTGCCGGCCGCCGGACGCCATGCGGGCGATGCGCGACGATTCCGGATGGAAGACCGACGAGCCGAGGCCGATCAGGGCGCTGGCGAGAAGCATCAGCTCATACTGATGGGTGTTGGCGAGCAGGATCAGCCCGACCAGGGTGAAGCCCATGGCCGCCGCCAGAGAATAGGGCTGCGGGTGCTTGTCGGTATAGATGCCGACGAGCGGCTGCAGGAGGGAGGCGGTGACCTGGAAGGTCAGCGTCATCATGCCGATCTGGCCGAAATCGAGACCGTAACTGGATTTCAGGATTGGATAGACGCCGGCCAGCAGCGACTGCATCATGTCGTTGAGCATGTGGCAGAAGCTCAACGCTGCGATGATGGTGAAGGCGGTGGTGCCGGCCGCGGCGCGGTCGGCGGTTGTGGCGTCGGTCATGGGTGTCTCCGTCGGGCTGCCTGCTTTCGAGGCTGTTCTTGACCGGCAAGATACAGGCGGTTGTATCGGCCTGCTTTCGTGGTATGGTCTATCACTATCGCAACTGGGCCAAATCCTTGCACTTCCGCATCCTTAATTCGCCGGTTCCGGAGAGCCAGGAACAGTCGCTCGAGCGGCTGGAACGGACAACGACGCCGCTGGTCGCCAAGGCGAGCGAATTGCCGGACGGCTTCGTCGTCGCGCCACATGCCCATAGCCGCGCACAGCTGATCCATGCGCTGACGGGGGTGATTACCGTGACGACCGCGTTCGGCCGCTGGATGGTGCCGCCCGGCCATGCGCTCTGGATCCCGGCCCATGTCGTGCATTCGGTCGTCGCCAACGGCGATGTCAGCCTGCGCTCGCTCTATGTCATGCCCGGGGCCGTGGAAGGCCTGCCGGCGACGAGCCGGGTCGTCGGCATGACCGATCTGATGCGCAGCCTGATGATCGAGGCGGTGAAATTTCCGATGGGCTGTGAAGCCGAGGGCCGGGCCGGCCTGATCATGGCGCTGATCCTGGAGGAAATCCCCCATCTGCCGGAACTGCCGCTCGGCCTGCCGTTTCCCGCCGACCCGAAACTTGCCGGCCTCTGCGGCCGGTTCGTGCAGAATCCCTCGGCCGGCGCCTTGATCGACAGTTGGGCGGACCGGATGGGCATGAGCCGGCGGACCTTCACGCGCTTCTTCCGGCGCGAGACGGGCGTGAGCCTGTCCGACTGGCGCCAGCAGGCGAGCATTTTCGCAGCCCTGCCGCGCCTTGCGCGCGGCGATCTGGTGACCAATGTCGCGCTCGACCTTGGCTATGACAGCCCGGCGGCCTTCACCGTCATGTTCAAGCGCATGACCGGGGTGGCTCCGAGCAGCTATCTGCGCAACGCCGAAGGGTGACGGTCGTATAATTGCCTTTCCGCCCCTTGAAAGCGCCGTCAGCCTGAAATAGATATAAAAAATAATATGTATTAGGGAGGTATCGAAGCCGGTGCCTTCGCGCCCGTCATCGACCGGTGGATTGCCGGCCATGCGCAGGCAGTTCAGGAAAGGCCCCATTCATGCCCCAGAAGCCCGCCGTCACCGCCTTTTTCGACAGGCGCACCTTTTCCGTCCAGTATGTCGCGGCTGACCCGGCAACGGGCAAATGCGCGATCATCGACCCGGTGCTGGACTATGACGAGAAGTCCGGCGCGACCTCGACAGAGAATGCCGACGCGATCCTGAAATTCGTTGCCGACAACGGCCTGACGGTCGAATGGATCCTCGACACGCATCCGCATGCCGATCATTTCTCCGCCGCCCATTACCTGAAGGAAAAGACCGGTGCGCCGACGGCCATCGGCGCGCGTGTCACGGAGGTGCAGGCGCTGTGGAAGGCGCTCTACAACTTCCCGGACCTAGCCACCGACGGCTCCCAGTGGGATCGCCTGTTTTCGGCCGGTGACCGGTTCAAGGTCGGTAATATCGACGCGACGGTACTGTTCTCGCCCGGCCATACACTGGCCTCGATCACCTATGTGATCGGCGACGCCGCCTTCGTCCACGACACGCTGTTCATGCCCGACAGCGGCACGGCACGCGCCGATTTTCCCGGCGGCAACGCCAGCCGGCTCTGGCAGTCGATCGAGGAGATCCTGTCGCTGCCGGAAGATACCCGCATCTTCACCGGCCACGACTATCAGCCCGGCGGCCGCGAGCCGAAATGGGAAAGCACGGTCGGCGAGGAGAAGCGCGACAATCCGCATATTGCCGGCAAGGACGAGGCCGCCTTCATCGCCCTGCGCGAGGCGCGTGATAAAACGCTGCCGATGCCGAAGCTCATCCTGCATGCCCTGCAGGTCAACATTCGCGGCGGCCGTCTGCCCGAACCGGAGGGGAACGGCAGGCGCTATCTGAAGATCCCGCTGAACGCGCTTGAAGGCGCTGCCTGGGAATGAGCGCGGGGCTGGCCGGCACGCTGACGGCGCTGTTTTCCGGCAGTCTCGTCGGCTTCACCCTCGGGCTGATCGGCGGCGGCGGGTCCATCCTGGCGACCCCGCTGCTGATCTACGTCGTGGGCGTGGCGAGCCCGCATGTGGCGCTCGGCACCTCGGCTTTGGCCGTCGCGGTCAATGCCTATGCCAATCTCGTCAGCCATGCCCGCAAGGGCCATGTGCGCTGGCGCTGCGCGGCGGTGTTCGCCGGCATGGGCGTCATCGGCGCCTTCGGCGGATCGAGCCTCGGCAAGATGGTCGACGGCCAGAAGCTGCTCTTCCTGTTCGGACTGCTGATGATGGTGGTCGCGGCGGCGATGCTGCGCGGCCGGAAGAAAACGTCGACCTCGGACGCGCCTGTCGAGCCGCCGCATGTCTGCCTCCGCACGTCGGTCGTCGCGATCGGCACCGGCATGCTCTCCGGCTTCTTCGGCATCGGCGGCGGTTTCCTGATCGTGCCGGGCCTGATGTTTGCGACCGGCATGCCGATGATCAATGCGGTCGGCTCGTCGCTGCTCGCGGTCGGCACCTTCGGCCTGACGACGGCGGCCAATTATGCTGTCTCTGGCCTCGTCGACTGGACGATCGCCTTCGAGTTCATCACCGGCGGCATTCTCGGTGGCGTGATCGGCATGCTGGCGGCGTCCAGGCTGTCGACGAAGGGCCAGACGCTCACCAACATTTTCGCCGGCATCATCGTCGTCGTCGGCATCTACATTCTGGCGCGAAGCGGCATGGCGCTCTGGGGCTGAGCCGCCACAAAACCGCCATCTCCCGCCGTCAGGCGCGGTCGATCCGGCACTGATAGCAATTGTTGCGCGCCGAGCGGACATGCAGATAGGCGATGTCGTCGCGCGCCAGGAGGTCAGCGGCACGGGTTGGTATGTCACCGGTCGGTGTCACCGCGCCGCTGCCATAGACGATACGGTCGTTCGCGCCATAGCCGCGCACGATATAGTCGGGACTTTCCAGCATCGGCGGGACGATCTCCTCGGCCGCATAGCGCTCGCAGGGTTCCGCATGCAGGAAGATCGGACCGGTCTCGGCATAGGGCTGGAGGGCCGGGAAGGGACGATAGGCCAGCACCAGATAGGCCTCGCCCTTGCCGACGGTCTTCAGGCAATGCCGGCACGGCACGCCGTCGCCGTCGGAAATCTGCCGTTCTGGGGTCAGGCCATAGGCGTCCGGCCCGCCGGCCCAATAGGTTTCGGCGTCACCCGTGGGCATGGCGGAAAAGTGGATGGCGGTCATGCTGGTCTCCTTTGCGGTACGGAGGCCATGATCCGCCGTCAGAGGTGCTTCAGCCACCCGATACTTGCGCGACATCCCGCCTTGCCAGCTCCAGCAGTTCCTTGTCGCCTAAGGGGCGGACGAGGGCGTCGGAGGTGGAGACGGGCGTGAAGCCGTAACGCTGGTAGAGCTGCAGCGCGCGCGGGTGATCGAGCGTATTGGTCTGCACGGTCACGCGCTTCGGTTCCAGCATCCAGGCGGCGGTGATGGCCTGCAGCAGGAACCACTTGCCGACACCGAGGCCGAGGGCGTGTTCCATCAGGCCGAAATAGGAGAGTTCGACCGTCTCCTCGCTCTCGTGGAAAAGCTCGAAGAAACCGGCCGGCGCACCGTCGACATAAAGAACCGTGACGGAGACGCGCGGATCGCGCAGGATCGCCTCCAGCTTCTTGTCGGCGAGGCGCAGGCGGTTGACCCAGTGCCAGCGGCTGCCGACCTGCCGGTAGAGATAGCGGTAGAAGGGCAGCGGAATGTTCTTCGTCCGCATCAGCGCCGTATGGATGTTGACCGGGATCGGCAGGTTGGCCTTCGGCGGCGCGGTCATTTCCAGATGCGTGATATGGGCTTTCAGCGCCCGCGGCGATTTGGTCTGCTCGGCCATGCTGTCAAGCCTTCCCGGTGACGACCGGCGTGTCTTCCTTCGATCCCCATTCCGACCAGGAGCCGTCATAGAGGGTGTGATCTGCATGGCCGAGGCTTTCGAGCGCCAGCGAAATGATCGCCGCCGTTACGCCCGAGCCGCATGTGGTGGTGACCGGCCTGGAAAGATCAATGCCGGCGGCCTCGATCGTTTCGCGCAGCGCGGCGAGATCCTTCAAGCGGCCGGCCTCGGAAAAGACGCCGGCCGGCAGGCTCCTCGCCCCCGGCATATGGCCGGAACGCATGCCGGCGCGGGGCTCCGCCTCTTCGCCAGTGAAACGGCCGGCGCCGCGGGCGTCAGCAATCTGCCGGCTGCCGGAGGAGACGATCTCCTGCATGGCGGCAAAGGTCGTCACCTTGTGGAGACTTGGGCTGAGCTTGAAGGTGCCGGGCGCCGGTTCCGGAATGTCGGTCTCGAGCGGCCGGCCTTCCTTCTTCCAGCCGTCGATGCCGCCATCCATGATGAAGACCTTGGTGGCGCCGTACAGGCGGAACATCCACCAGACGCGCGGGGCGGTGAAGATGCCGGGGCCGTCATAGACGACGATCGTGTCGGTATCGGAAATGCCGAGCTTTTCCGCGGCGGCGGCGAATTCTTCCGCCGAGGGCAGGGTGTGCGGCAGGCCGGAGGACTGGTCGCAGATGGCGTCCTGGTCGAAGAAGACGGCGCCGGGCACATGGCCTTCGGCATATTCGGCGGCACCGTTGCGCTTCTGGGCCGGCAGATACCAGGAGGCGTCGACGATCCTGAATTCCGGTGCGCCCAGCTGCTTTTCAACCCAGTCGGCGGAAACGACGAACGGACTCTTTCCCTCGGTCATGATGGCTCCCTTGCCCAATCAGGCTTCCGGCGTTCCGAAACGGATGCGGAAGCGACGGTTTTCCTTACCCTTCTTGTCGATCTTGGCGATGTGAATCGCCCCGACCTCCTGGGTCTCGGATACATGGGTACCGCCGCAGGGCTGACTGTCAACGGAAGAATTCTCGCCGATGCAGACGAGGCTGACCCGGCCCATGCCGATCGGCGGCCGGACGTTCTTCGACTTGACGAGACCGGGATTGGCCTGGAGTTCCTCGTCGGTGATCCATTGCACGAAGATAGGATGGTTCTCGTTGACGAGCGCCATCAGCTTTGCCGTCACCTCGTCCTTGTCGATCGTCTCGGACATGTCGAAATCGACCCGGCTGTCGTCCTCGTTGACCGCCGCGCCGGTGATCGGGAAGGGGCAGACGACGGAGAGCAGGTGGCAGGCCGTGTGCATGCGCATCAGCTTGTAGCGTCGCGGCCAGTCGATGTGCAGGACCAGTGGCTCGCCGACGGCGGGCAACGCCTCGCCCTCCAGCGGCCGGTGCAGGATGATGTCCTTGGTCTCGCCATGGGTGGTGACGCCAAGCATGATCTTCGAGCCGTCGGCCCGCTCGAAGAAGCCTGTGTCGCCCGGCTGCCCACCGGAAGTGGCGTAGAAGCAGGTCTGGTCCAGCTCGACCGCCCCGTCTTCATGAACCGCGGTGACGACCGCCTCGCAGGTGGAGAGATAGAAGTCGTCGCGAAACAGAGGCTTGACGGGCATCGGGCATTCCTTTGATGGCGGACTTCACGCCGCCTGGAAAGGAACCTCGATCTCCGTCGGCTTCGTCAGCCATTGCGGGACCGGCAGATCCTTCGATGCAAGGAAGTCCGGATTGAAGAGTTTCGACTGGTAGCGGTTGCCGTAGTCGCAAAGAATGGTCACGACTGTATGGCCCGGCCCGAGGTCTTTGGCAAGGCGAATGGCGCCGGCGATGTTGATGCCGGACGAGCCGCCAAGGCAGAGGCCTTCGTTTTCGACGAGGTCGAAGATCAGCGGCAGGGCCTCGCGGTCGGGGATCTGGTAGGCGTAGTCCGGCGTGAACCCCTCGAGGTTCGCAGTGATGCGGCCCTGGCCGATGCCCTCGGTGATCGAGGAGCCGGACGACTTGAGTTCGCCGTTGTTGTAGAACTCGTAGAGCGCCGCACCTTCCGGATCCGCGAGACCGATCTTGATGGCCGGGTTCTTCGCCTTCAGCCCCATGGCAACGCCGGCGAGCGTTCCGCCCGAGCCGACCGCGCAGATGAAGCCGTCGACCTTGCCGGCGGTCTGCTCGAAGATTTCCGGCGCGGTGGTGGCGATATGGGCCTCGCGGTTGGCGACGTTGTCGAACTGGTTGGCCCAGATCGCCCCGTTTGGCTCTGTCTTTGCGAGTTCTGCGGCCAGCCGTCCGGAGACCTTCACGTAATTGTTCGGGTTCTTGTAGGGGACGGCGGGCACTTCGACGAGTTCGGCGCCGAGCAGCCGCAGCGCGTCCTTCTTCTCCTGGCTCTGGGTTTCCGGGATGACGATGACGGTGCGGTAGCCGAGCGCCTTGGCGACGACCGTCAGACCGATGCCGGTGTTGCCGGCGGTTCCCTCGACGATGACGCCGCCGGGTCTGAGCAGCCCCTTCTTTTCTGCGTCGCGGATGATGAAGAGCGCTGCGCGATCCTTCACCGACTGACCGGGGTTCAGAAACTCCGCCTTGCCGAGAATGGTGCAGCCGGTCGCATCCGATGCGCCTTTGAGCTTGATCAGCGGCGTATTGCCGATCGCGTCCAGAACGGTGGGGAGAAAGGTCATGGGGATCGCCTTCATGTCGTCGGGGGTCATAGATTCCATCGTCGGGTTTTCGGCGAGCGGCGGCAATAAAACAAGGAATTCTGTTTTACGCTGGCCAAGGAACGCGCCAAATTCATCTTATTTTTCGGGGCGCCTTTCCTCAATACATAGCGAAAACACGATTCCGGCTTGGTACCGCCATACTGCTGCTCCATATCTTCCGGAGAATACAAGAATGGCGAAGAGGGGATTTCGGAAAGCGCGCCGCAAGAGCTGCGCAGTTTGGAGATGTACCGGATGACCTCGTTCAACGCAAAACCCGAACATGGCGTAGTCTGGATCACGGGCGCGAGCTCGGGCATAGGCCGCGCACTGGCGCTGGAAATGGCCCGTCGCGGTTATACCGTCGCTGCCACCGCGCGCGATCATGACCGTCTCGTCGAATTGCAGGAAGAAGCCGGCGCCCTGAAAGGCGCCATCCATGTGCTCGACGGCGATGTCACCGAGCGCCAGGACATGGAGCGCGTGATCGCCTCGATCGAATACGAACACGGGCGCATAGCGCTCGCCGTCTTCAATGCCGGAATTTTCGAGATGGCGAAGCCGGGCGTCGAGCTGCGCCGGGCATTCGAGAAGTCGATTGCCGTCAACCTGACGGGCGTCGTCAACTGTCTCGTTCCGGCGCTCCGCCACATGCAGACCTATTCGCACGGCCAGATCGCCTTCATGGGCTCGGCGGCGGGCTATGCCGGGCTGCCGGGCAGCGCGGCCTATGGCGCGACCAAGGCGGCCCTCATCAACATGGCGCAGAGCCTGGCGCTGGATCTGGAAGGCTCCGGCATCTTCGTGCAGCTGATCAATCCGGGTTTCGTGGAAACGCCGATGACGGCGTCGATGCGCACACTGGCCGCCGGCCGGATCACGGCGGAGGAGGCTGCGAGGCGCATTGCCGACGGCTTGCAGGGCCACGCGTTCGAGATCGCGTTCCCGCGCCGTCAAGCTTTCGCAGCCAAGCTTCTCGGCATCCTGCCCTATGCGCTCTATTTCCCACTGCTGCGTTGGTTGCGCGGCAAGAGCGTCGCGCGCCAGCCGAAGTCGGTGGAAAGCACGCTTCACGCCGCCGAATAGCCCAAACGAAAACCGCCCGGCATGACCGGGCGGCTTCGTTTCTGCTCGCGGTCGAACCTGTCAGGCGGCGCGCGAGACGCGGTGCGACGGGACGGACGAACCCGCGTCGAGCCGGAATTTTTCCAGCATCTGCTGCAGGCTGCGGCTTTCTCCGGCCAGCGTCTGGCTGGCCGCCGTCGTCTCCTCGACCATGGCGGCGTTCTGCTGCGTCATCTGGTCCATATGGTTGACGGAGGTGTTGATCTCCTGAATGCCGGTCGCCTGCTCGCGCGCCGCCGTGGCGATCGTCGCGACATGGTCGTTGACGCGGTTGACCAGCTTCTCGATTTCCAGCAGGGCATCACCGGTGGAGCGGACGAGCGCCACGCCGTTGCCGACTTCGGAGGCCGAGGCGGAAATCAGCGTCTTGATCTCCTTGGCGGCATTGGCCGAGCGCTGTGCGAGTTCACGCACTTCCTGGGCGACGACGGCAAAGCCGCGGCCGGCCTCACCGGCACGCGCCGCCTCGACGCCGGCGTTTAGCGCCAGCAGGTTGGTCTGGAAGGCGATCTCGTCGATGACGCCGATGATCTGGTTGATCTTGCTGGATGATTCCTCGATCCGGCCCATCGCCTCGACCGCGTTGCGGACGATCTCGCCGGAGCGGGCGGCACTGTTCTTGGTCTCGACAACCATCTCGTTGGCCTCGACGGCGCGCTGCGATGCGGTGCGCACGGTCGAGGTGATCTCGTCGAGTGCGGCGGCCGTTTCTTCAAGCGCCGCGGCCTGTTGCTCCGTACGGCGCGACAGGTCGTTGGCAGCCGAGCTCAGTTCGGCGGAGTTGCTGTTGATCGTCGAGGTCGCGGCACGGACGTTCTGCATGGTCGAGCGCAGCGTCGCCATGGTCGTGTTGACGTTGGTCTTGAGTTCCGCGAATGCGCCCTGGAAGTCGCCCTGCATGTCCTGCGTCAGGTCGGCCTGGGCAAGCGCTGCCATGACGCGGCGCATTTCGGCGAGACCGAGATCGACGGTGCCGATCAGTTCGTTGACGCTGGCGGCGAAGCGGTTGAGATCCTCGTCGTCATACGCCTTGGAGATGCGCTTGGAGAAATCCCCGGCGACGGCGGAGGCGACCACATGGCTGATGCTCGACTGAAGGTCGTCGCTCTGCGCCTGGATGGCGGCTTCCTGGGCCTTCATGTCGCGCAGGCCGAGTTCGTTGCGGCGGAAGATTTCCAGCGCCCGCGCCATCTCGCCGATCTCGTCCTTGCGTTCGGTGTCGGAAGCGCGGCCATCAAGGTCGCCGCGGGCAAAGCGGCTCATGATCGCGGTGAGGTCGGCAATCGGGCCGACGATGCCGCGGCGGGCGACGAGGAAGCTGATCATCAGGCCGCCGAGGATGCCGACGGCAGCGACGATGATCTGCGCCATCATCGTGACGGTCGAGGCGGAAATGGCTTTGGCGCGGGCATTGGCGAGCGTCTCGCCGGAATACTTGCTGTATTCCTTGACGGCGGAGGTGACGGTCTTCTGGCCGTCGAGCGCCTTGTCGAGCGCGGCCTTGATGGCGCCCTGGTCGCCCGGATTGGCGGCGACCGTCTTCACCATGGCGCGGATGTCGTCGAAATAGCTGGCGAGCGTCGCGCGGATCGTATCCAGCATGGCGCGCTCGTTGGCATCGGCAGTGGACTGGATCTTCGGCAGCCGCTCGAGCATTTCCTTGGCGCGACGCTCGGTCTCGTCGGCGAAGTCGGCCGCCTTCTCGGGCGCCTGCGCCAGCTGATAGGTCATGCGGCTGATCGCGACGATGTCGATGCGCAGGTCCATCGCCTCGCGGGCGACTTCCTCGCGGGCGCCGGTGTCGGCGATCGCGTGGCTGAGGGAGTTGAGGCCGGTCGCGCCGGTGGCGGCGATGATGGCCGAGCTCAATCCCATGATGGCGACGGCGATGCCGATCTTGTGGAGGATGGAAAGGTTCTTGAAATTCATGTCCGGGGCCTCGAGAGGACGTCGATACCGGCGATCATCGGCGATATCGGAAACGGTGGCCGGCAAGACATCATGTCCATGGCTGGGAAGGAATGGGGATGTTGCGGTGCAGCAACCCCTTCGCTGCCTTGTACGTGGACAATTTTAAATATCGGTAAAACCGCGCGCGGACTGGCCGCGCGTCATGTCAATCGTCGGAAAGCGCCGAATGGGTGGAGAGTGCCTTCTCGCGCGCCTTCATGTGATCGACGATCGGTTCGGGATAGGTTTCACCGATCCGCACGCCGGCCTTTTCGAGGAAGGCCGGCGGCGACTTGTCCGGCACGTTCTTGTACTTGCTCGGCAGCTTCGCGAGGATCGGTACGTAGCGGCTGATGTAATCGCCGTCCGGATCGAACTTCTCGCCCTGTGTGATCGGATTGAAGACGCGGAAGAACGGTGCGGCGTCGGCGCCCGACCCGGCAACCCACTGCCAGCTCGCGGCATTCGAGGCCGGATCGGCGTCAACCAGCGTGTCGCGGAACCATTTCTCGCCGTGCCGCCAGTCGATCAGGCAATGCTTGATCAGGAAGGAGGCGACGACCATGCGCACGCGGTTGTGCATCCAGCCGTGCTTCCAGAGCTGACGCATGCCGGCGTCGACGATGGGGTAACCGGTCTCGCCCTTCTTCCAGGCCTCGAACAGCTTCTCGTTGAACTCCCAGGGGAAGTTGTCGAACTTGCTGTTCCAGTTCTTCTCCGCCAGTTCGGGGAAGTGGAAGAGGAGGTGGTAGGAAAATTCCCGCCAGATGATCTCCTTGCGGAAGCGCAGCACCCCATCCGTGCCGTAGCGGTCCATCAGGCCGTTGGTCGAATGCCAGATGCGGGCCGGCGAAATCTCGCCCAGCGCCAGATAGGGCGACAGGCGCGACGTCGCATCGACGCCCGGGAAATCGCGCAGGCTATCATAGTCCTTCACGTGGCTGTCGAGGAAGAGCTTGAGCCGCTTGTGGGCGGCAGCCTCGCCGGGCTCCCACATTTCCGGAAAATGCTCCGCCCAGTTGGGCTTCGTCGGCAGGTATCCCCAGTCGGTGACATCTTCGGATTTCGGCCACTTCTCCGGGCTTTTGAGCGATTTCGGAGGATCGACCGGATCGCGCGGACCGTCCTCGCTATTAAAGGCCTTCCAGAACGGCGTGTAGACCTTGTAGGGCGTGCCCTGTCCGGTCAGAAGATGGGTGGGCTCGTGCAGGAGCTGGCCGGCGAAGCTTTTGACCTCGATGCCTGTCTCGGCGAGGCTCTTCTTCAGCGGCGTGTCGATGGCGATGCCCGGCGGGTCGTAGCGCCGGTTCCAGTAGACCGCGCCGGCGCCGGTCGCCTTGATAAGGCGGGGCAGGAGGTCTTCAGCGGAACCGCTCGCCAGGATCAGGCGCGAGCCGAGCTTTTCGAACGATTTCTGCAGGGTCGCCAGTGAGTGATGCAGCCACCAGGCCTGCGCGGCGCCGAGCGGCCCGGTGCCGGCTTCCTCCGGTTCGCGGATATAGACAGGGATCACCGGCCCTCCGCTTTGCGCGGCTGCCGTCAGCGCCAGATTGTCGTCAAGACGGAGATCCTTGCGGAACCAGACGAGGACGGGCTTGGCGGATGCAGTCAAGGAGAACTCCGTATCAGATCATCGCGAGGGAAGGCGGCAGGCTGGTCGCGAACCTGACCAACCTGCCGCCTACGCGGTACTTACACTCTAATACGATTCCAGGCCCGGATTGGTTCAGGAATAAATCTCATCCGATCGTCATCAGGCTGGCATTGCCGCCGGCTGCCGTCGTGTTGATCGATGTCGAGACCTCCTCCAGGAGCCAGTTGAGGCAATAGCAGTCGGCCTTGGCGGCGATCTCGCCGGCCGATGCCGCCTGCACCAGAACGAGCGGGCCGGGCAGGGTGGCGATCTTGCCGTTGACGTCCCGCACGCGCTCGCCGTCGCCTTCGATCAGCGCGCCGGCAAACGGACCGTCGGCGGCCCAGTCCTGCGAGAGCGATACCTGCGCGGCAATGCTGGCCGGTAGATCCTTCAGTGCTGCCTCCAGGCCTGCGCCGGCGTCGATAACCGCGTGGTTGCCGGTAGCAAGCGCGGCCGCCAGCTGGCGGTACAGGCCGCTTTCGGTTTCCGGAGCGAGCAGCACCCGGCCACGCGCATGCAGCTGGTAGAGATTGCGCTCGCCGACAGGGCCGGGGAGTTCGATTTCGAGACCGAGCGCCGAATTGCCGCCGAGCGTGCGGGCGGCTTCGGCATCGGCCGTGCGGCCTTTCTCGTCAAGCCAGTTGACGAGGTCGAGAAGCGCCGGCGCCTGGTGGACGGAGCTCAGCATCGGCGGCAGCGGAGCGGTATCGACCAGACGGCCGAGATAGAGCGGTCCGCCGGCCTTGGGCCCGGTGCCGGAGAGGCCGCGCCCGCCGAACGGCTGAACGCCGACGACGGCGCCGATGATGTTGCGATTGACGTAGATATTGCCGACCTTCAAGCGGCTCGTGACATGCGCGATGGTTTCGTCCAGCCGGGTGTGCAGGCCGAAGGTGAGGCCGTAGCCGGTGGCGTTGATTGCATCGATCAGCCGGTCGAGGCCGCGACGCTGGTAGCGCACGACATGGAGGACGGGGCCGAAGACCTCGCGCTCGAGGTCGGAGAGCTTGCCGATCTCGATGATCGTCGGCGGTACGAAGGTGCCGTTGGCGGTCGTTTCCGCCAAGCCGATCTGCTCGACCTTGCAGCCGAGCGCGCGCATGCGTTCGATGTGCTTCTCGATGATACCCTTCGCTTCCGCGGTGATGACCGGGCCGATGTCGACGCTGAGCCTGTCCGTGCGACCGATCGACAGCTCGTGCAGGGCGCCCTTCAGCATGGCGAGGATACGGTCGGCGACGTCTTCCTGCAGGCAGAGGACGCGCAGCGCCGAGCAGCGCTGGCCGGCGCTGTCGAAGGCCGAGGCGATGACGTCGGCGACCACCTGTTCGGCAAGTGCGGATGAATCGACGATCATGGCGTTCTGACCGCCGGTTTCGGCAATCAGCGGGATCGGCTTGCCGGCAGCCGAAAGCCGGCCGGCAAGCTGCGATTGGATGAGGCGGGCGACTTCGGTCGAGCCGGTGAACATGACGCCGGCCACTTCCGGGCTGCCGACGAGTGCGGCACCGACGCGCCCGTCGCCGGGCACGAACTGCAGGGCTGAGGCCGAAACGCCGGCCTGATGCAGGATTCTGACACCCTCGGCGGCGATCAGCGGCGTCTCTTCCGCGGGCTTGGCCAGCACCGGGTTGCCGGCGACGAGGGCCGCCGCCACCTGTCCGGTGAAGATCGCCAGCGGGAAGTTCCACGGGCTGATGCAGACGATGGGACCGAGCGCCTTGTGCGCCGGGCCGAAGGTGGCGCGGGCCTGCTCGCCGTAATAGCGCAGGAAATCGATCGCCTCGCGCACTTCGGCAATGGCGTTCGGCAGCGATTTGCCGGCCTCGCGGGCGATCAGCCCGAGCAGCACCGGCATGCGCGCCTGCATGATGTCGGCGGCGCGTTCCAGGCAGGCGGCGCGTTCGGCCGGCGGCGTTTCCGCCCAGGAGGCGGCGGAGCCTGCGGCAAGCGCGACGGCGCGGCGGGCGTCATCCTCTGAGGTTTCCTTGACCGAGCCGACAACGTCCGCGTGGTCGCCGGGATTGAGCACGGGACGCGTTTCGCCATCAGCCTTGCCGTCGGCAAGCTGAGGGGCGGACTGCCACTGCGTGGCAGCGCTTTCCTTCAGTGAGTCGGTGAGATCGGCGAGCACCTGCTCGTTGGAAAGATCCAGGCCTGCCGAATTCGGCCGGCCGGCGCCGAAGATGTCTTCGGGCAGGGCGATCTGGTCGTGCTGCGCGCCGGGGCTCGCCATCGCGCGGACGACCTCGACCGGGTCGGCGATGAGTTCGTCGATCGAGACGGTGGGATCGGCGATGCGGTTGACGAAGGAGGAGTTGGCGCCGTTTTCCAGAAGTCGGCGGACCAGATAGGCGAGCAGCGTTTCATGCGTGCCGACCGGCGCATAGATGCGGGCCGGACGGTTGAGCTTGCCGCGGCCGACGACCTCGTCATAGAGCGGTTCGCCCATGCCGTGCAGGCACTGGAACTCGTACTTGCCGGAATGAAAGTCCTTGCCGGCCATGTGATAGATCGTGGCGAGCGTCTGGGCATTGTGGGTGGCGAACTGCGGGAAGACCGCGTCGCCGGCGGCGAGCAGCTTCTTCGCGCAGGCGATATAGGAGACATCGGTGTGGACCTTGCGGGTGAACACCGGAAAGCCGTCGAGGCCGTCGACCTGCGCGCGCTTGATCTCGGCATCCCAATAGGCGCCCTTGACGAGACGAACCATGATGCGCCGCTCGGCGCGACGGGCGAGATCGATGATGAAATCCAGAACGAAGGGGCAGCGCTTGCCATAGGCCTGGACGACGAAGCCCATGCCGTTCCAGCCCGCAAGATCGGGGTCGAGGCAGAGGCATTCGAGGAGGTCGAGCGACAGTTCGAGACGGTCGGCTTCCTCGGCGTCGATGTTGAGGCCGATGTCGTAGTCCTTGGCGATCAGGGCGAGCGCCTTCACCTTCGGCAAGAGCTCGCCCATCACGCGTGCGGCCTGGGCGCGGGAGTAGCGGGGATGCAGCGCGGAAAGCTTGATGGAGATGCCGGGGCCTTCATAGATGCCGCGGCCGTCGGAGGCCTTGCCGATCGCATGGATGGCGGTCTCGTAGTCGCGGTAGTAGCGCTCGGCGTCTGCCGCCGTCGTCGCCGCTTCGCCGAGCATGTCGTAGGAATAGCGGAAGCCGCGCTTTTCCAGCACGCGGGCGCGTTTCAGCGCCTCGTCGATCGTTTCGCCGGTGACGAACTGCTCGCCCATCATGCGCATCGCCATGTCGACACCGCGGCGGATGACCGGCTCACCGGCGCGGGCAACGAGGCGGGTAAGCGCCGCTGACAGCGAGCGGTCGTTGACGGTCGCCGTCAGCCGGCCGGTGATCGCCAGTCCCCAGGTGGCGGCATTGACGAACAGCGACCGGTCGCCGCCGACATGCGAGCGCCAGTCGCCATCGGAAATCTTGTCGCGGATCAGCGCGTCGCGGGTCGCCGTATCCGGAATGCGCAGGAGCGCTTCGGCAAGGCACATCAGGGCAACGCCTTCCTCGCTGGAGAGGGAGTATTCATGCACGAGGCCTTCGACGCCGGAATCGCGATGCTTGCCGCGAAGTGCGGTAATCAGCTGCCGGGCGGTGATCGCGATCACCTCGCTGCGTGGGCCTGTCTGCGTCGCCTGTTCGAGCAGCGGTACGAGGCATTCGGCCTCGTCGCGGCGATAGGCGGCGGTGATCGCCCGGCGCAGCTCGCTCTGCTCGGCGACCGGCGGCGCAAACTGCTGGAAGGCGTTGGAAATCGGGGTCTCGGGGGCAACAATCGACTGCGGCTGAGGCATGCTTCACACTCCATGGCAAAGGCTGTGAGGATGATAGCAAAACGACCTTGGGAAATCTGACTTGATTTCAGAGCTTCATGATGAGATTTTCCTATTTAATGAAGCTAAAATAGAGAAAGTGAATTGCCGTGGCGACTGAGCAAAGGGAATTCGACGCGTTCGATCGAAAAATCCTCGATATTATCGGCGATGACGGCCGCATCTCCGTGACGGATCTTGCCAAACGCGTCGGCCTGTCGAAGACGCCGTGCCAGGTGCGGCTGAAACGGCTGATCGACGACGGCTACATTCTCGGCTTCAAGGCGGTGCTCGATCCGGTCAAACTCGGCCTCGACCATGTCGCCTTCACGGAAGTCAAACTTTCCGACACCCGCGAGGCGGCGCTGAAGGAATTCAACACCGCCGTGCGCAAGATCAAGGAGGTCGAGGAGTGCCACATGATCGCCGGCTCCTTCGACTATCTCCTGAAGGTCCGCACCGCCGACATCCGCAAGTATCGCCACGTGCTCGGCGAGAAGATTTCCGCTTTGCCGCATGTGGCAAGCTCCTCCACCTTTGTCGCCATGCAGACGGTGAAGGAGAGGGGGATCTAGGCTTCCAGGGAAAGCGATGCGTCGCCGGCGATTTCGGCGGTGATCCACTCGCGAAACGCCTTCATGGCGGGTGATTCCGGCCGCGATTTCAGCCGCGTCATCCAGTAACCGCCCATATCGACCTCGGTGGTGAACGGTTTGACGATGCGGCCGGCGGCAAAATCATGCCCGAACATGGAGACCGGCACGAGCGCCACGCCGACGCCGCGGGCAGCGGCTTCCACCAGCGCCAGCGACGAATCGAACATCCAGCCGCGCAGGCTCGGCGGCGCCATGCCGGCGGCGCGAAACCATTTCGGCCATTCGTCGACCCGGTAGGAGCGCAAGAGCTCCATGCCGGCGAGTCCCTCGACGGAATTCAGCGCCGGCAGGAGTTCGGGCGCGCAGACCGGGGACAGCGGCGCATCCATCAGGTGAACGGCCTCCGTGCCATGCCAGGCGCCGTCGCCGAAGCGGATCAGGAAGTCGAGACCGTCGCCGAGAATGTCCGAGCGGTTGTTGTTGGTCTTGATGCGCAGGTCGATATGCGGCTGTTGGCGCTTGAAGTCGGCAAGCCGGGGCAAGAGCCAGCCGATGGCGAAGGTGCCGACGACGCCGACGGTCAGGATTTCGTGAAAATTGCCCTCCTCGAACTGGCTGAGCGTGGCGCTCATCCGCTGGAAGGCGTCGGTCAGCACCGGCAGCAGGGCGTGTCCCTCGTCGGTCAGCGCCAGTCCGCGCGGCAGCCGCTTGAACAGGCTGACGCCGAGGACGGCCTCCAGCGTCTTGACCTGATGACTGATCGCCGTCTGGGTGACGCGCAGTTCCAGCCCGGCCCGGGTGAAACTGCAAAGCCGGGCGGAGGCCTCGAAGGCGCGCAGCGAGTTGAGCGGCAGTTGCGAGACGTCCATCATTCAAGCCCAAGATTTTCTCATGTCTCTCCCTATAAATCGTCGTTTGTACGAGGGCAACGCTCGCCCTAGGGTCCCAACGCAGCCCACCTGAACGGCCAGCGCCATGGGCAGGGCATTTGCATCGTACACTCCAAGACAGGACGAATTTTCATGACGACATCATTGTCCCGCCGTCAGGCGCTTGCCGCATCCCTGCTTGTCGCCCCGGCATTGACCGCCTTTTCCGGGCCGGCCTTTGCCGCCGGGGACGTTGGCAATCCCGAATCCCGGCTCGCTGAGTTGGAGAAGCGCCATGCCGGGCGCATCTGCGTCAGGATCGTCAATCTCGGAACGGGCAAGACCGTGTCGCACCGGGCGGACGAGCGCATATTGATGTGCAGCACCTTCAAGGCGATCCTTGCGGCGCAGGTGCTGAAGGCGGTGGATGAGAAGGCGGATGCGCTCGACGCCCGCATCCGATTCACGAAGAAGGATGTGAGCACGGCCTGGTCGCCGGTGACGGAAAAGCGTGTCGGCGGCGCCGGCATGACGGTCGCTGAACTTTGCGAGGCGGCGGTCTGCTGGAGCGACAACACCGCAGCCAACCTGCTCTTGAAGCGGTTCGGCGGTCCGAAGGCGGTGACAGAATTATTCCGTTCGATCGGCGACGACGTCTCGCGACTCGACCGCATCGAGCCGGGGCTCAACTATCACGAGGGCCCGGACGACCAGCGCGACACGACAACGGCGGCGGCAATGGCCGAAGACCTGCGGAAACTTCTGTTCACGGATGTGCTGTCGTCCTCCTCACGCGCGCAGTTTGCTGCCTGGCTGATCGCCAACAAGACCGGTGATGCGCGCCTCCGGGCCGGCCTGCCGGCGAGTTGGCTGGTCGGCGACAAGACCGGGACCAACACCAACAAGTACGGCAACGCCAACGACGTCGCCGTGGCGTGGCCGAGCGACCGCCCGCCGGTGATCGTGACGGCCTATTGCGAAATACCGAAAATCGAATCGGAGGAGCGCGATGCGGTCATCGCGGAGATCGGCCGCATCGCCTCGGAGGTCTGAGGCTGCGCGCCGCCATGATGTCTGTGCGTGGCGGCGTTGCCCGGACGGGTCAGCGGGAATTGCCCTTGCGCTTCTTGCGGCCCCACCAGACTTCGGTGCGCCGCCGCCAGCGCCGGACCGGCGGCAGGTCCTGCGAAAGCACCAGGAGACCGAGCGGGATCATCCAGAAGCCCAGCACCGGCAGGAAGCCGAGGCAACCGCCGAGGATCAGCAGGCAGCCGAGCGTGATGCGCGGCCATTTGGAGCGGGGCAGGCGGACGCTGCGGCCCATCACCACGAACGCACCGTTTTTATGATCCATGCTGAACATTGTATTGCGATTACCCGTTTGGTCATGAAAACGCGCCGTTTGCAGCGCTTCGTTTGTCCACAGGACATGACGACGGCGGCAAATTTAGGCAAGGGGTTCGAACTTTTTTGAAAAAACCGCTTGGCAAATCGGCAAAGCGTTTGTATTAGGCCACCCACACCGCCGCGAGGCGATGTTCCCTGGTAGCTCAGCGGTAGAGCATTCGACTGTTAATCGACAGGTCGCCGGTTCGAATCCGGCCCGGGGAGCCAGTTTCAAAAAAAACGCCGGCGCGGATTTCCGCTGCCGGCGTTCTTCGTTTCGGGGCCATGCTGGTGGGCCCCGCGGTTAACCGCCGAGCTTTTGTGCGAGGGTGGCGTCGAGCAGCGCCTTCTGTTCTTCCGTCAGCGGCCGGCCATTGTTTGCACTCAGGAGTGCGTCACCGGCCTGGACCTCGGCGTCGGCCGCCGCCTGGTCCGCGTCCTTTGCCGCCTGCAGGTCGGCTGCCGACTGTTCCAGGTCGATAATATCCTGTTCCGTTGCGCCGGAGTCGGCCAGCGCCTGCTGATACGCCGTGTATGCGGTGTTGGAGTTGAGGTCGGTGTAAGCCGTATTCAGCGCGTCGAACTGCTCCTGTGTCAGGCTGGCTGCCGTCAGAGCGTCCTGGTAGGCCTGCTCGGCGGTCGGATCCACCGTCGGATCGGATGCCTGGGCCGCTTCATAGGCGTCGCGCAGCGACTGGAAGTCGGCTTCCGTCAGGCTCGTGCCGGCGAGGGTGGAGTTGTAGGTGTCGAGGAGCGTCTTGGCATCCGGGTCGGCGATATAGGCGTCGTAGGCTGC
Organism: Rhizobium sp. NRK18; assembly: GCF_024385575.1. Classification (NCBI taxonomy): domain Bacteria; kingdom Pseudomonadati; phylum Pseudomonadota; class Alphaproteobacteria; order Hyphomicrobiales; family Rhizobiaceae; genus Rhizobium; species Rhizobium sp. NRK18. The sequence goes on along the minus strand of NZ_JANFMV010000001.1, from coordinate 2,310,826 downwards.
GACGGTGGTTTCACCGACCTTGCCCAGCAGCGCGTCATAGGCTTCCTGCAGTGCCGCCGCATCCGTCTGGTCCGCCAGCTCCTGCAGCGAGGCATAGGTACCGTTCAGTTCGAAATAGCTCTTCAGCTTGCCGAGGCGTGAATCGGGAGACGCATGCGCGAATGCCGTCGCCGAAGCGTGTGCCGCGGCGATTGCTCCGGTGAGCTTCACCTTGGCGGTCTTGGCGCCCTTCTGCTTCGACTTGCCGGTTTCGGTTCCGGTTGAAACGAGCGTGGTATTGGCCTTCTTGCCCTTGGTTTCCGACTTCTTGCTGCTCGAGAAGGCGGAGGAGAACAGCGACTGGAAGGTGGCGTGCGACTTGCCGCTGGAGGAACCGTTCGCGGTGCTCTTGCTCGACGCGTTGGCCGACTTGCTGCTGGAGCCGCCGCCATTGCCACCGGAATTGCCACCGCTATTGCCGCCACCATTGCCACCGGAGTTTCCGCCGCCACCGGAATTGCCACCGCCATTGCCGGACGAATGATCGCTTTTGGCCCATGCACTCTTGATGATCGAGGCCTGGCCGTCGAGGACGGACAAGGGCAGGGCGGCGACAAACAGGACCGCAACGGTGGAACAGAACAACTTCTGGACACGGTTCTTCATGGATTTCCCTCTCACATTGCATTTACCCCTGAATTTTAAGGGGTTTATGGAGATGGAGCCGTTGAACCCCTGAAGAATTGGTTAATCCCAGTGGCGGGTGTCCCAAACGGTTAACGATGAGATGCCGATGAATTGTGGATGTGTGCCGATTGGAGACAGTTTTCCCAAACCGGTACGGCGCCCTGAAACGGGCACGAGACCGACCGAAGGCGACTAAATACTGATACACAAAGAGGATATGGAAGAGTTGGAGGCCTCGCCCGGAATCGAACCGGGGTGCAAGGATTTGCAGTCCTCTGCGTAACCACTCCGCCACGAGGCCGTCCGTATCTCTCAAAGGTGCGAGAGCGGGTGGTGACGGGGCGTTTAGAACGGATCAAAGGAGAGCGCAAGAGGGTAGGGACGGAAAATCTTTGAGCCCCCGCAGGAAACGCCGTGACACACCGCCGCCGGGCAAAAACGGAGGAAACCGTCGCAAACTCTTGCCAGCCGCTGCAGGCGGAACTAAGAGACATTGAGCAAACCGGAACCGTTTATCACAGGCATACGAGATATGATGGACTTTGAAGCAGCCCGCGTCAAAATGGTCGACAACCAGATCAGGACCACCGACGTGACGTCGCATTCGGTGCTGAACGCCTTCCTGTCCGTGCCGCGCGAGGAATTCGTGCCGGCCGGAGCGCGCGCGCTTGCCTATGTCGATACCGACGTCGAGGTCGCACCCGGACGATTCGTGATGGAGCCGTCGCCGCTCGCCAAGCTTCTGCAGCTGGCAGCGATCACCCGCAACGACGTCGTCCTCGAGATCGGCTGCGGCACCGGCTATACGGCCGGCCTGCTGTCGCTGCTGGCAAGCTCCGTCGTGTCGCTGGAAGTCGACGAGACGCTGGCGGCAACCGCCACGGAAACGCTGTCGCGGCTCGGCTATGACAATGTCGCCGTCGTCACCGGCCCGTTGGAAAAGGGTTACGCGCCGGAAGCGCCCTATGACCTGATCTTCGTCGGCGGTGCGGTCGACCACGTTCCGGCCGACATTCTTGCGCAGCTGCGTGAAGGCGGCCGCCTCGTTGCCGTGATCGGTCACGGCAATGCCTCGCGCGCCAAGCTGTTCGTAAAGGAAGGTGGCGCTGTCGCCGAGAATTCCCATTTCAATACGGCGGTGAAGCCGCTGCCCGGCTTCGCCAAGGTTGCCGAGTTCGTTTTCTGACAAGGGGTCGCCCGCAGGCGACACTCCGATACCTGAGAGATCGAGGCGGGCCCTGTGTCCGCCTCTTTGTTTTTAATCAAAGTCGTTCGAAACTGTTGCACTGCGGCAACGCCCGCCAAGGTCCGGCGTTAACGCTCTGATAAGGTGTTGATCGTTTGACTAAAAACAATCATGTTCCGCGGACCGTGCCGGCATTATCCGCGGGCCTGGAGATTGTTGTTGTGTGCCGTACGCGCGGTGTTGTTGAAATTTGCATGCATTTCTGCAGTGTAGCATCCGGGACTGGCCGAGCCGGAACGGGCACACCGTTTTCAGGCGATGCGGCCAAAATAAATTTAGGAGTGGGTTGATCGTGTCTTTTTATCGGAAAGCGGTTGTAGCCGCCGCTGTTGCGCCATTGTTGATGCTTCAGCCCGTCCAGGCGAGCGCCGAGACCATTTTTGGCGCCATGGCGAAGGCCTATGAAAACAATCCCGATCTCAACGCCGCCCGTGCCGGGCTGCGGGCGACCGACGAAGGCGTGACGATCGCCAAGGCCGGTTATCGTCCGCAGGTGTCGGCAACCGCGTCGGCGAGTGCGATCGACGTTTACGGCATGAATGGCGGTGCCACCGAAAACAGCTATCATCAGGCGAATGCCGGCTTCACCATCACGCAGACCATTTTCGACGGCTTCCAGACGCTCAACAATGTGCGTTCAGCCGAGGCAGGCGTCGTCGCCAGCCGCGAAAGCCTGAAGGCCAATGAGATCTCCATTCTGCTGTCGGCAGCCCAGGCATATGCGGATATCGCCCGCGACATGCAGATCGTCTCGATCCGCCAGCAGAACCTGAAGTTCCTGCGCGAGCAGTTGAACTCGGCCAATGCCCGTCTTCAGGTCGGTGAAGGTACCCGCACCGACGTCAGCCAGGCCGAGGCACAGCTCGCGTCCGCCGACGCCCTGTTGGCCGCCGCACAGGCGCAGCTGGCCATCAGCCAGGCGACCTATGTGCAGATCGTCGGCGACACTCCGTCTGGCATCAAGCAGCCGTCGCCGGCGCGAAAGGCCATGCCCGCCAGCGTCGATCAGGCCGTCGCGATCGGGGTCGTGGAGCACCCGTCGGTCAAGGCCGCCTTCGCCCAGGTTGACCAGGCCGACTACAACACCAAGGCAGCAGAAGGTTCGCTTCTGCCGGGCGTGACTTTGCAGGGTGGCGTAACACGGCACGTGACTTCTAGCTCTTCTCCGAGCGATATAAATAACACCTCTGCGAGCATAACGGCACAGTTGACCATCCCGATCTATCAGGGTGGCGCCGAATACGGCAGGGTTCGCCAGGCCAAGGAGCTTGCTGGCCAGCGCCGCATCATGGTCGACTCGGTCCGTGCCAGCATCCGCCAGCAGATCGTCTCTGCCTACGCTCAGCTTCGTGCCGCGACGGCCTCGATCTCCGCCAACGGCAAGTCGGTCAATGCTGCGCAGTTGGCACTGAAGGGTGTGATCGAGGAACGCAATGTCGGTCAGAAGACGACGCTCGACGTTCTGAACTCCCAGCAGACGGTTCTGAACGCCAAGGAAAATCTCGTGGTCGCACAGCATGACGCCGTCGTGGCAAGTTATGCCGTCATCGCTGCGACCGGTCGCCTGACGGTGTCGAGCCAGGGACTTCAGGTCGCCGAGTATCGTTCGGAAGACCACTATGAGGCGGTCAAGGACAAGTGGTTCGGCCTCCGGACGGTTGACACGAAGTAGTCTTTCCGTTGCATTATTGACTGTGACAGCGGGGCCGGGGGATCACATCAACCTCCGGCCTCCGACGTTTACCATGCCGGCGAACAAAGCTGTGCATCAGTCCGGATAATTGATTCGCAGTGATTTTTTTCCCCTTTTGAGTATCCTAAGGTGACCATGATTCGGACTTTGTTTCGCTGGTCCGATCGTTTGTTCGGGAAAACGGGGATGAGTATGGCCCAGCCAAATGTAGCGCGTGAACCGTCGATGGAAGAGATCCTGGCTTCGATCCGCAAGATCATCGAGAACAATGATCCGGAGAGTGACGGCCAGCAGAACTCCCTGCAGACGCCGTCGCTGCACACGTCTTCCTCCGAGATGCCGGACGACGGCGGCGATCCCTTCGCGGCCTTCTCGATGGAGCCGGAGGCGCCCCCGGCGTCCCGTCCGGCCGCAGAGATCGTACCGGCGCCGGTTGCTGTCGAGCGGTCTCCGTCGAGCTACACGCCGTCCATGTCCGCTGCCAACCAGGGTGCACCGGCGCGCATGGCGCCGCAGCCGGTTCGCGAGGTGCGGGAAGCCGCACCGCAGCAACAGGCAGATCCGTCAAGAAACCTGTCTCTGGCCGATGTCGCCGCACGCGTTCGTGCAGCCTCCGAACGCAATGCGGAAATGATGCGGTCGCGGGCGCCCGAACCGGCAGCACCCGAACCCGTGGCGATGCGCGAGCCGACGCCAGTGGCGGAAAAGCCTTCGGAAACCCCGGTTGTCCGGCCGGCAGCGGTAACCGCGGCATCCGAGCCCAAGCGGGTGCTTGCCACCCCGGCACTGGCTGCCGTCGAGACGCCGAAGGCCAACCCGGCCCCCGCGATTGCCACTATGGCCGTCGGCGAGCCGGTCGATGCAAAGCCGGCGCCCGCCGTCGTTGCTGCGCCGGAGACGAAGCCGGCGCCTGCAATGCCCGCAGCCGTGGCCCAGTCGACGGCACCGAACCGGGGCGGGCTGATTTCGGCCGTGGCCGGCCAGCAGGTCGCCCGTTCGTTCGAGGATCTCGCCCAGGCGGTTGACGGCGCGCAGAAGCGCTCTCTCGACGAGATCGCCGAAGAAATGCTGCGCCCGATGCTGCAGGACTGGCTGGACAACAACCTGCCGACCCTTGTCGAGCGTCTCGTGCGGGAGGAAATCGAAAGGGTGGCGCGGGGTCCGCGCCGCTGATCGGCGGTCCTTCGTCACACCTCATGAAGCCGCCGCATTTCCGGCGGCTTTTTTGTTGACTTCATTCAGACCATCCGGTTTACAACCTCGAACCCTAGAAATTCCGGAAGCGATCAGAAAATGCTTGAAAAAACCTACGATTCCGCAGCCGTCGAACCGAAAATCGCTAAGGCATGGGAAGAGGCGGACGCCTTCAAGGCGGGCGCCAACGCCAAGCCGGGCGCCGAAAGCTTCTGCATCGTCATTCCGCCGCCGAACGTCACGGGTTCGCTGCACATGGGCCATGCGCTCAACAACACGCTGCAGGACATCATGATCCGCTTCGAGCGCATGCGCGGCAAGGACGTGCTGTGGCAGCCGGGCATGGACCATGCCGGCATTGCCACGCAGATGGTCGTCGAGCGCCAGCTGATGGAGCGCCAGCTGCCAGGCCGTCGCGCCATGGGCCGCGACGCCTTCATCGACAAGGTCTGGGAATGGAAGGACCAGTCCGGCGGGCTGATCTTCAACCAGCTCAAGCGCCTTGGCGCTTCCTGCGACTGGTCGCGCGAACGCTTCACCATGGACGAGGGCCTGTCGAAAGCCGTTCTGGAAGTCTTCGTCTCGCTCTACAAGGAAGGCCTGATCTATCGCGGCAAGCGGCTGGTCAACTGGGACCCGAATTTCGAGACGGCGATTTCCGACCTCGAGGTGGAGAACCGCGAGACCGACGGCCACATGTGGCACTTCAAGTACCCGCTGGCCGGCGGCGAGACCTACACCTATGTCGAGAAGGACGCCGACGGCAATGTCGTGCTGCAGGAAGAGCGCGACTACATCTCGATCGCCACGACCCGGCCCGAAACGATGCTCGGCGACGGCGCGGTTGCGGTTCACCCCTCCGACGAACGCTACGCACCGATCGTCGGCAAGCTCTGCGAAATTCCGGTCGGCCCGAAGGAACACCGCCGCCTGATCCCGATCATTACCGACGAGTATCCGGACAAGGATTTCGGCTCCGGTGCGGTCAAGATCACCGGCGCGCACGACTTCAACGACTATCAGGTCGCCCGCCGCAACCACATTCCGCTCTATCGCCTGATGGATACGAAGGCGGCCATGCGCGAGGACGGCGAGCCCTACGCCGTTTGTGCCGCGCAGGCCCTGGCGATCGCAAAGTCCGGCAAGCTGCCCGGTGAAGCGGATGTCGACGCCATCAACCTGGTGCCGGACGATTATCGCGGCCTCGACCGTTACGAGGCGCGCAAGCGGATCGTCGCCCAGATCAATGCCGAGGGCCTCGCCGTCACCGTCAAGGACGCCGAAGGCAACGACATCCCCTATGTCGAGAACAAGAAGATCATGCAGCCCTTCGGCGACCGCTCCGGCGTCGTCATCGAGCCGATGCTGACCGACCAGTGGTTTGCCGACGCCAAGACGCTGGCCAAGCCGGCGATCGACTCCGTCCGCGAAGGCCGGACGAACTTCGTTCCGAAGAACTGGGAAAAGACCTATTTCGAATGGATGGAGAACATCGAGCCCTGGTGCATCTCGCGCCAGCTCTGGTGGGGACACCAGATCCCGGCCTGGTACGGCCCGGATGGTCAGGTCTTCGTCGAGAAGACCGAGGAAGAGGCGCTCGACGCCGCCATCCAGCATTACATCGCTCATGAAGGCCCGTGGAAGGCCTGGGTCGAGGAGAAGCTCGAGAACTTCGCGCCGGGCGAGATCCTCACCCGCGACGAGGACGTGCTCGACACCTGGTTCTCGTCGGCGCTGTGGCCCTTCTCGACGCTCGGCTGGCCGGACGAGACACCGGAGCTGAACAAGTATTATCAGACCGACGTCCTGGTCACCGGTTTCGACATCATCTTCTTCTGGGTCGCCCGCATGATGATGATGGGCCTGCATTTCATGAAGGATGAGGACGGCAATCCGGTCGAGCCGTTCCACACCGTTTACGTCCACGCCCTGGTGCGCGACAAGAACGGTCAGAAGATGTCGAAGTCGAAGGGCAACGTCATCGATCCGCTGGAGTTGATCGACGAATACGGCGCCGACGCCCTGCGTTTCACGCTGGCGATCATGGCCGCTCAGGGTCGCGACGTGAAGCTCGACACCGCCCGGGTCGCCGGCTATCGCAATTTCGGCACCAAGCTCTGGAATGCGACCCGCTTTGCCGAGATGAACGGCGTCAAGCGCGATCCGGACTTCATTCCGGAAGACGCCACGCAGACGATCAACCGCTGGATCCTGACCGAACTCGGCCGGACTGCGAAGGAAGTGACCGAAAGCATCGAGGCCTACCGCTTCAACGATGCGGCCGCGAGCCTATACCGTTTCGTCTGGAATCAGTTCTGCGACTGGTATCTCGAGCTGCTGAAGCCGGTCTTCAACGGCGAGGACGAGGCCGCCAAGAAGGAAGCGCAGGCCTGCGCCGCATACGTGCTGGACGAGACCTACAAGTTGCTGCATCCGTTCATGCCCTTCATCACGGAGGAGCTGTGGGCGCATACGGTGGGCGAGGGCAGTCAGCGCGACAGCCTGCTCTGCCATGCCGACTGGCTTGTACCGTTCTATTTCGACGATAACGCCGCAGATGAGATCAACTGGCTGATCGACCTCGTCTCGGGCATCCGTTCGGTGCGTTCGGAAATGAACGTTGCGCCGGCTGCAACCGCACCACTGGTCATTGTCGGGGCAAATGCGGTCACGCGCGAACGCGTCGGGCGGCATACGCCGGCGATCCAGCGTCTGGCGCGCGTCGAAACGGTGACGTTTGCCGATGCCGCACCCAAGGGGGCGGCGCAGATCGTCGTTGGCGAAGCCACGGCCTGCCTGCCGCTCGGCAACCTGATCGATCTCGGCGCCGAACGTGCCCGGCTCGAAAAGGCGATCGGCAAGGCGGAACAGGACAAGGCCCGCATCGCCGCCAAGCTCGGCAACGAGAAGTTCGTCGCCAACGCCAAGCCCGAAGTGGTCGAGGCCGAGCGCGAGCGTTTCGAAGAGCTCGAAACCCAGCTCAAGGGCCTGGAGATCGCGCTGAGCCGGGTCAACGAATCGGTCTGATCGCACAATCAGTTCTGCAACTCTGAACACCCGGTCAACTTGGCCGGGTGTTTTCGTATGTGCACGAATGGGTTAGGGCAGAATCAGCTGCCAAAACGATGTCTTACGTGCACGTAAAGGAAAGAAATCTGATTGTTGTCAATTTGACACAAGCGGCTTTGTTTAGAAAATAAAATTCCAAGCAGTGAACGTGTTGCTGTCTTCGCGTGGAATGAATTTCCACCACGGAATTTATTAACCACTTTCGATCAGAATCTTACGTAAGGTTTTGATCGCGATACGAATTTTAGCGGCAAGAGTTCAGCGTTGTCTCCTCTCGCGATCATGGCAATGATCCGCTCAGTAATGCGGGAGAGAGGACATTATGACATCGAAATCCATGATCAGGGGCGCTCTGGCTGTACTTCTGGCGACGAGCGCCTTCACGGCAGCACATGCGGGAGGGCTTGAGGAGGCCGGCTACAATATCGACCAGCTGTTCGACCCATCGGTCGTCACCTTCGGCGGTCAGGTGACCTATGTGCATCCGGACCGGAAGTTCAAGAATGTCCAGGATACGGACAACACAAACGGGACGTCCACGGGTACCTCAACTGCGGACGGTGCCGAGGATTACACCAACTATTATGCCGGCTTGAAGTTCGGCATGGGCAAGAATGTCGACTGCTTGCTCGACTACTCCGAGCCATGGGGCGTGCACTCGAATCCGGGCACCGCATGGGCTGGCGCGAACGATATCACTGAGATCAAGATTTATAGTCACAACTATGCGGGAACATGCTCGGTTAAATTTGACATGGGCCCGGGGCAGTTGCGACTGATCGGTGGTGGCTTCTATCAGGAGGTGGGTGGCTTCAAGGAGGCCATGGTTTATGCAGCCGATCCCACCAGTATTGGGCGTCTCGATCTGAAGGGCGACGGTTGGGGCTGGCGCGCAGGTGTGGCCTACGAGATTCCCGAGTATGCGATGCGAGCCAGCCTAGTTTACAACAGCGCTGTCGATCTCGGAACGATTTCCGGTACTCTCGACATGTCTTCAGTCAACAGCCTCTACACTGCCTTGGGCGGTAATGTCTGGGATGTACATGGAACCGCACGTATGCCCGACTCCGTGGAGCTTAAGGTTCAGAGCGGTATTGCTCCCGACTGGTTGGCGTTTGGATCTGTAAAATGGACCGATTGGAGTCAGCTTCAAAGCATTCCTTTCTATCTCAATGCCAACGGCGTCGAAGCTACTTCCCTCGATCTCCTCTACCGCGACGGTTGGACCATTACCGGCGGTATCGGTCACAAGTTTAACGATCAGTGGAGCGGTGCCGTCAGCCTGACCTGGGATCGCGGTACGACCACGGGCCTGAGCTCGCAGACTGACTCCTGGTATATGTCCGTCGGAACGGCCTGGACCCCGACTGAGAATGTTGAATGGCGTCTTGGCGGTGCGATCGGCATCCTGACCAGCGGTAGCGTTGGCGAAGTCACCAAGAATGGCAAAACCTATGGCGAGGATGCCTCCTACGACTTCGGCAACGATCTGGTGCTCGCCCTCTCGACCTCCATCAAGGTCAAGTTCTGATCCTGCTTTCCACATTTCCGAAAAACCCGGCCACTCGGCCGGGTTTTTTGTTGCCTGCGGATTGTGTTGCAACGCAAACGCATTGTGACGAAATCGCAACACATTTTTATGACAGTTGTTCTATGATGCGTGGCGAGGGGGAATGTCTATTTCCCGCCACAAACGAAGAGCAAATGTGACGTCAGACACAGCGCGGCAAGAAAGCGCAGCGTAAAAAATGGGTGGTGGCAATTGAAAACCGGATACCGGAAGGCTTGTTTGCAGCCGGTGGAGGTTTGTGCTTCGCAGAAAACTGCGGAGCTGGCGGAGGCAAAAGAACTTTGCTCCGCAGCGACTCTGTCGCGACGGGCCTTGGCCGGTCGCCGTGACGGGTCCGCAGATGAACCCAGCATTTTTCGCAGCAGGGCCGAGTGTCATCCCCATCGCCGGAGAAGCGAGGGAACGGACATGAACATTAGCGCTGTAGGATTGCTCCCCCGTCCGGAGCAGCAGAAGAAACGGCTTGTTGTTAATGGTAACGCTTGAGTTGAAATCCCTGAAGGTCCTGCTGGTCTCCCTGCCGCTGGCGTTTTGCGCCGCCGGAGGCAGCGCGTTGGCCTTCGACATTCCCGAGGCCGACAGCGCCTCGAAGCCTTTCGACGTGTTCAAGCTCGGCTTCAAGGCCTATCAGAGCGGTCACAAGGACGAGGCCGTCGAGGCCTATCGCTACGCCGCCGAGAAGGGCCACACCGGGTCGCGCTGGGCACTGGCCAGCATGTATGCCTATGGCGACGGCGTCGCGGAAGACGATTACGAGGCCTTCAAGATCTATTCCGAGATCGCCTCGGAAGACGTCGAGCCGGGCTCGGAAGACACAGGCTTCTTCGTCTCGGCGCTGATGTCGCTCGCCAACTACTATCACAACGGCATTCCCAACAGCCCGGTCACGGTCAACCTGCCGATGGCGCGCCAGCTCTATCAGGCCGCGGCAACCTTCGGCGTGGCTGAAGCGCAGTTCCAGCTCGCTCGCATGATTCTCGCCGGCGAGGGCGGCAAGGTGAACGTCAAGCTCGCCAAGAAGTGGCTGAACCAGGCCCGCAAGAAGGGCCATCCCGGCGCCATGGCGGTGTTCGGCAACCTGATCTTCGAGGAAGGCCAGAGCGTTCTCGGACTGGCCTACATGACGGCCGCGCTCGATCTCAGCGCCCCGCAGGATCATGGCTGGGTCCAGGAGATGCAGGAGCAGGCCTTCTCGGTCGTGAGCGAGGACGATCGCCGCAATGCGGTGGCGCTGGCCCAGAAGTTCGAAAAGTCGGGCGCGACTCAGTAGCCGTCGACGACGGCCCGGCGTTGTTGTCGCCGGGCAATCCTTCAGAAATCGAAACGACCGATGACCGGCACATGGTCGGACGGCTTTTCCCAGGCCCGGACCTGGCTGTCGACTTCGACGGCCTGCAGCCGGTCGGTCGCTTCCGCAGACAGGAGAAGATGGTCGATGCGGATGCCGTTGTTCTTCTGCCATGCGCCTGCCTGGTAATCCCAGAACGTATAGGCCGGAACGCCGTCCGTCGTGGCGCGCAGCGCATCCGTCAGCCCGAGATGCTCCAGCCGGCGAAACGCTTGGCGCGTCTGCGGCAGGAAAAGCGCATCGCTTTCCCAGGCCTTCACGTCGTAGCAATCGTGCGGTTCCGGAATGACATTGTAGTCGCCGGCGAGAATCAGCGGCTCCTCGAGCGCCAGCCGGTCTTCGGCAAAGGCTCTCAGCCGTTCCATCCAGGCGAGCTTGTAGGGGTATTTCACCGGGTCGTCGGCCGGATTGCCGTTCGGCAGGTAGATCGAGCACACACGGAAGGCGCCACCCTCAAACGAGAAGACCGCCTCCATGAAACGGGCCTGCTCGTCGCTGTCGTCGCCCGGCAGGCCGCGATTGACCTCGTCTGGCTTCATCTTCGACAGGATGGCCACGCCGTTGAAGCCCTTCTGGCCGTGGGTTTCGACGTGATAGCCGAGCGCCTCGATTTCCATCCGCGGAAAACCCTCGTCGACCGACTTGATTTCCTGCAGGCAGACGATGTCGGGCGCGGCGTCTTTCAGCCAGGTCAGCAGATTGTCGATCCGCGCCTTGATGCCGTTGATGTTCCAGGTGGCGATTTTCATAAGCCGGGCTCCCGTCTGCGTTGGAAACGGGGTACCCGGCTTTGAACGAGCTGTAAAGACAGCCGTCAGATCGCGAAGCTGGTGCCGCAGCCGCAGCTGGCCACCGCATTCGGGTTGGCGATCTGGAAGGACTGGCCGAGCAGGTTGTCGACGAAGTCGATCTCGGAGCCGGCCATGTAAATCAGCGACATGCTGTCGATCAGCACCTTGGCGTCGTTCTTCTCGATGACGAGGTCGTCTTCCGTCTGGTCGTTGACCAGATCGAACTTGTAGGAAAAACCGGAACAGCCGCCGCCTTCGACGGAGACGCGCAGTGCCGTCTTGCCGGGATCGGAGCCGAGAATGGTCGCGATGCGTTTCGCGGCGGAATCGGAAATGGTTACCTGGGGTTCGCTCATGCTGTCCTCCTGCCGGGGTCAAGGTCCGGAGAGTAAAAGTCTTCATGTCAGGCCCGCGTCAGATAGCCGTCTTAGACCGCTCACTGTTGCATGCCCTGCAGGGCTATAGGTATGAAGACAGGCAGGCGGCGTCAATGGTTGAAGAGGCGGCAGGAGCAGGAATGACATTCGACAGGCATGCATTGGGATTTGGAGCGGGCGAGCGGGCGATCTATGCCGCCGACCCGTGGACGACGCGCGGCCGGCTTTATAATGAGAACGCCAGCCCGACGCGCTCCGACTTCCAGCGCGACCGTGACCGCATCGTCCACACGACCGCTTTCCGGCGGCTGAAGCACAAGACCCAGGTCTTCATCGCCAATGACGGCGATCATTACCGCACCCGCCTGACGCACACGATCGAGGTGGCGCAGATCGCCCGCGCGCTCGCTCGCGCCCTGCGTCTCGACGAGGATCTCGCCGAAGGTGTGGCCCTGGTCCACGATTTCGGCCATACGCCGTTCGGGCATACCGGCGAGGACGCGCTGCACGAGGAGCTGGCGCCCTATGGCGGCTTCGACCACAACGCCCAGTCGCTCAGAATCGTCACCAAGCTGGAGCGCCGCTACGCCGAGTTCGATGGTCTCAATCTCACCTGGGAGACACTGGAAGGGCTGGTCAAGCACAACGGCCCGCTGATGGCCGCGGACGGAACAGGCCTGAACGGCCATCCGGTGCCGAAGCCGATCCTCGATTACTGCGAGTTGCACGATCTGGAGCTTTCGACCTTTGCCAGCCTTGAGGCCCAGGTCGCGGCGATTTCGGACGATATCGCTTACAACACCCATGACATCGATGATGGCCTCCGGTCAGGCTACCTGACCTTCGACATGCTGGAGGAGATCCCGTTTCTGGCCGGTCTCATGAAGGAGGTGCGCGACCGCTATCCGTCGCTGGAAGCCAGCCGCTTCACCCACGAGATCATGCGCCGGCAGATCACCCGCATGATCGAGGACGTCATCGGCGTCGCCCAGGCCCGACTGACAGAGGTAAAGCCGGAGAGGGCGCAGGACATTCGGCTTGCGCCGCGGGTGACGGCGACGTTCTCGGAAGCGATGGCGAAGACCGATCGCGAGATCAAGGGCATGCTGTTCACGCGCATCTATCGCCACCCGGAGATCATGCGCATCCGCGCCGGTGCCGCGCAGATCGTTAAGGACCTGTTCCGCGCCTATATGAACGATCCCGGCCTAATGGAGAAGCACTACTGGGTGGACCAGCTGCCGAACCTCAACGAGGGCGCCAAGGCCCGCCATGTCGGCGACTATCTGGCCGGCATGACCGATACTTTCGCCATCAAGACCCACCAGCGCCTGTTTGACCATACCCCGGAATTGCGATAGGCAGCGGGCAATATGCCGGGAACGGGGCGTTCGCCGGCTTCTTTTCATGCGTGGACCACAACAGATGAACCTTTTCAGCGACTTCGACAAAAGAATTAAAAAAGCTTTGGAAGAAATTGACATCGTTTCTGAAAAGCGAAGCGAAGTGGATCTTTCCCGCATCACGGTCGAGCCGCCGCGCGATTCGGCCCATGGCGATGTCGCCACCAATGCCGCCATGGTTCTGGCAAAGCCGCTCGGCACCAATCCGCGCGCGTTCGCCGATGTCCTGATCGCCAAGCTGAAGGAAGATCCCGACGTCGCCGACATTTCCGTCGCCGGCCCTGGCTTCGTCAACATTCGCCTGTCGACGGGCTACTGGCAGCGCCTGCTCGCCTCGATGATCGCGCTCGGCGAGGACTACGGCCGTTCATCCATGGGTGAGGGCCGTAAGGTCAACGTCGAATATGTGTCGGCTAATCCGACCGGGCCCATGCATGTCGGCCATTGCCGCGGCGCCGTCGTCGGCGATGCGCTGGCGAACCTGCTGGCCTATGCCGGCTATGCTGTCGAGAAGGAATACTACATCAACGACGCCGGCTCGCAGATCGACGTTCTGGCGCGCTCGGTCTACCTGCGCTACCGCGAAGCGTTGGGCGAAACCATCGGTGAAATCCCGGCCGGGCTTTATCCGGGCGATTATCTCGTTCCGGTCGGCCAGGCGTTGGCCGCCGACTACGGCACCCGGCTTCTGGAAATGCCCGAGGAAGAATGGATGCCGATCGTCAAGGATCGCGCCATCGACGCGATGATGGTGATGATCCGCGAGGATCTGGAGGCGCTGAACGTCAAGCACGAGGTGTTCTTCTCCGAGCGCACGCTGCATGCCAATGGGGCTGCCCCGATCCGCACCGCGATCAACGACCTGACCTTCAAGGGCCATGTCTACAAGGGCGTGCTGCCGCCGCCGAAGGGTCAGGTTCCGGAAGACTGGGAAGACCGTGAGCAGACGCTGTTCCGCTCGACGGAAGTCGGTGACGACATCGACCGTCCGCTGATCAAGTCGGATGGCAGCTATACCTACTTCGCCGCCGACGTCGCCTATTTCAAAGACAAGTTCGACCGCGGCTTCGGCGAGATGATCTATGTGCTTGGCGCCGACCATGGCGGCTACGTCAAGCGGCTGGAAGCGCTGGCCAAGGCCGTGTCCGGCGGCACCGTGAAGCTGACCGTGCTGCTCTGCCAGCTTGTGAAGCTCTACCGCAATGGCGAGCCGGTTAAGATGTCCAAGCGGTCGGGCGATTTCGTCACTCTGCGTGAGGTCGTCGACGAGGTCGGCCGCGACTCCGTCCGCTTCATGATGCTTTACCGCAAGAGCTCGGAACCGCTCGACTTCGATTTCGCCAAAGTAACGGAACAGTCTAAGGACAATCCGGTGTTTTACGTGCAGTATGCGCACGCCCGCTGCATGTCGATCTTCCGGCAGGCCCGGGAGGCTTTCCCGGACGTCGACATCGAATCACTTGATCTTGGCAAGGGGGTTTCGCTGATCGAAGATCCGAGTGAACTGGCGCTGCTCGCCAAACTTGCGGAGTTTCCGCGTCTGGTCGAGACGGCAGCCGGCATTCAGGAGCCGCACAGGGTCGCTTTTTACCTCTATGACCTGGCAAGTTCCTTCCATGCGCACTGGAATAAAGGTAAAGATGCACCTGAATTACGGTTTGTTAACGATAAAAACCGAGAATTGAGCATTGCCAGACTAGGGCTGGTGTATGCCGTTGCATCGGTCCTGCGGTCGGGTCTTGCCATCACTGGTACGGCGGCACCCGAGGAAATGCGATAACGGCCAACATTTGCCCACAAAGTCTTGGCAGTTATGCGCGTAAATACATGACTGGATGAGTAATGGTGGACAATAACTACTCGGGTCAGGGGAACAAGAGGGCGGCTGTATTTGCCGAAGACGATCCGTTGGCCGAGCTGGCCCGGATTGTCGGTTTCGACCCCCAGCCGGTGAAGCCGCGGTCTGAGCCCGTATCCGAGGAACCGGCCGTGGACCATGGTCCGGCGGTCATCGAGCCCGTGGAAGCACCTTCCCAGCATGCCGAGCCGGTCATCGACCTCGAAGCCGAGTTGATGCGCGAACTCGCGTTTGAGGACGCGGACGACGAGCAGGGTCAGCCGCAACTTGAAAGCGAGCCCTCGGTCGCGCTTGAACCTGTTTCTGCGGATGTTTACGCCGCGCCGGAGGCCTATGCGCCGCATCCGGCGGAATATCTGCAACAGGCCGATGAGCCTGAAGTCGCGGAAGAGCATTGGCCGTCCGATGAGGCTTCGGTTGAAGAACCGCGTGCCTACGAAAACGAGCGCGTATCTGCTGAAGCCGACTACGAGGTCTATGCTGAAGAGCCTGCCGCCGTTGAACCGGTCACCGATTTCGAGGACGACGATCGGCTGGAGGCAGCCGAGCCCGCGTCTTCCGAGACGGATGCGCTGGAAGCTTTCGACGAAAACGAGCTGACGCGGGAACTCTATCTGTCGATCGGCGCCTTCGCCGACGAGCTCAATGCCGACGAGCCGGAAGAACCGCACCATGAGGACGAGGCAGTCGCCGAAGACGCCGCGCATCTGCACCAGCAGCCGGAAATGCCTTACGATCAGCCGGCGATCCGTCTGCCCGTGTCGAATTTCCGCGATGGCGTGCCAGCCGAACCGGTGATCGTCGACGAGCCGATCGAGGAAGAAGCCGTGTCGCAGCCGCCATCAATGGGCTTTGCTGCCGAGCACGATCGGCATGACGACCTGGAACAGCATGTGTCCGGCCATTGGCGCAGTGGCAAGGATGACCTGCTCGACGACATTTCCCGCTATCCGATCCCGTTCGCCACCAATGCCGCGGCGTCCGACGTGTCCATCAATGCGTCCATGACGCATGATTTCGGACGCGCGCTCGAAGACGAGATCGCCATGCCGGCCATCGTCGACGATGGTAGCGATCACGACGTTACTCCGGTCGCAGCCCCGAGCATCGAGGCCGAGCAGCGGAGGCCTGCATCGACTGTTGCGGCAACAGCCGCCGGCGCCGCCGCCGCCGTATCCATTCCCAAGTTCGTGTCCTCGGCCTTCATGCGGTCCCGGCAGGATCCCGCTGCAGACGAGACCACGGTGCGCGCACCGGTTTCCCAGCCCGTTCGCCAGGAGCCGGTCATTCCGGCTGCGGCAGCCGCGCCGGAGCCCGACTATGGAACGGAAGACGAGGCGCCTCCGAGGGACGTCACCCCCGACGAAACGGCTTTCGATCCGGCAATGATCACGGAAACGGAAGAGCAGCCGGAAGTGATCGCGCCGCTCGATGTGCCGGCACTGCCGGAAGTTCCGGAAGAGGAACCGCGGCCGACCGTCAGCGCCTATGAAGTGGATGTCGACGCCGAGATGGCGGCAATGATTGCGGATTATCCCAAGCAGACGACCCCGGCAGCGCCGGCAGCGAAAGTAACGGAGCCGGGCCAGGCGCCCGACATGTTCGACGCCGAGTTCGAGTTCGACGATTTCGAAACCGCATTGAACGACGATATTCATCGCGAGCTGCAATCGGCTGCCATGGCCGGCATTGGCGACGAACGCGATTTCGAGGAGGAACGGCTTGAGCGCCAGCCCTCCGTCTCCGCGATTTCGGCCAACCGGCCGAAGCGCAGCATGCTGGTCGTTGCCTCGCTGGTGCTTCTCGCAGGCGCAGGCGCTGTCGGCGCCTATACATGGATGGCGGGCGGCATCAGCCTGCCGGAACTGTCGAGCGAGCCGGAGATCATCAAGGCCGACAAGGAAGCCTATCGCACAGAGCCGGCCAACAAGGGCGGCAAGACGGTGTTGAACCAGGACCAGGCGGTTTACGACCAGGTCTCCGGCAAGACGGAGAACCAGCCGACGCAGGGAACCCTGATCTCAAGCGACGAGGCGCCGGTCGACGTGGTGCAGCGGACGCTGCAGCCGAACACGATTCCGATGGAAGGCGAAACGGATGACACCGCGGATGCAGGCGCCAGCGATGAACGCCTGACGCCGGCAACCGACGCGCAGTCGGGCGACGCAACGCAGGCCGCGACCGAAAACGCCAGTGTCGCGCCCCGCAAGGTCAGAACGCTGATCGTTCGGCCGGACGGCACGCTGGAGACCCGCGAGGAAGCGCCGGCGACGCCGCTGACGGTCACCCAGAAGAATGACGGCACGCAACCGTCGGTCATGGCCCCGGCAGAGGCTGCCGGCACGACGATGCACGCCGACGGCACCCAGCCGCCGGTGGCAAGCGAGGCATCGCCCGAGGCGCTCCAGCAGGTTGCCAACAGCAATGCCGCTGCCGACGCCAATTCTCCGGATATGGCGCCGGATACGCCGGAAGAGGCCGGTCCGGCGCTCTCGAATGCGCCGGTACCGGTGCCGCGCCCCGGTGATCAGCCGGTCCGTGTCGTCAACAACCAGACGACGGCGCCGGCGGCCAAGCCGGTCGAGACGGCAGCAGCCCAGCCGGTGTCGCCGGCCGAGCAGGCGCCGGCTGCTGCAGCGACGCCAGCCGCAGGACAGACGACGATCCCTGCTGGAACCTATTCGATCCAGATCGCCTCGTTGCCGTCGGAAGCGGAAGCGCAGAAGTCCTACAAGAACCTGTCGACGAAATTCGCGTCCGTGATCGGCGGTCGTGCCATGCAGATCGTCAAGGCGGACATTGCGGGCAAGGGCACCTATTATCGTGTCCGGATCGCCGGTGGCAGCAAGGACGAGGCCGTGGCCTTGTGCGAACGCTATCGGGCCGCGGGTGGAAGCTGCCTCGTCGCCCGATAATCGGCGATCGACTGATTCTTTAAGCTGTGAATGAGCCCGTGGCGCCCTCGCCACGGGCTCTTCTGCTTTTTATGATCGGCGGATGACCGACTCAAAAGCAATGATCCTCGGCTGCAGCGGCCTGAAGCTGACGGAAGACGAAAAGGCCTTCTATCGCAATGAGCGCCCTTGGGGCTTCATCCTGTTTGGCCGCAACATTTCCGAACCGCAACAGGTCGCCGACCTCACCGCCGAGATGCGCGACTGCGTCGGCCGTAAGGCGCCGGTGCTGATCGACCAGGAAGGTGGCCGCGTTCAGCGCATCAAGCCGCCGATCCTGCAGGCCTATCCGTCCGCTGCCGTTATCGGCGCGCTCTACGACGAGGACCGGGAGAAGGGTCTGCGTGCCGCATGGCTGATGTCGCGCCTGCACGCCTTCGACCTGACGCGGTTCGGCATCGACGTCGACTGCCTGCCGGTGCTCGACGTGCCGGTCGAGGGCGCCAGCAATGTAATCGGCAATCGCGCCTATGGCACGGATCCGCTGAAGGTCGCCGCACTCGGCAAGGTAGCGGCGGATGGTTTGAAGGCCGGCGGCGTCCTGCCGGTCATGAAGCACATTCCCGGTCACGGCCGCGGTATGGTCGACAGCCATCACGACCTGCCGGTGGTCGAGGCATCGCTTTCCGAACTCGAGGCGCACGATTTCATCCCCTTTGCGGCGATGAAGGACGAGCTGATGGGGATGACCTGCCATCTCGTCTTCAAGGCGATCGACCCGGACAATCCGGCGACCACGTCGCGCAAGGTGATCGACGGCATCATCCGCGAGAAGCTCGGGTTCGACGGCCTGCTGATGTCCGACGATTCCTCGATGAATGCGCTGAAAGGCACGCTCGGCGAGCGGGCGGCCAATATTGCCGCCGGCGGCTGCGATATTGTCTTGCATTGCAACGGCGTCATGGATGAGATGACGGCAGTGGCGCGCGAGGTGCCGGCGCTTGCCGGTCGTGCGCTGGAACGGGCGCAGAAGGTCGAAGCGGCGATCGGTGCTGCAACCGACGGCGACGAGGCGGCGCTGAGGGCGGAATTCAACGCCATGCTGCCGACGGCCTGACCGGGAGAGGCGATTGAACAAGGAAAACATCATCGGCAACAAGGCGGCGGCGATCCCGATGGACAAGCTTTGGCAGGACGCCAAGGCCGACCGGGCGACCGACGACCCGACCCTGCTGATCGATGTGGCGGGGTTCGAAGGCCCGCTCGATCTGCTGCTGCATCTTGCCCGCACGCAGAAGGTCGATCTCGCCCGCATCTCCGTTCTGGCGCTGGCCGAACAGTATCTCGAATTCATCGAGCAGGCTCGGCGCATTCGTATCGAGCTCGCGGCTGACTATCTGGTGATGGCCGCCTGGCTTGCCTATCTGAAATCGCGTCTGCTGATCCCGCAGCAGCCGAAGGACGGCGGCCCCTCGGGCGAGGAAATGGCCGCGACGCTGGCCTTCCGTCTGAAGCGGCTGGAGGCCATGCGCGAGGCGGCGACGCGGCTGATCAACCGCGACCGGCTGGGCCGCGACGTCTTCCAGCGCGGCGCGCCCGAACACATCGCCGAAAGCCGCAAGTCGGCCTTCGATGCGAGCCTCTACGACCTCCTGACGGCCTACGCGTCGCTGCGCCAGCGCCAGGCGATCACGCAGGTGACGATTGCCCGCCGGCGCGTCTGGTCGCTGGTCGATGCCCGCCAGATCTTGACGCGGATGATCGGCGAGATCGCCGACTGGACCGGGCTGGAGCAGTATCTGATCCGCTACATGGTGGCGCCCGAAGATCGGGTGACGGCGATCGCCAGTGCGTTTGCGGCATCGCTGGAGCTTGTGCGCGAGGGCAAGATGGAGATACGTCAGGAAGGCGCGTTCGAGACGATCTACATGCGGCGGGGCCAAAGGTATGGGCCCGCGGCGGGCGAACCGGCGGAATAGAAATCCTAGGCGGGGGCATCAGGGGTTGGCGGCAGACGAAGACGATATCGAGGATGACGACGGCGAGCAGGGGAACGTCTTGGCGCACGCCGCGCCGGCGTCTGTCCTCGTCGAGGCCGAGCGCATCGCCGAGGCGCTCGTCTTCGCATCCGCCGGTCCGGTCTCGGAAAGCTTCATTGCCGAGCGGCTGCCGCGCGGCGTCGAGGTCGCCCCGATCATGGATAACCTCCAGCGCGCCTATGCCGGACGCGGCGTCAATCTGCTGAAGATCGAGAACGCCTGGGCCTTCCGCACCGCTTCGGACCTCTCCTTCGTCATCCGCACCGACGAGAACGAGGTGCGCAAGCTGTCGCGTGCCGCGCTCGAAGTGCTGGCCATCATCGCCTATCACCAGCCGGTGACGCGCGCCGAAATCGAGGAAATCCGCGGCGTGCAGACATCGAAGGGCACGCTCGACGTATTGATGGAGGCCGGCTGGGTGCGCTTCCGCGGCCGCAGGCGCACGCCGGGCCGGCCCGTGACGCTCGGCACCACCCGCGACTTTCTCGACCATTTCGGCCTCGAGGAACTGCGCGACCTGCCGGGTCTCGAGGAACTGAAGGGGGCAGGGCTCTTGTCCGGCCGTATTCCACCGAACTTCGCCGTGCCTTTGCCCGGCGGGGACGACGATCTGGCGGAAGACGAGGATCCGATCACGCAGATGGATCTCGAAGAGCTTGGCCTCTTGACACCGGGCGGGCAAGCGGATGATTAGAGTCAGGTTTTAAAGGAGTTTCCGGCTGTCGCCCCGTGTTGCAGCCTGGCAGAGTGAACGCATGGCATCTGAAACGGCGGCGGTGGCACAAGAAGGCGCCAGGCGAACAGCGGGAGTGACCTTCGCCGCGCGGTTGGCCTTCGAGGGCATCCGGCACAGCTATCACGGCAAGGAAACGCTGAAAGACGTCTCATTGACGGCCGAACCGGGCGAGGTGTTGTGCCTGCTCGGACCCTCCGGCTCCGGCAAGACGACGCTGTTGCGGATCGCGGCGGGCATCGAGGCGCAGAGCCATGGCCGCATCGTCATCAACGAACGCGAGGTGGCTGGTCCCGATGTCTTCCTGCCGCCGGAGCGGCGCGGCATCGGCCTGATGTTTCAGGATTTCGCGCTGTTCCCGCACATGACGATCCTCGACAATGTGAAGTTTGGCCTGACCGCCATGCAGAGCAAGGCGGCGACCGCCGAGGCGATGGCCGCGCTCGACCGCGTCGGGCTCTCCCATTACAGCGACAAATACCCGCATGTGCTGTCGGGCGGCGAACAGCAGCGCGTGGCGCTCGCCCGTGCATTGGCGCCCCGGCCGAGCGTTCTCCTGATGGACGAGCCGTTCTCGGGTCTGGATTCACGGCTCAAGGATACGATCCGAGCCGATACGCTGGCGATCCTGCGCGAGACGCGGGCGACCGCCATCGTCGTCACCCATGACGCGGAAGAAGCCATGCGCATGGGCGATCGGATCGCGCTTTTGAAAGATGGACGGCTGGTGCAGTCGGGCACGTCCGACGACCTCTATCGCCGTCCCTGCAACCTGTTTGCGGCTGCTTTCTTCTCTGAAATCAACGAGTTCTCCGGTGTCGTGCGCGACGGCCGGGTGATGACGCCGGTGGGCGAGGCGAGGGCGCCGGCGCTGGCCGATGGCGCTCCGGTCACGGTCGCGGTTCGGCTCTCCGGCATCGGTGTCCAGGCGGAAGGCGGCGCCATACCAGCGCGTATCCTGTCGCGGCGGTTTCTGGGCGTCGTCGAGCTCTTGAGCCTCGCCGTTCCGGGCAGCGAACGCACGGTCAGGGCACGCATTCGCGCAGACCAGTTGCCGTCCGGCATTAAGGATGTGACACTGACAGTCAATGAACAGGACATTTTGGTGTTTGAAAAACAAAGCCAAACGTCTTAAATCGAATTCAAGATCCAATCGAGGAGAGTATTATGGGTTCTTTTAGTATGTGGCACTGGCTGATCGTTCTGGCGATCGTTCTGCTGCTGTTCGGCCGCGGCAAGATTCCGGAACTGATGGGCGACGTCGCCAAGGGCATCAAGAACTTCAAGAAGGGCATGTCCGACGAGGATACGTCCGATGCACCTTCGAAGACGGTCGATCACAAGGCTGACGAGGTGAAGTAAGTCTTCAAAGGCGCGTTGCGATCCGCCCGGGTGGCGAGCTATGCGCCTTTTTCATGAACAGCAGGCATGACGGTGGCCGGATCACAGGGTGAGCCGGCCGCAGCCCACCTCCGCTAGAATTGAAGCGATCCGCTTCAGGAGCCCTTTCATGTTGGATATTGGCTGGACCGAACTCCTGGTCATTGCCGTCATTCTGATCGTCGTGGTCGGTCCGAAGGATCTGCCGCCCATGTTGCGCGCATTCGGCAAGATGACCTCGAAGCTTCGCGGCATGGCCGGCGAATTCCGTCAGCAGTTCGACGAGGCGCTGAAGGAAGCCGACATGGAAGATGTCGGCAAGGCGGTCCGCGACCTCAAGAGCCTCAATCCGGCCAACACGATCCGCGAGGCGATGAGCCCGCTGCGTGATGCCGGCAATTCGATCCGGTCCGACCTGCAGAAGGCGACAAGCGGCACGGCTCCGAAGGCGGACGAGCCGATCAAGATGCCGGATCCGGCCGTTTCGCTGCCGAGCGATCCGCCGCCGATCATGGCTTCGCCCGAACCGGCGCCGAGCCCGGAACCGGCAAAGTCCGAGCCGGCCAAGCCGGAAATCGTCGCCGCCGAGCCGGTGAAGAAGCCTGCGGTTCGCAAGCCGCGCGCCGCAGCCCGTGTCGCAGCTAAGGCGGCTCCGAAGACGGACGTTGCTGCCGCCAAGGCGGCGCCGGCAAAGACCGCCGGCAAATCGGCAGCACCGAAGAAGCCAGCCGCCAAGAAGGCCGTTGCTGACGTGGCGGCGACTGCGCCCGCCGCCAAGGCGCCGGCCAAACGCAAGACCGCCGCTACGGCCAAGGACAACAAGAAGGGTGACGCATGAGCGGCGAAAACATCGACGACAAGCCGCAGCCGCTGATCGAGCACCTGATCGAGCTGCGCACGCGCCTGATGTGGGCGATCGCCGCCTTCTTCGTGGCCTTCATCGTCTGTTTCTTCTTTGCCAAGAAGCTCTTCAACCTGCTGGTCGTTCCCTATCGCTGGGCGGTCGGCTGGGCCGGTCTCGATCCGTCGAAGACGGAGCTGATCTACACGGCGCCGCAGGAATTCTTCTTCACCCAGCTCAAGGTGGCAATGTTCTCGGCGCTGGTGATCTCGTTCCCGATCATCGCAGCGCAGATCTACAAGTTCGTCGCCCCCGGCCTCTATAAGAACGAGCGGGCGGCCTTCCTGCCGTTCCTGGTGGCATCGCCGCTCCTGTTCCTGCTTGGCGGCGCGATGGTCTATTTCTTCTTCACGCCGATGGTGATGTGGTTCTTCCTGTCCATGCAGCAGCAGGGCGGCGCCGACGACATCGCGATCTCGCTGCTGCCGAAGGTCTCGGAATATCTCAGCCTGATCATGACGCTGGTCTTTTCCTTCGGCCTCGTCTTCCAGCTTCCGGTCGTCACCACGCTTCTGGCGCGGACCGGCTTCCTGACCTCGGAGGGACTGGCGGCCAAGCGCAAGTATGCGATCGTTGCGGCCTTCATCGCAGCCGCGATCCTGACGCCGCCCGATCCGCTCTCCCAGATCGGTCTTGCACTGCCGACGATCCTTCTCTACGAGGTGTCGATCTATTCGGCGCGGCTGGTGGAGCGCAAGCGGGCTGAACAGGCGGCTGCCGACGAGGCGGAGGCTGACGAGGCGGAAGCCTCATCCGAAGACTCTACCACCGGCAGCGCCTGATTATTCGGTCAATGCCCGGTAACTGACGGCGCTGCCAGGCCGCTCCCGACTGGAGCGGCTCGTTCACAGCGAAAACGGTAGAACAATTCGGATAAGACAATGCTCGATATCAAATGGATTCGTGAAAACGCCGAAGCCCTCGACGCCGCGCTGAAGAAGCGCTCGGCCGAGCCGCTTTCGGCTCAGTTGATCGCGCTCGACGAAAAGCGTCGCGCCGTCGTCCAGAAGCTGCAGGACATGCAGGCCCGCCGCAATGCCGCCTCCAAGGAGATCGGCCAGGCGATGGCGACGAAGAACACGGAGCTGGCCGAGAAGCTGAAGGCGGAGGTCGCCGACCTCAAGACCACCATGCCGGCAATGGAAGAGGAAGAGCGTCAGCTCAACTTTGAACTGACCGACGCGCTCGCCCGCATCCCCAACATTCCGCTCGACGATGTGCCGGTCGGCGCCGACGAGGGCGACAATGTTGTCAAGCGCATGGTCGGCGACAAGCCGACGTGGAACCACAAGCCGCTCGAGCACTTCGAGATCGGCGAAAAGCTCGGCTGGATGGATTTCGAACGGGCGGCGAAGCTGTCTGGCTCGCGCTTCACGGTCTTGAAGGGCCAGATCGCCCGCCTCGAACGCGCCCTCGGCCAGTTCATGATCGATCTGCACACCAGCGAGCACGGCTATCTCGAAGTCATGCCGCCTTTCCTGGTGCGTGACGATGCGCTCTACGGCACCGGCCAGCTGCCAAAGTTCGAGGAAGACCTGTTCTTCACGCCGCACGCCAACGCCCGTCTCGCTCTCATTCCGACGGCGGAAGTGCCGCTGACCAACCTCGTGCGCGAGGAAATCCTCGATCAGGAGACGCTGCCTCTGCGCATGACGGCGCTGACGCCGTGCTTCCGTTCGGAAGCGGGTTCGGCCGGACGCGATACGCGCGGCATGCTGCGCCAGCACCAGTTCTGGAAATGCGAGATGGTGTCGATCACCGACGCCGAATCGTCGGTCGACGAGCTGGAGCGGATGACCGCCTGCGCCGAAGAGGTGCTGAAGCGCCTCGGCCTGCATTTCCGCACGGTAACGCTCTGCACCGGCGACATGGGCTTTGGCGCCCGCAAAACCTATGACATCGAGGTCTGGCTGCCGGGGCAGGATACCTACCGCGAAATCTCGTCCTGCTCGGTCTGCGGCGATTTCCAGGCGCGGCGCATGAATGCCCGCTACCGCGGCAAGGACGACAAGGCGACGAAGTTCGTTCACACGTTGAACGGTTCCGGCACCGCCGTCGGTCGCGCGCTGATCGCCGTTCTGGAAAATTACCTGAACGAAGACGGCTCGGTCACAATTCCGGACGTTCTGCTGCCCTATATGGGTGGACTGAAGAGAATCGAACGCGCTGCCTGACAAGGGCGGCGCCTGCCTCGGGGGCATCATGCGCATTCTTCTGACGAATGACGACGGCATTCATGCCGAAGGTCTGGCGGCACTCGAGCGGATCGCCCGCGAGCTGTCCGACGACGTCTGGATCGTCGCCCCCGAGACCGACCAGAGCGGGCTTGCCCATTCGCTGACGCTGTCGGAGCCCTTGCGGCTTCGGCAGGTCGGCGAAAAGAAGTTCGCGCTGAAGGGTACCCCGACGGATTGCGTGATCATGGCGATCCGCAAGCTGATGGCCGACGGAAAGCCGGATCTCGTGCTCTCCGGCGTCAATTCCGGCGCCAACATGGCCGAGGACGTGACCTATTCCGGCACGGTTGCCGGCGCCATCGAGGGCGCGTTGAACGGCGTGCGGTCCTTTGCGCTGAGCCAGGCCTACACCTATGACGGGCGGCGCATCGTGCCGTGGGAGGCCGCCGAAACGCATGCGCCGGGCATTCTGCGGCAACTGATGCATGTCGACCTTCCCGAAGGAAGCTTCCTCAACATCAACTTTCCCAATTGTCGCCCGGAAGAGGTCGCCGGCGTGACCGTGACCAAGCAGGGCAAGCTCGACTACGGCGTCGGCGTGGAAGAGCGCCAGGACGGCCGCGGCTTCCCGTATTACTGGCTGACGCTCGGCGGCCGCACCCCGCGTGAGGGCGAAGGCACGGATCTTGTGGAATTGCGCAACCGGAAGATCTCGGTGACGCCGCTGAAGCTCGACATGACCGACTACTCCGTGCAGGATCGCGTTGCTCGGGCTCTTGCTGACGGAGGGAATGCTTGACGGCTGCCATGGTCGAAAAGGAAGGCTTTGCCGCTCTCGTGCTCAGATTGCGGGCCGAAGGCATTTCGGACATCGATCTCCTGACCGCCGTCGAGCAGACGCCGCGCTCGCTGTTCGTGCCGCCGCAATTCGCCGACAAGGCCTATTCCTCCCGCTCCATTCCGATCGAATGCGGCTCCTTCATGGAAGGTGTCGATTTCGCCGTCCGGCTTCTCGACCGGCTGAAGGTGAAGCCCGGCCACCGGGTGCTCGAAATCGGCACAGGCAGCGGTTTCATGACCGGCGTCCTGTCACGGCTCGCCGAGCGCGTGCTGTCGATCGACCGTTACCGCACCCTGACCGAAAATGCCCACGCACGGATGGAGAAGCTGCAGCGATTGAACGTCGTCATCCGCCAGGGCGACGGCCGCTCGGGCGTGCCGGGCGAGGGGACGTTCGACCGCATCATCTGCACCGCCGCCTTCAAGGAGACGCCCCGCTTCTATGCGGAGCAGCTGGTATCCGGCGGCACGATGATCGCACCGCTCATGCAGGAGAACGGCACCTGCCGCATGGTGCAACTCGGCAAGGTCGGCAGCCGCTTCGAGCGCGAGGACCTGTTCGAAGCGCCGTATCTGCCCTTCGTCGAAAACACCGCCTCGTTCCTCTGACGTCCGGATTTTCATGCTCCACCTCCAATTGTGGCGGCATGGTTAGTTTTTTGACAAAAATCTTCCTTCCGAGTCCGCGTCTTAACCGGGCGGTAACATTAACGCGGTTTAATTTGCTCATAACCTGTCGCGTATCGAGTAGGTCCAGTTATGAGTATCAAAGTGTCGCAAAAATTTGGAAACTCAGTTCTTCGGCTTGTCGCCATAGCCTTGCTGGGTTCGACTGTTGCGGGGTGCAGTTCGGATGCGATGCGGTTTTCCGGTGGCTATTTTGGCACCGATAACCTGACCACCAGCTCCGTACGCCCCGTCACCAACACACCTGGCGCACCCGTTCCGAGTGCCAGCGTCGGCATGGCGCCGGCCCAGGATTATTCGACCGCCAACCAAGCGCTCAACCAGCCTTATCCGGCCCGTCCGGCCAACAGCAGCTACGATCCGATGAGCACCGGCACGGTCGCTTCCGGAGCGCGCATGTCGGCAACGCCGATGAGCGTCCAACAGCAGAGCCTGCCGCCGGTCTCCTCGCAGAGTGCGTCGCTGGAACAGCCGATGCCGGCAAGGGCGCCCGCACAGACGACGCTCTCGCACGCCACGCTGCCTGCCGATCCGATCAAGACGGCGACCACGCGTCCGGCTGACAACAGCATGGGCGGTCAGAAGGTCGTCTTGAAGCCGGGCGACACCATCGCGGCGCTGTCCCGTCGCTACAATGTGTCGATGTCCGCCATCATGCAGGCGAACGGCCTGACAAGCGGTGCTGTCCAGGCTGGCCAGACCCTGATCATTCCGTCCTACAGCGTCAGCCCGAACTCGGCAAAGGCCTCCGCAACGGCGGAAGACTTCTCCAAGGGTGGCAGGTTGCCTGAACTGCCGAAGAAGACGGAGCAGAAGGTCGCCCTCCTGCCGAAGCCGGTCGACAATCGTGACAAGTCTGCCTCGGTCGAACCGAAGAAGACGCCCGCAGGCGGCGACGGTGGTACCTACAAGGTCGTTGCCGGCGACACGCTCACCAAGATTGCCCGCCAGACCGGCAGCAACATCGACGAGCTGAAGCGTCTGAACGGTCTCGATACCGCCAGCATCCGCATCGGCCAGGTGCTGAAGCTGCCGAACGGCTCGACCTCGACACCGGATCCGGTCCAGACCAGCGCCGTCAAGCCCGCTGCTGTCGCAAGCGCTGCCAAGCCGGCCGCGCAGGCACAGCCGAAGGCGACCGAAACGGCATCGAACAACGATCCGAAGCCCTATGTGGCACCCGCTGCGACCAAGTCCGTGACGGAAGTCGCATCGAAGGATCCGTCGGTTTCGGCTCC
Source organism: Rhizobium sp. NRK18 (assembly GCF_024385575.1). Classification (NCBI taxonomy): domain Bacteria; kingdom Pseudomonadati; phylum Pseudomonadota; class Alphaproteobacteria; order Hyphomicrobiales; family Rhizobiaceae; genus Rhizobium; species Rhizobium sp. NRK18. The sequence goes on along the minus strand of NZ_JANFMV010000001.1, from coordinate 2,282,722 downwards.
GGCCTCGACGGGCATCAGCAAGTATCGCTGGCCCGTTCGCGGTCAGGTGATTGCCGCCTATGGTTCGAACGTCAACGGCAGCCGCAACGACGGCATCGACATCTCCGTGCCGGAAGGCACGCCGGTCAAGGCTGCTGAAAACGGCGTCGTCATCTATGCGAGCAACGGCCTGAAGGAACTCGGCAACACGGTTCTCCTGCGCCACGACGACGGCACGGTCACGGTCTATGGCCATGCCGGCAGCCTGAACGTCGCTCGCGGCCAGAAGGTCACCCGCGGCCAGGTCATCGCTTCCTCGGGCATGAGCGGCAATGCCAGCCGTCCGATGCTGCACTTCGAAGTGCGCAAGGACGCCACGCCGGTCAATCCCATCTCATACCTCGAATAGTGGTTTTGCGTATCGGGGGATAAAGAAAGGCCCGGCGGGGGATCCAGCCGGGCCTTTTTGCGTGTGTGTTATTCCGAACTCGGGATCAGCGGTCGATGCGCACCCTGAGGCGTCCGGCCAGATCCTGGATGAACTGCCAGGCGACGCGGCCGGAGCGTCCGCCTCTGGTGGTCGCCCATTCGAGCGCCTGCTTGTGCAGGTCGTCGTGGTCGATCGGCAGGGCGAAATGCTCGGCATAGCCGTCGATCATCAGCAGATAGTCGTCCTGGCTGCACTTGTGGAACCCGAGCCACAGGCCGAAGCGATCGGACAGCGATACCTTTTCCTCGACCGCCTCGGACGGATTGATCGCCGTCGAGCGCTCGTTGTCGATCATGTCGCGCGGCAACAGGTGCCGGCGGTTCGACGTAGCATAGAACAGCACGTTGTCCGGCCGGCCTTCGACGCCGCCGTCGAGCGCGGCTTTCAGCGACTTGTAGGCCGTGTCGTCATGATCGAAAGACAGATCGTCGCAGAAGATGATGACCCGGTGCGGGCCGTCCTTCAGCATGTCGAGAAGGAGAGGGAGGCTGGATATGTCTTCGCGATGCACTTCGATGAGTTTCAGCGAGACGCCGGAGGAAGCCCGCACGTCGTCATGGACGGACTTGACCAGCGAGGACTTGCCCATGCCGCGGGCGCCCCACAGAAGCACGTTGTTGGCCGGATACCCTTCGGCGAAGCGCTCGGTGTTTTCGTGAAGGATATCACGCACATGGTCGACGCCCTTGATCAGTTTCAGGGCGATCCGGTTCGGACGCTGCACCGGCTGGAGCTTCTGGCGCGTCGGTTGCCAGACGAAGCAATGGGCGGAGTCGAGATCGTTGTCGGCCGGCGCCGGTCCGGCAAGCCGTTCGACGGCATCCGCCAGACGGCGGAGTTCTGAAAGCAGGGCGTGTTTGGTCTTGTCTTTCATGCGGGGCCTCCCTTCCAAGCGGCCGGTCTGGCCGATCTGTCATTTTTAAAGCGCGGTAGCATGGCGTTTCAGACCGGAAAAGGCTAATAGGGCGGGAAATCGTCCTGTCCGGCCGGGCGTGCTGTTGCAATCACTGCGATCGCGCCTATATTCCGGCGGCTTTCTGTATGGCCGGAAACGGCACAGTGTTTTGGAATTCGAGGAGTTTTTGATGTTCTTTACCCAGGCATTCGCCCAAGACGCGGCCGGTGGTGCAGCCGGTTTCGGTTCCGGCATGGAAATGCTGTTCCTGTTCGTGCCCTTGATGGTCGTCTGGTACTTCCTGCTGATCCGTCCGCAGCGCCAGCAGATGAAGAAGCGCGAAGAAACCCTGAAGGCCATTCGCCGCGGCGACCAGGTCGTCACGGGCGGCGGCGTGCTCGGCAAGGTCACGAAGGTGATCGATGACAACGAACTCGAAGTGGAAATTGCCGACGGCGTGCGCGTTCGTGTCGTCCGCGCCCATGTCTCCGACGTCCGGGTCAAGGGCGAGCCGGTCAAGGCCGACAGCGGCAATTGATGCCTTCATTCAGGCGTGCGAACCAACCGGTCCGCACGCCTTTCGCATGATAAAGATACTCTGAAGCCGAGAAACCGATGCTCTATTTCTCCCGCTGGAAAACCACCTTCATCTGGCTCGCCGTTCTTGTGGCCTTCCTGACCGCAGCGCCGAACCTTTTCAGCGACAAGCAGCTGGCGGAGCTTCCGTCCTGGCTTCCCGACAGCAAGGTGACGCTCGGTCTCGACCTTCAGGGCGGCTCCCATATCATGCTGAAGATCGAGCGCTCCGACATCATCAAGGAGCGGCTTGAAACGACGGTCGCCGACGTGCGCGCCAAGCTGCGCGCCGCCAAGATCCGTTATACCGGCCTCTCCGGCGCCGGGCAGACGGTTCAGGTGAAGATCACCGACCCGAACGAATACGACGCCGCCAAGGAGGCGCTGCGTCCGCTGACCGAACTGATCAGCGCCGGCACGTTGACTGGTGGCTCGATCCAGGAAGTCAACATGGAGGATGGCCAGAACAACACCATCCGCCTCGACCTCACCGACCAGGGCATCAATTACCGTCTCTCGTCTGCGCTCACGCAGTCGATCGAAGTCGTTCGCCGCCGCGTCGACGAACTCGGCAACACCGAGCCGCTGATCCAGCGCCAGGGTGACGACCGCATCATCGTCCAGGTTCCGGGCCTGCAGGATCCGCAGCGCCTGAAGGCGCTCCTGAACCAGACGGCCAAGCTTTCCTTCCACATGGTCGACGATTCGATGCCCGTGCAGGAGGCGATCAACGGTCGTCCGCCGGTGACGTCCGAAGTGCTTTACTCGACCGACGATCCGCCGGTCCCGTACCTGATCGAAAAGCAGGCGCTGGTCTCGGGCGATGAACTCGTCGATGCGCAGGCAAGCTTCGACCAGCGCTCCAACGAACCGGTCGTCAACTTCCGCTTCGATTCCAAGGGCGCCACCGCATTCTCGCGGGCGACCACCGCCAATGTCGGCAAGCCATTCGCGATCATTCTCGACGATCAGGTGATTTCGGCTCCGGTCATTCGCGAACCGATCACCGGCGGCACGGGCCAGATTTCCGGCAACTTCACCATTCAGTCCGCCAACGATCTCGCCGTTCTGCTGCGCGCCGGCGCGCTTCCGGCAACACTGACGGTCGTTGAGGAACGCACCGTCGGCCCGAGCCTCGGCGCTGACTCGATCAATGCCGGTATCGTCGCCGGCATCATCGGCGCGGCCGCGGTTGTCGTCTTCATGCTCGGCTTCTACGGCTTCTTCGGCGTCATCGCCAACGTCGCGCTGTTCGTCAACATCGTCATGCTGATCGCCGTCCTGTCGCTGATCGGCTCGACGCTGACCTTGCCGGGTATTGCCGGTATTGTGTTGACCATGGGTATGGCGGTCGACTCAAACGTCCTCATCTATGAGCGCATACGCGAAGAGGTGAAAAACGGCAGGCCGCTGATCCAGGCGATCGATACCGGTTTCTCCAAGGCTTATGCGACCATCGTCGACGCCAACGTCACGACGCTGATTGCCGCCGTCATTCTCTTCTATCTCGGTTCGGGTCCGGTCCGCGGCTTTGCCGTCACGCTCGCCATCGGTATCCTGACGACGGTCTTCACCGCCTTCACGCTGACCCGCTGGCTGGTGGCCGAATGGGTCCGTCGCCGTCGTCCGAAGCACCTGCCGAACGGTATCCGTACCGGCATCTTCGACGGAGCGAACATCCGCTTCATGGGCTTCCGCCGCTACACGTTCATCATCTCGGCAGCGCTGTCGATTGCCGCGCTGGTCGGCTTCGCCACCGTCGGCATGAACCTCGGCATCGACTTCAAGGGCGGCTCGATCATCGAGCTGAAGGCGAGAAGCGGCAATGCCGATATTGCCGACATCCGCGACCGTCTGTCCGAGTTGAACCTCGGCGACATCCAGGCGCAGGAATTCGGCGATCCGTCCGAAGTGCTCGTCCGCCTGCAGGCGCAGGGCGGCGGCGACAATGCCGAACAGTCGGCGCTGGCGCTGGTGCGCAACGAACTGGAGAGCACCTACGAGTTCCGCCGCGTCGAAGTCGTCGGTCCTGTCGTCTCCAGCGAATTGACGCAATCGGCAACGCTTGGTGTTCTCGTCTCGCTGGCGGCGATCCTGATCTACATCTGGTTCCGCTTCGAATGGCAGTTCGCCGTCGGCGCGATCATCGCGACCGTGCACGACGTCATATTGACGATCGGCCTGTTCGTGCTGACCGGGGTCGAATTCAACCTGACCAGTATCGCGGCGGTGCTGACGATCGTCGGCTACTCGCTGAACGACACCGTCGTCGTCTATGACCGAATGCGTGAAAACCTCAGGCGCTATCGCAAGATGCCGCTGCCGCTGCTGATCGATACCTCGATCAACCAGACGCTGTCGCGTACCGTACTGACGTCGGCGACGACGCTTCTGGCTCTGACGGCTCTCTACCTCTTCGGCGGCGAAGTCATTCGCTCCTTCACCTTTGCCATGCTGTTCGGTGTCGCCGTCGGTACCTTCTCGTCGATCTACATCGCCGCGCCGGTCCTGATTGCCTTCAAGCTGCGTCCGGAGAGCTTCCAGGACGATGCCGAGGGCGCGGAAGACGACGACCAGAGCAAAGTGACGGCCTGAGGTCTTGGCGAAGGGCATCATCATCCGGGAGGCACATTTTCCGGGGCGTCCGCCGATCGACGCCTACGGAAACGGGGGCTTCCGCTTTGCCGACATGTCGCACCGTGGCTCTCTGCTTTGCCTGCCGTCCGGCGTCTATGGCTGGGACGTGGCTGACGGAGATGAACTGACTGCCGAGCTGTTCGAACGTGTGTTTCAGGACGCCGACGACATCGAATTCCTTCTGCTGGGTACTGGCACGGGTCTCCGCCTGTTGCCGGCGCCGCTGAAAGCGAAGCTCAAGGCCCACGGCATCGGCAGCGATCCGATGAACACCGGCGCTGCCGTTCGCACATACAATGTCATGCTGTCGGAAGACCGGCCCGTGGCCGCCGCCCTGATTGCCGTCGACTGACAAACCGGGATTGTCCCCATGAGTGCAGAGCCTGCCTCGAACGAAACCATCTGCCTGTCGACGCTGCGCGAGACCGACCGCGACCGCTATCTGGTGGCGCTGTTGTCGCCGGAGGCGCGCCGGCGGGCACTCGTCGCGCTCTATGCGTACAATGCCGAAATCGCCAAGGTACGCGATCTTGTGCATGAACCTCTGCCGGGCGAAGTCCGCCTGCAGTGGTGGCGCGACATCATCGAGGGCCAGAACCCCGGCCAGGCCGAAGCCAATCCGCTCTCGGCCGAGCTGATGGCGGCGATCGCTGCCCATCGGCTTCCAACCGCGCCGCTGATCGCCATGAGCGAGGCGCGCATCTTCGACCTTTATGACGATCCGATGCCCGACGTGGCGACGCTGGAAGCTTATGCCGGCGAGACGGCGTCGGCGCTGATCCAGTTGGCAAGCCTGGTGCTGTCGCCGGAAAAGGCAGGCGACAGTGCCGCCGCCGCCGGTCACGCCGGCGTTGCCCAGACGATTGCCGGCCTGCTTCTCCTGATGCCGCGTCACCGCCAGCGCGGGCAGCTTTATCTGCCGCTCGATATCCTGTCGGCGACCGGTCTCGACCGCGACGGTTTTCTCGAAGGGCAGGACAGGGAACGGATCGGCGCCGCCATCTCCGCCTTTGCGGGGCTCGGCATCGATCATCTGAAGAAGGCGAGGGCGGAGCAGCGCCCTTCGCCCGATGTCTTCGCGGCTTTTCTGCCGGTGGCGCTTGCCGAATCGGTCCTGCAGAAGGCCGTGAAGCTGAAGGCGTCCGTGTTCGATCAGCCGTTGCAGCCTTCGCAATGGCGTCGCCAGCTCACGCTCGTCAGGGCGATGGTGACCAAACGCTTCTGAGCGTGGGCCGATTTCATATTCGCGCAAGCCTCGTCCCGTAATCTGGTACAACCTGTAGCGTTGCGCAGGAGATTGGAGATTATCCGTGGGATTGATCATCTGGGGCGTTGTCTTTGGTGCGCTGGTTCTGCTGGCGATCGTTGCGACACGTATGGCCAAGCAGGATGACGAGGACGGACTGCACGATACCGGCATCGCCATCATGGAGTTCGGCCGTGCCTATCCCGACGAGGCGATCCGGGCCTTGCATTCAACCGCCGACGGCAATGCCGTCTTCGTGCGTCTGCATGACGACAAGGCCGGCTTCATGCGCAGCCTGAAGAATCACTTCGCCTGCCACCTGATCCAGCCGGGCCGCGTGCGCGCCGGCGAGGGCGCGGCAAAAAACAGCCTGAAGGTGGAATTCCTGGATGCGCCCTATCACAATGGCACATACCAGTTCAAAAGCGCCAAGGAGGCCTCGGAGGTCTCGCTCTGGCTGCTCGGCAATCTCCTGAAGGATTCCGACAAGAAGGCGAGCTGAGGAAGACCTTCGGGCCTTCCTCGCGTCACCTGCGTTGAAACGAGGGGTCAGACGGCCTGCTTCTCGCGCGTTTCAAGGCCCAGCCAATCGGCGCAGTCGGCCAGCGCGCGCTCTGCCATCAGCCGCTTCTTCATTGCCGCCTTTTCCTTGCCACGGAACCGCTTGCCCTCGACCGGCTTGACGATCGAGCCGGGGGCGAGTTCGGGAAACAGTCCGAAATTGATGTTCATCGGCTGGAAGGAGCGTTTGCCCGGCTCATCGTCAGAGACGATGTGGCCTCCGGTGATGTGGTTGAGCAGCGATCCGAGGGCGGTCGTCGCCGGCGGCAGCGAGATCGGCTCGCCTTTCTGCTCGGCAGCGGCGAAGCGGCCGGCCAAAAGCCCGATCGCGGCGCTTTCCACATACCCCTCGCAGCCGGTGATCTGGCCGGCAAAGCGCAGGCCGGGACGGCCCTTCAGCGTCAGCGACGGATCGAGCAGGACGGGCGAATTGATGTAGGTATTGCGGTGCAGGCCGCCGAGACGCGCGAATTCTGCGTTCTCGAGGCCCGGAATCATCCGGAAGATCTCGGCCTGCGTGCCGTATTTCAGCTTCGTCTGGAAACCGACCATGTTGTAGAGCGTGCCGAGCGCATTGTCCTGGCGCAGCTGGACGACGGCATAGGGCTTGACGGTCGGGTTGTGGGCATCGGTGAGCCCCATCGGCTTCATCGGACCGTGGCGCAAGGTCTCGCGACCGCGCTCGGCCATCACCTCGATCGGCAGGCAGCCGTCGAAATAGGGCGTACCTTCCCATTCCTTGAAGCCGACGGTGTCGCCGGCGATCAGAGCGTCGACAAAGGTATTGTACTGCTCTTCGTTCATCGGGCAGTTGATGTAGTCCTTGCCCGTGCCGCCCGGACCGACCTTGTCGTAACGCGATTGGTACCAGCAGATGTCCATGTCTATGCTGTCGGTATGCACGATCGGGGCGATCGCGTCGAAGAAGGCAAGCGCATCGGCGCCGGTCTCCTCCTGGATGGCGGCGGCGAGCGAGGGCGCGGTGAGTGGCCCGGTGGCGATGATCGCCTGTCCCCAGTCGGAAGGCGGCAGGCCGCTGATTTCCTCGCGCACGACGGTGATCAGCGGATGACCGGCAATCGTGGCGGTGACGGCGTCGGAAAAGCCGTCGCGGTCCACGGCCAGCGCACCACCGGCCGGCACCTGATGCGCATCGGCCGAGCGCATGATCAGCGAACCGGCAAGCCGCATTTCGGCATGGATGACGCCGACGGCATTGCTCGTCGCATCGTCGGAGCGGAAGGAATTGGAGCAGACGAGTTCGGCGAGCCCGTCGGTCTTGTGGGCGTCCGTGCCGCGCACGCCGCGCATTTCATGGAGAATGACGGGAATGCCGGCGCTGGCGATCTGCCAGGCCGCTTCGGATCCGGCGAGGCCGCCGCCAATGACGTGGATGGGTGTGTCGGTCGAGGATGTCTTGCTCATGGGCGCCTCCTTAACATGACGTGCGGCATGCGCAAAAGCCCGCAAACGAAAACGGCGCCACTCGGGCGCCGTTTTGGGGTAGGTCCAGGCAGTAGGCCTTAGCGCTTATTAGCGGAAGGACTTTGCTGCAATAGAGCGGATGTCATAGCGGCTGAGGCCAATGTCATCCAGGGTTTGGCTGGAGAGGTTGCCGAGTTCTTTGAGAGTGCGGCGATAATTGATCCAATTTTTGGCATAGCGAATCGGGCTCATGTTGGTTTCCTCAAGGTCTTCGCGACAGCCTCTGCATCAATCTCTGTGCGGCTGTTCGTTGCCTTTTATGTAGCTCTTCTGCAGTGCAATAACGAGTGCAAAAAATAGGCTACTGCTATGCAATTGTGCAGTGGGTTGAATAAAAAACAGGCTTTCTATTTGATCGGATTAAAAAAGAGGCCGGGCGGCCTCGGGCATATCCTGTCCGCCAGAGGTGCGGAAAAGATGAATTATTTCATGTGTTTGCAATGAATGGGAATGTGGTGTGGCGGCGCATTCGCGGGCGTTTGTGCAAGTAGTGCCCCGATTAATACTTGCGGCGGCAATATGGCTGCAAATTTAGGCATGTGTCCGGCATGCGAAAGCGCATGCCCGGGCGCAAAAGAAAACGCCCCCGGCTCGTCAGAGCAGAGGGCGATTTTGGAAGACCTTTGAGGGTCTGGAATTAGAACGCTGCAGCGCGGGCAACGCGACGGATGTCGGGCCGGCTGATGCCGAGGTCTGCGAGTTCGCGGTTGGACATGCGATCAAGCTCGCTGACGGTCTGACGGTACTTGCGCCAGCTGGAAAAAGAGCGGGTCAGGTTCATGGCGATGTTCCTTTCGTTTCGATCAATTGGCAGCGATTGCTGCCGCCCCATCTGTTGATCCCAATGTATGTTGCATCGCAGCATTGAGCTAGAGGGTCTTCGGCATGGCACCTATGCATTCTTGCAAGGCTCAGGGGTGCCTGGGGGCGTTCGGGAGGGCGGAAGGACCGCCTGATTCACACACAAAAAAGCCCCCGCCGAGGCGGAGGCATTTTGAAAGTCCCGGTAAATGAGGAGACTTTAGAGGACTGCGCCGCGGGCAACGCGGTTGATGTCAGCGCGGTTGATGCCGAGGTCGGCGAGTTCGCGGCTGTTCATCTTCTGCAGTTCGTTGACGGTCTGACGATACTTGCGCCAGTTTGCGAAAGAGCGGCTGATGTTCATGATCGTGTTCCTTTGGTTCGATTTGAAAGCGGTGTGTTCCGCGTTCCGATGATGAGCGAGATATATGTTGCACTGCCGCATTCAGGTAGAGGGGCAACGGCATATCCGTCATGCGCCGAGCGCAAGGCTGGCGAAAAGGATCAGCAATGACAGGAGGATAGACAAAAAAATAACGCTCACCGGGGGAGGAGATCCGGTGAGCGTCATTTTGGTCGACTGGATAGCTGGGAGGAGGAGTGCTAGCCAGTCTATATCGGAAGAGCGCTGGGAGGAGGAGCGCGCTTCATCCGAATTCTTTTCGATGAGGGGAAGCGAGAGAGAGTGTTTCCGCCGTCATCCGATGATTGGAATATAGTATGATCATTCCGTTTTGTGCAGTGCAATAATCGCATGCAAGATATGCGCTCAGTGCATGGCTATGTTTCCCACAATCATTCGTAATCTATTGAAATGTCTCAACAACCGTCGGGTCACGGAGCCATGCCGTTCTGGGCGCGATCGCCGGTCTTGTTGATTTCCCCGATGTGGTTCATGTTTCCGCCAATGGCGGTCAACGGAATTTTTGTTTCCGAAGGCCATGTTTGAATCGGGTGAGGGGCATGTACAGGAATCGCTTGCAGCAGGATATGGAGCGCTGGGTGGCGCAGGGGCTGGTCGGCAGGCCCGCCGCCGATGCCATGCTCGCGGAGTATGACGCGCGACCCTCCGGCGCCTTCAGCGTCGGCCGCGTGCTGATGGTTCTCTCTGCGCTGCTGATCGCGGCCGCGATCGCCATGCTGATCGCCTCGAACTGGGATGCGCTGCCGCGTGGCGTGCGGCTTGTTTCGATGCTGGCCCTCGTCACGGCCTTTTATATGGGGGCCGCAGCCTTCTTCATCAGAGGGGCCGACTATCTCGGCGGGGCGCTCCTGATCCTCGCGGTTCTGTGCTTCGGTGGCACGGTGTCGCTGACGGCGCAGATGTATCACATCTCCGGCGACAGTCAGACCTTCCTGATGACCTGGTTCCTGTTTGCCATGCTGGCAGCGGTGCTGTTCAGATCCGGCGGGCCGACGGTGATCGCTGGCTTTCTCTCCTGGGCCTATTTCAGCAATCTGATGTTCGACGATTATTCGGCCTGGAACTCGGTCCAGGGCCTGATGCCGCTTGCGATGGCGGCTGCGATCATTGCACTGGTCTACTACACAGGCCCGGCGCGGGCGCGGCATTTCTCCTATCTGCTGATTCTCGCCTGGTTGTTCTGGTTCTATTTCGAGCACGAGAATGACGCGCTGGCGATTGTCTATACGCTGGCCGGCGCGGCGGCGTTCCTGACGGCGGTCCTGCCGATATCGCCGTTGCGCAGTGCCAACGCGGCTGCCGGAGGCATTCCGGCGACCTATGTCTTCCTGCTGATGATTGCCGGCCTCGCATTCCTGCATGACCGGTTTGATGGAACGGCCGGCAGGATTTCCGTCGCGGTCGCGGTGATCGTCGCCACGGTCGTCGCCCTGATGCTGAACGGCCGCGACAACGGCATCGTCCGCTATCTCGCCTACCTCATCTTTGCCGCCGAACTCATCTATCTCTGCAACGAGACGATCGGGAGCCTGATCGGCACGTCCGGCTTCTTCCTCCTGTCCGGTGTCTTCGTCGCGCTGGCCGCCTTCGCCGTCATCCGGCTGGAGAAACGGCTGGCGGCCAAGCCGAAGGAGGTGTCGGCATGAGCGAGGCAACATTCGGCATGTCGAATCGCACCCGGACAAGGCTCGTCGTCGCTGCCCTCTGCATGGTGGTCCTGCAGATCGGCCTGATCGGCTACATGACGTGGGCGAGGGCGGCGATCCTGCGCGATGGCGCGGAAGTGTTGCTGCAGACCCGCGCCGTCGATCCGCGCGATTTCCTGCGCGGTGACTACGTGACCCTGAACTACGACATTTCCACCGTGCCGAGGGCGCTGGTGGCGGGGCCGAAACCGTCACCGGGCGACGCCGTCACCCTGTCGGTGCGGTTGAAGAAGCAGGAGGACGGGACATACGGCGTCGCTGGTGCGACCTTCGGCGATTCCGGGCCGGCAGCCGACGGCGAGGTGGTCATCAGGACATTGCCGTTCCGCTACACGGATTACCAGTACGCGACGGATTTCAGGGTCACCTACGGCATCGAACGCTATTATGTTCCCGAAGGCGAGGGCAAGGCCCTTGAGGATCTGCGCAACGAAGGCAAGCTGCAGGTGGCCGTACGGGTCTCGAGAGACGGCAAGCCGCAGATCCGCGCACTTTATAATGACGGCAAACCGGCCTACGAAGAGCCGCTCTACTGACGCAACGGCAAGGCGAAACGACGATTTACGTTACGTAATGTCCGCCTTTGAAAGCAAAGGATCGCGGGACCGCGCCGATCCTGTTGCCAAACCGTCATTTTTCCTTTGCGCTTGGCAGTTCGGATGATATAGAGACGCCGCTTCCCGGAGGGCCCATGTTTTCATGGCCTGCGGCAATCTGGAGAGCGGGTATGGTGAAATTGGTAGACACGCCAGATTTAGGTTCTGGTGCCGCAAGGCGTGGGAGTTCAAGTCTCTCTACCCGCACCACTATTGCGATCGGGCTGGGAGGAACGGAACTCTTGATAGCATTGAGAGCGTATCCGGGATAAGCGCGGCATCCGGCTGAGGCTTACGTCAGCCCGCTGGAATGCCTAGGAATTTGACACGTCGCGGCAGGACGGACGCTCCCGCATCGGCAGAGAAACGATCGGCTGTCCCGTCACGGCCGCTACGAAGTGAAGGTAAGACAATGCAGGTTATCGAAACGCTCGCTGAAGGGCTGAAGCGCGAAATCAAGGTCGTCGTTCCGGCGAAAGACATGGAAGCGAAGATGAACGAGCGCCTGGCGGAAGCCAAGGACAAGGTTCGCATCAACGGCTTCCGCCCCGGCAAGGTGCCGGTCTCGCACCTGAAGAAGGTTTACGGCAAGTCGATCATGGCCGAACTCGTCAACGAGATCGTTCGTGAAAAGCCGACCGAAATCCTCTCCGAGCGTGGCGAAAAGTCTGCGACCCAGCCGGCCGTCGCCATGACCGAAGACGAAGCCGAAGCCGACAAGATCCTGTCCGCTGAAGCCGATTTCGAATTCACGCTCTCCTATGAAGTCATCCCGCCGATCGAACTGAAGTCGGTCGATGGCATCAAGGTGACCCGCGAAGTCGTCGAGATCGAGGAAGAGGAAGTTACCGAGCAGATCCTCAAGATCGCCGAGAGCGCCCGTTCCTTCGAAGCCAAGAAGGGCAAGGCCGCCAATGGCGACCGCGTCACCATGGATTACCTCGGCAAGGTTGACGGCGAAGCCTTCGAAGGCGGCGCTGCAGAAGATGCCGATCTGGTTCTCGGCTCCGGCCGCTTCATCCCGGGCTTCGAAGATCAGCTCGTCGGCGTCAAGGCCGGCGACGAGAAGACCATCACCGTGACCTTCCCGGAAGAATATCCGGCGGCAAACCTTGCCGGCAAGGAAGCCACCTTCGACGTCAAGGTCAAGGAAGTGGCGGCCCCGGGCGAAGTCGAGATCAATGACGACCTCGCTTCCAAGCTCGGCCTCGAATCCGCCGACAAGCTGAAGGAAATCGTCCGCAGCCAGATCGAGGGCCAGTACGGTCAGGTCACGCGCCAGAAGGTCAAGCGTCAGATCCTCGACCAGCTTGACGAACTCTACAAGTTCGACACGCCGCAGTCGCTCGTGGACGCCGAGTTCGAAAACATCTGGCGCCAGATCAACACCGACCTGGAACAGTCCGGCAAGACCTTCGAAGACGAAGACACGACGGAAGAAAAGGCACGCGAGGAGTACACCAAGCTTGCTGAACGCCGCGTCCGTCTCGGCCTCGTTCTCTCCGAAATCGGCGAAAAGGCCGGCATCGAAGTGACCGAAGACGAAATGCAGCGCGCTCTCTACGACCAGCTGCGCAACTTCCCGGGCCAGGAGAAGGAAATCATCAACTTCTTCCGCAACACGCCCGGCGCTTCCGCCTCGCTGCGCGCCCCGATCTTCGAAGAAAAGGTGGTCGACCACCTGCTCGGCGAAGTGAAGGTCACCGACAAGACCGTCAGCAAGGAAGAGCTGATGGCCGACGATGAAGCCGAAGGCTCGGAAGAGAAGAAGGCAGCGCCGAAGAAGAAGGCAGCCCCGAAGAAGGCAAAGGCTGAAGCAGCCGACGCCGCCGAGGCCAGCGAAGAAGAAGCCGCTCCGAAGAAGAAGGCGGCTCCGAAAAAGAAGAAGGCGGACGACGCCGCTGAGTGATCAGACATTTGGGAGGCTTCGGCCTCCCAAATTGTTTCTGCCTCGCCCCCGTCGCGACGGATATCTGACGTGCTTTTTGCAGGGCATCTGGCGGATAATTATTTTCATTGTGAAACAATTGGTTAATGACTTAGTAAGGCAAACATAACAGTCTCTCCAGCAACAAGTGATGGAGTGAAAAAGGCCCATGTTTCCAATTGATTTCGGCGGATATGAAAAGTCGCTGCTGGCGGCCGTTGACAAATCCCATGCGGTCATCGAATTCGATCTGACCGGAACGATCCTCAATGCCAATAAGAACTTCTGCGATGCGCTCGGCTATCAACGTGCCGACATCATCGGGAAGAAGCACCGGTTGTTTGTCGATCCTGCCGAAGCGGAATCGAATGCCTATCGGGATTTCTGGCAGAGGCTTGGTGAGGGCCGATACGAACAAGGCCAGTTCAAGCGCTATGGCAAGGGCGGACGTGAGGTCTGGATCGAGGCCACCTATAATCCGATCTTCAAGCGTGGCAAGCCCTACCGGATCGTGAAGCTTGCCACCGACATCACCGCCAAAAAGCTGGCGAGCATCGAGAACGAGGGGAAGTTGGAGGCTCTTGACAGGGCCCAGGCCATCATCGAGTTCACACCGAAGGGTGAGATCATCACCGCCAATGGCAATTTCCTCAAGACATTCGGCTACGAACTGTCGGAAATTCGCGGCAAGCACCACTCGATGTTCTGCGAGGCGGACTATGTCCGCAATCCACAATACACCGCTTTCTGGCGGGATCTGGCGGCCGGCCATTTCAAGTCCGATCAGTTTACCCGTATCGCCAAAAATGGTGAGAAGGTCTTTATCCAGGCGTCGTACAATCCGGTGATGGGCGCGGACGGCCGCGTGATCAAGGTGGTCAAGTTTGCGAGCGACGTCTCGGGACGCGTCAAGGCGTTGGAAGCGGTCGGCGCCGGCCTCAACCGCCTGTCGGATTGCAATATCCGCATCACGATCGACGAGCCGTTCATTCCGGAATTTGACCATCTGCGCACAGACTTCAACACGTCGATCGCCAAGTTCCAGGAGACGCTGGTTGAGGTTCTCAAGCAGACCAATGACCTTGCCGGCGAGAGCCAGCAGATGAGCAGCGCCTCTGAAGGCCTGGCACGGCGCACCGAGCAGCAGGCCGCGGCGTTGGAGCAGACATCGGCCGCGCTGGAGGAAATTACCGTGACGGTCCGTCAATCCTCCGAGCGCACCCATGAGACGCGCCGCCTGGTCGGCGATGCCCGCAAGGCTGCCTCCGCGTCGGTAGACGTCGTGGGGAATGCCATCCAGGCAATCAACCGGATCCAGAGTGCCTCGCAGGAGATTGGCAAGATCATCGACGTGATCGACCAGATCGCCTTTCAGACCAACCTCCTGGCACTCAACGCCGGCGTCGAGGCGGCGCGTGCGGGCGACGCGGGCAAGGGCTTCGCCGTCGTCGCGCAGGAGGTCCGCGACCTGGCGCAACGATCGGCGAACGCTGCCAAGGAAATTGCCGGGTTGATCAACAATTCGTCAAAGGAAGTGGGCGAGGGGGTCCGGTTCGTCGGCGAAACCGGTGAGGCGCTGAAGAAGATCGAAGAGTTGGTCGAAGCCATCGACCGCAATGTCGATGCCATCAACACGGCGGCCAGAGAACAGTCGACGAGCCTCGGAGAAATCAACTCCGCGGTCAACCAGCTCGACCAGATGACACAGCAGAACTCCGGCCTCGTGGGCAATACGGCCCACATCAGCGAGCGTCTTGCCTCTGGAGCGGCGCGCCTTGCCGAACTGGTCAATCGCTTCAAGCTCAACCGGCGCGGTACGATCCGCGAACCGGGTTCGGATGCAGCCAATCACAAGCCGCGCCGTCAGAACGCCGCCTGAGCACAAGGCAAGTCGCCCAAATACAGACGGCCTCCCTCCCGTATGCGGGAGGCCGTTTGCATGCAATTACCTCGCAGAGGTGTGTTCTGGCTTATTCCGCTGCCTTGGCTTCGTCGCGCAGCTCGCCCATGCGGTTCCAGGCGTCGAGACCGGCGATCTTGTAGGCCTCCGCCAGCGTCGGGTAGTTGAAGGTGTTCTCGACGAAGTATTCGACCGTTCCCTTGAGGTTGAGCACGGCCTGGCCGATATGGACGAGCTCGGTCGCGCCTTCGCCGACGATGTGGATGCCGAGCAGGCGGCGCGTCTTCAGCGAGAAGATCAGCTTGAGGAGACCGGTGTCGAGGCCCATGATATGGCCGCGGGAGGTCTCGCGGAAACGCGCAATGCCGCATTCATAGGGAATGCCGCGCTCCTTTACTTCTTCCTCCGTCAGGCCGCAGGTGGAAATTTCCGGCACGGCATAGATGCCATAGGGGAAATAGTGCGGCGGATCGGCATGGCTCGCTCCGACCGCATGGCGGGCGGCAATCCGCCCCTGTTCCATCGAGGTCGAGGCAAGCGACGGAAAACCGACGACGTCGCCGGCGGCGTAGATGTGCGGCACATCGGTCTGGAAGGTCGTCGGATTGACCTTGAGCCGTCCGCGGCTGTCCGCCGTCAGGCCCGCAGCCTCCAGCCCGATCGTATCGGTCGCGCCCATGCGCCCGGCCGCAAACAGCACCATGTCCGCGGTGATCAGCCGGCCGGTCTTCAGCGTGATCCGGCATTTTCCGCCCGGCTCGCGCTCGATCTTCTCGGCCGTTTCGCCGAGCATCAGCTTCATGTTGCGGTCGCGCAGCTGGTAGATGAAGTCGTTGACGATTTCCTTGTCGATGAAGTCGAGCATCGTGTTGCGCGGCTCGATCAGCGTTACCTGAACGTCGAGCGCCGAAAAGATCGTCGCATACTCGATGCCGATGACGCCGGCGCCGATAACTGCCAGGGAGCGGGGCAGGGTCTTCAATTCCAGCAGCTCGTCACTGTCGATGATGGCGTCGTTGTCGAAGGGAATGTAATCCGGTCGGAACGGCCGCGTACCGATCGCGAGCAGGATCGCTCTGCCCTCGACCCTTAAGATCTCGCCATCGCTCTTCTCGATTTCCAGCGTGTGCGGATCGACGAAATGCGCCTTGCCGCGCAGGTGGTGCACGTGGTTGCGGGCAAACTGATGCTCCAGCACCTCGACTTCATAGTCCAGCGTCTTCAGGAGCCGCATGCGCAGGTCCTCGGCGCTGATTTCCTGCTTGACCCGGTAGGAGCGGCCATAGAAGCCGCGCTCGCGCCAGCCGGTCAGGTTGAGGGCCGTTTCGCGCAGAGTTTTGGAAGGGATGGTACCCGTATGCACGGACACCCCGCCGACGCGGCGGCCCTGCTCGACCACCAGCACATCCTTGCCGAGCTTGGCGGCCTGGATGGCAGCGCGACGGCCTGCCGGGCCGCTGCCGATGACGATGAGATCATATCGGTTCATGGTGGTGTCCGTGGCTGACAATGTGATTCCTCCACATATCAACAAGAATCATGCTGCGATGCAATATGACCAGCGCAACGATATCCCGCCGATCATCGTGATCTAGCGGGATTCTGTGACGGGCATATGCCGACTGCCTGAAACTAGGGCTTGAACCGGACGGCGGCGCGCTGATTGGCGACAGACAGTTGAACGGTGGCGAATTCGTCCCGACGCTCCGGGAGCGTCATTGCCCCCAGCCGACGACGCCCTTGATCTCCAGAAAGTCGTGGATGCCCCAGCCGGCATATTCGCGCCCGTTGCCGGACTGCTTGTAGCCGCCAAACGGCGCAAACGTGTCCCAGTCGGGATAGTTCAGATAGACCGACCCGGCCCGCATGCGCTTTGCCACCGCGCGGGCATGCTCGATGTTGCCGGACTGGATGTAGGCGGCGAGCCCGTAGACCGTGTCGTTGGCAATGCGGATTGCCTCCTCTTCGTCTTCGTAGGAGAGGATTGAGAGCACCGGTCCGAAGATTTCCTCCCGCGCGATCGTCATGTCGGGAGTGACATGGCCGAAGACCGTCGGACGGACATAGTAGCCGCGATTGAGGCCCTCCGGCCGGCCGGGGCCGCCGGTCACGAGCGTCGCGCCTTCGGCGATGCCGGCTTCGATCAGCCGCTGGATCTTGTCGTACTGCACCTGGCTGACGACCGGGCCGAGATCGGTCTCCGCCTTGCGCGGATCCCCGGTGGTGAAAGCCTCCGCGGCGGTCCTGGCGAGCGCCAGGGCCTCGTCGTGCCGGTCCTTCGGCACCAGCATGCGCGTCGGGGCATCGCAGGATTGCCCCGAATTGCCGAAACAACCCTTCACGCCTTCGGTGACGGCGGTGTCGAAATCGGCATCCGGCAGGATGATGTTGGCCGATTTGCCGCCGAGCTCCTGTGCGACGCGCTTGACGGTGTCTGCCGCCGTTCGGGCGACGATGATGCCGGCCCGCGTGGAGCCGGTGAAGGACACCATGTCGACGTCGGGATGACCGGCCATGACCTGGCCGACATCGGGGCCGGTGCCGTTGATCAGATTGAACACGCCCTTCGGCGTCCCGGCGGCCTCCATGACCTCGGCGAAGATGATGCCGCTGATCGGTGCGATCTCGGACGGCTTCAGGACCACCGTGCAACCGGCGGCAATAGCCGGCGCGACCTTGCAGACGATCTGGTTCAATGGCCAGTTCCAGGGCGTGATCAGCGCGCAGACGCCGATCGGTTCGCGAAGAACGGTCGTCGTCCCGATCGTTTCGGAAAAGTGCATGGCTTCGAAGGCGGCAATGGTTGCCTCCAGATGGGCGCGGCCGGCCCATGCCTGGCTGTCGCGGGCAAAGGCGATCGGCGCCCCCATTTCCCGGCTGACGGCCCGAGCGATGTCTTCGAAGCGGTCGTTGTAGGCCGCGAGGATCCGCTTGAGCAGCGCGAGGCGGTCTTCCCGCGTGCTGAAGGCAAACGTCTCGAACGCCCGTCTGGCCGCCGCCACCGCAGCGTCGACGTCGGCCGGCCCGCCAATCGCAATCTGCGTGAAGGGCTCCTCTGTCGACGGATCGATGACGTCGAGCGTCCGCGCCTCGTCCGGGTCCACCCATGCGCCGTCGATGAAGAACTTGAGATGGTGGGACATGGTGCCTCCGGGAACGGGTCAACTGGAGGGGGCAGTATGCATGAGGCTGGCACGACCGCAACTGCCGGGGCGGGCGGGAAGGGAACTCTGCACGCAAACGAAAGCGGGGCCTGTGAAGGCCCCGCCGTAATGCCTGAATTAAAGCCGCAGACTAGTGCAGGATCTGGCTCAGGAAGAGCTTGGTGCGCTCGTGCTGCGGATTGTCGAAGAATTCGGCCGGCGAATTCTGTTCGACGATCTGCCCCTGGTCCATGAAGATGACGCGATCGGCGACCTGGCGCGCAAAGCCCATTTCGTGGGTCACGCACAGCATGGTCATGCCTTCTTCGGCGAGACCGACCATGGTGTCGAGCACTTCCTTGACCATTTCCGGGTCGAGCGCCGAGGTCGGTTCGTCGAACAGCATGATCTTCGGCTTCATGCACAGCGAGCGGGCGATCGCCACGCGCTGCTGCTGACCGCCGGAGAGCTGGCCCGGATACTTGTTGGCCTGTTCCGGGATCTTGACGCGCTCGAGGAAGTGCATGGCGATCTGTTCGGCCTCACGCTTCGGCATCTTGCGCACCCAGATCGGCGCCAGCGTGCAGTTTTCCAGAATCGTCAGATGCGGGAAGAGGTTGAAGTGCTGGAACACCATGCCGACTTCCCGTCGGATTTCGTCGATCTTCTTCAGGTCGTTCGTCAGCTCGATGCCGTCGACGACGATCTTGCCCTTCTGGTGCTCTTCCAGACGATTGATGCAGCGGATCATTGTCGACTTGCCGGAGCCCGACGGACCGGCGATGACGATGCGTTCGCCCGACGTCACCTTCAGATTGATGTCACGCAGCACGTGGAACTCGCCGTACCACTTGTTCATGCCGGTGATTTCGATGGCCGTATCGGTCTTGGGCTTGGCAGCGCCAGTTGTTTGAACTTGTGCCATTTCAGTATTCCCCTGAGGTTTTTAGCGTTTGTGACCGGTGTCGAGGTGACGTTCCATGAACTGCGAATACCGCGACATGCCGAAGCAGAAGATCCAGTAGACCATGCCGGCAAAGACAAAGGCGGTAATCGGCGTCACGGGGGTCGCCCAGTTCGCGTCCGAGAAGTTCAGCGTGACGATGCCGAGCAGGTCGAACATACCGATGATGGAGACGAGCGAGGTGTCCTTGAACAGACCAATGAAGGTGTTGACGATGCCCGGGATGACAAGCTTGAGGGCCTGCGGCAGGATGATCAGCCGCATTTTCTGCCAGTAGCTCAACCCGAGCGAATCGGCGCCTTCGAACTGACCCTTCGGGATGGCCTGCAGGCCGCCGCGGATCACTTCCGCCATATAGGCGGACGAAAACAGCGACACGCCGATGAGCGCGCGCAGGAGCTTGTCGAAGGTCCAGCCGTCAGGCAGGAACAGCGGCAGCATGACGCTCGCCATGAACAGGACCGTGATCAGCGGAACGCCGCGGATGACCTCGATGAAAACGACGCAGAGCAGCCGGATGACGGGCATGTTCGACCGTCGTCCGAGTGCCAGCACGATGCCGACCGGCAGCGAGACAACGATACCGAAGAAGGACAGGATCAGGGTGATCATCAGTCCGCCCCAGAGCGGCGTTTCCACGTGCGGGAGACCGAAGCCGCCGAGCAGCAGGAAGAACGACACGAAGGGCAGCACCAGGAAGAGAAGAAACGCGTTCCAGCCCTTGTACGGCGCCTTCGGGATCAGCATCGGGATCAGCAGCACGACGAACATCGCCATGACCAGCATCGGCCGCCAGCGCTCCACATACGGATAGCGACCGAAGATGAACTGCTGGAATTTCGCACCGACGAAGGCCCAGCATGCGCCGCTCTGGCCGTCCGGCAGGACGCCGCCCTGCGCGATGGTGGCGCAGGCGGTACGATCGCTGCCGGTCCAGACGGCATTGATCAGCAGCCAGTCGATGATGCCCGGCAGGATGTAGGCCAGCAGCGCCAGGGCGACGATCGTCAGTACGACGTCCTTGGGCGTTGCCAGCAGGTTCTCGCGGAGCCAGTGAATGGGGCCGACGGCGCTGGATGGCGCCGGCTGGGCCGGTGCCATTTCGCCACGCACGTAGGCAAGGTTTTTCGTAGCCATGTGCTTACCTCTCGACCAGTGCCATCTTGGCGTTGAACCAGTTCATGAACATCGCCGTGCTGATGGACATCGACAGGTAGATCAACAGCCACAGTCCGACGATTTCGACGGCCTGGCCGGTCTGGTTCAGCATCGTCCCACCGACGGCCACCACGTCGGCGAAGCCGACGGCGACGGCGAGCGAGGAGTTCTTGGTGAGGTTCAGGTACTGGCTGGTCAGCGGCGGAATGATGATCCGGAGCGCCTGCGGGATGATGATCAGCCGCGTGGTGACGCCGGACCTTAAGCCAAGTGCATTGGCGGCTTCCGTCTGGCCCTTGGCGACCGCCTTGATGCCGCCGCGGACGATTTCCGCGATGAAGGCTGCCGTGTAGAAGGAAAGCGCCAGGTAGAGCGACATGAACTCCGGACCGATCAGCGATCCGCCCTGGAGGTTGAAGCGGCCGGCGACGGGAATGTCGAAGGTGACCGGCATGCCCATGACGAGGAAGACCAGGATCGGCAGGCCGATGATCAGGCCCAGGCTGGCCCAACCCTTCGGAAACTGCTGTCCGGTCGCCATCTGCCGCTTGGTCGCCCAGCGGGAGACGACGATCGCGGCGATGATGCCGATCACGAAGGCCGCGAGCACGAACAACATGCCTTCGCCGAAGATCGCCTTGGGATAGGCAAACCCGCGGTTGCTGAGGAAGATGTCGAAGGGAAGCTTGATGGCATCCTTCGGCTGCGGAAGGATCGCCAGCACGCCCTTGTACCAGAAGAAGATGACGAGGAGCGGCGGGATGTTGCGGAAGATTTCCACATAGACCTGGCAGATCTTAGCGATCAGCCAGTTGTGGGACAGCCGACCGATGCCGACCAGGAAGCCGATGATCGAGGCAGTGACGATGCCGAAAACCGCGACCTGGAGGGTGTTGAGGATGCCGACGACGAGCGCCCGGCCATAGGTCGAGTCGCTGGAATATGCGATCAGGTGCTGGCCGATATCGAAACCGGCGCGGCCGTTCAGGAAGCCGAAACCTGAGGCGATGTTGGCTTTCTGAAGATTGTGAATGGTGTTGTTCGTCACGGTCCAGACGAAAAGGACCAGCAAGGCGACGGTGACGACCTGATAGAAAATCCCACGGACTTTCGGGTCGTAGATGAGTGACGTGCCACTGCTGGATCCGGCGTTTGGCGAGCTTAACGCATGGTCAGCCATTTTGCCTTTTCCCCTTATTCTCCCTTTGCGGGAGTCTTCATTGCCCTTGCGGGGTTGCACATGGGGAGGCAGCGTTGCCACTGCCTCCCCACATCAAGTCAGTAATGAACTTGTCTTAGCGGATCGGCGGAGCGTACTGCAGGCCGCCCTTGGTCCACAGTGCGTTGATGCCGCGGTCGATCTTCAGGGGCGTTTCCGGACCGACGTTGCGGGCGAAGACTTCACCGTAGTTACCGACCTGCTTGATGATGTTGTAGGCCCAGTCGTTGGAGACGCCGAGATCGGTACCGATCTTGGTGCCTTCTTCGGAACCGAGGATACGCTTGATGTCCGGGCTGCCGTTGGCCTTCATGTCGTCGACATTGGCCGAGGTGATGCCGAGTTCTTCAGCATTGACCATGGCGTAGTGAACCCAGCTGACGAGGTCGAACCACTGGTCGTCGCCCTGGCGGACGGCCGGGCCAAGCGGCTCCTTGGAGATGACTTCCGGCAGAACCATGTTGTCGTCCGGGCTGCTCAGCGTCAGACGGATGGCATAGAGGCCCGACTGGTCGGTGGTGTAGACGTCGCAACGGCCGGCGTCATAAGCGCCGGTGGCATCGGCTTCCTTTTCGAACACGACCGGCTTGTACTCGAGGCCGTTGGCCTTGAAGTAGTCGGCGAGGTTGAGTTCGGTCGTCGTGCCGGTCTGAACGCAGACGGCGGCGCCGGAGAGTTCGAGAGCGGACGAAACGCCGAGGCTCTTCTTCACCATGAAGCCCTGGCCGTCATAGTAGTTGACGGTACGGAAGTTGAAGCCGAGCGAGGTGTCGCGGCTGATCGTCCAGGTGGTGTTACGCGTCAGGACGTCGACTTCGCCGGACTGCAGGGCCGGAAAGCGGTCCTTGCTGGAGAGGGGCGTGAACTTCGCCTTGGTTGCGTCGCCGAAGACGGCGGCTGCGATGCCACGGCAATAATCAACGTCGAGACCAGACCATTCCCCTTTGTCGTTCGGGTTCGAGAAGCCCGGAATACCCTGGCTCACACCGCACTGCACGAAGCCCTTGGCCTTGACGTCGTCCAGCGTCGTAGCAGAAGCGGCGTGTGCGCCGAGGCCAAAGACTGCTGCGCCGAGAGCGGCGGACAGAAGTGTCTTTTTCATTTTTCCCAACCTTATGTTTGTCTGTTGTCTTAAGACTGTTTGGCGCAAGGCCGATCCGTTTTCAGACCAGCCCCGCACGTCTCGCGAAACCTCCCGGTGCGAGTACCGCTATCACAGTCGCAAAAAATGCTGAGGGTCAACCCTTATCTAATATTTCGCCTTCGCAATTGCGGCTTTTGGTAAAAACAGGCGGCAAAACAGGCAGAAACCGTCAAATGAGGCAGTTTGCTGCATAAAAAAGTGACAAGTCGGCCATTCCAGCCCATCTGACGTTACGGCAGTTTACCGGGACATCTCGCGCTTGACGGGACTGTCCATCCGGGCCATGTCTGACATCGACATCCTCCCCGTATCCACAGTTTTTCTATGATAGGCAGACCCCGATGAACGATATGAAGTCAAAGCTGGATGGTGCCGGCATCAACACCCGCCTGGCGCACAGCGGAAACAATCCGCGCGAGTTTCATGGATTCGTCAATCCGCCGGTCGTCCACGCCTCGACGGTCCTGTTTCCCGATGCGCACACCATGGAGACGCGCGGACAGAAATATTCCTACGGCACGCGCGGCACACCGACCTCCGATGCGCTGGCCGATGCGATCAACGCGCTGGAAGGCTCCGAGGGGACGATCCTGCTGCCGTCCGGCCTTGCCGCCGTCACGGTTCCGTTCCTCGCCTTCCTCTCTTCCGGCGATCACGCCCTGATCGTTGATTCGGTCTACGGTCCGACCCGCCACTTCTGCGACACCATGCTGAAGCGTCTGGGCATCGAGGCCGAATATTACGACCCGGAAATCGGCGCCGGCATCGAAACCCTGATGCGCCCGAACACGAAGCTCGTCCACACCGAGGCGCCGGGCTCCAACACGTTCGAGATGCAGGATATCGGCGCGATTTCAGCCGTCGCCCACCGCCACGGTGCTGTCGTGACGATGGACAACACCTGGGCCACGCCGCTCTTCTTCCGTCCGCTCGACCATGGTGTCGACATTTCAATCCATGCCGCGACCAAGTATCCGTCCGGCCATTCCGACGTGCTCTTCGGCACGGTTTCAGCCAACAAGGAATGCTGGCCCCGTCTCTGGGACGGCAACTTCACGCTCGGCATGTGCGCCGCGCCCGACGATGCCTACCAGATCCTGCGCGGGCTACGCACCATGGGCATTCGCCTCGAACGCCACCAGGACAGCGCATTGGAGCTTGCCCGCTGGCTGGAGACGCGCGACGACGTGGCGCGGGTGCTCCATCCGGCGCTCGAAAGCTTCCCCGGCCATGAGATCTGGAAGCGGGACTTCACCGGCGCCAGCGGCATCTTCTCCATCGTTCTGGCCGCCGGCGACCCCGCCCGCTTCAAGGCCAAGGCGCATGCCTTCCTCGATGCCCTGCGGCTGTTCGGCCTCGGCTATTCCTGGGGCGGCTTCGAAAGCCTCGCCGTGCACGTCAACCTCTCCGACCGCACGATCCGCAAGGCACCGACCGAAGGGCCGGTGCTGCGCCTGCAGATCGGTCTGGAAGATGTCGCGGATATCAGGAAGGACATCGAGGCGGGGCTTGCCGCAGCCGCGGTGGTCTGAGGGACGGGGGCGTCAGCCCCCGATCCGGTAGCCGTAGATCCAGTCGAGATCTCCGGCAAGTGACTGCGGCGATCGCATGGAGAGGATGAGGTCCCGGCCGATACGGACAGGACCGGTCGCGTGATAGGCGAACTTGTTGAAGGCGGCCCGGCGCGACAGTTTTGTGGCCCGCTCGCGGCGGCGGCTTTCGAAGGTCGCCAGTGCCGGGACCGGCTGCAGGCGGGCAACCAGGGCGGCGAGTTCGAACGCATCCTCGATCGCCATGGCAGCCCCCTGTGCGGCAAACGGCATCATCGCATGCGCCGCATCCCCGATCAGCACGGTGTCGACGCCATTCTGCCAGCGGCCGGAGCCAACCTCGTTCAATGGCCAGAAGACGGGCCGTTCGGCGTCGCCGAGGAGCTTGCGGATCGTGCCGTGCCAACTCCTGAATGCGCTCTCCATCAAGGCGCGGCCGGCCGGATCGCTGGGCGCGTTCCACGTTTCGCCGGGATTGATGCCGGAGGTGATGGCGACGAGGTTGAAGCCGCCGGCTTCCTTCAGCGGATAGCAGACGAGGTGCGCCGAGGGTCCGAGCAGGGCGGTTACCGAATCGCGACGCAGGACTTCCGGCGCCTGATCGGCCGGCACGACGAAGCGCCAGGCGACATTGCCGGAAAAACGCGGCACGGGCGCGCCGGGAACGCGGCTTCTGACCCGCGACCATACGCCATCCGCCCCGATAAGGAGGGCGGCGCCGCTCTCCGCCATCGCGGCCTCAAGCGTTTCAGGTTCCAGCCGATGGCCGAGCTCCAGCCGGCACAGCGTATTGTCCCGCACGGCTTCGACAAGCGCCTTCTGCAGCGTCGCGCGGTGCAGAACGCCATAGGGTGCGCCCCAGCGGCGGCGACCGGCAGCTCCTAGCGGCACACTTGCCAGTGTCGCCAGCGACTGGCCGGAGACCAGGTTGATCGCCTCCGGTTCCAGCCACACGCTTTCCAGCCTCGAGAGAACGCCGACGTCGGCCAGAAGCCGCGATGCGTTTGGCGAAATCTGCAATCCTGCGCCGACCTCCTGCAGGTCGACTGCCTGCTCGATGATGCGCGAGGAAATGCCGGCGCGCGCCATTGCGAGCGCCGCGGTCAGGCCGGCAATGCCGGCGCCGGCGATCAATACGGATTTGATGGTCATGGAAGTGCCGCCGTTCTCTTGTCGCGGCCGGGGCGCTGGGGCAGGCGCCACGCGGCCGGAGACCGCCTGATCAGGCGGCGTTCATATGAAAGGTGCAGCCGGCCGGAACGGTTTCGTCCGCCTTCAGCGCCGGATTGTACTTGTAGAGCGTTGAGCAGTAGGAACAGACCTTCTCGTTGTCGTCGCCCATGTCGATGAAGATGTGCGGATGGTCGAAGGGAACGGACGCGCCCGTGCACATGAACTCCTTCACGCCGATCTGGATTTCGCGGTATCCGCCGTCGTTCTGGAAGTGCGGAATTGAGTGGCCGGCCATGATGGTCTCCGTAGCGGTTATCGATTGCGCCGGACATTATCGCCGATCATTTGAAATGTGTAGGGTTGAAATCGCGTGTTCGCCGTGGTTTTTCACCGCATCTTCCAAGCGCTGGCCGGCGAGAGCGGCCAGATCGTCAAGACCGGAGCCCCCGTCACGCCATGAACCTCAATGCGCCGAGCTTTTCGTCCTTCGTCCATGACGGCCTGAATATCGCCTATTTCGATGAAGGCGACGCGAGTGGGGAGCCGATCCTGCTGATCCACGGCTTCGCCTCGACCGCAACGGTCAACTGGGTGCATCCCGGCTGGCTGAAGACGCTGGGCGATGCCGGCTACCGGGTGATCGCGCTCGACAATCGCGGCCATGGCCGGAGCGACAAGCCGCATGATCCCGCCGTCTATCATCCGGAGATGATGGCCGGTGATGCGCTGGCGCTCCTCGATCATCTCGGCATTCACCAAGCGCATGTCATGGGCTATTCCATGGGCGCGCGGATTTCGGCCTTCCTGGCGCTTTCCGATCCGCATCGGTTGCGGTCCGTCATCTTCGGCGGTCTCGGCATGGGCATGTGCGACGGGGTTGGGGACTGGGACCCGATCGCCGACGCCCTGCTTGCCGCCTCAATCGACGACGTCACGCATGAACGCGGCCGCATGTTCCGCGCCTTCGCCGACCAGACGAAGAGCGACCGTCTGGCGCTTGCCGCCTGCATCGCCACCTCGCGGGATCTCGTCTCCCGCGAGAAGATCGCCAAGCTCGATCTGCCGGTGCTGATCGGCGTCGGGACAAAGGACGATATCGCCGGTTCGGCGCAGGAACTCGCCGACCTGATCCCCAATGCCGTGGCGCTCGACATTCCCGGCCGTGACCATATGCTGGCCGTTGGTGACAAGGTGTTCAAGAAGGCCGTTCTGGAGTTTCTGGAGCGCGTCTCCGGTCAGTGACATGCCGGCATGCAAACCGACCGTTAATCGCGTTCGCGCCGGCTATTTGTAAAAGCTCCGGCGTCCTCTATATTGAGCCGATGCTCGTTGCCAGCAAGGAGACGACCGATGGTCGCACAACACGACGCCCGCAGGGCCGAACAGGTCAAGTCGATGGACCCGATCTGGGATAGCATGCGCCAGGAGGCCAGCGCCGCCGCGCTCAGCGATCCGGTCCTGACGGCTTTCCTGTATTCGACGGTTCTCAATCACAAGAGCCTCGAAGATTGCGTCATCTATCGCATCTGCGAGCGGCTCGATCATCCCGACCTGCAGGCGACGCTTCTGCGCCAGACGTTTGAAGAAATGCTCGCCGAGGAACCGGAGTGGAGCAGCACCCTGCGCGTCGACATCCAGGCCGTCTATGACCGCGACCCGGCCTGCACGCGCTTCCTCGAGCCGGTGCTCTACTTCAAGGGTTTCCATGCCATCCAGACGCATCGGTTGGCCCATTGGCTCTGGCACAAGGGACGCCGTGACTTCGCGCTCTATCTGCAGTCACGCTCGTCCAGCGTCTTCCAGACGGACATCAATCCGGCCGCACGGATGGGCAAGGGCATCTTCCTCGATCACGCGACGGGACTGGTTGTCGGTTCGACTGCCGTCATCGGCGACAACGTGTCGATCCTGCAGGACGTCACCCTTGGCGGCACCGGCAAGGAAAGCGGCGACCGTCATCCGAAGATCGGCAACGGCGTGTTGATCGGTGCCGGCGCCAAGGTGCTGGGGAATATCGAAATCGGTTGCTGCTCGCGTATCGCATCGGGCTCGGTGGTGCTGAAGCCGGTGCCGCCAAGCTCGACCGTTGCCGGCGTGCCGGCCAAGGTCGTGGGCGAGGCCGGCTGCTCGGAGCCGTCGCGGTCCATGGACCAGACACATCTGCCTGGCGACTGATCGGCCCTGCTTTTCCGCCGCAGGCCGGATCGGGCCTTTACAGCCCGTACCCTGCATGCGAGAAGCGCGGCAAATCTGTGGACCCCGATGGAGAAAGTTCAGTGAAACCTGAAGAGATCAAGAAGCTCGACGCCTATTTCAAGAGCAATTTCAATCCGACCATGGTCGTCAAGGCGCGTCCACGCAAGGACGACTCGGCGGAAGTCTATCTCGGCGAAGAGTTCCTCGGCGTCGTCTTCCGCGACGACGAGGACGGCGATCTCTCCTACAATTTCTCGATGGCGATCCTCGACATCGATCTCTGATCCGGCCCTGATCGGTCAGACCTTTATGAACACGAAACGAAAGCCGGTGGTCCTGCCACCGGCTTTCGTCGTTTCGGCCGCCGTATCGCCGGGTCACCTGCGAAACCTTGTCGCTGCTGCCGGCGGCGCGGCGGTGCCGGACCCGGCTTTCACGTCATCTTCCTGACGCAGGCCACGTGGACAATGGCGGTGCGGATAACACGTCCCGTCAAATTGCTGCATTGCACAAAAAATCTTGACTTTGATTGTGCGATGCATTATCTCCATCAGCAACAGTCGTTATCGAAAGGAACTGCATCATGTATAATTTCGAGGAAGCAAGCCTGAAGGGCAAGGAAGCCATGGATGCGATGCTGAAGACCTATTCGGACATCACAAAGGGCTTTCAGGGTATCGCTGCCGAAGCTGCCGATTATTCCAAGAAGTCCTTCCAGGATGGCGTTGCCCATATGGAAGCGCTCGCCGGCACCCGCAGCATCGAAGCTGCGATGGAGCTGCAGACCAGCTTCCTGAAGTCCTCCTACGAAGGCTTCGTCGCTCAGTCGACCAAGATGAGCGAAATGTATGCCGACCTCGCCAAGACGGCCTACAAGCCGTACGAAGGCGCAGTTGCCAAGGCTGAGGAATACGTCGCGGCCTGATAAGGTCGGCCGACCCGACTTTGACGGTTCTCATTCGAGAGGCCGGTTGCTTTGATGCGACCGGCCTCTTGGCGTTCTGGAAGGGCCAATTGCAACATTCCACACGCAAATATGTTCGCGGCGCCGAAATGGGGACTTAAAATTTCGCGGCAATGATCTAAGTTAGTAGGATGATTTGAACGGCAGCCATTCAGGCGGCCGCTCATGCGCCAACAGGAAAGTGAAAGAATGATCGCTGAGCCGATCCTTATGCAACAAGATGACGATGGCCGCGGCGACGGCGCGGGGCGCGGGACCTCTGTCATCACCAAGACGAAACCGAAGACCAAGAAACCCAGTCTGTATCGCGTTCTTCTCCTCAATGACGACTACACTCCCATGGAGTTCGTCATCCACATTCTCGAACGGTTCTTCCAGAAGGACCGGGAGAGCGCGACCATCATCATGCTTCATGTCCACAATCACGGAGTTGGAGAATGCGGTGTCTTTACCTACGAAATCGCTGAGACCAAAGTCAGTCAGGTGATGGACTTCGCCCGCCAGCACCAGCATCCGCTGCAATGTGTCATGGAAAAGAAGTGAGGAACCAAGCGTGCCAACATTTTCGCCGAGCCTGGAAAAGGCACTGCATCAGGCACTGACCTACGCAAACGAGCGTCATCAGGAATATGCGACGCTCGAGCATCTGCTTCTCGCCTTGATAGACGATCCGGATGCGTCAGCGGTCATGGGTGCCTGCAATGTCAATCTCGACACCCTGAGAAAAACACTGGTCGACTATGTCGACACCGAACTCGCCAATCTGATCACCGGATATGACGAGGATTCCAAACCGACCGCCGGCTTCCAGCGGGTGATCCAGCGCGCAGTCATTCACGTCCAGTCCTCCGGACGGGAAGAGGTGACCGGCGCCAATGTTCTCGTCGCCATCTTCGCCGAGCGGGAAAGCCATGCGGCCTTCTTCCTGCAGGAGCAGGAGATGACGCGCTACGACGCGGTCAACTACATCTCGCACGGCATCGGCAAGCGCCCCGGCGCCTCCCAGCCGCGTTCGCCGCGTGGTGCCGATGACGGTCCTGCCGAAAGCAAGCCGTCCGCCTCCCGTTCAGGCGATGAGGACGGCCCGAAGAAGCAGCAGGATGCGCTGAAGGCCTATTGCGTCAACCTCAACGAGAAGGCGCTGAAGGGCAAGATCGACCCGCTGATCGGCCGTGAGGCCGAAGTCAACCGGACGATCCAGGTCTTGTGCCGCCGCTCGAAGAACAACCCGCTCTATGTCGGCGATCCCGGCGTCGGCAAGACGGCGATTGCCGAAGGCCTTGCCAAGCGGATCGTCGAAGGCAAGGTGCCGGAAGCGCTGGAAGATGCGACCATCTTCTCGCTCGACATGGGTACGCTCTTGGCCGGCACGCGCTACCGCGGCGATTTCGAAGAGCGGCTGAAGCAGGTCGTCAAAGAACTCGAGGAGTTCCCGGGCGCCGTGCTGTTCATCGACGAGATCCATACGGTGATCGGCGCCGGCGCCACCTCGGGCGGCGCGATGGATGCGTCGAACCTGTTGAAGCCGGCTCTGTCCTCCGGGGCCATCCGCTGCATCGGCTCGACCACCTACAAGGAGTACCGCCAGTTCTTCGAGAAGGACCGGGCGCTCGTCCGTCGCTTCCAGAAGATCGACGTCAACGAACCGTCGATCGACGATGCCGTCGCCATCATGAAGGGCCTGAAGCCGTATTTCGAGGAGTATCACAACCTTCGCTATACGAACGAGGCGATCAAGGCGGCTGTCGAACTGTCGGCCCGCTACATCTCCGATCGCAAGCTTCCGGACAAGGCGATCGACGTCATCGACGAGACCGGTGCCGCACAGATGCTTCTGCCGGCCTCGCGCCGCCGCAAGATGATCACAGAGAAGGAGATCGAGGCGACGATCGCGACCATGGCCCGCATCCCGCCGAAGACGGTGTCGAAGGACGACGAGATGGTGCTTGCCAATCTCGAGCAGGAACTGCGTTCTGTCGTCTACGGTCAGGACAAGGCGATCGAGGCGCTCTCGACCTCGATCAAGCTCGCCCGGGCGGGCCTTCGCGAGCCGAACAAGCCGATCGGCGCCTATGTCTTCTCCGGCCCGACCGGCGTCGGCAAGACCGAGGTCGCCAAGCAGCTGGCGTCGTCGCTCGGCGTCGAACTGTTGCGCTTCGACATGTCGGAATACATGGAACGCCATACGGTCTCGCGACTGCTCGGCGCGCCTCCCGGCTATGTCGGCTTCGACCAGGGCGGCCTTCTGACCGACAGCGTCGACCAGCATCCGCATTCGGTCGTGCTGCTCGATGAAATCGAGAAGGCGCATCCGGACATCTTCAACATCCTGCTGCAGGTCATGGACCACGGTTCGTTGACCGATCACAACGGCAAGAAGATCGACTTCCGCAACGTCATCCTGATCATGACGACGAATGCCGGCGCATCGGAAATGTCGAAGTCGGCGATCGGCTTCGGCTCGTCCAGGCGCACCGGCGAAGACGAGGAGGCGCTCAACCGCCTGTTCACGCCGGAGTTCCGCAACCGTCTCGATGCGACGATCCCGTTTGCTCCGCTGCCGACGTCGATCATCCATCAGGTCGTGCAGAAGTTCATCATGCAGCTGGAAGCCCAGCTCTCCGAGCGCAACGTCACCTTCGATCTCGAAGAGGACGCAATCGCCTGGCTGGCCGAGAAGGGCTACGACGAAAAGATGGGCGCGCGTCCGCTCGCCCGCGTCATTCAGGAGCATATCAAGAAGGAACTCGCCAACGAGATCCTGTTTGGCAAGCTCAAGAAGGGCGGCGTCGTGCATGTGACGACCGGCAAGAAGGCGGATGGATCCGTCGGCCTGATCCTCGAGGCGATCCCGGACGGCGCGCCCGTCCAGCCCAAGAAGGAAGAGGTCGCGAGCGAGGCCGAGCCGGATCTCGACGACCCCAAGGGCGACAAGGATGGCGAAACGGCGACCAAGCCGAAGCGGTCCTCCAAGGCGTCCGCGAAGAAGTAATCGCCACCCGAATCGTAAGGGTCACAAATTAAAATGCCGGGCTCTCTTGCCCGGCATTTATGTTTTGAGCTAACGACTTATCCATGGAAATGGCGACAGCGACGACGGCCGGACGATCGAACGCATACTGGTTTGCGACCGGCATGCGCGGCATCTATTCGTTGCCGGCCTTGATCCTGATGTCGTCTTTCGTCGGCTTCTGCGCCTTTGCCGTGCAATCGGGTGTGAGCCGCGGCGAGGCGGCCTTCATGGTCGGCGCCGTCTGGGCGCTGCCGTCCAAGATGATCCTGGTCGGCTCGGCGACCGGCGGGGCCGGCCTGCTGGCGAGCTTCATCGCCGTGGCGCTCTCGGCCATCCGACTGATGCCGATGGTCGCCGCCCTGATCCCCGAGATCAAGACGGAACGCACGCCGACATGGCTTCTCCTGTTCCTGTCGCATTTCATCGCGGTGACCGCCTGGGTGTTCACCATGCAGCGCATCAAGGATGTGCCGCGCGACCGGCGGATCGCCTTCTTTGCCGGTTTCGGCATGACGCTGACGACCGCCAACATCATCTTGGTGACCGTCTGTTTCGGCGTCGTCTCCGATCTGCCGCCGATCCTCGCCGGTGCGCTGTTCTTCCTGACGCCGATCTACTTCCTGACCTCTCTCTGGGCTTCGGCGCAGCATCCGGTGGTCAACATCGCGCTGCTGACCGGCCTTGTTGCCGGTCCCGTCTTCACCATCCTCGCGCCGGGTTTCGACATCCTCTATGCGGGTCTCGCCGGCGGCACCGCCGCCTATGTCATCGACCGCGTGCGGCGCAAGGGCTGGGGGACGCGCTGATGATGGTGCCCGGACCCTGGTGGTGGCCCTATGTCTTCATCCTGATTGCCGGCTGGCTTGCGACCGACATCTGGCGCTGGCTCGGCGTGCTGATCGGCAACCGGCTGGACGAGAATTCCGAGAGCCTGCAATGGGTGAGGGCGGTCGCCACTTCTCTCGTGGCTGCCGTGATCGCCAAACTGATCCTGTTTCCCTCGGGCACGCTTGCCGGCACGCCGCTCTGGCTGCGCCTCGGTTCGGCCGTCATCGGCTTCGGCATCTTCCTCGCCACTGGCCGCAAGCCGGCCATCGGCATCGCCGCCAGTCTGGGACTGCTGATCGCCGGGCTCTACGTGCTGGGTTACTGAGGGCACATCAGGGATCGATCGCCTTGAGTATGGCGTGCCAGTTTTGCCGTCCGCCGAGAACACGCAGCACGACGATTCCGCCTTGCTCCGGCAAATAGACGATCAGATGCGATCTGTGGACGTGGATGTGCACGGGCGGCTCAATGTCGCTGTATTGACGCCCCAGCTTCGGCGACCGAACCAGAAGTACGAAAATACTGTTAAGTTCATCGATATAGCGATCAGCCTGATCGAGCGACCATGTCTCCGCCGTGTAGCGCCAGATGTCTTCGATATCCTGCAGGGCCTTTGGCGAAAGCCTGAAGCCGCTGGATTTATCGGGCTCCATGACCTTCACGCATGCGCTGTTTGAAGGTCGCAGCATCGAATGGCTTCGGCTCGCCGCTTTCGACGCCTTCGCTAACGGCCGCCTGAAGAGTTGCCAGTGCCTGATGGCGCTCCTGATCCTTGCGGATCAGGTCTCGCACGTAGTCGCTTGAATTGCTGTAGCGGCCGTTGCTGGCCTGCTCTTCCACCCAGGACTTCATCTGTTCGGGCAGTGACACATTCATCGTTGCCATGAGAGCCTCCAGATTACCGAGGCACGATAGAGCCGATCGGGAGGACAGTCAAAGCAAATGGCAAACTTTGCCAATTCTCGTCGTCCCACTTTCAAAGCGCCGATTTGAGCTTTTCCGCGTTGGCGGCGAGCACGGTGTTGTCTTCCATCGTCCCGGTGTGCGGCTTCAGCGGGATGCCGTCGAAGCGCGGGATGACGTGGAAATGCAGGTGGAACACCGACTGGCCGGCCGGCGCCTCGTTGAACTGGACGATCTGCACGCCGTCGGCCTCGAAGGCGACCTTGGCGGCGACGGCGATCTTCTGCACGACCGGCAGCAGCTTTTCGAGCGTGCGCGCGTCGGCGTCGAGAAGGTTGCGGGACGGAGCCTTCGGCACGACCAGCGTATGGCCCGTACCCTGCGGCATGACATCCATGAACGCGACCGTGTCGGCATCCTCGTAGACGCGATGCGATGGGATTTCACCGCGCAGGATCTTCGCAAAGATATTGTCGGCGTCGTAGACTTGGCTCTTCGGCATGGTGCCTCTCTCCCTGTTCTCGTTTGCTCCTGTCTATCAAGCCGACGGGCAGGCCTTCAAGCGGATAGTGGCGGGTGTGGTGGGTGGATCAATCCTGCTCGGGCGCGCCCTTCTTGAACGGGCTGTGCGCCGTTAGGATTTCGCCCATGTGCTCGACGTCCTGGCGCTCGTGGACGAGATAGTTGGCGACGGCATCGCGCAGGCCCTTGTGAGCGATGTAATGGGCCGAATGGGTGGTCACCGGCACGTAGCCGCGGGCAAGCTTGTGTTCGCCCTGCGCGCCGGCCTCGACCCGCTTCAGCTTCTTTTCCAAGGCAAAGTCGATCGCCTGGTGATAGCAGACTTCGAAGTGGAGGAACGGGTGGTCCTCGATGCAGCCCCAGTGACGGCCGAAGAGGACGTCGCCGCCGATAAAATTGATCGCGCCGGCGATATAGCGGCCATCGCGTTTGGCCATCACCAGCAAAATGTCGTCGGCCATGCGTTCGCCGATCAGCGAATAGAACTCGCGGGTCAGGTAGGGGCGGCCCCATTTGCGGCTGCCGGTGTCCATGTAGAAGGCGAAGAACTGGTCCCAGATCTCTTCCGTCAGGTCGCTGCCGGTCAGCCAGTCGATCTCGATGCCGCCTTCCAGCGCCGCCCGCCGTTCCTTCTTCAGCGCCTTGCGCTTCCGCGAGGCGAGCGTGTCGAGGAAGTCCGCGTGATCGCGGTATCCCTCGTTGATGAAATGGAACTGCTGGTCGGTGCGGTGCAGGAAGCCGGCCTCCTCGAAGACGCCGACCTCGTCCTCCGGAACGAAGGTGGCATGCGCCGAGGAGACGCCAAGGCGCGTGGCGACCTCGCCATAGCCGGCTGCCAGCGTCTCGCGCACCATGGTCTTGTCCTGGCCGCTTGCGGCGAGCAGGCGCGGCCCGGTTGCCGGGGTGAAGGGGATCGCCGACTGGAGTTTCGGATAGTAATCGCCGCCGGCCCGCTCGAAGGCATCCGCCCAGGCATGGTCGAAGACGTATTCTCCCTGGCTGTGGCTCTTCAGGTAACAGGGAAGGGCGCCGAGAAGTTCACCGGCGTCGGTCTCCATCACCAGGTGGTGACCCAGCCATCCGGTCCGCCGTGTCGCTGATCCGGACTCCTCCAGAGACGACAGGAACGCATGCGACAGGAAGGGATTGTAGGGCGTTTCCTGGCCCTTGGAGGCGCCCGAAAGACGCCCCCAGCCCTCCGGCGAAATGGCCGGAAAGCTCTGCTCGACACGAATGGATACCGTTCCGGTCATGAAACGCCGGCTACTTCCCTTGGATCGAAACCTTCGAAGGTCATCTGGTCTGCGTAAAGCGCTGTCTGCTGTCGCCCGTATTCGTCGCGCACCGTCCAGGTGATGATCGGCACACCGCGCTTCTTCTGTCCTTCAATGAAAGCATTGGGAAGGTGTGCAGCGCAATAGGAAATGAAGTCCAGCCCGTATTGCATCGCCTCGTCGTGCTTGAAGAAGTCCTCGGGCTTCACGCCTTCGGCCGTCAGGCCGACAGGACGGGGCGAACCGAGCGCCTTCAGATCCTTCAGCAGCCAGTGGTCGAAGCTCATCAGCGCCACCGGACCGTCATAGCCTTCCAGCTCCTCGAGCACCGTTTCCGGAAAACCCTCGTCGTCGCCTTCGCTGCCCTTCAACTCGATGACGAGCGGAACGCGTCCCTTGACCAGCTGCAAGAGCTGCTTGAGCGTCGGCACCTTGTCGGCCGTGCCGCCGATCGACAGGAGGCCGAGTTCGCCCGACGTGCGCTCGCGCACATTGCCCGGAATGCCACAGAGACGGTCGAGCGTATGGTCGTGGAAGACCACCGGCACGCCATTCGAGGCGTAATGCAGGTCGCACTCGATGGCAAAGCCCGCGTCGACGGCGCGCTGGAAGGCCGAAAGGGTGTTTTCCCAGACGGTTTTGTTGGTGTCGTGATAGCCGCGATGGGCGATCGGTCGTTCGGTCAGCCAGCCGATGTCGCTCATGCTTCGATCTCGATGATGGCGTCGATTTCGACCGAAGCGTTCATCGGCAGGGCGGCCATGCCGACGGCGGCGCGGGCATGTTTGCCGGGTTCGCCCAGCGCATTGGCGATCAGGTTGGAGGCACCGTTGATGACGAGGTGCTGCTCCGTGAAATCGGGCGTCGAGGCGACGAAGCCGTTGAGCTTGATCACGCGCTTGATGCGGGAAAGGTCGCCGCCGAGCGCAGCGCTGGCCTGAGCGAGAATGTTGAGGGCGCAAAGCTCTGCCGCACGCTGCGCGGCGGAGACGTCCTGATCGCGGCCGACAAGGCCGGTCACCGCAATTTTGCCGCCTTCCATCGGCAATTGGCCGGAAAGATAGAGAAGGTTGCCGCTGACGACATAGGGAACATAGTTGGCCGCCGGAGCAGCGGCGACGGGAAGTTCGTATCCCATTTCCTTAAGGCGGGCTGTAATTGTCGCGGACACTTGTTGACTCCCTTTTTTGCTGTACAGTGTTCGAGGAACGGCAGACTTTTATGCCGGACGGCTGATTGCTTCTATCGCATCGGGCGTGAGTCCAACAGGAGGAATTGAATGCATCATCTGCGCCTGGCCGCCACTGTCACCATGGCTCTGTCCTGTTCTCAGGTCGCAGCCTTCGCCGCCGTCGATGATGCAAACCAGAATGCCGGTCTCGCGCCGCACCGTGCCGTCTACGACATCAGTCTGCTGCGCGCATCCGAGCGCTCCGGCATATCCGGAATGGCCGGACGGATGGTCTATGAATTCGACGGTTCCAGCTGCAAGGGCTATTCGACGAAGTTTCGTTTCGTCACCCGCATCACCACTGATGAAGACACCAAGACGAGCGACCAGCAGAGCATCACCTTCGAAAACCCCAGCACTGGCGACTTCGCCTTCCAGACGAAATCCTTCACCGGCTCGCAGCTGGACAAGGAGGTCAAGGGTGAGGCGCATGAGAAGCCGGACGCGCTGAGTGTCAAGCTGTCCCAGCCGGAGAAGAAGTCCGTGGAGCTCGCCGCCAGCCAGTTTCCGACCGAACATCTGATGGAAGTGATCCGCGAGGCCAAGCAGGGCAAGACGCTCGTGCAGTCCCGGCTTTTCGACGGCACGGACGATGCCGCCGAAAGCCTGCTGACCACGACCGTCATCGGCAAGCAGATCGGTCATGTCGCGGATGCCGGCGATGTACCCGGCAAGGGGCCGGTGGACGAACGCCTGCTCGACACCGTGCCGTCCTGGCCGGTGACGATCGCCTATTACAAGGACAACAACAGCCATGACGCCATGCCGGTCTACCGGATGTCGTTCCGGCTTTTTGAAAACGGCATCGTTGACGATATCGCCATGGACTACGGCGACTTCGTGCTCGGAGGTCGTCTGAGCCGCCTCGATGGCCTGAAGACCAACGTCACCCTGTGCAAGTGACGCCAAACGACTGAATCGTCACGAACGTCCTGTTTTTTCGCTGCCAAGACTTGATTTTCCGGGCCGGAGCCGGTAACGGCACGACCATTCCACACGTGGAGCTTGGGAATGTCCGGGAGAAATCCGGTCCTTTCCGCCGGTGGCGCCGTTCCAAGCGGTGTTCATTGCTTTACGGAGGTTCAACCGGAAAAGGAGTAACAAGGCATGGCATTGCCCGATTTTTCCATGCGCCAGCTGCTTGAAGCAGGCGTCCATTTTGGTCACCAGACTCACCGCTGGAACCCGAAGATGAAGCCGTACATCTTTGGTGACCGCAACAACATCCACATCATCGACCTCGGTCAGACCGTTCCGATGCTGTCGCGCGCCCTGCAGGTCGTGTCCGACACCGTCGCCCGTGGCGGCCGCGTTCTGTTCGTCGGCACCAAGCGCCAGGCGTCCGAAATCATCGCCGACAGCGCCAAGCGTTCGGCCCAGTACTACGTCAATTCCCGCTGGCTCGGCGGCATGATGACCAACTGGAAGACCATCTCCAACTCGATCGCACGTCTGCGCAAGGTCGACGAGATCCTGGCTTCCGACGCCCAGGGCTTCACCAAGAAGGAGCGCCTGAACCTCGAGCGCGAACGCGAGAAGCTTGAAAAGGCTCTCGGCGGTATCCGCGACATGGGCGGCGTTCCGGACCTGATGTTCATCATCGACACCAACAAGGAAAAGATCGCGATCGAAGAAGCCAAGCGTCTTGGCATCCCGGTCGTTGCAGTCATCGACTCCAACTGCGATCCGGACCACGTCGACTTCCCGATCCCGGGCAATGACGACGCCTCGCGCGCAATCGCTCTCTACTGCGACCTGATCGCTCGCGCTGCCATCGACGGCATCGCGCGCCAGCAGGGCGCTTCCGGCCGCGACCTCGGTGCTTCGGAAGAAGTTCCGGTCGAGCCCGCCCTGGAAGGCGAAGCAGAAGCCTGATCCGGCGATATGGCGGACGTTCGCGAAGAATGTCCGCCATCGAAAGTTCAGCATATCCCGGGCAAGGCCGTTTGCAGTGTCTTTTGAAAGCGCCAGCGGCCTTGTTCCATTTCTGGCCTGATGTCCGGCCGGCAAACGCCATTCAGGCGACGCCACTGTCATCACGCCGTCATACTTCCGGGTACAGTCGTGCCCAAAACGAAATGCGGTGCCGGTTCACCCGAAAGGGATAGAGGGCAGGGCACCCGCCGAACGCTGAAAGAGGCATTACATGAGCAACATTACCGCAGCTATGGTGAAGGAACTGCGCGAGAAGAGCGGCGCAGGCATGATGGATTGCAAGAAGGCGCTTGCCGAAACCAACGGCGACATGGAAGCCGCAATCGACTGGCTGCGCGCCAAGGGCATTGCCAAGGCCGACAAGAAGTCGGGCCGCACGGCTGCTGAAGGCCTGATCGGCGTTGCGACTGCCGGCCACAAGGCTGTTCTCGTCGAAGTCAACTCCGAAACCGACTTCGTTGCCCGCAACGATGCCTTCCAGGACATCGTCCGCGGCATTGCCGAAGTTGCGCTCGACACCGACGGTACCGTCGAGGCGATTTCGGCCGCGACCTACCCGGCAACCGGCAAGTCCGTTGCCGACTCGGTCAAGGACGCCATCGCCACGATCGGTGAAAACATGGCTCTGCGTCGTTCGGCCATGCTCGAAGTCGAGCACGGCGTCGTCGCCACCTACATCCACAACGCTGCCGGCGAAGGCATCGGCAAGCTCGGCGTTCTGGTCGCCCTGAAGTCGGTTGGCGACAAGGCCGTCCTGAGTTCGATCGGCCGTCAGGTCGCCATGCACGTTGCCGCAACGGCACCGCTCGCCGTTCGCGCCGAAGACGTCGATCAGGCAGCCGCTGACCGCGAACGCGCGATCTTCATCGAGCAGGCCCGCGAATCCGGCAAGCCGGAAGCCATCATCGAGAAGATGGTCGAAGGCCGCATGCGCAAGTTCTTCGAAGAAGTCGCCCTTCTCTCGCAGGCTTTC
Source organism: Rhizobium sp. NRK18 (assembly GCF_024385575.1). Classification (NCBI taxonomy): domain Bacteria; kingdom Pseudomonadati; phylum Pseudomonadota; class Alphaproteobacteria; order Hyphomicrobiales; family Rhizobiaceae; genus Rhizobium; species Rhizobium sp. NRK18. Next base: position 2,243,309 of record NZ_JANFMV010000001.1, on the reverse strand, counting down.
GTCATCAATCCGGACCTGACCGTCGCCGCAGCGCTGAAGGAAGCCGAAAAGGAAGCCGGCGCCGCGATCGAAGTGACCGGCATTGCCCGCCTGCTGCTCGGCGAAGGCGTTGAAAAGGAAGAGAGCGACTTCGCAGCCGAAGTTGCAGCAGCCGCCAAGGGCTGATTGACGGTTCAAACCGTTTCTTGATGGAAAACGAAGGGCATCGCGTGACAACGCGATGCCCTTCGTGTATCCGGCTTTGAAATCGAAATTCGGGAGATCACATGTCCGTGCAGCCGCTTTATAAACGCGTTCTGTTGAAAGCCTCGGGCGAGGCGCTGATGGGCAGCCAGGGGTTCGGGATCGATGTCGCGGTTGCCGACCGGATCGCCTCCGACATTGCCGAGGCGAAGGCCATGGGCGTCGAGGTCGGCGTGGTGGTCGGCGGTGGCAATATCTTCCGCGGCGTGGCCGTCGCCTCCAAGGGCGGCGACCGGGTAACCGGCGACCACATGGGCATGCTGGCAACCGTGATCAACGCGCTGGCGCTGGCGACGTCGCTGCGCAAGCTCAACGTCGATACCGTCGTGCTCTCCGCCATAGCCATGCCGGAACTCTGCGAAAGCTTCTCCCAGCGCGCGACGCTCTACCATCTCCAGATGGGTCGCGTGGTGATCTTCGCCGGCGGCACCGGCAACCCGTTCTTCACGACCGACTCTGCAGCGGCGCTGCGCGGCGCCGAAATGGGCGCCGAGGCGATCTTCAAGGGCACGCAGGTCGACGGCATCTATTCGGCCGATCCGAAGAAGGATCCGACCGCCACGCGCTTCGATCACTTGACCCACAACGAGGTGCTGAACCGCGGCCTGGCCGTAATGGACGTCGCCGCCGTTGCGTTGGCGCGAGAAAACTCCATTCCGATCATCGTTTTCTCGATCCACGAGAAGGGTGGCTTTGCCGATATCCTGAGGGGCGGCGGTCGCAAGACGATCGTTTCCGACAACTGACAATGATTTTGGGGCAACGCCCGCGTGACGGGCGGCCCGAGACTAGACAGGAGAATGACCATGAGTGAAGGGATTGACTTCAACGATCTGAAGCGCCGCATGGAAGGCGCGATCAATGCGTTCAAGAGCGACATTGCCTCGCTGCGCACCGGTCGCGCTTCTGCCAACGTTCTCGATCCGGTGGTGGTGGAAGCCTATGGTTCGCGCGTGCCGTTGAACCAGGTCGCCAACATCACCGTGCCGGAACCGCGCATGCTGGCCGTCAACGTCTGGGACAAGCAGATGGTCGGCGCCGTCGATCGTGCGATCCGCGAATCCAACCTCGGCCTGAACCCGATCATCGACGGCCAGAACCTCCGCATTCCGCTGCCGGAACTCAACGAAGAGCGCCGCAAGTCGCTGGTCAAGGTCGCGCATGATTATGCCGAGAAGGCAAAGGTTGCGATTCGCCACGTGCGCCGCGACGGCATGGACGGCCTGAAGAAGGCGGAGAAGGACGGCGACATCAGCCAGGACGACAGCCGCACGCAGTCGGAAAGGGTGCAGAAGCTGACAGACGAGACGATTTCTCAGGTCGACCACTTGCTCGTCGACAAGGAAAAGGAAATCATGCAGGTCTAATGCGCGCGGTCTGCACAACAACACCGCGCTCTGTTCGATGGATAGCGAATGTCTGAGCCTCTAGTGCCGCCTGTACCGGAGCACGTGGCCATCATCATGGATGGCAACGGGCGGTGGGCCAATGCGCGGGGGCTTACCCGCACAATGGGTCACCGCAAGGGCGTGGAGGCCGTGCGCGACGCGGTCAGGGCTGCGGGCAGGCTCGGCATACGCTATCTGACCCTCTACGCCTTCTCGTCGGAGAACTGGCGGCGGCCGGAGACGGAGATCAACGATCTTCTCGGTCTCCTGAAGCTTTTCATCCGTCGCGACCTCGCCGAACTGCACAACGAGAATGTCCGCATCCGCATCATCGGAGACAGGACGGGCCTGCGCGGCGACATCCTGCCGCTGCTGCTCGAAGCGGAAGAGACGACGCGCAACAATTCAGGCCTGACGCTGGTGATCGCCTTCAACTACGGCTCGCGCGACGAGATTACTCGTGCGGTTGTTTCACTCGCCAAGGACGTCGAGGAAGGCCTGTTGTCAGCGGACAGGATTACCGCAGACCTGATTTCCTCGCGGCTGGACACGGCCGGCATTCCCGATCCAGATCTCATCATCCGCACGAGCGGCGAAGAGCGGCTTTCCAATTTCCTGCTCTGGCAGGCCGCCTATTCGGAACTTGTGTTCATTCCGGAATTCTGGCCCGATTTCACGGAGGCACTGCTGGTCGAGGCATTGAAGAAATTTGCCATGCGCAACCGGCGCTTCGGCGCGCTCGCCGAACCCGGCAAGATGGCGGGAACCTGATGCAGCGGGAATTGCAGCTCAGAATCATCTCCGGCATCCTGATGGCTGCCGTCGTGCTCGTCTTGACCTGGTTCGGCGGTTTGCCGTTCCGCATCATGGCGGTCGCCATCGGCCTGCTGATCTATTACGAATGGTCGACCGTGACGCGCCTGCCGGATGTCGACATTCAGGGCAATGCCTGGGGCTGGATATCCGTTGCGGTGATCGGGCTCAACGTTCTCTTCGGGGATGATTCCCACGCCGTTCCGCTTCTTCTCGGCGCCGTCGTGGCCGCCGCGCTGCTGGTTATCGCGCGAAAGCGGAGCTGGTGGCTGCCGGGCGGAATTCTCTATGCAGGTCTGTCGTCGATCGCGCTTGCCGCCATCCGCGGCGACAGCCAGCCCGGCTTCGTGGCCATGCTGTTCGTCTTTGCGGTCGTGTGGGGCACGGACGTGCTTGCCTATTTCACCGGACGGGCGATCGGTGGACCCAAACTGGCTCCGCGCATCTCCCCCGGCAAAACCTGGTCGGGCGCCGTCGGTGGCGCCGTTTTTGGCGTGCTGGCCGGTTGTGCGGTCATCTACGCGGAATTCGCCGTGCCCGGCCTCTGGATCATTGCCATCGCCTTCGCGCTTTCCGTCTGCAGTCAGGCCGGTGATCTGTTCGAATCTTTCGTGAAGCGCCGTTTTGGCGTAAAGGATTCAAGCCATCTGATCCCGGGGCACGGCGGCGTCATGGATCGGGTGGATGGGCTGGTATTTGCCTGTTTCGCGGCATTTCTGATGGGCGCCGCCTATGCGGCAAGCGGCGGAGCAATCGACTCCGTCGGCGCCTACCTGATTGGCCTCAGCGGCTGAGGCCGAAAGGATCGTGTAAGCATGCTCGACAATATCCTGGGCGTTCCCGGCTTCCTGATCAGCTACATCCTGCCTTTCGTGCTGGTTCTGTCGCTGATCGTCTTCGTCCATGAGATGGGGCATTATCTGGCGGGCCGCTGGTCCGGTATCCGGATCCTGGCCTTCTCGATCGGCTTCGGTCCCGAGATTGCCGGTTTCACCGACAGGCACGGCACGCGCTGGAAGCTTTCGGCGATCCCGCTGGGGGGCTATGTCCGCTTCTTCGGCGACGAGGATGCGGCGAGCAAACCGGATCAGGAGGGGCTCGCGGCGATGACGGATGAGGAGCGGGCCCGCAGCTTCAGCGGCGCCAAGCTCTGGAAGCGCGCGGTCACGGTGGCCGCCGGACCCATTGCCAACTTCATCTTCGCCATTCTCGTCTTCGCGGTGATGTTCACCTTGTATGGCAAGCCGGTCGCCGATCCGGTCGTGGCCGACGTCCAGCCCGGCAGCGCGGCGCAGGCCGCAGGCATCGTGCCGGGCGACAGGTTCGTTTCCATCGATGGCGTGCATATTTCCACCTTCGATGACATCCGGCGCTATGTGAGCGTGCGTCCGGGAATCACTATGTCCGTGGTTCTCGAACGGGATGGTCGCGAGATCACCGTGCCGCTGACGCCCAAGCTCCAGGAGATGACCGACCGGTTCGGCAACAAGGCGGAAGTCGGCCTCATCGGTGTCATCACCAACGAGCAGGTGGGCAAGTTCCGCACAGAGTCGTTTGGCCCGGTCGCGGCGGTTGGTGCTGCCGTGCAGCAATGCTGGCACATCGTCACCGGTACGTTCGACTATATCTCGAACATCGTCACGGGACGGATGAAGGCCGATCAGCTGGGTGGACCCATCAGGGTGGCGCAGGCATCAGGCCAGATGGCGACGCTCGGTGTTGCTGCCTTGCTACAGTTGGCGGCCGTGCTGTCGGTATCTATCGGATTGCTGAACCTGATGCCGGTTCCGGTGCTGGACGGTGGCCATCTGTTGTTTTATGGAGTCGAAGCACTACGCGGTAAACCGATTGGGGGGAGGACGCAGGAAATTGCATTTCGTATCGGCCTGGTGATGGTCTTGATGCTGATGCTGTTCTCGACCTGGAACGATCTGAGTTCACTGGTCGGTTAACCGAAGGGACGGTCGGAAAAACCAACTGTTTACGATAATTGCAAACGATAGTGGCCTCCAGGCCACTTGCTGATTTGAAAGTAAATGGATTTTAACCCGCGATCTTGCTTGTGAAGCAAAAGCGGTTAAAACGGCACATGTGGCCAGAGTCGGGTAGGGCGACTTTGGGGCAACGGAAAAGGTAAGTTAAAAATGAAGGCTGGTTCAAAGTTCTTGAACGCGGTGTCAGCGGTTGCACTGTCCACGAGTTTGGTGGTTACCGGTACTGCAGCTGTCGTGATCGCGTCCGCAACGGTGGCAGAGGCCGCAGTCGTCAAAAATATCGTGGTCCGGGGTGCTGGCCGCGTTGGCGCCGATACCGTTCGTTCCAACCTGACGATCAAGCCCGGCAAGAGCTTCAGCAACGCCGACATCGATCAGTCGATCAAGAACCTTTATGCAACCGGCTACTTTTCCAATGTGAGCATCAGCGTCTCCGGCAGCAGCCTGGTCGTGAACGTCGCCGAAGGCCAGCTGGTCAACCAGGTCGTCTTCAACGGCAACCGCAAGATCAAGGACGAGAAGCTCGCCGCATCCGTCCAGACCAAGCCGCTTGGTCCGTACAATCAGGTCATGATCGAGAGCGACATCCAGACGATCAAGGACGCCTACGCCTCGATCGGCCGCAGCGATGTCACCGTCACGACCCAGACCTTCGACGTCGGTGAAGGCCGTCTCAACGTTGCCTTCGTCATCAACGAAGGCGACCGTACGAAGATCGACCAGATCAATTTCGTCGGCAACCACGCCTTCTCCGACGGCCGTCTTGCGGCAATCATCAACACCAAGAAGTCCAACTTCCTGTCGTTCCTGACGCGTCGCGACGTTTACAACCCCGACAAGCTGAAGGCCGACGAAGCCGAGCTTCGCAAGTTCTATTACAATCATGGTTATGCGGACTTCCGCGTGGTGTCGTCCGATGCCGTGCTGGATGAGGCGAGCAACACCTACACGATCACCTTCACGGTGGACGAAGGCGAGAAGTACAACTTCGGCGCCGTGAACGTCGAATCGAGCGTCGAGGGCGTCGATCCCGCGACATTGCAGTCGCTGGTCGAATCGCGCTCCGGCAAGACCTACAGCGCCGACGACGTGCAGAAGACCATGGAGGCGATCGCAGCCAAGGTCGCGTCTGAAGGCTATCCCTTCGCTCGCGTGACGCCGCGTGGCGACCGTGACTTTGCCAACAACACCATTGGTGTGAGCTATCTCATCGACCAGGGCGAACGGGCTTACATCGAGCGGATCGAGATCCGCGGCAACACCCGGACCCGCGACTATGTCATTCGTCGCGAATTCGACATCAGTGAAGGCGATGCGTTCAACCGCGAACTGATTTCCCGTGCCAAGCGCCGTCTGGAAGCGCTTGGCTACTTCACGTCCGTCGACATCACCACGCAGCCGGGCAGCGAGCCCGATCGTGTCGTCGTGGTCGTCAACGTCGAAGACCAGCCGACCGGTTCGTTCGGCGTCGGTGCCGGCTATGCGGCCGGCGGTGACGGCGTCATGCTGGAAGCCTCCATCGAGGAGAAGAACTTCCTCGGTCGTGGCCAGTACATCAAGGTGGCGGCAGGTGCCGGCACGCAGGGCGCGCGCACCTATTCGCTCAGCTTCACCGAGCCGTATTTCCTCGGCTATCGTCTCGCAGCCGGTTTCGACATCTTCAAGAGCGAAAGCAATGGCGGCGACAACTACGATTACCAGGAACAGGGCTTCACGCTGCGCGTGACGGCACCGATCACCGAGGACCTGAAGACGACATTTGCTTACAACTTCAAGCAGATGAAGTATGATGCGAGCTCGTCGGATTATGCCGATCTGTCGCAGCCCTACCAGGACTTGGTCGACAAGAGCCCGTGGACGAAATCCTCGATCTCCAACACGATTGTCTACAACACGATTGACGACATGCAGATGCCGCATGAAGGCATCTATGCAAGCGTGACGAACGAAGTGGCAGGCCTTGGCGGCGACTCGCAGTTCTACAAGATCTCGGGCAAGGCGAAGATGTTCTACACCGTCTCCGATTACGCTGACGTCGTCGCGTCCATCGGCGGTACGGCCGGTTACGTTGCTCCGCTCGGCGGCAATCTGAACGTCTTCGACCAGTTCCAGATCGGCGGCAAGGAAATCCGCGGCTTCGAGAACAACGGTATCGGTCCGCGCATGCCGAACGGCGATGCCCTCGGCGGCACGACCTATATCACGGCGTCGGCTGAAGCATCCTTCCCGCTGCCGGGCATTCCGACGGACCTCAACCTGCGCGGTGCTGTCTTCGCGGATGCCGGCACGCTGTTCGGCAACGAAGTTAGCGGGGCGAGTGGTGCCGAGGGCACGAATGCATCGCTGCGTGCCTCCGTCGGTCTCGGCATCGTCTGGGGTTCGCCGTTCGGTGCGATCCGCTTCGACTACGCCGTTCCGGTCCTGAAGGAAGACTTCGACAAGACCCAGAATTTCCGGTTTGGCATCGCCAACCAATTCTGATATCGGCAGACCAGAACTGGGGGCATCTCCGCTCCGGAGCTTTGGCTGACTTATGATGCATAATGAATTCTTTCCGCCCCATGAGGGCGTAAGCTTGAAAGAGCTTGCGGCGTTTCTTGGGGCGGAACTCGATAATCCTGAACATGGCGAATTGCGGGTGCGGACGGTTTCTCCGGTCGCCCGCGCCAAGCAGGGCGAGATTTGCTACATTCTCGCTCGCCGCCACAAGGCCGATTTCGTCACATGCAACGCGACGGCCGTCCTGTGCACTAAGGCATTGCGCCCCCTGGTCCCTGACCATATCCCGGTGCTCATCAGCAATCATCCGCATACCGATTTTGCGCGAACGGGCGCCCTTCTGCATCCTGATGCCATGCGTCCGGAGCGTATTGCTCCGATCGAGGACCGTGTGTCCCGGCAGGCGGCAGTCGATCCTTCCGCACAGCTGGAGGGTGACGTGGAGGTGGAGCCTTTTGCCGTCATCGGCGCCGGTGCGGTCATCGGTACCGGAACGCGCATCGGCGCGGGCGTCGTCATCGGTCCGAATGTCAAGATCGGCCGTAATTGCACGATCGCGGCCGGTGCGAGCGTTCTCTGCTCGTTGATCGGCGACAATGTCATCATCCATAACGGCGCGCGCATCGGCCAGGATGGTTTCGGCTATGCGCCCGGTCCCCGCGGTCTCCTGAAGATCGTTCAGATCGGTCGGGTCATCATCCAAGACAATGTCGAGATCGGCGCCAACACGACGATCGACCGCGGCACGATGGACGACACGGTGATCGGTGAAGGGACCAAGATCGACAATCAGGTCCAGATTGCCCACAATGTGCGAATAGGACGCCATTGCGGCATTGCCAGCCAGGTCGGCATTGCCGGCAGCACGACGATCGGCAACGGCGTTCAGATCGGCGGACAGTCCGGCTTTAACGGCCATATCGTCGTTGGCGACGGCGTTCAGATTGCCGGCGCCAGCGCGGTTGCGGCCGACATTCCTGCCGGGCAGGTTTATGGTGGCTTCCCGGCGCGCCCGATCCGCGATTTCCTGAAGGAGTCGGCGGAGATCATGGCGCGATCGATCAATCGGCAGAGGGCTCAAGAGGGGAAAGAGGAATGACTGAGGGCAACACCGCAAGCGAACTTTCGACGATCGACATCATGGAGCTGATGAGGCTCCTGCCGCATCGTTATCCGTTTCTGCTGGTCGACAAGATCATCGAGGTGGATGGGGACAGCTCCGCCATCGGCATCAAGAACGTCACGGTCAACGAACCGCATTTCACCGGCCATTTTCCGGAAAACCCCATCATGCCGGGTGTTTTGTTGATCGAGGCCATGGCTCAGACCGCCGGCGCCATCTGTGCGCATAAGAGCGGATCGACCGACAATCTCGTCTACTTCATGACCATCGACAATGCCCGGTTCCGCAAGCCCGTCGTTCCGGGCGACCAGGTCAGGTTCCACGTCGTCAAGCAGAAGCAGCGCGGCAATATCTGGAAATTCCATTGTGACGCAAAGGTCGATGGTCAGCTTGTCGCTGAAGCCGACGTCGGCGCCATGATGGTCCAGAAAGGTGATAAATGACCCTGATTGCGGCATCAGCCAGGATCCATCCGACCGCCGTCGTTGAGGATGGTGCCGTCATCGGCGAAAACGCGTCGATAGGGCCGATGGCCTATGTCGGCCCGCGCGTGGTTCTCGGTGACAATGTTACGCTGCACAATCATGCGGTGGTGACCGGCATCACCCGGCTTGGCGCCGGCTGCACGGTCCATCCGATGGCGGTGATCGGCGGAGAGCCGCAGAGCGTTCATCACCATGGCGAGGAAACGACGCTTGTCATCGGCGACAATTGCACAATGCGCGAGGGCGTGACGATCAATGCCGGGACGGCCCAGGACAAGGGCAAGACCACGGTCGGCAGCAACAACCTCTTCCTTGCAAACTCGCACGTCGCCCATGACTGCGTGCTCGGCGATCACATCATCCTGTCGAACAATGTCATGCTGGCCGGTCACGTGACCGTCGAGGATCGGGTCATTTTCGGTGGCGGTTCTGCCGTTCACCAGTTCTCGCGCATCGGCCGTCAGGCCTTTGTCGGCGGCATGACAGGCGTCGCCTACGATGTCATTCCCTACGGAATGGCCAACGGCAATCCGGCTGTGCTCGGCGGACTGAACATTGTCGGTATGACCCGCGCCGGGCTCGACCGGGCGGTGCTGCACACCGTTCGCCGCGCCTTCAAGCAGATATTCGAGGGTGAACAGTCGATCCGGCTGAATGCTGCCGCGATCCGTGACGAATATGCCGATTGCCCGCAGGTGATCGAGATCCTGGACTTCATCGCGGCGGATAGCGATCGGGCCCTGACGTCGCCTGCCCGGAAATAGGGGCGGTCATGGACGGCGAGCCCTCCCGCAAGACCGGCCGTCTGGCGATTATTGCCGGTGGAGGGCTACTGCCGGTGTATCTTGCCGAAGCGGCCAGGGAGCAGGGTGAGGATCCCTTCATTCTCGCCCTGCGCGGCGAATCCGAACGCGACTGGCATTCCTTCGAACACATCGATATCGATACTGGCAATCTGGCCGGTCTGAAGACGACGATCGGCGAAAAGGGCATAGACCGCGTGGTCATGTCCGGCGCCGTCAAGCGGCGTCCCGATTGGCGTGCCGTTCGACCGGATATCAAGGCACTTTTGAACTTTCCCCGCATCATCCGGTCGCTGGCGTCCGCCGGCGACGACAAGCTGCTGCGGCTGGTGATCGAGGTCATCGAACTTTACGGCTGCAAGGTGATCGGCGCGCAGGATATTGCGCCGAACCTCTTGGCCGAGGTCGGACCGCTCGGCGCGGTCCAGCCGACCGACGAGGACCGGGCGGACATCCGTCAGGCAAGGCAGGCTGCCGAGGCGCTCGGCCGGCTCGACGTTGGGCAGGGCGCGGTCAGCGTCAAGGGCAGGGTGGTCGCGCTGGAAGGTGCGGAGGGCACGGACCAGATGCTGGAGCGCGTCGCACGCATGCGCCGTGAAAGCCGCATATCGAGCCGCGCCAGGGGCGTTCTGGTGAAGCTCTGCAAGCCGCAGCAGGATCTGAGAGCCGATCTCCCGTCCATCGGTCCATCGACCGTCGCCAATGCGGCGGCCGCGGGTTTGGCGGGGATTGCCGTCGAGGCCGGCCGGTCGCTGGTCCTCGACCGAGAGGAGATGGTGAGGGAGGCCGACAGGCTCGGTCTTTTCGTCATCGGGTTCGAGCCCACGAAAAGGGAGAGCTGACTTGGCACCGGAGCCTCTGAAGATCGCGGTTGTCGCAGGCGAAGTCTCGGGCGATCTCCTGGGCGCGGACGTGCTCTCGGCCTTGCGTCGCCGTGTAGACGGACCGCTGGAGATCATCGGCGTCGGCGGCGAGGCGATGGAGGCCCAAGGGCTGAAATCGCTGTTCGACTTTTCCGAACTGTCGATCATGGGCATTTCCGCCGTCCTCGCCAGGCTGCCGCAGCTTGTCCGCCGGATCCGTCAGACGGCGGATGCCATCGTCGATGCCAGGCCGGACCTGCTGCTGATCGTCGACAGCCCTGATTTCACCCATCGTGTCGCCAAGCGCGTGAAGAAGGCACTGCCTGACCTGCCGGTCGTCAACTACGTCTGCCCCAGCGTCTGGGCCTGGAAGGAGTACCGGGCGACGAAGATGCTGTCCTATGTCGATCGCGTTCTGGCATTGCTGCCGTTCGAGCCGGCCGTGATGGAGAAGCTCGGCGGTCCGAAGACGGATTTCGTCGGCCATCGACTGACCAATGACAAGGATCTTCTGGCGGTGCGCCGCGCCCGGATGGACAGGCCGGCGCTCGAGACCGAGGGGCGGAAGACCGTGCTGCTGATGCCGGGTTCACGTGGCGTCGAGATCAAGTTCCTGCTGCCGGTCCTTGGTGAGGCGATGCGCGGCCTGCGCGAACGCCATCCCGACATGCGCTTCATCCTGCCGGCGGTGCCGCGCCAGGAGGCGCGCATTCGCGGGATCGTCGCCGGCTGGCCGGAGAAGCCGGAGATCGTCGTCGGTCCGGATGAGAAATGGAAGGCGCTCGCCATTGCGGATGCCGCCATCGCCGCGTCCGGCACCGTGATTCTTGAGCTGGCGCTCGCCCGCGTGCCGGTCGTCTCCATCTACCGCGGCGACTGGATCATCAACCTGGTCGCCAACCGCATCAAGGTGTGGAGCGCGGCCCTGCCGAACCTGATTGCCGACTACACCGTCGTGCCCGAATATTTCAACGACATGCTGCGGGCGGGCCGGCTTGTGCGATGGATCGAACGCCTGATCGTGCCGAGTCTCGAACGGCAGGCCATGCTGCAGGGATATGACGCTGTCTGGGAGCGACTTTCGACGGAAAGGCCGCCCGGAGAGAAGGCCGCCGAAGTCATCATCGATGTGTTGAAAACGAAAAAACCCGGCCAGAACTGACCGGGTTTTTTGAATTCGCCGTGAAGCGAGGTCTTAGCGCTTGGAAACCGGGATGTAGTCGCGCTTCGGCGAGCCGGTATAGAGCTGGCGCGGACGACCGATGCGCTGCTGCGGATCCTCGATCATTTCCGCCCACTGTGCGATCCAGCCGACGGTGCGGGCGAGAGCGAACAGAACAGTGAACATCGTCGTGGGGAAGCCCAGCGCCTTCAGCGTGATGCCGGAATAGAAGTCGATGTTCGGATAGAGCTTCTTCTCGATGAAGTAGCTGTCGGTGAGCGCGATGCGCTCCAGTTCCATCGCGACTTCCAGAAGCGGATCGTCCTTGATGCCAAGTTCGCCGAGCACTTCATGGCAGGTCTTCTGCATGATCTTGGCGCGCGGGTCGTAGTTCTTGTAGACGCGGTGGCCGAAGCCCATCAGACGGAACGGATCGTTCTTGTCCTTGGCGCGCTCGACATATTCCTGAATGCGATCGACTGTGCCGATTTCCGAGAGCATGTTGAGTGCCGCTTCATTGGCGCCGCCGTGCGCCGGGCCCCAGAGGCAGGCGATGCCGGCCGCGATGCACGCGAACGGATTGGCGCCCGAGGAACCGGCAAGACGGACCGTCGAGGTCGAAGCGTTCTGCTCGTGGTCGGCGTGCAGGATGAAGATGCGGTCCATGGCGCGCGAGAGCACCGGATTGACCTTGTATTCTTCACACGGCACGGCAAAGCACATGCGCAGGAAGTTCGACGAGTAGTCGAGATCGTTCTTCGGATAAACGAAGGGCTGGCCGATATGGTACTTGTAGGCCATGGCCGCGATCGTCGGCATCTTGGCGATCATGCGCAGGCTTGCGACCATGCGCTGATGCGGATCGGTGATGTCGGTCGAGTCGTGATAAAACGCCGACAGTGCGCCGACGCAACCGCACATGACGGCCATCGGGTGGGCGTCGCGGCGGAAACCGGTGAAGAACCGGCTCATCTGCTCGTGAACCATCGTGTGATGCGTCACACGGTAGTCGAAGTCCTTCTTCTGCGTTTCGGTCGGCAGTTCGCCGTACAGCAGCAGATAGCAGGTTTCGAGGAAGTCACCGTGTTCGGCGAGCTGCTCGATCGGATAGCCGCGGTGCAGCAATACGCCTTCATCGCCGTCGATGAAGGTGATCTTCGACTCGCAGGCCGCGGTCGAGGTAAAACCCGGATCGTAGGTAAAGGAGCCGGTGTGCTTGTAAAGCGTGCCGATATCGACGACGCTCGGGCCAATGGTGCCTTCTCGAACCGGCAATTCGACCTGCTTGTCTCCAAGTGTCAAGGCAGCGCTTTTGTCTGTCATGCTCTTCCTCCAGATATGGCGGGCTGGCGCCTCTACGTAGCGCCACGGTTATTAGCGTCAACCGCTTAGCTATATGATCCTGGCGCGTATGCCAAGCTATGCGTCGGCCAAATTGTGCATCGCGAAATCAACTTTGCGACTTTCCCGTGGCAGAGATTGGCTTCATCCCCGAACATTTGCATCCCCGGCCGCGATCATGTCCATCCAACCGGCGTTCGGGTTGATATTTCGTTTGGTGAAATCACGTAAAGATTGCAGAATGGGCGTCTGTCAGCGTGATCTGGGACGGGGGCCTCAGATGGCCTATGCCGGTGAGAAAGGGCGTGTCGTCGAACGGGCACCGGAGCGGGTCACGACGCATGCGCCGCCGCCTCTTCCGCCGATCGACTATGTCGGAAGGGCAGGGGGCCGCGGCCCGTGGCGTTGCGCGGATCTTCGCGAGAAATTCCGCGGGGCGCTGACCGAAGAGCGTCGCTTTCGCCACGACTTTCTCTTTGCACCGGTCGCGCTGGGGCTGGGTGCGGTCATCTGGTTCAGCCTGACGCGGGATCTGCCGTTACCCGCTATCTTTCTGCTCGGGGCATTGGCGCTTGGGGTCGTCCTTGCAGCCGGCCATCACCGGCCCTTGGTACGATATGCCGCAATCGCCGTCCTGCTGCTGGCGCTCGGCATGGGCCTTGCTGCATTCGAGACCTGGCGAACCGAAACCGTCATGCTGGACACGCCGATTGTCACCCGCGTGACCGGCCGCATCGTGAACCGCGAAATCGACGACAATGGCGGATGGCGCTACCTGGTGGACATTTCGGCAACCAGCGAGCCTAACCTGCGGCGGCCCCCGGAAAGAGCGGCCATACTGGCGCGCAACGACCACGAGCCGTTGCTGCCGGGAGAGGGGATCAGCGGCAGGGCCCGGCTCTCGCCGCCCTCCGGTCCGGCGCTGCCGGATGGCTATGATTTTGCATTCTTCTCCTATTATCAGGGGATTGGCGCAGTCGGTTTCTTCTACGGGTCTCCCGACCGCGTGGCGTCGGGGGAGCGCGCGTCCCTTTCCGATCGCCTCCATCTGGCAATCGAGATGCTGCGCGACACGATTTCCGCCCGCATTCGGGCGACTCTTTCGGGAGACACGGGTGCCTTTGCGTCCGCCATTGTCACCGGCCAGAGACGGGCGCTCTCGGACGAGACGGCGGAAGCGCTGCGCATGTCCGGACTGGCGCATGTGATTGCCATTTCGGGCCTGCACATGGCGCTCGCGGCAGGCCTGTTCTTTGCCGGATTGCGCATGGGGTTCGCGCTCTTTCCGTCGCTCGTGCATCGGTTCCCGGTCAAGAAATGGGCCGCCGCCGCGGCTCTGGCCGGGTCGTTCGGGTATCTGCTGATTTCCGGATTGCAGGTATCGGCCATACGCGCCTTCATCATGCTGGCTTTGATGCTGGTCGCGGTCCTCATGGACCGCCCGGCGATCAGTCTCAGGAATGTCGCGCTCGCGGCGCTGATCATCCTCGCCATAACGCCGTCCGCCGTCATGGGGCCGAGCTTCCAGATGTCGTTTGCCGCGACTGTGGCGCTGGTCGCGGGATACCGCTGGTGGCGGATGCGGCCGCGCGGTCGGAGCGCTCCGGGCAGCCATTCCGGGCTCCTTGCCCTGGCCGCGAAGGCCGGCGGCTTTGTGTCGGCGCTGGCGCTCACATCGGCGATCGGCGGTGTGGCGACAGCGATCTTCAGCCTCGAGCATTTCCACCGCCTCGCTCCCTATGGACTTGTCGCCAATCTCGTCGCCATGCCGGTCGTCACCTTCGTGGTGATGCCGGCCGGGCTGGTTTCGGTCCTCGCCATGCCGTTCGGTCTCGAAGACTGGCCGCTTCGCCTGATGGGCGTCGGCCTCGACATGGTCATCGCCGTGGCAAAGGAGGTTACCAGCTGGGGCGGCGGCGTGTCGCCCGGCCGCCTGCCGCCCTATGCCTTCGAACTTTCCGTCGCCGGTTTCCTGCTCCTCGTGCTGCTGCGCAGCCGGCTGCGCTATCTCGGTCTGCCGCCAATGGTCGCGGCGGTTGCGTTGATCGCTGTCGGGGCGAAGCCTTCTGTTCCGGCCTTGATCATCAGCGAGGACGGCAGCCTGGGAGCCATGATTGCCGGTGGAGGACTGGAAATGAACCGCGGCCGCCCGCCATCCTTCATCTTCGAGCAATGGCAGCGGGCACTGGCCATGCCGAAAGGCGAGGGGCCGGACATGCTAACGGGAACAGGTCCGGATCCGCCCAAGACTGAGAAAGGCGATCCGGTGCGGTTGCCAACCGCGGCATTGAAAGCCGAGCGCCTGGCGATGGAAGAAGCCTTGAAGCCTGAGAGCAATCGCTTCCATTGCCGGAAAGCCGCATGGTGCGCCGCTCAGTTCATGGCGTCGGATGGACCCGCACTCAGGGTGGTGACAGTGGAGAAGCCCGCTTTTGCCGGGCCCGCCTGTGATATCGCCGATCTGGTCATCGCGCCATTCCGTCTCGGCTTTGATACCTGCCGTTCCGGCGCGGCATTGATCAGCGCGGAAAGGCTGCGGCAAACCGGCTCGATCGAACTGCATGTGCTGCCTGACGGCAACGGCTTCGAGGTGAAAACCGCACTCGGTTCCACCGACCGGCCTTGGACCCGACACCGATACTACGACTGGCGAACAAACAGCTTCGTGAGCCCGGAGGAACCTGCCACCTGGCATCTCGTGCCGCGTTCGCACGATAGGGATGCGGACATGCGTGTCACCGGTCAGTGATAGCGGCGAATGAGGCCGACCAGCTTGCCCTGAACCTTGACCCGGTCCGATGCGAAGATACGCGTTTCGTAGGCCGGGTTGGCGGCTTCCAGCGCGATCGACGCGCCCTTGCGGCGGAAGCGCTTGAGCGTTGCTTCTTCGTCGTCGACGAGAGCGACGACGATCTCGCCCGGATTGGCGCTGCTGACATTCTTGATGATGACGGTATCGCCATCGAGGATGCCGGCCTCGATCATTGAGTCGCCCTTGACCTCCAGAGCGTAGTGCTCGCCGGAGCCCAGCATTTCCATCGGAACCGACAGGCTGTGCGTATTGTTCTGGATGGCGGAGATCGGCACACCGGCAGCAATGCGGCCCATGACCGGGACACTGACGGTGTCGTTGGCCGGTTCCGGCGCCTTGGGGGCGGGAACCGGTTTCGGCTTGCCGAGACTGCCTTCGATGACGCTCGGCGAAAAGCCGCGTCGCGGCTGCAGGCTCGGCGAGTAGGCTTCGGGAAGCTTGATGACTTCCAGCGCACGCGCCCGGTTCGGCAGGCGCCGGATGAAGCCGCGCTCCTCGAGTGCCGTGATCAGCCGGTGAATGCCGGATTTGGACGCGAGATTGAGCGCATCCTTCATCTCGTCGAAGGATGGCGGAACGCCGGATTCCTTCATCCGCTCGTGAATGAAGAGAAGCAGTTCCTGTTGCTTTCGCGTCAGCATGAATCGGCACCTTCCAGAATCATGAAACAAATACAGAACGGACACTATATGTTCCCACTGTGTTCCGCAAGTGCCTAAAATAGCGTGAAGATCCGGGAGTTCGGCGACGCTGGCCGCAAATTTGTCTTTCGTGGAGGTGTCTGCGCTATTGATCCGCAGCGATTGCGATATATGCCTTCTCGGCTTCCCTTGCCTTCGTCTCGGCAAGCGATCCGTTCAAGACAGCACTCAGCAGCACGCGCGGATCGATCTTGCGCCATCCGCCGCTGACCACCTTGATCCGGTAACCCTGGGCAGCCAGTATCTCGGCTTCCTCAGGCTTGAGGGTGACGATAATCGGGTAATTGTCGTCCGGGTCCCTATCGCCCAATTGACTGCGCTGCAGGAACGGGCGTGCGGTTCCGCTGTGGAGGCGCGCTTCCGAGGCGACAATATCCGCTCCGAGAAACAGGACATCGTCCGGCGGGTGGCCGAGCTTCGCCAACTCGTCCGAAATCGGTTTCCCGAGGTCCGGCATGCCGAAGGCGGCAACGACGGGATAGAGCGCGAGAAGGATTGCCATCGGCAGTGCGGCAATCGCCAGAATCATGCGCGCGTAGACCTGTCGCTTCGCGATGCGCCAGACGAGCAGCAGGCCGAGCGCGATGGCAACGGCGATCGCAACCGTCACCTTGACGTTCAAAAGCTGTGCGGTAACGCCGTAAAGCACGGCGAAGGCAAGTGCGAGCCCGATCGCCGAGAACTTGAGGAACAGGCTCAGATAGCGCGATGTCGTCTCGCGATCGAAGGAGGTGAGCGCGACCGCCATCAGGATCGACAGGTTGGGAAGCGACGGAATGATGTAGCGGTGATCCGGCTTGAAGGCGGGCGCGAACATGGCGATGTTGAGTGCGATCCAGCCCGAGAGCAGCAGAGCCGATGCGCCGAGCCGCTTGACGTCCGGCAGCCTGCGGGTGGCAATCGCCGTCGCCCCGATCACAAACAGCCAGCCGAGCACCGGCAAGAGCAGTCCTGCGAGGCTCAAGCCCAAAGAATCAATGACTGCGAGAACAGAGAATTCCAGCTTGGTGCGCACCTGGTCGCCGACGAACTGGTTGTCGAGCGCCGAGCTCGACCGCAGGATCTGGTAGACGAACCACCAGCCGGCCAAAGCGGCGGAAAAAAGAATCGGCAGCGGCGCGATCAGTCGGCGGAAATGAACGCGGCAGGAGGGAAAGAGGACGATCAGACCGAAGACGCAGGCGGGTGGCGCCAGCGCCGGAATGCCCTTGGTCAGGATCGCCATCGCCGTCCCGCCATAGGCAAGCCAGGCGTCCCATCTGTCTTCTTCGTCGGCGAAGAGCAGGCCGGCAAAGCCGTAAAGGGCGATCAGCATGAACAACGTCAGCGGAATGTCGGGGATCGCCGTGACGGCGGAGCGCAGGAAGACGAAATTGCCGGCGAGCATCGCTAGCGAGAAGAGGGCGATCTCATCGTCTCCCGTCAGCCGTTTTGCCAGCCTGTAGGTGACGAACAGAATGGCGGCGCCGCCGAGCAGCCAGAAGATACGTGAACCGATGACGCCGATGCCGAAGATCTCCATGCCGGCGACGCTCATCCAGTAGGCGAACGGCGGCTTCTTCAGCCGGACCTCGTCCTCGCCGGTGCGCGGTGTCAGGTAGTCACCGCTCTCCATCATCAGCGCCGCGCCCTGAGAATAGTGGCGCTCGTCCGGATAATGCAGGATCATGCTTTCGGCGAAGGGAAAGATCGCCACCAGGAAGGCGACGACGAAGATCGCCGCGATCGTGCGGTTCGAACTCGCAATGGCGGCAAGCGTCTGCGGCATGTCGGCACGGTTTCCCATTGATGCGTTGTCAGGCCACCTGTGTCCACATTTTCGCCGGCAAATCAACCGATGGCGGGCTGTCGCGACGAATGTTCGCGCCAAGACTTGCAAATCGGCCACGGATGAAGCACATCAGCGGCAAATGGAGGAAGTCGCATATGGACGCAACCGGGTCTGCCGGCCGCCGCCTTCTGGATCATCTGGTTCTGCCGGTGACGTCGATCGCGATGTCCCGCGCGCGGCTCGCCAAACTCGGTTTCACCGTCGCCCCCGACGGCCTTCATCCCTTTGGCACCGAAAATTCCTGCGTCTTCCTGTCCGACGGCACCTATCTGGAACCGCTGGGCGTCGCCGATCGTGAGGTCTGCGAGGCGGCAGCGCTTAATGGCAACACCTTCATCGCCCGCGATCAGGCCATCCGCTTTCGCCATGGCGACGAGGGTCTGTCGGCTATCGTCGTCAACACGGACGATGCGGATGCCGATGATCAACGTTTTGCCGAGAACGGCATCTCCGGCGGGCCTATGCTCTCGTTCTCCCGCGTCGGCCGCTTGCCGGACGGCACGGAGCGGACGGCCAGTTTCAAGCTCGCCTTTGCCGCCGACCTCAGGTCGCCGGATTTCTTTGCCTTCTCCTGCCAGCGCATCGCGGCCCTGCCGTCCGGCGGCAAGGCGCTGGAAACGCATGAGAACGGCGTGACCGGCATTGCCCAGGTTGTGCTGTCCGAGCCGAACCCTGCAGATTTCAAGGCCTTCCTGCAGACGGTCGCCGTCAGCAACGAGGCCGTCGAGCATCCGTTCGGCATGGATGTCGGGCTTGAAAACGCCAAGATCTCTGCGCTCGATCCCGCCGGACTGAAGGATGGGTTCGGCCTCAAGGGTTCCACCCATGCCCGCGGTTTGCGCGGCCGGGCGGTCGTGTTCGCGGTCGCCGACATTGCGCGGTTGAAGACCTGCCTTGCCGAAAACGGCGTTGCCTTCGAGGAGCGCGCCGGCCGCGTTTTGGTGCCGCATGAGCCCGGTCAGGGCGTTCTCTTTGCATTCGAGGAAGAAAAATGAACGATCAAACCAATTCTGCAGTGGTTGTTGGTGCCGGCGCCGGGCAGGTGACGTTTTCGAATACGGGTAAACTGTCGCTGATTGCCGGCCCGTGCCAGATGGAAAGCCGCGATCACACCTTCATGATCGCCGGCCGGCTGAGCGAGATCTGCAAGCGCCTCGGAATTGGCCTCGTCTACAAGTCTTCCTACGACAAGGCCAACCGCACCTCGATCGGTGCCGAGCGCGGCATCGGGCTCGACAAGGCGATGGAAGTCTTTGCCGACCTCAAGACGGAATACGGCTTTCCGGTCCTGACCGACATTCACACCGAAGAGCAGTGCGCGCTGGTCGCGCCGACCGTTGACATCCTGCAGATCCCGGCCTTCCTCTGCCGGCAGACCGATCTTCTGGTCGCGGCTGCGAAGACAGGCCGGGTGATCAATGTGAAGAAGGGGCAGTTCCTCGCGCCCTGGGACATGAAGAACGTCCTGAAGAAATTGAACGTCAGCGGCAATCCGAACGTGCTGCTGTGTGAACGCGGCGCGTCCTTCGGCTACAACACGCTGGTCTCCGACATGCGCTCGCTGCCGATCATGGCAGCCATGGGCGCGCCGGTGATCTTCGACGCCACCCATTCCGTGCAGCAGCCGGGCGGGCAGGGCGGTTCTTCCGGCGGACAGCGCGAATTCGTCGAAACGCTGGCGCGCGCGGCAGTTGCCGTTGGCGTCGCCGGCGTCTTCATCGAGACGCATGAGGACCCCGACAATGCGCCCTCCGACGGCCCGAACATGGTACAGATCGACAAGCTGGAGACGCTCCTCGAAAAGCTGCTCGCCTTTGATGCCATCGCCAAGTCCGGTTGATGACGGAGAGATGAAATTATGCCGCCGTCGGGCCGTTGCGGGCCGGTGGCATTGAAATTCCGGCCTGTTCGATTATGACAGGCTATTCCCCGGAAAACTTCGTGACGGAAGTTCCACAAACGACCCCAGGCAGGAAACGAAAATGACCGCTATCATCGATATCATCGGCCGTGAAATCCTCGACAGCCGCGGCAATCCGACGGTTGAAGTCGACGTCTATCTCGAAGACGGCAGCATGGGCCGCGCCGCGGTTCCGTCGGGCGCATCGACCGGCGCGCACGAAGCCGTCGAACTGCGTGATGGCGGCGAGCGCTATCACGGCAAAGGCGTCGAGAAGGCGGTCGAGGCGGTCAACACCGAGATCTTCGACGCGATCGGCGGTTTCGACGCCGAGAACCAGATCCAGATCGACAAGGCAATGATCGAGCTTGACGGCACGCCGAACAAGTCGCGCCTCGGCGCCAACGCCATCCTCGGCGTATCGCTGGCCGTCGCCAAGGCTGCCGCCGAATCGTCCGGCCTGCCGCTCTACCGCTACGTCGGCGGCCCGAACGCCCGTCTCCTGCCGGTGCCGATGATGAACATCATCAATGGCGGCGCGCATGCCGACAATCCGATCGACTTCCAGGAATTCATGATCATGCCGGTCGGCGCCGACACGCTGCGCGATGCCGTGCGCATGGGCTCGGAAGTCTTCCATGTCCTGAAGAAGCAGCTGGCCGCCGGTGGTCACAACACCAATGTCGGCGACGAAGGCGGTTTCGCGCCGGGCCTGAAAAGCGCTCCGGAAGCCCTCGACTTCATCATGAAGTCGATCGAGAAGGCCGGCTATCGTCCGGGCGACGACATCCAGCTGGCGCTCGACTGCGCCTCGACCGAATTCTTCAAGGACGGCAAGTACGTCATGGAAGGCGAAGGCCGCACGCTGGAGCCGGAAGCCATGGCGGATTACCTCGCCGAACTGGCTGCCAAGTACCCGATCATCTCGATCGAGGACGGCATGGCCGAAGACGACTGGGATGGCTGGAAGTACCTGACCGACAAGATCGGTTCCAAGTGCCAGCTCGTCGGCGACGACCTGTTCGTCACCAATTCGGCCCGCCTGCGCGACGGCATCAAGATGGGTGTCGCCAACTCGATCCTCGTCAAGGTCAACCAGATCGGCTCGCTGACCGAAACGCTGGACGCCGTCGAGACCGCGCACAAGGCCGGCTATACCGCCGTCATGTCGCACCGCTCGGGCGAAACCGAAGATTCGACGATCGCCGACCTGGCCGTTGCCACCAATTGCGGACAGATCAAGACCGGCTCGCTGTCGCGTTCGGACCGGATCGCCAAGTACAACCAGCTGATCCGCATCGAGGAGCAGCTGGGCCTGCAGGCCGAGTTTGCCGGCCGCTCGATCCTGCGCGGCTGATCCTTCCGTCCGGCACACAAGCCGAGACCATCCGAGACAATCCCGACCGCGTCCCGAAAGGGGCGCGGTTTTTGTTTTGCCTGACGCTATGGTCAACGGACGATTAATCAATCCGCGCTAATCTGACGATCAGTAAGCGTATTGCGTTCCAGGTTCGTGAGTATGTGGACAAAACATCACAAGCAGAAAAAGACTGTCCGTCTTATCATTCCGGTCATTTCGGTCGCCTTCCTCTCCTATTTCGGCTATTATTGCATCCACGGAACCTATGGTCTCGAGGCCGGGCAGAAGCTGGACGGCCGGATCGCGGCATTGCAGGGTGAGCTTGACACGCTCACGCACCAGGCCGAAGGTCTGCAGAAGCGTGTCGCGCTCCTGAGCGACGGTTCGATCGACAAGGACATGCTGGACGAGCGCGCCCGCTATGCGCTCAACATGTCGCGTGCGGACGAGATCGTCATTTTTCGCACTGCGAAGAATTAACCGATATCCGGTTAATTGAATTTTTCACAGATAAAACAGAAAGTTATAAGAATAGTAGCTATGCATTTATGGCATTGCTGACAGGCGCTTTCTTCCCTATGGTATTTCGCGACAAGAACAGTCGAAGCACCTTTAAGGGAGGGCTACATGGCGCCGCGAAAAACCGCGTCTGCTTCCAGCCGCAAGCCAGCGGCGAAGTCTCAAGCTAAAAAAGATACCGCATCGGGCTCGATCATCGAGTTCTCGAAGGAGCAGGAGCTTTCCGCCTATCGCGAAATGCTTTTGATCCGCCGGTTCGAGGAAAAGGCCGGCCAGCTCTATGGCATGGGCTTCATCGGTGGCTTCTGTCACCTTTACATCGGCCAGGAAGCGGTCGTCATCGGCATGCAGATGGCGATGAAGGATGGCGATCAGGTCATCACCGGCTATCGCGACCACGGACACATGCTGGCAACCGGCATGGAAGCGCGCGGCGTGATGGCGGAACTGACCGGCCGGCGGGGTGGATACTCCAAGGGCAAGGGCGGCTCCATGCACATGTTCTCCAAGGAGAAGCAGTTCTATGGCGGTCACGGGATCGTTGGCGCCCAGGTGTCGCTCGGCACCGGTCTCGGCTTCTCCAACTGGTACCGCGAGAACGGCAACGTCTCGATCGCCTACTTCGGCGACGGTGCGGCCAACCAGGGCCAGGTCTATGAAAGCTTCAACATGGCGCAGCTGTGGAAGCTTCCGGTCGTCTACGTGATCGAGAACAACCGCTACGCCATGGGCACCTCGAACGCCCGTTCGACGGCGCAGACCGATTATTCGCAGCGTGGCGCCTCCTTCGGCATTCCCGGCTTGCAGGTCGACGGCATGGACGTCCGCGCCGTCATGGCGGCCGGCGAGGCAGCCCTCGAACATGCCCGCAGCGGCAAGGGTCCCTTCATTCTCGAAATGATGACCTATCGCTACCGCGGCCACTCCATGTCCGACCCGGCGAAATACCGCTCCAAGGACGAAGTGCAGAAGATGCGCTCCGAACACGACCCGATCGAACAGGTCAAGGCACGGCTCCTGGAAAAGGGCTGGGCCAGCGAAGACGAGCTCAAGGAACTGGACAAGGACGTCCGCAACATCGTCGCCGACAGCGCCGATTTCGCGCAGAACGATCCGGAGCCGGATGTGTCCGAGCTCTACACTGACATCCTGCTTTGATCTCGGGGAGGGATATCCATGACGATTGAAATTCTTATGCCCGCCCTTTCTCCGACGATGGAAGAAGGCACGCTGTCCAAATGGCTGAAGAAGGAGGGCGACACCGTCACCTCCGGCGACGTGATCGCGGAAATCGAAACCGACAAGGCGACGATGGAAGTCGAGGCCGTCGATGAAGGCGTGATCGGCAAGATCCTGATCGACGCCGGCACCGAAGGCGTCAAGGTCAATACGCCGATCGCCGTCCTCTTGCAGGAAGGCGAGAGCGCCGACGCGATCTCCGACACGCCGAAGGCGGCCCCGGCTCCGGCCGAAGCGCCTGCTCCGGCTGAAAAGCCCGCGCCCGCAGCCGCACCGGTTCCGGCGGCCCCGGCTCAGGCAGCCGTTCCGTTCGACCCGTCCATTCCGGAAGGCACCGAGATGGTCCCGACGACCGTGCGCGACGCGCTTCGCGACGCCATGGCCGAGGAAATGCGCCGCGACGGCAATGTCTTCGTCATGGGTGAGGAAGTTGCCGAATATCAGGGCGCCTACAAGGTAACCCAGGGCCTGCTGCAGGAATTTGGTGCGAAGCGCGTCATCGACACGCCGATCACCGAGCACGGCTTTGCCGGCGTCGGCGTCGGTGCAGCCATGGCTGGCCTGCGCCCGATCGTCGAGTTCATGACCTTCAACTTCGCCATGCAGGCGATCGACCAAATCATCAACTCTGCCGCCAAGACGCTCTACATGTCCGGCGGACAGATGGGTGCTCCGATGGTGTTCCGCGGCCCGAACGGTGCCGCTGCCCGCGTCGCCGCCCAGCACAGCCAGGACTACGCCGCATGGTACAGCCATGTCCCGGGCCTCAAGGTCATCCAGCCCTACACGGCTGCGGATGCCAAGGGCCTGCTGAAGGCGGCGATCCGCGATCCGAACCCGATCATCTTCCTCGAAAACGAAATCCTTTACGGCCAGACCTTCGACGTGCCGAAGATGGACGATTTCGTGCTGCCGATCGGCAAGGCCCGCATCCACCGCTCCGGCAAGGACGCGACGCTTGTCTCCTTCGGCATCGGCATGACCTATGCGGTCAAGGCTGCCGCCGAACTGGAGAAGGAAGGCATCGACGTCGAGATCATCGACCTGCGCACCATCCGTCCGATGGATCTGCCGACGGTCATCGAATCGGTCAAGAAGACCGGCCGTCTCGTCACCGTCGAGGAAGGCTATCCGCAGTCGTCGGTCGGCGACTTCATCGCGAACCGCGTCAGCCGCGAGGCCTTCGACTATCTTGATGCCCCGGTCATCACCATTGCCGGCAAGGACGTTCCGATGCCCTATGCGGCAAACCTCGAAAAGCTGGCTCTGCCGACCGTTGGCGAAGTCGTCGAGGCGGTCAAAGCCGTCTGCTACAAGTAACGGGGAGGGATAGAGACATGCCGATCAATATTACGATGCCGGCGCTTTCGCCGACCATGGAAGAAGGCAATCTCGCCAAGTGGCTCGTCAAGGAAGGCGATGCGGTCGCTCCCGGTGATGTCATCGCCGAAATCGAAACCGACAAGGCGACGATGGAAGTCGAAGCCGTCGACGAGGGCACGGTTGCCAAGATCGTCGTTCCCGCCGGCACCGAAGGTGTGAAGGTGAATGCCCTGATCGCCATTCTCGCCGGTGAAGGTGAAGATGTGGCCGACGCTGCCAAGGCTGGCGGCGGTGAAGCCAAGGCCGAAGCGCCGAAAGCGGACGCGCCGAAGGCAGAAGCTCCAAAGGCAGAACCGGCACCGGCTGCCGCTGCTGCACCCGCGGCCGCTGCCGCCACGCAGACCGCCGGCCCCGCGCCGACGGCCCATGGCGAGCGCATCTTCTCCTCGCCGCTCGCCCGCCGTCTGGCCAAGGAAGCCGGTCTCGATCTCTCTGCCATTTCCGGTTCCGGTCCGCATGGCCGCATCGTGAAGGCTGACGTCGAAAAGGCGAAGTCCGGTGGTGCCGCCAAGCCGGCAGCAGCCGCTGCCGCTCCGGCCGCAGCAGCAGCCCCGCAGGCCGCAGCGCCCAAGGGCATGTCGGAAGAAGCCGTCCTCAAGCTCTTCGAGGAAGGCTCCTACGAGCTCGTGCCGCATGACGGCATGCGCAAGACAATCGCCAAGCGCCTGCAGGAATCCAAGCAGACGATCCCGCACTTCTACGTTTCGGTCGATTGCGAACTCGACGCGCTTCTGGCGCTGCGCTCGCAGCTGAACGATGCGGCTCCGCGCAAGGACGACCGTCCGGCCTACAAGCTCTCGGTCAACGACATGGTCATCAAGGCCATGGCGCTGGCGCTGCGCGACGTGCCGGATGCCAACGTCTCCTGGACCGACACCAACATGGTCAAGCACAAGCATGCCGATGTCGGCGTCGCCGTGTCGATCCCTGGCGGCCTGATAACGCCGATCATTCGCAAGGCCGAGACCAAGGCGCTGTCCACCATCTCCAACGAGATGAAGGACCTCGGCAAGCGGGCCAAGGAACGCAAGCTGAAGCCAGAGGAATACCAGGGCGGCACGACTGCGGTCTCCAACATGGGCATGATGGGCGTCTCCAACTTCGCAGCCGTCGTCAACCCGCCGCATGCGACGATCCTCGCGGTCGGCGCCGGCCAGAAGCGGGTCATCGTCAAGAACGACGAGATGGTCATCGCGCAGATGATGACGGTCACGCTGTCGACCGACCACCGCTGCGTCGACGGCGCTCTCGGCGCCGAACTGCTCGGGGCGTTCAAGGGCTACATCGAAAACCCGATGTCGATGCTGGTCTAAGGGCGGTCACCGGCCATGAAGACCGTCCTCTGCTACGGCGATAGTCTCACCTTCGGGCATGACGCCGAAAATGCCGGCCGTCATGCCTATGAGGACCGCTGGCCGACCGTCCTGCAGAAGGCGCTCGGCGAGGGGGCTGTCGTCATCGCCGAGGGGCTGAACGGCCGCACGACGGCGTTCGACGACCACATGGCCGATTGCGACAGAAACGGCGCGCGGGTTCTGCCGACGATTCTGCATTCCCACGCGCCGCTCGACCTGGTCATCATCATGCTGGGCACCAACGACATGAAGCCGGCGGTTGCCGGGTCCGCCCATGCCGCCACCCGCGGCATGGCGCGGCTTGTCGATCTGGTGCGCTATCATGCCTGGCCGTTCGACTATGACGCGCCGGAAATCCTCATCGTCTCGCCGCCGCACTTGGTGGATACGGCAAACGAGGATTTCGCCGCCGCCTTCCGCGGCGGTATCGAGCAGTCGAAGATGCTCGGCACGCTCTATCGCGATCTGGCTGACGACAAGGGCTGCGGTTTTTTCGACGCTGCCTCGGTCGCCAGTGCCACGCCGGTCGACGGCGTGCACCTCGATGCCGAGAACACCCGGGCGATCGGCCGTGGACTGGAGCCGATCGTTAGAATGCAGCTTGGTATTTGACGCAGATCAAGGAGGACTGGACGGAGTGCAATAGCCTGAATTCCATCGGAAACGAAGGGCTTTCACCATGGCGCACACTCCGCACGAACTGGCAGACGAATTTCCCGAATATGTCAGCAAGATGCGATTTCTTCGCGAGACCGATGGACACTTCCATCGTCTGTGGACGGAATACCACGACGTAAACAGGGCCGTTCATCGCGCCGAAACGAATATCGAGCCGACCGACGACATGCGGATGGAAGACATGCGCAAGACTAGGATGCGGCTCAAGGATGAAATCTACGGGATGCTGGTCAGCCTCGAAGACGTGCCGGATGCCCTCTCCGAAGTGAGCAAGGACTGAAGGCCGGGGCCTCCCACTCCCGATCAGCGGGCGGAACAGCCGTTCGCATAACAATCGAGGAGTGGAAACGCCCATGTCGAATGCTTATGACGTCATCATCATCGGTTCCGGCCCCGGCGGCTATGTAGCCGCCATCCGCGCCGCCCAGCTTGGCATGAAGGTCGCCGTTGTCGAGCGCGAACATCTGGCCGGCATCTGCTCGAACTGGGGCTGTATCCCGACCAAGGCGCTGCTGCGCACCGCCGATGTCATGCACACCGCCGTTCACGCCAAGGATTACGGCCTGACGCTGGAAGGCGCAATGAAGCCGGACGTCAAGGCGATCGTCGCCCGCTCGCGCGGCATCGCCCATCGCATGAACAACGGTGTCGGCTTCCTGTTCAAGAAGAACAAGGTCGACATCATCTGGGGCGAGGCGAAGATCACCAAGCCCGGCGAGATCGTCGTCGGCAAGACGACCAAGAAGCCGATGGAGCCGATGGGCCCCGTGCCGAAGAACACGCTCGGCGAAGGCACCTACACCGCCAAGCACATCATTGTAGCAACCGGCGCCCGTCCGCGCGCGCTGCCGGGCATCGAGCCCGACGGCAAGCTTATCTGGACCTATTTCGAGGCGATGAAGCCTGAGGAGATGCCGAAGTCGCTGCTGGTCATGGGCTCGGGAGCGATCGGCATCGAGTTTGCGAGCTTCTACCGCACCATGGGCGTCGATGTGACCGTCGTCGAGATCATGAAGCAGGTGATGCCGGTCGAGGACGCCGAAATTTCGGCGCTCGCCAAGAAGCAGTTCGAGAAGCAGGGCATCAAGATCCTTCTCGAGGCGAAGGTCGCCAAGGTCGAGAAGGGCGCGAACTCCGTGACCGCGACCATCGAGCTGAAGGACGGCAAGACGGAAAAGATCACCGCCGACCGGATGATCTCGGCCGTTGGCGTTCAGGCCAATATCGAGAACATCGGCCTTGAGGCCGTCGGCGTGAAGACCGACCGCGGCTTCATCGTCGCCGACGGCTACGGCAAGACCAGCGTCCCGGGTATCTATGCGATCGGCGATGTCGCCGGCCCGCCGTTGCTCGCCCACAAGGCCGAGCATGAAGGTGTCGTCTGCGTCGAGAAGATCGCCGGCCTGCCGAACGTGCATGCGACCGACAAGAGCAAGATCCCCGGCTGCACCTACTGCAACCCGCAGGTCGCCTCCGTCGGCCTCACCGAAGCCAAGGCCAAGGAGCAGGGCCGCGACATCCGCGTCGGCCGCTTCTCCTTCGTTGCCAACGGCAAGGCCGTGGCGCTCGGCGAGGACCAGGGCATGGTCAAGACGATCTTCGACAAGAAGACCGGCGAGCTGATCGGCGCGCACATGGTCGGCGCGGAAGTCACCGAGCTCATCCAGGGCTTCGTCGTCGCCATGAACCTGGAGACGACCGAGGAAGAACTGATGCACACCATCTTCCCGCATCCGACCCTTTCTGAAATGATGAAGGAAAGCGTGCTCGATGCCTATGGACGGGCACTGAACGCCTGATTTCGGATCAACTCTCTATTCGGAGGAAATGTCGATGGACTTGAATGGTGTGGGCTGGCTCGGCGCGATCATTGTCGGTGGCATCGCCGGATGGCTTGCCGAACGCGTGATGAAGAGCAATATGGGCATCTTCATGAACATTCTGCTGGGGATCATCGGCGCGGCGCTCCTGAATTTCCTTCTGCGGAAGTTCGGCATCTATGCAGGAACCGGATTGCTGACCTACCTGATTGTGGGTTTCGGCGGCGCCTGCATTCTTATATTTCTCGGACGCGCCATCAGGCGCTGACGAACTAGGCACGATGCGGCGGGTGAGAAGACCCGTCGCGGAAGGACAGACATGGTCACGATTCTCGACAGGGTTTCTCCCGACGCCAAGCGCGTGCGGCATCCGGAAAAGGCACACCGCCCGGACACGGAAGTCATGCGCAAGCCGGACTGGATCCGGGTGAAGGCGCCGACGTCGAAGGGCTATATGGAAACCCGTTCGATCGTGAAGGAAAACAAGCTGGTGACGGTCTGCGAGGAAGCGGGCTGCCCCAACATCGGCGAGTGCTGGGACAAGAAGCACGCCACCTTCATGATCATGGGCGAGATCTGTACCCGCGCCTGTGCCTTCTGTAACGTTGCGACGGGCAAGCCAAACGCGCTCGACCTCGACGAGCCGGAAAACGTCGCCAAGGCGGTCCGCGAGATGGGCCTGCAGCATGTTGTCATCACCTCCGTCGACCGCGACGATCTGGATGATGGCGGTGCCGAGCATTTCGAGAAGGTGATCTTCGCGATCCGCGCGGCTTCGCCGGGGACGACGATTGAAATCCTGACCCCGGACTTCCTGAAGAAGCCCGGCGCGCTGGAGCGGGTCGTCGCCGCCAAGCCGGACGTCTTCAATCACAATCTGGAAACGGTCCCGGGCAATTACCTGACCGTGCGTCCGGGTGCCCGCTACTTCCACTCGATCCGGCTTCTGCAGCGGGTCAAGGAACTCGACCCGACCATGTTCACCAAGTCCGGCATCATGGTCGGCCTCGGCGAAGAGCGGAACGAAGTCCTGCAGCTGATGGACGACCTGCGTACAGCCGACGTCGACTTCCTGACGATCGGTCAGTACCTGCAGCCGACCCGCAAGCACCACAAGGTCGAGCGCTTCGTCACGCCGGACGAGTTCAAGTCCTACGAGACGGTCGCCTACACCAAGGGCTTCCTGATGGTCTCGTCCTCGCCGCTGACCCGCTCCTCGCACCACGCCGGCGACGATTTCGCCCGCCTCAAGGCCAACCGGGAAAAGAAGCTGGCCGCGGCGGAGTAACGCTGCACTCTTTGGTTGCGTAAAGCCAAATTCGCCCCTATTTTCCGCGGCCCTTTTGTGCCGCGGAGATCGCCATGAAATTCATTACAGTTGAAAACGCCGCAGCCATTCTGCCGGCGGCCAATCGCATCCTTGTCTTCGGTTGCTCGGGCAGCGGCAAGAGCACGCTTTCACGGAAATTGTGCGATCTGTTTGATCTGCCGTATCTCTCCATGGACAAGGAGTTCTTCTGGTTGCCCGGCTGGAAGATGCGCGAGCGCGGCGAGATCCGCCGGCGTATCGGGGAGGCGGTCGAGCATGAGCGCTGGCTGATGGACGGCACCAGTCCCGGAACGATGGATCTGAGGGTGCCGCGGACGGATCTCGCCATCTGGTTCCGTCCGCCGCGCTGGCGCTCGCTCTGGGGCGTCTACAGTCGCGTCTGGAAGTCTTACGGGATCGTCCGGCCGGAGATGGCGGAGGGCTGCCCGGAGCACTGGCCGGAGTGGAACTTTCTCACCTACATCTGGAACTTCGAACGCAGGGAGGTGCCGGAAATCGAAGAAAAATTCTCGACATACGGTCCGGATGTCCCGGTTTTGGTGTTGAAATCGCACAAGGATAGCAACCGCCTCCTTGAGATTTCGTCGCGCGCTCGCTAGCTCTGAACCATGCCGAAGTTCGAGACAGTCCGCTCCGTTCCCCACACGCCCGATCAGATGTTCGCGCTGGTGGCCGATGTCGAGCGCTACCCGGAATTCCTGCCGCTCTGCGAGGCGCTGACGGTGCGCTCGCGCAAGGAGCGGGACGGCAAGACCCTGCTCGTTGCCGATATGAGCATCGGCTACAAGGCGATCCGCGAGACATTCACGACCCAGGTTCTGCTGAAGCCGGACGAGCATGCGATCGACGTCAAATACATCGACGGGCCGTTCCGCTATCTCGACAATCGCTGGCGCTTCGAGCCCGAAGGCGAGGGCGGTTGCCAGATCCGCTTCTATATCGATTACGAATTCAAGAGCCGCATTCTCGGCGCGATGATGGGCGCCATGTTCGATCGCGCCTTCCGGATGTTCGCCGAAGCCTTCGAGAAACGGGCGGCGTCGATCTACTCCGCCTGAGCCAGTTCGAGAAGCAGGTCGAGCGCCACGCGGATCGTGGCAACCCTGACCTCATCGCGCCCGATTTCGCCGAACCGCATTTCCAGATGCTGGCTGCGGCCGTCCTTGCGGCACGCCGCGAGATGAACGAGGCCGACCGGCTTTTCCGCGGTCCCACCACCCGGCCCGGCAATGCCGGTGACCGCGACCGACAGGTCCGCGCGAGACTTGGCGAGCGCGCCTGCCGCCATCTCCAGTGCCGTTTCCTTCGAAACGGCGCCATGGGCTGCAAGCGTTTCCGCCTTGACGCCGATCATCTCCTGCTTGGCCTCGTTGCTGTAGGTGACGAAGCCGCGATCGACGACGGCGGACGAGCCGGCAATCTCCGTCAGCGCGCCGGCGATCAGCCCGCCGGTGCAGGATTCCGCCGTGACGACCATCAGTCCGCCGGCGGAAAATTCGTAGATGACCCGGGCGGCGAGTTCGCCGATCTCGTCGGGAAAGCGTGTCATGCCCTTTTCCTTCCATAGACGACTGTCGCCGTCGCGATTGCCGCGATGCCCTCGCGCCGGCCGACGAAGCCGATGGTCTCGTTGGTCGTCGCCTTCACCGAGCAGCGATCGATGGTGATGCCAAGCATGTCGGAGAGCGCCCGGCGCATGGCGTCTCGGTGCGGTCCGACCTTCGGCGCTTCCGCGATCAGCGACACGTCAGCATTCATGATCGTGCCGCCATTGTCCCGGACGATTTTTGCCGCATGCTCGATGAAGATGCGCGAGGCGGCGCCCCTCCATTGCGGATCGGAGGGCGGGAAATGGTCGCCGATGTCGCCGGCGCCGCACGTCGCCAGCAGTGCATCGGTCAGCGCGTGCAGGGCGACGTCCGCATCGGAATGCCCCTTCAGCTTCTGGTCGTGCGGGATGAAGATGCCGCAGAGCGTCACGCCGTCTCCCGCTTCCAGCTGGTGGACGTCGTAGCCGTTGCCGGTGCGCACATCAGGAAGGAGCCCGCCGCCGAGCTTTTCGTCCGCCATGATCATGTCCCGCCTGACTGTGAGTTTGACATTGTCCGGTGATCCTTCCACGAGCCGAACCGGAATGCCGGCCCATTCGGCAATCGCCGCGTCGTCGGTAAAGTCGTCACGGCCGAGATCGGATGCCCTGCGATGGGCATCGAGGATCGTCTCGAAGCGAAAGGCTTGCGGCGTCTGGGCGGCAAACAGTCCCTGCCGGGAAACGGTTTCGCTCACCAGTCCATCCGAGGTGCCGCGCTTCAGGGTATCCGCGACCGGCAGGACGGGCAGGGCGGCATCCGCTACGTTGGCCAGTGCCTGCTCGATGCGATCGAGAAGCCCGTCGTCGATGAAGGGGCGCACCGCATCCTGGATAAAGACATGGGTGACGCCGGCCGATTGCAGCGCTTCCAGGCCGTTCAGCACCGATTGTTGGCGCATCGGACCGCCGGTGACAACGACAAGGTTCCTGTGGCCTGCAAAGGGGGAGAGCGCGTCGTTGCAGAGGGCGCGATCATCCGGATGAATGACGACGACGATCGGCATGTCGGGCCGCCAGGTGACAAGGCGCGCCAGCGTTTCGGCGATCACCGGCCGACCGCCGATCCGCTGATACTGCTTCGGTCCGTCCTTGCTCGCGCCGGCCCGTTCGCCGCGGCCAGCCGCGACGACCACCGTGCCGATCGAAAGCGGGATTTTCGGGGATTGCATCGCGCACCATGCCTGAAAGCGTCAAACCTTTCGCCGTCCTAGCGATTCTGCCCGGATTTTGCCAGCGCAAATGCCGGATTGCCTGTTGGCGGGTTGAGCCTGGAATGTTAGGAGGGCGCGATTCAGTCACCAGAATGTCGATAAAGCGTGCCATTGGTGCATTTGCCTAAAAATTACCTTGGCCATCCGATTTCTCTTGGCAAATCTTGCTGGAGTGTCTAAAAATAGTGCAAAATGTAGACTGCCCGAAAGATGGTCATTTGTTGGCGCGCAATCCCAATTCAGCCTTCCACATTGGTCCGGTGATGGTGCGCAACCGTGTGGTGCTCGCGCCCATGTCCGGCGTGACGGATCTGCCGTTCCGCCGCCTTGCCTGGCGTTATGGCGCTGGACTGGTGGTCACCGAGATGGTGGCCTCGCGCGAGCTGGTGATGAGCCGCGGCGAGAGCTGGGCGCGGCTGAAGGCAGGCGACACCGGGCCGCATGTCGTCCAGCTCGCCGGTCGCGAACCTCACTGGATGGCGGAGGCGGCGAAGATCGCGGCCGACAACGGCGCTGAAATCATCGATATCAACATGGGTTGCCCGGCCAAGAAGGTCATCGGCGGCTATTCCGGCTCGGCGCTGATGCGGGATCCGGAACTGGCGCTTGCGATCATTGATGCGACGGTCGCCGCAGTCGACGTGCCGGTGACGGTCAAGATGCGGCTTGGCTGGGACGAGACCTCGCTGAATGCCGCCGAGATCGCCCGGCAGGCGGAACAGGCAGGCGTTCGCCTCATCACCGTTCATGGCCGTACCCGCATGCAGTTCTACACCGGAACGGCGGACTGGGAGGCCATTGCCCGGGTGCGGGAGGCCGTTTCGCTGCCGTTCATCGCCAACGGCGATGTCGAAACCGCAGACGATGTTGACAGACTTTTGGCCATTACGGGCGCCGATGCGGTCATGGTCGGCCGGGCCTGCCAGGGCAGGCCCTGGCATTCGGGCGTTCTTGCCGGCGCCAAGGAGCCCGCCCTCGAGGAAATCACGGACATCATATTGGAACATTACGAATCGATGCTGGAATTTTACGGCCGCGAAGGCGGTCTGCGCCATGCGCGCAAGCACCTCGGCTGGTATCTGGAGCGCCATGCGCCTGATCTGAACGGCAACGACAAGGCAGCCATCATGACCTCGACCGACGCGGCATTTGTCTCTGCCCGCATGGCGGAAGCCCTTGGTCGTGAGGCTCGCATGCCGGCCGCAGCGGTGGGAGAAGCCGCATGAGCGATCTTCCCGCCAACGCCTTCGGAGACGGTGAAAACGGCGTTCTGGCGCTTTCCGTCCTCAACGCGATGCAAAACCCGGTCATTCTCGTCAACGAGAAGGGCTTCATCGCATTCGCCAACTGGCAGGCCGAAGCCTTCTTCGGGGCCAGTGCGTCGCATCTGGCCCGCTACAAGATTTCCACCTTCATCCCGTTCGGCAGTCCGCTTCTGGCGCTGATCGACCAGGTGCGTGAACGTCGGGCGCCGGTCAACGAGTACCGCGTCGACCTGAGTTCGCCACGCCTCGGCCAGGAGAAGCTTGTCGACATCTATGTCGCGCCGGTCGGCAACGACTTCGGCTCCGTCGTCATCGTCCTGCAGGAACGGACGATGGCCGACAAGATCGACCGGCAACTGACCTCGCGCGCGGCAGCCCGCTCGGTGACCGGCCTCGCCTCCATGCTGGCGCACGAGATCAAGAACCCGCTGTCCGGCATTCGTGGCGCGGCGCAGCTGCTGGAAACATCGGTGGGCGACGATGACCGGGCGCTGACGCGTCTGATCTGCGACGAGACCGACCGCATCGTCTCGCTTGTCGACCGGATGGAAGTGTTTTCCGACGAACGGCCGATCGACCGCATTCCGATCAACATCCATTCGGTGCTCGATCACGTCAAGGCGCTGGCATATGCCGGCTTTGCCCGCAACATCAAGATCACCGAGGATTACGATCCGTCTCTGCCGCTGGTATTTGCCAACCGCGACCAGCTGGTGCAGGTCTTCCTCAATCTGGTGAAGAACGCCGCCGAGGCGATCGGCGACAATCCGGATGGCGAAATCCGCCTGACGACGGCCTATCGTCCGGGCATCCGCCTTTCCGTCGCCGGCACCAAGGAAAAGATCTCGCTGCCGCTGGAATTCTGCGTGCACGACAATGGCGGCGGCATTGCGCCCGACCTCGTGCCGCATCTCTTCGATCCCTTCATAACCACGAAAACCAATGGCTCGGGTCTCGGGCTTGCCCTGGTTGCCAAGATAATTGGCGCGCATGGCGGCATTGTCGAATGCGACAGCCAGAACCAGAAGACGACGTTCCGGGTTCTCATGCCGGCCTCCAAGCCCAATGCACGCAATGCCGATGGCAAAACGAAAACAGGAAGTGACATATGACAGCCACGGTTCTCGTTGCTGATGACGATGCAGCCATCCGCACGGTGCTCAACCAGGCGCTGAGCCGCGCCGGTTACGACGTGCGCATCACCTCGAATGCGGCAACGCTCTGGCGCTGGGTGTCGGCCGGCGAGGGCGACATCGTAGTGACCGACGTCGTCATGCCGGACGAAAATGCCTTCGACCTGCTGCCGCGCATCAAGAAGGCGCGTCCGGATCTGCCGGTCCTCGTGATGAGTGCGCAGAACACCTTCATGACCGCCATCAAGGCGAGCGAGAAGGGGGCCTACGACTACCTGCCGAAGCCCTTCGACCTGACCGAGCTGATCTCGATCATCGGGCGGGCGCTGGCCGAGCCGAAGCGCCGTCCGACCAAGCCGGAAGACGACGTGCAGGACGGCATGCCGCTGGTCGGCCGGTCGGCCGCCATGCAGGAAATCTACCGTGTCCTGGCGCGCCTGATGCAGACGGACCTGACGCTGATGATCACCGGCGAATCGGGCACCGGCAAGGAACTGGTCGCACGCGCGCTCCACGACTACGGCAAGCGCAGCAGCGGACCGTTCGTTGCCATCAACATGGCGGCGATCCCACGCGACCTGATCGAATCGGAACTGTTCGGCCATGAAAAGGGCGCCTTCACCGGTGCCCAGGCGCGTTCCACCGGCCGGTTCGAGCAGGCCCAGGGCGGTACGCTGTTCCTCGACGAAATCGGCGACATGCCGATGGATGCCCAGACGCGCCTGCTGCGCGTGCTCCAGCAGGGCGAATACACGACGGTCGGCGGACGCACGCCGATCCGCACCGACGTCCGTATCGTCGCCGCGACCAACAAGGACCTCAAGGTTTCGATCAACAAGGGCCTGTTCCGCGAGGATCTCTATTACCGTCTGAACGTCGTGCCGCTGCGTCTGCCGCCGTTGCGCGACCGCGCCGAGGACATTCCGGATCTCGTCCGCCACTTCATCCAGCAGGCGGAGAAGGAAGGGCTCGGCTCAAAACGCTTCGACGGCGAGGCGCTGGAGGTCATGAAGGGCTATCCCTGGCCGGGCAATGTGCGCGAACTGGAGAACCTCATCCGCCGCCTGATGGCGCTTTACCCGCAGGACGTCATCACGCGCGAGATCATCGAATCCGAACTGCGCACCGACATCCCGGACAGCCCGATCGACAAGTCGTCGTCCAACGGTTCGATGACCATTTCGCAGGCGGTCGAGGAGAACATGCGCAGCTATTTCGCGAGCTTCGGCGAAAACCTGCCGCCCCCCGGTCTCTATGAGCGGGTGCTGTCGGAAATGGAGTATCCGCTTATTCTGGCGGCTCTGACGGCCACCAGGGGCAACCAGATCAAGGCGGCCGATCTGCTCGGGCTGAACCGCAATACGCTGCGCAAGAAGATCCGCGAGCTGGGGGTCACGGTCTACCGGAGTTCCCGCGGCGCTTGACATTTGTCCAGATTGCGTTGCAATTTCGCCACAAAATGTTGCTTGGAAGTCACTCGGTCTCGGGATCGCGAATTTCGCCCCAGGATAGGTGCGGCAACATGAATACGATCTTGGTTCGTCGGAAAATCTGTCATGAGTGACACGCCGGCGCTGCAGGGCTCGACAGGGGAGCAGCCTTTGGAAGGCCATTCTGGCAGACGTTCTTTCCTCAAGAAGGAAGTGGTGGCGGCGGTTCACGACCGGCATGCCTCGTTTGCGTTGCCGGGTCTGGCATTGGCGGCCGGCGCGCTGGTCAGCGCCATTCTCACCCTGTTCGTGCTTTTGGGCCTGACGCCCATCAAGCCGACCACGCATGTCGTGATAGCGTCCGCCGTCATCAACGCGATTTTTGTCGCCGGCCTGCTCTTCCTGATCGGCCGCGAGGTCTATCGCCTGATCAGCGCACGCAGCCGCGGGCGGGCTGCCGCCCGGCTGCATATTCGCATCGTCGGTCTCTTTTCCGTGGTCGCCATCACGCCGGCCATTCTGGTGGCGATCTTCGCCAGCCTGACGCTCAATGTCGGCCTCGACCGCTGGTTCTCCATCCGCACGCAGTCGATCATCGAATCCTCGCGCGACGTGGCCCAGGCCTACATGCTGGAGAACGCCAGCTACCTGCAGGGCCAGACGGCATCGATGGCAAACGACCTCGAGCGCAACCGCGCCGTTTTCTACCTCGACCGCACCGGATTCGTGGATTTCCTGACCCGCCAGGCCAAGGGCAGGGGCATGCTTGGCGCCTTCCTGGTGCGCGGCGATGGTTCGGCAGTCGTCCAGGCGGACATCAAGACCGACAAACCCTTGCCCGCCATCCCGCAGGATGCGCTGGCGAAGGCGAAGGAAGGGCAGCCGACGCTGATTCCGCCGGGCATCACCAATCTCGTCGGCGCCATCATGCCGTTGAATGCGATTTCCGGAACCTATCTCTACACGGTGCGCGCCGTTGACCTGAAGGTCATGCGCGCCATGCGGCAGATGGAAGAAAACACGGCCGAATACAAGGCGATGGAAGCGGGCCGGACCTCGCTGCAGATTGCCTTCGCGATCCTCTATCTGGGCTTTGCGTTGATCGTCCTTCTGGCCGCAATCTGGGGCGCCATCGCGATCGCCGACCGCATCGTTAGGCCGATCCGGCTGCTGATCAGCGCCGCCGACAGCGTGGCATCGGGCAACATGAATGTCGTGGTCCCTGTTCGCGTTGCCGATGGCGACGTCGGCAACCTGTCGCGCACCTTCAATAAGATGATTTCTGAAATCCGCAGCCAGCAGCAGGAAATCCTGGTGGCCAAGGACGACGTCGACGATCGTCGGCGGTTCATCGAGGCGGTGCTGTCGGGTGTCACCTCGGCAGTCATCGGCGTCGAGGCGGACCGCACTGTCAGCATCGTCAATGCGGCAGCAGAAGTGCTGTTCGGCACGGCGACCGAAAACCTGATCGGCCGCAAGCTGCAGGATGTCGCCCCCGAGGTGGACAAGGTGCTGACAGAGGCCGCCAGCCGCTACCGGCGCGATTTTTCCAAGCACATCCAGTTCATGCGCGGCGGCAGCGAACGGACGCTGAGCGTTCAGGTCACCCGCGAGGAATCGCGGGATTTCAACGATTCCTACGTCGTGACGATCGACGACATCACGGATCTCGTCATCGCCCAGCGTTCAAGCGCCTGGGCCGATGTCGCACGCCGCATCGCTCATGAGATCAAGAACCCGCTGACCCCGATCCAGCTGTCGGCCGAGCGCCTGAAGCGCCGCTACGGCAGGCAGATCGACGAGAGCGACCGGGCGGTCTTCGACCAGTGCACGGACACGATCGTCCGGCAGGTCGGCGATATCGGCCGCATGGTCGATGAATTCTCCGCTTTCGCCCGCATGCCCAAGCCGACGAAGGAACGCTCCGACCTCCGCGACATCCTGAAGGATGCCATGTTCCTTCGGGAGATGGGGACGACGCACATCGATTTTCACCGGGAGTTCGGCGATGAACCGCTGGTCGGTGATTTCGATTCCCGCATGCTCGGTCAGGCCTTCACCAACATCATCAAGAATGCCGTCGAGGCGATCGATGCGGTGCCGAGCGACGAGATCGGCGACGAACGCAAGATCCTGGTGCGGGCGAGGAAGGCCGGCGACGGCGAGACCCTCATTGCCGAGGTGATCGACAACGGCCGCGGACTGCCGAAGGAAAATCGCAGCCGTATTCTCGAGCCGTACATGACGATGCGCGAGAAGGGCACCGGGCTGGGCCTGGCGATCGTCAAGAAGATCATCGAGGAGCACGGCGGCCAGATTGAACTGCACGACGCGCCGCCCGAATTCGACCGCGGTCGCGGCGCAATGATCCGCATCGTTCTGCCGGCGATCAATGCCGTGGCGAACGGTGACAAGAACAAGAACGAGGAAGATGTAAATGGCGTCTGATATTCTTGTCGTAGACGACGAAGAAGACATCCGCGAGATCGTATCCGGCATCTTGTCCGACGAGGGGCACGAGACCCGCACCGCCTTCGACAGCGACAGCGCACTGGCAGCAATTTCCGACCGCGTGCCGCGGCTGATCTTCCTCGACATCTGGATGCAGGGCAGCAAGCTCGACGGGCTGGCGCTTCTGGAAGAGATCAAGAACCGCCATCCGGAGGTGCCGGTCGTGATGATCTCCGGCCATGGCAACATCGAGACGGCCGTCGCGGCGATCAAGCGCGGCGCGTTCGATTTCATCGAAAAGCCGTTCAAGACCGACCGGCTGATCCTTGTTGCCGAGCGCGCGCTGGAAAACTCCAACCTCAAGCGTGAAGTCTCCGAGCTGAAGAAGCGCGCCGGCGACGGTATCGAGCTGATCGGCACGTCTGTGGCCGTATCCCATCTGCGCCAGACCATCGAGAAGGTCGGACCGACCAATTCGCGCATCATGATCCTCGGACCCTCCGGTTCCGGCAAGGAGCTTGTCGCGCGCACGATCCACAAGAAGTCGCAGCGCGCCAATGGACCGTTCGTGGCGCTGAATGCGGCGGCCATCACGCCCGAGCGCATGGAGATCGCGCTGTTCGGCACGGAAGGCATGCCGGGCCAGCCGCGCAAGACCGGCGCGCTGGAGGAAGCCCATCGTGGAACGCTCTATCTCGACGAGATCGGCGAAATGCCGCGCGAGACGCAGAACAAGATCCTGCGCGTGCTGATCGACCAGCAGTTCGAACGCGTCGGCGGCAACAAGCGGGTGAAGGTGGACGTCCGCATCATTTCCTCGACCGCCATGAACCTGGAAAACCGGATCGCCGAGGGCCTGTTCCGCGAGGACCTCTACCATCGTCTGGCCGTCGTGCCGGTCAAGGTGCCGTCGCTTGCCGAGCGGCGCGAGGACATTCCCTTTCTCGTCGACAGCCTGATCCGGCAGATCTGCGAGCAGGCCGGCATCCGGCTGCGCAACATCGGTGACGATGCCATGGCGGTCCTGCAGGCCAATGAATGGCCCGGCAACATCCGCCAGCTGCGCAACAACATCGAGCGTCTGATGATTCTCGCGAGTGGCGACAATCCGGAAACCACGGTCACGGCCGACATGCTGCCGCAGGATCTGAGCGACATGCTGCCGAAAGTTTCGGCCCAGAACGACGTGCACATCATGACCTTGCCGCTGCGCGAGGCGCGCGAGATGTTCGAGCGCGATTATCTGGTCGCCCAGATCAATCGCTTCGGGGGTAATATTTCCCGTACCGCCGAATTCGTCGGCATGGAGCGCTCGGCGCTGCATCGCAAACTGAAGTCGTTGGGCGTATAAGGCCGGTGATAGACTCCGGCATATTTGGAAAGATGCGATGAAAGTCATTATTTGCGGTGCAGGGCAGGTCGGTTACGGCATTGCCGAACGCTTGTCCCAGGAAGGCAACGATGTTTCGGTCATTGACGTCTCGGCTTCCCTGATCAGCGCCACCACCGATATGCTGGACGTGCGCGGCTATGTCGGCCATGGCGCCCATCCCGATGTTCTGGCCAAGGCCGGGGCCGACCAGGCCGACATGATCATTGCCGTCACGCTCTATGACGAAATCAACATGGTCGCCTGCCAGGTCGCGCATTCGCTGTTCAACGTGCCGACAAAGATCGCCCGCATCCGCGCCCAGAGCTATCTGCAGTCGCATTATTCTGACCTGTTTTCGCGCGACCACATGCCGATCGACGTGACGATCTCGCCCGAGGTCGAGGTCGGCAAGATGGTGCTGCGGCGCATTTCCTATCCGGGTGCGACGGATATCGTCCGCTTCGTCGACGACAACGTCGCCATGCTGGCGATCGAGTGCACG
Organism: Rhizobium sp. NRK18; assembly: GCF_024385575.1. NCBI lineage: Bacteria > Pseudomonadati > Pseudomonadota > Alphaproteobacteria > Hyphomicrobiales > Rhizobiaceae > Rhizobium > Rhizobium sp. NRK18. The sequence continues at coordinate 2,202,712 of NZ_JANFMV010000001.1, read as the reverse complement.
GAAGACTGCCCGGTTCTCAATACGCCGCTGGCGCAGCTCGCCCAGCTTTTCCCGGACCTGATGGCGACGGTGACCGGTGTCTACCGAGAAGGACGCCTGTTCATCGCCCGGTCCGGCGACCAGCTGCGGGCCGGCGACCTCGCTTATGTCATCTGCCATCGCGACCACACCCGTCGTACTCTGAGCCTTTTCGGCCATGAAGAGACCGAAGCGCGCCGCATCGTCATCGCCGGCGGCGGCAACATCGGTTACTACGTCGCCAAGACGATCGAGGAGATGCAGCCGAAGACGTCGCTCAAGATCATCGAGGCGAACCGCGACCGGGCGATCGCCATTTCCGAACAGCTGAACCACGCGATCGTCCTCAATGGATCGGTTCTCGAACAGAACATACTCCAGCAGGTCGACATTCAGGACGCCGAACTTCTCGTCGCACTGACCAACAACGACCAGACGAATATCCTGAGCGCCGTCATGGCCAAGGAACTTGGCTGCAAGTCGAGCCTGGTTCTTTTGAACAATCCATCCTTCCATGACATGACCAAGGCCGTCGGGATCGATGCCCACATCAATCCCCGTGCGGTGACGATCTCGCGCGTGCTGCAGCACGTCAGAAAGGGCCGCATCCGTTCCGTCTACGCGGTGCAGAAGGGCGCGGCCGAAGTGATCGAGGCCGAGGCGCTGGAAACCTCGCCGCTGGTCGGCGTGCCGTTCCGCGATCTCGAATTGCCGAAGGGCATCCGTCTCGGCGCCATCTACCGCGACGGCAAGATGCTTACGTTGAACGGCGATACGAAAATCAAGGCGAAGGACCGCGTCGTCTTGTTCGCGCTGGCGGAATCCGTCCGACATGTCGAACAGATGTTCCGGGTATCCATTCAGTATTTCTGATCGATCGATCCGTACCGATTTGGCCGGTAGACGACTTGCCTATCCCGTGTTGGATAGTGCACTGTTTATGTCTGGGGTGCCGTCTCGGATTCCCGCATTGCGGAAGCAGCGGTGATTTGATACCAAGTCATCATACGGGAGGCGTGTGAAATTCCGATTACACATGCGAGGCAATTTGGATTTGGCATGACACTGGATCGGCAGAACCGCTCCGGCAAAAAAGGAAAGAAAGAATCGGCGCAATGGCGGAACGTTCTCAGAATCTGCAAGACCTGTTTCTCAATACAGTTCGCAAGCAAAAAATCTCACTGACCATCTTCCTGATCAACGGCGTAAAGCTGACGGGAGTGGTGACATCTTTCGACAATTTCTGTGTGCTTCTTCGTCGTGACGGGCATTCCCAGCTCGTCTACAAGCATGCGATCTCGACCATCATGCCGGGTCAGCCGTTGCAGATGTTCGAGAGCGAAGAATCGGCATCCTGACAGGATTAGCGGCTATTTCCGCCAAGCGAAGTACAACACCGGACATGATCGTCCCGGAGCAGGAAATGCGCCGGGACGATATGCGTGCCGTGGTGCTTGTTCCGGTTCTCAAGGAGAGCCGCAACAATAAGTCCAACCAGCCGCCGAAGCCCGAGCGCCTTCCGGAAAGCCGGTTGGAAGAGGCGATCGGCCTCGCCCGCGCCATCGATCTCGAAATCGTCCACGGCGCAGTGGTCTTCGTCAATGATCCGCGTCCGGCGACCCTGATCGGCACCGGCAAGATCGAGGAGATCAAGGCGGTTCTCGATGAGCTGGACGCCGGCCTCGTGATCGTCGATCATCCGTTGACGCCTGTCCAGCAGCGCAATCTGGAACGCGAATGGAACGCCAAGGTCATCGACCGGACGGGCCTCATTCTCGAAATCTTCGGCCGCCGCGCCTCCACCAAGGAAGGCCGGCTGCAGGTCGAGCTGGCGCATCTCAACTACCAGAAGGGCCGGCTGGTCAGGAGCTGGACCCACCTTGAACGCCAGCGCGGCGGTGCCGGCTTCATGGGTGGTCCCGGTGAAACACAGATCGAGGCCGACCGCCGCATTCTGCAGGACAAGATCGTCAAGCTGGAGCGCGAGCTGGAGCAGGTCGTGCGTACACGCCAGCTGCATCGCGCCAAACGCCGCAAGGTGCCGCATCCGATCGTGGCGCTCGCGGGCTATACCAATGCCGGCAAGTCGACGCTGTTCAACCGCATCACCGGCGCCGGCGTTCTTGCCGAGGACATGCTGTTTGCCACCCTCGATCCGACCATGCGCCGCATGAAGCTACCGCATGGGCGCACGGTGATCCTGTCCGATACCGTCGGCTTCATCTCCGACCTGCCGACCCATCTCGTCGCTGCCTTCCGCGCCACGCTGGAAGAGGTGCTCGAAGCCGATATCATCCTGCATGTGCGCGACATGTCTGACCCGGACAACGCCGCGCAGGCCGAGGACGTGACGCGCATTCTCGCCGATCTCGGCATCGAGGAGGCCGCCCAGGGCGTCCGCGTCCTGGAAGTCTGGAACAAGATCGACCGGCTGGAGCCGGAAGCGCGCGAGACGCTTTTGGCCAAGGCCCAGCCGAACGAAGGCAAGTTTGCCGTCTCGGCCGTCTCGGGCGAGGGGCTGGACGCGCTCCTGGACAATATCGCTGACCGGCTGTCGGGCGTGCTCACCGAGACTTCCGTCGTTCTGCAGCCCGATCAGCTGAAACTGTTGCCGTGGCTCTATGAAAACGCCATCGTCGATGGCCGCGAGGATCTCGAAGACGGGTCGGTCAGGATCGACCTGCGTCTTTCGGGCGAACTGGCGACGACGCTCGAACGCCGTCTTGGCAAGGCGATCGAGCCGCCGAAGGAAGACTGGGAGTAGGGCGGTATGGCAAGTAGGCAGCGCCGGATCGGATTTTTGCCGGCCCTGATGCTGGCCGCCACAGCCGCCGCCGGACCGGCTCATGCCAATGGTTCCGTCTCCGAATTCGCCGCCGGCGGTGTCACCTTCAAGGAAGAGCCGCAGATTTCCATCGCCCGCGAGGACCTGTCGCTCTCCGTCGACAGCGTGAAGGTCCATTACGACTTCAAGTCCGACGCCAAGGGCGCGCTCACCCGTACGATCGGTTTTCCGCTTCCGAAGGTTCCGCAGGACGATTCGCCCGACAGCCTCGGCGGCGGCATGGAAAATGACGGCGATCCCCGCAACTACATGCATTTCGAAGTGTCTGTGAACGGCCAGCCGGTGGCGCCGACCCTGCACGAATATGCCTGGTTCAACGGCGAGAACATCACCGAGCGGCTGAAGGCCCTCGGCGTTCCGGTGTTTGCGCCGCCGGACGAAGATCTGTCCGACCTGCCGGAGGCAACGGTCAAGGCGCTGGAGAAGGACGGGCTTGCCCACATGGACGGCGATTTCCTGATCGTCCGCTGGGACTATCAGGCCGTCTACGAATGGAGCCAGGATTTCGCACCCGGCGTCACGAAGGTCGATATCGCCTACCAGCCGCTGACAGGCGCGCCGTCCGACTACGGCGATTTTTTCGAAGCGGGCGAGGGGGCGAAGACCTATTGCGTCGATGATGCATTCCGCGAGCGCTTGAAATCGCTACGGGACACCGGCAAGTATCCGGATGCACTGACTTTGGGCTACATCCTGACGACCGCCAACAACTGGCAGGGGCCGATCGCCGAATTCAATCTGAAGGTCGAGAGCGGCAAGGACAGCATCGCCTCGCTTTGCCCGCCTCAGGGGACGAAAGCCGGCGGGCCGTTCGAATGGCATGCGATGGATTTCACGCCAGAACAGGATCTGAAGGTCCTGTTCTTCGCCTATTCCACCGGCGAATAGCGGGACGCCAGACAAGGCGCTGGTTTCTCAGACCTTTCCCTTGGCTTCCTGCCAGAGCGCTTCCATCTCGTCGAGCGTGGCCCCGCCAAGCGTTCGGCCTTCGGCCTTGAGCCTGTCCTCGATATAGCCGAAGCGGCGGCGGAACTTGGTGTTCGTGCCGCGCAGCGCGTTTTCCGGATCGGCCTTCACATGGCGGCCGATATTGACGACGGCGAAAATCAGGTCGCCGAGTTCATCCGCGACCTTCTCCTGCTCATTGCTTGCCAGGGCTTCCCGCAGTTCGCCGATCTCCTCCTCGATCTTGTCGAGGATAGGTGCGGCCTCGGACCAGTCGAAGCCGACCTTGGCGGCGCGTTCCTGGATCTTCAACGCCTCGGTGAGCGCGGGAAACGACCGCTGCACCGAGCCGAGATGACGATCGGTGGCGTCGGCTGTCAGGCCGCGCCGGGCTCGGCGTTCCGCCCGTTCGGCCTTTTCCTGACGCTTGATCTCGTCCCATTGCAGCTTGACCTGGTCGGGCGTCTGCGCGTCGGAAACGGCAAACACATGCGGGTGCCGGCGGATCATCTTGCGGGTGACGGCATGGACGACATCGCCGAAGCTGAACTCGCCGGCTTCCTCCGCCATACGGGAATGGAACACCACCTGCAGGAGCAGGTCGCCGAGCTCCTCGCAGAGATCGTCCATGTCGTTGCGCTCGATCGCATCGGCGACCTCATAGGCCTCCTCGACCGTATAGGGCTTGATCGTCTCGAAATTCTGCACGATGTCCCACGGGCATCCCGTCTCGGGATTGCGCAGCGCCGCCATGATCTCGATGAGGCGCGAGACGTCTTTCGAAGGTTCCATGCGAATCTCTCTGGTCGGTGACGGGCTCAGGCGAGCGGGATCTGGCTTTCGCCCTTCTTGGACTGATAGACGCCGGAGGCGTCGTCGTACATGGCCTTGATGCGGGCGATCTGCGCTTTCAGATCGCTTTTCATCGGCTCGTCCGCCGTCTCGACCATGTCGGTGATCCAGGCGGAATGCCAGAAGGCGTTGTTGCGCCGGTAGCCGCCGGGCTCCAGCCCGAACACCTCCTTGAGGATCTTCAGATCGTGGGGAATGGCGAAGGCGTCGCGGCTGTCTTCATGGCTGAAGAAATAATAGAAATTGTCGAAGCCGGCCCAGGTGATCGCCGACATGCACATGGTGCAGGGCTCGTGTGTCGACAGGAAGATCAGATCCTTCGTCACCGGCGGTTCGGCCATCTCGTAGAACTGCTTCAGCGTATGGACTTCGCCATGCCAGAGCGGATTGGCGGTCTCGTTGTTGGTTCCCGCGATGACCAGCGACAGGTCCGACTTGCGCAGGATGGCGGCACCGAAAACCTTGTTTCCGGTCGAAACACCGGCTTGTGTCAGGGGAAGGATGTCATTCTCGATCACGTCGAGAAGACGGGCGGCAAGCATGGTTTGATTCACGGAGATAGCCTGAATGGTTGAGGTTCCTCAGCCTATAACCCGATTCCGGACGTGTAAATCATCAGTTTTGTATTTGCTCTTGATTTGGAAATGATCATTTCCTAATTATGCGGCATGAACGATTTGAGCACAGCAGACATCGCGGCTTCTCGCGGTCCCGGCCGGCCCCGCAGCTTCGACATGGAGGCGGCGCTGGACAAGGCGATCGTCGCGTTTTCGGAACGTGGCTATCATGCGGCATCCATTGCCGAACTGACGTCCGCCATGGAATTGACGCCCGGCAGTGTCTACAAGGCATTCGGCGACAAGAAGGGCGTCTTTCTGGCGGCCTTCGATCGCTACAAGTCCGTGCGCAACGCGCTACGGGATGGAGCGGTCGGAAAAGGCGCCAATGGGCGCGACAAATTGCGGCGGCTGCTGCAATTCTACGCCGATGCCTCGTGCGGCGAGGAGGGCCTCAGGGGCTGTCTCGTGGTCGGCACCGCGACCGAACTGGCGATCGCCGACGATGAAGCCGCCGAACGCGTCCGCCGTTCCATGGCGGCCACCGAGGCCTATGTATTCGACTTGATCGGGGAGGGCCGGGAGGACGGCTCGATAGCTCCGTCGATCGATGGGAGGGCGACGGCAAGGCTGATGGTGAGCATCCTGCAGGGGATGCGCCTCGTCGGCAAGGCCGGACGCAGCCGGGAGGAGATGACTTCCATGGTCGAGGCGGCGATGCGCCTCTTCGACTGATTTTCTTCAACCGTTTTCAGCTAGCCCTTTCGGAGACAAGAATGGCCCCGCCCATCGCCACCGCCTCAGCCACTGAAGGTCTCGAGGACCATCCGACCATGTCGGCCGCATTGACGCTGCTCTTCGCAGCCGCCTGCGGCCTGATTGCCGCCAACCTCTATTATGCCCAGCCGCTGGCCGGACCGATCGGCCAGTCGCTCGGCATGTCGCCCGGTGCCGCAGGCCTCGTCGTCACGCTGACCCAGATCGGCTACGGCCTCGGCCTTCTGCTGATCGTGCCGCTCGGCGATCTTGTCGAGAACAAGCGGCTGGTGCTGATCCTGACGGGGCTCGCCGGTCTGGCGGCGCTCGGATGTGCGCTGTCCGGCAGCCCGGCGCCATTCCTCGTATCGTCGCTCCTTGTCGGCATCGCGTCCGTCGCCGTCCAGGTTCTGGTGCCCTTTGCGGCCCATATGGCGCCACATGAAAGCCGAGGGCGCGTTGTCGGCAATGTCATGAGCGGCCTGATGGTCGGCATCATGCTGGCGAGGCCGGTCGCGAGCATGATTGCCAACTTCTTCTCATGGCATGCCGTCTTCCTGTTCTCGGTCGCCGCCATGCTGGTCATCGGCGTCGTGCTGGCGGTTGCGCTGCCGAGCCGGCGGCCGACATCGAAGATGACCTATCCGGCGCTGCTGGCCTCGCTCGGACATCTGTTCGTCAGCGAACCGGTGCTGCGGCGGCGCGCGCTCTACCAGGCCGGCCTGTTTGCCGCGTTCAGCCTGTTCTGGACCGTCACGCCGCTGGTGCTGGCCGGCCCGGCCTTCGGGATCGGTCAGGACGGCATCGCGCTCTTCGCGCTGGCCGGTGCGGCAGGCGCGATAGCATCGCCGATCGCCGGACGGCTCGCCGACCGAGGCCTGATCAGGCCGGCCACCGTTTTCGCCATGCTGTCGGTTGCCGCCGCATTCCTGATCACGCATCTGACCGGCGAAGGATCGACGCTGTCCCTTGCGCTCTTCGTCTTTGCCGCGATCCTTCTCGACTTCGGCGTCACGACCAACATGATCGTTGGGCAGCGCGCGATCTTCGGCCTGAGCCCCGAACACCGCAGCCGCCTCAACGGCGTCTTCATGGCGACCTTCTTTACTGGCGGTGCGATCGGCTCCGCCGTTGGGGGCTGGGCGTTCGCCGAGGGCGGCTGGCTCTTTGCCTCGCTGATCGGCACCGCCCTGCCGTTGCTGGCGCTCGCCGGATTCGCCACCGAACGCCGCTGAACCGGCCGATACCGAAGCCCAAGACCGGGCGAACCGTTTGCCCGGTCACTTTTGCTCAAAAGGCAGGGTCTTGGAGCAAAGAAATATACGCGCTAGAAGGCCGAAGAATTTCTGTTCCTTCTTTTCAGCGCACCGAAAAGCGATAGTGCGGCCAATATCGAGGAGTATGGGTCGCATGCCAGCTGCCAAGGACAAGCTTGCCGTCTTTCCCGCCTTCTTCCGCGTTGCGGATGAGGTTGCGGCCGTATTCGGCAATGGCGACGAGGCTTACGCCAAGGCGCGGCTGCTGGCCAATACGCAGGCCCGCATTGTCGCCTACGCGACCGATCCCGAGCCGGACTACGCCGCCTTCCTGTCCGCAAACGGCTTTGCACTGGTTGCGGAGGAATTTTCTCCAGAACAGCTGAACGGCGCAAAGCTCGTCTTCGCCGCGACCGGCGATGCCGCCCTTGACCGGCAGATCGTGACTGCGGCGCGCGTAGCCAAAATTCCGGCGAACGCCGTCGACCAGCCTGATTATTGCGATTTCTTCACCCCGGCTCTCGTCAATCGCGCGCCGGTGGCCGTGGCCATCGGCACGGAAGGGGCGGGCCCGGTTCTCGCCCAGCTGATCCGCGCCCAGATCGACCAGTTGCTGTCGCCCTCGCTCGGCCGGCTCGCACGTCTGGCGATCGACTACCGTTCCGCTGCCGAGCGCATGACCGAGAAGGGTTCGGCGCGGCGCGGTTTCTGGCGCAATTTCTTCTCCGGCCCGGTCGCGCGGGCCGTCGAGCGCGACGACATGGCCGGCGCCCGGCGCGAGGCCACGCATCTTCTGTTGCAGTCCTACGCAAAGGCCGTCGGGCATGTGTCGCTCGTCGGTGCCGGTCCGGGTGCGGTCGATCTGCTGACGCTTCGTGCCCAGCGCCTGCTGATGCAGGCCGATGTCATCGTCTTCGACGCGCTGGTGCCGCAGGAGATCGTCGACATGGGCCGTCGTGACGCGGAGCGCATTTCCGTCGGCAAGCGCAAGGGTTGCCATTCGAAGTCGCAGGACGAGATCAACGACCTACTCGTCGAACTTGGCCGTGAAGGCAAGCGTGTTGTTCGCCTGAAATCGGGCGATCCGCTGGTCTACGGCCGGGCGGCGGAAGAGATGGCCGCGCTGCGCGAGGCGAATATTTCCTATGAGGTCGTCCCGGGCATCACGTCGGCTTTTGCCGCGGCCGCCGACTTCGAACTGCCGCTGACGCTGCGCGGCATCGCCTCGTCGCTGATCTTCACCACCGGCCATGACCTCACCGGCGATGTCCTGCCCGACTGGGCCTCGCTTGCCGTGTCCGGCGCGACGATCGCCGTCTATATGGGCCGCACGGTCGCTGCATCGGTTGCCGGGCGTCTGATGAAGGCGGGTCTCTCCGCCGAAACCACGGTTGCCGTGATCGAGAATGCCAGCCGCGACGATCGCCGCCTGCTACATGGCACGCTTTCCGACCTGCCGGGCCTTGAGACGCGTGACGATCTGACCGGACCGGTCATGGTGGTCATCGGCGACGCGGTTGCCGGCGCTAATTTCGACCATTCCGAACCTCTGGCCGTGGGCCGCGCACCGGCCCCGAAGGCCGCCGAATTTTCTGCAAGGAGTGCATGATGACCGACAAGGTTTTGACCGCCAACCGTCTTGGCGACGGTATCGCCGTCTGGTTGACGGCCGCCGGCGAGTGGAGCGAGAAACTGCAGGACGCGCTCGTCGCCCGCCATGCCGAGGCGGTGGAAGCCCTTGAAGCGATCGGCAAGCGCGACTATGCCGGCAACAAGGTGGTCGACGTCAATGTGATCGACGTCGAGGAGATTGACGGCGCCATCCGCCCGCAGCGTCTGCGCGAACGCATCCGCGCCGCCGGACCGACCATGGAATACGCCGTCGGCTACCAGCCCGCAGACCCCAAATTCATCGCCGTTTGAGGATAAATATGTACCGTTACGACGAATTCGACCACGCCTTTGTCGGCGAGCGCGTCGACCAGTTTCGCGACCAGGTCGGCCGCCGCCTCTCGGGAGAAATCTCCGAGGACGCCTTCAAGCCGCTGCGCCTGATGAATGGTGTCTACCTGCAGCTGCACGCCTACATGCTGCGCGTCGCCATTCCCTACGGCACGCTGAATTCCAAGCAGATGCGCATGCTGGCCCATATCGCCCGCAAGTATGACCGCGGCTATGGCCATTTCACCACCCGCCAGAACATCCAGTACAACTGGCCGAAGCTGTCGGACACGCCGGATATTCTCGATGAACTGGCGTCCGTCGAGATGCATGCCATCCAGACGTCCGGCAACTGCATCCGCAACGTGACCGCCGACCATTTCGCCGGAGCTGCCGCCGACGAGGTCGCCGATCCGCGTCCCTATGCCGAAATCCTGCGCCAGTGGTCCTCCGTCCATCCGGAGTTCTCCTTCCTGCCGCGCAAGTTCAAGATCGCCGTCACCGGTGCCGAGCGCGACCGCGCCGCCATCCAGGTGCACGATATCGGCCTGCACCTGAAGAAGAACGACAAGGGTGAACTCGGCTTCGCCGTCTATGTCGGCGGCGGGCAGGGGCGTACCCCGATGATCGCCAAGAAGATCTGCGACTTCCTGCCGGAAGAAGATCTCCTGACCTACACGACGGCCATCCTGCGGGTGTATAACTTGCACGGCCGCCGCGACAACAAGTACAAGGCGCGCATCAAGATCCTCGTCCACGAAACCGGTACCGAGGAACTGAAGGCGCAGGTCGAGGCCGAGTTCGCCAATCTGAAGGACAGCGAGCTGAAGCTGCCCGATGCCGATGTTCAGGCGATCGCCGCCTATTTCGCGCCGCCGGCTCTCGCCGAGCGTCCGGAAGGCTGGGCCAATCTCGCCGCCTGGAAGAAGGCCGATCCGGCATTCGCCGAATGGGTTGGCCAGAACGTCCACCCGCACAAGCATCCCGACTACGCCTCGGTGACGATCTCCCTGAAGCCGATCGGCGGCATTCCGGGTGACGCCACGGATGTGCAGATGGAGGCCGTCGCCGATATCGCCGCCGAATACGCGTTCGACGAAATCCGCATCAGCCACGAGCAGAACATCATCCTGCCGCATGTGGCGATCGCCGATCTCGAGGCCGTATACCGTGCGCTCGTATCCTACGGGCTGGCGACCGCCAATGCCGGCCTGATCACCGATATCATTGCCTGTCCCGGGCTGGATTACTGTGCGCTTGCCAATGCGCGCTCGATCCCGCTGGCTCAGGAACTCTCCACCCGCTTTGGTTCGTCCGAGCGCCAGGCCGACATCGGCGAACTGAAGATCAAGATTTCGGGCTGCATCAATGCCTGCGGCCACCACCATGTCGGCCATATCGGCCTTCTGGGCGTGGAAAAGAAGGGCACCGAGCTCTATCAGATCACGCTTGGCGGTTCCGGCGACGAGAACACCTCGATCGGCGAGATCATCGGCCGCGGTTTCGAGCCGGAAAAGGTGACGGATGCGGTCGAGACGATCGTCGACACCTATCTTGGTCTGAGGCAGTCGAAGGAGGAGACCTTCCTTCAGGCCTATCGCCGCGTCGGCGCGCAGCCCTTCAAGGATGCGCTTTACGGCAACGAAGCCAAGGCAGCCTGAGGAGACCGATGATGACGAAAATCTGGAAGGAAACCGGCTTCGTTGAGAACGATCCCTGGGTGATCGAGACCGAAGAGGTCAAGGCGGACGGCAGCCAGAAGGCGATCCTGCCGCTCGATGCTTTTCTGGCGAAGGCCGAGGAGAGCAACGACACCGGCCTCGGCGTTCTGATCCGCCCGGCCGACGACGTGACCCGGCTTGAGCCCTATCTCGGCCGCATCGCTCTGGTCGCCGTCGAGTTCCCGGCCTTCAACGATGGTCGCGCTTTCAGCCATGCGTCGCTATTGCGCGATCGCCTGGGCTACAAGGACGAAATCCGCGCCGTCGGCGACGTCCTGATCGATCCGCTGGCCTTGATGCTGCGCGTCGGGATCGACAGCTTTGCGGTCACGAATGCGACGGCGTTGAAGCGGCTTGCCGAAGGCCGCATTCCCGGCATCTCGCTGCATTACCAGCCGGCAGCGCGGGAAGCAGCCAATCCCGGCAGCTACAGCTGGCGGCGTAGCGCCAAGCCGGCCGCTTGATATAGAGAAATTCCTATATTCCAATCACGGATTGATGGAAATCAAGGAACCTGCCGCCGACCGCTGAGACGATCGGCGGCCGGCCAAGAAGACTGGCTGAGCGGCGCGATAAATCAGTGCCGAATGCATATTCCCCGCTCTGCCTTTGCGTTGAAATGCGTTGCCTTCCATTTTGCCGCTGTTTGTAATATTCGCCTACGAACACGCACGAAATCGACTTTGAGGATCGAAGAGACTGATGAACGCGCCCGCTAAAGCCGAGAATTTCGCCCCCGCCATTCCGGACGGCGTCTATGCGGAAAAGGTCCTGAGTGTGACCCACTACACCGACCATCTTTTCCGCTTCTCGATGACGCGTCCCGACGGGTTCCGCTTCCGTTCGGGCGAGTTTGCCATGATCGGCCTGATGGTCGGCGAGAAGCCGATCTACCGCGCCTATTCGATCGCCAGCCCGGCCTGGGCCGAGGAACTCGAATTCTTCTCCATCAAGGTACCGGATGGCCCGCTGACCCAGCATTTGCAAAAGATCGCGCCCGGCGACACCGTGCTGATGCGCAAGAAGCCGACAGGCACGCTGGTTCTCGATGCGCTCGTTCCCGGCAAGCGTCTCTACATGTTCTCGACCGGCACCGGCATTGCGCCATTCGCCAGCCTGATCCGCGATCCGGAAACCTATGAGAAGTTCGACGAGGTCATCCTGACCCACACCTGCCGCGAGGTCGCCGAACTGAAATACGGCTTCGACCTCGTTGAGGAGATCAGGAACGACGAACTGCTGAGCGAGATCGTCGGTGACAAGCTGAAGCATTACGCGACGGTCACCCGTGAGGATTACCCCTTCCAGGGTCGCATCACCGACCTGATCGAGAGTGGCAAGCTGTTTTCCGATCTCGGCGTTCCGCCGCTCGATCCCGCAATCGACCGCGGCATGATCTGCGGTTCGGCCGCCATGCTGAAGGATACCAAGGCGGTCCTGGAAAAGGCGGGTCTGACCGAAGGCGCCAACAACAAGCCGGCCGAATTCGTGATCGAACGCGCTTTCGTCGGCTGAAGGCTGCCAGATACGATGAACTGAAAGGCGGCCTCGGGCCGCCTTTTGCGTCTCAGCCGGTGGTCGGCAGCGGTGGCTGTTCTGCGATCAGCGTCGAGACGAGGTTGGCCATGGCCGATTGTGCCTCCTGAGGCAGAGACCTGTCGATCGCTCGCATGACGGCGACGTGCAGCGCGATGGATCTGTCCATCCGCTCCGGCGTCGCCGTTGCAAACCAGATGCGCCGGGCATGCGTTTGCAATGGAAACAGCGTCGATGTCAGGAACTGATTGGGACAGGTATTTTCGACAATCCTGTCAAAGCGTTTGTCCGCGGCGAGGAAGCTCTCGATGTCACCGGTATTCGCCGACGCGCTCATCTGTCTCGCACAATCGGCGATCGCGGCGCGTTGCACGCTGTTGGCATATTGCGCTGTCAGCCGCGCGGCGATCGGTTCCAGTTGCTGGCGCACCTGCATGATCTTTGCGTAGTCCAGCTCGTCGATCGCCTTGATCTGCATTCCGGAACGTGGGCGGATGATGATCAGCCCCTGCCATGCCAGTCGCTGGATGGCTTCGCGAACAGGCGTCCTGCCTTGTCCGGCAATTTCGATCAGTCGCTTCTCATTGACGGAAGCGCCCGGCGGCAGCCGAAGCGTGACGATCTGGTGTTCAAGCGTAAGATAGGCCTTAGTGCTGAACGATTCCAATGAATCGGGCATGTAATACTCCGCAATATTCACAATTGCTTTGCATGCCCCATATCTCGGCGCAATATCTTTGATATATCAGATAAAGTTTTTAACATGTATAGTTGTATTTTGCTATTTTCTCTCAATTGCTTTCCGTTGGCCACCAACTTGATGTTTTCGAGGTTCTGACCGGTGAAATCCCGCAGTCGATTTCATGCCGCGTCCCGCTTGGGTTTTCGCTTCATGCTGAAGATGGCGCGAAATGCTGCCGCGACCGAGCGGCTGGCAACGGCGTCCCTGATGATCGCCGTCCATTCGTGAAAGAGAATGACGACGGGATTGTTGGTGTTCATGTCGGCGGCCTTCAGACCGAAGCGGAGCGGCTCGTTATCAGGCGCTTCGGCGTATGTGCCGAACATCCGGTCGAAGATGATGAAGACGCCGCCGAAGTTCTTGTCCAGGCATTCGGTGTTGGATGCGTGATGGACGTGGTGGTGCTTCGGGGTGTTCAGGACATATTCCAGCGGCCCGAGATCGGGCGCATGGGCCGGGTGCAGGAACAACTGGTAGATCAGGCCGAGCGCCAGCATTCCGTAGATGACGAGCGGCGAAAAGCCGATGAGCACCAGAGGCGCATAGAACAGAAAGCCACCGGCGACGTGTCCCCCAAGTCCGAGGCGCACCGCGGCCGTCAGGTTGAGCCGCGTCGGCGAGTGATGCACGCTGTGGCTGGCCCACAGCAGGCGCACCTTGTGCATGGCGTAGTGATGCCAGTAGTAGCAGAGATCGGTCAGGAAAAACGCCGCTACCAGCGCCGCCGGATTGCTCGCCGGAATGTCGAACAGCGCGAATTGGTGCAGCCAGATCAGCGGCACGGCGGTGACGCCCGCCGTCAGGGCGCCAACGGTCTTGTTGATGACGGCGATCGTCAGAGAGGCGGCGGTCTCCTTCAGGTCGTGCGTATCATCGTCCGAAAGCCAGCCCGAGATGAACTCGACGAGCATGGCGACGCCGGCAACGGCTGCAATTGGCCAGGGGTGGGTGAAGAATTCGCTGAGAGAGTGCATTGCGTTTGCTCCGTTCGTGATCAGTGGCCGGCGGGGGCGGGCATGCCTTTCAGCTTGTCCGCCTGATCGCGGTAAGGCCCGGCGGCCTCGATGCAGCCGGCAGAGACCTTGCTTTGCTGTGTCTTAAGGCAGGCGAGGATGCGCCCCTCGCCAGGCTCAACGCTCGGGCAAAGCGCCTGAATGTCGGCCTTGCAGGCGTTCATGACCTTCATCAGTTCGAAATAGCTGGGCTGCGCGGCGGCGGCGGATGTCGCGAGCAGGCAAATGGTCGTGGCGGTGAATGCGCTTCGCATTGCGTGTCTCCATTCGGTGACGGGGAGCCGGCCCGACAGCGGAGAGAGCTGCTGTCGGGCCGGAGACTTCCCGCCGGGGTGGGACGATTAGCGGGAAATCGTCGAAGAGCGCTTCACCTGACCGCCATAGGGGCCGGTGACTGTCGAGTTGCGGGTGCAGCTCTGCGTGGCGGGATCGCAGACGGTGGCGCTGTTGCGGGTCGCGGTCTGCCCGTATCGGCCGGTATAGGTGCCGGTAGAGCTGCAGTTGTAGCCGCTGCAGCTGCCGCTGCCGGAGGAGTGGACGCTGCCGCCATAGGGACCGGTCGTCGTGGAGTTGCGGGTCCAGGCATTGGCGTCTGCGACGGCTGCAAGCGAAAGCGTGGCGGTTGCCGCGGCAATCAGAAGGGCTTTCATGGTTTTGTCTCCGTTGATCGTTTGCGCCGGCTATCCGGCTTGACGAGATGGAGAATGAGGCCCGAATATCTTTGTCCTATCACCGGCAGGCGGGGTTTTGTCGAATGTTGTCTTTGCCGCGTAACAGTGTGTAACAACGGCCGGCGGCCACTTGCGAAACGCATTGCGCTGGAAAATGATGGCGCCATGAACACGACCGGTCTCGACATAGTGATGGTAGAGGACGATCCGGAGGTGAGCCGTCTCGTCGGCGCCTTCCTCGAGCGGGAGGGCTTTGTCGTCCGCGCCGCCGGTGACGGCCGCGAGCTCGATGCCATGCTCGCCGCATCCGAGCCTGATCTGATCGTCCTGGACCTGATGCTGCCCGGCGAGGACGGCCTGTCGATCTGCCGCCGGTTGCGGGCAACGTCGAATGTGCCCATTCTCATGCTGACGGCGAAGAGCGACGAAATTGACCGCATTGTTGGACTGGAGGTCGGTGCCGACGATTATCTCGCCAAGCCTTTCGCCCCGCGCGAATTGCTGGCCCGCATTCGTGCCATCCTGCGCCGCGCCCACCCGCGAGCGCCGGAAGACCGGCCGAACCGCTGCGCCGTCGATGCATTCCTGGTGGATTTCGACAGCCGCAGCGTGGAGACGGTGGGCGGCACGCCCGTGGTGCTGACCAGCGCGGAGTTCGACTTGCTGGCCTGCTTTGCCAAGCGTCCGCGCCGGGTCTTGAGCCGTGAGACGATCCTCGATTGGGTGCACGGTCGCAATGCCGATCCGTTTGACCGATCCGTCGATATGCTGGTGTCGAGATTGCGCAAGAAGCTCGATCAGCATGGCGGCAGTCCGAACCTGATCACGACGGTGAGAAACAGCGGCTACATGCTGACCGCCAAGGCCGTCGCGGAGGTCTCGTGAAACGTATCCTGCCGAAGCCGCGGTTCGTGGCGATTGCCGCGCTTGTCGTGATCATTCTCTGGATCGCGGTCGCCGCCATCCTCTATATTGCAGCCATCCGCCGGCAGCCGCCGCCGGTCTCGCCGCTGCGGTTTGCCGCCATAGTCCGCCTTGCCGAAACGCTGAACAGCGAGGGCAGGGCGGATCTGGCCCGCTTCGTTGGCGAGCCCGGTGTGACCCTGCAATTCGAGCCGGGAGACACCTTGCTGAAGGAGCCGCCGCCGTCACCGGATCTCGGCGCGCTGACATTTGCCGCCTATGCCATGCGCGTCGCGCCACGGAAGCTTGAAATCGTCACGCCGCAACCGGATGGCCTGCGCCGCATCGCCCCCCGTTTCCTCCTCCGGTATCCGCCGATCACCATCTTTCGGGTCGCTTTGCTGACCGGCGATACGCTGACGATCACCGCCAGAAGTCCGCTGTTGTCGAATGTGTTCGCCGTGCCGCCCGGCATTCTTGCCGGCCTTGTCGGCTCGCTGCTCGCCCTGGCGGTTCTCTTCGGCGTCGTTCGCGCCACGCGCTCTCTGGAACGGCTGGCGGATGCGCTCGACCGCACCGATCTCTCCGGTACGCCCGAGAGGCTGCCGCCTTATCGCGGCTTCGGCGGCGAGGTCGGCCGGTTGGTGGAGGCCTATAACCGCCTGCAGGATCGCTTGACGGTTCTGCTTCAAAACCGCATGGCGCTGATCGGCGGCATTTCGCATGACGTGCGGACCTTCGCGACGCGGCTGCGCCTGCGGCTGGATGCGATCGAGGATGAAGCCGAGCGCGAGAGAGCGGCTGCCGACATCGACGACATGATCCGTCTTCTTGACGATGCGCTGATTGCCTCGCGCATCGGTGCCGGCGAACTGACGGAAGAACTGGTGGATGTTCGCGAGATCCTCGCCCAGGAATTTGCGGCACGTCGCGAAGCCGGCGCCGCGATCGCCATGTCCCTGGACGGTGACGACGATGCGCTGCAGATCCTGGGAGATCGTCTCGCCGTGCGCCGCATCATCGCCAATCTCGTCGACAACGGCCTGAAATACGGACAGCAGGTGCATCTGTCGGGCGGTGTGAGCGATGGCAAGGTCATGATTGTCGTGGAGGACAATGGGCCCGGCATTCCGGCGGACCAGCGAGAGGCGGTCATGGAACCGTTCTTCCGCCTCGAGGCGTCGCGCAGCCGGGGGACGGGCGGAGCCGGTCTGGGGCTTGCGGTGGTCAAGGCGCTGACGGAGGGACTCGGCGGTTCTGTAGCGCTGGACTCGGCCGCCGGCGGCGGCGCGCGCGTCGAGGTGCTTCTGCCGGAATTCAGCGTTTGAGGCGGAGGCGGTCTACTGGTCGTCCCCGCGATTGATGGTCATCAGCACGTCCCACATGTCGGCGCCGGCTTCGAAGACCGAGGCGTTGGCCTTGAAGCTGGTTTCCGCTTCCATCATGTCGAGCATTTCGGTGCCGAGATCGACATCGGAGGCGCTGCCTTCCGCTGCGTCATTTTCCGTAACGGAGGTGGATACGCCGCCGCCTTCCGTCGCCGAGGAAGACGCATTGATGCGACGATAGCCGGGCGTGTCCATATTGGCGACGTTCTGGGCTGTCGCACTCAGCCGATTGGTGCTCGCCAGCATGCCAAATATGGCAACGTTCATCACCCCGGAAAGACCCATTTCGCGAAACCTCATATTTGGACGAACGCATTTTCGCACGATGGCTTTAGCAAAGGCTGAAGCGGCAACGTCACCAAAGGGTGAACTGTCCCGCCCGGATGTGTCAGGCTGAAACAGAAACGGCCCGCCGGGGGCGGGCCATCTCAAAAATCATGCGTCCGATGCTACTCGGCGGCTTCGGCGTAAGCCTCGACCGGCGGGCAGGTGCAGATCAGGTTGCGGTCGCCATAGACGTTGTCGACACGGTTGACCGGCGGCCAGTACTTGTCGACGCGGAAGGCGCCGGGCGGGAAGCAGGCCTGCTCGCGCGAA
The DNA here is from genome assembly GCF_024385575.1 of Rhizobium sp. NRK18. Lineage (NCBI taxonomy): Bacteria > Pseudomonadati > Pseudomonadota > Alphaproteobacteria > Hyphomicrobiales > Rhizobiaceae > Rhizobium > Rhizobium sp. NRK18. Next base: position 2,184,971 of record NZ_JANFMV010000001.1, on the reverse strand, counting down.
TACGGCCGGTTCCACTCGCCGACGAGGTCTTCGACCGTGTGCGGCGCGTTCTTGAGCGGATTGTCGGCCTTGTCCATGCGGCCGTCCTCGATGGCGCGAACCTCGTCCCGGATCGCCAGCATGGCGTCGCAGAAGCGGTCGAGTTCCGCCTTGGTCTCGGACTCGGTCGGCTCGATCATCAGCGTGCCGGCAACCGGCCAGCTCATGGTCGGCGCATGAAAGCCGCAGTCGATCAGACGCTTGGCGACATCGTCGACGGTGACGCCGGCGCTATCTGCCAGCGGCCGCGTGTCGATGATGCATTCATGCGCCACCCGTCCATTCTTCGACGTGTAGAGCACGTCGTAAGAGCCTGCGAGACGGGCCGCGATGTAGTTGGCGTTGAGGATGGCGACCTTGGTCGCCTGCGTCAGGCCTTCGCCGCCCATCATCAGGCAATAGCTCCAAGAGATCGGCAGGATGGACGCCGAACCGAAGGGAGCCGCCGAGACCGCGCCGGAGCGGCCGTCGGTCGCCTCGTGGCCCGGCAGATGCTTGGCCAGATGCGCCTTCACGCCGATCGGGCCCATGCCGGGGCCGCCGCCGCCATGCGGGATGCAGAACGTCTTGTGCAGGTTGAGGTGGCTGACGTCCGAACCGATGTCACCGGGCCGTGACAGTCCGACCATGGCGTTCATGTTGGCGCCGTCGAGATAGACCTGGCCGCCATGCTGGTGGGTGATCTCGCAGATCTCCCGCACCGTCTCTTCGAACACGCCATGCGTCGAGGGATAGGTGATCATGCAGCAGGAGAGGTTCGCCGAATGCTGTTCGGCCTTCGCCCGGAAGTCCTCCATGTCGACATCGCCGTTCTCGGTCGCCTTGACCGGGACGACCACCATGCCGGCCATCTGCGCCGAGGCCGGGTTGGTGCCGTGCGCCGATGTCGGGATCAGGCAGATCGTGCGGTGCGCTTCGCCATTGGCGACATGGTAGTCGCGGATGGTCAGCAACCCGGCATATTCGCCCTGCGCGCCGGAATTCGGCTGCATGGAGATCGCGTCATAGCCGGTGATCGCGCAGAGCTTGTCGGAGAGATCATCGATCATCGCCTTGTAGCCCTCGGCCTGATCCGCCGGGACGAAGGGATGCAGGTCGGAGAATTCCGGCCAGGTGATCGGCAGCATCTCCGCGGTCGCGTTCAGCTTCATCGTGCACGAGCCGAGCGGGATCATGGACCGGTCGAGTGCCAAATCGCGGTCGGCGAGGCGGCGCATGTAGCGGGTCATCTCGCTTTCGGCGCGGTTCATGTGGAAGATCGGATGCGTCAGATACTCGCTCTTGCGCAACTGTCCCTTCGGCAGCCGGTATTCCGGCTGGAAGTCGCCGATCTGGAACGTGCCGCCAAAGGCGCGCCAGACGGCTTCGAGCGTCGCCGGCCGCGTCCGTTCGTCGAGGCTGATGCCGATCTTCGTCGTGCCGACCTTGCGCAGGTTGACGCCTTCGGCGACGGCTGCCCGCAGGATCAGCCCCTGCATGTGGCCGACATCGACGGTCACCGTGTCGAAGAAGGTCTCCGGTTCGACCGTGTAGCCGAGCTTTTCAAGCCCCTGCACCAGCCGGACGGTCTTCAGGTGAACGCCTTGCGCGATCGCCTTCAGACCCTTCGGTCCGTGGAAGACGGCATACATGGACGCCATGACGGCGAGCAGCACCTGCGCGGTGCAGATGTTCGACGTCGCCTTTTCGCGGCGGATATGCTGTTCGCGGGTCTGCAGCGACAGGCGGTAGGCGCGGTTGCCGCGCGCATCAATCGAGACGCCGGCAAGGCGGCCAGGCATGGAGCGCTTGTAGGCGTCCTTGACTGCCATGTAGGCGGCGTGCGGCCCGCCATAGCCCATCGGCACGCCGAAGCGCTGGGTGCAGCCGACGGCAATGTCGGCGCCCATTTCGCCCGGCGGCTTCAGGAGCGTCAGCGCCAGGATGTCGGCAGCGACGATGGCGATCGCGTTCTCCGCATGCAGGCTAGAAATCGCATCGCTGAAGTCGGTCAGATGGCCGTATGTGCCGGGATACTGGAAGATCGCCCCGAAGACGTCCGCCGGCACGAGATCCTCTACCGGATCGCCGACGACGACCGTCCAGCCGAGCGGTGCGGCGCGGGTCTGCAGGAGTTCGATGGTCTGCGGATGGCAGTTCTCGTCGGCGAAGAACGTGTTCGACTTCGACTTTGCCACGCGCTTGGCCATGGCCATCGCTTCCGCCGCCGCAGTTGCTTCATCCAGCAGGGAGGCGTTGGCGACGTCGAGCGCGGTGAGGTCCGACACCATGGTCTGGAAGTTGATCAGCGCTTCCAGGCGGCCCTGGCTGATTTCCGGCTGGTAGGGCGTGTAGGCCGTATACCAGGCGGGATTTTCCAGGATGTTGCGCTGGATGACCGGCGGGGTGATGGTGCCGTAATAGCCCTGGCCGATCAGCGAAACCAGAACCTGATTGCGGTTGGCGGTGTCGCGCAGCGTGTCGAGCGCTTCGCGCTCGGTCATCGGCGGCGCCCATTTCAAGGGCTCCTTGAGCCGGATCGCTTCGGGCACGGTGGCGTCGATCAGCGCATCCAGGCTGTCAAAGCCGATCGTCTTCAGCATCGACGCCATTTCATCGGGGGAGGGACCGATGTGGCGGCGGTTGGCGAAGTCGTAGGGCTGGTAGTCCGTGAAGGTGAATTCGGTCGGCGTATCCATTATCCGACGAGCTCCTTGTAAACGGCTTCGTCGAGCAGCGCGTCGGCGTCGGACGGATTGGCAAGCTTCAGCTTGAAGAACCAGCCGTCGCCCTGCGGGGCGGAATTGACGAGCGACGGATCGTCGGCGATCGCCTGATTGACTTCGACGATTTCGCCGTCGAGCGGGCAGTAGACCTCGGAGGCAGCCTTGACCGACTCGACCGTTGCAGCGTCGTCACCCTTCGAGAAGCTGGCGCCGACATCCGGCAGTTCGACGAAGACGAGGTCGCCGAGCTGTTCGGCCGCGTGCTGTGTAATGCCGACCGTCGCAACGTCGCCTTCGATCTTCAGCCACTCGTGTTCTTCGGTAAATTTCAACATGGATCAATCCTTCTGGAAAAAGTTGCGGTCAGCGCTTGTAGGAGGAGGGAGTGAAAGGCATCGCCGTGACGGTGACAGGGAGGTATTTGCCGCGGACTTCGGCGAAGATTTCCGTGCCTTCGGCGGCATGGCTGGTCGGCACGTAGCCCATGGCGACGGGGCCTTCGACGGTCGGCCCGAACGTGCCCGAGGTCACTTCGCCGAGTTCCGTCTGTCCGGTGTCATCGGCATAGAGTTTTGTATGCGCGCGGATCGGCGCGCGGCCTTCGGGCTTCAGGCCCACCCGGCGGCGGGTGGCACCCTCGTCGAACTCGCGCAGGATGCGCTCGGTGCCGGGAAAACCGCCGGCACGCGCGCCGCCATTGCGGCGCACCTTCTGCACCGCCCATTCGAGGGCTGCTTCCACCGGGGTCGTGGTCTGGTCGATGTCGTTGCCGTAGAGGCAGAGGCCGGCCTCAAGCCGCAGCGAATCGCGTGCGCCAAGCCCGATGAACTGGACATCGGGATGTTCCAGCAGCTGGATGACCACCGATTCGGCCTTGTCGGAGGGAACGGAGATTTCGAACCCGTCTTCGCCGGTGTAGCCAGAGCGGGAGATGATGCAGTCGGTGTCGTGAAGGTCGCCGCCTCGCACATCCATGAAGCGCATCGAGACGACGTCCGGACAAAGCTCCGACAGCACCTTCTCGGCAAACGGTCCCTGCAGCGCGATCAGCGAGCGGTCTTCCAGCATCTCGACATCGCAGCTGTCGCCGATCCCTGCCTTCAGATGGGCGAAATCCTGCGCCTTGCAGGCGGCGTTGACGACGAGGAAGAAATGGTCGTCACGGTTGGCTATCATCAGGTCGTCGAGAATGCCGCCGTCATCATTGGTAAAGAGCGCATAGCGTTGACGGCCCGGCTTGAGGCCGAGGACATTGACAGGCACCAGGCTTTCGAGTGCCAGCGCCGCCGTTTCCATGTTGCCGTCCTTCGGCGTCACACGGATCTGGCCCATGTGCGACACATCGAACAGGCCGGCGGCCGTGCGCGTATGCACATGTTCCTTCAGCACGCCGAGCGGGTATTGCACCGGCATGTCGTAGCCGGCGAACGGCACCATGCGCGCACCGGCGGCGCGATGGAGCGAATGCAGGGATGTTGTCGATAGGGTTTCGGTATCCGACACTACAGGGCCTCCAGGTTCTTGCGCGAACGCCGCGCGAGCGGGTTGACGGCATGCGCCGCCTCCAAGTCGCGCCCCCTCTGTCCTTTGGCCTGAGATTGTTATCCCTTCGGCGCGCAACGGCCTTTCCAAGCCGCCACTCTCTCCAGAGTCCTTAGTGGCCCACCGCTGGTCCTTTGGCCTGAGAGTTTCCGGGGCGGTTGCTCCTTCGGCACCGGATCGAACCGGCTTCTCCCAACGGGGTCGCGTTCATTATCGGGGAGACGGTGGGATTGGCAAGGCCTCCATGGCGTTTTCGGACAAATATTTGTCGTAGGGAAATTGCCCCGGTGCAATGGCGCGGCCATCCTGTCGGAAGCGGTCGCAAATGCGGGAGGAGAAGCGCTGTGGTCGGGGCATGAAAAAGGCCGCCATGCGGGGCGCGCGGCGGCCGTCGGAAGTGTTGCGGTCGAGGAGACTTATTCTTCCACTTCTTCGTAAGCTTCTTTTGCCTCCTGCAGGGTCACCTGCGGCTGCACTTCTTCGTGTCCTGCAGTCAGGAAGAACAGGGCAAGCGCCGGCGGCTGGATCACGTTGACGATCGCGCGCAGCTGAAAATCCCCGCTTTCCAGGGCTTCCTTGGCAAATGCATTGACACTTTCCTCGACAAAACTGCTGCGTGGAACCTTGATTGGCGGTTTGTTTGCCTCGCTCACATATGCAGCGGTGTTTGCCGAAACAGTCAGAACCTGGGCCATGTCCATATCCGCTTCGATTACACTTATTAGAAAACATATCAACTATACGTATCGCGTCTGTGAATATAATCTGTTGTATTTAAGTATAATTTTATTTTTACATAAGTTTATGTTTTGTCTTGTTTTTTCAGGCGATTGACGCACGTCAAATGTCCGTCCGGTGACCTGCAATATCCTTGCCTTATTCAGGTGGAGGTAGGCTCTGATGAAGATTGTCATTGGTTATGTGAGCGTCGAAGGTCAGACCCGTCGGATCGCCGGCGAGATAGCCGCACATGCGGAGAATGCCGGCCATGCAGCCGTGATCATGAACATTGCCGAGATGCCGGAATACACGCTGGAGCGTCCGGATCGCATCATCCTGTGCTCGCCGATTCATGCGGGTCGCTATCCCTCGGCATTCGTGGACTTCGTGCATCGGGAGGCCGAGTGGCTGAATGCCGTGCCGAGTGCCTTCGTCTCGGTGACGCTGTCGATCATCAGTGAGGATGCCGGGGAGAGGGCGGCGGCGCGGCATTATCCGCAGCAGTTGCTGGCGGAAACAGGGTGGACGCCAATGGCGATCCACGATGCCGCCGGCGCGCTGCGCTACACCGAATACGACTTCTTCAAGCGCTGGATGATGAAGCGCATTTCGAAGGCGGAGGGCGGCCCGGTCGACACGTCGACGGACCATGAGTTTACGGATTGGGCGAAGCTCCACGAATTTGTCGACACCTTCCTGTCCGCTGCGTCCTAAAAGCGCTTGGAATCCCGGCTTCCGTAGACTAAACGGAGGCGATGACACACATACTTCTGGCTGCCCTTGGCGGCGCATTTGGCTCCGCTCTCCGCTACCTCGTCGGTAACTGGACATTCCGGCTGTTCGGCCCCGGCTATCCGTGGGGGACGATGACGGTGAACGTCATCGGTTCCTTCGTGATCGGCCTGTTTGCCGAACTCGTGGCGCGCAAGCTCAATTCCTCACCGGAACTGCGGGTGTTGCTGATCACCGGCTTCCTTGGCGGCTTCACCACCTTTTCAGCCTTCTCCCTTGATGCATTCACGCTCTACGAGCGCGGTGAGCTGACCTTGGCGGGCGTCTATGTCATCGGCAGCGTGCTGATTTCGCTGTGCGCTGTCTTTGCCGGCCTGATGCTCGGCCGTGCGGTTTTTTGAGGGAACGGTGCGAGACGATCATGGCGGGAATTGAACATATCAAGGTTGACCAGGACGAGACGGGCATGCGCCTCGATCGCTGGTTCAAGATCCACTTTCCGGGCCTCGGCTTCGGGCAGTTGCAGAAGCTGCTGCGCTCCGGCCAGGTGCGCGTCGATGGCGGACGCGTCAAGACCGATACCCGCGTCCAGCCGGGACAGATGGTGCGCATTCCGCCGCTCGACGTCGATGCGAAGGACAAAGGCAAGCCGCTCTCCGGCAAGGATCTGAAGCATTCCGGCGACGGCGAACTGCTGGCCCGCATGCTGCTGCACGAGGACGACAAGGTCTTTGTGCTCAACAAGCCGGCCGGACTGGCGGTTCAGGGCGGATCGGGTGTTACCCGGCATATCGACAAGATGCTCGATGCTTGGACCAACCAGCGCGGAGAAAAGCCGCGGCTCGTCCACCGGCTCGACCGCGACACATCCGGCGTGCTGGTGATCGCCCGCACGCGCGGCGCGGCGCAGAAGCTGACCGCCGCCTTCCGCGAGCGCGACACCAAGAAGACCTACTGGTCGCTGGTCAAGGGCGTGCCGCGCAAGCGCGACGACAAGATTTCGACCTGGCTGGTCAAGGAAGCGACGCCGGACGGCGACCGCATGCGGATCGCAAAGCATGGCGAGGATGGCGCCGACCACGCCGTGTCCTATTACCGCGTTCTCGAGACGGCGGCCCAGAATTTGGCCTGGCTGGAGATGGAGCCCTATACCGGCAGGACGCACCAGTTGCGCGTTCATGCACTCCATATCGGTCACCCGATCATCGGCGACCCGAAGTACTTCATCGACGATCCGAACTGGGATTTCCCGGGCGGCGTCCAGAAGCGCCTGCATCTGCATGCGCGCCATATCGACATTCCCCATCCGAACGGCGGTCGGCTGAAGGTCACCGCACCACTGCCGCCGCACATGGTCCAGACCTGGAACCTGCTCGGCTTCCCCATCGACGGTCCGGAAGACGAGGACTGAGAGATGAAGCTCGTTCTTTTCGATTGCGACGGGACACTGGTCGACAGCGGCGCGCTGATCCATGAGGTGATGGCCCGCACTTTTGAGGCCTTCGGTCGCGAGCGGCTGGAAATTGCCCGGACGCGTTCGATCATCGGCCTGACGCTGGACATCGCCATCGCCCGGCTGATCGGCAACGAGCACGTCGACGAAGAGGCACTGCGAATGACGGCCCATTACAAGTCGATCTTTGCGGATGTGCGCCGCGAGCCGGGTTTTCAGGAGCCGATGTTCGAAGGGATCGCCGACCTGCTCTCCGCCCTTGCGGCGGAGGAGGACCTGCTGCTCGGCGCAGTCACCGGCAAGTCACGGCGTGGCCTCGAGGTCATCATGGACACACATGGCCTTCGGCAGCATTTTGTCGTCTCGCGCACCGCTGACGATTGCCCGTCCAAGCCGCATCCGGCAATGGTGACCGAGTGCTGCGACCAGATGGGCGTGCGCCCGGCGGATACGATTGTCATCGGCGATGCCATCTATGATATGCAGATGGCCAAGGCTGCCGGCGCTTCGGCGATCGGCGTGTCCTGGGGCTACGAGACCGTCGACAAGCTGATCGAGGCCGGAGCAGACCGCATCGCGCTGAAGCCGGCCGATCTTGCCACACATGTATTCGAGACTGCCTATGCGTGATTTCATTTCCGACATTTCGGCTCATCAGAAGGATCCGTCGAAGATCGCCCAGGAAGGTCAGAAGCAGCAATTGCCGAAGCGCTTCTACAAGCAGGCGACCGTCGAGGCCGGCGATGAGGGCGCGTTCCGCGTTGTTCTCGACGGCAGGCCGGTAAAGACACCCGGCCGATCTGACCTTGCCGCACCGACGCCGGCGCTGGCCGAACTGATCGCGGCCGAATGGAATGCGCAAGGCGAGGTCATCGATCCCTTTTCGATGCCGGTCACGCGTCTCGTCAACACCGCGATCGATGGCGTGAGCACCGATCCGCAGGCGGTTCACGAGGATATCCTTCGCTTCTCGTCCAGCGACCTTCTCTGCTATCGTGCCGGCGAGCCGCACGAACTCGTGGAACGGCAGGCCGAACGCTGGGATCCGGTTATCGACTGGGCCGCCAATCAGCTGGGCGCCCGCTTCATCCTGATCGAGGGCATCATGCATCAGGAGCAGCCGCGCGAGGCGATTTCAGCCTTTGCCGTGACGCTGCGCAAATACGACACGCCGCTGGCTCTGGCCGCGCTGCATTCCATGACGACGCTGACGGGATCGGCGATCCTGGCGCTGGCGCATGCGGAAGGCGTGTGGACTCTGGACGAGGTCTGGGCTTTGGCTCATCTTGACGAGGACTGGACCATTGAGCACTGGGGCGAGGACGCGGAGGCAAAGGCCCGCCGCGACAAGCGTTTCGAGGAGATGCGCGCCGCATCGCAGACATTGTCTGCGTTGATGACGAGCGAATAGGTTTTGGGCGACAGGTTGGACAGGGGCTGGCTGATGATCGGGATGACGAAGATTTTGCGAATGATCGGCGGGGTAGCGGTGATCTGTGCGGCGCTTGCGGCCTGCACGCTTCTGCCCGACCAGAACAATCTGCGCTCCCGCAACTACAATGTCCGCCAGGTCGCGGTTCTCGGCGCCGCCAATGTGCCCGTGGTCGTCGTCGATCGGGTCAACAAGCAGTTGCAGCAGGCGATCGCCGTGACCCGCTACGACGATGTGCGTCCCCGTGTGGTGATTACGGTCAACATCCTCAAGGTCCAGAAGGACATGGGCATCCACAAGACGGACAATATCGCGTCGGTCCTGGTCAAGGCGACCTATGTCGACAACGGCGCGGAGGCGGGCGAGGGCGGCTTCGAAGTGTCGACGCAGGCACTTAATTCCGACGTTGCCGACCAGGCACTGGCCGAAAAGATTGCCGGCCGCGTCCGCTATCTCTTCGGTCTCGCGCACCCCTGACAGGGGCCTTCCAATCGCATCAATGTCTGGATCTTGAATGCAGGGAAAAGCACTCGTTCTGTTTTCGGGCGGTCAGGATTCGGCCACTTGCCTTGCCTGGGCGCTTGAAAATTTCGACACGGTCGAAACCGTCGGCTTCGATTACCGTCAGTCGCATTCCGTCGAGCTGGACGTGCGCAAGACCTTTCTCGCCGAATTGCGCGACGCCTTTCCGCACTGGTCGGAGAGGCTCGGCGAGGACCATATGATCGACATGGGGCTGCTCGGCGCAATCTCGGAGACGGCGCTGACCCGCGACATGGAAATCGAGATGACCGAGGCCGGCTTGCCGAACACTTTCGTGCCCGGCCGCAATCTCCTGTTCTTCACCGCCGCCGCAGCGCTTGGCTATCGCCGCAAGGCCCGCCATCTCGTCGGCGGCATGTGCGAAACAGACTATTCCGGTTATCCGGATTGCCGCGACGACACGCTGAAGAGCCTGCAGGTCACCCTGACGCTCGGCCTCGACAGCCGCTTCGTCGTCCACACGCCCTTGATGTGGATCGACAAGGCCGAGACCTGGAAGATGACTGCGGATCTCGGTGGCGAGACGCTGGTCGACCTCATCCGCCGCGAAACGCATACCTGCTACAAGGGCGACCGCACCACGCTGCACGCCTGGGGCTACGGCTGCGGCGTCTGCCCCGCCTGCGACCTCCGCCGCACCGGCTGGGAACGCTACAAGGCGATTGCGTGTTGAACGGCCACGTCATGGGGGCGGTCGGCTAAGACAGCCATTTGCCGACCTGCCCGGCGAGCTTTTCATTCATGAGATAGCCGTACATGTCATGCGGATTGGACACGAGGCGGCCGGAATGAAAGTCCGTGTATGTCCAGCAATTGTATATCTTTCCGTCCGAGATGGCGCGCAGATCGTTATCTTTCACCAGCCTTCGGTAGATCGGTGAAATCTTTTCCACATGTGCGACGAAATCGTCCTCTGCGAAGATATTCAACCAGTCGACGATCTGCCGCCGCGGATATTTTTCCTTCAGATCAGTGTAGCGGCCGTCCAGCAGCTTTTGTTGCACACCTGTTTCCCCCAGCGGACAGCCAAATGTGAGCCAAAGGGAAACCGCTGACTTCCGTTCTTTCAACAGAGGCACGTATTCGCTCATGTGCGCGTATTTCCAAAGGACATCATAGGCGACGATACAGCCCATGCTGTGCGTCAGCAGGCATATTTCATCGCCCGCAAGCATGGCAGGCATGAGAATGGCGTTCAAACGGCTTCGAATTTCAGAGCCGACATCGTGGGAAACCAGATAGGCGTAAAGGTCGGCAGTCGCGCTGCTGATCATGGCGGCGTTCAGCAGCCCAGCCGTAAAGAGAGCGCCGAGCAGACTTGCCACATCAGCGGCCTCGTCAAGAAGCCGGTTGTCGTCGGCTTCCTCAAGAACCCCGTCGTAAGTTGCCTTGTCGAAGCGGGGACGGGCAACGGTGCGGTCGAACCCCTCTTTCAGGAAGGCGGCGTCTAAACAGGGGCTGTTGCCGTGTTCGGGGTCTTTGGCCGTCAATTTCTCGGCCGTCTTCTTGCTCTTTCCGGCCAATATGGCGTTGTTGATGTCGCCATAATAGGCCGTTGAAAATCTGATGTCGCCGTTCTTCAAGGCGTCGGCTTTGGCTTGATGGCCGGCCCGACGCAATCCAGCTTCCATCGCCTGTTTGGACATCTCTTCCAGCGCCTTTTGCGCCGGCTTTATGCTGCGTCCATGCATGAGGATAAGGTGTTTCATCGAAAATCCCCCAGCTTTCAAAAGCAAAGGAGAATATATCGAGAACTTACCGAATGTGCAATTAAAGGTTTATTTAGATCCTTGAATAATGCCACCTGAGGTGGTCTTCCATGAAGGTCGAGATGAAGTAGTAGGAATGATCGTAGCCGTCGCGCATGTTGAGCGTCAGCTTGATGTCCGTGCCCTTGATCACCTCCTCGAACAGCCAGGGCTTCAGCCCGTTGTCGAGAAAGCCGTCGGCCTTGCCCTGGTCGATCAGGAATTCGGGGAACCGCGCGCCGTCTTCGACCAGTGCGCAGGCGTCGTACGGGCGCCATGCGGTGCGGTCGGAGCCGAGATATTTCTCGAGGCCCGGTTCCGACCAGAAAGACGTCATCGGATTGACGATCGGCGCGAAGGCCGAACAAGACTTGTAGCGGTCGGGGATCTTCAACGCGATCGTCATCGCGCCGTGGCCGCCCATCGAGTGTCCGAATATGCCCTGGCGGTCCATGTCGGCCGGAAAGTGAGCGGCGATCAGGGCCGGCAGTTCCTCGGTTATGTAGCTGTACATGCGGTAGTGCTTCGCCCACGGCTCTTCGGTCGCATCGAGATAGAAGCCCGCGCCCTTGCCCATCTGCCAGTTGTCCGCCTCGTCGGCCACATCATCACCGCGCGGACTGGTGTCGGGGCAGACGATGATCAGCCCGAGCTCGGCGGCAAGCCTGCGATATTCGCCTTTTTCCATGACATTGGCATGGGTGCAGGTGAGACCGGAGAGATACCAGAGCACCGGCCGCGGGCCGTCCTTGGCCTGCGGCGGCACGAAGACGGCGAAGGTCATGTCGCAGCCACAGACTTGCGAGGCGTGGGAATAGACGCCCTGCGTGCCGCCGAAGGACAGGTTTTCCGAAATGGTCTTCATGAGGTAACTCCGCAGATTTTGTTCAGGCGATCGACACCGCAACATTGACGGCGGCGGCGATGAGAATGGTGTTGAAGAAGAACGAGATGACGGCGTGAATGAGGTTCATGCCGCGCATGCGTGACGTGGTGATGCCGACATCCGAAGTCTGTGCCGTCATTCCGATGACAAAGGAGAAATAGAGAAAGTCGAGGCCGTTAGGCTCGTCGTTGCCGGGGAAATCCAGCCCGCCGGCCGTGCCGCGGCTCCCGTCCTTGGCGGCCGGTCCGGGCTGCCAGTAGCGGTGGGCATAGTGCATGGCGGTCATGGTGTGGATGGTCATCCAGCCGAGAATGACGGAGGCGAGCGCGAGCACGAGCGTGCCGGCGGATCCCTTTTCGATCGTCAGCGTGAACAGGGATACGACGCAGACGGCCACCGCCACCAGGGCGACAACGACGATGAGCCATGTCGGCTCATCGGAATTGGCCGCGTGCTTTTTCAGCTGCGCCGCGGTCAATTGGGGGATCTTCACCGCCATGCTCGCGAGGTAGGCGACGAAGAAGGCGATCGTGATTAGCTGAACGGCGATGGCGGGCGTGACGAGGATGGACGGAATGGCGGCGATTGCTGCGGCGCCGACGCCGATGAGGAACGGTCCATGGCGCGTGTGAACGAAACTCGTGAGTGCGTTCGCCATGGTCAGGCTCGGTCCTCGTTTGACCCGGTGCTGATGGCTCGACGGCAGAGCTGGTCGAGCACCTGCAGGAAATTGGAGCGGTCGCGTTGGGAAAAGGCGGCGTTATAGCCCTTGCTTTCACCGGTTTCGCGCAGGTGCTGGGACAGGTCGCGCATGGCGCTCGCCATGCCGATATTGGTGCTGTCGAAGATGCGGCCGGTCGGCCCGGTCACCATCGCGCCGGCCTCGACACACCTGACCGCGAGCGGCACGTCGGCCGTGATCACGATATCGCCGGCACCGGCGCGTTCGGCAATCCAGTTGTCGGCTGCATCGAAGGCGGCCGAGACGATGACGATCTTGACCATCGGATCACGCGAGGGCCGTAAGCCGGAATTGGCGACCAGTGTCACCGGCAGGTGATGCCGCTCGGCCACCTTGAGGATTTCCGGTTTGACGGGACAGGCGTCGGCGTCGACATAGATCATTGCGAAGCGGCCATTCTGTCAGGCGACCGCTGCGGCGGCAGGCCGCAGCATGTCGATATGCGGGATGTCGTCTTCCAGATATTCTTCCGAGACCGCCTGAAAGCCGAGCGACGCGTAGAAGCCGGCGAGATGGGCCTGGGCAGAAAGGGCGATGCCGCTGCCGCGAGCCTCTGTCTCGCAGACCTTCATTGCTTCGTGCATCACCGCCTCGCCGAGGCGCCGGCCGCGATGGTTAGGCGAGACGACGACGCGCCCGATGCGGGCCGGCGTCTCTGTTTCGGAGGGGATGAAAAGGCGGGCGGCGGCCAGCAGTTGCGCGCCATCGAGCAACCGCAAGTGCAAGGCATCGACATCCTTGCCATCCAGCTCGGGGTAGGGGCAGGCCTGCTCGACGACGAAGACGTCGACGCGCAGTTTCAGAAGGTCGTAGAGATCACGTGCGGAAAATGCCTCCATCCTCCGCACGTCGACCTGATAGCTGCCCCCGGCAGGCATCAGTAGAGCACGACCGAACGGATGCTCTCGCCCGAATGCATCAGCTCAAAGCCCTTGTTGATGTCTTCGAGCGGCATGGTGTGGGTGATCATCGGATCGATCTGGATCTTGCCTTCCATGTACCAGTCGACGATCTTCGGCACGTCGGTGCGGCCACGCGCGCCGCCGAAGGCGGTGCCCATCCAGCTGCGACCAGTGACGAGCTGGAACGGACGGGTCGAGATTTCCTGGCCGGCGCCGGCAACGCCGATGACGACCGACTTGCCCCAGCCGCGATGCGAGCATTCGAGCGCCTGGCGCATGACCTTGGTATTGCCGGTGCAGTCGAATGTGTAGTCGGCGCCACCGATCTGGTCGGCCCCGCGCTTCGTCATGTTGACGATGTAGGGCACGATGTCCTCGCCGATCTCGGACGGGTTGACGAAGTGGGTCATGCCGAACTTCTCGCCCCATTCCTTCTTGCCGTTGTTGAGGTCGACGCCGATGATCATGTCGGCGCCAGCAAGCTTCAAGCCCTGGATGACGTTGAGGCCAATCCCGCCGAGACCGAAGACGACGGCGGTCGCGCCGATCTCAACCTTGGCGGTGTTGATGACGGCGCCGATGCCGGTCGTGACACCGCAGCCGATGTAGCAGATCTTGTCGAAGGGAGCGTCGGGGTTGACCTTGGCGACGGCGATTTCCGGCAGGACCGTGAAATTGGCAAACGTCGAGCAGCCCATGTAGTGATGGATCTTGTCCTTGCCGATGGAGAAGCGCGACGTGCCGTCCGGCATCAGGCCCTGGCCCTGGGTGGAGCGGATGGCGGTGCAGAGGTTCGTCTTGCGCGACAGGCAGGAGGGGCAGGAGCGGCATTCCGGCGTGTAGAGCGGGATGACGTGATCGCCCTTCTTCACAGAGGTCACACCCGGACCGACGTCGACGACGATGCCCGCGCCTTCGTGGCCGAGGATTGCAGGGAAAAGACCTTCCGGATCGGCGCCCGAAAGCGTGAAGTCGTCCGTATGGCAGATGCCGGTCGCCTTGACCTCGATCAGGACTTCGCCGGCCTTCGGGCCTTCGAGCTGTACGGTCATGACTTCGAGAGGCTTGCCGGCCTGCGTGGCGACGGCGGCGCGAACGTCCATGGATGTATCTCCCTTTTTGGATGCGTTGATTGGCGCGGACTTTGCCACGGGGAGCGCGCCAATCTCAAGGGCAAAGACGACGTGCGAGGGCCTTTTCGCGCCGCAGCCGTTTGAAGGCGGAGGGGGTGACCGTTCAGCCGAAAAGACGGTCGCAGGCATAGATCACGGCGAAGCCGTGAATGAAGAGGGCCGCATAGAGCCCGAAGCCCGCCATCAGCCGCTCCGCCGGCCGCATCTCCTCGAGGGCGAAGCGCGGCTTGACGTTCGAAGCACCGAGCAGGCTCACAAGCGTGAAGACCGCCATCCCGGCCAAGAGCGCGTTCTGCGGAAGATCGATGCGATAGCCGACCCATAGGATGACGCAGGCGATCCCGAAGCTGGCGGTCACGAGCATGCGCTTCGAATCGAACAGCTGGCGGATGATCTGGCCGCCGTCGAAGCGCGACATCGGCAAGAGGTTCAAGAGGTTGAAGGCGCCGAGGATGAGCAGGAACATCAGCGCCGGATGGTCGAAGGCCTGCGACAGCCATGCGGCCTCCACCGCCTGATGAAACAAGACGGCGACCGGAAACAGGAGGGCGGACATGCCGGCGCCAAGGAGTGCGCAGGTCGCGACCTCGAACCGCGTGTCGTAAGGCCTGCCGCCGATGGCGACGCCGCCAAGGAGCGGGATGAAGATCATCCGGGCCGAGGTGTGGCCGAATGCACGATAGGCGGCCATGTGCCCGAGTTCGTGGATGACGATCACCACCGTCAGCATGGTCGAGAGCATCAGCCCCGCCGGATGGAGGCCGAAGAAGGGCCAGAGGATCAGCGTCGAGAGGATTGCCATGCCCGTCTGCGTCAGCGGATGCTCGAAAACTCCTGCCGTCGAACTGCGGCCCGATTTCAGCCATTGTCCCAACGCCCGGACTTCACGGCGCATCGCGAAATAGCGGAAGATCATAAAGGCCAGGCCGCGATAGCGGTCCGTGTGTTCGATCGTCACCTCGCAGCCGCCTTCCGACGGTGTCACGGCCGTCCGTTCGACATAGGCCTGCCAGAAGGACGGATCGAGGGCGCTGTCCTCGACGATGCGGGCTTCGTAGGCCAAGGCCGCGCCGGGCAGTTTTTCGACGGCAAGGCGGCGGACGATTGGGCGACCCTTGCTGTCGAGGTGCGACAGGCTGCGTTCCACGAGACCCGGTTCGCCAGGCAAAGGTTGGCTGGAGATGACGGAAGGATGCCAGTCGGCCGCCTTGCCGAGCGGGTACAATGCCTCCCAGATGCGATTGGGTTCGCTGTCGAAGTGACGCCGGACCCGGATCGTCCGCAGCCCTATGGGCGCGGCCATCAGCAGCCAGAGAATGCCGAGATTGAGGACCAGGAGGGAAACCGCAGCTATCGCGTAGTTCATGAACGACCTCTTCCCATCGTTTTCCAGCCCGGATCAACCTGCCATGGGCGGCTTAAGAAAGCCGCGCCATCATTGGCGCAATTTTAGCCGTCATGCGCCTTCCCGCCTCCTTGCGGCAAGATGCAGGGCAGGCGCGCGCATCGGGACAGTGCCACGGCGCAGGCTGACCGCCTTCAGCAACGGCTCCCACCCATCGACGTTCTGGCGGCCCGCCACGACGTCGGCGATGCGCAACAGCGCGCCGATCTGCTCGCTTGCGAGGCGGAGGTGTTCTCCCGCGAAATCATTGCGCAACACCTTGATGATGAAATCCATGTCCGCGCTGTCGATGCCTTTTTCCTCCGGCCTCGGCGCTGACCGAAGCGGGCCCGTATTGTCCCGCAGCGCATGGTGGAGCTGGTCGAGAGCCAGCCGCGACAGGCTTGGCGGAACCTCGGCCGACAGCTCCATGATGTGCAGCAGGGCATCGAGTTCGAGCCGTGAATTGATGACACCGTCCGTCGCGAGCGTCGCTTCGATCCAGTCGGCGTTGACCTCATCAAGCGACCCTTGCGGGTAGCAGTAGTGGAGGACGAACTGGGCGAGAGATTCGACGAAATAGCGTTCCCATTCGGGACACTTGACGGGACAGCAGCCGTTCAGCACCAGAAGCGTCGTCGCGTCCTGATGGCACAGCACGCCGTTAGGAAAGATATATTTGCGCAGCACGGCCACGTCAGCAGCCGTCAGCTCGTCTTTTCCGGCAATTGCACTGGCCGGAAAAGCGAGGCGAAATCCATTCATGGTTTTCTCCGGTTTCATCATGAAACTGCAGAAAGCCTAAAGGCCATTCGTTGAGATAGTGGAAAATGCGATGGTTAATGAAGGCTTGCCGAGGCTTTTGCGGCCTTGCTTGCGCGCACCTGTTCACGCCAGATGATGAACAGGCCGGATCCGACGATGATGCCGATCCCCAGCCACTTGCTGCCGCTGGGAAATTCGCCGAACAGGAAATAGCCGAGCAGGCTGGCGGCGATGATCTCGAAATACTGCAGCGGCGCGAGCAGGGACATCGGCGCCAGCCGGAAAGCGCGTACCACGAGGATGTGACCGTAACCGGAGATCGCGCCGAGCAGGAGCAGTAGCAGCAGGCCGGACAGTGACTTCGGCAGCGATGGCGCGAAATCCGGCAGGCCGGCGCCGCCCGCGGTCCCCAGCGCCACGGCCATGATCGCCATGCCGCCGATCGCGGCCATGGTCTGCATCGTCACCGGTGCATCCTTCACCCCGGCGGCGCGGTTGAGGAACATGTAGAAGGCGAAAAGCGCGGCACAGGCAAGCGGCAGTAGCGAGATCAGGCCAAACTTCTCGAAGCTCGGCTGGATGACGATGAGGGCGCCGATGAACCCGATGCCGATCGCCGTCCAGCGACGCCATCCGACCTGCTCCTTGAGGAACACGGCAGAGAGGCCGGTCAGGATGAAGGGTTCGACGAAGTAAATTGCGAACACGTCCGCGAACGGCATGTATTTGACGGCGGTGAAGAAGCAAAGCGTGGCGCCGCCATGCAGGACGCCGCGAAAGATGTTGAGCCAGGGCCGCTCGGACCGCAGCGTTAGCCGCGTGCCGGGAATGAGGAAGAAGGGAATGATGGCCACAAGCTGGAACAGGAAGCGGTAGAATGTGACCTGCGCCGGCGCCATGCCTTCGCTGACTGCCATATGTCTGGCGATTGCATCCATGATCGGCAGGATGAACATGGCGGAGCCCATCAGAATGACGCCCTGCAGCGGGCTTTCCGTGGACGAGGAGGCGGCGTGTGACATGAGAGATTCGACCGGATGATGGGGCCGGCAATCTCAATCATCAAGCGGCGCGCGAATCAATAGCGCAACCCGCCTTCCGGTCGCTATCGGCCTGCAGGGGTGGCTCTTTTGCACTCAAGGCCTTATGAAGACCTATCCCGACAACTGAAGGGGGCGGAAAGGTTGCCGACGGGCACCGCCTTCTTGGGACGTAGATTGTTCCGGCCGCGTGGCTCGATGCCGCGCTGATTGCGCCGGAGCGCCTCGTAACCGCGCGTACTTCTGTCCCACTCATGGGACGGCAGGCGCCAGAAAAGGAGAGATCAGAGTGGAAGCAGCGATAGAATCCGGCGTCATGGGCCGGGACAGCGACGATACGCTTGGCGGTCGGCTGTTGACGGCACGAGACGCCGCCGGCCTGGAGATCAAGGCGGTTGCCAACCAGCTCGGCGTCAAGCTCGCAACCCTGCAGGCCTGGGAAAGCGACCGTGCGGAACCGCGTCCGTCAAGGCTCGTCAACCTCGCGGGCATTCTCGGCGTGTCGCCGGTCTGGCTGATGACGGGGCAGGGTGCGGGCCCGGAAACGGATGCCGGCGCGTCGATCGGACTGATGCGTGCACAACTGTCGCGCCTTAACGACATGTATGGCGAAATGGGCCGGCTGATCGAAGGCCTGTCCGCCAATATCGCTCGGCTGGAATCGGCCCGGCAGGACGCCTGACGCCATCACGGCCTTCAGGGCGCAAGTCATTTGCAGGCAACAAAAAACCCGGCTGAAAGCCGGGTTTTTTTGGTGCGGTCGAGAAGACTCGAACTTCCACGGGTTGCCCCACAGCGACCTCAACGCTGCGCGTCTACCAATTCCGCCACGACCGCATCGTGGTAGGCCGATTTGCTGTCGGCGCGGTGCATGTAGCAAAAGCATGGGGGGTGCACAAGAGCAGTATGACAGATTTTTTTCCCGTGCCGCGGACTGGGGATTTTCGCCGACCTTGCCTATGTATGGCAAGCTTGCTGGACGGTGCCATTTCTGCCAGAAAGCGCCGGTAAATTGGTCCAAAACGGTTTGAAGCGATGCAGCGGACGGAAATCACCACATCGATGTTGCCTGTGGATGGCACGCCGCCGGTGCGCTGGCGGATCGCCCGCACGCCCGTCGATTACGATGAGGCGCTCGCCACGATGGAGCGCGAGGTTGCGGCGATCGCCGATGGCAAGGCCCCCGAACTCGTCTGGCTGCTCGAACATCCGCCGCTCTATACCGCCGGCACCAGTGCCGATGAAAAGGACCTCGTCATGCCCGGCCGGTTTCCGGTCCATGCGACCGGGCGAGGTGGTGAATACACCTATCACGGCCCCGGCCAGCGCGTCGGTTACGTCATGCTCGACCTGAAGAAGCGCAAGCAGGACGTCCGCGCCTTTGTAGCGGCGCTGGAAGAGGTGGTCATCGGTGCGCTCGACTTGATGAATGTCCGCGGCGAGCGGCGCGAGGATAGGGTCGGCGTCTGGGTGCGCCGTCCGGAAAAGCCGCTCCTGCCGAATGGCGCGGTGGCCGAGGACAAGGTGGCGGCTCTGGGCATTCGCTTGCGCCGCTGGGTGAGCTTTCACGGCTTTTCGCTAAATGTGGACCCGGATCTCGACCATTTCACCGGCATTGTACCATGCGGCATCAGCGAATTCGGCGTCACGAGCCTCGTCGATCTCGGCCTGCCCGTCGCCATGCATGACGTGGACATCCTGCTGCGGCAATCCTTCGAATCGGTATTCGGGTCGACAGTCACCGACGATGCCGACCAGTCCGTTAGCGAGCTCTGTCCTTCGTCCACTTCTTGACGAGCCGGTCCCGTTTCAGTTTCGATAGCCGCTTCAGCCAGAAGATGCCGTCGAGCTGATCGACCTCATGCTGGATGCAGGTGGCGAGAAAGCCATCGACATCCTCCTCCATCACGTCACCCGTCAACGTCTGGTAGCGCACGCGAATCGCCTTCGGGCGCATCACCGGCGCGATCGCGCCCGGCATGGAGACACTGCCTTCGTCGTGGGTCGACTGTTCGGCCGATGCGTCGACGATCTCGGGATTGACCAGGATCATGGCCGGTACGCTGCGGTCGAGTTCGATCACCGTCAGCCGCTGCAGGACGCCAATATGCGGCGCCGTGATGCCGACGCCGGGCGCTGCACGCATGGTATCGAGCAGATCATCGGCAAGCTGCTTCAACCTCTCGTCGAATTCCGTGACGGTTTCTGCCTTCCGCTCGAGTTGCGGGTCGGGGAAGACGAGGATCGGTCTGACGGCCATGGCGGCTCCTGCGGGTCGCAAATGCGGATCGTTCTAGAGCCAGACTCAAGTGGGTCAAGGCAATTTGCAAGGGAACCATCAACAAAGGTGGACGTTCCCATTCTAATGGGTTAGCAAAGTTAAAGGGGGCCCGGCGCGGATACCGCGCGGTCTTTTCATCGTGTTGTTCACATTGGGTTTTCAGTCGCCATTGCCATGAGAGAAATCGGGCTGGGCGGCTGCTTGGGAATTGCGGAGACAGCCGGCACATGACAGAGACCGACGAAGACATCCGCGAGCGTCCCGCCGAGACCGAGCAGGAGGACATCTACGACGAGGACGGTTCGATTCGTTCCGACTTCCTCGCCATGGTCGGCGCCGCCATTGCCGACCGCGATCTGCTGTATCTTCGCCAGCATGTCGTCTCTCTGCACGAATCCGAACTCGGTGACCTGCTTGAATCGCTGATGTCCGAGCAGCGCCTGGCGCTGGTCCATCTGCTCGGCGACGAGTTCGACATGACTGCGCTGACCGAGGTGGATGAAGCGATCCGCCTCGAGATCGTCGAACAGCTGCCGAACGACAAGGTGGCGGCTGCGATCACCGAGCTGGATTCGGACGACGCCGTCTTCATTCTGGAAGACCTTGACGACGAGGACCGGGAGGAAATCCTCTCCAAGCTGCCGTTCACCGAACGGGTAAGGCTGCGGCGCGCCCTCGATTATCCGGAAAGCTCGGCCGGTCGCCGGATGCAGACGGAATTCGTCGCGGTACCGCCATTCTGGACCGTCGGCCAGACCATCGACTACATGCGCGAGGACGAGGACCTTCCCGAAAGCTTCACCCAGATCTTCGTTGTCGATCCGACCTTCAAGCTGCTCGGTGCCGTCGATCTCGACCGCATTCTGCGCGCCAAGCGGCAGACCAAGGTCGAAGACATCATGCGCGATACCAACCATCCGATCCCGGCCGAGATGGACCAGGAAGAGGCCGCGCAGCTTTTCGAGCAGTACGACTTGCTGTCTGCCGCCGTCACCGACGAGAACGGCCGTCTGGTCGGCGTCCTGACCATCGACGACGTCGTCGACATGATCCATGAGGAAGCCGAAGAAGACATCAAGCGCATGGGTGGTGTCGGTGACGAAGAACTGTCGGACAATGTCGCCTCGACGGTCCGCTCGCGTTTCCTCTGGCTGTTGATCAATCTTGGTACGGCGGTCCTCTCGGCATCCGTCATCGGCCTGTTCGACGGCTCGATCGAGAAGATGATCGCGCTGGCCGTGCTGATGCCGATCGTTGCCTCCATGGGCGGCAATGCCGGCACGCAGACGATGACCGTGACGGTGCGCGCGCTCGCGACCCGCGACCTCGATATCTACAATGCCGGCCGCATCATTCGCAGGGAGGCTGGCGTCGGTCTGGCGAATGGATTGCTGTTCGCCGTCATCATCGGCATAGTCGCGGGCCTCTGGTTTGGAAATCCGCAATTGGGCGGCGTCATCGCCGCGGCCATGATCATCAACATGATGGCCGCCGCCATGGCGGGGATCCTGCTGCCGCTGCTCCTCGACAAGCTCGGCGCCGACCCGGCCATCGCATCGTCCGTTTTCGTGACGACGGTTACCGATGTGACCGGCTTCTTCGCCTTTCTCGGCCTTGCGAGCTGGTGGTTCGGCTTCGGCATCTAGCTACAGTGCTGCAAAAATTGACTTTTACGTAACAGTCAATAAAATGGCCGCCTGATTGGAAGGGCGGACGACAGTGGAAAAGTATTACAGCATAACCGAGCTTACGCGCGAATTCGGGGTTTCGACGCGGACCTTGCGCTTCTACGAAGACGAAGGTCTCATTCATCCTGAGCGTCGCGGCAGGACCCGTCTGTTCCGCGCGGCGGATCGTCGTCTCATTCAGGAAATCCTGCGCGGCAGGCGGATCGGCTTCACCATTGCCGAAATCCGGCAGATCATTCAGGTCTACAAGGAGCCTCCGGGCGAGGCGGGCCAGCTTCGGCTGCTGATGGCGCGCGTCGACGAGAAGCGGGATGACCTGCGCCAGAAGCGCAAGGACATCGAGGAGACGCTGGCCGAGCTCGATGCTGTCGAGGAAGCGTGTCTGACACGCCTGGCAGAGATCGGCGTGGGTACCTGAGCACAGCCATCCGGCAGCATGGCGTTTCCACCAGGCCGGAAGTCTTCCGGAAAAGGGAAAATCAGATCCAGCGACGGGTTCGCTGGCAGTAGCGCTCGAACTCGATTCCGAAACGGGCGAGCAGATGCTTTTCCTCGGCCTTCACCGCCACAAGATTGGTTGCGACTGCCGCGGCAATACCGAAGATGGCAAACCAGACATTTTCCGTGCCCAGAGCCAGTGCTGCCAGCACCAGCGTATACCCCAGATAGATCGGGTTGCGGCTGATGCGGAACGGTCCGCACGTCACGAGATGACGGGCGCTGGCGATCGGCAGGACCGGCGTGCGATGGCTGAGCAGGACCCCGATCGCCCAGACGACCAGTGTTACACCCGTAAGCGCCAGGAGAAGGCCGACCGACAGGGCCAGCACATGACCGTGCCTGACGTTGGACATCGGCAGGAGCGCGCCACAGCCCGCGGCTGTCAGGCCGGCGGCCAGATAGTAGACCGGAGCCCAGGGAAAGCGGAGCGGCTTGATACGATATGCGTTCATGATGCTGAAGGTGAACCTTTATTCTTGCACCAGGCTGCATTCGTTGGCGATTGTGGCAATCCTTTGGTCCTTGGCGTCGATTTTGCCGGTCGTGAACTCTGTGAACAGGTTTTGTTCAAGCATGCGGTTCACGGTGCAGCCGCAGAAGCCTTGGCAGAACTTCGCGTCGTTGTTGGCATCGCAGGACGCCTGGCAGGAATTTACGTAACCGACGACGGGGTCGGCGGCGGCCGGCGGCACGACCAGTGACAGGATATAGGCGACACCGATCAGCACCGGCTGATGCAGGAGATAAAAGCTGAGGCTGTGACGGCCGGCGAAAGCCAGAACGTTTCGCGGGCCCGCCGGCCGGCGGAGCGGTTCCGGCACACCGAATGTGACAACCAGTTTTCCGATGCCGATGCCTGCCAGGAACGGCCCGAGCCAGGGAAACAGCGGTACATAATCATTGGAGTGCGGAACAACGCTCTGCAGGCCGGTCCACCAGAAAAACCAGGCGTCGAGTGCCGGCGTCTTCAGATAATAGGGCGCGGCGAGCGAGGCAGCCGCGAGAACGAACAGCAGCACCGAAGGCAACCTGAGGAACAGGAGCCCGATCAGGCTCATGGCAGCGATCGAATGCAGGATGCCGAAGAAGATCCAGGCGTCGGGAAAGATGAAGTAGGTGGCGATGGAGATCACCGCGGCAGCCGCCGCGATCATCGCGAAGCGACGCCAGAAACCCGGCCAGCGGATGCCGTTGCGGTGTGCCAGCACAAGGCCGAGACCGGCAAGCAGGATGAAGGTGCCGGCGATCAGCCGGGCATAATCCTTGAACAGGCCGTGCGAGACCGTGCCGGGCTCCAGATAGCCGAAATATTCGAGATCCCACGAGAAATGGTAGCTGGCCATCGCCAGGAGCGCGATGCCGCGCAGCATGTCGAGGCTGCCGAAGCGGCCCTTCGGGGCGGTTGTCGTCGGGGCGCCGTCCAGGGCAGTCGCCATGGTGCTTGTCTTTCCGTTCAGATCAGCGGGTTCTGCTCCTCACCGGAGCGCGGCTTATCAAGGGGGCGAGCATGGCCTTTTGATGGCGGGATGTCCTCGATCAGGATGGCCCGCGCATGCGAGAAATACTGCCGACGGGTGAGGATCCCCATGACGAAGAGCGTGGTCGCGATGAAGACGTAAGGGTGGATGAACCAGCCGAGATAGCCGATCGACAGGAATATGGCGCGCAGTCCGGCATTGAAATGCTGACCGGCGAGAATGTTGATGCGCGCCACCTTGTCGGCAGCAAGCGCCGCCGCTTCCGGATCGGCGTCCGCTTCCTTCGACATCGGCAGCCCTCCGAACAGGATGGTGCAGTAGTTGAAGAGGCGGTAGGCCCAGCCGAACTTGAAGAAGGCGTAGCCGAAGATCACCGCGAGACCGCCCGCCTTCAGCTCGAACACCGCCCGTCCGCCGTGGAAGAAATAGGGCAGGTCGCGGAAGATCGCATCCGCCTGGTCGGTGGCGCCGAGAAGCGCGAAGCAGCCGCCCATGGCAAAGATCGAGGTGGAGGCGAAAAACGCTGTGCCGTTCTGCAGGCCGGCCATGATCTGCGTGTCGATCATCTTCAGGTCGCGTTTGAGCGAATGCAGGATCCAGCGCCGGCGATGATCGGCCACGGCCTGGCTGAGACTCTTGCGCTTGATCAGCCGTCTTCCGCTGGTGGCGATGGAGAAGAACGTCCAGAGGCCGAGAAAGAGCAGGAGGGAAACATAGTCGGCTGTCGTCATGGCCTATTGTCTAGCTGATTCTCGGGCATCGGTCGCGCCGCGTTGCCGGGCAGGCAACTGGTTAAGGGGCGTTAGGAGATTGGCACAAATTATGACCAGTGAGAAATGCTCTTGTGCCGAATCGGTACGTCTCAAAGCTGATTGAACTCAATGAGTTATGCGACAGTTGCATGACAGACCTGCGCAAACCGCCTTGGATTCGCCATTTTTTGCGATTGCGAAGCTTAACGGAATTTAATAAATGATCAGCCATTGCAGACGGGCAACAGCGCCTGTCGCGGAAGATGCGGAACACTCTGGAGTCATTATGGAAGACACCATTCGGAAGTCTTGCTGGGGCGTCACTATTCGCGCAGTGATGGGCTTTGTCGGAATTCTCGCGATAGCCTATCTCTTCGGCAGCATCTGAGCCGATCCCGAGACAAGAAAGTTTTCAAGACAGCGTGGCCACCCAAGCCACGCTGTTTTTGTATTCAGCGCCCGGCACTGGTCTTTTCATGTCGTAGCTGTGTCATGGAATGGCGTGCGATTGCTGTCGCATTTGGCCGATGATCGCGTAAGCTCCTGTCATATAGTCCCAAACCCGGCAGGCCACGCATGTTTCTTTCCGTATTCGACGTTTTCAAGATCGGGATTGGTCCGTCCAGTTCGCACACGATGGGGCCGATGTCGGCGGCCAACCGTTTCCTCGACTTGATCCTGTCGGATGAATGGCCGCGGCCCGCCGGTGCACATGTCTCTGCGATCCGGGTGAGCCTTCATGGTTCGCTCGCCTATACCGGTGTCGGTCATGCGACGGACCGCGCCGTGATCCTCGGCCTTGTCGGCGAGCGGCCCGATACGGTCGACCCGGAAAAGATGGACGAACTGGTCGAGGCGGTGCGCAAGAGCGGCCGTATCTCGCCACCCGGCCATCCGACGTACCAGTTCCAGCCCGATACCGATCTCGTCTTCGACCGCAAGGAGCCTTTGCCGGGCCACGCCAACGGCATGACCATCAGCGGCCTTGACCAGGATGGCCGGCTGATCCTCAAGCGCGTCTATTACTCGATCGGCGGCGGCTTCGTCGTCACCGATACCGAACTGGAGGCCATGCGGCGGCAGAAGACAGTAAAGAGCGACGTCAAGATTCCATATCCCTTTGCCAGCGCCAAGCAGATGCTCGACATGGCGCACGCCTCCGGCCTGACGATCGCGCAGATGAAGCGCGCCAACGAAGAGGCAGTGATGAGCGGCGAGGAGCTCGACGCCGGCCTCGATCGCATCTGGGGCGCGATGCGCAGCTGCATCGAGCGCGGCCTGCAGAAGGAAGGCATCATGCCCGGCGGGCTCAAGGTCCGCCGCCGTGCGAAAGGGATCCACGACAAGCTCGTCAGCGATTGGCGATCCAACCGTCTCAACCCGCTTCTCGCCAATGACTGGCTCAGCGTCTACGCCATGGCGGTCAACGAGGAAAATGCCGCCGGCGGCCGCGTTGTGACGTCTCCGACCAATGGAGCGGCAGGCGTCGTGCCGGCGACGATCCGCTACTACGAGCATTTTCATGAGGATGCCGACGCGCAAGGGATTCGCGACTTCCTGCTGACGGCGGCCGCGATCGGCGGCATCATAAAGCACAATGCGTCGATTTCCGGCGCCGAGGTCGGCTGTCAGGGCGAGGTGGGCTCCGCTGCGGCTATGGCGGCCGCCGGTCTCGCGGCGGTCATGGGCGGTTCGCCGGACCAGATCGAGAATGCCGCCGAGATCGCGCTCGAGCATCACCTCGGCATGACCTGCGATCCCGTCGCCGGCCTCGTTCAGGTGCCGTGCATCGAACGCAACGCGCTGGGGGCCGTCAAGGCGGTCACCGCCGCATCTCTGGCGGTCAAGGGTGACGGCCAGCATTTCGTGCCCCTGGACGCCTGCATCGAGACCATGCGCCAGACTGGCAACGACATGAGCGAGAAGTACAAGGAGACCTCCACCGGCGGTCTTGCAGTCAATGTTGTGGAATGCTGAGGCCCTGCGACGTCGCTGCGCCCAGTCTGCGCTTGACCATCGGCCCGTTTGAGCGTTTCAAAGGGGCATGAGCCTCCATATGATCAAACTCTGCGTCGGCGCGGACAGTGTCGACGACCTGAAGGAATGGGTCGCGGACCGGGCCATGACGGCCATTGCCGCCGGCCTGGAGCCGCATAGCGTCCACACGACAAGAATGGTCCCGAAGAAGGCCGACGAGATTCTCGACGGCGGTTCGCTCTACTGGGTGATCAAGGGGCAGGTTCTGGCGCGACAGATGATCATCGGCATCGAGACATTCACCGACGTGGATGGCATCGGCCGCTGCCGGCTGATGCTCGGTCCGGAGGTCATCGAGACGGCGCCGCAGCCGCGCCGGGCTTTCCAGGGATGGCGATACCTGCGGCCGGAAGATGCGCCGCCGGACCTGAAAGGCATTGGCGGCGCCGATGTCGACATGCCGGCCGATCTCGCACGCGAACTCTCGGAACTCGGTCTGCTCTGAAGGCCGGCCAGAGGAAATGACGGGCAGTGCGCCCGTCACCAAATTCAGCGAAGCTTCAGGTAGACCGGGCAGCGGCCGCTGTAATTGGCCAGATGCAGGTGCATGTTGGCCGGCGGCTGCGAGCTGCGCCAGGCGCGCGCGCCGTGGCTGAGAAGCGCTGAGACCAGTTCCTTGGTCTTGTCCTTGCGGGTGAAACCGAGATCGGCAATCCGCATCGCCGCTTCGTGAAGGGGATGAAGCCCCGGGCGTTTCGCTTTCCGCCCGTCCATGTGGATGATGTCATCACCCGCGCTGTTTTCGTTCAGAGCCATAACAAACCTCGCTACTCAATACTTGTCCGAGGAGGCATCCGCAAAAACGGATACCGGACACTTTCAAGAACGGGGCCTTGGGCCGTTACAAGACCCTGTGCAGGCCCCGTTCCAATTCCTTGCCGCGGTGCCTTACTGGCCCGCAACAGACGCCTCGCGGCGACCGTTTACTGCTGGGACGCCCAGCAACCGATGCCCGCCCGCTTCAGGCTGCGGCATGCATTGACTGCGCTCGTCTGGCCGGAGAAGCCGCCGAAACGTGCGCGATAGACCTTTTGCCCGCTGTTTTCGAAGGCAACGGTGAATGGGGTGGCGGAACGCAATACCTTGCCGCCTTTGGCCTGCGCTTTGTGCAGGAGACCGAGGGCGAGGTCGCGGTCGGGCGATGTGCCGACCTGGATGACCCAGCCAGAGGGTGTGGTGGTGGAGGCCGTCTGCAGATGGTCGACTGCAACGGGCTTGGCGTCTTCGTGAGCCGGCACCGGGGCGGGCGTCGGGACGACGTCCGCGACTTCCTCTTCGTCGGTGCCTTCTTCGACGAGACCGTTGCTGATGGCAGCCACGGCGCGATCTTCGGCAACCGGCGGTGCATAGGCGTTGGACGCGACTTCGACGTCGTAGCGCTGCTGCGGAACCGGGACGGCATTGTCGAGACGATCGAGCTTGCGCATGGCAACGGCATTGGTGCCGGCGCGCGGGATGATGAAGCTGACGCGCGATGTGCTCTTCGCCTTCGGCAGATAGGCTTCGACCAGCTGCCGCATCTTGGCGTCACGCGACGCACCCGAGGTGCCGCCGAGCACGACGCCGACGATGGAGCGGTTGCCGACCTGCGCGGATGTGGCGAGATTGAAACCGGAGGCGCGGGTATAGCCGGTCTTGATGCCGTCGACTCCGCGGACCTTGCCGAGCAGCCTGTTGTGGTTGCCGATGGTCTGCTTGCCGTATTTGAACGACCGGGTGGAGAAGAAGTCGTAATACTGCGGGAAGTGCTGGCGCAGCGCGATACCGAGGATCGCCTGATCACGGGCCGTCGTGTACTGCTGCGTATCGGGCAGGCCGTTGGCGTTGCGATAGACGGTGCGGGTCATGCCCAGCGAACGGGCCTTGTTCGTCATCATCCGTGCAAAGCCGGTTTCGGAGCCGCCCAGATATTCACCAAGTGCGGTTGCCATGTCGTTTGCCGAACGCGTGACCAGCGACTGGATCGCATCGCGCACGGTGATCGTGCGGCCGGCCGGGACGCCAAGCTTGGACGGGGGCTCGGACGCAGCATGGGCGGACACCGGAATGGAGGTATCCAGCGACATGCGACCGGCTTCAAGCGCCTCAAACGTCAGATACAGCGTCATCATCTTGGTGAGCGACGCCGGATACCGGCGACCGTCGGGGTCGCTGCTGTAAAGCACTTCGCCCGTCTTCGCATCAATGACGATGCCAGCATATTGCGCAGCGGCAGCGGGTGCGTAGGAAGCCGATAAGAGAGTGACTAAGGAAATGGCCGCAATTGCGAGCTTGCGAAGCGAGGAAAGGGAGAAACTGGAACGGAAACTTGAAAAGCGGACGCTCTGCACGGATACACTCTTGTCGTTTTGGGTTTGATTGCCGTCTCGTTTTGGAGCGGTGAAAACTGTTAAGGATGCTATCGCCGTCGCGTTACCAATCCGTTTATAATGAACAATAGGTTTCCATTTTTTTGCGCTTTTGAGGGAAGGGCGGTCGGCGGCTTCCGGGTCTATTGCCCCGAGAGTTGGGCCTCAACATGGTCGCGCACGGCTTTGTCGAGCCCTCGCCAATCCGCCAGACGCGCGCTGGAGAAGCGGTAAAGGACGCTGAGATCCTGCCCCACGGCGATATCGCGCTGGCAGTCGCCGCTGGTCGCTGCGGCGGGTGTATCCGGCAGAAGACAACGCACGGCATAGTCGGGCTGGTTCGGATTGGGGGAGGTCAAAAGAACTTCATTGCCGTAGCCGCTCGCCTTCTTGAAATGGTGCAATGACAAGCCGTCCGGTCCGGCTTCCGGTTGCCCTTCAAAGAGTTGCCGGTAGATCGGCTCCAGCCGGCCGGACATGTCGCGTGACATGGTGGCCTGCGAAATCTGAAGGAAAATCAGGTCCTTGGACTTTTCGATATTGGTGAATGTCTGTGCCGAGGCCGCCGTGTAACCTTCCATGGCGGGCCAGCTCAGATAGAGATCGATGCTGTCTGCTGAACCTTCGATCCGCTGGCGGGCAAAGCGTATCTCGTTTTCCGGAATGACCAGCCGGTCGCGTCCGATGGTGATGGCGACCATTTCCCGACTATCGGTATGGCCGACCGCCCTCAGTTCGCGGCCAAGCCAGTGTCCCGCCAGGCTGATCAGCGCCGTGAAGGCCGCGAGCACGGCAATCGTCCCCGTGAGGCGATAGAGAAAGCGGTTGGAAAGCAGCGGCAGTTGCTGTTCGTCGTCGGCTGACGGGATGGACATCTGGGTTTCCGTTTGTTGCATCCGGCCACGGAATGGTTGGGCGGACGTCTGTATCAGGTCGGGACGGATGACTGCGGCACGCCACTTGCAGCACTAGCCCCGAACAGTCCCGTTTTATGGTTAAAATTCGATGAATTTTCCCGGTTTTGCCACTGCAGCCGCCCTCGGCTTCGTCCTGCCGATCATCCTGATGGACCTGGCCCGCAATCGGCTCGCTGCCCGCTGGCCTGTCCAGAGGCGAGAAGGCTTTCGATTGGAGTTGCGGGCCTTGCCCTGGGTCCTGGCATTCATTGCCGGGCCTGCGATCCTGTGGGAACGGGCGCGGCGGCATCGGGGCCGGGGCTGGGGGTATGGCGCTGAACTTGGGGTGCTCTACGGGCTGACCGCCCTGTGGTCGGTCTGCTATGGCACTCTCGTTTTGTCAGGATTAGCGGCCGTGGCCGAAATCCTGCGATCCTGACTGAAATTCTCGTGGGCTGAAAAAGAGGTGAGCCGACCCCGGGGAAGCGGGATCGGCTCTGGGCTCCGGTCGGGGACGGGGTGCGGGGGTGACCGGGCCTTTTCTTGGCAAGGTCGAATCGGTGGCTTCGACCGATCCGACGCCGCCGTTAGTTCTTGACCGAGCCAACCAGCGTGGCGCGACCGTCCTGAAGGCGGACCCAGCGGCCCGGATCGTCAGAGGCCTGGCGCTTGATGAAGGTGTATTCGGTGTCGGACCACAAGAGGACCTTGTTGCGCATGTTGTCGAGGATGAAGTCGCCGCGGTCGGTGCGCACCGTCAGCACGGCATGGCCTTCGCCGTTCGGCTGCAGGACGACCGTGATCAGGAGGTCGTCTTCCGAAATGCCGGCCTGCATCAGCATGCGCCGCTTCAAGAGCACGAAGTCCTCGCAATCGCCGACCGTCGTCGGATACGCCCAGCGTTCCTCGACGCCGTAGATTTCCTCATCCGTCATCGGCTGGATCCGGGTGTTGACCGTGTAATTGACCTGCAGGATTTCCTTCCAGGCGCTTTCGGTCAAAAGCATGGGACCGGGATCCCGGCCGTGCGGCTTGCATTCGTTGCTGTGGGACTTGCAGAATTCGTAGTGGCCGATCGGCGGATTGGTGGCGCCGGTGGTCAACATGTTGGCAGGCATCGCCTGGGCGAGACCGGCAGTCGCAAGTGTCACAATGAACGACAGGACACTCAACTTCCCTTGTGTGGCTTTCGTCATTTTCATTCTCCCCGTTTACGGAGAAAACAGTGCCACACAGATTTTTATCGCTCGCAAAATTCCGCAGTAAAATTAATAGCTTAATAGATTCAAATGCGCTGAAAACTTGATGAAAACACGAGTCGAATTCGATCCGTATTTGAGGCGAATTCTCATCGAATTTGCATCAAAGTTTAACGGCTTATGCCATCGGCACGATCCGCTCGCCTATATTCTTGAATCCACGGAGGAATTCCGCCCGGGTGACGGTTCGGCGCGCGTTATCGAGGAGCAGATGGTGACGACCGTCGGTCGGAAAATGTGCCTGTGCCACTTTGCGACATCTTGGTTCGGGGCGGGACTGCGAGGCCAAGGCGAGGAATCTGACCGCCAAAAAACTCTGTGGCGCGTGCAGACGTCCTTAACAAAGGTTTGCCGGATCCGTTGTTTTGACCTTCCCCGGCGGAGCTATGGGTAAGACGGCAGGCTCCGGCCCCTTGATATGGGGTCTCTCAATGGCTGAGTATTGGTGAAATGCGAGCAACGAACGCCGGCGTGCGAAAATGCTCGTCGATGAGGACGCCGGTAAATCTCGAGAAGATTGCGAGGGTGGTCAGAGGAAGGCGCGGAGCGACTCGTGCGTCTGTCTGGCCGTGAACTCGACGGCGACGCCTTCCTTGAAGTGGCGGACGATGCGGCCGCGGATATTGCCGATCTGCACTGCGGTGTCGATCGGCGGACGGAATTCGATGTCAATGGCGGCGCCCGACAGCGAAAGGTCCATGATGTTGCATTCGAAGCGGCGGCCGTCTTCCTCGAGAAGCAATTCCGTACGCGAGTGACGCGGCGTCAGTCGGTCGTGCCTGCGGTCTTCCGGAAGGCCGAGTTCGTGCTTGTTGGCAATCCAGGTCAGCTGTGCGGCCAGCTTCTCGCGCTTGCGGCCGGTCGCGCTGATCGACAGCACGAAGCCGTCCTTGATGAATTCGAGCACGCGGCCTTCGATACGTCCGATGTGATCGAGATAGGCGATAACACGCTCGTTCAGCCGAGGAAGGCCGCCGCAGAGGATGCAAAGATCGCCGGGAGACATGTCGGTGACGACGCAGTCGTATTCCTCATAGTTCGACAGCATCAGCCGGCCGCGAATATTGACCGTAACGCGCTGAAAACTACGGCTCTGTTCGGAGCCCCCAGTTCTGACCGCTTGTGCTGGCTGGAAGGAATACATCTGTCATCAATCTTCTGACGTTTCTACCAGTCGAAAATACTGCCGATTCCATTAACAGAAGGTTTGTCGGCAGCATCAAATTTATCGGGTTGGAAAGGACGTCGTCGTGATGCTGTGGTTTGGGGAGGCCGGACTGGTGAAAGTCTTGAATTCCGGCGTTCAATCCTGCCCGAACAGCGGTCCGTTCTGGTTGCTGCGCTCGCCACGATAGTCGCCGCGGACCGTGCCGGACGACGGCGGCATGTTGGCAGTAAGGAGGGGGCGAGGGGCAGCGATTTCAACCACCCGGTCGAGAGTGAGGAGATCCAGCGCGTTCGCATGCAGTCCCGTACGTGGACCGACCAAAGACATGGAACCGAGAATCCGGTCGCATTGATCGCCGCCGCTGCGCAGAGGAAGCAGCGGTATCTCCAGCGTCTCATCGGTGTCCAGCGAGTAGGAATAGCCGCCGGCCTTCAACAGGACGGGCACCGCCGAGCGGAGGACGCTGGATACGATCGTTCCCGGGTTGATGACGTTGTCGCCGTTCCACAAGGCGGTGAAAGGGCTGCCGTGAAGCTCGTGCCCGAACAGTTCACAGATTCGCGTGCCAGCCAGGCGGAAGATCGGAATTCCGCCGGCAACCTCTTCGAGGATGAACAGGTCCGGCAGTACCGACGCGATTTGTGACGGTATGATCTGCTTGCGGCTGGGCGCAGCATCCTGTCCGCGCAGCCTGTTCCAATATTGGTAGATCTCGATGCTCGCCTTGCAATCCATGGGGGCCTTGTCCCGTTTCGGGTCAAACTCGGGCAGATGTCGCCCATTGGACTCCGGTAGAGCGAAAACCGTGCCAGACGCGGGAGTTAAGGTTAACTTTTGGTTTCGATTGCGCACACCGCGGCAACGTGAGACAAAAGCCTATCAACACGTTTCGGGAGGCAGGCCTTCCCGTCATGGAAGACCTGGTCTTCACAGCACACTAGATTATGTCGGGCACGGGAATTTGGGGGCTCGCAACCGTCCAGCTGAATGGCTGGACGGTTTTTCTTTGACCGGTGTGCGCCGGGACCTATATGCAGGTCGTCATTGCATGGTCTCGGACAGGAAATCAAATGGAAGAAGCGTTGCGCAGGCAGCAGAATGCCGAGCCCGGACCCGAGGGTCCCGATGACCGGGCACCGATATTCAACCTGCCGACGGTAATTCTTCTCTTCATTTTCGGACTGGCCGCGATATATCTGATCCAGACCTATCTGTTGTCCGTCGAACTGAATGACCGTGTTTACGTCAACTTCGGTTTCATTCCCGCGCGCTACGCCTATGCGCTTGGCATGGCGGACCTGGCCTGGTTGTGGACCCCGGTAACCTATTCGCTGCTGCATGGCAGCATCAGCCATCTGGTCTTCAACAGCCTCTGGCTGGCGGCATTCGGCACGCCGGTGGCCTTAAGAATCGGCGCGTTCCGCTTCGTCGTCTTCTGGGTCCTGAGCGCTGCCGCATCCGCCTTCTTCTTCATGGGGCTGCACTGGGGTGAGCCCAGCCTGCTGATCGGCGCCTCCGGTTCGGTCTCAGCGCTGATGGGCTCTGCCTGCCGTTTCGTCTTCGCCGAGGGCAGGGGGCTGCGCAGTGCCGACGTGCATCTCAACACCCGTATGACGATGCTCGAAGCCCTGCGCAACAGGACGGCGTTCATCTTCATCGTCGCCTGGCTCGCCGGCAATCTGCTGTTCGCCTTCGGTATTCCGTTTGCCGGCATGCAGGGTCAGAGCATTGCCTGGGAAGCCCATATCGGCGGATTCCTGTTCGGCTTCATCCTCCTCGATCTGTTCGATCCGCGACAGCCGGCACGGCATTCCAAGGAATTATAGTCACGCGGGATATTGCTATCCTTACAAGCGGCTGGCACCATTCACCCACCCGCATTCTGCGGCATTGGGTCACGGGTGGAGCCCTGGGCGGCGATGTGATGCATCTTCCGCTCTGGCAAGAAGGAGGAACGCATGTCTGTATCAGTGAAAGCCATTCTGAATGAAAAGGGCCGCAACGTCATAACCATTGCGTCGACGGCGAGCCTCTTGGATGCAGCCAAAATTCTCCATGAGAACAAGATCGGCGGTACGGTGATCCTCGGTCCCGGCGACACCATTGCCGGCATCTTCACCGAGCGAGACCTTGCGCGCGCAATCGCCAAGGATGGCCCGGAGAGCCTCGGCAATCCGGTCTCCGCCTACATGACGTCGAACGTCTATGCGTGCCGTGAAGACACGACCGTCGACCAGCTTATGGAAGTGATGACCACCCGCAGGTTCCGCCACGCGCCGGTCGAACACGACGGCAAGCTCGCCGGCATCATCTCGATCGGCGACGTCGTGAAGAACCATATCCGGGCAATCGAAATGGAAGCCCAGGAGATCAAGGCCTACATTGCCGGCTGACGCCGGTTTATTCACGTGATGGAGCGTGATGGAATCAGAGGCGGGTGTTGATGATGCCCGCCGCAAAGACTTCCTGAAGCCGGTGCAGATCGGCGATCCTCGCCTTGGTCTCCTCATAGCCGCGCTGGATGGCTTCGGCTGCGCGATGGAATTCCGACAGGCCGATGTCGCTGAGGCGCGGCTGCAGGGCGAGGTCCGGCGGATCTCCGGCAAGACGTGCGCGTGAAATGCGATCCTGAATGATGTTGAAGGCCTGCACCATGACGCGGGTCAGCCCGAGGCGACCGCCGGTATCGTGATGCGACGGCAGTTCTTCCGGTTCCTGCGTGCTGGCATTGTGCTTGACGACCGCCGAACGCCCGTAAATGTCGTAATGCAGGTTCACGGCGACGACGAGCGGCTGCTCGTAGGCCCGGCAAACGGTGACCGGCACGGGGTTGACCAGGGCGCCATCGACCAGCGTGCGGCCGTTGCAATGGATCGGCTCGAAAATGCCGGGCAGGGCATAGGAGGCGCGAATGGCGGTGATCAGCGAACCGGCGGTGATCCACACCTCGTGACCGGTGTTGAGCTCCGAGGCGACGGCGACGAAGGGCCGGTCCATATCCTCGATCATGATCCCGTGCAGGTGTTCCTGCATGCGCTTGGTCAGCCGCATGCCGGCAAACAGGCCGCCGCCGCCGATCGTCAGATCCAGGAGGCTGGCGATGCGCCGCATGGTCAGCGAACGGGCGAAATCTTCCAACTCGTCGAGCTTGCCGGCCAGATAGCATCCGCCGACGAGCGCACCGATGGAGGTTCCGGCGATCATGCCAACCTGGATGCCGGCCTCGTCGAGGGCCCGCAACACACCGATATGCGCCCATCCACGGGCAGCACCGCCGCCAAGCGCAAGCGCGATCTTCGATTTTTTGGGTTCGGCCGGGGCAATAGGGGGTGTGGTCATCGCGCTGTCCGGAGGCAGGGCCTGCCCAAGGGCGACATCGGAGGAATGACGGTGTCTGAAATTCCAGTCCAGCATGTCCGACCCTTCCTTCCTGCTGAACTCTCCCAAGAAGCCCATTAAATGCAGTTATAGGTTACCAAAGCATTTAGGTCCACGAGAGGTGGGTACAATTGCGGCAAATGACCGCTTGCTGTGCAACCTCTAGCAGCCGAATGCCGGCCACCCCTGCCTAGGTGTCGTAAACGTCCTTGGGATCAAACCGCGGTTTGTCTTCGCTGAAGACCAAATGTGCGCGGCCGTCGATTTGTTCCACAGAACGGTAGAAGCAGGAGCGGCGACCAGTGTGGCAGGTCGCGTCATGTCCGGAAACGGACACCTTCAGCCAGATCGCATCCTGATCGCAATCGGTCAGAATTTCACGGACCTGCTGGAGATTGCCGGAGGTTTCGCCCTTCTTCCAGAGTTTGCCGCGCGAGCGGCTGTAATAGTGCGCGATGCCGGTCTCGACCGTCAGGGCAAGGGCCTCGGCATTCATGTGGGCGACCATCAGCAGCATGCCGTCGGCAGCGTCGGTGACCACGGTGGTGATCAGCCCGTTGGCGTCGAAGCGGGGCGTGAAGTCTGTCACGGTTTCCCAGTCCGCCTTGTCCTTGGATGGCGGAGCAAATGTCATCGGCATGTCTGCGTAATCCCCTGTCGCGGCCTAGCGGCCGCGCAACATGGTCATGAAACGGACCTGCTCATGGG
The DNA here is from genome assembly GCF_024385575.1 of Rhizobium sp. NRK18. Lineage (NCBI taxonomy): Bacteria > Pseudomonadati > Pseudomonadota > Alphaproteobacteria > Hyphomicrobiales > Rhizobiaceae > Rhizobium > Rhizobium sp. NRK18. Next base: position 2,148,711 of record NZ_JANFMV010000001.1, on the reverse strand, counting down.
CTTCTTCCTTGAAGGCGCCCAGGAAGGTCGTGGTGATGGTCGTAGAGCCCTGCTTGCGGATGCCGCGCATCGCCATGCACATATGCTCGGCTTCGATCATCACCGCCACACCGCGCGGTCCGAGAGACTGGTCGATCGCCGTGGCGATCTGTGCCGTCATCGTTTCCTGCGTCTGCAGGCGGCGGGCGAAGATGTCGACGACGCGGGCGATCTTGGAGAGGCCCAGCACGCGACCGGCCGGCAGATAGGCGACATGCGCCTTGCCGATGATCGGAACCATGTGGTGTTCGCAATGCGAGAAGAACGGGATGTCCTTGATGAGGACGATGTCGTCGTAGCCGCCGACCTCTTCGAAGGTCCGGCCGAGCACATCCTCAATATCCTCGTTGTAGCCGCCGAAGAGCTCGCCATAGGCCTTGGCGACGCGGCTCGGCGTGTCGAGCAGACCTTCGCGGCTCGGATCCTCCCCGGCCCAGCGCAGAAGCGTGCGTACGGCCTCCTCTGCTTCCTCGCGGGAAGGGCGGGACATGTTGGAATCACTGAGTGAAAATTCTTTGACAATGGCGTCCATCTAGCGGTCTCCTGATCCCAATCCGTCTTGCGGTGGATCCTGACGTCTACAATTGTCGGACAACACGCCATCAACCATATATCGACTGGCCAGGCCAGCTATGGATCTTTTGAGGCGGGCCCGGGGCGTTCCGGCCGTCGGCACCCTTTTGCGCCACGGCCTTCCTGCACGGTTTCCCAGATCAAGGCTCATCGTGGAAGGCATTGGTCCACGTAAGCCGCAATCCTTATATATGAGCGTTCGGGTTAAGGAAAAGGTCCTGAAAGCGACACGGACTGTTTTTCTTTCCCGAACGAACTCACTATATATGACGTCAAATACGACAGGCGCGGCCGACCGGATCATCATGGACGACATCTACAACAGCAAAATACTCGAATTCGCCGGCAACATTCCCGCCATCGGCAGAATGGACGACGCCGATGCGTCGGCGGAAGCCTTCTCCAGGCTCTGCGGCTCCAAGGTCAAGGTCTATATCAAGATGCAAGGCGACGAGGTGACGGCATTTTCCCACGAGGTGAAAGCCTGCGCCCTCGGTCAGGCATCGTCCTCGATCATGGCCCGTCATGTTGTCGGGGCGACCGCGGACGAAATCGAGGCGGCGCGTGACGATATGCGCGCCATGCTGACGGCCGGTGGCGAGGGGCCGTCCGGGCGGTTCGAGGACATGCGGTACCTGTTGCCCGTCAGGGATTACAAGGCGCGCCATGCCTCGACGATGCTGACATTCGATGCCGTCGTCGATGCGATCCACCAGATCAGGGCGAAGGCGCCGGCGGACGTCGAAGGCTGAGCCCATGTGCGATGGTGACCCCGGTCGCGAGGAGAAAGCCGAAGGCAATCGGCATCGCAAATCCCGCAATTGGCAGGGTGATTTTGCCAAGACACCGGGACGTCTGTTCGGCATGGGGCTCATCAGGCTCTATCAACTGACCTTGTCGGGCTTCATCGGCCAGTCGTGCCGCCATCTGCCGACCTGTTCCGAATATGGATACGAGGCGGTTGCCCGCCACGGCCTCTGGGCCGGCGGGTTCATGGCGTTGTTTCGGTTCATGCGCTGCGGACCGGGCGGCACGCATGGCTTCGATCCGGTGCCCGCAGAGCTTCCCAGGGAAACCCGGTGGTGGGCCCCCTGGCGCTATTGGCACATTTCCAAACCGGTCCACGATTGACGGAGCCCTCATGTCGTCCAGCCTCGCATTCGATCCCGTCGAAAACCTCAAGCGCTTCCATGCGGCTATCAATGCGCTCGATTTCGACGTAATCGACGCCTGCTTCGCCGAGGATGTCGCCTACCTCTCGGGCGGTACCGGAAATGTCGAGGGGAAGGCCCAGGTGATGGCCGCTTTCCGCCGCTACTTCGAGGCCTATCCGGATCAGGTGGCGGAAAATGATGCCGTCTATCGGCTATCAGACAACAGTGCAAAATCCGTCTGGCGTCTCAAGGCGACGCATGCCGTGACCGGCGAGCCGCTCGTGCGGCGTGGCGAGGAGACCATCTATTTCAATGCTGCGGGGAAGATCGTCCGGGTTGAGGTGACGGATCTCGAGCTCGATTGATCGCAGGCCGGCAAGAGGCGAGCCGTTGACGTCCGCTCCAACGCAAAACGCCGGCTTGTTGGGGCAAGCCGGCGTTCATCACGAAATATGGGCGTCTTACGAGAGCTTCTTGATCTTGGCGTAGATGATGTGTCGGTTCTCGCCGAAGAAGACTTCCGCCTCGACATGGTTGCGGTCGACGGAACCGTTGACGATGTCCCACATATCCTGCTCGCTCCGCAGAATCAGCGGCCAGTTCATGAAGGTTTCCATGTAGCCGTCCGGAACGACTTCGGTGCTGAAGTTGGCGAACAGGAATTCGCCGCCCGGCTTCACCAGTTCCATGAGGCGCTGATTGAGGCGGATCGATACATGCTTGGGCAGATAGTCGTAGAGGCCGGCCGCATAGGCGAGGTCGAATTGTCCGAGCGCATAGGAACGACGGATCAGGCCGGCGACACTTCCGGCCATGGCGTCGATCGCCGTGCCGACATGATTTGCCGCCACCGTTGCCAGGCTCTGCGTATCCTGGTCGAGAGCGACCCAGCGCTTCAGCTTGCCATCGGCGTAGGAGTGCGACAGCTCCGCTTCGCGCAGGTGGCCACAGGCGACCGCGAGAATTTCGGCGTTCTCCACCTTTGACGCCGTTGCGTCGACCAATTCTGCCAGGATCATCCGGCGTTCGCGGACGGCGACGCAGCTGCTGGAATCGCTGGTGTAGGCGTAGATTTCCTGCCCAAGCGGTGAGCTCTCATCGATCAGGTGCTTGATCGACGGATGCTTGTAGAGAAGGTCGAGCAGGCCCGCGTCACCCGAATAGCCGCGCGGCTTCTGGAAGGACCAGCGGGTAAACGGATCGGTGAGCAGAAACTCCGCAACCGGGTGAGATTGGGCCACCGGAAGGAGGTGCTGCCAAGTGTCCGGACTGCACCGGCTTCGCAATTCGTGCAGCCGCAGCACGAGTTGATGAACGATCTGACCGGTGGGTTCCTTCTTGATGAAGGACTGTTGGGTCATCTGCAGAATGAGCATCAGATCGAGGATGCGTTCGCTGAGGTCACTCTTGTCGGTGCCTTCAGTTTCGCTCTGCTTGTGCTGCTTCATAAGCTCCGGGGTGATTATGCTTTGCTGGTCAATATCAAACTTAAATTCTTTCGCACGCATTATGGCCAGGTTCCTGTTGTCCCTGTTTTGAACTGTACCAACTTTTGCGCGAGGCGCTATCAAATGATTAATTAATGGTTAATTGCATAAAATTGTCTGTATCGGATTCGGTCGCCTAAAATCAGTTGGATGAAATTAACCAGAGTTTAGAATTCTTGTGACCTATTTGGGTTCAAATGCCCCGAAATTTTAGGGGGAGTGGGTCATTGCAAGACAGCTCCGCCACAGAGTGGGGCGTTCATGGATCGGGCTGGGACGCTGATGAGTGACGACATCGCAAGACGCGCCAAGGAAGCGATTGGCCAGCCGTGGTGGAGGCCGACGGATCCTGTCCTGCGCAAGATTCTGACAGAGCGGAACTCGGCCAGCAACCGCCGTCTAGCCCGTTGGGGGTTGTGGGCCGCCGTACTCACCCATCTGGTCTTCGGCGCCTTTGATATCTATTTGCTCCCGGACGTCAGCTATCAGCTCGTTGTGTTTCGGGTGCTGCTGGCGGCGTTGGTGCTCTTCAGTCTGGAATTCGGCATCCAGCGCGCCGTCTCGCTCGAAATCCTGCATCTGGGGGCCGCCTTGGCGATATTTGTCGCCGGGACCGGGTTTCTGTTGATAGAACTGATGACGTACGACAGCCGTACGGCCTTCCAGTACTCAGTCTTCGGGACGATTTTCATTTTCGCGACCAACCTGTTCTTCAATTTCAGGTTTTCGGTCGCGGCCGTGTCATCGGTGGCGATCACCGCCTTTTACATCTATGCCACGCTCTACTGGATGGATGCCGATCCGAAGGGGCGGGCGATCAATATTGTTTTCCTCCTCACCTCCCTGTCCCTGTCGCTTTATCTGGCATGGCGTCTGAATCTCGAGCGCTATCATACCTTCGTTCACTCGCTGCAGGCGCAGATCCAGGAACAGGTGGCGCTGGAGAAGGGCGAACAGCTCAAGAAAATCGCCGAAACCGACCCGCTCACCGGACTGAAGAATCGTCGCGCCATCGACCGCGAATTCATCAATCTGTCGCGCCGCGATTACGGCGATTACGGTCATGTCGGCATGATCATCATGGATGTCGATTTCTTCAAGCGCTACAATGACAGCCTCGGCCACAATGCCGGTGACGATTGCCTTGTCGCGCTGGGAGACATTCTGACCGAGGCAGCCTCGCGCTTCGACGGCGTCGTTGGCCGTCACGGCGGTGAGGAATTCGTCGTCATCTGCCGGGTTCGTGACGAGGCGCATCTGCGGACCGTGACCGAAGCCTTGTGCGCCGCCGTGCGTGATCGCAACATTCCGCACCCTGACCGGACCGATGCCCTGAACATCGTCACGATCAGCGCCGGTGCGGCGATGACCACCGATCAGGGCGTCGAGGACATGTCTCTGCTGTTGCAGCAGGCCGACAGGGCGCTCTATGCATCGAAGTTCCGGTCGCGCAACACCTATACGATCTACGATCCGGACAGCGTCGAGGAAGATGCGTCGGGCCGCAACCTGATCGAGCTCCTGAAGACTGCCGTCTCGCGTGGTCTCGTGTCGCTTGTCTACCAGCCGATCTTCGACGTGAAGTCCGGTATCCTGCGTGGCCACGAGACGCTGATGCGACTGCGCGACTTCGACGGAACGCCGATCCATCCGCCGGTTTTCATCCCGATTGCCGAGCAGACCGGTCTGATCATCAGCCTCGGGGAATGGGCAATCGAGCAGGCCTGCCGGGACATGCTGGAGCACGGGCTCGGCGAGTTCGTGTCGGTCAATGTGTCGGCCGTCCAGTTGCGCGAGGCAGGCTTCCCGCTGCAGGTCGCGAACATCCTGACGAAGCTCGGCATGCCGGCCCGTTCGCTGGCGCTCGAGGTGACGGAAGGCATGGACATCTACAAGGATGCCCAGGCGCACCGTAACATCCAGCACTTGCGCAATCTGGGCGTCCGCATCTGGCTCGACGATTTCGGTACCGGTTTCGCGGGCCTTGCCTGGCTCAACCGGTTCGAGTTCGACGTCATCAAGATCGATCGTTCCTTCCTGCAGGACTGCCAGAACCAGCAGGGGCTCAATCTCCTGAAGGACATGGTCACCATGCTGCGCCACCAGAACTTCACGGTGCTCGTGGAAGGTGTCGAGACGGCGGAGCAGGCCACGCTTCTGAAGCGCCTCGGCGTCCACACCATGCAGGGCTATCACCTCGGAATGCCAATGCCGATCGCCAAGGTCGTTCAGCGCAAGTCGGCGCGCGGGAAATAGGCCATCGAAAGGCTGGCTGGCAAACCACTTTCCAGCCTGTCCGATAACAGCACGGCGCCATGGATGAGGGCAGGCGGGGCCTCTTCACAACCTCGCCATTACCGATTATACCGCCGCTTGCCCGTGACGCGCCTGGCAAATGGATATCTGTCCCACCAGAGCGCGCATGCGGTCGCCGTATTCGGCGCCCATTGTCACCACCCGCATTCGTAGGCGGGACTGGACTAAGGAGATACCATGTCCGTTTCCCTGACTTTCCCCGATGGCTCCATCCGTTCGTTCGACGCCGGCACGACCGGCCGCGACGTCGCCGAGTCGATTTCCAAATCGCTCGCCAAGAAGGCCGTCGCGATCGCGCTTGACGGCGAGCTGCGCGACCTTACCGACCCCGTCACCGACGGCCGGATCGAGATCGTCACGCGGACCGATCCGCGCGCGCTCGAACTCATCCGCCACGACGCCGCCCATGTGATGGCCGAAGCCGTGCAGACCCTGTGGCCGGGCACGCAGGTGACCATCGGTCCGGTCATCGAGAACGGCTTCTATTACGATTTCAAGCGCGTCCACCCCGACACCCGCGAGGACTGGCCCTTCACGCCGGACGATCTGCCGAAGATCGAAAAGAAGATGAAGGAGATCATCCAGCAGAACGCCGCCTTCACCAAGGAAATCTGGCCGCGCAACAAGGCGCGCGACGTGTTTGCCGAGATGGGCGAAGGCTACAAGGTGGAGCTGGTCGATGCGATCCCGGAAGACCAGGATCTGAAGATCTACCGCCAGGGCGACTGGTTCGACCTCTGCCGCGGCCCGCACATGGCCTCGACGGGGCAGATCGGCTCGGCCTTCAAGCTGATGAAGGTCGCCGGCGCCTATTGGCGTGGCGATTCCACACGTCCCATGCTGACCCGCATTTACGGGACTGCATGGGCCGAGCAGGCCGAACTCGACAATTATCTGCACATCCTCGAAGAAGCCGAGAAGCGCGACCACCGCAAGCTTGGCCGCGAGATGGATCTGTTTCATTTCCAGGAAGAAGGCCCCGGCGTCGTGTTCTGGCACGGCAAGGGCTGGCGCATGTTCCAGACGCTGGTCTCCTACATGCGTCGTCGCCTTGCCGGCACCTATGAGGAAGTCAACGCGCCGCAGGTGCTTGATTCCTCGCTTTGGGAAACCTCCGGTCACTGGGGCTGGTACCAGGAGAACATGTTCGCGGTGAAATCCGCCCATGCCCTGACCCATCCCGATGACGAGGATGCGGACAACCGCGTCTTCGCGCTGAAGCCGATGAACTGCCCGGGCCATGTGCAGATCTTCAAGCATGGGCTCAAGTCCTATCGCGAACTGCCGATCCGTCTCGCCGAATTCGGCAACGTTCATCGCTACGAGCCGTCCGGCGCGCTGCACGGCCTGATGCGCGTGCGCGGCTTCACGCAGGACGATGCCCACGTCTTCTGCACGGACGAGCAGCTGGCGGCGGAATGCTTGCGCATCAACGAGCTCATCCTGTCGGTCTACCACGACTTCGGCTTCGAGGAAGTCGTCGTCAAGCTGTCGACGCGGCCGGAAAAGCGCGTCGGTTCGGACGCTCTTTGGGACCGGGCCGAATCGGTGATGACCGACGTCCTCAAGACCATCGAGGAGCGTTCCGGCGGCCGCATTAAGACCGGCATCCTGCCGGGCGAGGGCGCTTTCTACGGGCCGAAGTTCGAATACACGCTGAAGGATGCGATCGGCCGTGAATGGCAGTGCGGCACCACGCAGGTCGACTTCAACCTGCCGGAACGCTTCGGTGCCTTCTACATCGACCAGAATTCGGAGAAGAAGCAGCCGGTGATGATCCACCGCGCCGTCTGCGGATCGATGGAGCGCTTCCTCGGCATCCTCATCGAGAACTTCGCGGGCCACATGCCGCTGTGGTTCGCACCGGTGCAGGTCGTCGTTGCGACGATCACCTCGGATGCGGACGATTACGGCCGTCAGGTCGCCGAAGACCTGCGCGAAGCGGGCCTGCATGTCGAAACCGACTTCCGCAACGAGAAGATCAACTACAAGATCCGCGAGCACTCGCTGGCGAAGGTTCCGGTGATCATCGTCTGCGGCAAGCGGGAGGCCGAGGAGAAGACGGTCAACATCCGTAGACTCGGAACCCAGCATCAGGTCTCGATGTCGCTTGCCGAAGCTCTGGCATCGCTCGCCGATGAGGCAACGCCGCCGGACCTGAAGCGGAAAGCAGTGGCGAAGGCAGCGAAAGCTGCCTCGGCCTGACGCCTACTCGGAAACCTCACCAGAGGCGGCCGCCTGCGAGGCGGCCGCTTGATCCTCACCGAGCAGAACCTCGACGTCGAAATTGCGGCCGGCCTCGACCTCGAAGTCGCGCTGGTAGATCTTGTCCTTGTTACGGGCGATCGCGGTATATTCGCCTTCTGACAGCACCATGGTCGGGAAGGCCGAAACACTTTCCTTGATCATGTCGCCGGAACTGGCAAGTACGGACCAAGCCGTGTCGGCGATTGCCTCGCCGCCTTTTTCAGCAACCAACTTCAGGGTGACCTTTGCCGCCCGCTGTTGCATCGTCGCCTCGATGAGCTTGCCGGCGACGACCTGGATGTCGGCGCGAACCGTTGCGTTGACCGAGCCGTAATTCGAGACCACCTGATAGGTGCCGGCATTCAGCCGTACAATGGTCTTCGGCGGAATGTTGGCCACCACCAGACCGCGCTCGCCGCTCTCCAGAACGTCCGACGAATAAACGGAAAACTTTAGGTCCTTGGCAGGGATACGGACATCCTGACCGGAAACGGCATTGAGCAGCAGCCCACCGGCATTCAACACCAGCACCTGCTTTGGCTGTTCACCGGAGGAGACGACGGTTAGCTTCTTGGTCGCGGTGGCGCGCCCGAAGGAGACATTGACGAAGTAGTCGCCGGGCGCCAGGCGGAAATGGGCGGAGCCGCCCTTCGAGCTCGCAGCCAGAGGCAGCTTGCCGTCCTCGCCGGGAATGGGCGAGAAGACGTTCCACTCCAGCCCTTCCTGAACGGCAGCGCCGTCTTCTGTCAACTTCGCCTCGAAATCGACGCCGACCCTCTGGGCAGGCTTCGAAATGCCGACGGCTTCGCCGGTCAGAGGATTGAGACCGGGTACCGTCCCTAGCGGGCTCTCGAAGGATTTGAATTCGTCCTGGGACAGTGCGGGCTGCACAAGCGTGATGGCCATGCCTGTGGCGAAGGCCAGCCGTAAGATGCTGCTTGTTCCAAACATGTGGTGCGCCCGGTTGACTTCGTGATATTCGAAGGCCACTTGAAGACCAAGCCGGTGGCAAATTCAAGGCTTTGCGAGAATTCCAGTTAATTTGACGGCCGCAAACCAGATGGCGGGAAGAGACTATTGATGAGCATGGACATGAAATTGATCGATTATCTGGCGGTGCGCCGCTCCATTCCGGCCTTTCAGATGCGCGAGCCTGGCCCGAGCCGCGAGAAGATCGAGGCGATCCTCAAGCTTGCCGTCCGGGTGCCGGATCACGGCAAGATCGCCCCGTGGCGATTCGTCGTCTATCGCGGCGCCGAGCGTGCCCGCATCGGCGAGGAACTCTTGAAGATGGCGCTTGCGAAGAAGCCCGACCTGTCCGACGAGATGATTGCGGTCGAGCGGACGCGGTTTACCCGTGCTCCGGTCGTTATCGGCGTCATCAGTACGGCCGCTCCGCATTTCAAAATCCCCGAATGGGAACAGGTGATGTCGGCCGGTGCGGTTTGCCTCAACCTGCTGATGGCGGCCAATGCCCATGGATACGTATCGAACTGGCTGACGGAATGGTTCGCCTTCGACGAGGCGGCGTATCCGCTGCTGGGCGTTAAGCCCGGGGAGAAGGTGGCCGGCTTCATCCACATCGGTTCGACGGACTTTCCGGCGGTGGAACGTCCGCGTCCGGACCTGGATACCGTTGTGACCTGGGTGGGAGACGAGTGATGAGCAAGAGATTTTACACCACCGACAGCAACCAGCACGGTCTGCCGCACGACCCGTTCAAGGCGATTGTCGCGCCCCGCCCGATCGGCTGGATCGGCACGAAGGGCAGGGCAGGGATTCGCAATCTCGCCCCCTATTCCTTCTTCAACGCGATCTCCGACAGTCCCAAGATGGTGATGTTCTCGTCGAGCGGCCACAAGGACAGCGTTCGCAACATCGAAGAGACGGGTGTGTTTACGGCCAACCTCGTCAGCCGCAACCTGATCGACCAGATGAACCTGTCGTCAGCGCTCGTCGCCTACGACGTGGACGAATTTTCGCTGACGGGCCTGACGCCGGTCGACGGCGAGCTTGTCGACGCACCTTACGTTGGGGAAGCTTACGCCGCGCTAGAGTGCCGCATGACCGATGTCTACAGACCGAAGACGGTCGACGGCGGACTTGCCGATTCCTGGGTCGTCTTCGGGCAGGTCATGGGCATCCACCTCAGCGACGAAATCCTGAAGGACGGTAACATCGACATGTCGCTGGCCCGCCCGGTCGCCCGCATGGGTTACATGGACTATTGCGAAGGCAGCGACGCCTTTCAGCTCGCCCGTCCCAAAGTTCCAGCCGCCTGATTTCGGAGGCTGAACCCTCAGACGGTGAGCGCCATTGGCGGAGTGCCGCAGAACAGGCCGTCGAACCCGTCATCGGCGCTGAGGGCGCCAAGCCGCATCATCGCATCGGTGGGGGACAGCCGCTGGGGCACATAGTCCAGTGCCGTGACGCCTGCAGCCCGTGCCGAAATCAGCACCAGGCTCCGGACGGTCGAGAAGACCGGGCCGGAGAGGTGTTCGGAGGATGCTCGCGGCAGGCGAAGGCTTTCCGTCAGCCGCTCGCCGTCCCAACCGATCGCCGTCATCCGTTTCGACTGGGCGGGGACATCCTGCAGTTTGGAGAGCATGCGGGCATTGTCGACAAGGAGCGCGATGCCCGTCTGACCTTCGGCAAGACCGCTTCGGACTTCGGCGACCGACAGCAGCGCGTCGAGCTTTTGCAGCTCCTTCGGGTCGTCCAGACCGGAAGGCACGAGACCGTCAGGCAGCAACGCTGCAATCAGCTGATCGAGGTCCGGGCCGGTGACCGACGATGCGACCTTCAGGAAAAGCCTAGTGCCGCTCGCCCGTAGCGCTTTAAGCTGTTCAGAGCGAACAGGCTGACCGACGGCAATATCGAGCACCAGCACATCGGGCGCATCACCGGAAGAGGCCGGCGCGCGCTCCATGTCCCGTACGGTGGCTCCTGCCCAGAGTTGAAGGCCGCTGATGGTCGTCTCCCGTATGGTTAATCGATATGGTGAACCAATCTTAAACTTTTTGCCCCTACCGTGAAACCTGCAGCCGGATAGATGTCGGTTGCAACGATTCGAAGCGGGGCATGCCAGTGATCATAGAGCGTTTTTTGTGCTGGACCGAAACGGCGAAAGCCGGAGACCGTGCGAAAGCGGCCAATGCCCTGGGGCGTGCCTACCTGAAATCGGACATGACGCCGGGTGAACGCCAGGCCGCCGATCTTGCAATGACCTACCTGCTGGACGACCCGTCGCCGCTGGTTCGCAAGGCGTTGGCCGATGCGCTGGCCGGCGATCCCGAGGCGCCGCATGCCGTCATCCTCTGCCTTGCCGGCGACCAGGACGAGATCGCCTCGGAAATCCTCCTGCGTTCGCCTGTGCTGACGGATGGCGATCTGGTGGAACTCGCCGGGCGCGGCAGCAGCATCACGAGATCGCTGATCGCGACGAGGCGAGGGCTGTCGCGGGGCGTATCCGCAGCAATCGCCGAAGTCGGCGATCAGCCGGAAATCATTTCCCTTCTTGAAAATGAAAGCGCCAGCATTGCCGGCTTCTCGCTGCTGCGCATCGCGGAGCGGTTCGGCGATGACAGCGAGGTGCGCAGCATGCTGCTGGAGCGCCCGTCTCTGCCGAGCAAGGCCCGTCAGCTGCTGGTCCAGCATGTCGGGGAAGCCCTTGCCGGATTCGGCTTCGTCAGCGCCGCAATAGGCCGTTCGCGGACCGACCGCGTCGTCAAGGAGGCGGGATCGGCTGCCACGCTAGCGATTTCCGCCGGTCTGGAGGCTGACGACCTGAGGGACTTCGCCGAACATCTGCGCAAGACCGGACGTCTGACGCCGGCGCTTCTCATGCAGGCGCTCGTATCCGGACGCCTGGAGTTCTTTGCCGCGGCCATCATCAATCTTTCGGGCTGTGAGGACCGGCGCGCGCGCGCGGTGCTGGCGTCGGGCCGCATGCATGCGGTGAGGGCACTGTTCGAGGCGGCCGGCATTTCTAGGGCCATCAGCCCGATTTTCGTTGAGGCGGCCTTTCTCTGGCGCGGCGCGCTGGAAGGCGGTTACGACAATGCAGTCGATTACCTGACATCCGAACTGATGGACAGGTTCCGCCATCTGCGCGGATCGCACGACGAGGCCGACGAGCTGTTGGACATCGTGTCGAAATTGCACATCGAGCAGAAGCGCCGGCTTGCCAGGCTCTATGCGGAGGACGCTGCCATTAAGGCCGCCTAAGCCGCCGCCTCAGAGGATCAGCTTGCCTCCCACGATCAGCAGCGTGATGGCCAGCAGCGTCCGGACATAGACCTCCGGAAGGCGCGGAGCGAGGTGACTGCCGGCAATGATTCCGGGTATCGATCCCGTCAGCAGCGCCCCCAGGATCATCCAGTCGATTTCGCCGATCATCCAGTACCCAAGACCGGCGACAAAGGTAAGCGGTATGGCATGGGCGATGTCGGACCCCACCACCTCGTGTATCGGCAACCTCGGATACAGAAGAAGGAGGATGGTGACGCCGATGGCGCCCGCACCGACCGAGGTGATCGTCACCAGCGTCCCGAGGATCAGGCCCAAAACCCAGGTCAGCACCAGGATGCGCTTTTCATGCCTTTCGCCGACGAATGCCGTAAGACGAGGTGCGACAAGCCTTTTCAGCCACGGGCGCGCCAGAAGTAGGATCGCCGTCAGGATCAGGAGGGCGCCGAGCGCCACCGTTATGCCGCCGATCAGGGCGAGGTCGCTGCGGTCGACGGATGACACGAGCCACAGGGTCAGCAACGAGGCAGGCAGGCTGCCTGCGGCCAGCAGTCCGACGATGCGCCAGTTGATGTTGCCATGGCGGCTGTGCACGATGCTGCCCGCCGATTTGGTGATTGCCGCATAGAGAAGATCGGTGCCCACCGCCGTGGCCGGATGCACGCCGAACAGCAGCACCAGCAACGGCGTCATCAGCGATGCGCCGCCGACGCCCGTCAATCCGATGAGAACGCCTATGAAGCCGCCGCAAAGGGAGTAGTCGAGTGCGTCAAGCCACGATGAGATCATCCGATCCTCTCCCAGATGAAGGCTGCGGCAGAATGCGGCCCTTCGTTCCTGTGGCGCTGCTCACCGGCATTTGCAGGCCCTCCTGAGTGTGGGAGCCGCCAGCAAATTCGAGGTCGATCCGGAATCGACGACACCGACTATAGCGACCGCCCGGCGGAACCGATAGACGGCGAGGCAGGCAAAACGCGACGACGCAATAGATCTCGGCGGATCAAATGCGCAGGCGCCCTTCCAAACAAGGGTGTTCCGTTCCCGAAAGACATGCGTTAAGAGCAGCGCTAGACACAATTCCGGCACGCGCACCGTCCGGGACATCCATAAGCCGGTCCGGCTGAATTTCTGGAAGCGAACAAGACCCGCCATGACTGACACGTCCAAATTCTACATCACCACCGCCATCTCCTATCCGAACGGCAAGCCGCATATCGGTCACGCCTACGAGCTGATGGCGACGGACGCGCTGGCGCGGTTTCAGCGGCTCGACGGCAAGGACGTGTTCTTCCTGACCGGCACCGACGAGCACGGCCAGAAGATGCAGCAGACGGCGCGCAACGAAGGCATTCCGGTCGAGGAACTGGCCGAGCGCAATTCCTCGGAGTTCCGTTCCATGGCGAAGCTTCTCAATGCCTCGAATGACGATTTCATTCGCACCACCGAAGCCCGCCACCACGAAACCTGCCAGGAAATCTGGCGGCGGATGGAGGCCAATGGCGACATCTACCGGGATTCCTATGCCGGCTGGTATTCGGTGCGCGACGAGGCCTACTACCAGGAAGGCGAAACGGAAGTCCGCGATGGTGTGCGCTACGGACCGCAAGGCACGCCGGTCGAATGGGTCGAGGAGGCGAGCTACTTCTTCAAGCTGTCCGAATACCAGGACAAGCTGCTGCAGCACTATGAAGACAATCCCGACTTCATCGCGCCGGTCGAGCGCCGCAACGAAGTCGTGTCCTTCGTCAAGTCAGGGCTGAAGGACCTGTCCGTCTCGCGCACCACCTTCGACTGGGGGATCAAGGTCCCGGGCGATCCGGAACACGTCATGTATGTCTGGGTCGACGCTCTGACCAATTACCTGACCGCAACCGGCTATCTGACCGATCCGCAGGGCGAGCGGGCGAAATACTGGCCCGCCGACATTCACATCATCGGCAAGGACATCATCCGCTTCCACGCCGTCTACTGGCCGGCGTTCCTGATGTCGGCCGGCGTGCCGCTGCCCAAGCGCGTCTTCGCTCACGGCTTCCTGCTCAACAAGGGCGAGAAGATGTCGAAGTCGCTCGGCAACGTCGTCGGCCCGGTCGAGCTCGTTGAGCATTTCGGCCTCGACCAGGTGCGCTACTTCCTGATGCGCGAAGTCTCCTTCGGACAGGACGGTTCCTATAGCGAAGAGGCGATCGGCACCCGCATCAATTCCGACCTCGCCAACGGCATCGGCAATCTGGCGAGCCGTTCGCTCTCCATGATCGTCAAGAATTGCGACGGTCAGGTGCCGGCGCCGGGCGCCTTCACAGACGAAGACAAGGCGATGCTAGAAGCCGCCGACGCGCTCCTTGCCGTCACCCGCGAGGAGATGGGCCGGCAGCAGCTGCACAAGGCGCTGGCGGCCATCATTGCCGTCGTCTCGCAGGCCGACCGCTATTTCGCCGGCCAGGAGCCCTGGGCGCTGAAGAAGACCGATCCTGCGCGCATGGGCACGGTGCTCTACGTGACCGCGGAAGTGGTGCGCAACATCGCCATCCTGCTGCAGCCCTTCATGCCGGAATCGGCCGGAAAGCTGCTCGACCTCGTTGCGGCCTCCGCCGACGAGCGGACGTTCGCGCATCTCGGCGAAGCCGGCCGCCTGAAGGCCGGTACGCCGCTGGAGGCTCCCAAACCGGTTTTCCCGCGCTATGTAGCACCCGAGAGCTGAGACCCCAGAGCTGAGACCAGAAACAGACCAGGACACTGAACGCATGCTGATCGATACCCACTGCCATCTGGATTTCGCCGATTTCGAGGAGGAGCGCGACGAGATCGTCAAGCGCGCCCACCAGGCAGGCGTGAAGCAGATGGTGACGATCTCGACCCGTGTGCGCAAGCTCGAGACGCTGCTGGCAATTTCCGAGCGCTATCCGTCGGTGTTCTGCTCGGTCGGCACGCACCCCAATAACGCCGACGAAGAACTCGACATCCAGGCCGATGATCTGGTCAAGCTCGCAGCCCATCCGCGTGTCGTCGCCATCGGCGAAGCCGGCCTGGACTATTTCTACGACACGCAGAAGCCCGAGGACCAGAAGACCGGCCTGCGCCGCCACATCGAAGCGGCGCGGATCACCCAGTTGCCGCTGGTCATCCACAGCCGCAGCGCCGATGACGACATGGCGGCGATCCTAACCGAGGAAACAGGGAAGGGGGCCTTCCCCTTCATCCTGCACTGCTTTTCCTCCGGAGCCGAACTCGCGAAGACCGGTGTTGAACTCGGCGGTTACGTTTCCTTCTCCGGCATCCTGACCTTCCCGAAATCGACGGAGCTGCGCGAGATCGCCGCGACCGTGCCGATGGAGCGACTTCTGGTCGAGACGGACGCGCCGTATCTGGCGCCGAAGCGCTGGCGCGGCAAGCGCAACGAGCCGTCCTACGTTGTCAATACAGCCGAGGTGCTGGCCGAGGTGAAGGGCGTCAGCTACGCGGAGATAGCCGAGCGGACGACGGAGAACGCGTTCCGGATCTTCGGCAAGATGATGAGGCTTTCGGCCTGATGAGCTACCGGCGGCGCTTCACCATCCTGGGCTGCTCGTCGTCGCCGGGCGTGCCGCGCATAAACGGCGACTGGGGCGCCTGCAATCCGGAAAACCCGAAGAACCGGCGCACACGCGCCGCATTTCTTGTGGAGCAGATCGCGCCGGATGGCGGCAAGACGACGGTCGTCATCGACACGGGCCCGGACTTCCGCGAACAGATGATTGCCGCAAAGGTCGAGGCGATCGATGCGGTTCTCTACACCCACGCCCATGCCGATCATCTGCACGGCATCGACGACCTGCGCGGCTTCTTCTTCGTCCGCGGCCACCGCATACCGATCTGGGCTGATGCCTTCACCATGGAGCGCATCCGCGACGGTTTCGGCTACTGCATGGTCACGCCCCCGGAAAGCCAGTATCCGCCGATCGTCAAGCCGCACCTGATCGAGACGCCGGACATGCCGGTGACGATTTCCGGCGAAGGCGGAAAGATCAGCGTCATGCCGATCCTGCAGCGCCACGGCGACATCCATTCGCTCGGCTTCCGCATCGGCGACGTGGCGTATTGCAGCGACGTTTCGCATTTCACGGAGGAAAGCGTGGCCAAGCTTCAGGGTCTCGACGTGCTGATCATCGACGCGCTGCAATACCGTGAACACCCAAGCCATCTGTCGGTCGACCAGGCACTCGGCTGGATCGAAAGTCTGAAGCCCAGGCGCGCGATCCTGACCCACATGCATGTGCCGCTGGACTACGACACGGTCATGTCCGGCACGCCGGATAACGTCGAGCCGGCCCATGACATGCTGACATTCGAGAGCGACGCTTGAAGCGCATCTTGAACGGACGAATTGTTTTATAACAATGCGTTGTCTGATGTTTTGAAACTGCAGCATGCGAAACTTCAAGAATTTCAGACGCGAAATTTATAAACATTCAGAACGCATTGATTGAAAACGAATATATCGGAATGAGAGGAAGCGGTGCTGGCTAATCGAGCCGGAGGCGTGCGGATCTTGAAGCAGCGTGCTGGAAGGCGTCTCGAAACGTCAGGAACCCAATCATCAGGCATCATGCAGCCTTTGGATTATTGCGCCGCTGAGCGCTGACAGGCGCATCCTTCATATCCGAATTAGTTCCATAATCTATCTTATGCGATATTTGGATGGTCTGATCCTAAGCCGCCCTCCGACCCTCAATCCTCCCTTATCTTCCGCCATATCGTTTTGAACAGCGGGTATGCGAGCGTCAGACCAGCGATCGCAAAGAAGCCCGCCGCGATGGCGGCTTGCCAGGCGTCATCGCAATCATTGCCATACGGACACTGTTGCCGTGATGCGGCATATGCAGCGGCAAACAGAAAGCCGAATGAGCCGAACACCACGAACCCGACCACTCCGAGCGCGATCTTAATCCAGTTCGAGTTGAAGATTTTCAAAATCATATATTCCTGCTGAAAACGGCTTCCTTGTTACATCGGCAGCACGGCACTCCGCAATGATCCGAAGTGATCACGTTGTCGACCTACCGATCAACTTCAGAGCGATCGAAGCGGTAAATATCACGACGCCGAGCGCCAGGGACAGGACGAGCGCCGCCATGTTCCCTGCGCGTTCGATGACGACCGCGAAGACGAGCGGTGAAGCCGCCGACAGGAAGAAGCTCGGCGTGATCAGCTTGCCGACGAGACTGCCGTAGTGGCGATTGTCGAACAGCACCAGCGGCAAGGATCCGCGCGTAATCGTCATCAGACCGTTCGCCGCGCCGAACAGACCGACGAAGACCGCGGCCAAGACCATGGACCGGCCGCTGAAGAAGCTGAACAGGAAAGCGACCGGCATGACGCTGGCAGCGATCAGGTTGAGCGTCAGCGGATTGAGGCTGCGACCGATGACGAGATTGGTAAAGCGTGCCGTCGATTGGGCGATCCCCGGCAGCGACGCGATCCATACCGCCGAGACGCTCGCCATGCCGAGACCTCCGAGGATGCCGATCAGATGCGACGTCAGGCCGGCCGACAGACTGTTGGTCGCGGCAACGATGATCGCGTAGAGAATGGCGGGCGCCAGGCTTTGGGGTCTGCCCGTGCCGCGGTTGGGTTCCGGTATCCCTGCCCTGGCCGCCTCGACCGTGGCCGCCTGAGGCCCTTGTGGCGGTCGAAGCGCCACGAGGTACAGAGGAATGGTGCAGAGCGCGAAAGCGGCATAACAGAGAAGCGCCGCCGTCAGGCCGAAGAAGTCTGTGAGATAGTGACCGATCGGCCAGAAGACGGTGGATGCGAGGCCCCCAAGCAGCGTGATCTGCGCGATCGGCTGGCGCGCTGCGGGGCCCGCCAGCTTGACCAGCGCCGCGAACGCGGCGTCGTAGAGCGAGAGCCGCATGGCAAGGCCGAGCACCAGCCAGGAAGCATAATAGCCGACAAGCGAATGGCTGACGGCAATCCCCGTGCAGCCGGCGGCGATCAGGAATGCGCCAGTGCTCATGATCCAGCGCCCGCCGAACCTGTCGATCAGCCGCCCGGTCAGCGCCGAGGTCAGGCCCATGACAATGAGCGCTGCGGCAAAGCCGCCATAGATCGCATCCATGCTCCAGCCGCGCTCGGTCCCGATCGTTCCGGCGAAGGTGCCGATCAGGTAGTAGGAAATGCCCCATGAGACGAGTTGCGTCAGGCCGAGGCAGAAGACCTGCAGGCGCGACATCATCGGTTATCCGCCGGTGGCTCCCGATCGCCCGGCCCCAGCGGCCGCATCATCAGCAGTGTGTCGACCCAGCGCCCGTGCTTGAAGCCGACCGAGGTCAGCAGCCCGACCTTCTCGAAGCCGAGCTTCCTGTGCAGCGCTTCCGAGCCGACGTTCGAGTGGCCGTTGCCGATGACGGCGAACATCTGCCGCCAGGGCCCCTTCTCGCAGCGGGCGATAAGTTCGGCAAGGAGCAGGGCGCCGATGCCCTGCCCGCCCTCGCCCTCCGCCACATAGACCGAATCCTCGATCGTGTAGCGATAGGCCGGCCTCGGCCGATACATGGTGGCATAGGCATAGCCGATGACGTCAGCGCCCCTCGCCGCGACGATGTAGGGTAGTCCCGCCTTCAAGACGCCGGCGCGGCGCGTCCGCAGCTCTTCCACGGATGGCGGCGTCTCTTCGAAACTCGCAAGCCCATGGAGGACATGGTGGGCGTAGATCGCCTGGATCGCCGGCATGTCGGCATCTTCCGCGTCGCGGACGATCCAAGTGGGTGCTGATGCGGATATCGTCTCGGAATTCTCTGTCACTGCAATTCTCTATGCTGGCAAGTTCGTGACACCATCTTGCAAAAATTGCTGACATAATTGAATATTGTCGAAATCATACATTGGATAAGAAAAATTTTGGTTTGAAACGGCTCAATCTCGATTATCTCGATACCCTGTCCTTGGTGGTTTCCCTTGGCAGCTTCTCCGAGGCCGCCGAACGGCGCAACCTCACCCAGCCCGCAGTCAGCCAGCAGGTTCGGCAGTTGGAGCGTTCGCTTGGCGTCCAGTTGATCGAACGGGTCGGCCGGCGCGCACGGCCCACCGCGGCCGGCGAGCTTCTCCTCTCGCATGCGGTGCGTATAGAAGCGGACGTGACGGCCGCCATAGACGCGATGGACGCCTTCAAGGGCGGTGTCGGTGGCCGGGTGCGGCTGGGAACCGGCGCGACCGCCTGCGCCTTCTTCTTTCCGCCGCTTCTCGGCAGCCTGAGGGCCAAGTTTCCGCTGATCGACATTTCCGTGATGACAGGCAACACGGCGGATGTCGTTCGCGCGGTCGAGGAAAACGTGATCGATATCGGCTTCGTCACCCTCCCCGTCGCCGGCCGTTCGCTGGAGATCATGCCGGTCATGGAGGATGAGTTCGTGCTGATCGCGCGGCCTGGGGATGCCGTTGACGGCGATATCACGCCGGCGCGGCTGACAGACATGCCGGTGATCCTGTTCGAATCCGGCGGCAATACGCGCTTCATCACCAACGAATGGCTCGCCGGCGGCGGTGCGTCGATCAAGCGGGTGATGTCGCTCGGCAGCGTCGAGGCAACGAAGGAACTGGTGGCCGCCGGCCTTGGCGCTGCCGTGCTGCCGGGCATGGCGGTGAAGAATGAGCGCGACCGCAGCCGCTTTTCCATCCGGGCCCTGACCCCGCCGCTTGCCCGCCGGCTGGCGATCGTAGTGCGCCGCGACAAGCCGCTTCATCGCGGATTGAAGGAACTGATCCAGGCGATCCGGCAGGCCGTGCCGGGCGACAACTGACTTTCCACGATCCATTACCGAAAATCAGGCGTATACTCTTCCATGAGTTGGAGGAGGAGATGACGATGCGTATGCTCATCGCGCTTGTTGCAGCCGGTTTCATGTCGCTCATGACACCGGTCGCGGTCATGGCCGCGGATCCGGCCGCAGAGGCGCAGAAGGTCATCCAGCAACAGATCGACGCCTTCCTTGAGGACGACGCGGCAGCCGCCTACGCATTCGCATCGCCGGCGATCAGGCAGCGCTTTCCCGACAAGGATACCTTCTTCGAGATGGTCAAGCGCGGCTACGCCCCGGTCATCCGCCCCGGCAACTACGCCTTCGGCCGTTCGGCGGTCGCACCCGACGGCAACATGCTCTTCCAGGAACTGCTGATCACAGGTAGCGACGGCAAGAGCTGGCGCGCCATTTACCAGATGACGCGCGGCGAGGACGGCAGTTACAAGATCAACGGCGTGCAGATGGACGTCGACACGGCCAGCAAGGGCATCTGACCTCTCACAGAGGATCGATGTCGCCCCTCGCCCACATCTCCGTCGTTTCGCCCATGAAGTCGGCGAAGCGGTCTTCGGCGATCGCCTTGCGGATGCCCTGCATCAACTCCTGGTAATAGGCGAGATTGTGCCACGAGAGCAGCATGCCGCCGAGCGCTTCATTGGCGCGCAGCAGGTGGTGGAGATAGGCGCGTGAATAATCGCGGGACGCCGGGCAGTTCGATTGCTCGTCCAGCGGCCGCATATCCTCGGCATGGCGAGCGTTGCGAAGGTTGACCTTGCCGCGACGGGTGAACGCCAGGCCGTGACGGCCGGAGCGGGTCGGCATCACGCAGTCGAACATGTCGATGCCGCGGGCGACGGATTTCAGGATGTCGTCAGGCGTGCCGACGCCCATCAGGTAGCGCGGTTTTTCGGTCGGGAGTTCCGGCAGCGTCGTTTCCAGCATCTCCAGCATGACATGCTGAGGCTCGCCGACGGCGAGGCCACCGACGGCATAGCCCTTGAGATCGAGATCCTTCAGCGCCCGGGCTGACCGCACGCGCAGGTCCGGAATGTCGCCGCCCTGCACGATGCCGAACATGGCCTTGCCCGGCTGGTTGCCGAACTGCACCTTGCAGCGCTCCGCCCATCTGAGCGACATTTCCATCGCCCGCTCGATTTCCTTGCGCTCGGCCGGCAGCGCCACGCATTCGTCGAGCTGCATCTGGATGTCGCTGTCGAGCAGGCCCTGGATTTCGATCGAACGCTCCGGCGACATGTGGTGCAGGCTGCCGTCGACATGGCTCTTGAAGGTCACGCCCTGCTCGTCGATCTTTCTAAGCGCCGACAGCGACATGACCTGGAACCCGCCGCTGTCGGTCAGGATCGGATGCGGCCAGCGGATCAGGTCGTGCAGACCGCCGAGCCGGGCGACGCGTTCCGCGCCGGGCCTGAGCATCAGGTGATAGGTGTTGCCGAGAATGATGTCGGCGCCGGTGTCACGCACCTGGTCGAGATACATCGCCTTGACCGAGCCGACCGTGCCGACCGGCATGAAGGCGGGCGTGCGGATCGTGCCACGCGGCATGGACACTTCGCCAAGGCGCGCGCCGCCGCTCTTGCCCTTGAGCGTGAACTGGAAATTTTCGGTCATGGTCGGTCAGTCTTTCCGAAACAGCAGGCTGGAATCGCCATAGGAATAGAAGCGGTAGCCGGTGGCAATCGCGTGCTCGTAGGCCGCGCGCATCGTCTCCAGTCCGCTGAAGGCCGAAACGAGCATGAACAGCGTCGACTTCGGCAGGTGAAAATTGGTCATCAGCACGTCGACGGCGCGAAAACGGTAGCCGGGGGTGATGAAGATGCCGGTGGCGCCGGACCATGGCTGGATGACACCGGACTTGTCGGCAGCGCTTTCGAGAAGGCGCAGAGACGTCGTGCCGACGGAAACGATCCGCCCTCCCCGCGCCCGCACCGCATTCAGCGCCGCCGCGGTCTCTTCGGAGACATAACCGGTCTCGAGATGCATCTTGTGATCGTCGGTGTCGTCGGCCTTGACCGGCAGGAATGTGCCGGCGCCGACATGCAGCGTGACGAAATGGCGTTCGATTCCCTGTTCGTCCAGACGCCGGAAAAGCTCTGGGGTAAAGTGCAGGCCGGCGGTCGGTGCTGCGACGGCTCCGTCTTCACGGGCATAGATGGTCTGGTAATCGGTTCGGTCCTTATCGTCCTCGCCGCGCTTGGCCGCGATGTAAGGCGGCAGCGGAATGTGACCGACGGTGGCAATCGCCTCGTCCAGAGCCGGGCCGGAGAGATCGAAATCGAGCGTGATCTCGCCGGCGTCGCCCTTCTCGGCCACGGTTGCCAGAAGCGTGCCGAGCAGGCAGACATCGCCGCCATGTCCGAACTCGATCCGGTCGCCGGCCTTGATGCGCTTGCCGGGCCGCGCGAATGCCTTCCACTGATGACCGGCGGTGCGCATGTGCAGCGTGATCGAAACCGGCGTCCGCTCCGCCCCTTCCCTCAGCCTCACACCTTCGAGCTGGGCGGGAATGACCTTCGTGTCGTTGAAGACCAGCGCGTCGCCGGGTCTCAGGAAGGTGGGCAGGTCGAAGACATTGCGGTCTTCCAGCGTCTCGCCTGGCCGGACGATCAGCATGCGGGCGCTGTCGCGCGGGTTCGCAGGCCTCAGCGCAATGCGCTCCTCCGGCAGGTCGAAATCGAATAGGTCAACTTTCATGAGTATGCGGTCGTCCAAGAAAAGGAGAACCCGCCCCGGCACGCAAACGGCCGGAGCGGGTGGTAAAGAGCCGTCAGTTCATCAGGCGTCGGCAGCGACCTTCATCGAGACGATGGAGTCGGGATCGCGCACCGGCTCGCCGCGCTTGATCTGGTCGATAATATCCATGCCTTCGATGACCTGGCCCCAGACAGAGTACTGCTTGTTGAGCCAGGGGGCGTCGGTGAAGCAGATGAAGAACTGCGAGTTGGCAGAGTTCGGGTTCTGCGAACGGGCCATCGAGCAGGTGCCGCGGATGTGCGAAACGGCCGAGAACTCGGCCTTCAGGTCCGGCTTGGAGGAGCCGCCCATGCCGGCACGGGCGGGGTTGAAGCTCGGGCCGCCCTGCTTGCCGTACTGCACGTCGCCGGTCTGCGCCATGAAGTCCTCGATCACGCGGTGGAACACCACGCCGTCATAGGCGCCTTCGCGCGACAGTTCCTTGATGCGGGCCACATGGCCGGGTGCCACGTCCGGCAGGAGCGAGATCACGACCTTGCCCTTGGTGGTTTCCATGATGATCGTGTTTTCCGGATCCTTGATCTCGGCCATGCTATGTCTCCTTGACTGTACCGCTTGGTTTTTTACTGGGGCTTTCCGACGGTCACCTTGATCATGCGGTCGGGATCGGTGACTTCCCCGTTAGCGCCGTCGCCACGCTTGATCTTGTCGACGAATTCCATGCCGGAGACGACCTTGCCGACAACGGTGTACTGACCGTTGAGGAAGGGACCGTCGGCGAACATGATGAAGAACTGGGAATTGGCGGAATTGGGATCCTGCGCACGCGCCATGCCGACGACGCCACGCTCGAAGCTGATGTCGGAGAATTCGGCCGGCAGATCCGGCAGCTTGGAACCGCCCGTGCCGACGCGAGCAGCGTCGAAATCGTGGTCCATGTTGCCGAACTCGACGTCGCCGGTCTGCGCCATGAAGCCTTCGATCACGCGGTGGAAGGCGACGTTGTCGTACTTGCCTTCCTTGGCCAGCGTCTCGATCTGCTTGACATGCTTGGGCGCGACGTCCGGCAGGAGCTGGATGACGACCGGGCCATCCTTCAACTGGATCGTCAGATAATCGTCGTCGGCGGCGAAGGCGGAGCCGATCGAGGCTGCGAGAAACAGTGCGCCTGCAAAGGCCAGTTTTACGAGTTTCATGTTTTCTCCTTGAGACCCTTATCCGCGAGCGGCATTGCGTTTTTCCAGGAGGGCGTCCAGGACGACCTTCGGCACGAATGCGCTCACATCTCCTCCCATACCCGCGATCTGCCGCACCAATGTGGCGGTTATCGGCCGGGATGCCGTACCAGCCGGCAGAAACACCGTCTGGATGTCCGGCGCCATCTGATTGTTCATGCCGGCCATCTGCATTTCATAGTCGAGATCGGTGCCGTCGCGCAAACCGCGGATCAGGAGGCTCGCGCCATGCCCGCGGGCCGCATCGACCACCAGATTGTCGAAGGAAACGACCGACACCCTGCCCCCGGCATCCGGCATGACTTCCGTAAGCGAACGGACGATCAGCTCTCCCCGTTCATCGAAGGAGAAAAGCGGCGTCTTGCCAGGATGGACGCCGATCGCCACGATCACCTTTTCGGCCACGTTCAGCGCCTGAACGAGCACGTCAAGATGACCGTTCGTCATCGGGTCGAATGAGCCTGGATAAAACGCTGTTTTCATGGGCGTCCGGGTTTCTGTTTTGCCGTCTTTTGTCATGGAAGCGGGAGAGCCGCAAGCCCTCTTAAAAAAGGCTAAATCACGTCCGACATAGCTTCGCCACACAGATTAAAAAAACACAGCGCAATATGAACGCCAGATGAACGGGGCATTCAAGGCGTCTTCAGATTGAGTGTGTTTTAAGGGTATGCAGCAGCCAAGGGTTGGAACAAAGCCGATTGCTGCGCATTAGACAAATGTAAACAGGAAGGAATTGGCCATGACCGACAAGATTATGATCATCAATGTGGTCTGGACAGGCTTTATCGCAGCCATGCTCGCCGCGATGTTTATCGGTCACGATGGCAACATCCGGACCGCCGACGCCGGTGATCGTGTCTTTGCCGTCAACACGCACCGCTACATTCACTGACCTGATCGCGCCGGCGGTTGCCGGACCAGCTTAGGAAGGACGCCCCGATGTTTATTGCTTTGATTCTTTTGAGCACTCTGATCGCCACGATGTTCGTGACCTCCATCGCGTTCACGGTAAGCGAGCTCCAGCATGAAGCCAAGGAAATGAAGCAGCGTGGCAACGATCGCCAGTATTTCATCTGACGCCTTCGCGACCGTGCCGCATTGAAGTGAAATGACCTCCCAAGAAAAAGACCGGATGCTTCCCTGGCATCCGGTCTTTTTTTGTTGTCCGGTCGCCGCAGCGGCACCGACCATCAAAAAGGCCGGGCGTTTAAGCCCGGCCTGATTGCTTATTCCTCCGAGGGTGCCGCATCCGGCGGCGTTTCGCCTTCCGATGCAACGACCGTATCGCCCGCTTCCAGGATATCCTCGACATCCTCGCCTTCCGGCTCGCTGATGCGTTCGACCGATACGACCTTCTCGTCCTTGGCGGTGGAGAAGATCGTCACGCCCTTGGTGGCGCGGCTGGCGATGCGGATGCCGTCGACCGGCACGCGGATCAGCTGGCCGCGGTTGGACACCAGCATGATCTGATCCTTGTCCTCGACCGGGAAAGCGGCGACCAGTTCGCCGATCTCGCCGGTCTTCGACGTGTCGGTGGCGCGGATACCCTTGCCGCCACGGCCGGAAATCCGGAACTCGTGAGACGATGACCGCTTGCCGAAGCCGCGATCGGAAATCGTCAGGACAAACTGTTCATCATCCTGAAGTTCCTTGTAGCGGCTGTCGCTCAGTTGCCCTTCTTCGGCCACTTCCTCGCCGACCAAGGCAATCTCTTCGGCATCGCCCGTTATGGCGCGACGCTCCTGGGCAGAGCGCTTCAGATAGGCAGCACGCTCCCAAGGTTCGCCATCCGTATGACGAATGATCGTCATGGAGATGATCCGATCATCCTCGGCAAGCGAGATTCCGCGCACTCCGATGGAGTTGCGCCCGCTGAACACTCTGACGTCAGTAACGGGGAAGCGAATGCATTGTCCCAGCGCGGTTGTCAGCAGCACGTCGTCGCCAAGATTGCGTTCCGGGCCAAACACATCCGGTACGCTGCAGGTCTCGACGGAAAGGATTTCATCGCCTTCCTCCTCCAGCTTCATGGCGATCTTGCCGTTCCGGTTGACCTGAACGAAGTCCGACAGCTTGTTGCGGCGAACGGTACCACGGGTCGTGGCAAACATGACGAAGAGGTTGTCCCAGCTGCTCTCGTCCTCTGGCAGCGGCATGATCGTGGTGATGCGCTCGCCGGGTTCCAGCGGCAGCATGTTGATCAGCGCCTTGCCGCGCGAGGTCGGCGTGCCGATCGGCAGGCGCCAGACCTTTTCCTTGTAGACGATGCCGCGCGAGGAGAAGAACAGCACAGGCGTATGCGTGTTGGCGACGAACAGGCGCGTGACGAAATCCTCGTCGCGCGTCGCCATGCCGGAGCGGCCCTTGCCGCCGCGCCGCTGGGCGCGGTAGGTCGTCAGCGGCACGCGCTTGATGTAGCCGAGATGCGACACGGTTACGACCATGTCTTCGCGGGCGATCAAGTCCTCGTCGTCCATGTCCGGACCACCGAAGGTGATCTCGGTGCGGCGCGGCGTGCCGAATTCGTCGCGCACCGCCGTCAGCTCGTCCTTGACGATGGTCTGGATGCGGACCCGCGACGCCAGGATTTCGAGGTAGTCCTTGATCTCCGCACCGATGGTGTTGAGCTCATCACCGATTTCGTCGCGGCCAAGCGCCGTCAGGCGGGCAAGGCGCAGCTCGAGGATGGCGCGTGCCTGCTCTTCCGACAGATTGTAGGTCATATCGTCGTTGATGCGGTGACGCGGATCGTCGATCAGGCGGATCAGCGCCTCGACGTCGGCGGCCGGCCAGCGGCGTTCCATCAACTGTTCGCGTGCCGTCTGCGGGTCCGGCGCATAGCGGATCAGACGGATGATTTCGTCGATATTGGCGACGGCGATCGCCAGACCGACCAGGACGTGGGCGCGGTCGCGCACCTTGCGCAGCAAGAACTTGGTTCGGCGGCTGACGACTTCCTCGCGGAACGAGACGAAGGCCTTCAGCATGTCGATCAGCGTCAGCTGTTCCGGCTTGCCACCGTTCAGCGCCACCATGTTGCAGCCAAACGAAGTTTGCAGCGGCGTGTAGCGGTAAAGCTGGTTCAGGATCACGTCGGCATTGGCGTCGCGCTTCAGCTCGACGACCACGCGGTAGCCCTGGCGGTCGGATTCGTCGCGCAGGTCGGAAATGCCTTCGATACGCTTCTCGCGCACCAACTCGGCAATCTTCTCGATCATCGTCGCCTTGTTCACCTGATAGGGAACCTCGGTGATGATGATCTGCTCGCGGTCGCCGCGCATCGGTTCGATGGTCGCCCGGCCGCGCATGATGACGGAGCCGCGGCCCGTCTCGTAGGCGGAACGGATGCCGGCGCGGCCGAGGATCAGCGCGCCCGTCGGGAAGTCCGGTCCGGGAATGATTTCCATAAGTTCCGGCAGTTCGATCGCCGGATTGTCGATGAGCGCGATGCAGCCGTCGATGACTTCGCCTAGATTGTGCGGCGGAATATTGGTCGCCATGCCGACGGCAATGCCGCCGGCGCCGTTGACCAGGAGGTTCGGGAACTTCGCCGGGACGACGACCGGCTCCGACAGCGTGCCGTCATAGTTTTCGCGGAAGTCGACAGTTTCCTTGTCGAGATCGTCAAGCAGCGAATGGGCGGCCTTCTGCAGGCGGCACTCGGTGTAGCGTTCTGCCGCCGGCGGGTCGCCGTCGATTGAGCCGAAATTGCCCTGGCCGTCGATCAGCGGCAGCCGCAAGGACCAGTCCTGCGCCATGCGCGCTAGCGCGTCGTAGATCGCGGCAT
Source organism: Rhizobium sp. NRK18 (assembly GCF_024385575.1). Lineage (NCBI taxonomy): Bacteria > Pseudomonadati > Pseudomonadota > Alphaproteobacteria > Hyphomicrobiales > Rhizobiaceae > Rhizobium > Rhizobium sp. NRK18. The sequence goes on along the minus strand of NZ_JANFMV010000001.1, from coordinate 2,121,138 downwards.
TGCCGTGCGGATGGTACTTACCCATCACGTCACCGGTCACGCGGGCGCATTTGACGTATTTCTTGTTCCAGTCGACGCCGAGTTCGGACATGCCGTAGAGGATGCGCCGGTGCACTGGCTTCAGTCCGTCGCGGACGTCGGGAAGCGCGCGGCTCACGATGACGCTCATGGCGTAATCGAGATAGGACCGCTGCATTTCCTCCATGATGGAAATCGGCTCGATGCCGGGCGGGATAGACCCGCCGCCAGGTGTGCTATGTTCGGTCAAAACGGTTCACGTTCTCATTATCAGAATCACTATCCGGTTTATATCGGAAAGCGTTCCGGGGTGCCAATTTGAAGCCCGGTTTTGAACAGGCTTTTGGCCTGCAGTAAGGCATCGGCCTGTCCCTTTGCAAGTCCGGGACGCCAAACATGAGCCATCGCTCTAGGCATATGCGGCCCACCGGGCTAAAACGGATCGCAAAAGGGGCAAGGCGGGCGCATGGCAACGATGGACTTTCTCATCAATTCGATCACCACGTTGCTGGTGACGACGGATCCGCCCGGGCTGGCGCCGATCTTCCTCGGCATGACGGCCGGCATGTCCACCAGCCAGCGCCGTCAGGTGGCGCTGCGCGGCGTCATCATCGCCTTCTTCATCCTGGCCTTTTTCGCCATTGCCGGTGCGTCCGTGCTGACCCAGCTCGGCATTTCCATGGGCGCCTTCCGAGTTGCCGGCGGATTGCTGCTCTTCTGGATTGCCTTCGAGATGATATTCGAGAAGCGCCAGCAGCGGCACGAGAACACCAAGGAAGTGGCGCTGACCAAGGACCAGATCCACGACCTCGCCGCCTTCCCGCTCGGCATTCCGCTGATTGCCGGACCGGGAGCCATCTCGGCGACGATCCTGTTGTCGGGATCGCTGGACGGCCCGCTGCAGAAAGCCGGCCTTGTGACCGTCATCGCCTTCTGCCTTGCCGTTATGCTGGCCGCGCTGATGGTTGCCGAACGACTGGACCGTTTCCTCGGCATGACGGGCCGGGCAATTCTCACCCGGCTCCTGGGCGTGCTTCTCGCCGCCCTCTCCGTCCAGTTCGTCATCGACGGCGTCAAATCGGCCTTTTCATGAAGCCCCGAAAGTTTTTTCGAACAGCAAAGGGATGTCGTGATGTGAAAACAGACCTATGCCAGTTACTGTAGCTAGCTCCTTTGCGCTTGCTGTAAAAGTCGCATTGGACAAAACTCCTGCAGCATCAAGACCATAGTAAGCCTTTCCCGCGTGAGCTTCTTGAACCGCCTTATTGCCGATAGACGTGCCATAGAGCTTGCACTGTAGCCCCAGCTTCTTTCCTGCTTTCTCGGCGATCACATCAATTCCCTGATCTCCCGAGCCTCGCGTCACCTCTGCGAGCCACCCGAATCCGTTAAGAGCCTCGGCAACCCAAGTTTCGAAAGCATGCCCATCGAAAGGAAGGTTGGTTGAGTCAAAGCCGTCACGCCTCTCCTCGTGCTGCCGGAAGTCCAACTGCTCAAACGTCAACTCTCTTGCCTCGGAGAATGGAATAGCCTCCACATCGAGTTCAATGCTTGCAAAAAATTCGACTAGTGCATCATCTGTTTCATCACTGACCAGCGCGCCATAATCGTTCTTCTTCAGTGCCCGTTGAAGGTTTCTCAGCAAAGCTGAACGATGCCGATCAACCGAGTCGATAAGACGCTGCCGTTCCAAGAAGCGATGGCGCAACAAGTCCCTTTCAGCCTGGATTCTCAGAGCCTCTTGCTCTTCAGCAGCTTTAACTCTGGCGAACTCATTCTGCGCCGCAGTTTTGCGCCTTCTTGAAGCCCAAAACCCGAGCGCAACGAGAAGCGGACTAAAAAGGAAAAGTATCCCTCCCAGAACGACCATCGCATCCGAAAGTGACTTATCTGAAAGCATGGTTGCGCCGAGGACGACCAGCAACATCCCTGAGAATGCCAAAGCCAAGGTGATAAGGAGAAATTTGAGAAATGCTTTTAACATCTGGCGCCCCCAGCACTAGAAATTAAATCACAACTTCTCTGATATGGTGTTTGAAATCAACAATCTGATTTGATCTCTCAGAACGGAATGTCGTCGTCGAGATCGCGGGAGAAGCCGCCGCCGGACGACGCCGGTGCGCTGCCGCCACGCGAAGACGGCGAACCGTAATCACCGCCATAGTCACCACCGTAGCCTTCGTCACGGCCACCGCGTGCGCCGCCGCCGTCACCACGGCCGCCGAGCATCGTCAGATTGCCGTTGAAGCCCTGCAGCACGACTTCGGTCGAGTAGCGATCCTGGCCGTTCTGGTCGGTCCACTTGCGCGTCTGCAACTGGCCCTCGATGTAAACGGTCGAGCCCTTCTTCAGGTACTGCTCGGCCACCTTGCAGAGACCTTCGTTGAAGATGACGACGGAGTGCCACTCCGTCTTTTCCCGGCGCTCGCCGGTGTTCCGGTCGCGCCAGCTTTCCGATGTCGCGATCCTCAGATTGGCGATCGGTCGGCCGTCCTGCGTACGGCGGATTTCCGGGTCCGCGCCCAGATTGCCGATCAAAATCACTTTGTTGACGCTGCCTGCCATACTCTTCACCTCGATTGCCGTCGAAACGGCTTCCATTCCGTAAAAACTTGCGCCACTCTAAAGGAAAGCGTCGGTCGGCGCCTCCCCCGAGGGCGAAATCCACAGCTTTCCCGATGTGGAAATTTGTTCTTTTTTTGTTCTATTAAATCTGTATGATCCTGTCAACTGAATCGAATTTTGCTGCATTGGCCGCGTCCGCTTCTCGACAGTCAGCGTAGTAACATTACATAGGGGCGGAAAATCAAATCCGGATTATGTGAATATGAGCGAGTTGAAGACGATATCCATTCGCGGCGCGCGCGAGCACAATCTAAAGGGCGTGGATCTTGATCTTCCCCGCAACTCCCTGATCGTGATGACGGGCCTGTCCGGCTCCGGCAAGTCTTCGCTTGCCTTCGACACGATCTATGCGGAGGGCCAGCGCCGCTACGTCGAAAGCCTTTCGGCCTATGCGCGGCAGTTTCTGGAGATGATGCAGAAGCCGGACGTTGACCAGATCGAAGGCCTATCGCCGGCAATCTCTATCGAGCAGAAGACCACATCGCGCAATCCTCGCTCCACGGTCGGCACGGTGACCGAGATCTACGACTACATGCGTCTTCTGTTTGCGCGCGTCGGCGTGCCCTATTCGCCGGCGACCGGTCTGCCGATCGAGAGCCAGACGGTCAGCCAGATGGTCGACCGCGTGCTCGCCTTCGAGGAAGGCACACGGCTCTATGTCCTGGCGCCGATGGTGCGCGGCCGAAAGGGCGAGTACAAGAAGGAACTGGCGGAGCTAATGAAGAAGGGCTTCCAGCGCGTCAAGATCGACGGCCAGTTCTACGAGATCGCCGACGCCCCTGCCCTCGACAAAAAGTACAAGCACGACATCGACGTCGTCGTCGACCGCATCGTCGTGCGCCCGGACATGGCGGCCCGGCTGGCCGACAGCATCGAGACCTGCCTGTCGCTCGCCGATGGCCTTGCCGTCGCCGAATTTGCCGACAAGCCCCTGCCGGCGGAGGAAACGTCGGCGGGCGGCTCCGCGAACAAGTCGCTGAACGAAACGCATGAGCGCGTGCTGTTTTCGGAAAAATTCGCCTGCCCCGTTTCCGGCTTCACGATTTCCGAAATCGAGCCGCGGCTGTTCTCCTTCAACAATCCGGCCGGCGCCTGCCCGACCTGCGACGGTCTCGGCTCGCAGCAGAAGATCGACGAGAACCTGATCGTTCCGGAGCCGGACCGCACGCTGCGCGACGGCGCGATCGCGCCCTGGGCGAAATCGAGCTCGCCCTATTACAACCAGACGCTCGAGGCGCTGGGAAAGACCTTCGGTTTCAAGCTCGGCGATCGCTGGAGCGCGCTGAGTGCGGCGGCCCAGAAGGCGATCCTCAAGGGCACCGACGAGAAGATCGAATTTCACTATGCCGACGGCGCCCGATCCTACAAGGCGGTCAAGACCTTCGAAGGCATTGTGCCGAACCTCGAGCGCCGCTGGAAGGAAACCGACAGCGCCTGGGCGCGAGAAGAAATCGAGCGCTACATGTCGGCGGCCCCCTGCCCGGCCTGTAACGGCTTCCGCCTGAAGCCCGAGGCGCTGGCGGTAAAAATCCGCAAGCTGCATATCGGCGAAGTCACCGACATGTCGATCAAGGTGGCGCGCGACTGGTTCGATGAACTTCCGACGCATCTCAGCGACAAGCAGAACGAGATCGCGCTCCGCATCCTGAAGGAGATCCGCGAACGCCTGCGCTTCCTGAACGACGTCGGCCTCGAATACTTAAGCCTTTCGCGCAACTCAGGCACGCTGTCTGGCGGAGAAAGCCAGCGCATCCGCCTCGCCTCGCAGATCGGCTCAGGCCTGACGGGCGTACTCTACGTGCTGGACGAGCCGTCGATCGGCCTGCACCAGCGCGACAACGACCGTCTGCTGGCGACGCTGAAGCATTTGCGCGACATCGGCAATACGGTCATCGTCGTCGAGCATGACGAGGATGCGATCCTGACGGCCGACTACGTGGTCGATATCGGCCCGGCCGCCGGCATTCACGGTGGTCAGGTGGTCGCGGAGGGAACGCCCGGCGATATCATGGCGAACCCCAAGTCGCTGACCGGCAAGTATCTCTCCGGTGAAATGGGCGTGCCGGTGCCTTCTGAACGGCGCAAGCCGAAAAAGAAGAAGGAAATCACTGTTGTCGGCGCGCGCGGCAACAACCTCAAAAACGTCACCGCCTCGATCCCGCTCGGCGTATTTACCGCCGTTACCGGCGTATCGGGCGGCGGCAAGTCGACGTTCCTGATCGAGACGCTCTACAAGTCGGCCGCCCGCCGCATCATGGGCGCGCGTGAGCATCCGGCCGACCACGACCGCATCGACGGTTTCGAATATATCGACAAGGTGATCGATATCGACCAGTCGCCGATCGGCCGTACGCCGCGCTCCAATCCGGCGACCTACACCGGCGCCTTCACGCCGATCCGCGACTGGTTTGCCGGATTGCCGGAGGCCAAGGCGCGCGGCTATCAGCCGGGCCGCTTCTCGTTCAACGTCAAGGGCGGCCGCTGCGAAGCCTGCCAGGGCGATGGCGTCATCAAGATCGAAATGCACTTCCTGCCGGACGTCTACGTCACCTGCGACGTCTGCCATGGCAAGCGCTACAACCGCGAAACGCTGGACGTGACCTTCAAGGGCAAGTCGATTTCCGACGTGCTCGACATGACCGTCGAGGAAGGCGTCGAGTTCTTCTCGGCCGTGCCGGCGGTGCGCGACAAGCTGCAGGCGCTGTTCAATGTCGGGCTCGGCTATATCAAGGTCGGCCAGCAGGCCAACACCCTGTCAGGCGGTGAAGCGCAGCGCGTGAAGCTCGCCAAGGAGCTCTCCAAGCGCTCCACCGGCCGGACGCTCTACATTCTCGACGAGCCGACCACGGGCCTGCATTTCCATGACGTGGCCAAGCTCCTCGAGGTGCTGCACGAACTCGTCAACCAGGGCAATTCGGTCGTCGTCATCGAGCACAATCTGGAGGTCATCAAGACCGCCGACTGGATCATCGACTTCGGACCGGAAGGCGGCGACGGCGGCGGCGAAGTGGTGGCCTTCGGGACGCCGGAAAGCGTCATCGAGAACGAGGCCTCGCATACCGGCCATTATCTGCGCGAACTGATGAGCCGCCGCCCCGGCCAAGGGAAGCGTCAGGCCGCGGAGTAGAGTTCACCAGAGAAGGTCGATGTCGAACTGTGAGAAGGCACTGTCGGCCGTGACCAGAACAAGGGAGTCGAGCTTCGCCTGGGCGGCCAGCAGGCGGTTGAAGGGGTCACGGTGGGCGGCCGCAAACCGCCCGGCGAGAAGTGCGTGGGAAACGGTAATTGGCAACAGCGAGAACTCTTGCTCGGCCACAAGGTGAGGAAAGCCGGTCACCAGCTCAGCCATGGCCGGCCATTTTCCAATACGGTACTTTGTTGCGACTTCGAAGGCCGAAACTGCGCTGACGGCAACATCGTTACCGGGGTCGGCGATGGACTTGCGCGCGGTTTCAGTGAGACGGCTATCGTCCATAAGCCACCATGCGAGCGCATGGGTGTCGAGAAGCAGTTTCATCTGCCATTGTCGCCGGGAAAGGAATGGGCGCCCTCCCAAAGCGACAGCTCTTCTTCCGACATGGGCTCGAGGAAGAGGTCAGGTGGCAACGTATCGCGCAGGTGCGAAAGGGCGCCGGGCCGACGTTTCGGCTTTTGGGTTTGAGCCGCGTCAACAGGCACCAACTTGGCGATGGGTTCGCTGCCGCGCGCGATGACGATCTCCTCTCCCGCCTCGACGCGGGCGAGAAGTTTGGAAAGTTCAGTCTTGGCCTTGTGAATGGTGACGACTGTCATCGTTCGCTCCATTGTTATTCACAGGTTAGCTAATAACTTAGCTAATATCAACTGGAGATCCTAAATGACCACCTCAGGCACAATCCGCACCGGCATCGGCGGCTGGACGTTCGATCCGTGGGAGGGGCACTTCTATCCTGCCGATCTGAAGAAGACGAAGCAGTTGGAATATGCCAGTTCGAAGCTGAAGACGATCGAGATCAACGGAACCTATTATTCCAGCCAGAAGCCGGCGACCTTCGCAAAGTGGGCGGCCGACGTGCCGGACGGCTTCGTCTTCTCGCTGAAGGCGATCCGCTATGCGACGAACAAGCGGGTGCTGGCCGAAGCGGGCGAGTCGGTCGCAAAATTCCTGGCTTCGGGCATCACCGAACTCGGCGATCATCTCGGACCGATCCTCTGGCAGTTCATGCCGACGAAGAAGTTCGACGAGGCGGATTTCGGCGCCTTCCTGGCATTGCTGCCGGAAAAGCAGGATGGCCTGACCTTGCGGCATGCCGTTGAGGTAAGGAACCCTACCTTCATGGTCCCGGAATTCGTTGCACTGGCCCGTCGGCACAATGTGGCGATCGTCTACGCAGAGCATTTCGACTATCCGGAAATCGCCGATGTCACGGGCGATTTCGTCTATGCACGGCTGCAAAAGGGATCCGATGATGTCCCGACCTGCTATCCTGCAGACATGCTGGATGCCTGGGCGGCGCGCTTTGGCGAATGGGCCGGCGGCAGCCAGCCTTCCGACCTGCCGCTGATCGATCCGGACAACAAGCCCGGCAAGAAGCCGCGCGATGTCTTCGGCTACTTCATCACCAGCGGCAAGATAAACGCCCCTGCCGGTGCTATGGCCCTTCAGGAAAGGGTCGATTGATGGGCTGAAGGTTGCGTGAAATGGATGAATGCAATCACAGATGTGCAATTTGTGACAGTGTCGAATCTGAGCTATAGGATGTCGCTGAGTTGACGCCATTCGCCGAGATTTAGGCGAAGCATCTCGGTTCTTCCCTTGGGTTGATGCCGGTTTCGGCGAAACTCGCCCCGCCACATTCATCGGTCTCGCGCATGTCAGGTATCGTCGTATTCATCAATCTCGCGGGAGCGGTCGCCCTCCTGCTCTGGGCGACCCGCATGGTGCGGACCGGGATCGAGCGCGCCTATGGCTCGGTCCTGAAGGACAAGCTGAGGCTCGCCGTCGGCAATCGCGTCACCGCCGCGGTGGCCGGCTTCTTCTTTGCTGTCGCGCTGCAGAGTGCGACAGCGGTCTCCCTGATCATCGCCTCTTTCGTGGCCGGCGGCTATGTATCTTCGGCGATCGGCATTGCCACCCTGCTCGGCGCGGACTTCGGATCGGCCTTCGTCGTCCGCATCCTGCGTCACGACCTGTCGCTGCTGATCCCCGTGCTGCTGCTTGCGGGCACGGTGGCCTTCCGCGCCTCGGAGGCGCGCAACTGGCGCCAGATCGGCCGCATCCTCTTCGGCCTCGGCCTGCTGTTGCTGGCGTTGAAGCTGATCGGCCAGGCCTCCGATCCCCTGCGCTCCAGCGAGATTTTGCCGGTCATCATCAACTACCTCTCGCGTGACTGGATTACCGCTTTCATTCTGGCGGCCATCCTCGCCTGGGCCTTTCACTCCAGCGTGGCGACGATCCTCCTGATTGCCTCGCTTGCCGACCGAGAGTTGATCCCGACCGTCCTGATCATTCCGCTGGTGCTCGGCGCGAATTTCGGCGCCGCCGTCATCGGCGCCATGCTGACCAAGAACGCGGAAAGTGCGGCGCGCATCGTTCCTCTCGGCAATGTCGCCATTCGCGGCACAGCGACACTGCTCGCTCTGGCGCTCCAGTTCTACATCCAGTTGCCGCCGACGGATTTTGCCAGCGGCGCCGGTGATGCCGTGGTCATGGTCCATCTCGCGATAAATGGCGCCGTCGTCATCTTCGGCCTGCCGTTCTGTGGCATCGTCGGCATGGCTCTGGAGCGATTCTTCGCCAGCCCGACGCCTGTTGCCGGCATTCCTCTGGATGCGCGGATTTCCTCGCTCAACCCCGCCGATCTCGCCAATCCGCGCCAGGCGGTCGCCAATGCGACGCGCGAGGTGCTGACCGCCTGCGAAAAGACCGAGGTGATGTTGAACTGGATTTTCGATCTCTTCGAGAAGAACGATCCGAAGAAGATCGCCCGAATCGATGAACTCGACGACGAGATCGACCACATTCATCGGGAGATAAAGTTCTATCTCGCGCGCATTTCGCAAAGCGCGCTCGACGAGGCTTCGGCGGCTCAATGCCAGAGCCTGCTGTCGACCACGATCAAGATCGAGCAGGCCGCCGACATCATTTCCCAGAACATGCTGAACCGCGTGAAGAAGAAGCACGAACGCAACACGGCGTTTTCGGCTGAAGGCTGGGCGGAGCTGAAGGCCATGCACGCCGAGGTGCTGAAAAACGCCCACCTCGCCTTCAATCTGCTGATCAACCGCGACATCGAACACGCCCGCCAGCTGGTCGCCAGCAAGGAAGCCATGCGCGCCCTCGTGCGCGAGAGCGAGGAGCGTCACCTGCAGCGTCTGCGCGCCGGCAATGTCGCGAGCTTCGATTCCAGCTCGCTGCACATCGACACGATGCGCGATCTGAAGGAAGTCAATTCCCTGGTCGTATCGATCGCCTATCCCGTTCTCGAGGATCAGGGCATGCTGCGTCACAGCCGGCTGCTTTAACCCGCGTCAAGTTCCGCTGATTGCCGGGCGCCCGGCGAGCAGTCGCGGTCCGAGCACGGTCAGGACCAGTCCGCAGACGATCAGCAGCGCGCCGGCAATCCGCATTGGGCTGAAGCTCTCGCCGAACACCAGTGCCGACGAACTCATGCCGAACACCGGCACGAGCAGCGAGAACGGCGCCACATTCGAGACATTGTATTTGCGGATCATCCGTCCCCAGACGGCAAAGCCGAAGATCGTCGCCAGATAGGCGATGTAGAGCACCGCGCCCGCACCGCCGAGCGACAGAGATTTGAGCGCCGCCATGTCCCGGTCGAAACCTTCCGTGGCGAGCGAAATGGCCAGCAGCGGCAGCGGCGGCACGAGGCTGACCCAGACCATGAGGCGCAGCATGTCAACGCCGCCCGCCTTCTTCATCAGCATGTTGGATACCGCCCAGGCCAGGGCCGCGGCAAGAATGAGGACAAGACCGTGCAGGCTGAAGCTCGCATCGATTGTCATGCCGATGACGGCAATTCCGGCGAAAGCGGCAATGACACCGATAATCTGCACCGGCTTCGGTCGCTCGCGGTAGAGGAGTGCCGCAAGGATGACGGTGAAGAACGCCTGACATTGCAGAACCAGCGAGGCAAGGCCGGCGGACACGCCCTCATCCATGCCGATGAACAGCAGGCTGAACTTGATGACGCCCAGCACCAGGCCGATCGCGACGACGATCCGCCAGGAGACGGCGGGGCGCGGAATGAAGAAGACCAGCGGTATGGCAGCAAACAGGAAGCGCAGGGCCGAAAACAGGATCGGCGGGAAGTTGGCGATGCCGATCTTGATCACCACGAAATTGAAGCCCCATATGGCGGCAACGAGCACCATCATGAGGATGTCTGTCAGTATCATGCAGTCATGTCCCGTGGATCTGAATGTCTGTCGACATTAGCCGATGATGCCCTTGGGAAATCGCTCAATTATCGATGCATCCATTCAGATATGTGATCAGAGTTTCGGCGGTCAGACCGCGCCCCGCCTTCTGCCCCGCTTCGCCATGCCGATAGGCGCCGGCTGCGGCTGCGTCGAAAGGCGCCACCGACTGGGCGAGAAGTCCGCCGATGATGCCGGCAAGAACATCGCCTGAACCGGCGGTGGCAAGCCAGGGCGGCGCGTTGTCGTTGATCACCGCCCTGCCCGCCGGGTCGGCGATCACCGTATCCGCACCCTTGTAGAGAACGATGGCGTTGGCGCGGGCTGCCGCGGCCAGCGCGCGCTCTACCTTCGACAACGTGTCATCGGCGGCGAGATCGGGAAACAGCCGCCGGAATTCGCCCTCGTGCGGGGTCAGGACCACCCGGACATCCCCCTCCGAAAACAGCCGGAAAAGCGCGTCCGGTTCATTCTCGAACGAGGTGATGGCGTCTGCATCGACCACCACGGGCACTCCGGTCGCGGCCAGCGCGCCCACGAACTGCCGGGCCTTGTCGCCGATGCCGAAGCCCGGTCCGATCACGGCCGCCGCAACGCGGCGATCCTCCAGCCAACCGGCAAGCTCGGCGGGATCGGCGATGCTTTTCAGCATGACCGCCGTCAGGGCGCCGGCATTGACGATCGCGGCGTTCTGCGGCGAGACCACCGTCACCAGCCCCGCACCGCTGACGAGGCCCGCATGGGCCGAAAGCCGTGCGGCACCCGTCGCCATGGGGCCGCCCGAAAAGACGGCAAGATGGCCGTGGCTGAACTTGTGGGCGGCCGAATCGGGCTTCGGCAGCCTGTCCTGCCAGTTCCGGGGCTCGTTCATGTCCAGCCGGCTTTTCTGTGCGGCGATGATCCGGTGCGGAATGCCGATATCGAAGACCGACGTTTCGCCGCACAGCGCGCGTCCGGGCAACAGCAGATGACCTGGCTTGCGCGCCATGAAGGTGACAGTGATCTCGGCCCTGAAGGCGGCGCCCAGTGGCACGCCACGGCGGCCGCAGAGACCCGACGGCAGATCGACCGCGATCACCGGCAGGTCGGCGGCGTTCACCATCTCGATCAGGCTTGCAACCGCGCCCGGCACATCGCGATCGAGGCCTGCCCCGAACAGCGCGTCGATGATCACGTCGCCATCGTCCGGCCGGTAGGATGGAAGCGGTTCGGAGGCAGAGGCAAAGCGCGTCCGCGCCTCTGCCGCGTCTCCTCTCAGGCGGTCAGGGTCGCCGAAATGGAAGACCTGAACGGCGCACCCGCATTCCCGCAAGGCGCGGGCGGCGACATATCCGTCGCCGCCATTGTTGCCGGGGCCGCAGAACACGGCGAAACGCCGTGCGCCGGGATGATGCCGAAGCGCTGCGGCGGCCACCGCGAGCCCTGCCCGCTCCATCAGGCCGAAGCTGTCGATGCCGGAGGCCGCCGCGTCACGGTCGGCATTCCCCATCTGGTCCGGCGAAAGAAGAACTGTGTCGATCGAAAAGGTCATGGCCGGAAGTTGATGCCGAGTCCGGCGAAAAGACAATCAAAAATCGCCCGTATACATGATCAATAAATATGCGTTTGCACAAAATTACATCATAAATTGACGAGCGCTTTCATTTGATTAACCGTCCTTGCCGCGTTTCGGTGATCCGGTTTGATCCAGATCGTGGCGCCGAACGCATCTTTTCCGGACAATCCTGCAAAAACAGGTCGCCGCGCGCCCCGACCTGCTATTGCGCTGACGGCAAGCGGGGATATACAAATGTCTTGGCATGCTACGTGCATCGACATGGCCGAGCGGACACGAGGTCCGCCTCCAAGGGAGAAGCGGAGAGAAATTTTCTGATGAAAAAGATCGAGGCGATCATAAAGCCGTTCAAGCTGGATGAAGTGAAGGAAGCACTTCAGGAAGTGGGCTTGCAGGGTATCACTGTAACGGAAGCAAAGGGATTTGGACGCCAGAAGGGCCACACCGAGCTCTATCGCGGCGCTGAATACGTTGTCGATTTTCTGCCCAAGGTTAAGGTCGAAGTCGTCCTCGCCGACGAGAATGCGGATGCGGTCATCGAAGCGATCCGCAACGCCGCGCAAACCGGCCGGATCGGCGACGGCAAGATCTTCGTGTCGAACGTCGAGGAAGTGATCCGCATCCGTACCGGCGAGACCGGCGTCGACGCAATCTGACCCGATAAGGCCGTCTGTTCCCGACGGGACGGCAAGTTCATAACAATTCGGGAAACAACAAGGAAGGAAGGCCTAAATGACATCAGCCAATGATATCCTGAAGCAGATCAAGGAAAACGACGTCAAGTTCGTCGATCTGCGGTTCACCGACCCCAAGGGCAAGCTGCAGCACGTCACCATGGACGTTTCCTGCGTTGACGACGACATGTTTGCCGACGGCGTCATGTTCGACGGCTCGTCGATTGCCGGCTGGAAGGCCATCAACGAATCCGACATGGTGCTGATGCCCGATACGGCGACGGTCCACATGGACCCCTTCTTCGCCCAGTCGACGATGGTCATCATGTGCGACATCCTCGATCCGGTCTCCGGCGAATCCTACAATCGCGACCCGCGCGGCACCGCGAAGAAGGCTGAAGCCTACCTGAAGGCCTCAGGCATCGGCGACACCGTCTTCGTCGGCCCCGAGCCCGAATTCTTCATCTTCGACGACGTCAAGTACAAGGCCGATCCCTACAACACCAGCTTCAAGCTTGATTCGTCCGAACTGCCTTCCAACGACGACACCGACTATGAGACCGGCAACCTCGGTCACCGTCCGCGCGTCAAGGGCGGCTATTTCCCGGTTCCCCCGGTCGACAGCTGCCAGGACATGCGCTCGGAAATGCTGACCGTGCTCGCCGAAATGGGCGTCGTCGTCGAAAAGCATCACCACGAAGTGGCATCCGCCCAGCACGAACTCGGCGTCAAGTTCGACACCCTCGTTCGCAACGCCGACAAGATCCAGATCTACAAGTACGGCGTCCATCAGGTTGCCAATGCCTACGGCAAGACGGCAACCTTCATGCCGAAGCCGATCTTCGGCGACAACGGCTCGGGCATGCACGTGCACCAGTCGATCTGGAAGGGTGGCAAGCCGACCTTCGCCGGCGACGAGTATGCCGGTCTGTCCGAGACCTGCCTCTACTACATCGGCGGCATCATCAAGCACGCCAAGGCCATCAACGCCTTCACCAACCCGTCGACCAACTCCTACAAGCGTCTGGTCCCGGGCTATGAAGCGCCGGTTCTGCTGGCCTATTCTGCCCGCAACCGGTCGGCCTCGTGCCGCATTCCCTTCGGCTCCAATCCGAAGGCAAAGCGCGTCGAAGTCCGCTTCCCCGATCCGGCCGCCAATCCGTATCTCGCCTTTGCCGCGATGCTGATGGCTGGTCTCGACGGCATCAAGAACAAGATCCACCCCGGCAAACCGATGGACAAGGATCTTTACGACCTGCCGCCGAAGGAACTCAAGAAGATCCCGACCGTCTGCGGTTCGCTGCGCGAAGCGCTGGAAAGCCTGGACAAGGATCGCAAGTTCCTGACCGCCGGCGGCGTCTTCGACGACGACCAGATCGATGCGTTCATCGACCTGAAGATGCAGGAAGTCATGCGCTTCGAAATGACCCCGCATCCGGTCGAATACGACATGTACTACTCGGTCTGATACGGCCGGTGGACGGCCCCGCAAGGGGCCTGAGAGGAACAGGCAAGGCAGAATCCTCCGGGTTTCTGCCTTGTTTCTTTTCAAGCCTTTCCCGATCACGGACCAGCACCAGCTCACCGATGTCGCCTTTCGACCAGAACAACAGACAATCGCCCGGCCTTCTCGCCTGGGCCATCTTCGTCGCCGTGCCGATCTTCTTTTCGAGCAATCTGATCTTCGGCCGCGGGATCATCGGCGACATTGCGCCGTTCATCACGGCCTTCATCCGCTGGGCCGGATCGGCGCTGATCATGCTGCCCTTCATGCTGGCCGACCGACGCGCGGCGATCGCATTCGTGCGCGGCCATGTCGGCCTCTGGCTGCTGCTCGGCATTCTCGGAATGGGCATCTGCGGCGGCTTCGTCTATTGGTCGCTCACAAGAACGACGGCCTCCAACGCGACGCTGATCTACACCACCTCATCGCTGTTCATCATCCTGTTCCAGTGGCTGTTTGCCGGCGGCAAGATCAGCAGCCGCGAACTGGCCGGCATGGTCGTCGCCTTCGCCGGTGTCGTCGCCATCGTCCTCAAAGGCGAGCCGCAGGCCCTGCTCCACATGCAGTTCAACATCGGCGATCTCGGCATTCTTGGCGCGGCGATCTCGTTTGCGGTCTACTCGCTGCTGTTGCGCCATCCGGCCGTGCGGACCGTCAAGCCGCTGACGCTCTTCGGGCTGATCGCCACATCCGGTGCGATCGTGCTGCTGCCGCCGGCGATCATCGAAACCGTGGCGGGCGGCAATCTGCCGGATTCCGGCAGCGATTTCCTCAAGCTTGCCGGCATCATCTTCTTCGCCTCGCTCGCCGCCTTCTACTGCTTCCAGCACACGGTCCACGTCTTCGGTCCGGCTATCGCCGGCATCACTCTCTACATGATGCCGCCGATCTCGATCGTCATGGCCGTCCTGTTTCTTGGCGAGACCTTCGAGACCTATCATGCCTACGGAATCGTGCTGGTGACGGGCGGCGTGATGCTGGCGACCGCACCGGCCGCGCTTTTCAACAGGAGATCGTGATCTCACGGCGGTGTCAGGCGCCAGACCCTTGATATCATGGCCTGTCCAACCCAAATATTTGAGGGAAAGGACAAAGCCCATGAAGATCCAAAACGCCAAGTACAATATCGGAGATGTCGTGCGTCACCGGATATTTCCCTTCCGGGGCGTTATCTTCGACGTCGATCCCGAATTCGCCAATTCGGAAGAATGGTGGAATTCCATTCCGGCCGAAATCCGGCCGCGCAAGGACCAGCCCTTCTACCATCTGTTGGCGGAAAACGATGAGTCCGAATACGTGGCCTACGTGTCGGAGCAGAACATCGTGGTCGACGACAGCGGCACGCCGCTGCGCAATCCCAATATCGCGCAGATCTTTGATCGCGAGCCCTCAGGATCGCTGAGGTCCAAGCTGATCATGGCACACTGACGAGACGCGAACGGCCCGGTTTCCGGGCCGTTTGGTTGTTTCAGGCGAAAACAGCGCGCGGGACGTAGAACGAGACGACCCAGTTCGGCGCATCCACGATCTCGGAAATTCGCAAGTCCCCACAAACCGAGCAGAGCATGTAGGCATCCTCGGCGCTCATCTTCCGGCTCCGCCCCAGAAGGTCGATCATGCCGGACACGGCATCGCGGCATGCCGTCATCAGATCGGGTCCTATTCCGGTGGTGACATCATAGCCGGCGCAATCGATATGGCGCGTCACCGGACCTGCAGTTTCGAACCGCGGAAAGCGTAGAGGCTGGTCCTTGATCAGGTCGATCTTGACGGTGACGGACATCGCGCTCTCGATCGCCGTACCACACACCTCGCCGTCGCCCTGCGCGGCATGCGTATCGCCGATCGACAGCAACGCACCCTCCACCTCCACCGGCAGATAGAGCACGGAACCGGCCGACAGGTCGCGGATATCCATGTTGCCGCCGACCCGGCGCGGCGGGATGACCGAGTGCGTTCCGGGCTCGGCGGGCGCCACGCCGATCGTGCCGGTGAAGGGTTTCAGCGGCACGCGGGCATGGTTGCCGAACATCGCCGGCACCGTCAGGTCCCGCTCGTAGTTCCACAGGTGCAGGCGGGCATCCTGGAACTGGTCAGCGAGAAGCCCGAAGCCCGGAATGATTGCCGTCCAGCCGAAGCCGCTCGGCGCGAAACTCTCGAGCGTGATCTTCAGCACGTCGCCGGGCTTGGCGCCATCGACGATGATCGGCCCCGTGACGGGATTGATGGTCGCCGGGTCCTGTCCGCCGACATCGGCCGAGGTGCTGTCCGCGGTGTAGTATCCGCCGGAGGCGTCCTTGCATTCGAATGTCAGCGTCTGGCCCGGTTCCGCCGTATGGGCTGGCGGAAAGGCGTTGTTCCAGCCGCAATGACAGTTCCGGCTGTGGATCGTGTAAGACGGACAGGTCATGATGTCTCCTTTTGCGATCATTTAGGGCACAACGACGACCGCTGTCCAACGGCACCATGCAGACGGTGCGAAAGGCTTGTCTGATTGTCGGTCGCCGAGGCCCTTTTTTCACCGCCCGCCGCCTTCATTTCCGCCGCGCTTTGCTTTAAGGAACGTTCACAAAAATGTTTCCTGTGCCCGAAAAAGCAAACGGGTGCAGCATTGTATGACGAGGAAGACACCGGATGTTCCAGTTACTGAGACGCGCGTCGCAGACATGGTTGGCGAAACTGCTGATGATCGTGCTGGTGGGCTCGTTCGGCATATGGGGCGTCTCGACCTCGCTGCTTGCACCGACATCGAACACGGTCATCACCGTCGGCGACCAGAAGGTCTCGGTCTCCGACCTGCACTTCGCGTTTCAGCGCCAGATGGCGGCCCTCAGCCGGCAGTTCGGCACGCAGTTGACGCTGGAGCAGGCCAAGGCCTTCGGCGTCGACCGTCAGGTCTACGCACAGCTTTCCGCCGGCGCGGCTCTCGACCAGCTCGCTGACGACATGGACCTCGGCCTTTCGCAGGATCGCCTCGCCGGCTTGATTGCCGACGATCCGGCCTTCAAGTCGCTGAACGGCTCTTTCGACCGGCAGCAGTTCACCGCGCTGCTCCGCAATGCCGGCATCCGCGAACAGGACTACATCAACGAGCGCAGCAATGTCGCCGTCCGCAGCCAGATCATCGACGCCGTGGGCAGCGGCTTCACGCCGCCGCCGGTGCTGATCGACGCGCTCAAGCAGTATCGATACGAGACCCGCTCGGTCGATTACCTGCTTCTGACCGATGCCAATATCGAGCCGATCAAGGCGCCTGCGGACGACGTGCTGCAGAAGTGGTTTGACACCGTCAAGGCCCGCTACCATGCGCCGGAATTCCGCAAGATCGCCTATGTCAAGCTGGAGCCGTCCGACATCGCCGATCCGAGCGCCGTCACCGACGATGCCGTCAAGCAGGATTACGAGGCGCACAAGGACCGCTATACGACCGCCGCCAGCCGGACGATCGAGCAGCTGACCTTTGCCGACGAGGCCAAGGCCGAGGCCGCCGCCAAGGAACTCCAGGACGGCAAGAGCTTTGATGATCTGATCAAGGAACAGGGCAAGACGGAAAATGACGTCACGCTCGGCACCTTCACCAAGGATCGGGTTCCGGATGCGGCGATTGCCGATGCCGCCTTCGCTCTCGACACGGACGGCGCGACCTCCGGTGTCGTCAAGGGCGCATTCGGTCCGGTGATCCTGCGCGTCAAGGATATCAAGCCGGCGGTGACCAAGACCCTCGACGAAGTGAAGGATCAGGTTCGCAAGGACCTGGCGCTGAACAACGCGCTCGACGAAATCCAGTCGGTTCATGACCGCTACGAAGACCTTCGCGGCGGCGGCTCGTCGCTGGCCGATGCGGCCAAGGAACTCGGCCTGAAGGTCGTCACCATCGACGCGATCGATGCCGACGGCAATGGACCGGACGGCAAGCCGATCGCAGATGTGCCGACCGGCAAGGATCTGGTCTCCGAAGCATTCCAGACGGATGTCGGCGTGGAAAACCTGCCGATCAACGTCGGTCGCAACGGCTATCTCTGGTATGAGGTCACCGATATCACGCCGGATCGTGACCGTACCCTCGACGAGGTGAAGGCCCAGGCGACACAGGACTGGACCGAAGAGCAGCAGCGGGAGGCCCTCGGGGCGCTGGCGGAAAAGCTCAAGCAGCGCGTCGAAAAGGGCGAGACGCTGCAGGCGATCGCCGACGAGCTAAAGATTGCCGTCGAGCAGAAGACCGGCCTGACCCGCCATTCCAACGATGCGATCATCGGTTCCTCTGCCATCCAGGAAGCCTTCTCCGGCCCCGTGGGGACGGTTGCCACCGGCGCGACCAGCGACGGCAGCAATCAGGTCCTCCTGAAGGTCACCGCGGATGATCCGAAGCCCGCGACGACCGCACTCGACAACCAGGACCAGACGATCGACCAGATGGCTAAGGCCGCCGGCGACGACATCCTCGACGAGATGGTGAGTGAGCTGCAGGCGAAGTACGGCGTATCGATCAATCAGCAGCTCGCCGAACAGGCGCTGGTCCGGTAATCCGGAACAAGGGGAGCTTTCAGGCGATGGCAGAACTCAAACCCTTTATCGCCAAGGCGGCCGCCGGCGACGCCCTGAACCGCGAGGAAGCCCGTCAGGCCTTCGATATCCTGATGTCGGGCGAGGCAACGCCGTCGCAGATCGGCGGCTTCCTGATGGCGCTCAGGGTGCGTGGCGAGACGATCGACGAGATCGTCGGCGCGGTTACCACCATGCGCTCCAAGATGCTGACCGTCGAAGCGCCGGCCAATGCCGTCGATATCGTCGGCACGGGCGGCGACGGCACCGGCACCTACAACATTTCGACGCTCGCCGCGATCATCACGGCGGGCGCCGGCGTTCCTGTCGCCAAGCACGGCAACAAGGCGCTGAGCTCCAAGTCCGGGGCGGCCGACAGCCTGTCGGCACTCGGCGTCAAGCTGGATATCGGCCCGGAGATCATCGCCCGCTGCATCGCGGATGCCGGCATCGGTTTCATGTTCGCCCAGCTGCATCATTCCGCCATGCGCTATGTCGGCCCGACACGGGTTGAGCTAGGCACGCGGACGATCTTCAACCTTCTCGGCCCCCTCTCCAACCCGGCCGGCGTGAAGCACCAGCTGCTCGGCGTCTTCGCGCCGCAATGGCTGCGCCCGCTGACGGAATCGCTGAAAGACATGGGCTCGACGACGGTCTGGACGGTGTTCGGCGACGGCATGGATGAAATCACCACGACCGGTGTCACCAATGTCGTGGCGCTGGAAGACGGCAAGATCCGCGAATTCGAGCTGACCCCCAAGGATTTCGGCGTCGCGCCGGCGGCACTCGCCGATCTCAAGGGCGGCGACGGCATTGCCAACGCCAAGGCGCTGCGCGAGGTGCTGATGGGCAAGAAGAACGCCTATCGCGATGTCGCGCTCTGCAATGCCGCGGCCGCGCTGGTCGTCGCCGGCAAGGGCGAGACGCTGGCCGATGCCATGAAGATCGCTACGCATTCGCTCGAAGACGGCGGCGCATCGTCTGCGCTCGAAAAGCTGGTCGCCGTTTCCAACAGCGGCGAATGAGGATAGGCTAGAGACATGACCGACATTCTGCGCAAGATCGAGGCCTACAAGCGCGACGAGATCGCCGCGGCGGAATCGGCCGTGCCGCTTGCGGAGCTGAAGGCCATGGCTGCCGACCAGGCGCCACCGCGCGGCTTCTACAAGGCGCTTGCCGCCCGCAAGGCAGATGGCACCTTCGGCCTCATCGCCGAGATCAAGAAGGCAAGCCCGTCCAAGGGCCTGATCCGTCCCGACTTCGATCCCCCGGCCTTAGCCAGGGCTTACGAAGACGGTGGTGCGGCCTGTCTGTCCGTCCTCACGGATACACCAAGCTTCCAGGGTGCGCCGGAATTCCTGACGAAGGCCAGAGAAGCCTGCGCGCTGCCGGCGCTGCGCAAGGATTTCATGTTCGAAACCTATCAGGTCCATGAAGCGCGCGCCTGGGGCGCCGATTGCATTCTGTTGATCATGGCGTCGCTCTCGGACGATGACGCGCGGCGTCTGGAAGACGAGGCCCTTGGCCTCGGAATGGATGTTCTCATCGAGGTCCATGACGCGCCCGAGATGGAAAGAGCACTCCGGCTCTCCTCCCCGCTCGTCGGCATAAACAACCGCAACCTGCGCACCTTTGAGGTCAGCCTGACCGTCAGCGAGGCGCTGGCGCCGATGGTGCCGGACGACCGCCTGCTCGTCGGCGAAAGCGGGATATTCACGCATGCCGATTGCGAGCGGCTGAAGGCTGCCGGCATCTCGACCTTCCTCGTTGGCGAAAGCCTGATGCGGCAGGACGACGTCACCGCGGCGACCCGGCTCCTGCTGAACGGTGCCTCGGGCGCGATGGCAGCCGAATGACGGCCGAGAAGGCCGGCCTGACCCACATCGGCGCGTCCGGCGAAGCGCACATGGTCGATGTCGGCAGCAAGGCCGAGACCGAGCGTGTCGCTGTTGCCGAAGGCTATGTCCGCATGCGTGCGGAAACACTGGCGCTGATCGCAGAGGGCAACGCCAAGAAGGGCGACGTGATCGGCACGGCGCGCATCGCCGGCATCATGGCCGCCAAGCAGACAGCCAATCTGATACCGCTCTGCCATCCGCTGATGCTGACCAAAGTCACCGTCGACATCGTCGAAGATTACGGCCTGCCCGGTCTGCGCGTCACTGCAACCGCCAAGCTGACTGGAAAGACCGGTGTGGAGATGGAAGCGCTGACGGCCGTCTCCGTGACCTGCCTGACGATCTACGACATGGCCAAGGCGGCCGACAAGGAAATGGAGATCGGCGGAATCCGTCTGATGGAAAAGACAGGCGGCAAGTCCGGTCACTTCCGCAACCAGAAGGCCTGATGACATGAGCCTGCTCCCGGTCGAAGATGCCCTTGAACGCCTTCTGCGTGCGGCGAGCGCCGTCACGGCAACGGAAGCACTTCCTCTCGATATGGCAAGCGGACGCGTTCTGGCGAACGATCTCGCGGCCCGCCTGACCCAACCGCCCTTCGACGCCTCCGCCATGGACGGCTATGCCGTAAGGGCCGAAGACATCAAGGCAATCGGCACAGAGCTCTCCGTAATCGGTACATCCTCGGCCGGCCACGCCTTCGACGGCGAGCTCGGCAAGAACGAGGCAGTGCGCATCTTTACCGGCGCACCTGTGCCCGCCGGTGCCGATACCGTGCTGATCCAGGAAGATGCCGAGATCACCGGTGAAGGACGTATCCGCGCCAATTTCCAGCCCGAAGAGGGACGGCATGTCCGTCCCCGCGGTCAGGATTTCACCGAGGGCGAGGTCATTCTTCAACGTGGCACGGCGCTGGACTTCACCAAGCTGACGGTCGCAGCCGCAATGAACCACGACCGGCTGACCGTTTTCCGCAAGCCGGTGGTCGCCATCCTTGCCACCGGTGACGAACTGCTGACACCCGGCTCGACGCCCGGCCCGAGCCAGATCATCGCCTCCAATACCTTCGGCGTCGGTGCACTATTGCGCGGCGCCGGTGCGGACATCCTCGATCTGGGAATTGTCCCGGACGACGAGGCGGCGATCGCCGCTGCCATCGGTCAGGCGCAGGCCGCCAATGCGGATGTCCTGGTGACGCTCGGCGGCGCCTCGGTCGGCGACCACGATCTCGTGCAGAAGACCCTGAAGAATTGCGGCATGGAGCTCGACTTCTGGAAGATCGCCATGCGCCCCGGCAAGCCGCTGATGGTTGGCCGGCTGGGTGCAATGCAGGTGCTGGGTCTCCCCGGCAACCCCGCATCGAGCCTCGTCTGCGCGCTGCTTTTTGCCGAGCCGCTGATCCGAAAGCTCGCCCACCTGCCGGCGCTCCACCGCAAGGCGACCGTCCTCTCGGCAAGCTCGCTCCCGGCCAACGGCCAGCGCCAGGACTACATGCGCGCGCGACTCATCAGGGACAGCAGCGGCCATCTGTTGGCCGAGCCCTTCGGCAAGCAGGATTCGTCGATGATGAAGGTTTTTGCCGAGGCCGACTGCCTGATCGTCCGTCCACCGCATGCGCCGGAACTTCCTGCCGCCGCCCCCTGCCCGGTCATCCTTCTCCGTCCTGAACTTGCCTGACAATGAAAAACCCGGCCTTTTGAGCCGGGTTTTGTAATATTGTTGTGCGTCCGCGACCGTCGCGGCTTCAGACCAGGCGGCTCTGCTCCAGCGCCGCCTCGACGAAGCTTGCAAACAGCGGATGCGGTTCCAGCGGCCGGCTCTTCAGTTCCGGATGATACTGGACGCCGATGAACCACGGATGGTCCGGATACTCG
Organism: Rhizobium sp. NRK18; assembly: GCF_024385575.1. NCBI lineage: Bacteria > Pseudomonadati > Pseudomonadota > Alphaproteobacteria > Hyphomicrobiales > Rhizobiaceae > Rhizobium > Rhizobium sp. NRK18. The sequence goes on along the minus strand of NZ_JANFMV010000001.1, from coordinate 2,099,029 downwards.
ACCGTTTCCGGCAGCAGGCCGTCAGGCGACATGCCGGCGAATTCCAGACCGCAGCTTTCCAGCCGGTCCTTGTATTCGGCATTGACCTCATAACGGTGACGATGGCGCTCGGAAATCTCCGTCGAGCCGTAGATGTCGGCGATCTTGGAGCCCTTCTTGAGCGCCGCGCGATAGGCGCCGAGGCGCATCGTGCCGCCGAGGTCGCCGGAGGTAGACCGCTTTTCCAGCTGATTGCCGCGCATCCATTCCGTCATCAGGCCGACCACCGGTTCCGATGTCGGGCCGAATTCGGTCGACGATGCCTTCTCGATGCCGGCCAGATGCCGGGCCGCCTCGACAACGGCCATCTGCATGCCGAAGCAGATGCCGAAATACGGCACCTTGCGCTCGCGGGCGAACTTGGCCGCCTGGATCTTGCCTTCCGACCCGCGCTCGCCGAAGCCGCCGGGAACCAGAATACCATGCACCTTCTCGAGAAAGGGCGCCGGGTCCTTTTCCTCGAAGATCGAGGATTCGATCCACTCGATGTTGACCTTCACCTGATTGGCGATGCCGCCATGGTGCAGCGCCTCGATCAGTGACTTGTAGGCGTCCTTGAGCTCCGTGTACTTGCCGACGACGGCAATGGTCACTTCGCCTTCCGGATTGTGGATGCGGTCGGCGACCTGCTCCCACGCCGCCATGCGCGGCTTCGGTGCCGGTTCGATGCCGAATGCGGCCAGAACCTCGTTGTCGAGGCCTTCGCGATGATAGGCCATCGGCACGTCGTAGATATTGGCGACGTCGAGCGCCTGGATAACGGCGGACGGGCGAACGTTGCAGAACAGCGACAGCTTGCGGCGTTCCGCTTCCGGGATCTCCCGGTCCGCACGCACCAGCAGGATGTCCGGATGGATGCCCAGCGCCTGCAGTTCCTTCACCGAATGCTGTGTCGGCTTGGTCTTCAGTTCGCCGGCTGCCGGAATATACGGCATCAGAGTCAGGTGAACGTAGACGGCAGTGCCACGCGGCAGATCGTTGCCGAGCTGGCGGATCGCCTCCATGAACGGCATCGCCTCGATGTCGCCCACAGTGCCGCCGATTTCGCACAGGACGAAATCATAGTCGTCATTGCCTTCGAGAACGAAGTCCTTGATCTCGTTGGTGACGTGGGGAATGACCTGCACCGTCGCGCCGAGATAGTCGCCGCGCCGTTCCTTGTCGATGATGTTCTTGTAGATGCGACCCGTGGTGATGTTGTCGGTCTTGGTCGCCGAACGGCCGGTAAAGCGTTCGTAGTGACCGAGATCGAGGTCCGTCTCCGCGCCGTCGTCGGTCACGAACACTTCCCCATGCTGGGTCGGGCTCATGGTGCCTGGATCGACGTTGAGATAGGGGTCGAGTTTGCGAAGCCTGACTCTGTAGCCACGGGCCTGCAGGAGTGCTCCAAGAGCTGCGGCCGCAATTCCCTTACCAAGGGAGGAAACCACGCCGCCGGTGATGAATACATATCGCGCCATGGGATTCACCGGATACCGTTTCAAAACTGATTCCGCTAGCCCCTAAATTCCGCTTCCCGAAATTTTAGGTGGACAAGCAAAATACGCACAAAAGAAAACCGGCAGGTCATTGACCTGCCGGAGAGTGATGCTGGTGACTGGCCCTTACTGACCGGTCGGGACGCCCGAATTATCGGCCGGAGGGGTCTGTGCCGGGGCTGTGGAGCCCTGCGCAGGCGTTTCAGCGCCCGCAGCCGGAGCTGTGGTCGACGGAGCCGTCGTTGCCGGCGCAGTGGCGGCCGGAGCCTGCGTCGTGCCGTTGGCGGCAGGCGTCTGGCTGTTGACCGAACCACCCAGCTTGTCGAGAACGCCGGCGCCGTTCCCGGTGCCATCCGTCGAGGTCGACTGCGGAATGCGGTCGAGAATGTCGGTCGGATCGCCCTGATAGCGGGCCAGGATGCTCATGCCCAGCGACGTGATGAAGAACAGCGTCGCGAGAATGGCGGTCGTGCGGGTCAGCGCATTGGCCGTGCCGCGGGCCGACATGAAGCCGGAGCCACCACCGATGCCGAGGCCGCCGCCTTCGGAACGCTGTATCAGCACCAGCCCGACCAGCGCGAGCACGATCATCAGATGGATTACGATAAGAACAGTCTGCATGATTTTCCGGTCCTGCCCGCGAATGGTCTCGGGCATACGAAATGATTGGATTGCGGCTCTTTACATGAGCCGCGCTCGCATTCCAAGCCCTTTGACGCGGTCTATTGCCGCATTTCAGGCGGTGAGTTCCTCATAGACCGACCATATGGCGAGGAAGTCACTGGCTTTCAAGCTGGCGCCGCCGATCAGCGCACCGTCGACATTGGCGACCCCCATCAGCTCCTTGGCGTTGCCTGGCTTCACCGAACCGCCATAGAGAATGCGCATCGACATGCCTTCCGCGCCAAAGCGCGCCGTCAGTTCGGCTCGCATGAAGGCGTGCGCCTCGGCAACGTCGCCGAGCGTCGGAGTAAGGCCGCTGCCGATCGCCCAGACCGGCTCATAGGCAATCACCGTGTTTTCGGCGGTCGCACTTGCCGGCACCGAGCCGGAGAGCTGACGCTTGAGGATGTCGAGCGTCTGGCCGGCTTCGCGTTCGGCCTGCGTTTCGCCGATGCAGATGATCGCTGTCAGACCGGCGCCATAGGCCGCCTCTGCCTTTGCGCAGACGAGATGATCGGTTTCGGCATGGTCCGTGCGGCGCTCGGAATGGCCGACGATCGCATGGGTGCCGAAGCAGTCCGCGACCATTTCGGCGGAAATATCGCCGGTATGGGCGCCTGAAACGTTCTGGTGGCAATCCTGCGACCCGATCGCCAGCGGACTGTCGGTCGCCAGCGAGGTCGCGACATAAAGCAGTGTCGCCGGCGGGCAGATCAGGCTGTCGACCTTGTCGGACAGCGGCGTGTTCACGCCGGCTGCGATCGCCTTGATCTGGTCAAGCGAAGCGCGCGTTCCATTCATCTTCCAGTTACCCGCAACAAGCGGTCGGACATTCGGGGTCATCCGCAAATACCATCCTTAAATTTGTGGGGCAGTAACAACATGATGCCAGGACAGGCGCTGCGCCATCGATCCGAAGGGTTTCAGCGCAGCTGATGCCTGGTGAATGAGAGGCCCCGCCCTTCCCTCTTCTTCAACCGGAGACGGGCATCCGTCCGCACCCAACTCCATCATCAAACTTATTAAAGGAGCCGGCCCGGAATGCAAAGCTGAGGAAAGCGGTTTGCTTTAAATTTTTCGCCAAATTTGCAAATTTCTTTCGCGTTTCACCACCAAGGCGCGAAAAATCCCACGTCACCGCGCGGTGACGAGCCAGTTGAGGATGCGTTTCCAGTCACTCATGCGAACCGGCGTGCCATGCGAGCCCGTGTTGAACAGATCGAAGCGCGTCGGATACCCCTTGCCGTGCAGCGCCTCGTAGAGTGCGACCTGATCCTTCGCCGCATAGACCGGATCATTGCCGCCATGGGTGAAATAGATCGGCAGCTTCGACGTGTAGGCCACGCTCTTTGAAAAATCGGGGTCGGTCGCGCCACCGAGGATGGCCATGCCTTTCAATTCGGAAACGGACGTCGGATCCTTGGCGACCGCCCAGCAGAGAAAGCTCCCCATCGAGGCGCAGCTGAGGATGACCGGCGATGCGGGGGCCCGCTTCTTGGCATAGTCTATGAGCGCCGTGACGCGATCGACGCCGGACTGATCGAAGACAGGAATGCTCGGAGCGTAATATGTGCCACCGTTGCGGTCGGCGAGGTTCTTCAGGCGATTGAAATTGCCGCCGAAGGAGTTGTCGTTCATTCCGAGCCGCCGGTCGCCGCCCCGGCCATGGATGAAGATCACCGTGAACCGCTGGCCGCCGTCCGGCCCCACCCGTCCGACATCGAGCTTGATGTTGCCAAGATCGAGTGTTTCCATGACCTGCTTGCGTCTAACGCCGAGAGACTGGTATTCGGACTTCACATAGCGTTCGGGTATGCGGTCGCGACCGTTGATGTCGCGCATTTCCTGATAGTCGATCACGCGGAAATCGCCATTGTCGCGGCTTTCGAGCACGGCTTGATCAGAAAAGAGCGTGTCCTTGTAGGGTCCGACGAGATCGGCGGCCATGGCCGTTTCGGCCGAAAGCGCCAGCAGGATGCCGACACCGGCCCGAAGAATGAAATGAACTGTGGACATTGGCATGCAGCCGCGCTCCCTACCCCTTATTGCCTTGCCATCGGGTCCGCGCGAAAGCAAACCTTGAACGAAAAACGTGCCGGGAATCGCGCGCATCCGCGCTTTCTGGCAGAATTGAGTTGATTCGCATCCGAGTTGCAAAATGCGACTGAAATATGGGATGCGGGTGCTTCTCTCACAGACAGAGCCTGGAATTCGAACGGTCATATGGACGACAGCAACGATCTCTTTTCGACCCTCGCACCCGGAACACCGGCCAGAAGCGACGAGGCAATCCCGCCTGCCCCCAAGGCAGCGGAAGTGAAGCCGCGCCCTGCACCGGCCGCGCCGCCCGCTCCCGTGCCTGTCAGCGCCTCGTCCGACAACTACGACGCCTCCGCCATCCGCGTTCTGGAGGGTCTCGAGCCGGTGCGTATGCGCCCGGGCATGTATATCGGCGGCACGGACGAAAAGGCGCTGCACCATCTGTTCGCCGAAGTCATCGACAACTCGATGGACGAAGCCGTCGCCGGACATGCCAATTTCATCGAGGTCCACCTCGATGCGGAAGGCTTCCTGACGGTGACCGACAACGGCCGCGGTATTCCTGTCGAGAACCATCCGCAGGTGCCGGGCAAGTCGACGCTCGAAGTCATCCTCACCAAGCTGCACGCAGGTGGCAAGTTCGACGGCAAGGCCTACGAGACTTCCGGCGGTCTGCATGGCGTCGGCGTCTCGGTCGTCAACGCGCTGTCCGACAGTCTCGAGGTCGAAGTGGCACGCAACCGGCGTCTCTATCGCCAGCGCTTCTCCAGAGGCGTGCCGCTCGGCGGCATCGAAGACCTCGGTGACGTGCACAATCGGCGCGGTACGAGGGTCCGGTTTCATCCCGACGCAGAGATTTTCGGAGCGGCCGCGAAGTTCGATCCGGCCCGCATCTTCCGCATGGCCCGCTCGAAGGCCTATCTCTTCGGCGGCGTGGAGATCCGCTGGGCCTGCGACCCCGGTGTGCTGCCGGAAGGCTCGGACATCCCCGACAAGGCGGTGTTCCACTTCCCAGACGGCCTGAAGGACTATCTGAAGGCGACGCTCGGCAAAGACTTCACCGTCACCCGCGAAATCTTTGCCGGCAAGACGGAAAAGACCGGCGGTCACGGCGCGGTCGAATGGGCGGTCACCTGGTACGGCGGCGACGCGCAGCTGCATTCCTATTGCAACACCATCCCGACACCCGAAGGCGGCACGCACGAGGCGGGTCTCCGCATGGCGCTGCTGCGTGGCCTGAAGAACTACGCCGAACTGACGCAGAACAAGCGCGCCGCCCAGATCACCACGGACGACGTGATGATCTCCGCCGTCGGCATGCTCTCGGTCTTCATCCGCGAGCCGGAATTCGTCGGCCAGACAAAGGACAGGCTGGCGACGATCGAGGCGCAGCGCATCGTCGAAAACGTCCTGCGCGATCCCTTCGACCACTTCCTGACCGACAATCCGGCCGAAGCCGAAAAGCTGCTCGACTGGGTGATCGAACGTGCCGAGGAGCGTCTTCGCCGCCGCAAGGAACGCGAGGTCAATCGCAAGACGGCCGTGCGCAAACTGCGCCTGCCGGGCAAGCTTGCCGACTGCTCGCAGAACGTCGCCCAGGGCGCCGAACTGTTCATCGTCGAAGGCGATTCTGCCGGTGGCTCCGCCAAGCAGGCGCGCAACCGCGCCAATCAGGCGATCCTGCCTTTGCGCGGCAAGATCCTCAACGTCGCCAGCGCCGGTCGCGAGAAGCTGACCGCCAACCAGCAGCTGGCCGATCTCATCCAGGCACTCGGCTGCGGCACACGGTCGAAATACCGGGAAGAGGACCTGCGCTACGAACGCATCATCGTCATGACCGATGCCGACGTCGACGGCGCGCATATCGCCTCCCTGCTGATCACGTTCTTCTATCAGGAAATGCCGGAGCTCATCCGTCAGGGCCACCTGTTCCTCGCCGTGCCGCCGCTCTACCGTCTGTCGCAAGGCGGCAAGACGCTTTATGCGCGCGACGATGCGCACCGCGCTGAGCTCATGGAGACGGTTTTCAAGGGCAAGAAGGTCGAAATCGGCCGCTTCAAGGGTCTTGGCGAAATGCTACCGGGACAGCTCAAGGAAACCACCATGGATCCGGAGAAGCGCACGCTGCTGCGCGTCGACATCGACGAGGTGGATTTCGAGGGCACGCGCGATGCGGTTGACAGCCTGATGGGAACGAAGCCGGAGGCCCGTTTCCGCTTCATTCAGGAGCGGGCCGAGTTCGCCGACAATCTGGATATCTGATGCCGGAGCCCAGGCCGGACGTCAGGACAGCCTCTTTTCCATGAACAGGCTCAGCGGATCAGGGGAATAGTCCGCAAAGGGCTCGATCTCGACATAGCCGAAGCGACGGTAGAGCCCGATCGCTTCCGGCTGGTGGATGCCGGTTTCGAGCCTCAGAACCGGCAGCCCCGCCTCGATTGCCAGTCGCTCGATTGTTTCCAGCAAGCGGACGCCGATCTTCAATCCGCGGGCGTCCGGGTCGACGAACATGCGCTTGATTTCGCCGTAACCGTCATGGGCGACATATCCGCCGCAGCCGAGCACCTTCCCGTCTCCCCGCGCCACAAGGAAGGTCACCTTCGGACGCTCCAGCGTCGCGATGTCGAGAAGATGGTTGCTCTCCGGCGGATAGAGAGACGCCATGTAGGCGTCCGACAGCGCGATGAGGCGCAGGATGTCCGCCTGACGCGGCGGTTCGGTTGCTATCGTTATCTGCACGTCGTGATTCCCGCTGGCTTAACGGCCAAATATGATTCCAGATTTTACATTGCCCGCCTTGGTTTTGCGGCAATGTCTCCCCTATAAGCAATAGCAACACGGCAACCAAAGAAAAAAGGTCGGCAGTCATGCAACCTGCAGCATTGGTGATCATGACCATCCTTGGATGTGACGACACCGCCACCAAGTGCAACTACATCGCCACGGCGAACCAGCAATGGACGACGGTGGCCGCCTGCGATCAGGACACGGCGAATATCCTCGACGGCTATTCCGACGCCGAATTCCCGATGGTGATTGCAGTCTGCCAGGCGGACGAACCCGGCTCCATGCAGGCAGCCGCTGCCGCCGCCAAGGCCAGTTCCGAAGCAGCACCGGCCGCGACCACTCAAAAACCTGCCGTGCCGGGCGCAACGCCTAAGCAGCAGACCGCAACGGCTCTGCCGTCACAGGTTCCCGTTCCGACGCCGGCGCCGGAACCAAAGGCAGACGCGGTTGCGAGCGCAGGCTCTCAGGCCGCCCCGCAGGCAGGCGACACGCCGCCGGCAGCCCCTGCTCCGGTCGTCGTGCCGATGCCGCCGGAAGAGGAAGATCCAGGCTTCGCCGCCCGTGCGATGACGCGAATCAAGAAAATTCTCCCCAGCGGCAAGGATTTCAAGAAGATCGTCGAAGCGCCGGTCCATGTCGTCACCGACAGCTATTCCTGGGTCGCGCGCAAGGTCACCAAGAACGACAATCCATGACGGATTGCATCGCCGTCACTGACTGATCGCCTCCAGCACGGAAATGATCGTCTGCTTGCGGTCGAGATTGTAAGCATCGGCAACGGTCAGCTGTTCGTTGACGGCGCTCGTCAGCGTCGCATACCGCTCCGCTGCCGCGAGATCGCCCGAATGCGCCGCATGACGGGCCCGTTCCATCAGCTCCGCGCCGATATGCGCCGTGAAAAACGTATAGATCGTGTCCGCGCCTTTCTGCGACAGCGCATCCGCCAGCCGATGCATCGCTTGGCGTGCGGCCGGTCCTTTCTGCGCCAGTACGTCCTGATAGGCCGAGATGATGTCGCCACCGCCGTAGTTCAGAAGCTTCAGGGCTTCCGATACGCTGCCCTTGGCAGCCGCCAGAAGGCCGCCGGTAGCGCCCGGCTCCACACGCACCTGCAGGTGGTCCAGAGCCTTCTGCAAGGCCATGTCATCGAGCGGTGACAGGCGAAGCGACAGGCAGCGCGACCGGATGGTCGGCAACAGCTTGCCCGGCGCATGCGACAGCACCAGGAACAGCGCCCGCTTCGGCGGCTCTTCGAGAATTTTCAGGATGGCGTTGGCGGCGCTCCGGTTGAGGTCGTCGGCCGGGTCGAGAATGATGATCCGCCAGTTGCCGCTGCCCGATGTCTGGGCGAAGAACTTGCCGGCCCGCCGGACCTCGTCGACCGTGATAGCGGTCTTGAACCGTCCGCTCTTCTCGTCGTAGGGCCGCTCGAGATGCAGGAGATTGTGCGACGCGCCGCTGGCAAGCTGACGGCTCACCGGACTGTCGGGATCGGGATCGGAGATGTGATCCGGTGCATTTTCCGGTTCGGGGTGAGTGAGAATGTGGTTGGCGAACCGGTAGGCGAGCGTCGCCTTGCCGATGCCTTCCGGCCCCTCGATCAGGATGGCATGGTGCCCCTTGCCGGACCGATAGGACTGCGCCAGGAATCGCTCTGCATCCTCATGGCCGAACAGCTTCGTGTTGCGCGCCGGCGCGATCGCACCGTCGAGAATACGCTCGCTCTCTTCGCTCATTGCACGGTTTCCGTATGGGGCGCGGCAGCCGGGGTTACCGCACCGAGCAGCGGCTCGACGATGTCGCGGACGTCGCCGGCGATCTGCTCCTCGCTTCTTTGCGCGTCGACCACGCGGCAGCGCTCCGGCTCGTTGTAGGCAATCTCGAGAAAGGCCTCGCGGCGCTTCTCGTGGGTGTCGATCTTCTCGCGTTCGAACCGGTCCGGCTCCACCGGCAGGCTGCCCGCCGCCGCGTCCGCCCGCTTGCGGGCCCGCTCCAGCCCGATCGATGCGGGGATATCGAAGATAATGGTGCAGTCGGGAACGGTGCCGTTGACGGCAACGCGCTCCAGCGATTCGATGAATTCGGGCTCGAGATTGCCGGTGACACCCTGATAGACGCGCGAGGAGTCCATGAACCGGTCGCAGAGCACGATGACGCCGCGTTTCAGCGCCGGCCGGATGACCTGCTCGACATGATCGGAGCGCGCGGCGGCAAACAGGACGGCTTCCATGCGCACGCCGTAATTCTCGGCGGCGCCGGAAAGAAGCACATGGCGCACCGCCTCCGCCCCCGGGGAACCGCCCGGCTCGCGCGTCGTCAGGACGTCAAAGCCGCGCGACCGCAGCCAGTCGGCAAGCCGGCGAATCTGTGTCGACTTGCCGGCGCCTTCGCCGCCTTCGAAGCTGATGAATAATCCTGGTTCGTTCGCCAATGCGCATTTCCCGTCGTTGGGCTATCCTTATCGTCAATCGCGATCGCGTCGCAACCGTCCTGCACGCAATCCCGCCCTGACCGCCGAAGAAAACGACCGGTTTCTACATCCAAAAGAATATGAGCGATTTCGCGGCATCCATGGCCCGGCTTTCCAGCGAACCGCGGCGCACAGCCTGTCCGGCCAGAAGCGGCACCTCGCCGAGCACCTGGTCGCCGGAGATAATCTGCAGCGACGCCACCTCCCCGCCTTCGTCGACCGGTGCCTTCAGCGGCCATTTGTAATCGATCTTGCCACGGATGCCGGCGCTTTCGGCGACGGGGACGTAAAGATCAAGGGGCTTCGCGACTTTCAGCGCCACAGTTGGCTGAACGCCGCCATAGACGTTTGCCTGACCAACGACTTCGCCGCCATCGAACATGTGCCGTGGCTTGAAGGCGGTCATGCCCCAATTGAACAGCGCCTCCGCCTCGCTTGCCCTGTCCTTCTCGCTCGCCACGCCGCTGAACGCAAGATAAAGCTGGCGTCCGTCGCGCTGCATGGAGCCCACATAGGCGTAGCCATAGCCGTCGGAATAGCCGAGCCCGAGCCCATCGACGCCGCTATCGAGCCGGATCAGAGGATTCTTGTTGCGCTGGAAAATACCGTTCCATTCGAAGGATTCCTCCGAATAGTAGCGATAGTATTCGGGATAGGTCTTCTTCAGATATTCGGCGAGCCTGACCAGATCGCTGATGGTCGTCCGGTTGCCGGGATGCGGCAGGCCCGTCGGATTGGAGAAGAAGGTATTCTTGAGACCGATGGCGGCGGCCCGGCGGGTCATCCGCTCGGCGAACTTTTCCTCCGATCCCTCCATCCCTTCCGCAAGGATGATGCACGCGTCGTTGGCGAGTTGGATCGTTGCCCCACGGATGAGGTCTTCCACCCGGATCTGGGACTTGATCGCCGCGAACATGGTGGTCGTGTGCGACGGCGCCCCACCCGTCCGCCAGGCGTGCTCGGAAACCGGAAACTGGGTGTCGAGCGTGATCTCGCCCTTCTTCAGGGCGTCGAACACCACCTCCATCGTCATCAGCTTGGCAAGCGAGGCCGGCGGCAGTGGACTGTCCGCATTGCGCGACAGGAGAACCGTGCCGGTATTCGCTTCGACCAGCAAAACCCGGTCGGCTTTCGTCTCGAAATTCTGGGAAAGCCCAATGCCTGGCAACACCGCAAGTCCGGCAAGAACGGTCATCAACCGGCAAATCTGTCTAATGCACCATCGTCGCATGATTGTTCAGCTTACGCCCTGCCCCCGTATTCGTGAGGCAGAATGCGGGCTGCAGCCGAAGACGTCAATTGCCGGCGTCTGCGTTTTGCGTCTTGTTGTAAAAGGCGATGATCGAGGCCGGCGTCAGACCGGGCTGCGAGCGCATGACCGCATCAAACGGTGCTTCGGATGACGTTGACGATGATTCGTCCTGATAGCCGGCAACCATGCTGCTGCCGGATGTCGTCATCGCCATGTAGCCGCCGGGACGGGCAAGCGGAATGGGGCCTTCCTCCGGCAGGAGCACGAATTCGTCGAATGCGCTCGTCGGCTCGGCGCTCGGCACCGGCACGTCGCCGCTGTAACCGCCGGTCGGCGTCGGACCCGCATAGGCGGTCTGCGTGTAGAGGCTGGAGGCAGTCGCATCAAACGACGGCTGAGCCGCCGGCAGACGGGCACCCTTCAACGAGGGAACGGGCGTCGGAACCGGCACGTTCTCGCTGTGCGTCAGCGAATTCGGCAGGATCTTGTTGGCGGCCATCATGATGCCGCCGGCCAGATTGCCCGGGAAGCCGTCCTGCGGAACCCGGCCGCCCTTCTTGACGTACGAGGCCATCATGTAGGGCATGTCGTTGCCGTTCAGAGGCGCACGGCCGACATATTCCACCTTCACCTTGGCGGTGCCGGCCTGCTTCATGTCGAGAAGCTCGGCGGCCTTGCCGGATACGTCGATGATACGGCCCGGATGGTACGGCCCGCGATCGTTCACACGGACGATCAGCGAAGAACCGTTTTCAAGATTGGTGACGCGGGCATAGCTCGGCAGCGGGAAGGTCGGGTGAGCCGCGGAAATGAACTGCTGGTCGTAGATTTCGCCGTTGGCGGTCAGGCGGCCGTGGAACGCGGAGCCGTACCAGGAGGCAAGACCGGTCTTGGCGTAGTTCTCGTCTTCCGAGGGGAAGTACCATTTGCCGCGAACCTGATAGGGCTGGCCGACAAGCGCCCGTCCGCCGCCGCGCGGGATTTTCGCCGAAGCGGTCGTTACGCGAGGGCTCGCCTTGACGCCATATTCCTTCTCGGAAAAATACTCTTTCGTCGCGGCGGTCTTGACCGGCTTGGTCTCCGTCGTCGTGCACGAAGCAGCCGCAGCACACATAGCTACCACCGCCAGCCATCGCGCATGCGCGCCGCCTTTAACCCCGCCGATCCGCAATGCTATCTGTCCCCTGCCGCGAAATTCTCTTTTCCGATCAGGTGCTTCACCCGCATGGCGCGTTCGATCGAAAGCTCAGTTTGCAAGACTCGATTACAATATGCAATCACGATATGTAACGCCTTATAACATGGCAAAATTGAGAACGGAACGCCCAAATTGCCGACCATGAATTCCGTTATGGTTAGCGCCTGGTTAACGCGTTCCGACGGCAATATTTTTCATGGTTTCATGACTATTCTTGAATATACATGCGCGAGGCTTGTGCCTATCGTCGCGCCATGGCCGAAACGCTGATCGCTACCCCCGATGACGTGATGATTCCGGTGACGTTGCATTGCCGTGACGGCGTGCGGTTGGCGGGGCATGAATGGCCTGCCCGGACGGGCGCAAACGCCGGCTATGTCATCATCAATCCGGCCACCGGGGTCCAGGCGCGCTACTATCATCGCTATGCCCGGTTTCTGGCCGAAAGCGGCTTCAATGTCCTGACCTACGACTATCGCGGCATCGGCCTCTCCCGGCCGAAAGACCTGCGCGGCTGCGGCTATCGCTGGCGCGAATGGGGAGAACAGGATTTCGACGCCGCCTTGCGACATGTCATCGGCGCCAGAGCGGACGGACCGATCCTGGTCGTCGGCCACAGCATCGGCGGATTCCTGCCGGGCCTGTCGCAAGACGCCGCAGCCATCGACCGCATGCTGACCATGGGCGCGCAATACGCCTGGTGGGGCGACTATGCGGCGCGCCGGCGCCTCGCCTTGTTCTGGAAGTGGCATGTGGTGATGCCGGTTGCCACCGCACTCCTCGGCTACTTCCCGGGAAAGCGGTTCGGCTGGCTGGACGACCTGCCGGCCGGCGTTGCCAATGAATGGTCGTTCCGGGGCCCCCGATTCGAGCGCAGCCATCCGGCGACGGAGCGTGAGGCGGTACTGTCACGCATGGCAGCGGTGAAGGCTCCCATCCTTGCCGTCGCCATGGCCGATGACGAACTCGGCACCCTGCCCGCCATCCGCCGGACGCTCGCCTATTACACGTCTGCGGACCGCCGGATTGCCCACCTCTCGCCCGCCGACTACGGCCGCCGGGCGATCGGTCACTTCAACCTCTTCCACGACAGCCACAGGGACGGCTTCTGGACAGATACGCTGGCTTGGCTGAAGGACGGGCGCAATCCTTGGCCGGAGAAGACAGTGGGGTTTAAGAGGGAACGCAGGTCGCTGCCACACATATATAGAGGATTGAGAAAGTATCCTTAGCCGACTGGACCTAATCGTCGCCTATACAAAAATTACCCTTGCCTGCATTTCCTATTATTTTCTACTCTCTAGCCGTTGCCGCGACCCGTGGGGCTAAATTTTGTCCGCAGCAAATATAGAAGTTACGAAAATTGGACAGTACGCAGCATGGTTTACTCTGGCGTGCTGCGCATCAGGCGTTTCATACGTTATAACATTCAATTATTTATTTTATATCCACGCTTTTTCGCCATTCAAGGCCGCAGACTATTTTGAGATTGGCTTGTCTTTGAAGTCCATTTTTCTAGCAATGTTTCTATTGCTATTTGCAAACACCGCTCTCATAGACGAAGGTGAGGCAATAGAAATTGCCAGAAAAGAAACAATTATCACATTGATAATAATAGTAATATTATCAATTTTTATATTTATAATTGGAAGATATGTATTATATATTTTTCTCGATGAAAATGGGGAGATTAGGACTGGATTCATAACGCTGTTGGGATATTATATACCAGTGGTTTTCATGACTGCACTGCGTCTTTTTGGAATTCAACGCAATCCAAATGGATATGCGCTAATATTCGTCCTTTTGATGGCGTTTTCGGGCGTTCAGACAGCATTTTTCGACCACCAGATCGCAACCAATGGCACCTCGACAGAAGATGTGCATTTTGAACTGTCCGAAAGAATACCATCGGCTGCTAGGTATATCAGATCAAGTGTGGATTATTTAATCTTCTATGACACTTCCAGCCATCGCGTGACCATGATTCCCAAATCGTCGATTCTGCAGGTTAGAAAAGAGCCGTAAGGCAGAATACGATGGCTACGGTCGAAGGCGTCATACTTAAAAAGATGTGAGCTGCTAAATCTAAAGCATTATTGGCGGATGGGGTGGGATTCGAACCCACGGTACGGTCTCCCGCACGCCGGTTTTCAAGACCGGTTCCTTAAACCACTCGGACACCCATCCAATGGCTGCCTTATGAACAATGGCCGGGCGCTTTGCAAGCCGGACATTGAGAGCACAGAATATTTTCGACCGTCAGCGCAGACCGGACAAGACCTTGTCGCCGATGGTGACCCCTGCCCGCTTCGCCGCACCGCCATTGATCTCCAGCACGTAGGCGACCGGCTCACCGGATGGAATGATCGTGTCGGAATACGGTTCGGTGTTCTCGGCAATGGTCCGGATGCTGCCGTCCTTGTCGATAAACAGCATGTCGAGCGGCAGCGGCGTGTCGTGCATCCACATCGAGACCATCCGCGTCGTGCCGAAATCGAAGAGCATGCCGGCGCTCTCGTCGAGCGTCTTGCGTTCCATCAGGCCCCTTTCACGCTCGGCCTGGGTGGCGGCGATCTCGACCTGGAACGTCACCGTACCGCCGCCGGCGCGGGCAATCTTAAGCGCCCGCGTGCCGCCGGCGCTGGCCGTGAAGTTCGAAGCGACCAGCACAAATGAAAACAGCGCCATGACGGCGCTGAAATGCAGAAGCGTTCTGGACAGGAGCCGCATCAGTGCGCGCGGCTGCCCGGATTGGGCATGTCCGGATGGATTTCGGCAGCCATCAGACCCTTGTCGCCGTCGCCGAAGCGCACCAGCACCACCTGGCCCGGACGCAATTCGGTGAGACCGAAGCGGCGCAGCGTCTCCATGTGGATAAAGATGTCCTCGGTGCCCTCGCCGCGCGTCAGGAAACCGAAACCCTTGGTGCGGTTGAACCACTTGACGATCGCCCGTTCGAGGCCGCTCGTCGGCGTGACCTGCACATGCGTCTTGACCGGCGGCAACTGCGAAGGATGCACCGCCGTCGACTGGTCCATGGAGAGAATGCGGAAGGCCTGGAAGCCGCGGTCGCGCTTCTGGATCAGCGCCACGATGCGCGTGCCTTCGAGGATCGTCTGGTAGCCGTCCCGTCTGAGGCAGCTCACATGCAGGAGAATGTCCTGCATGCCGTTGTCCGGGATGATGAAGCCGTATCCCTTGGCGACGTCGAACCATTTAACGACGCCGGTGATTTCGATGAGGTCTACCGGTTCGCCCGCAAGATCTTCAAGCTGCGGTATCCCTTTGGATGAAATCCTGTCAGCCATGCCTTAGTCAGCCCCTCGAATACGCGTTACCACAATAAAGGATACGTGCAATTTTGATTCTTGCAGACGAGATTAACATCCGGTTAACCATAGGGCGCAAGCCCCAGATTGCAATTATCCCATGGGCTTTTTATGGACCATGCCTTGCCTGAAGCTGATTTGCGACCAAATATGCGTTGCAACGAACAAAGGGAGAGGTCATGCGCTATCTGCACACAATGGTCCGGGTCAAGGATGTCGACGCATCAATGCGTTTCTACTGCGAGCTGTTCGGGCTCGAGGAAGTCCGCCGGATCGAAAACGAAAAGGGCCGTTTCACGCTGATTTTCCTCGCCGCGCCGGGTGACGTGCCCGCCGCCAAGGAAAACAAGGCGCCTTGCCTGGAGCTCACCTACAACTGGGATCCGGAAGACTACACCGGCGGCCGCAATTTCGGTCACCTCGCCTATGAGGTCGATAACATCTATGACTTCTGCCAGAAGCTGATGGACAATGGCGTGACGATCAATCGCCCGCCGCGCGACGGCCACATGGCGTTCGTCCGCTCGCCGGACGGCATTTCGATCGAGATCCTGCAGAAGACGGAAGCCCTGCCTTCCCAGGAACCCTGGGCTTCCATGCCGAACACCGGCAGCTGGTAACAATCGCTCGCATCGGCGCTTGCCGAGACGAACCGCTTCAAACCGCACAGTTTAACGCAAGCCCTGCATGCTCAACTGCATTGGCCGCCTTCATATCCGGCAAGGAATGGAGGCGGCCATGTGTTGTTTTGCGGGGATTTCTTCAAGGTGCGGCCGAATCCAGTTTCCATTCCGACCCGTCGCCCTCTGCTTGGCGGCCTGGCGATCCTGATGTCGATTGCGCCCTTGAGCGCCTGCACGACATCCGGCAAGACTGACGTCGATTCGGTGCTGTCGCAGGCCGCAGACGCCGACGCGGCCGAGACGGGCAGCAGCGCCGACGTCACCAAAAACGCCGAGAATGCCGCTCGGCTGCAGACGCCGAATCTGGCCGGGACAGAGGCCGCAACCGACACGCTCCAGACAGCGTCCGTACCGGCTGCGGCCCCCGATCGGGCGCCGTCGTTCCAGGAGGTGGTCATGCAGCCGACCGCGATCAACGCCTCCGCCATGAGCATATTCGCCAACGCACGACCGGGCGCGCAGCCGGTGCAGGCGGCCTCCTATGCGCCCGAAACCGGCACCCGATCCTTCTTCGCTCAGGTCTACTCCATGCCGGAGCATGCCTATGCCAGCTCTCCCGGCCTCTATCAGAGCCTGCAGATCGAATCGCCGAAGGAAACCCATCCGGAACTCTCGACCCGCCTGGCGGTCGATGAGGATTCGGAGGAGGACGACAAGCCGCGCGGCCTCGCCCGCCTGGTTTCGCTGTCCGGCATGACGCGGATCGCCGCCAACGGCCTGGCCATCCAGACGCCGGATATCGATGTCTCCTGTTTCAAGCCGGAATTGATGGGCATGATCCACGACATCGAAAACCATTTCGGCAAGAAAGTGCTGGTGACCTCCGGCTATCGCGACAAGGAAAGGAATCGCCGCGTCGGCGGTGTCGAAGGCTCGCTGCATACCCATTGCGACGCCGCCGACATTCAGGTGAAGGGCGTGTCAAACTGGGATCTCGCCACATATGCCCGCGCCCTGCCCAATCGCGGTGGCGTCGGCACCTATTGCCACACCAAGTCCATTCACATCGACACCGGACGGCCGCGGGACTGGAACTGGACCTGCGACGTCGCTTCGCGAAAGTAGCTTTGACGAAGGCATCTTTTGGGAACCA
Source organism: Rhizobium sp. NRK18 (assembly GCF_024385575.1). Lineage (NCBI taxonomy): Bacteria > Pseudomonadati > Pseudomonadota > Alphaproteobacteria > Hyphomicrobiales > Rhizobiaceae > Rhizobium > Rhizobium sp. NRK18. Next base: position 2,081,994 of record NZ_JANFMV010000001.1, on the reverse strand, counting down.
TTAATTCACTGAATTCTCTGTATTTTCTCCGGAATTTCACAAGCGCCTTAGAGGCTGTCATCTTTTTGCAAAAAAATCGGAAATCCCGCTTGCGGGAATCCCGAGACCTGACTATAAGGGCGCCACGTCGCGACGCCCGGCAAGGGTGCAAGCGACCACGGCATGCGCCCTTCGTCTATCGGTTAGGACGTCAGATTTTCATTCTGAAAAGAGGGGTTCGACTCCCCTAGGGCGTGCCACTCCTCCCCCTCAGTATTTGACTTTAACGAACGGCTCTACGGCGCTGATATCTTGGCGTTATCGACGCCTGAAATTCGTCATCGGAAATCTCCGAAAAAATGCGTTTGAGCCGAATTTTTCCCCTTGCGGCGCAGCAAAGCCCTGACTATAAGGGCGCCACACCGCAAGACGCCGATGGTTCGGCGCCTCCGCGGAACGGCATGCGCCCTTCGTCTATCGGTTAGGACGTCAGATTTTCATTCTGAAAAGAGGGGTTCGACTCCCCTAGGGCGTGCCACCCGATTCTCCCTGAAATGACTGATCTCAGAGCGGCCGCGCCGCATCGACGACACGCATCTGCACGCGTCGCGATCCCTGCCATTGATCGGCCGACAGCGAGCCGGCGAGATGCATCTGCGTTCCCCGACCGTTCAGCAGGAACTGCCCGAGCGGCGTCTCAGCCGCGCGGAAGGCAATACCGTCGATCCGGCTGCCGTCGGCGGCCGCAGCGCTGATCTTCACATGGTTCGTGCCGACGACCCGGACATCGGTGATGCGGTGGGACGGAAGCGCGAAAATCGGCTGCGGATGACCCGATCCATAGGGACCGCCGGTCTCGAGCCGGTCCACAAGTTCCAGCGTCGCACCGGATGCAGAGAGCGCGCCGTCCACCTTGAGGGTGCGGTTGTCGGTCAGTGTCGGGACGACCTTTTGCGCGCGCTCGTCGAAGAACTGGCGGAGCTTGCCGAGATTGCTTCGTTCCACCGTCAATCCCGCCGCCATCGCATGGCCTCCGCCCTTGACGAGCAGGCCCTCGTCGACCGCGGCGCGCACCATGCGACCGAGATCGAAGCCGGCAATAGAACGTCCGGAGCCGGTTCCCTTCCCGGACGGATCGAAGGCGATAGCGAAAGCCGGCCGGTGGAAACGGTCCTTCAGCCGCGACGACAGTAGGCCGACTATACCCGGATGCCAGTTGTCGCGCGCCGTGATGATCACCGATGCGGCGGAGCCGTCGCCGTATTCTGCCAGCGCTTCCGCCTCCGCCTCCTCCAGCATCACCGCCTCCATGGCCTGACGCTCGCGATTGAGTTCATCGAGCTCGCCCGCAACCTCTTCCGCGGCAATCGGATCGTCGAGCGTCAGAAGCCGGCTGCCGAGCGCGGCGTCGCCGATGCGTCCGCCGGCATTGATCCGCGGGCCGATCAGGAAGCCGAGATGATAGGGCGTCACGGGACCATTGACGCCCGCCTTGCGAAACAGCGCGGCCAGCCCGGGGTTGGACATCAGCCGGGCGGCCAGCATGCCCTTGACCACATAGGCGCGATTGAGCCCCTTCAGCGGCACGACATCGCAGACCGTGGCGAGCGCCACGAGGTCGAGCAAGGCGAGAAGGTCGAAGCTGCCGATCCGCTTGTCACCGCGCTCGCGCAGGAGCCGCATGCAGGCGACGAGGACGAGGAAGACGACGCCTGCCGCGCAGAGATGCCCCTGCCCCGAGAGGTCGTCCTCCCGGTTCGGATTGACCAGCGCATGGCAGACCGGCAGGTCGTGATTGACCTGGTGGTGATCGATGACGACGACGTCGATGCCGCGCTTGGCGGCTGCTTCCAAGGATGCCTGGCTCGTCGAGCCGCAATCGACGGTGACGATGAGTTGGGCGCCCTCGTCGATCAGCTGGTTGATCGCCTGCGGGTTGGGGCCGTAGCCTTCGAAGATACGGTCGGGAATATAGATATGCGCCTTGACGCCGAAATGGGTCAGGAACCGGTAGAGCAGCGCCGACGAGGCCGCACCGTCGACGTCGTAGTCCCCGAAGATCGCCACATGTTCGCCGCGCTGGATCGCGTCGACGATGCGTTCGGCCGCCTTGTTGCAGTCGGTCAACGTCGAAGGGTCGGGCATCAGGTTGCGAATGGTCGGATCGAGAAAGGCCGGCGCCTCGTCGATCCCGACACCCCGTCCCGCCAGCACCCGGGCGATCAGTTCCGGGATACCGTGCACCTGCGCGATCGCCAGCGCGCGGTTCTGCGCCGCCTGGTCAAGGCGGGAGACCCAGCGCTGGCCGCTGGCCGACTTTTCGACGTTGAGAAAGGCCCGTTGCACGGGATCGGCGGGTTCGTTCATGGCTTTCGTCATATCTGCCCTTCGCTTGACCTTCCTTGTGCTGTTTCCTGGCCCGCCGTCAACACCAACGACGAGAGAAAGATCAGCGGGCAAGGGCCGCGACGGGATCGAGCCGCGAGGCGTTACGCGCCGGAAGGAAGCCAAAGGCGACGCCGATCAGGCAGGAGCAGGCGAAGGCCAGCACGATCGACGACGTCGAAAACACCAGGCTGAAGCTTGGTACGACGGCGTTGAACACGGCGCCGAAGCCGAGCGCCGTGCCTATGCCCAAGGCTCCGCCGATCAGGCAGACGAGAACGGCCTCGATCAAAAACTGCTGCAGGATGTCGTAGCGCCGGGCGCCGACCGCCATGCGCACGCCGATTTCGCCGACCCGCTCCGAAACGGACACCAGCATGATGTTCATCACCCCGATCCCGCCGACGATCAGCGAAATGACGGCGATCGCCGCCACCAGAAGCGTCAGCGTCTCGGTCGTCGATGTGATCGTCTGGCGAATGTCGTCGGTATTGAGGATGAAAAAGTCCTTGGTTCCGTGACGGGCCGTCATGAAATCGGTGACGGCCTTCTCGGCCACGCTCGTGTCCGTATTGTCGGCGACGCGGACTGTGATGCTGCGCAGCGACATGCTGCCGAGGAAGCGCGCCTGCACGCTCCTGTAGGGCAGATAGATGGAGAGATTGTTGCGCCCGCCGAAACCGCTCTGGTCTGCCGCCATCACCCCGATGATCCGGCAGGGCACGTCGCCGATGAACACGACTTGGCCCAACGGATCGACGTTGCTGTCGGCGAAAAGCGCCTTGGCGGTGTCCTCATCGATCACGGCGTTCTGCGACATGGCATTGACATCGCTCTGGTCGAAGAACCGGCCATCGACGAGCTTGGATCCCTTGACCGAGAAATACTGGGCGCCCACACCGTTGACGAGCGCATTGGCGACCGTCGATCGAAAACGCACCGTGCTGCTGGTCGACACCGTCGGGGTCACCGCCGCCACATAGGACAGCTGGGCCAGCGCATCCGCATCCGAGACGACCAGCGTCGTCACCCGGCCGGACCGCACGTCACCGAAGCCGGAGCCTGGAAAGACTTCCAGCGTGTTGGTTCCGAGGCTGGCGATATTCTCCAGCACCTTGCGCTGCGATCCCTCGCCGAGCGCCACGACGCAAACGACCGATGCGATGCCGATGATGATGCCAAGCATCGTCAGGAAGGTGCGCAGGCGATGCGCCTTCAGCGCCAGAAGCGCCATGAAGAAGGCCTCCCGGAACCGGTCCAGCGTGGCGCCGAACGCCGAGCGCGCGCCGCTTGCCCAGGCCTTCTGCGGCCGTTTTGTCTCCGCGGCAGCCGCATCCGCCGCCTTGCGGCTGTCGCCGATGATGACCCCGTCGGCGATCTCGATGATGCGATTGGCGCGGCGGGCGACATTCATGTCATGCGTGACGATGATCACCGTCCGGCCATCGCGGTTGAGTTCGTCGAGGATTTTCAGAACCTCGTCACCGCTGGCCTGATCGAGCGCGCCGGTCGGTTCGTCCGCCAGGATGACGTCGCCGTCGTTCATCAGCGCGCGGGCAATCGAGACACGCTGCTGCTGTCCGCCGGAGAGCTGCCCCGGCCGATGATCGAGCCGTTCGTGCATGCCAAGGCGGTCGAGAAGCTGACCCGCCCGCGATAGCCGATCTCGCCGCGCCCGGCCGGCATAGATCGCCGGGACCTCGACATTGCCGATGGCCGACAGTTCGCCGAGAAGGTGATAGCGCTGGAAGATGAAACCGAAATGTTCACGCCGTAGCGCGGACCGCTCGTCCGGGTCGAGAAGGCTCGTCTCCTTGCCGGACACCTGATAGCTGCCCGACGTCGGCCGGTCGAGCAGTCCGATGATGTTCATCAGCGTCGATTTGCCGGAGCCCGAAGGCCCGACGATCGCGACCATCTCACCGCGTTCGATCTCCAGATCGACATCGTTGAGGACCGTCAGAACCTGATCGCCCGCCGGATATTCGCGACGCACGCTCTTGAGGCGGATGATTGCGTCCGACATCGATCAGAGCCCCATCGGTCCCGGTGGACCACGCCGCGTCGACGACGATCCCGACGCGCCCGTCCCCTCGCCGATGACGACGCGTTCGCCTTCGGTCAGTCCGGATTTCACTTCGACGAGCGTCTTGTTGTTGAGCCCCGTCTCGATCTGCCGTCGTTCGAGAGTGCCGTCCTTGCCAACCACCTGCACGCTGTACTTGCCGTCCTTCCCGGCCGTACCGAGCGCGGAGGACGGGATCACCAGCACGTCTTTCGCCTCGGCAAGGACAACCTTGACCTCCGCCGTCATGTAGGTGCGGAACTTGCGGTCCTTGTTGTCGATGTCGAACACACCGATGTAGTAGACCGCCGATGTGGAGGATGAGGACGACGAACTGGAACTCGAGGACGTCGTGACGGCACTGTCGCTGGTGATCGATTCCGGTGCAGGTTCGATCGAGGCCAGCGTCGCCTCGTGTTCCTGGTCAGGCTCTCCGAGAATGTTGAAGTAGACCTTCTGTCCGGGCTCGACATTGACGATGTCAGCCTCCGAAATCTCCGCTCTGACGGTCATCGTGCTGAGATCGCCCAGGATGACGATCGTCGGCGCGGATTGAGACGCGTTGACGGTGCGCCCCTCCTGATTGACGACGGCAAGAACCGTTCCGTCGATCGGCGCGGAAATGCGTGTGTAGCCGATATTGACCTTGGCGGTATCGACGGCAACCTGGGACTCGACGATCTGCGCATCAATGGCCGCGACCTGCGCCTTGGCGGCCTCCAAATTGGCCTGGGCCGTTTCGAGATCCGCCTGCGAGCCGGCCTTTTGAGTGTAGATCGATTGCTGGCGCGCGAGCGTCAGTTCCGCGCTGCGAAGATCCGCCGCCTTTTCGTTTCGCTGGGCCTTGGCGTAGTCGAGCTGCGCCTGGCTGGTCTTCAGGTTGTTTTCCTGCGTCGCGGAATCGATCTCGGCAATCAGGTCACCCTTCTTGACGTCGTCGCCGGGAGCGACCTTGACGGATGTGATGCGGCCGGAAACCTGCGCGCCGACAGCAACCAGCTGTTTCGGCTTGATGATGCCGGTCGCCAGAACGGTTTGCGAGATCGTGCCCTTGTGGACGTCGGCAGCAATGTAGCGCGGCGTTTCTGCACCAAAATAGCGGCTGTTGACCCAGTAACCGCCGCCGATGACAGCAAGGAGGCCGAGACCGGCGAAGATGAAATGGGATGTCTTCATATATGTCCACGCGCCACGGTGGGCCTGGCTAAAACAACTGATTCTGAAAAATTCGGACGATGTCCGACGCACCTCTCTGACCGATACCAGAGTTGCACAGTCAACAAAACTTAAAGTTTAGAAAGGTTTGACGGACCGCAAGAGTTGCCGGCCCGAATGCAGACGGCCCGCGGCGGGACACGCCACGGGCCGAAACGGCAATGCCGTCGGTCTCGATCAGGGACGCTCGATGCGGATGACCTGCGGTTCGCCGCGCAGGTAGCCTTCCTTCTGGATCGCCGCGACCGCCTGACGGACAGACTCTTCCATCGTCGCGTGCGTCACCAGGATGATCGTCTTGTCGCCGGCCGAATTGACCGGTTCCTTGGAGTGCTGGACGATCGATTCGAGCGAAATCCGGTTCTCGGCCATGCGCGTGGCGATCGAGGCGAAGACGCCGGTGCGATCCTCGACCGTCAGACGGATGAAATAGCCGCCCTCATGGCTGCGCATCTCCGCCCGCTTGTAAGGCGAAAGCAGCGCGGCCGGCCGGCCGAGCGACGGCACGGTCTGTGCTCCGGGCTGGCTCTTGGCAATGTCGGCGATGTCGCCGAGCACGGCCGAGGCCGTCGCATCGCCGCCGGCACCGGGGCCGACCATCAGCAGTTCGCCGAGAATGTCGGCTTCAAGTGCCACGGCATTGGTCACGCCATCGACCTGGGCAATCACCGAATCGCGCGGAACCATGGTCGGGTGGACGCGCTGTTCGATGCCCGTCTCCGTCTTCTGCGCCACACCGAGAAGCTTGATCCGGTAACCGAGATCGGCCGCCGCATTGATGTCCTCGATGGTGATGTTGGTGATGCCTTCGAGATAGATCTCGTCTGCGGCAATCTCGGTGCCGAAGGCGAGCGTCGTCAGGATCGCCAGCTTGTGCGCCGTGTCGTTGCCTTCGATGTCGAACGCCGGTTCGGCTTCGGCATAGCCGAGACGCTGGGCCTCGGCGAGGCAGGCTTCGAACGACAGGCCTTCCTTCTCCATCCGGGTCAGGATGTAATTGCAGGTGCCGTTCATGATCCCGTAGATGCGGGAGATGTTGTTGCCGGTCAGCGATTCGCGCAGCGCCTTGATGACCGGAATGCCACCGGCGACGGCGGCCTCGAAATTGAGAAGCGCACCCTGCTCTTCAGCGAGTCTTGCCAGCGCCACGCCATGGCGGGCCAGCAGTGCCTTGTTGGCTGTCACCACGTGGAGACCCCGCGCAAGTGCGGCCTCGACGGAGGCATGGGCCGAACCGCCCTCGCCGCCCATCAGCTCGACGAAGACGTCGATATCGGCGTCCTTTGCCATCGTGACCGGGTCGTCGAACCAGCTGTACGTCGAAATGTCGATGCCGCGGTCCCTGTCGCGCGTGCGGGCCGAGACTGCCGTGATCGTGATCGGACGACCACAGGTTACGGCAAGCTGGTTGGCACGGTTTTGGAGGATTCGGACAAGCGCGACACCGACGGTGCCGAGGCCCGCAATGCCGATCTTCAGGGCATCTGCCATTGGGTATTCCTGACGTTTGGGCTGAAGGGCGGCCGGACGGCCGCCCGTCGGAGGGTGGTGGACTTAGCGGTGGGCGTTCAGCGAGACGACATTGTGCAACGTGTCGTCCGCCGTCGACAGGAAGCGCTTGATGTTGCGCGCCGCCTGGCGAATGCGATGTTCGTTTTCGACGAGCGCGATGCGGACGTGCTCATCGCCCTGCTCGCCGAAGCCGATGCCGGGCGCGACGGCGACATCCGCCTTCTCGACGAGCAGCTTGGAGAACTCCAGCGAGCCGAGATGGCGGAATTTTTCCGGGATCTTCGCCCAGGCGAACATGGTGGCAGCCGGCGGCGGCACCTCGAAGCCGGCCTTGCCGAAGCTGTCGACCAGCACATCGCGGCGCTTCTTGTAGATCGAACGCACCTCGGCGATGTCGCTGCCGTCGCCGTTGAGCGCGTGGGTGGCCGCAACCTGGATCGGCGTGAAGGCGCCGTAGTCGAGATAGGACTTCACGCGGGTCAGCGCCGAAATCAGCCGCTCGTTGCCGACGGCAAAGCCCATGCGCCAGCCGGGCATGGAGAAGGTCTTCGACATGGAGGTGAATTCGACGGTGATGTCGATTGCGCCGGGCACTTCCAGAACCGACGGCGGCGGATTGCCGTCGAAGTAGATTTCCGAATAGGCCAGATCCGAGAGCACGATGATATCGTGCTTCTTGGCGAACGCGATGACGTCCTTGTAGAAGTCGAGCGTCGCGACATAGGCCGTCGGGTTGGACGGATAGTTGAGGATGAGCGCCAACGGCTTCGGGATGGAGTGGCGCACGGCGCGCTCCAGAGGTCCGAAGAAGCTCTCGTCCGGCTCGACGGAGAGCGAACGGATGACGCCGCCCGCCATCAGGAAGCCGAAGGCATGAATCGGATAGGTCGGATTGGGGCAGAGAATGACATCGCCGGGCGCCGTGATCGCCTGCGCCATGTTGGCGAAGCCTTCCTTGGAACCGAGCGTGGCGACGACCTGCGTATCCGGATTGAGCTTCACGCCGAAACGGCTGGCATAGTAGCTCGCCTGCGCACGGCGAAGGCCGGGAATGCCCTTCGAGGCGGAATAGCGGTGCGTGCGCGGGTCCTGGACAACTTCGCAGAGCTTGTCGACAATCGCCTTCGGGGTCGGAAGATCCGGATTGCCCATGCCGAGGTCGATGATGTCCGCTCCGCCCGCTCGCGCGCTCGCTTTCAAACGGTTGACCTGTTCGAAAACGTAGGGCGGCAGACGCCGGACTTTATGAAATTCTTCCATCATCGTTCCTCATGGAAATCTGCGGCTCAGCCGGCCGCCGGCGATCCCCGTTTTCCTTTCCTTCTCGACGCTACCCGGCAACGGGGTTCAAAAACAGGGTAGCATGAAGTGCATTCGAACGCATCGACGCTGGCGAATTTGTGGCCCGCGCCGCTTTTCGGCACAGTGCTTTGCGGCGAAAATGTCTGAAACGCAAGACCCGTGGCGCATGCGAACGAGAAATCTTGCCTACTGCTGGATCTGGCTTTCCATATTCGTGCCGTGCGTCTGCGCCAGCTTGCGCAGTTCGGCAACTTTCGCCTGGTACTGCGCCTCGCTCAAGGTGCCGGCCTTGCGCTGCTGGCCAAGCGCAGACAGTTGCGCCTGCAGGGCCGCGGCGTCGCCGTCGGTCATCTGCGAATTGGCGGCCACCAGAGGTGTCGAAATGTTGGGATAACCGTCCTTGTCCATCACGGCCGCCTGTTGCGCCGAACGGGCCGAAATGGTCGGCGGTGGCGGCTTGCGCAATGCAAGATCTTCCAGCGGAAAGGCGCTGCAGCCGCTGATCAGCCCGAAACCCAGGACTGCAACGGGCAAAAATCTGGCCCCGAGTGACATCGAACGGTAGGTCACAGAAATTCCTTCAACATCGATTCCGGTGCACCCCCGCACCACCCTGTTGATGTCTATTAGCGAAAAGACGCGGGCAACTGCAATGGCGGGATGCCTAGCGCTTGTATTCTTTTTCATGCAGAATGTAAAAAGCCAAAAGAAAATGCGTTGTTCGGGAGGAATCGGGATTGGCTGATGGAGGGCGCACTGCGCGAGGTGAAAACGGTGACCGAGAGGCTCCCGGCTCCATCGACATAGAGCCTTTTGTCGTCAAGGACCCCGAAGGCATGGCGATGAACATCGCCCGCGCGCTGCAAAATCTGGGTGAAGCCGCAACCGAATGGATCGGCCCGCGCGAGCGTGGCGAGGTCGCCGACGTCGTCGCCGAACCGATGGCCGACATGGTCAAGACCCTGTCCAAGGTCGTCGAATACTGGGTTGCCGACCCGAAGCGGACGCTTGAAGCCCAGACCATGCTGATGAACAGTTTCTTTGGCATCTGGATGCAGACGATGCAGCGCATGCAGGGTCAGGAAACGGCCCCGCCCGCTCCGTCCAAGGACAAGCGCTTTGCTTTCGACGACTGGTACTCCAATCCCTTCTACAGCTTCCTGCGCGAAGCGTATCAACTGGTGTCCAACTGGGCAGCGAAGCTCGTCACCGATGCCGAAGGACTGGACGAGCACACCCGCCACAAGGCGCAGTTCTATGTGGCGCAGATCGTTGCGGCGCTGTCTCCGGCCAATTTCTCCGTCACCAATCCGGAAGTCTACCGCGAGACGGTGGCCTCCAGCGGCATGAACCTCGTCAAGGGCATGAAGATGTTCGCCGAGGACATCAAGGCCGGCAAGGGCGACCTGCGCATGCGGCAGACGGATGCCAGCAAGTTCGCGGTCGGCGAGAACATGGCCCTGACGCCCGGACAGGTGATCGCGCAGAGCGATGTCTGCCAGGTGATCCAGTACAATCCTTCGACCGAGACGGTGCTGAAGCGACCGCTGCTGATCGTGCCGCCATGGATCAACAAGTTCTACATTCTAGACCTCAATCCGCAGAAATCCTTCATCAAGTGGTGTGTCGACCAGGGCCATACGGTCTTCGTCATTTCTTGGGTCAATCCGGACGAACGCCACGCGCAGAAGAACTGGGAATCCTACATCCGCGAAGGCATCGATTTCGCGCTGGAGGCTGTCGAAACGTCGACCGGCGAAAAGGGCGTCAACGCCATCGGCTACTGCGTCGGCGGTACGCTGCTGGCGGCGACCCTTGCCCTGCATGCCCGCGAGAAGAACACCCGCATCAAGACGGTAACGCTGTTCACCACTCAGGTCGACTTCACCTATGCCGGCGACCTGAAGGTGTTCGTTGACGAGGAGCAGCTCGAAACCATCGAGACGCAGATGATGGCGAACGGCTATCTGGACGGCTCGAAGATGGCGATGGCGTTCAACATGCTGCGTTCGCAGGAGCTGATCTGGCCCTATTTCGTCAACAACTACCTGCGCGGCCAGGAACCGACGCCATTCGACCTGCTCTACTGGAATTCCGATTCCACCCGCATGGCGGCTGCCAACCATTCCTACTATCTGCGCAACTGCTACCTCGACAACACGCTTGCCAACGACAAGATGGTGCTGGCCGGCTACAAGCTGTCGCTGAAGGACGTGAAGATTCCGGTCTACAATCTGGCGACCAAGGAAGATCATATCGCGCCGCCGAAATCCGTCTTCCATGGCTGCCAGTTCTTCGGCGGGCCGGTCGAATACGTACTGTCGGGTTCCGGCCATATCGCCGGCGTGGTCAATCCGCCCGACAAGAAGAAGTACCAGTACTGGACGAACGGCGAACCGGTCGGCGATCTCGAAGCTTGGCTCGCCAACGCCAAGGAGACGCCCGGATCCTGGTGGCCGCATTGGGATAGCTGGATCAGGAGCCACAACGACAAGCAGGTGCCGGCGCGCCAGCCCGGCGGCGGCCACATGAACGCGATCGAGGAAGCACCCGGCTCCTACGTCCGCGCCCGCATCTAGGCCGACGCCGTTCCCGATGCAGTTCCCCTCGCCTCTTGTCCCGGCAATTCTGGTGCGTCGCTACAAGCGCTTCCTGTTCGATGCCATTCTGGACACAGGCGAAGCGATCACCGGCTCCTGCCCCAATACCGGCTCCATGCTCGGCCTGACGACGCCCGGTTCGCGGATCTGGCTCTCCGAGCATGACCTGGCCGGCGGCCGCAAATACCGCCACCGCTTCGAGATGATCGAAGCCGACGGCACGACGGTCGGCGTCAATACCGGCCTGCCCAACCGGCTCTCCGAAGAGGCGATCCGTAAGGGCATGATTGCCGATCTCGGCGACTACACGTCGATCCTGCGTGAACGGAAATACGGCCGCAATTCGCGGATCGACCTGCTTCTCAAGGCGGACGGCCGGCCGGACGCATATGTCGAAGTCAAGAACGTCCACTTTATTCGAAAGCCCGGACTTGCCGAGTTCCCGGATACGGTAACGGAGCGGGGCGCCAAGCATCTGCAGGAACTCTCAGACATGGTGCAGGAGGGTCACCGTGCGGTGATGGTCTACCTCATCCAGCGCGACGACTGTGACAGGTTCTCGATCTGCGGCGACCTCGACACGGCCTATGAGGCTGCGTTCAGGCACGCACAAGCGATCGGGGTCGAGGCCTATGCCGTCAAATGCCTTGCCACACCGGAGGCGATCACGCCCGTGAAGGCCGTGCCGTTCGTCGACTGATCTTCCTCACAGAGCCAGGAAATAGATCAGCGAGCCGCTGATCGCCGTCAGCGCCAGAATCGACAGACAGCCTGCTGCCAGAACCCGTCCGCCGGAGGCGAAGACGGAACGGATGTCGACGGCAAGACCCAGGGCGGCCATCGACAGGATCGTCAGAAGGGTTGCCACTTCCCGCATCGGAGCGACGGTCCATTGCGGCAGGAGATTGGCCGTGCGCAGCAGCATCATGGCGAAAAAGCCGACGATGAACCACGGAACCAGATGGCGGATCTTCAGCGACCCGGTGGTTCTCGTGCCGCTGCTCAGACCCAGCACCAGAATGACCGGGCCGAGCATCAGCACCCGCATCAGCTTGACGACGGTGCCGAGTTGCACGCTGATCGCACCGACCGGCACGGTGGCGGCGAGCACCTGCGGTACGGCGTAGACCGTCATGCCGGCCAGAATGCCGTAGCTGTGCTGGCCGATATCGAACATCCTGGCGCCGAGCGGCAGCAGAAGCACGACGGCAATGCCCAGCGCCGCCGTGAAGGCGATCGATGCCGCGACATCGTCGGACTCGGCCTCGATGACCGGGGCCGCAGCGACGATCGCCGAGTTGCCGCAGATAGAATTGCCGCAGGCGACCAGAAGCGCCAATTGCCTGTGCAGGCCGAGAGACCGGCCGATCGCATAGCTGACCAAGATCGCCACGACCACCACGCCGGCGACGACCGCGACCAGCAGGCCGCCCATGCCGGTGATGACCGAAAGGCTGAGCGACGCGCCGAGAAAGACGATGGCCAGTTCGAGGAGTGTCTTGGCGGAAAAATGAACGCCGCGATGGAAGCGTGGATGGAGGCCCGCAATGCTGTGATAGGCCGTGCCAAGCAGGATCGCGAAGACGAGAGCGTCGATGAACCTCTGCCCCGTCAGATGCACCTCGAGCCATTCGGCGCCATACGAGATGGCGGCGATGGCTGCGCAGAGCAGAACTCCGGGAAGGACATCCTTGGCAAATTGAATCTTCTTCATGTCGGCCTCTTTTGTTGACCTGACATTGGCATTGAATTTCATGCAGAAAAATCGAATAATAATGCATGTTCCATGCAATAGGATTGCACGTTTAACATGACATTCGAGCAATTGACCATCTTTGTCGCCGTCGCAGAACGCCAGCATGTGACCAGGGCCGCCGATGCTCTCGGCCTCACCCCATCCGCCGTCAGCGCGGCGATCAAGGCACTGGAAAACTTCTACAATGTCAGCCTGTTCGACCGTGTGGGCCGCGGTATTCGTCTGACCCGGGCGGGCGTGATTTTCCTGCAGGAGGCGCGTGAGACGCTGGCGCGGGCGAAGGCGGCATCGCTGGTGCTGAGCGAGCTCGGCGGGCTGAAGCGCGGCACGCTGGAGGTGCAGGCCAGCCAGACGGTCGCAAGCTACTGGCTGCCGCCACGCCTCATGCGCTTTCACGAACGCTATCCGGAGATCGACATCCGGCTGCAGGTTGGCAACACGGACACCGTCAGCCGGGCGATTCGCGACGGCGCCGCCGACATGGGCTTCATCGAAGGAGAGATCGACGAGCCAGCGCTCAGCAAGATCATGGTCGGCAGCGACGAGATCGGGATCATCGTGGATGCGGCCAGCCCGCTCGCCACCCTTCCAGCCGGGGAGGCAATCGACGAACTGAGGAAGACGCGCTGGATCATGCGTGAAAAGGGCTCAGGCACCCGCTCCGTCTTCGAAAGTGCGATCGCCACACTCGGCCTCGAAAGCGACCGAATGAGCATCGCTCTGATATTGCCGTCGAATGAAAGCATCCTGACGGCGCTGATCGGCAGTTCGTGCGCGGCGGCCGTCTCCAAGGCGGCGGCGGAGCCTTTCGTCGCCACCGGCCGGCTGCGGCTTCTCGATCTTGCCTTGCCGCCCCGCCGCTTCTACGCGCTCTGCCACAAGGAGCGGCATCTGAGCCGCGCCGCGCACGAATTTCTGCATCTGTGCGGCGGAAATCTCGGCTGAGCCGGTCACAAAACGCCTTTGCACCGGGCAGCCCATGGACGAGACCCGTTCGACTGCTTTATGTATTGAAAAAACACATCGGGAATACAACCAAATGGTGAACTACATCGAAGCGGCCGGCGCGCCGCTGAAGAACACCGGCGCGATCCGGCTCTATGGCCCTGAGGCTTTCGAGGGAATGCGCGCCGCCTGCCAGCTGACCGCACGCTGCCTCGACGCACTCGTCGACATCGTCAAGCCGGGCGTGACCACCGACGAGATCGACCGCTTCATCCTGGCCTTCGGGCTCGATCACGGTGCCCTGCCCGCGACGCTCAATTACCGCGGCTACACGAAATCGTCCTGCACCTCGATCAACCATGTTGTCTGCCACGGCATCCCCAACGACAAGCCGCTGCGCGAAGGCGACGTCGTCAACATCGACGTCACCTTCATTCTCAACGGCTGGCATGGCGATGCGAGCCGGATGTATCCCGTGGGCAGCATAAAGCGGGCGGCGGAACGTCTCCTGGAAGTGACATATGAGTGCCTGATGCTGGGCATTGCCGCCGTCAAGCCGGGCGCGCGCACCGGCGCGATCGGAGAAGCCATCCAGACCTTCGCCGAGGCCGAGCGCTGCTCGGTCGTCCGCGACTTTTGCGGCCATGGTGTCGGTCAGCTTTTCCACGACACGCCGAACATCCTCCATTACGGACGCGCCAACGAAGGCCCGGAAATTCGCGAAGGCATGATCTTCACCATCGAGCCGATGATCAATCTCGGCCGCCCGCATGTGAAGGTCCTGGCGGACGGCTGGACGGCCGTCACCCGCGATCGTTCGCTTTCAGCGCAATACGAGCACACCGTCGGCGTGACCGCGGACGGATGCGAGATCTTCACCCTGTCTCCGGCGGGCCTTGATCGCCCCGGCCTCGGATCGAACACATAGAGGATGCGACATGGCAACACGCTCCGGCCATTCAGGGAACAGCGGGAAAGGCAATAGCCTCTCCGGCTTTGCTGAAGGGTCGGAAGATGCGTTGCCAGATGACGAACGCGGCTTCTTCGCCGAACAGGCGCAGAAGCGCGGCGGGATGCCCGCCGGAGCGGCGATCGGGGCTGGCGGCAACGCGAAGGCCTCGCATTTCCACGGTCATCGCGACCGCCTGCGCACCCGCTACCGGGAAAACGGCGACGGCGCGCTCGCCGACTACGAACTGCTGGAACTCTTTCTCTTCCGTTTGATCCCGCGCCGAGACACCAAGCCGATCGCCAAGGCGCTGATCGAGCGCTTCGGCTCGCTAGCCGAAGTTTTCGGCGCCTCGCCGGCGCTCCTGCAGGAGGTGAGCGGCGTGGGAGAAACGGTGGCGCTCGATATCAAGCTCGTTTCCAGCATCTCCCAGCGCATGTTGAAGAGCGAGTTAAAAGGCCGGCAGATCCTCGGCTCGTGGTCGGCGGTGATCGACTACTGCCATACCGCCATGGCGCATGAAGCCCGCGAACAGTTCCGCATTCTCTTTCTCGACAAGCGCAACGCGCTGATTGCCGACGAGGTGCAGGGCAGAGGGACGGTCGACCACACGCCGGTCTACCCGCGCGAAGTGGTGCGCCGCGCGCTGGAACTGTCGGCCACGGCGGTAATCCTGGTCCACAACCATCCGTCAGGCGACCCGACGCCCTCGCGCGCCGACATCGACATGACGCGGATGATCATCGACACGGCCAAACCGCTCGGCATCACGGTCCACGACCACATCATCATCGGCAAGCAGGGCCATGCGAGCCTCAAGGGCCTGCGGCTGATCTGAAAACGCCGTCGCCATCACGCTTCGGTGTCGTAGGCCGCCCTGCCCTCGTAGATCGCGAAGATATCGTCGCGGTGGCAGAGTTCGGTGCCGGGTGTCATCGCCGCCGCCGCACCTGCGGCAACCCCGAAACGGAAGGCCTCTTCCATCGTGCCGCCATTGGACAGCAGCCACACCAAGGCGCCGACGAAACTGTCGCCCGCGCCAACCGCCGACTTGACCGGGACGTGAATGGCGGGCACGCGCAGAACACCGTTCGGGCCGGCAAGGATCGCCCCCTCGCGCCCCAGGGTGACGGCAACATATTGCGAGCGGCCCTCTCTCACGAGCTTCATGGCCTCGTCGCGCAGGCCGGCTTCGTCGAGCTTGCGCCCGGCAAGGGTTTCCAGTTCGCCGAGGCTCGGCTTGACCAGAAAGACCTGGCCCTTCTCAAGCGTGGCGCGCAGCGGTGCGCCCGACGTGTCGAGCACGAAACGGACGCCGTTGGCGGCGGCAATATCGGACATCCTGGCATAGGTATCATCCGGCGCCCCACGCGGAAGCGAGCCGCTGGCAACGATATAGTCGCCTCGAAACTTGGCCACCGCCGCCATCGCCTTTTCGACTTCATCTGCGGTAATGTCCGCCCCCTCCGGCACGAAACGGTATTCCTGCCCAGTATCCCTTTCATAGACCATGAAGGCGATGCGCGTTGAGCCGCCGACATGGACCGTTCTCAGCGTGATCGGAAGGTCTGCCAAAATTTCCTCGAGAAGAGCGCCGGTCGCCCCGCCGGAGAGAATCAGAAGCTCCGGCCGACCGCCAAGCTTGGCGATCACTCGCGCGACATTGACGCCGCCACCGCCGGCATGACGCTCCTGCAGCGACGTGCGCATCTTGTGGGTGGGCTGCACATGCTGCACCTCGCTGGATATGTCGATCGTGGGATTGAGGGCGACTGCGAGAATGGTCATGGATGCTCAACTCCTGTGGATGAGGCCGGTTCGTCATGCGCATGCGAGATGCTGTTGGCGAGAGCAACAATGGCGCGCACCACCTTGTCCACCGGCCGATCCGCGTCGATGCGGACCCAATCGTTGTCGCCGGCGCCGCGCTCCAACTGGCGCTCCAGGACATCGACGGTGGCGTCCGACGAGCCGCCACTGCGCGCACCGACCCTTTCGCGGAGGCGCTGCGGTACGACATCCAGCCAGACACCGCAGCACGGCACACCTGCCGCCGCCGCGCTTTCGGCAATTCCAGCCCGCATCGTCGGCAGGTCAAAGACCGCGTTTGCGAGGACCGCCGCACCCTCCGCGAGGGTGGCCTGACTGTGGGCAAATATCTGCCCGTAGACCTGTTCCGAGACCTCGGGGCGATAGGCGTCCGGAGGCAGAGTCGTGTCACGCGACACGCCGTGCATACCCTTGCGAATGGTATCGCTTTCGAGAATGCGGGCACCCGGCGCCGGGCCGACCTGATCCGCAAGTTGCGCCGAGACGGTGCTCTTGCCCGAGCCGCTGAAACCGCCGACCGCCAGAAGCAGAGACGGACAGGGCTTCAGAAGATCCATGGACAGATCAAAATAGCTGAGGGCCATCTCCTCAAGAACTGTTCTGTCGCCGTCACGTTCCTCCCCGGCTGTCGCAGTGACATGGGCGCGGACGGCGGCGCGGATCGCCATCAGGAACGACAGCAGGCCAAAGCCGTCCGCTTCGCCGGTCAGGTCGAAATAACGATTGGCGACAAGATTGGCGTGAGCCCTCAGGTCCCGGTGCCAGAGATCCATCAGCAGGAAGGCGAGGTCATAGAGCACATCGGTCGTGGCGATCCGGTCGTTGAATTCGATGCAGTCGAACAGGCGTGGCGCGCCATCCAGCCAGCAGATGTTGCGCAGATGCAGATCGCCATGGCAGCGCCGGATTTTTCCCGCGGAGGCTCTTGCGTCCAGATGCCCGGCATGGCGTGCCAGATGCTCGCGAAACAGCGCATTGAGGCGGGCGACCTCGTCGCGATCGAAGATCCGGCTGGTGGCAAAGGCGCGTTCATTGATGTCGAGCACGGCGGCGATATTGGCGGAACCACCCTCGCCGGGCACGACCGGCGCGTCGCGGTGAAAAGCGGCAATGGTCCTGGCGACCTCATCGACATGATCCATCGTCAACTGGCCGGCTTCCGCCATGGCGTCCATGAGCGCGGATTGCTCGAAGCGACGCATGACGACGACAGCGTCGACAAGTTCGCCCGCTCCGCCGAAGCCGAGGCTGCCGTCTGCCGTGCGGACAATCGGCTCGACACCGCGATAGAGACCTGGGGCGGTCCGGCTATTGAGCGCGACTTCCTTCTCGCAGGCCGCCAGCCGTTTTTCTGCCGTCGAGAAATCGACATAGGGCAAAGCAACCGCCCGCTTCAGCTTGAAGACCCGGTCCGGCGCCAGGAATATCCTTGAAATATGCGTCTCGATCTCGCAGCAGCGTGCACCCCCCGCCGCTTGTCGCAGGAAGTCGGTCACGCCCTTCTGGTCCTCGGTGATCATCCCGCGCCATCCCTTCATGCCGGAGGCAGACGAATACCAGACTTTTCTACATCGAGGCGACCACAACGGCTTTGACAAGTATCAAGAGGACGGATGGGGGCCGGGAAATGAAAAAGGCGGGGGTCGCTCCCCGCCTTCTCTGATGGAATGCTGGCCTGAAATCAGGCGGCGCTCTCGACGCCCTTGACGAACCAGTCGATGACCGCGAGCTGATCGAGGGTCATGACTTCACCTTCCTTGACCTTCAGATTGCCGTCCTGGTCGTAGATCGGGCCCTTGAAGATGTCGTAGCTGCCGTCCTTGTAGCCGGCCTGGACGTCGTCAGCGAGCTTGCGGACGTCTTCCGGAATGGCTTCGTTGTACGGCGCAATGGCGACGGTGCCTTCCTTGAAGCCGTCCCAGGTGTCCTTGGACTTCCAGGTGCCGTCGACGATCGCCTGTGCGCGTTCGATATAATACGGACCCCAGATGTCTTCGATGGCGGTCAGATGGGCCTTCGGTGCGAAGGACGACATGTCTGCGCCCTGGCCGAAGCCGTAGAGCCCCTTCTGCTCGAGGATCTGCAGGGCAGCCGGGCTGTCGGTGTGCGTGGTGACGATATCGCAGCCGAGGTTGATGAGGGTTTCGGTCGCGGCCGCTTCCTTCGGCGGGTCGAACCAGCTGTCGATCATGACGAGCTTGACCTTGGCATCCGGGTTCTGCTTCTGGGCGGACAGGCAGAACGAGTTCACGCCGAGCACCACTTCCGGAACCTTGAACGAGCCGAGGTAGCCGAGCGTGCCGGACTTCGACATCTTGCCGGAGATCGTGCCGAGAACGGCGCGGCCTTCATGGAACTTCGAGTTGTAGGTCGATACGTTGTCGGCGCGCTTGAAGCCCGTGCAATGTTCGAACATCACATCCGGGAATTCCTTGGCGACTTCGATGGTCTGGTCCATGTAGCCGTAGGACGTCGTGAAGATGAGCTTGCAGCCCTGCTGCGCCAGGTCGCGGATGACCGGGATGGCCGACGCATCTTCCGGCACGTTCTCGACATAGACGGTCTCGACCTTGTCACCGAGCGCTTCGTCCACGGCCAGGCGGCCCTTGTTATGCGCCCAGGTCCAGCCGTAGTCGCCGATCGGGCCGAGGAAGATGAAGCCGATCTTGACCTTGTCAGCGGTGAAGGCGGCGCGGCCGAGGAGCGGCAGGGCCGCAGCGGCACCGGCTGCCTTGAGCATTGTGCGACGATTGATAATTCCCATGGAGGTCTCCTGTTTATGATGTTCAGGTTGAGGGTAGGAAAGGCTTGCCGAGGCAGGCGGGCGCGCTTCCCCCGGCATTCTTGCGGGCGGATATGACCGCCAGCGCGACAACGGTCATCAGATAGGGCATGGCGGCCCAGAACTGCGACGGAAGGAAGGAGAAGCCGGCGGCCTTGGCGTAGAGTTCAAGCGCCATCAGGATGCCGAAGAAATAAGCGCCAACCAGAAGACGGCCTGTACGCCAGCCGGCGAAGACGACGAGCGCGAGCGCGATCCAGCCCCTGCCCGCGGTCATCTTTTCCGCCCACATCGGCGTGATCACCATCGAGAAGTAGGCGCCACCAATGCCTGCCATCGCACCGCCAAAGGCGATCGCGGCATAGCGCACGCCGATGACGGAATAGCCGATGGAATGGGCCGAGTGGTCGTTCTCACCGACGGCGCGCAGGATGAGACCGGCCCGGGTCGATTTCAGGAACCAGGCCACCACCGGCACCATGATCAGCGCGAAATAGACGATCGGCGAATAGCCGAAGATGACCTTGAGGATCGGGTCGCGGGCCAGGAAGTCCGGAAAGATGGAGCCGAACGGCATGACGATGCGGCCGACGAAGGACAGACCGAGGAGCGACGACAGGCCGGTTCCGAAAATGGTCAGCGCCAGGCCGGTCGCCACCTGGTTGGAATTTAGCTGCAGCACCAGAACGGCAAACAGCATGGACGACAGCGCGCCGCCGGCGGCCGCTCCCAGAATGCCGATCCACGGATTGAAGGTCATGACCGTGACGCCGAAGCCGGAGATCGCGCCCATCAGCATCATGCCTTCGACGCCGAGATTGAGAACGCCGGATTTCTCGACGACCAGTTCGCCGAGGCCCGCAAGCAGAATGGGCGTCGTCAGGCCGACGACGGTGATGATCGCAGCGATGATGAAATCGAGGCTCATGCGTTACTCTCCCGCTGCCGGCACTGCGGCGGCCTTGTGGCTTGGCACGATGCGCACGCGGTAGCGCACCAGGATATCACTCGCCAGGATGAAGAACAGCATCATCGCCTGGAAGATGCCCGCTGTCGAATTGGGAATGTGGACGGTCGTCTGCGCCACCTGCCCGCCGACATAGGTGACGGCAAGCACGATGCCGGCCAGAAGGCAGCCGATCGGATGCAGCCGTCCGAGGAAGGAGACGATGATCGCCGTAAAGCCATAGCCGGACGGAAAGCCAAGATTGACGGTCTTCAGCGCTCCGGCAAATTCCAGAGAGCCGGCAAGCCCGGCCATCGCACCACCGATCAGGAGCGTGACCCATATCGTCTGCTTTGCGTCGAAGCCGCCGTGACGGGCCGCCTGCGGCGCACTGCCGACCACACGGATCTGGAAGCCGAAAACGGAACGCGACATGATCAGCCAGAAGACGAAGGGCAGGATGACGGCGATCGCGACACCCAGGTGGATCGTCGTGCCGGGAAACAGGATCGGCAGGGTCTGGTCGGGCGACAGCGGTGCGGTTGCCGGAAAATTGCGGCCGTTCGGATCCTTCCACGGGCCTCCGACGAGATAACCCAGCACCTGCAGCGCCACATAGGTGAACATCAGCGTCGACAGGATTTCGTTGACGTTGAACCGGGTGCGCAGGAAGGCGGGAACGGCGGCCCAAAGCGTGCCGCCGATGATGCCGGCGATGATCATCGCGATCATCACGGGCGCGCCGCCCGCGTCGCCTGCGGCAATGCCGACGCCGGCCGCGCACAGTGCACCGATGATGTACTGGCCTTCCGCCCCGATGTTCCACACCTGCGCCCGGTTGCCGAGCGACAGGCCGAGCGCGATGATGATCAGCGGCGCGGCCTTCACGGCCACGTCCTGCCACTTGTAGGAGGCCAGCAGCGGCGTCAGGAAGATGTCGATGACCGCCTGAAGCCCCTTCACGCCGATGGCGTCGAAGACGATTATGCCGATCAGCATGGTCGCCAGCACCGAGGCGATCGGCGTGACGACCAACATCAGCCGACTGGGCTCGGGGCGTTTTTCCAGTTTAATGCGCATGGGCGGGCTCCGCCTTGGTCTGTGTTGCGGACGCGTGGCTCTCGCCGTGTATGCCGCCCATCAGCAATCCGATTTCCTCGATATCCGCATCGACGACGCGCATCGACTTCGACAGCCGGCCCTCGTTGATGACCGCGAGCGTGTCGCAGAGCGACAGCAGTTCGTCCAGGTCCTGGCTGATCACGACGATGGCAGAGCCGGCGGCAGCAAGATCGACCAGCGCCTGATGGATTGCCGCGGCCGCTCCGGCATCGACGCCCCATGTCGGCTGGCTGACCACGAGCACGGTCGGCTTCTGCATGATCTCGCGGCCCATGATGTATTTCTGCAGGTTGCCACCCGACAGGGAACCGGCCATCGAACCGGGACCGAGCGCCTTGACCGAAAACGAGGTGATGACCTCGCCGGCATAGGTCCGCGCGACACCGGAATCGATGAGGCCCATCCTCACCATGCCGAGCCGGTCACGAGCCGTCAGAACAGCATTGTCGGAGAGCGTGAAGTCCGGAACGGCCGCGTGACCGTTGCGCTCTTCCGGAACCGTCGCCATGCCGGAGAGGCGGCGCTGCTTTGCCGTCATCTTTCCGATGCGGGCACCGTCGACGGTAATGTGATCTGCCCCGAGCGAGGGCGTTTCGCCGGACAGGGCCAGCAGCAGTTCGTTCTGGCCGTTGCCGGCGACGCCGGCAATACCGAAGATCTCGCCGGCCTTCACGGTGAAGGTGACGTCCTTCAGCGACGTGCCGAAAGCCTCGGTCGACGGCATGTCCATCTTGTTGACGATCAGCATGTCCTGACCGAATGAGCGGTCGGCGGCCTTCTGGATGTCCTTCAACCCGCCACCGATCATCTTTTCGGCCATCGACCGCGAGGTTTCGACCTTCGGGTCGCAGGTATCGACCAGCTTGCCACCGCGCAGGATGGTCGCGGTATCGCAGAGCGCCTTGATCTCATGCAGCTTGTGGGAAATGTAGAGGATCGAACAGCCTTCCTTGGCGAGCTGGCGCAAGACGACGAACAACTGTTCGACTTCCTGCGGCGTCAGCACCGAGGTGGGCTCGTCCATGATCAGCAGGCTCGGATTGAGCAGCAGCGCCCGCACGATCTCGATGCGCTGGCGTTCGCCGACAGACAGCGTGGACACGATGCGATGCGGTTCCAGCTTCAGCCCGTACTGCTTCATCACGTCGAGAATACGCGCTTCCAGTTCGCGCGCCGGAATTTTAGCATCCATGCCGAGCGCGATGTTCTCCAGCACCGTCATCGCTTCGAACAGCGAGAAGTGCTGGAACACCATGCCGATGCCGAGCTTGCGGGCAGCCTTCGGATTGGCAACCGTCATTGGCTGGCCGTTCCAGCGGATTTCGCCCTCGTCCGGCTGCATGATGCCGTAGATCATCTTGACCAGCGTCGACTTGCCGGCGCCGTTTTCGCCGAGAAGGGCATGAATCTCACCGGGCAGAACCGAGAAACTGACGTGATCGTTCGCCAGAACGCCGGGAAACCGCTTGGTAATTCCCGTCAGTTCAAGGCGAGGTAAAGGCTTGTTTTCCATCGTGTCCCCTGCTCAACCCGAAGCCGTCGAAGCAAATGTCGGTTGCGCGCCATTGCGAGTGACCGCACCGGCGACCGGCTTATTTCGATGTGCTGAATTGCAGGAAATGACCAAACGGATATGTGCCGGTGCCATACTGTCACCGGCCGTATTCGGATGCGCTACCGACGCATGCCGACCTACTGCCAAATCACCCAGTTCCACTCATGTCCCCTTGCATTCTTATAACCGGTAGTTGGTGACGCTTTTGCAGCGCACACAAGCATATTGTTTCGAGCGGTGCGTTGCAAAAAACGCAACACGGACGTTAGACCGCTTTGCTGTGGTAAGGCAAGGCTTCCATGCGCTCCTTCAAGAGATGAATGATCGCCTGCACGGCGGCGCTCGGAGCATGCGTGCTGCGGGTGACGAGCGACAATTCCTCATATGGCATCTGCCGCCCTGAAACCGCCAGAAAGCGCAGCCGGTTCTCCTTGAGTTCCTGCATGATGTTGACCGGGCCGAGGAAGGCGATGTGCCGATCGTCGCCGACCAGAAGCTTCAAAAGGCTGCTGGAATTCGTGACCAGACTGGGGATCGCGCGGAAATTCGCCGCCTCCAGCGCGCGGTCGATGAGTTTGCGCGAGGCCAGCGTCGCGTCCGGCAGGATATAGGGGAAATCCATGCAGTCGCTCAGATGCACGCTGGAGCGTGCCGCCAGCGGATGGTCCGGCGACACGACGATCCCGGCCGGCACCTGGAAGGTCACCAGCTTGCGGATATAGGGAAGATCCGCGACGTTGAAACATATGGCGATATCGAGTTCGCTCGCCTGCAGCTTCTCGATGATATGCGCAGTACCGCCAATGAACACATCCAGCGTGAATCGTGAGAATTTCTGTTGCACGGTCTCGAACATGTCGCGGGCGAAATCGCCGGCAAGACATTCCATAAGGCCGACTGCCAGATGGCCGCGACGCAGGCCCTGCATCTCCTGTAGCCGAACCCGCGAACGATCCTGTTCGGCCCGCCACCGGCGGATGTCGGCAATCAGCACCTCCCCGGCGGACGTCAGGCGAACGCCGCGCGGCAGCCGCTCGAAAAGCTTCACCCCGTATTCGGCTTCGAGATTGAGAATCCGACGATTGAGCGCCGACGGCGATACGTTCAGATGCTCGGCCGCCCGCCGGATCGAGCCGATCCGTGCCACTTCATCGAAAAGCATCGCGGCGGGAGAAATCAGGGACACCGGGCAAACCTCCGAACGTGCGAACAATTCGCACGATGCATATCAATAGATGCACTTGAAAAGAGCAGCGATCAAGGCGAGTTTCAGCACCATTGCAGAGAGTGAAACAGGAGCGAATACCGTGGCAATCATGTGCGAAGAACTCGACCACGAGGCGCTGTTGCGCCAGTCCATCGACGAATCGGCCAAGGCGAAGGCCGCCGGCGTCCATCCCTTCGCATCGATACTGGTCGGCCCCGACAGCAAGGTGCTGATGACCCAGCACAACGCCTACATGCCGGATCACGACATGACGGGCCACGCCGAACGCGTGTTGATGACTCGGGCGTCGACGACGCTGCCGATGGAGCTTCTGAAAGAATGCACCATCTATACGTCCGCCGAACCCTGCGCCATGTGCGCCGGAGCCATCTACTGGACCGGTTTGAAGCGCGTCGTCTATGGCCTCTCCGAATCGAAGCTGAAGACGATCACCGGCAACCACCCTGAGAACCCGACGCTCGACCTCCCCTGCCGTACGGTCTTTGCAGCGGGACAGCGGCAGGTGGAAGTCATCGGCCCCATGCTCGAGGACGAGGCTGCAGCCATCCATGAGGGCGTGTGGGGCTGACGGACCACGGGCGTTGCGAACCTCTTGCGGCAAGGCCTTAATGTTGATATCAACATAAAAGGATCTTCGCTTTGGTCCGGAGGGGGCAATGCAGCAGTCACCGTATCGCTGGGTCATGGTTGCGGCCGGCGGCCTGATGGGCTGCATCGCGATGGGAACGCTGTTCTCGTTGCCCGTCCTCCTCAATCCGATGACAACAGCCACCGGCTGGTCACGGACCGGCATTTCCGCGGCGATGACTATCGCCTTCCTGGCGATGGCCTTCAGCTCAATGATCTGGGGTGCGCTGTCGGACCGTTACGGTGCGCGTGCAGTCGTGCTCGTCGGTGCCAGCCTGTATGCGGCAAGCGTCTGGCTGGCCGCGCATGCCTCGTCCCTGCTCGCCTTCCAGCTGACGTTCGGCATCTTGATGGGCGGCACCGTCGCGGCCTTCTTCGCCCCGATGATGGCGACCGTCGTCGGCTGGTTCCGCACGGGCCGCGGCCTTGCGGTCTCCCTGGTCTCCGCCGGCATGGGGCTGGCCCCCGTCACCATGTCTCCGCTCGCCGCAAGGCTTGCCGAAACGCGCGACTGGCAGCAGGTGCTGATGATCCTCGCAGTCGTCGTAGCGGTCACCACCATCCCGACAGCGCTTCTGCTTCGCCGCCCGCCCGTCATGACGGCCGCCGCGGGCGGCAATGCCGGGCCGACTGCCGACGACCCGAACCCGGCCATGACCGTGCGCGAGGCCGTGACCTCGCCGCAGTTCATCTGCCTTGTGCTGACCAACTTCTTCTGCTGCGCCACCCATTCCGGACCGATCTTCCACACCGTGAGCTACGCCGAAATCTGCGGCATTTCGGCCATCGCCGCCGTTTCCATCTATTCCGTCGAGGGCATTGCCGGCATGGGCGGGCGCATCGGCTTCGGCCTGATGGGCGACCGCTTCGGCGCCAAGCGCGTGCTGGTTGCCGGGCTGCTTGCGCAGGCGATAGGCGCCATGGGCTATTACTTCGCCCGCGAATTGTTCCAGTTCTATCTGGTCGCCGCCATCTTCGGCTTCATCTATGCCGGCATCATGCCGCTCTATGCCGTGCTGGTTCGCGAAAACTTCCCGATGAAGATGATGGGCACGATCATGGGCGGCACGGGCATGGCCGGCGGCCTCGGCATGGCGACCGGCCCGGTGCTCGGCGGCTGGATCTACGATACGACCGGCAGCTACGGCCTGATGTACATCACCTGCTCTGTCCTCGGTCTCGGCGCCTTCGCGGTCGCCATAACCTTCCGGCCCTTTCCGCGGCCGCAGGAACCGTCGGCTCAACCGGCCTGATCAGGCTTTCGGCGCGTAGGCGGAAGCATCCACCGAGCCTGGCCTGCCGGCCAGGAAGATGTCGCTGACGCGCGGCGCGGACCGCGCAATCAGCTTGCCGCCCTTGATCACCGCGAGCCTATTCGCCTTCAACCGCAGCGCCTCCTGCGGATCGCGCGCCTGCAGGATCACGAGGTCGGCATTGCAGCCCTTGGCGAGACCATAGCCCTCAAGGCCCATCGTCTTCGCCGAATTGACTGTGATCGCTTCGAAAATCTTCCGCTTGTCCTCGATGCCGGCCATCTGCGACACATGGATCGCCATGTGTCCGACCTCCAGCATGTCGCCGGAGCCCATGGAATACCAGGGGTCCATCACGCAGTCATGGCCGAAGGAGACATTGAGCCCGGCCTCCATCAGCTCCTTCACACGCGTCATGCCGCGCCGCTTCGGGTAGGTGTCGTGCCGCCCCTGCAGCATGATGTTGATCAGCGGATTGGGGATGACGTTGATCTGAGCCTCCGCCATAAGCGGGATGAGCTTGGAGACGTAGTAGTTGTCCATCGAGTGCATGGAGGTCAGGTGAGAACCGGCCACCCTGCCCTGCAGCCCGAACCGCACCGTTTCCGCCGCCAGCGTCTCGATGTGGCGGGACATCGGATCGTCGGTCTCGTCGCAATGCATGTCGACCGGCAGGCCGCGTTCGGCCGCAATCCGGCACAATGCCTCCACCGATTGACGGCCCTCGTCCATGGTCCGCTCGAAATGCGGAATACCGCCGACGATGTCGACGCCCATGTCCAGCGCGCGATTGAGCGATTCGACGCCATCCTTGGCGCGGAAATATCCGTCTTGCGGAAAAGCGACGAGCTGCAGGTCGATATAGGGCCTTACCTTCTCCTTCACCTCCAGCATGGCCTCGACCGTCACCAGTCGCGGATCGGACGTATCGACGTGACTGCGGATGAACAGGAGCCCCTGCGAAACGGCAAGATCGCAGTAGCGCAGCGCGCGCTCCACCAACGCCTCGCGCGTCAGGATCGGCCGCAGCTCTCCCCAAAGCGCGATTCCTTCGAGAAGCGTGCCCGACACGTTCATTCGCGGCAGGCCGAGCGACAGTGTGGCATCCATGTGAAAATGCGGATCGACGAAGGGTGGCGAGACCAGCCGCCCCGTCGCATCGATGACCTCGGCGCCGTCCGCTTCGATGCCGGCCTCGACAGCCGCGATCCGGCCCTGCGCAATGCCGATGTCGATCCCTGTGCGGCCGTCGGGAAGATTGGTGTTCTTGATGATCAGGTCAAGCATGGAATGTCCTGGAAGAGTGGGCGGTGTGAAAGGGAATGGAACGCGATCCTTTCCAATTCTGCCCTGCCCGTCAAGCAATGCGCCGGCCGGCATCAGCCAGTCTATGCACAAGCTCAAATTGCTATTGCAGCGCGGAAACGAAACGTGTATCCCCGCTTCGTTGGTCAAACGGAGTGTAGCGCAGCCTGGTAGCGCATCTGGTTTGGGACCAGAGGGTCGGGAGTTCGAATCTCTCCACTCCGACCAGCCGCCTTGAACGGAATGGAAAGACATTCGGTTCAAATTGTGGAACAATATCGTCGGAACCTTCATTCGGAGCGTGTTCGAACCATGTCTGCCAAGATCTACCGTCCCGCCAAGACCGCCATGCAGTCCGGAAAGGCAAAGACGCATCTCTGGGTACTCGAATTCGATCAGAGCGTTGCCCGCAAGATCGATCCGATCATGGGCTACACTTCGTCATCGGACATGCTGCAGCAGGTCAAGCTGACCTTCGAAACGCAGGAAGAAGCCGAAGCCTACGCCAAGCGCAAGGGGATCGAATACCGGGTGATCCAGCCCAAGGAAGCGACCCGCAAGTCGCTATCCTACACGGACAATTTCCGCTACAGCCGCACTCAGCCCTGGACCCATTGAGGCCCGGCGGGCGACTATCGCCATTTGACCGCTTTTCCAGGCAAACGGCCCCTTAGCTCAGCTGGATAGAGCACCGGCCTTCTAAGCCGATGGTCGCAGGTTCGAATCCTGCAGGGGTCGCCACTTGCCAACTCCCTCAAAAATTCAGACGCCAGCCTGCCCCGGCAAGGTCAGCGCATAATAGGTGTAGACCGCGGCAATGCCGAGGATAATGCCGGCGATGATCAGCATCTTCTGCATGCGCGGCGACATAGGCCGCTTTTCCTTCGGCTTCTTCGGGCGCTCGAATTTGATGACGTTGTTGTTCATGGCAATTCCAGTTCGGCAGTGAGACGGCGGGGCTGTGGCCTGCGCCCTTCATACAACAAAAAACCCGGCTCGAGAGCCGGGTCCATTGATGAAATGCGCGTGCGCGGCGATCCGATCAGTTGTTTTCGGACTGCTTGGCGGCGTTCTGCGCGTCTTCAAGCTTCTTGCGGGCCTCTTCGGCCTTCTTCTGCATGCTTTCCTCAAGGCTGCGCTGGGTTTCGGCAAGCTTCGATTCCGACATCGGCTCGCCATCATAGGCCGCCGTGAAACCGCTGAGGCTGACCTTGATCGGGTTCGGCGCGCGGCGGAAGTTGATCGAGGTGAAGACGACCTCGCCACCCTTTTTCAAGGAAGCGATCATCGCGTCGGTCAGCGGAACCTCGGCCGTGCAACGGTCCGGAAGGCAGACGGCATAGGGAACCTGCTGGCCCTGGCCGCCGTCGATCTGCATCTGCACACCCGGTTGGATCAGGCGGGCGGACGGAACCGACACCTGCAAGAGCTTGCGGTTCACCTTGCCTTCGACGCTGATCAGCGCAACGGCGGTCAGCATCTGGCCGTTATTGGCGCGAACGATGTTCTGGACGAGGCAGATGTCGTTGTCTTCCTGCTTGTTGCAGGTCTTGAACCAGCCAAGCGGCGGCTGGCCGGCGGCAGGCGCGTCCTGGGCGACAGCCGGCAGCGCGCCGTAGCCAGTGCCCAGAGCAAGCGTAGCTGCAATGGCCGGAAGAATTTTACGCGCGATTGAGATCATAACGAATTCCATCTCCTGAAATTGAAACGGTGGCGGCTTCCTGCCGGCCTTCCGCGTCTCGGGTCACATGAGGTGATCACCTGTCTCCCAAATAAGGCAATTGGATGACCCCGGTCTTTCCGCTCATCCTGTTACATTGCCACAATCGCGATATCCAGTATTTCTTTCGGATTTTTTGATCTCCGGCCCAACAAAGGCCGCTTCCGCAAGGTCAAAGGTTGGAAATGCCGCAGCCCATGGTAACGTCCTGGGGAATCGTCCGCACACTATGGGATACCGTGAAATGCGCCGCCTTCTCCTCTGCCTTTCCATGCTTCTGGCTCCCGCTCTTGGCCATGCCGAGCCAGTCCACGGCATCGCGATGCATGGCGATCCGGCGCTGCCATCCGACTTCAAGAACTTCCCTTACGTCAATCCGGATGTGAAGAAGGGCGGCGAGATCACCTATGGCGTCGTCGGCACGTTCGACAGCCTGAACTCCTTCGTCCTGAAGGGAATGCGCACAACCGCCCGCGGCATCTGGGACCCGGAATACGGCAATCTCTTCTACGAATCGCTGATGACGCGGTCTTCCGACGAGCCCTTCAGCCTCTACGGACTTCTGGCAGAAAGCGTCGAGTGGGACGACGACCGCACCTATATCCAATTCAACCTCAATCCCAAGGCGCATTGGCAGGACGGACAGCCGGTCACCGCGGACGATGTGATCTTCTCGTTCAACCTGCTCGCCGAGAAGGGTCGCCCGCCCTACAACAACCGGCTGAAGACAGTCGAGAAGATGGAGAAGGTCGGCGAGAACAGTGTCCGTTTCACCTTCAACGACAAGGCGAACCGCGAGACGCCACTGATCATCGCCATGTCGCCGATCCTGCCGAAGCATGCGGTCAACGCCGACACGTTCGAGCAGACATCGCTCGACATTCCGGTCGGATCCGGGCCCTACAAGATCAAGTCGATCACGCCGGGCGAGCAGATCGTCTACGAACGCGACCCGAATTACTGGGGCAAGGACATTCCCGCAAAGGTCGGTTTCGACAATTACGACAAGATCACCGTCAAATACTTCCTGCAGCAGGCGACCCTGTTCGAGGCCTTCAAGAAGGGCAACGTCAACGTCTATCCGGAAGGTGACGCCACCCACTGGGCCCGCGCCTATGATTTCCCGGCCGTCCAGAATGGCGACGTGGTCAAGGAGACCGTCAAGCCCGGCCTGCCATCCGGCATGCTCGGCTTCGTCTTCAATCTCCGCCGCCCGCTCTTCCAGAACGAGACGCTGCGCGAGGCGCTGACCTGGGCGCTCGATTTCGAGTGGATGAACAAGAACCTCTACGGCAACCAGTTCCATCGCACGGAAAGCTTCTGGCAGAATTCCGATCTTGGCGCCTATGGCCACGCAGCCGATGAACGCGAATTGAAGCTGCTCGGCCCGGCCAAGGACAAGATGGATCCCGCCATTCTCGCCGGCACCTATGAAATGCCAGTCACGGACGGCTCGGGCAGCGACCGAAAGGTGCTGCGCAAGGCCGTCGACCTCTTCAAGCAGGCAGGCTACACGATCCAGGGCCGGCAGATGGTCGGACCGGACGGCAAACCGCTCGCCTTCGAGGTGATGACGCAGAACGCCGACCAGGAAAAGATGGCGCTCGCCTACCAGCGGACGCTGAAGCTGATCGGCATCAACATGGCGATCCGCACCGTCGACGACGCGCAATACCAGAGCCGTTCCAACAGCTACGACTACGACGTCATCATCAAGGCCTATCCGTCCTCCCTCTCGCCCGGCGCCGAGCAGCTTTACCGCTGGGGCTCGGTTTCGAAGGACATGGAGGGCACGTTCAACTATGCCGGCGTGGCCGATCCGGATATCGACCGGATGATCGACGCGATGTTGCAGGCGCGCAGCCAGGAAGATTTCACCGCCGCAGTGCGCGCCTATGACCGCCTTCTGGTCGCCGGCCATTACGTGATCCCGCTCTATTACGTCGGCGAACAATGGGTTGCGCGCTGGAAGTTCATAGACCATGTCGAAAAGGCACCGCTCTACGGCTATCAGCTCGAGACATGGTGGGACGCCCGGGCGCAGTAGCAGGAAGACGGGTGGTTACCTTGGGGTAACGCCTTGAAGTTCGATGCCTTCCGGCCTAGGTCTGGCAGAACGCCAAAGCCGGAAGGACCCCGTTCATGGAAAAGCTCGTCATCGATGTCGTCTCTGACGTCGTCTGCCCTTGGTGCTACCTCGGCAAGGCCCGGCTGGAAAAGGCACTCGCCGAAGTCGAACCGCAGGGCATCGCCGCGGACGTCACCTTCCGTCCCTTCCAGCTCAATCCCGACTTCCCGCCGGAAGGCGTCGATCAGCGCGCGCATCTGGCCGCGAAGTTCGGCGGCGAGGAAGCCCTTGACCGCGCCCATGCCCAGCTGACGGAGCTCGGCAAGGAAGACGGGCTCGACTACCACTTCGACAAAATCAAGATCGGCCCGAATACGCTCGATGCCCATCGCCTCATCCACTGGGCGATGCAGGAAGGCAACGACGTTCATCTCAGGGCCGTCGATCTGCTGTTCAAGGCGAATTTCGAGGAAGGCCGCAATGTCGGCGATCCGGCCGTCCTTCTCGATATCGGGCAGCAAGCCGGCCTCGACCGCGCCGTCGTCGAGCGTCTTCTCTACTCGGACGCCGACAAGGACACCATAAAGCAGGAGATTGAGCAGGCGCAGAAGATGGGCGTCAGCGGCGTTCCCTTCATCATCATCGACCAGAAATACGCCGTCAGCGGTGCCCAGCCCGCACAGGTGCTCGCCAACGCCTTTCGGCAGATTGCCGCCGAGAAGGAACGCGGCAGCGCGAATCTGAATTGACGCAACAGGCTCGCGGTCTTAGAGCAGATCTTGTCTGAGCGCTTTCGCCACACAGGATGCGGCGGCCAGGTTTGACATCCTGCTGGTATGGTGCGGCGTATGCCGCAGGGAGGAGCCGGCGAATGTCGAGGACCGCCGGCTGACGGATCACGGATGCGCCCGACCGACTGAACGTCTCAACCTCCCGTTTCCAAGTGACCGTGAACCATGCGCAATGATTTTGTCCTCAAGGGCGTGCTGATCGCTTTCGGCTCGTTTGCCGCCTTCTCCTTCAGCGATGCCTCTGTAAAGCTGATCGAAGGCCGCATCCCGCCTTACGAATCGGCCTTCTTCGGCGCGCTGCTCTCGCTGCTTGCCCTGCCCTTCTTGAAGAAGCGGACGGATCGCTGGCTGGATACGGTGCGCAGCGTCAACCGGCCGCTCTGGCTGTTGCGCTTCGTCTGTTCGGCGATCGGCGCCATCACCAGCGTCACGGCGTTTACGCATCTCTCCATGGCGGAAGCCTTCTCGCTGATCTTCCTGCTGCCGTCCTTCGTCACCATCATGTCGGTCATCTTCCTCAAGGAAGAAGTCGGAATCCGTCGATGGAGCGCCGTCATTCTCGGCTTCATCGGCGTTCTGGTCGTCCTGCGCCCCGGCTTTCGAGAGCTCGGCATCGGTCACGTCGCCGCCCTCGTCGCCGGTCTGGCCGCCGCGATCAACATCGTCATCATGCGTGGCATCGGCCCGGCGGAAAAGAGCATCTCGCTGTTTGGGGCCGGCTCGCTCGGCGCGCTGATCATCTGCGCCGGCGTGATGGCGCCGACCTTCACTATGCCGGGCGGGAACGAATGGCTGCTGCTGCTCGGCTACGGCATCCTCGGAGCGCTAGGCAACGTGCTCCTGATGTATGCGACCTTCTATGCACCGGCCGCTGTCGTCAGCCCGATCCAGTACAGCCAGATGATCTGGGCGATCATTCTCGGCTACCTGATCTTCGGAGACGGCGTCGACGCGCCGATGCTGCTCGGTATCGGCCTGATCGTCGGCTCCGGACTGATCACGCTGGTGCGCGAGCGCAAGCGTGGCGTCGCCATGCCGCCGCCGGTTGCTCCCAACACGCAGGCCGCCGTCGCCATCAGCGACGACGCCCTGACAAATCCTGACGACAGGAACGCTACTTCAGCAGCCCCGCCAGCTGGGTCATGATGACGCCGGCGCCGGCAAGGCGCTTTTCCGGGGTCGGCAGGTCGCGCAGGAAGAACACGCTCTGATCCGGACGGATCTTCGCCATCGAACCCTGCTTGGCGATGAAGCCGACAAGGCTGGCCGGATCCGGGAATTCCTTGTTGCGGAACTGCACAACGATGCCCTTCGGCCCCGCTTCCAGCTTCTCGACATTGGCCTTGCGGCAGAGCGCCTTGATGTAGACGATCTTCAGGAGGTGCTGGACCTCGATCGGCAGGGGCCCGAAGCGGTCGATCATCTCCGCGCCGAACGCGTCGATTTCCTGCAGGTCCCGGATTTCGCCGAGACGGCGATAGAGGCCGAGACGCAGGTGCAGGTCCGGCACGTATTCGTCCGGGATCATCACCGGCGTGCCAACGGAAATCTGCGGCGACCAGCCGCTGTCGTGGATTTCTTCCTCGCCCTTCACCTCGGCGACGGCCTCTTCCAGCATCTGCTGGTAAAGCTCGAAGCCGACTTCCTTGATATGGCCGGACTGCTCTTCGCCGAGCAGGTTGCCGGCGCCGCGGATATCGAGATCGTGTGAGGCAAGCTGGAAGCCGGCGCCCAGCGTATCAAGCGATTGCAGCACCTTCAGGCGTCGCTCGGCGGTCGCCGTCAGCGTCTTGTTGGCCGGCAACGTGAACAGCGCGAACGCACGCACCTTGGAACGGCCGACGCGGCCGCGCAGCTGGTAAAGCTGGGCGAGGCCAAACATGTCGGCGCGATGGACGATCAGCGTGTTGGCGGTCGGCACGTCGAGGCCGGATTCGACGATGGTCGTCGACAGAAGCACGTCGTAGCGCCCGTCATAGAAGGCGTTCATGATGTCCTCGAGCTCGCCCGCCACCATCTGGCCATGGGCGACGGCTACCTTCAGCTCGGGGCAGTCCGACTGCAGGAAGGCATGGATATCGGCAAGGTCGGCAAGACGCGGGCAGACATAGAAGCTCTGGCCGCCACGATAATGCTCGCGCATCAGCGTCTCGCGGATCACCAGCGGATCGAACGGCGAGATGAAGGTGCGCACCGCCATACGGTCGACCGGCGGCGTTGTGATCAGCGACAGTTCGCGCACGCCGGTCATGGCCAGTTGCAGCGTGCGCGGGATCGGCGTTGCCGACAGCGTCACCACATGCACGTCGGACTTCAGTTCCTTCAGCCGCTCCTTGTGCTTGACGCCGAAATGCTGCTCCTCGTCGATGATCAGGAGGCCGAGATTGGCAAACTTGATGCCGGAGCCGAGCAGTGCATGGGTTCCGACGACGATGTCGGTCTTGCCTTCGGACACTTCCTTCTTGGTCAGCGCCAGTTCCTTGGCGCCGACAAGGCGGGACGCCTGCTGCACGCGGATCGGAAGTCCGCGGAAGCGTTCGGAGAAGGTCTTGAAATGCTGGCGGGCGAGCAGCGTCGTCGGCACGACGACCGCCACCTGGACGCCGTTCATTGCGGCAATGAAGGCCGCGCGCAATGCCACTTCCGTCTTGCCGAAGCCGACATCGCCGCAGATCAGACGGTCCATCGGCTTTCCGGCGCCGAGATCCTCGCGCACCGCCTCGATGGCGTTTAACTGGTCTTCCGTCTCGTCATAGGGGAAGCGGGCCGCGAACTCGTCGTAAATGCCATCCGGCGCAACGAGCGCCGGCGCATGACGCGTCACCCGTTCCGCTGCGATGCGGATCAATGCGCCCGCCATGTCGAGGAGCCGCTTCTTCAGCTTCGCCTTGCGCGCCTGCCACGCGACGCCACCGAGCTTGTCGAGCTGCGCATCCGACCCGTCCGACGAGCCGTAGCGCGACAGAAGTTCGATATTTTCGACCGGCAGATAGAGCTTGGCCTCGTCGGCATAGTGCAAGAGCAGGCAGGCATGCGGCGCGCCGGCGGCCTGGATGGTTTCCAGCCCCACGAAGCGGCCGATGCCGTGCTGGGCGTGGACGACGAGCGCGCCCTCCTCCAGCCCCGCCACCTCGGAGATGAAGTCCGCGCCGCGCTTGCGCCGCTTGGAGCGGCGCACCATGCGGTCGCCGAGAATATCCTGCTCGCCGATGATGGCGACGTCGCCCACCTCGAAACCGGATTCAAGGCTCAGAACGGTCGAGGCCGCCTCACCCTTCTTCAGCTGCCCGAGTTCCTTGAAGCTCTCGATCGGCTTGATCTTCTCGAGCCCATGCTCGTCCAGCACCTGCAGCAGACGATCGAGGGAGCCTTCCGACCAGCCGGCGATAAGCACCTTCGAACCCTTGGCGCGCTTGTCGGCGATATGCTTGACGGCGATGTCGAAGACATTGACGCGGTCGGTTTCCGCTTTCGCTTCCAGAGCCGAGGTTGCCCAGCGCGGTCCGGCATGGGCGTCGAGATTGACGACGGGCCGCGTTTCGCCCTCATGCTCGTTGAAGGGCGACAGGCGGATGGCGCCAAAGGCGTCCAGACCGGCCTTGAACTGATCGGCACCGAGATAAAGCATGTCCGGCGGCACCGGCTTGTAAGGCGTGCCTTGCGAAAAGCCGGCCTTGCCGGAATCGCCGGTCGTCCGCCGCGCGTCGTAATAGTCCTCGATCAGCTTGAAGCGCTCCTCGGCCGCCTGCAACGCCGTATGATCGGTGACGATGCGGAAGCCGGAAAGGTAATCAAAGACTGTCGAAAGCTCGTCGTGGAACAGCGGCAGCCAATGCTCCATGCCGGCATATCGTCGCCCTTCGGAGATCGCCGCATAGAGCGCATCGTCGCGGGTGGCCGCGCCGAACAGGCTCAGATAATTCTTCCGGAAGCGGCTGATCGTCTCCGGCGTCAGGCTCACTTCGCTCATCGGGTTGAGGTCGAGCGACTTTGCCTGGCCGGTGGTACGCTGGCTGGCCGGATCGAAGGAGCGGATCGATTCCAGCGTATCGCCGAAGAAGTCGAGCCGCACCGGCTCGTCCGCGCCCGGCACATAGACGTCGAGAATGCCGCCGCGCACGGCGAATTCGCCGACCTCGCGCACCGTCGGCACGCGCTCGAAGCCGTTCGCCGCCAGCCGGTCGGCAATCGCTTCCATCCGGATCTGATTTCCGGGTCTTGCCGAGAAGGTCAGGCTCTCGATCACCGGCGCCGGCGTCAGACGCTGCAGCATGGCATTGACGGTGACCAGCACGATCGCCGCATGCGGCTTCTTCTGATGCGCCACGAGCCCGGCCAGTGCGGACAGACGGCGGGCAGACGTGTCAGCGCTCGGTGACACCCGGTCGTAGGGCAGACAGTCCCAGGCCGGCAGACTCAGGATAGGAATTTCCGGCGCAAAGAAGCCGAGCATCTGTTCGAGATCGCTGACCACCTGTCCGTCGGAGACGACATAGGCCACGGGCTTGCCGGTGCGCGCCAGTTCGGCGATCAGCAGCGGCTCCATGCCGGAAGGCACATTGCCGACGGTCAGGGCGGAGGCGTCTTCCGCCAGTCTCTTGGCATCAAAACCGGGTATCATGGGACCTTACGGAAATTCTCAAGGGGCTGTCTTCGGATCGAAATCCGGAACATAGGAACAGATTTTGGAAAACAAGGGCGTCAGCATCCGTTCGGGCGTCGCCTCCGCGCCGGTCACCCATTTCACCAGATCATTGTCCTCCTCCTTCATGATCACCTCGAGCTCGTCGAGCTGATCGTCGGAGAGGTCGCCAATGTTCTCTTCGGCAAACTGGCCGAGCACCAGATCCATTTCGCGAATGCCGCGGTGCCAGCAGCGAAACAGGATGCGGCGGCGGCGGGGATCGAGATCGGCGCTGGTGCGGGAGAGACCGGTCATGAGCGGAACCTTTCGTTTGACGCTTCTATAGACGGTGATTTCGCAAATGTCAGCCTTGCAAATGGCGCGAATGTCGTCTCTTTTCGTGCCATGCGCCCGGCCCTCCTCGACCCCCTCTTTGCTTCCGTTTCATCGCTTGCCGGCGTCGGCCCGAAACTCGCCGACACGCTGGCGCGGCTGTTCGGCCGTGAGGATGCAGACGACTGCCGCGTCATCGACGTGCTGTTTCACGCGCCCTACGCCCTCATCGACCGGCGCAAGCAGCCGGGAATCGCGCTGGCGCCGCAAGGCGCGATCGTCACGGTGACGGGGCGCGTCGACCGTCATCAGCCGCCGCCGAACAGCCGCTCGAACGTGCCCTACCGCGTCTATCTGCACGACGACACCGGCGAACTGACGCTCGTCTTCTTCCATGCCAAGTCCTCCTGGCTGGAAAAGTCTCTGCCCGAGGGCGAAACGGTCATCGTCTCCGGCAAGATCGACTGGTTCAACGGCCGCGCCTCCATGGTCCACCCGGACCATATGGTCACCGAGGACCGCGCCGGCGAACTGCCACTCGTCGAACCGGTCTATCCTCTCACTGCCGGCCTCTCGCCAAAGGTGCTTCGTCGTGCCATCGAACAGAGCCTGGAACGCCTGCCCGATCTGCCGGAATGGCTGGATGCGGCGTTCACCGGCAAGCAGCGCTTTCCATCGCTCAAAGAGGCCTTCGACTGCCTCCACAATCCGCGCGACGAGGCCGACATCGATCCGCAATCGCCGTCCCGCCGGCGGCTTGCCTATGACGAGTTCCTGGCCGGGCAGCTGTCCCTGGCATTGGTTCGCCAACGCATCCGCAAGGTCGCCGGGCGCCCGGTTCAGGACAAGGGCGTGCTGCGCGAAAAGATTGCCGCGTCCCTGCCCTTCTCGCTGACAAACAGCCAGACGCTGGCCATCGCCGACATCCTCAAGGACATGGCGGGCACGGACCGGATGCTGCGCCTGCTGCAGGGCGATGTTGGCGCCGGCAAGACGCTGGTGGCGCTGATGGCGATGGCGGCGGCGGTCGAAAGCGGCGGCCAGGCCGTTCTGATGGCGCCGACGGAAATTCTCGCCCGCCAGCATCTGGCGACGATCACGCCGCTGGCCACAGCCGCCGGGATCACCGTGGAAATCCTCACCGGCAAGATGAAGGCCGCCGAGCGCCGCGAAGCGCTGGAGCGGATTGCCAGCGGCGAGGCACAGATCATTCTCGGCACACACGCTCTTTTCCAGGACAGTGTCGTTTATCAAAACCTCCTGCTTGCCGTCGTCGACGAACAGCACCGCTTCGGCGTCCACCAGCGGCTGCGGCTGACCGCCAAGGGTATCTCGCCCCACATGCTCGTCATGACCGCCACCCCCATTCCCCGGACGCTGGTGCTTGCCGCCTTCGGCGACATGGACGTCTCCAAGCTCACCGAAAAGCCCGCCGGGCGGAAACCCGTTCAGACCGTCACAGTCCCGATGGAACGGATCGCCGATATCATTAGCCGACTAAAGACAGCGATCGCCGAGGGCAAGAAAGCCTACTGGATCTGCCCTCTGGTCGAGGAATCCGATGTCTCCGACCTCATGTCGGCAGAAGAACGCCACGCCGTCCTGACCCGGGAACTTGGCCCCGGCGTCGGTCTCGTCCATGGCCGCATGTCGGGTCTCGAAAAGGACGAGGTCATGGGCGGTTTCAAGGCCGGCGACCTGCGGCTGCTGGTGGCAACGACCGTAGTAGAGGTCGGCGTCGACGTGCCCGATGCGACGATCATGGTCATCGAGCATGCCGAACGCTTCGGGCTTGCCCAGTTGCACCAGCTGCGCGGCCGCGTCGGCCGTGGCGCGGAGGCATCCAGCTGCATCCTGCTCTACAAGGGCCCGCTCGGCGACACGGGCCACGCCCGGCTGTCGATCATGCGCGACACCGAGGACGGCTTCGTTATCGCCGAGGAAGACCTACGCCTGCGCGGCGAAGGCGAGCTTTTGGGTACCCGCCAGTCCGGCACGCCGGGTTTCCGCTTCGCGAGCCTTGAGGCGCATGGAGACTTGCTGGAAACCGCCCGCCGCGACGCGTCCTACATGATCGACAAGGACCCCGACCTTCTGTCACCACGCGGTGATGCACTCAGAACCCTGCTCTATTTCCACCGCCGCGACGAAGCCGTGCGCTTCCTGAGCGCCGGCTGATCAGGCTTCTTCGGGTGTCTTTACGAGCTTCGATTTGTATTCGGGCGTAATGATGCCGCCGGAGATCAGAAGCTTCGTCGCATCCTCCGGCGACATGTCGAGCGGCACGATCTTGTCCTTCTGCACATAGAGCAGGAAGCCTGCGGTCGGCACTGGCGTCGGGGGCACGAAGACGGCCACCATTTCCTGTCCGATCGTGCCGAATTTCTCCGCAAGTTCGCCCTGCGGTTCCGACGAGATGAAGGCGATCACCCAGGTGCCCGGTGTCGGAAACTCGATCAGCCCGACCTTGCGGAAGGATGTCGACTGCTCTTTCAGGACGGTCTCGAAAATCTGCTTCAGGCTCTTGTACAGCGTCCGGACCAACGGCATCCGGTGCAGGATCGATTCACCGAAACTGAAGATCGACCGTCCGATCAGGTTCTTGCCGAGAAAGCCGATCAGCGTGATGATGATCATCGCAATCAAGAGACCGAGGCCGGGAATGGCGATCGGCAGATATTTCTCCGGATTGTAGTAGGGCGGAATATAGGGCGTCACCCAGCTGTCGGCCCAGCGGATGAAGGAAAGCGTCAGCCAGATCGTGATGGCGATCGGGGCGCAGATGACAAGCCCGGCGAGGAAATTGTTCCGCAATCTGGAGGCAAAGGAATCGCGTTTCAGCTCTTCGGACATAGCAATCAATCGGTTTTAAGGAGGATGGGCGGGCAGCCTTCAAGACAATGCCGGAAGCGACCGGGCATTACAACAGCTATGTCGACGCAGGCCTCCAAAAGCTTCAGTCCATGACCATCCTGAACATGCCCTGCATCTCCGCTATGCGCGGAAAGTCGCGCTGCTCGGGAACGATGAAAACGGCCATTCTGTCGGTACGCTGCTGGGGCGGAAGAATCTCTTCGACAATGTGGTAGTAGGGCCTGTAGGCATAGTCGTCGAAGAGGATCACGGTGCCCGGGTCGGCATTCTTCAGGCATGTCAGGAAACACGCGACGCGAAATCTGCCGTCGATCAGGACCACTTGTGGCTTGGCATCACATTTCCAGATTGCCTCGAGATAGCCGTCGAAGGAATCCCGCCTGGCGTAACTGTCCGGCCGCCCCCATTCACCGACGGGACCGACGTCCACGTACCGGAGCTGAAGACGGTCTGACGGGCCGACAGCATCTTCCACTGTCGACAGCCACTGCGCATTCGTATCAACGGAGATGATCTCTGCAGAGGTATTCCGGTGAACCCAGATCGTCGACTTGCCGGCGCCGTATTCTCCATAGATTTCGGCGGCACCGGCCATTGCCTCGAACAGAGCGCTCGACGATTCGAATGACAGCGCCGGTTCCTCGGCCGAGGCCTTCCGGTGGCCCTCGCCCTGCCCTCCTTTTGGACGCCGCCATGTGCTCCGCAACCGTCTCCAGACAGAGGACAAGACGCCCAAAATATGTTCCCCGCATTGGCAGCAGCAGTCGTTGACGAATCGGCAAAAAGCGCAGGACGTCGTTCCGCCGGACGATGTCTCTTATTCCACCGTGACCGACTTGGCGAGGTTGCGTGGCTGGTCGACGTCCGTGCCCATGAAGACGGCGGTATGGTAGGCGATCAGCTGGATCGGCAGCGAGAAGACCATCGGCGCGATGATCTCGTTGACATTCGGCAGGACGATCGTCGCCATGGTCGGCAGGTTGGATGCCGCAGCGCCCTTTTCGTCGGTGATGAAGATGATCCTGCCGCCGCGCGCCGCGACCTCCTGCATGTTGGAGACGGTCTTCTCGAAGAACCGGTCATGCGGCGCGATCACGATCACCGGCATGTTTTCGTCGATCAGTGCGATCGGACCATGCTTCAATTCGCCAGCGGCATAGCCCTCGGCGTGGATGTAGGAGATTTCCTTGAGCTTCAGCGCGCCTTCCATGGCCAGCGGATAGCTCGTGCCGCGGCCGAGATAGAGCACGTCCCGGCAGCGGGACAGTTCGCGCGCCAGCGATTCCATCTGCGGCTGGATGAGGTTCAGAACCCGCGACATGATGCGCGGCATTTCGGCGAGGTGCTTGACCATGGCCTGTTCGTCCGCCGCATCGATCGTGCCGCGCGCCTTGGCCGCCGCGATCGCCAGCGACGCCAGTACGCCGAGCTGGCAGGTGAACGCCTTGGTGGAGGCGACCCCGATCTCCGGGCCGGCAAGCGTCGGGAAGATGGCGTCCGCCTCACGGGCAATCGTCGATTCGGTCACGTTGACGACCGCACCGATCTTCAGCCCTTGCTCGCGGCAATAGCGCAGCGACGCCAGCGTATCGGCCGTCTCGCCGGACTGCGAAATGAAGAGCGCCGCCTGCGAGGGCGAAAGCGGCATCTCGCGGTAGCGGAACTCCGACGCAACGTCGATTTCGACCGGCAAGCGCGCATAACGCTCGAACCAGTACTTGCCGATCAATCCGGCGAGATAGGCCGTGCCACAGGCGGAAATCGCCAGACCCGTCGCGGAAGCGAAGTCGATCCCTTCGGCAACCTTCGAGACGCGATTGGTGGAGAAGTCTACGTAGTGTCCGAGCGCATGCGAGATCACCTCGGGCTGCTCGTAGATTTCCTTCTCCATGAAATGCTTGTGGTTGCCCTTGTCGACGACATAGGCAGTCGCCTGCGAGATCTGCCGCGCACGGCTGACCGGCTTGCCGGAGAAGTCGATGATCTCCGCATCCTCGGCCGTGATCACAGCGCAGTCGCCGTCGGCGAGATAGGTAATCTCGCTGGTGAACGGCGAGAGCGCGATCGCGTCGGAACCGAGGAACATCTCGCCCCGCCCATAGCCGATGGCAAGCGGCGGACCGGAGCGCGCACCGATGATGGTGCCGGGATCATTGCGGAACATCACCGCCAGCGCGAACGCGCCGGTCACCCGCCCGAGCGTCGCCAGAACCGCCTCGCGGTTGGACATGCCGGCTTTGAGATAGTGCGCCACCAGATGCGCGACGACTTCGGTGTCGGTCTGCGTCGAGAAGACGGCGCCGGCGGCGGTGAGTTCATCCCGCAGTTCGGAAAAGTTCTCGATGATGCCGTTGTGGACCACGGCAACACCGTCGACGAAATGCGGATGCGCATTGGTCTCGTTGGGAACGCCATGCGTCGCCCAGCGGGTGTGCGCAATGCCCGTAAGACCAGCCAGCGGCTCGCCATCGAGCTTCTTTTCCAGGTTGAAGAGCTTGCCGGGCGCCCGCCGCCGATCCATTACGCCGTCATGAACGGTCGCAACGCCAGCGGAATCATAACCGCGATATTCCAGACGCTTCAGCGCATCGACCAGCCGTTCCGCGACCGGCGACTTGCCGACAATTCCAACAATTCCGCACATGCAACAACCCTGCGCTTTTCACTCGGTTGCCGCACTCCTAACCATTCCGGCGCAATACGCAATACTTGCCGATTCACATTGAATTTCGGCAGGTTAATGGACAAATTGCCTCCGTCACTGCTGACCTTAGCGGCCGGCATCCTTCGCGGCTTTCTTGGCGGCCTTGATGGCAAGGTTGCGCTCGCGGATCACGGTCGCCCGACCCGGCTTCACCTCCTGGCGGGCGCGGCCGAGCGCGAGCGCTTCGTCGGGAACGTTCTC
The DNA here is from genome assembly GCF_024385575.1 of Rhizobium sp. NRK18. Classification (NCBI taxonomy): domain Bacteria; kingdom Pseudomonadati; phylum Pseudomonadota; class Alphaproteobacteria; order Hyphomicrobiales; family Rhizobiaceae; genus Rhizobium; species Rhizobium sp. NRK18. The sequence goes on along the minus strand of NZ_JANFMV010000001.1, from coordinate 2,039,323 downwards.
CGTGATCACGCTGCCCGAAGCGACAAGCGCATTCGCGCCGATATTGACCGGGGCGACAAGCGCGGAGTTGGACCCTATGAATGCCCCTGCCCCGATATCCGTATGGTGCTTGTTCACCCCGTCGTAATTGCAGGTGATTGTGCCGGCGCCGATATTCGCATCGGCCCCGACGGACGCGTCGCCGATATAGCTCAGGTGGTTGACCTTGGCGCCCTTGCCGATATCGGCATTCTTCACCTCGCAGAAATTTCCGACCTTCGACCCTTCCGCCAGATCCGCGCCCGGCCGCAACCGCGCAAACGGCCCGACCGACGCCCCGGCCGAAACATGTGCGCCCTCGATATGCGAGAATGCATGGATCACCGCGCCGCCATCGATCGTCACACCCGGGCCGAACACGACGTTGGGCTCGATCAGCGCGTCCTGGCCGATCTCGGTGTCATAGGCGAGAAACACGGTTTCCGGGGCAATCATCGTCACGCCGGAGACCATGAGTTCATGGCGACGGCGCTCCTGCCAGAAGCGTTCGATCATCGCCAGTTCGGCGCGGTTGTTGCAGCCGGCGAGCTCTGCCTCCGGCGCATCGACCACCGATGTCCGGCCGCCGAGTGAGCGGGCGATCTCGACGAGGTCCGTCAGGTAATACTCACCCTTGGCGTTCTGGTTACCTATCCGGCTGAGAAGTTCAATCGCCTTCCGGCCGTTGATCGCCATCAGGCCGCTGTTGCAGCGGGTGATCTTTCGCTCCTCGTCGGTCGCATCCTTTTCCTCGCGGATCGCCAGAAGCTCACCCTTTTCGACGATCAGCCGGCCATAGCCGGTCGGCTTGGCCGTCTCGAATCCGATGACGACGACGTCATTGCCGGCGGCAAGCCCCTCGCGGGCTGCGAGAAACGGCGCGGCAGTCACCAGCGGCACGTCGCCATAGGTCACGAGAATATCGTCATAGCCACGCGCGATCGCGTCGCGTGCCGAAAGCACAGCATGTCCGGTTCCAAGCCGCTCGGTCTGCAGGAACGCCTCGACGGACAAGCCTTCGACCGAGGCTGCCTTGGTCACCTCATCGGCATTGCGGCCGACCACCAGAGCCGCATCCGCAATCCCGGTGGCGGCCACTGCGGCCATCACATGGGCAATCATCGGGCGCCCGGCAATCGGATGCAGGACCTTCGATTTGCTCGATTTCATCCGCGTGCTGTCGCCGGCGGCAAGGACGATCGCGAGACAGGTACGGTCGTTCATTCTCTCTTCTCCGAATTGATCGTTCGCCACATGCCCGTGGGCGGGATGAAACCCGACAGTCATTCGACAGGCCGCCGGGATTGATAGCAACAGAATTAGGTTGTCGCTAAGGGAATTCTAAGGTGACGACTGGACCGCTGAGGCGATTGCCGCACGTCAGTGCGGCATCTCGCCTTCCACGCCCTGGACCAGGAAATTCAGCCCCAGAAGCGTGCGGTCGTCTGCCGTCTCGCCATCCGGAAGCCAGAGACTGCCATCCTGCTTGTGGATAGGCCCGCTGAAAGGCTTGAGCTCCCCGGACTTGATCTTCTTCTCGGTCGCCTCGGCCATCGCCTTCACGTCGTCCGGCATGTTGGTGTAGGGCGCCATCGTCAGAATACCGTCGGCCAACCCTTCCCAGCTCCGCTGCGCCTCCCACTTGCCGTCGAGAAAGGCCTGGACGCGGCGGATATAATAGGCGCCCCAGGTGTCCATGATCGCCGACAGCTGCGCATGCGGACCGACCGAGATCATGTCGGAGGCCTGGCCGAACGCCTTGACGCCCATTTCCTCGGCCACCTGCATCGGCGCGGCGCTATCGGTGTGCTGGGTGATGACGTCGGCGCCCTCGGATATCAGCGCCTTGGTCACATCGGCCTCGACGCCGGGATCGAACCAAGCATTGGCCCAGCCGACTTTCAGCTTGAACTCAGGATTGACGGAACGGGCGCCGAGAAGGAACGCATCGATCCCGCGGATGACCTCGGGAATCGGAAAGGACGCGACATAGCCTGCGACACCGCTCTTCGAAACCTTGGCCGCTATCTGGCCGGCGATGTAGCGCCCCTCGTAGAAACGCGAGGTATAGGTGGCGACATTGCCTGAGACCTTGTAGCCGCTGGCATACTCGAACCTTACGTCCGGAAAGTCCGCAGCCACCTTCAAGACCGGCTCCATGAAGCCGAATGAGGTTGCGAAGATCATCTGGCAGTCGGAAGCGGCCTGCTTCTGAATGACGCCCTCGGCCTCCGGACCCTCGAGAATGTTCTCCAGGTAGGTCGTCTCGATCTTGTCGCCGAACTTCTCCTGCAGCGCCTGCCGACCCTGCTCGTGGGCCTGGCTCCAGGCACCGTCGGTCTTGGACCCGGCATAGATGAAACAGATCTTCGGCTTGTCATCGGCCCGTGCCGCCGTCATCCCCAAGCTCCCGCAAGCAAGGACCAGCAGCGTGACAATTATCTTCCTCATACCCTCTCCCGCTAGCGTCTGCGGTCGGCGGAATATCCCGCCATACAATCGGAATCTCGCAACAAACTAAGCATTATCAGTGTGGCGAGAAGTGGTTTTTCCTGGTCTAGACTGACTTTTTCCCGAGATTCGGAAAGAATTGCAGTACCGCTCCGATCACGTAGAGGTAGATACCACAAGCGATGAACAACCACACCATCCAGGATGCCATTTCGAAATGCCTGAGAAGCGATATGCCGCCCAACAGGCACCAGAGCAGGAATATGCCGAGATTGAGCGGCCGGAGCCGCTCGACCCGAACGGGATGCAGGAAGTTGATCGGCAGGAAGGTCAGGATCACCGAGACGAAGATCACCACCATGGCGGCATTCTCGCTGGCATCCACCACGAACAGCGAAAAGATGACCATGTTCCACACGACCGGGAAGCCGGAGAAGAAATTCTCCTCGGTCTTCATGCCCATGTCGGCGTAATAGATTGCGCTCGACATGACGATCGCGCCGGCTGCCACGAAGGACCAGGGTTCGCCGATCATGTGCTTCTGGTAGAGCGCGAAGGCCGGCAGCAGCACATAGGTGACGTAGTCGATGACGTTGTCCAGCATCGTGCCCGACCAGTTCGGCAGGACCTCCTTCACCTTCAGCTTGCGGGCGATCGGTCCGTCGATGCCGTCGACAGCGAGCGCCAGCCCGAGCCACCAGAACATGTCGATGAAGCGCAGTTCCGCCGCCGCCACGACGCCGAGAAAGGCCAGAAACGAGCCGGACGCCGTCAGGATATGGACGGAGAACGCCCGGATTTCCGCATAGGGCACCCGCCTGTAGTTGAAGATCTTCATGTTCGCCGTTCCCACCCTTTTTCGGCCGGCACTTCGAGGACAGGGCCCCGAAGTCCACACATGTGAGTCCTGATACTGTATTTGCCTGTAACGTACAGCACAAAAATGAATCGGGCCAAGGGGATACAATCTGACGGCTGCGCCGTTCCGCCCCATGGATTTGCGCACCGGCCGGCGCTAAATAGAGGCAATATGCGGAAGAGACGAAAGTGACAGGTGGCGGTCATGAGCGATTATGAAATCGGTGTTATCGGAGCCGGCCCGGCGGGTTCGCTGGCAGCGCTGGCGTTGGCCAGGGCGGGCCGCAAGGTGGCGTTCGTTGCGCCGCCGGCGAACCGGGATGACAGGCGCACCACGGCGCTCATGGACCAGTCCATTGCCTTCATCGACCGTCTCGGCATCTGGCAGGACCTGAAGGCGCAGTCCGCCGGTCTCAAGCACATGCGGATCATCGACGGCACGGACCGTCTCCTGCGCGCACCGGTCGTTTCCTTCCGTGCCGGCGACATCGATCTTGAGGCATTCGGGTACAATTTCCCCAACAGCGCGCTCAACGCCATCCTTGAAACGGCGATCGCCGCCGAGCCCAATATCGAGCGGCTGACGGCGAAGGCGCAGGCGATCGACATCACCGATGCGGCCGTGGCCGTCACCCTTGACGACGGAAGTGCGTTCGTGGCCGACTTCGTCGTCGGCGCCGACGGCCGCAATTCGCTGGTTCGCACCAGCGCCGGCATAGGCAGCCGCACATGGTCCTACCCGCAATCGGCAATCGTGCTGAATTTCGCCCACGATCGGCCGCATGAAAACATCTCGACGGAATTTCACACCGAAACGGGACCATTCACGCAGGTTCCCCTGCCCGGCGGCAAGCGATCGAGCCTTGTCTGGGTGGTGAAGCCCGAGCAGGCGGACGATCTGATGGCTCTTCCGCTGGATGCACTCAGCCGCAAGGTCGAAGACCGCATGCAATCGCTGCTCGGACGCGTGTACGTCGAAGACGGCGTCCAGGCCTGGCCGCTCTCGGGCCTGATGGCCGACCGATTCGGCAAGGGCCGCATCGCGCTTGTCGGCGAAGCCTCCCACGTCTTTCCGCCGATCGGCGCCCAGGGCCTCAACCTCAGCCTGCGTGATGTGATCGCGCTGACCGACGCTCTGGCACCGTCTGGCAACAAGCCGGTTACCGCCGACGCCGGTACCCGTTTCGACTGGAAGCGCCGCGCCGACATCATGAGCCGGACCGCCAGCGTCGATCTCCTCAATCGCACTCTTCTCTCCGGTTTCCTGCCGGTACAGATGCTGCGCGCGGCCGGACTGCACGTGCTTGACACGGTTTCGCCGCTGCGCCACCTCGTGATGCGCGAAGGCGTACAGCCGGGCGGCGGGATATTCTCGCTTCCGAGAGCGTTACGGGAAAAGCTCGGGCGGTAACAGGCCGCTGTCGATCACGTAGAGCAGCGCCGTGACGCTGACGATCGAGAGCGTCGTAGTGATCAATACCGTCGCCGACGCCCGCTCCTGCCAGACCCCATATTGCTGGCCGATGACGAAGACATTGGTTGCCGTCGGCAGGGCGGCCAGAAGAACCGCCGAATAGATCCACGCCGGGTCGAAACCGCCGACGCTGGCGAGTGCCAGATAGACGACGATCGGATGCAGGATCAGCTTGGCCGGCACGATATAGTAGATTTCCGCAGGCACGCGCTTGACCGGCCTCAGCGCCAAGGTCACGCCCATGGCAAACAGCGCGCAGGGTGCGGCCGCCTGGGCGAGATAATTGACGAAATTCTGGAACGCGGCCGGCACCTGCAGACCGGAGGCCGCAACGACGAAGCCTGCGGCAGCCGACAGGATGAACGGGTGCAGGAAAACCTTCTGCGCGATCGCCACGACCAGTTGCAGCGGACCGCGCTTGTCATCGCCGGCCATCGCCATCATCGCCGGCGCCACGACGAAATGCAGCGCATTTTCAAAGCAGACGATCAGCGCCACGGGAACGGCCGCCTTTTCGCCGAATGCCAGCAGCGCGATCCCGGGCCCCATGTAGCCGATATTGCCGTAAGCCCCGGCAAACGACTGGATGGTGCAGTCGGCCAGTGAATTGCGCCGGATGATATAGCCGACGGCGAAGACCAGGATGAAGATCAGATAGGTCGCGCCGAGATCGGTCAGGATGAAGTCGAAACGCGTCAGCTCTTCGATCGGTGTGCCCGAAACCAGCTTGAAGAACAGCGCTGGCAGCGCGGCATAGATGATGAACGTGTTCATCCAGCCGAGCGCAGCCTGATCCTGCCTGGTGATCCGGGCCGCCACGAAGCCGACGATGATCAACCCGAAAAAAGGCGCCAGTAGTCCGACAATATTCCCCATGCGCTCGTCTTGCCTGCAATCATTCCGCGATCAACGGTAAGCAGTTAGCCGATTTGCGACAGGATTGGAAAGGTCGATTGGAACCAGATCGCCAGATCGCTGATATATCCGAGCATGAAGGCAAGGCCCGTGAGCACCAGGAGCGCGCCCATGACCTTCTCGACGAGGCCGAGATGCTTGCGGAAACGCGACAGGAACCGCATGAAGGCGCCCGAGAAGCTGGCTGCAATCCAGAACGGAATGGCAAGGCCAAGCGAATAGACGGCAAGCAGGAAGGCACCGTCGCCGACGGTGTCGCGCGAGGCGGCGACCCCGAGGATGGCACCGAGAACCGGCCCAATGCAGGGCGTCCAGCCGAAGGCGAACGCCAGTCCCATGATATAGGCGCCCGACAGCGTCGCCGGCTTGCCACCGCCCTGGAACCGTGCCTCACGCGCCAGGAAACCGAGCCGGAAGACACCGAGGAAATTCAGACCCATCACGACGATGATCAGACCGCCGATCTTGGCGAGGACATCGAGATGCTGGCGCAACAGCTGGCCGATGGTCGACGCCCCTGCCCCGAGCGCAACGAAGACCGTCGCAAATCCGAGCGTGAAGAACAGCGCCGACAGCATCACGGTGCGGCGCGTGGCCGATGCGGTCCCGTTCGCACCGCCGCGAAAATCCTCGACCGAAACGCCTGCCATGTAGCAGAGATACGGCGGCACCAGCGGCAGCACGCAGGGCGACAGGAAGGACAGAGCGCCGGCGAGGAGCGCACTCAGGAGCGAAATTTCAGCAATCGACACGGTAACCGGCTCCGGCAGTTCAGGCATTCACAATCCGGCCCGCTTCAAACAGGCCACGTCAAAGGCCTCAATAAAGCGTCGGACGATCACATGCCAGTCAACTTATTGCCACAGGCAAGAGGCCCAAAATGACCTTTGATTTTCGCCAGGCAAAATGCAATTTTATGGGTTGACCATATACCACCTCGCCAATATGTTCCGCGCCATTCCAGCGGGGGCCAGAATCCTTCGCCTTGGGAGCGCGTAGCTCAGCCGGTAGAGCAACTGACTTTTAATCAGTAGGTCCAGGGTTCGAATCCCTGCGCGCTCACCATTTCATGAATTTCTGCTTGAGATGTCCGGCGATGAGGGGATCGTCGCCGAAACTCGTTCAGCATCCACGTCGTCATATCTCGAGCGGTCACGAGGTCGTCTTGTTTGGAATGCGGAATTTGCGGCGGCTTTCGAACAGTTTCGCACGCCTTCTGTTTAATGCCGTCGTCAGGCAGCATTCCGGGTCCGCGGATGAGGAAGGGTTTCAAAGAACATGGAAAACCCTCCAGAAATTCGAGCTGTTCAAGTTCTGTCTTCGCCACAGCCTGTTCACCGACAGACAAAGCACACTGCAGACCCAGATAATGGGCATGTACTCGAGGTACGCGCCCCATCTCTATGGTCAGGCCAGGAGCATGTCCTCGCCGACCATTGAGGAAATCCTGAGGGCAAATCGACCTCTGTTGATCGTGGACTTTCACCAGGGACATCCAGGCGTCACCAAAAGCCTGTGCGAGGCGGGCGTGGAACATTACAGGGTCGTGGCCGACCCCGACTATGTGCGGTCCAAAGCCCGCAGCATCGGCCTTGATGAAACCCTCATTCATTCGGTACGAAGGAACGCCGGCAGCCTCGTCTTTCTCAGGAGCGCGGCAAGGAACAAGCGGGTAATTTGCTGTTCTATCGATTTCAAATGGCAAGACGAATACAAATTCGTCAGCCCCGCAGTCTTGGAGGTTGCCCGCCTGAACGCCATACCCGTCGTCTTTCTCAAGTCTCATGTCGATGAAGATGGGCGGATGCACCTGCTCCATTCTGCGGTCATGCAGATCGACGATGCGGTTGCAGCTGCGGAGGCGATGATCGAATTCTTCAATACGGCAGCCGGCGACAGACGATCCATGAGCGTTGCGAAATATCGCAAGCAAAAGCGCAACAAGCGGTCAAGCATCTCCAACCCGCCGCCGGCGCATTTTCTCGACTCCGACTTCAGATGAAGGCGCATCGGCGCCGCCTGCAGGAGTGGGACGTTCCCTCCACCCCTGACCGTGCCCTCCCCTGTGATCCGCCCATGATCAGCGGCTCAAGCAACACAAGTTCGGCGGAAGGCATGGCGATTAGATCGGGTATCTACCCAATAATGGTCCCATTGGCTGACCCAAATTTTATGCTTTAATATCTTAATCCTTTTAATATTGAATATCTGCGTTCGAAGATTTCGACCGGCGCCGAAACCGTCTGCTTCTTTCTTTCGTGACAGGAATAGCATCTGATGATTTCATTGGACGCATATAAATTCATTAATATGGCCATTGCCGCTCGGCCACCGATTGTCACAGACAAAATTCAAGACGGATCAGAAGAACATGCCGTCTTTGCAGGCGGCAACGAACGCATCATCGTCATTCGCAGTGAACGGTTATGCCGCGCCGTCTTGACCAGTCACGCCTTCCACCAGCCGCGTATAGCCGGTGCAATTGCCCAGGTATTGAAGTCTGAAGAGGCATCCATTTCGATCGTCGAGCATTTTCTGAATCAAAATCCGATGCAGAAGGACGGTAAAGAACATTCGGTACCGCGTCAGACGTTCATGGCAGCCCTGACAGAAGCGGAGGCAGCAGTCGCTCCCCTTCTGTCCGATCTCGCGCAACAGATATTTGCGACGGCATCTGCAAAGCCGGAGAAGCTGTCCCTTCAATACCTCGCTGGAGATTATGTTGACGGGGCAATCGCGTTGATCATTCGACATCATTTGGGCGAAGATCTGAGGCCGGACACCTGGAGCGGGAGCGCTTCAAGCATAATGGAATTCTTCCATTCCCGGTCGCAGCTCAAGGAGAAGGAAATACAGGTCAAAAACCTCGTGCGGGAAATAGCCCGGACCGGGAAAGAGGACATAACCCCACTTCTCCTGAGCTACGTTCTCCAAGGGCGCGACCCGCTCATCGGCACGCTGTCGGCATTCAGTCTCTGGCTTGCGTCGCTACCGACTGACGAAAGAGCCAGCCAGATAAGATCCCTCGGTCCCCGCCAGATGTTCGCCAGATCGGCGCCGGTCAATTACATCAGCCGGATTGCCGTTGCCGGGACGAAAATCGGAGACATCGAAATTCTCCCCGGCGACCAGATTATTCTGATGCTTCCGTGGACGGTCGATTACGCCGCCACCAAGTCAGGAAGGAGCCTGGTGTTCGGAGCGGGGAAACATATTTGCGCCGGCCAGGCTCTGTCTCTCCAGCTTGCGAGCCACTGGATCACGGCCGTTCAGTCAGCCCACGAAAACATCAACTGGGGCAACTTGCCCAGACCTGAAATGCTCCCATCGGTTTTCCTGCAATTCAAAGGTGCAACGTGACCGCCACCAAGAGTGAATTCGACTCGTTTCTGCAGACCTATCTCAATGCGTCGGAGATACGCATGGACATTTCCAAGCCGCTGAAATCCTCAGGAATGGACTCCCTGGAACTTGTGGAGTTCATCATGTTGGTTGAAGAAGAATTCAACGTCACCATAGACGTCAACAAGATCGACAAGGACAAGGATATCAGCCAATTTCATGAATTGCTGAGTTCATAGACAGCAGGCTGTCACCTCTGGAATTTTGATATCGTGAAACTCCGCCTGTCCCCCGGGGTGGAATTGAAAAAGCGGATTGCCGAGGCCAGGGATTGCTCCGCATCCTGACCATTGGGGCACATCATGTAGTTGAGATGAATTACCCCATCCTCCGTGACATGGGTCTTGCAAAAGACGACCGGGATCGAAATTCGTTCCATCACAACCACCATTGCGGGGCTGAGATACTCGTACTTGCCGCTCGACTTGAAATCGACCGAGCAGCAGACAACATTGCGCTGCAGTGCGAGTGTCCTCAGTTGAGCGAGGCTGGCGACAGATCGTTCCACGAAATGAACCACGGACAAATCGAATCCCAGAGAGCGCACTTTCTGCTCCATCTGCGGCACGTTTGCGACCAGCCGATAATGCTCAATGCCCAGAGAACAAAGGCACTTGGTCACGCCGGTATGCCGTTGATGGAAATCCATGACGGCAAGAGGTCCGCCGCCGGCGAGAAGCGAAATCAGCTCCGCAGGAACGACGGTCTTGACCGACGCGTACAATCCTGGGGCAAAATCGCAGTACATGCCCATCAGGTCCGTCCGGATACAGGACCCGCGCTGAGCATAATACCCGTTTCTCAATGCCCAGAGAAACGGCCTTGTCTTGAGGAGAAGGAACCATGTGCGCTCAAACGCAACTCGCGGTTCCCGGTGACGCTGGGTGAAAATAACGAGGCGAAACACATGCCGTGTCAGGCTGCTTAGCAGGCGGCGAAGTTTTCGTTCCAGGTTCACAGCCGTTCCGTCGTCCTGCGGTTACAGAGGGCAACCGTTGCACCAATGGCATGCAGCAGAATAGCCGGGATTAAGCCCCGGCCCCTTCCCGCTGGCGTGCCAGTTCGGCGAGGTCGGCGGCCTTCAGTTCGACGGATTCGCCGCAGCCGCAGGCGGACCTCTGGTTGGGGTTGCGGAAGGTGAATCCGGAGCGGAGCGTCGTGACTTCATAGTCCATCTCGGTGCCGAGCAGGTAGAGGACGGCAGACGGATCGATCCAGACGCTGGCGCCGTTGCGGCTGACCTTGTCGTCCTTCGGATCGGGCTCGCGCACGAGATCAACCGAATACTCCATCCCGGCACAGCCGCCCTTCTTGATGGAAACGCGGATGCCCTTGGCGTCGGGGCCGCTGTTGCCGACGATCGCGTTCACACGGTCGGCTGCCGCATCGGTCAGGGTGATGACTTCGAATGCCATTCTGTCTGCTCCTTCCACGACCGGGTTCAAGGCCCGGTGCTTCCGTTTCAAGATGTAGGCGTCGGCCGGCGGTGGATCAATACCAGCCGAGCGCGACCTGCGCCTCTTCCGACATGCGGTCCGGCGACCACGGCGGATCGAACGTCATTTCCACTTCAACGCCCGAAACGCCTTCGACGGCGCCAACGGCGTTTTCCACCCAGCCGGGCATTTCGCCGGCGACCGGGCAGCCGGGCGCCGTCAGCGTCATGACGATCTTGACCATGCGGTCATCTTCGATGTCGACCTTGTAGATCAGCCCGAGTTCGAAGATGTCGGCCGGGATTTCCGGATCATAGACCGTCTTCAGCGCCGCGATTATGTCATCGGACAGCCTGGCGATCTCCTCCGAAGGGATCGTCGAGGTCACGATGCCGTCGCGGGCATCCCATTTTTCTTCCGTTCCGGTCTCACTCATCAACATCACCTCAGGCGAAGAAATTGCGGGCATATTCGAGCGCCTCGGCCAGCGCGTCGACCTCCGCCCTTGTATTGTAGAGGCCAAACGAGGCCCGGCAAGTGGATGTCACGCCGAAGCGCTTCAGCAAGGGCTGGGCACAATGGGTGCCGGCGCGAACGGCGACGCCCCGCCGGTCGATCACCATCGACACATCATGGGCGTGAATGCCTTCGAGCTCAAAGGAGAATATTCCGCCCTTGTCCGGCGCCGTGCCAAATATTTTCAGCGAGTTGATCGCCGACAGCTGGCTCTGTGCGTAGGCGGCCAGATCGGCCTCATGCGCGGCGATCGACGCACGGCCGATCGATTCCATGTAATCGAGCGCATAGCCGAGACCGATCGCCTGCACGATCGGCGGCGTTCCGGCCTCGAAACGGTGCGGCGGCTCGTTGTAGCTCACGGCACCTTCCGAGACGTCGAGGATCATCTCGCCGCCGCCCTGGAACGGCCGCATGGCGGCAAGCCGCTCCTTCTTGCCATAGAGCACGCCGATGCCCGACGGACCGTAAAGCTTGTGGCCGGTCATCACATACCAGTCGCAATCGATATCGCGAACGTCGACCGGCATGTGGACGGCGCCCTGCGAGCCGTCGATCAGAACCGGAATGCCGCGCTCATGGGCGATGCGGCAGATTTCCTTGACCGGAACGATGGTTCCCAGTGCATTGGACATGTGGGTGATCGCGACGAGCTTGGTCTTCTCCGTCAGCGACTTCTCGAAATCCTCGATATGGAAGGCGCCCGCTTCATCCACCGGCACCCAGACGAGCCTGGCGCCCTGTCGCTCGCGGATGAAATGCCACGGCACGATGTTGGAATGGTGTTCCATGATCGAGATGACGATCTCGTCGCCTTCGCCGATATTCGGCATGCCATAGCCATAGGCGACGGTGTTGATCGCTTCCGTCGAGGACTTGGTGAAAACGATCTCGTCGACCGATGAGGCATTCAGGAAGCGGCGCACCTTTTCGCGCGCCGCCTCATAGGCGTCGGTCGCGGCATTGGAGAGAAAATGCAGCCCGCGGTGCACGTTCGCATATTCGTCCGAATAGGCGTGCGAGATCGCGTCGATCACGACTTTCGGCTTCTGGGCCGATGCGCCGTTGTCGAGATAGACCAGCGGCTTGCCGTAGACCGTCTTAGAGAGGATCGGAAAATCCTTCCGGATCGCCTCGACGTCGTAAGGTCCGCTCATGGGTGCCATCTGGTCCATCCTGCTTATCGCTTCCTCAGGCCCGCTGTTCCAGCCAGCTGTCGATGACGCCTTCCAGCGCCTCGACGATGGCCTCGTCTTCCAGTTCCTCGACGATCTCGGCGACGAACGCCTTGATCAGCAGGCCGCGCGCCTTCGCTTCGGAGATGCCGCGGGCCATGAGGTAGAAGAGATGCGTGTGGTCGATGTCGGCAACGGTGGCGCCATGTGCGCACTGCACGTCGTCGGCGAAGATCTCGAGCTCCGGCTTGACCGAAAACTCGCCGTCATCCGACATGAGCAGCGTGTTGCAGGCCATGCGGGCATCGGTCTTCTGCGCATCCGGCGCAACGCGGATCTGGCCCTGGAAAACGCCGCGAGCATTGTCGAACACCACGTTGCGGATGACTTCCGTCGAGGTCGTGTTCGGCAGGTCATGACCGAGCGTCAGCGTCACGTCCGTATGGGTGGCATCGCCGAGCAGGTTGACGCCGCGCAGCTTCAGGTCGGCGCCCTCGCCGGTCGTCACGCCATGGATTTCCTGGCGCACGAGCTTGCCGCCCACATTCAGCACGAACAGAAACAGCTTGGAATCCTTGCCGAGATCTATGTTGATCTGGCCGAGATGGGTGTCGTCAGCGCCCTGCGCCTGGACGATGATCCAGGTGACCTCGGCGCCGTCTTCGAGCTTGATGTCACTGACCGATGACACGAGGGCCGCAGACGCTCCATCGGCCGAGATGTGACGCTCTACAACGGTCGCCTTGGCGCCGGCACCAAAGGTCGCGGCGATCCGGCCGTGAACCTGGCCGCCGGCATGCACCGACTGCAGCTCGATCGGCTGATCGACTTCCGCACCGGCTGCGACGTCGACGATCAGTCCGTCACGGACGAAAGCACCATTGATCCGGCCAATCGCGTCATCTGCGTCAGAGACGGAAAGCGCTTCGGCGGCCGAGCCGCTTGCCAGCGCCGCGGCATAGGCCTTGATGGCCACGCCGTCGATCGCACCGTCGAGTGCGGCCTTGCCCTGAACGATCGCCTGCACCGAGGCTCCGGCGACCAGCGGCGCGGCCACGGCAGCACTTTCGTCGCCGGCACTTGCCGGGACGGACTTCAGCAGCGTCTTCAGGTCGGTATAATGCCAGGCCTCGATCCGGCGGGTCGGCAGACCGGCCAGCTTCAGCTCGTGCATCAGCCGGTCACGCGTCGACGTCACCGCGCCGTCGCCCGGCAGCTGGCCGAACAGACCGCCATAGGCTTCGATCAGCGCCGTTTCGGCGGCCGTCAGCCTGGTCTGAGCTTGCATGTTCATGATCAAAATCCTTGTACCGTTTCCGCTCGGGCCTCAGGCCGCCTCAATGATGTCGGCGTAGCCGTTGGCTTCCAGATCGTGGGCCAGCGTCTTGTCGCCGGACTTGATGATCTGCCCCTTGTAGAGAACGTGGACGGTGTCCGGCACGATGTAGTCGAGCAGGCGCTGGTAGTGGGTGATGACGATCACGGCGCGGTCGGGCGAACGCAGTGCGTTGACGCCGTCGGCGACGATCTTCAGGGCGTCGATGTCGAGACCGGAATCGGTTTCGTCCAGCACGCAGAGCTTCGGCTCAAGCAGAGCCATCTGCAGGATTTCAGCACGCTTCTTCTCACCGCCGGAGAAACCGACGTTCAGCGGACGGCGCAGCATTTCCGGCGCGATCTTGAGCTCTGCCGAAGCTTCCTTGACGCGGCGCATGAAGTCCGGCGTCGAAAGTTCCTCTTCGCCGCGCGCCTTGCGCTGCTCGTTCATTGCCACCTTCAGGAACTGCATGGTGGCGACACCGGGAATTTCGACCGGATACTGGAAGGCGAGGAAGATACCCTTGGCGGCGCGTTCGGCCGGGTCGAGTTCGAGAATGCTCTCGCCGTTGTAGAGAATGTCGCCATCGGTGACTTCATAGTCTTCGCGGCCCGAAAGGATGTAGGACAGCGTCGACTTGCCGGAGCCGTTCGGGCCCATAATGGCGGCCACTTCGCCAGCCTTGACCGTCAGGTTCAGGCCGCGGATGATTTCGGTGCCGTCTTCGGCGATGCGTGCGTGCAGGTTCTTGATTTCAAGCATGGTTGTTTCCTGTCTTCATGCGCGAGCAGGCTCAGCGCGATCTTCAGTTCAAATTCACAAAACGGTTCGAATGAAAGGGAGAATAGAGGCGGAGATGGCTCCGACCGCCAGCCCGACAACCAGGCGCATCATCCTTCCCGGAATTCTCTCCAGGAGAACGGCGAGACCGCCGCAGACAATCGCGTAGTATGTCAGGCCGACCGAATCCATTACCCCACGCTCCCCTCCAGAGAGATGCCGATCAGCTTCTGCGCCTCGACGGCGAATTCCATCGGCAGTTCCTGGATGACTTCGCGCACGAAGCCGTTGACGATCAGCGCGATCGCCGCTTCTTCCGGAATGCCGCGCTGCAGGCAGTAGAACAGCTGGTCTTCGGAGATCTTCGACGTGGTCGCCTCGTGCTCGAACTGCGCCGTCGAGTTCTTCGCCTCGATATAGGGCACGGTGTGAGCGCCGCACTTGTCGCCGATCAGAAGACTGTCGCACTGGGTGAAGTTGCGGGCGTTCTCCGCCTTGCGGTGGGCCGACACCTGACCGCGATAGGTGTTCTGCGAGACGCCAGCGGAAATGCCCTTGGAGATGATGCGGCTCGACGTGTTCTTGCCGAGGTGGATCATCTTGGTGCCGCTGTCGACCTGCTGATGGCCGTTCGAAACGGCGATCGAGTAGAACTCGCCGCGCGAACCGTCGCCGCGCAGGATGCAGGACGGATACTTCCAAGTGATCGCCGAACCGGTTTCCACCTGCGTCCAGGAAATCTTGGAGTTCTTGCCGCGGCAATCGCCACGCTTGGTGACGAAGTTGTAGATGCCGCCCTTGCCGTCCTTGTCGCCAGGGAACCAGTTCTGGACGGTGGAATACTTGATCTCCGCATCATCCAGCGCAACGAGCTCGACGACAGCGGCATGCAGCTGGTTTTCGTCACGCTGCGGCGCTGTGCAGCCTTCCAGATAGGAGACGTAGGCGCCTTCTTCCGCGATGATGAGCGTGCGCTCGAACTGGCCGGTGTTCTTCTCGTTGATGCGGAAATAGGTGGAAAGCTCCATCGGGCAACGAACGCCCTTCGGCACGTACACGAAGGAACCGTCGGTGAAGACCGCCGAATTCAACGTCGCATAATAGTTGTCGGATACCGGCACGACGGTGCCGAGATACTTCTTCACCAGCTCGGGATGCTCGCGCATGGCTTCCGAGATCGACATGAAGATCACGCCGGCCTTCTTCAGCTCTTCCTTGAAAGTGGTGACGACCGAGACCGAATCGAAGACGGCATCGACCGCGATCTTCGACTTCTGCACGCCAGCGAGAATTTCCTGCTCTCTCAGCGGAATGCCGAGCTTCTCGTAGGTCGCCAGCAGCTCCGGATCGACTTCGTCGAGCGACTTCGGGCCGGCGGCCGATTTCGGCGCGGCATAGTAGTAGATGTCGTTGAAGTCGATCTTCGGATAATTGACGCGCGCCCAAGTGGGCTCTTCCATCGTCAGCCAGCGCTGATAGGCGGCAAGGCGCCATTCCAGCATCCACTCCGGCTCCTGCTTCTTGGCGGAAATGAAGCGGATGACGTCTTCCGACAGACCCTTGGGGGCCTTGTCGACTTCGATAAGTGTCTCAAAACCGTATTTGTACTGGTCGACATCGATCCGGCGCACCTGATCGATCGTTTCCTGAACGGCTACCATTCTCGTTCTCCAATCTCGCCGGGTCCAAGGTCCGGCAGCTTGTCAACGTTTGACGGCAGATGTGGCGATCTGCCCTCTATCTATTGTTCCGATACCGAGATTTCACCCTCTTGGGTGGAAGAAATCTGGCAATTCTCAATTTTTCTGCGTGCTGCCCTCAGGCCGCCTGCCCGGCCGGCTTGCGCCGCCCGGCGATTTTGCGAAAGGCGGCGAGCGCCGCCTCGATATCCTCGTCGGTGGTCGACGGACCGATGGAAAGACGCAGGGCGCCAAGGCGCGCATCCTTTCCCATGGCCACGAGCACGTGGCTCTCGCCGACTTTTCCCGACGAGCAGGCCGATCCGGCCGAAAGCGCAACGCCTTCGAGGTCGAATGCAATCTGCCCCGTCTCCGACTTCAGACCCGGTAAAGTAAAGAAGCTGGTATTGGCAACCCTTGTCTCGTCCTGACCGTGAATGATCACATCATTTGCCGCGTCGCGCATGCCGGCCTCGAGCCGATCACGCAACAGGCCGATGCGTTGATTGCGCTCGGTCAATTCGGCCCTGTTCTCTCTTGCGGCAACGCCGAAGCCGATGATGGCGGTCGAATTCTCCGTCCCCGAGCGGTGACCCTTTTCCTGGCCGCCGCCACGGATCAACGGCGCCGGCATCAGGATTTCGCCGCGCGTGACGAGCGCCCCCGCCCCCTTGGGGCCGCCGATCTTGTGCGACGACAGGATCAGGAAATCGGCGCCGAGGTCTGCCATGTCGACCGGAATACGGCCGACCGCCTGCACCGCATCAACGACAAGCATGCCGCCATGCGCCTTGACGAT
The DNA here is from genome assembly GCF_024385575.1 of Rhizobium sp. NRK18. Lineage (NCBI taxonomy): Bacteria > Pseudomonadati > Pseudomonadota > Alphaproteobacteria > Hyphomicrobiales > Rhizobiaceae > Rhizobium > Rhizobium sp. NRK18. Next base: position 2,022,502 of record NZ_JANFMV010000001.1, on the reverse strand, counting down.
CTCGCTTGCCCGGGCGACCGGCTGCACGATACCTGTCTCATTGTTGACCAGCATCAACGCGACCAGCGGCAGCCCTTCCGCCTTGTCGTGAGCGGCAAGCAGATTTTCCAGCGCTTCGAGATCGATGACACCAGAAGACGTCACCGGCACTTCCGTCATCGCGCCCTTGGCAAAACGCCCACCCTCACCGATCGCCGGATGCTCGATTGCCGAGAAATAAAGCCGCCCTGCCTTCAAGGGTGTGCGCCCCATGCGAAAGTCGGGCGTCAGCACGAGATTGGCGGCCTCCGTAGCACCGCTCGTAAACGTCACATGCGCGGGTTCGGCGCCGACAAGTGCGGCCACCTGCCGACGCGCAGCTTCGATCGAAGCCCGCACCGCCCGGCCTTCGCCATGAACGGACGACGGGTTGGCGAACTGGGAAAGCGCCGCAACGACGGCGTCACGCGCTGCCGGCAACATCGGCGCGGTGGCGTTCCAGTCGAAATAATGCCGCGGGGCGACCATGGCTACACTTCCAGCGTTTAGACATTAACAGGCAAGACGGCGCATTTTTCTTGAATTTTCTGCAACGCTTGCCTTATGACACCTCAAAACCCGTTCTTGTGGCGGGAGAACAAGTTTCGAATGGTTCTAAACTAGCTTCTAGAAAAGTTGACTGACTTCGTCAAGTCAACTTTCGTCTGCGACGCCGGTTTTTGGATCGTGATTATGAAGCCGGAGTACAAATGCCTGAAGTAATTTTCAACGGCCCCGCCGGCCGTCTTGAAGGCCGCTACCAACCCTCCAAGGAAAAGAACGCCCCGATCGCCATCATCCTGCACCCGCACCCCCAGTTCGGCGGCACGATGAACAACCAGATCGTATACCAGCTGTTCTACATGTTCCAGAAGCGCGGCTTCACCACGCTCCGCTTCAACTTTCGGGGAATCGGCCGCAGCCAGGGCGAATTCGACCATGGCGCCGGCGAGCTCTCGGACGCCGCCTCGGCGCTCGACTGGGTGCAGAGCCTGCACCCGGATTCCAAGAGCTGCTGGGTCGCCGGCTACTCCTTCGGTTCCTGGATCGGCATGCAGCTTCTGATGCGCCGTCCAGAAATCGAGGGCTTCATGTCGATCGCACCGCAGCCCAACAGCTACGACTTCTCGTTCCTGGCGCCCTGCCCGTCGTCCGGCCTGATCATCAACGGCACGGCCGACAAGGTGGCGCCCGAGAAGGACGTCATCGGTCTCGTCGAGAAGCTGAAGGCGCAGAAGGGTATTCTGATCACCCACCGCACCGTCGAAGGCGCCAACCATTTCTTCAAGGACCGCGTCGATCAGCTGATGGCCGAATGCGAGGACTATCTCGACCGTCGCCTCGACGGCGAGCTGGTGCCGGAACCGGCGGCCAAGCGCATCCGCTAAGCCAATTGCATCGGAAGCGGCCGGCCGGGTAAAGACACCCCGCGCCGGCCGTTTTCATTTCATCACGGCTTGTCCTCGGCCGGCGAAACAGGTGCACATTTCAAAAAACAATGCTAAAGCCGCGCTCGTTTTCAGCCAAAAGCGCGACACCCAGTCACGAAAGAACCACGTTATGTCCGAGTTCAAGTCCGATTTTCTCCGCACCCTCTCCGAACGCGGCTTCATTCATCAGATTTCCGATGAAACTGGCCTCGACGATTTGCTCTGCAAGGAAACCGTGACCGCCTATATCGGCTTCGACCCGACGGCATCGAGCCTGCATGCAGGTTCTCTCATCCAGATCATGATGCTGCATTGGTTCCAGGCTACCGGCCACCGCGCCATATCCCTGATGGGCGGCGGAACCGGCATGGTCGGCGACCCGTCCTTCAAAGACGAGGCGCGGCAGCTGATGACGGTCGACATGATCGAGAACAACATCGCGTCCATCAAGCGCGTCTTCTCGAACTACCTGACCTACGGCGACGGCCCGAAAGACGCGTTGATGATCAACAACGCCGAATGGCTGCGCCCGCTGAATTACCTTGAATTCCTGCGCGATGTCGGCCGCCACTTCTCGGTCAACCGCATGCTCTCCTTCGACAGCGTCAAGACGCGACTCGACCGCGAGCAGTCGCTGTCCTTCCTCGAATTCAACTACATGATTCTGCAGGCCTACGACTTCGTCGAGTTGAGCAAGCGCTACGAATGCCGGCTGCAGATGGGCGGTTCGGACCAGTGGGGCAACATCGTCAACGGTATCGATCTCGGTCATCGCATGGGCACGCCGCAACTCTACGCCCTCACCTCGCCGCTCCTGACGACCTCTTCTGGCGCCAAGATGGGCAAGTCCGCGACGGGCGCCGTCTGGCTGAACCCGGACATGCTTTCGGCCTACGACTTCTGGCAATACTGGCGCAACACGGAAGATGCAGACGTCAGCCGCTTCCTCAAGCTCTACACCACCTTGCCGATGGACGAGGTTGCCCGGCTGTCGCAGCTAGGCGGCTCCGAAATCAACGAGGTGAAGAAGATCCTGGCGACGGAAGTCACGGCAATCCTGCACGGCCGCGCCGCCGCCGAAGAAGCAGCCGAAACCGCCCGCAAGACCTTCGAGGAAGGCGCGCTTGCCGACAACCTGCCGTCGATCGACGTGCCGGCGGCAGAGCTTGACGGCGGTCTCGGCATCCTGACGCTGCTGGTGCGCGCCGGCCTCGCCGGCTCCAACGGCGAAGCCCGCCGCCATATCCAGGGCGGCGCCGTCCGCATCAACGACAATCCGGTCAGCGACGACCGGATGACTGTCGGCTCGGCGGAAGTGACCGCAGATGGCGTGATCAAGGTCTCGCTCGGCAAGAAGAAGCACATTCTCGTCCGGCCGGCCTGATCCGCAGGATCACCGACGGCAGAAGATCATGACCCCGCCCCGGTGGCGGGGTTTTTCATTGGAACTCGAAGATCTGCCGGAAGATACCGGGTGCGATGATCGACAGCGGATTGATCAAGAGATCGGGGTGATCGAAACTGCCGGTCAGCTTGAAGGTTATCCCGATCACGCCCTGGTCGTTGCCGTTGCCGAGAATGAGCCCGATGATCGGCAGCCCGGTGAACAGCCGGTTGAGCCCATAGGCCGGCATGAACGTGCCGGTCATCGACATCTGCCCCTTCTTGTCGCGCAGAACGCCCTGGAAGGTTGCACCGATCTGGTCGCCGCGCACCACGCCATTCTCGATCGTCAGCACACCCTTGTTCGAATTGATCCGCGCAAAGCCACGCTGGAACCGCTCGCTGCTGACGTCGATGTTGCGCTTGACGGCGCTGTTGAGGCTCTGTCCGTCCTTGCCGGCCGGCGTCGAGACGAGCTTCTGCAGACGCTTCTCGTCCACGATCCGGAACTTGCGGATGTCGATCGCCCCGCTCCAGTTGTCCGTCCGCATGCCCCTGATCTTGATGTTGAGCAGCCCCTCTTGCATTTGCCTATACAGATCGGCGAAGCGCGCTATGGCACCCGCGTCGCCGCTGGTGATCTGCACGAAGGGCCCGCTGGCATCAGACGCAGTCTGGATGACGAAGGCGGCACCGGTATCGGTCACCGCGGATCCCGATATCGACTTGATTGTCGTTCCCTCGGCCGAGTACTTGAAATTCGCAGCGCTCAGCACCTCCCCGTTGAAGCCGATGAGCTTGCTGAGATTGGCCGTGATGCTGAGCCCCAGTTCGCCTTGCGCCGTCGATTCCTCGCCGGTCTTCAGCTTCTGCAGCACCGAGCGCATGTCGGCGCTCTCACCATCGACCCGCACATCGTAGCCACCGCTCACGCGCTTGACTGTCAGCGCGTACCGGTCGTCCTGGGAGAGCCGGACATTGCCGAAGTCGGCGGAAATCAGGCCGGACTTCCCGACGCTCAGATCGCCGGTGATGCGGAAGCCATCGCCGTTCAGATCGAAATTGCCGATATCGCTGCGCGCACCGTCCTGCTTGAGGTCGAATGTCGCCACAGCCTTGATGCCGCGCCCCTTGATCCAGTCAATCCACGGCAGGATCAGAGCGGCCTTGGTGATGTCAACGGAAACCGCCTGTCTGCCTTCGCTGCTTTGATCGATGTTGATCTTCAACGGTCCGTCGATCAGTTCCCCCAGCCCGGGCAGCAGCCGATTGCGATCGTCATTGTCGAGCGTCAGCTCGATATTGCGGCTTCGCTGAACCTTGGAGTTTGGTTCGACCGGCTCGAGTGCGGTCAGTTGCATCGGCGCCCCGTCGAGATTGCCCTTGGCGTCCACCTTGGCTGCCTCCGGCGTGATGTCGAGCGTGCCATCGAGATCCGTCAGCCAGTGACCGTTGAATTCCTTTTCCAGGTCGACACCATTGAGCGTCATCACCGTATGCCATTGCGGCGGCGGCGGGTTCTGGTCCGGAATGAGCCCGAAGGCCGCATCGACCTTGGCGCTGATCTTGCCGGAGAAATCCGACGGCACGAAACCGGTCCGCTCCAAAGCGCCGATGGGCTTGTAGGTTGCCAGTTCCGCGACCCCGTCGGCAGCACCGGACACATTGATGTGCATGTCTGCCATCAGCGGCTTTTCGTAGGTGTTGGCGATGATGAACTGGCCGCCGTCGAGCGATACCGAGCGTCCTGAGGGGAAATAGGACGTGCCGTGATCGATATCGACCACCATCTTTGGTCCCCGCAGACTGAAATGACCGGCGGTATCACGGATCGGCGGAATATTGCCGGCGATGTTCATTCGGACATTGTCGACGTCGAAGCTGATCCTCAGTTCATTCTCGTCGAGATCCAGCGGCTCCGGATAGATCGACATCCGGCCCGCAGGAATGAAAACGGACAGCGACGCATTGGTGACATTGCCGCCGAATAGGTTTTTGTGGACCCAGTCCCGTGCTTTCGACGCCATCCAGAACGGCCACAGCTGCTTGACCACCGAGGAATGCAGGCGCGCCGCGCGCATGCCGAAGGAGACTTGGGGCGAGCCCTCGCCGAACACCATCTTCAGTGATCCTGCCGCCGCGCCCCGCGCCGTCGAAACGACGATCTGGTCGGCCGTCAGCTCATTGGTCTGCGTCAGAAACTGGCCGGCGAACTTGGCGTCGAACGGCACCGGCGGCTCACCCGCCGTTTCCGTATCCGCACTCGCACCGGAAAACAGGAAGTCGAAACCGAAGCCGCTGCGGCCGTCATCGTCCAGCCGGTCGAGATCAATGATCCCACCGCTGAACGGCAGTGTCGTATCGCCAAAGACACCCTTCGAGGGCTGCACTTCCAGCGTATGCTTTTCGTTGTCATAGGCCGCATTGATCGTCAACTGCGGCACGTCGACGGGCTCCCAGCGCATGTAGAAGCGACCGTCGTCAACCTTGGCAGACATCTGGACCTGTGCTTCCCCACCGCTCTGGCCGCGCACCGCCGTCAATTGCGCCGTCAGCTTGCCGGTCGCGCCCTTGACGATCTCGCCCTGGTCATCGAGCAAAGTCATCAGCGGACCGAGGGCGGCGCCTTCCAGGCTGGCCTTGAGGCGCTCGGCCCTGCCCTTGGTGGTGTCGGCAAGAATCGACAGCGTCGCTTCATGCCCACCGACATCGAACGTACCGTTGAGCTCCACGTCACCCGGTTCCGGCTCCCTGAGACTGAGCTCGGACATGATGACCGCTTGCGGCCTGCCGCCAAGCGCCTTCATCATGATGGTCACGTCGGAGATCCGCAGGACCGAAAGCCCGCCCCGACGCTTGACCGCCAGAAGCGCGTCGAGCTTGCTGAAGAGTTCCTCGGTCAACTTGGGAATGCCGTCGACCCTCAGCTTCGCCCAGTCGATCTTGCCATCGCTCTGCCAAAGCGAATTTCCGACAACGATCCCGCTCGCATCGATCGATGAGACGCTCAATTGACCGCGGGCGAGCCTCAACGGGTCGAGCACCAGCCGCACCGTGCCGATCTTCGAGGCGGCATCGTCTGCCGGCTCTCCGCTGTCCCCCTTTGTCAGCGTCACATCCCGCGCTTCGAGCGCAAGGCGCCCTTCCGACGTGAAACGCAGCGCCGTGCTGCCGATGGCGACGGCATCCGTCGTGCCGACCGCCTGCTGCAACAGCTTCTGAACACGTTCGTTCAGGCTCTTGTCGAGAACGCCATTCTCCAGTGCGAGAAAAAGCGATGTCAGACCGATGCAGATGAGCGCGATAAGGATCAGTAACCCGCGCACCGCCCATGCAAGCCGGCGTCGCTTTCTCCGGACCGGCAAAGGGTCTCCGCCGCGCCCGACGGAACTCTCGGGAAGCACGTCCAAGATGTCTGCCTCCCGATGCGGCTCTTCGCGAAAAGCGTTCTGGTCATGGAGCTGGCCCATCCCGACCGAGCACCTCCCAATTATGTGCTTAAGTGTCACTCGTTCGTATGGACGAATACCATAGCATGCCTATATCACCGGAAAGAACTCCCATCACAATAGCGGCTTGAAGAAAGGTTGGCGTCAGTGACACTCGAAACTGGAAATACCGCCCCGAATTTCACCCTTCCTGCGACCGGAGGAAGTCCACTGACGCTGTCAAGTTTCCGTGGAAAACCCGTCGTCCTGTTCTTCTACCCCAAGGACGACACCTCGGGCTGCACCACCGAATCGAAGGACTTCTCCGCGCTGCTGCCGAAATTCAGGGCGGCCGGAGCCGAGGTAGTCGGCATTTCGCCCGACTCGCTTCAAAGCCATGAGAAGTTTGCCAAGAAACACGACCTTTCAGTGACGCTCGCATCGGATGAAGCCCAGGACGTGCTCAATGCCTACGGCGTCTGGCAGGAAAAGAGCATGTACGGCAAAAAATACATGGGCGTCGTGCGCACGACCGTTCTCGTTGCGCCGGACGGCACGGTTGCCAGGATCTGGCCGAAGGTGAAAGTCGCCGGTCACGCCGAGGAAGTGCTTGAAGCCATCCACGCGTTAAGTGCCTGATCCCCAGACAGACAGATGCAGGAACTGCCGAAAATCTCCACACTGCGCCAGGGCGCGACTGCTGCCATCATGGCGGCAGACCTGGATGTGAAGACGGAACTGGCGCAGCGGACAGCCACGCTCTGGCGACAGCGGCGGCTGTCGCTGCGATCGCCGCTCGACCCCTCCATTCCCGATCGACCGGGTCGTCCGGCCAAACCCGATCTCGTGCCGCCGACGCAGATGAAGAAGCGGTCGCTGCATTCCAATCATGGCCGCATCGCCCTTCTGCATGCGATCGCCCATATCGAACTCAATGCCGTCGATCTGGCGCTCGACATCGTCGCCCGCTTTGCGACAGAGAAGGTTCCGCACTCGTTTTTCGACGGCTGGATGCAGGTCGCATTCGAGGAGGCCAAGCATTTCCGGATGGTTCGCGAACGGCTCCGCGCGATTGGCGGAGACTATGGCGACCTCCCCGCCCACGACGGTCTCTGGCAGGCGGCGCATGCGACGAAGACCGACCTCACCGCACGGCTGGCCGTGGTGCCGCTGATCCTCGAAGCGCGCGGGCTCGACGTCACGCCGTCTTTGCAGGAAAAGATGCGCGAGACCGGAGACGTAGAAAGCGCAGCCGTTCTCGACGTCATCTACAATGACGAGAAAGGCCACGTCGCGATCGGCGCCAAGTGGTTCCGCTTTCTCTGCGCCCGGCAATCCAGGGATCCCGCCAGAACCTTCCACGAGCTCGTGCGGGCCAATTTCCGCGGCCCGCTAAAGGCGCCCTTCAACGATATCGCCCGCGCAGAGGCTGGTCTGACGCCATCCTTCTACCGCTCGCTGTCCTCCACCAGCCACGCCTGATCACACCGCAAAGCCAGCCCGCAAACACGCCGGGCAAGGCTTTATTAACCTTAACGGTGTGTAATTGGCACAGGCTCGAGATGAGGAATCAGCAGTCGGTGCGGGAGTATCAGCCAGTGGCAAGCGGCGCAAAAGACCAGGTCTTCGGCAAGCGAAGCAAGCAGCACGTGCTTATCCTGGCAAGCGGCAATGACATTCGTCACATGACCATCAGGCCATGGATGCTGGCTCTTGGCGTTTCCTTTGCCGGCGTCATGGCCATCGGTTATCTTGCCGCGACATCCTATCTCGTTTTCCGGGACGATCTGATCGGCGCATCCACTGCCCGGCAGGCACGCATCCAGCACGCCTATGAAGACCGCATTGCGGCGCTCCGCGCGCAGGTGGACCGCATCACATCCCGCCAGCTTCTCGACCAGCAGGTGGTGGAAGAAAAGGTCGACAAGCTTCTGAAGCGCCAGCAGGCATTGACCAGCCGCCATGGCAAGCTCGACCTGCTCCTGGAGCGGGCCTCCGCCGACTTGCCGTCCAGCAATACCGTGCCAGTCCCGACCGTGAACCCTCGCCTTCCTCAAAAACAGGCAGCGGCGACCGGTGCGGACGCCATCAATAGCCTGCTCGGCCTGAAGACGGACGAGGTGCCTCCGGCACAGAAGGCGCTCGGTTACGCACCCTTGCGCGAAAGCATGGCGGAAAAGGCGGATCAGGCCTTCTCGACCGTCTCCCTTTCGTTGAAGACCATCGAGAGCGAGCAGCTCGAAAGCATCCGGACGCTGACCGCCGGAGCTTCCGAGACGGCCAATGCCATAGCCGGCATCCTCAAGAAGACGGGAATTCCGGTGAAAGGCGCCTATGCAAATGGCTCGGACGCAGCGATCGGCGGCCCCTACATACCTGCCAGCGGCCAGATGAACTTCGAGAATTCGCTGAACGCCCTCGACGGCGCCCTCGCCCGGCTTGAAACGATGCGCGATACGGCCCGCGGAATCCCCTTCGCCAATCCCGAACCCGGACGTCCGATCACCAGCCGCTTCGGCACGCGCAAGGATCCCTTCCTCGGGACGATGGCGCTGCATGCCGGCGTCGATTTCCAGGCGCCGACCGGAACGCCTATTCATCCGACGGCACCTGGCCGCGTCATTGCCGCAGGCTGGGCCGGCGGATACGGCCAACGCGTCGAAATCGATCATGGCAACGGCATCACCACGCGCTACGGCCACATGTCGAAAATCCTGGCCCATGTCGGCCAGATCGTCGATGTCAACGATGTCATCGGCCAGGTCGGTTCCACGGGCCGTTCCACCGGCTCGCACCTGCATTACGAGATCCGCAAGAGCGGCCAGGCCGTCGATCCGATGCCCTTCATCGTTGCCGGGCGCGAACTGAAAAGCTACCTCGACTGATCGAAGAAACGCTGCCCGCGCGCGCCATTGCCAAGGCACGACAATGTACGCCTTCGTACGCTTCGCAACGTAAATTTCCGTAACGTGAAGTGTAATATCAACCAAATGCGGTGTTAACCGCCCAAAACCGCCCCGTTTCCTTGACTTCCGGGCTTTTTCGGACTATTCCGCCGACACATATCTGGCATAGACGCCTGATAAAGACACATCCGTGTTCTTAACAACCGAACGGAAAAAGCTTCCATTGACCTCATTTGACGATCTTGGCCTCAGCCAAAAAGTACTCGGCGCGGTCGCCGACGCAGGATATTCCACTCCCACTCCGATCCAGGAAGGTGCCATCCCGCATGCGCTGCTGCGCCGGGATATCTGCGGTATCGCGCAGACCGGTACGGGGAAGACGGCATCCTTCGTCCTGCCGATGCTGACGCTGCTGGAAAAGGGCCGGGCTCGCGCGCGCATGCCGCGGACGCTGATTCTCGAGCCGACCCGCGAGCTCGCCGCCCAGGTTGCCGAGAACTTCGAAAAATACGGCAAGAATCACAAGCTCAACATCGCGCTCCTGATCGGTGGCGTGTCGTTCGATGAACAGGACCGCAAGCTGGAGCGCGGTGCCGACGTGCTGATCTGCACGCCCGGCCGCCTGCTCGACCACGCCGAGCGCGGCAAGCTGTTGATGACCGGCGTCGAAATCCTGGTCATCGACGAAGCCGACCGCATGCTCGACATGGGCTTTATTCCCGACATCGAGCGCATCGCCAAGATGATCCCGTTCACCCGTCAGACGCTGTTCTTCTCGGCCACCATGCCGCCGGAAATCCAGAAGCTGGCAGACAACTTCCTGCAGAATCCGGTCCGTGTCGAAGTCGCCCCGCCGTCTTCGACGGCGAAGACCGTGACGCAGCGCCTGGTCGCCTCCGGCTCCAAGGACTACGACAAGCGTGCCCGTCTGCGCGACCTGATCCGCGCCCAGGACGAACTGAAGAACGGCATCATCTTCTGCAATCGCAAGAAGAGCGTCGCCGACCTGTTCCGTTCGCTCGAGCGTCATGGCTTCGATGTCGGCGCCCTGCACGGCGACATGGACCAGCGTTCGCGCACGACCATGCTGGCCAACTTCAAGGACAACCGCATAAAGCTGCTGGTTGCCTCCGACGTTGCCGCACGCGGTCTCGATATTCCCGACGTCAGCCACGTCTTCAATTTCGACGTGCCGATCCATGCGGAAGACTATGTACACCGGATTGGCCGCACCGGCCGCGCCGGAAGAAGCGGCAGCGCTTTCACGCTTGTCACCAAGGCCGACTCCAAGTATCTCGACGCGATCGAGAAGCTGATCTCCCAAAAGATCGAATGGCTGGATGGCGACCTTACCACCGTCGTGGCGTCTTCGGACGATGCTGACGAAAGCAAGGGCCGCGGCCGCGATCGTGATCGCCGCGGCAAGGGTCGCCGTCAGGCGGCCGAGACCACTTCCACCACCGAAACGTCCAACGGCAAGAAGGCTGAAAACGTGAAACAGGCTCGCAACACCGAAAATACGACGGAATCCGCAGCCCGCAATTCGCGACCGCGGCCCGCCAACGACGACCACCGCACCCGTCGCGGCCGCAACCGCGACAACGACGATGGTCCGACGCCGGTCGGCTTCGGCGACGATATCCCGGCCTTCATGCTGGTCGCCGCCAAGGCCTGATCATGCTCGGCAGGCCCGGCATCGATTTTCCCGGATTGGGAGCCGGACTGGCCATTTTGCGCGACAACAAGATCCTGCTTTACCGGCGCCTCAGGGCGCCGGAGGCTGGTTATTGGAACATCGTCGGCGGCAAGATAGACCACATGGAACCGGCCGGCATCGCGGCCATTCGTGAGGCAGAGGAAGAGACCGGTCTTGCCATCGGCGAGATCGAACACCTGCTGACAACCGAGCAGATCCTTCCCGACGACCAGCAGCATTGGGTGTCGCTGATTTATGTCAGCCGCAACAGTCGGGGCGAACCGCAGCTGACGGAACCCGACAAGCTGAGCGACTTCGGCTGGTACGATCTTGATGATCTGCCGCGCCCCCTCTCCGCCTTCGCCACGGCGGCAGTCGCAGCACTGCGTAAATCCTGACGACATGAAAAGCCGCACCGGTCAGACCGATGCGGCTTGTTTCGTCATAAAAAATGGAATGTGTCGTCTCGGGAGAAAATAATCGATCGCTTAAAATTGCTGCGATGCACAAACTTTATAGCGTCGTATGGCCAAGAGGTCAACAAATAATCACCTCTGGAAAACTAACATTCCCATTAGTGAATTCTCTCCCGCGTAAGCCGGCGGGCGAAAATTCCTATTTGCGGGCCCGCAACGCCGCCTCATAGGCCAGCCGCACCCACTTCGCCATGATGTCGGGATCGTCATAGGCATCTTCCGGTATCGTCCAGTAGGGCATGGCGACAGGCTTGCGGCTTCTGTTGGACTCGTAGATCCATTGCTCCGCGCCGGCGGCCTCGAACTCGTGTTTCGTCTCGGCATCCGCCTTCAGCAGGACCGCACCGTCGAGCTCGATCGCGAAGATCTCGCCGGCGTGATAAATGCCCTTCCCGCCGAACATGCGCTTGATGGTGATAGGCGAAAGGGAGACGAACATGTCTTCAATGTCGGCATTATCCATGAGTGATTTCCCTCAATTCTCCGCCTGCGGCAACCAGCGCTTCCGGCGTGTCGACGTCCTGCAGCGCTGCCGGTCCGATGTCGACAAGATGCACCGGCAGGCCGCCTGCGGCAATCACCCGCCTCGCCCCTTCATCACCGGCAAGTGACATGATCGGCGCGAACAGCGATTTCGGCAGCACAACCGGATTTCCGGGCCTGTCACCGTCGGCAGCACGGATCACCGCATGCCCGTTGTGAACGAGGAACTGGTCGCGCAACTGCCGGAGCGCCATTGCCCCGACAGTCGGCATGTCCGCCAGCATGACGATCAAGCCATCGACCGCCTGCAGGGCCGGATGCGTCAGCCCCACCTGCAGCGAGCTGGCCATGCCATCCGCATGCCTCGGATTGACGACGAACTCCAGCGGCAGCCCGGCAAGCGCCGCCTCGACATCCTGGGCGCGAAAGCCGGTGACGACAACCACAGGCCCGATCGCGCTCTCAATGGCCTCCGTGCACACACGCCGGACAAGCGGAATGCCTGCGAAGCTGCAGAGCAGCTTGTAGGGCGCGCCCTCACCCATGCGGCGCCCCTCGCCGGCCGCGAGAACCAGTATGCCGACCGTCAAGGTCAGCGCCCCCGTCGCTGGCGCAGGCGGGCAATGATCTCCGCCATGATAGAGACGGCGATCTCGCCCGGATTGGCCGCGCCGATATCGAGCCCGATCGGAGCGTGAATGCGCGCCGTTTGGTCCGTCGAAAGTCCCTCGGCGGCAAACCGTTCCAGCCGTTTCGCATGGGTCTTGCGGCTGCCAAGCGCACCGACATAGAAGCAGCCGACATCGAGCGCCTGGCGTATCGGTTCGTCGTCGATCCGCGGGTCATGGCTGAGCGCGACCAGGGCCGTATATCGATCCAGCGGGTGCCGGGACAAAGCCTCCTCCGGCCACTCGGCAAGGAGTTCGACACCGGAAAAGCGTTCGGGCGTGGCAAATGCCGTGCGCGGATCGATGACTGTCAGCGGAAACCCGGCGGCCGCAGCAATCGGGGCAAGCCGTTGGCTGATGTGAACCGCGCCGATCGCCACAAGCCGGATCGGCGGCATATGCACATTGAGGAAGAACGGGCGGCCATCGATTTCGACGGCCTTTGAATTCCCGGACCGGAACGCCTCGTCGATGGCATGGCCGAGGTCGCCGGTCACCTCGTCACCGTGGACGACCACGCGATCGCGCCCGTCTTCAAGATCGGTGACGAGGACGGCTGCAACGCGGCCGCGCCGCGCCGCGTTCAGCTTCTTCAGGTTGACGGGATCCATATGCCTCAGCCGAGCCTTTCGAGATAAACACGGATGCGGCCGCCACAGGAAAGGCCAGCGCGCCAGGCCGTCTCGTCGGCCACGCCGAATTCGAGAATCTTGGGTTCGCCATGACGGATGACGTCGAGCGCCTCGGCAATCACGTCACCTTCGACACAGCCACCCGAAACCGAACCATGAAATTCACCCGCCGAATCGATGACGAGATGGCTGCCGGCCGGCCGCGGCGCGGAACCCCAGGTCTCGACGACGGTGGCAATCGCCACTTCGCGGCCCTGCCCCATCCATGTTTCGGCAATCATCAACGGATCGTCGCTGTTCACGCCCTGCATAGCCGGCCCCGCACACTGTCGTCTGAAAGCGACAGCCTACAAGGTGTGGTAACCGCGGTCCAGATAGATCAGCGCCTTGTCCTTCTCGCCGAAATGCACGTCCAGAACCTCGCCGAACAGCACGGTGTGGGTTGCAAATGACTTCATGTCGGTGAGCCGGCAATCAAAGGCGACGAGCGGGTCTTTCAAGACAGGCGCGCCGCTTTCCCGCACGATCCATTCGGCTCTGGCAAAGCGTTCCTCGCTTTCCAGCTTTTCCCGGCCGGAAAAGGCATCCGCCAGGCTCTGATGACGCGCGGCCAGTGTGTTGAGCGCGAAGACGCCGCTCTCGAAAAAGATGCGGTTGCTGGGATTTCCGTTGTTGAGGCAAACGAGAACGCTCGCCGGATTGTCGGAGACCGAACAGGCGGCCGTGACCGTCACGCCGCGACGGCTGCCGTCATGCGCTGTTGTCACGATCTGCACGTGGCCGGCATACTGGCTCATCGCGTCCCGATAGAGAACCGGATCCAGTTTCTGTCTGTCCAACACACGCCTCTCCTTGGCTGTCAAATCGACGCTCCCATACATAAGTCGCCGAAGTATGGGGTCAAAGGGTTACATTTTCCACAACACACCATGCCGATAGCGCATTGCCGGGCAAGGGCTGAGCCGCTATGTCTTGCACATGCAAGCCGGGTTCCCTGCCCTTTGACAAAGCCCTTGATGAACATACGGGAATTGCCTGCCAATGGGCCGATTGTTGCACATTCATGCCGCGCTGCTGCTCACCGTTTGCGGCACAGCCGATGCATCCGCCGCCGTCATCGGCGTGGTGGCGCCGCAGTCCGGGACATTCGCCGTTCTGGGCCAGCAGATCACCAGTGGCGCCAAGTCCGCAGCCGGACTTGCCGGCAACAGCGTCATCGTCATCGATGAACCCTGTGACACCAACGCCAAGCCGCAGATTGCCGAAAAGCTGGCAGCTGCAAAGGCGGAAATTGCCATTGGCTTCCTCTGCGGCGAGACGATCACTGAAGCGATGCCCGGCATGAAGGACAGGGGCATTCCCGCCATCACCGTCTCCGTACGCTCCGAAATCGCCATGGAAGATGCGATGCGCGATGGCTGGCCACTGTTCAGGCTGGCGCCCTCCGACAGGCAGGAAGCCGACGCGATCACCGGCGCCATACTCGAGCGCTGGGCCGATGAGGCCATCGCGCTGGTCGACGACGGCACCATTCGCAGCCGCGAACTGACCGCGGCCGTTCGCGCCGCGCTGGAGAAGAACGGTCTCGATCCGATCTTTACCGACACCTATCGACCCGGTGAGGACAAGCAGGTCGCCCTCGTGCGGCGGCTGAAGAAAGTCGGCGCCACACATGTGTTCGTCGCCGGCGACCGCTCGGACATCGCCATCATTGCCAATGACGCCAAGGCCGACAATATCGTCATGACCTTCTTCGGCGGCGACGCCATGCGGGCCGCCGACGGCCAGACGCCACTTCCGGACGGCGTCCTGGGCGTCGTCCTGCCGAACTATTCGAGCCTTCCGGAAGCCTCCAAAGCCGCTGCGGCGATCCGCGACAATGGCAGCGAACCGGAAGGTTACGCGCTTCCAGCTTATGCCGCCGCAGAGATCGCATCCGCGGCGCTGTCCGATTCCGAAGGCAACAAGCGACCGGTCGCGGATGCACTCCTCAACACGAGTTTCAGCACGGCAATCGGCAAGGTCGGCTTTGCAGACGATCACAATCTGGCGGAAAATCCCTTCCGCCTTCAGGTCTGGAAGGACGGGGCCTTCCGCGATCTGACGCCCTGACGGTCCTTTTCAGTTTCCGCGTCACCCCTGCGCCGCGACCTTCACAAGCCAGCGGCGGATGATGGCTTCTTCGTCGGCGTCGAAACCGTCGAGCAGGTCCGCCTCCACGGCATAGACCCGTTTCTTGGCTTCGGAGAGCAGCTTGCGTCCCGCCGCCGTCAGCTCCAGCACTCGTATCCGGCCATGCGCCTCGTGCGACCTCTTCTCGATCGCGCCAGCCTTTTCGAGATTCCCGATCGTGACACTGACCGTCTGAGGCGTCAGCAGCGCCAGACGGGCGAGATCAGCGTTGTAAAGACCCGGATAGGCTTCCAGCATGGTCATCAGCACGAACTGCGGCATGGTGATATCGAGGTCCGACAGCGCCGCCTCGACCCGGTTGCGATGGACATGCGCCGCCTGCCGGAGCAGATAGCCCGGATGACCGTCCTCCCCGCGTTTGCCTTCACCCGGTTTGGGAAGCTTTGCCACGGATATCCCCTTGAATGTTGTCAGTACACTGATATGTTATTCGAACCCTGATATCATTGCAAACTGCCGAGGACGATCCGATGTCGCACCATGCCGAACACGTCTCCTACAAGACATTCACCACCACCGCGAAGGACGCCTATGCCGGCCTTTCCGCGCTCTCGAAGGCGGTCAACGATGCCGGCATGGACAAGGCGCTGACGGAACTGGTCAAGATCAGGGTCTCGCAGATCAATGGTTGCGCCTTCTGCCTGCAGTTCCACATCACGCTTGCCCGCAAGCTCGGTGTCGATCAGCGCAAGCTCGACCTCGTCGCGGTCTGGAAGGAAGCGGGCATCTTCTCGGCCCGCGAGATGGCGGCGCTTGCCTGGGCCGAACAGTTGACGGCGATCGCCAGCGGCCCGGTCCCGGCGGATGCCTATGACGCCATGCGGCAGGAGTTCTCGGAACAGGAAGGCATCTTTCTGACCGTGTCGATTGCCACCATCAACGCCTGGAACCGCATCGGCGCCGGCCTCGCCTTCGCCCCTCCGGCGCCGTAACGCCGGTCAGGCGTCATCCGGTGTAGCGCCGCAACCGCTCGGCAAGCGTGCCGGTGTGCAGTTCGAACAGATGATTGTCGTGGTCATGGAAATAGATCGACCGCCCTTCGCCTTCGACCCGCGGCCGGCTTTCGCGTAACTCAAGACCAAGCTTGTTGATCCGATCGAGGCAATCATCATATTCGGCCTCGGCGATCTTGAAGGCGATGTGATTGTAGCTGCGCGACGGCAGAGGATCACCTTCCATGGTGGCGATCCACAGCGCTCCTTCGCCTTCGCCGACCAGGAAGAACCGCTCTTTCGACAGCGAAAAGGTCTTCTCGCCACTGTCATAGACCCTGCGCGCGCCGAGCACGGTGACCAGCACCTCCTCCATCCGGTCGAGATCGGCGACGATGAAGGTCATGTGGCTGAGGCCTTCGATTGCGGGCGTATTGCGTTCCATCCCTGCACCTTTCCATGTGGGGAAGACGCCGGACAAGCGTCAGACCGGCATTGCCCGCCGTTTCAGGCGGTGATATGGCACCGGCACATGCGTTACGGAGGATTTTCGCGCCGATGAGCACTCAGGTTCGCCTTGCACCGTCCATTCTCGCCGCCGACTTTTCGCGTCTGGGCGAGGAAGTCAAGAATGTCTGCGATGCGGGCGCCGACTGGGTCCATCTCGACGTCATGGACGGCCACTTCGTGCCGAACATCTCCTTCGGACCCGCCGTCATCCAGTCGCTTCGGCCCTACACGGACAAGGTCTTCGACTGCCACCTGATGATCGCCCCCGCCGACCCGTATCTCGAAGCCTTCGCCAAGGCCGGCTGCGACTACATCACCGTTCACGCCGAAGCCGGGCCGCACCTGCACCGCTCGCTGCAGACGATCCGCGCGCTCGGCAAGAAGGCCGGCGTCTCGCTCAATCCCGCGACGCCGCTGTCGGCGATCGAGCATGTGATGGACGACCTCGATCTCATCCTGATCATGAGCGTCAATCCGGGCTTCGGCGGCCAGAAATACATTCCGGCGATGACCGACAAGATCCGCATGGCAAAGTCACTGATCGGTGACCGGCCGATCCACCTCGAAGTCGACGGCGGCATCACGGCCGAGACGGCGCCGATCGCGACCGCAGCCGGTGCCGACGTCCTCGTTGCCGGCTCGGCGATCTTCAAGGGCACCTCGGTTGACGACTATCGCAAAACGGTCGACACTCTTCGCAAAGCCGCAGAGGAAGCTGTCGCACGATCATGAGAAAACTCCGCACCGCCTTTCTGTCCGCCGCGTTGTCATTCCTGACGGCGCCGGCTTTCGGCGGTGATTTCTCGCACTTCCAACTGATCGGCTTTTCCGAGGATGGCGGCATCTTCGCCTTCGAGGAATACGGCGTTCAGGACGGATCGGGCCTCCCCTATTCCAACATCTTCTTCATCGACACCGCCAAGGACCAGTATCTGCCGGAAACGCCTTACCGCGTGCAGATGAAGGAAGGTGACGACACCAGCCTCGCCAGCGCGCGAAGCCAGGCCTATGCGCAGGCATCCGCGCTGATCGTCGAACACGGCATGACCGGCCATACCGGCGCAATCGTCGCCTTCAATCCGCAAAGCGAGCTCGGCACCGACGGCAAGGAGATCCGCTACCGGCCCTTTTCGTCCGATCCGCCGATCGACACGACCTATGCGATGAAGATCGAGGACGTCGGCCTGCCGCCCTATTCGAGCTGCAAGGATATCACGCCGGACAATGCCGCCGGCTTCCGCCTCACGCTGACCGAGCGCGCTGGCAAGCCGACGTCCGAGGTCATCCACGAGGACGACCGTATTCCCGAAAGCCGCAAATGCCCGGTCGGCTACAGGCTCGGCGGTGTCGTCAGCTATTATCCGCCGTCCCGCGACCTGTTGAACATCGCACTCGTCCAGGTTCTGAGCTACGGCTTCGAGGGCCGCGACGGCCGCTGGATTGCAGTCCCGGTTCGCCGCTGAATGGGAAAAAATGCGAGCCCGGCCGCGATCAGCTCGGTGACTGCAGGCGAAATATTTGCGGGCCAGCTCCTTTGGGCAATAGCCATGACAGCAACCGTCATGCTTGGGGTATATCTGCGCAACCGCCTGGAAACGCCTGACCTCCTCGCAATCCTGATTGTCGCCTTTTTCGGTGCGATGCCGGGATGGCTGACAACGGTTATTATTTGCCGCGGGATCTTTTTCAGATTGGGGCAGACAGGCAGGTTGGCCGCAGCCTTCATACTGCTTGGCGGCGCGACAATCGCGTGGACAGCGTTCTTCTTCGCCATGCAGTATCGCCTCTTCTACGCGCAATGGCACGATCCGCTGACGACCGTGCGCGGCCTCTACCAGTTCAGCTTCACGACGGCGGCCGCCGTCTACCAGTTCCTAGTCCTCGGCACGCCGCTCTACCTGCCTGCCGGAATCCTGTGCCTTGCCGCCGCCAGCCTGCTGATCGCGCGTCGCAAGCGTTGAGAAATCCGGGAGCCTTTGCTAAAGCGGCACTCAACTGACGTTAGAACAGAAAGCCGAACCCCAATGATCCCGCGTTACTCCCGTCCCGACATGGTCGCCATCTGGTCGCCGGAAACGAAATTCCGCATCTGGTTCGAGATCGAGGCGCATGCCTGCGACGCATTGGCCGAGCTCGGCGTCATTCCGAAGGAATCCGCCAGGACGATCTGGGAAAAGGGTGGCGCCGCGGAATTCGACGTCGCCCGCATCGACGAGATCGAGGCCGTCACCAAGCACGATGTCATCGCCTTCCTGACGCACCTCGCCGAATTCATCGGCCCGGACAGCCGCTTCGTCCACCAGGGCATGACCTCGTCCGACGTGCTCGACACCACGCTCAACATCCAGCTGACCCGCGCCGCCGACATTCTGCTCGCCGACATGGACAAGCTGCTGGCGGCGCTGAAGAAGCGCGCCTTTGAGCACAAGGATACCGTCCGCATCGGCCGCAGCCACGGCATCCATGCCGAGCCGACGACCATGGGCATCACCTTTGCCCGCTTTTATGCAGAAATGGACCGCAACAAGGCCCGTCTGGAAGGCGCCCGCGCCGAAATCGCCACCGGCGCCATTTCCGGTGCCGTCGGCACCTTCGCCAATATCGATCCCCGCGTCGAGGAACATGTCTGCGAAAAGCTCGGCCTGAAGCCGGAGCCGGTCTCCACCCAGGTCATCCCGCGCGATCGCCACGCCATGTTCTTCGCCACCCTCGGCGTCATCGCCTCGTCGATCGAAAACGTCGCGATCGAAATCCGCCACATGCAGCGCACCGAGGTACTGGAAGCCGAAGAGTTCTTCTCGCCGGGCCAGAAGGGCTCCTCGGCCATGCCGCACAAGCGCAATCCGGTGCTGACCGAGAACCTGACCGGTCTTGCCCGCCTCGTGCGCATGTCGGTCACGCCGGCACTCGAAAACGTGGCCCTCTGGCACGAGCGCGACATCAGCCATTCGAGCGTCGAGCGCGCCATCGGCCCGGATACCACCATCACGCTCGATTTCGCCCTCAACCGCCTGGCCGGCGTCATCGAAAAGCTGGTGATATACCCTGAGAACATGCTGGCCAACATGAACAAGTTCAAAGGCCTGGTGATGAGCCAGCGCGTGCTTCTGGCCCTGACGCAGGCCGGCGTGTCGCGCGAGGACAGCTACCGCCTGGTCCAGCGCAACGCAATGAAGGTCTGGGAAAAGGGCGCAGACTTCCTGGAAGAACTGCTCGCCGACGAAGAAGTCCGGGCGGCACTTTCTGAAGAAGACATCCGCGAAAAATTCGACCTGGGCTATCACACCAAGCATGTCGACACGATCTTCAAGCGCGTCTTCGGGGAATAAGCTTCGAGTTAGATGACAAGTCGAGGGCGCCCCATTGCGGGCGCCCTTTTCGTATCCATCGTCCCGCAATAGCCCGTTTCCGAGCGGCAACCGCTCAGATCAGCGCCGAAATTGCCCTGTTTTCCGGCCTCTCCTCTTGACAATCGGGCATGCCGATTTCACATCCCGCCATCATGAAAGCATCAGAAGCAGACATTCTCATCGTACCCGGGTTCAAGAACTCCGGACCGGATCACTGGCAGAGCCGCTGGGAAGAAAAGCTCAGCACGGCGCGCCGCATCCGCGAGGTCGAATGGCACAAGCCCGTCCGCGAGGACTGGGTGCAGTCTGTCGTCGATTCCGTCAACGATGCCGAGAAGCCGGTCGTGCTGGTGGCCCATTCGCTTGGCGTCGCCGCCGCCATCCATGCGATCCCGCAGCTGCGCAAGCCGGTTGTCGGCGCCTTCTTCGTCGCCCCACCGGATGTCACCAATCCGGACATCCGCCCGAAACACCTGATGACCTTCGGTCCCTATCCGCGCGAACCGCTGCCTTTCCCGGCCATCACCGTCGCCAGCCGCAACGATCCGTTCGGCTCCTACGAGCACGCTGATGACATCACGTCTGCCTGGGGATCGCTGCTGATCGATGCCGGTGAAGCCGGCCACATCAATGCCGAATCCGGTCACGGCCCATGGCCGGAAGGCACGATGGTCTTCGCGCAGTTCCTGAGCCGGCTAAAAGCCCCGCACTGACTGCTTCAAAACAGAGTCATCTGCGCGGACGGCTCCTTGAGCCGCACGCCTTCGTGCTTTAGCAGGAAAGTCTTGCGTGGCAGGCCGCCGCCGAAACCGGTAAGCGAACGGTCGGCGCCGATTACCCTGTGACACGGGATGACGATCGGCAGCGGGTTGGCGCCATTGGCCGCCCCCACAGCCCGGCTGGCGAGCTTGGTCTCGCCGATCCGCTCGGCCAGTTCGCCGTAGGAAATCGTCTCGCCGAACGGAATGGCCTGCAGTTCCTGCCAGACCCGGTTCTGGAACTCTGTCCCGTCGAAATGCAGATCGAGCTCAAACCGTCGCAAACTTCCTGAAAAATAGGCGGCAAGCTGCGACGTCACCTCGCGGAGACAAGTCTCATCCTCCGTCCAGCCGTCGAGCGGCGCCACGGCACGGCTGCCGGAGGGAAACGCGATCAGATGGACCTCCTCGTCCCTGCCGGCGAGAAGCAGCGACCCGACGGGGCTCTCGAGGTAGCGGTAGCAGAGATCGCGCCGCCGGACGGGCTTGAACTCAACCATGGGCAGCCTCGACAGAAGACACGCTTTCCGGCATCCGCCGGCGCAATGCTGTCGGCGGACGACGATAAATCTCGGAAAAGGCTGCATTGAAGCGCCTGAGACTGCCGAACCCGGCGGCCCTGGCGACAGCGGCCATCGACATGGCCGTCTCGTCGATCAACCGCTTCGCGCGCTGGATGCGGTTTGAGCGGGCAAATTGCACCGGGCTCGCGCCGAGATGCCGGGCAAAGAGCCGCGTCAACTGCCGCGGCCCAATGCCAAGCTTCTCCGCCAGCGCCTCCACAGTGCCTTCGCCATCGAGCGCGCCGTCGGCAATCAGCTTCATCGCCCGCTCCACCGTGGTGCGCGTGCCGTTCCAGGCCGGGCAGAACGGCGCGGTTTCCGGCCGACACCTGAGGCATGGGCGAAAACCAGCCTTCTCCGCCGCCGCAGCGCTCGGATGAAAGGTGACATTCTTCGTCAGCGGCTGGCGCACCGGGCAAACGGGCCGGCAGTAGATGCCGGTCGTCTTCACACCGATGAAGAAGCGTCCGTCGTAATCCGGGTCGCGCCGCAGCCGCGCGGCATTGCATTCGTCGAAATCAAGCATGAAGAGATGCTAGCCCGCCCGCAAAAGCGCGTCGAGGGTATAGTCGATGATGAGGTCCGGAAACGGCGAACAGCGTTTATTGACCTGCCTGGATATCCGCCATCGCGGCAATCAGCAGTGCATCGAACTTCGCCCGCAATGCCTCTTCTCCGGGATGCACGCCGGCCGCCCTGAGGTCGCGATCGATCAAGGCCAGCGCGCCATTGTCAGAGCCTTGCGAGAACCCCGCCTCGACGACCTGCAACGCATAGGCCTCCCGCTCATCTTCCGGTAGGCCCAGGATCTCCGCGGCCCATAGCCCGGCCAGCCGATTGCACCGCGCCACGGCCTTGAACTTCATCTCCTCGTCATGGGCGAACTTGCTCTCGTAAGCCCGCTCGCGCTCCTCCATCGCATCCATCGGTATCCCTCCCGTGATCGCGAATGCCGACGTGGAGAATCGCACATTCAGGCAGTGGTGGAAAGCCAAACGGTCCATTTCCCTAACGCCATCGAAAGTGCTAGATTCATGCTTATCTTAAAGCGTTGAGTCCGCCGCCTTCCGCAAAGGCCCCCGAGTCTATGAAAACCAGGGAAGGAATGTCAGCCGGATTGTGAAATCGAATCTTTTCGGATATGGACCGCTTGAGATTTCAATCGTGCGCCCGCTCCCAGGAGACGCACTAGAAAAGAGTATATCATATGAACCGTCGCCGCCGTATCTACGAAGGCAAGGCAAAGATCCTCTACGAAGGACCGGAGCCGGGCACGCTGGTCCAGTTCTTCAAGGATGACGCCACTGCCTTCAACAAGAAGAAGCATGAAGTCATCGATGGCAAGGGTGTGCTCAACAACCGCATTTCCGAGTACATCTACTCGCATCTGAACAAGATCGGCATTCCGACCCACTTCATCCGCCGCCTCAACATGCGCGAGCAGCTGATCAAGGAAGTGGAGATCATTCCGCTCGAGATCGTCGTGCGCAATGTTGCTGCCGGTTCGCTGTCCGAACGCCTGGGCATTGAGGAAGGTGTGGTCCTGCCGCGCTCGATCATCGAGTTCTACTACAAGTCTGACGCGCTTGCCGATCCGATTGTCTCCGAAGAGCACATCACCGCGTTCGGCTGGGCCAACCCCGCCGAACTCGACGATATCATGGCGCTCGCCATCCGCATCAACGACTTCCTGAGCGGCCTGTTCCTCGGCGTCGGCATTCAGCTCGTCGACTTCAAGATCGAATGCGGGCGCCTCTACGAAGGCGACATGATGCGCATCATCCTGGCCGACGAAATCTCGCCGGACAGCTGCCGTCTGTGGGATATCGAGACCAAGGAGCGGATGGACAAGGATCGCTTCCGCCGCGACATGGGCGGGCTTCTGGAAGCCTATCAGGAAGTCGCACGCCGTCTCGGCATCATGAATGAAAACGAGCCCGTGCGCGGTACGGGTCCGGTGCTCGTCAAGTAAGCGAGGAAAGAGGGAAAGTGATCAAGGCACGCGTAACCGTAACGCTGAAGAACGGCGTTCTCGACCCGCAGGGCAAGGCCATCGAAGGCGCGCTCGGCGCGCTCGGCTTCGAAGGCATCGGCCATGTCCGCCAGGGCAAGGTGTTCGATCTCGAAATCGACAACACCACGAAGGAAGAAGCCGAGGCCGACCTGAAGGCCATGTGCGAAAAGCTTCTCGCCAACACGGTCATCGAGAACTACTCGATCGCCATCGACTGATCTATAGATCTGCCTGCGGCTTGGTGCGCAGGCATTGCCAAAAGGTGCAAGACCGATGAAATCTGCCGTCGTCCAGCTTCCCGGCCTCAATCGCGACCGTGACATGATCGCCGCCCTGACCAAGATTTCCGGCCAGGCACCGGTCACCGTCTGGCAGACGGAAACGGACATTCCGGACGTCGACCTGATCGTCATCCCCGGCGGCTTTTCCTACGGCGACTACCTGCGTTGCGGCGCCATTGCCGCCCGCATGCCGGTCATGCAGGCGATCCTGAAGAAGGCCGAAGCAGGCGTGAAGGTGATCGGCGTGTGCAACGGCTTCCAGATCCTCGTCGAAGCCGGTCTGCTGCCGGGCGCGCTGATGCGAAACGCCTCGCTGAAATTCGTCTGCCGGGAGATCAAGCTCGAGGTTGCCAACGCCGACAGCGACTTTACCCGTGCCTACGACAAGGGCCAGATCATCCGCTGCCCGGTCGCCCATCATGACGGCAACTATTTCGCCGATGCAGAGACGCTGAAGGCGATCGAAGGCAACGGTCAGGTGCTGTTCCGCTATGCCGACGGCACCAACCCGAACGGTTCGGTCAACGACATCGCCGGCATTGTCAATGCCAAGGGCAATGTTCTCGGCATGATGCCGCATCCGGAAAACCTCATCGAGGCAGCCCATGGCGGCAATGACGGGCGCGGCATCTTCGCCTCCGCCCTCGACGTCATCGCAGCCTGATCGACAGAACCGCCTGAAGGCACCCATGAAAAACCCGACACTGCGTCTCGCCGCACAGGCAGCTTCCTCCCTCCTGCTGGCGCTGGCGCTTGCCGCGTGCCAGAGCAAGCCGCCGGCGCCTGTCGGCGGGTCGTCGGCGCTGTCGATGATGGAGCGCGTGGCTGTCGCCGCCAACGCCTGCTGGTTCAAGTCCAAAGACCCGGCCTTCGCGCCCTACCGTCTGGCGCCGGAGCTCAATTCCTTCTCCGGCCGTCCGCGCATTCTGGTCGTCAACAAGCACAAGCCCGAATCCCTGCCCCTGCTCGTCGTGCAGGCGGAAGGATCCCCGGCCAGGCTCAGCGCCTTCGGACCGCTTCTGGCGGAATCCTCGGGCGGTCGGATCACTGCCGACGTCAACCGCTGGGCCAGCGGCCAGACGAACTGCTAAGAGAATAACGCTCCCAAATGACCGCATGAAAAAAGCCCGCACACCGCCGTTGGGATAGCGGATGCGGGCTTGAAACGGGACCATGGACGTGGCCCCGGGGGAACTTGCGTCTCGATCAGGCGATGAAGCGCGACTTCGCGGCTTCGCGATCGGCCATCCGGCGGGTAATGCCAACGTCACGCAGCTGCTCATCGCTCAGTTCCAGGAGGCTCTGGCGTGTCCGGCGCAGCTGCAGCCAGGACTTGACGCTGTCCGCATGGGAGCCGAAGCGGCCCGACAGCACATCCATCAGCAGTTCAACACCCGACGGCTTTCGCACGGCATTGTCCGTCTTCGCGGAAGCACCGATTGTATCCATTGCACCGTCAAGGAATTGTACCCGTCTCATGATTGCACCTGTCTGCCTTTCTCTGTTCAAAAATGCTCTTGCATGACGGCGGTATACAATTGACTCGGGAGGGGTGACAATGTATAGAATTGTCACCATGACAACTTGGCTTCCCGATATTTCCAAGGGCTCCGGCCCGCTTTACGTCCGCCTCGCGGACCGGATCGAAGACGCGATCGTCGACGGCACTTTGCCGCCAGGGACGAAGCTTCCGCCCCAGCGAAATCTCGCTTTCGACATAGGGGTGACAATAGGGACAATTGGCCGAGCCTATTCCCTCATCCATGAGCGCGGACTGGTCAGCGGCGAGGTCGGCCGCGGCACCTATGTCCTCGAACAGGCGGAAGCCGGTGAGGAAATCCAGCAGGCGACGCCGCCGGCGATGACAATGCAGGGCACGCGGCCGGACGTCGCGCCGAGCGGCGCGTTGCGCTTCGATACCACCGCCGCACCCGACAGCGGCCAGGCCGCCACCATCGGCCGGCTGACGGGCGAGATCATCAACGAACATCCGGCCGAGATCGCCAGCTACACCCGCACCTTCCCGCGCCATTGGTTCGAGGCCGGCGCGCAATGGCTGACGCGCGGCGCCTTCGTCCCGGAAGCCGAAAACGTCGTGCCGACGCTCGGCGCGCATGCCGCCATCATGGCCGTGCTAACGGTCGCCACCTCACCCGGCGACAAGATCGTCTTCGAACACCTCACCTATTCGCAGATCGCCCGCAGCGCCAATCTGATCGGCCGCCGCACGGTGCTCGCCAATATCGACGAACACGGCATGATCCCGGAGGATTTCGAAAGCGTCTGCGCCCAGCAGCACCCGAAGATCGCCTTCCTGATGCCGGCCGCCCACAATCCGACCGCCGTCGTCATGCCGGTCGAACGGCGCCGGCAGATCGCCGAGATCGCCCGCAAGTACAATGTCTGGCTGATCGAGGATGACCTCTATGGCTCGCTCTGCCGGGACGAGACGCCGCGTCTTGTCGAATTCGCGCCGGAACGCACCTTCCTGATTGGCGGCCTGTCGAAATCGGTCGCCGCCGGCGTGCGCGGCGGCTGGGTCGCCTGCCCTCCGCATTACGCCCACCGCGTGCGCATCGCCCACAAGATGATCACCGGCGGCATGCCGTTCCTGTTCGCCGAGCTCTGCGCCCGACTCGTCCTGTCGGGCGAAGCTGCGGACCTGAAGGCGACCAGCATCGCCAAGATCATGGACCGACAGAAGCTGCTCGAGACCCATTTCCCGGACTTCGACTACGCCGCTCTGCCCGGCCTGCCCTTTTTCTGGCTGAAATTGCCGGAGCCCTGGCTCTCCGGCACGTTCAAGAACGCCGTCTTCAACGAAGGCATTCTGGTCGACGACGAGGACGAGTTCAAACCCGGCCGCTCCGACCGCGTCTGGCACCGCATCCGCGTCGGCTTCTCCTCGGTCAAGGACGATGCCGAAGTCGAACGCGGCTTCAAGCTCCTGCGCCAGATCCTGGAAAACGGCACGAGCAGCTACGACAGTTATTCGTGACCATGGCGGGTGACCTGCAACAGGTACAGAAACCGGCAAAACCCTTGTTGAGACGACGAATTTCCTGTCGCACTTGCCTGTGACATGGGATAAAGAGACCGAAAACCTCTCCCATCGCGCACGGACACGTCTGGACACATGACCATCTCGAATACCATCGCCATCACCCCGGAGCTCATCGCCGCCCATGGCCTGAAGCCGGATGAATACGATCGCATTCTGGAATTGATCGGCCGCGAACCGACCTTCACCGAACTCGGCATCTTCTCGGCCATGTGGAACGAGCACTGCTCCTACAAGTCGTCCAAGAAGTGGCTGCGCACCCTGCCGACAACCGGCGCGCGCGTCATCCAGGGCCCCGGCGAAAATGCTGGCGTGGTCGACATCGATGACGGCGACGTCGTCGTCTTCAAGATGGAAAGCCACAACCACCCGTCCTACATCGAACCCTATCAGGGGGCTGCGACCGGCGTCGGCGGCATCCTGCGCGACGTCTTCACCATGGGCGCCCGTCCGGTCGCCGCCATGAACGCGCTGCGCTTCGGCGAACCGGATCATCCGAAGACCCGTCACCTGGTGTCAGGCGTCGTGTCGGGCGTCGGCGGCTACGGCAATTCCTTCGGCGTTCCGACCGTCGGCGGCGAGGTCGAATTCGACGCCCGCTACAACGGCAACATCCTCGTCAACGCCTTTGCCGCCGGTCTCGCAAAGTCCGATGCGATCTTCTACTCGAAGGCCGAGGGCGTCGGCCTCCCCGTCGTCTATCTCGGCGCCAAGACCGGCCGTGATGGCGTCGGTGGCGCCACCATGGCTTCGGCCGAATTCGACGAGACGATCGAGGAAAAGCGCCCGACCGTGCAGGTCGGCGATCCCTTCACCGAAAAGTGCCTGCTGGAAGCCTGCCTCGAACTGATGCAGACCGGCGCCGTCATCGCCATCCAGGACATGGGTGCAGCTGGCCTCACCTGTTCGGCCGTCGAAATGGGCGCCAAGGGCGACCTCGGCATCGAACTCAACCTCGACCAGGTGCCGGTCCGCGAAGAGCAGATGACAGCCTATGAAATGATGCTGTCGGAGAGCCAGGAGCGCATGCTCATGGTGCTGAGCCCGGAGAAGGAAGAGGAAGCCAAGGCGATCTTCGTCAAGTGGGGCCTCGACTTCGCAATCGTCGGCAAGACCACCGACGACCTGCGCTTCCGCGTCCTGCACCAGGGCGAGGAAGTCGCCAACCTGCCGATCAAGGAACTCGGCGACGAGGCGCCGGAATATGATCGCCCGTGGCGCGAACCGACCGTCCCGGCCGTTCTTCCGGCCAATCTGGTGGCGGAGCCCGAAGACTACAACGCAGCCCTGCTGACGCTGGTGGGCTCGCCCAACCAGTCGAGCCGCCGCTGGGTCTACGAACAGTACGACACGCTGATCCAGGGCAATTCGCTGCAGCTGCCGGGCGGCGACGCCGGCGTCATCCGCGTTGACGGCCATCCGACCAAGGCACTCGCCTTCTCCTCGGACGTCACGCCGCGCTATGTCGAGGCCAACCCCTATGAAGGCGGCAAGCAGGCCGTCGCCGAATGCTGGCGCAACATCACCGCCACAGGTGCCGAGCCGCTGGCGTCGACCGACAACCTGAATTTCGGCAATCCCGAAAAGCCGGAAATCATGGGCCAGTTGGTCAAGGCGATCGAAGGCATCGGCGAAGCCTGCCGCGCGCTCGACTTCCCGATCGTCTCGGGCAACGTCTCCCTCTACAACGAGACCCATGGCGAGGCGATCCTGCCCACCCCGACCATTGCCGGCGTCGGCCTCCTGCCCGACTGGTCGAAGATGGCCAAGATCGGCGGCGCCAACAATGGCGACCACCTGATCCTGATCGGCGGCGACGGCAGCCATCTCGGCTCGTCGGTCTACCTGCGCGACGTGCTCGGCATCATCGACGGACCGGCGCCGGAAGTCGATCTGGTCGCCGAAAGGCGCAATGGCGACTTCGTCCGTTCGGCGATCCGCAACGGCCAGATCACCGCCTGCCACGACATTTCCTCCGGCGGTCTGGCGATCGCGCTCGCCGAAATGGCGATCAAGTCCGGCAAGGGCGCGAAGATCAGCCTGGAAGAAAGCCGCGGTCCGGCGCATGCGCTGCTGTTCGGCGAAGACCAGAGCCGCTACGTCATCGCGGTTCCGGCCGACCTTGCCAATTTCGTCTGCGCAAGCGCCGAAGGTTCCGGCATTTTCTTCCGCCGCATCGGCACGGTCGAGGGCACCAGCCTCGTTGTTGACGATCTCATCTCGCTGCCCGTCAGCCGATTGCACGAAGCCTATGAATCATGGTTTCCTTCCTACATGGACGGCAAGGGCGAACTGCCCGCCGCCGCCGAATAACAACAACAAGGGAAAGAACCGTCATGGCCATGAAACCAGGTGACATCGAAGACATGATCCGCTCCGGCATTCCCGGGGCTGTGGTCAAGATCCGGGATCTGGCGGGCGACGGCGACCATTATGCAGCTGAAGTCGTGGCGGAGGCTTTCCGCGGTAAGACCCGCGTCCAGCAGCACCAGATGGTCTACGACGCGCTGAAGGGAAACATGGGCGAAGCGCTGCACGCGCTTGCCCTGCAGACCTCCGCGCCGAAGTAAGCGGCGCGGCCGCAAGGGGGAGCGACAATGGCTGACTTGATGAAGGAACTGGTCGACGGCGTCGTCAAGAGCGTCGTCAGCGAAATCCTGAAGAAGACGGGGCTGACGGGCACGACCCGGCGCAAGAAGCGCACGACGACGAAGCGCAAGCCCGCCACCCGCTCGACAGTCAGCCGCACCTCCGGCACCCGCAAGAAGACGACGCGCTCGCCTGCAAAGAAGCAGGTCAGCCGGCGACGGACGGTCAAGGCCAGAAGCAAGCCGCGTCAGCGAGCGCGCTAGCCGGAAAGTCAGGCTCACGTATCTTTTTTAGACCGCCCTGCTGGAATTCCGTCCCGGGCATGTTATTTAGCGGCTACACAGTCAACATCGGGCCTTGACCCCGTATGTCAGAGGATATTTGCAATGAGCGCCATTCACGATTTTATCGACAATGAAGTGAAGTCGAACGACGTCGTCGTCTTCATGAAGGGAACGCCGCAGTTCCCGCAGTGTGGTTTTTCCGGCCAGGTCGTCCAGATCCTCGATTACCTCGGCGTCGACTACAAGGGCATCAACGTGCTCGAGGATATGGAAATCCGCCAAGGCATCAAGGATTACTCCAACTGGCCGACCATTCCGCAGATCTACGTGAAGGGCGAGTTCCTCGGCGGTTGCGACATCGTGCGCGAAATGTTCCAGGCCGGCGAACTGCAGACCCACATGCAGGAAAACGGTATCGCGGTGCGCGGCGCCGCCTGACATAATCGGTCCAACAGGCAAGCATGCAGGCCGGACCACATCCGGCCTGCATGCATTTTGGACACCCTCAAGACTTTCGATCCGCCTCCCCGCCCCCGATCCTGCCTTCGGCCCGGGCGTATCAAGACGACAATGACGAAACACCGGCCATCTGCCGCAGCTGCGAATTCCTGCCTGCGCCATGGCTTGCCGACCGAGAAAGCCAGACCATGACTGCCCTCGCGCCCCAGTCCTATCGGACATCGAAGACGGAATTCATCGCGCTCTGCGCCGGCCTGATGGGCATCAATGCTCTGGCGATCGACATTACGCTGCCGATCCTGCCGCATATCGGCGAAGCGCTGAACGTCATGATCGAGAACGACCGGCAGCTGGTGATTTCCGCCTATCTGTTCGGCTTCGGCATAGCGCAGCTGTTCTTCGGCCCGATCTGCGACCGTTTCGGTCGGCGCTGGCCGACGATCATCGGCGTCGGCATCTATGTGACGGCGGCGCTTGCCGCGATCTTCATGCCAACCTTCACGAGCCTGCTCGCCGTTCGCCTCCTGCAGGGTCTGGGCGCCGCCGCCACCCGCATCGCGCTGCAGGCGGCCATCCGCGACCGCTATGACGGCCGCGACATGGCGCAGGTCATGTCGCTCGTCTTTATGGTATTCCTTGTCGTCCCCGTCATCGCGCCCACGGTCGGCCAGCTTCTCTATCTGACAGGCCACTGGCAGGCGGTCTTCCTGTTCATGGGCTTCTTCGCGCTCCTCATCGGTCTCTGGAGCTACCTCCGCTTCGACGAGACCCTGCATCCGGAATATCGCCGGCCGATCAGCGTCGCGGCGATCTCGTCGGGATACATGACCGTCCTGAAGAACCGCTTTGCGCTGGCCTATGCGATTGCCGGCACCTGCATGATCGGCGCGCTGCTCAGCTTCATCAACACAGCCCAGCAGATCTATGTCGACGTCTACGGCCTCGGCGATCTCTTCCCGCTCGCCTTCGCCGCCGTCGCCGGGCTGATGTCGGTGTCGTCCTTCCTCAACTCGCGTGCGGTCGGCCGTTTCGGCATGCGGCGCCTGTCACACGGCGCCCTGCTCGCCTTCATCGGATTGAGCGGTGTCTGGTTCCTGCTCGCCTGGCTGGAGCTTCTGTCGTTCTGGCTGTTCTTCGGACTGTTCGCCTCGATCATGTTCATGTTCGGCTGGTGTTCGTCCAACATGAACTCCCTGTCGCTGGAACCGCTCGGCAGCCTGGCGGGCACGGCCTCGTCCGTGTTCGGCTTCCTGCAGACGGCCGGCGGTGCCGTCATTGGCGGATTGATCGGCCATACGTTCCAGGGGGACGTTCTTCCGATCGCTGCAGGCTTCTTCTTCCTCGGCCTGATCTGCCTTGTCTGCGTGCTGGTGGCCGAGAAGGGCAAGCTCTTCGGCGTCGGCGAGAAGTATGCCCATTCAGAGGTGGCGGAAGCCGGTCATTGACCGGCTTCCCAGCCTTCAGACGGTAAACACCTCACGGCGCAGCATCTCCCACGTCTCCTTGTCGGGCGCGATCAGAAGTCCGCCGCTCGTGTGTTGCGGGCGATAGGCGGAACCGTCGAAGCGCGCGGCATAGGCGCCCGCCTCCTGCGACATCAGCGTGCCGGCAAGGTGATCCCAAGGCATCAGCTTGTTGTACATCAGGAATTGGATATGGCCGCCGCAAAAGGCGCGGTATTCGTGTGCGGCGCAGCGATAGCTCGTCGCGTAGCGCGCCTTGGCGAGATTGGCCATGATTTCCGGACGCTTCTCCTTAGGCAGGAAACCGACCGAGGCGATACCCATCATCTCCTCAAGCGGAAGCGGCTCGGCGACCTTCGCCCGCTCGCTATGGCCGTCCGGCCGAACGAAATAGGTGCCGGCCCCCTTCTCGGCGATCATCCAGTCGTCGCCCATCGGATCATAGATGATGCCCGCGACCGTCTCACCACCCGAGATGACCGCAGCCATGACGCCGAACAGCGGCAGGCCGGAGGCAAAATTGAAGGTTCCGTCGATGGGATCGACCACGAGCGCCTTGTCTGCGGTCGCGAGTTTTCCGAGAAGGTCCGGATCGGCGGCCACGCTTTCCTCACCGACGAAGAGATAGCCGGGCGCCAGCGCTTCGAATTCTGCGCGGATCCTGCACTCGGCGGCTTCGTCCGCTTCGGTCACCAGATCGGTGAGTTCGCTCTTGATTCGAACGTCATCTCCGCCAAGCCGCCGGAACCGCGGCAAGATTTCCGCCTTGGCGGCGCTGCGCAGCAGGTCCGCAATGGATTTCACGTCCAAAGTCATAAATTACCTCTTCCGGTTTGATTGTGCGGCAAAGCAATGTGCAGCACTGCAGATAGCTTAAAGACGCGCGGCAGGTAACCATGCGCCGAAATCTTTTTGAATATCGCTCGGCGACGATCCGAAACTATTGTCTGCATTGATAAAAGATGCATGATCGCCGATGTTTCCAACCCATAGGAGCCCTTGCCCGCATGTATTCCCGACGCGCTATCCTGTCTTTCGGTGCAGCTCTTGCCGCGACGGCCGTGCTGCCGGGCGCAGCAGACGCCAAGACCGCCACGCCCGCCAAGGCGATCGACGGACAGGTCTACCTGATCCGCGGCCTTGCCAACATTTTCTCGACAGGCCTCGATACGCTTGGCCGCGAACTGAAGAAGCAGGGCATTCCTTCCGAAGTGGTTTCGCTTCGCGACAGCGACAGCTTCGCCAGCCAGATCGCGCAGAAATACGCCGCCTCCAAGGCCGGTCGACCGATTGTCCTGATCGGCCATTCCTTCGGCGCCGACGAAGCCTATAATGTCGCCAAGTATCTCAAGAGGCGCAATGTCCGCGTCGACCTGATCGTCACCTTCGATCCGACCGGCCAGGGTCCCGTGCCCTCGAACGTGCGGCGCGTCGTGAATTTCTACACGGGGTCCGACGCCCTTTGGGCACCGGTCAAGCCTGGCGACGGCTTCAAGGGCAAGCTCTCGAATATCAATGTGAGCAAGGGCGATGACGCGATCAAGGGCATAGGCCACTTCAACGTCGAAAAGAACGAAAAGCTGCACGCCCAGACCATCGCGGAAATCAAGAAGGTCCTGCGCATCCGCTGATCGACGCCGGGGAGCCTGGCGCTCCCCGCATCCCTCAGAACAGTCCTGGAACGATCCGCTTCGTGCGGGCGCAATAGGCGTCATATTCCGCGCCGAAGGTCGCCCGCATCATGGCCTCCTCGCGCGCCTGACGCTCGATGTAAAGGCAGGCGATCGCAAACAGGCCGGCAAGACCGGCAACCCAGTTGGCGATCAGCAGTGCCTGCGTCACACCCCACAGGAAGAATGACGCATACATCGGGTGACGGAGATACGAATAGACGCCATTCGTCACCAGCCGATGGCCTTCGCGGATTTCCAGCGTCACCGACCAGTTGCGCCCAAGATCCTTGTGGCTGCGGCGAAACAGCCAGAGAAAGACAATGCCGGTCACGACCCCGATGGCAATCGCCCACGGGTTCTGCGCGCGATCGGCAAAGCCGTGGAAGACGCCGATCCGCCACAGGACCGGAATGATCGATAGCCCCACCACGCACAGCGTCAGCAGGAAAATATCGAGCGGCGTACGGTTGTCGCGCGCGGTCTTCTGCTTGCGGGCGCGACGCATTGCCGGGTAGCGCAGCGCCGCCCATGCCGCCATGAAGGCGACCCAGATCCAGAACGACAATCCGAGCATCAGGCAACCTCTCGGCAGCCGGCACCGGCGACACCGCCGGGTTTGCTCTTTTCGGAAACCGCCGAGAGAGGCCGCGGACCACAGGTGATCATGAAGAAGTCGTAGAAATACTGCCGGTTGTTGGCCGAAATGAACTGATAATGCACGCGAAAGAAGTTCCTCTTGATGCGCTTGTACTGCTTGGCGTCCAGCATGCCCTTGAAGCGCACCTGATGGAGCTTGGGGAAGGCATCGCCGCGCTCATGGCGCAGTCCGGCCATGCGATAAGGATCGCACTTGTAGAAATTGATGATGTCGGTCAACGCCTGGAACTCCGTCCAGCGGATATCCGGGTAGTCGGCAAGGCTTGCGAGCCGTCGGCGCGCCTTCTTCGCCGCCGAATGCAGCGCCACCTTGAGCGAGGTGGAGCCGACCGTCATCAACGAAAAGTCGACCGGCCGTCCCTCCTGCCTAAGCTTTTCGGCAAGGATCGCTGCGAGATCGAGGATCAGCGCGCCGCCGGTGGAATGGCCGACCAGCAGCGCCTCGTCGTAGCGATTGGCGGCGATGCGATCGGCAATGCGCTCCGCCCACAGCGAATAGTGGGCTTCGATATCCTGCCGACGGCCCCTCAGATGTTCGCGGCTGAACGACCACAGGTCCATCAGGTGAAACACGAAGTAACGCTGTCCGAGATACCGCCCGACACCGACGGCCGCGGCGATACCGAGGAGCGCCGGGATGATCGGGCCTCCCGGCAGGCCAAGCAACGCAGTCAGCCTGTAGACCATCCAGCCGACGAATGCGAAGAAACAGAGCGAGGCGAAGGGGTAGAGGAAATACAGCGCAAACCGCCAGTTTGCGGCAAAGAACCGGAACATAGTGCCGCTGAAGATGTAGTCGAAGAAACCGGCGAGATAGACGGCCAGCCGGACGACGAAGGGTCGAGCACCGTCCTTCTTGACGATGTCGTCGAAGCTCAGAAATGTGAAATCGGTTTGGCAGGAGGCAGCGCCGTCTCCGTAGGAAATGCGTGCGGTCGCCATGTGCCCGGCATCATCGAAGGTCGGATCCGAGATTTCGGCGCGAACGGTCCAGCAGGCGGCAAAGCGCTGCAACTCCTTGGCGATCCGAGCAAAAAACCGGCGTGCGTCATTGCGCTCGTAGCCGCCGATCAGAAAGACCGCTCGCGTCGTTACCGAAGTGTCCAATTCCGCGGTCAAGTCAAAGCTTCCCTGCAATCCGTCTCTTCTGCAAACCAACAGACAGCAGCCAACCACCCATATGCGGCGGAAACCTGTCTGCAGCTCCATCGTTCCAAATAGGCTCCCGCCTCAAGACCGGCGAAGCCCCATCCCTGTGTCCTCAATAAAAGGAACCGCATGGATGGGAAAGACCCTATGTGGAAGAACCCTGTGATATTGCTGTCAGACCCGAGAAATCGAAAAGCGCCGGGTCGAGAAGATGCGACGGATTGACGTGCGACAGCGCCCGCAACATCGTGTCCTTGCGCCCCGGCATGCGCCGCTCGATATCGGCGAGCATCGACTTCATGGCATTGCGCTGCAGGCCGTCCTGAGATCCGCAGAGATCACACGGAATGATCGGGAACTGCATGGCCGCGGCAAATTTTTCGAGATCGTCTTCGGCCGCATAGGCAAGCGGTCGCAGGACAAAGAGATCACCCTCGTCATTGAGGAGCTTCGCCGGCATGGTGGCAAGCCGGCCGCCATGGAAGAAATTCATGAAGAAGGTCTCGAGAATGTCTTCGCGATGATGGCCGAGGACCAGCGCGTCGCAGCCTTCTTCGCGGGCGATCCGGTAGAGATGGCCGCGCCGCAGGCGCGAGCAGAGCGAACAATAGGTCGCCCCCGCCGGCACCTTCTCCGTCACCACAGAATAGGTGTCCTTGTATTCGATCCGGTGCTCCACACCGATCGAACTGAGGTATTCCGGCAAAACATGCTTCGGAAAATTCGGCTGCCCCTGGTCGAGATTGCAGGCCACAAGCTCCACCGGCAGCAGGCCGCGCCATTTGAGATCGAGAAGCAGCGCCAGCAGCCCGTAGGAATCCTTGCCGCCAGAAACCCCGACAAGCCAGCGCTTCTGGCCCTTCAGCATGTCGAAATCGCCAATCGCCTGGCGGACCTGTCTAAGCAGACGCTTGCGCAGCTTGTTGAAGGACACCGATCGCGGGGCTTCGGCGAACAGCGGATGTGCACCCTGCTCTTCCGCCGGCTCCTGTTCGTCCGTCTCGATCCTGTTCAACATTCGCATCGCTCCCAAGCGTCTTATACCGGCATGCCCTCTGGCAAGACCAAGATCAAGCCCTGCTTTCGCTGCCATGGCCGGCAAACACCGACCAGCCCGTTCGCGCAGCCAGCATTTCCAGCGCCACGGAGCCAAGGAGCGAGTTGCCGACCTTGTTGAGGCCCGGCGACCAGACGGCGATCGACGCCTTGCCCGGTGCGACCGCCAGAATGCCGCCGCCGACGCCGCTCTTGCCGGGCAGACCGACGCGGAAGGCAAAGTCGCCCGAGCCGTCATAATGGCCGCAGGTCAGCATGAGCGCATTGATGCGCCGCGCCCGCTTGGCGGATACGACGGAATGTCCGGTCAGCGGGTTCTTGCCCTCCGCCGCCAGGAACAGCCCGGCCCGGGCCAGCTGCGTGCAGGTGATCGACAGCGCACATTGATGGAAATAGACGCCAAGAACGTGCTCGGCCGGATGGTGCAGATTGCCGAAGCCGCGCATGAAATTGGCAAGCGCGAAATTGCGGTAGCCGGTCTCGTTTTCGGACCGCGCCACCTTGCCGTCGATGGTGATTGCGTCGTCATCGGCAAGCATGCGCATGAAGCGCAGATATTCGCCGATCGCTTCCTTCGGCTGGTAGCCAGCAAGTACGATGTCGGTGACCGCGATAGCGCCGGCATTGATGAAGGGATTGCGCGGAATGCCGTGCTCGTGCTCGAGCTGGACGATGGAGTTGAAGGCGGAGCCCGACGGCTCGCGTCCGACCCGGTTCCAGACCGCCTCGCCGACCTTGCCAAGCGCCAGCGTCAGCATGAAAACCTTGGAGATCGACTGGATCGAAAACGGCGTCGCCGCGTCGCCTACGGTAAAGAGCTGTCCATCAACGGTTGCGATCGCCATGCCAAACTGTTTCGGATCGACCTTGGCGAGTTCCGGAATGTAATCGGCGACCTTGCCCTCGCCGAGGCGCGGCGTGAGGTCGGAATAGATACCGTCTACGATGGATTGCAGGTCTGCCATCTGCGTCTTCCTTGCCCGGAATGCGAAAAAGCCGCCCCGAATGGAGCGGCTTTTCCAAAGAACGGATATCCGCCCGGATTAACGCGAATAGAATTCGACGACCAGGTTCGGTTCCATGACGACCGGATACGGCACGTCGGCGAGAACCGGAACGCGAGCGAAGGTGGCAACCATCTTGTTGTGGTCGACTTCGATGTAGTCCGGAACATCGCGCTCGGCGAGCTGGACCGATTCGAGAACCGTCACCAGCTGCTTGGACTTTTCGCGAACTTCGATGACGTCGCCGACCTTGCAGCGGTAGGAACCGATGTTGACGCGAACGCCGTTGACCGAAACGTGGCCGTGGTTGACGAACTGACGTGCAGCGAAGACGGTCGGAACGAACTTGGCGCGGTAGACGATGGCGTCCAGACGCGACTCGAGCAAGCCGATCAGGTTTTCACCGGTGTCACCCTTGCGACGGTTGGCTTCGTCGTAGGTGGCGCGGAACTGCTTCTCGCGGATGTCGCCGTAGTAGCCCTTCAGCTTCTGCTTGGCGCGCAGCTGCACACCGAAGTCCGAAAGCTTGCCCTTGCGGCGCTGGCCGTGCTGGCCGGGGCCGTATTCGCGACGGTTGACCGGGGACTTCGGACGGCCCCAGATGTTTTCGCCCATGCGGCGGTCAATTTTGTACTTGGACGATTCGCGCTTGCTCATCGCATTTCCTTTCAATCAGTTACACCGGTCTGTTGCCAAACCGGATCAAGGAAACACGCCCTCCTCTGAACCCCTTTTTCGAGCTCTGACAGGTCTCTGCACGATTACGCGACCGGAGAGACCACGGGACATGTCAATGAAAACACCGGGCTTTCGACCCGGCGTTGGCGCGGTCTTTAGGCGGAAACATGGGGCAAGTCAAGCGGCCCAGTCGGATATCATGAGCAAAAAGACCGCG
Organism: Rhizobium sp. NRK18; assembly: GCF_024385575.1. Taxonomy (NCBI): domain Bacteria; kingdom Pseudomonadati; phylum Pseudomonadota; class Alphaproteobacteria; order Hyphomicrobiales; family Rhizobiaceae; genus Rhizobium; species Rhizobium sp. NRK18. The sequence continues at coordinate 1,984,491 of NZ_JANFMV010000001.1, read as the reverse complement.
ATTGCGACTGTCTTCAAGGTCTCGTCAGCTTTGCCAGCTCGACATTCCGGATATAGCTGCCAAGCATGCACATGGACCGCCACGAGGTTAGCTCGCGGCGAATGCAGCGGCGCACGCCAAGGCGGACGGCTCGACGCATCTGCCTGCCGGGAGATCCCAACAATCGGCGGAACCGCGCATAGGCGGCAATGGCGCCCGACACCGTCTCAAACTTCAGTGGAACACCACGGCCACGGCTGAGGCCGATGATCTTCACATAACTGGAGCAGATGAGGTACGCCTCCTCTTCCGGAGCAAGGCCGGGAACCTGCCTTGCCATGTCCTCGATCGTCCGGCAATTGCAGATGACGTTGGCAAGATCCTGTGTGACCAAGATATCCGATAGTCCAGCAACTCGCCGCCGGACCGACAGCGCCGAAAGTTGCGAATAGAAGCCTTGAATTTCCCGATAGCTCCCGCTGACGCTGTCCGCATGGACCCGGTAGGCGCCAAAGATACACGGGAGATTGACGAGCCGCCCTCTCAGCCATAGTCGCCAGCAGAGATCTGCGTCTTCCGCGTAGACAATGTGACGATAGCCGCCAATTGCCCGCAAGGCATCTGTCCGCGTCATCATGAAAGGGTGTTTGAGATAAGGTTCCTTGGCCGGGATGAAAAAGGGATCGGCCACGTCCGGATCCCTGGAAGGGTACGATCTGGCACGCGACACCCCCGCGGCATTCATGTTGAAGTACGAGCCTGAAACAGCGATCACCTCGGCATTGTTCTCAAGGTAATCGAGCTGGATCTGTAATCGCCCCTCTGTCGAGACGTCATCGGCATCGTGCCGGGCAACATAGGGCGCCGTCACCAGTGAAATGCCGTGATTCAAGGTCGAAACGATGCCCGCATGCGGCAGATCGATGGTCATGAACCGTGCGTCACGACTGGAAAACTCCCGGGCAATGTCGAGGCTGCCATCGGTCGAGCCGTCATCCAGCACCAACACCCGAAAATCCGTGAACGACTGCGCGCTCAAACTTTCCAGCGACTGACGCAGATATTTCTCACCATTGAATACAGGTACGAGAATGTCGATTCTGGAATTCATAAAATAAGGTCACCATGTCCGGAAATATGCGGCACTCAATGCACAAAATTTCCGCCAGGCAATGGACCATTTTTGACGTCACGAAGAATTTCAGTGGCTCGAAATAGCGATCTTCGCGGTCACATCACGATGGTCGGCTTATCACGTCCCCGCGGCATCGACCTTCTTCAGCCAGCTCTGCAGGTGATCGCTCCAACCGTAGCTCGGCTTGCCCGGCTTGCTCATCCCGAAACCATGTCCCCCCTTCGGGAGCTCGACAAACTCGACCGGCACCTTGGCCTGCTCGCAGCACTGTTCCATGATCAGGCTGTGATGAACATTGGCGATCGGGTCATCCGCGGCATGGACAAGCAGCAGAGGCGGCGTGTCGGCATTCACATAGGTCTCGACGGACCATTCCGACACTTCTTCCGGTGTGGGATGCGGCCCCAGCATCTGCCGCCTGGTCGACGTGTGGTCATAGGGCGTCTTCAGCGTGATCACCGGATAGACGAGCGCGGTCCAGTCCGGGCGGTCCGGCTCGCTGTCGATATCATCGACCGGAACGTAGCTCTGGAAGTCGGAACGCACCGACGCCAGTCCGGCGAGATACCCGCCCGCCGAAAAGCCGAGGATGCCAACGCGCTCCTTCTCGATCCCGAAATCGGCGGCGCGTGCCCTGATCATCCGGATGGCACGCTGTGCATCGGCGAGCGGCGCCTTCGGCCCGGCGTGCCAGCCCTCGCCCGGCAGGCGGTATGTCAGCACGAAGGCCGTATAGCCAAGCGCATTCAGCCATTTCGCGGCTGTATATCCCTCCGCCTTGCGTGAGATCAGCCTGTAGCCGCCGCCGGCTATCACCAGCATCGCTGCGCCATTGGGCTTTTCCGGGCGGAACACGTGGATATCGGGCGTGCTGATATTGCTGACCACACCCCAGGGCGTTTCCTTCAGCGGACCATGCGGTCCGCCGCCACCCGGCGGCTCGCCCGGCCAGAGCCTAAGGATTTCCATGGCACCGCTCTCGGCCGCCGATACACCGCCGGCGATGCCAAGCGCTGCAAGGCCGGTCGCCGCGATGAAATGCCTGCGCGTCAACATCAGACGGTTCTCCGGTCGGAAAGGGACAAAAGCAGCGGCAATTTTCAGCAGTCATTTACTAACAATTCCTCAAATTTGGCGAATGTCATTTTGGCCGGGATGGCTCTGCGCCGCCTTCAGGCAACGGGTTTTCCCACAATGTTGCCGCATTGTGACAGTTCCTTGCAGGCAATCTGTTTCCCACGTCAGGCAGACGACGTTATACCCCTTCAATCGATTTCTTCCCGCCAATGGATTTGCCATGACCGATACCGTTCTTGACCGTTTTCTCCGCTACGTCGTCATCGATACGCAGTCCGATCCCCTCTCGACAGCCCAGCCATCCACCGAGAAGCAGAAAAACCTCGGCCGGCTGCTGGTCGATGAACTGAAGGCGATGGGGCTGGAGGATGCCCATATCGATAATCACGGCAATGTCTATGCGACGCTTGCCGCGAATACCGACAAGGACGTGCCGGTCATCTGCTTCTGCTCGCATATGGATACGGCTCCCGATTTCACCGGGACGAACGTCAAGCCGCAGATCGTCCGCAACTATGCCGGCGGAGATATTCAACTCTCAGGCGACCCCTCGCAGGTCATCCGCGTCGCCAGCCAGACGGAACTGACGAACCAGATCGGCAACGATATCGTCACCACCGACGGCACCACGCTGCTCGGCGCCGACGACAAGGCCGGCATCGCCGAGATCATGACGGCGGCGCGCTACTTCCTCGATCATCCAGAAGTCAGGCACGGCACGGTCAAGATCCTCTTCACCACCGACGAGGAAATCGGCCGCGGGGCCGACAAGGTCGACCTCGACAAGCTTGGCGCGAAATTCGCCTACACGATGGATGGCGGCACGGCCGGTGGGATCGAGAACGAGACCTTTTCCGCCGACGGCGTCGAGATCGAGATCACCGGTGTCGCCATGCATCCGGGTTACGCCAAGAACCGCATGGAAAATGCCATCAAGATCGCCGCCGAGATCGTCGCACGTCTGCCAAAATCGATCACGCCGGAGCGCACCGACGGCAAGGACGGCTTCATCCACCCGGTCTCCATGCAGGGCGCCATGGAAAAGGCGAGCCTCACCTTCATCATCCGCGACTTCGTCGACGAGAAGCTGAAGGAAAAGGAAGAGTTGCTCGAGGCGGTCGTCCGCACGGTCATGGCCGACTACCCGGGCTCAAGCTACATATTCAAGGTCCGCGAACAGTACCGCAACATGAAGGCCGTGCTCGACCGCGATCCGGAAATCGTCGACTATGCCGTCGAGGCCGTCCGCCGCGCCGGCATGGAACCGAAGCTCGGCCCCATCCGGGGTGGCACCGACGGCTCGCGCCTTTCCTATATGGGACTGCCCTGCCCCAACATTTTCACCGGCGGCCATGCCTATCACTCACCGCTCGAATGGGTGAGCGTGCAGGACATGGAAAAGGCGGTGCAGACGATCGTGGAACTGGTGAAAATATGGGAAGAACGCGCCTAGACGCCACAACAGCGCCGCAAAAATCCGATGCATCGTTGCGCTCTGCTGACCAGTCGCAAAAACTCCGCTATTGCTGATACGGCAATGCATTCACCCGGACCGTTACCGATGACCTTTTTCAAAAGTCGCCTGTTCAAGGGCATTGCTCTCGCCATCGCCTTGACCGTCAATGCCGGTGCCGCGCAAGCGAGCCGCGCGCATCTGGTTCTCGACGCCGACACCGGGGCCGTTCTCGAAGCGGAGAACGCCGACGTGGTGAACTATCCCGCCTCGCTCACCAAGATGATGACGCTCTACCTCACCTTCGAGGCGCTTCACGAGGGACACCTGTCGTGGGGCGGCAAGCTGGTGATGACGGAAAACGCCGAAAGCAAGGATCCGTTCAAATACGCGATCGGCGTGGGCCGCTCGATCACGGTCGAAGAAGCCGTCCTCGGCATGATCGTTCTGTCCGCCAACGACGCCGCCGTGGCGATCGCCGAAAAGCTGACCGGCTCGGAAGCGGCCTTCGGCAAGGTGATGACCGCGAAGGCGCGGGAACTCGGCATGAAGGACACAGTCTTCACCAATCCCGCCGGACTGCCGGACCCAAACCAGGTCACCACCGCCGCAGACCTCGCAAAGCTCGCCCAGGCGCTGATCCGCGACTATCCGGACGACTACAAGCTGTTTTCTACCCGCCGCTTCGAGTTCCGCGGCATGAAACTCCACGGCCACAACAACGTGCTCGCCCACTACCCCGGCGCCGACGGGATCAAGACGGGTTACACGGAGGCCGCCGGCTACAATCTGGTGACGTCTGCCACCCATGACGGCAAGCGGCTGATCGGCGTGGTTCTCGGCGCCAGGAGCGCCGCGGAACGGGACAAGGAAATGACCGCGCTGCTCGACAAGCATTTCGGCATCACGTCGAACGTGCCCGCACCGCCGGCGGATGAAGCCGGCGCGCCCGCGGTCGACCAATAAGCCTATTCAGCCGCCTGCTGCCCCGGCATGTCGGGCGCATCGGGGTTGCCCGGCGCGCTTTCGGCATCAAGGTCCGGAAACGCGGCAATCCGTTTGCCGGCGAAATCCGTGTGCAGGACGATCAGACCCTGTTCCTCGAAATAGCTCAAGAACCGGCGCGCGCGGCGGGCGGAATGGGTGCCGTACACGCGGGCTATCGCGGCATCCGGCGGGCATGGCTCGCGCCGGATCGCCGCCTTTGCCAGCATCAGGAACACGCCCTGAAGATCGTCGGTCACGGAGCGCGCCAGATCCAGCGCCTTCGCCCAGGTCTCCGTCCCGGCCGTCTCCTCGTCCACGCCCGAACGGGAGACCGCCAGCCGGTGTCTGAACTCGGCCAGCGACATCGGCGGTCCGGAAATGCGGCGCATGCGGGCTCTCACCAGAAAGTCCTGATAGAGTTCGGCGTCCGAGCGGAAGCCCGCATCCGGATTGCCGAGGATTTCGGCCAGCACGCCCTCTATCTTCTCGGCCCGCTCTTCGGGGTTGAGATCGAGCGTTGCCTGGCGCGGTGTCGGCTCGGCCTGTGCTGCCGGTTCGGCGCGCGCCAATTCGGCGAGAATGTCCGTCGTCGGACGCGGCTGCGGCGCGGCACGGCGCACGATCGGCCGGGTGAATTCTTCCGGATCCGGCGTGAAGATAAGATCCTCGACATCCTGCGGCGCATCCGGCAGCGGCATCAGCTTCGGGCTGGAAGAGCGCGCCGATGTTTCCACCGTACCGATCGAGATCGGCAGCGGCCGGCGTGACAGAGCCGGGCCGAGCGCGACGAAATTGCCACGCTTCAGGTCGCGAAACATTTCCGCCTGCCGACGGTCCATGCCCAGAAGATCGGCGGCGCGCGCCATGTCGATATCGAGGAAGGTGCGGCCCATCAGGAAGTTCGATGCTTCCGCCGCGACGTTCTTGGCGAGCTTCGCCAGGCGCTGCGTCGCGATCACGCCGGCAAGGCCGCGCTTGCGGCCACGGCACATGAGGTTGGTCATCGCCCCGAGCGAGATCTTGCGCGCGTCGTCGGAGACCTCGCCGGCGGCAGCGGGCGCAAACATCTGCGCCTCGTCGACCACGACCAGCACCGGATACCAGTATTCGCGATCGGCGTCGAACAGGCCGTTGAGAAAATGCGAGGCCGCACGCATCTGATCGTCGATTTCGAGACCTTCGAGCGTCAGGACGCAGGAGACGCGGTGCTGACGGATACGCGTGGCAATGCCGACGAGCTCGGCCTCCGTCCGCTCACCATCGACGACCACATGGCCGTACTTGTCGGCCAGCGTGACGAAGTCGCCTTCCGGATCGATGATGACCTGCTGAACCCAGGGAGCGGATTGTTCGAGCAGGCGGCGCAGGAGGTGTGACTTGCCGGAGCCGGAATTGCCCTGCACCAGAAGACGGGTTGCCAGCAGCTCCTCGATATCGAGCGTCGCAGGCTGTCCGCCCGAAACCGTGCCCATGTCGATGCCGACTTTCACCGCCTTGATAACCTCGCTCGAATTGAAACAGGATCGGCCCGCCAGCCGAAGTGCCACCTCTCTATCATCGAGACACAGGACGGCGGCAGGTCAAATTTCAGAAACCCACAGCCGATTCGCAAGCGGCAGACCGCATCTTTCTCACAGGATTTCCCCGGCCACAACCGGCTCGTGCTTCGGCGGTCGGCCTTTCGGCCGCAATGAACCGGTGAGGAACAGCGACAGGATGAGCGGCGGCAGAAGCATGGCGAGCCCTTCCCTGAGCCCCGAATATTCGGCGACGAAACCGATCATCGGCGGCCCGACCATGAAACCGGAGATTGCCACGAAGGTGAGGATGGCGACGCTCGACGCCGGCGGCCGATCCGTGAGGCTCGCGGCAGCGGTGACACCAAGCGGGAAGCCGACGGAAACGCCGAAGCCGATCAGGGCGAAGCCGGCAAAGGCAATCGCTGTGACGGGTGCCAGAAGAACGATGACGAGGCCGAACAACAAGGTCACGCCACAGAGCCGTGCCGTCATGACTGGTCCGAAGCGTCCCCGCATCCAGTCGCCGATAAACCTGCCGCCCGCCGCCGTCATCGAAAACAGCGCATAGCCGAGACCGGTCGCCACACCGCTCGTGAAGAAGATGTCGCGCAGATAGACGCCGGACCAGTCGGCGATCGCTCCCTCCGCCATCGTCACGCCAAACAGGAAGAAGCAGATGGCCAGAAGCGGCTTGCCGGGAAGCTGGAACCGCTTGACGGAGGTTGCATCATCCCCTGTCTCCGTCGCTTGCGGGACGGGCAATCGCATCGAGACATAGAGGCATATGGGCAGAGAGAGAATGGCCGCGATCAGCAGCGACCAGCGCGGTTCCAGCGTAAGCCCGGCAAAGCCCGCGCCAATCAGGCTGCCGGCCATCATGCCGAGGCTCCAGAAGCCGTGGCAACGGCTCATGATCGCCGATCCGGTCTCCTTCTCGATTGCGTCCGCCTCAACGTTCATGCCGAGCTCGATGATCGAGAGAGTCGCGCCCAAGACGGCCAGCGCCAGATAGAGCATCGGCCCGTTCCAGGCGAAACCGGGCAGGCAGACCGCGGCGAGATAGGCATAAAAGCCGTAAATGATCGTCGCCCGTCCGCCGATCGCGGAGGCCAGCCGTCCGGCAAAAGGAAGCGTCGCCAGCGTTCCGGTGGCGGTGCCGAGCAAGGTCAGCGCCAGCTCTGCCGGGCTCAGACCGAGCTTTTCCTGGATATCGGGAATCCGCGGGATCCAGCTGCCGAAGGCAAGCGCCTGCAGAAAAAACACGGCCATGATCAGTCTTTGTGGAGACATGGTGTAAACGTCCGGATCAGGAATGTGGGGTCACGGTCGGGCGGGATGCCGGACGGGGAATCGCTGCGATGGATTTCACAGCAAAAAGCAGCCACCGCATAGTGCGAATACTGACAATACGAGCGTTCTAACGTCAACTGCTGACATCATATGTCATCAGTGGTAACTGTCTCCCCAAGATGTCACGCTCGGAACGCCTTCTCGATCTTCTGCAAATCCTCCGCCGCCACCGCAACCCGGTCGCTGGACAGACGCTTGCCGACGAACTGCATATTTCGCTCAGAACCCTCTACCGCGACATCGCCACCCTGCAGGCGCAGGGCGCCGACATCGAGGGCGAAGCGGGCCTCGGCTACATATTAAAGCCGGGTTTCATGCTGCCGCCGCTGATGTTCACCGAAGACGAGCTGGAAGCCCTCGTGCTCGGCTCGAGATGGGTGGCCGGCCGAACCGACGGTGAACTGGCCTTCGCCGCCCGCAATGCACTCGCCAAGATCGCCAACGTCCTTCCGCAGGATCTTCGCGACAATCTCGACGCCAACAATCTGATGGTCATTCCCGGCGAACCGGTCGCCGCGGGCCCCGTGGATTTGGCGCCGATCCGGCGTGCGATCCGCGCGGAGCGAAAACTGGACATCACTTACCGCGACGAACGCGGCGCCGACACGCAAAGGGTTATCTGGCCCTTTGCGCTGGGCTTTTTCGAACGGGTGCGTGTCGCCGTTGCATGGTGCGAGCTGCGCCAGGATTTTCGCAATTTTCGCGTCGACAGGATCGCCGACCTGACCGTCACCGAGACACGCTATCCCAAAAGGCGCGCCGCGCTCCTGAAAGCGTGGAGAGAGAAGGAATTCACCGAACACGGCAAGCTCCGGCGCAAGCAATCAACCGGAACAGATACTGACAAAAACTGACAGTATCCGCACCTATGGTCTCCTCGTCACCAACAAGGAGCCCACCGATGCATACTCCCAATTTCAACATTCTCTACGTCGCCAATCCGACCGAAAGCGCCGCCTTCTACGGGGATATCCTCGGATGCAAGCCGGTCGAATCCTCTCCCGGCTTTGCCATGTTCGTTCTCGACGACGGCTTCAAGCTCGGCCTCTGGCTGAAGAATGCCGTCCGCCCGCCGGTCTCCGCCGAAGCCGGCGGCAGCGAGATGATCCTTGCCTGCGACAGCAACGATGAAGTCGACCGGGTGCATAACGCCTGGAAGCTGAAGGGCATCGCCATCCTGCAGGCCCCGGAAACGATGGAATTCGGCTACACCTTCACCGCGGCCGATCCCGACGGCCACCGTCTGCGCGTCTACTGCGTGTCGGAAAGCCCGATGTGAGGCGACAATGACCCGTTTCTGGATTGCCGTCGCCTCCGCCGACCATGTCCGCACCGGACTGACCGGAGGGTTCATGCAGGTCTGCCATGGCAAGGCATCGCCGCTTGCAAGGCTTCACCCCGGCGACGGGGTGGCCTACTACTCGCCGACAGCAAGCTTCGCCGGAAAGGAAAGGTTGCGGGCGTTCACCGCCATCGGCCGGCTGACTGAAGGCGCACCGTATCAGTTGGACATGGGCAACGGATTCCGGCCGTTCCGCCGCAATGTCGACTGGATGCCGGCAACCGAGGCCTGGATCGTTCCGCTGCGCGCCCATCTGGCGTTTGCCGCAGGCAAGGCAAACTGGGGCGCACCGTTCCGATACGGCCTGTTTGCCATCAGCCGGCCGGATTTCGACCTGATCCGGACCGCCATGAACGCGACCGACAGTCAGGCAATGCAGACGACGGATTATCGCCGCTCGGCGTGAGGGCTCAACTCCAGAAGGTCACGGGAAACGCCGAAGACTTCAGCGAAGCCCGCCTGCCCCTTCCGCGTCAGGGCCAGTGCCCGGCTGTCCGGCCTCCGCTTCAGCCAGTCGAGCTCGGTCGCCCGACGCAGCATATCGGCGCCCAGCCGCCCGCCGATATGATACCGCCGCTCGCTCCAGTCGAGGCATGCCCGGCACAGCGGGCGGCGGCCTTTTGCCTCTCCTTCCGTATCGATTCCGAAATCGCAGAAGAAGCGCTGCCCCTCGTCCGTCACCATGCCCGCCCCGTCGCCGAGCCGCAGCATACCCGTTTCGACCAGCCGGTCGGTCAGCGCCACCGCCAGTCCGCCGGCCATATGGTCGTAGCAGGTGCGGATGCGCCGCATGGCCTCGTCGCGCGGTCCCGTCGGCCGGTGGCGCCTGGGGCCGGCCGCGGCGAGCGCCGACAGGGCCTCGATGGCGCTGGCGATCTCGGCCGACGCCAGGCGGAAATAGCGGTGACGCCCCTGCTTCTCCGGAACGACGAAGCCGGCGTCCGACAGTTTGGCCAGATGCCCGCTGGCCGTCTGCGCCGTGACGCCGGCGCAATGGGCGAGTTCACCGGCCGTCAGCGCCCGGCCGCCCATCAGTTCGCACAGCATGTTGGCGCGCGCCGCATCGCCCATCATCGCGGCGATCTCGGCAATCGAATTGGCGGAAGCAAAATTGTTCATGGAGGAAGACTACCGGAAAGCGCCCGTCCCGGTCACGCGCTTTCGCTTCGGTCCTCGCCGAAGCATGGACCACGCCGGGACCGCTATGCCTCGGCCTCCCGATCACAGGAGGCTGCCGCCGATGTTCCCGTCAAACTTGAAAACCGCCCGCCTGACCTGGGTTACCATCCAGGCTTCGACAGTCCTGAACGCCCTTCAACGCCAGTTGCGGCTTTGGTGGCGCAACAGCTGGAGCCGCTCCCATCTGCGTGATCTCGACGATCATCTGCTGCGCGATGTCGGGCTGACGCGGAAGCAGGCCGAACGGGAATCGCTGAAATGGTTCTGGCAATAGCCGCAGTTCAGCGCGGATCGCGGCTCAGCCGCTTTTCCGCCAGTTCGCGTTCGTACTCGGAAAACAGCGTGTCGCCCTTTTCGCCGAGCTCGCGCAGATAGCTCCAGGTGAAGATGCCGCTGTCGTGCCGGTCGTCAAAGACGATCCGGACGGCATAATTGCCGACCGGCTGCACGGCGACAATGGTGATGTTGCGCTTCCCCGGAACGGTGACCTTCTGCCCGGGTCCATGGCCCTGCACCTCCGCCGAAGGGGACAGCACCCGCAGCATCTCCGCCGGCAGCGCAAACGTCCTGCCGTCGTTGAAAGTCACGGTCAGCGTGGTCTTCTCCCGGTTGACGCGCAGTTCGGTCGGCCACATATCGCTCATGAGCACTCAATTCCCTGTTATCCGGGTTTCAACTATGCCTCGACCACTGGAGGCGCAAGCGCAGTCTGCTATATATGAAGTCAGAACAGAGAAAGAAACCGATCGGAGGAGACGTGAACAGCGTTCCCGGAACATTCGACAAGGCGGCGGAACTTCCGCGCGCTGATGGACCGATGGTCGACCCGTTCGGTCGTCATGTCAGCTATCTGCGCGTATCGGTCACCGACCGTTGCGACTTCCGCTGCACCTATTGCATGGCGGAAAACATGACCTTCCTGCCGAAGAAGGACCTGCTGACGCTGGAAGAGCTCAATCGCCTCTGTTCCGCCTTCATCGCCAAGGGCGTGCGCAAGCTGCGCCTGACCGGCGGCGAACCGCTGGTGCGCAAGAACATCATGTTCCTCATCCGCGAACTCGGCCGGCATCTGGAAACCGGCGCGCTCGACGAGCTGACGCTGACCACCAACGGTTCGCAACTCGCCCGCCATGCGGAAGAACTCTACGACTGCGGCGTGCGGCGCATCAACGTCTCCCTCGATACCCTCGACCCCGAAAAGTTCAGGGCCATTACCCGCTGGGGCGATTTTTCCAAGGTCATGGAAGGCATCGAAGCGGCACAGAAGGCAGGGCTCAAGATCAAGCTGAACGCGGTGGCGCTGAAGGATTTCAACGAGCATGAAATCCCCGACATGCTGCGCTTTGCTCATGAGCGCGACATGGAGCTGACGCTCATCGAAACCATGCCGCTCGGCGAAACCGGCGAGGACCGTACCGAACAGTATCTGCCGCTTTCCAAGGTCCGTTCCGATCTCGAACGTCAGTTCACGCTGACCGATATCGCCAAGCGCACCGGCGGCCCCGCCCGCTACGTCTCGATCGCCGAGACCGGCGGAACGCTCGGATTCATCACGCCGCTGACCCATAATTTCTGCGAAAGCTGCAACCGGGTCCGCCTCACTTGCACCGGCACGCTCTACATGTGCCTCGGTCAGGAGGATGCAGCCGACCTGCGGGCGCCTCTGCGGGCCAGCGAGGATGATGCACTGCTTTTCCAGGCGATCGACGAGGCGATCACCCGCAAGCCGAAGGGTCATGACTTCATCATCGACCGCGATCATCGACGCCCGGCCGTGTCGCGGCACATGAGCGTCACCGGCGGGTGACGCAGGCGCAGGGGGGCGCCGCATGATGCACGTTTCGCAGATCGTACTGATTGCCGTCTCGGCGGCCTTGCTGGCTTTTGCCGGCGGCGGCCACGCGGCCGAAACCGCGCCGGGGGATGATCTGAAGGCTGCCGTCGCTTTCGTCTTCCAGGCCTTTCCCGGTCAATGCGACGAGCGCGACGACAGCGATGCCTCCGGACTGATCGAGGACGATCAGGCCTACGAAATGCGCTGGAAAAGCAGCTATGACGACAGCGGCGAGGAACAGAAGGCGACGCTCTACCGGATTTTCTGCTATGCGGGCGCCTACAACATCGCCAGCGTCTTCGCCATGCGTCCCGCCGACGGCGATCTGGCGCTCGTCTCCTTTGCCGAACCGACCTTCAAGGTCGACTATGTCGAGGGCGACGAGACCTACACGAAACTCAAGGCGGATCCGGCCGCGACGGGATTCGGAACTACCTATCTTCTGGTGAATGCCGATTTTACCCCCGAAAACAACACCATATCGAGCTACTCGAAATGGCGCGGCATCGGCGATGCCTGGACGCAGGGCGAATGGCGGCTGCGCGATGGTCAGTTCGTGCTTACCGGCTTCTCCATCGACCCGATCTACGAAGGCAATCTCGACAATCCGTCCGATGAAGAGATCGACAAGCATTTCCAGCTGTATCCGGAAACAAAATAAGATCATTTCGCAGGATGTCGCCTTGGCATCCATAGTATCGCAGGGCTATGACTTGGTCCGAAACTCACCGGACATGATTCATGGCACTTTCCAACAACGTCAAAGGCGCCCTCTACATGATGATGGCGATGGCGACGTTCACCTGCAATGACGCTCTGGTGAAATCGCTGACGCCGGTCATGAACACCGGCCAGATCATCTTCCTGCGCGGGCTGATGACCACCGTGCTCCTTCTGCTTTTGGCATGGAGGCTGAAAGCGCTTAGGCATCCGCGCGTGATGCTGCAGCCGGCCCTGATCGGCCGTACCATCTTCGACGCGCTGGCAACGGTCGCCTACCTCCTGGCGCTGCGCGACATGCCGATCGCCAACACCTCGTCGATCCTGCAGTCGCTGCCGCTTGCAGTCACCTTCGGCGCCGCCATCTTCCTGCACGAACCGGTCGGTTGGCGGCGCTGGACGGCGATCCTCGTCGGTTTCCTCGGCGTCCTGGTCATTCTCCGCCCGGGACCGGAAGGATACGGGCTCTCGGCCATATTCGTGGTTCTGACTGTGCTCTTTGCCGCCGGGCGTGATCTGACCACCAAACTGGTCCACGCCGACACGCCATCGACCACCGTCAGCGCCTACAGCTGCGCCATCATCACGCTCGTCGGCGCGGCACTGATCGAACCGCTTGGCGTCTGGCAGCCCGTCAGCGGCCATTCGTGGGCTGTTCTGGCGGTGACCTCCGTCCTCGTGCTCGGCGGTTATCAGGGCATCGTCATGGCCATGCGCACCGCAGAAATCTCCTTCATCGCCCCGTTCCGCTACACAAGCCTCCTCTGGGCCATCCTGATGGGTTATCTTATGTTTGCGGATATTCCGGATGTGTGGATGATTGTCGGCGCGACCATCGTCATCGGCTCCGGTCTCTACACGTTCTACCGCGAGAACAAGACCCGGTCGCAGAGCGCCGTCAGCCAGCGCGCCTCGGTCGGGCCGAATCCCTGGAAGGTCCGCCCGTAACACGACGGCTCAGGAAGGAGAGACAGCGATGCAATGCGCCCTGCCCCACGGAACGCGGCCCGGTCTTGTTCTCGCCGGCGGCCTGTCACGGCGGATGGGCGTCAGTAAGCCGGATCTTTCCTTCGATGGCTCCTCGCTTCTCGCGTTTGTCGCCCGCCGACTGGCCGCCCAGGTCTCCGACCTCGCGGTCAATGCCGACGGCGGCTCGGCCACCGAGCTGTCACTCCCCGTGGTCCCCGACATCATTCCGGGCCATGCCGGGCCATTGAGCGGGGTGCTCGCCGGTCTGCGCCACTTCGAGGCGCGTTGCCCTGCGGCGAGCCACATGATCACCGTTCCCGTCGATGGCCCGTTCTTTCCGGTCGATTTGGCCAACCGTCTCATGGAGTTTGCCGACGGTGATGCCATCGCGATTGCGACTTCGTCCGGCCGCGTCCATCCGGTCTTCGCAGCCTGGCCGTTTTCGCTCGCCGACGACCTCGGATCCTGGCTGGCCGACCCTGAAAACCGACGTTTGACCAGCTTTCTGGCCCGCCATCTGCACCGCGAAGTCGCCTTCCCGCTGATCGACACGCCGCTCAGACCGGTCGATCCCTTCTTCAATATCAACACGCCTGCCGACCTCGACGAGGCGGTTTCACTGCTGGATGCCATCCGATGACAACCCGACCTAAGATCTTCGGCATTGCCGGTTGGAAGAATTCCGGCAAGACAGGACTGATGGTCCGGCTTGTCGCCGAATTCACGGCCCGCGGCTTCAAGGTCTCTACCATAAAGCATGCCCACCACGACTTCGACATCGACAAGGTTGGCGCAGACAGCTACCGCCACCGCGAGGCCGGCGCGCATGAGGTCGCGCTGGTCTCCGGTACACGCTACGCCATCATGCACGAGTTGCGCGGTGCCGCCGAGCCGTCCTTCGAGGAAATACTGTCCCGGCTTGCGCCTTGCGACCTGGTCCTCATCGAAGGCTACAAGCGCGAGCCGGTGCCGAAGATCGAAGCCCGACGGATCGAGTCCCGGTGCAATGAGCCGCTGGCGCCGACCGACCCGCACATCGCGGCAATCGCCGCCGATCATGCAGTCCCCGATGCCGGCCTGCCGGTCTTCGACCTCGACGATACGATCGCCATTGCCGATTTCATCGCGGCAACCCTGGACCTTCGGGGGAGCCCGACGGACACCTGAAACCACGCCAAACGGAAAAGGCCGCCGGAATTGCTTCCGGCGGCCTTCCTGTTGTCGTTGCTGTCAGTCGCTTACTGGTTGGAAGCGACCGGACGAACCAGCGCGGTGATCCGGCGGATCGTGACGCGGCGGTTTTCCTGCGACGGACCATCCGTCTGGATCTTCAGATAGCGCTCGCCATAGCCCTGGGTCACCAGGTTTTCCGGCGGGATCTTGTAGAAGCGGCTCAGGACTTCCGCGACCGACTCGGCGCGTTCGTCCGAAAGCACCAGGTTCGATTCGTCGGAGCCGACGGCATCGGTATGACCCTCGATCAGGAAGGTCTCACCCGGATCCTTGTCGATGATCCGCTTCATCGCCTCGGCGACGTTTTCCAGCGAGTCGGCCTGATTCATGGACACGTCGGCACTGCCGGTGGCGAAATGAATCGTGTCGAGGTCGATGCGACGCATCTTGTCACGGACACGAGCCGAATAGCGGACTTCGTCCAGCGAGTAGACCCGTTCGACACGTTCGACCGGCGGCTCGCGCAGGAAGTCGTAGTAGTCACGATCCGGATCCTCGGCCGAATCGATGATGTACTGGTCTACCGGGATGCGCAGACGCATCGGCGGCAGGTCGAGACCCGGGTCACGATAGACGCGCTGCTCGTTTGGACGCTGGTTGAGCTCCGGCGAATAGAACAGCACCGTCTCGCGGCCGCGACGATCGATCCGCGAACGCTGGATGATGTCGCCGTAGCGGTTGCGGATCGTCACGATCTGCACGCCGTTCGGGCGGGTCACGATTTCACGGACACGGCCCTGCGAGAGCTGCTCGTAGGTCGTTTCGCGATCATCACCGAAGCGGCTCGAATCGTCGCTGCGAACGATGATCCGGCCATCGAGGCGCAGCACGTCACGGCCGCGGACCCGCTTCTCGACCTGCGCGCCCTGCGGCTCCTGGAAGTCCGGAGCACGGCGGATGCGCTTGCCTTCTTCCTGCGTGGCCTTCTCGATCACGATCGGCTTGGCCTGTTCGGCGCCAGCCTTCTGCGCATCGGCGTCAGACTTTGGTGCCGGCGGCGGCGGCGGAGCCGAAGCGTCGGGCGCCGGGGCGGCCTGCTGCGTGGCGGGCTCTTCACCGTCCTTGGCGCTGTCGAGTACCGGACGACGCTTGCCTTCGGCCGTCTTGTCGCGCTTGCGATCCTTGCGCGGCGTCGCGTCCTGCGTCTGATCGGGTGCCGGTGCAGCATCCTGCGTCTGCGGAATAATTTCCGGAGCCGGCTTTGGTTCGGGAGCCGGAGCCGGTGCCGCTTCCGGAGCAGGAGCGACTTCTGCTGGCTGCTCGTCAGCCGGCTTCTTCTTTTTCTTCATGGCCGGCTTTTCTTCCGGCGCGGGAGCGGCCTCGGGTGCCGGCGCGCTTGCTTCCGGCTGCGGCTTGGGCGCCTCGGCCTTGGGCTCCGGCGGCGGCGGCGGCGCCGGCGCGGCTTCCGGTGCAGGCGGGGCTTCGGCCGGCGGGGCTTCAGGTGCCGGTTCGGGGGCTGGGGCGGCTTCCGCCGGTGTCTGATC
Organism: Rhizobium sp. NRK18; assembly: GCF_024385575.1. Lineage (NCBI taxonomy): Bacteria > Pseudomonadati > Pseudomonadota > Alphaproteobacteria > Hyphomicrobiales > Rhizobiaceae > Rhizobium > Rhizobium sp. NRK18. The sequence continues at coordinate 1,968,229 of NZ_JANFMV010000001.1, read as the reverse complement.
GTTCATCTCTGGCTTCTTGTCGCGCTTCTTGCGCGGGGCTTCTGCCTGGTCGGGCGCAGGTTCGGCTGCCGGAGCGGGTTCTGCCTGCGGCTGGCCCTGATCGGCATTCTGGTCGCCACCGGCCGTCTGCGCAGCCTCGAGTTCGGCTTCGGCCTGCTGCAGGGCTGCCTCGGCGCCTGCCACGTCTCCGCCGTTGGCCTTGGCGTCCTCAAGGTCCTTGCGAGCCCTGCGTACGGCCTGACGCGCCTCCTTGACGCTCATCGCCACCGTGACGACGGCGTTTTGCGAAATGCCCACCGCCGGCTTGACGACGGGCATCGCGGCGGCCGGCGACAGCATCAGCGGCACGCCAACGATCGGCATGAACACATGGGTAAGAAGCAATTTCTTGTTCGGCATTTGGGGTTTCCTCTTTTTATAATTCGGCACATTGGCTGCGCACTGCGAAAAACAGTTCGACCCAACTTTCGTCAGACTAAGTGGATGGCCGTGAACCCTGCATGAACGAGCAATACAGACGAAGTTCATGCGATCCGCGCGTTGACCAATGACAATTCATCCGCATGAACGCGGCACCTACCCGTGCGGTTCCCCGCAATCGCCATTGCAATTTCCCCAAAAAAGGTTTGATTATCACCGAAGTTGGTTGCTTTTTCTCAGCCAGCAGCTACGTCCGCATCGAAAAACAAGCAAACGGACGTCAACAGAGAGGAACTATTGAAAATGTCCAAACGTCTGATCGCGGTCGCATCCCTCATTGCGGCCAGCCTCTTCGCCGGCTCGGCTCTCGCCGATGGGGAGAAATATGTGATTGGCACCGATTCCACCTATCCGCCTTTCGAATACGTCGATTCCGCCGGCAACTTCCTCGGCTTCGACATGGATATCGGCCGGGCGCTCTGCGAAGAGATGAAGGCGGAATGCACATTCGTTTCGAACGACTGGGATGGCATCATCCCTGCCCTTCAGGCCAAGAAGTTCGACATGATCCTGTCGTCCATGTCGATCACCGACGAGCGCAAGCAGCTCGTCGACTTCACCGACAAGATCTACAACACGCCGCCGGCCATCGCCGTTCCGAAGGACAGCGACATCAAGAGCGTCGAAGACCTCGCAGGCAAGACCGTCGGCGCGCAGACCTCGACCACGCACGCCAACTATGTCGAAGCGCACCTGAAGGATTCCGAACTCAAGCTTTATCCGAGCTCGGACGAGTTCAAGCTCGACCTGTCGGATGGCCGCGTCGATGCCGTCATGGACGACGTCGTCGTGCTGACCGAATGGGTGAAGTCGAATGACGGCGCCTGCTGCAAGATCCTGACGACCATGCCGGTCGATCCGAAGATCAACGGCGCCGGCGCCGGTATTGCCGTACGCAAGGGCGACGACGCCCTGCGTGAAAAGCTGAATGCGGCCATCGCCGCCATTCGCGCCAACGGCAAGTACAAGGAAATCCAGGACAAGTACTTCGATTTCGACGTCTACGGCGCCGAATAAAGAGACAAGGAAGGGCGGGACGAAAAACATCCCGCCCTTTTCAAGAAATGCCAAATGGCAGACGGTAAGCGGCAACGACCGCAAGGGGAATTGGCATGAACGACATCCCGTCCGCGGGCATGTCCTGGTGGGACAGCGTTCTGTACTGGCTTGATCCGCTTTGCGGAAAAATCGGCCTCTTCACATGGCTCGGAGAAGGTCACCTCCTCTCCTGCGGCGACACCGGCTGGGGCGACGAACTGGCAAGCGGCGTGCTGATCACCGTGACGCTGGCGATTGCCACACTGCCGGTCGGCGTCATCCTCGGCTTCCTGATCGCGCTCGCCATGCGCTCGCAGGAAAAATCGCTCCGGCTTGCGGCCGGCATCTACACGACGATCTTCCGCGGCCTGCCGGAACTGCTGACCCTCTTTATAATCTATTACGGCGCGCAGATCCTGGTGCAATCGCTGCTGGCGAGCTTCGGCTACGACCAAGGCGTCGAGATCAACGCCTTCGTGGCCGGAATGGTGGCACTTGGCGTCGTCAACTCTTCGTATTTCTCCGAAGTCATCTACGCCGCGATGCAGGCGATCCCGAACGGCCAGTTCGAGGCATCGGCCTCCCTTGGCTTGAGCCGGGCCCGCACCTATCGGCTGGTGATCATCCCGCAGCTCGTGCGGATCGCCCTTCCGGGCGCGACGAACCTCTGGATGATCCTGCTCAAGGACACCTCCTACGTCTCGATCGTCGGCCTTGCGGAACTGTTGCGTCAGACATCCGTCGCGGTCCGCGTGACCAAGCAGGCCTTCTTCTTCTATTCCATCGCCTGCCTGATCTATCTCGTGCTCGCGGTTCTCTCCTCGTTTGCGCTGCGCTACATCGAAAACTGGGCGAAGCGTTCGGAGATCAGCCGATGAGCGTTGCAGAAAAGCTTGTTCCGGCTCAACCGGCGCCTCCCGTCCCGCCGCAGAAAATGTCTGGTGCGCGACTGACCGGCTATCTGCTCCTTCTCCTCTGGGGCATCCTCGCCGTCAGCCTCGTGCTGATGGTCGTCAACGGCTTCGATCCGGCGAAATTCGCCAAATACGGCCCGCGCTATCTGCACGGCCTGATGACGACGATCATCCTCGTCGGCATTTCGATGACCTGCGGTGCGATCGTGTCGCTGCCGCTGACCTTCGCGCGCATGTCGAAGAACCCGCTGCTCAGCGGCTTCGCCTATGGATATGTCTATGTCTTCCGCGGCACGCCGCTGCTGGCGCAGCTCTACCTCATCTATTACGGCCTCGGCAATTTCCGCCACGAGCTGGAAGCCGCCAATCTGTGGTGGTTCTTCCGCGACGCCTGGTATTGCGGCCTGTTCGCCATGTCGCTGAACACCGCCGCCTATCAGACCGAAATTCTCCGTGGCGCGATCCAGAGCATCCCGAAAGGCCAGCGCGAGGGCGCGTCCTCGCTCGCCATTCCGAAGGCTGTCACCTTCTGGAAGATCATCCTGCCGCAGGCGATGATCGTCGCGCTGCGCCCCTACAACAACGAGCTGATCCTCTTGATCAAGGGCTCGGCGGTCGTCGCCATCATCACCGTCTTCGACCTGATGGGTGAAACGCGCTACGCGTTCTCGCGCACCTTCGACTACCAGACCTATCTCTGGGCGGCGATCTTCTATCTGGCGATCGTCCAGACGCTCAGCCACGGCGTCGATTTCATCGAGGCGCGGCTGACCCGCCACCTCAAGCGCTGACGCAAAAAAGCCGGCTCACAGCCGGCTTTTTTCTGGACTAACATCCGGAAAATTCAGGCCCGACGGCGGTTCTTTTCGACGGCTTCGTAATAGCGCTGCTTCTCGCGGTACATTTCCGCATCCGCCCGCTTGACGACGTCTTCGATCTTCTCGTTCGGTTCGCTGGTTGCCGCACCCATGGAAACGCTGAGCGTCAGGTCGGAGTAGAACTTGTTGTTGATCTCCAGCAGCTTGTTGATGTTGTCGATCAGCGCAAGCGTCGCCGGACGATCGTAGCCGGGCAGCAGAATGGCGAATTCGTCGCCGCCGATGCGGGCGCAATGGTTCGGCGGCGTGACGACGCCGTTCAGCACCTCGCCGATGCGCCGCAACAGCGAGTCGCCGGCATCGTGACCCAACGTGTCGTTGGCTTCCTTCAACCCGTTGAGATCCAGCAGGATGGCCGAGACGGGCCTCAGCGACTTGCGCTCAAGCCGGTTCAGTTCGTCCATGTAGAAGGCACGGTTGTGGAGCTTGGTCAGCACGTCGTGCTTGCCGAGATATTCGAGATAGGCCTCAGCCTTCTTGCGGGCCGTGATATCGGTCAGCGCCACCTGCACCAGCGACCAATCCAGCTCATGGCCCGGCAGAACGGAAAACTGCAGCAGCACGTGGCGCTCGCTGCCGTCCAGGGCGTAATTGACCACTTCGCGGGAATGGAAAAGGTTGTTGTTCCAGAGCTCGATCAGCTGCTCGCGGAAGTGATGCTCCATCTCGTCACGGAAGACATCGCCCAGACGCTGCATGATCGTATGCTTGTCCGGCGCAGCGAAAAGGCTAAGCGTCGCCTTGTTGACGTCGATTAGCCGGATTTCGCTCATGCACTGGCGGACGAATTCGGGATGGACGTCGGTGAACACCCGGAAATCGACGATGCCGCGCGCCCTCACCTCCTCAAGCAGGATCTTGATCCGGCTGAAGTCCTCGACCCAGAGAGAAACTGGCGAGTGCTCGAAGATGCCTTCGGCATATTGCCGGCTCGCGAGTTCCTGACGGCGTGCCGACTCGCGTGCGGTCACGTCCTCGGTCGTCAGCAGGACCCGCTCGAGCGTCTCTTCCGATCCCGGCAGCACCGTGGCGCGCAACTGGATGTCAAGGCGCTTGCCCGACAGGGTGTAGTTGATCGCGGTCCCGGAGAACTGACCCTTGCCCTCCCAAAGCTGCGACAGTTCGCCGACGTGGCTTTCCAGCATTTCGTCCCGGAAGACCATTCCCAGATTGCCGACCAGTTGATCGAAATCGTCCGCCTCGAACAGCTCCAGCGTCGCGCGGTTGACCTTCAGAACCTTGATGGCCTGCGAGCTTGCCATGACACGCGACGGGTCTTCCCGTAGAAAAGCCTTGATATCGGTAACGCCCTCGACCTTCCAGCTATCGAGCAGGGCCTTGACCCCGCTGAAATCCTCCACCCACATCGCGATGGGTGCCAGATCAAAAGTGGTTTCCGCCGTATCAAGAACAGGCATGGTCAAATCTCTTCGGAATGTTGGATGTCAAAAATGGGCCGTTACTACATAAGCCTCAAACCTTACCGGGAAAGCTAAATATTTGTTAAACCTCAGGCTTTTTTCGGCCTCGAAATGCAGGAATTCCCAATCAATTTTGGTAATTGGACACGTCCGGCATCCAGCGCCTGCCAATGGACCACAGCAATGGCAGCACTCACCGGATGAGGATGCTAACATACTATAATTATTAAATAAAAGCCGATAATGACGGAATTGTAAAGCCTCGGGTAACCGTGGCATGTTCAAATCGCTGAAGACCGGGACAACCCGGCGACAAGAGCGGGAACCATTGTTGAACTGCGAGGTCATTGCATGAATCAGGACATGGAAATGCAACTGAAAGGCTATGGCGTGACCACGGCCGAAATTCTCTATCGCATGCCCGATCACCAGACCCTTCTGCAAAGCTATATCTGGCAGCATTACGATCTGGCGCCGGATTTCCCGGAAATGAAGAGCTTTCTCAAGTTCTGGCAGGAAAAACTGGACGGTCCGTTGCATTCCGTCCGCTACGTCCATCGCCGGCTGATATCGGCCAGCGAATGGCGGGCGCTGAAAGGGGAATTCATCCTCCACTAGCAGCAGAACTCCCGATTTCGGTTGCGCTGCCTAGCCGGGCCGCGTAGATCAGGCCGACTGCAATCAGGCACCGGAAACTGGGACCATGACCGCGAAAAAGATCGACGAAGACGCACTGGCCGAGGCCTACAACCGGGCGCTGGCGCTCGAAAAGGCCGGCGATATCGACGCCGCCGTGAAGGCCTATGAGGAGGTGCTCGCCATCGATCCGGAAGACCATGGCGGCGCGGCCGTGCGCATCGCCTCCATGGGTCGTGGCGAAACGCCGCCGAAAGCCCCGGACGCCTATGTCGAGACGCTGTTCGACCAGCACGCCGAAGCCTTCGAGGACATCCTCGTCGAGCAACTCGGCTACTGCGTGCCGCTGCTGATGCGCCAGCGCCTGCAGGCTCTCGAACTGACCGGCCCCTATGCCCGCATGCTCGATCTCGGCTGCGGCACCGGGCTTGCCGGCGGCGCCATGCGCGACATGGCCGGCGACATCACCGGCATCGACATTTCCGAAAACATGGTCGAGATCGCCCATGAAAAGGATCTCTACGAGACGCTCTACGTCGCAGAGGCGGAGGACTTCCTCGAAGACAACGACGAGGAGCCGTTCGATCTCGTCACCGCGACCGACGTGCTGCCCTATCTCGGCGCGCTCGAGCCGCTGTTCTTCGGCGCGGCCGAAAATATGAATTCCGGCGGCCTGTTCATCTTCTCCTCGGAGACCGGCAGCGACGAACTGATGGCCGGCCGCCCCTATGCCGTCGGACCGCATCAGCGCTTTCTCCATTCGGAAACCTACATTCGCGAACGTCTCTCCGCGACTGGTTTCGAAGTCGTAGAAATCACCGACATCAACGTCCGCATGCAGGACGGCGAACCGTCTCCCGGTCATCTGGTGATCGCTCGCCTGAGCTGACGATCGGCCGCCTCCGGGACTGGAATGTAATCAGACGAAGCGCGTCGGCGAGTATCTGGAAAATAGCGGTCATGGCGTGGGCTCCTTTTCAGGAGCTTATGCCGCCGCTTGCGCTTTCCGTTCAAACGAGCTTATCGTCGGCATCGATTGACTTCTGGTTATGTCAGGATGAGGACATGAAACGAGGACGCCTGCCGCTGACAGCGCTCAGGAGCTTCGAAGCCGCCGGCCGACTCTCAAGCTTTACCGCCGCGTCGGAGGAACTCTTCGTCTCCCAGGCGGCCATCAGCCGCCAGATTCGTCAGCTGGAGACGATGCTCGGAAAGCCCCTTTTCGATCGCCATCACCGTTCGGTGACGCTGACCGACACCGGCCAGAGCCTGCTCGCTGTGCTGACCTCGTCCTTCGACATGATCGGCGGCGTGATCGACGGAATTGTCGCGACACCCGCCCGCGGCCGCGTCAAGGTCAGTTGCGAGCCGGCCTTTGCCTCCAGCTGGCTCGGCCCGAACCTGCCGGACTTTCATCGCCGCCACCCCGATGTCGACGTTCTTATCGAATCCGACATGCGGCTGATCGCGTTTCGTGCCAACGAGGCAGATCTCGCCATCCGCTACGGCAAGTCCGACGAGACATGGCCCCGCACGCAGGCCCACCGCCTGACGGGGGTGGAAATGACCCCTGTCCTTTCTCCTGACCTGTTGCGGGCCGGCCCGCCGATCCAGACGCCAGAGGACATCCTGAAATACCCGCTGCTGCATGAAGACGACCGCGCGCTCTGGCGCGCCTGGTTTTCCGCCGCGGGACTTCCCTCTCTCGACGTTCCGCCGGGACCCTATTTCACCGATTCGGCACTGGTTCAGCAAAGCGCGCTCCGCGGCAGCGGTGTCGGTCTCGCGGACACCCGCCATGCGGCCGATGACATTGCCGCCGGAAGGCTGGTACGCCCCTTCGATCTGGCCATCGCCTATGGCGCCTATCACCTCGTTGCCCGGAATTTCAGCCGTCTTTCGCCGGCCGCCGCCCTCTTTGCCGCCTGGCTGGAAGGTCGGATCGGCTGGACCGAAACCATCAGCGCCGTCTGACGATCCATCACGAAATCTTATGCAAACACGGTTTCGGTTGCCAGCGGACCGCTCAACGCGTTTACTGACACCGCTAATATAAATTGCTCGACGTTCGTGGGAGGGGACCTGTCCACAAACGGCGATCATCAATAAGGAGAGGCACTTATGACTATCGTGAACTTCGCGAAGGCCGTCGCCGCGGGCGCGCTTGCCCTTGCGTCACTGTCGCTGACGGCATCCGCCCAGGATCTCAACTTCTTCACGATCGGTACGGGCGGCACCGCCGCCACCTATTATCCGGTCGGCGGCGTCATCGCCAACGCCATTTCCAACCCGCCGGGCTCGCGCCCCTGCGCCGAAGGCGGCAGCTGCGGCGTCGAAGGCCTGATCGCCTCCGCCGTCTCGTCGCGCGGTTCGGTCGACAACATCAACGCCATCGTCTCCGGCCTTCGCAATTCCGGCTTCGCCCAGTCCGACGTCGCCTACTGGGCCTACACCGGCACCGGCACCATGGAAGGCAAGGAACCGGCCAAGGATCTGCGCGCCATCGCCGCCCTGTTCCCGGAGCACATCCACCTCGTCGCCGGCAAGGATAGCGGCATCAATTCCGTCGCCGACCTCAAGGGCAAGCGCGTCTCGCTCGACGAACCGGGCTCCGGCACCTATGTCGATGCCAAGCTGATCCTGGAAGCCAACGGGTTGTCGACCGACGACATCGAAGCCGAAGCCCTGAAGCCCGACGCTTCGTCCGACGCGCTGCGCAACGGCAAGCTCGACGCCTTCTTCTTCGTCGGCGGCTATCCGACCGGCGCGATCGTCGAACTGGCGGCCTCCGCGCCGATCAAGCTCGTGCCGATCGACGGTGCTGCCGCCGATGCGCTGACCAGCGAATACGGCTTCTTCTCGGTCTCCGACATTCCGGCCGGCACCTATGAAGGCGTCGATACCGACACCTCCACGGTCGCCGTCGGCGCCCAGTGGCTGACCAGCGCCAAGGCCGATGACACGCTGATCTACAACATCACCAAGGCACTGTGGAACGACAACACCCGCAAGCTGCTCGACACCGGCCATGCCAAGGGCAAGGTGATCACGCTCGACACCGCGCTCGACGGTCTCGGCGTGCCGCTGCATGCCGGCGCAGAGAAGTTCTACAAGGAAGCCGGCCTGATCAAGTAAGGGCCTTTACGACGAAGAAGAGCCCGGAGCGTCACCGCCCCGGGCTCTTTCTGTCTTGATGATTGCGGGGACAAGAACATGACACACGACGCCACCGGTCACACCCTGACGGCCCAGGAACTCGAGGAACTCGAGCGCCGCTACGATCCGGAGACGGCCTTCCGACCGACCGGCCCGCAGATCGGCTTCTTCATTGCATCGGCGCTCGTCGCCATGTCGGTCTATCACTTCTATGCCTCGGGCTTCGGCAATGTGCCGGAACTCCTGCACCGCGGCATTCACCTGTCCTTCGTGCTCGGCCTGACCTTCCTGCTGTTCCCGTGGAAGAAGGCCAGCAGCAACGAGATTCCGCCGGCCGCCTGGTATCGCTTCCAGGGCGTGGCGATCGCCGATATCGTCTTCAGCATCCTCGCGGTCGCCGCCGCCATCTACCTGCCGCTGCTGCCGCCGCAGATCGTCGCCGAGCGCGTCGGCAATCCGTCGCCGTCCGACGTCTATCTCGGAACGGTGCTCCTTCTGGTGACGCTTGAAGCCGCAAGACGCTCGGTCGGCCCGACCCTGCCGGCGATCGCCATCATCTTCATCGGCTTCGCCATCTTCGGCCCATGGATGCCCGGCGCGCTGAAACACGGCGGCGCCAGCTGGCTCGCCTTCATCAACCACATCTACATGACCAACCAGGGGATCTACGGCGTCGCCATCGGCGTCATGGCCCAATACGTCTTCCTCTTCATCCTGTTTGGCGTGCTCGCAACCCGCATCGGCCTCGGGCAGCTGTTCATCGATCTCGCCATGGTGCTCGCCGGCCGCTATTCCGGCGGTCCCGCCAAGGTGGCGATCTGCGCTTCGGCCTTCATGGGCTCGATTTCCGGCTCGTCGATCGCCAATACGGTCACGACCGGCGCGCTGACCATTCCGGCGATGAAACGCATCGGTTATCCGGCGCATTTTGCCGGCGCCGTCGAGGCCACCTCCTCGACCGGCGGCCAGATCACCCCGCCGGTGCTGGGTGCCGCCGCCTTCATCATGGTCGAATACCTGCAGGTGCCGTTGCGCGACATTCTCGCGGCCGCCCTCATTCCTGCCCTGCTCCACTATTTCGGCATCTTCGTCATGGTCCATCTGGAGGCCAAGAAGCTCGGCCTCCGTGGCCTCACCAAGGACGAACTCCCGAACGCGCTGCTGGTGCTGAAGGAAAACTGGCTGGCGGTCGTGCCGCTGATCCTGCTCGTCTACTTCATCCTTTCCGGCCGGACGCCCGATTTCGCCGCCGTCTACGGGATCATCGCCTGCGTCGTCGTCGGCTTCCTGAAACCCACCAACCGGCTGACCGTCAAGGATCTCTGGAACGCGCTGGCCGATGGCGCCCGCAACACGATCGCGGTCGGCGCTGCGGCCGCCTGCGTCGGCATCATCGTCGGCATCGTCACCCTGACCGGCGTCGGTTTCCGGCTCGGCTTCATGGTCGTGCAGACGGCCTCCGACATGGGGTCGATGTTCTCGGCCATCTGGCCGCTGAGCTACATCCCGCTCAACGAGTGGACGCTGTTCTTCTCGCTGGTGCTGATCGCCTGCGCCTGCATCATCATGGGCGCCGGCATTCCGACGACGGCAACCTACATCATCCTCGTCGCGGTCGCCGGCCCCGCCCTGCAGCAGCTGCAGGTCCAGCAGCTCGTCGCCCACTTCTTCGTCTTCTATTACGGGGTGCTTGCCGATATCACGCCACCCGTGGCGCTCGCGGCTTACGCTGCGGCGGGGATCGCCGGCTCCAATCCGTTCACCACCGGCAACACCGCCTTCCGACTCGGCATTGCCAAGGCGCTGGTGCCGTTCGTCTTCGTCTACTCGCCGTCGCTCCTGCTGGTTGCCGACGGCTTCAGCTGGACCGCCTTCGTCATCACCGTCGTCGGCGCGGCCGCCGGCATCTCGCTGATCGGCATCGCCTTCTCCGGCTATCTCTTCGGCCGCATCGGACGCTGGCAGCGCTTGTGGACGGGGCTCGTCTCCTTCTTCTTCATCGCTCCCGGCCTGACGACCATGGCGATCGGCGCAATCCTCTTTGCACCGGTGCTGCTCTGGCAATTGAAGGCCAGCAAACCAGCCGGAGCGAACGGATAGCGGCCAGGAACGGCTTGGCCATTCCCGACCTTTTCTCTAAACCGGACAGCAAGACACATATCCAAGGGAGTGAATGCATATGGCAAAGGTTGCTTTCATCGGTCTCGGCGTCATGGGATATCCCATGGCCGGCCACCTGAAGAACAAGGGCGGACACGACGTCACCGTCTATAACCGCACCACCGCCAAGGCCGAGGCCTGGGCCAAGGAATTCGGCGGCACCTTTGCCGAAACGCCTGCCGCAGCGGCGAAGGATTGCGACTTCGTCTTCATGTGCGTCGGCAATGATGACGATCTGCGTTCGGTTTCGCTGACGGAGACCGGCGCGATCGCCGGCATGAAGTCCGGTGCCGTCCTGATCGACAACACCACAGCTTCCGCCGAAGTGGCCCGCGAGCTGGCCGAGGCGTGCCAGGAGAAGGGCATCGGCTTCATCGATGCACCCGTTTCCGGCGGACAGGCCGGCGCCCAGAACGGCGTGCTGACCGTCATGTGCGGCGGCGACGAGGAGACCTTCAAGAAGGCCGAGCCGGTCATCTCCGCCTATGCCCGCATGGTCGGCCTCATGGGTCCGGCAGGATCGGGGCAGCTTACCAAGATGGTCAACCAGATCTGCATCGCCGGCCTCGTCCAGGGCCTTGCCGAAGGCGTGCATTTCGGCAAGCGCGCCGGTCTAGACATCGAAAAGGTGATCGAGGTCATCTCCAAGGGCGCGGCCGGCTCCTGGCAGATGGAAAACCGCTACAAGACGATGAACCAAGGCAAATACGACTTCGGCTTTGCCGTCGACTGGATGCGCAAGGACCTGTCCATCGTCCTCAACGAGGCGCGCAACAACGGCGCCAAGGTGCCCGTCACCGCCCTCGTGGACCAGTTCTACGGCGACGTGCAGGCCATGGGCGGCAAGCGCTGGGACACGTCCTCGCTGCTCGCGCGTCTGGAGAAATAACGTCGTTCGCTGCGGTCTGCCGAGCGGACACGCGGACGATATAATGGCCGGCACAAGAGCCTAGCGCATCGTGCCGGCCATCCTTGCAAGCCTGACGTCGAACCCGGGGACGGCAAGCGATGTTCGATCACTTTATTGTCGCCCAGGCGCCGGTCTATGACACGGCATTCGCCGAAATCGAGGCCGGCCGCAAGCGCAGCCACTGGATGTGGTTCATCTTCCCGCAGATCGACGGCCTCGGCGCCAGCGAGATGAGCCGGCGCTTCGCCCTGCACTCGCTCGAAGAGGCCCGTGCCTATCTCGCCCATCCCGTGCTCGGCGAACGGCTCAATGCCTGCACGCGGGCCATGATGAAATACGCGGACCGATCCGCCCGCGAGATCCTCGGCTCGCCCGACGACATGAAATTTCACTCGTCGATGACGCTCTTCCACCGCGCGGCACCGAACGAACCGCTGTTTGCCGACGCTCTTGCCGCCTTCTTCGACGGCACGGAAGACACAGCCACATTGGCGCGGATCTGACAGAATCTCATCGCATGAGGTAAAGGGCGCTGGGCTGACCATCGTTCGCCACGCCCACAGCGCCTGTGGATTTCCGTTTCTCCTTCATTGCAATCCGTTATGTAACTTTATAACGTAACTAGCGATATAAAATTCATCACGCCTGAAGGAGGCAACATGCCGAAAAAACTTCCCGTCACGGTCCTGTCCGGCTTTCTCGGCGCCGGCAAGACGACCGTTCTCAACCATATCCTCAACAATCGCGACGGCCTGCGCGTCGCGCTCATCGTCAACGACATGAGCGAGGTCAACATCGATGCCGCCCTGGTCCGTAGCGGCGGCGCGGATCTTTCGCGCACCGACGAACAACTGGTGGAAATGACCAATGGCTGCATCTGCTGCACGCTGCGCGACGACCTGTTGAAGGAAGTCCGCCAGCTCGCCGAGCAGGGCCGGTTCGACTATCTGCTGATCGAATCCTCCGGCATCTCGGAGCCCCTGCCCGTCGCCACCACGTTCGACTTCCGCGACGAAGACGGCGAAAGCCTCTCCGATGTCGCGACCCTTGACACCATGGTCACCGTCGTCGACGCGGCAAACCTGCTCGCCGACTACGCATCGTCGGATTTTCTCGCCGATCGCGGCGAGACGGCTGGCGACGGCGACGATCGCACGCTCGTGGACCTTCTGGTCGAGCAGATCGAATTCGCCGACGTGGTGATCCTCAACAAGGCGTCCGCCGCAGGACCCGAGCGGCTGGATGCCGCCCGCAAGATCGTCATCGGCCTCAACCCCGACGCCCGTCTGATCGAGACCGATTTCGGCCGTGTTCTGCCGCAGGCGATCATGGGCACCGGCCGCTTCGACCTGATGAAGGCCCAGCAGCACCCGCTCTGGTTCAAGGAACTCTATGGCTTCAAGGACCACATTCCGGAAACGGAGGAATACGGCATCCGCTCTTTCGTCTACCGGGCGAAACGTCCCTTCGAGCCGGTGAAGCTGCGGCAGCTGCTCGACCGTCCCTGGCCCGGCGTGATCCGCTCCAAGGGACTGTTCTGGCTGGCGACGCGGCCGCATTACGTCGGCGAATTGAGCCAGGCGGGCCCGATGGTGCGGACGGGCAAGATGGGCCTCTGGTGGTCCGCCGTGCCGAAAGCGCAATGGCCGAAGGACAGTCAGTTCAAGGAGATCATCGGCCGCTTCCTCGATCCGGTCTGGGGCGACCGGCGGCAGGAACTGGTGTTCATCGGCGCTGATCCGATGGACGAGTCGAAAATCCGCGCAGATCTCGATGCCTGCCTGATCGCAGACACCGATTTCACCCCCGAACGCTGGCGCAACCTCGAGGATCCCTTCGCCAGTTGGTCGCCGCAGGCCGCCTGAGCCATTGCGACGACTGGGCCCGCCAAGGTCTCAGTCGTCGTTCGATTTCGACGCGTCGAGCACCATGTAGTCGAGCGGCAGTTCGGTCGTGTACTTGATCTGCTCCATCGCGAAGGCCGACGACACGTCGCGGATTTCAATCTTGGCAATCATCCGCTTGTAGAAGGCGTCATAGGCAGCGATGTCCGGCACGACGACCCTGAGGAGATAGTCGACGTCGCCGCTCATCCGGTAGAACTCGACGACTTCGGGGAATTCCCGCACCACTTCGGAGAAGCGCTTCAGCCATTCCACCGAATGGCTATTGGTGCGGATCGACACGAAGACCGTGACCTTGGTGTTGACCTTTTCCGGATTGAGCAGCGCCACGCGACGGCGGATGACGCCATCTTCTTCCATCTTCTGGATGCGCCGCCAGCAGGGCGTCGTCGACAGGCCGACCTTCTTGGCGAGGTCGGCAACGGCAAGGGTGGTGTCTTCCTGCAGGAGGCGCAGGATCTTCCGGTCAAGTCGATCCATCGGGAAAGAGCCTTTCGAATATTTTCCTCCCTATACCGCGATTCCGGCGCGGATGAGGAATGAATTTTCAATGCGTGAGCAGAAATACCTTCTCGCGCAATACCGGGAGAAGTTCGGTCTCGAACCACGGATTCTTCTTCAGCCACCCCGAATTGCGCCAGCTGGGATGCGGCAGGGGCAGCACCTGCGGCCGCGAGGAGCCTTCGAAGATCGCCCGCCAGTCCCGCACCGTTTCGGTCAGGTTGGCCCGCCGTTCACTGGGCATATGCCATGCCTGCGCATACTGGCCGATGGCCAGTATCAGTTCGATCTGCGGCATGGCATCCATCACGGTCTGCCGCCATTGCGGCGCGCATTCCCGACGCGGCGGCTTGTCGCCGCCCTTGGCGTCGTAGCCTGGAAAGCAGAAGCCCATCGGCACGACGGAGAACTTGGCCGGATCGTAGAACGTCTCGCGGTCAACGCCCAGCCAGTTTCTCAACCGGTCGCCGGAAGGATCGTTGAACGGTATGCCGCTGTCATGCACCCGGATACCCGGCGCCTGCCCCGCAATCAGGATTCGCGCTGTCGAAGACAGCACAGCGACCGGATTGGGTTTATGCGGCAATCGGTCGTCCGGCCCCTTGGCGGGATGGTCACGACAGAGACGGCAGGCCGCGATCTCGGCTGACAGTCGCTCGATATCAATAGTTTTTCTCACGTAACGTAATGCCCTTACGAAAGTCGGTATGTCGCACCGGTTTCCATCTGCTCTCGCCGCACCCCTCGCCTTATCCATGCCACAGGTCGAAACGAAACCTTGAAGAAGATGGCAAACAAAATCTTAGCTGGCAGCATCTTCTTAAGATTTCTCCGATAGCGTCCCATCATCCGGATTGTAGCTTGTTTGGAACGATGAGTAAGGGCGTAGTCAGTACCAGTACCGACAAGATCATTGTCGACAGAACGCGCGGCCACCGCAACAAGCCGGTGTCCAAGGCCGTTCGCGCGACGCGTGAGCGCCTGCAGTCCAGCCATTCGGGCGCGGGCGTATTCGATCGCGATGCGATGAAAATGTATGCGGAATCCTGCCTGCAGGGCGCCGCGATCGCCCCCCTTCTGATCATTCTGGTCACCATTTTCGGCCTCCACTTCACGAGAGATGTCAGCTTTATCGCGTGGGCAGTCTTCGCCCTGACAGCCAATTCTGCCAACCTCCTGATGATGCGCCGCATCAGCCAGATGGAACTGACCGCCGGCAACACCACGCAGACCCGCAGGCTGATGCTGATCGGCCAGGTTCTGATCGGCATCAGCTGGGCCGGTCTGGTCATCATCGACCATCCGGAACTTGGTCAGAACTATCAGTTCTTCAAGGGCGTGGTGCTGCTGATCGCGCTATCGGCCAATTCCATGTCCAGCTTCATGCTGCGGCAGGCAACATTGTTCTGCTTTGCGCCCGTCGTCGTCATCCTGGCCGTGCGCGCAGCGCTGAGCCAGGACCTTTCGGCCATCATCCTGACCTCCGGCTTCGCCAGCGCAGTTGTCTTCTTCCTCTACATCACCGACAAGCTCTACAAGTCCAACATGCGCCTGATCGCCATCCAGTCGGAGAAGGACGATCTCATCGCCGAACTGGAAGTGGCCAAATCCATGTCGGACGAAGCCCGCCGCCGCGCCGAGGAAGCCAACCTCGCCAAGTCCCGTTTCCTCGCGTCCATGTCGCATGAACTCAGGACGCCCCTGAACGCCATCCTCGGCTTCTCGGAAGTCATGTCGGCGGAAGTGATGGGGCCGCTCAACAATCCGACTTACAAGGAATATGTGGGCGACATCCACCGGTCCGGTCAGCATCTCTTGAACCTCATCAACGAAATCCTGGACCTGTCGCGCATCGAGGCCGGTCGCTACGAACTGAATGAGGCGTCTCTGTCGCTGACTGAAGTCGCCGAAGACTGCATCGGCATGGTGCAGCTCCGGGCACGCTCGAAGAACATCACCATCAACGAGCAGTTCGAGCCGGGCATGCCGGATGTCTGGGCCGACGAGAAGTCGATGCGCCAGGTGATCCTCAATCTCCTGTCGAACGCCGTGAAGTTCACGCCGCAGAACGGCATCGTCACCGTCAAGGCCGGCTGGACAGCCTCCGGCGGCCAGTACGTCTCGATCAAGGACAACGGACCAGGTATCCCGGAAGAGGAAATTCCGGTCGTCCTCTCCGCCTTCGGTCAGGGCTCGATCGCCATCAAGAGCGCCGAACAGGGAACCGGTCTCGGCCTGCCAATCGTTCAGGCGATCCTCTCCAAGCATGAGGGCAAGTTCGTGCTGAAGTCGAAGCTGCGCGAAGGCACCGAAGTCATTGCCATCCTGCCGGCCAACCGCGTGATGCAGGGTCTACCGGCGGCTGAAGAGGCCGTCGTCGTACCGCCGCGCAAGAAAAGCTTTGCCTGACTGACCGTTGTGCCCGACCGATCTGATCGGTCCGGACCACATGCTCAGGGCAGCAGGCTGGAAATCACCACATAGGCGGCGAACAGGCCGTTGGCGATCAGCATGCAGAAGACGGCAAACGAGCCGAGGTCTTTGGCATGCTTGCCGACCGACGAAATCTCCGGCGAAACGCGGTCGACAAGTTCCTCGATCGCCGTGTTCAGCGCTTCGGTGGCAAACAGCACCATCATCAGGACGACATAGATCAGAAACTCGATGATGGTCGCGCGGATAAGCGCAAACACGACGAGACCAACGACGAAGGCGAGCAGCTCGTGCCGGAAGGCCGATTCCTTCAGCAGCCTTACAAAACCCTGCTGCGAATATTGCGCGGCGGCAAAGAGGTGGCGCAGGCCGGTTTGCTTCTTGATCGGACCGGAGTCCATGGTCTTGTCCCTGACGTCGATTGTGGCGATGCCGGAGCCCCTGCCCCGGCATTGAGCCAAAAGAATGGCGATCGACGCGATGGCGTCAGTCCTTGTTGCTGACGCCGGCGCTTTCGAACGTGGCCATGCCCGAATGGCACGCCGCGGCCGCTTTGACAATACCTGCGGCAAGTGCCGCACCGGTGCCTTCGCCAAGCCGCATGCCAAGTGCGAGAAGCGGCGTCTTGCCGAGCTTCTCGATTGCGCGAAGATGGCCCGGCTCGGCGGACACATGGCCGATCAGGCAGTGGTCGAGCGCGGACGGGTTGGCCGCCTTCAGGATGGCCGCGGCCGACGTCGCGACATAGCCGTCGATCAGGACCGGGATCTTTTCCATGCGCGCCGCCAGGATCGCGCCGGCCATGGCGGCGATTTCGCGCCCGCCGAGACGCCGCAGCACTTCCAGCGGATCGTCGAGATGGTCCTTGTGGAACGCGACTGCCGTCTCCACCGCATGGATCTTCTTCTGCAGGAGTTCGCCATGCGAGCCTGTGCCCGGTCCGACCCATTCCTCGGCCGTGCCGCCGTAGAGTGCGAGGTTGATGGCCGCGGCGATCGTCGTGTTGCCGATCCCCATTTCGCCGATGCAGAGCAGGTCCGTGCCGCCGGCGATCGCCTCCATGCCGAAGGCCATGGTCGCCGCGCAGTCACGCTCCGAAAGGGCTGCCTCGCAGGTGATGTCTCCGGTCGGATAGTCGAGCGCCAGGTCGAACACCTTCAGGCCGAGGTCGTGGGTGACGCAGATCTGGTTGATCGCGGCGCCACCGGCGGAAAAATTGGCCACCATCTGCTTGGTGACTTCCGGCGGGAACGGCGTGATGCCGTGCTTGGTAACCCCGTGATTGCCGGCAAAGATCGCGACAAGCGGACGATTGACCGATGGCGTCCGGCCGGTCCAGGCCGCGAGCCACATGGCGATTTCTTCCATACGCCCGAGCGCGCCCGGCGGCTTGGTCAGTTGCGAATCGCGAGCTCTGGCTGCGGCGAGCGCCGCCGTGTCCGGACCTGGCAATTCCTTAATCAGGGCGCGAAAATCATCGAATGGCAGGCCGGTAACACTCATCGAACGACTATCCTTGTAATTCCATTTCAAATGGGCTCTGGTGGCCCGTCTTATCGAGAGGCGAACCGCCCCACAAGAGAACAATGAGCCGCAGATGTTCAGCGACTATGGCAAGGACATTGTCCGATCGATCGCCTTTTTGAGCCGGTTGCCGGTCCCGGCGCGACTCTTTGAGGGTCAGGACCACAGCCTGTCCGTGATGATCCGCGCCTTTCCGGCCGCCGGTTTCATCGTCGCCATGCCCGCCGCCCTGACGCTTCTCATCCTGTCTGCCGCTCACGCCCCGCCGCTGCTGGCCGCTCTCATCGCCCTTGCCGTAAACAGTATCGTCACCGGCGCGCTGCACGAGGACGGGTTGGCGGACGTCGCAGACGGCTTTGGCGGCGGCCAGCGCAAGGACCGCATCCTCGAAATCATGCGCGACAGCCGCATCGGCACCTATGGCGGGCTCGCCCTCATCCTGACGCTGGCGATCCGCGCAGCCGCGCTTTCGAGCCTCCTCGCCGTGATATCACCGATCGGTGCGGTGCTTGTGTTCCTCGGCGTTGCTACTGTCTCGCGCACAACGATGCTGTGCCATTGGTACGCCCTGCCGGCTGCCCGCAGCGATGGCGTGGCGGCGAAATCCGGCCTGCCGGATCGCACGGCACTCCTAACGGCACTCGTCGTTGGAGCCGTCATCGCGATCTGCTGCTTTTCACCCGTCATGCCGGTCTATTCCTGGACGACGGCCATCGTGATGGCCCTTGTATTGGCCGGCCTGTTCACCATCTTCTCAGACAGAAAGATCGGCGGCCACACGGGTGACACCATCGGCGCCTCGCAACAGATATCCGAAATGGCGCTGCTTGCCACGTTCGCCATCGTCGCCTAGCAACGGTCAAAAAGGCCCGGAAAGAAACGTAAGCCCTTGGAAACGCCCTGCATCAATGTCTGCATCATCGACAACCTGACCGGCTATTGCATGGGCTGCGGCCGCACGCAGACGGAAATCGGCGCATGGACAACGATGACGTCCGCGGAGCGCCGCGCCCTGATGGAGCGCCTGCCCGATCGCCTCACCGAGATTGCCGATACCCCGCGCCGGCCGCGCCGCATGACCCGGCGCCGGCAGATGGCCGACAAGGAGACCGGCGAATGAATGTCGTCACCATCGTCCTTGTGATACTGGGTGTCGGCCTCGCCGTCCTGATGTTCAACAACTCCGCCGGCCAGACTTTCGGCATGGACAACGACCGTTTTGCCAGCCTGCTCTATTTGCTGCCGATTGCCGCCATGATCTCTGTTGCCGTGCTGCGCAGCCGGCGATCGCTGAACCAGACGCTACAGCAATTCATGGTCTGGGTGGTGATCGTCCTGGCGCTGGTCACCGGCTATCTCTACCGCGACGAACTGCGCCCGGTGGCAGACCGCGTTCTCGCCGGCCTCATGCCCGGCAGGCCGGTGATTGCGACTGCGGTCGATGGCGGCAGCGAGGTCATCGTCCACAAGGGGTTGAGCGGGCATTTCCAGATCGAGACGACGGTCGACAAGACCTTCATCGACATGATGGTCGACACCGGCGCAAGCTCCGTCGTGCTCACCTATGACGACGCCAAGCGCGTCGGCCTGCCGGTCGACACGCTGAGCTTCACCATGCTGGTCTCGACGGCCAACGGCGAGGCCCATGCGGCCCCCGTTCGCCTCGACAGCATCTCGGTCGGTCCGATCACCCGGACCAACGTGACGGCGATCGTCACGGAACCCGGCAAGCTCGACAAGAGCCTGCTCGGCATGAGCTTCCTGTCGACGCTCTCGTCGATGCAGATGCAGCCCGACGAACTAAGGCTCAGGGACTGACGCCAAAATCCCTCGTCAGTTCTTCAGCCGGTAACCCGTCTTGAACATCCAGTAGACGATCGACAGGCAGACGACGAGAAACAGCGAGATCATGCCGAGGCTGATCAGCGGGTTGACGTCCGAGACCTCGTAGAAGCTCCACCGAAACCCGCTCACAAGATACAGCACCGGATTGAGGTGGCTGACCCACTGCCAGAACGGCGGCAGCATGTTGATCGAATAGAAACTGCCGCCAAGGAAGGTCAGCGGCGGGATGACCAGCATCGGAATGAGGTTCAGCTGCTCGAAATTCGTCGCCCAGATGCCGATGATGAAGCCGAGCAGGCTGAAGGAAACCGCCGTCAGCGCGAAGAACAGCACCATCAGGGCCGGATGGGCGATGGAAATGTCGACGAAGACCGTCGCCGTCAGGAGGATGATCGCCCCGATCATCATGCCTTTGGTCGCCGCGGCGCCGACATAGCCGATGACGATCTCCGTCATCGCCACCGGCGCCGACAGCACTTCATAGACCGTCCCGGTGAAGCGCGGGAAATAGATGCCGAACGAGCCGTTCGACACGCACTGACCAAGCAGCGTCAGCATGATCAGCCCCGGCGTGATGAAGGAGCCGTAGGACACCCCGTCGATCTGCTGGATGCGCGACCCGATCGCCGTGCCGAAGACGATGAAATAGAGCGAGGTGGTAATGACCGGCGAAATGACGCTCTGCAGGATGGTGCGGCGCGTGCGGGCCATTTCGAAGAAATAGATGGATTTGATGGCCTGGAAATTCATTACGCCTCTCCTACCAGCGATACGAAAATGTCTTCGAGCGAGCTCTGCCGGGTCTTCAAATCCTTCAGATGCAAGCCTTCGCTGGCCACATGTCCGAGCAGCGCGTTCATTTCGGCCTGCTCGCCGTTTTCGACATAGTCATAGGTCAGTTGATGCCCGTCTTCGGAAAGGCTCATGCCATAAGGCGCGAGCGTCGGCGGGATCGCGGCCAGCGGCTCGCTGAGCTCCAGGATCAGCTGCTTGCGTCCGAGCCGCTTCATCAGCGTGGTCTTGTCCTCGACCAGCAGCAGCTCGCCGCCGCGCACGACGCCGACCCGATCGGCGATCTCCTCGGCTTCCTCGATATAATGCGTCGTCAGGATGATCGTCACGCCGGTTTCCCTCAAGCGTTCGACGACGCGCCACATGTCCTTGCGCAGGCCGACATCGACGCCGGCGGTCGGCTCGTCCAGGAACAGGATCCGCGGTTCGTGCGACAGCGCCTTGGCGATCAGCACGCGCCGCTTCATGCCGCCCGAAAGTTCGCGCAGCATGTTGTCCTTCTTGTCCCACAACGACAGGTCGCGCAGCACCTTCTCGATGTACTGCGCATCCGGCTTCTTGCCGAACAGCCCGCGCGAGAAACTGACCGTGTTGAAGACCGTCTCGAACTGATCCGTCGTCAGTTCCTGCGGAACGAGTCCGATCAGCGCGCGGCTCTTGCGGAATTCCTTGACCACGTCGTGGCCGTCGACGAGGACCTGGCCGGAGGACGGATTGACCAGACCGCAGATGATCGAGATCAGCGTCGTCTTGCCCGCTCCATTGGGACCGAGAAGCGCCAGGATCTCGCCCTCACGAATGTCCAGATTGACGCCCTTGAGGGCCTCGAATCCATTGCCGTATCGCTTCGTCAGCTCTTTGACGGTGATGATGGATGTCATGATGTCTCACTGATGTTTCATGCGACAGACGCATGGAATGGGTGGGCTCGCTCTCTCCCCCGAAAGGTGCGCGCGGACACACATATAGAACGGCGGTCAGGGTTTGCCACCCGCTTTACCGAGAAAATCAACCAGACGCTGGATTTCAGGTGATCACGGAATAGAAGAAGCGCAGCGCGACGATCAGGAGGAAGATGCCGAAACCGATTTCGAGCTGCCGGCGGCTGAGCATGTGAGCAATCTTCGCGCCGATGGGTGCGGCGATCATCGTCACCGGAATGACCAGTGCGACCGCAGCCCAGTTGATGAAGCCGGTGGAGAACGGCGGCAGGCCGGGATCACCCCACCCGGCAATCACGTAGCCGACCAGACCCGGCAGCGAGATCAGAACGCCGACACCGGCCGATGTGGCGATCGCCTGATGGATCGGCCGACCATAGGTCGTCATGAAGGTGTTGTTGAGCACGCCGCCGCCAATTCCCATCAATCCGGACAGGAGGCCGATGATGCTGCCCGCCATAAACCGGAAGGGATTGGGCGGCAGGTCGTCGCCGAGCTTCCAGTGACTGCGGTTCGCCAGCATGCGGAAGGAAAGCAGCAGGGCGATGACCGCGAATGTGGCCCGCAGCACTTCGCTGGATGCGTAGGCGGCGATTGCCGAGGCCGCGACGACACCGAGCGGAACGGCGATGACCCAGCTCTTCAACAGCGCGGTGTCCGCAAGCCCGCGCCGGTAGTGCGACTGGAAGGAACGCAGCGATGTCGGAACGATGATGGCGAGCGAAGTGCCGACGCAAAGATGCATCCGTACGCTGTCATCGACCCCGGCAAGCGCGAAGATCTGGTAGAAGACCGGCACGAGGATCGCGCCGCCGCCGATGCCGAAAACGCCCGCAAGCAGCCCCGCGACGACACCCGCGGCGAGCAGCGCCACCACGAAGGGCGCAATTTCCGTGAACGAGGCCGTCATCCCACTCTTCTTCCGTTCGAACACACCCGGCAGCGCCAGACGAAGGATCGTCATCGCGCTGCAATCTTCTTAGGCCATGTTCGTGGGGCGACGGCAATGCTGCCACGGGCGATATCGGTACGCCGCCCCGATATCCGGCTGATGAAGCACTGTGTCATACGGCATGGCCATGAAACGACCGCCGATGAGAAACGTCGCGCCCGGGCCGTAGCAGCCCCCCGCCCCGACCGGGCACCTATTCAACCGGCTCTCGCAGCCGGTTGTTTTCTCAGGCACTCAGCCGCAATGCCGATAGCCGGACTTGCGGGCACGAAGGTCCAGATGGAAGTGATCCTTGTGATTGGGATCGCTGCCCGGGCCGAGAACGGTATTGAAATACTTGCAGCTGTCAGTCCGCACGGCCTTCAGCAGACCCTTTTCGCGAAAGGCGAAGAAGCCCTTCTTGCTTACATCGATCTCCTTGCCGTTGTTGAGCACGATGCTGCCGATGTCGATGGCGTTGCCATGCGCGTGTTCCGACCAGGGATTGGACGACCGGTTGTTCATCCGCCGGCAGGAATAGCCCCCCATGGAGACGATCTTCTTCACGCCGGAAAGGTAACGCGTGCGGGCGGCCGGAACCACCTCGTTGCGAACCCATTTCGTCAGCGTCAGCGCCATCTGACAGTTGAGCGTCGTGTCCGGCGTCACGTCAATGCCGCCGCCGAGCCCCTCGAGCTTGATCGGATGCGCGATGCCGCAGCTTCCGCCCTTCGAGATCGGGTCGACTTCATGATACTGGACGCCAAGCCGATCGAGCTCGCGACGGCATTGCAGCTCGGAGGCCGGCATCGGCTCGAATTGCGGCTCCGCCGGCGCGCCCAGCATCATCGGGTTCTGGGGACGCGACAGCATCGCCACCTGCCGCTCGCCGCCAGCCGGCTGCGGCGCAATGGAAACCTGGCTGTTCAGAAGCTGCGGGCTGTCCGTTCCGATGCCATCGACGACCGGCTCGCTGGTCGCACCTTCGGCAATCTGCAGCGTTCCGAGAGGCTGTGCCGGTACGCCCCTGCCGGGCGTAGCGACGGCATTGTCGATATTGATGCCTTCCGACGTCACGACGAGACCGTTCGCGCCGGCCTGCACCGGCGCCGGCATGGTCTGTGCGTGGCCGCCGTTCAGCGCCAGCGCCTCGTCGCTGTCGATCATCGGCAGGCCGGAGGAGCGGCGCGGTGCGGCCGCCTGCATTTGCGGCTGGGGCTCCATGGTCGGCGATGTCGCGAGATTGGGAGTGTCGAGGTAACCGAGCGTGCCATTGGTCCGGGCGACCGGCGCCGAACCGGAGGCGTAACCGATCTCGTTGACCATGCCGGCGTCGCGCATCGCCATGGGCTGCATGTGCGCGTCCGGTACCGGACGGATGGCGCTCACCTGTCCTCCATCGATCGGTGCCGGCGGCACCAGCGACGCCGCCGAGCAAGCCGAAAGACCGCAAGACATAAGAAGGACGATCGATCGCCGTCTAAGAAGGGTGGAATACGCCATACAGATTGACCACTTCTTCGCCAGACCGGATCGACGGCCCGCATTTTTAGAGAAATCCGGTGAATTTTAGGAAAAAGCGGTAAATGAACCGTTGCCGTCGCCAACGGCGTCCAAACACATCCGCAAACTGCCGGCTTGCATCCTGAAAACAGGCCGCCTACCCTCGCCGTCGACACGCGATTACCGACATGATTTCAGGGGGCTGCGAATGGTGGATAAGATTGGTCCGGCGGGTGAACTCACATTGCGCACACTTGCCATGCCGGCCGACGCCAATGCAGCCGGCGACATCTTCGGCGGCTGGGTCATGGCGCAGATGGACCTGGCCTGCGGCATCCGCGCCGCAGAACGCGCCCGTGGCCGCGTGGTCACCGCCGCCGTCAAGGAAATGGCCTTCGAGCTACCGGTCAAGATCGGCGATACGCTCTGCATCTATACCGATGTCGTGCGCGTCGGCCGCACCTCGATCACCCTCTGGGTCGAGGCCTGGGCGCAGCGCTATCTCACCCACACCATGGAGAAGGTGACCGACGCCACATTCGTCATGGTCGCCCTCGACAGCGACGGCAAGCCGCAGGCCGTACCCGCGGAGTAAATGCGTTTTCAGGGTTGATCTTTGTCAAGGCAGAAAACACCGTAGGTTTGCACTATATTCATATAGACAAACCGAAACGGCCTTCCCAAGGAGGAAACCGACATGTCCTACCGCACCATCCTGGCAATCCTCGACTCGGCTGCCGACGCAGCACAGACGACCGACTTCGCCGTGGCGCTTGCCCGGCAATTCGACGCCCATGTCATCGGTCTGCATGTGGAATCCTACGCGACGATGCCCGTCGCGGCGCCGATGGAAATTCCGGACCCGGCGGCGACGCTCGCCCTGCAGGAGCAGGAACACTCCGTGACCAGCGAAGTGGAGAAGATCTTCAAGGAAAAGGCGCGTCGGGAAGGCATTTCCCACGAATGGCGGACATTCGTCACCATGGGCGGCTACAGCGCCGCACAGGCGATCGACAGCGCCCGGTGCGCCGATCTGATCATCGCGCCGCAGCTCGACAAGAACAGCATGCGCAGCGATTACGACCAGCTGCTGCATGAAGCGGGCCGTCCGACGCTCTTCGTACCCTACATCCTCAAGACGCCGAAACTGGTGAAGAAGGCGCTGATCGCCTGGAACGGCTCGCGGGAAGCGGCCCGCTCGACCTTCGATGCCATCCCGCTCCTGAAGACCGCGGAAGACGTCGAGATCTACACCGTCGACGCCAAGGAAAGCGCCAGCCAGTCGGCGGAAACCATTGGCGCCGAGATCGCCTCCACTCTCGCGCGCCACGGTGTGAAGGTGACGCTGGAGAGCCAGAAGAGCGACGGCACCAAGCCCGCCGTGATGATCGAAAACCGGCTTGCCGATGGCAATATCGACCTGCTCGTCATGGGCGCCTACACGCATTCGCCCCTTTGGGAAGTGCTGTTTGGCGGCGTGACCAAGGAATTGCTGACCTCGATGCCGGTCATGACGCTGATGTCGCGCTGAACGCATCCGCGCCTGACCTCACAAACCTGATGAAAAGACCCGGCCACTCTGGACCGGGTCTTTTAGCAACATCCACGATCTTGCCTTTCGCCTGCAATTGTCGCTAAAGCTCTTTCCAACGACAGCCCGGCCAAGATTTGACGGACCGGGCCATGATGGACGATTTTCGACGGAGCAACGACATGTCCCTTCCCGACAAGGCCTTTCCGGTTTCCTGGGATCAGTTTCACCGCGACGCCCGCGCGCTCGCCTGGCGCCTCGCCGGCACGGGAACGGAGTTCCGGGCCATTGTCTGCATCACCCGTGGCGGCCTCGTGCCGGCGGCAATCATCTCGCGCGAACTCAACATCCGGCTCATCGAGACGGTGTGCATCGCCTCCTACCATGACTACGTCAACCAGGGTGATATGGTGCTCCTCAAGGGCATCGCCCCGGACCTGACGACCGATGGCGGCAAGGGTGTGCTCGTCGTCGACGACCTGACGGACACCGGCAAGACGGCGGCCGAAGTGCGCGCCATGCTGCCCGACGCCCATTTCGCCTGCGTCTACGCCAAGCCAAAGGGCGTACCGATGATCGATACCTTCGTGACCGAGGTCAGCCAGGATACCTGGATCTACTTCCCCTGGGACATGGGCTTCACCTATCAGGAACCGATCGCCAAGGGCCACAAGGGCTGATCGACATTTTTTGACAATCCGGTGCGCCTGAATCGACGGCGGTCAGCCATGACATCCGTCGCAAGGCACACCTGCGACCAGTTTTCAGCCATCAGAAAAAAGCCGCATGAATTAATGAGTGCTTAAAGATTCATGGTTCATTGTCGCACTCGAGACACAGTCAGACCTTGTCCGGCATGACGCCGGGCATGTCCGCCCCAGCACTGACCCTCATGAGACGTTCAAACGGCATGCTCCTGCTTCAGGCGGGTCCATGTAATTTTGCAATGCCAATGAGGTGTTTATGCGCCAGAATCCGTTCTCCCGCCTGTCCCTGACTGCCCGCATCGCCAGTATCATCATCGCCGTCAACGTCGTTGGCCTGGCGATCAGCGCCTATTTTTCGTGGTCTTCGGATGTCGCTACCGCCATAGAACGCGCAGGCGACGACTGGACCAAGAGCACTCGGCAGATTGCGGACGTCGCCCAGGGCGGCATCAAGTGGAAAAAGGCCGAGGTCGTCCAGGACGCCTATTCTCTCTATCGCAATGATCCGACGCTCGGCATGACCGACTTCATCGCCATCGGCGGCACCAGCGACGTGGTCGACAGATGGGCATCGACCGACAATGCCGAGGCCGATTTCGAGGCCAACGTCACTGGCGTCATTGCCGGCGACCCTCAGGACATCGTCGTTAAGCGCCAGTCCGGCCGTATCGATGTCGTCGTCCCGCTTGGCAAGAACAAGAAGGGCGAACAGGCAGGCTATGTTGCCACCTCGTGGTCGACGCAGCCGATCGTTCAGGCGGCCAACACCAAGGCCATGCTGTTTGCCGCCAAGCAGGCAGCCGTCATTGCCGCCGTTCTGATCGTCTTCCTCATCGCCATGCGCATTTATGTCAGCAAGCCGATGACCGCCCTGTCCGGCCGCATCCGCGCCTTCCAGGAGGGCGACTGGGAAACGCCGGTCCGCTACGCCGACCGCGCCGACCATATCGGCATCATCGCAAAGGCGATCCGCGACGCCATCGAAACGAGCCGCGCCAAGCACCAGCAGGAGCTGCAGGCGGAGACCGAACGCCGCGCCATCGACGAGGAACGCAGCCGCTTCACCGAGAAGGTACAGGAAACGGCCGCCCATCAGGTGACCATCGTCAACAATATCGGCGCCGCCCTCGCCGCGCTGGCAACCGGCGACTTCACCGTCGAACTGTCGGAACAGGGCGAGGAATTCGAGAAGCTTCGTCGCGACTTCCACCGCATGGTCCAGGCCGTTTCCGCGTCCCTGCAGGAAATCGCCGGCGCGACCGCCCTGATCGAATCGGGTTCTGCAGAGCTTGCCAAGGCGGCCGACCAGCTCGCCCAGCGCACCGAAACCCAGGCCGCGTCGCTCGAAAAGACCGTTGCCGCCGTCGACGAGATCACCGTCACCGTCCGCAATACGATGAACATGGCGAACGCCGCCGGCTCCCAGGTCTCGACCTCGCGCGAAAGCGCCCGCAAATCCGCCGACGTCGTCGGCCAGGCGATCGGCGCCATGGACAAGATCCAGACGTCCTCGCATGAGATCGGCGAAATCATCGGCGTCATTGACGATATCGCCTTCCAGACCAATCTCCTGGCGCTGAATGCCGGCGTCGAAGCCGCCCGCGCCGGGGATGCCGGCAAGGGCTTTGCCGTCGTCGCCCAGGAAGTCCGCGAACTCGCCCAGCGGACCGCCGAAGCGGCCAAGCAGATCAAGACGCTGATCTCCACGTCCGGCAGCGAAGTCGCCTCAGGCGTCGAGCTCGTCAACCGCACCGGCGAAGCGCTCCGGCAGATCGAGGTCCAGATTGCCGAGATCAACGACAGCATCGACGCCATAGTCGTCTCGGCACGCGAACAGTCCGCCGGTCTCGACGAGATCAATGGCGCGCTCAAGAACATGGACGCGACCACCCAGCAGAATGCGGCGATGGTCGAGGAAACCAACGCGGCCTGCCAGGAACTGCGGACACTCGGCAACAGCCTGAAATCGGCAGTCGGGCGGTTCTCGATCCCGGCATCCGGCGGCCACTCGGCGCCTGTCGCGAACCACCGGCCGGCAGCGCAGGCCCGTCCTGCGCCAAGCGCCCCGGCCCCGCGTCCGCGCGCTCCGGCAACCAGCTACCACGGTGCCAATGCGCTCGCCGCAGCCGCATCCGACTGGGAAGAATTCTGAGACCCCGTTTCGACCGACATGACCATCCGAAGCTTCTGAGAGGAGACACACCATGAAACTGCATGCCATTCTCGCATCCGCCGCCCTGCTGGCGCTCCCCATGCTTGCCCATGCCGAAGAACCCTACGTTGCCGCCGTCACCGACTATGTGAACAGCGACATCAAGCCCTGGCTGTCCGATCCGACGGTCATCGAGGCCATCAAGGCGCAGAACGCCGCCAATGCCAATCTGCAGCAGTCCGACATCGATGCCCTGGATCAGAAATGGCGGGCCGAAGTCGAAGGTGGCGACCATCCCATGATCGACGGCGTCCTTTCCAATGCGCTTTCGAAATTCCTCGCAGACAAGAAGGCAGGCTCCAACGGCGTCGTCACCGAAGTTTTCGTGATGGACAATCACGGGCTCAATGTCGGCCAGAGCGATCCGACCTCTGACTACTGGCAGGGCGACGAAGCGAAATTCCAGAAGAGCTACGGCGCCGGCGCCGATGCCCTCTTCGTCGACGACGCCGAGAAGGACGAATCGACCCAGATGCTGCAGTCGCAGGCTTCGATGACGATTGTGGATGAATCCGGTGCGCCGATCGGCGCCATCACCATCGGCGTCAACCTCGACGCTCTTTGAGCGCTCGTTCAGCATCCACGGCTAACATCCCGAGCAGGCGGCATTTTTGCCGCCTGTTTTCGTTTGTGCAAACGCACCCTGCCAACCGATTCGGGCGTCCTTCACAGTCCGCCGCCGACGCCAATACCGGGAAAGCGGGATCGGCGAATTTTTCGTCTGTTTTTCCTCCGCCGTTCACATTCAGGGTTAACAGCCGTCCAGCATCCACCCGCAAGCGGTTGATTCTAAAGGCCTGTCGCGCTGTCCCCGTTTTCCACAGCCTCCGACCACAACATCTAGTGTATAAAAATCTGACACAAACCAGCCCTTGACGAAGGGGGCCGAGTCAAACTTAATGGGCGTCATGTTGCGGCGGCGACTGGATCGGCATGAACGAGGCCGGTTCTTCCTCAAATCGCTGGGTGTTCAGCGGCTTTTTGGCCCATGACGGGCAAGACAGCCGGTGCGGTTTTGTGCGCTTTGAAAAAACGTCGCGACAATGGGGCTTGGGGACTGGCGCAATAATCTGTTAATACTATATTTAGTGTTTGCAGCCACCATCCACACAAGATACAGGGTCTTCATCTCACCGAGTGGAACCCGATGTGACACGGATTGAGCACTGGCTGCGCGGATGAAACCGGGCAGCCGGACAGGACATTTGCGCCCGGAAACACAAGCCGGCAACGCCAGACTTTTTAAGGGGATGAATACGATGCGGATCGAACGGCGATTCACCAAAGACGGCCAGTCACGCTATGCGGAGATCGAATTCCGCAAGGCGGTCAGCGAAATCAAGAACCCGGACGGCTCGATCGTTTTCCGTCTGGCCGACATCGACGTGCCGGCGCAGTTCTCCCAGGTCGCGACCGACGTTCTGGCGCAGAAATATTTCCGCAAGGCCGGCGTGCCGAAGATCCTGAAGAAGGTCGAGGAAAACGACGTTCCGTCGTGGCTATGGCGTTCCGTCCCCGATACCTTTGCCCTCGAAGCCCTGCCGGAAGACGAGCGTTTCGGCTCGGAAACCGATGCCCGACAGGTCTTCGACCGCCTCGCCGGCACCTGGACCTATTGGGGCTGGAAGGGCAAGTACTTCTCCACCGAGGAAGACGCCCTCGCCTTCCGCGACGAACTCGCCTACATGCTTGCCACCCAGCGCGTTGCCCCGAACTCGCCGCAGTGGTTCAACACCGGCCTGCACTGGGCCTATGGCATTGACGGTCCCGGTCAGGGCCATTTCTACGTCGACCCCTTCACCGGTGAACTCAAGCAGTCCGAATCCGCTTACGAGCATCCCCAGCCGCATGCCTGCTTCATCCAGTCCGTCGGCGACGACCTCGTCAACGAGGGCGGCATCATGGACCTGTGGGTTCGCGAAGCCCGTCTCTTCAAGTATGGCTCCGGCACCGGCTCCAACTTCTCCTATCTGCGTGGCGAAGGCGAACGGCTTTCGGGCGGCGGCAAGTCCTCCGGCCTGATGAGCTTCCTCAAGATCGGCGACCGCGCCGCCGGCGCCATCAAGTCGGGCGGCACGACCCGCCGCGCCGCCAAGATGGTCGTCGTCGATATCGATCACCCGGATATCGAGGAATACATCAACTGGAAGGTCAAGGAAGAGCAGAAGGTCGCAGCCCTCGTCACCGGCTCCAAGGTCGTCTCCAAGCACCTGAAGGCGATCATGAAGGCCTGCGTCAACTGCGAGGCCGACAACGACGCCTGCTTCGACCCGAACGAGAACCCGGCCCTGAAGCGTGAAGTCCGCGCCGCCAAGAAGGCGCTGGTTCCGGAAAACTACATCAAGCGCGTCATCCAGTTCGCCAAGCAGGGCTACAAGGACATCGAGTTCAAGACCTATGACACGGACTGGGATTCGGAAGCCTACCTCACGGTCTCCGGCCAGAACTCCAACAACTCCGTCTCGATCAAGGACGAGTTCCTGCGCGCTGTTGAAAACGATGGCGACTGGAACCTGACAGCCCGCCGCGACGGCCGCGTGATGAAGACGCTGAAGGCCCGCGACCTGTGGGACAAGGTCTCCTACGCCGCCTGGGCATCGGCCGATCCGGGCCTGCACTTCAACACGACGATGAACGACTGGCACACCTGCCCGGCGGCCGGCCCGATCCGCGCCTCCAACCCGTGCTCGGAATACATGTTCCTCGACGACACCGCCTGCAACCTGGCGTCTCTGAACCTCCTGCAGTTCAAGGACCAGGCCACGAAGAACATCGACATCGCCGACTACGAGCATGCCGTCCGCCTGTGGACCGTCGTTCTCGAAATCTCGGTCATGATGGCACAGTTCCCGTCGCGCCAGATCGCCGAACTCTCCTACAAGTACCGCACGCTCGGCCTCGGCTACGCCAATATCGGCGGCCTGCTGATGTCGTCCGGCATTCCGTATGACAGCGCCGAAGGCCGCGCCATTGCCGGGGCCCTGACCGCGATCATGACCGGCGTCGCCTATGCGACTTCGGCGGAAATCGCCTCCGAGCTCGGCCCGTTCCCGGAATATGCGCCGAACGCCGCCAACATGCTGCGCGTCATGCGCAACCATCGCCGCGCCGCCTATGGCGAGAAGCAGGGCTATGAAGGCGTTGCCGTCAATCCGGTCGCCCTCATCCACGGCGATTGCCCGGATGCCGACCTCATCGCCCATGCCAAGGCTGCCTGGGACAAGGCGCTGGAACTCGGCGAACAGCACGGCTACCGCAACGCCCAGTCGACCGTGATTGCGCCGACCGGCACGATCGGCCTGGTCATGGATTGCGACACGACCGGCATCGAGCCCGACTTCGCGCTGGTGAAGTTCAAGAAGCTTGCCGGCGGCGGCTACTTCAAGATCATCAACGGCGCCGTGCCGGAAGCGCTCCGCACGCTCGGCTACACGGAAAGCCAGATCGCCGAGATCGAGGCCTATGCCGTCGGCCACGGCAACCTCAACCAGGCGCCGGGCATCAACCCCTCGACGCTGAAGGCCAAGGGCTTCACCGACGAGAAGATCGAAGCCGTCAACGGCGCGCTGAAGGCCGCCTTCGACATCAAGTTCGTCTTCAACCAGTGGACGCTCGGCCCCGACTTCCTGAAGGACACGCTGAAGGTCTCCGACGAGCAGCTCGCCGACATGAGCTTCAACCTGCTCGACCACATGGGCTTCTCGAAGAAGGAGATCGAGGCTGCCAACATCCACGTCTGCGGTGCGATGACGCTCGAAGGCGCGCCCTTCCTCAAGGAAGAGCACCTCGCCGTCTTCGATTGCGCCAACCCGTGCGGCAAGATCGGCAAGCGCTACCTGTCGGTCGAAAGCCACATCCGCATGATGGCGGCCGCCCAGCCGTTCATCTCGGGCGCCATCTCCAAGACGATCAACATGCCGAACGAGGCAACCGTCGAGGATTGCGGCGCGGCCTACATGCTGTCCTGGAAGCTCGGCCTGAAGGCGAACGCCCTCTACCGTGACGGCTCCAAGCTGTCGCAGCCGTTGAACGCCTCGCTTATCGAGGACGAGGACGACGAGGATGATGCCGTCGAGGCGCTGGTTGCAGCCCCGGCTGCCGCCCAGGCCGTCACCGTCACCGAGAAGATCGTCGAGCGCATCGTCGAGAAGATCGTCCGCGACCGCGAAAAGCTGCCGAACCGCCGCCAGGGCTACACCCAGAAGGCCGTCGTCGGCGGACACAAGGTGTACCTGCGCACCGGCGAATTCGGTGACGGCCGCCTCGGCGAGATCTTCATCGACATGCACAAGGAAGGGGCTGCCTTCCGTGCGATGATGAACAACTTCGCCATCGCCGTCTCGCTCGGCCTGCAATACGGCGTGCCGCTCGAAGAATACGTGGAGGCCTTCACCTTCACCAAGTTCGAGCCGGCCGGCATGGTTCAGGGCAACGACGCCATCAAGAACGCCACCTCGATCCTCGACTACGTGTTCCGCGAACTGGCCGTCTCCTACCTGAACCGCCACGACCTTGCCCATGTCGACACCTCCGACTTCGGCAACACAGCGCTCGGCAAGGGCATCCAGGAAGGCAAGACCAACCTGATCTCGACCGGCTGGACCCGCGGCCACAAGCCGACACTGGTCTCTTCCGGCCACGGCCCCTCCTCCGAGCCCAAGGGTTCGGCGGCCGGCGCCCCGGCAACGGCGCGCGTCTCCGGCGGCAACGTCACCGCGATCGGCGCCACCGCGCGCAAGATCGATGCCGTCGCTGTGACCGAGACGGTCACCTCCACCTCGGAAGTCGTCGCCTTCAAGCGTGACTACGAGGAACGCGCTGCAGAACTGGCAGAGGAAATCGCCGACGAGGCCGCCCAGGAGGCAACCGCCCTGTTCTCCGACAAGGCCGCCGCCGACGCCGCCACCGCCAAGGCCGACGCCAAGAAGCTCGAGACCGAACGCCGCATGCGCTCGATCGCCCAGGGCTACACCGGCAACATGTGCTCCGAGTGCCAGAACTTCACGATGGTCCGGAATGGGACGTGTGAAAAGTGCGATACTTGTGGTGCGACGAGCGGGTGCAGCTGAGCAAGTTGTTGAAAACTGAGAAATTGATAGCCCGGGGGAAACTCCGGGCTTCTAACTCACAAAAACTCGCATCAGTATTTTGATACGAATACTGACTCTACGCAGCAGAAAAGAGTCACATTAAAGAAACAAAGATCACATTCAGTCAAATCAAAGGCCACCGGCGAATGACTCCCAGCACTTTATTTGTGCGAACAAAAATATAAATACCAAATCAATATAAGAGTTATCCACAGAACTCTGTTGACATTAGAAAAATCGCAAGCTAATGTGAGAAATAATTGAAATTTTATTACTAATTAATTGACTTATACACCAGCCTCGCACTAATATGATTCGCAGATGCAATGCGAATAGCCACGAAAGCGAGGTGATGATCGATGGCTACCAATCCCCCAAAAGGCGACGGGCACCGCATAGGTGCAGTAAGGGACCGCTCACAGGTCTACAATCCAAAGACTGAAACCTGGACCAAACGCGCTCCAGATGGAAAGTTCATGGATGGAAAGAAAGACGGCACTCCATTCAAAGGAGTGCGAAAAGAGAAGTGATCATTCGCATGTGCCGTGACCGAGCGCCAACTCGACCACGACACACCGCGAATAGCCAAAGCCTTCGCTAGGCAAAGAGACTAATGTCCCTATACCGTTGGCAAACGAATTATAGGCTGTTGGCTCTCCAAGTCGAGCGGGCTTTGGCACCTTATCCACTTTTGTAATCAAGAGGATTTGAGCATGCCACAAATACCGACGATGGGATTCTCTGCATTCTTAAAGCTGATATCTCTCAGCGACAAGAGGCAAAAAAGCACCATACGCGAGCGGCATAAGCCCTCCAAAGACAGCAAGCCATACGATCGCCACCGCAGCTTACGTCGTGCAATTCAAAAATTGGCAACGGGCACCCAAACTCCAGCAGAAGTTTTTGCTGCTACATCACTTATCAAGAACAAGGGAGAAAGGCGTTCCACTCGCCTAGGGATTATCCGCTTTCTAAAATGGCGAAAAGCAAATCCGGGCCAAATCAATTTCTGCGATGCAATCGTGATCCAAAGCCCCGGAGGCTTCTTTCGTATCCGCTTTGAAGCGAATTGTGTTATGGAAATGGGCGGGCGTCGAACAGCAATCCATATATGGAACACAAAGGAACCAAAACTTCAAAAAAGTATCGTGATTGCAGCCTTGACTTTGGTTCAGCGCAATTGGCCCAAAGAATCTGACTTAGTTGATGATTTTGCAATACTTGATCTTCGAAACATGCAACTTCACCGTTGGTCAGAAAATCCAAAAGCTTACTCAACTATCGTTGATGCTATAATGCAATATCTGGATCTGCAGTGCAAACTTTCACGTAATGAATTCGGGCTTCCGACAATCGGCCCCCAACCTAAGGGCCCACAACTGGAAACGTAACTCCCCTCACCAGTGATTTCTAACACTTAGCCTTTGGCTAAGACGTTGAAATCACGTCCTCTCCCGCAAGGGGAGAGGTGGAGCGTCGAGAGCGCCGCAAGTGCCCATCTCCCCCTTGGCGGGGGAGAATGGAATTTCAACATCTTAGCGAAGCTAAGTGTTAGAAATTCCAAGAGAGGGGGTCGGTGGGGGTGGTCGGACATATCCCCTCACCTGAAAAATCTAGCACTTAGCGCTACGCACTAAGACGCTGATTTTTCTTCCTCTCCCGCAAGGGGAGAGGTAGGATCCATCATTCCCCAGTATTCTTCAGCTCCAGCAATATCACCCGGCAGACATCAACAAGATTGCGTTCAATCTCGTCGTTCCAGAAGCGCAATACCCGAAAGCCGGCGTCGCGAAAATGGCGATCACGCTTGGCATCCCGGACGCTTTCGGCATGCTGGCCGCCATCTGCCTCGACGATCAGACGAGCCTCGAAGCAGACGAAATCGAGGATATAGCCGTCGAGCGGCACCTGGCGTTTGAACTTAAACCCGGCCAGCTGGCGGTTCTTCAGTGACTGCCACAACATTGACTCTGCCGCCTTGCTGTCGGCACGCATGGAGCGGGCAAAATTACGGTGATGGGGCGGAACGGGCTGGCGCATGTGGGGATGATTGCAAAGCATTTGCAGAATGCAACCCGTTTTGTGACCTGATCCCCTCACCAACAAAATCTATCACTTAGCCGAAGCTAAGATCATAATTTTGTATTCTCTCCCGCAAGGGGAGAGGCGAAGCGCCGAGGATGCCGCGGGCGCCCATCTCCCCCTTGGCGGGGGAGAATGGAATTTCAACATCTTAGCGAAGCTAAGTGTTAGAAATTCCAAGAGAGGGGGTGGCGCAGCGTGGGAAGGCATACCCCCTCACCTGAAAAATCTGGCGCTTAGCGCTATGCGCTAAGACACCGATTTTTCTTCCTCTCCCGCAGGGGGAGAGGAAAGTTCACCCGAACGTCGTCGTCAAGCTGATCGGCACCGCCGAAAGCGCCTTCGAAACCGGGCAGCCGGCCTTGGCCTTGTCGGCGATCTCCTTGAACTTGGCCTCGTCCATGCCGGAGACGGTGCCGGAAAGGGCGAGTTCGATGCCGGTGATGGCGAAGCCGTCGTCCTTCTTGTCGAGGGAGACGCTGGCGGTGGTTTCCAGGCTGTCGGCCTTGAAGCCCGCCTCTTCCAGCATCAGCGACAGCGCCATGGTAAAGCAGGCGGCATGCGCCGCGCCGATCAGTTCTTCCGGATTGGTGCCGGGCTGGCCCTCGAACCGGGTGCGAAATCCGTAAGGCTGCTTGTCGAGCACGCCGCTCTCGGTAGACACCTCGCCCTTGCCGTCCTTCAGTCCGCCGCTCCAGTGCGCCGAGCCCTTTTTGACGATAGCCATCGCTTCCTCCTGATCCGTTGTTGATGGGGTACAGTGTAATAATGGTCGGCGGCGCGTTCTGTTCCGAAATGCGAACCATTCAGGACGGAAATGCGCACGCCGCCACAAGGCGCAATGCTACACCGGTATCGTGACAGGGAGGAGACCCGAAAACGAACGGCCGAAGCCCGGCCCGGGGATCAGATGACGCCGAGCG
Source organism: Rhizobium sp. NRK18 (assembly GCF_024385575.1). Classification (NCBI taxonomy): domain Bacteria; kingdom Pseudomonadati; phylum Pseudomonadota; class Alphaproteobacteria; order Hyphomicrobiales; family Rhizobiaceae; genus Rhizobium; species Rhizobium sp. NRK18. Next base: position 1,931,717 of record NZ_JANFMV010000001.1, on the reverse strand, counting down.
ACCAGGTGACGATCTGGCTGGCGATATCGGCAAAGGCGCGGTCGAGGCCATCGACGAAGGCCGGCGCCTCGGAGCCGGTGACCGGCGCGGTGGCGGTAAACAGCTTCGTCGCCCGCACGGAGCCGTTGCGGTCGTTGAGGATCTTGACGGAAATCGCGATATTCGCCTGCTTGACGCCGCCATAGGCCTGCACCTCGAAGGTGCGGATTTCGGTCACCACCTGCTCGTCGATCGCCAACCCCTGCCCCGGCACGCCGACGCCGCCGAGCTTGCCGGTCGCCTCGAAGGCCTGCACGAGCTTGGCCTGCACCATGCGCGGCAGCGTGTCACTCCATTGCGAGCCAGAGAGATACTGCACCTCGGACGGCGAGACGCGCACGACGATCTTCTCGCTGTTGATCGCCTTGATGGCGGTCGGCACCGGCACCAGGATCTGGCGGCGATGGGCCGAGCGATCGGTGGAGACGGCCGGCGCTGCAAGGTCGAACGTATCGCTGAGCGGCGTCGTAGAACAGCCGCTCATCAGCACGGCGGCCAGCGCCCCGGCAGCCAGTGCGGGCATTCCCTTGCGCATGATCGACACCCTTGCCACTCCGCTCATAAACTCACTCCTCAGCGACGGGTGCGCCCGTCATATTCCTTCACGCCGCCACCGCCGAACAAAAGCCGCTGCGGATTGTCGTCGAGATTGTTGATCGTGTCCTCAAGCGACTTCACCGTACGGCGCGCATCGTCCACGAGGCCCTCGACGTCGCGCAGACCGCTCGACGAGAACTTGTTGAGATTGGCGGCGATCGGACCGACCTGCGCATTCAGATTGTCGGCAAGCGTCTTGATCGACTTCAGCGTCTCGCTCGCCTGGGCGAACATGCCCTGGGAGTCGTCCGAGCTCACCATGCCGTCGACCTTGGCGAGAATGCCGTCGACGCGGTTCGAGGCCGCATTCAGCTTCTTGGCCATTTCGGTGACATTCTTGATGGTGTCGTCGATGTCCTGCTGATGCTTGTCGACGATATCGCCGACATTCTTGAACGAGGCGATCGCCACGCGGGCATCGGCGGCAGCCGCCGAAATATTGTCGACGGCCGTGCCGAGTTTCGCCGGATCGATCTTGACGATCAGCTTGTCGGCATTGTCCAGCACACTGGCCGCCTTGTCGCCGGCCTTGCTGATCGATTCCGCCGTCGTCTTGAAGCTCTGGACGGTCGACTTCAGCTCACCCGACGAGTCCGCCACATCCTTGCTGACCTTTTCGGCATTGGCGAGAATGTTGTTGATGCGCTCGGCATCCACAGCCTTCACCAGCTTCTCGATCGCGTCGAGCGTCGAGTCCAGTCGCCCGGAGAGACCGCTGACGCTGTCCGAGAGCGCCGAAACGCTCTGCAGGAACTTGTCGATACCGTCGGCATTGCGGGCAAGCGCATCGGAAAAGGTCTTGGCATTGTTGACCGTCTGCGTCAGCGGCTCGCGCGCATCGCTGATGAACCCCTGCAGCTGGCCGATCGCGTCGTCGGCCCGGTCGAGAATCTTGTCGGCGGTCGCAAGAAGGTTGGTCACGGACGACTGGTCGGCGACGATCACCGCCCGCTTGCCGCTCTCCGCCGCCTCCTGCAGGATGCTCTTCTTCGTCTTGTCGCCGCCCGAAAGCTCGATATAGGCGGCACCCGTGAGGCCCTGGATTTCCAGAACCGCCTTGGTGCTGGAATAGACCGGGGCATCGGCCCGGACTTCGGTGAAGGCGACGGTAAACCGCGGATCGTTGTCGATCCTCAGATCCCGCACGGAACCGATGGCAATGCCATTGAAGCGCACCGGCGATCCGACGCTCAGACCATTGGCGGAACCGGGAATGCGAACGAGTAGTTCAACCGTCGGCCCCTTGCCACCGAAACCGGACATCCAGTAGACGAAGCCGAACGCCGCCGCGATGATCAGCAGCGTGAAGATACCGACGATGGTGTAGTTGGCTTTCGTTTCCATTCAGTCCTTCCACTGTACCGACATGGCGCTCATGTCCGGCCGACGATCGAGCGGGCCCGCTTGCCGCGGAAATAGGATTGCACCCAGTCGTCCTCGAACGAGAGCATGTCTTCCAATGTTCCCTCGACCAATACCCGCTTCTGTCCAAGCACTGCAATACGGTCGCAGACGGAAAACAGACTATCGAGGTCGTGTGTCACCATGTAAACGGTCAAACCCAGCGTATCGCGCAGCCGGGCAATGAGTTCGTCGAATTCGGCGGCGCCGATCGGGTCTAGGCCGGAGGTCGGCTCGTCGAGGAAGACGAGGTCGGGATCGAGCGCCAGGGCGCGCGCCAGCGCCGCGCGCTTGATCATGCCGCCGGAAAGCTCCGACGGGAACTTGTCGGCCGCGTCCGGCGCCAGTCCCACCATCTGGATCTTCAGATAGGCGAGCTCGTCCATCAGTTCCTTCGGCAGGTCCAGATACTCGCGCATCGGAACCTGGATGTTTTCCTTGACCGTCAGCGACGAAAACAGCGCACCGTGCTGGAAAAGCACACCCAGCCGCATGTCGAGCTGGAAATGTTCGCTCTCGCTGAGCTCGTCGTAATTCTTGCCGAGAATGGTGATCTTGCCGGATTGCCGCGGCAGCAGGCGCAGAACCGTGCGCATCAGCACCGACTTGCCCGTCCCCGAGCCGCCGACAAAGCCGAGAATCTCGCCGCGATATACGTCGAGATTGAGCTTGTCGAGCACCAGCTTCTCGCCGAAGCCGACGGTCAGGTCGCGCACCGAGAGGATGACCTCCCGTTCGCCCTCGCTCGTCTTTTCCTGAGTGGCCTGATCCATCCCCGCGCCCTTTAAAAATCGATGGCCGCGTAGAACATGGCGAACAGCCCGTCCACGAGAATGACGACGAAGATGGATTTCACCACAGAAGCGGTCACGTGCTGGCCGAGCGATTCCGCGCTGCCGCCGACCTTCATGCCCTCGAGCGCCGCGACCACGCCGACAATCAGCGCCATGAACGGCGCTTTCACCATGCCGGAAATGATCGTCGAATAGTCGATGGCATCGCGCAGCCGTGTCAGGAACACTTCGAAGGTGATGCCGGAATAGACCCAGGCGATGATCGCCGCCCCCCCGAGCGCCGCGAAATTGGCGACGATCGTCAGCAGCGGCAGAGCGATGGTGAGCGCGACCAGGCGCGGAAAGATCAACACGCCCACCGGATTGAGCCCGATCACCTTCAGCGCGTCGATCTCTTCGCGCATCTTCATCGAGCCGATTTCGGCGGTGATGGCGCTGCCCGAGCGGCCGGCGATCATGATCGCGGTCAAGAGGACGCCGATTTCGCGCAGCTGCAGGATGCCGACCAGATCGACGACAAACACCTCGGCGCCGAAATAGCGAAGCTGGAAGGCGCCCTGCTGGGCGATGATCGCGCCGATCAGGAACGACATCAGCAGGATGATCGGGATAGCCCGAACGCCCATGCGGTCGACCTGGTTGGCAATCGCCGCCGGCGAGACGCCGCTGCCGCGCCCGAGTTTCATCTGCGCCCCGCGCACGGCGGAACCGAGAATGTACATCGACGCTTCGAAATCGCTCCAGAAGGCGATGGTCAGCCGGCCGACCGGAGCGAAGATGCGCTCCGTGAGCGCCACCTGGCGAGGTGCCGTCTTGCCGTCGGAGACCTTTTCGGGAATGGCGGCCAGCAGTTCCTTTAACCCGGCGCTTTCGCCCGTGACCGTCACGTCCGTGCCGGCCTCGCGGGCCTTCATCTCGATCCGTCGGATAAGCCAGGCACCCGCCGTATCGATACCGCCGAGACCCGAGACATCGATCACCAGCGCCCTGGGCAGTCCCTTGGCGGCGATTTCGCGCAGCGGATCGATGACCGGTGAAATCGTCGTGTTGCGCCAGTCGCCGGTCAGCACGAGCCGACTGGCACCAGACGCCCCGGGCGTCTCGAATACGAAGGCTGCAGGAGTACCCGTTTCGGCAGACAATATACGCCAATCTTCATTGCATTACTGAGTCTTGCCTGTTTACCCTCCGGCAGCACCGGTGTCACGGCTGCCGGCAGCCACAGTCCCGAATGTCGCGGCAAAATAACCTTCGCATTGCAAACGTGCCACTGTGGTCGCACCCTGCCGGGACAAGCCTTGGGGCTGTTCCCGGCAGCGGGCAAATCCGGCGCTCAGGCGGCCTTGTCGGACTGCAGCTTCAGCGGCGGAGCCAGCTGTATCGGCAAAGGTTCTTCAGCCGTGATCTGCTGCCAGGTGATCAGCTCGAACGTGCCGTCGTCATGCTCGGCAACGGCCGTGCAGCTTTCCACCCAGTCGCCGGTGTTGATGTAGCGGATGTCGTCCATGTCTTCCATGACGGCGTGGTGAATATGACCGCAGATGACACCGTCGACATTGTGACGGCGGGCTTCGTCGACGACACACTTCTGGAACTCGCCGATGAAGTTGACGGCGTGCTTGACCTGCAGCTTGGCCCATGCGGAGAACGACCAGTACGGCAGGCCGATGCGACGGCGGATGGCGGCAATCACGATGTTGAGCCGAATGGCGGCGTCATAGGCCCAGTCGCCGAGATAGGCGAGCAGACGGATGTTGCGAACGACGACATCGAATTCGTCACCGTGCAGGATCAGGTACTTGCGGCCGTCTGCCGCTTCGTGGATGGCCCGTTCCATCACCTCAATGCCGCCGAAATGCATGCCGGGGAAATCGCGCAGGAATTCGTCGTGATTGCCCGGAATATAGATGATGCGGGTGCCCTTGCGCGCCTTGCGCAGAAGCTTCTGAACCACGTCGTTGCAGTTCTGCGGCCAGAACCAGCTGCGCTTCAGACGCCAGCCGTCGACGATATCGCCGACGAGCACGATCGTTTCCGCCTCGTGATAGCGCAGGAAATCCAGAAGGTAGTCCGCCTTCGCGGCCTTCGAGCCCAGGTGCACGTCCGAAATGAAAAGGGTCCTGAAACGTCTGGCTTCCATCTTGTCATCCACCGATCGACTGGTTCAATCCAATTATGACTGTCAAAAACAGAGTCTTGTTTCAGGAAGATGACAATGGCGGCGGTGGGCTTCATACGAAGCTAAAATGCGCGCAATATCGCCGCTGAGACGATATTTTGGATACCCCCGGCGACAGGATTGATGTAACAGCCATCGCCAAAGCGCCACAAAAGACGGAGAAGCATGGGATGAACGCTCCAGACAAGCCGAACAACACCACTGGCCCGCGCAGCGGCGATCTGGACGAACAGGCCCTCTTCTACCACCGATATCCGTCCCCCGGAAAACTCGAGATCCAGGCGACCAAGCCGCTCGGCAACCAGCGCGATCTGGCGCTCGCCTATTCGCCCGGGGTCGCAGCCCCCTGCCTCGCCATCCGCGATAATCCGGAAACGGCTGCCGACTACACCTCACGCGCCAATCTCGTCGGCGTGATCTCCAACGGCACAGCCGTCCTCGGCCTCGGCAATATCGGCCCACTCGCCTCCAAGCCCGTGATGGAAGGCAAGGCCGTCCTCTTCAAGAAATTCGCCGACATCGACGTGTTCGACATCGAAGTGGCCGAACCGACCGTCGAAGGCATGGTGAGCACCATTTCGGCGCTCGAGCCGACCTTTGGCGGCATCAACCTCGAGGATATCAAGGCGCCGGAATGCTTCGAGGTCGAGCAGCAGCTGCGCGAACGCATGAACATCCCGGTCTTCCACGATGACCAGCATGGCACCGCCATCATCGTCGCCGCAGCCGTGCTGAACGGTCTGGAGCTTGCGGGCAAGGACATTGAAAAGGTCAAGATCGTCGCCTCGGGCGCCGGCGCGGCGGCACTTGCCTGCCTCAACCTGCTGGTGAGTCTCGGCGCCAAGCGCGAGAACATCTGGGTCCACGACATCGAAGGCCTGGTCTACGAGGGTCGCGAGGCCCTGATGGACCGCTGGAAATCGATCTATGCGCAAAAGAGCGACAAGCGGGTTCTGGCCGAGTCGATCGCCGACGCCGACGTCTTCCTCGGCCTGTCCGCCGCCGGCGTGCTGAAGCCGGAGCTGCTCGCCCAGATGGCGGAAAAGCCGCTGATCATGGCGCTCGCCAATCCGACGCCGGAAATCATGCCGGATCTCGCCCGTGAGGCGCGGCCCGACGCGATGATCTGCACCGGGCGGTCGGACTTCCCGAACCAGGTCAACAACGTTCTCTGTTTCCCGTACATCTTCCGCGGCGCACTCGATTGCGGCGCGACCACCATCAACGAAGAGATGAAGCTCGCCGCGGTTCGCGCCATCGCGGCTCTCGCCCGCGAGGAAGTCTCGGACGTCGCCGCCCGCGCCTATTCCGGCGAGACGCCGGTCTTCGGCCCCACCTACCTCATCCCCTCGCCCTTCGACCCGCGCCTGATCCTGCGCATCGCGCCTGCCGTCGCCAAGGCCGCCGAGGAGAGCGGCGTCGCAAGCCGTCCGATCGCCGATTTCGACGCCTATCTCGACCAGTTGAACCGTTTCGTCTTCCGCTCCGGCTTCCTGATGAAGCCGATCTTTGCCGCCGCCAAGAGCGCCGAGCGCAAGCGGGTGATCTTCTCCGAAGGCGAAGACGAACGCGTGCTGCGCGCCGCCCAGATCCTGCTTGAGGAAGGCATTGCCCGGCCGATCCTGATCGGTCGTCCGCAGATTCTGGAAATGCGCCTGAAGCGCTACGGCCTGAAGATCCGGCCCCATACCGATTTCGACGTGGTCAACCCGGAGGACGATCCGCGCTTCCGCGAATATGTGGACGACTATTTCGCGCTGGTCGGACGCCGCGGCGTCACTCCGGAAGCCGCGCGTACCATCGTGCGTACCAACACCACCGTCATCGGCGCGCTTGCCGTGAAGCGTGGCGAGGCGGATGCCCAGATCTGCGGCCTGGAAGGCCGCTACGACCGCCATCTTCGCGACATTCGCCAGATCATCGGCAAGAAGGATGGCGTCCTCGATTTCTCCGGCCTCAGCCTGCTGATCTCGCAGCGCGGCGCAACCTTCTTCACCGACACCTACGTCACCTACAATCCGTCGGCCGAAGAGGTCGCCGAAATGACGATCATGGCCGCGCAGGAAATCCGCCGCTTCGGTATCACGCCGAAGGCCGCTCTCGTCTCGCATTCCAACTTCGGCTCGCGCGATTCGGAAAGCTCGGCGAAGATGCGCCGCGCATTGGCGATCGTGGAGGAAAAGGCGCCGGAACTGGAAGTCGACGGCGAAATGCACGGCGACTCGGCGATATCGGAAGTCCTGCGCAAGCGTGTGATGCCGCAAAGCCGTCTGGCGGGCGAGGCCAATCTCCTTGTGTTCCCGAACCTCGATGCCGCCAACATCACGCTCGGCGTGGTCAAGACGATGATGGACGGCCTGCATGTCGGCCCCATCCTGCTCGGCGCCGCCCTGCCCGTGCACATCCTGTCGCCTTCCGTCACCTCCCGAGGCGTCGTCAACATGGCGGCCCTTTCCGTGGTCGAGGCCTCGCAGCCGCTCTGAGCCACAACTCTGGGCCGCCACTCTGAGCTACTGGGCAAGCTGTCCCGTATTGGTCAGCTTCCCGCAATGCCCGGCTGTATTATGATGGCCAAAGACGACCTGACCCGCTTCGCGGTGCGTAAAGGTCATCTGCGCGATGCGACTGCGCCATCCTTGAGAAACCGGAGACCTCCGACGTGGCTTTGAACCGGTTCGGACTTGCGTTCCTGTCCATCTGCCTCGCTTTGCCGGCGGCGGATCGGGCGCTGGCGCAGTCGGAAGAGGTTTGCGCGACGCTCTACCATCAGCTGACCTCCGGCATCGAAGTCATCGGCACCACCGTCCAGACGCGCGCGCTTCGCCGTGAATTGTCGGAAAAGGATCAGGAGATCCGGGCGGCCCGCCAGCGTCTGAGGGACATGGGGTGCTCATCGGGCAGCGTGGTTGTCATCGGCGGCGCCAACCAGGATGCCTGCAACGTCCAACAGGCGGCGATCGACGGCATGCGCCGGGCGCGGGACGAACTGGCCTCCGGCCGCCAGCCGATCTCCAACCGCAGCGGTGCGACGCGCGAACAACGGCAGAAGATCCTCGACGCCATCGCCGCCAACGGCTGCCACAGCGACACCTATCCAACGCTCGCCTCGACCGATCCCGACAGCGAAAGCGACGTCCGCCGGCCGGTCGAGACATTTATTCCACCTCTCGACGACAAGAAGCACTTCTGGCCATCGGCGATCCGTCCCACGCTCGGTTATGAGGTCGGCAGTCCGTTGAAGACGATCTGTGTCCGGACCTGCGACGGTGGCTTTTTCCCGATTTCGTCCAATGCTAGCCCCGCATCCTTCCAGCGGGATGCGGAGACCTGTGCGGCCATGTGCCCCGGAACGCAGACCGAGCTTTTCTACTCGTCACTCTACGATACCAATGCCGACGAGATGATCTCGGCCGCCACTGGCGAAACCTACGGGCAGATGCCGTCCGCCAACCTTTTCAAGCAGCGCAAGCCGGGTACGGATCCAAAGTGCGGCTGCGACATGGAGGCCTATTACAAGGACATCATGCGGCGCGAAAAATTACAGCAGACGCCAGCGGGGTCCGGCTATTCGACCATCACCGCCGTGCCGCCACCATCCGAGACGCCTCCACCGGCAGCAACAGCCTCGCCGCCGCAGCCGAGCCCAACGGAACGGGACTACGATCCGCAAAAGCGGCACATCCGTCAGGTGGGTCCGTCCTTCATCGTCGGGGACGAGACGACCGGGACACTGGAAAAGCAGGAAAACTGAGTGGAGACGGCTCAGGCGAAGAGCTTGACGCCGCCGGCCGCCGGGTGCTCGCCGGACATGATGGCGCAATTGCGCCCGGCGTCCTTGGCCGCGTAGAGAGCCTCGTCGGCAATCAGGACGAGTTCGCGCACAGACTTTGCCTGCGCGGGGAAGATCGCCGCCCCGGCGCTGCCGCCGACCTGCAGGATCACTCCGTCATGCAGCACGGGAACCTGAGCGTCCCGGACGAGCCCGGTGGCGATCGCCATGACTTCGTCGCGATCGGTAATCCCGTCGAGGAAGACCATGAACTCATCGCCTCCAAGGCGACCAACCAGCCCCTGCCTGCCGACGCGCTCCCTGAGCCGTCCGGCAATGTCCTTGAGAACCGCGTCGCCGGCGGCGTGCCCGTAACGGTCGTTGACCGCCTTGAACAGATCGAGGTCCATGGCAATCAGCGCGAACGGCCGTTGCTCGCCTGCCGCCTTGGCCAGCGTCTCGTCAAAGCCGCTGCGATTGGCAAGCCCGGTCAGGGCATCGTGATTGGCGAGGAAGCTGTTCTTCGCCTCGCTACGTTGTAGCGCCTGGACGACGGAACCGAAACGGACGGCGATATAGCCAAGCACCAGAACGGCGACCAGCACGGCCACCACCACCTTGGGGCCGGCCTTTGACCAGATATATGTGTCCGGCGTGTTGGGTGACCAGGCGACGATATAGGGCCCGTCGGTAAAGCCGTTGCCGACGGGGGTCGATGCATCCGCAGGGTCCTTGCCAGATTCACTGACGACATGCAGGTTGCGGATATGCAGGCGCTCGTTCATGCCGGCAAGCATGGCATCGGAGACCGGCTTGACGGTGACGAGCAGTGTCGGACCGTTGAAAAGAAGCGCACGGTCCGGGCTGCGGGGAATGACGGCCTGGACGACCACGATGCTCATATGGCCGAACAGCATCCGCATGTCGGATGCGTAGATGTCGGGACGGGGCAACTCGAGCAGATCCCGATCCGGCATCGAGCGCGCAATCGAAAGGCGGCCGCCCTCATCCTCCAGCGCGTCGCGGAATTTCTGCTTTGCATCGTAGATCAGGTCGTCGATCCAGAACATGAGATCGCCGGCGTCGCTGTCCTCGACGCGCTGGCCGTTCTTGACAGCAAGCAGCGGCGTGTTGTCGGCGGCCGTGAAAAGTACCCATGAAAATCCGAGATCGTTCCACAGCGAGCGCACAGTCGGGTCCGCGGCGAGAAGATCGATGCCGTCAGGAGCCAGCAGATTGCTGACGGTTCGGTCCGAATAGGACAGTTCCGCCTGCAGCTTGGCAACCTGATCGATCTGGTGCTGGAATTCCTGCTGCACCAGCTTGCGTTCGCTGGCGATCGCGAAGACCTCCGCCTGCTTGACGGAATAATCAAGGACCATGAAGCCCGCAGCCGCAAACACGCCAGCGATGACGGCGCAGGCAAGATAGATGACCGGAACCATCCGGCGATCCATCGCTCTGGCACTTCGATACTGCATACTGCCCCCAAGGCCACACACGGCGATGAGAGCATCATGCTCCAACGCCTGATTGTGGTCCAAACGTTAGCATGCAAGCAGCAACGAAGGCTTAAATTGAACAGTAAACAAACGCTAAAACGTCAAAAATCTCAGCGGTCGCGGAAGCGGTTGGTGATGGGATAGCGACGGTCGCGCCCGAAGTTCTTCTTGGTGATCTTGACGCCCGGCGCAGACTGGCGGCGCTTGTACTCTGCAATGTAAAGCAGGTGCTCCACCCGATGCACGGTCGCCGCATCATGACCACGTGCGACGATATCCTCGACCGACATCTCGCCCTCGACGAGGCACTCGAGAATGTCGTCGAGCACCGGATATGGCGGCAGCGAGTCCTGGTCCGTCTGGTCCGGCCGAAGCTCGGCGGACGGCGCCTTGTCGATGATGTTTTGCGGAATGACCTCGCCCGACGGGCCGAGAGCGCCCGGCGGCACATGGGTGTTGCGCCAGCGTGACAGCGCATAGACCTGCATCTTGTACAGGTCCTTGATCGGATTGAAGCCGCCGTTCATGTCGCCGTAGAGCGTGCAATAGCCGACCGACATTTCGGACTTGTTGCCGGTCGTCACCACCATCGAGCCGAACTTGTTGGAGATCGCCATCAGGATAGTACCGCGGGTGCGGCTCTGCAGGTTCTCCTCGGTGATCCCGGTTTCGGTGTCCTCGAATAGCTCTGAGAGCGCAGACAGAAAGCCGGCCACCGGCTCCTCGATCGCCACGATGTCGTAGCGGCAGCCGAGTGCCTGGGCGCAGGCCGCCGCATCCTTCAGCGAATCCTGCGATGTATAGCGGTAGGGCATCATCACGCAGCGTACCCGCTCCTCACCCAGCGCATCGACTGCGATCGCCGCGCAGATGGCGGAATCGATGCCGCCGGACAGGCCGAGAACGACGTTACGGAAGCCGTTCTTGTTCACATAATCGCGGAAACCGAGCATGCAGGCGCGGTAATCCGCCTCCTCCGCATCCGGAATCTTCGACATCGGACCGCCCTCGCAGCGCCAGCCCTCCTCGCCACGTCGCCAGGTGGTGACGGCAAGCGTCTCCTCGAACTGGCTCATCTGGAAGGCAAGCGTCTTGTCGGCGTTGAAGGCAAAGGACGCGCCGTCGAACACGAGCTCGTCCTGGCCGCCGATCTGGTTCGCGAAGATGAGTGGCAGGCCGCTTTCGATCACCTGGCGCAGCGCAACCTGATGACGGACGTCCAGCTTGTCGCGGTAGTAGGGCGAGCCATTCGGCACGAGCAGCAAATCCGCACCGGCTTCGGCAAGCGTCTCGCAGACGCCGGCATCGTTCCAGATTTCCTCGCAGATCGGAATGCCGATCCGCACACCACGGAAATTGTAGGGGCCGCTGATGCTGCCTTCGGTGAAGACGCGCTTCTCGTCGAACTCGCCGTAATTCGGCAGGTCGATCTTGTCGCGCAGGGCGACGATCTTGCCCCCGTCGAGGAGCGCTACCGAATTGTGGCGGCCCTTTTCACCCTGCCGCGGAAAGCCGATGACAACGCCCGGACCGCCATCGGCTGTTTCGGCCGCCAACTCCTCGACGGCCTTCAGGCACGCCCTGAGGAAGGCCGGCTTGAGCACCAGATCTTCTGGCGGATAGCCGGAGATGAAAAGCTCCGTCAGAAGCAGGAGGTCAGCCCCCTGCGCCGCCGCATCGGCGCGGGCGCTGCGGGCTTTCTGCAGATTTCCGGCAATGTCGCCAAGCGTGGGGTTGCCTTGCGCAATCGCAATTCGGAGCAGCTTTGGATCGGGCGTTTCTGTCGTCATGAGCGACGTTTAGCGCGACTTGCGCCGGCCTGCAACGCGAGATCAACACGCCCTTCGCATTTGCGTGTTTCGACCCTCTTTCATGCGGCAGCGCAACAGAATTGCCACGCACGAAATATTTCATTCATGCTCGGTTCAGGCGCCCTTCTGTAAGTTTCATGACAGTCGTATGACGCTTGCATGAAACTTTTGTGAAATCCGGAGATTTCCTTGGCCTATTTCATATCCGGCGCGCCTGCCCAGAATGCCTATCTTGACGACGGCGATACCGCTATCCGCCGCAGTCACAAGGCGATGGTTTTTGCATCGGCGATGATTGCCACGCTTTTCCTGTCGTTTGTGACCGTATTTCTCGTCGAATGGATCTCGCGCGGATCGCTGCCGGAAACCCTCTCCTATTTCGCAACCCTCAGCCAGCCGTCCTGGACGACCGTCGGCGTGGTCTTCCTCGCCTATCTGGCCGGTGACGCCCTGCTCGGCCGCGAGCACAAGGCCATCCTGATTTTCGCGCCGCTGCTGGTCGGCATGGCCATCGTCAACGCGCAGAAGCAGCTCTATTTGTCCGACCCCTTCTATCCGTCCGACATGCTGTTCGGCCGACAGATTATGGAACTGATGCCGGCGCTCGTCAGCGATCGGCCGATGACCGCGATCCTGCTTGCCGTCGGCACCGTCATTGTTGTCGCCGCCGTCATTGGTTCTTGGATCTTCGCCTGGCGCACCTTCCCGCGCCTGTCCGCCCGTCAGCGCATCCTGCGGCTCGCCGTCGCCCTGCCGCTCATCGCCGGCTTTGCCCACATGATGGACTATTCGAAGTTCTTCTGGCTGCGCGACCGCCTGCAGGCAATCCCGATGATGTGGGACCAGAAGGAAAACTACAAGCACAACGGCTTCATCCTCGCCTTCATCTTCAACGTGCCGATGGCCCATGTTGCCGCACCGGCCGGCTACGGCCCGGATGCGATCGGTGCGATCCAGAAGGAGCCGGTCGGCCTCGCCGTACCGGCGAACTACCGCCAGAAGCCGGACGTCATCGTGCTGATGAGCGAGTCCTTCTGGGATCCGACCCGGCTTCCGAACGTCAAGCTTTCGCCCGACCCGATGCCCTTCATCCGGTCGATCCAGGGCGGACACGTCTTCTCGCCGGAATTCGGCGGCATGACGCCGAACATCGAGTTCGAGGCGCTGACCGGCTTCTCCAATGCCTTCCTGCCGTGGGGCAGCATTCCCTACCAGCAGTATGTCCGCCGCCCGTTGCCGTCGCTCGCCACCTTCTTCAAGAGCGAAGGCTACACCACACGTGCCATCCATCCCTTCCAGGAATGGTTCTGGAACCGCTCGAACGTCTACAAGGACTTCGGCTTCGACGAATTCATGTCCGAAGACAAGATGCCGCCCATGGAAAAGCGCGGCATCTTCGCCTCCGACGAGTCGCTGATGAAGGAAATCATGCGCGAGGCGGACGACGTCGAGGAACCCTTCTTCTTCTTCGCCGTCACCCTGCAGGGTCACGGCCCCTATGAGCCGCACCGCTACAAGGTCAACACGATCTCCGTCGACGGCAATATTCCGGAAGACGACCGCGAGCGCGTCGCCACCTATGCCCAGGGCGTCAAGGAGGCCGACGACAGCCTCAAGCGCCTGACCGAATGGGCGAAGACCCGCGATCGCGAGACGATCATCGTCCTCTTCGGCGACCATCTGCCGCCGCTTGGAACCGCCTATGTCAGCGGCGGTTACATGGAGCAGCAGACCGCCCTGCGCCGTGCCCCTGCCGATCAAATGAAGCGGGAACACGAAACGCCGCTCCTGATCTGGTCGAGCAAGACCGGGCCGGTCAAGGACATCGGCACGATCAGCCCCGCGCTGCTGCCCTACCGCATCCTCAAGCTCGCCGGGCTGGAACATCCCTACTACACGGGCTTCCTCGGTGATGTCGCCAAGCACTACGATATCCTCGACCGCTACATGCTGGAACAGGTCTCGGGCGACGATGTCTCCGGATGGCAACAGAAGAAGGGCGTCGCACCGCTGATCCGTGACTACCGGTACCTGCAGCACGACATGATGTTCGGCAAGGAATACGGCTTGAAACGGTTCTTCCCGGAAAGGGCCGGTGCTATAGATACCGGCACCTGATCCCTCGCGCCCATCGGCCACAGACGGTTGACACCATGAAACCGATCGACCTTGCCCAGAAACTGTTCGGCAAATCGCATGAGCAACTCGGCGAATCCGAAAGACGTGTTCTGAAATACATCAGCGAGCGTCGGACGCTGTCGACGGATACCAACGAGGCTTTCGACGCCGACAAGACGTTCGGCGAGCGGCTCGCAGACAACATTGCCACCTTCGGCGGATCCTGGAGCTTCATCATGAGCTTCGGGGTCTTCATGGCCTTCTGGGTGATCGCCAACACGGTACTGCTCACCCGCGATGTATTCGACCCCTACCCCTTCGTTTTCCTCAATCTGGTCCTCTCCATGCTGGCGGCGCTCCAGGCGCCGATCATCATGATGTCGCAGAACCGGCAGGCGGCCCGTGACCGCTTCGAGGCAGCCAAGGACTACGAGGTCAACCTGAAGGCCGAACTCGAAGTGCTCGCCCTGCACCAGAAGATCGACATGCAGGTGCTGGGCGAGATCGCCAGGCTGCGCGAAGACGTCGCCCGACTTGCCCAGGCGCTCGAGCGACCGGTTGACGACGCAACCTTGCAATAGCGGATATCAGCCGGCGCTGGAGCCGGGAAACTGCGGCAGGTCGTCGCCGATCGCGTAGTAGTCGCCCTTGTCGGCGCAATAGATATGCCGCGTCAGAACAAGCGAAGTCGGCGGGTCGAACACGCCCGCTCCGACCGACGTATGGCTGCTGCCGTCCCTTTTCCAGAACAGGAATGACCCGCACACGCTGCAGAAGCCACGACCGATACCTGGCGTCGCGGAATACCAGGTGACCTTTTCTGCGCCATCGACCTCAAGCGCGTCGTCACGAACATCGGTCGATGCCCAGAAATGCCCCGATTGCTTTCGGCACTGGCTGCAGTGGCAGGCAACGACGCTGCCAAGCTCGCCATGGGCGCGAAAGCGGACTGCACCGCAAAGGCATCCGCCGGAATGGTTTTCACTGTTGGTCGGCATCGTTCTTATCCCCGCAAATGATGAAGGGCCAGCATCGCTGCCGGCCCTTCGAATGCAAGTTCAATCGACTGAAACGATCGATCAGCGCCGCTGATCAGCCGTTGACGACCATGCGCTTCTCGTCATGGGCTTCCTTCATGCGTTCGGCGAGCAGGAAGGCGAGTTCGAGCGCCTGGTCGGCGTTGAGACGCGGGTCGCAATGCGTGTGGTAACGGTCGGCGAGATCGTCGCCGGTCAGCGCGCGGGCGCCACCCGTGCATTCGGTGACGTTCTTGCCGGTCATCTCGAAATGAACGCCGCCCGGATGCGTGCCTTCCGAACGGTGGATCTGGAAGAAGCTTTCGACTTCCGACAGGACGCGTTCGAACGGACGGGTCTTGTAGCCATTGAGCGTGATCGTGTTGCCGTGCATCGGATCGCAGGACCAGACGACCTTGCGGCCTTCCTTTTCGACGGCGCGGATCAGGCGCGGCAAGTTGTCGGCCACCTTGTCGTGACCGAAACGGCAGATCAGCGTCAGGCGACCGGCTTCGTTGGCCGGGTTCAGGATGTCGATCAGCTCGATCAGGCCATCGGCGGTCATCGACGGACCGCACTTCAGACCGATCGGGTTCTTGATGCCGCGGCAGAATTCGACATGCGCATGGTCGGGCTGGCGGGTACGGTCGCCGATCCAGATCATGTGACCGGAGGTCGCGTACCAGTCGCCGGAGGTGGAATCGACACGCGTCAGCGCCTGCTCGTAGCCGAGCAGCAACGCCTCATGGCTGGTGAAGAAATCCGTCTCGCGCAGCGAGTGATTGTTCTCCGACGTAATCCCGATCGCCCGCATGAATTCCATGGTCTCGGAAATGCGGTCGGCGAGCTTGCGGTAGCGTTCCGCCTGCGGGCTGTCCTTGACGAAACCGAGCATCCACTGGTGGACGTTTTCGAGATTGGCGTAGCCGCCCATGGCGAAGGCGCGCAGAAGGTTCAGCGTCGCGGCCGACTGACGGTAGGCCATGATCTGGCGTTCCGGGCTCGGAATGCGGGCCTCCGGCGTGAACTCGATGCCGTTGATGATGTCGCCACGGTAGCTCGGCAGCTCCACATCGCCCTGCTTCTCGATGTTCGAGGAGCGCGGCTTGGCGAACTGGCCGGCAATGCGGCCGACCTTGACGACCGGCAGCTGTGCGCCGAACGTCAGCACGACGGCCATCTGCAGGAAGGCGCGGAAAAAGTCACGGATGTTATCGGCGCCGTGTTCAGCAAAGCTTTCGGCGCAGTCGCCGCCCTGCAGCAGGAAGCTGTCGCCATTGGCAACGCTTGCCAGCGCGGACTTCAAACGGCGTGCTTCACCGGCAAATACCAACGGCGGAAAAGTGGCGAGCCGGTCTTCCGTTGCCTTCAGAACTGCCTGATCCGGATAATCCGGCACCTGCTGAATGGGCTTGTTGCGCCAGCTGTCGGGTGTCCAAGTCTGTGCCATGTCAATCACCTACTCACGGTCCGGACCATTGAGCCCGGAGATACGTCCTCTTCAAGTGGGCGGCTTATAGCGCCTGACAGCCGCCATGTATAGCGCCAATCGAATGCACAGCCGACACGGGGCTCGGAAAGATTTTGTTAAGCAAGATGGCGACATTTGCCCCGTTTCTGCCACACTTAGCAACGCTTTAAGCTTTGTCGTGCTAACTCCGTCAATATAAAGGGATTTAAACAGCCTCAACGACATCGGGGCAAAGCGACGGCAAGATGAAGCGGGCAATCGGCAAACTCTGCTCGGATCGATCCGGCAATTTTGGCATGCTTTTCGGGTTGTGCCTTGTCCCACTTGTGGGGATGTCGGGCGCGGCCATCGATTTCGGTTATGCCTATTCGATTCACCAGGAAATCCAGAACTCTGCCGACACAGCAGTTGTCGCGGCCCTTTCCGAGCAGTCGATCGGCGTGGTGACCGGCATCAACAACGATATAAACGGCACCGTCAAGGTTGCCCAGAAGGATGCCAAGGCCCTGTTCCAGGCTCAGATGAGCGAACAAGCCAAATCCTTGATCGACAAGGTCAGCCTGACGGTCAAGCGCAAGAAGGGTGTGTTTACGGCGACGCTGACCTACCAGGCCCATGTCCCCACGACGTTGATGGGCATCCTCGGCTGGAAGCAGATCGCGATATCCGGCACGGCGACGTCCCGGTATGACGGCGCCACCTACATGGATTTCTACATGCTGCTGGACAATACGCCATCGATGGGCGTCGGCGCCACGACAGCCGATATTTCCACGATGGAGAAAAATACCTCGGATAGTTGCGCCTTCGCCTGTCACGACATGTCCAACTCGAATAGCTATTATAATCTCGCCAAGAAACTCGGCGTTCAGACGCGCATCGATGTCGTTCGCCAGGCAACACAGAACCTCACCACCACAGCCGACGAAACCAAGCGTTACGCCAACCAGTTCCGGATGGCAGTCTACACCTTCGGAAGCAAGGCCGAAGCTGCCGGCCTGACCAAGGTTGCAGATCTGTCATCCGATATGTCGAAGGTGCGCAAAGACGCCGACGCCGTCGATCTGATGACCATTCCGTATCAGAACTATAATGGCGACCAGCAGACCTCGATCGATACCGCAATGACAAAAATTGCCGTCGACATGGGCAAGGGTGGCGACGGTTCGAGCGCAAGCTCTCCCGAAAAAGTCCTGTTCTTCGTATCGGATGGCGTCGGCGACAGCTACAAGCCCTCTACCTGCACGCAACCCACGACAAACGGCCGCTGCCAGGAGCCAATCGATATCTCCTTTTGCAAGCCTTTGAAGGATGCGGGCATCAAGATCGCCGTGCTGTACACCACCTATCTGCCTCTGCCGAAAAATGGCTGGTACAATACCTGGATCAAACCGTTCCAGAGCAAGATCCCGACCCAGATGAAGTCCTGCGCCAGCGACGGCCTGTTCTTTGAGGTTTCCCCCACGGAAGGCATTTCCGACGCGATGAAGGCGCTCTTCCAGAAGGTGATCAACTATCCGAAGCTCACAGGCTGACGAGCGAGCCGATCAGACCCGCTCGCCGTTCCTGATCCGGTAGGTCGGCTGATACATCGTCACCAGTTCTTCGGACGCAGTCGGATGCACGGCCATGGTCCGGTCGAAATCGTCCTTCGTGCATCCGGCCTTCAGCGTGATGCCGAGAATCTGCGCCATTTCGCCGGCATCGTGACCCAGAATATGTGCCCCGACCACCTTACGGTCCGCCGCATTGACGATCAGCTTCATCAGCGTCTTTTCCGTTCGACCGGAAAGCGTCGCCTTCAGTGGACGAAACTCTGCCCGATAGACTTCGATTTCCTCGAACGCCTTGCTGGCCTCCTCCTCGCCGTAACCCACCGTGCCGATTTCCGGCTGCGAGAAGACGGCAGTGGCGATAAGGTCGTGATCGGGAGAGGTCGGATTGCCCTTGTATTCGGTTTCGATGAAGCACATCGCCTCGTGAATGGCGACGGGCGTCAACTGTACCCGATCGGTGACATCACCGAGAGCGAAGATTGAATGGACATTCGTCCGCGAATATTCGTCGACGACGATCGCGCCCTTGGCGTTCGTCTCGACGCCGGCATTTTCGAGCCCCAGCGTTTTCGTGTACGGATCGCGACCGAGCGCCAGCATGACCTGGTCGACGTTCAACACCTCGCCGCCCTTCAGCCGCGCGGTACGGGCACCGCTCGACGTCTCGCGCACCTCCTCGATTACATCGTGGCAGATGATCCGGACGCCCTTGGCTTCCATCGCCTCATGCAGCCGGCGCCTGAGGTCGACGTCGAAGCGCGACAGGATTTCCTTGCCGCGATAGACCAGCGTCGTCTCGACACCGAGCCCGTGGAAGATATTCGCAAACTCGACGGCGATATACCCGCCACCGGCGATGAGGATCGACTTCGGCAGCGCCTCCAGGTGGAATGCCTCGTTGGAGGAGATGCAGAGCTCGTGGCCCGGCAGCGCCTCGTGCGGGTTTGGCGCACCGCCGACGGCGATCAATATGCGCTCGGCGGTGACCACATGCCCCGTGCTGACCAGCCGCACCGCATTCGGCCCCTCGATCAGCGCCCGCGTCTCGAAGACCTCCGCGCCGGCATTGGTGACACCCTTGCGGTAGAGACCCTCCAGCCGTTCGATCTCCTTGTCCTTGGCGGCGATCAGCGCCTTCCAGTCGAACCGGCTTTCCCCGACCGTCCAGCCGAAGCCGGCGGCGTCCTCGAAGTGCTCGCTGAACTGCGAGGCATAGACAAAGAGCTTCTTCGGAACGCAGCCGCGAATGACGCAGGTGCCACCAAAGCGATATTCCTCGGCGATCGCCACCTTCTTGCCCATGGAAGCCGCCAGCCGGGCACTGCGCACGCCGCCGGAACCGCCACCGATGACAAAGAGATCATAATCAAAGGAAGGCATGGGCGACTCCGGAGTGCAGCAGGAAATTTGAATGTGAAACGCCTAAGCCATATGGGCCTGTCATGCAAAAAAGAAAAGCCCGGCGAACCGGGCTTTTCGAAACGCGCGTGTTAAGGCGATCAGGGCTTGGGGGCCGGAGCCGCGTCGGACGCGGCCGGAGCCGGCTGCTGGGCCTTGATCTTTGAATCCATTTCCTTGGCGACGGCGACAGACAGATCCCGTGAAACGCCCGAAGCCCAGATCTGGGCGGCCTTGTTCAGTTCGCGGGCGGCGATCGGATTGTACTTCAGGAACTTCTTGCCGAGGTCCGAAGAATAGAAGGCGGCGATCTGCTTGAGCTCGTCGAGGGTGAATTCCTTTGCGTAAACGACGGCCGCCTCATGCTCGAGGTCGCCGCGACGCTTGGCGATCACCAATGCCTGCTCGTCAACAATGTCGTTGATTTCCTTCTCCAGGTTCGGAGATGCCTGGATGAGCTGGGTCTTCAGGCTGGAGGCGATCTGCGGAAGGATGTTGTCAAACGGGGCGGTGGCGCCAAGTGCGTCGAGCACAGTGTAGGCCTCCTTGACCTGCGCTTCACTCGGGTCCTCGGCCCTAGCCACGGATCCGAACGCCAGACCGGAGAAAATAAGGGTCACGATTGCCGCGCGGCCAAGACCAGCGAATTTCATCATACGCTTCAAGCTCCTGTTTCCTATGTTGCCTGCAGGGTCCGCACGCCGTCGGCGCCGGCTATGATTGCAAGCGAAGCGATGTTGATAAACAGCCCGTGTTCCACCACACCGGCTATTGAAAAAAGTTCTGCCGACAAGGCCTCTGCATCACGAATACGGCCAAATGATGCATCCAGAATGTAGTGTCCGCCGTCGGTCGTAAACAGCTCGTCGTCCCGCGTGTGGCGCCATGTCAGGGCACCCGAAAGACCAAGCCGGGAGGCCGCTTTCTCGACGGCGAGAAGCGTTGAGGCACTGCCGAACGGATTGACTTCGATCGGCAGCGGAAAGGCGCCCAGCGTCTCGACCACCTTGCTCTCATCGGCAATGACGATCATCCGGTCGGAGGCCGTGGCGACGATCTTTTCGCGCAACAGCGCGCCGCCACCACCCTTGATCAGCCGCAGCCGGCTATCGAGTTCGTCGGCGCCGTCGATCGTCAGATCGAGATGGGGCAACTCGTCAAGGGATTTGAGTGGAACCCCGAGTTCCAGGCAGAGCCTTGCGGTCCGCTCGGATGTCGGTACGCCCTCGACGGCCATGCCGTCGGCAACCTTCTCGGCCAGCAGCCGGACAAACTCCTCGGCCGTCGATCCCGTACCGATGCCGAGACGCATTCCATTCTCGACGTGAGCAAGCGCCGCAGCAGCAGCCTTGATCTTCATTTGACGGGCGTCCATGCGCCGCGTTCCTCCCTTTATTGCACCGGACTGCTGTTTACACGGCTGAAGCGCCAAACGAAAGCCCCAAGAGCGATCGAAACCGGACATTGCATTCCGGCCCGCCATCCCTTACCGAACCTCAATCGCTCCCGCTCAAAAAGAAAGGCCGCCCATGACCTCGCCAGTCGTCGTCTTCGATCTCGATGGCACGCTCATCGATACTGCCACCGACCTCGTGACGACCATCAATTACACCATCGGCACGGCGGGCCTCGCGCCGGTCACCTATGAAGATCTGACCTTTCTTGTCGGACAGGGCGCACGCACGATGATCGAACGCGCCTTCTCCATGCGCGGAGAAAGCATCGACGAGGCCAGGCTGACCGAGTTGATGGGCGTCTTCGTCGAGCATTACCGTGCCGGCATGCCGGGAGAAAGCACGCCCTACCCCGGCGTCATCGCCGCCATGGAGCGGCTTTCGGGCGCCGGCTACAAGCTGGCCGTCTGCACCAACAAGATGGAATCGCTCGCCGTCCGGCTGCTGGACGGTCTCGGCCTGTCCGGGCATTTCGCCGCGGTCACCGGCGGCGACACCTTCCCGGTGCGCAAGCCCGATGCCCGCCACCTGACGGAAACCATCGCGCGCGCCGGCGGAACGCTCGGCGGCAGCGTGATGATCGGCGACAGCGTCAACGACATCATGGCCGCCCGCAACGCCAACGTGCCCTCGATCGCCGTGCCGTTCGGCTATTCGGACGTTCCGGTGGCGGAACTATCTCCCGGACGGATCATCACGCATTACGACGAGCTGACCCCCGGCCTCGTCAAAGAGCTGACCAGCGCTTGAAACGCCTGGACATCGATTGAAAAAGGCGGCCCGAGAGCCGCCTTTTTTATTCCGTTGCTTCCGCTTTCCGCTCAGCTGTTGGCGCGGGCGTCGCTCGTCGCCTTGAAGGCGCGGTCGAGATACATGTCGCGGCTGTAGACGTCGTCGAAATACTCAACGACACCGTCCTTGTTCGGCCATGCGGTGAAATAGGAGACGTAGACCGGGAACTTCTGCGGCAGCGGCACGGCGCGGTTCTGTCCGCTGGCAATTTCCTGGTTGACGTAATCGACGTTCTCGCCAAGCACCGCCGCTGCCATCTGGCGCGGTTCGGCAAGACGCACGCAGCCGTGGCTCAAGGCGCGGACATCGCGCTGGAAGAAGCTCTTGGCCGGCGTGTCATGCATGTAAATGGCATGCGCGTTCGGGAACAGGATCTTCAGGTCGCCCAGAGCGTTGCTGCTACCCGGCAACTGACGCACGTCGACGCGCGGTGCCCGGCTCCAGTCGATGGCCGACGACGAAACCTTGCGGCCGTTATAGCTGACCTCATAGCCGTTGCGGTCGAGATAGCTCGGGTCGCGGCGCAGCTTCGGCAGCATCTCGTTGATGATGATCGACTGCGGAACGCCCCAGTACGGATTGAACTCGACGGTCTGGATCTCGTCCTGGAAGAAATAGGTCTGGTGGTTCGGCTGGCCGACCACGACCTTCATCGACAGCTGCTCCTGGCCTCCATTGATGTAATAGGCCTTGTAGGCGGGCTGGTTGATGAAGACGTAGCGCGGGCCGAGATTGTTCGGCAGCCAGCGGGAACGCTCCATGGCGGCGACGATCTTGTTGATCTTCGCCTGGTTGGTTTCGCCGACCATCGCGTTGATCGTGTTCTTGCCGATGATGCCGTCAGCACCGAGGCCGGCTTCCTTCTGGAAACCCTTGACGAGGTCGACCAGCTCCGGCGTGTAGTCCGGTGTGCCCTGATAGCTTGCCAGCACCGGCGCGAAGCTGGTCTTCAGGTCTTCGGTGCCATGCTTGCGGATGGCGGCAACGACGTTCGCCAGTTCCGGATCGCTCATGCCGGGCTTGATGAAGGTACCGGGCGCGATCACGATCTGGTCCTGATCCTTTGCCTCGGCCTGCAGGCGGGCGAGCTCAGCCTTCAGTTCCTGGAAATGCTGCTCGGTCGGCTGACGCTTGTCGAGATAGCTCGCCACATCGGTCGACAGCGAAAGGATCGGCAGGATGGCCTTCAGGTTGACCGTCTTCAGCTTGAAATCGTGATAGCCGGAAATCTTGTTGGGATCGACGCGACCGCGAATGTCGTCCTGGACATAGGCAAGCACCTTGGTCGACAGTTCCAGTTCGAACTGCATGAGTTCCTGGTTGCGGGCAACGGGATCGGCAGCGTCAAAACTGTCTGAAGGCACCTTGACCGCATAGTCGGACGGGTCGAGCCCGACGGAGGCCGCATCCTCGAGCTTGGCGACGGCGGCCTTGGCCTTGTCGGTCACCTGCATGCCGGAAACCCAGATCAGCGGCTGGCCGCTGCCGTAATAGGCTTCGACGGCGCCGGCAATGTCATTGGTCGCCCGCACCCGCGCATCGGCCAGCGACTGGCGCTGATCCACGGCCGTATCGGTCGAGACCTTGACGACGCTGGATCCGTCCTCGTTGACGGAACCGGTGGTGATTTCATCGGTCCCCTTGTTGGCCTTGACGGCAATCTTCACCAGCCGCATCGCTTCCGGCTTGTAGGTGTAGTAGCGCGGCGAGGACACCGTCGGCGTGGGATCGTAATCGTCGGCACTGATCAGGTTGCGTGAGGACTGCGGCTGGACCTGGCCGGGAGCGGGCTGGGAAACATTACGCTCGCTGGTCCGGCCGCGGATGATGTCCATCAGCGTGAGCGCATGGGCCGGCGCCGCCGCACCCGCCGCCGCCGCGCAACCGAGCGCAATTGCCAACATGGATGCGGATGCATGTTTAGTAAGGGTCATACGTGTTTCCAGTTCCCGTAATTCAGTCCAGTTTTGGTGCCCGCCTCTTCCGGTCGGAAAGTTACAAGGCACCGTTTCAGTGGCATTCTGCGATGATTTTCCGGTTTGCCGCTGCCCAGGCAAGACCGCAACGCCCATCGGCCGCAAATCAGCCAGGACTCCCGTCGCCCTGTTTAGCCGATAAGACTTAAATTGAAAAGAAATTGGCAAAACCGTGACCGTTGTTTGACCTGTCACAATTCCGTGAAATGACTACACTCCATCCCGATTTCTTGGTTAATTTTATGAAAATACATCTTAATTTTTTATGAACACAAGAAGCCCCGGCTCGCCCCATTTCACTCAACGGCAGGCAGGCAAACCGCAAAGCGAAACGGCGTGTCAAAAATGGCACGATCAGAAGGCGAACAATTGCGGGCAGATGCCGTCAGAGGCTCAGCCGGCCGGCTTCGATCGAACCAGAAACCAGCGGCAGAACAGAAATGCCAGCAAAGCCGAAGCGAACTCAGCCGCGACGAAGGCCGGCGCATCGAGCGGACGAATGCCCGCAAACGTGCGCGATAAGGTGCGGGCGATCGTGACCGCCGGGTTGGCAAACGACGTCGACGCGGTGAACCAGTAGGCGGCTGTAATATAAAGCCCAACGCAGGCCGCCACCGCTTGCGGCCTGGCGTTCAATGCCCCGAGGATCACGGTCACCAGCCCGAAGGTGGCCACGCCCTCGGCAAACCACTGGCCGGGACCGCTTCTCACCTTGTCGGAATACTGCAGGAGATCGAGATCGAACATCAGATGCGCCGCCCAGACGCCGATGATAGCGCCTGTCACCTGCATGACGACATAGCCAAACGCCATCTCCAGGGAAACCTCCCTGCGAAGATGAAAGACCATCGTAACGGCAGGGTTGAAATTCGCACCAGAGACGGGGCCGAAAACTGTGATAAGCACAAAAAGGATCGCCCCGGTCGGGATCGTATTGCAGAGAAGGGCGATGGCGACATTTCCACCCGACAACCTCTCCGCCATGATGCCCGACCCGACGACGGTCGCCAGCAGCAGTGCTGTTCCCAGAAGCTCGGCCACAAGCTTGCGCGATGATGTCATGACGGCCTCGCGGTCAGCATTTGCGATCGCCGACCAGCGGCGCACAGACCGCGGGATCGCCTTTGCAGCAGTCTTCTGTCAGAAAGCAAAGCAGACCGGCCATCGTCGAAAGTTCGCTTCGATACCGAATTTGGCGGCCTTCCCGGACGCCGTAGATCAATCCGGCCTGCGACAGGATTGCCAGGTTGGCCGAAAGCGTGTTCGCTTTCATATTCAGCGCAGCAGCAATATCGCCGGCGACGAGCCCGTCCGGCTCCTCCGTCACCAGAAGACGAAAGATGTCCAGCCTGACATCGTGACCGAGCGCCGAGAGCGCCAAAAGGGCTGCCTTCTTTTCCATATTTCCAGAAATCATGAATTGTCGAATTATTCAACCGCGCTTTTTGTGGTGGCGAGCATTTTCAACAGGGGCGCGGCTGCCCTATATGTTCCCACAAAACATGATACGGAGAGTCAGCTATGAGCACGGACAAGACCACACGGACGGAGAGCGACACTTTTGGCCCGATCGAAGTCGACGCGAGCCGGTATTGGGGCGCCCAGGCCGAACGCTCGCGCGGCAATTTCAAGATCGGCTGGGAAAAGCAGCCGCCGGCCATCGTCCGGGCCCTCGGCATCGTCAAGCAGGCGGCGGCACTCACCAACATGGAGCTGGGCCAGCTCGACAAGGACTTGGCCAGGACGATCGCCGCGGCAGCACAGGAAGTCATCGACGGCAAGCTCAACGACCACTTTCCGCTGGTCGTCTGGCAGACGGGCTCGGGCACGCAGTCCAACATGAACGCCAACGAGGTGATCTCCAACCGGGCAATCGAAATGCTCGGCGGGGTCATGGGATCCAAGAAGCCGATCCACCCCAATGATCACGTCAATATGAGCCAGTCGTCGAACGACACCTATCCGACGGCGATGCACATTGCCTGCGCCGAGGAAACGGTCCGTCATCTGATCCCGGCGCTCAAGCACCTGCATGATGCGTTGGACGCAAAGGCAAAGGCCTTCGCCGATATCATCAAGATCGGCCGTACCCATACGCAGGACGCCACGCCGCTCACGCTCGGACAGGAATTTTCCGGCTATGCGGCGCAGGTCGCCTCCGCGATCAAGCGCATCGAGGCCACCCTGCCCGGCCTGTACGAACTTGCCCAGGGCGGCACCGCCGTCGGCACCGGGTTGAATGCGCCGGTCGGCTTCGCGGAAAAGGTCGCAAATCATATCGCCGAGATTACCGGTCTGCCCTTCGTGACCGCCCCGAACAAGTTCGAAGCACTGGCCGCCCATGATGCCATGGTCTTCGCCCACGGCGCGATCAATGCCGCCGCCGCGGCCTGCTTCAAGATCGCCAACGACATCCGCTTCCTCGGCTCCGGTCCGCGTTCGGGCCTGGGCGAACTGGCATTGCCGGAAAACGAACCGGGTTCGTCGATCATGCCGGGCAAGGTCAACCCGACCCAGTGCGAGGCGATGACCCAGGTCTGCGCCCACATCTTCGGCAACAATGCCGCACTTACCTTCGCCGGCAGCCAGGGGCATTTCGAATTGAACGTCTTCAATCCGATGATGGCCTACAACTTCCTGCAGTCGGTCCAGCTGCTTGGCGATGCGGCCGTCTCCTTCACCGACAATTGCGTCGTCGGCATCGAGGCCCGCGAGGACAACATCAAGGCCGGGCTCGAGCGCTCCCTGATGCTCGTCACCGCGCTCGCGCCCAAGATCGGCTACGACAATGCCGCAAAGATCGCCAAGACGGCACACAAGAACGGCACGACGCTGAAGGAAGAGGCGCTGGCGAGCGGACTGGTGAGCGCCGAGGACTACCATGCGATCGTCCGGCCGGAATTGATGATTGGGCCGAAGGATTGATATGAACTGGCTTATTCGAGCCAGTTATCGCGATCGCGCGCCCCGTGAACGACGGCAATGACAAAAATGCCGTCGTTCGTGGGCTCGTACAACACTATGTAATTCCCTTCGATCAGTATCCTGAGCCTTGGACTCACATCACTACGTGGTGACCCCATCTGCGGCTGCCCGGCCGCCAGCTCGATCTTGTCGAAGATGCGCATGAGCAACCTGTCCGCAGCATCCGGATTGTTTTCGGCAACGGCGCGCCAGATGTCTCGAAGGTCCTGCTCCGCCTTCGGACTGTAGTTGATGCGGGTCATGTTTTGTCGAAGGCAGCCTTCAACTCTGCCAGAAAGGCGGTGGGGTCGATTTCCCGTGGCTCGCCGCTCGCAATCCCATCTTCATAGGCTTTTCTAAGCAGCTTCACTTCAAGTCGCTTTTTCTCCTCCCGCTCCTCCCAAAGCCTGAGCGCATCGCGCACGACTTCGCTGTTGGAGGCGTAGGCGCCGGATTTCACTGCCCCTTGCAGGCGCAGCACCTGCTGGGGCGAAAGGGAGATGGTAAGGGTTTTCATCGGTTCGTTCTTCATGGGCGGACAATACAGCAGCTAACAAGAACTAACAATATTTGTTAGCATCGCTCTTTCCTGCCCGCCAACCGCCACCAGACAATCCTGCCGTTGAAGCAATTGCATTTGTGCACCGCAACGCATAGAGAATGCGGGATATTTCCCGCTTTCTCGGCATGAAAGGCATTGCATATGGCTGACGACCTTTTTCCGCTTGGCAAGGACGAAACCCCTTACCGCAAGCTCTCCTCCGACCATGTTTCGGTCGACACCTTCAAGGGGCAGGAAATCCTGACGGTCGAGCCGGAGGGAATGCGGCTGCTCGCCGAGGCTGCGTTTGCAGACATCAACCACCTCCTGCGTCCCGCGCACCTCAAGCAGCTCGCCTCGATCCTCGAGGATCCGGAAGCGACCGACAATGATCGCTTCGTCGCCTACGATCTCCTGAAGAACGCCAACATCGCCGCCGGCGGCGTGCTTCCGATGTGCCAGGATACTGGCACGGCCATCATCATGGGCAAGAAGGGCCGCCGCGTCTGGACGGAAGGCGGCGACTATTCGGCGCTCGCCAAGGGCGTTCTCGACGCCTACGAACACAAGCATCTGCGCTATTCCCAGCTCGCGCCGATCAAGATGTTCGAGGAAAAGAACACCAAGAACAACCTGCCGGCCCAGATCGACATATATGAGGAAGGCACCGACAGCTACGACTTCCTGTTCGTCGCCAAGGGCGGCGGCTCGGCCAACAAGACCTTCCTGTATCAGGGAACGCCATCGCTGCTGACCCACGACCGGATGATCGACTTCCTCAAGGAGAAGATCCTGACGCTTGGAACGGCAGCCTGCCCCCCCTACCATCTGGCGATCGTCATCGGCGGCACATCGGCCGAGATGAACCTGAAGACGGTAAAGCTCGCCTCCACCAAATATCTCGACGCTCTTCCGACCAGCGGCTCGGAATCCGGACACGCCTTCCGCGACGTCGAAATGGAGAAGGAAATCCACAAGCTGACCCAGCAGATGGGCGTCGGCGCCCAGTTCGGCGGCAAATATTTCTGTCACGACGTCCGCGTCATCCGCCTGCCGCGCCACGGCGCGTCGCTGCCGATCGGGCTTGGCGTTTCCTGTTCCGCCGACCGCCAGGCCAAGGGCAAGATCACCAGGGACGGGATCTTCCTCGAAGCGCTCGAAACCGATCCGTCGAAATACATGCCGGAGGTCGATGAGGCCGCCCTCTCCTCCTCCGTGGTCAAGATCGACCTCAACCAGCCGATGAGCGCCATTCTCGCCGAACTGTCGAAGCATCCGGTCAAGACGCGTCTGTCGCTGTCCGGCACGATCATCGTCGCCCGCGACCTGGCCCACTCGAAGATCCGCGAACGGCTGGAAAACGGCGAAGGCATGCCGGACTACATGAAGAACCACCCGGTCTACTACGCCGGTCCGGCCAAGACGCCGGAAGGCATGCCATCCGGATCGTTCGGGCCGACGACCGCGGGCCGCATGGACTCTTACGTCGACCAGTTCCAGTCATTTGGCGGCTCCATGGTCATGCTGGCCAAGGGCAACCGCTCGCGCCAGGTGCGCGAGGCCTGCAAGACGCATCGCGGCTTCTATCTCGGCTCCATCGGCGGCCCGGCTGCGCGCCTGGCACAGGACTGCATCCGCAAGGTTGACGTTTTGGAATATCCGGAACTCGGCATGGAAGCCGTCTGGAAAATCGAAGTCGAAGACTTCCCAGCCTTTATCGTCATTGATGATAAAGGCAATGACTTCTTTCAGGAACTGAACCTCGGTTAGTATATTACCCAAAAATGATCGCGGCGACCAAGATTACGGTCGCCGCGCTCATTCAGAAAAAGACAAATAAAGCCGTTTCATATCAATTATTTATTTCACAGCATATAACCGGTTGACGTTACGAAACGTCGGCAAGCGATGCTTCAGATTTCGCTGATTTAATCCTTTCCAAAGAATTTCTGCCTATGCTCGAAAATAATTGCATAAGCTGAATTCTTTCTTCGGAGCCTGTCATGAGTGGCCTACCAGCCTCCAAGGCGCATGTGCCTGACATCGCGGGGCAAGTCACCTACGCCATGCGGACAATGGGCGTCGCACCCATTCCCAGGAACTATGAACTATTCTACGAAGCCTATATCGGCTCCAATCCGACACTGACGAAGGAACTTGCGAGCCTCGGCGGCAAGGCAACCCAGGCGGAACTCGATTCGATCGGGGAACGATACTTCGCCGCCCATCAGCCGCGCGTCGTGGACAATGCTCACACACGCATCCTCGGAGAACTGGATTCGTTGATGCGCCTGCTCAAGCAGGAACAGTCCTCGCTGGAAAGCTACAGCAAGCTGCTCGGCGAGACCTACAGCCGCATCTCGACCAAGAACACCTCGAGCGCCGACCTTCTGCGCAACGCCATCCAGCTCTTGAGCGACGCCACCGGCAATACGATGGCTCACGGCGCCAAGACGGTGGAGAGCGTGGTCGTCAGGTCGCAGGAGATGGATCAGGTCCGGCAGGAGCTCGACGAATACAAGCGTATCGCCAACACCGATTCGCTGACGCGCCTCAGCAACCGCCGCGCCTTCGACGAGAAGCTGGCCTCGATCTACGACAGCCCTCTCGGCCGCAACAATGTCGGTCTGGTGATCGCGGACATCGACCACTTCAAGCGCGTCAATGACACCTACGGCCATCCGGTCGGCGACAAGATTCTCGCCACAGTCGCCAACGTCATCAAGGCCAACCTCCGCCGCGACGTCTTCGTCGCCCGCACCGGCGGCGAGGAATTCGCGCTTATCGTCGACGGCACCAGCGAGGAAGAACTCGTCAACATCTGCGAACGCATCCGCATGTCGCTCGAGCGCACGCCGTTCAAGAATTCCAAGACCGGCGTGAACTACGGACCCATCACCATGTCGCTCGGCTCATGCCTTGCCGGCCAGGCCGATGATCCGGGCGATCTCTACAACAAGTGC
This sequence comes from Rhizobium sp. NRK18, assembly GCF_024385575.1. Classification (NCBI taxonomy): domain Bacteria; kingdom Pseudomonadati; phylum Pseudomonadota; class Alphaproteobacteria; order Hyphomicrobiales; family Rhizobiaceae; genus Rhizobium; species Rhizobium sp. NRK18. Next base: position 1,901,376 of record NZ_JANFMV010000001.1, on the reverse strand, counting down.
GACATCGCGCTCTATTGCGCCAAGAATGCCGGCCGCAACAAGTCGGCCCATTTCGAAGACGGCATGAAGAAGGAATTCCAGAAGGGCTGGCTGATCTACAAGCGGTAGAAACACGCGCCAGTGCACAAGCTTGGAAGCGCCCATCGTGGGCGCTTCTTGCGTTTTGGGTCGCGGCGTTCACAACCCTGTAGACCCGGCACGCGTCACCACATGGTCTTGCGGGCACGCTCCGGCCATTCGCGATCGTAAGTATCCTTGTCGAAGCCCGCCTTGGCTGCCTTGATCATCGCACCGGCGCTCGGCAATGCAGAGGCATCGTGAAACCGTTCCGGGTTCCAGAGATCGGCCCGCATGACGGCACGGGCGCACTGGAAATAGACCTCGTCTATCGTTGTGACGATCACGGTGCGTGGCTTTTTGCCATCGATCTCGAAGCGGTCGACGACCGACGGGTCGGTGGTGATCACCGCCTGGCCGTTCACCCGCATCACGGTGGCCGAACCGGGGATCAGGAACATAAGCGACACCCGCGGATCGCGCACGATGTTGCGCAGCGAATCGATCCGGTTGTTGCCGCGCCAGTCCGGCAGCAGAACCGTCCTGTCGTCCTCGATCGTCACGACGCCATCCGGTTCGCCGCGCGGCGAACAGTCGAGACCTTCCGGGCCGACAGTGGCGAGCGCCACGAAGGGCGAGGCTTCGATCATCTGCCGGTATTCCGCCGTCAGATGCGACGTCACCTTCGCCACCGATGCATCGGCAAGCCCGGACAAGCCGCCATAGATGGCCTCAAGCGCTTCGATCGACGTGATGGTGGACATGGAAACATCCTCGGATTGCAGAACGATGGCTGTTGCTATCACACTCGCCCGAGAACGGAAATCCGTCAGGCCACCGCGCTACCTTCAACCTGCCTCAAAAACGCGGTGACCTCGGCAATGACGGCCGCATCGCTGATGATCCGCCGATGGCCGAGGCCGTTTGCCCAGTAGAGGCGCACATCGCCACCGCTGTTGGCGTAGCGCAGGGCGTGCGAGGCCGCGACCTCCTTGTCGTCCTCGGCATGAACCGTCAGCACCGGGATCGACAGCCGGTCCATGCCGGCGGCAATGTCGAAGGCCTCGATGCCGACACCGGCGACATGCCGGACCCGCTCCATCATGTGGCCCAGCCCCTTCCGGGAAAGTCCGGCCATGCCGGCAAACCGCCGAAAGACACCCGCCATCTCGCTCGGCGAGGCGATCGTGACGATTTTTCCCGGCATTACCGGCGGGATGGAGGGGATGATTCCGCCGGCAGCGACCATCAGCGCCGCGCCGCCAAAGGAGTGTCCGACGGCACTGTCGAAGGGGCCGTACAAGTCCGCGGCTGCAGCAATCGCCTGCACCGCCTTCAGCATGTTGAATCGGTTGCCCGAGGAGCGGCCATGGCCCGGAAAGTCGATGACGATCACCTCGAAGCCCAGCTTGGCAATGGCCGCCGACAGCGGCGCCATATATTCCGCCCGCGAACCCCAGCCATGGACTACCACGACCGTCGGCGCAGTCTGGTTCCTTGCGCCAAACCGGTACCCGGCAACCCTGTCCTGACCGGTCGTAAAGCTGATTCTCTCCGCTGCAGAAAACAGGGCCTCGCCGGCCTGAAAGACACGTCTCGCCCGATCACCCTTCGGCTGTCGCGCCGGTGTCAGGCTGAACAATTCGAACGCCAGCCGTCCGGCAAGCCTCGGCGACACCTTTTCGGTTGCATGCAACGCCAGCCGGGTGACCTTCAACGAAAACGATGCCATAGTGAGAAATCCGATTAATGTTCAATGATGAACAATAAAGTACAACGATGAACAAAAATCAATCCCTGCCCTGGGATCATCCACGTTTCCGCAGCTGGATCGCCGTCGGACGGGCTTGCCAGCTGATGCAACAGGTTCTGACCCGCGCCCTGGCAGACCTCGACATCAAGCCGCCGCATCTCGATATCCTCGCCAATCTCTACAGGCACGATGGACTGACCCAGCAGGAACTTGCGCGCAAACTGCTGGTTGGCCGCTCCAACATGAGCATGCTGCTGCCGCAGATGGAAAAGCGCGGCCTGATCGAGCGCAAGGGCGATCCGCGCGACAAGCGCGTGCTGCGGCTGAGCCTGACGGAGCACGGTCGCGACATAGCTGAAAAGGCACTGAAAATTCAGACGGAGGTCATCGACAAGACCTTGTCGCCGACACCGATCGAGCAATGCCTGCAATTGGCAGAGGTCATGGAAGAGACCTTCCACCGTCTTCAGGACATGGAAGACCAGTACGACTGACCGATGCCCGGGGCACCTTTCCTAAAACCGCATTCCCCGACATGAAAAGAAGCCCCGGGCCGCCTTCGCAGCCCGGGGCATGAACAATCACCATCTGACGTCCCAGACGCTCAGCGGACGCATTCCGTTGAGTTGAGTGGGACCCCGCGGCTCGGCGGGCAGGCCGATGTCGCGCCGGAGACGATCATCCAGATGCGCCTCCCTCAGCTTGACGACGGTCTGGCGACGCCGATGCAGCGCCTTGGCGAATGCAGCGAGCATCTGCCACGCGCCGTGCTTGTTGATCATGTCATCCAGTGCGAAAGCGAGGCTGTCCGCACGAACAGTTTGCTGTTCCATAATGTTACCTTTTGCACCGGCCCGACGATGGACGGACCGGTCCCTTGTTGAGGTTGAAGTTTTGGACGGATCGCCGGAAATGAGGACACAATTGTCCCCTGTGGCGAAACGTCATTCAGGTTTTAGGAAGGTGCCCCGTGAGGCGATCACATGCGGGTGAGATAACCCGCAATGCCCACGACGATTCCGGCAGGGAAGCAGCCACGTCGAGAGGCGCCAACACCGAGGCGTGTCGTAGAAAAAGCATTAAACATCTTACGCCCCCTTCTGAGGTTGGTGTTGGATGATGGCAAGATACATGAGGACCGGCTTTGCACAAGCCGCCATTTCCCGCATCACGCGCATAGGCGCAACCTGTGGTTTTTCTGCCACAGACCTTATTGCGGGTGACTGGCGAGCATCATGCGCCGGCAGGCGACCCGGCCCTCACCGTGCCGCTACCTTGAGACCAAAACCCTGCATCAGCCGAACCGTCGAAAAGTCCGGACTGCCGGACGTGAAGAACGCGGTGTCCTGCGCTTCCCCTGCTCCGCCGCCAGCCGTTTCTGGCACCACACGGCGCACCTGCCGCGCAATCGCCTCGGCCGGGTCGAGCCAGTCCACCGGCCAGGGCGCCAGTTTGCGAAAGACATTCGCCATGAACGGGTAGTGAGTACAGGCAAGCACGACGATATCGGTCTTGCGGCCATCCTTTTCGAGAAAGCACTGGCTGATCTCGGAGAGCACGGCGTCAGTGTCGACGGGTTCGCGGCGAATATAGGCCTCTGCCATCGCTGCCAGATTGACCGAGCCGACGAGGCGGACATGGCACTGGCTGGCAAAGGACTGGATGAGGTCGCGGGTATAGGCGCGCTTCACGGTGCCCGGCGTCGCCAACACGGAGACGAGGCCCGAACGGGTCCGCTCAGCCGCCGGCTTGATGGCCGGCACGGTCCCCACGAATGTCATGTCAGGAAATGCCGCCCGGAGCGCCGCGCCCGCCAGCGTGAAGGCGGTGTTGCAGGCAATCACGCAAGCCACCGGATCATAGGTGGCGATCAGCTCGGCAAACAGGGTGAGAATGCGCTCCGTCAGCGCCGCCTCTTCCCAGTTTCCGTAGGGAAAACCGGCGTCGTCGGCGACATAGACGAACCGGCGCTCCGGGATCAGAACTCGCGCCTCGCGCAGGACCGTCAGCCCGCCAATTCCCGAATCGAACACCAGAACCGGTCGGTCGCCGCCATCACCCTGCGCATTCAATGCCATTGCCACCCGTCACCCCGCCATGGAAGGAGCATCGGCATCGGGATAGAAGCGCGTCAGTGTCGCTTCCAGCATGCCGAGACTGTCGCTTATCTTTCGCCTCTCGAAATTGGCAGTATCAAGGCGTGCGCTGGTGCGCAGCCGCTCAAGATAGAAACAATCCGCCTTTCGCTCCGCCAGCGCGTCGATCTCCGACAGCAGATCGCCGATCAGCGCGAGAAGCGGCTCCGTCCTCTTGGCATTTCCAACGGAAACATTGCGCGCGAACAACCTCGCCCAATAGGTCGCCGCGCGGTGCAGGGCCAGTGTCTGACGGACATGGCCTGGGCGGACCACCAGCTGCCATGGCGCGCCGAGCGGCCGCGCCGCCGTCACAAGTTTGCCATAGGCCTTGTCCAGCCGGTGCGACAGGTCGATCAACTCGGCACCGCGCTCCTCAGACCGCGTCGCCTCCAGCAAGGACTTCAATGCCGCATACCAGTCCGCTTCTGCCTTGTTGAGGGTCGCCCGCGTGCGCGTCGGAAAGACTGTCGCCGACACCAGAATGCCCGCGACCGAGCCGATCAGTGTTTCCTCGACGCGAAGCCACATCAGGTCGAGCGTCAGAACGCCCATCAGCGCATAGGCAAGCGCGATGACGATCGAGATGAAGAAGGTCATCCGGCCGTAGGAAACCGGCAGGTTGTAGAAGGCGAGGAAGATGCTGGCGAGCGCCAGGAAGGCGAGGATCAGCGGGTGCGCGCCGAAGGCAACGGCGAGGACAAGACCGGCAACGATGCCGACCGGCGTCCCGACCGCGCGTTGCACCGCCTTCATCGCCGTGTCGCCACGTGACTGGGTGTTGATGAACACGAGGAAGGCGCTGAGAACCGCCCAGAACCAGCGTTCGCGCGAAAGCGCCAGTCCAGCCGCCATGGCGATCGCCGCCGCAAGCGTGATCTGGATGGCCGTCCTGACCGCCGGATGCTTGAAGCTCAGCCGCACCGGTCCTGAACTGCCGGAGACTGGAGACGCCGATGCGAGAGCGGTGATTTTCGCCGCCTGCTGCAAGACATTCGATCGCGCATCCGCCAGCCAGGCGATGGTCGCAGCGCTCTGATCAGCCTCGGTACCGGACGCTTCGCTGTCGCCACCCTTGTTGCCCTGACCATCCCGGTTGAGGGCGGCCCGCAGAATGCTGCGGGGCGGCAGCGCCTTCTGCGCGGCAACGATCGCGCTTTCCGCCGCCAGCTGCAGTTCGATCAGCCCGACGCGAAGATCGACAACCGCCTCGTTCTGTCCGCCCTCATCCGGGCCGAGCGCGCCGATGGCGGACAACACCGTGCCCTTCAGCCGCTGCGCCTGCACACGAAGCGCGTCGCTGTCCGCCCTGGCAAGCACTCCGCCCCGCTCCGAGGCCTCTTCCAGCGTGACGAGGATTTCCTCGCAGCGATGCAGTGTCGCCCTCACCGCCCCGCGCATGCTGGCAATCGGGTTTTCACGAATGACGACGAAACGCACCGTCTGCGCGACGGCCGCCGATATCGCGATGCCGACGGTCGCCCACGGCACGTCTGCAAGGGCCGGATGAAAATAGGCGGCCATGAAGTAGGCCATGAAGGCATACATGCCGACGGCATTCCAGCGCGGACCGAAAGCGCGTCCGACGCAGGCGACGAAGATGACGGCGAGAAATGCAAGATCCGATACCAGCCGGTACTCTTCCAGCAGGGTCGCAAGCGTGACCGAAAGTCCGGCCGCGACAACGCCGGTCGCGCGGGTGACGAACTGCGCCGGACCCGTCGTTTCACGGACCATCAGCACGCCCTGGACGGACAGAATGATGCCGAGACCGTAGGCGGCCACCGGCAAGGCGTGCACATGGCTTGAAAACAGGTAGATCAGCCCGAGCGACAGGCAGACACTGACGACCACGCGACTGCCGAGGCGAAGCCGCATGAGGGTCGGATCTCCGGCAAGAAGCATGTTCCTCAAACGCAGGCGTTCGAGCATCGGTGGCGACTCCGTTTCACCTTGGGATGGAACAGACCCGGCAAAGGTCCGTCAAGGCCGCTCAGCCCTCGCTGTCGTCATCGACGGCTTCGGGCGCGCCTTTTCCCCGCGGGTTTTTGCGGCTGTAGCGGTCGAAGGTGGCGAACACGCCGCGCAGCACGCTGATCTCCTGCCCGGTAAAGGCGCGACGCGACAGCACCGCCCGCAAATTCTCGATCATTCGCGGCTTTTTGCCCTCCGGGCGGAAATAGCCGCGGGCATCGAGCGCCTCTTCCACCTGCCCGAACAGGCCGAACAGCTCCTCCTTCGTCGCCGGCCGCTGCTCGACGGCGGCAAACGGCGTCTCGCCCAGATCCTCCATGCCGGACTTCATCCATTCATAGGACATCAGCAGCACCGCCTGGGCGATATTGAGCGAGGCGAAGGCGGGATTGACCGGAAAGGTGACGATTTCGTCGGCGAGCGCCACCTCCTCGTTCGTCAGTCCCCAGCGCTCGCGTCCGAACAGGATGCCGGTGCGCTCGCCGGCCTTAAAGCGGCCCCGCAGCGTTGTCGCGGCGATCACCGGCGACCGCACCGGCTTGAACCCGTCGCGCTGGCGCGCCGTCGTCGCATAGACGAAATTGAGATCGGCGATCGCCTCCTCCAGCGTGTCGAAAACCCTGGTGGCGTCGATGACGTGATCGGCCTTCGACGCTGCCGATCGCGCCTTTTCCGACGGCCAGCCGTCGCGCGGATTGACCAGACGCAGCTCCGCCAGTCCGAAATTCGCCATGGCACGCGCCACCATGCCGATGTTTTCGCCAAGCTGCGGCTCGACGAGAATGATCGCCGGGCCTTCGGCCAGAAGTTCGCGTTCGCTGTTGGTGCCTGCCATCGGATGCCTTCGGTCTTTGCAAAATTCGGCGTCTCACTGGCACAGAACGGCGGGGAAATCAAAGGTTCCGCGAAGCCGGGCCGAGGTTCCGGGTGAAACCCCTCAATGCGCCGCGTGCTCTTCGCCCCACGCGTAAAGCTTAAGGAAGATCGGCCCCAGCGCCTCTCCGGATGCCGTCAGCGAATATTCGGTCTTCGGCGGCACGACCGCATAGACCCGGCGGTCAACGACGCCGGCATCCTCCAATTCGCGCAATTGCTGCGTCAATGTCTTGTGGCTGATGGTTGGGATCGCCTTCTGCAGCTCACCGAAACGCCGGACCCCGCCGCCGAGCGCGAAGAGGATTGCCGGCTTCCATTTGCCGCTGATCGTCTCCAACGCGCGGACCGCAGGACAGTTGAGGGGATCGAGCTTGTGCCACTCGCTGATGTCCATCGTTACCTCCGGGTGCGTTTCGCACAAAAAAGTGCATTCTTTTCAATGATTAAACGAGCATTTATCTGTGCTGCCGGCAGCCAGGCAGAAGGGATCCACTAGTGCAGCACAAGATCGTCCGAATTCCCATCGCACCTTTCTATATGATCAACGCCTATCTCGTCATCTCGGACGGCGGAGCGATCATCGTCGATACCGGCCTCCCCGGCTCGGCGCCCCGCTTCCTGACAGCCCTGAAGCGAGAGGGCCTGCGGCCGACCGATGTCAGGCTGATCGTCGTCACCCATGCGCATGTCGATCATGCCGGCGGCGCGGCACGCCTGCGCGAACTGACCGGCGCCCCGATCCTTGCGCACCGCGAAGACCGTTGCTTCTATGCTCAGGAAAGACCGGTGCACTATTGTCCGACCGGACCGTTCGGCCGCCTGTTCAAGGCCTCCGGCCTCGCCAGTGCCGCGTATGACGGTTTCGAGGCCGATATCGAACTTGCCGGTGCGGAAGTGTTTTCCCTACTCCCCTTCGGCATTGCCGGCAGCGTGCGCCATACGCCCGGCCATACCGGCGGGTCGCTCTCGGTCGAACTGGATGACCGTAACATGCTCGTCAGCGACCTGATCTCCTCCGGCATCTTGCTTGGCGGCATCATTCGCCTCAAGACGCCAAAGCGGCCGCCCTTCGAGGACGATCCAGCCCTTGTCGCCATGCAACTGCAATCGCTGCTCGATGTAGGCGGTCAACATTTTCATATCGGCCACGGCGCGATGCTCGGGCGCCAGCAAATCGCACGCCACATTCAAACCCTCGAAAGGCTGAGCCGCTAGTCACCATCCGGTGACTTACTGCTTCTGGGCGAGATAATCCTGCATGATCTTCTTGAACGAGTCCTGCTCTTCATCACCCCGCTTGACGACGATGTCGTCGATCACCGGCTTGCCGTTCTCCTCGATCACCCGGAAATGCGTCTGCGTCACCGCTTCGGAATCGTTGTCGTCGCCGAAGCAGCTCTCGGCCTTGAAGCTGGCGACCACATCGTAGACGCCGTCCTTTTCACCGGCGAGTTTCACGTCCACATCCTTCAGCGGGCAGAAATCCTGCGCACCGATGACCGGCTCGTAGTCGATGAAAGGTTCGTCCTTTTCCGCAGCCCGCTGCGAGCCCTCGCGGTAGAGCTTGGCGATCTCGGCGCTGAAATCGCGGTCGAGCCATTCGTCGGAAAGATAGTCGATATAGGGAATGTCGGAATCCTCGTCGCCGCCGTCGGTCGCCTGCGCGTCGCCACTGGCGCCCTGTGCCGACTGGTCGCCCGTCGACTGGTTGTCCGTCCCCGTGTCGCTGTCTTCGCCCGAGGCGCCGTCCGGCCCGGCATTGGTGACGACCGCCTGCATGACTTCCTTGACCGGCACGAGCGGATCGACGCCGGCCTGCGCGGCCACGGTCGAAGACAGCAGGGAAACAACAAAAAGAGCACAGAGGGATCCGGTTTTCATCAGTCTGACCTTCCTGAAAAAGGCGGCACCGGACGACATATCCGGCAACGCGGCGCGATCGCCCGTCGATTAGCAGCTTTTTGCGACGTTCCCTATCGGCCAGAAGGCCGCGGGCGGCAAAAAATCACCGGCCGTTGCAGCCGTGCACGCGGCCGGGGCAGCAAGAAGACAAATTGCCGGCAGCGGCCGCGATTTTCTCGCACTTTCGCCGCTCCTTATCTTTGCCTTGCCGCGTCACAATGCTATAGGCGACCGGATTTCATTCTTCCGGGCGTTGCGCCCCATTGAGCGAACAAGAAGAGGCATTCATGGAAAAGATCAAGGTAGCAAACCCTGTCGTCGATCTCGACGGCGACGAGATGACCCGCATCATCTGGCAGTTCATCAAGGACAAGCTGATCCTCCCCTACCTTGATCTCGAGATCGAATATTACGACCTCTCGGTCGAAAACCGCGACGCCACCGACGACCAGGTCACCGTCGATGCCGCAAACGCCATCAAGAAGCACGGCGTCGGCGTCAAGTGCGCCACGATCACGCCGGACGAAGCCCGCGTCGAGGAATTCGGCCTGAAGAAGATGTGGAAGTCGCCGAACGGCACCATCCGCAACATTCTCGGCGGCGTCATCTTCCGCGAACCGATCATCATGAAGAACGTTCCGCGCCTCGTTCCGGGCTGGACCAAGCCGATCATCGTCGGCCGTCACGCCTTCGGCGACCAGTACCGCGCCACCGACTTCAAGTTCCCCGGCAAGGGCAAGCTGTCGATCAAGTTCGTCGGCGACGACGGCCAGACGATCGAGCACGACGTCTTCGACGCGCCCTCCTCCGGCGTTGCCATGGCCATGTACAACCTCGACGACTCGATCAAGGATTTCGCCCGCGCATCGTTCAACTATGCCCTGCAGCGCGGCGTTCCCTGCTACCTGTCGACCAAGAACACCATCCTCAAGGCCTATGACGGCCGCTTCAAGGATCTGTTCCAGGAAGTCTTCGACGCCGAGTTCAAGGACAAGTTCGACGCCGCCAAGCTGTGGTACGAGCACCGCCTGATCGACGACATGGTCGCGTCCGCGCTGAAGTGGTCCGGCGGCTATGTCTGGGCCTGCAAGAACTACGACGGCGACGTCCAGTCCGACATCGTCGCCCAGGGCTTCGGCTCGCTCGGCCTGATGACCTCGGTTCTGATGACGCCGGACGGCCAGACGGTCGAAGCCGAAGCCGCCCACGGCACCGTGACCCGTCACTACCGCCAGCACCAGAAGGGCCAGGAAACCTCGACGAACTCGATCGCCTCGATCTTCGCCTGGACGCGTGGCCTCGCGCACCGCGCCAAGCTCGACGACAACGCAGCACTCGCCAAGTTCTCCGAGACGCTGGAAAAGGTCTGCATCGAAACCGTCGAATCCGGCTTCATGACCAAGGACCTGGCGCTGCTGATCGGCCCCGATCAGCCTTGGCTCTCCACCACCGCCTTCCTCGACAAGATCGACGAGAACCTGAAGAAGGCCATGGCAGCCTGATCGGGCTCACCATCGACTTTGACGGAAACCCGGCCTCGCGCCGGGTTTTCTTTTTTAACGACCGTCTTTTCTTCCACACACAAAGACGGCAAAGTCTCCCGAAAACGGACGGGAGGCCGGCATGGCGCAGATCATCTTCTATACGAACCCGATGTCACGCGGCCGCATCGCGCGCTGGATGCTGGAGGAGACCGGCGTTCCCTACGAAGCCCGGATCATCCCCTTCGGCCCGCCGATGAAGACGGACGCCTACAAGGCCGTCAATCCGATGGGCAAGGTGCCTTCCATCCTGCACGGCGATGCCGTCGTCACCGAATGCGCGGCGATCTGCGCCTATCTCGCCGATGCCTATCCCGAGGCCGGCCTTATACCTCGCCCGCACGAACGCGCCGCCTACTATCGCTGGCTGTTCTTCGCCGCCGGCCCGCTGGAAGCCGCCGTCACCAATCGGTCACTCGGTGTCGAAGTTCCCACCGAGCGGCGCGGCATGGTCGGCTACGGCAGCTTCGAAAGGGTCATGGATACGCTGGAAGCGGCCGTCTCTGCCCACCCGTTCATCACCGGCGACCGCTTCACCGCCGCCGACGTCTATGTCGGATCGCACATCGACTGGGGCCTGAAATTCGGCTCTATCGACGACCGTCCCGCCTTCCGCGATTATCATGCCCGCCTGTCCGCGCGGCCGGCCTATCAACGCGCCGAGGCGCTCGACAACGCAGCGGCCGCAGAGATGCAGAAGAACGCCTGACTTTCGATTGTCGCGGCGATCTGAGGCCCCTCCACCGTTCTGATTGAACCGCCTTCACGGTTGGAGCCCTCTTCTTATTCACGAGACTCTGGTGCATCATCGGTCATCTTTCATTGGCCTATGTCCCGGCCAATCTTTCAGGACCGAAGTTTAGCCATGACCGACCGCCTGGTTCCAAAACTCGTCACTGTGTTACAGGAAGGATATTCGTCGGCGCGCTTCAAGCAGGATGCGCTGTCGGGCCTGACGGTCGCGATCGTCGCCCTGCCGCTTTCCATGGCAATCGCCATTGCCTCCGGCGTCACGCCAGACCGCGGCCTGTTTACCGCCATTGTCGGCGGCTTCTTCGTCTCGGCGCTTGGTGGCAGCCGTCACCAGGTCGGCGGACCGGCCGGCGCCTTCATCGTTCTGGTCGCTGCGACGGTCAACCAGTTCGGCGTTGACGGGTTGTTGCTGGCGACAGCGCTCTCCGGCCTGATGATGATGGCCGCCGGCTGGCTGAAGCTCGGCAACTACATCAAGTTCATCCCCTATCCCGTCACTGTCGGCTTTACCGCCGGTATCGGCGTCATCATCTTTTCGAGCCAGATCAAGGATCTCTTGGGGCTGACGCTCGCCGCGCCGGAGGCCGGCCCCATCATTCCCAAATACCAGCAGCTGATCGCATCGCTCGGAACGCTGAACCCATCCGCGCTTGCCATCTCAGCCGGAACGATCCTGCTGATCCTCGCCGTCAAGCGGCTGCGCCCCAACTGGCCGAACATGCTGATCGCCGTGGCGCTCGCGTCACTCGCCGCGGCCCTCCTGTCGCTGCCGGTCGAGACCATCGGCAGCCGCTTCGGCGGCATTCCACGCACCCTTCCCGCCCCGAGCCTGCCGGAAATCAGCCTCGACAAAGTGCTGGCCGTCCTGCCGAGCGCCTTCTCCTTCGCGCTGCTCGGCGCCATCGAATCGCTACTCTCCGCCGTCGTCGCCGACGGCATGACCGGACGCCGCCATCGTTCGAACATGGAACTGGTCGCCCAAGGGGTCGCCAATATCGCCTCGCCGCTCTTCGGCGGCATCTGCGTGACCGGTACGATCGCCCGCACGGCGACCAATGTTCGCGCCGGCGCCACCAGCCCGTTTTCGGGCATGATGCATTCCATCTTCCTGCTTCTCTTCATGCTGATCGCCGCACCGCTCGCGGCCTACATTCCGCTCGCCGCGCTTGCCGGCCTCCTGGCCGTGGTCTCCTACAACATGATCGAGAAGCACGCCTTCGCCGCGCTCATGCGTTCGTCCCGCGGCGACGCCATGGTGCTGATCGTCACGCTGGCGCTCGTCATCTTCCGCGACCTGACGGAGGGCATCATCGGCGGCTTCGCGCTCGGCGCTATGTTGTTCATCAACAGGATGGGCAAGGCGATCGTCGTCAGCGAGGCCGCGCGACGCAATTTTGCGGTGGAGCTGAAAGACGAGGAAAACGAGAAGGAGCGCCCCGTTGTCGCCGACGATCCAGATACCGTCGTCTATCACATCAACGGCGTCTTCTTCTTTGGCGCGGCGGCCACGGTCGGCTCCGTTCTCGACCGCATCGCCGACCAGCGGCGCAACTTCCTGCTCGACTGCTCGTCCGTGCCGTTCATCGATTCCACCGCCGCCAATGTCATCGAAAGCTCGCTGCGCAAGGCCTCGCGTAACAACGTGTCCTACATGATCTGCGGGGCAAGTTACGACACGGCCAAGATGCTGCGTGCGCACGGGGTCGCGGAGCCGCGCGTGGCGTTCTTTGCCACGGTGGACGATGCCCTGAACGCCATCAGATCGTCGCGGTCAAGTGCTGATTGATAACCGTGGATCGCTGACCTGCCGTTCGTCATGCGCCTCAGCCTCCCCGATTGTCTGCAGCGCGTGAACCGGATCATAAAGACAGAGCTGATTGCGCCCCTGTCCCTTTGCCACATAAAGCGCCACGTCAGCGGCGGCCATGAGATTGTCGAAGCCCCCCAGGCCGGCGGCGGAGGTGACGGCACCGATGCTGACAGTTACTCCGGGCACACCTGCCAATATTCCCGGCTCCAGGCTTTCCGTCGCCATCCGGACCGCTTCCAGAACCCCGATCGCGGCCTTTTCCTCCAGTTCACCGATCAGCATCGCGAATTCCTCGCCGCCGATCCGGCCAAACATGGAGGCGCGCGGCAAATGCGCGCTCAGGAGCTCGGCGAATGCCTTGAGAACCTGATCGCCGGCCAGATGCCCGTAGCGGTCATTGATCAGCTTGAAATTGTCGAGATCCATCAGTGCGAAGACAAAAGGCTCGGTCTTGTTCGCGAGATACCGCTCCACGGAGTGAACGAAATGGCTGCGGTTCGGAGCCCCGGTCAGACTGTCGGTTTCCGCGGCAGTCCTGTACCTTGCCTCCGCCCGCTCCTTGATCAGCACGATGATCGACAGGGTCGTGAAAAGCACGTGCACGAAGGCTTCCAGCGTCAGGAATGCAAACCAGGGCGACCAGGCGGTGCCGAGATAAGGGTCGGCCGGACGAATGATGGCGAACGGGATGCGCACGAGATAGGTAACGCTATGGGTGAGGAAGAAAAGGCTGCAGACAAGCGCGGTCGGCAAGCGCTCCTGCTTCCAGCCCGCCCACGCCTCCAGGCAAATGGGCAGCGTATAGGCCGACAGAAGCAACGCCATCAGCATGATGCGATAATTGACGTCGCCGCGCACCCAATCGAGACCTGCAAGGCAACCAAACCAGACCAGCATGCCCAGAAAGGCAAAATGCCATTTCGGATCCTTGCCGAAGAACACCCGGAACCCCGTCCACAGCAGTCCGTATGCCGCAACGGTCAGACCATTGCCGAGACCCACCGTCAGCCAGAATGGCCAACTCGCCCGGAGGGCAAGGAGAACCATCGCGCCCGTCGCCATCCACATCGTCGCGGCCCACAACCGGATTGCCGTGTCCTGCGGGCGAAACACCGCATGAATGGAAAAACCTATTGCCATGAAAACCGTGATGATCGACGTACAGATCATCATCGTCGCGATATTGAGCAGATTTTCCAACTTTGCGCCTTCGGGTCTCGCCGCACACGCCTGTCATCAAGGCGACACGTCCGTCGCCTTCCTGCGAGCACTGATATATCTAACTTATCTCGAAGGCGTGAAAGATTGACTAACCGCCACGTATAAAACACCCGTGAAGCGGTGCCAGAAAGGCAAAAAGCCCGAAGGCTGACCATGTCTGCACGGTCCTTCGGGCCTATCAGGATTGCGCTATCTCTTAGCCGGCGAGCGCCTCGGCCACGGCCTCGATCGCTGCATTGGCCTTGCCCGCATCCGGCCCGCCGGCCTGCGCCATGTCCGGACGACCGCCGCCACCCTGGCCGCCAAGTGCTGCCGATGCCACGCGCACGAGATCGACAGCGCTGAAGCGGCCCGTCAGGTCCGGCGTGACCGCGACGACGGCGCTTGCCTTGCCGTCATCCGAAATGCCGATGAAGGTGACGACACCCGAGCCGAGACCGGCCTTGCCATCGTCCGCCAGACCCTTGAGGTCGCGCGGCGAGACGCCGTTGAGTACCTTGCCGAGATATTTGACACCGCCAACCTCACGGACATCGCCGGCGCCATCGCTCGATTTGCCACCACCGAGCGCCAGCTGACGCTTGGCCTCCGCCAGTTCCTTCTCGAGCTTGCGACGCTCGTCCATCATGGCGCTGACCCGCGACAGCACGTCGGCCGGCTGAACCTTGAGCGTCGCGGCGAGCGTCTTCACGCGTTCGTCCTGCTCGGCCAGATAGGCGCGTGCGCCCTCGCCCGTCACCGCCTCGATGCGGCGGACGCCGGCGCCGACCGCGCTTTCGGACAGAACCCGCACGAGACCGATCTCGCCGGTTGAGCCGACATGCGTGCCGCCGCAGAGTTCGACGGAATACGGCCGGTTGGACTTGGCGCCGCGCACGCCCGTGCCCATCGACACCACGCGCACCTCGTCACCATACTTCTCGCCGAACAGCGCCATGGCGCCCTCGGCGATCGCATCGTCGACGCTCATCAGGCGTGTCGTCACCGGCGAATTCTGCAGGATGATCTCGTTGGCCATGTCCTCGACGACCTTCAGCTCCTCGACCGACATGGGCTTGGGATGCGAGACGTCGAAGCGCAGCCGCTCGGGCGCCACCAGCGAGCCCTTCTGGGCCACATGCGTGCCGAGAACCTCGCGCAGAGCCTCGTGCAGCAGATGCGTTGCCGAGTGGTTGGCGCGCAGCCGCGACCGGCGGGCGTGATCGACGGTCAGAACAACTTCCTCGCCGCTCTTGACCACACCTTCGCTGACCGTGCCGTAATGGACGAAGACACCTTCGCCCTTCTTCTGGGTATCGGTCACCGTGATGGCGAAATCTTCACCTGAAATGACACCGGTATCGCCCATCTGGCCACCGGATTCGCCGTAGAACGGCGTCTGGTTCACGACGACCTGGACCGCGTCACCGGCCTTTGCTTCGCCGACGGCGGCGCCGTCGCGCACGACCGCCTGGATCACGCCTTCGGCGGTCTCCGTGTCGTAGCCGAGGAATTCGGTCGCACCGAACTTTTCCTTCAGCTCGAACCAGATCGTTTCGGTCGCCTTGTCGCCGGACCCGGACCAGCTGGCGCGCGCTTCCGCCTTCTGGCGCTCCATGGCGTCGGTGAAGCCGGCAATGTCTACGCCGATGCCGCGGGCGCGCAACGCGTCCTGCGTCAGATCGAGCGGGAAGCCGTAGGTGTCGTAGAGCTTGAATGCGGTTTCGCCGTCGAGCATGCCGCCCTTGGAAAGATCGGTCGTCGCATCGTTCAGGAGAACGAGTCCGCGCTCGAGCGTCTTGCGGAAGCGGGTTTCCTCGAGCTTCAACGTTTCGGAAATCAGCGCCTCAGCGCGCACCAGTTCCGGATAGGCGCGGCCCATCTCCTGAACCAGCGTCGGCAACAGGCGCCACATTAGCGGATCACGGGCGCCGAGCAGTTCGGCGTGGCGCATGGCGCGACGCATGATGCGGCGGAGCACATAGCCGCGACCTTCGTTCGACGGCAGGACACCGTCGGCGATCAGGAACGCAGCCGAACGCAGATGGTCGGCGATGACCCGGTGGCTCGCCCGTCTCTCGCCCTCGGCCTTGACGCCGGTTGCCTCTTCCGACGCCGCAATCAGGGCCCGGAACAGATCGATGTCGTAATTGTCGTGCTTGCCCTGCAGGAGGGCGGCAATGCGCTCCAGCCCCATGCCGGTGTCGATGGAGGGCCGCGGCAGGTCGAGGCGCTCTTCCTTCGTCACCTGCTCGTACTGCATGAAGACGAGGTTCCAGATCTCAATGAAACGGTCGCCATCCTCTTCCGGAGAGCCGGGCGGACCACCCCAGATATGATCGCCGTGGTCGTAGAAAATTTCCGAACAGGGACCGCAGGGACCGGTATCGCCCATCGCCCAGAAATTGTCGCTCGTCGGAATGCGGATGATCTTCTCCTCCGGCAGGCCAGCGATCTTCTTCCACAGGTCGAAGGCTTCGTCGTCCGTGTGATAGACCGTGACCATCAGCCGGTTGCGGTCGATGCCGAATTCCTTGGTGATCAGGTTCCAGGCAAGCTCGATCGCGCGATCCTTGAAATAGTCGCCGAAGGAGAAGTTGCCGAGCATCTCGAAGAAGGTGTGGTGACGCGCGGTATAGCCGACATTGTCGAGGTCGTTGTGCTTGCCGCCGGCGCGCACGCATTTCTGCGCGGTGACTGCCGTCGAATAGGGCCGGCTTTCCAGACCCGTGAAGACGTTCTTGAACTGCACCATGCCGGCATTGGTGAACATCAGCGTCGGATCGTTGCGCGGCACGAGCGGACTGGAGGCGACCACCTCGTGTCCGTTCGTCTTGAAATAGTCGAGGAATGTCGACCGGATGTCGTTCACGCCGCTCATGCTTGACCCTTCACTGCCACCCGCCGTGCAGGCGGATTATTCAACAAAACCACTGGCTTTTATCCAACGCCCCCATGACTGTCCAGAACAAACGGAAACGGCCGCACATCATCATGATGTGCGGCCGCAAAAGCCGGGAACAACGCTGTCCCTATGTTCAGCTGACCGGCGAAGAATTGGCCGCCAGCCCACTGACAGTCTCAGCCGTCGGCAGCCGCGTCGCCGTCGTCGTCCTCGCCGCCCTTGTCCAGGAACTGCTCAGCAATGAGACCGGCATTCTGGCGCAACGCCATCTCGATCTCGGCCATCGTGTCGGGATTATCGCGCAGGAACTGCTTGGCGTTCTCGCGGCCCTGCCCGAGGCGCTGGCTGTTATAGGAGAACCAGGCGCCGGACTTCTCGACGATGCCGGACTTGACGCCGAGGTCGATCAGCTCGCCGGTCTTCGACACGCCTTCGCCATACATGATGTCGAACTCGACCTGCTTGAAGGGCGGCGCCATCTTGTTCTTGACGACCTTGACGCGCGTCTGGTTGCCGACAACTTCGTCGCGGTCCTTGACGGAACCGATCCGGCGGATGTCGAGGCGAACCGACGCATAAAACTTGAGCGCATTGCCGCCGGTCGTCGTTTCCGGCGAACCGAACATGACACCGATCTTCATGCGGATCTGGTTGATGAAGATGACCATGCAGTTCGAACGCGAGATCGAGGCGGTCAACTTGCGCAGCGCCTGGCTCATCAGGCGCGCCTGCAGACCCGGCAGGCTGTCGCCCATTTCGCCTTCGATTTCGGCACGCGGCGTCAGGGCGGCAACCGAGTCGATGACGAGAACGTCGAGCGCACCGGAGCGCACCAGCGTGTCGGTGATTTCAAGCGCCTGTTCACCGGTGTCCGGCTGGGAGATCAGAAGGTTCTGAAGATCGACGCCGAGCTTGCGGGCATAGACCGGATCGAGCGCATGTTCGGCGTCGATGAAGCCGCAAATGCCGCCCTTCTTCTGGGCTTCCGCAATCGTCTGCAGCGCCAGCGTCGTCTTGCCGGAGCTTTCCGGTCCGAAGATCTCGATGATGCGGCCCTTCGGCAGGCCGCCGACGCCGAGCGCGATGTCCAGGCCCAGCGAGCCGGTCGGAATGGTTTCGATTTCGACGACATTCTCATTGGAACCGAGCTTCATGATCGATCCCTTGCCGAACGACCGTTCGATCTGGGAGAGTGCAGCTTCAAGTGCCTTGCTTTTATCCACGGATTTGTCCTCTACGAGCCGCAAAGAATTTTGTGCCATTTGATCCACCTTTAGGTTATTGAAGCCGCACAGGCAATGAAGCCGTCGATGACGAATATGTACACATTTTGTTCTCGTTGCGCAAGACCCATGCAAGCCAATGAAAGAAAATAACAATATGGCGTTTGTTCTCTTTTCGTTTTCGGGTGTGGAAACAAGGGCTTGCCGCAGCCGGCAAAGAACCTTCGGGATGCCTGTTTCGTCCGAATCGCGCATCTCCGGCAGGCTTAAATGAGCAAACGAATCCTCGTCATCGGCGGTGCCCATATCGACCGGCGGGCGCGCATTTCGACAGCGACCGTGCCGGGTGCCTCCAATCCGGGCCGCTGGTTCACCGAACCCGGCGGCGGTGGCTTCAATGCCGCGCAGAACCTGGCCCGGCTTGGCCATGCCGTCACGCTCATTTCTCCACGCGGCGGCGATCAGGCCGGAGAGATGGTGGCGGACGCCGCCGAGCGGGCCGGCATCGACGACCGTCCGCTCACCTTTCTCGACCGGCAGACGCCGAGCTATACCGCGATCCTGGAGAAGGACGGCAATCTGGTGATCGGCATCGCGGACATGGAGCTATACAGCCTCTTCTCTACGCGCCGCCTCTCCATGCGCCAGATCCGCGATGCGATCACGGCGGCCGACCTTATCCTGACCGACGGCAACATGCCCGCCGAGACGATCATCGCACTGGCGGACGTGGCGGCCAAGCGCGGCATTCCCCTTGCCGCCATCGCCATCTCGCCGGCCAAGGTCGTCCGCTTCAGATCTGCCCTTCCTCATCTGCACATGCTCTTCATGAACGAAGCGGAAGCCGAAGCGATTGCCGAAACAAGGCCGGACGATCCTTCAGGCTGGCCGGACCTGCTGCGCGGCCAGGGTTTGCGTGGCGCAGTCATCACCCGCGGCAAGAACGCGCTCGTCGCCTTCCGCGACGACATGGCCTGCGCCCTGGCACCACCGGCGTTACCCGAAATTGCCGATGTCACCGGCGCCGGCGATGCCTTTGCCTCCGGCGTGATCGCGGCGACCCTCGACGGCGAGAGGTTGCCTCAGTCCTTGCGCGCCGGCGCGGCAGCCGCCGTAATCACATTGCAATCGCCTCTGGCAGCCGCGGAAAATATGAGCCGTGCCACGCTCGATGCCGCCTTGGCGCTTGTACCCGAACCCCGCCTTCTGGCATGAACACCGAAACACGTCTGATGATGGATCCGATTATGACCACACCCGCCCACAATTTCCCGATCACCTATTCGAAGGAAGTCGCCGACGCCAAGGTGCAGGGTCTGCCGATCGTCGCACTCGAATCGACCATCATCACCCATGGCATGCCCTATCCGGGCAACCTGCAGATGGCGCGCAGCGTCGAGGCGATCATCCGCGCCGAGGGTGCGGTTCCGGCAACGATTGCGGTCATCGCCGGCAAGCTGCATGTCGGCCTGGAAGATGCCGAGCTGGAGGCGCTGTCGCAGACGACCGGCGCCATGAAGGTTTCGCGCGCCGACATCGCCTTCGCCATCGCCGAGCGGCGCACGGGAGCGACGACGGTTGCCGCGACCATGATCGCCGCCGCCCGCGCCGGCATCCGCGTGTTCGCCACCGGCGGGATCGGCGGCG
Organism: Rhizobium sp. NRK18; assembly: GCF_024385575.1. Classification (NCBI taxonomy): domain Bacteria; kingdom Pseudomonadati; phylum Pseudomonadota; class Alphaproteobacteria; order Hyphomicrobiales; family Rhizobiaceae; genus Rhizobium; species Rhizobium sp. NRK18. The sequence goes on along the minus strand of NZ_JANFMV010000001.1, from coordinate 1,881,600 downwards.
TGCATCGCGGCGCGGAACTGAGCTTCGACATTTCCGCCGATCTTGAGGAACTGGCCCGGACGTCCGTCATCGTCGTCTGCGCCGGCGCCAAGGCGATCCTCGACATTCCGAAGACACTGGAAGTGCTTGAGACACGCGGCGTGCCGGTCGTTACCTATGGGTCGCACGAATTCCCCGCCTTCTGGTCGCGCTCCTCCGGCCTCAAAAGCCCGCTGATGCTCAACAGCCCCGAGGCGATCGCCCATTTCCAGAAAACGCGCGAGGCCCTGGTGCTTGGCGGCGGCATGCTGATTGCCAATCCGGTGCCGGAAGAAGACGAAATCCCGCGCAACGAAATGGAAATCTATATCAAGCGCGCGCTCGCCAATGCCGAGGATGCCGACATCAAGGGCAAGGAAGTCACGCCGTTCCTGCTCTCCGACATCTATCGTCTCACCGACGGCCGCAGCCTGAAGACGAACATCGCGCTCGTTGAAAACAACGCCCGCCTGGCCGCCGGCATCGCCGTCGCCATGGCAAGCTGACGGTAACGCATCACCGACGCAAACAAAAATGCCGGCCCTCGTGGCCGGCATTTTTTATCTCTGCAGAAGGCAGCGCGGTTGCTTAGCGACGCGATCAGTCCTTCTGGCCGAGCATGTCCCACACGGCTTCCGCCAACTGCTTCAACGAGAAGGGTTTGGGCAGGAAGCCGAACTTCGCATCCTCCGGCAGGTTCCGGGCAAAGGCGTCTTCCGCATAACCGGAAACGAAGATGAACTTCATGTCCGGGTAGATCTTGCGGATTTCTTTGAGCAGGCTCGGCCCGTCCATCTCCGGCATGACGACGTCGGAGACGACGATATCGACTTCGCCGTTCAGCTCCTCGATGATCTCAAGCGCCTCGACGCCGGAGCCGGCCTCGTGAACCGTATAGCCGCGGGTCTCCAGCATGCGCTTGCCGCCGCGGCGCACCGCTTCCTCGTCCTCGACGAGGAGAACGACGGCGGACTTGCCGGTCAGGTCCACCTGCTCCGGTGCCTTTGCCGGCGCCAACGGTGCGGCGCTGGCCGCCGCCTGCGCACCGTCGACTTCCACGACGGTCGGCTGCACCTCCGGAATGTGGCGCGGCAGGAAGATGCGGAAGGTCGTGCCCTTGCCGACTTCCGACTCCGGATAGATGAAGCCGCCCGATTGCTTGACGATGCCGTAGACCATGGCAAGCCCGAGACCCGTTCCCTTGCCCACTTCCTTGGTGGTGAAGAAGGGTTCGAAGATCTTGTCCATGATCTCCTTCGGAATGCCCGTACCGGTATCCGCGACCTCGACGGCGACCATCTCTTCGGCCGGCATGCCGGGGTAATTGAACGCGCCAACCTCGGCCGAAGACAGGTTCCGAGTCCGGATCGTCAGGGCCCCGCCCTCCGGCATGGCGTCACGGGCATTCACACAGAGATTGATCAGCACCTGCTCGAACTGCGACAGGTCGGTCTTCACCGGCCAGAGATCGCGGCCATACTCGACCGTCAGCTTGACGTTCGTGCCGGAAATCAGCCGTTCGACCAGCATGCGCAGGTCGCCGATGACGTCGGTCAGGTTGAGGATCGCCGGCCTCAGCGTCTGCTTGCGCGAGAAGGCGAGCAACTGACGGACGAGCACGGCAGCGCGGTTGGCGTTGCGCTTGATCTCCATCAGGTCGGAGAAGCTGGCGTCCGACGGACGCGCCTGCAGAAGCAGATGGTCGGAGGAGAGCAGGATCGCGGTCAGCACATTGTTGAAGTCATGAGCGATACCGCCGGCCAGCGTGCCCACGGCATTCATCTTCTGCGTCTGCGCCATCTGTGTCTCGAGCGCCTTCTGCTCGGTCACCTCGACCGCATAAACGATCGCCGCCTCTTCCGGCGCCTCGTCGCTCTGGTCGATGACGGCATTGACGTAGAAGCGGAAGTGCCGCGTCTCGTCGCCGGGATGGCGGCTGTCAATCGGCGCGATGTCGCCCTGCCGGTCGCGCGCGGCGGCCAGCGCCGCCTCCATCTTCGGACGCTCCAGTTTCGCCAGCACCGTCTCGATCATCGCGCCCTGATCGACATCGTCGCGGCTTACCAGATCGGAAAACAGCTTCAGGAACGGCGCATTGGTCCGGAGAATCCGTCCTTCGCCGTCGACGGAGGCGATCGCCATCGGCGTATTGTTGAAGAAGCGGGTAAAGCGCATCGAGGCGGCGGTGGCCGCGCCGTCACCGGAGGCGGATGCCTGCCGCGTCAGGATCACCGTGCGGCTTTCGCCCGGCGCACCATCACGCGTCGAGCGCACCTGATGGACCAGATGAACCGGCAGGCTGCGCCCGTCGGAACGGCGCATGTCGAGGTCCAGCGCTTCCGTCTTCTTGGTGCCAGGCTCGGCCTGCACCGAGTTGATGAGCGACAGCCCCTCGCCCGCCACCAGATCGGCAATCGCCATCGAACCCGGTGTGAACGTTGCAAGATCGAGCCCCAGCCACTCGGCAAGTGTGGCGTTGATGTAGAAGATCTCGCCCTTGCGGCCTGCAGAGAAGAAGCCGACCGGCGCATGGTCGAGATAGTCGATGGCGTTCTGCAACTCCTTGAAGAAGCGCTCCTGATCTTCCCGCTCTGCAGTGATGTCGGTGATCTGCCAGATGAACAGTTCGGGCTTTTGCGTGCCCTGCGTCGCAAGGGCGCGCGCCTTCAGCCTGTACCAGTGGGCGCCGGACCCCGACCCGGTGACCGCCCCGCCGAAGGGGCGCAGCAGGCGGAATTCCTCCTGGCCTTCGGTCTTTTCCCTCAACGCATTGGTCAGCTTGTAGAGCGCTTCATTGGATTCGTCGCTGCGCGACAACAGCGTCTCGAGCGTCTGCACTTCGGTCGCCTTTGTCGCCCCGGTCAATTGACCATAGGCGGCATTGGCATAGATCACCCGCCCGCGGATGTCGGTGATCAGCATTCCGTCGGGATGACTGTCGAGATAACCGCGCGCCAGCGTATCGGCAGACGCCGGCGGCATCACCGAAACGAAGCCGATCACGGTCGACACGAGAAAGAAGATCCCGACCATGGCGAGGATGCCGAGCAGGCCGAGCACCAGTTCGCTGTCGAGAGAGGCCTGGAAATACACGATCGCCGCCGCCGCCACGATCAGTGTCAGCGCCAGGAGAACGATGCGGAGGCCAAGTCCCGATTGAGCGCTCCGGTCAATCAACGGTGCGCGTCTTGTGTCGCCTGCTTGCAGTCTCGTCATCGAACCTCGTGTCTGGCGCCCTGTTCGTCCCAGCGAAGAAGGTGGCATGTGATGGAATCGGCGCAGCACCCCTGTTTAGCAATTTGTCAGAAGCGCCAAAAGCTTCCAATGCATCATTCGCGCACACATTCACAGACATTCATGACCTTTTGCCGATGTTGTTCGGACAAAAATCATCACGGCGCCTCTTTGCGGCCAATTTATCTCTGGACAAGTTTTCAAGGATGATTGCGCGATGCACCCAAAAAAGGTTCAATCGAACCGAGCGACACAGGAGTGACAGACTGAGATGGACGACGTGCTGGCAGGCTATGGCGGACGGTTCCTTCTTGCGACGGCGATCGTCTCGGTCGCCCTCATCGTTTTCATCGGCATGCTGTGGGTTCTGAAGCGCCGCGCGCCGACGTCCTTCGTCGCCCGGGTCAAGCGAAACAAGAAGAGCCGCCTTCAGGTCCTCGAGCACGCCGCCGTCGACACCCGCCGCCAGATCGTGCTGATCCGCCGCGACGACGTCGAACACCTCGTGATGATCGGCGGCTCGACAGACATCGTCATCGAAAGCAACATTCCCAACCGCTATTCCGCCGCAGACGGCCAGAATGCCGGCACGTTCGAAAATCCGAGCGCCGCCGACACCTTCGATATCGCCACGATACAGGCGGTAACACCGGTCGCAAAACCGGTTGCGGAAGCCGCACCGGACCAGGGCCCGGCAGACGACGACGTGACCGTCAAGAGGGTCGAGGATATGGAGCGCGGTCTGGACGAGGCCGTCAGCATGCTGCGCAGCGAAGCGGCGCTGTCGCGCGGCGCCGCGGAACCCGCCCCGGCTGTGTCCGCGCCGGATCAATCGGCAAGACCCGCCAATCCTGCTGCCCCGAATCCAGGTGGCCAGACGATGTCGGCGACCGTTGCGCCGCAGACGGGCGCATCACGGGGCAATCCCGTTTCGGTCGAGCCGATGGGCTTTTCCACACCGCCCATGCAGCCTGCCAAGACCATACTGACAGGCACGGGCAGCATCTTCACGGACGACGCGGAAGACGCCCTGGAGCGTGCCCGCCAGCGGATCATCAAGCCCGCGCCGCGCCCTCAAAGCGGGGCCAACCGCAATGCCGACACCCCCGAGACGTCGCCAGAGAGCAGGACGCAGGAACCTTGGATCCCGTCGCCAAGAAGCGTCGAGCCAGCCGCCTTTGACGCGCCCCCAAATGCCACGAACTTCGAAAGCATCCTCCAGGCGGAAATGGATCGAATCCCGCTGTCGCCCGAGCCAAAGCCGGCGCAAGCCCGGCCGGCCCAGGCGAATGTCGCCCCGCCGATCACCGGCGTCAGCCGCGACGAACAGATCCTCCAGAACGAGATCGCCAAGATCTTCGGCGAGATGACCTTCGACCGCAAGAAGACCTGACCACATCCGGTCCACACTGACGCTCACGCCGTCAGGATCAAACAAATAAAGGCCATGCATCCATCCGGACGCATGGCCTTTTCAATCTGCAATATGCCGCTTTGATATGGGCGATGGCCGAAAGCAAGAACATCGTTCCGCGAGACCTGATCAGTCTCGAAGACTTCAGCCCTCGCCAGAACCCGCCTGCCGACGGATCACTCGTCGCGGTAGACCTTCTCGCGCCGCTCGTGGCGTTCCTGCGCCTCGATCGACAATGTCGCGATCGGCCTTGCATCCAGACGGCGCAGCCCGATCGGCTCACCGGTCTCTTCGCAATAACCGTAAGTCCCGTCATCGATCCGCTGCAGGGCGGCGTCGATCTTGGAGATCAGCTTGCGCTGTCTGTCGCGGGCTCTCAGTTCGATCGCTCGGTCTGTTTCGGAGGATGCCCGGTCCGCAAGATCGGGATGGTTCGCGCTTTCCTCAGCGAGGTGGTCGAGGGTCTCGCGCGCTTCACGAAGGATGTCATTCTTCCACGCAACCAGTTTGGCCCGGAAGTATGCCCTTTGATTTGCATTCATGAACTCCTCGTCTTCCGAGAGCTCATAACTGCTAAGATCGATATTCTCACTCAACGCTTTTCTCCAGCAGAACATCTCACATGGCGGGTGTATATCCCAAGCAACATGCATTATTCAAGCCAAATGCCACTATCATCAACAATTTTGAAAGTAATATGAAAATCAGTAAGATAGATGACATATCATTCAAAAATTGTCCGAAGCTTGAGGCTGGCCGTGATCAATTTTAGGACAATCGGCCACTTTGAGACTTTCAGAGGCAAATTGCCGGAGAGAGTCGCTACGCGGTCGTTTTCCCAAATCATCTGATCCTGTCCGCCTGCCTCCGCCACGCTTCCACGGCCTAAAAATTCCGTGAGGCCGCGCAAAACGCGTTCCGGTTTCATCGCCGATACGCTAAGGCAAATGGAGTTGCACATCGGGACCGCTCCATGGATCTGCTGACACCACCTCCCTTCCGCCTCTATCTCATGCGCCATGCGAGCGCCGCCTGGCCCGGGCCCGGTCAGAGCGATTTCGACCGTCCGCTCGATGCGCGCGGCTATGCGGAAGCGGAACTGGTCGCCGAAAGGGCGGCGGATCTCGGATATCGTCCGGACCGGGTCATCGTTTCGACCGCGCGTCGCTGCCGCGAGACGGCCGAACCGCTGAGGCGCGCCTTCGACGAAGAGCTGGACATACGCTTTTCCGACTCGCTCTACCATGGCTCGGCGAGCGTCTACGCCGAGATCATCGCCGCTCAGAGCGATTGCCAGTCGGTTCTGCTGATCGGCCATAATCCGTCCATAGAAGAGCTCTTCGGCGATCTGGTCGGCCATGAGAAATCCGAACCCTATGCCGGCACCGGCTATCCGCCCGCAGGCTTCGCCGTTCTGGATTCGTCCGATGCCGGCTGGTCGATCACGCGCTTCCTGGCGGATAAGGACCGCTGAAATCGCTCTGGGCCTTTCGACGGTCGGCGACCTTTCCTATATGTTCAGTCATAACCGCAATGTGAAACGCTGACTGCCACCCTCGATGACCTCCTTTTCCGACGCCGCGCTGACCGCCCTCGACAATCTGGCCGATCGCGCCTCCAATCTGGTCAATCCGTCCGTTCGCCTGGGCGTGACCGGTCTGTCGCGCGCCGGCAAGACGGTGTTCATCTCCTCCCTCGTCCACAATCTGCTCCACGGCGGCCGCCTGCCGATGTTCGAGCCGTTGCAGTCCGGCCGGATTTCGTCGATCTGCCTTGAGCCGCAGCCGGACGACACCGTTCCACGCTTCCAGTACGAGGATCACATCAAGGCACTGGTCGAGGATCGCGTCTGGCCGGATTCCACCCGCGCCATTTCCGAACTGCGGCTGACCATCGCCTATGAAAGCGCCAGCACCTGGAACCGCTTGACCGGTCCCGGACGGCTGTCGATCGATATCGTCGACTATCCCGGCGAATGGCTTCTCGACCTGCCGCTTCTCGATCAGGACTACGACACCTTCAGCCGCAAGACGACCGAACTCGCCCGCACCGGCGTGCGCGCAGAGCTTTCCGAGGAATGGCTGCAACTGGCAGCCACCGTCGATGCCGACGCACCGGCCGACGAGATGCGGGCGCGCGCCTTGGCCGAGGCATTCACCCGCTATCTGAGGGCCTGCAAGACGGACGAGCGATCGCTCTCCACCCTCCCGCCGGGACGCTTCCTGATGCCCGGCGACCTCGACGGTTCGCCGGCGCTGACGTTCGCGCCGCTCCCGGATCTCGAAGAAAAGAGCGCCATCCGCGGCTCTCTTCGTGCGATGATGGAACGCCGCTATGAGGCCTACAAGACGTCGGTGGTGAAGCCCTTCTTTCGCGAGCATTTCGCCCGCCTCGATCGGCAGATCGTGCTCGTCGACGCGTTGCAGGCGATCAATCGCGGTCCCGAGGCCGTCGCCGATCTCGAACGGGCGCTGACGGACGTGCTTGCCTGCTTCCGCGCCGGCCGCAACACCTTCCTCTCCTCACTGGTAACCCGCCGCGTCGAAAAGGTCCTGATCGCCGCGACGAAGGCCGACCATCTGCATCACGAAAGCCACCGCCGGCTGGAAGTGCTGACCGCCCGCCTCGTCGACCGAGCCGTCAAGCGCATCGGCATGTCGGGCGCCGGCATCGACGTCATCGCCATGGCCGCCGTGCGCGCAACCCGTGAAGGCACGGTCAAGCATGACGGCCACGAACTGCCGGTCATCACCGGAACGCCGATCGCCGGCGAGACGATTGCCGGCAAGACGTTCGACGGCAATGAGAAAACCGCCATATTTCCCGGCGACTTGCCGGAGAATCCTGAATCATTCTTTCAACATATGGATGCCGACGCCGCCGGGTTTGGCAACTGGCAGAAGCCCGAGGTCAACGTCGTGCGCTTCCGTCCGCCGCATCTGGAGCAGACGGGCGAAGGCATCACGCTTTCGGTGCCGCACATACGCCTGGACCGCGCCATGCAATTCCTGTTCGGAGACCGCCTGGAATGACCGCCGACGAGAACAGACCGCGCCGCGCGCCGGCGTCCTTTCCGATGATGGAGGATCCGTCACCGTCGAAACCGCAGGCTGCCAAGCCGCGCCAGCCGGAAAGCTTTTCGGTCGAGGTCGTCCCGACGCCCGACCATGAAGACCCGTTCCTCTCCGAAGCCATAGCCGACGACAGGGTGCCGGTCGCCGTCCCCAAACCGCGCAAGCGCTTCTCCTTCGCCAAGCTCGCCGCCGGCGCGTTCGGCGCGGTGTTGTCGCTCGCCGTCTGGCTGTGGATCGACCAGCTCGTGCGTGACCTGTTCAACCGGGCCGACTGGCTGGGCTACACGGCGATCGCGCTGGTCTGCCTCGGCGTCCTGGGGCTGCTCGGTATCGTCCTGCGTGAAACCATCGGCATCGCCCGGCTGAACGCCGTCCAGAAAATAAAGCGTGAAACCGCGGAAGCGGCCACGCAGGCCAGTCCCCAGCCCGCCCGCAAGGCCGTCGCCCATCTCGCATCGCTCTCCGCCAGCCGACCGGAAACCGCCAAGGGCCGCGCGACATTGACTGCTACCGAAGGCGAAGTGGTGGATGGCGCCGACCTCATAAGACTTGCCGAGCGGGAACTGATGGGGCCGCTCGACCGGATCGCGGCAGCCGCCGTCCTGTCGTCGGCCAAGCGGGTGTCCGTCGTTACCGCCGTCAGCCCGCGCGCCATCGTCGACCTCGCCTACGTGCTCTACGAGGCCGCAAGACTGATCCGCACCATTGCCGATCTCTATGGCGGCAGGCCCGGCTCGCTCGGCATGCTGCGGCTGATGCGCGACGTGCTGGCCCACCTCGCAGTCACCGGCTCGATTGCCGTCGGCGACAGCCTCGTCCAGCAGGTCCTCGGCCACGGCCTGGCCTCGCGGCTCTCCGCTCGCCTCGGTGAAGGCGTCATCAACGGACTGATGACCGCGCGCATCGGCATCGCCGCCATGGACCTCTGCCGGCCGATGGAGTTCAAGGCACTGAAAAGGCCCGGAATTGGTGAATTCTTAACCAAGCTCGCTCCGGAATTCCGTTCGGGAAAGTCCGCGAAGGAATAGAAATAGCTTCTACGGCTCAATCACTTATGCCAATTTTCCGCGCAGCGCGCCGTCATCCGGCGCAACGATCCCAAAAGCCTTGGCTTGCAACGATTGAAACAAAGCATTAACCATTATCGTGCAAGTATCGGGGTACTTGCAAAGCTTGTTCATTCGGGGAATTTCCATGTTTTCGCACCGCTTCGTCAGTGCATCGGCCATAGTTGCGCTTACGCTCGCCCTGCCTCTGGCAAATGCCGGCAATGCGCTGGCCACCTCTCGTGACAAGGTCTTCTTCTCGTCCGTCTCGGGACAGTGGAAGGGCCCGGGAGAAATCGTTGCCGGCAAATACAAGGGCACGAAATTCACCTGCAACCTGACCGGCGAAACGCCCGACGACAAGATTGGCATGTCGCTCGACGGTTCGTGCCGCGTCGGCGTGTTCAGCCAGCCGATGAAGGCAGTCGTCGCCCAGGCCGGCAGCGGTTACAAGGGCAAGTTCCTCGACGGCGCCGCCGGCAAGGGTCTCGACATCGTTTCCGGCTCCGTGCGCGGCAACAGCGTCGTCATGGGCATCAATCGCCAGAAGCTGAACGGCGCGATGGTCGCCCGGATGGCCAGCGACAACACCATGAACATCACGATCTCGGTCAAGGTCGGCGAGACGCTCGTACCGGTGATTGGACTGACGCTGCAGCGCGATCCGGACTCGATTCAGGTCGGTGCCATCAAGTAAACCCGCCACAATCTCCGCGAATAGTGTTCAAGGCCGCAACAGCGGCCTTTTTCATGCGCTCTGCCACCAGTCGGCATCCGCATCGGCGACCTCGATGCCTGTGCGGTCCACGCCCGCCAGCCAGTCGCCCACCGATTTCCCAGAAACCGTCAGATCGGCCGCGATGTCGGCCAGCGGCAGCAGCACGAAGCCGCGCTCGGTCATACGCGGATGCGGAATTTCCAAGGGCTTGCTGGAGATTTCGAGGTCACCGTAGGTGAGGATGTCGATGTCGATCGTTCTCGGTCCCCAACGCTCCACCCTCACCCGCTTCATGTCGAGTTCGGTCGAAAGACAGAGCTCGAGAAGCTGGTCGGCTGCAAGCCTGGTCTTGATCAATGCGCAGGCATTGAAGAAGTCCGGCTGGTCGGTCTTGCCCCAGGGCGGCGTCCGGTAAAGCTTGGAGACCGCGACGACGGACGTGTCTTCGCGAGCGTCGATCGCCCGCAAGGCTTCGGCCATCGCATGCGGCGGATCACCGATATTGCCGCCGAGCCCGAGAGTGGCAGCAATGCGCCCGCCCTCAGACAAAGTGCTCAATGCTCACCTGCACGTAGTCGAGGACGCCAGGCACCGGAGCGCTGGGCTTGCGCACCGTGATGCGTGCGCGGCGGATCTGCGAGAATCGGTCGCAAAGCGCCTTGGCGATTTCCAATGCCAGCGCCTCGATCAGATAGCGCCGCTCGCCGGTGACGATCCTTTCGATGACCTGGAAGGCGACGCCGTAATCGACGGTCGAGGTGATGTCATCGGCCTCCAGCGCATCGCCCGGTTCCACATCGAGTTCCGCATCGACAAAGAAGCGCTGTCCGAGCACCTCCTCTTCGGTGTGCAGCCCGTGACGGGCGAAGAAGGCACAGTTCTTCAGGGTGATCGTGTAAATCTTGGTCATTGCTGCGGCCTCCCGGCCATGCGTTGTTTGGCGACCAGCATAGCATCCGCGACTGCGAGCGCATCCCGGTTCATTGCGACATTATGCACCCGGAAAATCGCCGCGCCCATCATCCGCAGCACCACGGTGGTCGCGGCCGTGCCGACATCGCGGTCGGCAGCCTCCCTGCCCGTCAGCGTGCCGATGAAGCGCTTTCGCGAGGTTCCGGCCAGAAGCGGCAGGCCCAACTGATGCAGCTCCTCGAAGCGGGCCATCAGGTCCATGTTGATCTCGACGGTTTCCTTGGCAAAACCGAAGCCCGGATCGAGCACGATTTGCGCAGGCGAGACGCCGGCCGCATCGGCAATGTCCAGCGACCGGGCAAAAAACGCGCGCTGGTCGTCGATGACGTCCGCCAGCACGTCGCGTCCGCGGCCGGTGTGCATCAGCACAAGGCCGGCGCCGGTCTCCGCCGCGACCGTGGCGATCTCCGGTTCACGCTGCGCGCCATGCACGTCATTGATGATGTGTGCACCAGCCTCGATCGCCAGTCGCGCGGTCTCCGCGCGATAGGTATCAACGGAAATCAGCACCCTCTCATGCCTGGAAAGCGCGCCAATAACGGGAAGGATGCGGTCCTGTTCCTCCCTCGCCGTCACGGATGCTGCACCCGGGCGGGTGGATTCTCCGCCGACATCGACGATCAGCGCCCCCTGTTCGCTACAGGCGAGCGCATGTGCGACAGCCGCTTCCGTCGCCTCGTAGAGGCCGCCATCGGAAAACGAGTCCGGCGTCACATTCACGACCGCCATGACATGGCCCGTCGCGCCCAGCGAGGCGCTGCGGCCGTGGGCCAGCCGCCACTCTCTTTCCCTGAGTGCCGTGGATGCGAAATCCGTCACTTCACCTGCCTCGTGAAATTATCTTCGCGCCATGTTGCGCTGTCCCCGGCTATGCAGCAAGCTCGGCTCAAGTGCAAGCACACGGAACCGATACATGCGCGACATCCGCAACCGGACCAGGGTCTCTATTCTTCTCGCGACGGCATTGATTGCGGCGATCGTCCTTCCCGCCCGTTCCGAGGCCCGGCCCGTCATCCAAAAGACCTATCGCTACTTCCCGATCCACGGCAAGACCGCCGAGGATCTGGACCGCGAGCTGATGCGCCGTGGCCCGAAGAGCCGGACAAGCGGGCTTCATCACCCTGGACTGACGCGCATCCGCTTTGATGGAAAGGCCACCTACCAGCAGGCCAACGGCCGCTGCCGCGTGACCAAGGCGCAGGTCATCCTCGACACGACCATCTATCTGCCGAAATGGACCAATCGCCGTCACGCCGACCGCAGCCTCGCCATCGTCTGGGATACGCTGTCGACGGACATCAGACGGCACGAGGAGCGCCACGCGGAAATTGCCCGCACGCACGCCTTCGAGATGGAACGCGCGCTGCTGGCCCTGCCGCCACAGCGCGATTGCGACCGGATGAAGGAAAAGGTGGATGCCGTCTCTGCCGAGATGCTGGCTGCCCATGACGCCGACCAGAACCGCTTCGACCGGGTGCAGGCCGCGACCTTCGACCGCCGGATGATTCGCATGCTGCGCATGAAGATCGGCCGCGGCAGCCAGTCTCAATAGATGGACATGTGAAACTACACCCGCAAGTTCTTCTAGTTTGAAGTTAAAGCTTATCTGAAACTTGCGGACAATACTGTGAATAACTGGTCAAAACTGGCGATGGATATTGCCAGCGGGTTCGTTTAGAAATCAAATCAACGAAGGCAGAAATTCACGAACGTTTTCAAAGTTCTCCTGGCGCGTCCTATGCCGCAGGTGTTTCCTCCCTCGCCTGAGCGGCGACGTGCCCGACTTGCCTCGCTCCCGTAAAAGAGCGAGGCTTTTTTTTGCTTGCGAAATCTGTGATCAGGCCTGCTTTTCAGGCGTATGGACGATGAGGCCGTCAAGCTCCGGCGTCATCTTGATCTGACAGGACAGCCGCGACGTCGGACGGACGTCATAGGCGAAATCCAGCATGTCCTCTTCCATTGGTTCTGGCGGCCCGACCTTGTCGGTCCACGCCTCGTCCACATAGACATGACAGGTGGCGCAGGCGCAGGCGCCCCCGCATTCTGCCTCGATGCCCTGCACGGAATTGCGAACGGCGTTTTCCATGACGGTCGAGCCGTCTGCCACGTCGAGATCGACCCGGCTGCCGTCGAAAGCGACAATAGTCAGTTTGGTCATTGCTACCCTTGTCCGACGAAATTGGGAGGATGTTATTATCCGAATGGTGTCTTCCGACAAAAATATCGGCCAGTCAACCATTCCCGAAGGCGATCACAGATCAGTAAGGAAACGCGCCGCGCCGTTCGCTCCGGCATGCCGCAACGCAGGCTTTGCGCAAGGCATTAAGACTTCATAAACCAAGTAAATGGGGGCCTGGGCAAAACCGGCAAAAGCCGCGCGGCGGACCGAACGCAATGGCGTCATTCGGCCAATCAGCACCAATTCGGCACGAAGACCCGGGATAGGCTCAGCGGTCGAGTGCCAATATGAAATTGTGCACGTCGATGACGGCGGCGCTGACGGCGGCAAGCAGCGCCGGATCGGCGGGCTTGGCCTCCAGAAGACCGGCCGCTTCGGCGAGCTCGAAGGCCCCGATCGACGCCGCCGACCCCTTCAGCCGATGCGCGGTCGCGGAGGTCTTCGCCCTGTCCGGGCCGGAGAGCTCTGTCATATAGATGCGGACTTGGCGCGCGAATGCACGCAACACCTCTATTTCCAAAGCCTTGTCGCCCATGGTCTGCCTGGAAAGATGGACCATATCGACCGGTCGCGCATTGGATGAAATGGCGCCCGCAGCGTTGTCCGGCGCCGCAAAGGCTATGTTATATGCCGCCATGACTTATCCTCGTGTCCTGTTTGCATGACCGAGTGTGACGCCGAATATGTGGCTTAAAGCTGAACTGGCTGAATTCGGGACAATGTTTTTGCCCGTATGGTTAACAATGTGTGAGTGCCCGTATTTCCTAGTGTTTTTGGGCTTAAGGATTGTTTATAAAGTCTTAACGACCAAGAATGGCCCTTCACCGCCACCGGGGGGTTGATTGTGTCTTCGATATGAATGTGTCAGTACGATACTGTTTGGGACACCCGGACTGGCATAGCGCGCCGTCCAGTGAAAAAAGCTTGGGAAACACGAGCTTCGGTCACATCGGCGCCAGAATGATGCTTGACGGCTGTGACATATGAAGCAGAAGCTTCTCGTTTGTCACTTCCATATGGGGTCCGGCCGCGTCAGCCGCCGGACGGAATGTGAAAGTACAAAGATGCCTGGCCGGTGAATATTGCCGACCGATTTGGAGTGAGGCGTAATCGAATGGCGAACAAGAAATCCAGCGGCTCTCTTGATGATGCAGCGTTCAAGGCTCTCGATGATGCCTTGAAGATCGATTTCGACGACGAAGACGATGCGGTTGTGGCCGCCGCGAGCGGCAAGCCTGCAGTTCAGCGCGCGCAGCCCCGCCCGCAGCCTTCACCGGGTCCGGCTCCGGCAGCCGAAGCGCCGCGCCGCGCCGCGACCCAACCGAAGTCTCCGTCGCTGGCACCCGCCAACGATCGCAGCCGCCGCAACCCGGCGGCCATCATGCGTTCGCTGGAAGGCACCGCAGCAGGCTCGGCCATTCTGAACGCCGTCATCGTGTCGCTCGTCTGGGTCGTCGCCTGCGTCGGCCTCGCTCAGCTGGTCTATGGTTCGGACATGTGGAAGGTCGGCTCCGCGGCCGGCTTCATGGCCCTGCCCGGCGCCATCGCCATCGTGCTGATCACCGTCATTCCCGTCATCATGTTCTTCGCCTTCGCGCTGATGATGGCGCGTGCCCAGGACCTGCGCAACACGGCCCGCTCTATGGCAGAGATCGCCATCCGCCTCGCCGAGCCGGAAACCTCTTCCGCAGACCGCATCATGACCGTCGGCCAGGCCGTGCGCCGTGAAGTCTCCGCCATGAACGAAAGCATCGAGCGCACAATCGCCCGCGCCACCGAGCTGGAATCCATGGTCCATTCGGAAGTCTCGGCACTCGAACGCTCGTTCTCCGACAATGAAATGCGCGTGCGTGGCCTTGTCCACGAGCTCGGCTCCGAGCGCGAAGCGATCGTCAACCACGCCGAGCGCATCCGTTCGTCGATCGTTCATTCGCACGAACAGCTCAAGGAAGACCTGTCGCTGGCGACCGAGGAGATCTCCGTTCGCCTGGCAACCTCCGGCGAAGCCTTCGCATCGCTGATCGACACCCGTGTCGCCACGCTGATGGAAAAGTCCGACGCGATCACGCAGGACATCGGTTCGCTGCTCTCCGAGCGCGCCGACGCCTTGCTCGACGTCATCAACAATTCCGGCTACGCGCTCACCAACGAATTCGACAACCGCCTGGATTCTCTTGCCGAGAAGCTTTCCAAGCGCGGATCGGAACTGTTGACCGAGTTCGAGACCCGCGCCTCGACCCTCGACGCCAATACCGAGCGCCTGAACGCCGCCCTGGTGGAACGCGCCCAGCAGTTCAATGAATCGCTGATGGCCCGCACCAAGGAAATCAACGACACGCTGACCGATGGCGGCCGCACGATCTCCGGCACGCTGGAAAGCGTTCTCAACAGCCTCAACACGCAGCTCGAAGACAAGTCGCAGAGCTTCCGCCAGAACCTGCAGGCCAGCGCCGAAGACGCCTTCACCGACTTCGACATCCGCTCCGGCATGATCGAAGGTCGTCTGCAGGGCACGATCAGCCAGCTCGCCACCATCTTCGACGACCGCATGTCGGAACTGACGCAGTCCTTCTCGGACCAGTCGGTGGCTCTCTCTTCCGCCCTGCAGAACGGCCAGTCCCTGTTCGACGCTGCCATGCAGAGCCAGACCGAGAACATCACCCGGACGATCGAAAGCACGTCCAGCCGCGCCGCAGCGGCCATGGAAAACAGCGCAGCCGCGCTCGGCTCGGCGATGGAAAACCGCACCGAGGAACTGTCGTCGGTCCTCTCCGGCTCGCAGCAGCGCATCGAGGAGATCCTGTCCGACCGCAGCGATTCCCTGCTCAAGCGCTTCGACGAGCGTCACGCACGCCTTGGCGAGACCCTGACCAGCAAGGCACACGTCATCGGCGAGACGATCGACGAAGCGGCCGCACAGCTGTCGCGCTCGATGGAAAGCCGGACCAGCGCGATCGCCCAGGCCCTCGCCGACGGTCAGCAGAACATCGACCTGTCGCTCGAAGTCCAGACCAGCACGCTTCTTGAAACCGTCAGCGAGGCTGAGACCCGGATTTCGTCGAGCTTCGCCGAGAAGGCCGACGGCATTCGCAGCGCCTATTCCGACGGCCAGGACCGCCTCGACAAGTCGCTGTCCAGCTACGGCGAAAATGTCTCAGACATGCTCGCCTCCGGTTCCAAGCGCATCGAGACGACCATCGGTTCGTCCACCGACCGCATAGAGAGCGTTCTCGGTTCCTCCACCAGTCACATCGACCAGTCTCTCGCCAACAACCTGTCGCGCATGGAAGGCAGCCTCAACAGCGGCCTCTCCCATCTCGATCACTCGCTCGAATCCGCCCACGACCGCATCGAGGCGACGCTGCAGGACCGCAGCGAAGCGATCACGGTCGCCCTCAAGGACGGCAACTCCGCCCTGCACATCACGCTCGGCGACCACGAAGCATCGCTGCGCGAAACCCTGCACAGCGCCAACAAGGACTTCGACGAGCAGCTCAACAGCACCGTCAAGGCCATCGACAACCGCATCGACAGCGCTGCGAAGTTCATCGACCAGAGCGCCGACAAGGCCGCAACCCGCGTCGAGCAGTCTGCGGCGGAAGTCGGCTCGCGCTTCGGTGCCCTCGAAAACCGCATCGAACAGAGCGTCGCAGGCGTTGCCGGCCACCTCGAGGACGGCGCGTCGAAGATCGACGAACGTCTCGCCACGATGGACCGTGCGCTCGAAATGGGCCTCAACAGCGTCCACCAGATGATCGACGGCAAGGCTGCAGGCCTCGCCAACACCCTCCGCAACTCTGTGATCGAGACCACGCAGGCCATGGACGAGCGCACCGCCGCCCTCGCCGAAACCCTGCGCACGAGCCTGATCGAGGTTACGGAGACCTTCGACGACAAGACGACCCGTCTTAACGACGTGGTCCGCTCCAACCTTCAGGAAACGACCGAAACCATCGATCGGAAGACCAGCCATCTCAATGATGTTCTGCGTTCCAACCTGCAGGAAACTGCGGAAACGATCGACGGCAAGACGCAGCACCTGAATGGCGTCCTGCGGAGCAACCTGCAGGAGACCGTCGAGACCATCGACGCCAAGACGCTGCATCTGAACGACGTCCTGCGCTCGAACCTCCAGGAAGCCGCCGAAACGATCGACGGAAAGACGCAACACCTGAATGGCGTTCTGAGGAGCAACCTGCAGGAGACCGTCGAGACCATCGATGCCAAGACGTTGCATCTCAATGATGTCTTGCGCTCGAACCTCCAGGAAGCCGCCGAAACGATCGATGCCAAGACGCTCGCGTTGTCGGAAGATCTGCGCAAGACCGTTTTCGACACCACGTTGACGATCGGCAGCGAGGCAGAGCGCACCGCCGCCCTGCTCTCCTCCACCGGCGCCGAATTCTCCGAGACTGTGCACAGCCGCAGCGAAGCCTTTGCCGAGAACGTCGAGGCCCGCAGCCGCCAGATCCTGGAGAACGTCGCGGACTCTCAGAACCGTCTGTCCGCGCAGGCAGCATCCGTCGCCCAGACCTTCGCCGAAGCCGGCAACTCGATCATCGGCAAGGTTGCCGAGGCCGAGACCGTCGTCACCGGCCACATCGCCAGCATCAGCCAGACGCTGGTCGATGCCGAGCAGTCGCTGGAAGACCGCAGCCACTCGATCCGCTCGACCCTGCTGTCGAGCACCGAGGAACTGTCCTCGACGCTCTCCAATGTCAATCGCGCCCTCGAAGAGCGCTCCAGCCGCATCCGCACCAGCCTCGAGGAAAACGTCCGCACGATCGACGCCTCGCTTGCCGACGTCGACAAGGCGCTCGAAGCCCGCGGCGCGGCAATCCGCTCCTCGATCGACGAACGCAGCCGCGAGCTTAACTCACTGCTGTCCGAACACTCCACGGAGCTTGCACGCATCATCGACGAGAAGGCCCGTCCGGTCGTCGACGAATATGCAACGATCGGCCAGACCGCGGCAGAGCAGATTTCTTCGGCTGCTGAGATGAGTGCCGAGCGCCTGCGCAGCGAGAACGCCGCCCTCATCGAGGCAATTTCGTCGCGCTCCAACAGCACGGCCCAGGCGATCAACGAACTGGAAGGCAGCCTGCGCGAAAGCGTCGATGCCCTCGTCGATCGCATCGACCAAAGCAATTCGGGTGTCGTCGACAGCATGCAGCGCGCCAGCGCGGAGTTCCTGTCCTCCAGCGAACACCTCGATGGCGTGTCCAACCGTTTCACCGAGACTGCCGGCCGCGCTGCCGACATGGTGTCCGCCTCGACCCGCCTTCTGGAAGGCAAGGTCGACAAGCTGGCGCAGCTGTCGGGCGACACGCTCACCCAGATCGGCGAAATCGTCGGCCGCTTCGACGATCACACCAAGGTTCTTGGCCGCGCGTCCGAGCTTCTCGGCGCCGCCCAGTCGAACCTCGCCAACACGCTGGAAGAACGCCAGGATGCCCTGCGCAGCCTGTCGACCGGCCTGGTGCAGCGTTCGGAGGAAATCGAGCGCAACATGCAGGGCCTCGCCACCATGATCGAAAACGCCTTCGCCGGCGCCGAGAACATGACGAGCGGCTTTGCAGACCGTCTGCGCGGCGGCGTGCAGGAATCGCTGACCGGCATCGGCTCGATGCTGGATGATGCGGACCGCAAGTCCGCCGACACCGCCAACAAGCTGCGCGAAACCATGCGTGAGGCCGTCGAGGAAGCGGCATCCCGCTTCGCCGGCGCCACCGACGACATCCGTCGCTCGGCGCAGGAAATCCGCAACGAGCTCGACATGACCCGCGGCGAACTGAAGCGCGGAGCCTTCGACCTGCCGGAAGAAGCCAAGGAAAGCGCTGCCGCCATGCGCCGCGCCGTTTCCGAGCAGATCCGCGCGCTGCAGGACATCGCCTCGCTCGTCGGCCGCTCCGGCCAGCAGATGGAAGTGTCCGGCCCGACGGTCAGCCAGCCGAAGCCGCGTGCCTACGCAACGGCTGCCGCACCGCAGCCTGCGCCCGCCCCGGCCGTCTCCGCGCCCGCGCCCGCATCCGCGGCACCGCAGATCGAGCGCACGGCGGCAACGATGCGCGGTACGCTGACCGGTGAAGCCCCGGCCCCGGCACGCGTGCCCTCGCCGGCACAGGCTCCGGCCGCGACGGCTCCGGCCGCAGCCCAGGGCCAGCAGGGTGGCTGGATCTCCGACCTACTGCGCGGCGCGTCTCGTGATGCACAGGCTCCGGCGCAGCAGCAGCCGGCCCGTCCGGCCGCTGCCGAAGCCCCGGCCCGCCAGGCCGGCGACAAGCGCAACCCGCAGCATGTCGTCGAATCGCTGAACTCGCTGTCCGTTGATATCGCCCGCGCCATCGATCACGATGCCTCGGTCGAACTGTGGCGCCGCTACCAGCGCGGCGAGCAGGACGTCTTCACCCGCCGGCTTTATACGCTGAAGGGCCAGCAGACCTTCGACAACATCAAGCGCAAGTACGAGACAGAGCCGGAATTCCGCAAGGCCGTCGACCGCTACATCGGCGATTTCGAAAAGCTGCTTGGCGACGTTGCCCGCAGCGATCCGGACAAGTCGATCACCCAGAGCTACCTGACCTCCGACACCGGCAAGGTCTATACGATGCTCGCCCACGCCGCCGGTCGCTTCGGCTGATCGGGCGGACAGGCCAGAACAGAAAACGGCGCGTCGAGAGACGCGCCGTTTTCATTTAGAGCTTTTAAGCGCAAGACGCTTCAGGCGCTGACGGCATCCGCAGGCGCGAAATCGAGCGCCGCAAAGGCATTGGCGATCACCTCCGGGCCGGCTCCGGGCCGGGTGGCATCCGTCGACAGGATCTGCCGGTACCGCCGCGCCCCGGCCACGCCCTGGAACAGGCCCACCATGTGGCGGGTGATGTGGGAGATCCGCCCGCCCCGGCCGACATGCTCTTCGGCATAGGCCATCATCCGGTCGCGCACCAACAACCAGTCCATGTCACGCGGCGCGGCAGCGTAGACGCGGTGATCGACATCTGAAAGCATCGCGGCATGATGATAGACCGCGCGACCGAGCATGACGCCGTCCATGTGCTCAAGGTGCGCCTCCGCATCGTCGAGCGAGAGAATGCCGCCATTGATGCCGATGAAAACCTCCGGGAAGCGCTGCTTCATCCGGTAGACGAGATCATAGTCGAGCGGCGGAATATCGCGGTTTTCCTTCGGGCTGAGACCCTGCAGCCAGGCCTTGCGGGCATGGACCCAGACCGCCGAAGCGCCGGCGTCGATCACGCGCTGCAGAAAATCGGGCAGGACGGTTTCCGGATCCTGGTCGTCGACGCCGATCCGGCACTTGACCGTCACCGGCAGATCGGTGGCCGCCTTCATCGCCCGGACTGCGGTCGCGACCGTCTCCGGTTCCTTCATCAGGCAGGCGCCGAAAGTGCCGGATTGCACGCGATCGGAGGGACAGCCGACATTGAGGTTGATCTCGTCATACCCGAAATCGCTGCCGATCCTTGTCGCCTCGGCCAGCTTGCCGGCATCCGATCCGCCAAGCTGCAGCGCCACCGGATGCTCGCTGTCGTCAAAGCCGAGCAGCCGCTCGCGGTCGCCATGCAGCACCGCATCCGCAACCACCATCTCGGTGTAGAGCAGCGCACGGGCCGACACCAGCCGATGCAGGAAACGGCAATGCCGATCGGTCCAATCGATCATGGGTGCAACCGCGAAAATCTTTTGGCCGGCTTTCAGGGCTTCAGCGTACATTCGTTCATCCTTTGGCCGGCCAGATAGCGCATGTCGCGGCAAAAAACCAGTTTTCATCGCTGTCCGCTTTGATGCTAGCATCCGTGACACAGACAGAAAAAGCAGCCGGAGGAATCGCATGCCGCTTTACGCGCTCGGAGACACTCAGCCGAAAACGCCGGAAGACGGCAAATACTGGATCGCTCCGGATGCTCAGGTCATCGGCAATGTTGTCATCGGCGAGGATGTGGGCATCTGGTTCGGTGCGGTCCTTCGGGGCGACAACGAGCAGATGACGATCGGCGCGCGCACCAACATCCAGGACGGCGTGGTCATCCATTCCGATCCCGGCGCGCCGGCGACAATCGGCGAAGGCTGCACCATCGGCCACCGCGCCATCGTCCATGGCTGCGTCATCGGCGACAATTCGCTGGTCGGCATGGGCGCCACCATCCTCAACCGGGCGAGGATCGGCAACAACTGCATCGTCGGGGCCAATGCGCTGGTGACGGAAGGCAAGGAATTTCCGGACAATTCCCTGATCGTCGGCAGCCCCGCGCGCGTGGTCCGCACGCTGGATGCAGACGCAGTGGAAGGGCTTAAGAAATCGGCCGCGCACTACGTAGCCAACTGGCAGCGGTTTGCGAAGGACCTGCGGTGTCTGGATTGAGCGGACAGGAGGCGTCCGTATAAAGCGCCCCTCATCTGCCTGCCGACACTGTCTCTCCGCATGCGGGGAGAAGGACGCGAGATAGTGGCGTTGCGTAATACAGAGGAAGGTCCGCATTCCCTCTCCCCGCCGGCGGGGAGAGGGTCAGGGTGAGGGGCAAGCAGAGAGAAAGGATCAGGCCCCCGCCGCACAGGCTTCGCAGAGGCCGCGGATTTCGACCGTGGTCTTGCTCGGCACGAACTTCTTGGACTGCGTCAGCGCGGCCAGCCGGTCCTCGAGCCCATGGTCGTGGAACTCGCTGACATGGCCGCATTTTTCGCAGATGGCGAAGGCGGCAATGCCGGCACCGTGGCCACCGCAGCAATCCTTGTGGCGATGGGCGCAGGCGATGAAGGCGTTGATGCTTTCGAGCCGATGCACCAGCCCCGATTCGGTCAGCTTCTCCAGCGCCCGGTAGACCTGCAGCGGCGCGCGAAAGCCGTCATCGCGCAGAAGGTCGAGGATCTGGTAGGCCGACAGCGCGCCATCCGCATCGGAAAGCGCGCCCAGCACCAGTTCCTGGTTCTTCGTCAGTTTGATCATCTCGTTCATGGTCATGCTCCAGTGCCGCTGCGGGCGAGTTTGCGTGACACCGGCAGCAGTGACAAGAGGAAGAGTATCAGCGCCGCGACGACGATCGACGGGCCTGACGGCGTATCGTAGGTCAGCGAGCCGTAGAGCCCGCCGGTCACCGCCAGGACACCGATGACGGAAGCGACCACCGCCATCATTTCCGGTGTCGAGGAGAATCGCCGCGCGGTTGCCGCCGGAATGATCAGCAGCGAGGTGATCAGCATGATGCCGACGATCTTCATGGCGATGGCGATGACGAGCGCCATCAGCACCATGAACAGGAAGCGCGCCCGCTCCGGCTTGAGGCCCTCGGCTTCGGCCAGTTCCGCATTGACGGTTGCCGCCAGCAGCGGCCGCCACAGCGCCACGATGCAGCCGATGACGATCGCTCCGCCACCCCAGACCATGGCGATGTCGGTCTTGTCGACCGCCAGGATGTCGCCGAACAGATAGGCCAGCAGGTCGATGCGCACCCAGGTCATGAACGCGACCAGCACGAGGCCGATCGCCAGCGTCGCATGCGAGAGAATGCCGAGCAGCGCATCCGCCGACAGCGCCTGGCGGCGTTGCAGCAGGATGAGGATGACGGAGATCGCCACGGCAACGGTGAACACGGCCGCCACCATGTTGAGCTGGAACATCAGATGCAGGGCAACGCCGAGCAGCGCCGAATGCGCCATCGTGTCACCGAAATAAGCCATCCGCCGCCAGACGATGAAGCAGCCGAGGGGGCCTGCCATCAGCGCCACCGCAATGCCGGCGATCAGGGCGCGAACGAAGAAATCGTCAAGCATGGCGCGAACCCTCTTCATGCGAATGCGGATGATGCCCGTGATCGTCGCCATCGTGATGGTGCCCATCATGATTGTGATCGGCATGATCATGATGAGGGTGATCGTGGTGATGGCCGTCATCGGGGTGGCAATGTTCCGTCACGCTGCCATCCGCGTGGCGTACGCGCCCGTCCGGCAGGTGCGTGTGGTCGTGTTCATGCGAATAGACCGCCAGCGTCTGCGCACCGCGCATACCGAACAGGCTCGCATATTCGGCGCTCTGGCTGACGCTCTGCGGCGTGCCTCGGCAGCAGACATGGCCGTTGAGGCAGATGACCGTATCGGTGGCCGCCATGACGATGTGCAGATCGTGCGAGATCATCAGGATGCCGCAGCCGGTCTGGTTGCGGATCTCGCGGATCAGATCGTAGATGGCGATTTCGCCGGAATAATCGACGCCCTGGACCGGTTCGTCCAGCACCAGAAGGTCGGGCTTGCGGGCGATCGCGCGGGCGATCAACGCGCGCTGGAATTCGCCGCCGGAAAGACCCTGCACCGCCGCATTCGCCATATGGGCGATCCCGGTCGCCTTCATCGCTTCCTCGATGTCGGCCGCCGGCAGCGGACCGGTCAGCGTCATCAACCGACGCACGCTCAGGGGCAGTGTCCAGTCGATGGCAAGCTTCTGCGGCACGTAGCCGACCTTAAGGCCCGCCCGGCGCGTCACCCTGCCCTCATCCGGCTTCAGGACGCCGATCGCCATCTTGGCGCTCGTCGACTTCCCGGAACCGTTCGGGCCGATCAGCGTGACGATTTCGCCCGGCGCGACACTGAACTCGACGCCGCGCACCAACCAGCGACCGTTGCGCGTGACGCCGGCATTGTCGAGCGAGACAAGAGGCCCGCCATCGCCATTCATTTTTTTCAGCATATTCGCTCTCATTCAATCTTGCAGGCTCATATCGCATACGTTATAGCATTACACAAGATATGTAACTTTATAACATATTGCCAAAGGAGCCTCCCATGAAACTGACTTCCCTCCTCGCCTCGGCAGCCATTCTGTTTGCCGCGGGCCAGGCCGCCGCCGCACCGAATGTCGTGGTCACGATCAAACCGATCCATTCGCTGGCCGCCGCCATCATGGAAGGTGTCGGCACGCCCGACATTCTCGTTGACGGAGCGTCCTCGCCGCACGCCTATTCCCTGAAGCCGTCGGATGCGACGAAGCTGCAGGACGCGAATGTCATTTTCTGGGTTGGCCCGACGCTGGAGTCCTTTCTCCAGAAGCCGCTTTCCTCCCTCTCCGGCAACGCAACCGTGACACAGCTCGACAAGGCCAAGGGCCTGATCAAGCTCCAGCCGCGCGAAGGCGGCACGTTCGAGGCGGATGATGACGGCGACGACGACGGTGCCTATGATCCGCACCTCTGGCTCGATCCGGAAAATGCCAAGGCGATCGCCCGCGACATGGCCGCGACGCTGGAAAAGGCTGATCCGAAAAACGCCGCGAAATACCGCGCCAACGAAGCCAAGCTCGAGAAGCGCCTCGGCGAACTGGACGCGCAGATCACCACGATCGTCGCCCCTATCAAGGACAAGCCCTTCATCGTCTTCCACGACGCTTACCACTATTTCGAAATGCGCTACGGCGTGAACGAAGCCGGCTCGATCACGGTCAGCCCCGAGACTGCACCGGGTGCGGCCCGCATCAAGGAAATCCACGACAAGATCGCCAGCCTGAACGCCACCTGCGTCTTCGCCGAGCCGGAATTCGAGCCGAAGCTCGTCAACGTTGTCATGGAAGGCACGAACGCCAAGGCCGCAACGCTCGATCCGCTCGGCGCCGCCATTCCTGACGGCCCCGATCTCTACTTCACCTTGCTGCACGGTGTCGCGACGTCGCTCAGCGATTGCCTTGGCGGCCAGTCCTAAGCCTCAGTCGAGGATCTGATACAGGAACCGGCTGAAATCGGCCGGTTTCCCCCTGCCCGTCATGTCGAAGGCGAACATGCCGGCAAAGGCGCCGGTAAACGAGCAATGCTCGCCAAGTCCGCCCTCGTCCGATATGACGCCTGCGTCAAGCATCGGCCCGATCGGCTGCCAATCATTCGCGCCTTCCGCCTTCCAGAAGAACCGCAGATCGTTGTCGCGCACCTCCAGGGCCAGATGCAACGGACCGTCCGGCACGGACGCGCCCATACCCACCGGATAGGAGAGCTTCATCGACGGATCACCGGCACAGGCGAGGATCGTCAGGCAACGCCCCAGTTCCGCATCCACGGTGGCGGCCAGCGCGAAGAGCTTGTTGCGGTTGTAGTAATGCGTCAGCCCGGCCATCTGCTGATAGGTGTCCGGAGAAAATTCCAGCACGGTCTCGGCCCGGAAGCAATGATGCTCCTGCCGCCGCGCCACCAGCGCCTGTTCGAACCACGAGCCGATGCTTTCCCGCCCAAAGAGGCGAAGGCGGCCGGGATGATCCGTCAGGCTGAAGATGCGCTCGGGTGCCGGTGTCCGCAGCCACTGGAAGTCGTCGGGCAGGTCTGGCGTGTCGAAGACATGCTCGATTGCCCTCGGCTCGTCCACCTTCTGGGCGCCGGAGAGCTCCGGCACTTCGAGGCGTGCGACCGGCGAACCGCTCAGCGGATAGAGCCAGCCGTCCTCCTTCCAGACACAGGCTTCCAGCCCCGTCTCCCGGCCGAGCGTGCAGCGGCGCAGCGGTGACAGTGGCCGTCCGCAGAGAAAGGTCGTTGCCGGTCGTCCGTCCGGCGTCTCGAAATACTGTCCGTGCCCGGTCCGCTGCAACGGCGCATCGCCGTGACCCTTGGCGCTCAGGAGATGCTTGTCCGGATGCGTTTCGTAAGGGCCGGTGATCGTGCGCGAGCGTGCCATGGTGATCGCGTGATCGTAGCCCGTACCGCCCTCGGCGGTGGTCAGATAGTACCAGCCATTCTTCTTGAAGATGTGCGGCCCCTCGACAAGGCCGCGATCCGTGCCGGGATAAATGTTGTGGATCGGCCCCTTGAGGCTCTTCGTTTCGGCGTCCCACTCCTGCAGCAGAATGCCGTCAAAGGCGGTGTTGCCGCCGACGGTGCCATGCGCCACCGGCAGATGGTTCCAGTGCATGTTCATGAACCATTTGCGCCCGTCGTCATCGTGAAACAACGACGGGTCGAAACCGGACGAATTGACATAGACCGGATCGGACCACTCGCCCGCAATCGACGTCGCGGTGACGATGTAGTTGTGCGCGTCCTTGAACGAACCGTCGAGCCGCTTGACGTCGGTGTAGACGAGCCAGAACTGTCCGTCGGCAAAGGACAGGCACGGCGCCCAGATGCCGCAGCTGTCCGGATTGCCGCGCATGTCGAGCTGGCTTGCGCGCTCCAGCGGGCGGCGGACCAGCCGCCAGTTCACCAGATCGCGCGAGTGATGGATCTGCACGCCCGGAAACCATTCGAAGGTCGAGGTGGCGATGTAGTAGTCATCGCCAACCCGGCAGATCGACGGATCCGGGTTGAAGCCCGGCAGGATCGGATTGCGTATCATCAAGGTCTCCTCCCAAAGGCCCGCCGACGTTACTTATGCTTACGCGGCGGTCCCTTCCGCTCAGCCGATGCGGCCCAGAGATTGATGTCCGCCTCGCGCGCATAACGGTCGATCTCGGCAAGCTCGTCTGCCGTGAAATCGAGCTTGTCGAGCGCCTTGACGCAATCCTCGACCTGCGAGGCTCGGCTGGCACCGATCAGCGCGGTGGTGATCCGGCCTTCGCGCAGCACCCAGGCAATCGCCATCTGCGCCAGCGTCTGGCCGCGGCGCTCGGCGATCCGGTTGAGGGCGCGGATGTTTTCCAGGTTCTTCTCGTTGAGGAAGTCGGGATTGAGCGACTTGTCCTGAGCCGCACGGCTGCTGTCCGGAATGCCGTTGAGGTATTTGGACGTCAGCATGCCCTGGGCGAGCGGTGAGAAGACGATCGAACCGATGCCGAGCGATTTCAGCGTGTCGATGAGGCCGTCCTCCTCGATCCAGCGATTGATCATCGAATAGCTCGGCTGGTGTATGAGGCAGGGCGTGCCGAGGCTTTTCAGGATCTCGGCAGCTTCCTGCGTGCGCCGCGAATTATAGGACGAGATGCCGACGTAGAGCGCCCTGCCCGACCGCACGATATGGTCGAGCGCAGCGCAGGTCTCTTCCAGCGGCGTATCCGGATCGAAGCGGTGGGAATAGAAGATGTCGACATAGTCGAGGCCCATCCGCTTCAGGCTCTGGTCGCAGGAGGCGATCAGGTACTTGCGGCTTCCCCATTCGCCGTAAGGTCCCGGCCACATCAGATAGCCGGCCTTCGACGAAATGATCATCTCGTCGCGATAGCCGCGGAAATCGTTGCGCAGGATCTCGCCGAAGGCGGTCTCGGCGGATCCGGCCGGCGGGCCGTAATTGTTGGCGAGGTCGAAATGCGTGATCCCGAGGTCGAACGCCTTGTGGCAGATGTCCTGCTTCGTCGAATGCGGGGTGTCGTTGCCGAAATTATGCCAGAGACCGAGAGAAATCGCCGGCAGTTTCAGGCCGGAATTTCCGCAGCGGTTGTACTTCATCTTTTCGTATCGGTCATCGGCCGGGTGCCATGCCATGACTGGTTCCTCCCTCATCGCTTCGGCGGCTAAACTAGTGCGCACGCCATCGATTTGGAACCACTGCCGAACAATTTTTTGAAAACGATTTCAAAGGGTGCGGAGGCGGACCGGAATCCGCCTCCGACAAACCGGACTTAGTTGCCGAAGATGCTGATGATCAGGCGTGTGCCGCTGTTGATCAGCATGTAACGGCCGTCGACATAGACCCATTCCTGGCCGCGCGGCGGGGTGCGCAGGTGATGACGGCGCCATTCGTTGCGCTCCACGACGCGGTAGGCATGACGGTCAAGCCTGTGACCGCGCTTGTAGGTCTTCTTCACCACCGTCTTCTTCTTGCCATTGTCCTTGTGAACGACGGTCTTTTCCTTGCAGACGGTCATGCGCGGGTTCTCCCGGCAGGTCGTCGTGGTGGTCGTCTTCATGTGCGGCTGGGCGGCCATGGCCATGGGGGCGCCAAGGACCGAAGCGGAGATGAGGGCTGCAAAGATCGCTTTCATTGGGTGTTTCCTTTCCCTTGTTGATGAGATGAGGCTAGCGCTCGGACGATGAACCGTATCTGAACGGGAACATTACAAATTCGTAACGTAAGATTTTGAATTCAATAACAAATTCGGCAGCCGATCGGGCCACCGCAAGCTCTTGCGATGGCCCGACGGAGGGGGACTGGGGATGAACATCAAGATGTTGGACGGGTCGCTTTACGGCGGCACAAGCAATATCGCGACCTGCTGGACCAATAACGCCACAACGGCTTCAAGGTTCCGTTGAGATTGTATCTTTACGCAACGGAATAGCAGGACTGCAGATCACGGACCGACACCAGCACCGGGCCATCCGCAACCGCCGGCGTAAACCGCACCGTCCTGGTCTCGCCGGCCGTCAGGTCGAAGACGTTGTCGCTGAAGGCGCCGGCCGTATCCGCTTCGAGAGTCACGAAAAGGGCGAGCCGCTCGGCACGGACAGTGACCTCGACGACGCCATCCTCGAGCGTATTCTGCTCGACGGTAAGCCCCGCCGGTTCAAGCTCCAGTGCCTTGTAGGTACCCTGGCAATAATGCCCCCCGCCGACCATGCCGTTGGCCCCGCTGAACCGCCAGAACAAAAGCTCTGTGGTGGCAAGTTCCCCGGTCGGAATGGCAATGGCCGCAACGGCCCGGTCAGCCGGTACATCAACGGTCATGGAGCGCAATTGGCGACGATTGCCGTTCAACGACACGGCATCGACGGTCAAGTCCAGCGACAGGCTTTCGCCCGTGTCGTTGACCGCCGACAGCGCGATCTCGCCGCCGTCGCCCGATGGGATTGCCGCCACGTTGAGCGGCTGGAAGAAGCGGCGGGCAAAATAGTGCAACGCTTTCCAGCTGCCGCCATAATCGAGGCCCGACCAGGAGGCCACTGGCCAGGTGTCGTTGAGCTGCCAGTAGAGTGTGCCCATGCAATGAGGCTTCAATGACCGCCAGAAATCGACAGCCGTCCTGATCGCCAGCGCCTGCTGGATCTGGCTCAGATAGACAAAATTCTCGAAATCCTTCGGGAAGCGGAAATAGCGGAACATCGTTCCGGCGATCCGCTCGTTGCCACCGGC
Source organism: Rhizobium sp. NRK18 (assembly GCF_024385575.1). Classification (NCBI taxonomy): domain Bacteria; kingdom Pseudomonadati; phylum Pseudomonadota; class Alphaproteobacteria; order Hyphomicrobiales; family Rhizobiaceae; genus Rhizobium; species Rhizobium sp. NRK18. The sequence continues at coordinate 1,852,961 of NZ_JANFMV010000001.1, read as the reverse complement.
ATTCTTCTGGTGCAGTTCGATCACCGGCGAGGCGATATTCATGTCCTTCGCCGCAGCGAAATCACGGATGACCGGCATCGACGTGTAGGACTGGAAACCGAACTCAGAGCAGAAGCGCGGCCGGACGCTGCGATAATTGTCGAACGACTTGTTCTCGTGCCAGACCGACCAGTAATGCATGTCGCCGGAACCGTCGGCATGCCACGCGTCGTTGAAGTCGAGATAACCCGACGCCGGGCTCGACGGCCACCAGATGGCGTCCTTCGATGCGGCCTTGAGAGCTTGTTCGATCGTCCGGTTCAGCCGGTCGTAGGAAACGAGATAGCGGTCGCGGTCTTCGAGCGACTCCTTGAACCAGGTCAGCGCGCCGACGAGTTCGTTGTCGCCGCACCACAGCACGATCGACGGGTGCGAGATGAGCCGGCGGACCTGATAATCCACCTCGGCGGAGACGTTCTCCAGAAAGTCATTGGTCGAGGGATAGAGGTTGCAGGCGAACATGAAGTCCTGCCAGACCATCAGCCCCAGCCGGTCGCAGGCGTCGTAGAACCAGTCGTGTTCGTAGAAACCGCCGCCCCAGACGCGGATCATGTTCATGTTGGCGTCGGCAGCAGCCTGCAGAAGTGCTTCCGTCTTGTCCGGGCTGGTGCGAGAAAACAGCGCGTCCGCCGGGATCCAGTTGGCGCCGCGGCAGAAGATTTCGCGGCCGTTGACATTGAGCACGAAGCGGCTTCCGGCTTCATCCTTGTCGGTCACGAGTTCCACTTCGCGAAAGCCGATGAGCCGCGTCACGCTTTCAGACGCCGTGCCGACCATCAGCGTCGACAAAGCCTGCTCGCCGCTCCCGGCAGGCCACCAGCGCTTCGGATTGTCGACGCGGAACACGTGGCGGATCACCGTCTCGCCTGCGGAAATGCCGCAATCGAGCCGCACCCGCTCGCCGTCGAGATCGAAATGCACCGGCAGGATGCCCGGTTCGGCAGCGAAGACCGTCACCGACACATGCAGGTCGACGCCGTCCGCATCCCACACCTGCCGTGTCTCCACATATTCGATGCGGGCTGTTTCCAGCCTCTTCAGCGCGATCGTGCCATAGACGCCGAGCGGCGCAATCGCGATGTTCCAGTCCCATCCGAAATGGCATTGCGGCTTGCGCAGCATGTTGCCGTTGGGGATCGGCGAATTGGCCGTCTGGTAGGGAATGTAGAATGGCTGCGCATCCTGCCGCTGCGCACCGACGGCGATGCTGGAGCGGATGACAATGCGGATGGTGTTCTGGCCCACCTTCAGCGCCTTCGTCACGTCGGGACGATACCGGCGGAAGCAATTGTCCTCCTCGAGCACAGTGACGCCGTTGACGCTGACCGTCGCCACCGTATCGAGATAGTCGATGTCGAGATACCAGTCGCCGCCGACGTCATCGAGCGTGAAGTCGCGCTCCAGCGTCCAGTCGCGATGCGCCACCCATTGCACGACCTCTTCGTTGCGGCCGACATAGGGGTCGGGGATCACGCCGGCGGCTTCCAGCGCGGAATGAACGTCACCGGGTAGCGACATGGCGGCCATATGCTCGCCATCGCTCAGCCGCCATTCACCAGCCAGATCGACCGTCATGATCCCCTCCCAAGGTTGTCAGTGTAGTATCGTCGGAACCGGGGCCTTACGCCCCCGCTCCTGCCCCGCTGCCCCACGGACCATGGTGGCTGTCGGCACCGTCGACACGGTCGAAACCATGCGCACCGAAGAAATCGCGTTGCGCCTGGATCATGTTCGCCGTGCCGCGGCCGCGGCGGTAGCTGTCGAAATAGGTGAGCGCCGAAGCAAGCGCCGGAACCGGAAGGCCGGCGGCAAGTGCGGCGGTGACAACGCGGCGCAGGCTCGGCAGCGATTCCTTCAGCATGTCGGAGAAGGCCGGCGTGACGACGAGGTTCGCCGCATCCGGTGTTTCGGTGAAGGCCTTGGTGATCTCGTCGAGGAACTGCGAGCGGATGATGCAGCCGGCGCGCCAGATCTTTGCGATCACCGGCATCGGCAGCGACCAGTCGAATTCCTTCGACGCGGCGGACATCACGGCGAAGCCCTGCGCATAGGCGCCGATCTTGCCGGCAAACAGCGCCAGTTCGAGATCCTTCAGAAGATCCGGACCGTAGCTTGCCGGATAGGATGCGGATTCCAGGCCGAAGATCTTCTCGGCAGCCTCGCGCTCGCCCTTCATGGAGGAGAGCGAACGGGCGGCAACTGCAGCTTCGATCGCGGTCGCCGGAATGCCCATCTGCTGGCTTTCGATCACCGACCACTTGCCGGTGCCCTTCTGGCCGGCCTTGTCGAGGATCATGTCGACCATCGGCTTGCCGGAAATCGGATCGGCGGCCGACAGCACCTTCTCGGTGATTTCGATGAGGTAGGAATTGAGGCGGCCCTTGTTCCAGTCGCCGAAAACGTCGGCCATCTCGCCGGCCGTCTTGCCGAAACCGTCGCGCAGGACGCCGTAGATTTCGGCGATCATCTGCATGTCGGCATATTCGATGCCGTTGTGGATCGTCTTGACGAAATGGCCGGCACCGTTCTCGCCGAGCCAGGCGCAGCACGGATCGCCATCATACTTGGCGGCGATCGAGGTCAGCACCTTCTCGACACGCTTGTAGGAGGCTTCCGTTCCGCCAACCATGATCGACGGTCCGTGGCGCGCGCCCTCTTCGCCACCGGAAACACCCATGCCGATGAAGGTCAGCTCGGTGTCCTTCAGCCGGTCGAAACGGGCCATCGTGTCGCGGAAATTGGCGTTGCCGGCATCGATCATGATGTCGCCGGACGAGAGATAGGGCTTCAGGTGCTCGATCTGCTGATCGACAGCCTCGCCGGCCTTGATCATGATGATGATTGGCCGCGGCGGGCGGATGGCGGCGACGAAATCCTCGATGGTCTCGCACGGAATGATCTTGTCCTTCAGCGCGCCCGCATCCTTGAAGAACTCGTGCGTCTTCTCGACGGTCCGGTTAAACACCGCGATCTTGTTGCCCTTTTCGGCGATATTGAGCGCGAGGTTCGCGCCCATGACACCGAGACCGATCAAACCGATTTCTGCCTGTTCCACGTCTTCAATCTCCCTAGAGTCTTGCGGGGGAGTTGTGGCACTTAGGGCCGGACACCACAAGTGTCAAAATAATCGATTTAAAGAGGAAGGCCGATCAGCCTGCGGCAGGCCTGTCGTCATCGTCGTCGAGCACCCGCCAGGCCGCACCGTCGAGATCGTCGTACTGGCCGCTCTTCAGCGACCACAGGAAGGCGAAGAGACCGAGACCGCCGAGAAACAGCGCAATCGGGATCAAAAGGACGAGATTGCTCATGACAAGGCCGCCTTGGCATCAACCTTCGGCGCCGCCGACGAACCAGCCTTGGGCTTTGCGTCTCCCTGCGCCCTCGCACGGCCAAGACGGTTCAATCGCAGCGCATTCAGGACGACGATGATGGACGAGGACGACATGGCTATGGCGGCGATCAGCGGCGTCGCCAGCCCCATCAGCGCGATCGGCACGGCAATCACGTTGTAGACGATCGCCAGACCGAAATTCTCGCGGATCAGCCGCCCGGCCCGCCGCGAAACGGCAATCGCCAGCGGCACGGCTTCGAGGCTTTCATGCATGAAGACGAAGTCGGCGGCCTGCCGGCCGATATCGGCGGCGGTTGCCGGTGCCATCGACACATGCGCGGCAGACAGCGCCGGCGCATCGTTGATGCCGTCGCCGACCATCAACACCGTGCGCCCCTCGCGCTTCAACGCTGCGCAATGCTCCGCCTTGTCCTTCGGCGACATCCCGGCTTGCCAGTCGGCGATGCCGAGACGCGCGGCGAACGCCTTGACGACCGGCTCGCGGTCGCCGGAAATCATCGCCGTTCGCATGCCCTTTGCAGCAAGCTCCGTGAGAACCTCGCCGGCATCGGCACGCATGTGATCGCGGAACCGGAAGACCTCCAGCTCGCGACCGTCGAGCGACAGGACGACCTCCGAATAGGCCTCCGCCGAAGTGTCCGCATGGGCGCCCGCACCGCAGGCGAAGAGACGGCTGCCGAGCCGGTAGACGCCTTCCGCCGTTTCCGCTTCGAGCCCGGCGCCGGGGATTTCCCGAATGGCATCGAACCGTTGCCCGCTCGCCCGGCCGTGCCGCGCCAGCGCCGCCGACAGAGGGTGGTTGGAATGCCCGGCAAGCTCGGCGGCGATATCGAGATAGCCGGCATTGAGCTCGGCCTTATCGACCAGTTCCGGCCGACCGGCCGTCAGTGTACCGGTCTTGTCGAAGAGAACCGTGTCAATTTCCGCAAGCCGCTCCATGGCCGAGCCATCCTTGACCATGATGCCGTTCTTGAACAGACGGCCGGCGGCAACAACCTGGACAACCGGCACGGCCAGTCCAAGCGCGCATGGGCAGGTTATGATCAGCACCGCGATCGCCACCAGAAGCGCGTGCTTCCAGTCGCCGCCATAGAGCCCCCAGAAGAGGAAGGCGCCGAGGGCCAGAAGATGGACGGCAGGCGCGTAGATTTCCGCGGCGCGGTCGGCGATGCGGCGATAGCGCGCCCTGCCCCCCTCGGCCGACTCCATCAGGCCGATGATTTCCGCCAGAAAGGAATCGCGCGCCGTCGCCGTCGCCTTCAGCACGACGGGGCCGGTCAGGTTGACGACGCCGGCCTGCAGCGCATCTCCCGCTGCCACACGAACCGGCACGCTCTCGCCGGTGACGATCGACTTGTCGAGATCGCTGACACCGCTTTCGATCACGCCGTCGACGGGCACGCGCTCGCCCGCGGCAACGGCGATCCGGTCGCCGGGCCGGACATCCTCGATCGGGCGGTATTCGCGACCGCCCTCTTCCGTGACGATCATTGCGCCGCGCGGCGACAGTTTCGCCAGTCCGGTGATCGCCGAGCGCGCCCGGTCTCGCATCATATGGTCGAGCGTGCGGCCGATCAGCAGGAAGAACAGGAGTGTGACGGAGGCGTCGAACCAGGCATGCGCACCGTGATGCATCGTCTCCCACAACGACATGCCGTAGGCCAGGATGACGGCCAGCGAAATCGGCACGTCCATGTTGGCGCGGCCATGCTTCAGCGCACCCCAGGCCGAGATGAAGAAGAAGCGGCCTGAATAGATGAGCGCCGGCCCGGCAATCATCGCCGAGATCCAGTGGAACATGTCGCGGGTCGCGGCTTCGGCGCCGGACCAGACGGAGACCGACAGCAGCATGATGTTGGCGGCGGCAAAGCCGGCAACCGCAACGGCGCGCAGCAACTGGTTCAGCATGCCGCGGCTTTCATCCTCGCCCGGCACGAAGAGATGCGCCTCGTAGCCGGTATTGGCGATCGCCGATGCGAACGCCAGCGGATCGGTCCGCTGTCCGTCGACGTCCTCGCGCCAGACGAAGGAAACGCGCTTCGACGACAGGTTCACGCGCGCCCGCACGATCCCCTTCTGCTTCCGCAAGGCGTTTTCGACCGTCGAGATGCAGGCACCGCAGTAGACGCCCGGCACGCTGAGGTCGGTCTGGCGCTCGCCCTGCCCCAGATCGCGGGAGGCAAGCCACAGCTCTTCGCGCGACGGCAGGCTGTGACTGGCCTGTTCGGCCTCCAGTGCGGCTTCGGTTCCCGGCGCGCAGCAGCTCATCGGGTCATGCTCCTGTCGGTTTCAGTTCGGCTTCACGTAGAAGCGGCGGGCTTCGTGCATCACCACGTCCTCGCCGCGTTTGGCGATGATCTCGACGATCCACTGGCCGGCGGGAATCTCGCGGGTCGCGGTGAACTCGCCGGGGCCGACTGGCGTCAGCGCCATCGAGAAATCCTGATGTTCGCCGACCGGGCGGCGGAAATTCGCCTTCACGTCGTCGGCCACCACCGGCCCCTCACCGGGGATCGCCAGCGAGTAATGGATATCGGGGCTCTTGACGACCAGCACGCCCTTGACGCCAGTTTCTGCGATCGCCCGCATGGCCGCCGCGCGTTCATTGAACTTCTGACTGGCGACATAGGTGTCCTGGTCGACCAGCCCGCTCCAGCTGGAGCTGGCGAAATAGGCCATGGTGAAATTCACCGCGAAGATGACGCCGAAGAAGCTCAGCATGATCGCCAGCATGTGCCAGCCGGTAAAACGGGATTCACGTTTGGAATTGACGGCTATACTCATTTCGCGCCCTCCGGAGCGTTGAAGACGGCTTCGTAGCTATCCTTCTCGAAGCTCGACTTATCCTCGGCGATGAAGTGGAATTCGGAAACGGTGCCCGAGACGCGGTCCTTTGGCACTGTCACGAAGACCTTCAGCGGATCGGCCTTGTCCGGCTGGACGGGAATGGCGAAGCTCACACCCTCCGGCTGGTCTATGCCGTTGACTTTCATGGTCGCGCCCGGCAGCCCTTCGATCGACAGGAAGATCACCCGCGGTTCGGGGATCATGTTGAGGATCTTCAGGGTGTAGCCGTTGCGGATGGATCCATCGGATTCCATCACATATTGCGGGTTGCGGTCGTGCAGCACGTTGAGGCCAAGCCGGTCGCGCGACAGAAGCGCCACCAGAAGACCGATGCCGACGGCCGACCAGACGCCCATGTAAAGAAGCGTACGGGCGCGGAAGATGACCCGCCAGTTGAAATGGCGGATGTTCGGGTTGAAGGTGCCGTCCTCCGCACGAATGTTCGACGGCGTGATCGGCAACGCGCCGTTGCTGGTGGCGAGCGCCATGTTCGACTGGTACTCGTCGAGCGTCGCATAGGCGATCAGGCCGCGTTCCTTGCCGATCTTGTCCATGACGCCGTCGCAGGCGTCGATGCACAGCGCGCAGGTGATGCATTCGAGTTGCTGGCCGTCGCGAATGTCGATGCCCATCGGACAAACCGCGACGCAGGCGTTGCAGTCGACGCAATCGCCGACCGGCTGGCCGGCGGCCGCCATCTTCTTGGCATGCCGCGACCGCGGTTCCCCGCGCCAGTCATTGTAGGTGACGACCAGTGAATTCTCGTCCAGCATCGCCGCCTGGATGCGTGGCCACGGGCACATGTAGGTGCAGACCTGCTCACGCATCAGGCCGCCGAAGACGTAAGTGGTGGCTGTCAGGATGGCGACGGTCATGTAGGCAACCGCCGGCGCATTGCCTTCGATGAAACTCAGGGCGAGAGACGGCGCGTCGGCGAAGTAGAAGATCCAGGCACCGCCGGTGGCGATGCCGATCATGATCCAGATCGCGTGCTTGCTCACCCGCCGCCAGAGCTTGTCGAAGCTCCAAGGTGCCTTATCGAGCCGCATGCGGGCATTGCGATCCCCCTCGATCGCCCGCTCGACGACCAGGAAGAGGTCGACCCAGACGGTCTGCGGACAGGTGTAGCCGCACCAGGCGCGTCCGACGGCGGAGGTGATCAGGAACAGGCCGAATCCGGCCATCACCAGAAGCCCGGCGACGAAGAAGAACTCCTGCGGCCAGATTTCGATGAAGAAGAAATAGAAGCGGCGGTTGGCAAGGTCGACCAGAACGGCCTGATCCGGCGCATAGGGCCCGCGGTCGAACCGCAGCCACGGCGTCAGGTAATAGATGCCGAGCGTGATCAGCATCACGATCCATTTGAATCGACGGAAACGCCCCTCGGCGCGCTTCGGAAAGATCTTTTTCCGCGCTTCATAGAGCGGCTTGCGCACCTTGGCGGAATTGACCGGCTGCGCCTCTAGCCGTTCAACAGTGTCCGTCTCTTTTTCGGACGTGTCGGCGGAGTATATGTTCATGGAAACAGACCTCGTGAATCTGTCGCCTTTCTCCCATCGGCACCGCTTTATCGCCTTGACTTATGTCAAGCTGCGGCAAAGCGCCACAAACATATGATTTTTGCAATATTAAAGCCGAAATGATGATCGACAGTTGCTTGTCTTGCCGATCCGTACACTTGAGACGATAGACGGAACGACGAATTTTGCGCCGCGATGTCCATCGCAGCGACAAGGGATACTGGTGCGAACATGTCACAATCGCCCCGCAATTGCACCAGGCTTTCCGCACATTTAATCAATTGATTATTTACAAGCGAAACCCGCCATTTATATAGTGCGCCGCAACATGCCCCTCAGCATATTCAATTTTTTCCGATTTCGACTTTAGACAGGGTGACGATTCATGTTTTCAAATTTCCCCAAAACGTCCGGCATGACTGCGTGGCTCGCCATGCTGGCGGCCATGCTGACGGCGGCTCCCGCTTCCGCCCAGCAGGCGCCGCCGCCGCCCGCCGTGACCGTCATGGACATCAAGCCGCAGACCGTTCCCCTGTCGTTCCAGTATGCCGCCCGCATCTCCGCCTACAGCAATGTGGAGGTCCGTGCGCGGGTGGGTGGCATCCTGCTCAAGCGCAACTTCATCGAAGGGTCCGAAGTTCAAAAGGGCGACGTTCTCTTCAACATCGATCCGGCCCCTTACGAGGCAGCGCTCGCTCAGGCGAAGGCGCAGCTGCAGCAGGCACAGGCCCAACTCGATCAGGCCAGGCGCGAGGAGACCCGTGCCACCAGCCTGTTCGATCAGAAGGTCGGCAGCGAAAAGTCGCGTGACGACGCCATTTCATCGCGCGAACTTGCCGAAGCGTCCGTCGCCGCGGCCAAGGCAACGGTGCAGACGGCCGAGCTCAATCTCGGTTACACCTCCGTCACAGCGCCGATCAGCGGCATCACCAGCCTGCAGCAGGTTCCGGAAGGCAGCCTTTTGAGCACCAGCGAGTTTCTGACCAGCATCACCCAGCTCGATCCGGTCTACGTCAACTTCTCCTTCTCCGACAGCGAGGCCGCCGAGGTTCGCCATCTGCTCGACATGCGCAAGGCGAATGGCGAAGAACCCAAGCTGACCGTCGACATTTCGTTCGGCGACGGCACGGAATATGACAAGAAGGCGACCGTCGACTTCACCTCCTCGTCGATCGATGTCGAGACCGGCACGCTGCAGGCTCGCGCCATCGTGGCAAATCCGGAAAAGCGCCTTCTGCCGGGCCAGTTCGTGCGCGCCACGGTCACCGGCGTTTCGCTCGACGACGCGATCCTCATTCCCGAGGTCGCGCTGATGCAGGGCGCCCAGGGACAGTTCGTCTACACCGTCGGCGAAGACGGCAACGCCAAGATCTCGCCGGTCACCCTCGGCCGCAAGGTCGCGGAAGGCTGGATAGTCGACAGTGGCCTGAAGGCTGGCGACAAGCTGATCGTTGAGGGCATCATCAAGGTACGGCCGGGCGGCCCCGTCCAGCCGACACCGGCAGCCGGCGCCGAGAAGGTGGCGGAAAGCAAATGAATTACCGCTTCTTCATCGACCGGCCGGTCTTTGCCGCCGTTATCTCCATCGTCATCGTTCTCGCCGGTTTCATCACCCTGCGGCTTTTGCCGATCGCCCAGTATCCGGAACTGACGCCGCCGCAGGTGGTCGTCACTGCCAACTATCCCGGCGCCAGCGCCGAAACCGTCGCCCAGACCGTCGCCGCCCCGCTCGAACAGCAGATCAACGGCGTCGAGAACATGCTCTACATGCAATCGTCCAGCACCAATGCCGGCACGATGCAGCTGACCGTGACCTTCGAGCTGGGCACCAATGCAGACCAGGCGGCCATCGACGTCAACAACCGCGTCCAGCGTGCCACGCCGACCCTGCCGCAGGACGTGACCCGCCTCGGCGTGGTGGTTGCCAAGCGCTCCACCTCGATCCTCGGCCTCGTCGCCATGTATTCGCCGGACAACAGCTATGACCGGACCTATATCGGCAACTACGCGCTCCTGAACGTCATCGATGACCTTAAGCGCATCCCCGGCGTGGGAGATGCACAGCTGCTCGGCGATATCGACTATTCGATGCGTATCTGGCTGCGGCCCGACAAGCTGGCGCAGTTCAACCTCACGCCCAGCGATGTCGCCAACGCCATCCGCGAACAGAATGCCCAGTTCGCAGCCGGTCGTTTTGGCGAACAGCCCGACCCCAACCAGCTGGCCTTCACCTATTCCGTGACCACACAAGGGCGGCTGCCCGACGTCGGCGCCTTCGGTGACATCATCCTGAAGTCGGATTCGAACGCCGCCACGCTCCGCCTGAAGGACGTGGCCCGCATCGAGCTCGGAACGAAGAGCTATGCGGTCTCCAGCACCCTGAACGGCACGCCGGCGATCCCGATCCTGATCTACCTGCAATCCGGCGCCAACGCGCTGGACACCATGACCGGCGTCAGGACCAGGCTCGACGAGCTTCAGACCGCCTTCCCCAAGGGCATCACCTACCAGATCCCGTACGACACCACGAAGTTCATTCAGGTTTCGATCGAGGAGGTCATTCACACCTTCATCGAGGCGATCATCCTGGTTGTCGCGGTCGTCTTCATCTTCCTGCAGAACTGGCGGGCGACCCTCATCCCCGTCATCGCCGTGCCGATCTCGATCATCGGCACCTTCGCCGGCATCTACATCCTCGGCTTCTCGATCAACCTTCTGACGCTTTTCGGCCTCGTGCTGGCAATCGGCATCGTGGTTGACGACGCCATTGTCGTGCTTGAAAACGTCGAGCGCCTGATGTCGCAGGAAAGGCTGCCGCCAAGACAGGCAGCGATCAAGGCGATGAGCGAGGTGACCGGCCCGGTCATCGCGATCGTGCTGGTGCTTTGCGCGGTGTTCATTCCGGTCTCGTTCATGGGCGGCCTCGCCGGCGCCATGTACAAGCAGTTCGCGGTGACGATCGCCATTTCCGTCGTCCTCTCGGGCATTGTCGCCCTCACCCTGACGCCGGCGCTCTGCGCGCTGATCCTCAAGCCCGGCCATCAGGAACCGATGCTGCCGTTCCGCCTCTTCAACCGGTTCTTCGACCGCGTCACGGCGGGCTACACGGCCGGTGTCCGGTTCCTGCTCAAGCGTTTCGTGGTCGGTCTCGTCCTCGTCTGCGGCCTTCTGGGCGCGACCGCCTACATGTTCACCACCCTACCCGGCTCGCTGGTTCCCTCGGAGGACCAGGGCGTGCTGTTCCAGATCGGCATTCTGCCCCCGGCTGCATCATTGAGCCGCGCCGAAGCCGCCATGGAACAGTCGAGCCAGATCACCCGGCAGCATCCGGCCGTCAAGGACGTCTTCTCGGTCGCCGGCTTTGACCTGATCTCGGGCGGCCTGAAGACCAATGCCGGCACGGCCTTCGTGACCCTGAAGGACTGGGACGAGCGCAAGACGCCCGATCTCGACGCCCGCAATCTTGCCGGCCCGCTGATCGGCATGAACATGGGCATCAAGGACGCGCTGATCCTGACCTTCAACCCGCCGCCGATCCTCGGTCTTTCGACCACCGGCGGCTTCGAAACCTACCTGCAGGACCGCACCGGGCAAGGTGTTGCCGGTCTTGCCGACCAGACGCAGAAGCTCGTCGCCGCGGCGGCCAAGCGTCCGGAACTGACGAACGTCCGCACCACCTTCGATGCCAACGTGCCGCAGTTCCGCGCCGATCTCGACCGCGCCAAGGCCAAGGCGCTCGGCGTTCCGATCAACTCGGTGTTCGAAGCCATGCAGGCAACCTTCGGCAGCCTCTACGTCAACGACTTCACGCTTTACGGCCGCAACTACCAGGTCAACCTGCAGTCAGAGGCCCTCTTCCGCGAATCGCCCGACGATCTGCGTCAGGTGTTCGTGCGCTCCGACAGCGGCAAGATGATCCCGCTCGACTCGCTTGTCAGCGTCAAGCGCATCGTCGGACCGGACCAGCTGGAGCGCTTCAACGCCTTCATCGCCGCCAAGATCACCGGCGAGCCGGCCCCGGGCTACACCTCCGGCGACGCCATCAAGGCCATGCAGGAGGTTGCGAAGGAAAGCCTGCCGACCGGCTACAACATTGCCTGGACAGGCTCCGCCTATCAGGAGCTTGAAACCAGCGGCTCTGGAAATCAGGCAATGATCTTCGGCGTCATCATGGTCTTCCTGATCCTGGCGGCGCAGTACGAGAAGTGGAGCCTGCCGCTCGCCGTCATCACGGCCATCCCGTTCGCCCTCTTCGGCGCACTGGCGGCAACGATGCTGCGGGGTCTGACCAACGACGTCTACTTCCAGATCGGCATGGTCACGCTGATCGGTCTGGCGGCGAAGAATGCGATCCTGATCGTCGAGTTCGCCGTTCTGAAGCGACAGGAAGGCAAGAGCGCGGTCGACGCCGCGCTGGAGGCAGCAAGGCTGCGCTTCCGGCCGATCGTCATGACCTCGCTCGCCTTCATCCTCGGCGTCGTGCCGCTGGCGATTTCCACCGGCGCAGGCTCGGCGAGCCGCCACGCGATCGGCACCGGCGTCATCGGCGGCATGCTGGCGGCAACCTTCATCGCCACCTTCTTCATTCCGATGTTCTACCGGCTCATTGCCTGGAAGGACCCGAAGAAGGTCGACGAGCACGACACCGCGCACCTGCCGCACGGCGCGAAGGCCGATCCGCAGCACTGAGCGGCGGATCGACGGACAAGAACAAGGCCGCCCGGCTTCAACACCGGGCGGCCTTTTTGCTTTCGCCATCGCCAACGGCTGGAAACAGTCCAGACCATGGACGCATCATTCCCTCACCCTTTCCGCCCGCACGCCATCCAATCCGCATGGGAGCAAGTCAGAGCCGGAAAACGATGGGCGACAAGATCGGCCTGCCGCACCAATGAAGTCCCCACGCAAAAGCCGCCCGGCGATCACCGGGCGGCTTCCTGTCTTGGTCTGTCGGGGACGAAGCCTTGGCTTATTCGCCGCCGCCCAGCGAATGGACGAAGACGGCCAGTTCCTTGACCGTGGTATCGCCGAGACGCGCCGTCCAGGCCGGCATGACGCCGTGCTTGGGAGCGGCGACCTGGGCCGCGATACCGGCCTCGCCGTCCGCCTTCAGCCAGATGGCATCGGCAAGGTTCGGCGCACCGAAGTCACGTCCGCCCTTCGCGTCCTCGCCATGGCAGGCTGCGCAATTTTCGGCGAAGACCTGCTTGCCGGGCTCGACCAGCGCCGGATCAGACGGCGTATTGGTCAGGCTCCAGACATAGGCTGCGACTTCCTTGACCTGCTGCGGTTCGAGAATGTCAGCGAAGGCCGGCATTTCGGAGACCCGGGTGTCCGGATCCTGGTCGTAGCGGATGCCGTGCGCGATCGTGGTGTAGATCGCGTTGATGTCGCCACCCCACAGCCAGTCGTCGTCGTTGAGGTTCGGATAGCCCTTGCCGCCGGCTGCACCCGAGCCGTGGCACGGCGCGCAGTTGACCTTGAACGCAGCCGCACCGCCGGCAATCGCAAACTGCGACAGCTCGGGGTCGGCGGCGATCTGATCCACCGGAGTTGCCGCGATCTTGTCGAGATACACGGCCTGCGCCGCCTTGGCGTCGGCCATCTGTGCGGCAAAATCGGACCGGTTGGTCTGGTTCAGGACACCCTTGGTATTTGACGTCAGAAGCGGCCATGCCGGATAGAAGATCGTATAGGCGATCGCCCACAGGATGGTTGCGTAGAACGTCCAGACCCACCAGCGCGGCAGCGGGTTGTTGAGCTCGCGGATCCCGTCCCACACGTGGCCGGTGGTCTCGACGCCGCTCAGGTCGTCGACATGTTTGTCATGTTTGTCCGACATCTCTTAGTCCTCCTTCAGAGGGATGGATGCGGCCTCGTCGGCGGCCTTCTTGCCGCCGGGGCGTAGGGTGAAAAGGATCACGCCGGTGAAGAACAGGAGCATGGCGAGCAGCCCCCAACTGTCGGCGAAGTGACGCATGGCGGTATAGGTTTCCATGGATCAGACCTCCTTACCGGTAGCCCGAGGCATCGTCGTAGGTCGAGAAATCGACCAGCGTGCCGAGCATCTGCAGATAGGCAACCAGAGCGTCCATTTCGGTCAGCTCCTTGGGATTGCCGTCGAAGTCCGCAAGCACGGCCTTCGGGTAGCGGGCCTCGAGACCGGAGGTATCGGCATCCGGATTGGCCTGCGCTTCCAGGTCGGCCTGGGCATTGTCGATCATCTCCTGGGTATAGGGAACGCCGACCATCGCATTGGCCTTCAGATGTCCTGCGACATCCTCGAACTTCAGCGGCGTGGTCTTCAAGAACGAATAGCTCGGCATCACCGATTCCGGCACCACGTCACGCGGTTCCGTCAGGTGCTGGACGTGCCACTCGTTCGAGTAGCGGCCGCCGACGCGGGCGAGATCCGGACCCGTGCGCTTCGATCCCCACTGGAAGGGATGGTCGTACATGGATTCGGCTGCCAGGCTGTAATGGCCGTAGCGCTCGACCTCGTCGCGGAACGGGCGGATCATCTGGCTGTGGCAGACATAGCATCCTTCACGGATGTAGATGTCACGGCCGGCAAGCTCAAGCGGCGAGTAAGGCCGCATGCCCTCCACCTTTTCGATGGTGTTCTGGAGGTAGAAGAGCGGAGCGATTTCCACGATACCGCCGATCGTGACCACCAGCAGGGACGAGACCAAGAGCAGGGTCGCGTTGCGTTCGATGACGCCGTGTTTTTCAAGTATGGACATGGGTCCGGCTCCTTATTCTGCGGCCTGCATCGCGGGTTCCGCACCGGGAATGGGTGCTTCGTTCCGCTGATGGCCAAGAATGGTCATGGTGACGTTGAAGGCCATGATCAGTGCCCCGGCCAGGTACATGGCGCCACCGACGGCACGCAGCACGTAGTAGGGGAACATGGCGGCGACCGACTCGGCGAACGAGTAGACCAGGAAGCCCTGGCTGTCGTATTCGCGCCACATCAGGCCCTGCTGGATGCCGGCGACCCACATGACGGCGGCGTAGACCACGATGCCGAGGGTTGCGAGCCAGAAGTGCCAGTTGACCAGGCGCAGGCTGTAGAGGCGTTCGCGGTTCCACAGCTTCGGCACCAGGAAGTAGATCATGCCGAACGAGATCATGCCGACCCAACCGAGCGCACCCGAGTGAACGTGACCGATGGTCCAGTCCGTGTAGTGGCTGAGCGAGTTGACGGCCTTGATCGACATCATCGGGCCTTCGAAGGTCGACATGCCGTAGAAGGCGATGGCCATGACCATCATGCGGATGATCGGATCGGTGCGGATCTTGTCCCATGCGCCCGAGAGCGTCATCAGGCCGTTGATCATGCCGCCCCAGGAGGGCATCCACAGCATGATCGAGAACACCATGCCCAGCGTCTGCGCCCAGTCCGGCAGAGCGGTGTAGTGCAGATGGTGCGGACCGGCCCAGATGTAGAGGAAGATCAGCGCCCAGAAGTGCACGATAGACAGCCGGTAGGAATAGACCGGACGGTTGGCCTGCTTGGGAACGAAGTAATACATCATTCCGAGGAAGCCGGCGGTCAGGAAGAAGCCCACCGCATTATGGCCGTACCACCATTGTGTCAGTGCGTCCTGCACGCCCGAGAAGGCCGAATAGCTCTTCACGCCGAGGAAGGAGACCGGCACGGCCATGTTGTTGACCAGGTGCAGCATGGCGATGGTGACGATGAAGGACAGATAGAACCAGTTGGCCACGTAGATGTGGCTCTCCTTGCGCGTCAGGATCGTGCCGAGGAAGACGACGAGATAGGCGACCCAGACGAGCGTCAGCCAGATATCGACATACCATTCCGGCTCTGCATATTCGCGGCCCTGGGTGATGCCCAGCAGATAGCCGGTCGCGGCCATGACGATGAACAGCTGGTAGCCCCAGAAGACGAACCAGGGAAGCGAACCGCCGAAAAGACGGGCGCGCGAGGTCCGCTGCACGACATAGAAGGACGATGCGATCAGCGCGTTGCCCCCGAAGGCGAAGATCACTGCGGACGTGTGCAGCGGACGCATGCGGCCGAAATTGAACCATGGCTCGATGTCGAGATCCGGAAAGGCCAGCTGCAGCGCAACGACGACACCGACCAGAAAGCCGACGACGCCCCAGAAGACGGTGGCGATGACGCCGTAGCGCACGACATCGTCGAAATATTCAGACTTCGCGGCGGCGGCGGAAGCGCCGACCGGAGCGAATGTCACCCGCCGCAACATGACGATCGTCGCGGCAAGCAAACAGAAGAACGCCACCCACATATGGGCGGCAAACAGACTGTCATGGGCAAAGGCCACCCCGAGGAGTGCAAGAAATGCCCCCAAGGCCAATGCCACTGTTTCCAAAGTATAATTCATTGTTGGTACCCCCAACGGCTTAAGAAATTCGCGTTGGGACCGATTCCGCCGAATGCCGGACTCGCCCCCTTCGTCCAGCGAACACTTCTCATTCCGGGGCCGCAGCCACCTTGATCCAAATCAATGTTGGGAGCCGCTTTTCAATCGATACAGAAGCCCTGGGGGAACTGATTTGCCTGCATCATCACGACCGGAGGGTGAAAATGATAAACACGGGTGAAGGAAACGAAGGTGGTGCGCTGCCCGTCGGAAACCTGCGTTCACCGCAGACCCGGCCTCTGGCCTGGCTTCTGGGCGTTCATCGCGAGCAGCTTTCGCTCTGCGACCAGCTGGAAGAAATTGCCGACTCCCTGCCGTCGAGCGTCAACCGGCAGAAATGCATCTATGCCGCAAAGGCTCTGGGACCGCTGATCAAGGGTGCCCATCACTACGAGGAACATGTCCTCTTCCCGTGGCTGGAACAGTCGTCACCTGAAGATGAGTCGCTTCGCGAAACGGTCTCGCGGCTGAAGTTCGAACACTGCGAGGACGAGTGCTTCGCCGAGGAACTGACCGACGCGCTGCTGCGGCTGGGATCGGGAAACCCGGTCAACATAGAGGCGACCGGCTACATGCTGCGCGGCTTCTTCGAAACCATGCGCCGCCACATCGCCTTCGAACGGGAACATCTCCTGAAGAAATATTCGGCGGACACATTGGTCTCAGCACCGCAAGGTCCGAACCAGTCGGACACGCACTGACACACGGGGCCGGGGGACAGGTCTCCGGCCTTTATTTGCGCTTCTTCGGCTTGCTCTTCTTGTTGAGGCCGAGCTTGCCCTTGCCCTGCCAGCGGTCGTGATACCACAGCCACTGCTCGGGATATTCCCGCACCCAGCTTTCAACCTTGTCGTTCAGCATCTGTGCCGTCGCCGTCACGTCGACCGAGCCGGCCGCGGTGCGCGGTACCTCCACCTTTTCCTCGATCTCCAACCGGTAACGGTTGCCCGGCAGGCGGATGCAGCGGGCCGGATAGACGTCGCAGTTGAACTGGCGCACCAGCTTGGCGAGCAGTGGATTGGTCTTCACGTCGCGATCGAAGAACTGGGTGACGAGCCCCTTGCGGAACTTCTGGTCGACCAGCACGCCAACGCCGCCGCCGCGATCGAGTTCGGCGGCGAGTGCGAAGGAAGATCCGGCATGCGACGGCACGAGATTGCCCATGCGGGCGGCGCGGAACTGGAAGATCTTGTCCGCCACATAGGGATTGTTCGGCGGACGGAACAGCACGGAGACGTGCAGGCCATAAGCCGCGCCGGCAACTGGCAGCATCTCGAAACACCCTGTGTGGGCGGTGAACACGATGAAGGGCCGGCGGTTTTCCATGAGGTCGAGGAAGATCGGCACGCCGCCGACTTCCACCCTGCCCTCGCCCGGACGCTCGGGATCGAAATCGAAAAGCCGGTCGAGATAGACGTATTCCGCCGCCATGCGGGCCATGTGGCCCCAGCTGCCGACGGCGATCGCCTCGATCTCTTCCTTGCTCTTTTCCGGAAACGCCTCGGTGAGATTGTAGATCATCAGCCGGTGGCGCTGCAGTTTCGGACCGAACTTGCGACCGATGGCATCGGCGAAATTGATCGCGGCGTCCGCCGGAAAGATCTTCAGGATCGTCAGGAACCCGAACAGCGCCTGCGCCGCCGCCCATTGGCGGAAGCGATAGAGCGCGACCGCCCACCGATAGAGAAGCGATTTCAGGACCTTCATCGGTTTCAATCGATCTTCAGGACGATCTTTCCGAAGACCTGCCGGGTCTCCATCCGCTCCAGCGCCTTGTCGATGTCGTCGAAGCCGACTTCCGTGTCGATGACCGGATGCACGAGGCCGCGCGCCATCTTCTGCATGGCGTTCGCCATGTTCTCCATCCGGCAGCCGAACGAACCGAACAGCTTCAGCTGCTGCTGGAACAGCATCATCAGGTTGATGTCGGTGGAGACGCCCGACGTCGAGCCGCAGGTGACCAGACGGCCGCCGCGCTTCAGCGAGAACATCGATCCCGCCCAGGTGTCCTTACCGACATGTTCGAAGACGACGTCGACGCCCTTCTTCTTCGTCAGCTTGCGCACCACGCCTTCGAAGCGGTCGGTACGGTAATTGATGACGTGGTCGGCGCCGAGCGCCTTGGCGCGCTCGATCTTGTCGTCGGAGCCGACGGTGGTGATCACCGTGCAGCCGATCTTCTTCGCAAGCTGGATCGCCGCCGTGCCGATGCCGGAACCGCCGGCATGGATGAGGATTGTTTCACCGGGCTCGAGCTTGGCATTATCGAACAGCATGTGCTCGACCGTGCCGAAGGTAACCGGGGCAAGTGCCGCGCCGACCGCATCGACGCCGGGCGGTGCCGGCACGAGGAGACGGGCCGGAAGGTTCACCTTCTCCTGGGCAAAGCCGTCGAGATGGAAACCATGCACGCCACCGACATGTTCGCAGAGATTGTCGCGGCCTTCGCGGCACGCACGGCAAAGGCCGCAGGTGCGCGCACCGTAGATCGACACGAGCTGTCCCGGCAGGACGTTCGACACGCCAGGCCCGATCGATTCGACCACGCCCGCAGCCTCGGCACCGATGACCAGCGGCATCTTGCGCTTGGCAAACGCCATGCCGCGCCAGCCCCAGACGTCGATGTGGTTGAGTGCGACCGCCTTGACCCTCAGCGTCACCTCGCCGACGGCCGGAGCATCCGGCTCGGGAAGATCGGTGATTTCGAGTTTGCGGTCGTCGACCAGTTGCAGTGCACGCATAGACAAATCCCTCGCCCCGTTGGGCGTGATGTTTTCCGTTCGTTTCGTGGTTGTCCGCTTACGCCGGTTCCAGCGTCATGACAAGGCTGGCATTCTGCCCGCCGAAGCCGAAGGAATTCGACAGGACCGCGTTGACCTGCGTATCCCGCTTGACGTTCGGAACCACATCCAGCGCGATCGTCGGATCCGGATTGTTGTAGTTGATCGTCGGCGGCAGCGTGCCCGTCAGCATGGACTGGAACGAGAAGACCGCCTCGACCGCACCGGCCGCCGTCAGCGTATGACCGATCATCGACTTGTTCGACGAGACCGGGATGCCGGTCAACCGATCACCGAAGACGGCCAGCATGGAACCGTATTCCATCTTGTCGTTTTCCGGTGTCGATGTGCCATGGGCGTTGATGTAGCCGATCTGGTCTTCCGACAGGCCGGCATCTTCGAGCGCGGCGCGGATCGTCGCGATCGCCGGACCGCCGTCCGGGGACGAGCGGGTGCGGTGGAAATGGTCGGCCTTCTCGCCGCAACCCTTCATGATGCCAAGCACCTTGGCACCACGGGCAATGGCCGATTCCAGCGATTCCAGCACCAGCGTCGCCGATCCTTCTGCGATGACGAAACCGTCGCGGTCCTTGCTGAAGGGCTTGGAGGCCTGCTGCGGCGGATCGTTCTGGGTCGACAGCGCCGACAGTAGCGAGAAGCGAATGACCGCCTCGGCGCTGATCGATCCGTCGGTGGCAACCGTCAGCGCACGGGTCGCACGACCCTGGCGGATCGCCTCGACGCCGAGCTGGATAGCGGTGGCGCCGGATGCGCAGGCCGTCGACAGCGTGACCGGCAGGCCGCGCGTGCCGAAGCGGTCGGCGAGCCGCTCGGAGATCGCACCGAAGAGTGCTGCCTCATGGAACGCCGGATCCGGACGCTCATGCATGGCCGCCAGGAAACGGGCGTAGACATCACCGGCTTCTGCCGGCGGGGCCGAGCGGTCGGCCAGCTCGAAGCGGGCGCTCCATTCGGGCTCGATCGGCGGTGCGGCGAGGAACAGCGGGCCGCCGAAATCGCCGGAAAGACCCGCCTGCGCCAAGGCCTCGACGGTCGTATCGCGCGCCATGGCGTAGGACCGCTCGACCGCGTTCGGCACGGGAATGTCGATGAAGTCGACCGAACCGCAGATGCGGGTGGACAGCTGGTCAGTCGGGAACCGGGTGATCGTGTGAATGCCGGAGACGCCGGAGGTCAAAGCCTTCCAGTTGTCGGCAAGCCCCTGTCCGAGCGATGTGATGACACCCATGCCGGTGACAGCGACGATCGGCCGGCCGAGATGATCGAGATAAGCGGATTGGCTCATGCTACCGGTCCTTTCAAGCGTTTGCAGACAAAAGCGCGGCACCTTCGCCGCGCACATGGCCGACGGTGGTGACCACGGCCTTGGTCGCCGGCGCAGTCATTAGGGCTTCATGGTCCGGATCGAATGCCGGCACGGCTGCCTTTTCGTCGAGAGCCAGTGCTGCGAGCGCCAACCCGAGCGGGAACTGCACCTCGATGGAGTGGCCGAACAGGCCGCCATAGCCGCGCACCGGCACATCCGGCAGCTTATCGCCAAGCACCGTCAGTTCACGGGACGACAGTGACGGGAAGCCTGTGGCACCGCTGAAGATGACGCCATTGGCAGCGGAAACACCGGCGGTCGTATCGTCGAGCAGACGGCCGAGGCGGGCCTCGAACTTGCCTTCGTCACGACTGCCGCGATCCCCCTCGATACCATCGAGAGAGGCATAGATATGCGCGCCCCGCGCATTGGCATGGGCACGCGATTCCAGCACCAGTAATGCGCCGACGGAACCATAGATCATGCCACCGTCTTCGCCTTCGCGCGACCAGAGCGGCGTCCAGTCGCCCGCCACCAGGCCGCGGATCGATTCGACCAGTAGCAGCGCGTCGGCCCGTTCGGCGACGAAGGCGCCGCCGACGAGCGAATGGGTCGACTGTCCGGCCTTGATGCGCGCGAACGCAGTCTCGACGGCGGAAATGCCGGCGCCCTCCTCGCCCATGAAGGTGCGGGACGACCCGGTGACCTTGTGGACGATGGAAATATTGCCGGCCAGAAGATTGGACAACTGGGCGAGAAACAGCGTCGGGCGCAGTTCCGTCGTCAGCTTTTCGTTGAGCAGGACTTCGCGGTCGTTGCGCTTCAGCGCCTCGTCGGCGATCAGCGTGTCGACATTGATGTCGCGCTCGCCGCCGCCGGCAGACACGATCATGTCCATGGTGCCGCAAGCCTCGGCGTCGTCCTTCAGGCCGGCATCGGCCAGCGCCAGGCCGGCCGCGAACACGCCGGTGCGCTGCCAGTTTTCCATCTGCCGCTGATCGCCGCGCTTCGGGATCTGTTCGGACCAGTCGATTTCCGGCAGCGGATGCACCGGATACGGCTTCAGCCGCTCGGCATCGACGACGGGAACAGGCGTATCCTTGGCCGTCAGCACCGCGACATGCGGCGCCTTGCCGACGCCGAGGCTGGTGACGATCCCCACACCGGTGATGACGACATCATTGTCCGCTTTGGTCATGCATTATCCTCTTTAAGCGCGTGCGGCGTCGATCGCCTTGATGAGCCCCACCTCTTCGGCGCGCTTGCGCACGATGCCGGCAAGCGGCACCTCGTCGAACGGCATGGTCCTGAGCTTGAGCTGCGCATCGCAGACCTTCTTGCCGGCCGCGGTGATCTTGGCTTTCGTCACCGCGAACCCGGAACCGTCATGCTCCAGAAACGCCTCGATGTCGAGCACGGTCTCCGGTTCGACAAAGGTCCGCATCTTCGCGCCGTCGACAGACATCAGGAAAGGCATGGCGGCGAAGTTGGAATGGGCGAGCACGAGAAAACCGGAGGCCTGCGCCATCGTCTCGATCAGAAGCACGCCGGGCACAAGCGGCATTCCCGGAAAATGGCCCTCGAAAACGGGGCTTTTTGCCGGCACCACGGAGCGGACCTTGATCCGCGCCTCGCCTGCATCAAGGCTCAGCGCCTCCACCTCGTCGATCATCTGGAAATATTCCAGCAGCATTCACGCCTCCGGTATCACAATTACCAAAAACCCCGAAAAGTACATGTTCGACTTTTCGAGGCCCCGGTTTTCCATGCATTACAGGCAGTTTGTCGCCGTGTCAGCCCTTGGCTGCGCGCAACTCGTCGATCTTCGCACAGAGGTTCTTCAGGACGAAGTACTCTTCAGTGGAAACCTTGCCTTCGTTGACTTCCTGCGTCCACTGCTCGAGCGGAATCTTGATGCCGAATTCCTTGTCGATGGCGAAGACGATATCAAGGAAGTCGAGACTGTCGATCCCCAGATCGTCAATCGTGTGGCTTTCCGGAGTGATCGTCTCGCGATCGATTTCGCTCGTTTCGGCGATAATGTCAGCGACCTTGTCGAATGTAGCAGTCACGCCCATACCTCTTGATCATAATAGATTCTGCCCCCTCATAGGGAAATATGGCGGGATTGCCAATGCTTTCTGCCGGTCCGCCGGAAATTTGCTGACACAGTGTTGCACCTGCGCAAAGGTTGGCCGCCGGGCGTCAGACGGCAAGCGAGTGCCTGCCCTTGCCATTGGCGAGATAGGCGTCGAACACGGCGGCCACGCTGCGGGCGAACGGCCGGCCGTCATCCGTCAGCAAAAACACGTCGCCGTCGAGCCGGCAGACCTCCGGCAGATCGCGCGCAGCCACCCTCGCCTCGGCAATCACGGTCTCGGCGATTCTCGGGTAGAGCGTGCGCAGTTCGGCAATGGAAAATCCGAAGTTGCACATTAGCCGCTCGATGACCCATGCCCGCATCCGGTCGCCATCGGTCAATGCGATGCCGCGGACGGCGGCAAGGCCGGTCTCGTCGACCATGCGCTGATATTCGGATGTCGCATGCATGTTCTGGACGTAACCCTGCGGCAACTGGCCGATCGAGGACGCACCGAGCCCGATCAGCGCGTTTGCCGGATCATCGGTATAGCCTTGGAAATTACGCCGAAGCTCGCCGTTTCGTTCGGCATTAGCGAGACTGTCGTCAGGTTTCGCGAAGTGATCGATGCCGATCGGCTGATAGCCGGCCTCGACCAGCATCCGCGCCGCCTCCTGCATCTGCAGGAACCGTTCGGCCGTGTCCGGCAGCGCGGCTTCCGGAATCATCTTCTGATGCTTCTTCATCCATGGCACATGCGCATAACCGAACAGCGCAATGCGGTCCGGGCCGAGGCTGACGATGTCCGAAATCGTCTCGCGCAACGTCTCCAGCGTCTGGTAGGGCAGTCCATAGAGAACATCGCAGTTGACCGAGCGCACCCCCCTCGCCCGCACCGCCTCGACGACCGATCTGGTCTGCTCGAAGGTCTGGATCCGGTTGATGGTCTCCTGCACCTTGGGATTGAAATCCTGGACGCCGAGGCTTGCCCGCGTCATGCCGATCGCGGCCAGCGCATCATAACGGGGCTCATCGAGATCGTTCGGATCCATCTCGACGCTGATTTCGACCGAGTCGGAAAAGGTGAACGCAGCACGCAGATCCACCATCAGCGTCGTCATGTCCTCGGGAAGCAACATGGTCGGCGAGCCACCGCCGAAATGCACGGCAGTGACAACAGCATCCTTCGACACGTTCTGGCCGATTTCGGCGATCTCGCGCTTCAGCGAGGTGAGATAGGCGCGGATCGGCTCATACTTCAACGTGTGCTTGGTATGGCAGGCACAGAACCAGCAAAGCCGGTCGCAATAGGGAATGTGCAGGTAGAGCGACAGCGTCTGTCCGGCACCGAGCGCCCGCAACCACTGGCGATAGACACTGCTGCCGATGCCTTCATGGAAATGTGGCGCGGTTGGGTAGCTCGTATAGCGCGGCACGGCACCGGAGAATTTTTGAAGAAGAATCTGGCTCACAATTGCGACACTCGTTCCCGTGTAAAGACAGGAACAGTAGATAGGCGATTGCACTGCGGGCGCGATTGATATCGATCAATTCCACAGTCGGAATCGAATTCTGGGAGCCAAGACACCCGCATCCCCAGATTTGACCATGGTCAAAAAACCATGAGGGAATAGGATAGTACTGGTTCTGCTAATGCAACCGGACTAAGGATGACGGGGATGATGATGAGTACTGTAACGGCCATGCGCGAACGGGAAGACATTCACAACTCTGCAATTCCGGTTGTCTGCCGCGCCTGCGAGGCCCGCCACGGCGGTCTTTGCGGCGTTCTCTCACCCGAACAGTTGCAGGAACTCAACCGGCATTCGAGCCGCAAGGCCGTCGAGGCCGGCCGCGAGATCATCGCCCAGGGCGAGGAAATCACCTCCTACTCCAACATTCTGAAGGGCGTGGTCAAGCTCTCGAAGATGATGGCGGACGGCCGCCAGCAGATCGTCGGACTGCAGTTTGCCCCGGATTTCATGGGTCGCCCGTTCCTGGAAGAAAGCGCACTCACGGCCGAATCGGCCACCGACACCGAGATCTGTACCTTCCCGAAGGCGGTGGTCGACCGGATGCTGACCGGCACCCCGAAAATGGAGCATCGCCTTCATGCCCAGTCGCTGAAGGAACTGGACGAAGCCCGCGAATGGATGCTGACGCTGGGCCGCAAGAGCGCGCACGAGAAGGTCGCGAGCTTCCTGTACCTCATAGCCACGCATATCGATCCCGAGCACGGAAGACGGAATGCCTTCGAGCTGCCCTTGTCGCGCGCCGATATCGCCGACTTCCTCGGCCTGACGATCGAGACTGTCAGCCGGCAGATGACCAAGCTGCGCAAGGATGGCGTTATCGTCATCGAGAACAACCGTCATGTGACCGTGCCGCATCTCGACCGCCTCGCCTGGGCGGCCGGCAACGACTGACTGCAACGAGAAAACGCTCCCGAAATCGAAAAAGCCGCGGTCCGATGCCGCGGCTTTTGCTTTGCCAAGATGCGCGAGCGTCAGCGCTGAATGATGATGCGCGTATTGCTGAGCCCGTTGGCCTGGGTCAGCGAATAGAGCACTGCCGCGTTTTGCGGGTGTAGGCGCACGCAGCCATGCGATGCCGGCGTGCCCAGCCGACGAATGTCCGTGGTGCCGTGCACGGCATAGCCGCCATTGAAGAAGATGGAGAACGGCATCGGCGCATTGTTGTACTTGCGCGAGCGGTGGTTCTTGGAAAGCCACTTGGCCGAATAGGAACCGGTCGGCGTACGATATCCGCTGCGCGCCGTGGATACCTTCCAGCGATACATCGTCCGGCCGTCCTGGATAACGGTCATCGTCTGCGTGGAAAGATTGATCTTGGCGATCAGGTTCGCCGCACTGGCGTCGATCGTGAAAAACTGCGCGCATAAAAGCGTCGCCGCAGCAGCAAGAAGTTTACGCATGAAAGCCCCCTCGGCCTGTTGTTGGAACATCCGGTTATCCGCACGGTCACGCACGAATGGACCGTATATCCCGTTCCACTTCTAGAAATGGTGAAGACCGCCCCAGCAGCCCGGGAGAATTTTGAAATATCATAAGCTAAAAGTAAATATGACCAGTACGATTACTGTCAGGGCACAGCATGCGAGCAAGTAGATCCGCAATGCCGTTTCGATATCCTTGACCGATGCATGCGTCCTGCCGGCGCCGTTCAGCATGGGCTCCATGACGACTTCGCCGTGATAACGCCGCGGCCCGGCAAGCTGCAGGTCGAGCGCGCCCGCCATGGCCGCTTCCGGCCATCCGGAATTCGGCGAACGGTGCAGGTTGTTGTCGCGGAGAGCGATCCGGACCGTGTTGACGGCCGCATCACTGCCCTTCGCCGCAAGCGCGCCCAGTGCGATCAGCAGGACGGAAAGACGTGCGGCAGGCCAGTTGGCAAGATCGTCGGTGCGGGCAGCCGCAAAGCCGAAATCGCGGTAGCGCTCCGTCTTGTGGCCGATCATCGAGTCGGCCGTGTTCAGCATCTTGTAGGCAAACAGTCCCGGCAGCCCGGCGATCGCAAACCAGAAGGCCGGCGCGACGGTCCCATCGGAAAAATTCTCTGCAAGGCTCTCGATCGCCGCCCGGCATATGCCGGGCTCATCAAGCGACTTCGGATCGCGCCCGACGATCATGGCAACGGCCTGCCGACCGCTTTCAAGGCCGCCGGTCCGCAATCCGACGGCGACAGCCCGGACATGGTCCGAAAGGCTCTTCTGCGCCAGGAACACCGATGCGACGACGGCTTCCAGCAGAATGCCGACGACACCCAGCTTCAGGAAGAAGGCGTGCATCAGGATGCCGGCAAGGCAGGCGCCGAGAAGCAGGATCGCCAAAGCGACGAAACCGTTCTGCCGGCGCGTCTCAGCGGCAAGCCGATCTCCGTTCAACAGCTTCTCCAGGCTTGAAATGGCCTTGCCGAACCAGACGACCGGATGCGGATAGCGCCACCACAGCCGGTCTGGATCGCCGACGACGAGGTCAATGACGAGCGCCAGCAGCAGGGTCAGGAAATGCGCGGCCATCAGAACCCCCGGAAACCGGCAAGCGCAGCGGCGAGACGCCGGTCGCCCGCCTCGTCAGCAGCCAGGCCGACCCTGAGCCAGTCATCTTGATAGTCGAAGCGGCGGACGAGGATGTGGTTTTCCGCAAGATGCCGCCACAGCCTCTGCGCATCGGCCGTCTCCACCAGCGAGAACAGCGCGGTACCGCCGACCGTCGCAAGACCGGCATTTGTCAAAACCGCATCCAATGCGGCCTTGCGGCCGAGAATGCGGTTTCGCACCGCATCCGTGTCCGACCCAAAGAGATCCGCTGCAATCGCCAGCGCCGGCCCGGACACCGCCCATGGACCGAGCCAGTCCGCAAGATTATCGAGCAGATCCTGCCCGCCAATGACGAAGCCGAGCCGCAATCCGGCGAGACCGAAGAACTTCCCGAAGGAGCGCAGCACGACGAGACCCGGCATCGCTGAGACTTGGCCCGCGACGCTCATCTCCGGCAGCACGTCGCCGAAGGCTTCGTCGACGATCAGCAGCCCGCCATCCGCCTGCAGCCGGTCATGAAGGGCTGCGAGGTCGTCACGGCACCACCTGCGTCCATCCGGATTGTTCGGATTGACGACCACGGCAGCCGCATAGCCGCTGCCGATATCCGCGATCGAGCCGACGGTATCGACCGCAAATCCGTTGGCGGAAAAGACTCGCGCATACTCCCCGAAAGTCGGGGAAACGATGGCGACGCGGCCGGTGGACCCGGCAAGGCGCGGCAGCAACTGGATGACCGCCTGCGTGCCGGGTGTGGGAAGGGGCAGGATCGCTCCGCTGCCGTAATAGGCAGCAGCCGCCTGCCGTGCCGCATCGAAGAGATCGCTGTCGGGCAACCGGTGCCAGACGTTTGACGGAAGAGCCGGCGTTTCGCATGGAACGGGGTTGATCCCGGTCGAGAGATCCAGCCAATCGGCCGGGCGTCCTCCGAACCGGCGTGCCGCGGCGGCAAGCCCGCCCCCATGGACGATCCCGCCGGTCACCGGCTCTCTCCCGCAAGGTCGATGAGGTGCATATAGGACCCGCAGACATTGCCGCGCACGAGCCCCGCTTCACCGAGATCGGCACCAAGCGCGTCGCTGACGCGGAAAAGCCGGCCGCCGTCGCCTTCGCTGACCACGGTCGAATAATGGAACTCATGTGCCGTCATCGGCCCTTCAAAGGGCGCGCCGGCAAGCGGAACGACGCGCCGATAGCCGAGATGCCGCTTTCTGTCGGCAAAGCTGGTCACCAGCGGCAACAAGCCGAGCATGGCATGCCGGGCGCCCGCCGCGTCGATCAATCCGTCGCCGAGCACCATATAGCCCCCGCACTCGCCATAAATCCGTGCGCCGCGCAAAGCAGCGCCCTGCATCCCCTGCCGGAACACGGATGCCGCCGCGAGCGTGGCTGCATGCAATTCCGGATAGCCGCCCGGCAGATAGACCGCATCCGCCTCCGCAGACGGCGCTTCGTCGGCGAGCGGCGAAAAGAGCCGGATCTCGGCCCCGGCAGAACGCCAGCCCGCCAGCACATGTTCGTAGGAAAATGCAAACGCCATGTCGCGGGCAACGGCAATGGTCTGACCAAGCGGCCTCATCGGCTCGCCTTCGACGGTGGCTGCCGACGTCAATCGGGATGGTGCAAGACCATCAAGCGTCTCGAAATCGAAAGAGGCGTCGATCGCGTCTGCGGCCCGCTCGATAAAAGCCTCGAGCCCGGCATGCTCGCCGGCCTGAACGAGACCCAGATGCCGCTCCGGAAGCGCCAGCCCGGCATCCTGCCGGATGACGGCGAGGATCGGCAGACCAAGGGGGTTCAGCGCCTCCCGCAGCATCGCCTCGTGACGGTCGCTGCCAACCCGGTTGAGGATCAGCCCGGCGACACGGATGTCGCTGCGGTGGCCCGAAAACCCGCGCACCAGGGCGGCCACCGAATGGGACATCTTGGCGCAATCGACGACCAGCAGCACCGGCAGGCCGAGAAGCGCCGCAAGATCGGCGGGAGAACCGCTACCGTCCGCCGCTCCGTCGAAAAGCCCCATCATCGCCTCGATGACGAGAAGCCCGCCGCCCGCCTGCAGATGCGCGGCCTGACCGGCAAGCAATTGCCGACGCATGGCCCAGGGATCGAAATTGAAACAGGCCTCGCCGCAGGCCGCCGCATGGAAGGCCGGGTCGATGTAATCCGGTCCCACCTTCCCCGGCTTTACCGCCAAGCCCCGGCGCTTGAGCGCGCGCAGCAGTCCGAGCGTCACGGTCGTCTTGCCGGCGCCGGACGACGGCGCGGCGATCATGATACCGCTCATTCGGCGGCCTTTCGCATCAGGGCAGGCTCGAACCAGGACAGCGATGGACGCAGCTTCACCACATCGCCGACGACCACGATGGCCGGCGGCTCAAGCCCCGATGCGACGAGATCGGCGGCAGCCCGCCCAAGCGTGGTCACCAGCACGTGCTGATCGTCCGTCGCCGCGTTGCAGACGAAGGCGACGGCTTCGTCCGGCCGTCGGCCCCCTGCCATCAGCTTGTCGGCGATATGCGCCATGTGCTTCATCGCCATGTACATGACGATGACCCGGGAACCGCGCGCGATTGCCTCCCAGTCGATCTGGTCCGGCACGACGCCGGACGAATCATGTCCTGTCAGGAAGGTGACGGCGTGGTTGACCTCGCGATGCGTGACCGGGATGCCGGCATAGGCCAGCCCGCCGATACCTGCCGTGATGCCGGGAACGATACGGAACGGCACCTTGTGGGCGAGAAGTGTCAGCGCCTCTTCGCCTCCCCGTCCGAACACGAAGGGATCGCCGCCCTTGAGCCGCAGCACGCGCTTGCCCTCTTTGGCAAGCTCGACCAGTCGCAGAGAAATGTCGGCCTGCCTCGCGGAAGGCTTCCCGCCCCGCTTGCCGGCATATTCCAGGATTGCGTCGGCGCGAGCGAGCTTCAGGCAGCTTTCATTGACCAGCGCATCGTAGACGATTGCATCCGCCTCACCGAGCGCCTTCGCCGCCAGCAGCGTCAAAAGCCCCGGATCGCCAGGCCCCGCCCCGGCCAACCAAACATGTCCCGGCTCCATCGATGCAAGCCCGGAAAGAAGAATGTCGTTCATCACTCAAGCTCTATGAAGAACCAGGCAAAAATGCAATCTGGCTCGCACCCATCTTCATCTTTCTCTCCGCTTCCGCCTCGCCTATAACCATGCCATGACCAGCGAACCCGACATAGCCGCATCCCCCGAGGAACCTGCGCGCGAGCCCAAGCCCGAAGGCGAGCTTCGGCGGGGGTGGACGACGGGCGCCTGCGCTACGGCGGCAAGCAAGGCGGCGCTGATTGCTCTCATCACCGGCGAGTTTCCCGATCCCGTCACAATCCGCTTGCCGAAGGGCGAGGAGCCGGCGTTTCCGCTGGCCTTCGAAAGCCTTGGCGACGGCTACGCCGTGGCGGGCATCGTCAAGGACGCCGGCGACGATCCGGACGTCACCCATGGCGCCACGATAATCGCCATGGCCCGGCCGCTCCCGCCCGGAAGCGGTATCCGCTTTGCCGCCGGCGACGGGGTCGGCACGGTGACGAAACCCGGCCTGCCGATCGCGGTCGGCGAACCGGCGATCAACCCCGTGCCGCGCAAGATGATGACCGAGATGGCAGAGGAAATCTGCGCCGAATTCGGCCTGCCCGCCGACCTCATGATCACCATCTCCATTCCGGGCGGCGAGGAGATCGCGGAAAAGACCTGGAACCCCCGGCTCGGAATTCTCGGCGGCCTCTCCATCCTCGGCACCACCGGCATCGTCCATCCCTTCTCCTGCTCGGCCTGGATCCATTCGATCCACCGCGGCATCGATGTCGCCCGCGCCGAAGGACTGACGCACGTGCTCGGCGCGACAGGGTCGACCTCGGAGAAAGCCGCGCAGGACCTCTACGGCCTGCCGGACGGCGCGCTCCTCGACATGGGCGATTTCGCCGGCGGGCTGCTCAAATATCTGCGCCAGCATCCGGTTCCCCGCCTCACGATCGCCGGCGGCTTTGCCAAGATGACCAAGCTCGCCCAGGGCGCGCTCGATCTCCACTCCGGCCGCAGCCAGGTGGATATGAGCTTTTTCGAGAAGCTGATGGAAGGCGACGACCTGAATCAATCTCTGAAGGACCGAATTCAATCTGCGAACACTGCGCTCGAAGTGCTTGAAGCGACTCAGGGAACCGGCATCGATCTGCCCGCCCGCATCGCCGGGAAGGCGTTGCAAACGGCGCGAGAAACGCTGCGCGACGCTCCCATCTCGATCGACATCGTCATCACCGACAGGCAGGGAAAGATCATCGCCCGTGCCGGATAGGATCCTCATCCTCGGCGGCACGCGCGAAGCAGCCGCATTGGCCGAGACGCTGTCAAAAACCGCCGACGTCACGACGTCGCTTGCCGGACGGACCAGGGAACCCGCGCCCCTTTCCGGCGCGGTGCGCAGCGGCGGCTTCGGCGGCATCGAGGGTCTGGCTCGCTACCTCTCGGAAAACGCCATCACCAAGGTCATCGACGCCACCCACCCGTTTGCCCGAACCATATCGGCCAATGCGGTCGAAGCCTGCCGGCGCGCCAACGTACCGCTGGAAGTCCTCACCCGCCCGCAATGGAAGGAGCTACCCGGCGACGACTGGACGGAAGTTGCCTCCATCGAGGCGGCCGTCAAGGCCCTGCCCGCCGCCGCTCGGGTACTGCTTGCGCTCGGTCGGCAGCATATCGAACCCTTTGCCGCCCGCACCGACTGCCACTTCGTCATCCGCATGGTCGACCCGCCGGAAATGCCGCTCTCCTTCACCCGGCACGACCTCGTCCTCGCAAAACCGTCAAGCGATCCCGACGACGAAAAAAGGCTGATGCAGCATCACCGCATCAGCCATCTCGTTGCGCGCAATTCCGGTGGCGACGGCGCCTATGCCAAGATCATCGCTGCAAGAGACCTCGGATTGCCGGTGATCATGATCAGCAGGATCAAGGCCTGAGGCCTAGTCAATCAGGCCGCAATGTCCCCGACAAGCGCACCGGCGGGTATACCCCACGCCTTGCTCAGCTTGCGGATCTGATCGAGATTGATT
The DNA here is from genome assembly GCF_024385575.1 of Rhizobium sp. NRK18. Classification (NCBI taxonomy): domain Bacteria; kingdom Pseudomonadati; phylum Pseudomonadota; class Alphaproteobacteria; order Hyphomicrobiales; family Rhizobiaceae; genus Rhizobium; species Rhizobium sp. NRK18. The sequence goes on along the minus strand of NZ_JANFMV010000001.1, from coordinate 1,821,470 downwards.
TCCCGTTTGCCGTTCAGGAGATCGGCGGCCCGGGACTTCGAGCCGATGACAGCGATCAGATCGGCGCGGCTGTAATTGTTGGCCTCCATCACCGACTTCACGACGTCGACCGGCTTTGCCCGTGGAATTTCAAAATGCCGCCTTTCATACTCCTCGATCAGGAGCACCAGCGCATCGAAATGCGCGGCAGCATCCGTGCCTTCAGCCGGTTCCCTCTCAAAAAAGGGCCGGACAGCGATCAGCGCCTCCTGATATTCCGCCTCGCTCTGAAAGGTTTTGAAGTCATCAAGTTTCATGGGTCACCTCAAAGCTTCGCCACGTCGATCTTGTCATAATCCGCATGCGTCCCGACGAAGAGCACGAAGATGCGTTTGGTCCGATAGGCGACCAGACCGACGATACGGTACTTGTTGCCACCAACGTCAAACACCACCTTTCCGTCTGCCACGTAGTCGGCAGAGTTGAAGGTCTTCTTCAAGTCATCAAAATGGTTCCACTGGGCATCCGGTGCCGTCGTGTACCATTCCATCATGGCCGCCTGCGCCGCTTTGCGGGGCGATCCCGCCGGCTGACCTTCCCAAAACCGAACAAGGGCCGACTTGGCGATCACATTCATGAGGAGAATATATAGCGTTCCCAGATTGGAAACAAGGGCATTTCCAACCTGGGAATCAATCGAATGACCGTTCGCTCTCGATCAACCGTCGACAAGCGTCGTCTTGATCAGGTCGAGAACGCGGTCCTGCTGGATGTCGATGCAGGCCTTCTGGCTGGGGTGGCCATCCCATTCGCTGGGGCCGAAGGACTGGCCGTCCGGCTTCTGGATCGTCTGCCCGTCGGCGACCGAGCCGCAGACGACGCGGATCGGGCCCGAACGCGTCTTGAAGAGTTCGGGGGCGACGACATAAACGCAGGCGCAGCTATCGTGCACCGCCATCGTGTCCTTGACCCAATGCTTGTAAAAGTCGATGTAGAACTGCGAGATGTCGGACAAGAGCTTCACGTCCTTGCCGCCCTTCTCCACCATTTCGGCGAGATCGGTCCGCGACATCAGCGTCTTCATCGTCACGTCGAGACCGACGACGACGACCGGCCATTCGGCCGTCAGGATGAAATCGGCGGCTTCCGGATCGCCATGGATATTGGCTTCGCCGGCCGGCGTGATGTTGCCATTGACGTCGAAGGCGCCGCCCATGATCACCACCTGCTTGACGAGCTTGGCGATCTCCGGCTCGCTCATAAGCGCATTGGCAAGATTGGTCATGCGGCCGACGGCGACCAGCGTCACCTCGCCGGGATGGGCCTTGACCGTATCGATGATGAACTGGTGCGCCGGGCGCGGATCCGGATCGAGGTCGATCTCGGCCGGCACGCCGATATTGCCGAGCCCGTCGTCGCCGTGGATGTGATACGGGAAGTCACCGCTGCTCTTGCGGTCGGGATTGAAGGTCTTGTCCGCGCCCTTGGCGACCGGGCAGTCGATCCCCCATTCGCGCTTCAGGAACAGCGCGTTGCGCGTCGTCGTCTCGATCGAGGCGTTGCCGAAGACGGTGGTGACGCCGACGAGATCGATCTCGGGGTGGCGATGCAGGAACAGCAGGGCCATGGCATCGTCGACGCCCGGATCCGTATCGAAAATCACCTTGTGCATGGCGGATAATCCTTGTCTCTTTTCTTTTTGTTGAAGGCGAGGATTAGCCACGGCGCTCGAAAAATTTCAAGAGACATCGGCCGGTGTCCGAAGCCGGTAGTGCGCGCGCCTAGAAGTCCGATTCCGCGAATTCCGCCAGCAACCGCGGAAAGTCCTCCCGCTCGGGAAACTTCTCGAAGCTGTGCCTTGCCGGTGTCTCGGCCCAGGCGAGCTTCTCGCAGGTATAGGATTCGATGAAGGGACGGTACGACTGGCAATCATCGAGCATCGTGGAACGAACGTTGACGAACGGCCCCATGCCCTCCCAGCGAGTAAAGACCCAGCTCATGCAGCTCGGGCAGAAGAAATGCTTGAGGTCGGCGCGAAGGCCGCCGATCACCGGCTCGCCACTCAGAAGCTCGAAGACCGTTTCCGGGTAAAGCGAGCTCAGCGAAAACGCGCTAGCCGTCATGCGCTGACACCCGGTGCAGTGACAGGCCATGGTGATCATCGGTCGGCCATGCACCTTGAACCGCAGGGCCCCGCAGCGGCAACCACCTTCATGCACAGCATCCGACTCACTCATGGCAATCTCCCTGTTGTTCGGACGAACACTATCCCGTCAGTCCTGACTTTCAACCTTGGCGGGCTTTTTCTTGCCGCGATTGCGCAGAACGTGGCTGAAGCCGGAATTGTAGAGGTCGCTGTCGCGGAACTCGGCTTGCCCGAACACCTTGCCGACCATGAGCAACGCCGTCCGGGTGATCTTTGCCTTGCGCACTTCGTCTGCCATGTCCTTCAGCGTCGTGCGGATGAAGAGTTCGTCCGGCCATGTCGATCGATAGGCGACGATCACCGGGCAGTCCTCGCCGTAATAGGGCGCCAGCGTGTCACGGATATGCGGCAGGTTGCGGATCGACAGGTGGATGGCAAGCGTCGCCCGCGACTTGCCGAGGATCTCCAGCGTCTCGAATTCCGGCATCGACGATGCCTTCATCTCGGTTCGGGTGATGATCACCGTCTGGGCAATCTCCGGCAGCGTCAGCTCTGTCTTGAGCCGGGCCGCCGTCGCTGCGAACGCAGGCACGCCAGGCACGACGTCATAGTCAATGCCTAGCGCATCAAGCCGACGCATCTGCTCGGCGATTGCTCCGTAGATCGACGGATCGCCGGAATGGACGCGCGCCACGTCCTCGCCGCGCTCGTGGGCCGCTTTCATCTCCTCGACGATCTCATCGAGATGCATCGGCGCCGTGTCGCGCACCAGCGCCCCCTCCGGCGCCGCCTTGACGATTTCCTCCGGCACCAGCGAACCGGCATAGAGGCAGACCGGGCAACGTTCGATCAGCTTCAGACCGCGCACGGTGATGAGATCCGGCGCCCCGGGACCTGCTCCGATAAAATAGACGGTCATTCCGCTGCATCCTTGTTCGTTGTCATTCCCGTGTCGGCCTTTCCGGAATAGCCGCGTGGCGTGTAGACCCAGGTCCGGCCTTCGCCGGTCTTCACGGTCCGGCTTTCCGAGGATCCGACGACGACGACGGTCAGCATGTCGACCTCGTCGACATCGAGGCTTCCGAGCGGCACCACCCGGACGCGCTCGCCCTCGCGGCCGAGATTGGTGGCGAGGATCACCGGCGTGTCGTCCGGCCGGTATTTCAGGAGTTCGTCACGCGCATAGGCGAGCTGCGTCCGCCGCTTCATCGACACCGGATTGTAGAAGGCGATGACGAAATCGCCTTCACCGGCGGCCTTCACCCGGCGCTGGATATGTTCCCACGGCGTCAGCAGGTCGGAGAGCGAGATCGTGCAGAAATCATGCCCGAGCGGCGCGCCGATGCGCGCGGCGGCGGCCTGGAGCGCGGAAATGCCGGGCGAGACCTGAATGCCGATCCGCGAGGCCGCATCCGAGATGCCGCCCTTGTCCAGAAGCTCGAACACCAGCGTCGCCATGGCATAGATGCCGGCATCGCCCGAGCAGACCAGCGCCACCGATTTGCCCTGGCCGGCAAGCTCCATGGCATGCACGACGCGCGCCTCTTCCTTGCCGAGATCGAAATCATGGCGCACCTTGCCATCAGCCAGCGGTCCGAGCAGGTCGAGATAGAGCGAATAGCCGACGAGATCGGTAGAGGCCGAGACCATCGCCGAGACCTCTGGCGAGCGCCACTGATCGGCGCCGGGGCCGATGCCGACGACATAAAGCATGCCGCGCGCCCGGCCCTTCGCCGAAGCGTCGACGATCGTCGCGGACCGGGCGATCGCCGCCGTCGCGCCCTTCGACTTGATCTTGGCGACTGCCAGTTCTGCCTCCTCGCCAGCCATTGCCAGCGCCGCGCCCTCCGCCACGCCGTGGCAGCCGACCTCGGCGAAGACGACATCCGATGGCGTCTTCAGCCGCGGCGTTTCCGCTTCCAGCGTTGCGGCATCGAAGAATCGCGCTGGCACACCGAAATGCGCAGCAACCGCATGAATGGCAGCCTCGTCGGCTTTCAGGTCAAGCGAGGCTACGCAGGCGAGGCTTTCCCGTGCGAAACCGCCCTTCGCCAAGGCCTCTTCCGCCAGAGCTATCGCTTCAGCCGCATCGCAGCCGCGCTCGCAGCCCATGCCGAGCACAAGCGTGGCGGGGTGATAGACGAGTTCGAGCGGGGCGGCGTGATGAGCCTGATCGGTGACGGTCAGCGTCACTGCTCCGTCGTCAGCAAAGGGGATGCGGGAGGACTGGAGCCAGGAGGCTCCGTCCCCTCTCCCCGCCTGCGGGGAGAGGGTCAGGGTGAGGGGCAAACTTGTATCATTGCCCTGCCCCTCATCCGCCCTTCGGGCACCTTCTCCCCGCGCGCGGGGAGAAGGAAGAACCAACCGCGCGCTCGCACCCGCCACCAGTTCCGCCATCAAAGCCTTGGCATTCTCCGCATTGCCCAGCCTCAAGCCAGCCGGCGGCTGGTCGAGCGCGATGCCGAAACGGAGATCACCGGCCGTCGTGACCGCGGCATGACTATCGAGAGCACCGGCGATCTGCCGCGCCAAGTCGTTCGCGCCATGATGCCCGCCAAGGAGCGGCACGACCGAAGAACCGTCTTCGGCAATGGCGATCACCGGCGGTTCGCTCGTCTTGTAGGCCAGCGCCGGCGCCAAAAGACGGATCAGCGCACCGGAAGCCATAACGGCAATGATCGGACGGCCGGCGCGAAACAGCGCCTGCACATGCACCTTCGTGTCATCGAACGGAACGGCCACGTCTGCACAACGCGCACGCAGGCCATGCAGCTCACCGTCGACAAGCTTCGCCACGCGCTCGGCCAGAGTTTTCGCCGCGTCGGACAGGATGACGACAGCCGGTCTTGTTTCATTCACCATCGGAATTGTCCCTGGCTGCGGGCAGGTCCAGATCGGAAATCCAGCCCTCTTGCCCCTTGTAGATCAGGATGATCGAGAAATACGGCGCGCTCGCCGCGTCCACCGCTTCGAGCGGCAGAATGCGCTGCTCGGCGAGGCTGATGCGTTCGAGATAGCCGGCCTTGCCGACCAGATTCATTTTCTGAAGAAGGTTGCGTATGCGGTTGAAATGACGCCCGACCTTGATGATGGCCACCGCGTCGGCGCTTGCAATCCGCGCTTCCATGTCCTCGTCCGGCAGCGGGCCCGGCACCACCGACAGCACGTCGTTGCGCGCGGCCAGAGGCCTGCCGAGTGCCGCCGCACCGGCCATGATCGAGGAAACGCCGGGCACGATTTCCGTCTCGTAGCGCGCCGAAAGACGCTCGAAGACATACATGAAGGACCCGTAGAAGAAGGGATCGCCCTCGCACAGCACGGCGACATCGCTGCCGGCGAAGAGATGATGGGCAAGCTCCTCACAGGCCTTGTCGTAGATTTCCTGCGCCGGATAACGCTCGACGCGCATCGGCATCACCATCGGAATTTCCAGCTGATCGGACCTGATCCACTGCGCGGCAATCTGCCGGGCGAAGCTCGGGCCGGTATCCGGTGCAGGATAGGCAATCACCGGCACGCTCGTCAGGATCCGATGCGCCTTCAGCGTCAGGAGTTCCGGGTCGCCGGGACCAAGCCCGAGGCCGTAGAGTTTACCCGTCATGGCGTTCTCCCGAGAAAGTCCCCCTCTGGCCTGCCGGCCATCTCCCCCACAAGGGGGGAGAAAGCCCGCGGCTCCCATTCCTCATACTGCGGAGAACGGCTGCGGCGCGGCTAGCCCCTCCCCCTTGTGGGGAGGGGTTGGGGAGGGGCAAGTTACCGAGACTGCTCATGCCGACCATTCCTTTTCCACCGCCCAGATCGTCACAGGCATCAACGGCTTCCAGCCGGAAAAGCGACCGACGGGCTCGACGCGGGCGACGGAGAGCCTCACCATGTCGCCGCCAAGCTGCGCATGCAGCGAGGTCAGCGCCATTTCGCCCTCCAGCGTCACCGCATTGGCGACGAGCCGCCCGCCGGGCCGCAGCGCCTCCCAACAGGCCTCGAATACACCCTCGGCCGTCATGCCGCCGCCGATAAAGATCGCGTCCGGCGTTTTCAGCTCCGCCAGCGCATCCGGCGCACTGCCTTCGACGACGGTGACGCCGGGAACGCCGAGATTGGCGGCATTCTGGGTGATCATGGCGCAGCGGTCCGCGTTCGCCTCGACGGCGACGGCGCGGCCACCGGCCCGCATCCATTCGACCGAGATGGACCCGCAGCCGGCCCCGACATCCCAGAGGAGTGCGCGCTGGTAGGGCTTGAGATAGGCCATCGTGACCGCCCTCACCTCGCGCTTCGTCAGCTGACCGTCATGGACGAAGGCGCTGTCTTCGATGCCGCCGGTCAACGCATGGAACGGCGCTTCGCGCACGCAGTGGATGCCGATCGTGTTGAAATCGGCGAATTCCTCCTGGCTGTCGAGCACCTCCTCGACGGTGAAGCGCCGCACCCGCTCGCCGGTGCCGCCCATATGTTCCAGGACATGGATGAAAGAGCCGCCGAAGCCCTGCGCCTGCATGATCGTCGCCACGTTTCGGATCGTCTCGCTGTCGGATGTCAGCGCCAGAAGTCGCGCCGCCGGCTGCAGATACCGGGAAATGGCTTCCACCGGCCGGCCGTGCAGCGAAATCTGGTCGACGTCCTGCAGCGCCCAGCCCAGGCGCGCGGCGGCCAGCGAGAAGGCCGAGGGGGACGGAATGATCCGCATCTCCTCCGGCGGAAAATTCCGCCTGAGCGTCGCGCCGATGCCGAAATGCATCGGATCGCCCGTCGCCAGGATGGTGACCGGATGGCCGCGCAGGTCGATGATCTTGTCGAGCACGGTCTTGTAGCCTTCGGCCCAGGACAATATCGCCTTTGGCGGCAGCCCTTCCAGGATCGCGTCCAGCCGCTCGGCTACAACGATCGTCTCGGCCTCCCAGACGAGGGACAGCGCCTCCGGCGTCAGGCTGGAAAGCCCGTTGTCGCCCATGCCGATAATGGTGAGCCAGGGGCCGTCTTCGATCTCAGCCATTGCCGCCAAGCCCTCCGGCGAGCGCGTTGACCGCAGCCGACGCCATGGCGGAACCGCCACGCCGACCGCGCACAGCGATATAGGGAACGCCGAACACGCCGTCGATCAGCGCATCCTTGGATTCCGCCGCGCCGACGAAGCCGACCGGAAAGCCGAGGATCAGCGCCGGTTTCGGTGCCCCGTCGCGGATCAGCTCCAGAAGCCGGAACAGCGCTGTGGGCGCGTTGCCGATCGCAACCACGGATCCCTCCAGACCCGGCTTCCACAGGTCGACCTGGGCGGCAGACCGCGTCGTCCGGTTCCAGGCGGCAAGCGGCTTCACCCGCATGTCGTTCAACAGGCAGACGACCTCGTTTTCGGCCGGCAGCAGCTTGCGGATAATGCCGCGATCGACCATTTCCGCATCGCAGAAGATCTGGGCTCCAGCCTTCAACGCCACTTCTCCGGCTTCCGCCGCACCGTCGGAAAAGGCGATATCGGCGGCGAGATCAACCATGCCGCAGGCATGAATCAATCTGACAGCAAGCTTCTCCATGCCATTGGAAAACCGCGAAAGATCGGCCTCCGCCCGGATCGTCTCGAACGACCGGCGGTAGATCTCGTCGGGATCGCGGATGTAGTCGAGTTCGGCCAAGGTCATCAGGGCTTCTTCATGGACTTGGGACCGAGCGGATGATCCGCATGCGGATACGGCGCATGATGATGGTCGTGGCCGTGGTCATGGCTATGATGGTGGTGATCATGCGCGTGGTCATGGTGGTGATCATGCCCGTGACTGTGATCGTGATGATGCCCGTGGGCATGCTTCTTCGGGCTCTCGGCAGAAAGGATGGCGTCGATGTCGTCTCCGACCTCCGCCGTTTCGAGACCGGCATAGCGGCCGCCGAGCGTGATCGACATCGTGTAGTCGAAAGCCGGCGCCAGATCGTTCGGCTCGGCATGCGAATGAACAGGCGTCCACGGCAGACCGTGCTTCCTGCAGAAATCCTCGTCACGGCAGGAGGCATCGCAGTCGCCGCCGCAGGGACAGTTTTCCAGCCCGCCGCCGATGCCTTCGACGTGGTGGTGGTGGCTTTCCTGCGGCTGGCCGATATCGGCCTCGAAGCCCAGCACCTGTTCGCGGTACTTGCACATCTGGCAGTTCATCACCGCCGCACCCTCGAGGATTTCGCCGACCCGGTCCTGGAAGGCGTCGAGCACCAGCGGATGGTCGTTGAGATAGCCGGCCTTGACGAACTGGATATCGGGATGCTTTGTGGCCACCTCGTCGGTGTAGCTGTAGATGCGTTTGACCAGCACGCCGGTGAACAGGAAGTACGGAAACACGATGATGCGCCTGTAGCCGAGCTTGGCGGCGTGCGTCAGGCCCGGCTCGACCAGCGGGAAAGTGACGCCGGAATAGCAGGTCTCGCCCCAGCCGAAGCCCATGCCTTCCCAGAGCATGCGCATGACCTTCGTTGCATTGGAATTGGCGTCCGGATCGGACGAACCGCGACCCACCACCATCAGCAGCGTCTCGTGCTTGTCGACGAAGCCGTGCTCGGCATTGGCCGCATCGACGGCTTCCTGGATGCGGTCGCCGGCGGCCCGGATCATCTTGAGATCAATACCGAGTTCGCGCCCGTAATTGATGACGAAACCGGGATGGCGCGCCTGATAGGTATTGAGAACCGACGGAATGTCGTTCTTGGCGTGGCCGGCGGCAAACAGCATGCCGGGCACCGCCAGCACGCGGGTCACGCCCTTTTCGCGCAGCTTGTCGAGCCCTTCGGCGATCACCGGATTGCAGAATTCGAGATAGCCGTATTCGACCGGCAGATCGGGATTGCGGGCGCGCAGCCCCTCGGCGATGACGGCGAATTCGCGCGCCGCATTCTGATTGCGGCTGCCATGTCCGCACACCATGATTCCGAGTTTTTCCGCCATTTCGGGCCTCCCTGCTTCGTTTTCTCTGCCTGTACGAAGCGCCGGCAAACCGTCGCAAGACGGAAGCCAAGGCCAATTCGGACAGCTCCGGAATTGGCTCCCTGCTTGGGTCAGCCGCACCGGACACGCTCAGCCTCTTGAAAGAGGCGCCGTCGCACATGGCCCGATGCTTAAACGAAGCGGCATATGGGGTCAAACCAGAATGCGACGCTCAGATGAAAAGCTGCGCCGTTTGGCAGAATTGCAAATTGCGGACCGACCGCAGAGGTGATTAAAGGCAATTCGTCCCGCGCGTCCCTCCAATTCGAGTTCCCCCTGTGCACGACCTTGCGCCGCATCTGATCGTCTTCCTGTTTGCCGCCGCCTTTGCCGCCGGCTTCATCGATTCCATCGCCGGCGGCGGCGGCCTCGTCACCATTCCCGCCATGCTGATCGCCGGCATTCCGCCGCTCGAAACGCTCGGCACCAACAAGCTGCAGGGATTGTTCGGCTCGGGCTCGGCGACCATCGCCTATGCCGCCAAGGGCCATGTGCATCTGCGTTCGCAATTGCCCATGGCGCTGCTGTCATTTCTCGGATCGGCCGTCGGCGCGGCGCTCGCGACCATCATTCCGGCCGACATCCTCAAGGGCGGCCTGCCCTTCCTGCTGATTGCCATCGCGCTCTACTTCGGCCTGAAGCCGAATGTCGGAGACATCGACCGCCACCAGCGCATGCGTCCCTTCCTGTTCGGCCTGACTCTGGTGCCGGCGATAGGCTTCTATGACGGCTTGTTCGGGCCCGGAACCGGCTCCTTCTTCATGCTCGCCTTCGTCTCGCTTCTCGGCTTCGGCATGCTGAAGGCGACCGCACATACCAAGCTTCTGAACTTCGGCTCGAACCTCGGCGCCTTCGCCGTATTCGCCGTCAATGGCGTGATCATGTGGAAGCTTGGCCTACTTTTGGGTGTGGCGCAGTTCCTTGGCGCGCAAGCCGGCTCGCGTCTCGCCATGAGGAACGGTGCGAAGATCATCAAGCCACTTCTGGTCATCACCTGCCTGATTCTGGCAATCAAGCTGATCAGCGACCCCGCCAATCCGATCAGGGCGTGGCTCGGCCTCTAGAAGACCGCCAGCACGACCGCGCCAACGGCGATCATTCCCACGCCGAACCAATGGACGAGGCTCAGCTTTTCGCCAAGGAAGACGACGCCGAAGATGGCGACCAGCACGATAGACAGCTTGTCAATCGGCGCAACGCGGGAGGCTTCCCCCAGCTTCAGCGCGCGGAAATAGGCAAGCCATGAGGCTCCGGTCGCAAGACCGGAGAGCGTCAGGAACACCCAGGTCTTCTGCGGAATGGACGAGAGCGGCTGCCATTGCCCAGTTGCAAACACAATGCCGGCGGTGACACAGAGGATAATGGCGGTGCGGATGAAGGTGGCAAGATCGGAATTGATCGCCGAAATGCCGACCTTGGCGAAAATCGCCGTCAGCGCCGCGAAGACGGCAGCAATCAGCGCCCAGAACTGCCAGCTGCCGACCATCGCCGTCCTCCTAATATTCGATGCCCTGCTGCGCCTTGATGCCGGAGCGGAACGGATGCTTGATCAGTTCCATCTCCGTCACAAGATCGGCAATCTCGATCAGTTCGTCCTTGGCGTTGCGGCCCGTCAACACGACATGCGTCATATGCGGCTTCTGCGTCGCCAGGAATTCCACCACCTCGGCGATATCGATGTAGTCGTAGCGGATGGCGATGTTGACCTCGTCGAGCAGCACCATGGACTTCTCGCCGGAGGAAATGAGCTCCTTGGCTTTCGCCCAGGCCGCCTGCGCCATTGCGACATCGCGCGCCCGGTCCTGCGTTTCCCAGGTAAAGCCCTCGCCCATCGTGTGGAACTCGCAGAGATCGGAAAAGCGCTCGATGATCAGATCGCGCTCACCAGTCGACATGCCGCCCTTGATGAACTGCACGACGGCACACGGCATGCCGTGGGCGATATGCCGGAAGATCATGCCGAAGGCCGCCGTCGACTTGCCCTTGCCCTTGCCGGTGTGGACGACGATCAGCCCCTTCTCGTCGGTCTTGGTCGCCATGATCTTGTCACGCGCGGCCTTCTTCTTCGCCATCTTCTCGGCGTGACGGGCGTCCAGATCGGCCTTAATATCGGAATCTGTCATTCAATTTCTCTCTCGCTCGGTCGGCCCGCGCTTACCAACCAGTCTCACGCAGCGGTTTGAACCGGCCTGACCTTGTCCAGTTTCTTCTTTACATCATCAGAATGCAGAGCGTTCCACAGATCCAGTCTGCGCTGAACGTTCAGCCAGAAATCCGCACTTGTACCAAACACCTTGGCAAGCAGCAGTGCAGACGACACCGTGACGGCGCGCCGCCCGGTGCAAAGCTCGTTAATATGCTTGCGCGGAACTCCCATGGCGTCAGCAAGGTGACCCTGCGTCAGGTTGAGCGGCTCCAGAAATTCCTCGATCAATATCTCACCGGGAGAAACCGGCCTTCTCTTCGTTACAGTCATGAACGTCACTCCTAGCGGTAGTCGTGATTATCGAGGTAAAGGTCCGACGCCTCACCGGCTCCGTCATCCCATCTGAAGATCAAGCGCCACTGCCGGTTGATGCGAATTGAACAATAGCCGTCGAGATGCCCCTTCAGCTTCTCGAAATGGTTACTCGGCGGCATACGCAGATCCCGATCGTCCGCCGCATCGTCGATCATCTGAAGCTTGCGAAACAGGCGGGCATCGATCTCGGAGGGCAATTTTCGGCTACGCACGTCATCTACGAAATAGGCTCTAAGCCACTCATCGCGAAAACTTCTGATCATAGAGCGCCCTGATTTGTTGAGTTATTGTACCGCCCAACGGGTCTAACGTCAACTCGATCCGAACTCGGAAGCCAACCTTTCCAGTTCGAACCGCGCCGAATTACTTCTAGGGATCCACAATCCGCGATCGATTGCTTCCAGAAAACGCTCCGCCAGTTCTTTCAGCGCCGCGGCGTTCTTGTCGGCCATGAAATCGCGGACCGTCTCATCCATGATGAAGGCCTGATAGGCGGCCTCGAAATGGTAGTCCTTGACGGCTCCTGTGGTGGCGGCGAAAGCGAACATGTAGTCGACCGTCGCGGTGATTTCGAAAGCGCCCTTGTAGCCGTGACGCATGACACCGGCGATCCATTTCGGATTGACGACGCGGCCGCGCACCACGCGGCCGATCTCTTCTTCGAGCGACCGGATCACCGGCTTTTCCGGCCGCGAATGGTCGTTGTGGTAGATCGCCGGCCGCTCGCCTTTCAGATGCTCGACGGCGGCCGTCATGCCGCCTTCAAACTGGTAGTAGTCGTCGCTGTCGAGCAGATCGTGCTCGCGATTGTCCTGGTTCTGCACGACGGCCTGGACGCTGCGCAGCCGCTCTTCGAACAGCCCACGCTCGGCCTTGCCCTCTTCGCCGGCGCCATAGGCGTAGCCGCCCCAGACGAGATAGCTTTCGGCCAGATCGGCCCGCCTATCCCAGCCCTTCTCGTCGATCAGCGCCTGCAGGCCGGCGCCGTAAGCGCCCGGTTTCGATCCGAAGACCCGGTAGCCGGCCCGACGCTCCGCTTCCGTTTCGCCGAGCCCCCGGGCCACCAATTCCGCCCGCTCCCGCTTCATCCGGGCGGCGACGGGGTTGTCGGCCTCGTCCTCTTCCAGCGCGCCGACAGCGCGCACCGCACGATCGAACAGCGAGATCTGCTCCGGAAAGGCATCGCGGAAAAAGCCCGATATGCGCAATGTAACATCGACGCGCGGCCGGCCGAGCTTTGCCATCGGGATGATCTCGTAGCCGGTCACCCGACGCGACGCCATATCCCATACCGGTTTCACGCCGATCAGCGCCAGCGCTTGCGCAATGTCGTCGCCGCCGGTGCGCATGTTCGACGTGCCCCAGGCCGTCAGGCCGAGGGATGTCGGCCAATCGCCGTGATCCTGGACATAGCGGGTGATCAGCATTTCCGCCGACTTGCGGCCAAGCTCGTAGGCCGCCGGCGTCGGCACAGCCCGGCTGTCGACGGAATAGAAGTTCTTGCCCGTCGGCAGCACATCCGGTCGCCCCCGTGTCGGCGCACCGGATGGCCCGGGCGCGACGAAGCGACCGGAAAGCCCGGTCATGATCCCGGCGATTTCCGCCTGACCCGACATGACGATGGATGGCTTCAATCGCGTTTCGATCTCGGCAAGCACCGCCCGCGTCGCCGCCCAGTCATCGGGGCAGATGATGTCGCCGGACACCAGCGCGGCGGCCAGCAACTCGATGCGCTCGACGGTGTCACCATTCGTCCGCCACGGGTCATCGGAGAGGCCCGCGAGAATGTCCGGTCTCGGCCCGGTCCAGGGCGCGGCCATATCGCAGTCTAGGGGGTCGAATGGAGCGTCAGGCTCACCCCCCTCTGTCACTTCGTGACATCTCCACCACAAGGGGGGAGATTGGAGCTCCGCCGCTGGCCTCTCATCGATCTCCCCCCTTGTGGGGGAGATGCCCGGCAGGGCAGAGGGGGGTAAAATTGGTCGCAGGTCTGACAATCCCAGATCCCCCGCAATCGCCCGCTGAAGGCTGGCATCGCCACCCTCACCCACACCGCGCGGCACGCGGGCGAGCGCAACCGTCAGATCGGTCAGCAGCCGTCCCTCAGGCGCAAGGCCGAAAATGTGCAAGCCGTCGCGGATCTGCATTTCCTTAAGATCGCAGAGCCAGGCGTCGAGCTTTTCGAGCGCCGCATCGTCGCTGTCGCCCTTGGCAATGCCGGCATCCTGATCGAGGCCGATGTCGGCAATGAGTTCGAGGATCTGTTTCTTCAGGAGCTTCAACCGTCGCGGATCGCCGCCCGCCGCCTCGTAATATTCATCGACCAGAGCTTCCAGATCCTTCAGCGGTCCGTAGCTTTCCGCCCGCGTCAGCGGCGGCGTGAGATGATCGATGATGACGGCCGAGGTCCGGCGCTTGGCCTGCGTGCCCTCGCCAGGGTCGTTGACGATGAATGGATAGACATGCGGCAAGGGACCGAAGACGGCCTCCGGATAGCAGGTTTCGGAGAGCGCCAGCGCCTTGCCCGGCAGCCATTCAAGATTGCCATGCTTGCCCATGTGGACGATTGCACCGGCGCCGAATTCTTCGCGCAGATGCGCATAGAACGCGAGATAGCCGTGCGGCGGCACGAGGTCGGGCGAATGGTAGGTTTCCTTCGGGTCGATATTGTAGCCGCGGGCCGGCTGGATGCCGACCATGACGCCGCCGAGCCGGCTTAGCGGCAGCGCGAACACGTCTCCGACCACATAAGGATCGCCTTCCGGCGCGCCCCAGCGGGATGTTACCTCGTCCTGAATCTGTTTGGGAAGACTCGCGAAGAAGACCTTGTAACGGGAGAGGGAAAGCGTCTCGCGGATCTCCCGTCCGTCATTGCCGGCATTGGTCGGTCCGGCCATCAGATGCGCCATCAGTGCGTCGCCGTCAGCCGGCACATCGGAGACCGGATAGCCCGCCGCCGCCATCGCCTTCAGGACCTCGATCGTGCCAGCTGGCGTGTCCAGGCCAACGCCGTTGCCAAGCCGTCCGTCGCGGTTCGGATAGTTCGCGAGGATGATGGCCACGTTGCGCTCGGCAGCCGGCTTGCGCCTCAGCCGCGCCCAGTTGGCCGCTAGCTTGGCAACGAAGGCGGCCCTGCCCGGCTCGGGTTCGTGCGTGACGATATTCGCCTCGACATTTTCGTCGAAGGATGCTGCCGACTTGAAGGAGACGGCGCGAGAGAGCACGCGGCCGTCCACTTCCGGCAACGCAACGTTCATCGCCAGATCGCGGGCGGAAAGCCCCTGCGCCGAACTCTCCCAGGCATCTCTCGACGACGCTGAGAAAATTGCCTGCAGCACGACCGCCCCAGAGGCTTCGAGGACCGTGCCCTTCGTCTCCGCACCGGGTGCCGACACCGCAAAGCCTGTGGCGTTGATCACCACATCCGGTGCGACATCGGAAAAGACGGCTTCCACCGTTCCGGCTGACACCGGATCCTTGAGGCTGGAAACGAATACCGGCAGCGCCTGAACGCCTTCGGCCGCCAGTGCCTCGATCAGTGCCTCCACCGGCTTCGTCTCGCCGCTCTGCACCAGCGCGCGGTAGAAGCAGATGGCGGCGGTTGCGGTACTCCCTCTCCCCGCCTGCGGGGAGAGGGCTGGGGTGAGGGGCAAATTAGCGTTTGCATCCCTCTGCCCCTCATCCGCCCTCCGGGCACCTTCTCCCCGCATGCGGGGAGAAGGAAGAGCGGCAAGGTCTTGCCACTCCGAAACCGAAACCACACCCCTGCCCGACCACCAGAGCCCTGCCTTCAACAGCGGCTTGGCTGGCTCCGGCCTTTCCCCGCCGTTGAGCAGCGCCGCGCAATAATCGAGAAATCCGCGCGCATTCTCCTCGCCGCCTTCGATCAGGTAGGACCAGAGCGCCGCGTGATCGTCGACATCGAGATTGGAATAGGGCAGCAAGCCGTCGTCGGGCTTGTCGTCTCCCGGCAGCACGGCAATCAGCGCACCGCTCCGGCCTGCTGCGGCATGCAGCGCCTCGAGCGCATACTGGAAGTAGCTCGCCCCGCCGAGCGCCCGCACCACGATCAGCTTCGCATGCCGCGCCGTGCGCTCGACATAGGTGTCGACCGACATCGGGTGCTTGAGGCTCATCAGGCTGGCAAGCCTCAGGCTCGGCCCCTCGCCATGGCGCCGGTGCGCGCCGGCAATCGCGGCGAGCTCCGTGTCGGCGGCGGACAGGAAGAGGATATCGCCCGGCGACTGGCCGAGATCGATTGCCTCTTCGCTATCGGCAATCGAGCCTTTCTGGGCGAGCAGCAGATGCATGTTTCAGTCCTTCAGGCTCCTGCCCCTCATCCGCCTGCCGGCACCTTCTCCCCGTTCACACGGGGAGAAGGGCAAACTCGGCGCCGCCCAGGCCCCCCTCCCCGTTTGCGGGGAGAGGGCTGGGGTGAGGGGCAAGTGTCAGGCAGGCGCAACGGCTTTGCCATTCTCTTATGCCGCGGCGGCGATCGCCGCGCGTACCGCTTCCTCGTCGATTTCGTGCAGACCGATCACCACAAGACGCGAGCCCCTGGTCTCGCCCGGCTTCCACGGCCGGTCGAAATAATGCTCGATCCGGCTTCCGACGGCCTGGATGACGAGGCGCATGGCCTTGCCGGGCACTTCGACGAAGCCCTTGAGGCGCAGGACATCATGGGCGTCGATGACACCCTTCAGCTTCTCGAGGAAGGCCGCAGGATCGGCAAGCGCACCGAGTTCGACGACGAAGCTTTCGAATTCGTCGTGATCGTGGTGGTGATCATGCTCCTCGCCGGAGGCGTGCAGCGCCTCATGCTCCAACTCGTGGTGGGACTTGCGGTTGACGATATCGTCTTCCGAGCCCGCACCGATCCCGAGCAGCACGGCCGCCGGCACTTCGCCGCCTCGCGCCTCGACCATCTTCGGCTTGCGTGAGATCGAGTTCGTCACGGTCTCACGCACCAACGCCAGACCGGCGGCGTCAAGCAGGTCGGCCTTGTTGAGGATGATCAGGTCGGCGGCGGTCAGCTGATCCTCGAACAGTTCTTCCAGCGGGCTCTCGTGGTCCAAGTTGTCGTCCTGCACGCGCAGCGCATCGACCTTGTCGTGATCGTCGGCAAAGCGGCCGGCGGCGACCGCCGCGCTGTCGACAACAGTCACCACGCCATCGACGGTCACCTGCGTCTTGATGTCCGGCCAGTTGAAGGCGGCGACCAACGGCTGCGGCAGTGCCAGACCGGAGGTCTCGATGACGATATGGTCGGGGCGGTTTTCCCGCTCCAGAAGCTTCGTCATCGCCGGAATGAAATCGTCGGCGACGGTGCAGCAGATGCAGCCATTGTTGAGCTCGACGATGTCGTCCTCGGTGCAATTCTCCGCGCCGCAGCCCTTCAGCACTTCGCCATCCACGCCGAGATCGCCGAATTCGTTGATGATCAGCGCGATCTTCCGGCCATTGGCATTCATCAGCATGTTGCGGATCATCGTCGTCTTGCCGGCGCCGAGAAAGCCGGTGATCACCGTTGCCGGGATTTTTTCCTTCATCATGATCCTAACCCTTCATTTTCAGCGGCAATCCCGCCGCGATAAAATAGACTTCGGCCGCCTTTGCCGCAGCCATCTGATGGAGCCTGCCGGCGTGGTCGCGAAAGGCGCGCGCCATGGCATTTTCCGGCACGATGCCGAGACCGACCTCGTTCGACACCAGGATGATGCGACCCATCGCCTGCGGCAGGTAGTCGGCCAGCGCCCGCGAGGCCGCGTCGATATCCGCCTCCGCCATCATCAGGTTCGACACCCAGAGCGTCAGGCAATCGACGAGAATAACACGGCCCGGATCGTCGACCGAGCGCAGGCAGCCGATGAGGTCGACCGGCTCCTCATGCGTCGTCCAGCCGTCGCCGGCCCGCTCATGCTTATGGCGCGCGATGCGATCGCGCATCTCGTCGTCATAGGCCTGGCCCGTCGCCAGATAATGGTGGTCGAGACCGGACTGTCTGGCCAGCCCTTCGGCGAACCGCGACTTGCCCGAACGGGCGCCGCCCAGCACCAGGACGGCGCCGGGCGGTGTCGTCATCATGCGGCAGCTCCCACGATCTTGCGGTTTGCAAGACCCATCAGCAGGCCAAGCACGAGCCAGAAGACCAGCGTCGTGGCCAGCGCGGCAACAGCAAACTCGGCGGCAAGAATGGCCGGGACGGCGCTGTCGATGCTGTCGGGCTGCGGCGCACCCCAAAGATGCGGAGCGGCAATCAGCACGAGGCCGAGAACCTTGGCCCAAGACTCTTCACGCAGGGCCAGAAGCCAGATGCCGGCACCCGAAAGCACCACCGCGCTCAGCCACCAGACCTGGCGGGCGTCGAGATCCGCGGCCGGAAAGCCGGGCAGTTCCGGCGGCAACCCAAGCGAGGGCAGCATATGCACGGCCAGCCAGGCGCAGGCACCCCAGAAGATGCCGTTGGCCAGCGTGATATCGCGTCCTGACACGAGGCTGATGCCGGCCAGAAGCAGCGCGAAGCCCGCCCCGGCCACGAGATTGGCCATCAGCGTTCCGCCGAAGCGGCTGACTCCGAAGAGCAAACCGCCGTCCTCGTGATCATGCTCTTCAGCCCCATGGGCAAGGGCCGGAGACGGCAGGAAGAGCGAGCCGGCGAGTTCGCCGAATGTCGAGTTTTCAGCCTTCGCAGAATGCTCGTGCGCGGGCGCCCCGCCTTCATATTCTTCTGCATGCAGAATCAAGGGCACGACTTTGACCTGCTGCGCGACGGTCATCACACCACCGGCAACAAGCCCGGCCACCAGAGCGGCCAGGAGATATCTGACAATCATGACAGGTGACCTTCGTCCTTAATGGCAGGGAAAGCCATAGGCGTGGCGCACGTCATGGGCGGTATCGTGCAGAACCGCCGAATGCGCGAGACCGACGCCGAACACCAGGAACGCGCCGAGAAGCAGCGCGATGAAACCGGCCTTCTGACGGTCGGACACCGAGAGGGTAGAAGAAGATGCGATCGTAGCCATGACAACCTCCGTGCTGGCGTACTGGAGGAGCCTCCTCCGAGGTTTGGGCGAATGCCCGGCACGATATGGCAGGTCTCCTGGCTCGCGGTTTCAGGCATTTCTGCCAGCAGGTCTCCCTCGCCTTCCCGGAGTTTGATGGCAGATCGCGAAAGGCGGACGATTCGTAGACAATAGAGGCGTCCAACCCCGGTTCACGCGACTGCCACTCCAGTGGCTTTTTCCGCCGATGGTCTTTCCTGCCCGCCTGCCGATAGTGCAGACAGCCGGCAGTGCGGCCCATCGGTGGAACGGAAGACCCTCGCCACTCTACAGTCGCGGGGTCGGCTGCGATTGGAACGCCCTGCTTGGGTCCGTCCCGTCACATTCCCTTTTGATCCCGATTGGCGCTTGCCGCTCGGGAACCATCCGTAATTAATGATGATTATGGATTCCCCTGCCGCCTGTCAATTGCGCGTGAGCGACAGAGACTGTCCTCTCACCGCGATTTCCGACATTCGCAAATCCCACTTGCCCACCCGCCTAACCGGTGCGACCTTCCCTCTCGCAGCACATCGGGATGGCAAAGGATTGCGCATGACGAAAAACAGCTACGACTCCGGACGGTTGAACCTGCCCTTCGTCGGCATTTCCACCTTCGGCAAACGTCCATACGAACCGGACTGGTCGAAGATTGCCGCCGATGTCGCCGTCATGGGCGCGCCCTTCGATTTCGGCACGCAATGGCGGGCCGGCGCGCGTTTCGGACCGCGGGCGATCCGCGAGGCCTCGACACTGTTTTCCTTCGGCCATGCCGGCGCCTATGACCATGACGACGGCGTTACCTATCTCGACGACGTGACGATCGTCGACATCGGCGATGCCGACATCATCCACACCAACACCGAAATGAGCCACGCCAATATCGAAAAGGGTGTGCGGGCCATCCTTGCGGCCGGCGCGCTGCCGGTCGTGCTGGGCGGCGACCATTCGATCAACATCCCCTGCATCAATGCCTTTTCCGATCAGGGCCCGATCCATCTCGTGCAGATCGACGCCCATCTCGACTTCGTCGACGAACGGCACGGCGTGCGCAACGGTCACGGCAACCCGATGCGCCGCGCGGCCGAGAAGGATTACGTCACCGGCCTCTCGCAGATCGGCATCCGCAATGTCTCCTCGACCGCGAAGGAAGGCTATGAAACCGCGATCTCAATGGGATCGGACATCATCACCGTTCGCGGCGCCCGCAGGCTCGGCACCGAGGCGCTGCTTGCCCGCATTCCGGAAGGCGTGAACTACTATCTGACGATCGACATCGACGGTTTCGATCCATCGATCGCGCCGGGCACCGGCACGCCAAGCCACGGCGGCTTCCTCTATTACGAGGTTCTCGACATCATCGCCGGCCTCGCCGAACGCGGCAACGTCGTCGGCATAGACCTCGTCGAGGTCGCACCCGACTACGACCACACCGGCACCACTGCGATCCTCGCCGCGCAGGTGCTGCTGAACACGATCGGGCGGATCTTTCATTTCCGGAAGTTGAGGGCTGGTGGGTAAGGACATCGCAATTTGCAAACGCCCCCCTCTCTTGGAATTTCTAACACTTAGCTGGCGCTAAGATGTTGAAATTCCATTCTCCCCCGCCGAGGGGGAGATGGGAGCCCGCGGCGATCTCGACGCTTCGCCTCTCCCCTTGCGGGAGAGGATACAAAATCATGATCTTAGCTTCAGCTAAGTCATAGATTTTGTTGGTGAGGGGATATTTTTGGCGACGTCACCCGCCTGCCATCACCCCATCAAGCCAGTCCTTGTCCAGGACCGCCTCCAGCTCCGCCGCCACCTCGTCTAGCGCCGCATCGACGCTCGCCGCGTAGTTCGTGCGTTCGCCCGAAAGCCCGAAGCTGGACAACAGGCCGGCGCGGTAGGTATCGCTGGAAAAGAGCCCGTGCAGATAGGTGCCCATCACCTTGCCGTCTGCCGATAGTGCCCCGTCCGGCCGGCCGTCGATGGTCACCGGCGCCCGCGCGCAGTCCGCGCCACGGGTTTCGCCGAGATGGATTTCGTAACCGGCCAGTGACGCATCATATTCGGTCGACCAGGCCGAAGCGTTGCGCACCGTCTTTTCCGGCGCCATCACCGTCTCGACGTCGAGAAGGCCGAGGCCCGGCGCCGCGCGCACATCCCCCTCGATCCCGTCCGGATCGTGCACCACGCGCCCAAGCATCTGGTAGCCGCCGCAAATGCCGATCACCCGCCCGCCGCGCCGATGGTGCCGGACGATGTCGCCATCCCAGCCCTGCGCCCGGAAATCGCCAAGGTCACCGATCGTTGACTTGGACCCGGGAATGACGACCAGCGCCGCGTCGGCCGGAATGCGTTCGCCCGGCCTGACGAAGACCAGCTCGACATCGTCTTCCGCCGCCAGCGGATCGAGATCGTCGAAGTTGGCAATGCGCGAGAGAACCGGCACGGCAACCTTCAGCGCCCCCGTCCCGCGTCGCGCCAGCCGCTCCAGCACGACGGAATCCTCCGCCGGCAGGCGCGCCGCCGACTTCAGCCACGGCACCACGCCGAAGCACGGCCAGCCTGTAAATTCCTCGATCGCGGTAATGCCGTCACCAAACAGTGACACGTCGCCGCGAAACTTGTTGATGATGTAGCCGGCGATCATTGCCCGGTCTTCCTCCGGCAGAATGGCATGCGAACCGACGAGCGAGGCGATCACCCCGCCGCGATCGATATCGCCGACCAGCACCACCGGCACCTTCGCCCGCGTGGCAAAGCCCATATTGGCGATATCGCCGGCCCTCAGATTGATTTCCGCCGGCGACCCCGCCCCTTCCACGATGACGAGGTCCGCCCCCTCGCCGGTGATACGAAAACTCTCCAGAACCGCGTCCAGCAATTGCGGTTTCAGCCGCTGGTAATCGCGTCCTTTCGCCTGGCCGAACACCCGGCCCTGCAGGATGATCTGGCTGCCGACGTCCGACTGCGGCTTCAAGAGCACCGGGTTCATGTGGACGGAAGACGGCACGCGCGCCGCCATTGCCTGCAGCCATTGCGCCCGGCCGATTTCGCCGCCGTCATCGGAAACGGCGGCATTGTTGGACATGTTCTGCGGCTTGAAGGGACGGACCTTTAGGCCCCGGTTGGCGGCAATCCGGCAGAGGCCCGCGACAAGGACCGTCTTGCCGACGTCCGATCCCGTCCCCTGCAGCATGATTGCTTTCGCCATGGTCGCTTCATCCCTCCGTCAAAGGCTGAAAGGGATAATGCGATCGCGGGCAATTGCAATTGCCCAATGCGGAAAAGATGAAGGGAGGAGCGACATCGCCAGCCCTGAAACGCCAAGGCCGCGCAATCTCCAGAGGAGACGCGCGGCTCTTCGGCAACAGTGACGGCACGTACTTCAAACTAAAGCCGTTCAATCTCCGGTACGCAATACCCGATCCGGAGACTTGGAGCGGTTTGAGCCGCTGAAATGGAGTTATATCGGCAGTTCGTTACCGGAGAGTTAGCGGCGAATTGCCAAAAACCCCATATGACAATTTAAAGTCCCAATTCGCGGAAAAATCGACATAAGTACATGTTTTCAAACATATATTATTTTTTACCGAAAGACCGGCTGCCGCCTGCCACGCTCGGTGGCGAGTTAACGCCGGCCATCGCGGTTGATTTATTGCCGACATGACCTACCCTTAATGTCGAGCAGGCCGGAAATTGCGCCAGGGGAACGAGCGCGCGACCATTTCCGGCGCCGTTTTCGCCACCGTTCGTAGCCTTCGCGGGTCTTTCGGACGCGACAGGCAGACGGAAGATTGCCCCAAGGGTCGGTTGGCTTGCAGTGGCCGCCATGACCGATAAGGACGAGCTGCAGGAGGTTGGAGGCCCCACATGACGATGAAGACGATCATCACCGCCGCAGCATTCGCCGGCGCGGCATGCGCCATGTCAGGAACGGCGAAGGCAGCCGAATGCGGCGATGTCTCGATTGCCGAAATGAACTGGGCGTCGGCGGGCGTCGCCGCCAATATCGACAAGATCATCCTCGACAAGGGCTATGGTTGCAACGTCACGCTGGTGACGGGCGACACCATCCCGACATTCACATCCATGAACGAAAAGGCCGAGCCGGACGTGGCCCCGGAAATGTGGGTGAACTCCGTGCGCATCCCGCTCGCCGAGGCCGCCAAGGAAGGCAGGCTGATCCAGCTGTCGCAGATCCTGTCGGACGGCGGCGTCGAAGGCTGGTGGGTACCGAAATACTTTGCCGACGCCCATCCGGACATCAAGACGGTCAAGGACGCGCTCAATCACCCGGAACTCTTCCCCGCCCCCGAAGACCCGTCGCGCGGCGCCGTCTTCAACTGTCCGTCGGGCTGGGGCTGCCAGATCAACAATGTCAACCTCTTCAAGGCCTTCAAGGGCGAGGAACACGGCTTCGACCTGGTCGATACCGGCTCCGCCGCCGGCCTCGACGGTTCGATCGCCAATGCGTTCGAAAACCAGAAGCCGTGGTTCGGCTACTACTGGGCGCCGACCGCCATCCTCGGCAAGTACGACATGGTCCGCCTGAGCTTCGACGTCGATTTCGACAAGCAGGCCTGGGACAGCTGCATCACCGTCGTCGATTGCGCCGATCCGCAGCCCAACACCTATCCGGTCTCCGACGTCTACACGCTCGTCACCAAGAACTTTGCCGACAAGGCAGGCGTTGCGATGGAGTACATGAAGAAGCGAAAGTGGGCCAACGAGACGGTCAACAAGGTGCTGGCATGGCAGGCCGACAAGCAGGCATCCAACGAGGACACCGCCTACTACTTCCTGGAAACCTATCCGGATGTCTGGAAGGCCTGGGTCGAGCCGGATGTCGCCGAAAAGGTCAAGGCAGCCCTGTGAGGCCCTGAAGACCGACAGTCACACAATCCAACGGGCCGGAGACGCGTCTCCGGCCCGTTGGCAATGAAGAAGACAAGAGGGCACGACATTGGCAATTCAATGCACCTTGTTGCCGGACCTGTTCTGCAATTTCCCCGAAATCGACGGCAGTACCATGCGCACGGTCAAGCGCAGCATCGACACCGGCTTCAAGGCGCTGGTGCGCCAGTATGGCGATGCCATCGACAATGCCGTGCAGCCGCTGCAGTGGTTTCTCAACTGGTTCCAGAAGCTGCTGGTTGACACGCCCTGGGTCGTCATCATCGCCGTTGTCCTGGCAATCGTCTTCATCGCCTCACGCAGCTGGAAGATCACCCTCGGAACGGCACTCTCCATGCTGGCGATCGGCGCCGTCGGCCTTTGGGAAGACACGATGATCACGCTGGCCATGGTCACCGTCTGCACCCTGCTCTCCATCGTCGTCGGCATCCCGATCGGCATTCTGATGGCGCGCTCCGATCGCTTCCAGGCCGTCGCCACGCCCATTCTCGACGTCATGCAGACCATGCCGAGCTTCGTCTATCTGATCCCGGTCGTGATGATCTTCGGCATCGGCAAGGTTCCGGGCCTCATCGCGGTCGTCATCTACGCCATCCCGCCGATCATCAGGCTCACCAATCTCGGCATCCGCCTCGTCGACAAGGAAGTGCTGGAAGCGGCAAACGCCTTCGGCTCGTCGGCCCGCCAGAAGCTGATGAACGTGCAGATCCCGCTGGCCCTGCCCACCATCATGGCCGGCATCAATCAGACCATCATGATGTCGCTCGCCATGGTCGTCATCGCCTCGATGATCGGCGTCGGTGGTCTCGGCCGCAACGTGTTGCAGGCGATCACCAACCAGTATTTCACCGTCGGTTTCCTGAACGGCTTCGCCCTCGTCGCCATCGCCATCATCTTCGACCGCGCCAGCCAGGCCTATGGCAAACGCCTGCAGAAGCATTCCGAGGTCGTCCATGGCTAGTCAGGACATCGACATCCGCAATCTCTTCAAGATTTTCGGCCCTAACGGCGCCCGCTATATCGATGACGTCAGGCGCGGCCTCAGCAAGGCCGACCTGAACGAGAAGCACGACCACGTGCTCGGCCTCAAAGACATCAGCATCACCATGCCGGCCGGCAAGATCACTGTCGTCATGGGACTGTCGGGCTCCGGCAAATCGACGCTGATCCGCCACATCAACCGGCTGATCGACCCGATGGCAGGCGAAGTGTTCTACGAAGGCCGCGACATCTGCACGATGAACGAACGTGAGCTGCGCGATTTCCGCCGGCACAAGACGGCCATGGTGTTCCAGAAATTTGCCCTTCTGCCGCATCGCACGGTCATCGAAAACACGGTCTACGGCCTCGAAATACAGGGCGTCCCCGCCGCCGAACGGCGCAGAAGAGGCCGCCACTGGATCGATCGTGTCGGCCTTGGCGGCTATGAGAACCACTACCCCAACCAGCTTTCGGGCGGCATGCAGCAGCGTGTCGGCCTGGCCCGGGCACTTGCAAATGACGCCGACATCCTGCTGATGGACGAGGCCTTCTCGGCGCTCGACCCGCTGATCCGGGTCGACATGCAGGGCGTGCTCCTCGAACTGCAGGCCGAACTCAACAAGACCGTCGTGTTCATCACCCATGACCTCGACGAAGCGCTGCGGCTCGGCGACAAGGTGGCGGTGTTGAGGGATGGCGAAATCGTCCAGCAAGGCAGCGGCCAGGAGATCGTCCTGTCTCCGGCCGACGACTACATCGCCTCCTTCGTCAAGGAGGTAAACCGTGGCCGGGTCATTCAGCTGAAGACCATCATGTCGCCGCCGGCGGATGAGCCGCTGGGCATCCCGCTCGACAGCCGCACCGTGCTCGAGGACGCCGCCCGGCAGATGACCGAGGCCGGCGCCTTCTCCACCCATATCCAAGACGAAAGCGGCAATACCATCGGCACCACCGATCTCTCCGCCATCATCAGCGCCATGGTGACCCCGGTCGGGCATAATCACCATGAAACACAGGCGGCCCGCTGAAAGGCAGGGCCGCCTTCCATCGGCTCCTCAGTACAGCAGGCGCGTGCGGATGGTGCCGGGGATCTCGCGCAGCGCATCGAGGATCTCGTCCGCCTGGCTACCGACATCATCGGCCTCGATCACCACATAGCCGGTATCGCCATGAGTCTGCAGGAACTCGCCGGAGATGTTGACGCCGCGCGACGAGAAGATGGTGTTGAGGCTGTTGAGCATGCCCGGCCGGTTCTGGTGCACGTGAATGAAGCGCGTGCCGTTCGGATGCGGCGCCAGCTGCACCTGCGGGAAATTGACCGCGCCGAGCGTCGAGCCAACGTCTGAATATTCCACCAGCTTGCGCGACACCTCGCCGCCGATGCGTTCCTGCGCCTCTTCCGTCGAGCCGCCGATATGCGGGGTGAGAATGACATTCTCCAGCCCCTGCAACGGGGTGACGAACCGCTCCTTGTTTGACGCCGGCTCCTTCGGGAAGACGTCGACGGCGGCACCGGCCAGATGTCCGTCCTTCAGCACCCTTGCCAGCGCGTCGAGGTCGACCACCGTGCCGCGCGAATTGTTGATGAAGATGCCGCCCTTCTTCATCCGACGCAGTTCCGCTTCGCCGATCATGTTCTGCGTCGAAGGCGTTTCCGGCACGTGCATCGTCACGAAGTCGGAGATTTCCATGAGCTCGCCGAGCGAAGCCATCGATTCCGTGTTGCCGTGGCGCAGCTTGTCGGAAAGGTCGAAGTAGCGCACGTTCATGCCCATGCTTTCGGCGAGAACGCTGAGCTGCGATCCGATGTTCCCGTAGCCGACGATACCGAGCGTCTTGCCTCGCACCTCATGGCTGCCGACCGCGGACTTGTCCCAGCCGCCGTCATGGGCAGAGACGGAGCGCGAATAGATGCGCCGGGCGAGCATGATGATCTCGCCGATCACCAGTTCCGCCACCGAGCGGGTGTTCGAATAGGGCGCGTTGAACACCGGAATGCCGCGTTTGCGGGCGGCTTCGAGGTCAACCTGGTTCGTCCCGACCGAGAAACAGCCGACGGCGATCAGCTTCTTGGCGGCATGATAGACCTCTTCGGTCAGCTGGGTGCGCGATCGGATGCCGATCATGTGCGCCTCGGAAATCAGTTCCTTCAGCTCGCTGTCGTCCAGCGCCTTCGGCAGATGCGTCAGATTGGTGTAGCCGGAGGAGCGGAAATAATCGACGGCGCTCTGGCTGATGCCTTCGAGCAGAAGGACGGAAATGCGGTCGCGGGAAAGTGAGAGATGCCGGGTCATCAGACTGCTTTCAGTTCGTCAATGGGGCGACGCTAAGGTCGCATGGGGCCGAAAGGGTATGGCTGCCGCGTGGTTTAGCGGCCCTGCCCCCACTCCCGCAAGGGCAAACTCCGCCAAACGCCCAGCATGGGAGCCTATGCCGCAACCGTTATCACCCGCGATCATGGCAGTCGCATAAAGGCGTGCCGGTCAGATCGGCCGAGACCGGATCCGAAACCCCGCAAGTCGACGCACCGTCGCGATTGCGGTGCGGCTATCGTCGCCGCGCGTGCCACGCCCCCCAGAAGAGACTTGAGAAGAATTTGAGCGGTGCGTCGAAGCCGGCGGCATCCAGCAAATCCGCAACATGCTGCTCGGATCGCGGTGGGACCGCGCCGGACATGATGGTGGCAAGCTTGGCGTCCGCCTCCTCCCCTGCGGCCCCAAACAGCTGCCATCGCCGACCCCAGGCTGCGCCAAGCAGGGGCTCCGAAGCGTACGGACGATAGTTGCCCGCGAGGATCAGCGATCCGCCGGCTTTGAGCCGCGCCCCCGTCTCGCGCAACAGCGCCGCCTTTTCCATGTCGACGGCGATATGATGCAGGACACCGATCATCAGGGCCCCGTCAAAGGCCGGCTCGCGCGGCAAGGTCGCCAGATCGCCGTTGACGAACCGCACCCGTCCCTCAAGCCCGTCCGCCTCGATCCGCGACCTGGCGAGATTAAGCATCGGCTCCGATGGATCGACCGCAACGAACGTCCAGCTCTGCTCGAGCGTGGCCGTCGTGATGATCTCGCCCGCCGTCCCGCCGGCGCCGACGACGAGGATGGACGCGTCACGCCGACCGTCGAGCGCGGCGGAAAGGATGCACGCGCAAAGCTCGTGGCAGGCATCATAGCCGGCAAGGGCAATGCGCGCCTGCTGCGCGTACTCACCTGCCCGGCCCTCATCAAACTTTGCATGCGAGGACGATGTCATGTCCCAACCCTTTCCATTTTGTCTGCGGAGCATGATAACGAACGTGCGGAACCACATTTCGGGAATCTCATGACTGAAAATTCCAAAGCACAAAGAAAGCATGACCGCCTGTTCGCGTTCCTGCGCGCCTTCCCGCTCGAGGCCCATCCCTGCCCTCATCCCGATTCGGCAAACCTTCTGGTCCTCGGCGCCGATGGCGGAGATCGGCCGACACGCCTCATCTACCGCCCCCGCGCCGGTGGACGGTGCGACGGCATGACGGTTCTGGCAGCGGCAAGTCTCAGCTTTGGCGGCAGTCAAAACCCGCTGGTCGGTGCCCTCCCGCCCGAAATCGCTTTCGATCTGGCCGACGAGCCGGAACTCGATGTCCTGTCGCGCATGCTGATGTCCGAACTCACCGTATCGAGGTGTGGCGGCGGCTTCATCGAAACGCGCCTCAGCGAGATTGTCGTCGTGCACGCGATCCGGCGGGCGATCGCCAATGGCACGGTCAATGCCGGCTTGATGGCCGGGCTTGCGCATAAGGATCTTAACCCCTGCCTTGTCGCCATGCATGATGATCCCGGACA
This sequence comes from Rhizobium sp. NRK18, assembly GCF_024385575.1. Classification (NCBI taxonomy): domain Bacteria; kingdom Pseudomonadati; phylum Pseudomonadota; class Alphaproteobacteria; order Hyphomicrobiales; family Rhizobiaceae; genus Rhizobium; species Rhizobium sp. NRK18. Next base: position 1,793,119 of record NZ_JANFMV010000001.1, on the reverse strand, counting down.
TCCATGGACGATCGGCAGCCTATCGGAGATTGCCGGAATGAGCCGAAGCCGCTTCATCCGGACCTTCACCCAAACCGTCGGACAACCGCCGCTGGCCTATCTCACCCAATGGCGATTGACGCTCGGGCGTGTGGCTCTGGTCGAAGGACATACGGTGAAGGTTGCAGCCGGCAAGGTCGGATTTTCAAGCGCGGCAGGCTTCTCCCGCGCCTTTTCGCGGGTCTTCGGCCATGCGCCAAGCACCGTGGCGTCGCATGATGCTTGAGCCACACCGGCACCGGGTCGCAAATGCGACAGCCGCGCGCGCATCCACCGTTGCAATCATATAAAGAAATCTTTATATCCTCTTTCAAACGATATTCGAGGACAGATCATGACCGCACCCAACCCGCTTCAGGACCTTCTCGCCGAAAAGGGCATTCTGCTCGCCGACGGCGCCACCGGCACCAGCCTGTTCGCCATGGGCCTGGAATCGGGGGAAGCGCCCGAACTGTGGAACGAGGCGCAGCCGGAAAAGATCACCAAGCTGCACCAGGACTTCGTCGACGCCGGCGCCGATATCATTCTCACCAATTCCTTCGGCGGCACGCGTCAGCGGCTGAAGCTGCATCACGCACAGGACCGCGTCCACGAACTGAACAGGAAGGCTGCGGAAATTGCCCGTGCCGTCGCCAGCAAGGCGCCGCGCAAGGTCATCGTTGCCGGTTCCGTCGGACCGACCGGCGAACTCCTGCAGCCGCTTGGTGCTCTGACCTTCGATGAAGCCGTCACCTCGTTTGCAGAACAGATGGCGGGCCTCAAGGAAGGTGGCGTCGACATCCTCTGGATCGAGACCATGTCGTCTCCCGAAGAAATTCGCGCTGCGGCGGAGGCCGCCGTAAAGACGGGCATGCCATACGTCTACACCGGCTCCTTCGATACGGCCGGCAAGACGATGATGGGCCTTGCGCCACGCGACATCCACGGCGTTGCAGCCGATATCGGCGACGGCCCGACGGCGGTCGGGGCCAATTGCGGCGTCGGCGCATCGGACATTCTCGCGAGCCTTCTCGACATGACGGAGGCCGATCCGAATGCGGTCGTCGTCGTCAAGGGCAATTGCGGCATCCCGGAATTCCGCGGCACCGAAATCCACTATTCCGGCACGCCGCCGCTGATGGCTGAATACGCTCATCTGGCCGTCGATGCCGGCGCCAAGATCATCGGCGGCTGCTGCGGCACCACCTGCAACCACCTCGCCGCCATGCGCCAGGCGCTCGACGCCCATACGCCCGGCCCGCGCCCGACAATCGACACCATCGTCGAGAAGATCGGCCCGCTGCGCAACAAGACGGCCGATGACAGCGCGCCGTCGCGTGAACGCAAGCGCCGTCGCGGCTGAGACCCGACCAATATCCGCCGGCTCACTCTGACGACTTGCAGTCGGCGGCTTTCGCCCGGAAGATCCGGAACACACCCGCGACCTGCTTGTGGAAGTAGAGCGCGCAGCCATCCGGCGCGACGCTCGGTGCTTCGACATAGCCTTCGATCGCCGCGATACGCTCCGGCTTGCCGAAGCGATCGGACGTCGACGAGCGGGTGGCGACATAGATCGCGAATTCCTGGCCGATTCCGGTCTCCCGCGCCTTGCGGTCGGCGCGGGTGAAATAGAGCGTTAGCTCGTCCGCCGACGTACTCGGCGCATATTCAAACCGGCCAGTATTGATGTTCTTGAACAGGTCATCGACCCGCTTGGGGCGCTTGAAACTGCCGTCACCCTGCCGATCGGCGAGCAGGATATCGGAACTCTCGAGCTTGCGGTCGATCAGCCCCAGATGATTTTCGGTGAAATAGAGGGTCTTGCCGTCGGCACTGATCTCGTCGTCTATGTTGATCCATTGCGGCTGCCGCTTCTGCGCGTCGCCCCGGACATGCGCCACATCGGTCACGGCCTCGTCGGCGAACTTGCCCTGCCAGAGCGTATCCTCTGAGCGCTGATAGTCGCGCGGCGAGATGAAGTAGATGTTGCCGTCCTTGTCCATCGACGCGGAATCATCGACTGCCGTTGAATTCAGGCCTTTCAGGGCTCCGACGAAAGTGAAATGCGTGTCGTCGACCTTGGTGGCGAAATAGATGTCCGTCCCGTCGCCCGGCCGGTTGCGGTCGTTGAAGAACAGATATTTGCCGTCGCGCGAGATGAACGGCTGCATCGCCTGGCCGCTGTAGCCGGAAATCACCACCGGCTGCGGCGTTTCGAAATCCGCAGGCCCGGCGAGCGCGGCGTCACCGACCGTCAGGAGACCGAGGAAGCCGCAGAGCGCGATGACCGTGCGCCTGCTCATCTAGCGCACCATCGCCTGGCGGAAGAAGTGGATATAGCCGTCCTTGAGCCCCGGCCTCAGGCGCTCGACCATCAGCAGGGCGAACTGGAAGATTTCCATCTCGTCAGAAGATTTCATCGCCAATTCGCAAAGATAGCGGACTTCGGGATCGTAGCTCTCCGGATGTTCCGCAACCTGCTTTGCATAACCGCGCAGATAGCCGGTCACCGTCTCCTTTGCGGTTTCCAGCGCCAGCTGCGGTCCGAGCGGCGATGACGCCCTGGCCACCAGGATGAAGGTGTCGAGATAGCGAAGCAGCCCCAGATATTGTTTGTAGTTTTCGCCGAGTCCGGCATCGACGAAGAGCTTCTTCTCCGCCTCCTTGACCAGGTCCGGCGTGCTCCACTGGTGGAAATTGTAGCGGAACAGGATCGACGGGTCGTAGGCCATCTTGCCCGAGGAAAACATCGCCTCGACCTGCGACCAGTCGCAATAGCCGCCCCGCGTCGGATGGCTGCTGTCGAAGAGCTGGAAGAGCCGCAGATACGGCTCGCGCCGGAAGATGCTGTAGAAGGCGGAATTGTCGCCGCCGGCAACCCCCAGATATTCGTGGATGCGTGCGCCCGGCTTGCTGGCGTTGATCGCATATTCCTTGCGCCGGATCGTGCCCTTGCCGGGAATGAACACCTCCGTCATCGGTCGAACGCCGATGCAGTCGGCCGGAAGCTCTGCCAGATTGTAAGGTTCGGCGGTATCGAGCGCGTAGAGAAAATCGTCGTCGCCCATCGGCAGCACGAACGGTGTCGTCGCCTGGCCGATGGCGAATGTGAAGTTGGCGGTGGCATCCGGAGCGCTCGATTCCACCCGAATGACGAAGGGCGCCAGGGTGGCCAGATAGGCCGCCTTTTCCGGATCGCCGGAATTGTCGGCAACGACCGCCACGGCGCCCCGTGCCTTGCAAAACGCATGGGCGCTGTCGATCGACGGACGGCTCCCCTCAAGATTCCTCTTGCTCGGCATGCAAATGGTCAGCAGCGACATCCCCGGCCCTTCGATCTCTTGTCCAGCATGGCGTCGACTCATTGACAGCCCGATCGCCGAAGCCTTTCCCGTGGCGCCGGTCCTGTCAACTCGGAAGGGACAAAAGCCCTGAGCCAGCTTGAATGCTATCATCGCGCTCAAACGGAAAGGATTCGCCGGAATGTCGGCTCTCTTGCATCAAGCGCTGGTCTTCTACAAGGCAGGCGATTTCGCCCGCGTCACCGGCGAGATCGCACCGGACGCCATCGGCCTCACGAAGCCTGAGCCGCAGCTGTCGCTCGTCCTGGCGCAATCCTTCATCAAGCAGGACCTGAAGGCCGAAGCCGCCGACTGGTACTGCCGCGCGGCGGGTCCGATGGGGGAGAAAGGCGCGCAGCTGCTGACCCTCGCAGCAGACCTCTATGCCCGCTGCCGCAAGCCATCGCTGGCGATCGAGGCCGCACGCGGCGCCATGCGACTGACCCCGTCCGATCCGAAGACGTGGGACATCTACAGGAAGTGCCTGCGCGAATATCTGCTGTTCGAGGAATGCGCGGCCAGCAATGCCGATCTCCTTCGTCGGATGAAGGCCGGCGATCCGCCGGCGCTGGCTCTGGAAAAGCCGCTCGACCATATTTCCTGGTGCGCCGCCGAGGCGATCAATGCCCGGATCACGCGGATGGACGGAGACCCGTTCGATCCCGCCGTCCGTGCGGCCCGCCATACCCGGCCGCATCGCTGGGGCGACCGGATCCGGATAGGTTACCTTTCCAACGACTTTTCCAGCGCGCATGCAACCATGATCCTCATGCAGGGCGTGCTGGCCGCGCATGACCGGACCGAATTCGACATTACGCTCTTCTGCCATACGCCGGATGCGCTCGTCGCACGTGACAGCGGACTGAGGGCGACCTACGGCCGGATCGTGCCGGTGGGCCATCTGACCGATGAGGACGCCGCCGGGCTGATCCGCGCGGAAGAAGTCGACATCCTGGTGGACCTGAAGGGACACACCAAGGATGCGCGCCTCGGCCTCGTCAATTCGGGTCTGGCGCCGATCCAGGTCGCATGGCTCGGCTTTCCGGGCTCCGGCACCGGCATCGACTGCGACTATGTCATCTCCGACAGGATCGTCACGCCCGAGACGTCGAAGCCGCATTATCACGAGAAGCTGTGCCGTCTGCCCGACTGCTACCAGCCGAACGACAGCCGTTACCGTCCCCTGCCAGCCGCCGCCGACCGGTCGACACTCGGACTGCCGGCGGACCGCTTCGTCTTTGCCTCCTTCAGCGAACAGCGGAAGATCACCCCCGAAACGTTCGACCTCTGGATGCGGATCCTGCGGGCGACCGGCGACAGTCTCCTGTGGTTGAAGGTCGAGGACCCGTTCGTCCGACAGAATGTCCTTGACGCGGCCGGAAGGGCGGGCATCGCGCCAAACCGGATCGTCTTCGCCGGCTGGGCAGCCTACGGGGACCATCTCGCACGACTGCAGGCTGCAGACCTTTGCCTCGACACCTTTCCCTATAACGGTCATACGACGACGTCCGACGCGCTCTGGGCCGGGCTGCCGGTGGCAACACGCAAGGGATCGCACTTTGCCGCGCGCGTCTCCGAAAGTCTTCTGTCTGCCGTAGACCTTGCTGGCGATCTCGTCGCCGAGGACGATGACGGTTTCGTCGACCTCTGTGTGGCGCTCTATCGAAATCCCGAACGTCTGGCCGAACTTCGTCGAAGGCTGACGACAAACCGGACCCGCGCACCGCTCTTCGACACGTTGCGCTTCACCCGCCATCTGGAGAGCGCCTATCGGATGATGGTCGAGCGCGCCCGGTCGGGCCTTGCGCCGGATCATATCGACGTTCCCGCGATCGACGGACCGCCGGCCACATGAGTTCTATTCTGGAAGAAGCGCTGACCGCCTACCGCGCCGGCGACCTGACACGGATCACCGCTGAAATCGCCCCGCGGGCGGAAGGCGAGGTCAGTCCCGACAGTCAGCTCTGCCTCGTGATCGCCCAGGCCTTCGCCAAGCAGGATGCCGGCGTGAAGGCGGCACAATGGTATATCCGCGCCGCCCTGCCGCTCGGTGCGAAGGGCGCCGCACTCTTCGTGCTGGCCGCCAACCTCTTTCGCGGTGCCGGCCATCTGAAGCCGGCGCTCGCGGCCGCCCGGCAGGCGGTGGCCTTCGCGCCGAACAACGGTCCAGCCCTCGAAGTGCACCGCAAATGCCTGCGTGTCGCCCTCGCCTTCGACGAGATGGCCGAAAGCAACCGGCTGTTGCTCGATCGCCTCCGGAGCGGCGATCAGGCCGCCAATGCCGTCGACACGCCGCACTTTCACGTCTGTTGGTGCGCCGACGAGGCGATCAACGTCCGCGTTCGCGATGCGCATGGCCCCGCCCCTTTCACCGCGGAAAGCCGCGCGGCCAGACGCGCCTTTCCGCACCGCTTTGGCGACAGGATCCGGGTCGGCTATCTCTCCAACGATTTTTTCAGCGCCCATGCGACGATGATGCTTTTATCGGGCGTCCTGCGCCGGCATGACCGCAACCGCTTCGACATCACGCTCTTCTGCCACACGCCGCCCGATCTGGTCGCCAAGGACGATGGCCTGCGCCACTCCCTTGGTACCATCGTGCCGGTCGGCCATCTCGGGCCAGAGGACGCCTGCCGGCTGATCCGCGAACACGGCATCGACATCCTCGTCGACCTCAAGGGCCACACGAAGGGCGCGCGCATCGACATCCTCAATGCCGGCGCAGCACCGATCCAGGCTTCATGGCTCGGCTTCCCGGGTTCGGGCTCCGCCATCGATTGCGACTATCTGATCGGCGACCCGGTGGTCACGCCGGCAGGTTCGGCGCCCTTCTATCACGAGAAACTCTGCCGCCTGCCGGAGAGCTACCAGCCGAACAACAGTCTCGATCGGCCACGGCCGTCGGCAGCAGACCGGCAGGCACTCGGCCTGCCGGAAGACCGCTTCATTTTCTCATCCTTCAACTCGTCCTGGAAGATCTCCCCCGAGACCTTCGCGCTCTGGAGCCGTATCTTAAAAGAAACCGGCGACAGCCTTCTCTGGACGATGGTGACGGAACCGCTGGCGCAGGAAAACCTGCGGAACGCGATGGCAAAAGCCGGCGTCGACCCGGCCCGCATCCTGTTTGCCGGTCCGGAGCCCTACGAGCGCCATCTTGCCCGCGCCCAGGCGGCCGACCTGCACCTCGACCCCTTCCCCTGCAACGGGCATACCACCACCTCCGACATGCTCTGGGCCGGCGTTCCGGTCGTCACCATGAAAGGATCGCACTTCGCCTCCCGCGTCTCGGAAAGCCTGCTGCGGGCGCTGGACATGCCGGAGCTCGTCGCCGACAGCCCGGACGGTTACGTCGATCTCTGCACCTCGCTTGCGGAAAACCCGCAGGCATTACTGAGCCTGAGGAGCAAGCTCTCGGCGAACCGTGGCCGCGCCGCGCTCTTCGACACGGAACGCTTCACGCGCCATCTCGAAGATGGCTATTGCCTGATGGTCGAACGCGCCAAGGCGGGCCTGGAACCCGACCACATCGACGTCCCGGCCCGGCCGGTAAGACGAGAGCCGTTCATTTGAATGAGCCCGCGGCGTTTGGTTGCCGCAGCGGGTCGGGTATCCTGTCCTGGCAAGAACTGATTCCCGTAGATGACATGAGAGGCCGACATGCCCGGAAAATCCCTGCCCTTTCCCGATCGTGAAACGGTCGCGGCAAAGCTGTCGGCGCTCGGCGAGGATGATGTCGCCTATCTCAACCTGCTGTTTGAAAATTTCCAGCAGGACGAGAACCTCCTCGACGGTCTGGACTTCTATCTGAACAAGGCCGTGCAGGCCCCCTTCCTCAACTCGCTGAAACTGGAAAAATGCGGAGAATGGCTGGGAACGAACGCGCCATCGCGCCTGCAAATCCGCCTGATGGAACTCGCGCGCTCCAGCCAGCATCCCGCCTATGAGGCGTTCAGAAAGGGACTGACACGCTCCGGCGGTCTGGAGAACGCCTTCCCGAAGGTGTGAGACGACTTATGCGAGCCTACAACGACTTATTTCACTGCCCGTTAGCAGATTGGTCCTTATTGATTTGGCCTAGAAGCATCCTTCTTTTGGCATCCCTATAAAATAGGTAGATGATGAAAACGGCCAGACAGACACCGACAAAGAACAAAATCAAAAACATGACATCAGGCTTTTTGCCAGCATAGCTTAGATATCCGTCGTAGGTGAGGATGGGCACTACAGCGATAAAGAGCATCTGAAGCTTCTCCTTCAAAGTGACGTGGCGGAGAAATATGTCGAACACTTCTTTCAAGGAGGCTTTCGCCATTTTTGTCGCACGCCCTGTTATTCGATTTTACCCACTAACCGACACTAAAGGGAATTTTCCCACAAAGGCTACACCTGATGCTCAAGGCAGGCTCCCGACAACCGCGATGATCGTGCCGAGCGGAAACAGCGTGTCCTGCCGCTTCATCTCAGGAATGAACTGGCTGGATATGGTCCCGTCGAGGAACAGCGCATTGTCGCAGTCGAGCACATCGCGGTAGAGCAGCCCGAAATCATAGAAGCGAACCGGATTTTCCGAGGTGGCGAACACCACCCGCCCCTCGCCATCAACACCGACACCATTTCGGACCTTGAAACTGTCGCTGTCGGCGAGGAAGCGGGGATGCAGCTTGCCGTCGATCACCAGCATTGGCCCGGATTGCGTCGCGTAATCCGGCTTCAGGCCGCTTCCCGCATAGGCCTGCGTTTCCATCACCCCCGCCTTGCCGTCACCGACATAGAAGACGCCGTTCGGCAGCAGATGGAAATTGCCCCATCCGCCGCGGGTGCTGAGCGCCGAACGCTCGACGCCCTTTTCGATGAAGAGGCCGACCGGCGACATGTCGTAGTGATACATGCCGCCATTGACGGCAAAGCGCATGACCTCGCGATCGCGCCACAGCGCCTTGCCGAGCGCCGCGAAGCTACCATAGGGCTCGCCGCTCTCGTCGACATTGAAGATGCGGATATCCGCCTTGGCCGGCTCGTAGGTGCAGACGGTATACTCCGCCCCCATGTGATCGATCCTCCGGCAGGCGTCGCCTTCAGCCATGGTCAGACCGGTTGAACAGAACAGCATCAGCATCGAAAGCGCCAGAAAACGGCGGACCATAAGCACACTCCAGGAGAATCGTCTGGTGACTATATCGTCATAAATTGCGTCAAAGGCTGGAGCGGTTTCAGATTTTCAGCGCCTGCATGTGAAAACGCAATTGCGCTTCGGGATAACGATAGTCGCTGCCGACCGGACAGGCCTCGCGCGCCAGACAGCCGCCATCCAAGCAACCAGCCTGCCCTTCGGCAGTTGCGAGCCACTGCCGGCAAGGGGTGACCGCAAAGCCCGAGGCAGAGACCGCGCCGGCCGGACAACGCGATATGCAAGGCTTCCCTTCACAGTCGTCACAGGGATGGCCGCCCGCCGGTCCGTCCCACTCCCGCAAATGCGTCGCAAAGCCGATCGCACCCCGATAGCCGTGCCAGAGGCCATACTGCGGATGGATGAGGATGCCGAGCGGCGACGCCTTCAACCCTTCGGCCTGCCTCGCCCATTGCTGGAACGGCTGCCATGGTGGGTCCGACGGGAAATAGGCAGTACCGCCGAGAGCGATGGCGACCGGCGAAATCACTTCCTTGGACCATGCATCCAGCGGATCGCCGCCGCCACAATCCAACTGCGTGTTTCGCCAGCTGTCGAAATGCGACCAGAGCGAACCACCGATATTGCCGATCAGAATAACGGACCTGGCAGCACCGCCGTCGGCAAGGCGCGGCGCTGTTTCCTCGTCGTCAAAATTGACGGTGCCCCGAACGAAAACGCCGTGCGGCTGCAAGGCCGCACGGACGCTGTCGATCAGGCTTTTTTCGCCCATCATTTTCCGCTCTCGTTACGCCAGGGTTGCCATATGCCCTTCTGGACGAAGTCGGCAACCAGCGCGGCGCCGCCTTGCTCCCTGGCGGCGTCGGGCTCCTTTCAAGTAAAGGCGTCCGGCATCGAATCCTTCTTCTTCGTCACGAACTCGATAAGCGCCTCGTCGATCGCGGGATCGAGATACGGCGCCTCGTAGCTGTCGAGCCAGGAGCGGCAGAGCGCGTTGGCGCGTTCTTCCATGCGCTTCTGGCCTTCCAGCTCCCACTGTTCGAAGGAGTTGTTGTCCATCAGCGGCGAACGATAGAAGGCCGTCTGGAAATTGGCGCGGGTATGGTCGCAGCCAAGATAGTGGCTGCCCGGTCCGACCTCTCGGATCGCGTCCATTGCCTGGCCGTTTTCCGAAAGGTCGACGCCTTCGGCCATCTTTTGCAGCATGCCGAGCTGGTCCTGGTCCATCATGAACTTCTCATAGGAGGAGACCAGGCCGCCTTCGAGCCAGCCCGCGGCGTGCAGCACGAAGTTGGTGCCGGCAAGTAGCGTCGTGTTCAGCGTATTGGCGCTTTCATAAGCGGCTTGAGCATCCGGAACCTTGGAGCCGCAAAGGCCGCCGCCGGTACGGAACGGCAGACCGAGACGACGGGCAAGCTGCGCTGCACCGTAAGAAACGAGCGACGGTTCCGGCGTGCCGAAGGTCGGCGCACCCGACTGCATCGAGATCGAGGCCGCGAACGTGCCGAACAGAACCGGCGCGCCCTTGCGGATCAGCTGCGTGAACGAGGCACCGGCGAGCACTTCGGCAAGGATCTGCGTCAGCGTTCCGGCAACCGTGACCGGGCTCATCGCGCCCGACAGGATGAACGGCGAAAGCACGCAGGCTTGATTGTGCCTGGCATAGACCTTGAGCGCACCGACCATGGTCTCGTCGAACACCATCGGCGAGTTCGCATTGATCAGGTTCAGCGTCACGGTATTGTTCTCGACATAGTCGTCGCCGAACACGATCTTTGCCATCGCGATCGTGTCTTCGGCGCGCTCTGGCGCGGTCACCGAACCCATGAACGGCTTGTCGGAATATTTGATGTGGCTGTAGATCATGTCCAGGTGACGCTTGTTCACCGGAACGTCGACCGGCTCGCAGACCGTACCGCCGGAGGAATGCACGGAAGGCGCCATGTAGGCGAGCTTCACGAAATTGCGGAAATCCTCGATCGTCGCATAGCGGCGGTTGCCGTCGAGATCGCGCACGAAGGGCGGGCCGTAGACCGGTGCGAAGATCGTCGCCTTGCCGCCGACCTGGCAGTTGCGCTCCGGATTGCGGGCGTTCCACGTGAAGGTGCTCGGTGCCGTCTTCAGCAGTTCCCGGCAAAGGCCCTTCGGGAAATGCACACGCTGGCCCCTGACGTCGGCCCCGGCTTCCTTCCAGAGCGCCAGCGCCTCGGCGTCATCGCGGAACTCGATGCCGGTTTCCTCCAGAACGGTGTCTGCATTCTTCTCGATGAGTGCCAGACCTTCCTCGTCGAGGACCTCGTACTCCTTGATCTTGCGCTGGATATAGGGCTGGGAAACGCCCGGACCGCCGCCGGAGCGCGATGCGCGCCGTGCTGCTGCTCCGCGTCCTTCGCTGCGCGACCGCCGTCCGCGGCCTTCCGAGCTGCCTTCCAGTTCAACCGGTGTATCGTTCATGGTGCTTCCTCAATCCAGCGTCCGAAAAATCTCGATCGGCGCGTCCTCTCTTTCACCAATGCTATCCGTTTTGAAAGAGGAAACATTTCTCAATGCGCCAAGGACTGCCGCAAGGCGGACATTCGACGTCTGAAAACGACCTCACGCTCCGTCGTATTTTTGCAAGTCGCACGTCGTTTTCGAAATGCGTTTTTCCGCGAACACGTTTAGACTGCTGCCATCTGTCATGGAAATCACTGGTTTCCATAGGTTTTGTCGCAATGGGAGGCATGCATGTCTGACGATGAAATCATTCTTTCGGAACTGTCGGACGACGATCTTGTCCTGCAGATGCATGACGATCTCTATGACGGCCTGAAGGAAGAGATCGAGGAAGCGACACGCATCCTTCTCGACCGCGGCTGGACACCTTACGACATCCTGACCAAGGCGCTGGTCGAAGGCATGCGAATCGTCGGCATCGACTTCCGCGACGGCATCCTCTTCGTTCCCGAAGTGCTGCTGTCGGCCAACGCCATGAAGGCCGGCATGTTCATCCTGCGGCCCCTGCTCGCCGAAACCGGCGCACCGAAACTCGGCAAGATGGTCATCGGCACCGTCAAGGGCGACATCCACGACATCGGCAAGAACCTCGTCGGCATGATGATGGAAGGCGCCGGCTTCGACGTCGTCGATCTCGGCATCAACAATCCGGTCGAGAAATATCTCGAAGCGCTGGAAACGGAGAAGCCCGACATTCTCGGCATGTCCGCCCTGCTGACGACGACCATGCCCTACATGAAGGTGGTTATCGACACGATGCAGGAAAAGGGCATTCGCGATGAATATATCGTCCTCGTCGGCGGCGCGCCGCTGAACGAGGAATTCGGCAAGGCCGTCGGCGCCGACGCCTATTGCCGCGATGCCGCCGTCGCAGTGGAAACGGCCAAGGACCTGATTGCCCGCAAGCACAACACCCTGGCATCGCGGGCCTGAAGGCAGGCAATCATCATGAAAAAGGCGCGGTCCCGGACCGCGCCTTTTTCATATTCCGAAGAGCTTTGACTGTCACATCGAATGCGCGACGTCCTCGCCTGCATCCTTTGTCGCATCGACCATGTTGGCCGTATCCCGGCCAAGGCCGCGTATGGTGTTGCCGCACGAGGACAGCGCCGCCGCAAGGGCGAAGAAAACAAGCAGAGCTTTGATTGAATGGCCGAGCCTGAGCATTTGATCTCCCTGAATCACGGTGAACGACCGAGATATGACAGAGAAACCAGACGAAAAGCGAGCCAAATCTGACGGCCGGTCGCAGCTTTCAGGAAGCGGCGAACCGGCGTCTGATCAGTTTGCCGAACGGGCCACGTCGTTGCCGGCCGCCTGCGTGGCGTTGACGGCGTTCGCCGTATCCCGGCCGACGCCGCGGATCGTGTTGGCGCAGGATGCAAGCGACAGAACGCCAGCAGCAGCGACACCGGCGATGATTATGCGTTGAGCTTTCGACATGTTAGCCTCCTATGTTGCCTTGAGAACAGACCGACGGCGACCGCCCCGATCATGGTGCCTCATAACGTTAAACGGAGAAAGTCGATGTCGGTTCCATCGATACGTGTAATTGCCTGCGGCGCATTGGCGCGGGAGATCCTGGCGGTCTGCGAAGCCAACGGATTGTCACATGTCGACCTCATCTGTCTGCCGGCAATTCTGCACAATCATCCGGAGAAAATCGTTCCCGGCCTGGAAAAGGCGATCGCCGAGGCGCGAAGCGAAGGCTTCGACCGGATTTTCCTTGCCTATGCCGATTGCGGCACGGGCGGCGCCATAGACAGGCTGTGCGAAAAGGAGGGCGTGGGCCGTCTCGCCGGACCGCATTGCTATTCCTTCTTCGTCGGCAACGAGGCCTTCGCCAAAAAGTGGGACGACGATCTCTCGGCCTTCTTCCTGACCGACTTTCTCGCCCGCCAGTTCGAGGCCTTCGTCGTCGAACCGCTCGGCCTCGACCGCCACCCGGAACTGCGCGACGCCTATTTCGGCCACTACACCAAGCTCATCTATCTTTCGCAGGTCGAGGATACCGCTCTTCAGGAGAAGGCGAGAAGGGCCGCAGACTTTCTCGGCCTTACCTACGAATATCGCTTCACCGGCTATGGCGATCTTGCCACCGACATCCTACATGTTGCCGAAGAAGCACGAAGCGACTGATTTTTTGGCGCCCGGCCTCCTGCCTTAATAGCTTAATAATCGGCCTGTAAGACAATTCAGAATACGAAAGCCCCACCAGAAGGTCGAGAAGGCGTAAGACGAGTGACCGACAGTACAGCATCGTTTTCCGGTATGACGGCAAAGACAACGACCGAAGAGCATCCGCCGAGCCTTTCCGATCTGTTACAGCACATTGCCATGAACGCCGGGCCGAAAATCAGCCTGCGCGATCTGGCCGTCGCCTTGGAAGACCGCTCCTTCGGCGCCTTCCTCGTCGTCTTTGCGCTGCCGAACCTCGTACCCATGCCGCCGGGCGCCACCCTGCTCCTCGGCCTGCCTCTGATCTTCGTTGCCTGGCAGATCCTCTCGTCCAACCAGACCCGGATCTGGCTGCCGCGTCGCATCGCCGACTACACGATGGAGAAGGAGACCTTCGTCCGCATCGTCGGCCGTGTCGTCCCCTGGCTGCGCTGGATCGAGACCTGGATCAAGCCGCGCTTCTGGTTTCTCGAAACCCGCTGGTCCGAGCGCCTGCTCGGCATATTCACCCTGGTCTTTGCCATCGTTGTCTTCCTGCCGATCCCCTTCGGCAACTGGCTGCCGGCACTGGCGCTCGCCATCATCGGGCTTGCGATGACCGAACGCGACGGCGTCGGCGTCATTGCCGGCGCGATCATCGGCGTCATCTCCACGATCATCGCCACGGCCGTGGCGCTCGCCGCCAAGGCGATCTTCATGGCGATCTTCTGACCGGATGAGCGAGGCGTCGTTCGAACAGCCGATCGCCATCGTGACCGCGGGCGGCATGAACCCGCAGATCATGATCAACGCGCTTGCCGCACGGTTCCCGAATGTGACCGTCATCGAGGAGCAGCCCGAACCGAAGTCGGTCCTCCTGAAGCGTCGGGCCAAGAAACTCGGGTGGATCAACGCCGGCGGACAGCTCGCCACCATGATCGTGTCCCGTCTCGGCAAGAAGTTCGCCGCCGCACGCCAGACCGAGATTCTCAAGGAATTCGCCGTCTCTGCCGAGCAGAACCCGCATGTACCGGTGATACACGTCGCCTCGGTCAACACCCCGGATTTCCTTGATGCTGTCCGAACCGTCTCGCCGGCGGTGATCTTTACCGTCAGCTGCCGCATTCTGAGCGCCAGGACCCTGGCAGCCCTGCCCTGCCCGGTCATCAACTTTCACGCCGGCATCAATCCAGCCTATCGGGGCCAGATGGGCGGTTACTGGTCGCTGGTCTCCGGCGATGCCAACAATTTCGGCGCGACGGTGCATCTCGTCGATGCCGGTATCGACACCGGCGAAACGCTTTATGAGAAGCGCGTGACGCCCTCGAAATCCGACACCATGCTGACCTATCCGCTGCTGCTGACTGCAAGCTGCACGGACATCGCCATCAAGGCTGTCGAGGACGTGCTCGCCAGCCGGGCGGCAACCTACAAGCCGTCGGGTCCGTCGAAAATGTACTACAATCCGCCGATCTGGACATGGCTCTGGAACGGCGTCAGCAAGGGCATCTGGTAGGCGCCGACAGCGGCGCGTCTCCCGAAATCTCAGCATTTTTCATCAACGTCGCTTTTCAGCGATTGCGACGTCGTCAAAAGCGTAGTCAGCCGACCGGCAAGCGTGCATTCTGCCTCCAATTGGGAGAGCAAAGACATGGCGGATCTGATCGTCGTCTACTGGCGGGACATACCTGCCCAAATCATCGTCAAGAAGGGCCGGACCAACGCCAAGCGCGAGCTGTCGCAGCGCTTCGCGGAGGCTATCGACATGGCCGCCATGCGCTCCGGCGCATCGGAGACCGACGACTATCTGGCCGAATGGCGCAAGGCCGATCCGGTTCCCGTTTCCGACGACCTCGAAGCGGAAGCCGACAAGGCCGCAGCTGCACTGGAGGCCGCCTACGACAAGGAGCGGATCGTCGCTCTCGTCAAGGCCGGGGGCCGAGCCAATGGCTGACGCAAAACCCGCCAAGGGCAACGCCGCCCCCGAGAAGAAGCAGGCAGCGGGCGCCTTCACGCCGGCCGGGGTGTCGCCGAGCCGACGCCAGCGCCGCCGCTACACCATCCGGCTTTGGTCGGTGCGCCACTCCCGCGCGCTGGAATGGCTCTACGCCCACTTCGCCGACATTTTTCTGCTCCTCCATCCTGTCTGGAAGAAGCTCGGCTACCAGCGTGTCGAGCGACCCGTCACGTTCCTGGAGCGCAACGTCAAGGGGCTGCTCTTCGACTGTCGCATGTGCGGCCAGTGCGCGCTTTCGTCGACCGGCATGTCCTGCCCGATGAACTGCCCCAAGCAGCTCCGGAACGGCCCGTGCGGCGGCGTCCGCGAGAACGGCCATTGCGAGGTCGAGCCGGACATGCCGTGCGTCTGGGTGCAAGCCTGGAAGGGCTCACAGAACATGGTCAATGGCGATGCCATCCTGACCGTCCAGAAGCCCGTCAATCAGGCGCTGCGCGAAACATCCGCATGGCTGCGCGTGACCGCCGAAAAGGCCGCCGCCAAGGAAGCGGCAAAGCAGGCAGGCAAGGGAGACGCGGCATGATAAACGACATTCATCCGGCCGACCCGAGCCTGCCGCTCGATCCCCTTCCCGGCCACTCCTCGCGCGGCCGCCTCGAGCGCGTGCTGCGCCGGGGCGAATTCGCGGTCACCACCGAGCTCAACCCGCCCGACAGTGCCGATCCGCAGGACGTCTACGAACGCGCAGCAATCTTTGACGGCTGGGTGGACGGCATCAACGCCGTCGACGCCTCCGGCGCCAACTGCCACATGTCTTCCGTCGGCATCTGCGCGCTCCTGACCCGCATGGGCTATGCGCCGGTCATGCAGATCGCCTGCCGTGACAAGAACCGTATCGCGATCCAGGGCGACGTGCTTGGCGCCGCCGCCATGGGCGTGCAGAACATCATGTGCCTGACCGGCGACGGCGTGCAGGCCGGCGACCAGCCGGGCGCCAAGCCCGTCTTCGACCTCGACTGCATGTCGCTTCTGGAAACCGTGCGCACCATGCGCGACGAAGGCAAGTTCCTGTCGGGCCGCAAGCTTTCGACGCCGCCGGGCGTCTTCCTCGGCGCGGCGATCAACCCCTTCGCGCCGCCCTATGATTTCCGTCCCTACCGGCTGGCAAAGAAGATCGCCGCCGGAGCGCAGTTCGTCCAGAGCCAGTACTGCTTCGACGTGCCGATGTTCCGCGACTACATGGCCAAGGTGCGCGATCTCGGCCTGCACGAAAAATGCTTCATCCTGGTCGGCGTCGGTCCGCTGGCATCGGCCAAGACCGCCCGCTGGATTCGCTCCAACGTGCCCGGAATCCACATTCCCGACGCCATCATCAAACGGCTGGAGGGAGCGCAGAATCAGAAGGAAGAAGGCAAGCGCCTGGCGATCGACATCATCAACGAGGTGAAGGAGATCGAAGGGGTTTCCGGCATCCACGTGATGGCCTACCGTCAGGAGGAATACGTCGCCGAGATCGTGCATGATTCCGGCGTGCTGAAGGGCCGCAAGCCCTGGAAACGCGAACCGGCACCGGACGCCGCGCTGATCGCCGGACGCCTGGAGGAAATTCAGGATCGGCCGGTCGAGCACCAGCAGGAGCTCGCCGAGGTCGCCGCCCATATCGCGCCGGAACACTGAGCTTCAGGCGCTGACAGTTGAAGATGGCGCTTAGCGCCGAGGAGAGGAATACGTAACATGACCCGCACCATCGTCGCATCCGCAACCCGCGAGATCGTCATTGGCTTCGACCAGCCGTTCTGCGTCATCGGCGAGCGCATCAATCCGACCGGCCGCAAGAAGCTGGCGGCCGAAATGGTCGAAGGCAACTTCGACACCGTCCGGAAGGACGCGATCGAACAGGTCGCCGCCGGCGCCACCATGCTGGACGTCAATGCCGGCGTCACGGCCGTCGATCCGAACGCAACAGAGCCGGCGCTCCTCGTCAAGACGCTGGAAATCGTCCAGGAACTGGTCGATGTCCCGCTGTCGATCGACAGCTCGGTGACTGCCGCCATCGAGGCTGCGCTCAAGGTCGCCAAGGGCCGTCCGCTGGTCAACTCCGTGACCGGCGAGGAAGAAAAACTTGAAGCCATCCTGCCGCTGATCAAGAAGTACAACGTGCCGGTCGTCGCCATCTCCAACGACGAGACGGGCATTTCGATGGACCCTGACGTCCGCTTCGCCGTCGCCAAGAAGATCGTCGAGCGCGCCATGGACCATGGCATCAAGCCGGAAGACATCGTCGTCGATCCGCTCGTCATGCCGATCGGTGCGCTGGGCGACGCCGGTCGTCAGGTCTTCGCCTTGCTGCGCCGCCTGCGCGAGGAACTGAAGGTCAACACCACCTGCGGCCTCTCCAACATTTCCTTCGGCCTGCCACACCGCCACGGCATCAATGCCGGCTTCATCCCGATGGTGATCGGCGCCGGCATGACGTCTGCAATCATGAACCCGTGCCGCCCGCAGGAAATGGAAGCCGTGCGCGCCGCCAACGTGCTGAACGGCACCGATGCGAACTGCGCCAACTGGATCATGACCTACCGCGACTACAAGCCGGCGGCAGCCGGCGAGGCCGCCGCCTCACCGGCTCCTGCCGCCGGTGGACGTCCCGCCCGTCGCGGCGGCCGCGCCGGCCGCGTTGGCGAAGGCGGTTCCGCGGAATAAGAGCGTATTGGAAGTGCGATGTTGAAAACCCAACAAGTTAGGTTATTTTGGTAACCGTTCTTCGACAGAACGGCATGCGGTTCGTGATCTACGCAGCCGATCACGAGCCGCCTCATGTTCATGTTTACGGAGACGGAGAAGCGCGGATCGATATCGAAACGTTGAAGGTGCTCACCCAGGGAGCCCTTTCTGATCGAGACGTGCGACGGGCGGTCGATATCGTTGAAGCGCATCAGGCGCTTTTTCTGGATACGTGGAGAAAATATCATGGCTGATGTCAGCGATCATGAATTGGCCGCAGCCAAACTGCGCTGGCAGCTGGAGCGTGGCGAAAGGCCGGTTCCCGCCAGCGTTCGGTATGAAAGTGCATCCGGCCGTATCGTGGTCGAATTTTTGAACGGCGCTGCCTTCATGGTTCCTGCCCGGCAGATTGAAGGTCTCGAGAATGCAACGGACGAGCAACTCGATGAAGTCGAACTGCTGGGAGAAACCGGCCTGCATTGGGAGAGCCTCGACATAGATTATTCTATCGCCGGCCTGATGAAAGGCATATTCGGCAGCAAAGCCTTCATGGAAGCCCAGCGCCGCGGCGGTCAGTCGCGGTCGCCGGCAAAGGCGGCCGCCAGCCGTCGCAACGGTGCAAAGGGCGGACGACCGAAAAAATCCGCACAAAATTCCTGACATTTGTCTGAAAGCCCCGCCCCATGTCGAATGCCTCCGATCCCCTCGTCCTCTTCATGCCTTCCGGCAAGCGCGGCCGTTTTGCCAAGGGTACCGCCGTCCTCGAGGCCGCCCGAGAGCTTGGCGTCTATGTCGAGAGCGTCTGCGGCGGCCGCGGCATTTGTGGGCGCTGCCAGATCGACGTTCAGGAAGGCCAGTTCGCCAAGCACGGCATCACCTCTTCCCTTGACCATATTTCCCCCTTCAGCCCCAAAGAGGCGCGCTACAAACAGCTGCGTGACCTGAAGGACGGACGCCGGCTGTCCTGCTCGGCGATGATCGAGGGCGACCTCGTCATCGACGTGCCGCAGGACGTGGCCGTCAATGCGCAGGTCGTGCGCAAGGCTGCCGACGAGCGCATCATCGAACGCAATCCCGCCGTCCACATGTGCTACGTCGAAGTCGACGAGCCGGACATGGAAAAGCCGCTTGGCGACCTCGACCGGCTGAAAGCCATGCTGCATCGGGACTGGGGGTTCGAAAACCTTGAGGTGGACGCCCACCTTCTGCCCCGCGTGCAGTCGATCCTGCGCAAGGGCGAGTGGAAGGTGACCGCCGCCGTCTGGCGCGATGACGAAGCCGGCAGGCCGCATCTGATCGCGCTCTATCCAGGCCTGAAGAACGAGGCCTACGGCATTGCCTGCGACATCGGCTCGACGACGATCGCCATGCACCTCTCCTCGCTGCTGTCGAACCGCACCGTCGCCTCGGCCGGCGCCTCCAATCCGCAGATCCGCTTCGGCGAAGACCTGATGAGCCGCGTCTCCTACGTGATGATGAACCCGGACGGGCGCGAAGGCATGACGAAGGCGGTGCGCGAAGCGATCAACGAGCTGATCGGCAAGGTCTGCGCCGATGGCGGCGTCGACCGCGCGGACATTCTCGACTGCGTCTTCGTCGGCAATCCGATCATGCACCACCTCTTCCTCGGTATCGACCCGACCGAGCTTGGCGGAGCCCCCTTTGCGCTCGCCGTTTCCGGTGCAGTGCATGTCAAGGCGAGCGAGATCGACCTGGTAATGAACGCCGGCACGCGTGTCTACACGCTGCCCTGCATCGCCGGCCATGTCGGTGCCGATGCCGCCGGCGCGACGCTGTCGGAAGGCGTGCACCGCCAGGACGAGATGATGCTGATGGTCGATATCGGCACCAATGCCGAAATCGTGCTCGGCAATTCCACCCGCACGGTTGCCGCATCTTCGCCCACCGGTCCGGCCTTCGAAGGCGCCGAAATCTCCTGCGGCCAGCGCGCAGCGCCCGGCGCAATCGAACGCGTGCGCATCGACCCGGCAACGCTGGAACCCCGCTTCCGCGTCATCGGCATCGAACCCTGGTCCGACGAGCCGGGATTCGAGGAAGCCGCCGCCAAGGTCAAGGTCACCGGCATCTGCGGTTCCGGCATCATCGAGGTGATCGCCGAGATGTTCCTGGCCGGCATCATTTCCGAGGACGGGGTGGTCGATGGATCGCTTGCCGCCCGCTCGACCCGTATCGAAGCCAATGGCCGCACCTTCTCCTATGTCCTGCAGGACGGCGCCCCGAGGATCGCGATTACCCAGAACGACGTTCGCGCCATCCAGCTCGCCAAGGCGGCCCTTTACGCCGGCGTCAAGCTCCTGATGGACAAGCAGGAGGTGGAGAAGGTCGATCGCATCAGCCTGGCAGGCGCCTTCGGCACCTTCATCGATCCGAAATATGCGATGGTTCTGGGCCTCATTCCCGATTGCGACCTCGACAAGGTGAAGGCGGTGGGCAATGCCGCCGGCGCCGGCGCGCGCATGTGCCTCCTGAACCGCGGCTACCGCCGCGAGATCGAGGAGACCGTCAGCAAGATCATCAAGATAGAGACGGCGCTTGAATCAAAGTTTCAAGGCTATTTCGTCGACGCCATGGCGATGCCGAACAAGACGGATCCCTTCCCGGAACTGTCCAGGGCCGTGACCTTGCCGGAGAAAAGCCAGTCATCGGACGGTGGAGAGGCCGGCGGGCGTCGGCGCCGGCGCGCACGCTGATCACGTCGAGGCAATTTCCTCCAGCCGCGTCTTCGTGCGCTCGGAGAATGCCTGCGATCGCCGCGTCTGGTGATGCATCTGCACGACGACCGTCGTAGCAAAGGCCGCGCACCGGCCATTCTGGAACACCGCCTGCTCCAGGCGGACCGAAGACCGGCCAACGGCGATGATCCGCGTGCCGATGTCGACGGTTCCCGGCCACCGGATTTCGGCCCTGTAATCCAGATCGAGCTTGGCGAGCACGAAACTGCATTCGGGATCCGTCATCGGGTCTTGCGGATTGAAGATCGCCTCGACGCGTCCGGTCTCCATGAAGGTGGCGAAAACCGCATTGTTGACGTGCCCCTGCCGGTCGGTGTCGCCGAACCTCAGCTTGTCGTAAGATCGAAACGGAAAATCCTCGAGCCGCATGTCGTCACGGGTTCTGGCCGCGCTCTTGTCTGCTGAAACATCCATGTATACGGCCTCAGGCGGCTGCGGCGTGAGTCAGTCCGGAAAAGGCATAGCGGATGCTTTCCGCCACCGCTTCGCCGGCACTGTTCATCTCCGCTGCCTGCAGCAGCCGCACTTCGAAATAGCCAAGCTCCGGCAAACCGTCGGCATCACCCAGCGCCTCCATCTGATCGCCGAGATAGCTACGCGGAATGGGAGCGATCGCGAGATCGGCCACCACCGCCGCGCGCTGCGCCATGGTGTGGGCACTGAGATAGGCGATCCGGTAGGCGCGCTTCGACTTGTCGAGCCGCGCCAACGCGTCGGCGCGCCAGCAGCACCCCTCTTCCCAGATGGAGATCGGCAGCGGATCCTTGCGGAAGGCGTTGCCACATTTGGCGCCTGCCCAGACGAGCTTCTCGCGCAGCACGACTTCCTCGCCGTCGCCGCCGGTGCCCGGATAGGAGTTGACCAGTGCCAGGTCGAGCCGGCCCTCCTGAAGCCGCTTGCGCAGGTTGGTGGAGGAATCGATCGTCACATCCACCAGAATTCCCGGGCAGGCTTCGGCAAAGCGCTTCAGGATATTCGGGAGGATGCGCTCACCGGAATCGTCCGTCGCACCAAGCCTGACGACGCCGCTCATTTCCGGAAACCGGAAGCGCGACACCGCCTCGTTGGAGAGAGACAGGATCTGCCTGGCATAAGCCAGAAGCATCTCGCCATTCTCCGTCAGGGACACCGAACGCGCGTCCCGGCGAAACAGCGTCGCCCCGAGCTGCTCTTCCAGCTTCTTGATCTGCATGGACACCGCCGACGGTGTCCTCAGCACCATGTCGGCTGCGGCGGAGAAACTGTTGGTCTCGGCAATCGAGACGAACGTCCTGAGGATGTCGGTCTCAAGCAGCGGCAAAGGCTGACGGAATACGACGTTCACGGCGGCATCCTTTCAATTTTTTTGACTTTAAGATGGATATCATTTCGTTTGATTGAATGTCAACTCTCCCCGATATTGATCCCAGCAGCGCACCTGCTGCCCCCAAGCACAGGAGAACGACGATGTTTCTGGGAAGTGTATTTGTAAGTTTCACGCGGGCATGGAACGGTTGGAGCCATGCTCCGACATCCTCGCACAAAGACATTGATGGCCTGCCCTACTGGTTGCGCGACGACGTCGGCCTCGAGGAGGACGAAACCGCAATCAAGCAGGAACGCCGCAAGCTCGCCGACTGGACCCGGCATTTCCGGGCCTTCGTCCGCTGAGGACAAAGCATTGCTCCCGCACGCCGGCAAAGCGACCGCATGCGGGAGCCGGAGAATTTTCACATTGCCTGCCCCGCCCCCTCTTCCATGGCGGGTTCTTCCATGTCAGTGTCGCATTTGAGACATCCAGGTCAGTGTTTTCGCGGTGAGACATTCAACCTGGAAACCGTGAGCATGGAAAAGCCTCTCTCATGAGCAAAACGCCGGACACAAAACGCTCTATCGTATTCTTTCTCGTCCCCAACTTCTCGATGCTGCCGTTTACCGCTGCAATCGAAGCCCTCCGGATCGCCAATCGCATGCTCGGCTACAGCGCCTATAAATGGCGCATGGTGTCGACCGACGGCAAGCCGGTTTTTTCATCCTCCGGCATAGCAATCGAAGCCGACCTTCCGCTTGTCGAGGAGCGACGGTTTCTGTCGAGCGACACACGGCCCGACATGGTGCTGCTCTGTTCGGGCATCAATGTCGAGGAGTTCCAGAACAAGTCGGTCTTTGCCTGGCTGCGCGAGATCTACAATCGCGGCGTTGCCGTCGGCTCGCTCTGTACGGGCGCCTATGTTCTGGCCCAGGCCGGCCTCCTGAAGGGCAAGCGCTGCGCCATCCATTGGGAGAATCTCCCGGGCTTCTCGGAGAAATTCCCGCAGGCCGAAGTCTATGCCGATCTCTACGAAATCGACGGCAATCTGTACACCTGTGCGGGCGGAACCGCATCGCTGGACATGATGCTCGACATCATCGGCCGGGATTTCGGCGAAAGCCTTGTCAACCGCATCTGCGAGCAGGCGCTCACCGACCGCGTACGCAACCCGCACGACCGTCAGCGCCTGCCGCTGCGCGCCCGGCTCGGGGTCCAGAACGCCAAGGTGCTGTCGATCATCGAACTGATGGAAAATCATCTGGCCGAGCCGGTGTCGCTGCTCGACATTGCCGACAGCGCCGGTCTTTCGCGCCGCCAGATCGAGCGCCTCTTCCGCCAGGAAATGGGCCGATCGCCGGCTAGGTACTATCTCGAAATCCGCCTGGACCGCGCCCGGCACCTGCTGGTCCAGTCCAACATGCCGATCGTCGAGGTGGCGGTCGCCTGCGGTTTCGTCTCCGCATCGCACTTCTCCAAGTGTTATCGCGAAGTCTACAATCGGTCCCCGCAGCAGGAACGCGCCGACCGCAAGATGACGCTCGCCGCATCCAGGGCGTCCTGACGTTCCGAGTCAATAGATAGAAGAGCCGCCCTATTCGGCAGCCGAGACGGAAGCGGCCATCAGCGCGTCGGAATAGACCCGGTTGCGTCCCTGATGCTTGGCCATGTAGAGGAACTGGTCGGCAGCGTTGAGGTGATTGTCGAAGGTTTCGTCGCCCTCGATGCCGCTGACGCCGATCGATACGGTGATCGTCAGATCCTCGTCGTCGGCAACGATGCGAACACGCGACAGTTCGTGCCGCAGCCAATCGCAATAATCGGTGCCGGCGGCGGAATCGAGCCCGGTCATCAGGATGCCGAACTCCTCGCCGCCCAGTCGCGACAGAAGATGCGGCGAACCGTCGAGCAGGTTTTCCAGCTTGTGCGCCACCGCGATCAGCACCCGGTCACCGATTTCATGGCCGTAGGTGTCGTTCAACTTCTTGAAATGGTCGATGTCGAGGATGGCGATGCTGCAGGGGATGGATTCGCGCTGGCCGATGCCGATCTGACGTGGCCCACGGTCGAAGAAATAGCGCCGGTTGAAGAGACCGGTGAGATAGTCGCAGGCGGCCGCGCGCTTGAGGTTGCGGATCTGCTGCAGCATGTCGAGGCTGTTGGCCACGCGGCAAAGAAGCTCCTCCTCGACGAAGGGACGATAGATGAAATCATTCGCCCCGGCCTTCAGGAAATTCGCGGACAGCAGCCTGTCTGACGAAGAGGAAATGCCGATGATGCCGAGTTCGTCGGTTTCGAACATTCGCCGGACGCGCTGCGTGAGCTCATAGCCGTCCATGTCCGGCATCACGTAATCGGTGATCATGAGCTCGACTTCCGGAAACCGGTTCAGCACATCGAGCGCCTCGAGTCCGGTTCCAACACCGATCACGTTGTATTGCTGCAATTTCAGGAGTTCCACGAGATTGCTGCGCACGGAACTCATGTCGTCGACCACGAGAATCGTGTTCGACTGATTGTTGAAGAACCGCTTGACCGTGTTGACGACCGAATTGATCGCCCTCTCACTATCCTTGATCACATAGTCGACGACCTTGCGCCGCATCAGCGCATTGCGGATATCGCGATCGAAGCGACCGGTGAAGACCACAGTCGGAATGCCATTGTCGGAGGTATAGTCCACGACCTCGCCGTCGGATGAATCCGGAAGAGTCAGATCGACCACCGCAAGCTCGAAGCGGTTGCCACCCTCGACCAGTTCCTTCAATGCGGCAAGAGATGGGACATGCGCAACGGAAAGACCAAGCTCGTCGCTGAACCGGTGACTGAGCACTTTTGAAAAAAGCCGGGTATCCTCAACCAGAACAACGGTGCCCCTGACACGGCTCCCGCCTTCCAGCCCAACTGCCGTCACGTCGCCGTTAAATGACATTTTCCCCTCATGTCTTCACCGAACAGTTGAAACTCAGGCAAGCCGTGCGCCAGATATCACGTCGCCTCCCGCGATATTCTCCGATATCTTAGCAGGAAAAGCGAGAACGCTTTATCTTAACACGCCAGAATTTTCAACCTATAGCAGCAGACAATTGAGAAGTGGTTACGGAACCTGCATCGAAATTCGTGCGGATTTGCGCCAATGTATCGAGATTCTGGTTCACGCGGCAGTAGAATTCCTCGTCCACGAAGGGACGGAGAATGAAATCATTGCCGCCGGCTTTCAGGAACCGCGCCGACATCAGCCGGTTGGTGGAAGACGAAACCCCGATAATGCGCAGTTGATGCGAACCGATGCTCGCGCGGATGCGGCGCGTCAATTCAAAGCCGTCAATGTCCGGCATGTTGTAGTCGGTTATCATCAGGCCAATATCAGGATTCTGCTTCAACAGTTCCAGCGCCTTCATGCCGCTTTCGGCCTGGCTGACACGGAAATTGTAGCGTCGCAGTCGCGTCGACAGAAGTGCCCGCGCCGTCGGACTGTCGTCGACGATCAGCACATGGTGACGCTGGTTGGTGAGATACCGGCAGACGCTTTCCGCCAGCATGTCGACGGCGAACATGTTGTCCTTGATGACGTAATCGACGATTTCCTTGGCCAGAATTTCCTCGCGGATCTTCTCATGGAATGCACCGGTGAACACGATGGTCGGCACGCTGAGATCGACGAGATAGCTCAGCGCCTCGCCGCTCTCGGCCCCCGGGAGGTTCATGTTGGTGATGGCGATAGCGACCGGATCGCTGGAGCGCTCGTAGACATACTGCAGCTGCTCGAAATTGCGGCAGACTTCGACGTCGATGTCGAAAAGCTCCTTGAGCCGCTTGCCGATCATGGAAATGTAAACATTGGAATCTTCCGCCAGGAGCACTCTGTGTCCCTTCAAAGAAGCGCCGGAGTAATGCATTCCGGAAATTCCCAAAAACGCCATGCGAACCCATCCCCTCAAGTCATTTCAGGATGTTATAGCTTTGACGTTTTTAAAAATGTTTAATCCCTGCCAGCGGTTCGACATTCGACTTGTGAAGATATTCGCAGAGCGATTGCCAAGGGGATCAGCGGCGGTGCGCATCACGCACCGCCGACAAAGCTTACTTGACCTGGGCCGAGCCCTTTACGATGTCGACGGTCTCGCCGCCACTCAAGCCGACGCGGTCGCCGTTCGGCAGCGTGACGAAGCAGCCTGCCGGGCAGATGGTTTCGGTGGCGCCTGCATCGATCGGCACGTCCATGCGGTTTCCGCCTTCGACGACCACCAGGACCACAGTTTCGCCATCCTTGTTGGTCACGGTCGCAGCGTGCGCAAAGGTTGATCCGGCTCCGGCAATCAGCAGTGCAACAAGAAATCTTTTCATGTCTCTACGGCACACGTGGCGCCGCCCTCTGTTGTCGTTCCTGTGTCTGGCACAGAGCATGCCACACACGTCATGGTCTTATCCATAGCCGATCGTTGATGAATGTTGCCTGAATGATGGCTTGACCGTGACTATTGCTGGTTCTCGCCGTCGCTCGCATCCTCGATATGGCCGTCGCCCTCAGGAATGTCCGGATGCCCCTCGTTCTCGAGATCGGAAATATCGGCGGCCGGCCGCTTGCCGCGTTTGCGGCCGGAAAACTCCTCCGGCCACCGCCCCACGTCGCGCGCGGCCCGCACGGCCTCTGCGATCTTCTCCGACTTCATGTTGATGTTCAGATCGCGCTGCGGGAACGGTATCTCGATACCCTCTGCCTTGAAGCGCTCGTAGATCTGCAGACGGATTTCCGTCCTGACCCCCAGTCCGTCGAGGACGTCCGCGAGATAGCCGCGCAACTCGAAATCGAGTGACGAATCGCCGAAATTGGCGAAGACCACCATCGGCTCAGGGAAATGCAGGAGCTTGGGATGGGCGTCGGCGATCTCCTTGAGGATTTCCAGTACCCGGCGCGGATCCGAGTCATAGGCGACGCCGACCATGATCTCGATCCGGCCGATCTTGTTGCGGTGCGTCCAGTTGCCGACCGAGCTGTTGATGAACTCCGAGTTCGGCACGATGATCGTCTGGCGCTGGAACGTCTCGATCTCCGTGGCGCGCACCGAAATACGGCGGACGAAGCCTTCCGTCGTTCCCGTCACCACCCAGTCGCCGACCTTGAACGGTCGCTCGGCAAGCAGGATCAGCCCCGACACGAAATTCGAGACGATGTTCTGCAAGCCGAAACCGATACCGAGCGAGAGGGCACCGGCGACGAGCGCGAGGTTCGACAGGCTGATACCGGCCGCCGACAGCCCGATCATGATGGCGATGCCGATGCCGAGATAGCCGACGCCCGTCTTGACCGAGTTGCGAACCCCGGCATCCATGTAGGTGCGGCCGAGCACGTTCCGGTCGAGCCAGTTCTCGAAGAAGCGCGAAATGACGAGCGCTATGGCGAAGATGATCAGACCGCCGAGAATGCCGACGATCGAAATCGAGAAGCTGCCGATCGTGATGTTGGTGAATATGCGATAGACCCAGCGCTCGATGTCGGAGAACTGGAAGCCCCAGGACAACAGGATGAGCGGAATGCCCACGAGCAGCGCAAAGAGATAGATGCAGAAGCCGACCGCGAGGCCGAGCTGATCAAGCGTCTTCGCCTCGATGTTGAACCGCTCGCCGATGTAACCCCCGACGGCGGTCCGCGGAAAGCCGTTCTGCTCCGACACCGCCCTGCCCGACAGGATGCCGATGTAGATGGTGATGACGACAGCACCTGTGACGATCAGCTGTGTGGAGAGGAAGCGCGCCAGACTGACGTAGCCGGCAAGGCAGAGCAGTATGATCGCCACACCGCAGAGGCGCAGAAGGATCGCCGCGAAATGCGGCAACGGCCGGCCCGGATCCTTGGGATCGCCGCTGCTGTTGAGGATGGGCCGCGAAAACGACAGCGCGATCAGCAACAGCCCGATGATCACCGAGGCGATCAGGCTTTTCACCACCGTCAGGATCAGGTCGGAACCGGCGGTGGTGCTGACGGCTTCCAGCACATAGTCAAGGCCGTTGACCGCCGCCATGAGCGTGAAGAGATGGACCAGAGCGCTGGCGCCGCTGTTCGAGACACGCACCAGCCGCCATTGAACATCGACCGGCGCCAGCGTCGCCTTGCTCAGCCGCCAGATGAAGAAGACGAGGCCGATCATGCCGAGACAAGCGGAGATGATCGGCGCCACATCTTGCCTCAGAACATTGAGCCGGTCGAAAAGCGCGTAGGAGACCGTGAGAAATGCGGCAAAGGACAAGGTGGTAATCGTCGTCGACCAGAAGGCGACCGACAACCGGCTGAGATAGCTCGGCGTCTCCTTCATCGGGTCCCGGCGCACGAGCGACCCGAACAGCCGCCTCACCGTCACCATCAGCACCAGGGCAAAGGCGAGCGAGCCCATGACCGCACCGCCGAAATAGACGGCCTTGAAGCGCCAGATGAACGAGGTCCAGCTGCCGAAGGTGCGCTGCAGGGTGGAGGCTTCCCGTCCGGCCATATCCCAGGCCGTCTCGAACAGGCCAAGCGAGATATCCCGCCGCGCCAGCAGTTTTTTCGAGAACAGGTCCCGGCGTGCGATCATGATGGCTGTGCCAAGCCGACTTGCCTCGCTCGACAGCGACTCGGCCTGGCCGGTCAGGGCGTTGATCTCCGCGCGCTCCGATTTCAGCCGGTTGCGCTCGTCGGTGACGATCTGCGCTTCCGGCGGCTGGCCCTCTGCCGGCGGATCGCCGAGCTGGTCGAGGCGGCTTTTCAGCTGATCGAAGCTTGGGCGCAGATCCACGGAAATCTGGATGACCGCACGACTGACCTTTTCCACCTGGTCCATCATGTCGACAAGCTTGTCATCGTCGCCGATCGACGGCGTCAGTTGCTTCTCGATCGCCGAAAGCTGCTGCTTGGCCTGGTCCAGTTGCTGGCGCGCGTCGTCGACCGGGTTCACCGCGGCCTTGGCGGCCTGCTCGGCAGCCGCGGGCGCAGCCTGCGCGAACGATGCGGAAGGCGACAGCCCCACACCGGCGGCGAGCAAAAGCAGGAAGGCGATCAGGGCCGGAATACGCCCGGAGACAACGGACATGCTGCGCAAACGAATACCTCATCCGTCATGGAAACGGTCATGCGCTGGTTGGCACATTTTCGACCGCGAGGAAACCCGTGCCGTTGCGCGATCCCGGACAGACTAGAAGCCGGCGCCGGGTTTCGCCAGATAGGATTCCTCCGCGGCGGTGGACTGACGCCCAAGTATGGCATTTCGATGGGGAAAACGACCATATTCGGCGATCACGTCCCGGTGCCGCCGGGCATAATCGAGAAACTCTTCATTCCCCAGCGTTTCCATCAGCTCCACGCAGCGCGTCTGATCCTCGATAGACTCGGAATGCTCGTACGGCATGTAGACGAACACCCGCCGCTCGATCGGGATCTTCCGGTCCACGCCGGTCTGTACCGCGAGCTTCGCCTGGCGAAGGGCCAGGCCGTCCGTTGCGAAGGCCAGCGGCGTGGCGCGGTACATGTTGCGCGGCAACTGATCGAGAACGATGATGGCAGCCAGAAAGGCCTCGGGCGTTTCGTGCCACTCCTCGCTGATGTGCTTGGCAAGCGTCAGATGCGTTTCTGCAAAACGCTTGCGGATGCTGGCATCGAGCTCCGGTGACGAATTGAACCAGTCTTCCCGCGTCAGTTCCTCGAACCAGAAATGCAGAATTTCCGCCGGCGATGCGATTGCGACATAGTCGGACATCCCAGTCTCCTCCGTGCTTGTCATGCCGTCGGCGGCACCACCGACATTAGCCTTGGATTGGGATGTGGGGTCAACCCGCCATATCGATCTGCGAGGGAGCGACTTGATTGCCGAGACAATCAGACTTCCGGTGTGGTCAGCCTCTGCGTGACGGAGCCGAAGACAAGGCTTCCCTCACAGGCGGTCATCGCAAACAAGACGACTGACGACCAGCATCGGCACAAGACCAGGCCTGATGAAAAGCATTTTTCCGCGCCATCGAGCGGCGCAGAAACTGCTTTAATTAATCAGCGGAAGACTTTGGTTTTCAAAGAAGAATTTGGTGGGTGATCACGGGCTCGAACCGTGGACCCGCTGATTAAGAGTCAGCTGCTCTACCAACTGAGCTAATCACCCACACCCTGCGTTGCTGCAGTGTGTGGGCGATATAGACAGGTTCTTTTTTAATGTCCAGAGACAAAATCATCTTTTTTTCGCAGCTGCGCAAAAGGCCCGGAAACGCGGTGAAAAACGACAGTCTTGCTGTTGGCCACACCCGTGGTTGATCAGACGTCGAGCGTGCCGGAGGCGATGCGGACCGCCTGCCCGCCGATTCTTGCGGTCGCGATCGCGCCGCCCGCGACACTCATATGCAGATGGATGAAGGACGGACGGCCCATTTCCACCCCCTGCTCCACCACCAGGCTGTGATGGCCGTCATTGAGGTCGTCATAGAAGCGGATCGCTCCCGAAAGCGCGGCCACGGCGGCCCCCGTCGCCGGGTCTTCGGCAATTCCCATGTCCGGCGAAAACATGCGAGCGTGGAAGTTGGCGTGGTGATGGACGCCCCCACGCGTGTAGACATAGGCGGAGGCGAGCCGTCCTTCGACGAAGGGCACCGCCCGTTCCCAAAGACCCGGATCGAACTCGATCTGCGAGGCCGTCGCGACATCATGGACGGGAACGAGGAGAAACGGCACCCCGGCGCTCCAGATGCTGATCTGATGGTTTTCGAAGCCGATCTGCGCCGGATTGAGGCTCAGTGCTTCGGCAATGCCATCCTTCTCCAAGGGAAGAGCGATGCTGTTCGACTTGCGCGGCAGGTCGAATTCGGCAAAGCCGGCGCCGTCCGAACGCAGCTTGACGGCGCAGCGCACCGGACCGACCTCTTCTTCCAGAACGGAGACGACGTCGATATCCGTATTGCCGTTGCGCTCATGCTTGTCTTCGGCCAGCGCCACGGCGGAGCCGACGGTCGGGTGCCCGGCAAACGGCAATTCGCGGCCGGGCGTGAAGATGCGGATCTTTGCGGTATGGGCGGGATTGTTCGGCGGCAGCACGAACACGGTCTCCGACAGGTTCATTTCCCGGGCGATGGCCTGCATCGCCTCATCGGAAAGGCCTTCCGCCTCGAATATGACGGCCAGCGGGTTGCCGGCGAGTTTCTTGTCCGTGAACACGTCGTAGATACTGTAAGCCCGCGGCACACCTTACCTCCTGAATCAAGAACCGGCTGCACCGTGCATTACGGGCCATCGCCGCGCAACCCCTTGGTCGCTACCCCCGGTCTGACCCGAAATAATGGTGAAGAATTGGCAACATCGCCCGCGAATAGCGATGCGCATCCGGCCGGCCCGAGGTGATCGCCACGGCATCGGCGATCTCGTCCTCATGCCCGTCGGCGATATGCCCGCGAATGTCATCGATCAGCGAATCGGCTGTGCGGCCAAAGTGAAAATAGCGGAAGACGGTAAAGTGCCGGCCGAGGCGGAAGACGTGCAGCCCATCCGCCGCCCGCGCCTCGTCGAGCCTCAACCCGGTTTCTTCCAGAACCTCCCGCGCCATGTTGCCCGCCAGATCGCAACGTCCGTCGACAACATCGCTGTCGTCGATGCCACCGGCCGGACAGTAAACATAGCCGCCGTTCAGCGTGTGCTCCGACATCTTCACCGCGATCAGGGCGCCGTCGCTCGAGACCGGCACGGGAAAGCCGAAGAGATGAAACCCGGCCTTCGGCTCGGCATGACGCCGCCACCACAGAAAGGTGGCATAGTCGACGACAAACCCCTCGGCGCGCAGCACCCGGCCCTCGATGGCGACGCGATCCTGAAACACCACGCGCCCGTTGAAGAGCGCCGGTTTCGCCGCCTTTTCCCTTTCCCAGTTCTCGCCGATCGCAACGCGGTTATCCCGCTCGACCGGATGAACGCCATCGACAACGCGCAGATCGAAGGCGTCGATTTCGATCACCTCGCCCTCACCCGGCAGGTCACGCCATCTGTCGCTCATATGATGTCCAGCGTGATGGCGATCGGGCAATGGTCGGACGCCTTCGGCCTGTCCCAGCCGGTGCGCGGATAGCGCTCCACTTCCTGGCCCGGCGGAAAGATCGTTCGGTAGGGTTGCCCATTGCGGATGATGTCCGGCACCCGCATGGCGTTGTCGGCGGCCAGCTTCGGCGACAGCCAGATATAGTCGAGCTGGCAGAGATGGCGCTCCTGCGGCCCGCGCGAGTGATAGAGCGTCCAGCGATCCATCACGTCGCGACGCAGAAGCGCGTTCTCGGTAAAACCGTCCCGCGAAAACACATTGAGCGCGCTTTCCGCCTCCGCCACGGGGTCGAAGGCGTAACCGTTCAGCCTGTCGCCGCTGATGACGATCTTTTCCTGATAGTCGTTCATGTCGCCGCAGATCGCGAACCGCTTGCTGGCGCTGCCGCCGCGGCCGAAGCGCTGTTCGATGATATGGCGCACAGCCTTTGTTTCGGCCTCCCGGATCGCCATGGTGGCGACGCGGCTGTCCATGCCCTGCCGCCCACCGCCGCTCATCGACTTCAGGTGCACGACGTAGAGCGTGAACGGCTTGCCGCCGATTCTCATATCCATTTCCAGGCAGTCACGGCGAAAGATGCGGTCATCCGGCCGGTTGGTTTCGGCAATTTCCGGCGTGTAGAGGTCGAGGTCGCGATAGGTCAGCGCCGCATGGCTCTTGATGTCGGAGACCTCGATCGGTTCGCCATCCGCCGTTTCCTCGCGCATCATCACGGCGACGTCGATGCCCCGGCTGTCATTGCCCTCGATCAGATATTTTTGCCGATAGCCGGCGCCGACCATGCGGAACAGATAGCCGTATTCGAATGCCTTCAGGGCAGCGATATTGTCGACCTCCTGCAGGCAGATGATATCGGCACCGGTGTCGGCGATCGCCAGCGCGGTCAGCTGCCGCGTGTCGTCGGCCGAGGCGACCATCCGTGCCTCTTCGAGCCGCCGGTACTGCGCCTCGTTGTCGACGTCGAAGAGCCGCAACGCCCGGTCGCGATTGAGTTCGTTGCGAAAGCCCGAGAAATCGAAGCGTTCCATCAGGTTTTCGACATTGAACGTGGCAAGGCGCAGCGACATGAAGTCAGTCTCCGGCTGGGATTCGAAAGACGTGACCGGACCCTAGGCGGAAAAGGCGAACCGATCCAGAGCCCGGCAACGGTTTCCGCGAACCGATCCGTTTCGCTGGCCGCTGCCCTTGGCAAATGCGTGCCGCTTGCTACTTCTACCCTCGAAAACGAAGGAGGACTCACATGCAATATCGCCAGCTTGGAAATTCCGGTCTCAAGGTTTCGGTGCTGACCATGGGCACGATGACGATCGGCGGCCAGGGCGCGTTCAAGGCGACCGGCAATACCGGCAGCAACGGGGCCGAACGGCAGGTCGACATCTGCCTCGATGCGGGCATCAACCTGATCGATACGGCGGACGCCTATTCGGCGGGTACCTCGGAAGAGGTGATCGGCGATATCCTGTCGCGCAACGGCCGCCGCCAGAAGTCGCTGATCGCCACCAAGGTCCGCTTTCCGATGGGAGACGGCCCGAACGATCGCGGCCTTTCGCGCCATCACATCATCAGCGGCTGCGAAGCGAGCCTGAAACGCCTGAAGACCGATACGATCGATCTCTACCAGGTCCATGAATGGGACGGCCTGACGCCGGTCGAGGAAACCATGGAGGCGCTCGACATTCTGGTGAAGCACGGCAAGGTCCGTTACGTCGGCTGCTCCAATTTTGCCGCCTGGCACATTATGAAGGGCCTTGGCTTCAGCGAGCGCAAGGGGTTGTCGCGCTTCGTCAGCCAGCAGATCCACTACACGCTGGAAGCCCGCGAGGCAGAATACGAGCTCGTGCCGCTGTCGGTCGATCAGGGTCTCGGCATCCTCGTCTGGAGCCCCCTTGCCGGTGGCCTTCTGTCTGGCAAGCATCGCCGCAACAAGGAGACGCCGGAAGACAGCCGCCAGTTCGCCGGCTGGACCGAACCGCCGATCCGCGACGAGAACCGGCTGTGGGACATCGTCGATACGCTGGTGGAGATCGGCGACGCGCATGGCGTTTCCGCCGCGCAGGTGACGCTCGCCTGGATGCTGTCGCGCCCCTGGGTCACTTCGCTCGTCATCGGCGGACGCACCGAGGCCCAGTTCAAGGACAATGTCGCAGCTGCAGAGCTGAAGCTTTCGCAAGACGAGATCGACCGCCTCGAAAAGGTCAGCCGCCCGCCGCTCCTCTATCCCTACTGGCACCAGGCCAATACGGCGAGCGACAGGCTCGGCCCTGCCGATCTCGCCTTGCTCGGACCGTTCCTGAAGGATGCCTGATCACCTCGCCTCCGGCCCTTGCCGGCCGGAGGCCAAACTGCAGCGCTCCGGCCTGTGGGTCCGGTGACTATCCAGCCAGTTCCGCTAAGAGAAGCCGGCCAAGGCGCTCTATGCCGGTGTCGATCATCTGGTCGTCGGCACACGAGAAGCTGAGCCGAAGCGTGTTGGCGCCCGATCCGTCGGCGTGAAATGCCTTGCCGGGAACGAAGGCGATGCGATGATCGCGGATTGCCTTGGCCAGAAGATCGGCGCCGTCCATGCCGTCAGGCAGCGTCACCCAGAGAAACATGCCGCCCTCCGGCTTCGTCCAGCTGACACCCTTCGGCATATGCCGCTCCATCGCCCGCAGCATGTGCGTGCGCCTGTGGCCATAGGTCTGTCGCAGTGTGGCGACCTGCTCGTCGAAGGTGTTTTTCGCGACCTCGGCGACGACCATCTGATTGATCGTCGAGGAATGCAGGTCGGAGGCCTGCTTGATCAGCACCATCTTGGAGATGACCTGCTTCGCGGCCACGACCCAGCCGACGCGGAGCCCCGGCGCCAGCGTCTTGGAGAAGGTGCCGCAATAGAGCGTGCGCGTCTTTTCGATGTCGCCGCCATTGCGGGCGATGTCGAGCGCCAGGATCGGCGCGACGCTTTCCCCGTCATAGCGCAGTTGCTGGTAGGCGGCGTCCTCGATCACAGGAATGTCGAGCGCCTCGGCCAGGTCGAGGATTTTTTCGCGCGCGGCGACCGGGATCGTCTCGCCAGTCGGATTGGAAAATTCCGGCACGCAGTAGGCGAATTTCACGCCCCCGCCCGCCTTCTCCGCAGCCTCGACATAGGAGGTCGGTTCGCGGTTGGCGAGAATATCCAGCCGGTCATAGGTCGGCTCGTAGGCGTTGAAGGCGCCGAGCGCACCGAGATAGGTCGGCCATGAGACAAGCGCCGTATCCTTCGGCGACAGGAAAAGCTTGCCGGCATAATCCAGTACCTGCTGCGAACCCGATGTGATCAGCACGTTCTCGGCGGTGCAGTCTATGCCGATCGCCTGCATGCGCGTGACGATCCACTCCCTGAGCGGGCGATAGCCTTCGCTCACCGAATATTGCAGCGCGGCATTCGCCTGTTCGCCGCCAAGCACCTTGGCAAACGCGGCATTTACCGCCTCCT
This sequence comes from Rhizobium sp. NRK18, assembly GCF_024385575.1. Classification (NCBI taxonomy): domain Bacteria; kingdom Pseudomonadati; phylum Pseudomonadota; class Alphaproteobacteria; order Hyphomicrobiales; family Rhizobiaceae; genus Rhizobium; species Rhizobium sp. NRK18. The sequence continues at coordinate 1,757,760 of NZ_JANFMV010000001.1, read as the reverse complement.
TGGGAAACAGCTTGGCATCCGGAATGCCGCCGGCAAACGAGATGATATCCGGCTGTTCCAGAAGCTTCAGAAGCTCGCGGATTTCCGATGCCTTCATGCGCGACGCGCGCGTGGCGAAGACGCTTTCCCAGTCCATGACGTGTGTTTCCTGTTTATCAGTTATCACACGATATCAGCATGCAAACCCATATATGTCAACAATGCTGACCTATGTGGGTTTGTCGTTATTTTGGAATGAGTTAATGCCGTTTCGTCGACGCCGATATGCGCCGAAACTCACTTGTGAGTGTTGGCCAGAACGCCTGCAAGCAACATCCGCGCCGCCCAGACGGACACCTCCCGCGCCTTGGCTGGAGAGAGTTCACAGATGTCCTTCAACACCACCTGCGTCTCGATGCCCGTCATCAGCGACAGGCCGTGGATCAGCCGTTCATAGTCTTTCGCGGGCAAGTCCTTTTTCAATGGCTCAAGCGCCTGGCGCAGCCAGATCAAGCGTCGACCGCCACGCTTGGTCGCACTCTTGCCGGTGGCGGAACTCGCGAGAAGCGCGCGAAACATCGGTTCGTTGTCTTCCACCATTCCAAAGATCTGGTCGACGACATCCGCGAGTCGGTCTTCTGGGCCCTTGTCGACATCGACGGCATTCGGCAATTCGAAGGTGATGTTGCGCGCGACCGCATCCAGCGCCGCCTCCCGGATCAACTCCTCCGGCGTCGAGAAGTAGCGATACGCGGTCGCACGCGAAATGCCGGCATGATCCGCCACTTCCGCAACGGACGGCTGAAGCCCCTGCTCCGTCATTTCCTGTGCGGCCCGCAGCAATTCGGCACGCGTCCTGCGCTTCTGATTCACGCGCTCATGGCTCTTGTCTTGACTCGTCATGCAATCCTCTTTATGAGACATTTATCTCATTACGAGTTCAACGTATCACAATCATGGAAAGATACAAACATGCAAAACGCCACATCTGAATGCCCATCCGCACCGCCGAGAGGTCAAACCATCGTTCACTTCCTCGGGAACCTTCTGACCTTCCGCGCCATGACCCGTGACACCGACGGGTCCTTCACGCTCACCGAGTGCCTGACCGCACCCGGCGCAGGTGCCCCCCTGCACCGCCAGGACGACGAGGAGGCCTTCCTCGTGCTCTGCGGGCGCTATGAAATCACCATCAATGGCGAAACCCGCATCTGCGAGGCTGGCGACTTCGCCTATGTACCGCCTAAGGCCGTTCACACCTTCCGCAATCCGGGCGACAAGCCGGCCAAGATGCTGATCGTCAACCTGCCGGGCGGCATGCATGAGGGCTTCTTCATGACGGTGGGCGACCCGGTGAAGGCCGGAGATACCGCCTATGAGGACATGGGGCCGCCCGATTTCGGCCTTCTGGCACAGACCGCCGCCCGGTTCGGCATCGAGATCCTGCCGCCGCAAGCGGCATGACGGCGTGTCACCGGAGAGGGACCAACCATGCATAAACTCGCGCATTTCTGCTTCGTTTCGGCCGCCGTCTACGCCTTCCTCGGCATGGCGCTCGGAATTACCATGGCCGCGTCGCACGACCACACGCTGACGCCGGTGCATGCCCACCTCAACCTGCTCGGCTGGGTATCGATGGCGATTTTCGGACTGTTCTATCAGGCTGCCCCGCACATCGCCGGACGCCGGATCGCCCGCATCCATGTCGGCTTCGCAACGCTATCGATCTGGCTGCTCATCCCCGGCATTGCGCTTGCCAATCTGGGCATGACCGAGGGTCTCGCCATCATCGGCTCATTTGCGACCATCCTGTCGATGGGCCTGTTCGTCGCGATTACGCTGATGGCACGGAAGTCGAATGTCACCGAAAAGTGACTGACATTATAATGGGACTATCAATGCTGCCGGAGATGGCGACCTCTCCGGCTTTTTTTCTTTCCGCCGTTTGGTGACTTTTGCTCAGTTACCTATCCTCCTCTCACCCCGCTTCACATGTCTCCAGACCGAAACCGTTTCCCGTTTTGCGGACAGTCGGATAGCGTTGGACAACGACAAGCAGAAAGGAAACACCCATGGCTTCAGAGCGCCGCTCCCAACGCCTCGCCGTTCTCATCGACGCCGACAACACCTCGGCGAAGATCGCCAATGCGCTGTTTGAGGAGGTCGCCAAGATCGGCGAAGCGAGCGTGCGCAGAATTTACGGCGACTTTTCCAGCACGCGAATGAAATCCTGGTCCGACGTGCTGTCTCAGCACGCCATCATTCCCCAGCAGCAATTCGCCTATACGACCGGCAAGAACGCTTCCGACATCACGCTGGTCATCGACGCCATGGACCTCCTGCACAGCGGCAGGTTCGACGGCTTCTGCCTCGTATCATCCGACAGCGACTTCACCCGCCTTGCCTCCCGTATCCGCGAACAGGGCATTGATGTCTTCGGCTTCGGCGAGCAGAAGACGCCCGAGAGTTTTCGCCAGGCCTGCAAGCGCTTCATTTATACAGAAAACCTGCTGCCCGGCGCTGCAAACGGCACGACAGACGAACAGAATCCTGAAAAGCATCCTCTTCAGCCACCGTCGGCCTCAGTTCCGATCATCCGGAAAGTTTTGAAGCAAATGGACTCCGAGGATGGCTGGGTACCGCTCGGCACTGTCGGCCAGCAACTCTCCAATCTCGCTTCCGATTTCGATCCCCGCACCTATGGAACAAGCAAGCTCAGCGATCTGGTGCGAAAGACCGGCGCCTTTGACTTGGAGCAGCCGCAGGGCGGTGCGCTAAGGATTCGCATAAAGATGGCGCCGGGTAAAAAGAAACCAGCTTAGCCGCCTGCTATGGATGCCACTCGGTGGAGAACAAGCCGCGGTATTCTTTGAAACAAAAAGGCCGGGGAAGTCGCCCTCCCCGGCTTCGTCATTCGCAGTATGCGAAAAAGATCAGTTGCGGGCCTTGTCGACCAGCGCGCCCTTCTTGATCCAGGGCATCATGCCACGCAGCTTTTCGCCGACTTCTTCGATCTGGTGCTTGTCGTTCATGCGGCGGATGCCCTTGAAGCGGGCTGCACCCGAATGCCATTCCTGCATCCACTCGGAGGTGAACTTGCCGGTCTGGATGTCGTGCAGGACGCGCTTCATTTCAGCCTTCGTTTCAGCCGTGATGATGCGCGGGCCGGTGACGTATTCGCCCCACTCGGCCGTGTTCGAGATCGAGTAGTTCATGTTGGCGATGCCGCCTTCATAGATCAGGTCGACGATCAGCTTCACTTCGTGCAGGCATTCGAAGTATGCCATTTCCGGAGCATAGCCGCCTTCGACCAGCGTTTCGAAGCCGGCGCGGATCAACTCGACGAGACCGCCGCACAGAACGACCTGCTCGCCGAACAGGTCGGTTTCGCATTCTTCCTGGAAGCTGGTTTCGATGATGCCGGAACGGCCGCCGCCAACGCCGCAGGCGTAGGACAGGGCAACTTCAAGAGCATTGCCGGAAGCGTTCTGGTGAACGGCGACCAGGCACGGCACGCCGCCGCCCTTCTGGTATTCGCCGCGAACGGTGTGGCCAGGCCCCTTCGGCGCGATCATGACGACGTCGACCGAAGCCTTGGGCTCGATCAGGCCGAAATGTACGTTGAGGCCGTGGGCGAATGCGATGGCGGCGCCGTCGCGGATGTTCGGAGCGATTTCCGACTTGTAGATGCCGGCCTGCAGCTCGTCAGGCGTCGCCATCATCATCAGGTCGGCCCAGCCGGCCGCTTCGGCAACCGTCATGACCTTGAAGCCGTCGGCCTCTGCCTTCTTGGCGGTGGCGGAACCGGCCTTCAGGGCGATTGCCACGTTCTGGGCACCCGAATCCTTCAGGTTCAGCGCATGGGCGCGGCCCTGCGAACCGTAACCGATGATGGCAACCTTCTTGGCCTTGATGAGATTGAGATCTGCATCCTGATCGTAATAGACGCGCATTGAATTTTCCTTCCCTTTGCTGTCCGTTATCTGTTCATTCCCGCACGCGACATCACATCGCGGCAATTGTCTTCTCCGTGCCGTAGAGCTTGAGGAAGGCGGTGACCGCCTTCTCCGCCCGCGCGGCATAGGTCTTCGTGTCGATCGTTTCGCCGAGCAGCATGCGCACATGCAGGTCGGCGACGATCAGGCCGTAGAGCGCCTCATAGGCCTCGGCGCCGCTTTCAAACTGCAGTAGCCCGTCGCGGCGGCCGTGGTCGAGCAGCGCCCGCGCCCTGCGATCGATCTGCCGGCGCCCGCGCTCGAGAAGCAGCTCGCCCAGCTTGGCGCCGTCGCGGCTCGTCTGGCCGATCGCCAGCCGGTTGAGCGCCAGTGACACGTCTCCATGGAGCACGTCAAGCAGATCGCTGGCAAAACGCAGAAGATGCTTGCGCAAGTCATCCGTCGACAGCCGCTCGCCCGCCGGCTCGTAAGCCCTGACCTTGGCGGCCTGATGAGTGATCATCGCCGACAGGAGACCGTCGCGGTCGCCGAACCACTTATAGAGACTCTCCTTCGAGCAGTTCGCCGCGCGCGCCAGGCCGGACGTGGTCAGAGCCTTTTCGCCACCGGCGACAAGCAGGTGCAGCGCCGCTTCCAGCACTTCATTCTGCCTGGGAGAGAACTCCCCTGTATTTGCGGATCCGTCGAGCACGTCAACTCCTCAAGGTACCGTACGGTACGGTTCTGTCGTTTATGCTTCATACCGCCACCTTTCGTCAAGCCCCCTTAAGCGGCCGACAATGCCTAAACATAATGACATCCAGTCGGCGGCCATCCTGCGATGCCAGGTGAAGCCGCTCCGAAACGACAGGCTTCGTCCGCCATCGATGCGTGAGAAGAATTTTATCGCTCCAGCGGACACATTGCCGAAGCCGGTTTCGCAGCGGATCGGACCCGCTCCGCGATTCCCTCGCCCTCAAATCCGCTTCAACCCAAAAGCGAATCTCGCCGGGCGGGGAATTTCATGGCCGATGGCGTGTTTGAGGACACCGGAATGGCCTAGAATAGAGATTGTTTAACGCTGAACACAGCGTTCAGAAGATCCGAACAACATATTTTTCAATCATACGATTGAGTTATTTTTCCATATTTTTCAAGCACTTCCCTTCATATGGCTGTCACAGAAGCCGGGCGAAAACGCAGAATCTGACAAAAAATTAATAAGGGAGACGATTGAAAATTCTGAAAATGAGCATATTTCTTATTCAGTCGCTTGATTAAAACGACTGGCCACGAAGGCCACAAGATACTGAAAGGAATAGAGAAATGAAAAAGCTTATTGCAGCAACCCTCGTTATCGCAGCCGCTGGCGCTTCCTCTGCATTCGCTCTGGAGCCCATCAAGGGCAGCCTCAACTACGGCAACTCGAACGAAGTGCATCTGACCAAGGCTCCGGCCGGCAGCGTCTTCACCCACCAGTTCTACGACGAACAGGGCAATCAGGTGAACGAACTCTACAAGGTTCAGCAGGGCGGCACGGTCGACCTCGTCAACCGCCAGGTGACCGACAACTAAGTCGGTCCCTCCCCTCAAAAGACAGACATTGAAATCAAAAGGAATAGAACAATGAACAAGCTTATTGCAGCAACCGTCCTCATCGCCGCAGCCGGCGCTTCCTCCGCCTTCGCTCTGGAGCCGATCAAGGGCAGCCTCAACTACGGCAACTCGAACGAAGTGCATCTGACCAAGGCTCCGGCCGGCAGCGTCTTCACCCACCAGTTCTACGACGAACAGGGCAATCAGGTGAACGAACTCTACAAGGTTCAGCAGGGCGGCACGGTCGACCTCGTCAACCGCCAGGTGACCGACAACTAAGTCGGTCCCTCCCCTCAAAAGACAGACATTGAAATCAAAAGGAATAGAACAATGAACAAGCTTATTGCAGCAACCGTCCTCATCGCCGCAGCCGGCGCTTCCTCCGCCTTCGCTCTGGAGCCGATCAAGGGCAGCCTCAACTACGGCAACTCGAACGAAGTGCATCTGACCAAGGCTCCGGCCGGCAGCGTCTTCACCCACCAGTTCTACGACGAACAGGGCAACCAGGTGAAGGAACTCTATAAGGTGCAGCAGGGCGGCTCCGTCGACCTCGTCAACCGCCAGGTGACCAACGACTAAGTCGGTCCCTCCCCTCAAAGACAAACATTGAAATCAAAAGGAATAAGACAATGAAGAAGCTTATTGCAGCAACCGTCCTCATCGCAGCAGCTGGCGCTTCCTCGGCTTTCGCTCTGGAACCCATCAAGGGCAGCCTCAACTACGGCAACTCCGACGAAGTTCACCTGACCAAGGCTCCGGCCGGTAGTGTTTTCACCCACGAATTCTACGACCAGCAGGGCAACCAGGTGGAAGAACTCTACAAGGTGCAGCAGGGCGGCTCCGTCGAACTGGTCAATCGCACCACTCTGAACGACAAGTAAGCATTGATCGCTTGCCGACCTCAAAGCCCCGGGCCTGCGCCCGGGGTTTAATGTTTTCCGTTCCGCTTCGGGATCTGCCGGCCCGAATTATTCGGCCTGCGCCAAGGCATCATAATGCGAACGCAACTGCTTGATGTGGCCGTGATTGCTTTCCGCCCACACCACGAGCGCCTTTAGCGGCGTCATGAACGAGCAACCGAGATCTGTCAGCGCGTATTCGACGCTCGGAGGCTGCGTCGGATAGACCGTCCGCGAGATATAGCCGTCCCGCTGCAAGTCCCGCAATGTCTGCGTCAGCATCCGCTGCGAGATGTCGGGCACCAGCCGCCGCAGTTGACCGAAACGCATCGGCCCGTCATCGAGCGCGAGCAGCAGCAATGAACTCCACTTCCCGCTGATCTTGTCCATCACGTCGCGCACGGGGCATTGTCCTCCGTCGAACGTCTTGCCGCGCATGAATCCGTTGCCGTCGATCACCATGCCGGACTTCGCCGCGAGTGCTGTTTTGTTCATGCCATGGTTCCCTGCGTGTAACCTTCTTACCCCAACATGCCTTCTTTACACAGGATATGGAAGCGATATCTAGAGCTGGTCTCGAAATGAGACCATAACCACATCGAATAACCGATACCCGCCATCGGCGAGAAGGATGAACATGACTGAGACATTGCTCGTAACGGGCGCCTCCGGAAAACTCGGCCGGGCCGTCGTCCACCATCTGCTGGATGCTGGCCATCCTGCCGGCACGATCATTGCCACCACGCGCGACGTCACCAAGCTCTCGGACCTCGCCGACAAAGGCGTCGTCGTCCGTCCGGCGACGTTCGACGATCCGCAATCGCTTCTGACGGCATTTGCCGGCGCCGACCGGCTGTTGCTGATCTCCACCGACGAACTCTCGACGCCCGGCAAGCGTCTGGTCCAGCACACCAACGCAGTCGAGTCCGCCGCCAAGGCAGGCGTGAAGCACATCGTCTATACGTCGATGCCGAAGCCGGAGCCGGGCAACGCCGTTCTCTTCGCGCCGGATCATTACGGAACGGAACAGGCGATCATTGCCAGCGGCATGGGCTACACCATCCTGCGCAACACCTGGTATCAGGAAAACCTGTTCCTGGTTCTGCCCGACGCCTTCAAGTCCGGCACGCTCTATACGTCTGCAGGCGATGGCAGGATTTCCCACATCGCGCATGCCGATTGCGCCAAGGCCGCAGCCGCCGCCCTTGCCTCGACCAGCAATGAAAACCACATCCTGACACTGACCGGGCCGGAACTCTTCACGACTGCGGAGATCGCTGCGCTGGCATCATCCATCGTCGGCAAGCCGCTTTCGGTCGTCAACCTGACCGACGAGCAACTGATCGGCGGCATGGTCGCCCATGGGCTGCCGGAACCGGTGGCGAAGGTCTTCACCTCGTTCGACATCAACACCCGCCAGGGCGGCTTCGACATCGTCACCGGCGATTTCGAAATGCTGACCGGCGAGAAGCCGCGCCCCCTCAAGGCATTCTTTGAACAGGTGAAGAGTCAGTTCTGATCGCCCGCAGACCCCATACATGAAAACGGCCGCCTCTCATCGGGCGGCCGTTTTCACGTTGAAAGACAGTATGGAGGCGCGTCAGACCGCCTCCCCGCAAGCCCGGCGATACCGGCGGACCGTTTCGGCCATGCCGTATTGAAGCGCATCGGCCGTCAGCGCGTGACCGATCGAAACCTCGGCAAGGTCCGGGATGTGCTTTATCAGAAGCGGCAGGTTTTCAATGGTGAGATCGTGTCCGGCATTGACGCCAAGGCCGAATTCGCGGGCGTACCCCGCCGTCCGCCCTAGGGTCTCGGCCCATTGCCGCGCCTTGTCGGGATCGTCGTAGCAACCGCCATAGGGCCCCGTGTAGAATTCCACGCGATCCGCACCGGTCGCCTTCGCCGCCTCCATCTGCTCGCGGCTGCTGTCTCCGTCGGCAAACAGCGACACCCGCATGCCGGCCGCCTTCAACCGCGACACGACTGTCTTGAGAAACGCCATGTTCGCGAGCACATCCCAGCCATGGTCGGAGGTTGCCTGCGCCGGATCGTCGGGGACCAGCGTCACCTGTTCCGGCTGGTTTTTCTCGCAGAGCGCCAGAAACTCTTCGCTCGGATAGCCCTCGATATTGAACTCGGCGCTCGGATATTCGTCATCGATCAACGCCCTGAGAACCGGCAAGTCGGAAAAGCGGACATGCCGCTCGTCCGGCCGCGGATGCACCGTCAATCCGTATGCCCCCGCGGCTAGCGCGATACGACCAAGCTCCCGCACGCTCGGCCATGGCAGGTCGCGACGGTTTCTCAGCATGGCGATGGCATTCACATTGACGGAAAGTTTAGCGGTCATCGGCATCTCACTTGCGGATCGGGAACCATGGTGCTGGGGCGCACCAACAGCGTTTTAGGTCTTCGCGCCCCTGCAAACCAATGAAAAACGCAAATGCACCTGTGGATAAGTTTGATCACCTGCGACACCGGTCCCACTATGGCACGGCGCGACCCCGAAAACCGACCCGCAATAACGCTTCGTTGACCCTGTCACCAATAGCGGCTCGAATGTGAAGGCGAGTTCATATAGCGAAAATTATAACGATTACGACGGAAACCGAAGTGAACGCCGAACTAAAGGGGTGACAATCGCCCTCCCCAACGCATACACTGTTTCCATTCGCCTTGCTTTGAGGTCTTGATCGGGAGCGATTGGAATGGAACGCCGGTAATCCGGCATTGATGCGTGCGGAAATGGACCAGTTTGGCGGCAAAGATTGTGGGGATCGAAATGCCGGATCTGAGCAAACGCTTGCAGAAGAACGGCTCGGCAAAGAGAGCCCGCAAGACGTTTCGGTTCATGCCGTCCGTCCCGGTTCCGCCTGAACTCGACCGGGAAACCATCGCCATTGCCGACATGGCCAATGCCTTCGGCGTCACCCACCGCACCCTGCATTTCTACGAGGAAAAAGGCCTGCTGGCCTCTGACCGCGCCGGGCTGATGCGCATCTATCATGCCTCGGACGCCCGCCAGATGGCGGTCGTCAATCTCTGCCGCGAAGTCGGCATGCCCGTCGCCGACATTCAGGACCTGCTGGAACGCATCCGTTCGGCGGAAAGCCAGGAGGATGCCGACGAGACCTTTCAGGAGGCGCTGGAAGCCCGCCGGCGCGAACTGACGGCAAACATGTCGGCGCTTCATCGGCAGATGCAGCAGATCACCGATTATCTCGAGGGCGAGACCGGCGCCTCCCCCACGAACGACAACCGCACGGAACACGACCTGTCGGATGCCGAGCGCGAATGTCTCGAACTGATGGCGGAAGGCTACACGCTGACCCGCCTTTCGAGGGCGATGCAGATTTCTCCTGAAAAGGTCCAGGAGCTGGAAGTGTCGATCATTCGCAAGTTCGACGCCAACAATCGCTTCCAGGCCGTCGCCAAGGCCGTGCTGCTGGGCATCGTCAAGACCTGACACGACGGCGGATCATCCTGCCGCAGCCTTTGATCATTGTCATTCATTACAAGGATTTAACTGGCCGAGTTCTGCCGTGCGATCTACATCAGTGTCGTCTGATATTTGATGTTTTTTTGCCTAAGGAGCGCCAGAATGCCGACCCTGTTTCAACGATATGCGACCCCGTTCATCACCGGTCTCTTTCTCGTTTCCCTCATCTCCGGCATTGCGCTCTTCTTCCATTTTGGATCGGCCTATTTCCACGGGATGCACGAATGGCTCAGCATGGTGCTGATCGCCCCCTTCCTGCTGCATATCTGGAAAAACTGGCGGCCTTTCCTGAACTATCTCAAGCGTCCGCCCATGGCGATCGCTTCCGGCCTGTCCCTGGCCGCTGCCGTTGCCTTCGCCGTTCCGGCCATGACCGCGACCACTGGTGCGGGCGGCAATCCACTGGTCGCTGTCTCGCAGGCCATTACCGGCAGCACGGTCGCCAATGTCGCTCCGCTCTTCGGCCACACGCCGGAAACGCTCTCCGCGGCACTTCAGGAAAAGGGCCTGACGGTGTCCTCGACCGAAAGCACGATTGCCGACGTCGCCAAAGCGTCCGGCATCGGCGAGCGCGACATGATCTCCTACCTGGCGTCGAGCCGCAAATGATCCCATTCGGCGAGCGGAGGTCGCGCGGCTATTCGGCAGCCTCCGCTGACCGATAGGCTGCTTCGCCCGCCGGTCTGCCGCCGTCCTCCTCGTCGAGACGATCGGCGGCATGACGCGCATATTGGCGCGGCGCGCAACCCAGGACGCGCTTGAAGGCAACGCCGAAGGCGCTTTCGGATTCATAGCCAAGCCCGAGAGCGATCGACGCGACGGACACGCCGGAATGGACCAGCCGGTCGGCTGCCAGACGCATGCGCCAGAGGGCGAGATAGTCCATTGGCGACTTTCCGGTGGCCTGCTTGAACCTTTCCGCAAAGACGGTGCGCGACATGCCGGCCAGTCCGGCCAAAGCCTGCAGTGTCCAGCGGCGGGCGGGATCGGCGTGCATCGCGGCAATCGCGGCACCGAGACGCTTGTCGGTCAGGGCGAACAACCAGCCGACACCGCCGTCCGCGCCCCTGTTCATATGCAGGCGAAGGGCTTCGATCAGGATCATGTGCGCGAGATGCTGCGTGACCAGGAAGCCTCCCGGCTGCGCCGCCCGCAATTCCTGCATCATCCGTTCCACCGACCAGCGCAGCACGCCGCTGTCTTCCCGCCGACGGATGTGCACGATCGGCGGAAGCATGCTCAGCAAGATATGCGCATGGTCTCCGGCAAGCCCGAACCGGCTGCTGACGAGCAGGAAATCGCCGCCGCCGTGGAGCGTGACCACGCCGCCGCTCCGGGCCGGAGCGAAGACGTCGGTCGCCGGGACTGCGGGAACAGACATGTCGCTCGCCATCAGGAACGGTCGGCCGGCGGCCAGCAGAAAGGAATCCCCCTCCTCGAGAAGCACCGGCGCCTCATTTTCGACAGCCAGCCAGCATCGCCCGCGAACCACGGTGCCGCATTTGATCGATTTGTGCTGATCGGGAAATTGTATCGCCCAATCGCCCTTTACATCGAAGCCGGCCGACAAGTGGTTCTTCGGCTTCAACAAGGACAGGACATCGGAAAGCGGATCCATCACCATCTCCGGACGATCGCAAGAATAATACGAACTTCAGAACATGGATCGTACCACGACTATTTTCTATGACCAGCCGGCAACATTCCATCCCCAGGTATCGAAGGAGATTTTCCATGCGGGTCTTTGTTACGGGTGCTTCCGGTTTTGTCGGATCGGCGGTTGTCGGAGAACTGATTGCAGCAGGCCATGCGGTTGCGGGGCTCGCCCGCTCGGAGGCATCCGCCAAGGCCATATCGGCGATGGGCGCCGAGGTCATTCACGGCGACCTCACCGACCTCGACAGCTTGAGGCTCGGCGCTCGAAACGCCGACGGCATCATCCACACCGGTTTCGTCCACGATTTCTCCAGGTTCAAGGAATGCTGCGAAATCGACGTCCGGGCCATCGAGGCCATGGGCTCGGTGCTCGCCGGCTCGGATCGCCTCATGCTGGTGACTTCGGGAACGGGCATCCTCACATCCGGGGTCCTGGCGACGGAAAGCAGCGTCGCATCCGGACACATTCCGCGAATGTCAGAGCAGACGGCGTTTCGGATGCTGGAATCGGGTGTGCGGGCTTCCGCAGTCCGGCTAGCCCCCTCCGTCCACGGCGTCGGCGACCACGGCTTCGTGCCGCTGCTCATCAATCTGGCCCGTGAAAAAGGCGCAGCCGCCTATATCGACGCGGGCGACAATGTCTGGCCGGGCGTCCATCGCCTTGATGCAGCGCGTCTCTATGGTCTGGCGCTTGAGAACGGCACCTCGGGCGTCGCCTATCATGCCACGGGGGAACCCGGCGTTCCGTTCCGCAAGATCGCCGAAGTCATCGGCCGCCGGCTCGGCCTGCCGGTCGTCTCGAAATCCGGTCAGGACGCCATCGATCATTTCGGCTGGTTTGCCCATTTTGCCGAGCTCGACAATCCGTCCTCGAGCGAATGGACCCGGCAAGCGCTCGGCTGGACGCCGACAGGTCCGGATCTTCTGACGGACCTGGATCAGCCGGCCTATTTCGAAGGTTAGCGAACGATCGTCAGGGTCTCGGCGGCGCGGGTGACGGCGGTGTAAAGCCAGCGCTCGCGCGTGTCGCGAAAGGCAAAGCTCTCGTCGAAGAGCACGACATTGTTCCACTGCGAACCCTGCGCCTTGTGCACGGTCAGCGCATAGCCGTAATCGAACTCGTCATAACGCTTTCGCGTCGACCACGGGATTTCCGTATCGACATCCTCGAATGCGGCCTTCAAGAGCTTGATCTTCGCCGCACCGCGATCCATGTCGTCGTCTTCCGGCTTGATCAGCAGATTGATGCCGGGCTTCACCGTCTCGCGCGACGATGTCATCACCTGCCACAAGGAACCGTTGAGCAGGCCCTTGACCTGATCGTTGCGCAGGCAGACGAGCTTGTCGCCGGCCTGCGGATAGGATGCAGTAAAGCCCTTGAGCTCGCGCAGGCGCATGTTGTAGCGGCGGCGGGTCCGGTTGGTACCGACCAGCACCTGGTCCGCCTCCAGCACCAGATCCTGCGTCACCTCGTTCTTGGAAATCACCTGGGCGGTGCCGTAATCGCCATACATGATCTCCTTGCCCTCACGCACCTGCATGGCAAGCTGGATGATCGGATTGTCTCGCGCCTGGCGATGAATGTCCGTCAGCAGGTAGTCGGGCTCCTGATTGGTGAAGAAGCCGCCGCCCGAAACCGGTGGCAGCTGCCCCGGATCCCCGAGCACCAGGATCGGCGTTCCGAAACTCATCAGGTCCTGCCCGAGCTGCTCGTCGACCATCGAGCATTCGTCGATGATGATCAGCGCGGCCTTGGCAAGCGGGCTCTGGCGATTGATCGAAAACATCGGCGAAACCGAGGTCTTGCCTGTCTCCTCGTCCTCGACCGTCTCCTCGCCGCGCGGCCGGTAGATCAACGAATGAATGGTCTTGGCATTGGAAGCACCGCGCGAACGCAGCACCTGGGCGGCCTTGCCGGTAAAGGCGGCAAACAGCACGTCGCCATCGACATGTTCGGCAAAATGCCGGGCAAGCGTCGTCTTGCCGGTTCCGGCATAGCCAAACAGCCGGAACACCGGCTGCCGGCCTTCCTTCAACCAGCGCGATACGGCCTTCAGCGCCTCATCCTGTTGCGGAGCAAATTGCATGGCGCGACTTGGCAGGATTCGCCGGAACAAAGCAAGTCCGCATAATGTGAAGCGTCTTGAGAGAGCGCAATCTGTGGATGCGATCGGCAATCAGTGAGAGCCGGTGTCGGCAAAACGCTATGACGTGTCAGCCCCGACCGCCGTCCCAATAGGGAATCCGCATCGACACGAACGGGCGCCTGATGAACTCGCGAACCGCGCAGCCCAGCATCCAGCCTTGCATTGCGATCCGCCGCATCTCTCTTGCCGCCTTCACGACTGGACCTGAAGCGGTGGCCGGCAGCCGGGACATCTGCATGACCTGCCTGTCGCGTCGCTCCAGTTGGATGTCGCTGCGCCAAAGCCCCTCTTTCTCGCGCGTCGAACTGCCGGGGGCACATAATCCTGGGATGACCTGCAGCGTATCCACGTCATGGAAGCTCGGGCAATCGGGATCGAAAAACGTATGGTCGATCGGAAATTCAAAAAGCCGCGGGTCGGACATGAAGCGTCGGGCGCAAGAAGCACGCATGATGTAGCCACCGAAACCGAACTGCAGCGTGAAGAAGCGCCGCAACTCGACCCCGCAGGACAGAGCGGCCGTATCCCGGCTCAATCGCACGCGGTCCAAACGGGTTTCAAGCCTGAGAATGTCGAATGGCATCGCCAGATCTTCGGCGTCTTTCAGGAATGCAGGCAACAAGGGCGATAGTCGCATGTCATCTTCCAGAAACAGAGCTTGTTCCGACCCCTGGTCAAGCATGGCCTGCCAGGCCTTGCGATGGCTCAGGACGCATCCGATCTCGGCCGGAGCCAGTCGATTGAAGTTGAATGCCTCTACATCAATCGCGACGCCGCAAGACTTGACGTCTTGTGACGAAATCGCGGCCACGCGCTCCGCGGTCAGCGCGCATTTCGCCAACTCGGCTTCCATGAAGGCCCGCCGGTCCGGGCGGCTATCGAGATTGATATAGAAAATTCTCATTCACATGCGACCCGCGTCGAAAACATAAAATTGACGCTGACTTATTTGACGTAAACTCGGCCTTCGCCATACGTCCATTTTTGACAGACAGGCTGGTCTTCCGCGTGCGAAAGCGAGGCGCGCCGGCATTGTCTGTTACCGTACATGCATCAAAACGGATCAGGTTTTTTAACCAATTGTCCCTAGCCTGCAATTTTGACGAGCTTAGCTCAGAGATAAGCTGCTGTGTATCGGGTGGAGACATGAAACGACTGACATTCCGGCGTCCGGGAATCCGCGCCACGCTTATTGGCACGATTGGCGGGCTTGCGGCCCTCTCGGCCGTCATTTCCTGGGCATCGACCCAGTCCATGGAAACGATCAACACCAACAGCAGTGCGATTACCGAGACCTGGCTGCCGAGCGTTTCGATTTCCAAGGATCTCGTGATCGCCGCCGGCAAGCTGCGCGAAACCTATGCGGCCCATGTGCTCGCTGCCGACAAGAACGCCAAGGCCGCCGCCGAAAAGAAAGTCGCGGCCGCCAACGCGGACCTGGACGGACTTCTCGACAATTATGCCGCGAGAACCACTGACGAGAAGACCGCCAAGTCGATCGACCAGTTGAAGAACCAGATCGCCTCCTACAACAAGATGGGCAAGACGGTCCTCTACTATTCCGGCGCCGGCCGCGACAAGGAAGCCAAGATGTATCTTGGCACCATGAGTAATATTGGCAACACGATCGAGAAGATCGTCGGCCAGCTGGTCACCGACAGCGAGAACGGAGCGGCAGCAACAGCGACGAAAAACCAGGAGCTGATGCGCTCGGCTACCCAGCTCAATTATATCCTCGCCGCCATAGCCCTCATCGGTGCGCTTCTGGCCGTCGTGTTCGTGGTCAAGAGCATCGCCGCCCCGATCCGCCGCATCACCCGATCCATGCGTGATCTCGCCAACGGCGATACGGCCAGTGAAATTCCCTTCGTCGGCCGGTCCGACGAGATCGGCGCCATGGCCGGAGCCGTCGGCGTCTTCCGCGAAGCCGCCATCGCCAACCGCCGGCTGGAGCAGGAGGCTGCGGACAACCGGGCCAAGGCCGAGGCCGAACGCATCGAAGCCGAACAGCATGCGGAAGCGGCTGCGGCAGAGCGGCTTCGCATCGCCACTTCCGGCCTTGCCGAAGCGTTGAAGCGGTTGGCCGCCGGCGACCTCGCCTTCCAGATTACCGAGCCTTTCGCGACCGACTTCGAGCCACTGCGCCACGACTTCAACCAGTCGGTCCAGCAGCTCGGCCGGACGCTCACCGACATCACCCAGTCGATCTCGTCGCTCGAAAACGGCACACACGAGATCGCCTCGGGCATCGACGACCTGTCGAAGCGGACCGAGCATCAGGCCGCCTCGCTGGAGGAGACCTCCGCCGCGCTCGACGAAATCACCGCCAACGTGAACAACTCCGCCCAGCGCACAGAAGAAGCCCGGACCATTGCGTCCGAGGCCAACAGGTCGGCGGTCCAGTCGGCCGAGGTGGTCAGCCACGCCGAAGAGGCCATGCGCCGAATCGAGGAAGGCTCGCAGAAGATCTCCAACATCATCGGCGTCATTGACCAGATCGCCTTCCAGACCAACCTGCTGGCGCTGAATGCCGGGGTCGAAGCCGCACGCGCCGGCGATGCCGGCAAGGGCTTTGCCGTCGTCGCCCAAGAAGTCCGCGAACTGGCGCAACGCTCGGCCCATGCCGCCAAGGAGATCAAGGAACTGATCGGCCGTTCGGCCGGCGACGTCGAAGGCGGCGTCAAGCTGGTCCGCGACGCCGGACAGGCACTGACGACGATCGGCGGCTTCATCGTCGAGATCAACAGCCATGTCGAGGCGATCGCCGTCTCCGCCAAGGAACAGGCGACCGGTATCGTCGAGGTCAATGCCGCCATCAACGCCATGGATCAGGCGACCCAGCAGAACGCCGCCATGGTCGAGCAGTCGAACGCCGCCTCGGCATCACTGGCCGGTGACGCACAACGCCTGCGCTCTCTTGTCCAGCAGTTCCGTCTGGAAGATGGCGCGTCCGCCCAGGCCGGCGCCCTTCGCCAGACGGCGGCAAGCATGGCCGCCCGGCCCGCCGCGCCGAAAGCTCCCAGCCAGGCGCCGGCGCCGCGACGCGTCGTCGCCAGAGGCAATACGGCGGTGGCATCAGACAGCTGGGAAGAGTTCTGAGAATTTCTCGTCAAATCGATGACTGACCCAAGGGCCGCGCGGCAATGCTGCGCGGCCTTTACCGTTATAGGTCTGTCCT
The DNA here is from genome assembly GCF_024385575.1 of Rhizobium sp. NRK18. Taxonomy (NCBI): domain Bacteria; kingdom Pseudomonadati; phylum Pseudomonadota; class Alphaproteobacteria; order Hyphomicrobiales; family Rhizobiaceae; genus Rhizobium; species Rhizobium sp. NRK18. The sequence continues at coordinate 1,740,868 of NZ_JANFMV010000001.1, read as the reverse complement.
ATTCAAGCATCGGCCACAAACTCACCACCAGCAGCACCGCCATGGCGATGTTGAACCATTTCAGCCGCACCGGATCGGCAAGCCATTCCTTGAGCAGCGTGCCGAAGCCCGCCCAGGTCGACGCGGTGAAGACACCGACCGCCATGAAGGCGGCACCGACGATCAATACGGGAATGAAAGTCGATGCCCCGCCCTCGGCAACGGCGTAGGTCGACATCGCGCCCACGGCCATGACCCAGGCCTTCGGGTTGACCCACTGGAAGGCGGCTGCCTGTGCGAAGGTCATTGGCGTTCCCGATATCCGCCCCTCTGAAAGCCGGCGCGTCGTCGCGATTTTCCAGGCGATATAGAGAAGGTAAGCCGCGCCGGCCGCCTTGAGGAACCAGTAGAGCCTCGGCGCGGCCTGCAGGACGGCGCCGAGGCCGAGACCGACGGCGACCAGCAGCGCGAAGAAGCCCGCCTCGATACCCACCAGGTGCGGCAAGGTCCGCCGGAAGCCGAAGTTGAGACCCGATGCGAACAGCATCATGTTGTTGGGACCCGGCGTGATGGATGTGGTCAGGGCAAACAGAAACAGGGCAAACAGAGTATCGACGGCCATGGACTTCTCCTGAAACGCCCGCAGGAGGTAATCGAACTCCGCCGCGCGTACCACGCAAACCTTGTCACCGCAACAAGTTTGACCAAATGCTGAAAAGACAGAGAAAAGAGCGCTCGCGCCCTTGTGTCCGAATGAAACAGTCACGATTTCATGGTAAGCTTACGTTGAAGTTGGCGCCTTTGAACTGTGACGCGTGAAAGAGGTCCAGATGTCTCGCAGGTATCCGTTGGTGACATTCCCGAACGGCAGGTCGGTTCCCGCGCTTGGCCAGGGCACCTGGCAGATGGCGGAAGGAAAGGCACCCAAGCCGCAGGAGATCGACAGTCTCCGGCATGGGCTCGATCGTGGCCTCACCCTGATCGATACGGCGGAAATGTATGCCGATGGCGGCGCCGAACGGCTGGTGGCCGAAGCGATCGCCGGTCGCCGCAGCCATGCGTTCCTGGTCTCCAAGGTCTATCCGTGGAACGCGAGCGCCCACGGCGTTCCGGAGGCCTGCGAGCGCAGCCTCAAGCGCCTGCAGGTGGATTTCATCGACCTCTATCTCCTCCACTGGCGCGGCAGTCATCCGTTGGAAGAGACGGTGGAAGCCTTCGAGCGCCTGAAGACGCAGGGCAAGATCGGCGCCTGGGGCGTATCCAACTTCGATGTCTCCGACATGAAGGAACTCCTGTCCGTGCCGGGCGGCGATCAAGTCGCCGCCAATCAGGTGCTCTACAATCTCAACAGCCGCGGCATCGAATATGACCTCCTGCCCTTCTGCCGCGAGCGCTCCATCCCGGTCATGGCCTATTCGCCACTCGGCCAGGGCGAGTTCCTCGAAGATCCGGACCTGATCCACATGGCGAAGGCCTATCAGGCCACCCCGGCGCAGGTAGCCCTTGCCTTCGTCCTGCGCCAGGATGGCGTCATCGCCATTCCCAAGACCGGCCAGGCCGCCCGCGTCGACGAGAACATCGAGGCTCTGGCCCTGGAATTGACGGCTGCCGATCTCAAGAGTCTCGATGCCGCCTTCCCGCCGCCCTGGAAAAAGCAGCCGCTGGCGATGATCTGAGAAGCCAACCGCTCCCCCGAATGTTGACTTTTGCAAAATACGTTTATATCAACGTATGTGTTCAGAATGAAAAATGGGGGAGAAAGCAGCCATGACCTATGTCGACGGGTTCGTATTGCCGGTACCGCGTGACCGCATGGAGGAATACCGCAAACTCTCAGAGGGCGCCTCGGTCCTCTTCAAGGAGTTCGGCGCCATTCGCCATGTCGAATGCTGGGAAGAGGATGTTCCAGACGGCAAGGTGACGGATTTCCGTCGCTCTGTTGATCTCAAGCCGGATGAAATCCTGGTCTTCAGCTGGATCGAATACCCTTCGAAGGAGGTCCGGGACGACGCCAACCAGAAGGTCATGAGCGATCCGCGCATGTCGGAGATGTTCGACGAAATGCCCTTCGACGGCCGCCGCATGATCTATGGCGGCTTCGTCCCCTTCCTCGATCGCTGACGGGCGGCCATGCCGCTCAATGATATTTCAGGCGTTCGCGTCCGAGAATGGCCGGGGCATCGAGCCCTGCGATCCGCTGGCCGAGATCGGTCGATATATCGCCGGAAAGCTGCAGATCGAGATAGCGCGCGCAGCAGACCCTGAGAAACGAGGTGAAATTGCCGAGATCGTGTCCGGCATCGATCGATTCATGATGGAGCTTGGTGATCAGTTGCACCACGTTCATCCCGTCTCGCCGGCCGATCTCCTCGAGTTTCGACCAGAAGAAGTTCTCCAGCCGCACGCTCGTCACCATGCCGTCGATCCTCAGCGATCGGGTGGTGCTTTCCCAGAGAGCCGCATCGGCCTTGATGAAAAGTTCGCACATCTCCTGCCTCCCATGGCCTGCGCGTCACCAACATACACCCAATTTGCCGCAACAGACAGCTTTCGCAGACGGGCAGCGGTCCCTCCGGTTTAACGAAGGGACCGTTCACCGACAGACCGCTATCAGGCAGCGTCCGACAGCGCGCCGGCGTCGAGCACAGCCATGAACTGGCGCAGCCATGCCGGATGCGCCGGCCACGCCGGTGCCGTCACCAGCTTGCCGTCCGCCACGGCGCCGTCGATCGCGATATCGGCATAGGTGCCGCCGGCAAGCTCCACCTCAGGCCGGCAGGCCGGATAGGCCGAGCAGGTCCTGCCCTTCAGCACGCCGGCAGCCGCCAGCAGTTGCGCGCCATGGCAGATGGCGGCAACCGGCTTGTCCGCCTTGAAGAAGTACTGAACCATCTTGATCACGTCGGCGTTGAGCCGCAGATATTCCGGCGCCCGACCACCCGGGATCACCAGCGCATCGTAATCTTCGGCGCGAACGCTGGAAAAGGTCGCGTTGAGCGTGAAGTTGTGACCACGCTTTTCCGAGTAGGTCTGGTCGCCCTCGAAATCATGGATCGAGGTCGCCACCGTCTGGCCGGCATTCTTGCCGGGGCAGACCGCGTGCACCTCATAACCGCAAGCCAGCAGTGTCTGGAACGGTACCATGGTCTCGTAGTCTTCGGTGAAATCACCGGTGATCATCAGAATTTTCGCCTGAGCCATCGTCTTCCTCCCTCGGTCGCAACGATGAAGGGAGTGTAGCAAAACGTCGCCCGGCACGGGTATTACGCGGATACTACATAGCCGATGGCGTGGCGGATGACGTCGCCGGAAACGACAGAGAGGGCGGCCTTTCTAAAAGGCCACCCTCCCCGATGCGTTCTGGCAGGCTGCGGACGATCAGAACTCCTGCCAGTCGTCTGCCTTCAGCGCCGTGTTGCCGACGGTCGCCGCAGGCCGCGGGCGGCTGGCAGCCGGCCTGGCCGGAGCACTGACGGCTGGCGCGCGCGTGGTCATGGTTTCCCCGCCGCGGCCGGAGCCTTCCGACAGGCGGAAGCGGCCGATCATCTGGCGCAGCATGTCGGCCTCCTGGGCCAGCGTCGCGCTGGCTGCGGTCGATTCTTCGACCATGGAGGCGTTCTGCTGGGTCATCTGGTCCATCTGGTTGACGGCCGAGTTGACCTCGGACAGGCCGGTCGACTGCTCACGCGCAGAGCTTGCGATCGCCTGCATATGGTCGTTGATGGCAACGATACGGTCCTGGATGGTCCGCAGCGCTTCGCCCGTCTCGCGCACCAGCTTGACCCCGGTCGTCACCTCGTTCGACGAATTGCGGATCAGGTCCTTGATTTCCTTGGCGGCCTGCGCCGAGCGCTGGGCCAGCTCGCGGACTTCCTGGGCAACGACGGCAAACCCCTTGCCGGCCTCGCCGGCACGGGCGGCTTCGACACCGGCGTTCAGAGCCAGCAGGTTGGTCTGGAAGGCGATGTCGTCGATCACGCCGATGATGTTGGAGATCTGGCCGGACGACTGCTCGATGCGATCCATCGCACCAACGGCGTCGGCGACGATCTGGCCGGAGTGCGACGCGTTCTTGTCGGCCTCCTGCGTTGCGACCCGGGCGTCTTCCGCCCGCTGCGAGGCGTTCTTGACGTTGACGGTGATCTCGTCGAGCGCCGCCGCCGTTTCTTCCAGCGAAGCGGCCTGCTGTTCGGTACGCTTGGAGAGATCGCTGGCGCTGTGGCTCATTTCGCGCGATCCGCTGTCGATCAATTCCGCCGATCGGGCGACCGACGACAGCGTGTTGTTGAGCTGGCTGACCGCTTCGTTGAAATTCTTGCGCAGCGCTTCGAAGTCGGCAGCGAAAGCCCGGTCGATCGAAACCGTCAGGTCGCCGCCGGCAACCCGGTTCAACGCCTCGCCGATGGTGTCGACGGCATAGACGCGCTCGGTCACGTCCATGGCATACTTCACAACCTTGGCTACCTTGCCCTTCTCATCGAAGATCGGATTGTAGGAGGCGTTGATGACGACACGCTTGCCGTTCTTGCCATAGCGCACGAACTCGGCCGCCTGGAACTTGCCGGCCCGGAGGTTTTCCCAGAACTGTCTGTAATCGTCCGAGGCGACATAGGCCTTGTCGACGAACATGCTGTGGTGACGACCCTTGATCTCGTCGAGCCGGTAGCCGAGCGCATCGCAGAAATTCTGGTTGGCGGTCAGGACTTCGCCTTCGGGGGTAAACGCGATGATCGCCTGCACGCGGCTGATCGCTTCCATCTGGTTCTGATAGTCGAGGTTGAGCAGGCGTTCCTTGGCGTTTGCCCATTCGACGACGAAACCCTTCACCGTGTCGCCGTCCTTGATGGGCGTGACCAGCAGATCAAAGGCGCGGTTGCCGACGTAGATCGTCGCCTTGTGCTGGCTCCTCAGAGCCGTCAGCATGCCGCGCTGATGGGCAGGGTTCTTGTGAAAAATGTCGATGTTGGCGCCGATCAGCGTCGCCATGTCGAACCGTGGCAGTTCCTTCTTCAGGTCGCTTTCAGCTTCCTGCAGCAGCCCGCGTACGGCATCATTCATATAGGTGATGTTGAGCTTCGCATCAGCGATCATCACATTCGCGCTGATCGTATTCAGTGCAGTCAGCTTTGCCTTCTCGGCACTACCCAATCCAAACATGCGCATCCACTCCTTAGTCCGAAAACAGATCCATGTCGCTGTTCGACAAAGATGGGGACCGGCGCGCGCTCCAGAGAAAGGGAGTTTTACGCTGCTCTGAGGAATACAGCTTCACTGCAAGAAATAGGATAAAATCATTTATGAAAAATTAAGCGTAAGCCACGCGGGAAGCCAGATACATGAAACAAAACAACAAATACTGTGTATCGCACAATATTGCGCCTTACTTCAGTCAGAAATTGACAAATATCAAGCAGAAAAGGCGGAAAAGACGACAGAATTGCAAGAGCGTGATCTGATCGACAGTCCGTCGTGTCGCAACAAAAAAGGCCGGCAGCAATCTCGTGCGGCCAGCCTTTCAGATCATTGCGCCTGAACCGGACGATACCCGGATTTACATGCCCTTCGGACCGCGATTCATCGCCGCCACGCCGGTGCGGCAGATCTCGATCAAACCGAGCGGCTTCATGATGGCGATGAACTGGTCGATCTTGGAGACCTTGCCGGTCAGTTCGAAGATGAAGTGTTCGGTCGTGGCATCGATCACCTTGGCATGGAAGGCGTCTGCGAGACGCAGCGCCTCCAGCCGATCCTCGCCCTGCCCCGACACCTTGATCAAGGCGAGCTCGCGTTCGATCGGCCGGTCATGGCCGAGCTCACGGGCGCGGACGGACAGGTCGACGACGCGATGAACCGGAACGATGCGCTCCAGCTGCGCCTTGATCTGCTCCAGCACGTGCGGCGTACCGCGCGTGACGATGGTGATGCGCGACAGATGCGCCTCGTGCTCGGTCTCCGACACGGTGAGGCTTTCGATATTGTAGCCCCGGCCGGAGAAAAGGCCGATGACGCGGGCGAGCACGCCCGGCTCGTTGGCAACGAGAACGGAGAGCGTGTGGCTCTCGGCGGCCTCGGTTTCCTTGGCGATGAAATAGGCCGAACCCGTCGGTTGAAGATGTGCGTTCATGGTTCCTGTTCCTTCCTCAGACGAGCTGGCGGCCCTTGGCGTCGATCGCATTGGCGACGGCCTCGTCGGTGGCCTCGTCCGGCAGCAGCATTTCGTTATGCGCCTTGCCCGAGGGGATCATCGGGAAGCAGTTGGCGAGATTGGCGACACGGCAGTCGAAGATCACCGGCTTGTCGCTGTCGATCATCTTCTGGATGGCCGCATCGAGCTCCTTGGGATCGTCGCAGGCAATGCCGACGGCGCCGTAGGCTTCGGCGAGCTTGACGAAGTCCGGCATCGCTTCCGTATACGAGTTCGACAGCCGGTTGCCGTGCAGGAGCTGCTGCCACTGGCGCACCATGCCCATGTACTGGTTGTTGAGGATGAAGATCTTGATCGGCGCGTTGTGCTGGATCGCCGCCGACATTTCCTGGATGCACATCTGGACGGACGCGTCGCCGGCAATGTCGATGACGAGCGCTTCCGGATGGGCGATCTGGACGCCCAGCGCTGCCGGCAGGCCGTAGCCCATGGTGCCGAGGCCGCCGGACGTCATCCAGCGGTTCGGCTGCTCGAAGCCGAAGAACTGCGCCGCCCACATCTGGTGCTGGCCGACTTCGGTCGTGATGTAGACATCGCGATCCTTGGTCATCTCGTAGAGCCGCTCGATGGCATATTGCGGCATGATGACATCGTTGCTCGGCGCATAGGCAAACGAGTTGCGGGCCCGCCAGCGCTGGATCGAGGTCCACCAGTCTTCCGTCTGCGCGGCGTCCGGCTTCTTGTCCATGGCCCGCCACAGGCGGACCATGTCCTCCAGAACCGTTCCGACATCGCCCAGGATCGGGATGTCGACGCGGACGTTCTTGTTGATCGAGGACGGGTCGATGTCGATGTGGATCTTCTTGGAATTCGGCGCGAACGCATCCAGGCGACCGGTGATGCGATCGTCGAAGCGTGCGCCGATGCAGACCATGACGTCGCAATCATGCATCGCCATGTTGGCCTCGTAGGAGCCGTGCATGCCGAGCATGCCGAGCCAGTTGTCGCCGGAGGCCGGATAGCAGCCGAGACCCATCAGGGTCGAGGTGATCGGGAAGTTGGTGAGCGAAACCAGTTCGCGCAGCAACGTCGAGGCTTCCGGACCGGAATTGACGACGCCGCCACCAGAATAGATGACCGGCCGGCGGGCCTTCGCCATCAATTCGACGGCAGCCTCGATCGCCTTGATGTCACCCTGCTTCTTCGGCTTGTAGCTCGGCTCGGCGACATGCGCCGAGGGGGCAACATAGGTGCCGGTGGCAAACTGGACGTCCTTCGGGATGTCGACGACGACCGGACCCGGGCGACCCGTCTGGGCAATCCGGAAGGCCTCGTGGATCGTCTCGGCCAGCTTGTTGACGTCCTTGACCAGCCAGTTGTGCTTGGTGCACGGCCGCGTGATGCCGACGGTGTCGCATTCCTGGAAGGCATCCGAGCCGATCAGCGTCGTCGGCACCTGGCCCGTCAGACAGACGAGCGGGACGGAATCCATCAGCGCGTCCTGCAGCGGCGTGACTGCATTGGTCGCACCCGGACCGGAGGTGACCAGCATGACGCCGACCTTGCCGGTCGAACGCGCATAGCCCTCGGCAGCATGGCCGGCGCCCTGCTCGTGACGCACGAGAATGTGCTGAATGTCTTCCTGCTGAAAAATCTCGTCATAGATCGGCAGCACCGCACCGCCGGGATAACCGAAGATGTGCTCGACGCCGTTATCCTTCAAAGCCTGCAGAACGATTTCCGCTCCCGTCATCCTGTTCTCTGTACCCGTCATCAGTTCCGTTCCGTTCGTCTTCTTGCTCGCCGGTATTTCCCGGCCCTGTTAGCCTGTTTGCGGACATAAAAAAAGGCTCCTTTGGGAGCCTGGTTTACCGCGCATGGGTGGCTATCGCCGGATGGTTACACCATCCTGCCCATGCGCCGTCCCACCACGAGAATAACTGCCGAATTTTTCATGGGACGGATTGATAGACACAAACCGCAGAGCCGTCAACGCGCCCTGACCAAAAAAACGGCGTTGCGCCTGAAAACGGTGCATCGGCCCGTATCCTTCAGTTTTTCCGTCCTGTTTCGACACACGCACTCTCTCCATGTGCCGATAATTTACACCCCGTGTTAATCCCCCCTTGTTATTGAACAGGTTGGGATTCCTTCGGGAGAGATGTATTGCGTAACGAAGACTTTCAGCCTGCGGCAGGTGACAGCGGACCGGAACGCCGGGATACGATGCATCCCGGCAATCGCTTTCTCGGCCGCGTCGTGGCCTGCAACGGAGCGCGCGCGACAATCGCCGCAGTCGCCCAGTCGGGCGAAACCGATCTGACCGAACTCTGGTCGGTCGGCCGTCTCATATCCATTTCCGTCGGAGAAAACCGCGTCGTCGCGCTCGCCTATGCGATGAACACGGAGAGCGGCGCCTGGGCCGAAGGCATCGACAATACCTTCCTGATCGAGGTCGAACTGCTTGGCCAGGTCTACAAGAACCCCGAAGGCAAGGAAGTCTTCACCACCGGCATTTCGCGCTATCCCTATCTCGGCGCCATCGCCCATCGCATTCGCGCCGCGGACCTCGTGCGCATCTATGACAGCGGCCACAAGGATGTCTGCACCATCGGCCGGCTGACCCAGGACGAGAGCCTCGACGCGGCCATCCACATCCCCTCCATGCTGTCGAAGCACTTCGCCGTGGTCGGCTCCACCGGTGTCGGCAAGTCGACCGCCGTCTCGCTGCTCCTTCACAAGGCGATCCAGTCGGACGAGAAGCTTCGCGTGCTGATCCTCGATCCGCACAACGAATTCGCCGCCGCCTTCCCCAAGCATGCGGTCGTCATCGATACCGAGACGCTCGACCTGCCCTTCTGGCTCTTCCGGCTGGAAGAATTTGCAGAAGTCGTCTTCCGCGGCCGTCCGCCGATCGCAGAGGAGATGGACATCCTGCGTGACCTGATGCCCGAGGCCAGAAAGGCCTTCCGCGGCACCGACAGCACGCTGATGCGCAAGCATACGGAAAAGAACTCGATCACCGCCGACACCCCCGTGCCCTACCGCATGGCCGACCTCCTGGCCCTGATCGACGAACGCATCGGCAAGCTGGAAGGCCGCGAGGAAAAGCCGTTCCTGCGCTCGCTGAAGATGCGCATCCTCGGCGCCATCAACGATCCGCGCTACCATTTCATGTTCTCCAACAACACGATCAACGACACGATCCTGGAGACGATCTCGCGCATCTTCCGCATTCCCGGCGACGACCGGCCGATCTCGACCTTCCAGCTCGCCGGCATCCCGTCGGAAGTCGTCAACTCGGTCGCCTCGGTGCTCTGCCGCATGGCCTTCGAACTGGCGCTGTGGTCGAACGGCGCGATCCACATGCTGGTGGTCTGCGAGGAAGCGCACCGCTACGTGCCGTCGGACCCGACGCTCGGTTTCTTCCCGACCCGGCAGGCCATTTCGCGTATCGCCAAGGAAGGCCGCAAATACGGTGTCTCGCTCGGCGTTGTCACCCAGCGTCCCGGCGAACTCGACCAGACGATCCTGTCGCAGTGTTCGACGCTGTTTGCCATGCGGCTTTCCAACGACCGCGACCAGGAAATCATCCGCTCGGCGATCCCCAACTCCTCGATCTCGACGACCAACTTCATCTCGTCGATCGGCAACGGCGAAGCCATCGCCTTCGGCGAGGCGATCGCGGTGCCGATGCGCATGCGCTTCGAGCGCGTGTCCGACGACCTGCTGCCGAAGGCGAACGGCATCGACGTCAAGACCTCCGAGGTCTCGCCCGACACGATCGACCTGCGCCAGATCGTCAACAAGCTGCGCAACATTTCCGGCCCCGATCTCGCCTCCTTCCCCGAAGGCTTCATGCCGCAACAGGGCGATCGTCCGCACTCCGGCGCCTATGCCGACAGGGATGAGGACGAAGCGGAATCCTATCATCCCGGCATGCTGCCGGGTGACGAACCGTCATTCGCACCCGAACCGCCGCCCGCGCCCAGTCATCAACCAGCGCCCAGCCATCAACCGGCCCCCAGTCATAACCCGGCACCGCGTCCTTCTTTCGAGCGCCCTGCCTATGAGCGCCCGCCTGTCTTGCGGCAGACGATGGAACGCACCCCTGCCCTCAATGGTGCCAGCGCGAATGGTGGCACTAGCCCTCGCGACACGGCGTTCGCTCGCCCGCAGCCGGGCGACCAGCCGAGCCTGCGCCGCGATCCCGGCACGCCGTCCCTGCGCGACAGCATCCTAAAAAAGCCGCTCAGCAGTCTGTACAAGAAAGATTGAGAATAGGGTCTTGCGGGTGTGTCGCTGGATGATTCACGAGTTCCGACACCCGCGAACCTTAATTCCAAAAGACGCTCTGCAACCCTGCGAAACATTCTCCAAGCATTAACCATCCAAATACAACCTTAGGTGAAAGAAAAAGCAGAAAACCAATTTTTAAGTTGGTTGTGCGAATTTCGGCTAACTTTACTTGCCCCGCTCCGGGGAGAGACATTGCCAGCAAAGTTATCGGCAGCAAGAAGGGTGCGATTGTTGAAGACGATATTGCGAAAAGCGGCGACCTTCATGTCGGTGCCGGCCGGCAATCCGGAGCTTTTGAAGGCGCAATATCAGTCCTTCTCGCGTCAGCTTCCGATGATGTATCTGATCCTGATGACCAGCACCTGGGCGCTGGCGGCCACCCACATGAGGATCGCGCCCCTGTGGCTCACCGTCGTCGTGCCGGTGATCTTCACGATCGGTACTGCGCTGCGTGTCATTCACTGGTGGAAGTCGATCGGCCGCAAACCGACGCCCGAACTGGCGCTGAAGGCGCTGACCCGCACCAACCGTCTCGCCTTCCTCATCGCCATTGCCTTCGCCGGCTGGTCCTACATGCTTCTGCCCTATGGCGACGCCTATACCCGCTCGCATGTTGCATTCTACATGGCGATCACCGTCATCAGCTGCATCTTCTGCCTGACGCATCTGCGTTCGGCCGCGATTACCGTCACGGTGATCGTCAATGGCTCTTTCGTCGCCTATTTCGCTACGACCGGAGAGCCGACCTTCGTCGCCATCGCCATCAATATCGCGCTTGTCAGCATCTGCATGCTGTTCATCCTGTTCGTCAATTACGCCAACTTCAATCAGATGGTGCTGTCGCGCCAAAGAAGCGAGGCCCTCGGCAACGAGAACATGCGCCTCGCCAACAGCGACAGCCTCACCAACCTGCCGAACCGCCGCGCCTTCTTCGCCAGTCTGCAAAGCGCCTTCACGGTCGCGTCGGAAGGCGGCACGCGGCTTGCGGTCGGCATTGTCGATCTTGATGGTTTCAAGCCGGTCAATGACGTCTATGGCCACGCGACGGGTGACCGGCTGCTCGTCGAGGTCGGCGCACGGCTCATGGATCTGCAGTCGAAGCATGGCGCTACATTTTTCCGCCTCGGCGGCGACGAGTTTGCCGTCATGATCCCGTCTGCCGGCGACGACGCCGAAATCACGGCTTTTGGCGACAGTATCTGTGCGACGCTGCAGCGTCCCTTCCTGCTGCCGGAAGGCCGCATCATGATTTCCGGCTCGGCCGGCATCGCCGTCTATCCGGACAATGCCGCAGCCTATGAAGACCTCTTCACGCGCGCCGACTACGCCCTCTATCACGGCAAGCGCATGCGGCGCGGGCGTGTCTCGCTGTTTACCGAAGCGCTTGACGCGCAGATCGTGCGCGAAACCCGCATCGAGCAGGCACTGAAGCAGGCCGATCTCGCAATGGAGATGTCCGTCCTGTTCCAGCCGATCATCGATATCCGCTCGAACCGCCCGGTCGCCTTCGAAGCCCTTGCACGTTGGCAGAGCCCCGTCCTCGGCACCGTGCCGCCGGTCGAGTTCATCGCCATCGCCGAGCGCACCGGCCTGATCATTCCTCTGACCCGCGTCCTCATGAAGAAGGCTCTGGCTGCGGCCGCCGGATGGCCGGCAGACATCCGTCTGTCCTTCAATCTCTCTCCTCACGATCTCAATACGCACGAGAACGCGCTGACGCTGCTCGCCATCATCGAGAATTCGACGGTCGACGCGAGGCGCCTCGACCTGGAGATCACCGAGACCGCCTTCACCCTTGATTTCGATCAGGTGCTGCGCTCCGTGGAACTGCTGCGCGGCATCGGCTGTGGCATCTCGCTCGATGATGTCGGCACCGGCTACTCCAGCCTCACCCGCCTGCACGCCTTGCCGCTGACGAAGATAAAGATCGATCGCAGCTTCGTCACGGACCTCGATCGCAAGCCGTCGAGCTACAAGATCGTCAAATCACTGCTGGCGCTCAGCCGCGACATGCAGCTCGACTGCGTCATCGAAGGCGTCGAGACAGCAGAGGAACGCGCGGCCCTTCTCCAGCTTGGCGCCTCGCTCCTGCAGGGCTATCTTTATTCACGACCGCTGCCCGCAGATGAAACCGAAGCCTTCCTTGCCCGCCCCGTTGCGGAGATGGCCAGCGCGGTTTGACGCAGACGCGGTCACGCCTGCCGCTCAGACCGTTGCACGGCGTTCCCAGCTTTCATCCATCTGATTGCGAAACCACGTCATCTGCCGCTTGGCATATTGCCGTGTCGCGGCACTCGCCTGCTCGCAAGCCTGCTTGCGGGTCAGCTCGCCGGAAAGCATGGCCGACAGTTCGCGCACGCCGATCGCCTTCATCACCGGCATCTCGGGCGGCAGGTTCAAGGCGAGAAGCGCCCTGACCTCGTCCGCAGCCCCATGCTCCAGCATCGCTTCGAAGCGACGGTTGATCCGCTCGTGCAGCACCGTCCGATCGGGATCGATAACGATCTTCAGCGCTCGCGCAGGATCGATGATCATCGGTCCGGAGCGCCCCTGGAATTCACGGATCGGCTTGCCTGTCGCCTCCAGCACCTCCAGCGCCCTGACGATCCGTTGACCGTCCTGCGGGTTGAGCGCCGCCGCCCCTTCAGGATCCTGCCGGGAAAGTTCAAGGTGAAGAGCCTCGGGCACCTCGGCGAAAAGCCGCCCACGCCAACGCGTACGAATGGCATCGGGTATCTCCGGCATATCGGAGAGCCCGCCAGTGAGCGCCTTGAAATAAAGCCCCGTCCCACCCGCGAAGACCGGCAGCCGTCCCTCCGTCTTCAGCCTCGATATCAACGCTTGCGCCTCGCGCAGCCACGCCCCGGTCGAATAGGCGGATCCGGCGGGCACGTGGCCGTATAGGAAGTGCTCGACGCCCTGCATGTCCGTCAATGACGGGCGCGCCGTCAGCACCGACAGCGTGTCGTAGACCTGCATGCTGTCGGCATTGATGACCACGCCGCCGGCTTTGCGCGCCAGATCAACCGCCAATGCGGACTTGCCGCTGGCGGTCGGCCCGGCTATCAGGATCGCGTCGAATTCACCAATAGGACTCTTGCTCATGGCTCTCGTTGCCACGCTTATCGCCAATCCGTCAAATCCGGTGCTGACGCCGGCACTCGCCGAGGCGGTCGAAAAGGCCGTTTCGGCCTCCGGTCTCTACTGGCTTGCCGACGGAGTTGCCTGCGATCTGCCGCTGCGTGACGGCGTGTCCGCGGCCGCCGCAGAGACCGCCATCCGCGCGGCGATCGGCTCCGAGAAGATCGACGTCGCCGTTCAGGACGCCGACAGCCGTCGCAAGCGACTGCTGATCGCCGACATGGATTCGACCATGATCGGCCAGGAATGCATCGACGAACTGGCGGCCGAAGTGGGCCTGAAGGAAAAGGTGGCGGCCATCACCGCCCGCGCCATGAACGGCGAGATCGAATTCGAACCGGCGCTGCGCGAACGCGTCGCGCTCCTGAAAGGCCTCGCCGCGACCGTCGTCGACGAGGTGATCGAAAAACGCATCACGCTGACCCCGGGCGGCAAGGAACTTGTCGGCACCATGAAGGCCAGGGGCGGCTACACGGCGCTGGTGTCGGGCGGCTTTACCGTCTTCACCAGCCGAATCGCGGCGATGATCGGCTTTGACGAGAACCGCGCCAATCTGCTGATCGAGGAAGGCGGGCTGCTAATCGGCGAGGTCGCGGAACCGATCCTCGGCAAGCAGGCGAAGGTCGACGCGCTCCTCGACATCACCGCAAGACTTGGCATCTCTCCCGACGATGCGATTGCCGTCGGCGACGGCGCCAATGACCTCGGCATGATCGAGCTTGCTGGCAGCGGCGTCGCGCTGCATGCCAAACCCTCGGTCGCGGCCCAGGCCAAAATCCGTATCGATCACGGCGATCTCACCGCGCTTCTCTATCTGCAGGGCTACCGGCGCCACGACTTCGTCACCGCCTGACGGATCCCATCGCACTGTCGCGAAGACGCCCACAGGGGGACGCAATGCCGCTCGTCATACTGGAAACGCCGCGCCTCGTCGTCCGCAACTGGGAAGAAGCCGATCGCGCGCTGTTTCACGAGATCAATTCGGACGAGCGCGTCATGGAATTCTTCCCCTGGCGTCGCAACCGCACGCAATCGGACGAGATGATGGACTTCATCGCCGCCCGCATCCGGGAAACCGGGTACGGCTTCTATGCCCTTGAGGACAAGGCATCCGGCGATGTCATGGGGTTCTGTGGCCTCTGGCAACCGGATCTCGCACCGATCCTGCCTGCGGGAACGGTGGAGATCGGCTGGCGGCTGGCCGAACGCTATTGGGGCAAGGGTTATGTCACCGAAGCCGCGGAAGCGCTCCTGCACCACGCATTCGTGGACAAGGGCCTGCCCGAGGTCGTGTCCTTTGCCGTTGCCGACAATCATCGCTCCACCGCGGTGATGAAACGGATCGACATGACCCATGACCCGAAGCGCGATTTCGACCATCCGAAAATTCCGGACAGCCACCCGCATCTGAGGCGCCACGCGCTCTACGCGATCACCCGCGAGCAGTTTCTCGCCCGCTAGGGACCGAACCGCCTATTCGAGCGGTACGGCCACCAGCCGCAGGTCGCCGTTCGGCGAGGCGATCATCATGTAGGCGTTGCGCCGGCCCTCGTCGATCAGCTCCTGCAGCTTGTCGGCAACCGCCTGCGGGTTTGACACGAAGTCCTGCGCGATCTCGACAATCACGTCGCCCGTCTTCAGACCCTTTTCCGCTGCAGCGGAACCGGGATCGACGTCGGAAATCACCACGCCTTCGACGCTCGGCGCGATCTTGTAGACCTCGCGGGCATCATCATCGAGTTCGGCGAGCGAAATGCCGAGGATGCCGGTCTGGTCCTCCTCGTCGCCGGAGCCATCGTCCTGCGCCTTGTCGCCGCCCTTGTCATTGTCGGTCTCGGCGCCCTCGTCGGTCTGTTGCTGCTGCTGGTCGTCATCGGCGTTGGCGGCCGCTTCCTGAGCCGCGGTCAGCTGGCCGAGTTTGACGTTGACGGTCTGCTTCTTGCCCTCGCGGACGATCTCGACCGCAACTTCCTTGCCGACCGGGCTTTCGGCGACGATGCGCGGCAGATCGCGCATTTCATGAATGGGCTTGCCGTCGAAGCTCAGAATGATGTCGCCGGCCTTGATGGTCCCGTCATCGACCGGCCCGCCCTTGATGACGCCGGCAATCATCGCACCCTGCGTGTCCGGCAGGCCATTGGTGTCTGCGATATCGGTCGTCACCGGCAGGATGCGAACACCGAGCCAGCCACGATGCACGTCGCCGAATTCGCGGATCTGCTGGATGACGTTTTCGGCGATCTCCGACGGCACCGCGAAGCCGATGCCGATCGAGCCGCCGCTCGGCGAAATGATCGCCGTATTGATGCCAATGACCTCGCCGTTCATGTTGAACAGCGGACCGCCGGAATTGCCCTTGTTGATCGCCGCATCCGTCTGGATGAAATTGTCATAGGGGCCGGCATTGATGTTGCGGCCGCGCGCCGAGATGATGCCGAGCGTCACCGTTCCGCCGAGGCCGAAAGGATTGCCGATCGCCATCACCCAGTCGCCGATGCGCATGACGCGGGAATCGCCGAAGTGGACGGCGGCCAGCTTCTTCTTCGGTTCGACCTTCAAGAGCGACAGGTCGGTCTTGGTGTCCGTGCCGATCAGCTTGGCCTTCAGCGTGGTGCCGTCGGCGAAGTTCACCTCGATGTCGTCGGCA
This sequence comes from Rhizobium sp. NRK18, assembly GCF_024385575.1. Classification (NCBI taxonomy): domain Bacteria; kingdom Pseudomonadati; phylum Pseudomonadota; class Alphaproteobacteria; order Hyphomicrobiales; family Rhizobiaceae; genus Rhizobium; species Rhizobium sp. NRK18. Next base: position 1,724,657 of record NZ_JANFMV010000001.1, on the reverse strand, counting down.
CCCTCGATGACGTGATTGTTGGTAACGATATAGCCGTCCGGATCGATCACGAAGCCGGAGCCGAGCGAATTGACCGTGCGATTGCCCTGATTGTCCTTGTTCTTGAAGAAGTCGTTGAAGAACTCTTCGAACGGCGCGCCCTCCGGCACGTTCGGCAGCGGCCCCTCGCCCTCCGATTTCACATTCTGCGAGATGGAGATGTTGACCACCGCGCCGAGAAGCCCTTCCGCGAGATTTGCGACCGAGGACGGGCCGGCCGGAACCGGTGCCGCCTGAAGGCCCGAAACGCTTGCCGACCACGTCATCGCCGCGATCGACATCACGGCAAGGGTCTTGGCGAAGGGTGAAGGCGAAATCCGCACCATGGGGCTTCCTCTTAAATGGACATTCCGATCATTCAATCCCGACCATAGGGCGGAATCACGACAGGAAAAAACAATCTTTCGCGAGCGGCCGGAGAACCCGCTCAACCGCGAATGAGCCAGACCAGCGCCACGCCGGCTGCGACAGCCCCAAGGCCGAAATACCGCAGGCGCTGTTCGGGAATTGATGGCAAAACCTTCGCCATTTCAACGAGAAATCGAGGGGCCAGTGCGTACACCAGCCCCTCGATGATCAGAAAGAATGCCAGACCGGTCAAAAAGTCGGACATTGCCGGAAATCAGTTCCCGCTGCCGGTCGCCGGCTGAGGCGCTGCCGCTTCCGGAGCCCCCGCCTGCGGCATGGCCTGCGGAACCCGGTCGGAAGGCGTGGCGCCATCGGCCTGATTGAAGTAGCGGAAGAATTCCGAATCCGGAGACAGAACCAGCGTCGTCGAATCGGAGCTCATCGACTTCGAATAGGCGTCCATCGACCGATAGAAGTCGAAGAAGGCCGGATCACGTTTGAAGGCGTCGGCGAAGGCCTTGTTTCGGGCCGCGTCACCTTCACCCCGGATGATCTCGCCATCGCGCTGCGCTTCCGCCTGGATTTCGACGACCTTGCGGTCGGCGACAGCACGGCGGCGTTGGCCTTCTTCCGAACCGCGGGCGCGGATCAGCTCGGCCTCGGCGAGACGTTCGGCCTTCATGCGGGCATAAGTCTGCTGCGAGACTTCCTGGGTCAGGTCCGTCCGGCGGATACGCACGTCCTCGATGCTGATGCCAAGCGATTCCGCATCAGGACGCAGGTCGTCACGGACCTCCTGCATCATGGACGCACGGGCGTCGGAGAGCGCGGATTCGAAGCCGCGTAGACCGTAGACACGACGAAGCGAGGCGTCGAGACGGGTGCGCATGCGCGATTCCGCCGAGATGCGGTCGCCGGAGACGGTTTCGCGGAAGCGGGCCGCATCGGTGATCTTGTAGACCACGAACGCGTCGACTTCGTAGAACTTGCCGCCGGAAACCTGGACGCGGATGTCGTCGAGGTCGAAGCGCAGTTCCTGCTTGGGAACGTACTGCACACGGTCTGCATTGGCGAAGGCGAAGGGCAGCTTGAAGTAGAGACCCGGCTCGGTCTTGACCGACCGGATTTCACCAAAGCGGATGACCACGGCCTGCTGGCGGGCATTGACGACGAAGATCGAGGAATAGCCGAGGAACAGGATGACGCCGACGGCAACCAGGATTGCGGGAAGACGATTGGAGTTCATCACTTGCCTCCCTGCTGCTTGGTCGAGCCGAGGTCGGTGAGCGGCAGGTAAGGCAGAACCCCCTGCTTCTCGTCGATGATGACCTTCTTGGAGTTTTCCAGAACCTTCTCCATGGTTTCGAGATAGAGGCGCTTGCGGGTCACGTCCGGCGCTTCCTTGTATTCGTCATAGATCGAGATGAAGCGCTGGGCCTCACCTTCGGCTTCCTTGACGACGCGATCCTTGTAGGCGGCTGCCTCTTCGCGGATCTGCGCGGCCTGGCCACGGGCGCCGCCGAGTACCTTGTTGGCGTACTGGTTGGCTTCCTCGACGAGGCGGTCCTCGTCCTGTTCGGCGCGCTGCACTTCGTCGAAGGCATCGGCGACTTCACGCGGCGGGGCCGCATCCTCGATCGCCACGGCATTTATGGAAATGCCGGCGCCGTAGCTGTCCATAGTCGACTGGATGATCGACTTCACATCGGTAGCGATCCCCTGACGGGCATCACGGAAGATATCCTGTGCCGGACGGCGGCCGACCACTTCGCGCATCGCGCTTTCGGCGACCTGCTGCAGCGTCTGTGGCGGAGATTCGAGATTGAAGAGGTAGGCGCTCGGATCGGTAACGGTGAAGAGCACCGAGAACTGCACGTTGACGATGTTCTGGTCGCCCGAAAGCATCAGGCCGACGGCCGAGGTAGATGAACTGCCGGCGCCGATATTGAGCTGCTGCTCGGTGACCTTGACGATCTCGACGGTCTCGATCGGCCAGAAGTGGAAATGCAGGCCCGGCATGGAGATTTCTTTTTTCGGCTGGCCGAAGCGCAGTTCCACGCCTCGCTCGTCCGGCTGCACGGTATAGACCGACTGGAAAATCCAGAAGACCGCAATAATCGCGGCGACGATGAGGACTACGCCACCATTCGCGCCACCGGGCACGATGCTCTTGAGCCGGTCCTGCCCGCGACGGATCAGATCTTCCAGATCCGGCGGAGCGCCGTTATTGCCGCCATTGTTGCGCGGACGGTTCGGACCTTGACCCCAGGGGCCTTGATTATTGCCGCCGCCGCCGCCCCAAGGACCGCCGCCGCCGCCATTCTGATTGCTCCAGGGCATTCATACCTCTTGTCTAGAAACAACTCCCTATGCCCTCGCCGATCAGAGATCGCCCGGGCACAGCCACTGCCCGTTTATAGGTATGCGGGAAGGCGCTTTCAATGTAACGGCAGACGGAAGGCAGGTTTTATTGGAAAAATTGTTTGAGTCCCGCGTCAACGGCGCCTGTAAACGGCATAGCGGGTCGGAAAATTGTCCTTTTCCCCTGCAGGAACCGATGTCTCGCTCTGCTTCTCCCAGACCCTGGGATCGAGCGGCGGGAAACGCGTGTCGCCATCGAGCTCGGCGTCCACATGGGTCAGATGGACAACCGTCGCCAAGCCGGCCTCGATCGCCTGGCGATAGATCTCGCCGCCACCGACAATGCAGATTTCATCCAGGCCCTCTTGCCGCGCCTCGTCTTCGGCGAGCGCGACCGCGGACGACAGCGACGAAGCCGTGACACACCCTTCCGCCTCGAAGGCCGGATCCCGCGTAACGATGATGTTCAGGCGACCCGGCAGAGGCTTGCCGATCGACTGGAAGGTCTTGCGCCCCATGATCACCGGCTTTCCGAGCGTCAGCGACTTGAATCGCTTCAGATCGGTCGAAAGCCTCCACGGCATGTCGCCGTCACGACCGATGACGCCGTTGGAGGAAACCGCGACGACAAGGGAAATGTCCATCAATTCGAATACCTTGGCTTGAAAACCGGACTCAGACTGCGATCGGCGCCTTGATGCTTGAATCAGCTTCGTAGTTTTCGAGCGTAAAGTCCTCGAACTTAAAGGCAAAGAGATCCTTTACCTCCGGGTTGATGCGCATCGTCGGCAGCGGCTTCGGCGAGCGCTGTAGCTGCAGCCGGGCCTGCTCGAAGTGATTGTGATAGATGTGCGTGTCGCCGAGCGTATGGACGAACGTGCCGGGCTTCAGGCCTGTCACTTGCGCGATCATCATGGTCAGCAACGCATAGGAGGCGATGTTGAACGGCACGCCGAGGAAGACGTCCGCGGAGCGCTGATAGAGCTGGCAGGAGAGTTTGCCGTCGGCGACGTAGAACTGGAACAGGCAGTGGCACGGCGGCAGCGCCATCTCGTCGACGAGAGCGGGGTTCCAGGCAGACACGATGTGCCGGCGCGAATTCGGGTTCTTGCGGATGCTCTCGACCACGGCAGCGATCTGATCGACATGCCCGCCATTGTAATCCGGCCACGACCGCCACTGCGCGCCGTAGACCGGTCCGAGATTTCCGTCCTTGTCGGCCCACTCGTCCCAGATGCTGACACCGTGTTCCTTGAGGTAGGCGATGTTGGTGTCGCCCTTCAGGAACCACAGGAGTTCATGGATGATCGAGCGCAGATGCAGCTTCTTCGTCGTCAGGACCGGAAAGCCTTCGCCGAGATCGAAGCGCATCTGGTAACCGAAGACGGAGCGCGTGCCCGTACCCGTGCGGTCGCCGCGGTCCGTGCCGGTCGAAAGGACATGATCGAGGAGATCGAGATATTGCTTCATGGACGCTGCCCGTAGATTCGTTCGTCGCGTATTGTAGGTCACGGCGACGCCGCGGCCAACAGACAAGCGGCATTGTCCAGCGGTTTTGCTCACGGTATCGAAAGGCCGCCCGGTGAGCGGCCCTTCTGCATGCGGCACGGCTTCAGGCAAGGATCAGAGATCGCCGAGTTTCCCGAGTTCCTTGGCGACGAGATAGTAGAAGGTGACGCGCGACTTGGTGCGGTCGGCGGACATGGCAGCGCAGACGGCTTCCACCGCCTTGTCGGCATCGGCTCCCTCGACGCCGAGCTTCTTGCCGCACCAGCTTGCCTTGACGCGATCGAGTTCCTTCGGATCGGAACAGGATACGAGCGAGGAATCCCTGTTGCGAAGAGCGATGCCAAGATGACGCTCGATCTTCTTGACAATATCCGCATCCGCGGCGCCATCGTACTTCTTCACATCTGCAAGGTAGTCCGTCATCTTCTGTTCCTTCCCAAGAAATAATCTTTACAGAGGATCGATTAAACTGCACCGGCAGAATGGTCTGCGCACATGACTTCGTCAAGCTGACAGGGGATTTTGTCGCACCATGTCGACCGGCCCCCCTTTTCACGGGCGACGGAAACACCTATATCAGGTCTGCCGGCTTGCCCGGCTATGGTGATAAACAGCGATGTAATAAACCTATTGGACCCGGGGGCGGTACCCGGCGCCTCCACCACAAACCGGCGGAACGGCTGATGCAATGGCCGGCTTGTGATGGGGGCGATATAGGATCGACAAGGGCGTAAAGATCGACTTTTTACCCGGCATGATACCACCGTTATCGGGTCACTAGAGTAGTTGCAAACGACAACAACGCTCAGGGTTACGCTCTCGCTGCCTAATGGCGGTGCGGGAAACCCAACCTAAGTCCTTGAGGGTAGCACTTTAAGGCGGGGTCCGAAGGCACCTGGCAACAGAAGCCTTCACCTACACCCCCGTCACCTACTCCCATTCTCGCTCTTTATGGTGTAAGAGGATTCGAAGAACCGGCTGAGGTAAGATTCCTCGCTGAATGCAATGCTCTAGCCGGCAACTGCGCGCCTTGGTACGGTCGCGCTCGTGATGATGAAGGAATGAATGCACGATGGGCCATGACCATATCCGTTACGATATTCTGACACAGGATGCGCTGCGTGGAGTGATCCGCAAGGTCCTGTCCGAAGTCGCCGCAACGGGCCGCCTGCCGGGTGAACACCACTTCTTCATCACCTTCCTGACCGGCGCGCCGGGCGTGCGGATTTCCCAGCACCTCAAGGCGAAATATGCCGAGCAGATGACCATCGTAATCCAGCACCAGTTCTGGGACCTGAAGGTGACCGATACACAGTTCGAGATCGGCCTCTCCTTCTCCGACACGCCCGAAAAGCTGGTGATCCCCTTTGCGGCCATCCGCGGCTTCTACGATCCCTCCGTCAATTTCGAGGTCGAATTCGACGTGCCGGTAGTCGAGGAAGAGGCAGGCGGAGAAGTGACCGCCTACCCGGCGCCCGCAGCGCCCAAGGCCGAAAACGAATCCGAGACGCCCGGCGAAGATCCGGGCCCTGACGGCGACGGCGGCGGCAAGCCATCCGGTTCCGTGGTCTCGCTCGATGCGTTCCGCAAGAAACAGTAAGAACCAGGGGAGCGCGGCTCCCCTTTTTCATGGTCGCATGAACCCTATGGGGCCGCACGAGGCAGGAGACCAACTGGACATGACCGCCGAGATCGTCAATCTGCGCATGGCGCGCAAGCAGAAGACCCGGCAGGAAAAGGAAAAGACTGCCGAGCAGAACCGCATTTCCTTCGGACGCACCAAGGCCGAAAAGGAACTGACGACGGCCCGCAACATGCTGGAACGCAAACGCCTGGACGAAGGCCGCCGCGAGACGGACGACGGCTCCAAGGACTGAGCGCTGCGACCGCCGAAAGAAACAATGCCTTCAGCTGGTTCCGGCGGGAAACGGACTCATTTTCTCAAGCGGCCGACGCCCCTTCCCCGAGCCATTCTGTAGCCCCAAGCAGGCACACCGATGATCCGCAAACATTCCGCAACCCTGCACGGCCACCGCACCAGCTTCACGGTGGAAGACGTGTTCTGGGAAGAACTGAAGGCGATCGCGGACCGGCGGGCAATGTCGCTCGCGGCACTGATCGCCGAGATTGACGATCATCGCTCCGAGGACGCAAACCTGTCATCGTCCCTCCGCGTCTATGTCCTGGAATGGTACCGCAGTGGCGGCGAACCGCCCGCCGCTCAATAGCTGGTGCAACTGCGCAGCAACGCTTCGTTCGGATTGTGCCCGTGTGCCCCGAACTCCTGCTCGCAGGCCGACACCCAACGCATCAGATAACTCTGCGGATCGGACGATTGCGGTACGGCCGGGCTGGAAATCGCAACCGCTGCGGTGTGCGGTGACGCGCTCGTCACGGGAAATTTCTGACTCGTCTGAAGAAATCCGGCCGTCGCCAGAAAAATCGCGACTGCCCCTACCAAACGCACTACGCCACGCCACGACATCACAAGCCCCCTGGATGCGACAAACTCAGGACGAAGCACACACCCGCATGGAGTCCAGACTGACTATCCGGCACCATATTTCCCCGATTTTCGTATTTTAGCGGGCCGCCCCACGACCTGAAATCATCATGGCATGAATCAGCGCAAATTCAACCAGGAATCCAACTTAAGGTTACCTCCGCCGGCAGCCGGTTCCTCTTTCGGCGCCGGTGCCTCGGCCTTCGGCTCGGCCGGTGGCGGCGTCTGAACTGCAGGCGGCTGCACGATGATCGGCTCGGCCCGTTGCAGGGGCACGACGTCGAACACCGGCACATTGTCTTGCGGGTTCTGTGCCGCCGCCTCCGCCGCCCGCTTTGCGGCCTCGAGCTCGGCATTGCGCTTGTCCAGGGCCTTCTTCTCCTGATCGGCAAGCTCCTTGAGGTGCTGTTCCACCTCAAGGCGGATGGCGTCCTGTTTCTTCGCCTCTTCGGCGCGACGCTCATCCATCGCCTGATAAAGGGATGCCTCGCGCCGCAGCCGCTGCTTTTCGAGCACATTGGCCTGAAGATGCTCGACGCGACGCCGCTCGCGGTCGAAGGCCCGAAGCGAGAGGTAATTGGTCAGTCCCGTCACATCGGCCTTCATCTGCGGTGCATTCAGCTGACCGGAATATTGCAACGTCAGATTGGCGTTGGCGCCGGCAACGTCGTCTTTGCCCGTGGCAAAGGCGATCTGCAGCGCACCTGACATGTCGCGATCCTGAACGTCGAAATCGGCCGCCCCCGACAATTGCGCCGTTGCGGTGGTGGCCGAAAGGTTGTTGGCCCGCCAGCGACCGTTGGTGATGCTGAACGGAACCTTGAGGTCACCGACGGCACTGCTGCCGTTCAGGAGCAGCGGCAGGACTTCACCGGCCACGCTCTCGTTGGAAATGTTGTCGCCGGTGGATTGCTCGTTGGCAGCGAGCAAGGTCGGCAGGATGGAAAGGTCCAACCCGTTGATCTTTGCGCCGGCCACATCGAGTTCACCGGAACCGCCGAGTGTCCTTGCAAGCGCCGAAAGGGTTGCGCCGCTCGTCTCGACCGTCACATTGCCGGTGAGACCGCCCTCGATCACCGGCTTGCCGCCGCGGCTCCAGAACAGACGCTTGGCATCGGCGCCGGCGAGTTCAAGGCCTGCCTGCAGCGATCCGGTTCCATTGCTGTTGGCCAGCCGGAGATGGCCGCTGACCTTGCCGCCAAACAGCTCGCCCGTCAGCTCCTCGAAATTGAGCACGCCATTGCGGCTCGTCAGCGTTCCGGTGACCGAGCGAACCGGCTCGCCAAGCCCGACAGGCACTTCCCCGGCCTTCAGCGTCAGATCGATGTCGGCGACCGAACTCATCGGCGGCTCGAACGGGGCATTGGTGTAGTCGCCGGTCGAAACATCATAGAGCGGACCATAGACCGTTTCGGCCAGCCAGTAGGGATCGAGGCTGTCGAATGCCAGATTGCCGCCGATGGTCAGCACGGGCTGCCCACGCTTGACGGAGAGCATGCCGCTGAAGGCATCGCCGCTGACATTTCCGGCGAGCTTGTCGAATGTGACGGTATCGGGGGCAACCGACACGCTCGACGTCATGTCGATCGGAAGACCGTCGCCGAGCCCTGGCAGAGCCACGCCGTTCAAGATGAGATAGGGCTCGATGTCGTCGCTCTTGAGTGTGAGGTTGAGATCGCCCTGCAGGAAGTCGTCCGCCGCCAGGCTGACATTGCCATCGGCGGCGAGATGCGTGCTTCCGGCGTCGAAGGTCACCTGCGTGCGCCCCTTCTCGCCGTCGGCCCCATTGAAGACCAGGCGAACGCGTCCATCCTCGAGCCCGCCGACCGGCAGTGGCGCAAAGCCGAGCTGGCCGAACAGGATCGACGAGCGAGGATTGGTCAGCGTCAGGTCGAGTGACAGTCCCGTGTGGTCGGCAAGCGCCGCGACTCTCTTCAGTCCGATCCGGGCGGTCACATTACTGCCGTTGGACGTGCCGCGAATATCGGCGGAAATTCCGCTCCTGTCGCCGCCACCGACCGACAGCGCCACGTCGAGTGCCGTGTTGTCGAACCAGGAACTGTTTTCCGCCAGACGTGCGAGAACCGGATGCGCCGGCATGCTCTTCTCAAGCATTTGCAGGAACGGACCGGCATCGGCAACGTCGAAATGCACGTCGCCGCTGCCAGACATGCCGGAAACGGACCCTTCCGCTTCACCCGAGGTACTGACCTTGGCGCCGCCGATATTGCCGATGTCGAGCGTCTTGACCGAGAGCGCGCCATTCGACAGCGAGAAGGCGGCATCGACCTGCTGCGCTTCCACCCCGAAAGCCGTCAGTCGGCCGGCAGCCAGATGGGCATCGATGTCGTGTCCCAGAAGCCCGCTGCCGGTGTCCTGGCCCATCATCAGGCTCGTCAACGCCCGCAACACGTCGAGATCGATGCGCTCGCCGGCAAGATCGACGGTCAGGGCCGGCACCTGTCCGCTGAGCGATACGCGGCCGATCCGGCCCTTCATGGTCGCACCGCCGGTGATGACCTCGAGATTGTCGAAATTCTGCACTTCCGGCGAAAGGCTGACATCGGCGGAGAAGCCGGCCGTCCTGAGGTTGCGGATTTCCGGTGCGACGCTGCCGGTCAGCCAGTCGGCGACACCCGAAGGCTGGCGCGACGCCACGGTCAGGTGGCCGTCGAAGACCGCGCTGCCGACAAGGGTGAGCTTGCCGGAGCCCTCGATCTTCGTCCGACCCGGCAATGTCGCCTCGGCATTGTCGATCGTCCACCCCTTGCCGTTCGGCTCGACCTTCAAGAGCACGTCGCGGACCGTCGTGTCGCCGGCAACGATAGCCGGCAGCTTGACTTCGGCGCGTCCCGGCACGCTCGGGATCGGAATGCGGCGCGCCAGACCGATCAGCGTGGCCAGCCGGTCTGCGGCGCTGAGGCGCTGCGTACCGGGCCGCGCGGTCTTCTGGGCCGGACCGGTGTCGAGCCGCGCCACATCGATCTGCTGACCTTCCGCCTTGAGGAAGAAATCGCCCTTGGTTCCCGTGTCATAGGTCGCCTCCCCGGTCACCACATAGGGATCCCTGAGCGATCCCACTTCGAGACGGTATTCGGGGATGCGGATGCGCTCGTTGTTGAGCTCGAACTTGCCCTTGACGCGCGGCGGCAGGTTGCGGGACTTCTCCCCGCCTTCCGCCTTGTCCTCGACCTCCGCCATCATCGACGCCGTGAACTGTCCGTCATAGCGGGGCCGGTCATCGACGATCGCCAGGTCGCCGTCCGTCTCCACGGTCACCGGAACCGCCTCGGGCTTGATGGTGGTGTGAACGCGGATCGTGCCATTCTTCTCGTCGGGCGCGCTCGACGAGAAGGAGAAATGCGACGGATGGCCATCGAAAACGGCGTCTCCATCCGCCCGCCAGGGGCCGGCCAGCGAACGCGCCGACATTTCCGTGTTGATGTCGGAGACAACCCGGTCGCGACCGGTCTGGTCGTCGACGAAGGCCACCTCGCCGTCGATAATGAAGACCTTTTCGAGAACGACCGTCTTGGCCGGAATGGAGGAATGGCTGCCGCGCATCCAGTCGAGCGTGCCGTCCTGCAGGAGCTTCAGGCGGGCGCGCGGCTGATCGATGCGCATCTCGACGATGCGCGCCTCGCCGGAAAGGAACGGCGCCAGTTCCATGTCCATGGAGAAGTTGGCCACCTGGATCAGCGGATTGCCGTCTTCGTCCCGGCCGACCTGCACGTCGTGCAAGGTCACGGTCGGGAACGGCAGGATGCGCACCTGGACGTCGCCGTTGACCACCACCTTCTTGCCGAGAATACGGCTGGCCTGATCCTCGAACTGGGTTCGAAAATCATTCCAGGTGATGAACATCGGTGCGATCAGCGCCGTAAACAGTACGACGACGAGAAGTCCCGCAAAGAACAGGATGATCCGTCCGAGCAAACTGCCTTACTCCCTTGTCCGCCTCTTCGGCCCGAAAATCCGGAGCCTTCCAAGCATGAAATTTTCCGGCGCCGCGATCAAGCCGGATCGAAGATCTTCCCGGGATTGAAGATGCTGTCGGGATCGAGCGCCTGCTTGATCTGCCGCATCAAATCCACCGCGCCGCCAAGTTCCTCGACGAGAAAACCCTTCTTCCCCTGCCCGATCCCGTGTTCGCCGGTGCAGGTGCCGTCCATCGAAAGCGCCCGTTGCGCCAGCCGGGCGATGAACGCCTCGACCTTGGCGACATCGGCCTCATCCTTGTCGTCAAACACGACGGAGGTATGAAAGTTACCGTCACCGGCATGACCGACGATCGGCGCGTACAGGCCGTGCTCGAGAATATCGCGGTGCGTTTCGGTGACGCAATCGGCGTAGCGCGAGATCGGCACGCAGACGTCCGTTGCCAGGATCGCCTTGTCCGGCGCCGTCGCCTTCACCGACCAGTAGACGTCATGGCGCGCCTTCCACAGCTTGGCGCGCTCCTCGGCGTTCACGGTCCAGCGGAATTCGCCGCCTCCAAACTCGGCCGCGATTTCGGCAAACTGTTCCGACTGTATGGCAACCGTCTGCTCGTTGCCGTGGAATTCGAGAAACAGCGTCGGCTTCTCTTCGTTGCTGAGGCCGGAATAGGCGTTGCAGGCGCGCACCTGAAGCGCATCCAGAAGCTCGATTCGGGCGACCGGAATGCCAAGCTGAATGGTCATGATGACCGCGTTGCAGGCCGATTCGATATCCGGAAAGGCGCAAACGCCGCCGGCGATCTTTTCCGGGATGCCCTGCAGGCGCAGCGTGACCGAGGTCAGTACGCCGAGCGTACCTTCGGCGCCGACGAACAACCGCGTCAGGTCGTAGCCGGTGGAGGACTTGCGCGCCCGCTGAGCGGTCCGGATTTCCTCGCCATTGGCCGTGACGGCGGTGACCGAAAGCACATTGTCCTTCATCGTGCCGTAGCGCACCGCATTTGTGCCGGAAGCCCGCGTCGACGCCATCCCGCCGATGGAGGCGTTGGCGCCCGGATCGATCGGGAAGAACAGGCCGGTATCGCGCAGATAGGTATTGAGGTCTTCGCGGGTGATGCCCGGCTCCACCGTGCAATCGAGGTCTTCGGTATTGACGGAAAGTACCTTGTTCATGCGCGAGAAATCGATGGAAATGCCGCCGCTCGGCGCATTCACCTGGCCCTCGAGCGACGTGCCGGCGCCGAAGGGAATGACCGGAACCTTGTGCTCGGCACAGGCCTTGACGATCACTTTCACCTCGTCGGCGTTTTCAACGAAGGCGACGCCGTCCGGCAACTGCGCCGGAAGATAGGTGGTGGTGTGCGTATGCTGGGCGCGGAAGGCTTCACCGGTCTGGAAGCGCTCGCCGAAGCTCTGCTTCAAAATGCCGAGAACCGCAGCGATACCGTCTTCGTTGCGGACACCCGGTCTTGCATGTTCACGCGCCAATGGGTCTTCCTCCATGTCCATTTTGGAGTGCAGGTATGGGACAGCCGGCGCGGCTTGTCCAGCGGGCATAACGCCCGCCGGACAGTTCGTCACGATCTCTACGCTCAGCCTTCGCGCAGTGGCGAAATCTGCACTTCGACGCGGCGGTTCTGGGCGCGGCCTTCAGCCGTCGCATTGGTTGCGATCGGCTGATTCGGGCCAAAGCCCATGGCCGACATACGGCGGGCGTCGACGCCCTGGCCGGCCAGGTAGTTGGCGACCGAAGTGGCACGCTGCTGCGACAGTTCCATGTTGTGCTGAAGCGAGCCGGTCGAGTCGGTATGACCGTTGACGTCGACCAGCGTCTTGTTGAACTTGTTCAGCACGATCGCGACCGAGTTCAGCGTCGGATAGAAGGCCGGCATCACCGCATACTGGTCCGTCGGGAAGGTAATGTTCGACGGCATGTTGAGAATGATGTTGTCGCCGTTGCGGGTGACCGAGATGCCGGTACCCTGCAGCTGGGCGCGAAGCTCGGCTTCCTGGCGGTCCATGTAGTTGCCGATCGCACCGCCGGCCAGCGCGCCGATGCCGGCTCCGATCAATGCACCGTTGCGGCGGCTGGTGGGGCCGTTGCCAAGCAGCAGGCCGCCGACGGCGCCGGCTGCAGCACCGAGCGCCACGCCGCCCGCCGTGTTGGAAACCTTCTGCTCACCGGTATAGGGGTCGGTGGTGGTGCAGGCGCTGAGGAAGGTGCCAGCGAGGGCAAGTATGGCAATACGCTTGAGCATGGAAGTGAAGTCTCCGAGATCCTTGTGCTGTCATCTGCCTCTTACCACGAAATACGGCAATTGGTTGACCGCAAATCGCGCAAAGACACAAAGCAACGGGTTTATTCGCCGGCCTGAAGCTCGTGTGCCGCAGACATCTCGCGATGCAGGCGCTTTTCCTCGTCCGCATGCGGTTTGGCGAATCGCGCCAGCAGCAGATAGGCGACCGGCGTGACGAACAGCGTGATGACCGTTGCCATCCCCAATCCTCCGACCATGACCCAGCCGAGCGCGATGCGGGCTTCCGCCCCTGCGCCATGCGCAAGTACCAGCGGCACACCGCCGAGCACGGTCGAGATCATCGTCATCATCACCGGCCTCAGGCGGAGATTGGCGGCCTCCTCGATGGCCCGGCGCACGTCGTAACCCCGATCGCGCAGCTGGTTGGCGAACTCGACCACGAGAATGCCGTTCTTCGCCATGACGCCGACCAGCAGAACCAGTCCGATCTGGCTGTAGACGTTGAGCGACGAGCCAGTCATCAGCATGGCGAAGACGGCGCAGGCGAGGCCAAGCGGCACGGTGGCCATGATGATGATGGCGGAGAGCACGCTTTCGAACTGCGCGGCCAGCACGAGAAAGATGATGATGATCGCAAAGCCGAACGTCACCGCCATGCCGTTCGAGTTTTCGCCGAGGCTGGCGGCTTCGGCGAGCGGCAGGACGCGAGCGCCCGGCGGCAGGATCGGGGCCGCGATCCGGTTGAGTTCGGAAAGCGCGGCGCCCAGCGAAACGCCGTCGGCGAGATTGGACTGCAGGCCGACGGAGGCGAGCTGGTTTTCGCGCGACAGGCTCGGCGCCACCGACCGCTCCTCCAGCGTGGCGATCGTCGACATCGGCACGTATTTGCCGTCACCCGTCTTCAGGAACACGTTCTCGAGATCGGTCGGATCATCGATCGGATGCGTGTCCGAGGTCAGCATCACGTCATAGGAATGGCCATCGACATAGACGTCGCCGACCGACCTTCCGTCGAGCAGCGACTGCAGCGCCGCCGAAAGCCCTGAAATGTTGATCCCGAGATCCGAGGCGCGCTCACGGTCGAGGACGACGGAGAGCTGACCCTGGCGGGCGTCGTTGGAAAGCCGCGGATTGGAGAAGAACGCCTTGTCGTCCTGCATCGCGTCGGCAAGCTTGATGGCGGCCTCCGACAGGATTTCATGTGTCGCGCCAACGATCGCGAAGGACAGCCCGTTGCCGGCACCGCGGATATGCAGGCTGTTCGGCTGCATCGCAAATGCGCTGACGGCCGGTATCGCCGCCGTCGCCTTGTTGACGTCCGCAGCGATCTCGTCCTGCGAACGCGTGCGCTCGCCCCAGGGTGCCAGCTGCATGACCATGAAGCCGGAATTGGTGTTGGAGCCGAAGCCGGAAATCGAGAAGATGCTCTGGATTTCGCCGCTGTCGACGAGTGGCTTCAGCCGCTCCTCGACCTGCTGCATCTGGTCCCGGGTGTAATCGAGGCTGACGCCCTGCGGCGCAGAGACGCGCATAAGCAGCATCGACCGGTCTTCCTTCGGTGTCAGTTCGCTGGTCAGGAGACCGAACGTGCCGAGGGCTGCGAGAGCAAAGAGCGCACCGGCGATCAGGATGACCATCGGCGCATCCAGCGCCGCCTTCAGAAGCACCCGGTAGAGCCCGCCGAGCCGGTTGCCCAGATTGGCGAGCATGCCGCCATGCCTGACGGAATGCGAGGTGAGGATGCGCGAGGCGAGCATCGGACAGAGCGACAGCGCCACCACCGACGAGATGAGGACCGAGAAGGCCAGCACGAAGCCGAATTCGCGGAACAGGCCGCCGATCTGGCCCGGCAGGAAGGACAGCGGCACGAACACGGCCGCCAGCGTCGCCGTCGTCGCGATGACGGCGAAGAACACCTCGCGCGTGCCGAGCACGGCTGCCGCCCGCGGTCCCATCCCCTCGCCGCGCCGCCGGACGATGTTTTCAAGCACGACGATGGCGTCGTCGACCACCATGCCGGTCGCCAGCACGATCGCCAGCAGCGTCAGGATGTTGACGGAAAACCCGACAATGTAGATTGCCGCCAGCGTGCCGATCAGCGCCACCGGCATGGTGACCGCGGGAATGATCGTTGCCCGCCAGTCGCGCAGGAAGAGGTATATGATCGCGACGACGATCACGGCTGCCAGGATCAGCGAGCGGATGACCTCCTCGATCGATCCCTGGATGAAGACCGCGTCGTCGCTGCTGATGCGCATCGATGTGCCTTCCGGCAGCGTCTTCTGGATCTCTTCGACCGCCTTGTGAACGCCCGCCGAAATCGACAGCGTGTTCGACTGCGCCTGCCGGATGATGCCCATGCCGACGCCGGGCTTGCCGTTGGCCCGCAGCGTCGTCGAACCGGTGTCCGGCCCGAAGGTCACGGTCGCCACGTCGCCAAGGCGCACGCGGTCGTTGATCAGGATATTGGCGAAATCCTCCGGCTTCGTCAGCGACGCGGTGGCGCGCACCACGATATCCTGCTTCAGGCTGGTCAGGGATCCCGCCGGTACATCGAGCGCCATGGAGGAAAGCGCCGTGCTGATGTCGGCAATCGTCAGCCCGCGGCTCGCAAGCTCAGACTGGCTGACATCGACCTTGAACACCTTGTCCTGGTCGCCATAGACCTCGACGTCCGCAACCCCCTCGACGGAGGCAAGCCGGTCGGCGATCTGGTCGTTGACGAGCTGCGTCAGGTCCTCGATCGACAGTGTGTCGGAGGTCAGCGCCAGTCGCATGATCGGCTGCGAATCCGCATCCGCCTTGACGATGCGAGGATCGTCCACGTCGTCCGGCAGCTGGTTCGTGACCCGGCTGATCGCATCACGCACATCCATCGAGGCGACGTTGAGATCGGTGGCATCGGTGAATTCCAGCGTCACGCGGCTGGAGCCGAAGGACGAGGTCGAGGACATCGACTTCAAGCCCGAAACGCGCGCGACCGCCCCCTCGATGACCTGGGTGATCTCGCGGTCGACCGTCTCCGGCGATGCGCCGGTGAAGGTGGTGCGCACGGTGATGACCGGCTGGTCGACGTCCGGCAGTTCGCGCACCTCAACGCCGAAATAGGCGGCAAGCCCCGCAACGACGATCAGCGCATTGAAGACCAGCGCCAGGATCGGCCGGCGCACGAAGAGCGCCGTCGAGCCGTGTTCGGTTGTCGGGGTTTCCTCTGCCGCCATTTAAGCACCCCGCTCGGCTGTCGGCGCCTTCACCTCGGCTTCGGGAACGGTCTTGCCGTCCTCGGCTTTCGGCTTCTCGGCTTCCGGCGCCCCGGCGACCTGCACCTCGGCGCCCTCGCGCAGCCGCTGCAAGCCGGCGGTGACGATGCCGTCGCCCTTGGCGATATCGGCCTTGACCAGAACCACGTCCGGATTGCGCTGGATGATGGCGACGCGGACCTTCTCCACCTTGCCTTCGGTCACCCGCCAGACATAGGAGCCGTCGGAATCCCACTGCACGGCAAGCGGGTCGACGGAGGGATAGCTGTCACCGCCGAATTTCATCGACACCGTAAACGCCATGCCGGCGCGCAGCTTGTCGTCGGCATTGGGAATGCGGGCGCGAACCTTGAAGGTGCGGCTGGCCTCATCGATGCGGTTGTCGACGGCTTCGATCTCGCCGGAAAACACCTCGCCGGGCCGCGCCACCGCCGTCGCCTGCACCGGCTGTCCGGTCGCCATACCCGCCGCGAACCGCTCGGGCGCCCAGAAATCGACCAGCAGTTCGGAGCGGTTGTCCACGGTTACGATCGCGGTCGAGGTCGTCACGTAATCGCCGACGCTGACCGGAATGATGCCGGCGATGCCGTCGATCGGTGAAACGATATCGCGCCGCTTCAGCGTCAGCTCGGCATTGTCGAGGGCGAGCTTCGCCGACTTCGCGGCAATCTCGGTTTCCACCAGGCTCACACGCGACACGGTCGACTTCGCGTTCTTGTAGATCGACAGCTTCTCTTCGGCGCTTTCGAGCGCCACCTGTGCCTGGTCGCGGGCGATCACCTGTTCCTCGCGATCGAGGCTGGCGATCACCTCGCCCTTCTTCACCCGGTCGCCCGAGCGGATATTGACCGTGGCGATATTGCCGGAGGCCTGCGGCGCGATGACGACGGATTCGATCGCCTCGCCATTGCCGATAGCCGTCAACTGGTCGTTGACGACGCCCTCTCCGGCCGGAGCGGTAACGACAACCGTGGGGCCGTTGCGAAATCCGCCGCGGCCGCGCCCCTGCCCTGTTGCGGGCGCACCTTCACTCTTGGGAGCAATGGCGGCGACCACCTCCTGCGAAAGGCCCATCTTCTCGAGCAGCGCACCGGCGCCGGGCACGAAAGTCACCCACACATAAAGACCGGCACACAAAACGATCAGGCTCAAAACAAGCTGTTTCCACAGACGCATCAATTTCTCCGGGGGGTGGCGGAGTTCTGCTGCGACCTTTGGTTCCGCCCCTGGTCGCCCGCTCCGCTCACAGTCAGTCAGTCTGCATTATGATTTAATCCCAAATTGCGACAAGCGAAACAAGATTACAATTTGGTCATGTTCGATCACACTTCCGTTTGATCTCACCGTAAACCCCATCAATTCACGGGGTAAGTGCGCCTTTTGTTCTCTTTCTTTTGCCTTTTGGAACCGAATCACTACATTGAGCCGCATGATCGGTGGTTATGACGATATTCCCTTTTTCGACGAGGAACCCGAACCCAGGACGCCCGCTCCCCATGCGCCGGCGTCCGGCGGCATCGCCGCCCGTGCGATGGCCGCTCGCGGCCAGCATCGCGCCCCGGATTACCTCGCCGGCCTGAACCCGGAACAGCGCGATGCGGTAGAGACGACGGAAGGCCCGGTGCTGGTTCTGGCCGGCGCCGGCACGGGCAAGACCCGCGTGCTGACCACCCGCATCGCCCATATTCTCTCGACCGGACACGCCTTCCCCTCGCAGATCCTTGCCGTGACCTTCACCAACAAGGCGGCGCGCGAGATGAAGGAGCGCATCGGCCTGCTGCTCGGCGACGCCGTCGAAGGCATGCCCTGGCTCGGCACCTTCCACTCGATCGGCGTCAAGCTGTTGCGCCGCCACGCCGAAGTCGTCGGCCTCCGGTCCGATTTTTCCATCCTCGACACCGACGACGTCATCCGGCTGATCAAGCAGATCATCCAGGCCGAGGGTCTCGACGACAAGCGCTGGCCGGCCAAGCAGTTCGCCGGCATGATCGACAACTGGAAGAACAAGGGGCTGACGCCGGAGCAGATTCCCGAGGGCGACGCCCGCGCCTTTGCCAATGGCAAGGGCCGCGAACTCTACAAGGCCTATCAGGATCGGCTAAAGACGCTGAACGCCTGCGATTTCGGCGACCTGCTTTTGCATCCGATCCACATCTTCCGCAGCGAGCCCGGCATCCTCAAGGATTACCATCGCCGCTTCAAATACATCCTCGTAGACGAGTATCAGGACACCAACACCGCCCAGTACATGTGGCTGCGGCTTCTGGCCCAGCGGCCGAAGGGCGAGCCGATCAATGTCTGCTGCGTCGGCGACGACGACCAGTCGATCTATGGCTGGCGCGGTGCCGAGGTCGACAACATCCTGCGCTTCGAGAAGGATTTTCCGGGAGCCAAGGTCATCCGGCTCGAACGAAACTACCGCTCGACCGAGCATATTCTCGGCGCTGCCGGCCACCTGATCGCCCACAACGAGGGGCGCCTGGGCAAGACGCTCTTCACCGACCGCACCGATCCGGACGACGACAAGGTGCAGGTCCACAATGCTTGGGATTCGGAGGAAGAGGCCCGCGCCATCGGCGAGGAAATCGAGCAGCTCCAGCGCGAGAAGCACGAGCTCAACGACATGGCGATCCTGGTGCGCGCGTCCTTCCAGATGCGCGAATTCGAAGACCGCTTCGTCACGCTCGGCCTCAACTACCGCGTCATCGGCGGCCCGCGCTTCTACGAGCGGCTTGAGATCCGCGACGCCATGGCCTATTTCCGCCTCGTCTGCCAGCCGGCCGACGACCTCGCCTTCGAGCGCATCATCAACACGCCGAAGCGCGGCCTTGGCGACGCCAGCGTCCGCCAGCTGCACGATTACGCCCGCGCCCGCGACATTCCGATGCTGGCCGCCGCAGCGGCAGTGATCGAGACCGACGAGTTCAAGCCGAAGCCGCGCAAGGCGCTGTTCGACGTCGTCACCGATTTCCGCCGCTGGCAGTCTTTGCTGGAAAACACGCCGCATACCGAACTTGCCGAACAGATCCTCGACGAGAGCGGCTATACGGCCATGTGGCAGGCCGACAAGTCGGCTGAAGCGCCGGGCCGGCTGGAAAACCTGAAGGAACTGATCCGCTCGATGGAGGGGTTCGAGTCGCTGCGCGGCTTCCTCGAACACGTCTCGCTGGTCATGGATGTCGAGCAAAACGAAAACCTCGACGCCGTGTCAATCATGACGCTGCATTCGGCCAAGGGGCTCGAATTCGACACCGTCTTCCTGCCCGGCTGGGAGGAAGGCCTGTTTCCGCACCAGCGCTCGCTCGATGAAAGCGGCCGCGCCGGACTGGAGGAAGAGCGCCGCCTCGCCTATGTCGGCATCACGCGGGCCAAGCGCCGCTGCCATATCTGGTTCGTTAACAACCGCCGCATTCACGGCCTCTGGCAGTCGACCATCCCGTCACGCTTCCTCGACGAACTGCCGACGACCCATGTCGAGGTCGCCGAGGTCGAGACCTCCTATGGCGGCTATGGGCGCGGCAGCTACGGCCAGTCGCGCTTCGACACGGCCGACCCTTTCAGCAATTCCTATTCGACGCCCGGCTGGAAGCGCGCCCAGGCCAACCGCTCCGAGGCGACCCGCTCGAACTGGGGCAACCGCTCCGGCCACGCCGTCGAACGCATCGGCTACGGCGAAGCCGGCCCGCGCGGCCGCACCATCGACGGCGAACTCGTCGCCAAGTCGACCACCGACACCCCGTCCGCCTTCACCGTCGGCGACCGCGTCTTCCACCAGAAATTCGGCAACGGCAACGTCTCCGCCATCGAGGGCAACAAGCTCACGGTGGATTTCGACAAGGCCGGGCAGAAACGCGTGCTGGACGGGTTCGTGGCGCGGGTGTGAGGGAACTGCGCACTCACGTTTAAGCTAGTTCTTCTCGGCTCGTGGACACGAGCCGGCTGGATCCCCGGGACAAGCCCGAGGATGAGGGCAGAGTTTTTGGCGCCTCTTGTGCCAGAAGACAGGTCGTGCTTGCCGTGATGTGATTACCCTATCGTTCACCCGTCTCCAAGCAATGGAGCGGATATTGCTGGTCGAGGTGCATCCCCATGCTCCCTCATCCTCGGGCTTGTCCCGGGGATCCAGCAGCGCGAAGTCTTTCGCGCGAAAGAATCTCATTTGCAATTCAGAGACGCACCCATCATGCTCTTCCCATGAAGGGTTACGTCTATATCCTCGCCTCAAAACGCAACGGCACGCTCTACACCGGTGTCACCCGTCATCTGCCCACGCGTCTCTAAGAACACCAGAACGAACTCACTCCCGGCTTCACGTCGAGATATGGGGTAAAGACACTGGTCTGGTTCGAGGAGCATGACCTGCTGATCGATGCCATTCAGCGCGAAAAGAACATCAAGAAATGGCCGCGCGCGTGGAAACTGAACCTGATCGAGGAAAACAATCCGCAGTGGGAGGACATCTCGAGCTATTTGCTTGGGCTGTGAAGGACTGGACTCACGTCACTCGCCCGGATGCAGGCGGTGCCTTCCCGCACGTTCATTGAGGCGCACGGCGATCCATCCGGCAAGAACGATACTGGCCGGCAGGACGAGGTAGAAAAAGATTTCCATTCCGGTCATGACTGCAATCCTCCTAGGGACCGTCTTGCCAGTAAATGTAGTGCAACTGCGGCCAAAAGCCAAATCACGGTTCCGGCGACATTGCCCCAGGAGAACGCAGGCGCCGACGACGAATGATTGACGATCGCGGAGGCCGGCGCAATCAGACCCGCGACGACGCAGGCGGTCGAGGTTCGGTCAAGGGAATTTGCCAGCATTTTTGTCCGCTCGTTGTGAATCAGGCTCATGGCAGGATGATAGCCGGTTTTGCAATTCAGGGTAGCCTCACCCGCCCGCCTTCACCGCCCCCGCATCATCCTCCGGCACATCCGCCAGCCGCACGAAGCGATAACCCTTCGCCCGCAGCGTCTCGATGCCCTTGACCACGCCCTCGCCGGCGGCGTGAGTCGGCTGGTTGATGTGGGCGATGACGATGTCGCCGTCCTTGGCCGAGCCGATGCGGCGGGCCGAGGCCGAAGCGCCGAGCAGCGAGCCGCCGTCGCCGTTGACGGAGAAGCCGGCGACGCGGTAGCCAAGCGCCTTGATCTCGGTGATTGCCGACGGGCTGTAGACGGCGGTGGCGTCGCGGTACCATTTCGGCTGCGGCGCGCCGGCGGCGGTGATCGCCTTAGCCCCGCCCTCCACCTCACGGCCGATCGCCTCGGTCGAGCCGGCCGCCTTGATTCCGTAGATCGAGATCGGCCGATCGACCGCCGGAATGTGGTTCTCGCCGTGGTCCTCGATCTCGAACAGGTCCGGATGGGCGCGCAGGACATCAAAGGACGCCCGGTTGTATTTCAGCCAGCGGGCAGTAACAAAGATCGTCGCCGGTATCTTCTTCTCGACAAGTTCGCCGAGAATGCGCGGATCGGTGCGGCCCATGCAGGCGTCGAAGGTGAGCGCCACGGTCGGTGTCTGGTGCGGACCGGAAAGATGCAGGACCGGCTCCACCAACCCTTGATGGGTATAGCTGTCGGCAAGAGCGGGCACGGTGACGGCGGCGAGGATGGCAAGAGCGAGGACGAAGCGCATGGGAAATCCAGGATAGCGTGGGACGGTCACTCCATCGCTCTTATCGCGGCTTAATTGCGGCAGGCTGATGCGGCATTTTTGGCCGTTGCGCACCTTGATCCCTGCCCCGACCCTTGGCATCGTGCGGCCCTGTCAAAGAGAAGGACATGCCCCGTGACCAAAGCCCTGCTGCTGATCGACATCCAGAACGGTTTCTGCCCCGGCGGCAACCTGCCCGTGCCGGACGGCGACCAGGTGGTGCCAGTCGCCAACGCCCTGATCGACAGCGGCCGCTACGATCTGATCGTCGCTTCGCAGGACTGGCATCCGGCCGGCCACGGCTCGTTCGCCTCCGCCCATCCGGGCAAGGCGCCGTTTGAAATTGGCGAACTCTCCGGCAAACCGCAGATGATGTGGCCAGACCATTGCGTCCAGGGCACCGCGGACGCCGAACTGCGTCCCGACCTTCATGCCGACCGGATCGACTTCATTCAGCAGAAGGGCCAGAACCCCGCCGTCGACAGCTATTCTGCCTTCCGCGACAACGACCAGGCGGCGCTGACCGGCCTTGCCGACTACATGAAGGCGATGGCAGTAACCGAGATCGATCTCCTGGGTTTGGCCACCGACTACTGCGTCAAGTTTTCCGCGCTCGATGCCGTCGACATGCTGCCGGGCGTCGCAATCCGCTTTGTCGAGGACGGCTCGCGCGGCATCGATCCGGAAGGCGTCCGCCAGGCGATCGAGGAGATGCGGGCAAAAGGCGTCGAAATCGTCTCCAGCCGCTCCCTGTTGGCCGAATAGCTCGGCGTACCCATATCAGCCCCGATGCAATTGCCTTTTTGCAGCGCACAGGTTAGGGAATCGCCGCATCTTTTTTGTGCATCCGTCGGCATGGGAGGACGGACGTGAAGACACTCAAGACCATCGCGGATCTGAGGGAAAGCCTGGCGCCGCACCGCGCCGCCGGCCGCAGCATCGGCTTCGTGCCGACCATGGGCTACCTGCATGTCGGCCACATGGAGCTGGTGCGCCGGGCGCGCGCCGAAAACGACATCGTCGTCGCCTCCATCTTCGTCAATCCGCTGCAGTTCGGCGCCAACGAGGATCTGGCGAAATATCCGCGCGACCTCGCCCGCGACAGCGCCATGCTGGCCAAAGCGGACGTCGATTTCCTGTTCGCGCCGGGCGTCGAGGACATGTATCCGCGGCCGATGGAAACCGTCGTCGACGTGCCGAAGCTCGGAAGCGAGCTGGAGGGCGAGGCTCGCCCCGGCCATTTCGCCGGCGTCGCCACCGTCGTCTCGAAACTCTTCAACATCGTCCAGCCGGACAGCGCCTATTTCGGCGAAAAGGACTACCAGCAGGTCACCATCATCCGCCGCATGGTGGAGGATCTGGCAATCCCCGTCCGAATCGTGCCCGTGCCGACGGTAAGGGAAGCCGACGGCCTCGCCTGCTCCTCGCGCAACGTCTACCTCTCGCCGGAAGAGCGAAAGACTGCCGTCATCGTGCCGCGGGCGCTGGCCGAGGCCGAACGGCTGATCGCCTCGGGCCTCGAGGACGTCGCAGCGCTTGAAGGTGCCATCCGCGATTTCATCCGGGCCGAGCCGCTGGCCAATCCGGAGGTCGTCGCCATCCGCGACGCTGCCACGCTGCAGCAGCCGGGCAATCTCAAGGACAGGCCCGTCCTGCTCCTGCTTTACGTGCGCATCGGCACGACCAAGCTCCTCGACAACCGCGTGCTCGGCCTGAACGCCGGCGCCAAAGCTGCCTGACAGCAAGCGAGTATATGCCATGAGTGTCACCGTCCGCGAAAAGCGGCTCACGCCCGCCGCCATCACCGCCCTCAAGGGCGAGCGTCCGATCGTCTCGCTGACCGCCTACACGACGCCGATCGCCAAGCTGCTCGATCCGCACTGCGATTTCCTGCTGGTCGGCGATTCGCTCGGCATGGTGCTCTACGGCCTGCCGACGACGGTCGGCGTGACGATGGAGATGATGATCGCCCACGGCCAAGCCGTCATGCGCGGCGTCAGCCATGCCTGCGTCATCGTCGACATGCCGTTTGGCTCCTACCAGGAATCCAAGGAGCAGGCCTTCCGCAATGCCGCCCGCATCATGAAGGAAACCGGCTGCGACGGTATCAAGCTTGAGGGAGGCGAGGAAATGGCAGAAACCATCCGCTTCCTGACCACCCGCGGCATTCCGGTGCTGGGCCATATCGGCCTGATGCCGCAGCTCGTCAATGCGACCGGCGGCTACCGCTCGCTCGGGCGCACGGACGAAGAGGCCGACAAGATCCGCCGCGATGCCCGCGCCGTCTCGCTGGCCGGTGCCTTCGCCATGGTCGTCGAAGGCACGATCGAGCCGGTCGCCCGTGAACTCTCCGACGGCAATGCCGCGCCGACGATCGGCATCGGTGCATCGCCCGCCTGCGACGGCCAGATCCTCGTCGTCGACGACATGCTCGGTGTCTTCAACGATTTCAAGCCCCGCTTCGTCAAGCACTTCGCCGAGCTGGCGCCGCAGATTTCGAAAGCGGTTGAAGACTATGCAAGCGAAGTGAAGGCCCGCTCCTTCCCCGGTCCGGAGCATACGTTCCAGATGAAGAAGCAGAAGATCTAGGACGCCGTCAGGCCTCCCGCTCCAGAAGAGAGATCGCCTCGACCACGTCTTCCATCTTCGCGGTTACGAACGCCTGCGCGTCTCTGAGGCCGCGATTGTAGAAGTGGATGCCGATCTCCTTGGCAATGAACTCGAGAAGGAATTCCGCTCCGAGCTGGCCGATATCGACGTCGGCCTCCTCCTGCAGATAGTCCTGCAGACGCCTGGCCAGCGCCAGCTTCTCCTCTTTGGGAAATTCGATCGGTTTCATGGTCGCCTTCACAGATTTTCGGCACG
Source organism: Rhizobium sp. NRK18 (assembly GCF_024385575.1). Classification (NCBI taxonomy): domain Bacteria; kingdom Pseudomonadati; phylum Pseudomonadota; class Alphaproteobacteria; order Hyphomicrobiales; family Rhizobiaceae; genus Rhizobium; species Rhizobium sp. NRK18. Next base: position 1,699,927 of record NZ_JANFMV010000001.1, on the reverse strand, counting down.
CAACTGCTGCGAGAGCCGTCAGAACCCAATGATGGTTCAATTGTTTGAAAGCGATCATAAGAGAACTGAATTGCTTTGGAAGCCTTAGCGTCCTAAGCCTTGAGCAAAGGGGACAAAAATGAACTCAAGAGAGTTTCTTCTCGGCGTGCGCGGCGGACTGCCGGTGCTGGCCTCGGCACCGTTCGGTCTCCTGTTCGGAGCGCTCGCGACAGCCAACGGCGTGACCTTCGGCGAGGCATCGCTGATGAGCGCGACGATCTATGCCGGCGCCAGCCAGATCGTCGGTATCGAACTGTTCGGCCAGCATGTCCCAGCATGGCTTGTGGTTCTGTCGGTCTTTGCCGTGAATTTCCGCCACATTCTCTATTCCGCGGCTCTTGCGCCTTTCGTGCGCGAATTCGGCGTCCTCCAGCGCGCCCTCACCTTCTTCCTGCTCACCGATCCGCAATTTGCCGAATCGCTGCGTCATTACGAGAAGACGAAATCGCTCACCTTCACCTGGTATCTCGGCTGCGGCACGCTGATCTACGGGCAATGGCTGATCATGACCATGGTCGGAGCCTATTTCGGCCAGCTGATCGGCGATCCGCACGCGCTCGGCCTCGACGTCCTGCTGCCCGTCTATTTCCTCGGGCTCGTCATCGGCTTTCGCAAGCGAAGCCGCTTCCTGCCGATCGTCGGCACCAGCGCCATAGCTTCGACGCTCGCCCTCAAGCTGGTGGGTTCGCCCTGGCACGTCAGCATCGGGGCGATCGCGGGCGTCGCGGTCGCCGCCCTGCTGCCAGTCAGGACCACGCCGGATCAAAATGGCGCTCAGCCGAAGGCGGTGGTCGAATGAGCGACCAGTTTCATCTCGATATGGTTCTGCTGATCCTGGCGTCCGCCATAGTGACCTACCTCACCCGCATCGGCGGATATGTCCTGATCACCCGGCTGAAGACCATGCCGCCACGGCTGGAAGCGGCGCTGAACGCCGTGCCGGCGGCGGTGCTGACGACGCTCTGGGCACCAGCATTCGTCTACGGCGGCTACGATGTGAAGATCACCATAGCCGCCGCACTTGTGATTGGCTTGCGCTACTCGCAGATCGTGACGATCGTCGCCGCACTGGCGATCATCCTCCTCCTGCGGCACGGCTTCGGCCTTTGATCGCCGCGCCTCAGGCGTCGGCGACGAAGGTCTGCTTCTGGCTGCCGAGGCCCTCGATGCCGAGTTCGACGACTTCGCCGGGCTTCAGGTAACGCGGCGGCTTCATGCCCATGCCGACGCCTGGGGGCGTGCCGGTGGAAATGATGTCGCCCGGCTGCAGGCTCATGAACTGGCTGAGATAGGACACCAGGAACTTCACGCCATAGACCATGGTTGCCGAAGAACCGTTCTGCATCGTCTCGCCATTGACCTTCAGCCACATGTTGAGCGCCTGCGGATCGGCGATTTCGTCCTTGGTCACCAGCCAGGGACCGACCGGGCCGAACGTGTCGCAGGACTTGCCCTTCGTCCACTGGCCGGACCGTTCGGTCTGGAAGGCGCGTTCGGACACGTCATGGCTGACGCAGTAGCCGGCGACGTAGTCGAGCGCATCGGCTTCGCTGACATATTTCGCCGTCTTGCCGATGACGACGCCGAGCTCGACTTCCCAGTCGGTCTTTTCAGAGCCGCGCGGGATCAGCACGTTATCGTAGGGGCCGCAGATCGCCGAGGTCGCCTTCATGAAGATCACCGGCTCTGGCGGCACCGCCATGCCGGATTCGGCGGCGTGGTCGGAGAAGTTCAGGCCGATGCAGATGAACTTGCCGGTACCGGCAACGCACGGGCCTACACGCCCGTCGATGACCGGCAGGCTCGAGAGATCGATCTTGGCGATCTTGGCCAGCCCTTCCGGCGAGATGGCGTCGCCGCCGATATCGGCCACGTGGCCGGACAGGTCACGGATCTTGCCGTCACCATCGACAATGGCGGGCTTCTCGGCACCCGGCGCACCGACACGCATCAGTTTCATCTTGTTTCCTCCTTAGCGAGTTCTCGATTTCACTGCAGCGATCTCTACCGCTTGCCCGCATGATGACAAGGCCAGAATCCGGCAAAATTGTCCGGTCAGGCACGAAAACACCTTTTCACGAATGAACGGAAAACGGCGTCGTTGCAGCGTCCAGCCAGGCCCTGACGGCCATCTCGTCGATGAAGGGCATCAGCTTCTCCCGAACCTCGGCGTGATAAGCATCGATCCATTGCAGCTCCTCGCGGGTCAAGAGATCGGTGACGATCAGCCGCTTGTCGATCGGGCAGAAGGTGATCGTCTCGAAGCCGAGCATCGGCCTGTCGCCGCCGGCGATCTCTACCTCTTCCCGGACGACGATCAGGTTCTCGATGCGGATGCCGAAGGCGCCCGGCCGGTAATAGCCCGGCTCGTTGGAAAGGATCATGCCGGGTAGCAGCTCCTGCGTCGAGAGCCGGGAGATGCGCTGCGGACCCTCATGCACCGAGAGATAGGCGCCGACGCCGTGACCGGTGCCATGGCCGTAATCCGCCCCCGCCTTCCACAGCGCGATGCGGGCCAGCGGATCGAGGTCGCAGCCGCGCGTGCCCTTGGGGAAGCGGGCGAGCGAAATGGCGATCATGCCCTTCAGGACCAGCGTGAAGAAGGTCTTCTGCTCCTCCGGCACCTCGCCGATCGCGACCGTCCGGGTAATGTCCGTCGTGCCGTTGACATATTGCGCGCCGGAATCCACGAGATACATCTCGCCGGCCTTCAGCGGCCGGTCGGTCGCCGTCGTCACTCGGTAGTGAATGATCGCCGCGTCCGGACCGGCGCCGGAAATCGTCTCGAACGATACGTCCTTCAGCGCGTTCTGCATCCGCTCGCCGACCCTGGCGCGGGCAGCCTCCAGCGCCTTCGCCGCCGCGATTTCCGTCACGTCGCCCGGCTCGGACGTATCGAGCCAGTGGAGAAAGGCGCACATGGCCGCACCGTCCTGCAGATGCGCGGCGCGCGAACCGTTGAGCTCGGCCGCATTTTTGCAAGCACGCGGCAGCTGCGCCGGATCGCTGCCCTCGACCGCCTCACCGCCCGCATCGCGTATGGCCTGCGTCAGGAAATAGGACGCCGAACCGCTGTCGACCAGAATACGGCCACTGTCGACGGCAATCGCTGCCAGCCGCTTCGAAAGCGTATCCGGAGGAAACAGCGTGGCGAGCGCCGAAAGATGATCCATCGCCGCACCCTTGATCTTCTCGCCGTCACAGAACAGCTCCGCCCGCCCGTCGGCATGGATGATCGCCCGTGCCAGCGGATGCGGCGTGTGCGGCACGTCGTTGCCGCGGATATTGAATGCCCAGGCGACCGAGGACGGATCGGACAGCAGGACGGCCGAACATTTCTCCTCCGCCAGCCCCTCGGCGATCGTCGCGATCTTCTCGGCGGCCGGCTTTCCGGCGATGTGCTCCGGCTGAACCGCAATCGGCTCGCAGGGCTCGGCCGGGCGATCGTCCCAGATCGCATCGACCGGGTTCTCATCGAGGATCACCAGCGTACCGCCACTTTTTTCCAGCGCCTTTTCGAGCCTGCGCACGTCGGCGCCCGTATGAAGCCTCGGATCGATGCCGACCCGCAAGCCCGGCGCCGCGTGCGTCTTCAGCCAGACATGCGGCGGTGCATTCACCAGATCCCCCCCAGAAAAGACCTCGCCATCGACTTGGCTGACAAGCTGCGTCGTGTAGCGACCGTCGACGAAGACGACCGCCTCGTTGCGCCCGATGAAGGCAATGCCCGCCGATCCCGTGAACCCCGTCAGCCAGGACAGCCGTTCGGCCGAGGCCGGCACATATTCCCCCTGATATTCGTCCGCCCGCGGCACCAGAAAAGCATCGATGCCGAGCCCGTCGAAACGGGCCCGCAAGGCCTCGACCCGGGCGCGGCCGAATTGCGGTGTGGAGGTGACATCAAAGGATTGAAACATGGACGGGGCCTTTCGGCGGCAATGGGATGTCTGTGCGGACTATCTACCTAGCACATCCGTCCGCAGGGAAAAGAGCATGGTGGGAGCTCCATGTAGCTCGACCATGCCTTCTTGCACGAAACCGCACTTTTCCAGCACACGCCGCGAAGCTCCATTTACCGGACGGACGAGACCGACAATCCGACTGCGACGCAAATGCACAGTCCCGTAAGACACTGCGGCTCTGGCCAGCTCGACAGCATATCCACGCCGCCAGAAAGCGGGATCCAGATGATAAGATAGGTTCAATGCATCATAGTGCTCCGATTGCGTGACGCCACCAAATCCGATCAGTTCGCCATCTGCCTCGGCTGCCCATCTTCCGAAGCCAAACTTCCTCCAATGAGAAATCTCGCGCGCCAGCCTGGCTTTCGTCACAACGCGACTGTCCGGCGTAGGATCGGGTCTGTGTGCAACGAGTTCCGGTTTTGCGAAGAGCGCCGTCATGAAAGACAAGTCACGCTGGTCCGGCGGCCGAAGTGTCAATCTGGATGTATGGATGATCAGATTTCGAAAATCGGAGGCTGGATGCGACATAGGAAAGGGCCAACTCTCAAGTTCCAGTTGCGGGTACACTGATCGCATCCATCGGCGGCGGCAAGTTCGATAATGAAAGCCCTGCAAAAATGTACAACCCGCCGATAAATGCTGCACCGCACTATGCGTTTGCTGCATAGCACCCATGACCTAAACCCCCTGCCTGAAGCCGAAAGGATTCACTATCTTCCAATCATCGAACGGGGCAACAAACACCCGGTATGAAAGGAATTCGAAATGAGCAACTCCTTCTTCCGCGCAGCTTACAACAATCTGGTTTCGGCACGCGAACGTCAGGTCCGCCGCTATGTCAACGGCGCGCTTCTCAACCTCGACGACGAATCGCTGAAGGCCATGGGTACGTCCCGCGAAGAACTCCGCCGCAAGGGCGCAACGAGCTACGTATTCTGATTAACGCCGTCTCGGCTCTCCTCCTCCTCCCAAACCGGGACGGTTAAAGGAATACGCTAGAGCCCGCTTGAGCATCCTCCTCCTCCCAGCTCGCGGGCAACAACAGGAAAGGCGGCACCTCCTCCCGGTGCCGCCTTTTCCTTTTGAGCTTTCAAATACCAGTCAGATCAGATCAGTTCAGCACCGATCCAGATGGATCGTCACCCAGCCATTGCGCCAGATCGTGCGCACATGGCGCAGGCCTGCGCCGTTATAGGCGGAGAGCACCTTCCAGCGCTGGCTGGCCAGGATGCCGGACAGGATGACCGAGCCGCCGGGCGCCAGATGGCCGACGAGCTGCGGCGCCATCTTCATCAGCGGCCGCGCCAGAATGTTGGCGATGATCAGGTCGAACGGGCCGTGGTCGACAAAGGCCCGCGAATGGAATCCCGGCGCCGTCACCAGATCGATGCCCGACCGGATTTCGTTGAGACGGCAATTCTCCTTCGCGACGTCGACGGCGACCGGATCGATGTCGGTCGCAAGAACCGGCACGCGCTTCAGCCTTCTCACGGCAATCGCGAGCACACCGCTGCCGGTGCCGAGGTCGAGCGCGTTGGTGACGCGTCTGGCCCGAATGACCGAATCGATCATCTCCAGGCAGCCGGCCGTCGTGCCGTGGTGGCCGGTGCCGAACGCCTGGCCCGCGTCGATCTCGATCGGCAGGTCGCCCGGCAGGACCTTGTCGCGATCATGCGAACCATGGACGATGAAGCGCCCCGCCCTCACCGGCTTCAACCCTTCGAGCGACTTGGCGATCCAGTCGATCTCGGGCAGCACTTCCTTCTCGATGGACAGCTTGGCAAAACCCGGCGCCAGCAGGCAGGCGAATTCCGCGCGAATGTCGGCCTCTTCTTCTTCCTGCAGGTAGACGCTCGCCTCCCAGAGGTCGCGCTTCTCGTCGATCTCCATTGTCGCGATCGCATAGCCGCGATCCTCGAAGACATCGGTCATCAATCCGAGAATGACATCAGCGTCACGTTCGGAGGTCGTCACGTAGAGGCGGATCTGGCTCACTGTCTAAGGTCTTTCCCGGTCTCAGCCGGCAATCAGGTTCTGAAGCTTCTTGATGGCGACGTCGGTGTCCTCGCCATAGGCGATAGTACCCGAAAAGCGACCGCCGCCGTCAAGCAGGAAGACGGATGCCGTATGGTCCATCGTATAGTCGCCGTCCGGCGCATTCGGATCGATCGGCACCTTCTTGGCATAGATGTGGAACTCGCGAACCATGTCGCCGATCTTGTCGGCAGGTCCTGATATGCCGGTGATCCGCTTGGAAACGTTCGACACATACTGGTTCATGGTCTCCGGCGTATCGCGCTCGGGATCGACGGAAACAAAATAGGCCTGCAGCTTGTCGCCGTCCGGATCGACCTGCTTCAGCCATCCGTCGAGCTCGAACAGCGTCGTCGGGCAGACATCCGGGCAATGCGTGTAGCCGAAGAACAGCACCGTCGGCTTGCCGTCGCGAAACGCCGCTTCGGTGATCTTCGAACCTTGCTGCGTCACCAGTTCGAAGGGGCCGCCATAGGGTCCTTCGGCAAGCTTGCTGCTGGATCTTGTGTATTCCATCGCGAACCAGCCGGCGAGCCCGACGAGAACGACGGCAGATACGATGACCGCTAAGAGCCTTGGTTTCATCACAGACCTTCCAAAATCCGGGCGCCACACGCCACAATCAGCGTCGTCATACTTGCAGAGCGCCATCGAGGCAACAGGAGCGAGCGCGTCATAAAGCCCCTGCCATCCAAGGGAAACGAAAACCCGCGTTTCGCGTGGTTAGCGCTTCGTTAAATGATTATGGCGATAATTGGACTCCGGGCGCTCTCTGCGGAGAGTCGCGGGTGGGAACAGTATTCGACGTGGGAACCAACGTGAGCACCAGTGTGAGCAAGAACATTACGGTCAGCCGCCGCCTCTGGATGGCCGGCTTCGGCGCTTTTGCCGGCCTTGGCGCGACCATTGCAATTTCGGCCTATGGCAACATATCCGTCAACAAGGCCCTCAGCGGCTCGGTGGCAGCCGAACAGTTCAACCAGCAGATCACGGGCATGCGGCTCGCCAACACCGAGCTCGTCCTTGCAGCGATGGATTCGATCATCGACGCGGATGCCAAGGCGATCCCTGCCGATCGCATGAACATCATCACGCAGAATTCCGAACTCCTGAAGAACGGCACATCCGAACTCGTCGGCCTGGCCAAGTCACAGGGGCTGACGGACATCGCCGACACCCTGACCAACGATATCAACGCCCTGACGGCAGCCATCCAGACCGATCTCGTCACCATGATCCAGACGGGCGCCGACCCCAGCGCCTACGCCAAGATCGACGATGTCATCGACGGCGCCGGCGAGCGGGTGACGCAATCGCTGGCGACGCTGGCCGAAGCCGCCGGAAAGCTCCAGTTCCAACACATCCAGAACGCGGGCAACTCCGTCACCAGCTCCTTCTACATCCAGCTTCTGGCGGGCCTTGCCGCGCTGGCCGCGGTATCGCTGATCGTCTCCTGGCAGTCACGCAACATCCTGCGGGGCATCCGCAATCTCCGCGACAGCCTGCAGCATATCGCCAGCGGCGATTACGACAGCGCCGTCGGCAGCATCGAGCGCGGCGACGAGATCGGCGACATGGCCCGTTCCGCCGATATCCTGCGCGCAGCAGCCCTCGAAAAGCGCCGGGTCGAAGCCGATGCGGCGCTTGCCCGCAATCAGCGCGAAGCCGAACAGAACCAGCGCGTGGCGACCCATGAACGCGAGGAAGCCGAAATCCGCCATGCGGTCGACGCCCTTGCCGCAGGTCTCACGAAACTTGCCGACGGCGATCTGAGCCATGACATCGCCGAGCCGTTCCGGGCCGACCTCGAGCGCCTGCGGACCGACTACAACAGCGCACTTATCAAGCTGCGCGGCGTCATGCAGGTCATCCGCGAACAGTCGAGCGCCATCCATGCCAATGGCAGCCAGATGCGCACTGCAGCCGATGATCTCGCCCGCCGGACCGAGCAGCAGGCCGCCTCCCTCGAAGAAACCTCCTCGGCGCTCGACCAGATCACCGCGACCATGCGCAATGCCACGGCCCGCGCCGAAGAAGCGACCCGCCTCGTCGGTCATACCAAGTCGCGCGCCGAACATTCGTCGACTGTCGTCACCGAGGCGATGGAAGCGATGGGCCGCATCGAGACCGCGTCCGCCGAAATCGGCAAGATCATCAACGTCATCGACGAGATCGCCTTCCAGACCAACCTCCTGGCCCTGAATGCCGGCGTCGAGGCTGCCCGCGCCGGTGAAGCCGGCAAGGGCTTTGCCGTCGTCGCGCAGGAAGTCCGCGAACTTGCAGGCCGCGCAGCAGGTGCTGCCAAGGACATCAAGCATCTCGTCGCCCGCTCCAGCGGAGAGGTGCAGACCGGCGTCCAGCTGGTAACGGCCACCGGCACGGCTCTCAGCGAAATCCGCGGAGATGTGGTCCAGATCAACGATCACATGCAGTCCATCGTCGTCGCGGCCCGCGAGCAGAGCGCGGGCCTCAACGAAATCAACACGGCCGTCGGCCAGATGGACCATGTCACCCAGCAGAACGCCGCCATGGTCGAAGAGACCAATGCGGCAAGCCACACGCTGCATCAGGACACGGTCAGGCTCGAGGAGGTCGTCGGCCAGTTCCGGCTCGGCGATCGCAACGAAGCCTTCGTCCGGCCGTCGGTGGCAACGCATTCGGCCGCGCCCGCGGCGAGCCCTCGTCCGGCCGCCTCAGCGCCGAAACCTGCCCCCTTCCGCACACCGGTCAAGGCCGCCGATCCGGCTGCCAACCGACCGCGCAATTCGCCAGCACATTCGTTGATGGGCAAGGTTGCCTCCGCCTTCAACGCTCCAGCCAAAACCTCAAGCTCAACGGACAATTGGGAAGAGTTCTGATCATGACCAATGCCATCAAACAAACCGGTTCCTATCTCGAAATCGTCTCTTTCCATCTTGGCGAGCAGGAGTTCTGCATCGACATCATGGCCATCCGCGAAATCCGCGGCTGGGCACCGGTCACCCCGATGCCGCACACGCCGGATTACGTGCTGGGCCTCATCAACCTGCGCGGCGCCGTGATCCCCGTCATCGACATGGCCTGCCGCCTCGGCATGCCGATGACCGAGCCGTCCGAACGTTCGGCCATCATCGTCACGGACATCAACGGCAAGCTGGTCGGCCTGCTGGTCGAACAGGTCTCCGACATGATGACCATCAAGTCGGAAGCCCTGCAGCCGGCGCCGGAAATCATCCCGGAAGTCCAGCGCGATTTCTGCCGCGGCATCGTCGCTCTCGAAAAGAGCATGGTCTGCTTCCTGAACCTCGACACGGTCATCGCCGAACAGTTGCAACAGGCAGCCTGAAGCCTGACATGATCGCGCGATCGCAAACCGGGGGCCCGCGCCTCCGGTTTCTTCGTTTTCATGCCCGGAATGAAAAAAGCGGCAGGTGGAGAGGTGATCCAACCTGCCGCATGAGCGAGATACAGACAGTCGTCGGATTTTCACCCGTGAGCCAATCCCGTATCTCTGCCAGAATTGCCACAACGACCGTCGCGTTAAAATGACAAACGCACCAATTGCTGGTTGATCAAGGATATTTGATCGCCGCGATCGCCCTTCTACACCATATGGGTGAAGGCGATGAAAATGCGGGAACCGGGATCACTTCTTCTCCCACTGCACATCCTGGCCGAACAGAGGCACCGTCGAGATCGCCATCTTCGCAGAACCATCCGTGACCTGGCGCGAATGCACGAGGTAGATCAGCGTGTTGTTCGGCTTGTCGTAGATCCGGTTGACCACCAGCTTCTTCCAGATCAGCGAGCGGCCTTCCTTGAACACCTCTTCTCCCTCCTCCCCCATGTCGATGTCGCCTATCTTGATCGGGCCGGTTTGACGGCAGGCGATCGAACTGTTGGAGGGGTCCTCGAACCAGTTGCCCTTGCTCAGGCGATCGATGATCGACCGGTCGAAATAGGTCACGTGGCAGGTCACGCCCTCGATCTTCGGATCGCTCAGCGCATCGACGATGATGTCGTTGCCGACCCAGTCGACACCGACCTTGCCGACCACTTCGGCACTGGCGGACGCGGACAGACCGGCGAAACCGGCAATGAGGGCCATGGCGGCAATTTTGAAGCGCATCCTGATCTCCTTTGGACGTGATGATCCATAGGTAAGGCCGGCCCGCCGTTTTGCAAGATTGCCTGCCGTTGCCGCGTTTTCGAAATATCCGCTGTACATTCGGGCCTTTGACGGCTAGGAACGCTGCAAATTGGCCGGCGGACGGCAATGCTGTCCACCACGCGAGACGTGCGTGCAAGGGTCCACCAAACCCCTTTATTCGAAAGACTGATCCATGACTGATATTGACGGCATCGTTTCGACGATCGCCGAGGCCCTGCGCAAGCGCGGCTACGACACCCTCACCCCGGTCCAGACCGCGATGATCGATCCCGATCTCGTCGACCGCGACGTCCTCGTCTCGGCCCAGACCGGCTCCGGCAAGACGGTTGCCTTCGGCCTGGCGCTGGCGCCGAACCTGCTCGAGGAAGACGGACGCTTCGAACGCGCGGCAACGCCGCTGGCACTCGCCATCGCCCCGACCCGCGAACTGGCCATGCAGGTCAAGCGCGAACTCGAATGGCTCTACGAGATGACCGGCGCGAGCCTTGCCACCTGCGTCGGCGGCATGGACGTGCGCACCGAGCGCCGCGCGCTGGAACGCGGCGCCCATATCGTCGTCGGCACGCCGGGCCGCCTGCGCGACCACATCACCCGCGGCGCGCTCGACCTTTCCGACCTGCGCGCCGTCGTTCTCGACGAAGCCGACGAAATGCTCGACCTCGGCTTCCGCGAAGACCTCGAATTCATCCTCGAAGCCTCGCCCGAGGATCGCCGCACGCTGATGTTCTCGGCCACCGTGCCGCGTTCGATCGCCGATCTCGCCAAGACCTACCAGCGTGACGCCCGCCGTGTCGAAACGGTGTCGGAGAAGAAGCAGCACGTCGATATCGAGTATCGCGCCCTCGTCGTCGCCAATCCCGACCGCGAAAACGCCATCATCAACGTCCTGCGCTATTACGAAGCGAAGAACGCCATCGTCTTCTGTTCGACACGCGCCGCGGTCAACCATCTGACCGCAAGGCTGCACAATCGCGGCTTCTCGGTCGTGGCGCTGTCCGGCGAACTGACGCAGAACGAGCGTACCCACGCGCTGCAGGCCATGCGCGACGGCCGCGCCCGCGTCTGCATCGCGACCGACGTAGCCGCCCGCGGCATCGACCTGCCCGGCCTCGAACTCGTCATCCATGCCGATCTGCCGACCAATTCGGAAACGCTGCTGCACCGCTCCGGCCGCACAGGCCGCGCCGGCAACAAGGGCGTCTCTGCCCTGATCGTGCCGATGAGCGCCCGCCGCAAGGCCGAACGCCTGCTGATGGGCGCCAGCGTCAAGCCGACCTGGGCCCTGCCGCCGACCGCCGACGAGGTGATCGAGCGCGACAACGAGCGCCTGCTCGTCGATCCGTCCCTGAACGATGCCGTCAGCAATGACGAGGCGCCGCTGGTCGCGCGTTTGCTCGAAGCCCACGGCGCCGAAAAGCTCGCCGCAGCCTTCCTGCGCCTTCAGAGCGGCCACCGCTCCGCGCCGGAAGACCTGATCCCGGTCACGCTCGAGCCGCAGAAGAAGCGCCGCGAGGGCGAGGATTTCCCCGTCCAGACGACGAAGGGCCGCGACGCCGATTTCGGCCCGAGCCGCTGGTTCTCACTCGCCGTCGGCCGCAACCAGCGCGCCGAGCCGCGCTGGCTGATCCCGATGCTCTGCCGCCACGGCAACTTGACGAAGCGCGACATCGGCCGCATCAAGCTGATGCAGGAGGAAACCTTCGTCGAGATCGCCGAAGCTTCCGCCGAAAGCTTCCTCGTCTCGCTCGGCCCAAACAAGACCATCGACCGCGGCATCAATGTCCGCCCTGTCGACGGCATGCCGGATTTCGCCGCTCCCGAGAGGGAGCGCGCTCCCCGTCCGCCGCGCGACAACGCCGACCGCCCCCGCCGCGATCGCGATGACGCCTACGACAAGCCGCCGCGCAAGGACTGGAAGAAGGACAAGCCGTCAGGCGGCGATTTCGCCGGCAAGAAACCCTATGCCGGCAAGCGCCGCGACGACGACATGCGCAAGGCCGACAACGAGGTCTGGGGCGATCCGAAGCCCGCGGGCGACAAGCCCTTCCGCAAGAGCGACGACAATGCGCCGTGGAAGAAGGCGAAGCCCGCCGGCGGCAAATCCGCCTTCGCTGGCCGCGACAACGGCGACCGCAGAGGCGACAAGCCCGCCTATGCCGGCAAGCCCAAGGGCGGCCCCGGCGGCAAGGGCAAGCCCGGTGGCAAGCCGTTCGGCGGAAAGCCCTTCAAGGGGAAGAAGAAAGGCTAGCGCCAGTTGACATAAACCAACGCGACAGAACTCTATTGAGGCACTTCACTTCCCGTCAGCTGGATGTCGACGTGATTTCACTCTTGGTAAAAACTCTGGAGAGTGAAATGGCCGGTCCCTCGCAGATCAAGAGCAATATCCAAGCGGCGGTCAAAGAAGTGCCGATCTGTACGACCATTGCTGCAGCCATCACCACGCTGTAAGGCATTCCCCATGCGTGCAATGCAAGCGCACATTTGGCGGTACTTGAAATGAGCAAAGGCACATGGATCAAATACAAGGGAAATGACAATTCACCCAAAAATGTAAATGGACGTGCAGACAAAAGTCTTTGCGCGGGCCCATAATTTAGCACTGTAACGAAAATAATTATTGCAGCAATGGCAGAATAAATATCGACGATATTCTTTATTGGGAATGGCAACACATAAGGAAGAGCGAACATCGGAATTGCGAAATCAATTCCCCACCACGGATAAGCACTCCAAGGAACGCTTCCAAACAAAAATCCTAGCGCTAGAAGCGCCGAAGCAGTCAACGAACCTATGGGCTTTGCCCTTGGGTTACATGCGAGAAATGCCCCACACGCGAACAATCCCAGATAAGAGAATGATAAAGCGATCGCGAGTAGCAAAAAAATGTAGGTCCGCAAGTTCGGGCGGGTATAAGGGTCACCCCCTACAAAACGAGTTGCCCGAAAAATAGCAAACAAAAGTAAGGAACCAGCAAACTCGATAGCCATCGTCCAAAGGCTAGGATTGTAGGATAGGGGTTGCGGTACAAGGCCGAGCAATGCTCCATAGGTTCCCTCTGCCAGCGCTGCAGGCAACGATGCCTCCTGCTGATAAATTGTTGTCAGCCAAGTCGATTTTGTAAGCTGAGCCAAATTCGGTTCAAAGGCGATTAGAAATAGAATATAAGAAAATATTGTCGTCACAAGAATTGGCAAACCGAGTCTAATATAGCGGCGCAACACCAAAAATAAGAGATTGACATCTACTCGAATAAGAAACTTACTAATCACATATCCGCTCAACACGAAAAATATCATTACCGGCAATCCCCCTCGCGTAAAAAAAACAAAAGGGGCACCCGCAAAATTGATTTCCCATCCAAAATGAGCTTCTATTGGGGCGCCTGAGACAATCGCGCGATCAAAGCACAATATTGTATGAAATATGACAACGATGACCGATGCAACACCACGAAGACCGTCTAAATGTCGATATCGAAAGTCTTCATTTCTCTGCAAAATTGCCATAGTAATTAATGTCTCCAAAGATGCTTTATTAAACAGACGAGTTGGCAATTCAGAGAATTCAGGTTTTGGAATTCACTCCAACTAAAGAAACGGAAATACCCACAGTGTTGCTCGGTCTGCAGAGACCGCGATAGCGTGCCAAATTATCCGAACGGTACCCTCACCCGCCGATCAGCGCCAGCCACTCGTCCTCATCCATCGTCTGGATGCCGAGTTCCTGGGCCTTGGTAAGCTTGGAACCCGCGCCGGGGCCGGCGACGAGGATGTCGGTCTTCTTCGACACCGAGCCCGCCACCTTGGCGCCGAGGCTTTCGGCCCTTGCCTTGGCTTCGTCGCGGGTGAACTTTTCCAGCGAGCCCGTGAAAACAACCGTCTTGCCGGCGACCGGACTGTCGGTCGTGGTGGGCATCTCGGCGGCCTCGGGGGTCACCTCGGCGAGAAGCCGTTCCAGAACCTCCAGGTTGCGCGGCTCCTTGTAGAATTCGACAATCGATCGCGCGACCACCTCGCCGATCCCGTCGATGTTGTTGAGATCGTTCCAGGCATCCCCGGAGAGGCTACCGGCTTCCTTCATCGCAGCCGCAAAGGCCTCATAGGCGCCGTAGGAGCGCGCGAGCAGCTTGGCAGTGGTCTCGCCTGCGTGGCGAATGCCGAGCGCGTAGATGAAGCGATGCAGGGCGATGGAGCGCCGGTCGTTGATGGCGGCATAGAGCTTCGCCACGCTGACCTTGCCGAAACCGTCAATGTTTTCGAGCTTGGTCAGCTCCGACTGCGCCTGGCGCTTTTCCAGCGTGAAAATGTCGGGTGCGGTCCGGATCTGCAGGGACGGATCCTCGTTCTCGAAGAAGAAGTCGACCTGCTTGGAGCCGAATCCCTCGATATCGAAGGCATTGCGCGAGACGAAGTGCTTGAGATGCTCGACGGCCTGCGCGCGGCACACGAATCCGCCCGTACAGCGCCGCACGGCGTCGACCTTGCCAGTCTTCTCGTTGACTTCCCGAACAGCATGGCTGCCGCAGACCGGACAGGTCGTCGGAAACCTGTAGGCTTCCGCATCCGCCGGCCGCTTCTCTTCCACGATATCGACGACCTGCGGGATAACGTCGCCAGCCCGCTGGACGATAACCGTGTCGCCGACCCGGATGTCGCGGCCCTCGCGGATTGGCTCGCCGGAATTGCCGATGCCCTTGATGTAGTCCTCGTTGTGCAGCGTCGCATTGGTGACGACGACGCCGCCGACGGTAACGGGCTCAAGCCGCGCGACAGGCGTCAGCGCCCCGGTGCGGCCGACCTGGATGTCGATGCCGGTCAGCTTCGTAAACGCCTGTTCGGCCGGGAACTTGTGCGCCGTCGCCCAGCGCGGCGAACGCGAGCGGAAGCCGAGCCGCTCCTGCAGGTCCAGCCGGTCGACCTTGTAGACGACACCGTCGATGTCGTAGTCGAGATCACCGCGCTTCAGGCCAATATCGCGGTAATGGGCGAGCAGATCGTCGATGGAGGACAGCCGCGCCATCAGCGGATTGACCGGAAAGCCCCAGTCTTTCAGCACCATAACCATGTCGTATTGCGTACGGGCTGGCATTTCCGACATCTCGCCCCAGGCATAGGCGAAGAATCTCAGTTTGCGGCTGGCCGTCACCTTCGGGTCGAGCTGGCGTAGCGAGCCGGAGGCGGTGTTGCGCGGATTGACGTAGGTCGGCTTGCCCTCTTCCTCCATCAGCTTGTTGAGCGCCAGGAAATCGGACTTGGCCATGTAGACCTCGCCGCGCACCTCGACGACTGCCGGAACCCCTGGCGGCAACCGGTCGGGTATCTGCGATATGGTGCGGATATTGGCGGTCACGTTCTCGCCGGTCGTGCCGTCGCCGCGCGTGGCCCCCGTCACCAGCCGGCCGTTCTCGTAGCGCAGCGACATGGAAAGCCCGTCGATCTTCGGCTCGGCGGTAAAGGCGATCGAATTATCCGGCAGCTGCCCAAGGAAGCGATAGACCGAGGCGACGAAGTCCTGCACGTCCTCATCGGAAAACACGTTGCCAAGCGACAGCATTGGGCGGGCATGGGTGACAGGCGCAAAGGTGTCGGACGGCGCCGAACCGACCTTCTTCGACGGGCTGTCGGCGCGGATCAGATCGGGAAACCGCTCCTCGATCGCATCGTTGCGCCGCTTCAGCGCGTCATAATCCGCATCGCTGATCTCCGGCGCGTCCTTGCCATGGTAGAGCGCATCGTGGCGGGCGAGCTCGGCGGCCAGAAAGGCGAGTTCGTTCTCGGCCTCTTCGCGGCTAAGGGTTTCGACGGGACGGGGCTCAGTGGTGTCGGACATCGGGTCGCCTCATGCAGAATTCCGCATTTTGTTTAGCCGTGAAGTCCAAGGAAGAAAACTGCCTTCCGCTCCGCCAAGACACTTTGCCCCCGACTTCAGCCGCCGGCCCGGTCGAGATTCACGACACCGGTCAGCGGCAGGTGGTCGGAGGCGATGCGCGACAAGGCGCTGTCATGCACCGCCAGTCCCTGCACAAGCCCCTGACGGTTGCCGAGAATGCGGTCGAGCGACAGCATCGGCAGGCGCGACGGGAAGCTCGGCACCGGCTGCGGCAGCGGTCCGAAATCCGCCTGCAGCGCCGACAGCGCCGAGCGTTCGCCAAGCCGCCATTCGTTGAAGTCACCCATCAGCACGGTGGCGATGTCCGGGCCGTTGCGCATCAGCGCGGCGATCGCATCCACCTGCCGCAACCGCGCCCAGCGCAACAGGCCGAAATGGGCGGCGATGAAGCGCAGGGCGGAGCCAGTCTCCAGTTCGACCTCGGTCACCAGCGCGCCGCGCGGCTCGATCCCCGGCAGGTTCATCTGGTGGATGTCGCGGATGATCGCCCTGCGCACGAAGAGCGCATTGCCGTGCCAGCCATGGGCGCGCGACAGCCCCGTGATCGGCACTGCCGTCAGGCCGGTCTCCACCTGCAGGCGTTTGACATCGAGAAGTCCGGTTCGCTCGCCGAAGCGCGTATCCGCCTCCTGCAAGGCAATCACGTCGGGATCGATCTCGCCGATCACCTTCAAGATGCGTTCGGGATCGAAGCGCCCGTCGGTGCCGACGCATTTGTGGACATTGTAGGAGGCGACGCGCAATTGGCCGGTCTCGACGGCGACCTTCTCCGCCGGCCGGCTCACCCGCCGTGTCCGTAGCGAGGTGATGATCGTCGAGGTCAGATTGTCCTTGCGCTGCCTTCGCATTGCCATCCTCTCGCGGCCCTCCTGCATCTTCCGGCTATAGATAGGGCGAACCCAGCCAAAGGATACGGTCAAAGAGCCGCAAGAGGAATGGTCGCCTGTGCAGGCTCTTCAGCGTCACGGGCTCCCCGCGCTCGATCACCGCGCCGATCCGCTTGGAGATCATATTCGCGAAATCTGCGTCGAACACTTCCAGGTCGATCTCGAAATTGAGCCGCAGCGACCGCGAATCGATATTCGAAGAGCCGACGAAGGACCAGCCGCCGTCGATGCAGAGCAGCTTGGAGTGGTTGAAGACGCCACCGCTCCGGTAGATGCGGCAGCCTTCCTTGATCAACTGGTCGAACTGCGCGGTCATGGCCCGGTCCACCAACATGAGATTATTGAGCGACGGCACGATGATCTCGACGTCGACGCCGCGCCGCGCCGCCGTCGCCAATGCACTGATCAGCTCCTTGTCCGGCAGGAAATAGGGCGACATGATTCGGATTGAATGCTTGGCGACCGAGAAGGCACCCAGCAGCATCTTCTGGTTGGCCTCCAGATGCCGGTCCGGACCGGACTGCACGGCGCGCATGAACACCGGGGATTTCGCCGCCGCATCGCCTGCCGCCACCTTCCAGGCCGGACCGTCCAGCGTCTCGCCGGTGGCGAAATGCCAGTCCTCGGCAGCACAGGTGAACAGGCTGCCGACGATGGGGCCGCGCACGCGGAAATGCGTGTCACGGGCGGAATCGGGCCCGCGAAAGGCGTCGCGGATGTTCATGCCGCCGACGAACCCGACCGAGCCGTCGACAGTCAGGATCTTCCGGTGAACGCGCAAGTTGGCATAAGGCAATCGCAGACCGACGATGACATTGCCGTTGAAGACATCGGCGCGCACCCCCTTGGAACGCAGATAGCCGAGGATGCTCGGCGTCGAGTAACGCGCGCCGACGGCATCGACGAGCACCCTCACCTCGACGCCGCGGCTCACGGCCTCGCCCAACCGGTCCGCCAGTGCCTTGCCGATCCCGTCGCGATCGAAAATATAGGTTTCCATCAGGATGCTGCGCTCGGCCTTGGCGACAGCATCCAGCATGGCCGCATAGGTTTCGTCGCCGGACGACAGGAGTTCGATGCTGTTGCCGGACGTGACCGGCCAGCGAGTCACGTGGTCGCCGAGCCGGACCATCGCGGCGGCGCGTTCGCCGAATATCGGCTCCAGTTCCCCGTCGGTCACTTCGAACTGTCTTGCATCGACATCCAGCACGTTATCCAGCGGATGACGCCGGTCGCGCAACTGCTGACGGCGGATCCGGTTGATGCCGGCGATGTAATAGAGCAGCGCGCCCACCACCGGTGAAAGCAGGATGATGCCGACCCAGCCGACGGCGGAGCGCACGTCATCCTTGGTCATGGCGGCATGGATTGCGGCAGGAGCACCCAAAAGAACGGAAAGGACGGCAAGGATGTGCGGCCAATAATGCGCAATGATGTCGATCATCGAACTCCTTTTCCCGTAGCCGGAACGACCGCAGGCAGAATGTCAGGTTCGGGTCGGGCCGCAAGCCGCCCCGAACGGCCGGCGGTCGCTCAACCGCCGGACAGGAGCTTGGCCGCCGCGGCCCTCGCCTCGTCGGTCACGGTGGCGCCGGCGAGCATGCGGGCGATTTCCTCCATTCGCGCCTCGCGCGCCATGCTGGCGACACGGGTGGCGATCCGGTCTTCCTTGCCGCTCGTCGGGGCCTTGGAAATCAGATAGTGCGTCGAGGCCCGTGCTGCCACCTGTGGCGCATGCGTCACGGACAAAACCTGCACGCGTTCGGAAAGTCGCTTCAGTCGCTGGCCGATGGCATCGGCCACGGCACCGCCGACGCCCGTGTCGATTTCGTCGAAGACCAGCGTCGGCGCCGATCCGCGATCGGCAAGCGCCACCTTCAGCGCCAGCAGGAAGCGCGAGAGTTCGCCGCCGGAGGCAACCTTCATGATCGGTCCCGGCCGGGTGCCGGGGTTGGTCTGCACATGGAATTCGATCGTGTCGATGCCGTCGGCGGACGCCTTTCCGGCATCCGTATCGACCTCGACGGTAAAGCGCGCCCGCTCCAGTTTCAGGGCAGGCAGTTCGGCCATGACGGCTCCGGCGAGCGCGTCGGCGGCGTTGTGACGCTTGGCCGACAGCGCCTTTGCCTTCAAGCCAAACGCTTCCCGGGCCGCGGCTTCCGCGCCTTCCAGAGCCGCGAGCTTTTCAGCCCCCGCATCGACATCGGCGAGATCCGCAATCATTCGCACCGCCAGCGCCGGCAGTTCGCTGACCGGGACCGAAAACTTGCGGGAGGCGGCCCGCAGCGCGAACAGCCGCTCTTCCACCCGTTCGAGTTCCCGCGGATCGAATTCCGTCCGACGCAGCGCTGTCTCGACCGACATTTGCGCTTCGGAAAGGCTGTTGAGGGCGGCGTCCAGCTGCTCGACGGTCTCCTCCAGCAGGCCGGGCGCTTCGTGCGACTTGCGCTCGAGCCGGCGCACCAGCGAGGCGATCAGCGGCACCGGCGACGCATTGCCGTTGAGGATTTCGCTCGCTTCCGAAATATCGCCGGCGATCCGCTCGGCCTTCATCATGTCGGCGCGACGCTCGGCAAGCTCCTCTTCCTCGCCATCGGTGGGTCCGAGCGATTCGAGTTCCTCGACCGAGGCGCGGAGATAATCGGCCTCGCGCGCGGCATCCTCGACACGCTGGCGCTGCTTCTTGACCGCCCGCTCCGCCTCGCGCATCGCCGCGTAGGCATGGGCCACATCCTCCGCTTCGGCCGTGAGGCCGGCAAAGGCGTCCAGCAGAGCCCGGTGCGCGTCGGTGTCGACAAGAGCGCGGTCATCGTGCTGGCCATGGATTTCCACCAGCATCTGGCCGCATTGGCGCATCAGCTGCACGCTGACAGGCTGGTCATTGATGAAGGCACGCGTGCGGCCGTCGGCGGACTGGACGCGCCGAAAGATCAGATCGCCGTCATCATCGATGTCGTTGTCGCGCACCAGACTGCGGGCGGGATGATCCATGCCGACATCGAAGACGGCCGTGACCTGCCCCTTGTCCTCGCCGTGTCGCACGAGGCCGCCATCGCCCCGGCCGCCAAGCGCCAGCGACAGACTGTCGAGGAGAATGGATTTGCCGGCACCGGTTTCGCCGGTCAGAACCGAGAGACCGTTTTCAAAGGCAAGGTCCAGCCGTTCGATCAGTACGATATCGCGGATCGAGAGCTGTGTAAGCATTCACCGTATGCCTTAGGTTCCGAGAAGCAGCTTCTTGCCGGCGCGCGAAATCCAGGAACCGGCATTTTCGCGCGGCTCGAGGCCGCCCGACTGCAACAGCTTATAGGAGTCGGCGTACCACTGGCTATCCGGATAATTGCGTCCGAGAACTGCCGCGGCCGTCTGCGCTTCGCTGGTGATGCCCATCGCGTAATAGGCCTCGACGAGACGCGCCAGCGCCTCTTCGATCTGGTTCGTGTTCGAGTATTTCTCGACGACGATCCGGAAGCGGTTGATGGAGGCGAGATATTCCTTGCGCTCCAGATAGTAGCGGCCGATCTGCATTTCCTTGCCGGCAAGGTTGTTGCGGGCATAACGGATCTGCTTCTGCGCTTCGTCGGCGTACTGGGACTGCGGGTAGTTGTCGAGCAGCTCCTGGCAGATATCGACGGTGCGCTGCGCATTGCGCTGGTCCTGCGTCACGTCGACGATCGTCCGGGCCGCAGACTGGCACATCAGGTAAAGGACATAATCGCTGTCGTCGGAATTGCTGTACTGCTTCATGTACCGCTTGCCGCTCTGGATCGCGGTCTCGTAGTCGCCCTGGCGGTACTTGATGAAGGTCGACATCACGAGCGCCTTGCGGGCCGAGTCGGTAAAGGGATGCTCGCGATCGATCGCGTCGAACTTGCGGCCGGCCTCGGTCATGTTGCCGGCCTTGATGTTGGCCAGACCCTGATTGTAGAGCTCTTCCGGCGGATCGGTCTGCACGCCGAGCTTGGTAATGTCGATATCCTTGTCGGACTGGCAGCTCGCCACGAGGGTGCCGGTGCCGAGCATCAAGGCGGAAACCAATGCCAGCCGAACGGTATTCTTTCTGGCAGATGACACTACATACTTCATCGAACAATCCCGTTTGTGCCGCATCGAAACAAGCGGCGTACTGTCTGGCGCATGAGACCGATGGCGTTTCTAGACCGAGATGCGCTTAAATGAAAGCAATAATGCAATTTTAAGGCAGGCGGCAGGCTTCCGGCCCATTTCCCCCATGGAATTGATTTATTTCCGTCTTCACGCATCCCCTCCCCGTCCCGGGCAAGGAAAAGGCCGCCTCCAGGGAAGCGGCCTGATGCGCGGCGATTCTCAATTCCTGCCCGGATCAAGCCGACCAGGGCGCAAATTCCGGGGCGTTGATCGCGACCATTTCGCGGGCCCGAACGGTCGGTGCCGGCACCTGCGTCTCGACCACTTCATAGGCCGTCGGATCGCTGAGGAGCGCCTTCAGCGCCTTGGCATTCATCTTGTGGCCGCCGCGGTAGGAACGGTAGAGGCCGATGAACTGCGCGCCGGCAAGGGCCAGATCGCCGACGGCGTCGAGCGTCTTGTGACGCACGAACTCGTCGACCGGGTAGCGCAGGCCTTCCGGATTGATGACCGTATGATCGTCGGAAATGACGACCGAGTTCTCAAGCGAGGAACCGAGCGCCAGACCGGCGGCCCAGAGGCGTTCGACATCGCGCATGAAACCGAAGGTGCGGGCAGCGCACAGCTCGTCCTTGAAGGTCTGCGCCGTCAGATTGCCTTCCCACTTCTGGCGGCCGATCAGCGGCGTGTCGAACTCGATCTCGACTTCGAAACGGGTGCCGTCATAGGGAAGAAATTCGCTCCAGCTCTGGCCTTCCTCGTAGCGGACCGGCTTCAGAACGCGAATGTAGCGGCGCTTGACGCCAAGATTGACGATGCCGGCTTCCTCGATGGCTTCGATGAACATCCGCGAAGAGCCGTCCATGATCGGCATTTCGGCGCCGTCGCATTCGATGACGACATTGTCGAGGCCGAGCGCGTAGATGGCAGCCATGACATGTTCTACGGTCGCGACCGAATGGGCCGGCGAGAAACCGAGAACCGTGCAGAAGTCGGTGTTACCGACCTGCGAGGAAACCGCCTTGAGTTCCGTCGACGTGCCGTCGGCATGCATGCGCTGGAAGATTACGCCGGTTCCGGCCTCGGCCGGGT
This sequence comes from Rhizobium sp. NRK18, assembly GCF_024385575.1. Lineage (NCBI taxonomy): Bacteria > Pseudomonadati > Pseudomonadota > Alphaproteobacteria > Hyphomicrobiales > Rhizobiaceae > Rhizobium > Rhizobium sp. NRK18. The sequence continues at coordinate 1,677,761 of NZ_JANFMV010000001.1, read as the reverse complement.
TGAGCGTGATGCTGACCGGCTTGCCGGAATGAACACCGGCTCCGGAAATCGTCACCGGCTCTGCAACAGTCGTTTGAAAACTCAGCAAGCCAATTGCCATTCTCTTGTACCCTTTTAGCGCCGAGACCAGCTGGCACCCGCACCTATTGCCCCGAAATAAATCAAGTATGAGTTTCGGCCGACAAACGGCCGTTACGTCACCCACACGTCCCAGTGCATGTTTACGAGCGCCCGCGGGGAATTCCAAATCACTGTTTCTTTCCAATTGTTACGAACGCAAGCCATTGAATTAATTTCGGAATTGCGTCTCAAAACAAGGGCCTGAAACAAGATGGCCCGGGCATGTCTGCCCGGGCCATCGATACCGATCAGGAATCACTCGGTGTTAGTTGGACTGCCGGCGAAGGAAGGCCGGGATTTCCAGGTGATCGTCGTCGCGAGACGCGCTGGACTGCGGAGCCGCACGGCCGTGATCGTCGAGCTGGCCGCGACGCGGTGCGTAGAGGCTTGCCTCCGGCGAAAGCGCGCGGCGCTGCTGGACCGAGGGCTGTGCGGCCGGAGCCGGAGCCTCTGCCCGTGCATCGTCCTCTTCGTCACGACGCGACAGCGAGCTGGTGATCTTCTTCAGAAGACCCATCGGACCGCGTTCGTCGGCGTCGGGCGCATGGATGGTGTGCGCACGATGTTCGATCTCAGCCTTCAGGACCGGCGGAAAATCCTCGACCTTCGGCATGCGGACCGGTTCGACCATCTGGTTCATGGACGGCTCGCTGCGCAGCGTCGGCTGCGGAGCGACAGGTGCCGGTGCCGGAGCCCGCGGCATGACAGGTGCCGGTGCCGGAGCTGCAGCCATCGGCTGCGGCTGGGGCTGCGGCATCGGACGGACCGGAGCCGGCTGCGGCGCTTCAGCGACGGGTGCTGCGCCTACAAATAGCTTGCTCTGGGGGCGAAAGGTCTCGTCCTGCTGGACGACCTGCCTTTCTTCCTGAGAAGCCTGATGATGACGGTTGGCGATCTCGAGCTCGCGTTCCATCTCGGCTTCGGCAGAACGGATCGTGTCGGCGATCGGATCGGCAGGCTTCTGCTGAACCGGAGCCGCCGGAGCCGGCTGCTGCATCATTTGCGGCTTGGCAGCCGGGCGGACGATCGGGCGGGAAGCGATTTCCTGCTGATAGGCCTGGTTGATCTCGCGGTCGATGCCGGTGGCGACGACCGACACGCGGATGATGCCTTCCAGCGATTCGTCGAAGGTCGCGCCGAGGATGATGTTGGCGTCCGGATCGACTTCTTCGCGAATGCGGGTTGCAGCCTCGTCGACTTCGAAGAGGGTCATGTCGCGACCGCCGGTGATCGAGATCAGCAGGCCCTGAGCGCCCTTCATCGAGGTTTCGTCAAGCAGCGGGTTGGCGATTGCGGCTTCGGCTGCAGCCATTGCACGGCCTTCGCCGGATGCCTCGCCGGTGCCCATCATTGCACGGCCCATCTCGCGCATGACCGAGCGGACGTCGGCGAAGTCGAGGTTGATCAGGCCTTCCTTGACCATGAGGTCGGTGATGCAGGCGACGCCCGAGTACAGAACCTGGTCGGCCATCGCGAAGGCGTCGGCGAACGTGGTCTTGTCGTTGGCGATACGGAAGAGGTTCTGGTTCGGAATGACGATCAGCGTGTCGACCGACTTCTGAAGTTCCTCGATGCCCATCTCGGCGAGACGCATGCGGCGCGCGCCTTCGAAGTGGAACGGCTTGGTGACGACGCCGACGGTCAGGATGCCTTTGTTGCGGGCGGCCTGGGCCACGACCGGAGCTGCACCCGTGCCGGTGCCGCCGCCCATGCCGGCGGTGACGAAGCACATGTGGGTGCCGTTCAGGTGATCGACGATCTCGTCGATGCATTCTTCAGCGGCTGCGCGGCCGACTTCCGGCTGGGAACCGGCACCGAGACCTTCGGTGACCTGTACGCCGAGCTGGATGATGCGTTCGGCCTTGGACATCATCAGCGCCTGGGCATCCGTGTTGGCGACAACGAAGTCGACGCCCTGGAGGCCGGCGGTGATCATGTTGTTGACGGCGTTTCCGCCACCGCCACCGACACCGAATACGGTGATGCGGGGCTTCAGCTCCGTAATGTCTGGCTTCTGCAGCTTGATAGTCATGTACCCAGTTCCTTCTCGATTATGGCCGCATCGCCACGCCGGCCAATTCCTTGTGTTCCGTTAAAAACTCTCTTTCAGCCACTGTCCCATCCGCGCCAGACGGCCGTTGCCGCCGGACAGGGAGGACAGAAGACCGCCACCTGACGCGTGGGCTTCCTGACCGGCTGCCTGCGGATAGATCATCAATCCGACCGCAGTGGAGAAGGCCGGTCCCTTGGCCGCCGTCGGCAGCCCGGAGACACCCATCGGACGACCGACGCGGACGTTGCGGGCGAGGATGCGCCGTGCAACTTCCGGCAGGCCGGTCAGCTGGCTTGCGCCGCCGGTCAGCACGACCCGCTTGCCAACGATCGGGGAGAAACCCGAACGCTGGATGCGGTCCCGGATCAGTTCCAGCGTTTCCTCGACGCGGGCCCGGACAATGCGGGACACCAGCGCGCGCGGCACGTGGGTGGGAAGATCACGGTCATCGTCGCCAATCGGCGGAATGGTTATGACGTCGCCATCGTCGGCACCTGCCGGCAGAGCCGTCGCATGCACCGCCTTCAGGCGTTCGGCATCGTCGATGCGGCAGGAAAGCCCGCGCGCTAGATCGGTTGTGACATGGTGGCCGCCAAGGCTGATGGCGTCGGTGTGCACCAGCTTGCCTTCGGCGAAGACGGAAATCGTCGTCGTGCCGCCCCCCATGTCGATGGAGGCGCAGCCGAGCTCGATCTCGTCGTCAACGAGAGAGGCAAGACCGCTGGCATAAGGCGTTGCAACCATCGCCTCGACCGACAGGTGGGCGCGATTGACGGCAAGCTCCAGGTTCTTCAGCGACGGCACTTCGGCGGTCACCACATGCATGTCGACGCCGAGCAGGTCGCCGTACATGGCCAGCGGATCGCGGATGCCGCGCTCGCCGTCGAGCGTGAAACCGGCCGGGATCGAATGCAGCACGGTGCGCTCCTGGCGCATCGACTGCTGGGCCGCCAGCGACAGGACCTTGCGAAGGTCGTTCTCGACGACTTCCTGGCCGCCGAGATCGACGGTCGCGGTGTAGATCTCGCTGGCAAGACGACCGGCCGATACGTTGACGATCAGGCTGTCGACCGTGAGGCCGGCCATGCGCTCGGCCGAATCGACGGCGAGACGGACGACGTTTTCCAGCGCGTCCAGATCGACGATGACGCCGGTCTTTACACCACGCGAGCGCTGGTGGCCGATGCCGATGATTTCGATGCTGTGCGTGCGGCCCGGAAGGATCTCACTTTCCTGGCGCGGCGTCAGCCGGCCGATCATGCAGACGACCTTCGTCGAACCGATGTCGAGCACGGACACGACATGGGAGCGCTTCAGCGAAAGCGGCTTCATGCGAGGCAGGCCAAAACTCTGTGACCCGAAAAGGCTCATATCTGCCGCTCCGCTTTCTTCAGTTCTTTGAGGCGCACTGCAACGGCCGCATCGCGGCGCTTGGCGGCATCCGGGGTGAGTTCGATGGTGGTCCGGTCGGCAAGACGGAAGTCGACCGAAGTGATTTCACGCTCGAGCAGCTGCTGCGTCCGCTCCATGTCGGAGAGCTCGGCGAGCGCCTGATCGATGCCTTCGTCCGGCAGCTTCACGATGACGCCGTTGTTGAGATAGAGATCCCAGCGACGACCGCCGACGCGAACATAGGCCCTCACCCGCGCCTTGACGTCGGGCCAGGCTGCGAAATCCGCGTCGAATTCGCGGGCGGCCACTTCGGCATCACGACCGACGAGCAGCGGAAGGTTGACGAACTTGCCATCCTTGAGCGGCGCAATGACGGAACCGCTCTTCTCGATCAGGGAGAGATCCGAACCGTGCTGCCAGATGGCATAGGCCTGACGCTCGACCAGCCGAACATCGACGGTCTTGGGATAGATTTTGCGGACCTCGGCCTTCTCGACCCAGGGCAGCTTCTCGAGATTGCTCTTTGCCGCCTCGGCGTTCAGCGCCATCAACGAGGTTGCGCCGTCAAGGCCAAGCACCTGCAGGATCTCGATCTCGGACGTCTGGACGTTGCCGGAGACCTTGACGTCCTCGATGGCGAAGCCGGCCGCGGTCGTCGTCGCCTGGGCAACGGCATCCGCATGTCCACCCAGGACCATGCCGTAGATGCCGACAGAGGCGAGAAATGCGATCGCCGAGACGGTTCCGACGTGCTCCGGAATATGCACCCGTCCACCGGCGAGGCTCGACATGAAGCGAACCACGCGCCGAACCGGACGCGGCAGAACCATCACCTTCTGCTGCGACACAGGAGCGACAGGCTCCCGCCCCGATTGTCTCTTCAGACTTTGCAGCTTCAACGCAGGCACGACGCGTCCTCCACCATCCAACGGAGAAATTCACCAAAGGAAAGACCCTTGTGCTGGGCCATTTCCGGTACGAGCGAGGTCGCGGTCATGCCGGGCTGCGTGTTCACTTCCAGCCAGATAATCTCACCTTCCCCACCAGCGCTATCGTCGAACCGGAAGTCCGAGCGGCTGACGCCGCGACACCCGATGGCACGATGCGCCTGGAGAGCCAGTGTTTGTATTTTTTGGTAAATAATCGGTGAAATTTCCGCCGGAAGGACATGTTTTGATCCACCCGGCGCATACTTCGACTCGTAATCATAAAATGTGTTGCCCTGCGGCAATACTTCCGTCACGCAGAGCGCCTCGTCACCCATGACGCCACAGGTCAATTCCCGTCCGGGAATGTAACGCTCGACCATGACGCGGTCGCCGTACTTCCACTCCGATGAGGCCAGGAACTGCGGCGGATGCGACTGGTCTTCCTTGACGATGACGACACCGAAGGACGAACCTTCCGTGACCGGCTTGACCACATAAGGCGGCTCGATCGGATGCTTTTCGCCGATCTCGAAGCGGTTCATCACGCGGGCCGGCGCGACCGGAATGCCGTGCGCCATCGCCACGCATTTCGCCTGCTGCTTGTCCATGGCCAGCGCCGAGGCAAGCACGCCGGAATGAGTGTAGGGAATCTGCAGGTATTCGAGCACACCCTGGATGGTGCCATCCTCGCCGAATGGACCGTGAAGCGCATTGAAGGCGACATCGGGCTTGAGTTCGGCAAGAACGGAGGAGACGTTGCGGTCGACATCGACGCGTGTGACGCGATATCCCACCTGCTCGAGCGCATCCGCGCAGGCGTTGCCCGAAGAAAGGCTAACGGGCCTTTCGGAGGAAAACCCTCCCATCAGGACAGCCACGTGCTTGGCACTCATAAATACCCCCAAACTAGACTTCTCAACCTATGCGCCGACGCTTGCGTCAGACTGGCGGCTTCGTGAATCGGTTAACGGCAATCGCCTGAAACCCACTTCAAAACCATTATGGTTAATATTGCGTTTACTTTCGTTAACTGATGTAGCGATTGAGGAAATTCATCCTCCGCAATAGGTCGGTTCAGTACCGCCTCTCTCATACAAATCAGACACTTGCATGGCAAAAGAGACTCAAGACATGAGCACGAAAAGAAACACCCCTGATCCGGCTGGCAGACAGGGGTGTTAACGATCGGATTAACGAATTCGAGGCCTACGGGGTAAAGATTTCAACCTCGCGTCCCGGCATGAAATTGCCGATCCGCTTGATCTCCCATTCCAGCAGAATGCCCGAATTCTCGTAGACCCGGCGGCGCACGGTCTCGCCGAGGCTTTCGAGATCGTAGGCGGTCGCCTGCCCCGTATTGATCATGAAATTGCAGTGCAGCGACGACATCTGCGCGCCGCCATAAACGAGACCGCGGCAGCCCGCCTCGTCGATCAGTTTCCAGGCGGAATGGCCGGGCGGGTTCTTGAACGTCGAGCCGCCGGTCTTTTCGCGAACCGGCTGTACGGTTTCGCGATGCTCGCGAACGGCGTCCATGTCGGCGCGAATCTTCGCCTTGTCTTCCGCATAGCCCTCGAAGGTCGCAAACGTGAAGATCAGGTCGGCCGGCGCTTCCGAGTGGCGGTAGCTGTAGCCCATGTCGGCATTGGTAAGCCGGACCGGATTGCCCTTGCGGTCGACGGCTTCGACCTCGACCAGACGCTCGCGCGTTTCCGAGCCATTGGCGCCGGCATTCATGCGCACGGCACCGCCGATTGCGCCAGGAATACCGTAATAGAACGCAAAGCCGCCAATGCCATTGTCGAGCGCCATGGCGGCGATGTTCTTGTCCGGGCAGATTGCGCCGGCACGGATGCGGTTGTCGCCGGCGAGATCCACCGATCCGAACCCCTTCGCAGACAGCCGGATGACAACGCCCGGAATGCCGCCGTCGCGCACCAGAAGGTTCGACCCCACGCCGATGATCGTCACCGGCACGTCATCCGAAAGGCTCTTCAGAAACGCCGAGAGATCTTCGACATCATGCGGCTGGAACATCAGTTCGGCAAAGCCGCCGGCACGGAACCAGGTCACGCGGTCCATCGGCGCATTCGGCGTCAGCCTGCCCTTCAACCCATTCACGCTGTCGCCAAGCGAGGCGAGCAGCTTTTCACCATCTACAGTCTTCATTCACCAGCTCCGGGAAGAGCAGCCAGTTCGCCTTCGAGCGCCGCTGCCCAGTATGTAATGCTTCCTGCCCCCAGAAATACGACGTAGTCGCCCGGCCGGGCAAGCTCGGCGACGATCGGGGCGATGTCCGCCGGCGTCGCAACGTAACGCGCATCGCGGTGCCCGCCGGCACGGATCGCCGAGACCAGCGCTTCGCCGTCGGCACCCTCGATCGGATCCTCGCCGGCCGCATAGACCGGCGCGATCAGGATGCTGTCGGCATCGTTGAAACAGGCCGAAAAATCATCGAACAGGCTCGACAGGCGAGAATAGCGATGCGGCTGGTGGATGGCGATGATTCGGTTGGGGCATGCATCGCGCGCGGCGCGCAGGACCGCCTTGATCTCGACCGGGTGATGGCCGTAGTCGTCGAAGATGTGAACGCCGTTCCATTCGCCCACAGGCGTAAAGCGCCGCTTGACGCCGCCGAAGGAGGCGAGCCCCTTCTTGATGTCCTCTTCCGAAATGCCGAGCCGGTTGGCAACGGCAATCGCAGCCGTGGCGTTCGACACGTTGTGCCGCCCGGGCATGGGCAGGACAAGATCCTTGAATTCGAAGATGCGTCCCGTGCGCCGACGACGGATGACCACGTCGAAGATCGCACGCGCGCCTTCGGTGCGCACGTTCATGAAGCGCACGTCGGCCTGCGGGTTTTCACCATAGGTGATGACCTTGCGGTCTTCGATGCGGGCGACCAGCGCCTGCACTTCCGGATGATCCAGACACATGACGCCGAAACCGTAGAAAGGCACGTTCTCGACGAACTGCCGGAAGGCGGCGCGCACGGCATCGAAGGATCCGTAATGGTCAAGATGCTCGGGATCGATGTTGGTCACGACGGCGACATCGGCCGGAAGTTTCAGGAAGGTGCCGTCGCTCTCGTCGGCCTCCACCACCATCCACTCGCCCTCGCCCATGCGCGCATTGGTGCCGTAGGCGTTGATGATACCGCCATTGATGACGGTCGGATCGAGGTTGCCGGCTTCGAGAAGCGTGGCGACCATCGAAGTCGTCGTCGTCTTGCCGTGAGTGCCGCCAATGGCGATCGCATTGCGGAAACGCATCAGCTCGGCCAGCATCTCCGCCCGGCGGACGATCGGCAGCGATTTCTCGCGCGCGGCGATGAGCTCCGGATTGTTCTTCTTGATGGCGGTCGAAACGACCACGACTTCGGCATCGCCGAGGTTCTCCGCCTTGTGGCCGATGAACACTTCGATGCCCTTGTCACGCAGACGCTGCACGTTGGCGCTGTCGTTCTGGTCGGACCCCTGAACCTTGTGGCCGAGATTGTGCAACACTTCGGCAATGCCGCTCATGCCGATGCCACCGATGCCGACGAAGTGTACGAGGCCGATGGCCTGCGGCATTTTCATGCGACTGCTCCCTTGAATTTCTGTACGCCCTGCCTGTCGGCAATAGCTTCAACCATATCGGCAAGCAAGTCCGCAGCGTTCGGCTTCCCCGTCCCTTTCGCGGCCAGCGCCATTTCGGCAAGCCTTTCGGGGTCGTTCATCCAGTCGGCAATCATGCCCGACAGGCGCTCCGGCGACAGATCGCGCTGCTGGATCACCTCCGCGCCGCCCTTGGCCGCGAGCGCCGCCGCATTGGCCGACTGGTCGTGGTCAAGCGCATGCGGATAGGGCACGAGGATGGCCGGACGGCCGATGACCGAGATTTCCGAGACGGTCGACGCGCCGGAACGGCAGATCAGCATCTGCGCCGAGGCAATGCGCTCCGCCATGTCGGTGAAGAAGGGCGAGACGTCGGCCGGAACGCCAAGGCCGGCATAGGCCGCGATGACCGCATCCTTGTCCTCGGGCCGGGCCTGCTGGGTGATCTTCAAACGCGCCCTCAGTGCGTCCGGCAACTGTTCGACGGCGGCAGGCAGCGCCTGCGAGAAATACTGGGCGCCCTGGCTGCCGCCGAAGACGACGAGATGGAAGGGCTGGCCTTCGCCCGAAGCAGCATAGGGGATCTCGGACGCCGCGATGACGGCCGGACGAACGGGATTGCCGGTCGTCACCGTCTTCTCCGAGAACGTGCCGCCCTGCTCGGGCAGAAACCCGCCGGCGATCGCCTGGACGCGGGCGGCAAGCGCCTTGTTGGCCCGACCCATCACGGCGTTCTGCTCATGGATCATCGACGGCACATGCAGCGCGGTCGCAGCCAGAAGCGGCGGGACTGTCGGATAGCCGCCGAAACCGACGACCACCTTCGGCTTGACCGAAAGGACCATGCGCTTGGCCGTGCGGTATCCGGTCCACAGCGTCAGCAGGGATTTGGCGACGGAAGCCGGGTTCTTCGAGGCGATCGTCGCCGACGGCACCACATGCAACTCGTCGGCGGGGAACTTGCCGGCATAGCGTTCGGCGCGGCTGTCGGTGACCAGATGGACGCTGTAGCCACGCGCCTTCAGCGTGTGCGCCAGCGCTTCGGCCGGAAACAGATGACCGCCGGTCCCGCCGGCGGCCAGCATGACGATACCTTTTGAACCCGTCATCGATTACTCCGCTGCTACGCTTTCCTGGACGCGAAACATGCTGCGCTCCTGCGCCCGCCGTTCGGGCCGGTAGCGGGTCAGCGCCAGGATGAAGCCGGCCGTCACCGCGATCGCCACCATCGACGATCCGCCGTAGGAAATGAAGGGCAGCGTCATGCCCTTGGCCGGCAGCAGTTCGAGATTGACGCCGATGTTGATCATCGACTGGATGCCGAGCTGCAGCACCAGGCCGGCAATCGCAAACCGCTGGAAGTCGTTCTTCTCCTTCAGCGCATGCGACAGGCCGCGCATGACGATGAAGGCGAAGATCAAAACGATGAACATGCAGAAGATGATGCCGAACTCTTCGGCCATCACCGCAAAGATGAAGTCGGTATGGCTGTCGGGAATGATCCGCTTGACGGTGCCCTCGCCCGGCCCCTGGCCGAGAAAGCCGCCGCGCATGATCGCATCGCGCGCCGCATCCACCTGGAACGTGTCGCCCTCGCCGGTCAGGAACCGGTCGACGCGCCCCGTCACGTGCGGCAGCATGTAATAGGCCGTCATGAAGCCGACAACGCCGAGACCGCCGAGAACGCCGATCCACAGCCACGGAACGCCGGCCATGAAGAACATGCCGCTCCATACGAGACTGGTCAGGATCGTCTGGCCAAGGTCCGGCTGGGCGACGAGCAATGCCGCGACGATGACGAACAGGATCATGGCGAAGAAATTGCCCGGAATCTCCGGCTGGCGGGCATGTTCGGAAAACAGCCAGGCACAGATGACGATGAAGGCAGGCTTCATGAATTCGGACGGCTGCAGCGAGAACGAGCCGATATTGATCCAGCGCCGCGAGCCCTTGACCTCGACGCCGAAGAACAGCGCGATCAGCATCAGTGCGATCGCCGCCACCAGCATGATCAGCGCGGTGCGACGCACCTGCCGCGGCGTCAGGAACGACAGCCCGATCATCACCGCGATCGACGGAACCAGGAAGACCGCATGGCGGATGACGAAATGGAAGCTGTCATAGCGCAGCCGCTCGGCCACCGCCGGCGATGCCGCGAACGACATCATCATGCCGATCCCCATCAGCAGCACGAACACTGCCAGGAGATATCGGTCTATGGTCCAGAACCAGTCGGCGACCGGCCCGCGCTTCGCTCGGCTCATCACCATGTCAATTTGCTCCCGTTTCCTGATCGATCAGCATCGCCACGCCATCGAGTGCCCTGACATGCCCGACAAAGGCGTCACCGCGCACTTCGAAGTTCTTATACTGGTCGAAGCTTGCGCAAGCCGGGGATAAAATGACCGCTACGGGCCCATTTCCATCTTTTTCGGCATCCTTGGCCGCATGCGCGACCGCCTTTTCCAGCGTGCCGGAAATTTCATAGGGCACAGCCTCGCCGAGCGTCGCGGCAAAGGCCGGCGCCGCTTCGCCGATCAGATACGCCCTGGCGATCTTCGGGAAGAAGCCCGTGAGACTGGTAATCCCCCCCTCTTTCGGCAGTCCGCCGGCAATCCAGTAGATGCGGTCGAAGCTCGACAATGCCGGCGCCGCCGCATCGGCATTGGTGGCCTTGGAATCATTGACGAAGACGACGTCGCCACGTCGGCCGACCGGCTGCATCCGGTGCTTGAGGCCGGGGAAGGAATTGAGGCCGGCGACGATCTCCTCTTCGGAGACGCCGACCGCCCGGCAGGCGGCAATCGCGGCGGCCGCATTCTGCGCATTGTGGGCGCCGCGCAGCGTCTGGATGGCGGAGAGGTCTGCCACCTTGTGCGTCGCGCCACTATCAGCTTCGACGATCCCGCCCTTGTCGAGATAATAGCCATCCGCCAGCACCTGCCGGCTGGAAATGCGCCTGACGGTCACGCCGGCACGCTCGATGCGGTCGGCGATCATCACGCAGTAGCTGTCGTCGACGCCGACGACGGCCGTCCTGCTGCCGGCGACCAGCCGTTCCTTGATGTCGGCATAATGCTGCATCGTGCCATGCCGGTCGAGATGATCCGGCGTCAGGTTGAGAAGCACGCCGGCGGTCGGATCGAGCGTCGGAGCAAGGTCGATCTGGTAGGACGAGCATTCGACGACGAAGAACCGGCCGTCCTTCGGCGGATCGAGCGTCAGCACGGCCGTGCCGATATTGCCGCCAAGCTGGGTGTCGCGCCCGCTCGCTTTCAGGATATGGGCGATCAGCGCCGTCGTCGTCGACTTGCCGTTGGTGCCGGTGATGGCGATCAGCGGGCAGTTCGGCGCAAGGGCGCGCCGTTCGCGAACGAAGAGTTCGACGTCGCCGATGATTTCGACGCCCGCCGCCCGGGCAAGGTCGACGGTCCAGTGCGGCTTCGGATGCGTCAGCGGAACGCCGGGAGAAAGAACGAAGGAGGCGACCGAAGACCAGTCGATGCCGCGCAGATCGGCAGTCGGAACGCCGGCCTTGTCTGCCCTCTCGACGCTTGCCGGGTTGTCGTCCCAGGCGATGACATCTGCACCGCCGTCGACCAGCGCTTTCGCCGTCGCAAGACCGGAACCGCCGAGCCCGAAGAGAGCAACCGTCCTGCCCTTGAAGGAATTGACCGGGATCATCGCGCCCTCAACGGATCTTGAGGGTCGAGAGGCCGAGCATGGCGAGCGCCATGGCGATGATCCAGAAGCGGATGACCACCTGGCTTTCTGTCCAGCCGAGCTTTTCGAAATGATGATGGATCGGCGCCATCAGGAAGACGCGCTTGCCGGTCATCTTGAAATAGCCGACCTGGATGATGACCGACAGCGTTTCCATGACGAACAGGCCGCCGATGATGGCCATGACGATCTCGTGCTTGGTGGCAACGGCGACGGTGCCGATGAGGCCGCCGAGCGCCAGCGAACCGGTGTCGCCCATGAAGATGGCCGCCGGCGGCGCATTGAACCACAGGAAGCCCATGCCCGCGCCGATGACCGCGCCGAGCACCACCGCCAGCTCACCCGTGCCGGGCACGAAATTGATCTGGAGATAGTTGGCGAAGACGGCATTGCCGGCAAGATAGGAGATCGCGCCGAAGGAGGCGGCGGCAATGATCACCGGCACGATGGCCAGGCCGTCGAGGCCGTCGGTGAAGTTGACGGCATTGCCGGCACCGACGACGACGAACCCGCCGAACAGGATGAAGAACCAGCCGATATCGAGGACGAAATCCTTGAAGAACGGAAACGCGATCGAGGTCGCAAGCTTCGCGCCGTTCGGCTCGCTGTGCTCCGACATCAGCATCATCGCCAGGACGGCGATGGCGGCGATCACGAACTCGATGCCGAGACGCGCGCGCGCCGAAAAGCCCTTCTCCGTCTGCTTCGTCACCTTCAGGTAGTCATCATAGAAGCCGATGGCGCCGAAGCCGAGGGTGACCAGCAGCGTTGCGACCACGTAGATGTTGGACAGATCCGCCCACAGCATCGACGAACCGATGATGCCAGCCAGAATCATGAGACCGCCCATGGTCGGCGTGCCGGCCTTCTTGAAATGGGTCTGCGGCCCGTCGGCACGGATCGGCTGCCCCTTGCCCTGCCGGATGCGCAGGGAGGAAATGATGCTCGGCCCGAACAGGAAGACGATCATCGCCGAGGTGAAGACGGCGGCGCCGGTGCGGAAGGTAATGTAGCGGAAGAGATTGAAGAATTGCAGGTGATCCGCAAAGTCCACGAGCCAGAGAAGCATAAGAAACCTTTCAGAAAGAGGTCATGCGTTGCCGCCCGTGTCGGAAAACGCGGAGTAATTGTCAAGGAGCGCGGACACAATCTTGCCGAATCCGGTGCCAAGCGACGATTTTACCATAAGCACATCGCCAGGACGGATGGATCCGACGACGAATTCCGCCAGATCCTCAGTTTTTTCCCGGTATTCTACTTGCACGTTGGACGGCAGCGCGTCTCTCAGCGCCGCCATGTCCGGCCCTGCGAGCCAGACATCGGAAATTCCCGCAGCGAGCAGCGGCGTGGCGAGCTCGGCGTGGACATCATGGGAGAACGCGCCCATTTCGCGCATGTCGCCGAGGACGGCGATCCTCCGCCCCTCACCCGTCGGTTTCGACGAGGCCAAAAGCGCGATGGCCGCCCGCATGGAGGCCGGATTGGCGTTGTAGCTCTCGTCGATCAGCGTGAACGTGCCGCCGGCAATCGCAAGGCTGTGGCGCTCGCCGCGCCCCTTGACCGGCGACAGCGCACCGAGGGCGGCGATCGCCGCGTCGAGATCGGCACCGGCGAGCTTGACCGCGCCGAGAACCGCCATGGCGTTTTCGGCGACGTGCCGGCCGGCGGCTCCGATGACGACATCGCGCATCTGGCCGTCGATCTCGGCCACCACGAGACCGCTTTCGCCATCGCCTTCGTATTCCACAAGACGATAGTCGGCCTTGGCATGCTGGCCGAAGGTATGGATATGCGCCACGCCCGCGGCAAGCGCCGCGTCATCCAGGAAATCGAACTGGGCGTTGTCGCGGTTGAGGATGGCGTGGCCGTTGGGTTCGACACCTTCGAAGATCTCCGCCTTGGCGGCGGCGATCTCCTCCAGGCCGGAGAAGTTGCCGAGATGCGCGGCGGCGATCGTCGTGATGATCGCCACATGCGGCCGCACCATCTTCACCAGCGGGCGGATCTCGTTCGGGTGGTTCATGCCGATCTCGAAGACACCGTATTCGGTGTCGGCCGGCATGCGGGCAAGCGTCAGCGGCACGCCCCAGTGATTGTTGAACGAGGCGACGGCGGCATGCACACGGCCGGACGGCGCGAGCGTGTGACGCAGCATCTCCTTCGTGGTCGTCTTGCCGACGGAACCGGTGACACCGATGATCCTTGCTGCGGTGCGGGCGCGGGCCGCCACAGCCAGACGGCAGAGCGCCGCCAGAACGTCATCGACGACGATCATCGGCGCGGTCAGGCGTCCGAGCGCCGGAAGCTTGCCCTCCGAGACCACCAGTAGCGCCGCGCCGCCGGCAACCGCCTTCGTCGCAAAGTCGTGCCCATCGACGCGGTCACCCTTGATGGCGAAGAAGGCCTCTCCGGGCCCGATCGAACGGCTGTCGATCGAAATGCCGGAAATCCCCTCGGGCAAATGCCCGATAGGACGCCCGGTCATGGCCTTCATCATGTCGGAGATGGTCCAGAGATGGCTCAAGCTTTCAAACCTTCCAATGCCTTGAGAATTTCCTTGTGGTCGGAGAATGGCACCGTGACGCCGTTTGCCGTCTGCCCTTCCTCGTGTCCCTTGCCGGCCACGATCAGCGTGTCGCCCGCGCCGAGCATAGCGACGGCATGGCGGATCGCCTCGCCGCGATCGGCGATTTCTGTTGCCGAGGGCACGGCGGCCATGATCTCGCTCCGGATCGTCTGCGGCACTTCGGAGCGCGGATTGTCGTCGGTGACGATCACGACATCGGCCAGCCGTCCGGCGATCTCGCCCATGATCGGCCGCTTGCCCTTGTCCCGATCGCCGCCACAGCCGAACACGACGACAACCTTGCCGGTCGTGAACGGACGAACGGACGAGAGCACGTTTTCCAGCGCATCCGGCTTGTGGGCGTAGTCCACATAGGCGAGCGCGCCGTCCTTCGTGTGGCCGACCAGTTCCAGCCGCCCGGCAGCGCCCTCGAGCTTTTCCAGCGCCCGCATGGCGACCTTCGGAGCGACGCCGGTTGCGATCGCCAATCCGGCGGAAACGAGCGCATTGGCCACCTGAAAATCGCCGGCCAGCGGAATATCGACTTCATAGATGTCGTCGCCGTGATGGATCTCGGCGACCTGCTTGTGGCGGAAATGCTCGACGCGCTTCAGCGACAGGAAATTGCCCTTGCGCCCGACGGTCAGGACCTCGTGTCCGGCCTCACGCGCCACGGCAATCGCCTTTTCCGACCACGCATCGTCGGCGTAGATGACCGCCGGCGATCCTTTTGGCAGCAGCACGCGGAACAGCCGCATCTTGGCATCCATGTAGTCTTCGACGGTCGGATGGTAGTCCATGTGGTCGCGGCCGAGATTGGTGAAGGCCGCCGCTGCCAGCTTGACGCCGTCGAGACGGCACTGATCGAGACCGTGGCTGGAGGCTTCCATTGCCGCATGGGTAACGCCGGCATCGGCCAGTTCTGAAAGGATGTGATGTAAGGCAACCGGATCGGGCGTCGTCAGAGAGCCGTATTCGTTGCGGCCGGGCGCCACGACCCCGGTGGTTCCGATCGATGCCGAAGACAGGCCCGCGGCTGTCCAGATCTGCCGGGTGAAGGAGGCGACCGACGTCTTCCCGGCGGTTCCCGTGACGGCGATCATGGTCTCGGGCTGCGCCCCGAAGAAATTGGCGGCGGCGATTGCCAGGAACCTGCGCGGTTCGAAGACGACGAGGATCGGAACGGAAAGACCGGGGATATCCACGCCGGAAACGATGGCGACCGCGCCGTTCTTTTCGGCATCGGCTGCAAAGGTCGCGCCATCCGCCTTGGTGCCGGCGAGTGCCACGAACAGCATGCCGGGAGAGACCTTGCGGCTGTCGGAAGAAAGACCAGTGACGGCAAGGTCACCCTCCGCGCCACGCAGTTTCGCATCGATTTCCGGAAAGCCGTTTCCGGCCAGGTCCCGCAGTTTCATATGACGTCTTGTCCCACGCTTTGTTCGGGCTGCGTCCCCGCGACTCGCCCGCCGGGCTCATTCATCCATAATCAATAAGACACAAGCAAGGCTTCGCCATCGGGTCCGAATTTCGGCTGAACGCCAAGGAGAGGCGCCGCGCGGCGGATGATTTCGCCGACCATGGGGGATGCCGTCGATGCCGCAGTATTATCGCCGCGCGCGCCTGTCTTCGGGTCGTCGATGAAGGTGAGAACCACATATTGCGGATCGTCAATCGGAAACGCGGCGAGGAATGCGTTGAAGTTATGCTTGCTGGAATAGCGTCCATTGATGACCTTGTCGGCCGTGCCGGTTTTGCCGCCGACATCGAAACCGGTAATGTTGGCCCGCTTACCGGAGCCGAGAACGGCATTGGCACGGAACAGGTAACGCATGTTGGCAACGGTCGTGGGCTTCAAGACCTGTGTGGCCACTTCGTCGGCCTGTGCCTCAGTACGCGGCAGGAACGTCGGTTCAATGAGCTTGCCGCCATTCATGATCGCCGCGCCGGCAACCGCGGTCTGCAACGGCGTCGTCGCAACGCCGTGGCCGAAGGCGATCGTCATGGAGTTGATCTTCTTCCAGACCTTCGGTTGGGTGGGCGTCGCCACTTCCGGCAATTCGGTGTCCATTCGGCTGAGCAAGCCCAGCCGCGTCAGGAATTCCTTGTGGCCGTCAATCCCGACCACGTCTGCCATGCGCGCGGATCCGACGTTGGAGGAGTGCACGAACACATCCTTCACCGACAGCGCTCGGCCAAGATTATGGTAGTCGTGGATGGCAAAACCACCAATGTAGAGCGGCTTCGACGCATCGAACATGTCCGACATCTTCACGAGTCCGGAATCAAGACCCATGGCAATGGTAAACGTCTTGAACGTCGAACCCATTTCGTAGACGCCAGCCGACATGCGGTTCAGCCGGTCCTTTTCGAGGGCGTTGTAGGGATTGTTCGGATCGAAATCCGGGATGGAAGCCATAGCCAGGACTTCGCCGGTCTTGGCATTAAGAACGACACCGCCGGCCGCAATGGCCTCGTAACCTTCTTTCGCGTCTACCAGCACGTCGTGCAGGATCGACTGGACGCGCAGATCGATGGACAGGCGGACGGGTTCAAGCGGAGCGTTGGAGGTCAGGCCGGCGGCGGCAAGCGCGCCGAGCCCCTGGCCGTCGATATACTTCTCCATGCCGGCAATGCCGCGGTTGTCGATGTTGACGAGACCGAGGATATGCGCGGCGACGGGGCCTCCGGGATAGAAGCGGCGCTTCTCGGGACGGAAGCCGATGCCAGGAATGCCAAGCGACAGGATCTGGCTCTGCTGCTTCGGCGTCAGCTGCCGGCGCAGCCACTGGAAATAGGTTTTCGACGAAAGCTTTTCATAGGTCTTCTTGATGTCGAGGTCCGGCAGAACGGTCGAAAGCAGTTCGACGGCTTCGTCCGGATCGACGATCTTGTTCGGCTCGGCATAGAGCGAAACGGTACGGATGTCGGTCGCCAGCACCTCGCCGTTGCGGTCGAGGATGTCGGGGCGCGACGCCATCAGCTGATCGGCCGGACCGATCGACGACACGGTTTCCGACGGCGTCATTCCGTATTGCACAAGGCGGGCGCCGACGACGCCGTAGACGGCGACGAAGCCTGCCACGATGATGATCAGCCGGTTGCGCGCCAGCTGGCTTCGCATCTTGACGGCGCCGTCGAAACTGCTGTCGACGGAGCGGCCGCGCTGGCCGGTCGAAACATGGGCACGGCTCTTGAGGGTCATCACGCGCGAGAGGAAGGACATCAGCGTTTCACCGATCCGGTTGCGATAGCATCGACGGGGCTCTTTTCACCCTCAGCAGTCTGGGGCGCATCTTCGCGGATGCGCGGCAGCTCGTTCGGCTGGACGATCTGTTCCGGCTTCGTCTGTTCCAGGTGCAGCTGATCGACATAGGTGTTGGCCAGCGCCTCCAGTCGGGTCGGCTGCGTCAGCAGCGCCCAGTCCGCCTTCAGAAGGTCGATGGTGTCCTTCTCCTGCTTTATCTTCGTCTCGAGTTCGTGGACCTTGTCGACTTTCTGGTCCGTCTGGTGGCGGACCGAATAGGTCACCGCCGCCATTCCGGCCATGATCGCGATCAACATAAAGTCAAGGCTACGCAACATGCCTCAAGCTCCAATCTTTGAAAGACTTGCGAGGGAAGGAAGTTTGAAGAGGGACAGATCGGGCTTGCCGGCCGGTGCAGCCGTTCGGATCCCTGCCCTGAGCTTGGCCGAGCGCGCCCGCGGATTGCGGGCCGCCTCGGCCTCGCCGGCAGCCACCATCGGCTTGCCGGCATATTCGAAGACGGCGGCCTTTTCCGCGACCATCGGCATGTGACGCGAACCCGACGCCTTGCCGGACCGGTCGCCGAAGAACGTCTTGACGATGCGGTCTTCCAGCGAATGGAAGGTGACGACGACCAGCCGCCCGCCGGGCTTCAGCGACCGCTCGGCGGCAAACAGCGCCTGGGCAAGCTCGCCGAGCTCGTCGTTGACGAAGATGCGCAGCGCCTGGAAGACGCGCGTCGCGGGATGGATCTTGTCCTGCGCCTTGCGCGGCGTGACCTTCTCGATCAGATGCGCGAGGTCGAAGGTGGTGCGGAACGGCTGCTCCTCCCGCTTCTTCTCGATGGCGCGCGCGATGCGGCCGGCCTGCTTTTCCTCGCCGAGGAAGGAGAAGATGCGGATCAGGTCGTTGACCTTGGCGCGATTGACGACGTCGGCGGCGGACACGCCGGAAACGGCCATGCGCATGTCGAGCGGACCGTCCTTCTGGAAGGAAAAGCCGCGTCCCGCCTCATCGATCTGCATGGAAGACACGCCGATATCGAGCACGACACCATCGAGGCCGCCCTCCGGCGCAAAATCGTCCAGCTTCGAGAATTCGGTCTGCTCGAGCCTCAGCCGTCCGGCACTCCTTTCGACGAGCGCCTGCCCGGCGGCAATCGCCGTCGGGTCGCGGTCGAGAGCGATGACGTCGGCACCCGCCTCCAGAATGGCGGAGGTATAGCCGCCGGCGCCGAAGGTGCCGTCGATGATGAGTTTGCCCGGCGCCGGCTGAAGCGCCTCGAGCACCTCAGCCAGCATCACGGGTATGTGACGAACCGGTCCGCCATCGGCGCCAGAGTGATCCGTGCCTTGATTCGCCGCCATTTCTGTCCCTCGTGCATTCAGGTACGCCCGCCGCCTAGCCCGCGCACCCGCCTCGCCTCTGCCTGGGCCGCCTGAAACGTGTTCGGCTCCCAAAGCTGAAAATGATCCGCCCTGCCGACGAACGTCACATCCGTCGTGATGCCGGTGAAATCCCGGATGAAATCCGTGATCATCAACCGCCCTTCGGCATCGAGCTTCATGTAGACGCCGCCGCCGTGAATGAGCAGCGACATCTGGTTGGCTTCCGGCGAGAACGGATCGTCCGCCACGATCTGCCGCTCGAAACGATCCAGAAGCTCCGGACCGCCGGCACTGATCGCCGGAAATACAAAATCCTGGAAGCAGAACAGCTCCCCGATCTTCCGTTCGGCAAGAACCGAACGAAACGGCGCCGGAACCGAAACACGGCCCTTGGCGTCGATACGATTGGTAATATTCGAAAGAAAGCGGTTCATGACGCGAGACTGCCGCCCCCTCGAACGAGACCCCCCTCAAGGCATCCCGGACAATCAACACAAAAATGCTCGAATCGCCGGCTTTTCCGCCAGCCGAATTCCGGGCCGCTCCGTTTCGGGAAGCCCAGGATTTTCGCGATTTGCGGGCCAAAACTCGCCCTGTGAAAGTGTGCTCTTGGGATACCATGGGTGCATATGGGCGTCAATGGGAACAGCCGCCACCGAGCAGCTGCGCGTCCCATCATTCATAAGCCATTAAGCTTAACGAAAGATTAGGGAATGCCGGGACTTAGGCGCCTTTGTGCAAGCGCGATTCCTTAAGCGACAGAGAGTGTGAAATGAGGGGAAAATGCAGTTTTATCGTTTTCTTTTCATAGACTTGTCATTTTCCCGAACCGCAGGAAAAATTGCGCCAGTTGGCCTGTAAGCCGGGTTCTGTATGGCCCCGGATTTCGCCGGGACGTGGCAGCCATTCATCTGGGACAATGCTTGCGCACTGCCTCGCGCAACCCACCCGAACGACCGGCCCGGAAACGGGCTGTACCGTCTTGCGACGGCCACGTCGTTCCTATTCGGTTTTGCTCCCGGTGGGGTTTACCGTGCCGCTTCCGTTACCGGTCGCGCGGTGGGCTCTTACCCCACCCTTTCACCCTTACCCGGCCAAGCCGGGCGGTTTGCTTTCTGTGGCACTTTCCCTGGGGTCGCCCCCGCCGGACGTTATCCGGCACCGTGTTTCCGTGGAGCCCGGACTTTCCTCACCTCACCGCCTTTCGGCATTGGTGAAGCGCGGCTGCCCGGCCAACTGGCAGGGCGTCCATAGCCGAGCAAAGAGAGGAATGCCACCGAAATATCGGCTCAGAGAAAATCCGCGCGAAAATCAGTCGTGTAGGCGTGGTCCTGGATTCTGCCTGTGAAGATCAGTTCGGCGCCGAGACGGCCGATTTCATCCGAACTCTTGGCCGCCGCTCCGGCCCCACCGGTCAGCACTGCAATGCGCGGCGACGAGGTGAACGCGATCGCCGGACAACCGGTCGGCGTGAACGACGTCACGCAGGCCGCGGAATGGCTGCTTTGCGCCTTCAGGCTGGGGATGAGATTGCACATGATGCGGGTCAGGTGCTGGCGGGCGCTCTCGCGGCCATCACCCCTGAACCAGGCTTTCAGCGCCTTCTCGTCGGACAGCAGGAGATCGTCCGGCTCGCCGCCGATCTTGATATAGACCCGCCCATCCGGATAACGCACCGGCGGCAGGACATAATAGAACTCGTGCTCGGAATAGGGTTTGCCGATGACCGACGGCATATCGACAAGGCGATCCGCCTCCTCCGGCCCCAGTTCGAAGAACTGCACGGTGCGGCCATAGACCTTGAGGTCGAGCGGCCGCGGCATCAGCCGGTTGGCGTTCTGGAAACCGCCGGCGGCAACAAGCACCTTTTCCGCCGTGTAGGACTTGCCCTTCGACGTCAGCACACGCACCGCGCCGCCCTCGTCCTTGACCTCGGACACCTCCTCGCGGATCACCACGGCGCCATTCTTCTCGGCGAGGCGGCATTGTGCGGCTACCAGCCGGCGCGGATTGATGTGACCTGCCCCTTTCGCCTCCCAGACCCCCTGCGCCTCCCTCGGCAGATGGAAATACGGGAAACGGCTTTGAAGCCCTTCATGATCGAGATGTTCGACCTTGGCCCCGAGCCTCGTTGCCGCATCAAGGGCACCCTTCACGTATCCCGCACCCGCACCACTTTCCACGCCCCAGATCAGGCAGCCGACCTCGTGGTAGAAATCGATGCCGCTCTCGCGGGCGATCTCGCCGTAGCGGGCTATCGACCGGTTGGCGAAAGTCGCCCAGTTCGGATCGGAATCTATCGTTCGCGTGATCCGCGCCTCGTCGTAGTGGCTGGCGAATACGCCGTTATGGGCGGATTTGACCTCCGGCTCGGCAGGTCCGATCAGCGCCACGCCGCTATCCATGGAGGCCAGATGGCGGGCGGCGGCCGACCCCATCATTCCGGCGCCGATGATAATCGTCTTGTATTCCGTGACCATGATTTGCGAGACCTGCCAGTGAACCGTTGAAAGGGATCGTCGAACCTGAGCCGGTGGCTGAATCGGTTCCTGAGAAAACAGGCACAAGCGACTCTCAAACCAGCACTTTAGAGGAGTGCCGCGCCTGATCGTCGTTCGCAAGGGGCGCAGACGCCGAAATCGATCTGGAAAGGAAGCCGGCATGCCGAAACCGAACAGGTTTCGGCTATCCGGTGGATGGGAGGAACGCCTGAAGGCGTCAGTCGAGCAGGGCCAGCACCTTGCCGCAATAGCGCTTGGAAACCGGGTTCATTCGCTTGGCCGCATGGCCGGCATTGTACTTGAGGATCGTCGAGCAGGTCTTGCCGTCGCCGAGATCCTGGGCCATCGCCAGATACTTCATGCCGAAGTTGAGGTTGGTCTCGGGATTGTAGAGGCCCTTGGAGCTGCCCTTGTAACCCATCATACGCGCCGTCGCCGGCTTGATCTGCATGAGGCCGATTTCTCCGGCACTGCCCCGCGCCTTCGGATTGAAATTGCTCTCGACCCGGACCACGGCATGGGCGAGCGAGACCGGAACGCCGTACTTCTTGGCGTAGCGGGTGATCAGCGCGGTATACGGGCTGTCGGAAAAGTCCGGGGCATCCGCATCGGCAAGGTTGCCGTCGGAAATCGACCCCGTCGACATCATGTCGACCAGCGTCTCGCCGCCGTCCTGAGCGCGCACAGCTCCGCCCGCGGCAACCAGCATGGCCGTCGCCGCTACAGCAATCATCAGCTTATTCATGAACTTTATTCTACTCCAGACAAAGGATCACCAAGCCCGCGTCATGTAAAAAGACGCGAGCGGAGGAATGCTTTCTTTGGGATGTCCCCGTAAGCCTGACCCTATCGATTAAACGTACATCCCGTTAGCATCGCTTTGCTTGACGGGCGCGGTTCAGTGGCTTCGTTAGAACAATGCAATGAGAAAAATATGTGGCAACGCAATAATTTGCCAATGACGACCGAAATCCGGCCGTCGCGCGACTGCGCATTTTCATGGTTTCAGGAGGTATAGCGCGGCAGCGAAGTCAGAAGCCGATGAAGCGTATCGATCGTTGAAAAATCCGCAATTCCGTCAACCAGAGCGGGCCGGAAATGACGCTGGAAAGCAGCCACGACGCCTTCGGTTTTTTCGCAGAATCGGCCAGTGATTTCAATGCCATACCCGTAGAAGGACAGCATCGACTGCAACGCCTCCACCGGCTGCCCCTCGTCACCGCGCTGGAAAAAGCGTCCACCGGTGATAGATGAAGGCTCGACCCAGTGGCCAACGCCCGAATCATGCAATTTGTTCCATGGGAAATTTTCGCCCGGATCGACCTTGCGAACAGGGGCGATATCGGAGTGACCGAGCACCCTTTCAGGGGCTATTTGCCACCGTTCGACACAATTCCTGCACAATTCGACGACCGCCGCGATCTGTCTTTCCGGAAAATCCGGCAGTCCGCCAGGGTGACCGGGATTGGCGATTTCGATGCCGATCGAGCAGGAATTGATGTCCGTGCGACCGGCCCAGAGACTTTTGCCCGCATGCCACGCACGCCGTTCTTCCGGAACGAGCTGCGAGATGACGCCCGCCTCATCGACGAAGTAATGGCTGGATACTTCGCTCTCGACATTCCTCAGCCAGCCGAGAGCCGCTTCCGCCGTCGGCATGCCGGTGTAATGCAGGATGATCATGTCCGGCGTCTGACCGTCGCGGCGCTCGCCATGATTGGGCGACGGCAGAACGGTCGCGCCCGGAAAATCGGCCTCGAATGCCGTCATGCTGCCCGGCGTTCCTTCTCGATCGCCGCATAGGCGGCATTCAGCGCCGCCATCTTGTCATTGGCGAGCGCATGAAACTCTTCCGGAATGCCGCGGGCGGTAAGCTTGTCGGGATGGTTTTCGGACACCAGCACCCGGTAACGCGCCTTGATCTTCGAAAAGTCGTCGTTCGGCGAAACACCAAGAACAATGTAAGGGTCCCTGCCCTCGACATAGACGTGGCGCGCCAAGATCTGCTCGAAGCGCAGCTCATCGATACTAAATATCTCCGCCACCCGCTCGAGGAAGGCCAATTCCTTCTCGTGCAGGAGACCGTCGGCCTTGGCGATGTGAAACAGCCCGTCGATCACATCCTCGAGGATCGCGCAATTCGTATCGCATGACGTGCACATGGCGGCGAGCCGCTCGGCATAGGATTCGAAGCCGGCAATATCCTGGCGGGCAAGATTGTAGAGACGCGCGACATTCTTCGCTTCGCTCTCCGGAAAGTCGAAGATCCGCCGGAACGCGTCGACCTCGTCCATCGTGACGATACCGTCTGCCTTTGCCATCTTGGCGGACAGCGCTATGACAGCCACCGAAAAGGCGACCTTGCGGCGGGTTTCGGGATCACCCTCGAACTTGGTCCGCACGGCTTCGATCAGCGCGGACAGCGCCGATGACGCGGTCAGCGTCACCGAGTTCAAAAGCCGTTCCCACAAAGACATTCCGGCCGCCTGCGGCACAACATTGTTTTCCATGCGATCAGATTGACCAAATTCGCATGTGATTTGCAAGGCGGATCGGTTTCAACCATGGGGCCATCGCGATCACATATTTGCTATCATCCTTTGAAATTTGGTCTGAATTTCTTCAAAACTTCACTTTACAGCGCTTGCGCAGTGCAGCATCCATGCCACCGTCGGCGGCTGGGGTTAGCGACGCCGGACGAAAGGGAGATTTCATGGCAAAGCAGAAGGTGGGAATTTTGACGGCGGGCGGGCTTGCGCCTTGCCTTTCCTCCGCGGTCGGCGGTCTGATCGAACGATATACCGACATCGCGCCCGATGCCGAGATCGTCGCCTACAAGTCGGGCTATCGCGGCCTGCTGATGGACTACAAGATCGAGATCACAAGCGAGATGCGCGAGAAGGCGCATGTACTACACCGCTATGGCGGCTCGCCGATCGGCAACAGCCGCGTCAAGCTGACCAACGTCGCGGACTGCCTCAAGAACGGCCTGATCAAGGAAGGCGAAAACCCGCTTCATGTCGCAGCCGAGCGCCTCGCCAAGGACGGCATCACCATCCTTCACACCATCGGCGGCGATGACACCAACACCACGGCGGCCGACCTCGCCGCCTATCTCGATGCTAACGGCTACCGGCTGACCGTCGTCGGGCTGCCGAAGACGGTCGACAACGACGTCGTACCGATCCGCCAGTCGCTCGGCGCCTGGACGGCAGCCGAAGTCGGCGCGCGCTTCTTCGACCACGTGTCGAACGAGCAGAGCGCCGCTCCCCGTTCCCTCGTCATCCATGAAGTCATGGGCCGCCACTGCGGCTGGCTGACGGCGGCGACCGCCAAGGCCTATATCGATCGTACCCGCAACAACGAGTACATCGAGGGCATGATGATGAACACCGAGCTGAAGAACATCGACGGCCTCTACCTGCCGGAGATGCACTTCGATCTCGACGCGGAAGCGGACCGGCTGAAGGAACTGATGGACCGCACCGGCTTCGTCACTCTGTTCGTCTCGGAAGGCGCCTGCCTCGACCAGATCGTCGCCGATCGCGAGGCAGCCGGCGAAGAGATCAAGCGCGACGCCTTCGGCCATGTGAAGATCGACACCATCAATGTCGGTAACTGGTTCCAGAAGCATTTCGCCAAGCTCCTGCAGGCCGAACGCTCGATGGTGCAGAAGTCCGGCTACTATGCCCGCTCGGCCCCCGCCAACGCCGAGGATCTGCGCCTGATCCACAGCATGGTCGACCTCGCCGTCGAATGCGGCCTCAACAAGATCTCCGGCGTGACCGGTCACGACGAAGGCCAGGGCGGCAAGCTCAGAGCCATCGAATTCCCGCGCATCAAGGGCGGCAAGGCGTTCGACGTGACGGTGCCGTGGTTCAAGGACGTGATGGACGATATCGGCCAGAAGATCACACCGGCCAAACACTGACGCCCGAGACAGAATGAGGCAGCCCGCCCCGCTTGACGGGGCGGCGCTTTGGTGGCTTGCTCTCAACTACACCCAAATCGCGTCCGGAGATGAGCAATGCAGATCGAAACCTGGCTGGCCTTTGTCGTTGCATCCGCCGTGATGCTGGCAATTCCCGGTCCGACGATATTGCTGGTCATTTCCTATGCGCTCGGCCATGGCCGCAAGGTCGCGACGGCGACCGTCGCCGGCGTAGCACTCGGCGACTTCACGGCCATGACCGCCTCAATGCTCGGCATGGGCGCGGTTCTCGCCGCCTCGGCCTCGCTGTTCACGGTCTTCAAGTGGATCGGCGGCGCCTATCTGGTCTATCTCGGCATCAAGCTCTGGCGTGCACCGGTCATCAAGGGCCCGATCGCGGAAAACGACAACCTGCCCGACCAGCGGCCGCTGCATATCCTCGCCCACACCTATGTCGTGACCGCTCTCAATCCGAAGAGCATCGTCTTCTTCATCGCCTTCGTTCCGCAGTTCCTGAGCCCCGACCGGCCCTATTTCGAGCAGATGGCGATCATGGAAGCCACCTTTCTGATTCTCGCGTCGCTCAACGCCTTCCTCTACGCGCTGCTTGCCGACACCGCCCGCGGCTTCATCCGCAAGGCGTCGGTGCAGAAGGCCGTCAACCGCACCGGCGGCACGCTTCTGGTCGGCGCCGGCATAATTACCGCGGGATATCGGAACGCGGCCTAAATTCGGCCATGAATGCGCCCCAAAGCCTCGTATGGTTAATATGCCTTGGCAATCGGGGATTCGGCTGCTATCGCATTTCGGGGAAATTAGGAACAAGCACGGCGTAATGGCTGCACGCTTAACACCAGCGCGGTTCGGCGCAATCGGCCTGATCATGGCAGCCGGCATGGCCGCTACAGGTTGCACGAGCACCACACAGGAGATGTCGGCAGTCGCCGCCTCGCCCGTTGCCGACTCCGCTGCAGTGTCCGGGACAGAAGCTGCAGCATCGACGGATACCGCGTCCGCCGCGCCGATCGACCCGACCGCCCCTCGCAAACTTGTCTCAGCCGATAGCGAAAGTGCCAGCGAAGCCGCAGGCGTCGTTGGAATGGCCAAGGACGATGGCACCGGGCAAAGTCAGCTCGCCTATGCCAGCACGAATTCTTCTTCGGCAACCGGTGCGGTCAGCGCGCTGGCCTACGCCACGCCGGACCGCGACACGGAGCTTCTCACCGCCTCCATTCCGGTGGCGCAGGCGCTTGCCGCCGAGGAAGCGACCTATATCGACACCGGCAACGATGACGACAGCATCCCCGATCAGCCGAATTCGAACACGCTGGAAGGCCTGATCAAGCAGTACGCCGATATCTACAAGGTGCCGCTCAATCTGGTGCGCCGCGTCGTCCACCGCGAAAGCCGCTACAACCCGTCTGCCTATCATCGGGGCAATTACGGATTGATGCAGATCCGT
Organism: Rhizobium sp. NRK18; assembly: GCF_024385575.1. Lineage (NCBI taxonomy): Bacteria > Pseudomonadati > Pseudomonadota > Alphaproteobacteria > Hyphomicrobiales > Rhizobiaceae > Rhizobium > Rhizobium sp. NRK18. The sequence continues at coordinate 1,650,850 of NZ_JANFMV010000001.1, read as the reverse complement.
TACAACACGGCCAAGGGGCTCGGTTATGACGGCGAGCCGAACGGGCTTCTCGACGCCGAGACCAATCTGAAATATGCGGTGAAATACCTCAAGGGCGCCTGGCTCGTCGCCGACAAGGACGAAGACAAGGCCGTCAGCCTGTATGCGCGTGGCTATTATTACGACGCCAAGCGCAAGAACATGCTCTACGTTCTCGAGGAATAACCCTCTCTCCTCCCTTCAGCGATTGCTCAGCACGTTCGAGACCGCCCGCACCAGCGGCACCGGATCGTAACCGAGCCTGCGCGGCGTCATGCCCATCCTGACCACCACGAGACCGGCCGACGGCGACACCGCCACCGATTGCCCATCATGGCCTTCGAGCCAGAACATGTCCGCCGGCAGGCCCCTGGCCTCATCGCCCGTCTTCTTCCACGCCTGCAGCTGCGTGTATTCCCCGTTGGACGTCTCCGTGGGCGTCCCCATAGCCGCAACGAACCCTTCCGGCAGGCGCCGCTCTCCGTTCCACACCCCGTCCTGGGCGAGGAACAGGCCGAAGCGCGCCCAGTCGCGCGGGGTCGCGTAGAGATAGGAACTGCCGACATAGGTGCCCTTCTCGTCCGCCTCGAAGACGGCGCTCGTCATGCCGAGCGGATTGAAAAGACGGCGCCAGGGATAGATCAGCGCCTGTTCCGGCGAAGTCAGCCGCCCCATCCACAGGCGCGACAGCAGGACGGCCGTACCGCTCGAATAGCTGAACTTGGTGCCCGGATCGGCGCCCAGCGGCTTGCCCAGCGCGAAATCGGCCATGTCCGGCTCGAGGTAGAGCATGCGCGTCACATCCGTGACCGCGCCGTAATCCTCGTTGAACGCGAGCCCGCTTTCCATGGCGAGCAGGTTGGCGAGCGTGATCTTCTGCCGTCCGTCCGTCCATTCGGGGAAGAGACCGGCCTCGTCGAGCGCGATCATCCGGCTCTGGATCATGGTGCCGATGATGGCGGCATTGACCGTCTTGGTCATCGACCAGCCGAGCTGCGGCGTATCGGCGTCAAAGCCCTTTCCATACATTTCGCCGACGATCCGTCCGTCCTTCACGACGACAACGGCGCGCATGCCGGGACCGGTCAATGCCTGGTCCGAGAGCAGGATCGAGATCGACGGATCGTTCTCGGCGGGCACGTAGCTGCCCTGCGGCCATGGCGTGTCCGCCGCAAGCTCCGGCATCGGCGGCCGTTCGGGCATGCTGACGGCGCGCGCCGCCGCGACATTGCCATCCGGAACCGACGTGCAGCCGAGCCCTTCGCGGTAGACCGCCGTGCTCGGCGCGAAGACGGCGAACAGCCGGGCCGTGACGCTCTTCTGCGACTGGTTCACGCCTAGCGTCGTGATGTGGAAGATCGGATGACCCTGCGGGCGGATATCGCGGCGGTAGACGTCGGCCGGCTCGCGGCCCGATACGAAGATGCCCGAGCAACCCATCTTGGCCGCATAGCCGGTGGCGACCATCAGCAGCGTGGGCGGGAAATAGAGAAGCCAGAAATATGCGCCGACAAGAGCCACCACCAGAACGAAGACGAGACGCCTGACCAATCTTTTCAACCAGCGAAACACCAGACCCTCCGTACGCGACGCATGTGCGAACATGCAATCAGGAATGCGCAGCGAGGGGAAGTGTCAAATATGCGGTTATCAACCGCTCAGTCTTTGCGCGCCCACGCCCCCGGGCCCACGTCATCAAACTGTAGCAGACTCCCTTTAAACGCCGCTCAACCGGACAAACCGGCTGGAAACAGGGACGATCTGACGATGAGCGATATCGCGACGGACACCGGAATAGACCGCAATCGCAAGCTCAAGGCCGCGCTGCTGCGCCACAAGACCTTCACCAAGGCGGGCTTCTCCGAACGTCTCTTCGGCCTCCTCTTTTCCGGCATGGTCTATCCGCAGATATGGGAAGATCCCGAAGTCGACATGGCGGCGATGGAGCTTCAGCCGCATCACCGGATCGTCACCATCGGCTCGGGCGGCTGCAACATGCTGGCCTATCTCTCCGCCTCGCCGGCCTCGATCGACGTGGTCGACCTCAATCCGCACCATGTCAACTTGAACCGCCTCAAGCTCGCCGCGTTCCGCCATCTTCCCGACCACCGCTCGGTCGTCCGCTTTCTCGGCACCGCCAATGATGCGGAAAACAGCGCCAACTATCACCGCTATATCGAGCCGCACCTGGATGGCGCCACGCGCAAATACTGGAGCGGCCGGCATCTGAACGGCAAGCGCCGCATCCGCGTCTTCGACCGCAACATCTACCGTACCGGGCTGCTCGGACGCTTCATCGGCGCCGGCCATTTCATCGCCCGCGCGCATGGCGTGAAGCTCGAAGAGTTCACCCGTTGCAAGTCGGTCGATGAACAGCGCGTGTTCTTCGAAAGCCGCATCGCGCCGCTCTTCGAAAAGCCGGTCATCCGCTCGATGACGAAGCGCAAGAGCTCGCTGTTCGGCCTCGGCATTCCGCCGCAGCAGTATGACGAACTGGCAAGTCTCTCAGCGGACGGCACCGTCGCACCGGTTCTGCGCCACCGACTGGAGAAGCTCGCCTGTCATTTCCCGCTCCAGGACAACTACTTCGCCTGGCAGGCCTTTGCACGCCGGTATCCGGGAGATGGTGAAGGCACCCTCCCCGATTATCTGAAGCCCGAGCGCTACGAGGCGATCCGCGCCAATACCGCCCGCGTTTCGGTCCACCATGCCAACTTCGTCGAGCTCCTCAATACGAAGGCCGATCATTCGCTTCACCGCTTCGTGCTGCTCGACGCCCAGGACTGGATGAACGACGAGCAGTTGAACGCGCTGTGGAGCGAGATCACCCGAACCGCCGGCGGCGACGCCCGCGTCATCTTCCGCACTGCCGCGGAAAAGAGCATCATCGAAGGCCGCCTCGATCCGGCGATCCGCAGCCAGTGGCGCTATGACGAGGAGCGCTCGCGCGAGCTCGGCAGCCGCGACCGTTCGGCGATCTATGGCGGCTTCCATATCTACGAGCGGATCGTCCAGTGACCACCGGCACCGACACGCTCGACCATCGCCATGCCGGCCTCATGGACCGCATGTATCGCTACCAGCGGCATATCTACGACCTGACGCGCAAATACTACCTGCTCGGCCGCGACAGCACGATTTCCGGACTGAATGTCCCCGTCGGCGGCTCGCTTCTCGAAGTCGGATGCGGCACCGGCCGCAACCTGCTGCTCGCCGCCCGGAAATATCCGGGCGCGCGCCTCTCCGGCCTCGACATTTCCGCCGAAATGCTGGCAAGCGCCGAAAAGAAGCTGGCCGGCTGCGATCATAACCCGATGCTTCGGTTGGCAGACGCCACCGCCTTTTCGCCCACGCAGTTCGGCGAGACGGGCTTCGACCGGGTCATGATCTCCTATGCGCTCTCGATGATCCCGGACTGGCAGAAGGCGATCGACGCCGCGATTGCCGCGCTCGCCCCCGGCGGCGAACTGCACATCGTCGATTTCGGTCAGCAGGAACGCCTGCCGGGATGGTTTGCGGCCCTGCTCAAGGGATGGCTCGCCCGCTTCCACGTCACACCGCGCAAGGAACTGCGTGACGTCCTCGAACAGCACGCCGCGTCCAACCGCGCGACGCTTGCATTCAAGGCATTGAATGGGGGCTATGCCTGGCATGCGGTCTACCGCGCCGCTGCCCGGTCCGAAGCAGGCCAGCCCGACGAAAGCCTCGTCCGTTAAACACCGGTTAACCAAGAAATCTCACCGTTTCTTTAGGATACCGGGAGCAGGATGGACCGTGTATAGTTCCTCTGCACCGAAGTGGATCGGTCTTGAGGGGAAATCCGGTTTCATTGTTGCCAAACGGGACATTCATGCTGCGGCTCATCACCGTCCTACTGCCAATTCTTGCACTGCTTGGCGGTTGCTCGTCCACGACCTATGACCTGATGGACACCAAATCCATCAAGAAGATTTCGCATCCCAGCCGTTTCGGCGATACCGATCCGCATGATTTCGGCTACAACTATCCCGACCGCCTGAAGGTCCACGGCATCGACGTGTCGAAATGGCAGGGCGATATCGAATGGCGCAAGGTCAAGGCGTCGGGCGTCTCCTTCGTCTTCATCAAGGCGACCGAAGGCAAGGACGTCATCGACCCGCGCTTCGACGAATACTGGCGCGAGGCGCGCGCCGCCGGCCTCGCCTATGCGCCGTACCATTTCTACTATTTCTGCTCGACGCCGGACGAACAGGCCGACTGGTTCATCCGCAATGTGCCTGCCGCAGCCGTCGGTCTGCCGCCCGTGCTCGACGCCGAATGGAACCCGTCGTCCAAGACCTGCAAGCGGCGGCCAGATCCCGAAACCGTGCGCGCAGAGCTGAAGCGCTTCATGGATCGCCTCGAGGCCTTTTACGGCAAGCGTCCGATCATCTACACGTCCGTCGACTTCCATCGCGACAATCTGGTCGGCGCCTTCCAGGACCACCATTTCTGGCTGCGCTCCGTCGCCGGCCACCCGGGCGAAGTCTACCCCGACCGGCGCTGGGCCTTCTGGCAGTACACATCGACCGGCGTCGTGCCGGGCATCGACGGTCCGATCGACATCAACGCCTTTGCCGGATCGTCCGACAACTGGCGCAACTGGGTCGCGTCGATCCAGTGAAGCCGGATTGACGGGTCGCCGCGTCGTGACCCGGCAACCGCCTCCGCGACCTGTCGCCCCGATAACGCGTCGTGTCTTGCTTCGGTCACACTCATTGGCAAGAACAATCCGCAAAACCGGAAGAACAATCAGGAAGGATCTCCCTCACATGCGTCATACACTCAGCATCCCGCTCGCCGCCGCGGCCCTGTCGCTGGCCGTCGCCGCCTCCCCCGCGGCAGCCCAGCAGGCGCAGTGCGGTGGCGACCTCGGCGCCTTTCTTGCGGGCGTGAAGGCTGAGGCGGTCGCCGACGGCATTCCGGCCGATGTCGCAGACCGGGCGCTGGCGGGCGCGCAGATCGACCCGAAGGTCTTGAAGATGGACCGGGCGCAGGGCGTCTTCCGCCAGACCTTCCTCGAATTTTCCCAGCGTACCGTCAGCCAGGCGCGCCTCAATATCGGCCTGCAGAAGATGAAGCAGTTTGCCGACGTCTTTGCCCGCGCCAAGCAGGAATACGGCGTGCCGGCCGGCGTCATCACCGCCTTCTGGGCGATGGAAACCGATTTCGGCGCTGTCCAGGGCTCCTTCAACACTCGCAATGCGCTCGTCACGCTCGCCCATGACTGCCGCCGTCCGGAACTCTTCCGCCCGCAGCTGATCGCCCTGATCAAGATGGTCCAGCATGGCGACCTCGACCCGCAGACCAACACCGGCGCCTGGGCCGGCGAAGTCGGCCAGGTGCAGATGCTGCCGAAGGACATCGTCGCCTTCGGTGAAGACGGCGACGGTGACGGCCATGTCCGCCTCAAGGAGAGCGGTCCCGATGCCATCATGACCGCGGCGAAATTCATCGCGCATCTTGGCTGGAAGGCCGGCGAGCCCTGGCTGCAGGAAGTCTCCATCCCGGACAACCTGCCGCTGGAACAGTCAGGCCTCGACAGCACGATGACCGCAGGCGACTGGTTCAAGCTCGGCGTCAAGCCGCGCGACGGCAACACGTCTTTCGGCAACCTGCGCGGTGACCTCCTGCTGCCGCAGGGCCGCAAGGGACCTGCCTTCATCGCCTACCCCAACTTCGCGGTCTATCTGGAGTGGAACAAGTCCTTCATCTACACGACCTCGGCCGCCTATTTCGCCACCCGCTTCGAGGGCGCGCCGAAATATGACGTCGGCAATCCCGAACCGGGTCTTGACGGTACGGCCATGAAGCAGCTGCAGGAAAAGCTCGACAGCATGGGCTACGATGTCGGCGAGGTCGACGGCATCCTGGGCTCCGGCACGCGTGACGCCGTGCGCAAGGAGCAGATCCGCCTTGGCCTTCCGGCGGATGGCTGGCCGACGCCGGCATTCCTCGCCGCCCTCAAGTAAGCGTCAGCCCGACAAGCATCACTCCGCGCCGCCCGCCTTCTTCGTTTGGCGGGCGGCGCTTTCCTTTTCGAGCTTTGCCTTGCGCGCCACCGCGCGCCGATGGAAGACCGCGAGACGCACAGCCCGGTAGCGTACATGTCCCTCATGCAGGACATGCGCGACCGCATCGCGCGACCGGCTGACCTCGTGCAGCTCGTGCGAATAGGCGGTCGCCAGCGCCTTTCGGTAATCCTGAAGCCCTTCGGTCGCGATGTTCTCCAGCCGGTGCATGACGCTGACCCAGAGCGGCGAGACCAGCAGCGAGACGGCGGTCACCGCAATCGCGATACGGTAGAGATCGATGCCGAGCGCGCCGACGGAAAAACCCGCCGCCGCGAGCACGAAGGAAAACTCCCCGATCTGCGCCATCGACAGGCCCGCGACCAGCGCCGTTTGCGGGCTGGACCCGGTCTTGCGCAGAAGCACGATGTTCAGGACCGTTTTCACCGCGACCACCAGCAGCGAGATGAAGATCACCGACCAGATGTTCTCCCAGATGAAGTTGAGGTCGATCAGCAGACCGATCGACAGGAAGAAGACCACGAGCAGGATGCTCTGGATCGGCTCGATGACCGGAATGACGCGGCTTCGAAGCGTCGAATTGCCGACAACGATGCCGGCGAGAAAGGCGCCGTAGACTGGCGACAGGCCTTGAGAACCGGAGATCGCCGCCGCGGCAAAGCAGGCCGCCAGCGCGCCGAGCGCCAGGATCTCCGTCTTGTCCTCGATCTTCTCGGCAAATGGAATGCGGATCTTGCCATGGGTGGCGAGCCACCACATCAGCCAGGCCATGGCGCCGACGGCAACCGCCATCTTGCCGATGATCGACCAGACATCCATGCTGCCGCCGCCGAGGCTGGAGACGAAGATCAGCATCGGCACGACGGCGAGGTCCTGCGCGATCAGCACGCCGACCGCCACCCTGCCCGCCTCGCCGCGCAGCATGCCCATCTCGTCGAGCATCTTCATCGCCACCACGGTCGAAGACAGCCCGATGATGAAGCCAAGAATGACGGCTTCCGAGAGCGATGCGCCGGTGAAGAAAGCCGTCGCCAATCCCAGCAGCATCGCGGCCAGCAACTGGCCGCCGGCCACCTTCAGCGCCTGTCGGATCGACAGGATGAAGGCCTTGATCGACAACTCCATGCCGATGAAGAAGAGGAGCACAATGACGCCCATTTCGGCGAGCAACTGAACGTTTTCCGAGTTCTCGATCAGCCCTGCCCCGGTCGGCCCGAGCGCCACCCCGGCGATGATGAAGCCGACGAGCGGCGGCTGGCGAAGCCAGAGAAACCCGAGACCGAGAATGGCCGCGACGGCGACGACAGCGGCGATGGAAACGAGATCGGCGCCATGGCCCGCCGATTGCGAAATGGTGTCTGTGACAGTCGGATCCAGCGGTCCGTCCTTCCTTCATTGTTTCCTTGCCGCCCCGATTGCGAAGCGCCGGTTTATGATGCACAGCAGGTATCGGGTGGCAATCGTCAATTGCGTTTTCTAGCGTGACGCCAACAGCCACCCGAGAGGATCCCACGATGACCGCCGCGCCTGCCAACAAGCTGACCATGACCGCCTGGACCCTTCTCTTCGTCCTGGGCCTGCTCTGGGGCGGCTCCTTCTTTTTCGCCCGAATCGCAGTCGCCGAAGTGCCTCCCTTCACACTGGTCTTCCTGCGTCTCTCGATTGCAGCCCTGGCCTTGCATGTCTATCTGCACGGCCGGCATGGGCTCTATCCGGCGCTTGCCGGCCGCTGGCGGCAGTTCCTGCTGCTCGGCCTGATCAACAACGCCATCCCGCACACCTTCATCTTCATGGGTCAGACCGAGATCGGCGCCGGCCTCGCGTCGATCCTCAACGCCACGACACCGATCTGGACGGTGATCATCGCGCAGTTCCTGACCAGCGACGAGAAGCTGACGGGCGCGAAGCTCGCCGGCTGCGGGCTTGGCCTTGCCGGCACGGTGGCGCTGATCGGCCCGAGCGCCTTCGAGCACACGGATATCCCGCTCTGGGCACTCGCCCTTCCCTTGGGCGCGGCCATATCCTATGGATTTGCGAGCATCTACAGCCGGTCTTTCCGTGACCTGAACTCTTCGGTGACGGCGACGGGTCAGCTGACGGCATCGAGCCTGATCATGCTGCCGACATCACTCCTGATCGATCATCCCTGGACCATTGCCATGCCATCGCCCGCAGCGGTCGCGTCGATCCTGGCGCTGGCGCTCGCCTCGACCGCTTTCGGCTACATTCTGTTCTTCCGGCTGATCGGGCTTGCCGGCGCGACGAACACCTCGCTCGTCACCCTGCTGGTGCCGCCGAGCGCCATTCTTCTCGGCGCCCTTTTCCTCGGCGAAGTGCTGAGCACCGCCGACTGGATCGGCATGCTCCTGATCGGCGCAGGTCTGGTGGTTCTCGACGGCCGTGTGCTGAAACGACGCCCGCGGATGGCATGATGCCGCCGGCAATTTCAACCGAAATTTCCCGTTAAGGTTGAAATCAATTATGTCCAAATCATGACGCGGGCATCGCGCTGTTCGAGCGCGCTGCTCCAAGGCGGGAATGGCTGAACCAACCGGCCTACGCCATTCACCAAACGTTAGTCATATGCATAAACCATGCGAATTATTTTCAGTATGGAAATCAGAGGATTAGCCAGCCTCACCAAAGGGAAGTTGGTGCGACTTATTGCAGCGCAGCACAAAATCCGCTTTCCAATTTTAATGAATTCTGCCTATCATCTGACTGTCAACTCAGGGAGACAGCTATGGGACTTACAACTTCTCTGAACGTCCTTCTGATCAGTGCAGCCTTCGTTTTCATCGCAAGCATGCTCTTCATCTGATCAGATTGCAGTCTTGAAATTCAGTCGCAAAGACGAACCCTAACAAAAATCAGTTCTGCTTAGAAATTTACAGCAAGCGCATCCCATGACCTCCGGATGCGCTTGCTTCATATCTACAGTCTGGTTTTTGCCGCTCAGGCAGCAGCGCCGGACTTCAATTCGCTCTTGCGCGAGAAGCCGAGCCGTTCAAGCACCATCGACGACAACGTCGCCCGGTTCATCGAATAGATGTGGAACTCGGTAACGCCACGGCGCACGAGATCGGCAATCTGCTCGGCGGCGACGTCGGCCGCGACTTCGAGCCTTGCGGCGGGATCGTCGTGACGTCCCTCGAATCGCGCGTCGAGCCTCGCGGGAACACTCGCGCCGCACATGGAGGCGAAGCGCTTCAGCTGCGTCAGGTTCTGGATCGGCATGATGCCCGGCACGACCGGGATCTTCACGCCGGCATCGCGCACCTTGTCGAGATAGGCCGAGAAGCGGTCATTGTCGAAGAAGAACTGCGTCAGAGCGCGGTCGGCGCCATTGTCCGCCTTGCGCTTCAGCATGTCGATGTCAGCCGCCTCGTCGGTGCTTTCCGGATGCTTTTCCGGATAGGCCGAGACGGAGATCTCGAAATCGCCAAGCGCACGAAGCCCGGCCACCAGCTCGGCTGCATTGGCATAGCCGCCCGGATGCGGCTTGTAGGCATGGCCGATGCCGCCGGCCGGGTCGCCCCGCAGCGCAACGAAATGGCGAACGCCGGCTGCCTTGAACTGGTCGACGACGGCATGCACCTCTTCCCGCGTCGCGCCGACGCAGGTCAGGTGCGAGGCTGTCGCAAGTGGTGTCTTGGCAATCAGACGCGAGACGGTCGCCAGCGTGGGCGCCTGCGTTGTGCCGCCGGCGCCATAGGTCACGGAGACGAACTCCGGGCCCCACTGGGCAAGCTGGTCGACCGTTTCCCACAACTGACCTTCCATTTCCTCCGACTTCGGCGGAAAGAACTCGAAGGAGAAGCGGACATTTTCCCGTTCTGTGGCGATAAGGGGCTGGAACGCCATTGATCAAATACTCCCGGACATTTCGGGGAGTGCGTCGGTCTCTCCGGCCATCAGAAGACGCGGATCGCGCGCCAGCCAGATCGAGACCGTCAGCGCCGCATCGGCGCCCTCCCCCGGATGGATATCGATGGCCTGCTCGGCATTCAGCCCCGCCTTCTTCAGCCAGTCGTTCATGACCTGGTGAGAAAAGCCGAGACGCTGATGCGCATGCTCATCACGAAGATATTCGTGCCCGTGCGGCGCCAGGTCGATGACCACGAGACGTCCGCCGGGCCGAAGCATTCGCGCCGCTTCAGCGATCGCGAGTTCCGGCTGCGGCAGGAAGTGCAGCACCTGGTGGATGATGACGAAATCGAAGTCCTGGCCGTCGACCGGCAGGTTGAGGATATCGCCGTGACGCACGGAGGCGCGGGTGATCCCGGCCTTGTCGAGATTGGCGCGGGCGACCGCCAGCATCTCGCGGCTGGCATCGATGCCGATCGCGCGACGGTAGCGGTCTTTCAAAAGGGTCAGAATACGGCCTGTGCCGGTACCGAGATCGAGCAGCGAATCGATCGGATTGGCGCCGATGATCTTGATCAGCTGCCGGTCTATCTCTTCCTCGTTGACCTGCAGACGGCGCATCTCGTCCCACTCGCCGGCATGACGGCTGAAATAGGATTGCGCGCGTTCGGCCCTCTGCGCCTTGACCGCGCCGAGCCGCTCGCCGTCGCGCGACAAGACCGGATCGCCGTCATTGACCGCCGACAGCAGCGCCGAGGCGAGCCTGACGGCTTCGCCTTCCTGGCGCAGACGGAAATAGGCCCAGGCGCCTTCCTGATAGCGCTCGATCAGCTCCGCTTCGGACAGCAGCTTCAGGTGCCGGGAAATGCGCGGTTGGGATTGGCCGAGAATTTCGGTAAGATCGGTGACCGTCAGGTCGCCCTTAGAAAGGAGCGCAAGCAGCCTCAGCCGGGTCGTTTCCCCCGCCGCTTTCAGCGTCTCCACCAAAGGTTCCAGTCCCAGCGCCATCAGCCGCCCTCGCCTCAATCAAGATATAAAGATATCTTTATGTGATTTGAGCGAGATGCGCAAGCGGGAATTGCCAACGACAGTGACATCCATCAACGGAAAAGGGCCCCGGTTTACCGGAGCCCTCGACAAATCATGTTTTCGACGAAACCGCCTTACCGCGTCAGGCGCTTGTAGGATTGGCTGCCCGGATTGAGCGCATCCGGACCCAGACGACGGATCTTGTCCTGTTCGTAGTCTTCAAAGTTGCCTTCGAACCATTCGACATGGCCGTCGCCTTCGAAGGCGAGGATATGCGTCGCCAGACGGTCGAGGAACATGCGATCGTGGCTGATGATGATGGCGCAGCCGGCAAAGTTCTCAAGTGCCGTTTCAAGTGCGCCGAGCGTTTCCGTATCAAGGTCGTTGGTCGGTTCGTCGAGAAGCAGAACATTGCCGCCGGACTTCAGCATCTTGGCCAGATGCACGCGGTTGCGCTGACCGCCGGAGAGATTGCCGACCTTCTGCTGCTGATCACCACCCTTAAAGTTGAAGGCGCCGCAATAAGCGCGGGAGTTCATGTCGAACTTGCCGAGCTTGATGATTTCGGCACCGCCCGAAATCTCTTCCCAGACGGTCTTGGAGCCATCCAGTGCGTCGCGGCTCTGGTCGACATAACCGAGATGGACGGTATCGCCGATGCGGATCGAACCGGCATCGGGCTTTTCCTGGCCGGTGATCATCTTGAACAGCGTCGACTTGCCGGCGCCGTTCGGACCGATGATGCCAACGATGCCGCCTGGCGGCAGCTTGATCGAAAGATCGTTGATCAGCGTGCGGCCTTCAAAGCCCTTGGTGATGCCGTCGAGCTCGATGACGACATTGCCGAGACGTTCCGAGACGGGGATGATGATCTGTGCATCGCCCGGCCGAATGCCCTCGGCCGCATCCACCAGCTGTTCATAGGCCTTGATACGCGCCTTCGACTTGGCCTGGCGGGCCTTGGGGCTCGATGCGATCCACTCCTGTTCACGCGACAGCGCCTTCTGGCGGCCGGCCTCTTCGCGGTTTTCCTGCTGCATGCGCTTCGCCTTCGCCTGCAGGTAGGCAGAGTAGTTGCCTTCGTAGGGAATGCCACGGCCGCGGTCGAGTTCGAGGATCCAGCCGGTGACGTTGTCGAGGAAGTAGCGGTCGTGGGTGATCATCATCACAGCGCCCGGATAGTCGCGCAGGTGCTTTTCAAGCCAGGCGATCGTCTCGGCGTCGAGGTGGTTGGTCGGTTCGTCGAGCAGCAGCAGATCCGGCTGCGACAGAAGCAGACGGCAGAGCGCGATACGGCGACGCTCACCACCCGACAGCACCGTGACGTCGGCATCCTTCGGCGGGCAGCGCAGCGCTTCCATCGCCATTTCGACCTGCTGTTCCAGGTCCCAGAGGTTCTGGCTGTCGATGATGTCCTGCAGCTGCGCGCCCTCTTCCGCCGTCTCGTCGGAATAGTTCATCATCAGCTCGTTGTAACGGTCGAGCACGGCCTGCTTGTCTGCCACGCCTTCCATCACGTTTTCGAAGGCGGTCTTAGCCGGGTCGAGATGCGGTTCCTGCTCAAGGTAACCGACGGTCGCGCCCTCGGCGAGCCAGGCTTCGCCTGTGTATTCCTTGTCCTGACCCGCGATGATGCGCAGAACGGTCGACTTACCGGCGCCGTTCGGGCCGAGGATACCGATCTTGGCATCCGGATAGAAGGACAGGTGGATGTTCTCGAGGATCTTCTTGTTGCCGTAGGACTTGTTGAGCCCGGCCATGTGGTAGATGAACTGACGTGCCATGCTGGTCCGCGCGCTCCATTTGAAATTCAGGGAAATCTGCCGCCCATGTAGGCGATTTAGGGTCCGCAGGCAATGGCCGAGTGTTGATCCGGCGGGGATTGCTTCCGGCCGAATGGCGGACGACAAGCGGATATCCGGCGATCGACACAGTGCAATCGGCCCGCTCGTGGAGTTGGCGGAATAATCATGCAAGCCCATTGCCCCGACCTTCAAAATCGCCAATGCTCGCTTCGCTTGGTGACGCGGAGGAGACATGTTCAGCGAGTTTGAATTCTTGGAGGCGCCGTCGGGTGCGCGGATCGCCTATCGCCACCAGCCGGCTGCAGGTGACGCTATCGGCACCGTTCTGATCTGCCACGGTCTTGCCGAACATTCCGGGCGCTACGCGCCGTTTGCGGATGTGCTCTCCAACAACGGCTTCCATGTCTATGCGCATGACCATCGCGGCCATGGCGAGACGCGGGCTCCGGATGCGCCGATCGGGCGTTTTGCCGGCAGAGACGGCGTCGACAAGGTGATTGCCGACGTGATCGCCATGCGCGATCTGGCCGCCGCACGCCATCCCGGCCTGCCGGTCATCCTCTTCGGCCATTCCATGGGCGGCCTCATCAGCTTCAATACCGCGGTCGCCCATCCCGAGAAATTTTCGGCCGTGACCGTTTGGAACTCCAATTTCCACCTCGGCGCCGGTCGATATGTGGCACTCGGCGTGCTGAAGACCGAGCGCATGCTGATGGGATCGGACGTCCCAAGTTTCGTGATGCCGAAGGCGACTTTCGAGGCCTGGGGCCGGTCCATTCCCGGCAATCATCCTGCCTCCGCCTGGCTTTCGCGGATCCCCGAGGAAGTCGACAAGTATGACGCCGATCCGCTCTGCGGCTTCGATGCCAGCATTTCGATGTGGCTTGATGTGATGGAGCTTTCCGCCCGGCCGCTGCGCCCGGACAAACTCTCCCGGCTGCCGAAGGATTTTTCCATCCACCTCGTCGGCGGCGGCGAGGATCCCGCGACCAACAAGGGCAAGGCGATCCGCTGGCTTTCCGATCACCTGAAACGTCTCGGCTACCGCGATGTCACAACGATCATCAACCCCGAGGCGCGCCACGAGACGCTGAACGACATCGGCCGGGAAAAGGCCGCTGCCGACTTTGCCGCCTGGTGCGTCAACGTTTGCAAACCAAGCCCGGGCGCGAGAGCCTAGCAATATCTCGATCCATCACCCCCATCCGCGCAAACGGCATGAACCGATGAGAGAAAATCACATGCCGTTGCCGGGCCGCGAGGCTATAGGAAGACCATGAGTTCGCCATCCGCTGACAAAATTCCGGCCGTTGCGTCTCCCATCCTGCAGGGCATGGGACTGATGGTGATTTCGACGCTGCTGGCGCCCGGCATCGACATTTTCGCCAAGCTTGCGACCGACAGCGTTTCGCCGGGCGTCATCACGCTCGCCCGTTTCGTCTTCCAGGCCCTGTTCATGCTGCCGCTGGTGATCGTCAACGGCAGCTGGCGACGCTTTTCGATTCGCCGCAGCCTCATCCATGCGGCCCGTGCCGCTGTGATCGTCATAGCCATGGTCTGCTTCGTCACGACGCTGGCCGAGATGGCCGTCGCCGATGCCATCGCCATCTTCTTCGTCGAGCCGATCATCCTGACGGTGCTTGCCAGCATCTTCCTCGGCGAGACGATCGGCTGGCGCCGCTACACGGCCTGCGCCGTCGGTTTCCTCGGCGCCGTCATCGTCATCCGCCCGAGCTTCGCCGATGTCGGCTATGTCGCCCTGCTGCCGATCGTCACCGCCTTCTGCTTCGCCATTTTCGGCCTGATCAACCGGACGGTGTCGCAGCATGAGGACACCTGGTCGATGCAGTTCCAGATGGCGCTCTGGGGCGTGCCCATGGCGGCGCTCTTGCTGTGGGCAGGTCATGCCGCCGGCATGGCCGTGCTCGAACCGTCCTGGCCGTCGGGTACCGCCTTGATCTGGCTCTTTGGCGTCGGCGTCGTGGCAGCGCTTTCCGGTTTCCTCAGCGTCAGCGCCTACCGCCTGGCGCCGGCCTCCGTGCTCGCCCCGCTGCAATATATCGAAATCGTGTCGGCAACCGTGTTCGGCTGGCTGGTATTCGGCAATTTCCCCGATGCCGTCAAATGGCTCGGCATCGCCATCATCATCGGTTCCGGCCTCTACATCGTCTTTCGCGAGCGCCAGCTGCAGCGGGGTGTGGTGTCGGAAACCAAACCCGTTCCGCCCTGATCGGCGTTCGACAAACACTCGCCCGTTGTGGGCGCAAGACTGAAAGAGAGATAGGACATGAAGAAGACGGGCGGCCAGCTCATCGTTGAGGCGCTTGAAGCCAATGGTGTCGAGCGCATCGCCAGCGTTCCCGGCGAGAGCTTCCTTGCCGTCCTCGACGCGCTCCACGACAGCAAGATCGAGATGATCGTCTGCCGGCAGGAAGGCGGCGCGGCGATGATGGCGGACTGCTGGGGGCGGCTGACCGGAAAGCCCGGCATCTGCATGGTCACGCGGGGCCCCGGCGCGACCAACGCCTCGGCCGGCCTGCACATCGCCATGCAGGATTCGGTTCCGATGATCCTCTTCATCGGCCAGGTGCAGCGTGATGCCCGCGAGCGCGAGGCATTCCAGGAAGTCGAGTTCCGCCGCGCCTTCACCGAATTCGCCAAATGGGTGGGCGAAATCGACGATGCCGCACGCATTCCCGAATTCGTGACGCGCGCCTTCGCCGTCGCCACGTCCGGACGCCCCGGTCCGGTGGTTCTGACGCTCCCCGAAGACATGCTGCGCGACGAGGTGGAGGCGCCTGAGGCAAAATCCTTCACGCCCGTTTCCGCCCATCCCGGCCCCACCCAGATCGCCGACCTCCGTGACCGGCTGCAGAAGGCCGAGCGCCCGATGATCATTCTCGGCGGCACACGCTGGAACGAGGAAGCCGTTGCCGGCATCCGGGCCTTCGCCGAACGCTGCGACCTGCCCGTCGGCTGCTCCTTCCGCCGCCAGATGCTGTTCGATCACCTGAGCCCCTCTTATGCCGGCGACGTCGGCATAGGCATCAATCCGGCGCTCGCCAAGGAGGTCAAGGAAGCCGACCTGCTGATCCTCATCGGTGCCCGCATGTCGGAAATGCCGTCCTCCAGCTACACTCTGATCGATATTCCCTATCCGAAGCAGACGCTTGTCCACGTGTTCCCCGACCCGGAAGAACTCGGACGCGTCTACCGGCCTGATCTGGCGATCTGCGCCGCGCCGTCGGACTTCGTCGCCGCCCTGGCCGGGTTCGAGCTTGCCGACAGCGAACGCTTTGCCGAACGCACCCGCGCCATGCATGACGCCTATCTCACCTGGTCGACCCCGCCGAAGACCGGCCCCGGCGCCGTCCAGATGGGACCGATCATGGAATGGATCGAGGAAAATACCCCCGCCGATGCAATCTTCACGAACGGCGCCGGCAACTACGCGACTTGGCTGCACCGCTTCCACCGCTTCCATGCCTTCAACACGCAGGCCGCCCCCTGCTCCGGCTCCATGGGCTACGGCTTGCCGGCGGCGGTTGCCGCCAAGGCGCTGTTTCCCGAACGCGAGGTCATCTGCTTTGCCGGCGACGGCTGCTTCATGATGCACGGCCAGGAATTCGTCACCGCCGTGCGCTACGGCCTGCCGCTGATCACCCTCGTCATCAACAACAACACCTACGGCACCATCCGCATGCATCAGGAACGGGAATATCCGGGCCGCGTCTCCGGCACCGATCTGGTCAATCCGGATTTCGCAGCACTCGCCCGCGCCTATGGCGGCCATGGCGAAACGGTGGAGACGACGGCAGACTTCGCACCGGCCTTCGAACGCGCGAGAGCGAGCGGCAAGCCGGCCATCATCGAGATCAAGCTCGATCCGGAAGCCATCACGCCGACGCGAACGCTGAGCGAAATCGCAGCAGCGGGCAAGCGGTGAACGTCAAGCGGGTTCAATCACTTGCCCGGGGAAACGGAATCGATTTCCGAAGGCGTTGACTCAGCCTCTCAAACCAAAAAGCCCCGGCGCGAATGCACCGGGGCTTTTTTTGCGATCTCAGGCCGGTGGCGCTTAGAGCGCAGCCGTCACCACGAATTCGACCTTGTACTTCGGCGCAGCCAGCGGAGCGCCGCTGGTGGCGCGGGCCGGCGTGTTGGCCGGATCGACCCATTCTTCCCAGACAGCGTTCATTTCGGCGAACGTCGACATGTCGGAAAGGTAGATGATCGTCTGCAGGATCTTCGACTTGTCGGTGCCGGCAGCGGCCAGCAGGCGATCGACTTCAGCCAGTGCGTCCTTGGACTGCTCGGCAACGGTCTCGCCTTCGCCGACCTGGCCTGCGAGATAGACGGTATTGCCGTGAACGACGGCCTGGCTCATACGGGCGCCGGCTTCGATACGCTTGATGCTCATCATGGTCTCCTTGATGAATGGAAGGTGGAAAAGGAAACGGGGCAGCGCCTGCACTGCCCCGGAAAAACGAACGGGCCGAAGATTATCCGCGCATATGGACGGTCTGCTCGTAGATGCGGGTCGAGCGCGCGCCGGACCGGCAATAGCCGAGCATCGGCCGCGGCAGTTCGTCAAGCGCGTCGACCATGCCTTCGACCGCTTCTGCGGTCACGCCCATGGGCCCGACCGGGATATGCCGGGTTTCGATGCCGAGTTCGGCGGCGCGGGCAGCAATGTCGGCAAACGCCGGCTGGCCAGCGTCTTCCTGGTCCGGACGGTGGCAGACGATCGACTTGAAGCCCATGTCCTTGATGGCATCCAGTTCCTCGATCATGATCTGGCCGCTCACCGAGTATTCGTCGTTGATCTCGCGGATATCCATAAGCCTCTCCTCGAATTGGTTTGGCAGTTGTCTACGCGCAAGCGCCCGCTCGCGTCAATCTTCGTAGCGTCAATCAGGCGCGCATCAGTCTTCAAAGACGAAGCTGATCGAATAGTCGCGGCTCTCGCCGGGCTGCAGGCGATCGAGTTCGCCCGCGGCCAGGAGCTCGGCACGCGATACCCAGCGATGTGAGACTGGCTCGATCCCGAGCACATGCGCCGGGCGCTCCTGGTTGCGCCACATCTGCAGATGGGGGAGCGTATCGACGGAGAAGGCAACCTTCAGAGTGCGACCGGCAATGCCGGCAATCGGCCCGAGCGCCATGGCGGCCTCCTCATGACCGGGCTCGACGGTGGCGGGAACGCAGAACACCTTCATGTCCGTGTTTCCGAATTTCCAGCCGATCGAACCGTCCTCGAACATGGCGCCGTCGAGCCGCGTGCGGTCGTCGAAAAGATGTGCGCCGATATTCATATGATACATGAAGACCGGCGGAAACGGGGTGTCTCCGATATTGACCACCCGGTCGCTCAGCGTAGTTGCGCCGCTAGCGCCATCCATCGTCCAACGGCGCTCCAGACGCGCGGCTCCGCCCTGGGCGAGTTCGACGACGACGGTGGCGCTGATTTCCGCGCGACTGCTCGACTGTTCGTTCGAAATGACGACTGCGGGGGTGCCGGCAAGTGAGCCATGCAACGGGAACTTCCTGCCGTCCGTCCGGCCCTCGATCGGTTCGGGATGCCGGATGTGATCCGGACCGCAGGTGAAGAGAAAACCGCCGACCGAATGGAGAATGCGCGGATCGCCGTCATCCGGAACGGCCTTGCCGGGCGCAATGTCCACCCCGCCAACAACACATCCCTGCACATCCAGCGCAGAGGCTTCGTCGAGAAAAAGATGTGGGCCCCGGCCTACATGAAATTCAATCATCGGCTATCCTGTCCGTTAGGGGAAGGCGATTCCCGTTTGCCATTGGATTCTTAGGGCTTATCCTTGCCTTCGGGAAACGAAAATCCATATTCGGGCCAAATTCGGGCGCTACAGAAAATAGTCTTTGAAAGAATGGTACTGCTGCAGTGATCAAAAACGCAAAAACTCTTCTGCCTGCCTTGCTGCTCATCGGAACCCTCGCGGGGACCGCAACAGCCGATGCCCGCGACCTCTGGGGTGGCGGTGGCCGCAGCCAGGTGGTCCTCGTCACCCCGCAGGGCGATATCCTGGACTACGTGCCGGAGGAAGGCGAAGTGACGACCCGCTTCGACACCTATGGCCGCCGCGTCCTGATCGACCGTTACGGCGTGCTGATCGCGACCGAGGTGCCCGCAGACCAGTATTACAGCTGGCTGGAGGAGCAGGGTCGTCGCAATTCACGCGTCACCGTTCGCGAAACGCCTTCGGACGGTTATGGACAGCAGCAGGAGATCATCACCGGCACGGTGCCGAACCGCGGCACGGTTGATCGCGAGCCGCTGGCCCCGACCTATCCGGATGCGCCAGCACCCGATGACCAGGCCGACCAGGCGAACGAGGATGTTCCGCAATACGCCAACACGCTGCCCAAGCCCTATACGCCGCCGAAGTCGGTCGAGCCGGCCTTGCAGCGCGACGATCCGAACCTGACGCTGAGCAAGCGTTCGAAGCCGGAAGTGGTGGCCCTGCAGGTCTTCCTCGACCGTGAGGGCTTTTCGCCGGGTGTCATCGACGGGCGCATGGGTTCGAACGTCCAGAAGGCGGTCGCCGCCTATGAGCACACGACGGGCGAGAAGCTCAACATCAACGACCTGAACGACGACGAGACCGTCATGCAGAACCTCCGGCTCTCCGGCGGCCTGCCGATCGTCAACTACACCATCACCGCCGCCGACGCGGCCGGACCGTATGTCGCCGAAATCCCGAGCGATTACAGCCAGAAGGCCAAGCTGCCGGCGATGTCCTACACGTCGACGTCGGAAATGCTGGCAGAGCGGTTCCACATGGATGAAGACTACCTGAAGGAGCTGAACCCTGGCGTCGACTTCTCCATTCCCGGCACCATCATCAAGGTGGTCAATCCCGGCAATCCGAAGAAGGGCAACGTCACGCGCATTCTCGCCGACAAGGCGAAGAAGCAGGTGCTCGCCTATGGGGAAGATGGCGGCCTGATCGCTGCCTATCCGGCGACGATCGGTTCCTCAGACACCCCCTCGCCGTCCGGAACCGTGACGGTCGAGCGCGTCGCGCTGAACCCGGGCTACACCTACAATCCGAAGATCAACTTCAAGCAGGGTGAGAACAACCAGATCCTGCAGATCAACCCCGGCCCGAACGGTCCCGTCGGCAATGTCTGGATCGCGTTGTCGAAGCCGACCTACGGCATTCACGGCACACCCGAACCGTCGCAGATCGGCAAGACGGCCAGCCACGGCTGCGTGCGCCTGACCAACTGGGACGCCAACGAGCTCGCCAAGATGGTCAAGCCCGGCGTCACCGTCGAATTCGTCGACTGATCGCCGGCGACGTTGCCGCTCAGGCGATCGACAGGCTTTTGGATGGAACCGATCGCATCTTGCGCTTGTCCCGGACGAAGTGACGGATCTTGGCCTGCCGGGGCAGCACGCCGCGCACCTCTTCGGCAAACATCTGTGCATTTTTCTGCGCCTTCAGGAGGTTGCTGACGCGCAACGGGTCCATCGTGAAGAGCGTGCCGCGGCAGCCGAACATCTCACGAAACGCCACCCGCTCGATTATCGCCGTGTCGAGCACATGGACACCCCGCTGCGCGAGCAGCGCCTTCACAGCCGCCAGCGCCCGTGTCGTCACCATCGGCGGGACGCGCGTCAGCACAACCGAATGTGCGATATCGATGCCGGCCTGTTCCTTGAAGGTGTTGAGCATGTCGAGGATCTGTGCGGCCCCCTTCGCGTCCATGGCGCACCCCTGAACGGGTATGAGCACGTGATTGGACAGTCCGAGAACGGTCGTCACCAGCGGATCGCTTGCGCCTGCAAGGTCGATGACGAGATATTCCACACCGGCCATGCGCGCATCGTTGATATGACAGGGGACGGAAGACGTGGAGACATCGGCGATCACCGACAGATTATCGATCGTGCCGGCTTCCTCGCTCCACCGGGAAACCCACCGCTGCGGATCGGCATCCAGTATCATGACGCGGTGTCCCGCTCTCGCCAGAGCGGAAGCCAACAGCAAGGCTGCCGTCGTCTTGCCGGCGCCGCCCTTCGCATTGGCGAAGGTTATCACATCCATTTCCTCATATCCTCCTGGTCATTCCATTAGCGACAAATCAAAAACACTCGTTTAAAGCGCACGCTGCCCGCGCCGAAGAGCCTCATATATCAGAATGGACCGACACACGGACATGCGCAATGGCGTCCCCTGCAAAGGAAAAATTTCCATTTGAAATCCACAACTATATGAACAAGAAGCGAGGATTTCCGCTCGCGACCAGACCTATATCATGATCGAAATTGGTGAACAATCGATTAGCCGGCTAAATTGCAACGACAAGAATCGCGCCTCAAGACGCACGAACAAACTCAACCTGGGGGTGTGTATATTATGACAGATCCTCCCGGCCGCACCCGGAGGAGATGTCGCTAAACAGCAGACGAGGAAGGCGGCCTTTCAAGAAACCGCACAGGCCACAAGCAGCAGGCGCCCGGCCTGATGACCGGGCGCCTGTTGTTCGGCCGAGCTTGGGAGGAGATCAGGCCGCAGATTTGGTCCAGAAGCCGAAGCGTCTTTCCGGCTGAACCTGGGGAACACGGCCGCACGGCCGGGCCTTGACGCGCGCCGGCATGAGCGTGAGGACCTCCTGTGCAAAGGCCCTCGCATTTTCCTGTGCCTTGTCGAGGTTGCTGACCTTGGCGGCGTCCATCGTGTAGAGCGTCCCGCCGCAATCGAACACTTCGCGGAAGGCGGTCCGTTCGACGATCGCGGTATCAAGCACGTTCACGCCGCGCGCGGACAACAGGTCCTTGATTGCGGCGAGCGCCCGCGTGGTGACCATCGACGTTACCCGCGTCAGCACCACCGAATGCGGGATGTGGATGCCCGCCTTTTCCTTCAAGAGCTTGAGGAGGTCGAGGATCTGCGCGGCGCCCCTTGCATCCATCGCGCAGCCCTGCACGGGGATCAGCACATGATTGGAAAGGCCGAGGGCGGTGGTCACCAGCGCGTCACGCGCGCCGGCCAGGTCGATGATAAAATAGTCGACACCTGCCATGCGGGCATCCTGAATGTGACAGGGTAGCGAGGCCGTGCTGACTTCGGAAATCACCGAGAGATTGGCAATGATGCCGCCGGCCTCGTGCCAGGAGGAGATCCAGCGCTGCGGATCGGCATCAAGCACGACCACCTTGTGCCCTGCCCGTGCGAGTTCGGTGGAAAGAAGGAGGGACGCGGTAGTCTTGCCGGCGCCGCCTTTTGCGTTTGCGAGGGTAATTACTTGCATACTGTATTCTCCGCCTGCTGAACCGCGAGCCCCATCTCGCCCTCTTTGAATGCACCGGGAAGCATGGTGCGAGGTTAACCAAGTGTTACGGAGCACGGTTAACGAGGCGTTAACGGCCACCACCACCTTTCCACTCGTGAGAATTGGGGGATAACCATCGGAAAAACTGGCAAAAATCGATGATGAGAAGATCCTAATGGACCGCCGCATTTGACGTCCATCAAGTCAGGAATGCCTGACGGAAGGCTCGACGGTTCGGCAGCCTCGCATTCATGAAACGCCCGGCACGCAGCCTGTTGCGGCTGTCGACGGCCGCTGACGTGCGCGCCGAACGCTGATGTTTTCCCGCTTGACAAAGCCCCTCATGTCGGACTTCATATCAAAATCCAATAAAAAGGACATGTGTCCGATATTTTGGACATTCAAACTTCACAACGAAGCAAGGGGAACCAGGATGAACACTTTCACCCGCATCAGTTCGATCACACTCGCCTCAACCATGCTGCTGACCGCCATGTCGACACTGGCCTTCAGCGCCGACAGCAAGCTGGACGAGGTCCTCGCGCGCGGCCATCTCGTGATGGGCACCGGCAGCACGAACCCGCCGTGGCATTTCAAGAGCGTTGACGACAAGCTGCAGGGCTTCGACGTCGACATGGGCCACATCGTCGCCAAGGCACTCTTCGGCGATCCCGACAAGATCGAGTATGTCGACCAGTCTTCCGACTCGCGCATCCCGAACATCACGACCGGCAAGGTCGACATCACCTGCCAGTTCATGACGGTCACCGGCGAGCGCGCCCAGCAGGTCGCCTTCACCATTCCCTACTACCGCGAAGGCGTCGGCCTCATGCTGAAGGCTGACAGCAGCTATGCCGACTACGCCGCCCTGAAGGCTGCCGGCTCCGGCGTGACGATCGCCGTGCTGCAGAATGTCTATGCCGAGGACATGGTCCATGCGGCCCTGCCCGACGCCAAGGTCGACCAGTATGATTCGCAGGACCTCATCTATCAGGCGCTGAATTCCGGCCGTGCCGACGCGACCGCCACCGACCAGTCGTCGATCGCCTGGTACATGACCCAGAACGCCGGCCAGTATAAGGACGCCGGCTACGGCTGGAACCCGCAGACCTATGCCTGCGCGGTGCGCCGCGGAGACCAGGACTGGCTGAACTTCGTCAACACGGCACTGCATGAAGCCATGACCGGCGTCGAGTTCGACACCTATGCCAAGTCCTTCAAGACCTGGTTCGGCAAGGACCTCGCACCGCCGCAGATCGGCTTCCCCGTCGAATTCAAGTAATTGAGAGGCGGGGCGGGAGCATGTGGCTTCCGCCCCGCCGTTTTCATCTGCTCTGACAGGAATATCGATGGGCTATACCCTTAACTTCTCGGCGGTCTGGCGCAATTTCGACCAGTTGCTCGCAGGCCTCCTGCTGAGCCTGGAGCTCGCCTTCGTTGCGCTTCTGATCGGCGCCGGCATCGGGCTTGTGGTCGCCTTCGCGTTGACCGGTCGCAATGCCTGGATCCGCCGGCTGGCCGCTCTCTACGTCACGGTCATCCGCAATCTGCCGATCCTCGTTCTCATTCTCTTCGCCTATTTCGCCTTGCCGCAAATGGGCGTTCGCCTCGACAAGATCTCGAGCTTTATCGTCACACTGGCGATCTATTCCGGCGCCTATCTCGCCGAGGTCTTCCGTGCCGGGCTCCTGTCCATTCCCGTCGGACTGAAGGAAGCCGGGCTGGCGATCGGCCTGACACCGGGCCAGATCCGCCGCTCCATCATCATTCCGCTGATGCTGCGCAACGTGCTGCCGTCGCTCTCCTCGACCCTGATTTCGTTGTTCAAGGACACCTCGCTCGCCGCCGCGATCGCGGTCCCCGAACTCACATTCGAGGCGCGCAAGATCAATGTGGAGACCTTCCGCGTCGTCGAGACATGGCTCGTCGCGTCCGGACTTTACGTTGCGACATGCTCCATCCTGGCCGCGCTGATGCGTGCCATCGAACGCCGACTGACGATTGGGAGGTAGGCCATGCACGAGTTTTCAGCTTTCCTCGACCAGGTCTGGCTTGCCCGCTTCGTCATCTTGAAGGGCCTCGGCCTGACGGTGTCGATCTCGTTCGCCTCCATCGCCGCCGGATCGATCCTCGGCGTGGTCCTCGGCCTTACGCTCGTCTACGGCAACCGGTTCGCCCGGCTGATCGCCAGAGGTTATACCGACTTCGTGCGCGGCACCCCGGTGCTGGTTCTGGTGCTTGCCAGCTACTACATCCTCTCCACGGTCGGCATCAATCTCGACCCGTTCGAGGCCGGCGTGCTGGCGCTGTCCGTATTCTGCTCGTCGCATGTCGGTGAAATCCTGCGCGGCGCGCTGCAGTCGATCCACAAGGGACAGACAGAGGCGGCCAAGGCCATCGGCCTGACGTTTTCGCAGACCTTCGCCTACGTGCTCTGGCCGCAGGCGCTGCGACAGATGTTGCCGACATGGGTCAACACCGCGGCCGAAATGGTCAAGGCGTCGACACTCCTGTCGGTCATCGGCGTGGCGGAACTGCTGTTGCGCACGCAACAGATCATCTCCCGCAATTTCATGAGCCTCGAATTCTATTTCTTCGCTGGCTTCCTCTACTTCGTCATCAATTACGGCATCGAGCGTTTCGGCAAATACGTCGAGCGCAAGACCGCCATCAGTTCGTGAGGAGCACGGCCCATGAGCACAGCTGCGAACAACACACTTCTGGACATCAAGAACCTGCACAAGCGCTACGGCGACCTGGAGGTCCTCAAGGGCGTCGACTGCTCCATGCAGCAGGGCGAGGTCATCTCCATCATCGGTTCCTCCGGCTCCGGCAAGACGACGATGCTGCGTTGCATCAACATGTTGGAGGAATTCCAGGGCGGCCAGATCCGGCTCGACGGCGAGCAGATCGGCTATATCGAGGAAGGCGGCACCCGCAAGCGCCGCAGCGAGAAGGACATTGCTCGCCAGCGGTCGATGACCGGTATGGCGTTCCAGCAATTCAACCTCTTCCCCCACATGACCGCTGCCGGCAATGTCATGCTCGGTCTCGTCAAGGTGAAGAAGATGCCGCGCGACGAGGCCCGGGCGCTGGCCGAGAAATGGCTCGCACGCGTCGGCCTCGCCGAGCGGGCGGACCACTATCCCGGGCAGCTCTCCGGCGGCCAGCAGCAGCGCGTCGCCATCGCTCGCGCGATCGCCATGAACCCGCGCCTGATGCTCTTCGACGAAGTGACGTCGGCGCTCGACCCAGAACTGGTCGGCGAAGTGCTGCAGGTCATCAAGGGGCTGGCGTCCGACGGCATGAGCATGCTGCTCGTCACCCACGAGATGCGCTTTGCCTACGAAGTCTCCCACCGCGTCATCTTCATGAACAAGGGTGTCATCGCCGAAGAGGGCGACCCCAAGGAGATGTTCCACCGGCCGAAGACGGAGCGTCTGGCCGAATTCCTGAAAACTTCCAGTTTCAACTAGAAAATTAAAGCGAGGAAATATGACGATCAAGCGCATTGGAGCCGGCGAAAAGGGTGCCGGCGGACAGCCCCTGCCCTTCGCCCGGGCCGTCCAGGCCAATGGCTGGCTTTACGTATCTGGCCAGGTGCCGATGGAAAACGGCGAGATCGTCCGCGGCAGCATCGTGGACGAGACCCGCAGGACGATCGAGAATGTCATCAAGATTCTCGATGAGGCCGGATACGGATTGGAAGACGTCGTGCGCGTCGGCGTATGGCTCGATGACCCGCGCGACTTCTGGTCCTTCAACGGTGTTTACGCCGAGTATTTCGGCGCCAACCCGCCGGCGCGGGCTTGCGTGCAATCGCGGATGATGGTCGATTGCAAGGTGGAAATTGATTGTGTCGCGTTTCGCGCGGATAAGATGTAGTCAGGCACAAGACGTGGCGCAGGAGCGGGATGGCATATGGCTGGACAGGTAACGGACGAGGCAGGTTCCAAGAGAGCGCGCGGACTTGATCGCGCCTTCGAAATTCTGGAATATCTGCGCGCCCATCGCCAGCCGATCCGCCCCAATGAACTGGCGATCGCGATGGAGGCGCCGCGCTCCTCCATCTACGAGCTGGTCAATCTTCTCTTGCGCCACGGCATGCTGGAATACTCCGGCGGCGACGGCCGGGTCTATCTCGGCCGCAAGCTCTATTTTCTGGGCAACGCTTATTCGGACCACTTCGACCTGATGCGCGAATGCGACATCTCGCTCACTCATCTGGCCGAGCAGACTCGCGAGACCGCACAGATGTGCCTGCTCGAAGGCAACAAATACACCGTCGCCATGATGCGCGAGGGCCTCCGCCCGTTTCACATCTCCTCGGCCGTCGGCGAACTCGTCTCGATTCCCTGGACGGCGTCGGGCCGTCTGCTGATCGGCCACATGAGCGATCAGGAAATCCTCGACTTCATTCCGCCGGAAGACTTCGTCCTCCCGAATGGCCGGCATCTGGATCCGGCCCAGTTCATCGCGGAGGTCCGCGCGGCCACCGCCGATGGCTTCTTCACCTTCAACAGCGTGGTCGAGAACTACACCTATTGCTTCGCCGTACCGGTGCATCAGGCCGACGGCACGCCGATCGCCACGCTCTGCCTCGTGACCCCTCGCGAGGACGGGCTAAAGCATCGGGAAGCCTATCTCGACCGCCTCCTGAGCGAAGCCCGCGACCTCTCCGAACGACTAGGCTACAAGCCGACCCCCGCCATCAAGCGCTCATCCCTCTGAAATCACCGCGGCATTTCCGCGACCGGTAACCGGTTCCATCTTCGCACATAGCAGCAAAAAGCCGGGCACGGCGAGTTACGGCGCGCCCGGCTCTTGTTTGTCAGATTGTCAGATGCACTCGCCGAAAAGCTTCTTGGCCGCATCCAGCGTCAGTTCGACCGGATTGCCGCCGGCCGTCGGGTCGACGATCGCCATTTCCGACATCTCGTCAATGCGGCTGGTGTCGACACCGAGCG
Organism: Rhizobium sp. NRK18; assembly: GCF_024385575.1. NCBI lineage: Bacteria > Pseudomonadati > Pseudomonadota > Alphaproteobacteria > Hyphomicrobiales > Rhizobiaceae > Rhizobium > Rhizobium sp. NRK18. Next base: position 1,623,799 of record NZ_JANFMV010000001.1, on the reverse strand, counting down.
CCGACAGGCGGTCCGGCACGCCGAGCTCTTCACGAAGCTGCAGCACGTAATCGTAGAAGCCGTTGAAGCCGCCGGAAATGCCGAGATAGGCGGCCGCAGCGGCAATCTTGTCCTCGATTGCCGGACGGTTGAAACGCAGCACCGGCGGCATCACGACGGCATTCGTCATGCCGTGGTGGGTATTGTAGATCGCGCCGACCGGATGCGACAGCGAGTGGATGGCGCCGAGCCCCTTCTGGAACGCGACGGCACCCATGGCGGCAGCCGACATCATGTGCGCACGCGCTTCGATATCCGTGCCGTCGGCATAGGCGCGCGGCAGGTATTCCTTGACGAGGCGCATGCCTTCGAGCGCGATACCCTGGCTCATCGGATGGTAGAAGGGCGAGGAATAGGCTTCCAAGCAATGCGCGAAGGCGTCCATGCCAGTGCCGGCGGTAATCACCTTCGGCATGCCGACGGTCAGTTCCGGATCGCAGATCGTGATCGACGGCAGGAACTTCGGATGGAAGATCACCTTCTTCGTGTGTGTCGCCGAATTGGTGATGACCGAGGCACGGCCGACCTCCGAGCCGGTGCCGGCGGTCGTCGGCACGGCGATGATCGGCGCGATGCCGTCGGAATTGGCGCGCGTCCACCAGTCGCCGACGTCTTCGAAATCCCAGACCGGACGGCTCTGGCCGACCATGAAGGCGACGCACTTGCCGAGGTCGAGGCCCGAGCCGCCGCCAAAGGCGATAACGCCGTCATGGCCGCCGTCCTTGAAGGCCTTCACGCCGGCCTCAAGGTTCTTGTCGTTCGGGTTCGGATCGACGTCCGCAAAGATCGCCCGGCCGAGGCCGCCTGCGTCGAGAATGTCGAGCGCCTGCGCCGTGATCGGCAGGCTGGCAAGGCCGCGGTCGGTGACCAGAAGCGGCTTCTTGATGCCGGTCGCCTTGCAATGATCGGCGAGTTCCTTGATGCGCCCTGCCCCGAACTTGATCGCGGTCGGATAGCTCCAGTTGGCGGTAATGGTCATGTCAGTCATGCCTTCTTGAGATGATAGGATTTCGGGCGGGTCAGGTTGTGGAAGCCGATGACGGAGAGCGAGCCGCCCTTGCCGGTTTCCTTGCAGCCGGTCCAGCAAAGTGCTGGGTCGAGGTAGTCGGCGCGGTTCATGAACACGGTCCCGGTTTCGATCTCGCGGCCGATGCGGGCGGCGCGCTCCGCATCCTTGGTCCACAGCGATGCCGTCAGGCCGTATTTGCAGTCGTTCATCAGTTCGAGCGCTTCCGCGTCGTTCTTGACCTTCATGATGCCAACGACCGGACCGAAGCTTTCCTCGGTCATCACGTCCATCGTGTGATCGACGTCGACGAGGACCTGCGGCGCGAGATAGGCACCACCGTCATCTTGCGGGAACAGCTTCGGATCGACCAATGCCTTGGCGCCCTTGGCGACGGCCTTCGACACCTGGTCGCGCACGGTCGCTGCAAACCGCTTGTGGGCCATCGGGCCAAGCGTCGTTTCCTGCTCCAGCGGATTGCCGAGCTTGTAGGACGAGGCAAAGGCGACGGCCTTTTCGACGAAGGCGTCGTAGAGGTTCTCGTTGACGTAGATGCGCTCGATGCCGCAGCAGCACTGTCCGGAATTGAACATCGCGCCGTCCATCAGCGTGTCGACGGCCGCATCGAGATCGGCGTCTTCCATGACGTAGCCCGGATCCTTGCCGCCAAGCTCGAGACCGACATTGGTGAAGGTGCCGGCCGCAGCTCGTTCGATCGAACGGCCGCCTTCGACGGAGCCGGTAAAGTTGACGAAGCCGAAGCTCTTCTCGCCGATCAGCGCCGAGGTCGTGTCATGGTCGAGGAAGACGTTCTGGAACACATCCTCCGGCACGCCGGCCTCGTTGAAGGCGCGCACCATGCGCTCGCCGACGAGGATCGTCTGGCTGGCATGCTTGAGGATGACGGTGTTGCCGGCCATCAGCGCCGGAGCGACCGTGTTGATCGCCGTCATATAGGGATAGTTCCACGGCGCGATGACGAACACGACACCATGCGGCTCGCGCTCAATGCGGCGCTCGAAGGAGGCGCTGTCCTCGATGACCAGCGGCGCCAGAGACGACGCGGCGATCTCGGCGACGTAGTTGGAGCGCTCGTTGAAGCCCCTGAACTCGCCGCCGTAACGCACCGGCCGGCCCATCTGCCAGGCAAGCTCGGTGACGACCTCGTCGGCCATCTCGTTCAGGCGTGCAACGCCCTTGAGGACCAGCTGGACGCGGTCTTCCAGCGGACGGGCCGCCCATGCCTTCTGCGCCTTCTTCGCACGTGCCACCGCCGCGCGGGCATCATCCAGCGCCAAAGCCGGACGCTCGGCATATACTTCGCCGTTCACCGGCGAAATGCATCGGATCATGGTCATGATCTTCACTACCTTTTGCTGGGTTCTGCTGCGAACCCGTTTCTTTCGTTAGGCTCTCTCGAAGCCGCGCGCGACTTCCCAGTCGGTGACGCGGCGGTCGAATTCTTCCTGCTCCCATTCCGCCGCCCGGACGTAATGGTCGATGACGTCGCTGCCGAGCGCCTCGCGCAGCATCTTCGACCCCTTCAGGGTCTCGATCGCCTGGCGGAGCGTCTTCGGCACCTCGCGGACATTGGCCGCGCCATAGGCGTCGCCTGTGTACGGCGCTTCGAGCGTCATCTTCTTCTCGATGCCGTCGATGCCGGCGGCCAGCAGCGCCGCAAACGCAAGATAAGGATTGAGGTCGGCGCCTCCAATGCGGCATTCCACCCGCACACCCTTCGTGTCTTCGCCGCAGAGACGGAATCCGGCCGTGCGGTTGTCCTTCGACCAGACGATCTTCGTCGGCGCAAAGGTGCCGGCGATGAAGCGTTTGTAGGAATTGATGTAGGGCGCCAGGAAATAGGTCATCTCCTCGGCATGCGCCAGAAGCCCGGCGATATAATGTTCCATCAGTTCCGACATGCCGGATTCACGCGCCGGATCGTGGAAGAGCGGCTTGCCATCGAGGCTCCAGAGCGACTGGTGTACATGCGAAGAGTTGCCGGCGGCCTGCCCGTGCCACTTGGCGAGGAAGGTGATCGCCTTGCCCTTTTGCCAGGCGATTTCCTTGGCGCCGTGCTTGGCGATCGAATGATTGTCGGCAGCCAGCATAGCCTCGGCGTAGCGGACGTTGATCTCTTCCTGGCCGGCAGACGCCTCGCCCTTGGTGTTTTCGACCGGAATGCCGGCACCGTAGAGGCCGTTGCGGATCGCCCGCATGACATTCTCGATCTTCGTGGTCTGGAGGATGTGGTAGTCCTCGTTATAGGCGCTCGAAAGCTTCAAGTTGCGGTAGCCGGCGGCATTGGCGCTCTCATAGCTCTCGTCGAACAGGAAGCACTCCAGCTCGGTCGCCATGAAGGCCTTCATGCCCATCGCTTCCAGGCGCTTGATCTGCTTTTTCAGGATCGAGCGCGGCGACAGCGGCACTTCCGCATGCGTGTGATGATCGTAGAAATCGGAGAGCACCATCGCCGTGCCTTCGAGCCACGGGATCTTGCGCAAGGTCGAAAGGTCCGGCTTGACGGTATAGTCGCCGTAGCCCGCCGACCAACTGGCCGAGGTATAGCCCGGCACCGTTTCCATCTCGATGTCGGTCGCCAGCAGGTAGTTGCAGCAGTGGGTTTCCTCATAGGCGCTGTTGATGAAGTGCTCAGCGTGGAAACGCTTGCCCATCAGACGACCCTGCATGTCCACCTGTACGGAAAGGACGGTATCGATGCGCCCTTCGGCGACATCCTTCTTCAATTCATCGAACGTGTAGGTGGCGGTCATCTGGGTTCCTGCCTCGAGCGTTTTGTCCATCAACTGCAAACGGTCCGGAGCGCGCATGCTCCGGACCGCGATCTCTTATATAGCGGCGATCAGCCTTCGCGGTAAGGCGAACCTGCCTTGGCCATGACCGCCTGGTAGTCCTTCAGGATCTTGACGACCTTGGCATTGCGTTCGCTCTGGGTGGCGATTTCGTCCCAGAACTCCATGGCCTTGTCTTCGACCGTCTTCCACTCTTCGGCCGGAATGGTGGTGAGTTCGAGCGGCGATCCGCCGGCGCGAAGCGCTGCTTCGCCACCCCAGTACCAGTGCAGCCGGTGGTAATGCGAGGAGTCCATGCAGACGCTCCACAGCGTCTTCAGGTGCTCCGGCACTTCCTTCCACCGGTCGGCATTGGCGAAGAACGAGCCGCACCAGCCGCCGGAGATGTTGTTCGTCAGGAAGTACTTCACCGTGTCTTCCCAGCCGACGGTGTGCACTTCGGTAATGCCCGACCAGGCGACCGCGTCGATTTCACCGGTTTGCATCGCAACCGGCGTGTCTTCGTAGGGGATCGTCACCGGAATGACGCCGAACTGTTCCAGGAACTTGCCGGCCGTCGGGAAGGTGAACACGCGCAGGCCCTTCAGGTCGGCAAGCGACTTGATCGGCTTGTTGGTGGAGAAGTTGCACGGGTCCCAGGCGCCGGCGGACAGCCACTTCACGCCGACTTCGGCATAGGCCTCGTCCCAGATCTCGGCGAGACCGTACTTGTAGAACAGGGTCGGCACGTCGAGCGAAAACTTCGAGGCGAACGGGAAGTAGCCGCCGAAAACCTTGATGTCGACCGGCGAGTTCATCGAGTCGTCGTCGGACTGGACGGCGTCGATCGTTCCCTGCTGCATGGCGCGGAACAGTTCGCCCGTCGGCACCAGCTGGTCGGCCGTATAGAGCTCGATTTCCATTTGGCCATTGGCGGCCTTGTTGAACTTCTCGACGCAGGGCTTGACCACTTCTTCGGCAAGCGCCGCGCCGGCATAGGTCTGGAGGCGCCACTTGATCGGCGCCTGCGCCTTCACATAGGGAGCGGCAAGCGTAGCAGGACCGGCGGCGGCAACGGCAACCCCGGCCTTCTTCAGGAATTCGCGTCTGCTTTTCATGTTGGTATCCCTCTAAAGCTTCTCTGGTTTGTCTTATCGGCAGCGAAATCCCCCGCCACCGGTCTCACAGTCCGGCCCCTTCTGTCGGGGGCCTTCAAAAATCCGTGCGCGGCACCTAGCCCCGGACCGCCACCTTTTCCGGCAGCCACAGCGCGATCTGCGGAAACAGCATCACGATGACGAGCCCGATGATCATCAGTCCTACAAACGGCCAGACCGACTTGTAGATGTCCTTCAGCGCAATTTCCGGCGGTGCCATGGCGCGCATCAGGAACAGGTTGTAGCCGAACGGCGGCGTCATGTAGGCGATCTGGCAGGTGATCGTGTAGAGCACACCATACCAGACGAGATCGAAGCCGAGCGCCCGGACCAGCGGAATGTAGAGCGGCGCGACGATGACCAGCATGGCGGTATCGTCCAGGAACGTCCCCATGATGATGAAGGAAATCTGCATCAGGATGAGGATTTCCCAGGGACCGAGGCCGAGCTTGTCCTGGAAGATCGACGAGATCGTCTTTACCGCGCCGAGACCGTCGAACACCGCACCGAAGCAGAGCGCCGCCATGATGATCCACATGAACATCGCGGTGATGCCGAGCGTCTGCTCGAGCGTGCGGTTCCAGACCTCCTTGGTCAGGCGACCCTTGTACCAGGCGGCCAGCAGCGCGGAGGCCGCACCGATCGCCGAGCTTTCGACAAGGCTGGTGACGCCCATGATGAACAGGCCCATCATCAGGAAGAAGATCAGGAAGGGAATGATCCCCGCCCGCAGAAGCTTCAGCTTTTCCCTCATCGGAACATTGCGTTCCTCGGGCGACAGCATCGGCGCCAGTTCCGGCTGCATCTTGCAGCGGATGATGATGTAGATGGTGAAAAGCGCCGCCAGAAGCAGGCCCGGGAAGGCACCGGCCAGCCAGAGCTTGCCGACCGGCTGGCGGGCAATCATGCCATAAAGAACGAGCACGACCGACGGCGGCACGAGGATGCCGAGCGAGGAGCCCGCCTGAATCACACCCGAGACCATGATCTTGTCGTAGCCGCGCTTCAGAAGTTCCGGCAGCGCGATCGTCGCGCCGATCGCCATGCCGGCGACCGACAGGCCGTTCATCGCCGAGATGATGACCATCAGCCCGATCGTGCCGACAGCGAGACCGCCGGGCAGCCCGCCCATCCAGACGTGGAACATCTTGTAGAGGTCTTCGGCAAGACCGGATTCAGACAGCAGGTAGCCCATGTAGATGAACAGCGGCAGCGTCACGAGCGCGTACCATTTCATCAGCTTCATGCCGGCGGAAAAGCCCAGTTCCATGCCGCCGGGACCCCAGAGGAGCGCGGCAGCGACGACGCCCACGACACCGATCGCGGCGAACACCCGCTGACCGGTAAACATGGTCAGCATCATCGACAGGAACATGAAGAAGGCGATCAACTCATACGTCATCGATCGGCTCCCCTCTCCAGATGGCGACGTCCTTGATCAGGATGGAGATCGACTGCAGGATCATCAGGAAAATGCCGAGCGTCATGGCAATCTTGATCGGTGCCATGTAGGGCGACCAGGACGAATAGCTCGTCTCGCCGTATTCCAGCGCATACATGGTCGACGAAATGCCGCCATAGAGCATGAAGCCGAGATAGGCGAGCAGCAGGAAGATGGTGAAGCAGTCGACGATCGCCTTGGTGCGCGGCGACCATCGGCCATAGATCAGATCCATGCGCACATGGCTGTCGAGCTGCATGGAATAGGGACCGCCGAGCAGGAAATAGGCGATCATGATGAACTCCGCCATTTCCAGCGTCCAATTAGCCGGCAGGAAGAACACCTTTGAAATCGATGAATACAAGAGCACGCCCATCAGGACGAAGACGAGATACATCACAATTCGGCCGAGACGCCGGTTGAACCGGTCGACGCGACGCACATAGGTTTTCAAATAATCAGGCATCGACGCCCCCGCGCCGTGATCTGCCTGCATCCCTCAAAATCGTCATTTCCCTCTCCAGTTCGGATCGTGACCCGCGCCTTACCTCGTCCTGACTGTTCCCCGTACCCTACAGCTCTTCTTGTCGTTCAGCTGCTTTTCTGCAGGGCCTGTTTCAAAAGATCTTCCAGATAGCCAGCCGCCCTCGCCTGACCGGCCTCGTCGGCGATCAGGTCGTTGCGCACCTCGATCATCACGTTCAGCATGCCGCGCGCCTTGGCGTGCAGGTTCAGCGTATGCGTCACGCCGTCGGCCGGGCCGTAAGGCTCATTGCGTCTGACGCGGTACGGGCTGTCGAGATCGTCGCAGGCGGACAGCATGGCATCCGCAAACCGCGCATCGTCGTCGTGCAGGATGCCGATCTCGACCTCCCGCTGCTTGCCGAAATAGACCGGCGTGAAACTGTGCATGGTGACAAGCACCGTGCCGCACCCCGCAGCCACCCTCGCCTCGATCACCTCTTCGACCCGGCGATGAAACGGCAGATAAAGCGCCTCGGTCCGCGCATCACGCTCCTGTTCAGACAGGTTGCGGTTGCCGGGAATCTCATAAATCTCACTAGTCTCCGGCATGGCGCCCGGCGATTCCGGCGGACGGTTGCAGTCGTAGACCAGCCTCGAAAACTGCTGATAGACCAGCGGCGCATCAAAGGCTGCCGACAGGCGTTCCGCAACGGCCAGCGCGCCCGGATCCCAGGCGACATGGCTTTTCAGCACATCGTTCGTCAGGCCGAGATTGCCAACGCTTGCAGGCAGGCGCCTCGACGCATGCTCGCAGACGATCAGGATATCGCCCGCACCGTCGGGATTGACCATCCCGACGGGATCGCCTTCCGATCGCGTCAACAATCCGGCATGATGCAGCATGAAACCGGGGCCTTTCCGCACTGACTTTCGAATTTATGAAGAGAATTCTTCACAATCCTGTCACTGTCAATGGCGACAGAAAAATTCTTTACATTTTTATTGACTCGCTGATCAACACCGTTTTTAGTGATAAAAAGAAGGCACCGGCAAAAGCCGGGCGGGGAACAAAACATCAGTGTCGGATACGTCGCCAAGAACAGTTGCAGACGTGATTCATGCCAATTTCGGCGGGTTGACGCGCGCCGAGCGCATGCTTGCGGACCGTATTCTGGAAAACTACCCGGTGTCGGGGCTCGGAAGCATCACGGCGATCGCCGAACAGGCCGGCGTGTCGACGCCCACCGTCGCCCGCATGGTGCAGAAGCTCGGATACAAGGGCTATCCGGAGTTCCAGGCACATCTGCATCACGAGCTTGAGGAAACCCTGTCCAATCCCATCGCCAAGCATGACCGCTGGGCGGCAAACGCGCCGGACACGCACATTCTCAACCGCTTCGCCGATGCGATCATGTCGAACCTGCGCCAGTCGCTGACCGGCATAGACACGGCGACGTTCGACAAGGTGGCCGCACTTCTGGCCGACCGCGACCGCTCCCTCTACTTCGTCGGCGGCCGCATCACCGGCGCCATTGCCGAATATCTCTTCACCCATATGCAGGTCATCCGCCCGCGCGCGACGCTGATGACCTCCAACTCCTCGTCATGGCCGCAATACGTGCTGAACATGGCGAAGGGCGACGTACTGGTGATCTTCGACATCCGCCGCTATGAGGAAGAACTCGTCCGCCTCGCCCGCGCGGCCGCGGAAAGCGGCATCGAGATTGTCGTCTTCACGGACCAATGGGCCTCGCCCGCCGCCAAGCATGCGAGCCATGTCTTCCGCATCCAGATCGAGGCGCCCTCCGCATGGGACTCCTCCGTCGTCATCCTGTTCGTCGTCGAGGCACTGATCGAAGCCGTGCAGAACGACAGCTGGGACGAAACCCGGGAACGCATCAACACCCTGGAAAGCCTGTTCGAACAGTCCAGGCTTTTCCGGAAGGCAAGATAGGGAGAACGAAGGTTGCAGCAAACAGGCCGCAGGCCGCAGGACAAACGTTGAGACAGGAGAACTGACGGCGTCCGCAATGTACGAAACTCACGCAACGGAAACCGTCACACAGGATTCACACAAGTTCAATAACGCCGAGCAAGCCGTTCGGCCGTAGCTCACAAGAGGAGAAACAGAAGTGACCAACACCCTGCACCGCATGCTGTCGCTGACGACAGCGATCATGGTGGCATCCGCACCTTTCGCATATGCGGATTCCATGGACGACCTCGTTGCCGCCGCCAAGAAGGAAGGCAAGCTGACCACCATCGCCCTGCCGCATGACTGGTGCGGTTATGGCGCTCTGATCGACGGCTTCAAGGCGAAGTACGGCATCGAAGTCAACGAACTGAACCCCGACGCCGGCTCCGGCGACGAAATCGAAGCCATCAAGGCCAACAAGGGCAACACCGGCGACCAGGCTCCGGACGTCATCGACGTCGGCCTGTCCTTCGGTCCGTCCGCCAAGGCTGACGGCCTCGTGCAGCCCTACAAGGTCTCGACCTGGGACGAAATCCCGGATTCCGCCAAGGATGCCGACGGCTACTGGTACGGCGACTACTACGGCGTCATGGCCTTCGAAGTGAACAAGGACATCGCCACGGAAAGCCCGAAGGACTGGGCCGACCTGCTGAAGCCGGAATATGCCAACATGGTGGCACTTGCCGGTGACCCGCGCACGTCGAGCCAGGCCATCTCGGCTGTCTTCGCGGCTGGTCTTTCGGCTGCCGGCGGCGACGTCGCCAAGGCCGGCGACGCTGGTCTCGAATTCTTCAAGGAACTGAACTCCAAGGGCAACTTCGTTCCGGTCATCGGCAAGTCGGCTCCGCTCGCACAGGGCACGACCCCGATCATCCTGCGCTGGGACTACAACGCGCTCGCCGACCGTGACACGCTGAACGGCAACCCGCCGATCGACGTCGTCATCCCGGAAACCGGCGTCATCGCCGGCGTCTACGTCCAGGCGATCTCGGCTTATGCCCCGCACCCGAACGCTGCCAAGCTGTGGATGGAATACCTGTATTCCGACGAAGGTCAGCTCGGCTGGCTGAAGGGCTACTGCCACCCGATCCGCTTCAACGCGATGGCGAAGGCTGGCAAGATCCCGCAGGAAATGCTCGACAAGCTGCCGCCGGCAGAAGCCTATGCAAAGGCTATCTTCCCGACGCTCGAAGAGCAGGACGCCTACAAGAAGACGATCACCGAAAACTGGGATTCGGTCGTCGGCGCCAGCGTTCAGTAATACTGAAACCGACAATGCCGCGGGGAGAAAACTCCCCGCGGCACTTGATTGTTTGAAGACTTTTCGAAAGCGCCCGCCCCATGCAAGCTAACCGGTCCGCCGCCGTGCAGAAGAAGGTCGTCGATTGGCTCGGCATCGCGCCGTTCATGATCTTCGCGGTGATGTTCCTGATCGCCCCGACGCTCTATCTCCTGATCGGCGCGTTCCTCAATCAGGACGGCCAGTTCACGCTGGAAAACATCCGCGGGCTGTTCACCGACAAGATCCTCGCCTCCTATCTGATCTCGCTGAAGGTATCGGTCGCCTCGGCGCTCGGCGGCGGGCTCGTCGGCTTCTTTCTCGCCTGGGCCGTGGTGCTCGGCGATCTGCCGAAATTCATCCGTTCGCCGATCATGACATTCTGCGGCGTGGCATCGAACTTCGCCGGCGTGCCGCTGGCCTTCGCCTTCCTCGCCACGCTTGGCCGCACCGGTCTTCTGACGCTGATCCTGAAGGAAACCGTCGGGCTGAACATCTACGCCCACGGCTTCAACCTGCTTAGCTTCACCGGCCTGACGATCACCTACATGTACTTTCAGATACCGCTGATGGTGCTGATCATCACCCCGGCCCTCGACGGCATGAAGAAGGAATGGCAGGAGGCCGCCCAGAGCCTTGGCGCCACCACCTTCCAATACTGGACCCGCGTGGCGCTGCCCATCCTGTTCCCGAGCATCCTCGGCACGCTGCTCCTGATGTTCGCCAACGCCTTCGGCGCGATCGCCACCGCCTACTCGCTGACCGGCTCGACCTTCAACATCGTGCCGATCCAGCTCTATGCCCAGATCCGCGGCGACGTGCTGCACAACCCCAATCTCGGCTATGCGCTGGCCTTCGGCATGGTGGTCATCACCGGCATTTCGAACCTCATCTACATCTGGCTGCGCGTGCGCGCCGAAAGGTGGCAGAAATGAATGCGAAGAATATCGGCGCCTGGTTTGCCGTCTTCATCGGCTCGCTCTACTTCATCGTCCCATTGATCGGCACGTTCGAATTCTCGCTGCGCATGCGCCGCGGCGAATATTCCTTCGACGCCTACCGGTCGGTATTTTCGGACGTCAACTTCCACGAATCCTTTTCCTATTCGATCGTCATGGCGCTGCTGACGATCTTTTTCGGCATGCTGCTGGTCGTTCCGACCGCCTACTGGGTACGCCTGCGCCTGCCGCAGATCCGCCCCGTCGTCGAGTTCCTGAGCCTCATGCCGCTGGTCATCCCGGCCATCGTCGTCGTCTTCGGCTATCTGCGGCTCTACAATTCGTCGTCGCTGATCCCGTTCACCGGCACGACGCGCGGCACCGATGCGCTGCTGATGTTCGCCTTCATGACGCTGTCGCTGCCCTATATGTACCGCGCCGTCGACACAGCGATGCGCGCGATCGACGTCAACACGCTGACCGAAGCCGCCCAGAGCCTCGGCGCCTCTTGGCCGATGATCATGTTCCGCTGCATCTTCCCGAATGTCATGAGCGGCGTGCTGTCCGGCTCGTTCATCACGTTCGCGATCGTCATCGGCGAGTTCACCCTGCCCTCGCTGCTCAATCGACCGGCCTTCGGCCCCTATCTGCAGCTGATCGGCGCCAACCGGGCCTATGAACCGCCGGCGCTCGCCATCATCGCATTCGCCGTCACCTGGCTCTCCATGGGCCTGATCCAGCTCGTTTCGCGCCTCTCCCGCTCCAGCGCACGCCTCGCCTGAAGGAACTGAAAACCAATGTCTTTTCTAGAACTCACCAACATCCAGAAAAGCTTCGGCCCGGTCAAAGTCGTGCACGACTTCAACATGGCGATCGACGAAGGCGAGTTCATCTCCTTTCTCGGGCCGTCGGGCTGCGGCAAGACGACCATCCTGCGCATGGTCGCCGGATTCGAAATCCCGACAGGCGGAATGATCACCATCAACGGCGTCGACCAATCTCGGTTGAAGCCGAACCAGCGCAACATCGGCATGGTGTTCCAGGCCTACGCGCTGTTTCCCAACATGACCGTCTTCGACAACGTCGCCTTCGGCCTGAAGATCGCCGGCATGAGCAAGGCCGACATCCAGAAGCGGGTGAAGGAAATGCTCGGCCTTATCCATCTCGAGCATCTCTCCGACCGGTTCCCCTACCAGATGTCCGGCGGCCAGCAGCAGCGCGTGGCGCTTGCCCGCGCGCTAGCTCCAAGCCCCAAGGTTCTCCTGCTTGACGAGCCGCTCTCGGCGCTCGACGCCAAGATCCGCGTCTCGCTGCGCGAGGAAATCCGCGCCATCCAGCGAAAGCTCGGCATCACCACGATCTTCGTCACGCACGACCAGGAAGAGGCGCTGTCGATCTCCGACCGCATCGTCGTCATGAATGCCGGCCGCGCAGACCAGATCGGCTCGCCGTCAGACGTCTACAACACGCCGGCGACGCGCTTCGTCGCGAGCTTCGTCGGCACGCTCAACATCATCGAGGCAAAGGTCGCCGATCCCGCGGCCAACACCATCACCATCGGCGACCAGACGATCAGCCTGACGGAATCGCTCGGCGCTATGAACGGCGGCGACAAGATCTCGCTGGCACTGCGTCCCGAAGCCGGTTCGCTCAATTCGTCCGAGGGCGACACGGCGCTGACCGGCAAGGTCATCTCGACCAACTTCCTCGGCTCCGTCATCCGCACCAAGATCGATGTTGGCGGCAATGCGATTTCCTTCGACATGTTCAACAATCCCGGCCTCAAGCCGCCGGCGATCGGCGACATGGCGACGCTGCATTTTGCCGCTGCGGATCTGCTTGTCATCCGCGAATAATCGGAACACAAACGGCGTCTGAAAGCACCGCTTGCCGCCCGGCGGGGCCGGCGTCCTTCAAGCCCCGCCACCGGAGCATTCATCATGCCGTTGTCCGCCTTTTCCGCCCCCGGCCGCTTCCATCGCGGCAATCTGCACACGCATTCCACCCTGTCGGACGGCATTCTGGCGCCCGAAGAAGTCTGCCGGCGCTACAAGGTGGAAGGCTATGACTTCATCGCGCTGACCGATCATTTCGTCGGCCGCTTCAACTATCCGATCGCCGACACGAAGCCCTTCCGCGACAACACGTTCACCACCATACTCGGCGCCGAACTCCATTCCGGCGCCATGCAGAACGGCGAACTCTGGCATATCCTCGCCGTCGGCCTGCCGGAGGATTTCGCCCCGTCGCACACGCCGGAATTCACACCCGTCGAAGGCCAGGAAACAGGGCCGGAGATCGCCAGGCGCGCCCGCGACGCCGGCGCCTTCGTGGCCGTCGCCCATCCGCAGTGGTCGGGCATGACGCTCGATGACGCCCGCTCGATCGACGCCGCCCACGCCGTCGAGGTCTACAATCACGGCTGCGCCATGGGCTGCGACCGGCCGGACGGCTTCCACACCGCCGACCTCCTGCTCTCCGAAGGCCGCCGGCTGACACTGATTGCCACCGATGATGCGCACTTCAACGAGCCGGACCATTTCGGCGGCTGGGTGATGGTCAAGTCCGAGGCCAACACGCCGGAGCTTCTGCTCGAAGCCCTGAAGCGCGGCGACTTTTATTCGAGCCAGGGCCCGGAAATTCGCGGCGTGTCCCTGTCGGCGTCCGCCGTCACCGTCCAGTCGACCGCCGTCGCCTCCGTCATCGTCCAGGGCCACGGCACCGCCGCCGTCGCCACCCACGGCCACTCGATGAGCGAGGCCAGCATCCCGCTGCAGCGCTTCGCAAGATCCCCGTGGATCCGCATCACGGTGATCGACGCCGCCGGCAAACGCGCCTGGACCAACCCGATCTGGCTGTGAGGCTGGAAAGGGATTCTGAAACAGGGCCTTGGAGCAAAAAGCGGAATCGGATGCTCAACAGGTTGAATCGGTTTGCGAAGAATAATCGCTAGCGCGAGTTCCCCTCCCCAACCCCTCCCCACAAGGGGGAGGGACTAACCTCCGGCAACGCATTCCCACCCTGCAAACCTCGAACTGATTTTAAGGTCTGTGGGGGAGAACAAGCGCGTGGCGGCGAAGCCCCTCCCCCTTGTGGGGAGGGGCTGGGGAGGGGCATGTCCAAACGGCGTAAGTTACGCCGCGTCGTCGACCGCCCCTGCCCCGCTCGGCACGTAGTTCAGCACCGGCGCCAGCCAGCGTTCGGCCTCTTCCACGCTCATGCCCTTGCGATTGGCGTAGTCTTGCACCTGGTCTCGCTCGACCTTGGCGACGCCGAAATAGTAGCTGTCGGGATGACCGATATAGAGGCCGGAGACAGACGAGCCCGGCCACATGGCAAAGCTCTCGGTCAATTCCACGCCGGTCGCCGCAGTCGCGTCGAGCAGATTGAACAGCGTCGTCTTTTCCGTGTGGTCCGGCTGCGCCGGATAGCCCGGCGCGGGCCGGATGCCGCCATAGGTTTCCGCGATCAGCTCGTCGCTCGTCAGGTTTTCGTCTGAGGCATAGCCCCAGAATTCGCGGCGCACCCGCTCGTGCATGCGTTCGGCGAAGGCTTCGGCGAAACGGTCGGCGAGCGCCTTGACGAGGATCGAGGAATAATCGTCGTTCGCTCGTTCGAAACGCTCGGCGATCGCCACTTCCTCGATGCCCGCCGTCACCACGAAGCCGCCGACATAGTCCGGCTTGCCGGAAGCTTCCGGCGCAACGAAATCCGATAGCGCCACATTCGGCCGGTCGCCGCGCTTGGACAGCTGCTGGCGCAGCGTATGCAGCATGGCCAGCTCGTCCTTGCGGGCATCGTCCTTGTAGAGGCGGATGTCGTCGCCGACGGAATTGGCCGGCCAGAAGCCGATCACCGCGCGCGGCCGGAACCATTTTTCCGCGATGATCTTTTCGAGCATGCTTTGAGCATCGGCAAAGAGCTGGCGTGCCGCCTCGCCCTGCTTCTCGTCTTCCAGGATCGCCGGATAACGCCCCTTCAACTCCCAGGTCTGGAAGAACGGCGTCCAGTCGATGTAGCGGGCGAGCTCGGCGAGATCATAATCCTCGAACACCTTTGTGCCGGTAAAACTCGGCTTCACCGGCTGGTAGGCCTCCCAGTCGAGCTTCACGGCATTGGCGCGGGCGGCTGCGATCGGCAGGCGCTGCTTCTCGCGTTCGGCGCGCTCGTGGGCTTCCGCCACCTTGCGGTATTCGGCCCGGATCTGCTCGACATAGCCGTCGCGCGCCGTCCTGGAGAGAAGCGTCGAGACGACGTTGACGGCGCGGCTGGCATCGGTGACGTAGACGGCCTGGCTGCGCTGGTAGCGCGGATGGATCTTGACGGCAGTGTGGACACGGCTGGTCGTCGCACCGCCGATGAGGAGGGGAATATCAAAGCCCTGCTTCTCCATCTCGGAAGCCACATGCACCATCTCGTCGAGCGATGGCGTGATGAGGCCGGAGAGACCAATGATGTCGACCTTTTCCTTCACCGCCGTTTCCAGGATCTTCGTGGCCGGCACCATGACGCCGAGATCGATGATCTCGTAATTGTTGCAGGCGAGCACGACACCGACGATGTTCTTGCCGATGTCGTGGACGTCGCCCTTGACGGTCGCCATCAGAACCTTGCCGGCGCTTTCGCGGCCGTCGCCGCCATTCGCCTTCTTTTCCTCTTCCATGTAGGGCAGCAGCACGGCAACCGCCTGCTTCATCACGCGGGCGGATTTGACCACCTGCGGCAGGAACATCTTGCCGGCGCCGAACAGATCGCCGACCACGTTCATGCCGGCCATCAGTGGCCCCTCGATCACATGCAGCGGGCGCTCGGCGGCAAGGCGCGCCTCCTCCGTGTCGGCGTCGATATATTCGGTGATGCCGTTAACGAGCGCGTGCTCCAGCCGCTTTTCGACCGGCCATTCGCGCCAGGAAAGATCCTGCTCGCGCGGTCCCTTGGTGCCGGTGCCGCGATAGCGCTCGGCGATCTCCAGCATCCGCTCGGTGGCGTTCGGGTTGCGGTTGAGAACCACGTCCTCGCAGGCCTCGCGCAGCTCCGGTTCGATGGTCTCGTAGACGGACAGCTGGCCGGCATTGACGATGCCCATGTCCATGCCCGCCTGGATGGCGTGATAGAGGAACACGGCATGCATGGCCTGGCGCACGGGCTCGTTGCCGCGGAAGGAGAAGGAGAGGTTCGACACCCCACCGGAAATATGCACGTGCGGCAGCGTCTCGCGGATCGTCCGCGCCGCCTCGATGAAGGCGACGCCGTAATCATTGTGTTCCTCAATGCCGGTCGCCACCGCGAAGACGTTCGGGTCGAAGATGATGTCTTCCGGCGCGATACCGACCTTCTCGGTCAGGAGCTTGTAGGCGCGCGTGCAGATTTCGACCTTGCGCTCGTAGGTATCCGCCTGCCCCTGCTCATCGAAGGCCATGACCACGACCGCGGCACCGTAGCGGCGCACGAGTTCGGCCTGCTTGAGAAATGCTTCCTCGCCCTCCTTCATCGAGATGGAGTTGACCAGCGCCTTGCCCTGCACGCATTTCAGGCCCGCCTCGATGATCGACCATTTCGAACTGTCGATCATCACCGGCACGCGTGCGATGTCCGGCTCGGCGGCAATTAGGTTGAGGAACTCGACCATCGCCTTTTCCGAGTCGATCAGGCCTTCGTCCATGTTGATGTCGATGATCTGGGCACCGTTCTCGACCTGGTCGCGGGCGACATCGAGTGCGACATTGTAGTCGCCGGCGGTGATCAGCTTGCGGAACTTGGCCGAGCCCGTGACATTGGTCCGCTCGCCCACATTGACGAAGGGGATTTCAGGCGTCAGCACGAAAGGCTCCAGGCCGGAAAGCGACATGAAGGGCCTGTGCTCAGGAACGGCGCGCGGGCTGAAAGTCGAGACGGCGTCCCGAATCGCAGCGATATGCTCGGGCGTGGAGCCGCAGCAGCCGCCGACGACGTTGACGAGGCCTTCTTCGGCAAAGCCCTTGATCTGGCGGGCCATGTCGTCCGGCGTCTCGTCATACTGGCCGAAGGCGTTCGGCAACCCGGCATTCGGATAGGCGCAGATGAAGGTGTCCGCCACACCCGACAGCTCCTGCAGGTGCGGCCGCATCGCATCCGCGCCGAGCGCACAATTGAGGCCGATCGTGAACGGGTTGGCGTGGCGTACGGAATTCCAGAAGGCAGACGGCGTCTGGCCGGACAGCGTGCGGCCGGAAAGGTCGGTGATCGTGCCGGAAATCATCACCGGCAGACGGATGCCCTTCTCGGCAAATGCCTCTTCCGCCGCAAAGATCGCCGCCTTGGCGTTCAGCGTGTCGAAGATGGTCTCGATGAGAATGATATCCGCGCCGCCGTCAATCAGTCCGACGATCTGCTGCCCGTAGGCCTGGCGCAGGCCGTCGAAGGTGACGGCGCGGTAGCCGGGATTGTTGACGTCCGGCGAGATCGACGCGGTGCGGTTCGTCGGCCCGACGGCACCGGCGACGAAACGGCGCTTGCCGTCCTGCTTCTCGGCGCGGATCGCCGCGCGGCGGGCAAGCCGGGCGCCATCGCGGTTGAGGTCGTAGACGATGTCTTCCATCGCATAGTCGGCCTGGGCGATCACCGTCGAGGAGAAGGTATTGGTTTCCAGGATGTCAGCGCCCGCCATCGCATAGCGGTAATGCACTTCCTCGATCGCCTTCGGCTGGCTGAGGATCAAGAGGTCGTTGTTGCCCTGCTGATGGCACTCACAGCCGATGAAGCGATCGCCGCGGAAATGGTCCTCGTCGAAGCCGAGCCCCTGGATCTGCGTGCCCATGGCGCCGTCGAGGATCAGGATGCGCTCGCTGGCGGCCTTCTTCAGGGCCGCGGCGATCTCCCTGCCGTCGCGCTTTTCTCCCTCGGGGCCAAAGAGATCATCGAACATGGGCATTCTCCTCGTGTGCATGCATAAGCACTGCAGATCACATAAAGATATCTTTATGTCAACATGTCCATCGCAAAACTTGATCAACGACAAGGGTGCCGCAACGGTGACATCGGCGGGCAAAAGCGATAGATGGTGGACCGATTTGATGACGCCAGCATAACGGGAGAAGACGATGGGTCAAATTGCGGAAGCCAATCCGGAAAAGTGGAAAGACCGCCCCTATCACCGCCGCTGGCTGATGGGCCAGGCCGACAACCTGTTCAACTTCTTCGAAGGCGCGATCATCAATCCCAAGGGTGGCTTCTTCGAGCTAAACCTCGACGGCAGCGTGCCGAAAGCGGATAATCCGGTACGCGGCATCCACGTCACCTGCCGGATGATCCATTGCTTCGCGATCGCCCATCTGCTCGGCCGCCCCGGCGCCTGGGACATCGTCGACCACGGCATGACCTTCCTCTGGAACCGCCACCGCGACACCGAACACGGCGGTTATTTCTGGCGGGTCGATGACAATGGACCGGTCGACGCCTCCAAGCAGGGCTACGGCCACGCCTTCGTGCTGCTGGCCGCCTCATCCGCCAAGGCCGTCGGCCATCCGCTGGCCGACGAGTTGCTGGCTGATATCACCGCCGTCATCAACAACCGCTTCTGGGAAGACGCCCACGGCGCCATCGCCGAGGAATTCGAACGCGACTGGTCGGCCAAGGACGGCGGCACCTATCGCGGCCAGAACTGCAACATGCACCTGACGGAGGCCCTGATGGCGGCCTTCGAGGTGACCGGCGAGCGCGACTATCTCGCCAAGGCCGAGCGCATCGCCGACCTGATCATCAACCGCAAGGCTGCCGAACTCAGCTTCCGCGTTCCCGAGCATTTCGACGCGGACTGGACCGTCGACCAGGATTACGACGGCGACCAGATGTTCCGCCCGTCCGGCTCGACGCCCGGCCACTGGCTCGAATGGGCCCGCCTCGTCCTGCAGCTCTGGACACTCGGCGGCAGAAAGCACGACTGGATGCCGGAAGCCGCAAAGGCGCTGTTCTTCCAGTCCATGGCGCTCGGCTGGGACCGTGACCGCGGTGGCTTCGTCTACACCATCGGCTGGGACAATGCAGTCTCCCGCGCCTTCAAGCTCTGGTGGCCGATGGCCGAAGGCGCAGGTGCTGCGCATTTCCTCAACGAGCACGCATTCGGCGACTTCCACGAGGAGAGCTACCGCAAGATCTGGGACACCATCGCCCGCCACTTCGTCGATCGCGAGAATGGCGGCTGGCACCAGCAATTGTCGGAAGACATGAAGCCGGAAGCCGAACTCTTCCCGACCCGCGACGACATCTATCATGCGCTGCAGGCCTGCCTGATCCCGCTCTTCCCGGCCGATGGCAGCCTGACGAAGATGATCGCCGAACACGGCGCGGCACTCTGAACGGAAAAGGGCGGCCCGTGGGCCGCCCGACATCATTCCCTATCGAGAAAAATCAGGACGACAGCGTCCGCGCGGCACCCGAGAGCGCATCAGAGCGCAACAGGGCGCGGTAGCGGGCCTGGCTGCCTTTCAGGTGCCGGCGCATCGCCTCGCGCGCGCCCTCCTCGTCGCCGTTGGAAATCGCCACCACGATCGCCTCGTGCTCGGCGCAGATCCGCTTGGCATAACTCATGTCCTGCGCATCGCCGCTCTCGGTCTGCAGTGCGGCGCGCGGAATGATCTGCGTGCCGAGCCGCGACAGGAATTCCGGGAAGCGCGGATTGTTCGTGGCGCTCGCGATCGCCAGGTGGAAGGCGAAGTCTTCTTCCGAGGTTGGCCGTTGCGCCTCGATGCAGGCGACCACAGCGGCGTGACAGCTGAAGATGCGGTCTTCCTGCGCGGGAGACCGGCGCTGGGCGGCAAGACCTGCCGCCTCGACCTCGACGGCCGTGCGCAGTTCCAGAAGCTCGATCATCGAGGAGACGCGCGCCTGGTCGATGCGCTGTTGCGGGAAAAATGGCACGGACGAGGATTCCAGAACGAAGACGCCGGCCCCCTGTCTTGCTACGACAAGGCCGTCCGCCCGCAAGGCTGCGATCGCCTCGCGCACCACGGTGCGGCTGACGCCATAGGTCTCGGTCAGTTGCACTTCGCTCGGCAGCTTTTCGCCGGGCGAGAATTTTCCGGACTGTATGGCGCGCCTCAGCTCTTCGCCAATTTTCGAGACAAGCGTGCCCTTGCCCTTGTTGGCGAACTTCGCAAACCCTTCCACGGTCTTCTTTCTCCCCGGCATCTCTTCAACTGCCCCTTCTCCGAAGGCCCTCGGCAAGGCTTTGTCAAGAAAATCCTTTTTGACGCGACCTGGTGCCTCTCCGACTCCAGTTTATATTCATACATATACGCTATACTTGTATGATAAATTAAGCAAACAGGTCGTCGCCGCCGTTCAGACAAAAGCCACTCGGTCGGCAGCAAGCCGTTCACTGTGCCGCCGCCCGCCGCTTCAAAAATGCGAGCGCCGCCTGCCGCATGGCCGGGCTTTCCTTGTGGCCATCGCCATCGCCGAGAAAGCAGTCGAGCGCGCTCTCGGCGCCTGCCGCCTGATAGGCCGCCTTGAGTTTCGCCAGAGCCGCATCCCGGGCGGACGGCGGCGTCAGATGATCGCCCCGTTTGTGACCGACGAACTGCGGGCGCGGCGCAATCAGTCCGGCGACATCGCCCATATCAGCCAAGGCAAGCAGGCCAGGCACGGTGAGATAGATGCCGTGCCGGTCATGAACGCCAAGCGCGATCAGCTCCTGGATGTCGGCAAGCATGCAGAGATCGGCAACGGCTGAAATCCGGCTGTCCAGTGCGCCCAGCCAGGATGCCAGCGCTCCGCCCATCGATATGCCGAGCGCCGCAATCCTTTGCCCGTCGACCTCCGGCCGCGCCGCCAGATAGCCGAGCGCCGCCGCCTGGCACTTCAGCATCTCGCTAAACAGGCTGTCGCCGCGCCAGAGCGCCGCCTTGGCCATGGCGCTTTCGCTTCCCTCGCCCCGCCGCGATCCGAAGCCCGGCGTGTCGACGGACAGGACAGCAAAGCCGAGCTGGAGGAGATCCTCCGCATAGGGTCCGGCAAGATACGGTGCGCCGGTCAGAAGCTCGTCCGCCCCCTGCTCGTAGTTGCCACCATGGGCGTGGCAGTAAAGGATCGCCGGGCAAGGCAGGCGCTCGGGCAGAAGCAGGATGCCGGGAACGTCGCGGCCATCGACCGACAGAACGACCGATTGCCGGCTGCCACCACCCGTCATGGCTACGGTCTCGATCGCCCGGCCGGTGGCTGCCACGCCATCCCGCCATCCGATCAGCGCCGCAATCCGGCTACGCAACGTCTCCTGCGCCTCGGCCATGCCTCACCCTCAGCAATGTGCGGTCGAACCGTCGGGGCGGATCGGCAGCTTGCGCTCCCAATGCACGTAGCGGTCGGTTTTCAGATACTCCTCGTCGATCTCCACGCCCCAGCCGGGCCGATCGGGCCTGAGCTCCAGGTAGCCGTCCTTCGGCACATAGGGATCGACGACATAGCCGACCCGCTCGTCGCCGCTCATGCCGTCGCTGTGATAGGCGGCGCCGACCGGCAGGCGATATTCGAGGATCTTGAAGTTCGGCTGCGAGGCGGCGAAATGCAGGTTGACGGCCGTCGCCAGCGGCCCCATCGGATTGTGCGGCGCGACGCTGACATAATGGGCCTCGGCCATCGCCGCGATCTTGCGCATCTCGAGAAGCCCGCCGATGACGCAGATGTCCGGCTGGATGATGTCGGCGCCCGAGACCTGCAGCAGACGCAGGAATTCGAACTTGGAAAACAGGCTCTCGCCCGTGGCCAAAGGCACCTTCAACTGCGATTTGAGCCTGCCCCACGCCTCGAAATTCTCCGGCCGGATCGGCTCCTCGTAAAACAGCGGGTTGAACTGCGCCAGCACGTCACCAAGCTGCACCGCCTGCCAGGACTCGTAAATCTTGGCATGGGCGTCGAAGGCGAACTCCACATCCTCGCCGCAGGCTTCCGTAACCTTCTCGACCCAGTCGCCGGTGGTCCTCAGAACCTTGCCCCACGGGTTGGCATGAATGTCGATCCGGTAGGGCGACAGCTTGAAGGCGGTGAGCCCGTAGCTCTCGCGCATCTCGATGCAATGGTCGCGGATGCGCTCGGGTTCCGGCGCTGTGTAGACGCCCTGATAGACACGCACCCGATCGCGCACATTGCCGCCGAGCAGCATGTAGACCGGCACGTTCAGCGCCTTTGCGGAAATATCCCAGAGCGCGTGGTCGATGGCCGAGATCGCCGCAAGGCCGAGAGCGCCCGGGGGAAAACGGCTCTGCTGCATGAGCTTCAGGACAAGGGCTTCGATCCGTCTCGGATCCTGGCCCTCAATCTGCAGATAGAGGTAGTCGAGAAGCGGCGGCAAAGCCCGGTCGGGACCGTGATTGTAGCACTCGCCCCAGCCGGTGATACCCTCGTCGGTGTCGATGGCGACCAGCACGCGCGGCCGATCCCGGTCGCAACTCATGAACGAACGCAGAGCGGTAATCTTCATAATCGTTATCCTGCAAATGGGGTTTGAGCTACGCCCCGGACACCAAGTCCGGTTATGGCGAAAAGGCCGCCGGCGCATGGCTGCCGGTCTTCAGTCCCCGGCGTCTTCTCGATGCCGAAACTGGTCACATAGAGTGTATCGAGGTCGGGCCCGCCGAACATGATCTTCGTCGGCCGTTCCGCCGGCATGTCGATGATCCGGTCGATCGTGCCGTCCGGCGTGTAGCGCACCAGCTGCCAGCCGCCGACGCCCGCCATCCAGTAACAGCCCTCGGCATCCACCGTACCGCCATCCGGCCGGCCCTCGACCGCGCGTGTATCGAAGAAAACCCGCCGATTGGACGGCGTTCCGGTCTCGCTGTCGTAATCGCAGACCCAGATGGTGCGCACGGCAGGGTTGGAATCGGAGAAATACATCCGCTTCCCGTCGGCGGAAAACGCCAGCCCGTTGGGGGTGAATATCTCGCTGAACCAGGCCGTGCAGGTGCCGTCCGGATCAAGCCGGTAAATGGTGCCCTCCGGCACCGGCCCGCCGCCCTCGCGCATGGTCCCCGCCCAGAACCGCCCCTTGCAGTCGGTCGCGCCGTCATTGAAGCGATTCTTCGGCAAATCGGGCTCGGGGTCGACGATCAGCGTCTTCTCGCCGGTCTCGAAATCGAAGCGGAAAATGCCGTTCCGCCCGGCGACCACCAGTTTGCCGTCAGCCGTCGCAGCAAGACATCCGGCAACTTCGCCGAAGTCGCGCGAACGGTTTTCCCCATGAGCCGGATCAAAGCGATGAACCTTGCCGGCAGGGATGTCGACCCACCAAAGGCATTGCTGTCCGACATCCCAGAAAGGTCCCTCGCCCACAATGCTGCAAGGCTCCAGGACACAGTCAATCCGCATGCATTTCCTCCCGTCTTCCGGCCCGTCCCTATCGAAATCGTCAGGCAGGCGGATACTCGCACTGGTTAAGATGCGACGCAACATGTCATACATCATTTGAAATTTGTTTGACAACATGGCCTCTATGATGCCAGCTTGCCAGATGCGGCACGTCCAATCGCCGCGCCTTAGAGGAGGAATCATGAACAACATTTGGTGCAGGATGCGCCGGCCGCTGATGGCGTCAGCCGCTGTCGCGCTGATGCTGACCCCGCTGAGTGCCTGGGCCTACCAGGACGCTCCCATGCTCGAGGAACAGGTGAAGGCAGGCAAACTGCCTCCCGTCGACCAGCGACTGCCGGAAAAACCGGACGTCATAACGCCGCTCAACGAGACCGGCACCTATGGCGGCACGCTGCGCCGCATGCTCGGCGGCTCGAACGACCACAACTCCATCCTGCGCATCGTCGGCCCCCAGGGCCTGACGCGCTGGAAGGCCGACTGGTCCGGAATTGAACCGAACGTCGCGGAGAGCTGGGAGGCCAATGCCGACGCAACCGAGTTCACATTCCATCTGCGCAAGGGCATGAAGTGGTCGGATGGCGAACCCTTCACCGCCGACGACGTCATGTTCTTCGTCGACGATCTCCTGAACAACGAGGAATTCTATCCGTCCGCGCCGTCGAACTATGTCGTCGACAACAAGCGCATGCAGGCGGAAAAGATCGACGACTACACCGTCAAGTTCAAGTTTGCCGGCCCCTATGGCCTGTTCCTGCAGCTTCTGGCCACCCCACTCGCCCAGGAACCCGTCTTCTGGGCCAAGCACTACTGCAAGCAGTTCGTGCCAAAGTACAATCCGGACGTCGACAAGATGGTCAAGGAGACCCCCGGCGTCGAGGACTGGCCGTCGCTGTTCAAGCTGAAGTGCGGCGAACTGGAATCGCCGGCCCGCTGGGGCAACCCTGCCCGTCCGACGCTTGATCCGTGGATCATGACGGACCAGGCCTACACCGCCGGCACGACCCGCGTGGTCATGACCCGCAACCCCTATTTCTGGCAGGTCGACGACAAGGGCAACCAGCTACCCTACACCGACGAAGTCACCATGGGTGTCGCTCCCGACAACCAGGCGCTCCTGCTCGAAGCCGTTGCCGGTCATGTCGACATGCAGCGCCGCAAGATCGATACGCTCGCCAACAAGCCGGTGCTCGCACAGGCCATGGAAAAGGGTGGCTTCCACTTCTATGAAGCAACCCCGTCCAGCTCGAGCACGATGACGATTCACCTGAACCTGACACACAAGGATCCGGTGATGCGCAAGCTGCTGAACGACAAGAATGTCCGCATCGCCCTGTCGCTCGGCATCGATCGTGAGGAGATCATCGACATCGTCTATCAGGGCGTCGGCCAGCCATGGCAGATCGGTCCGCTGGAGCAGAGCCCGCTCTACAACGAGCAGCTGTCGCACCAGTTCACCGAATACGACCCCGACAAGGCCAACGAGCTGCTCGACGCCGCCGGCCTCGACAAGAAGGACGCCCAGGGCTACCGCCTGCGCCCGGACGGCAAGCGGTTCACCTTCAACGTCAACTACACCGGTATCGAGCAGCCCGACTGGGGCGATGCGCTCGAAATCATGAAGGAGCAGTGGCAGAAGATCGGCGTCGAACTGAACGCCACCTCGGTCGAGCGCTCGATCTACTATTCGCGCGGCGAAGCCAATGACTACGACTTCATGGTCTGGCAGTCTCCGGGCGGTCTCGATGCCTATTTCGATCCGCGCGACTACTTCCCGATCCATCCGCAGGGCTCCTGGCAGGCGATCCCGTGGGTGCGCTGGTACCTGACCGGCGGCAAGGAAGGCGAGGAACCGGACGCATCGAACAAGGAACGCCTGAAGCTCTATGACGAGTTCAAGGGCGCCGCCGACCCGGCCAAGCAGGAGGAAATCTTCAAGAAGATCCTGCAGATCGCCGCCGACCAGTTCGAAATGTTCTCGATCTCCTCGGCAACCAGCACCTTCGGTGTGGTCAACAACAAGCTGATGAACGTTCCGGACAAGATCCCGTCCTCGTGGATGTATCCGGATCCGGCTCCGACGCTTCCGCAGACCTACTTCTACAAGAAGTAAAGACGCGCCCGAGAGTGCCGGCCCTCCCCAACCGGGGCCGGCACTCCATCCGAAAGACCTGAAACGAACCGAACGGACGGCTCTTAGCCATGCTCTGGCGCTATATTCTCAAACGGCTCCTCTGGATGATCCCGTTTCTCTTTGCGGTCTCCGTGGTATCCTTCCTGCTGATCCAGGCACCGCCCGGCGACTACCTGACCACCTATATCGCCAAGCTTGCTGAATCCAACGAGATACTCGACCAGTCCGCGATCGACAATCTGCGCGAGCGCTTCGGCCTCGACCAGCCGATCTACGTCCAGTACTTCAAGTGGATCGCCAACCTGCTGCATGGCGACTTCGGCATGTCGTTCGAATGGCGCCAGCCGGTCTCGGAGCTCATCTGGGAGCGCATGGCGCTGACGCTGATCCTGTCGTTTGCCACCCTTCTGTTTTCCTGGGCCATATCCCTGCCGATCGGCATCTATTCGGCCGTCCGCAAGTATTCGATCGGCGACTACGTCGCCTCGACGCTGGGCTTTCTGGGCCTGGCGACGCCGAACTTCCTGCTGGCGCTGGTGCTCATGTATATCGGCGTCGTCTATTTCGGCTCCGATGTCGGCGGGCTGTTTTCGAACGAATACGTCAACGCCCCCTGGTCCTGGGGCCGGTTCATCGACCTTTTGAAGCATCTGTGGCTGCCCGTGGTCGTGCTCGGCACCGGTGCCACCGCCAGCCTGATCCGCATCATGCGCGCCAATCTGCTCGACGAATTGAACAGGCCCTATGTCGACACCGCCCGCGCCAAGGGCATGTCCGAATTCTGGCTGATCATGAAATATCCGGTTCGCGTAGCATTGAACCCCTTCGTCTCGACGATCGGCTGGGTGCTGCCCAACCTCGTCTCCGGCGCTGTCGTCACCGCCATCGTCTTGAGCCTGCCGACCGCCGGCCCGCTGATGCTGCAGGCTTTGCTGTCGCAGGACATGTATCTCGCCGGCGCCTTCGTGCTGCTGCTCTCATCGCTGACGGTCGTCGGCATGCTGATCTCCGACATCCTGCTCGTGCTGCTCGACCCGAGGGTGAAATATGACTGATTCCGTGAATGCAAGCCTCGAGAGCGGCAGCGGCAATGACAAGGTCGCGATTGCCTCGCAGTGGCAGCTGACCTATTGGGCCTTCAAGCGCCACAAGCTGGCCGTCGTCGGCTTCTGGGTCATCGTCCTCTTCTATCTGGTCGCCCTCTTTGCCGAGGTCATAGCCCCCGACGACCCGACCGACCAGAACCGCCGCGCCGTCTTCCAGCCGCCGCAGGCGATCCACTTCATCGACCATGCCGAGGACGGCATGCACTTCAGGCCCTATGTCTACGAGATGAAGCGCAACCGCGACCCGGTCTCCCTCCAGGTGACCTATGAGCGCTCCGACACGAAGATCTATCTGCGCCTGTTCGGCGAAGGTCCGGCCTACGAGCTCTGGGGCATCTTCCCGATGAAGACGCATCTGTTTGCGAGCGAGAACCCGCGCGACCGCTTCTACTTCTTCGGTGCCGACCGTCTCGGTCGTGACATGTTCAGCCGCGTCGTCTACGGCACGCGCATCTCGATGTCGATCGGCCTCATCGGCGTCGCCATCAGCCTTTTCCTCGGCATCACGCTCGGCGGCATCTCGGGCTATTACGGCGGCCGCGTCGATGCGGTCATCCAGCGCTTGATCGAATTCGTGCTGAGCCTTCCGACCATTCCGATCTGGCTGGCGCTGGCGGCCGCACTGCCCGCCTCCTGGCCGATCTACCAGCAGTATTTCGTCATCACCCTGATCGTCAGCCTCGTCGGCTGGACGGAACTCGGACGCGTGGTGCGCGGCCGCTTCCTGGCGATGAAGCATGATGACTTCGTCATCGCTGCCCGCCTCGACGGCGCGTCGGAGGCTCGTATCATCTACCGCCACATGCTGCCGTCGCTGACCTCGCACATCATCGCCTCGCTGACACTGGCGATCCCGCTAATGATTCTGGCCGAAACCAGCCTCTCCTTTCTCGGCCTCGGCCTGCAGCCGCCGGCTATCAGCTGGGGCGTGCTGCTGAAGGAAGCACAAAATCTCCGCTCGGTGACTCAGGCGCCCTGGTTGTTCATCCCCGGCGGCTTCGTGGTGCTTGCGGTTCTGGCATTCAACTTCCTCGGCGATGGCATGCGCGATGCCGCCGACCCCTACGGCCATTGAGACGAGGAATGGACATGACGAAACCCGTAATCACCGTCGACAATCTGACCGTCGGCTTCAACATGCGCAAAGGGCTCTACGACGTCCTGCACGGCGTCAGCTTCGAGCTCCATCGCGGCAAAACCACCTGCATCGTCGGCGAAAGCGGCTCCGGCAAATCGGTGACCGCCCGCACGATCCTCAACATGGTCCCGCGCCCGGGCGTCATCAATGGCGGCCGCATCCTGTTCAATCCGGACGGTGACAACGAGCGTGACATCTCGGCGCTCGATCCGCGCGGCAAGGAAATCCGGGCGATCCGCGGCGGCCGCATCGGCATGATCTTCCAGGAGCCGATGAGCTCGCTGTCGCCGGTGCATACGATCGGCAACCAGATCATCGAGGCGATCCGCCTGCACCGCGACGTCTCCAAGCAGGAAGCTCGCAAGATGGCGGCCGAGCTTCTGGCGCAGGTGGAAATCCCCAACCCCGACAAGGCGCTCGACAAATACGCCTTCGAATATTCCGGCGGCATGCGCCAGCGCGCCATGATCGCCATGGCGCTCTCCTGCCGTCCGGACGTGCTGATCGCCGACGAACCGACGACGGCGCTCGACGTGACGACACAGGCGGAAATTCTCGACCTGATGCGCAACCTGCAGCGCGAACTCGGCATGGCCATCATGTTCATCACCCACGACATGGGCGTGGTGGCCGAGATCGCCGACGAGGTCGTGGTCATGGAGAAAGGCTACGTCGTCGAGCGCGGCGACGTCCACCAGATCTTCAGCGCGCCGCGCCATCCCTACACGCAAAAACTCCTCGGCGCCGTCAAACGGCTGGAGGAACCGGCAACCGAGAAGGTCCGCCCTGCCCCGAACGCGCAGCCCATCCTCAAGGTCGACCAGCTGAAGCTGCATTTCGAAAAGCGTGAGGGCTTTCTCCAGCGCGTTACCGAAGTCACCAAGGCGGTCGACGGCATCTCGTTTGAGCTGAAGCAGGGCGAAGCGCTCGGCATCGTCGGCGAAAGCGGCTCCGGCAAGACGACCGTCGGCCGCTGCATCGCCCGCGTCTACGACCCGACCGATGGCGTCATCGACTATCAGGGCGCCGACATCGCCAAACGGCCGACCAAGGCGCTGAAGGAGTATCGCCAGCAGGTCCGGATGATCTTCCAAGATCCGTTCGCCTCGCTCAATCCGCGCATGACGGTCAAGCAGATCATCGCCGAGCCGCTTATTATCAATGGCATCTCCAACGGCTCCGAACTGGAGGACCGCGTCGCCAAGCTCCTGCGGGAGGTCGGCCTGTCGCCGGACATGATGGAGCGCTATCCGCATGCCTTCTCCGGCGGCCAGCGCCAGCGCATCGTCGTGGCCCGCGCCATCGCACTGGAACCGAAGCTGGTGATCGCCGACGAGCCGACATCGGCGCTCGACGTCTCGATCCGCACCCAGGTTCTCGACCTGCTTCTGCGGCTGCAGGCGGAAATGGGCCTGAGCTTCATCTTCATCAGCCACGATATGGCGGTGATCCGCTATTTCTGCGACCGTGTGGCGGTCATGTATCACGGCCGCATCGTCGAGATCGGCGAGACCGAGCAGATCATCACCGATCCGCAGCACCCCTATACCAAGGCCCTGCTCTCCTCCGTGCCGATCGCCGACCCGGCGCTGCGCGGCACCCGCCAGCGGCATCGCTACCGCGAGGAGGCATAGGTGATCATAGGGCGGCGGCGCGCGGAGACGATGGACTTCGCGCCGGGAATGGCTGAGGTTCTGGCAGAAGACGCGCGCCTGTCTCCGCTCGGCGACATGGCGGCCGCCACCTTCTGGGCCGAAGGTGCCCGCCATGTGGCCGACATCCGCGACCTGACCTTCGAAGGCGCTGCGGGTCAAGCACAAGCGGCCCGCCTCTACCGCAGCCGCGAGGGCCGCACACCGGTCCTCCTTTACATCCATGGCGGCGGCTGGTCGGGCGGCTCCATTGCGCTGAACGAGCGCGCCGCCCGCGAACTTGCGGCCGAAAGCGGCTGGAGTGTCCTCAGCATCTCCTATCGGCTGGCCCCGGCACATCCCTTTCCCGCCGGGCTGGACGATTGCCGCGCGGCACTGGCATGGCTGAGGCGCGAAGGCCCTGCCCTGGGTCTCGACACCGACAGGATCGCTGTCGGCGGAACCTCGGCCGGCGCCAATCTGGCGATGGCAACGGCACTCGCCGAAAAGCAACAGGGCCTCGCCAAATTGCTGCTGTTCTATGGGGTGTTCGGCGCCGACTTCTCGACCCCGAGCTATGAGCGTTTCGCGGCTGGCCCGGGCCTGACGCGCGAGCGCATGCAGCATCTCTTCTCGCTCTACGATCCGCAAGGCGAGCGTGACCGCGAGCCTTTGATCACGCCTCTCCTCGCCGACCTTGCCGGCCTGCCGCCCGCCCTGCTGATCGCCGCCGAATGCGACGTGCTTTGCTCGGACAGCGAACGGATGGCCGACGCGCTTCGGCGGGCCGGCGTGGAAACAAGCCTTCACATAGAGCCGGGCGTGACGCACGGCTTCATCAACCGCGGAAGACTGCTGCCGGCAGCCACCGCTGCACTTCACCGCGCCGCCGGCTTTCTTGCCGGCCGCCCATGACACAGGGACGGATCATGAAGATCGAGACCATCACGACGACGAAGTTCCGCTACATCACCAACAAGGTGAAGGACACCGACGGCCACACCCACCCCGGCCCCGAACGGGAAACGCAGTCGGCGCTTCTGACGATCACGACCGACGACGGCTCCACCGGCGATATCGTCACCAGCTACGGCGACATCGAGGAACAGCTGATCGAGAAATTCGTCCGGCCGGTCCTCGTTGGCGAAGATCCCCTGCGCATCGAGAAACTTTGGCAGGCGCTCTACAAATGGCAGCGCGGCTCGTCGATGAAGCTGACCGACCGCACGCTCTGCGCCGTGGAACTGGCGCTCTGGGACCTCGCCGGCAAGGCGAGCGGCCAGCCGGTCTGGAAACTTCTCGGCGGCTACCGCGACAAGATCCTCGCCTATGGCTCGACCATGTGCGGTGACGACCTGGAAAACGGATTGGCGACGCCGGAAGATTACGGCCGCTATGCCGAATGGCTGGTCAAGACCCGCGGCTACAAGGCCGTCAAGCTGCACACCTGGATGCCGCCGATCCCCGGCGCCCCGAACGTGCGCATGGATTATGCCGCCTGCGCCGCCGTGCGCGAGGCTGTCGGCCCGGACATTCCGCTGATGCTCGACCCCAACCACTGGTATTCGCGCGCCGACGCCCTCTGGCTCTGCCGCAAGCTCGAGGAGCTCGACTTCTACTGGATCGAGGAAATGATGGAGGAGGCCTCGCTGTCCTCCTACCAATGGCTGACGGCCCGCACGCCGAAGCTCAACATCCTCGGCCCAGAATCCATGACCGGCAAGCACTGGACCCGCGCGGAATGGGCGGCCAAGGGCGCCTGCGACATGCTGCGCACCGGTGTGTGGGACGTCGGCGGCATCGGCCCGGCGATGAAGACCGCCCATCTCGCCGAAAGCTTCCACATGTCCTGCGAGGTCCATGGTACCGGCGCCGGCAATCTCGCCGTCGCCGCGGCGATCCCGAACACCAGCTACTACGAGCGCGGGCTGTTGCACCCGTTCCTCGATTACGACAAACCGTCGGCCTATCAGAATCGCATCGACGATGAGATGGACCAGGACGGTTACGTCCATTGCCGCAACACGCCCGGACTGGGGCATGATTACAACCTGGACTACATTGAGGCCAACCGTGTCTGATACCCGTATTGCCGAACTGCGCGTCACTCCCATCGCGTTCTACGATCCGCCGCTCTTGAACAATGCCGGCTGCCACCAGCCCTTCGCGCTCCGCTCGATCATCGAGGTAGAGACCGAGGACGGCGTTATCGGGCTAGGCGAATCCTACGGCACCAAGCCCGTGCTCGACGGGCTGAAGGAGCTCGCGCCCATGCTGGTCGGCATGGACATCACCAACATCAACGGCCTGTGGGCGCGCGCCCGCAAGGCCGTCACCACCTCCATGCGCGGCTATGTCGAGAAGGAAGCCGTGCTGCCGCGTGTCGTCGGCGCGGTCGAGGTTGCGCTCTGGGATGCGCTTGGCAAATCGACCGGCCGGCGCGTCTGCGACCTGCTCGGCGGCCCGGTGCGCGAACGCGTCCCCTTCTCCGCCTACCTCTTCTACAAGTTCGGCCACCACATCGACGAGACGAAGGACGACGAATGGGGTGCGGCGCTCGACCCGAAGGGCATGCTCGAACAGGCCCGCAAGATGATCGGCGAATACGGCTTCGAGGCGATCAAGCTGAAGGCCGGCGTCTTCGAGGCCGAGGAGGAGATTGCCGCACTCGAAGCGCTGCGCGAAGCCTTCCCCAAGGCCCCCTTGAGGATCGATCCGAACGGCGGCTGGCACGTCCATACGACGCTGAAGCTGCTGCCGCGGCTGACCGGCCTGATCGAGTATCTGGAAGACCCGACGCTCGGCATTCCCGCCATGTCCGTCGTGCAGGCGGCCACCGACATTCCGCTCGCCACCAACATGTGCGTCGTCGAAACCGCCCACATTCCGCCGGCAATCGCCAAGGATGCGGTGCGCGTCATCCTCTCCGACCACCATTACTGGGGCGGCCTGATGGCAAGCCGCCATCTCGCCAACATCTGCGACGTCTGGGGCATCGGCCTGTCGATGCATTCCAACTCGCATCTCGGCATCTCGCTCGCCGCCATGACCCATCTCGCCGCCGCCACGCCGAACCTCACCTATGACTGCGACACCCATTATCCCTGGGCAATCGACGAGGTGATCGAGGGCGGAAAGCTCAAGTTCGAGAAGGGTTCGCTCGCCATACCGGACGGCCCCGGCCTCGGCGTCACGCTCGACCGCAGCGAGCTGAAGCGCCTGCACCAGAACTATCTCGACAACGGCTACGGCGAACGCAACGACGAAGCCGAGATGCAGCGTCACCTTCCCGACTGGAAGTTCGGTCGTCCGAAGTTCTAGGCATTCCGTGCAAACGAAGAGGGCGGCCCCGGAGACCCCGGGACCGCCCTTTTTCGTCAATCAGACTTCGGCCCTATCAGGCCAGTTCGACCGGCTTGCCGGTCTGCCAGGAGAGCGTCGCCGCTTCGGCGAGCTTCTGCGCCTGCAGGCCGTCGAAGCCGGACGGACGCGGGCTCTTGTTGCCGGCGTCGATCGCCTCGATGAAGGTGTTGATCTCGTTGGCATAGGCCTGGGCGTAGCGCTCCAGGAAGAAGTGCTGCACCGGATCGCCCTTCACACCGTCGGCATTCGACATCTCGACGCTGGTGTTCTGGATGTTCTTGGCCGCCAGCATGCCGCCGGCCCCGTGCACTTCGATGCGTTGGTCGTAGCCATAGGTAGCGCGGCGCGAATTGGTGATGACGGCGATGCGGCCGGACGCCGTCTGCATCTGCACGGCGGCGGTATCCACATCGCCTTCCGCACCGATCGCCTTGTCGACGAGAGCCGAGCCGAGCGCGTTGACGACGACGAATTCCTCGCCCATCAGGAAACGGGCCATGTCGAAGTCGTGGATCATCATGTCGCGGAACAGGCCGCCCGACGACTTGACGTATTCGGCCGGCGGCGGCGACGGATCGCGGCTGGTGATGGTGACGATCTCGATCGCGCCGACATCGCCGCGGCGAAGACGGGCCTCGACGCTAGCGAAATTCGGGTCGAAGCGGCGGTTGAAGCCGATCATCAGCGTCGTGTTCGTCTTGGCGACCACCTCGAGGCACTGGTCGATCCGCTCGACCGACATCGACACCGGCTTTTCGCAGAGCACCGCCTTGCCGGCCTTGGCACCCGCCTCGATCAGATCGGCGTGGCTCGGCGTCGGCGTGGCGATCAGGATCGCGTCGACATCGCTCGCCGCAATGATCTCCTCGACGCTTTTTACCTCAGCACCCGTCTGGGCGGCCAGCGCCTCGGCAGACGCCGGAAACGCATCGGCGATATAGACGAGCTTTGCCTTCGGGTTTGCCGCGATCGTTGCGGCATGCACCTTGCCGATACGGCCCGCGCCGAGCACTCCGAACCTGATCATGTCTTTATTCTCCATAAGATTGAAGGGCACGCCTCGTGCCCGGTCGTAACCTGTCAGATGATGGCCTCGCCTTCAGGCATTTTGGCGGCATGGCCGGCGTCGCACTCAGGCGCCCCGCCAGCTCCATTCCGGCCTGCATTCGTTCGCCCCGTAGGCAAGCGAAACACGATCCTCGAATGACTGAAGTCGGTGAAAAATTTCCAGGCGGCCCATCGCCGCCGAATGCGCCGCCCACCGGCGACCCGTCTCCTCCCAGAACACCCGAACGCCTTCCGGGCCCGCGCACACTACGTCTTCACCACAAAAAATCAAGCATCCATTCCGTGAATATCAAGAATGGAATTTTTGTTTCAATTCAATCAATGCCCTCGTGAAAACAACCGTGGACAAGGTGAGCGCCTAGAATCGGCTAACCTTCCGGCTAACCGCATATTAAATGATTGATGTTAAAGATATTTGGTGGGCCCGGAGGGACTCGAACCCCCAACCAAGCGGTTATGAGCCGCCGGCTCTAACCATTGAGCTACAGGCCCGGCGCGGCAGGCGCGCGATGCGCGGGGAGCAATGGTTCCGCCCGTGCGGGTTTCGCTCTAGCCGATAATGCCGCGCCCGGCAAGCGGTTGCCGCAATCGCTTCACAATCGCCATGCAGAAGCTTATGAGCGGTTGCTGAAAGCCGCTCATGCAACAGGAGGATTGATCTTGAGTTCCATTCTTGCCCGCCGCACGTTCTTTGCCGCCCTTGGCGCCGCAGGCCTTGCCATCTCGTCCTCCGCCTTCGCCGCCGATCCCGGTCCGAAGGAGGCTCTGCTCTCCGTCAGCGGCACCGGCGAGGCCGCGACAGCACCCGACATGGCGATCGTCGACCTCGCCGTCCTGCGCGAAGCGGATACGGCGCGCGAGGCGCTCGATGCCAACAACAAGGCGATGAGCGACGTTCTCGCGGCGCTGAAGAAGGACGGCATCGCCGACAAGGACCTGCAGACCTCCGGCCTGTCGATCCAGCCGAAATACGACTATTCCAAGAATGACGGTTCGGCGCCGAAGCTCACCGGCTACCAGGTCACCAACAGCCTGACTGTTCGCATCCGCGATCTGACGAAGCTCGGCGCCGTTCTCGACGAATCCGTCACGCTGGGCGTCAATCAGGGCGGCGGCATCCGCTTTGCCAACGACAAGCCGGACGCCCTGCTCGACGCTGCCCGCACGGATGCGGTCAAGAACGCGATCGCCAAGGCCAAGACGCTGTCGGAAGCTGCCGGCGTCAAGCTCGGCCGCATCGTCGAAATCAGCGAGGCTTCCGCCGCGCCGATGCCCCAGCCCATGGTCCGCATGTCGATGGCCAAGGAAATGGCCGATGCCAGCGTCCCGGTCGCAGCCGGCGAAAACAGCTATTCGGTCTCGGTCAACGTGACCTTCGCGCTCGAACAGTAGTCGTCAGAAAAGAGACCAAACATGAAAACCGCCCTCCGCAGATCTGCGGAGGGCGGTTTTTTGTGTCCGCCTTGAGAGACGGTTCGGCCTTAGCGACCGATCAGCGGGCAACCGCGGACATTCGCGAAGACCATCCGCACGTGATGGCGGTGATGGCGGCCCTTGACGACGACGCGACGATGGTCGGCGCGCACGATGCGGGCATGGCGGACGCCGTGACGTTCGGCCTTGCGCAGCGCCTGGCCGGGGAAGCAACCACGGCGGTCATGATGACGGTGGCCACTGTAGTAGTGATGGCCGGGCGTACCGAAATAGATGCCGAAGCCGACATCCGGGCCGCGTGCGGCGGCGGTCGAGGTGGTGCCGGCAATGGCGCCGAGCGAGATCAGAAGGGCAATACCTGCCTTGGCGATGAAGTTGGTCATGGTCTCTCTCCTTGAGTTGACGTTGGGTTTCGAAGACTGCTCTCCTCAATCACTCGTCCCAAGTGATTGACCTGACGATATCGCCCCCCGCCTGAACCAAAACGGAACCGGCCGTTCATCCGCCATTCATGAAAAAGCCACGATCTCGGCCGTGCAAACGCCGCATTTCGAAACTGGCCTGGAAGCATCTCTCGCAGGCGACAAGACGCAGAAAGCCGCCCTTTGCGGGAAGACAAAGGGCGGCTTAAAGACTCCGGCCCCTGGACGGGAAGTAGGTGGCTGGAGAATGCGATGTCTGGTGAGTTAGCGGATGACCGGGCAGCCGGGCACGTTCGCAAACACGATCCGCACCGGACGGTGATGCCGGCGGCCATCGACGACGACGGCGCGGCGGCTCATGTCGACGACATGGGCATTGCGGACACCGAAGCGTTCGGCCTTGTCGACGGCCTGCCACGGGCGGCAGGCAGGACGGCGGCCGAAGTCGCGGCCATAATCGCGACCGTCATCGCCCCAGCGGCCGTCGCCGCGGCCGCCCCAGCGACCGTCGCCGTCACGGTAACCATCGTGATAGCCGGGGCTGTCAATGTAGATACCGAAACCGTAGCCCGTGTCACGGGCGGAAGCGGTGGACGCGATGCCGGTAACGGCTGCGATGGAAACCAAAGCTGCAATGCCTGCCTTTGCGATAAAGTTGGTCATGGTCTCTCTCCGAAAAACGTCCGTTCGTGACGTTGGCTGATCCTGTTGCACTCCCCCTTTCGAAGGGATTGAGTGGAGATTAGTCCAGCCAATCTGAACCGATCCGGAACCGGATATTCATCTGCCGTTCACGAAGCGAAAAAGATGTCAGGCGGACAGATGCAGCACGATCTGGCGGCTGTGCGGGCGGGCGCGGTGCTCGAAGAGATAGAGCCCCTGCCAGGTCCCGAGCGCCAGCCGGCCATCGGTGACCGGAATGCCGATCGAGGTCTGGGTCAGCGCCGCCTTGATGTGCGCCGGCATGTCGTCCGGCCCCTCCATGGTGTGGACGATCCAGCGCATCGACGGATCGTCGGATGCGGGCACCAGCCGGCGGAAGAACTCGCTCAGATCACGTTGGACGTCCGGATCGGCATTTTCCTGGATGAGAAGCGAACAGGAGGTGTGGCGGACGAACACGGTCAACAGCCCCTCGCCCGCCGCATTGGCGCGCACGAAGGCCTCGGCCTCGCGCGTGAACTCGTAGAGCCCGGCGCCACGGGTCGAAAGCGAAAGCATGGTCTGCGGCATGAGGGCCTCCTGTCGTCACCTGACGGAGACTTGGCGCGAAGCGATCCCGATTGCAAGGTCGCGCGCCGTGCCCCTTTCCCGTTGGCACGCCTGCAGGTAACATCCGGAGAAAACGAGGAGACATTCATGGCCGACACGGAAGACCTCTTGGAAACGCTGGCCGCACAGGAAAAGGCGCTGGTCTTTGCCACCTTCAACGAATCGACTGCGCTGCAGGTCGGGCTGGCGATCATTCAGGCGGCGCAGGCGCAGTATGCGCCGGTCGTCATCGACATCCGCACGCCCAACCGCACCCTCTTTCACGCCGCCCTTCCCGGTTCCGCCCCCGACAATGACGAGTGGGCACGACGCAAGTCGAACACGACGCTGCGCTTCCACCGCGCCTCCTTCGCCGTCGGCGAAGGCATGCGCCGGAAGGGACGCACGCCCGGACCCGACATCGGCATCGACCTGATGGAATACGCCACCCATGGCGGCAGCTTTCCGGTCCGCGTCGAAGGCGTCGGCGTGGTGGCGGCGATTACCGTTTCCGGCCTGGCGCAGGCCGAAGACCACCAGATGATCGTCGACGCGCTCGAGACATACCTGGCGCAATAGGGAGAGAACGATGAACAGCCTGGCGAAGACGGCAAGCGTCGCTGCAGCAGGTCTCCTAACGGTGACATGCCTGTGGCCAATTTCGGCTCCGGCCGCCAATGCCGCCTCGCCGAGCTTCGACTGCACCAAGGCGAGCCACGAGATCGAGACGCTGATCTGTGGCGACGGCGGCCTG
The DNA here is from genome assembly GCF_024385575.1 of Rhizobium sp. NRK18. Lineage (NCBI taxonomy): Bacteria > Pseudomonadati > Pseudomonadota > Alphaproteobacteria > Hyphomicrobiales > Rhizobiaceae > Rhizobium > Rhizobium sp. NRK18. The sequence goes on along the minus strand of NZ_JANFMV010000001.1, from coordinate 1,586,067 downwards.
GCGGCGCTCGACCGCAAGCTGCAGGATACCTTCAGGAAGGCGGTCGACGTGGTCCAAAAAATGCCGAACCACGGATCGGCGCTGAGCGAGATGAAGGCCTATCAGCGCGGCTGGATCAAGGGCCGCGACGACTGCTGGAAGGCGGACGACAAGCGCCAGTGCACGATGGACGCCTACCGCAATCGGATCGCCGAGCTGCAGGCGCGCTACGTGCTGATCAAGGGCCACGCACCGGTGTTCTACACCTGCAACGGCAACCCCGCCGACGAGGTCGTCGCCACCTTCTTCGACACCGATCCCCAGTCCGTCCGGCTGGAACGGGGCGATACCACCGAAATCGCCCTGCAGGCCATCTCCGCCTCCGGCGCCCGCTACGAAGGCGACTTCGGCCTGCAGTTCTGGATCAAGGGCGACGAGGCGATGGTGACCTGGCCGCAAGGCAACGACTTCACCTGCAAGGTGAGGCAGCAGTAGGCCTTCAAAACGCCGGGAAACCCCTCTCCTTCCACTTAGCCCTCGGCACGGGGTCGCCGACGGCGTAGGCGAAGGAGACGACGCGGGTGGCGTCCTTGTCGACCTCGCAGCGGAAGGACAGGTCGAACCATTGCCCTTCGGCCCGGAAAGCCGCCTTGCGGACAGCCAGCACGGTGCCGCTCGGCAGATTGTAGGCCGGCAAGAGTTCGGGCTGGTAGGAGGGATCGCCGTGGCGCAGCTGCTCGCGCAGCTCCGTCACGCAGAGGCGGCTCGCGCGCTCCGATGGCGCAATGCCGTTGGCGGCAATCATCGCCTCCTCGGCGGTGGTGTCCGAATTCGAGTAGAGCTTGCCCGCCCGCTTCAGATCCGGGGCATCCTCGAGCTTGGCGGCATCCTCCGCCTTTTCGTCCGGCTTTGCCTCGCCCTTGGCCGCGTCGGCCTTCTTCTCGTCTTCCGCCGGCGGCACAAGCGCGGCGACCGCCTCTTCCGTGGATTTCGCATCCGCACCGGACTTTGCCGCCGTCAGGGTTTGCGGCAACGGCTTCGGCTTGGGGTCCGCAGCCTTCTTTTCGGCCTCCGATGGTGCCGGCTTGCCGCCGGCCGTCTCCTGCGGCTTGTCCTCCGGCTTGGCATCGGCCGTTTCGAGCTTGCGCGCTGCATCGCCGTCGAACGCCTTCTTCGGGCCGGCATCCTTGTCTCCGAAGCGATAGGCGGGATTGAGAACGGGGATCGGAATGCGCGTTGCCTGCTTCGGTTGGCCGGGCGGCGGCGTCTGCGGCTTCGGTGCAGGTTTCGGCGGCGTGGTCTGTTCCTCGGGCTTTTCCTCAGCCTTCGGCGGCGCCGGCGTCTTTTCCGGCGGCGGCACAAGGGCCACCTGCACGGCCTGTTGGTGCTCCTCCTGCTTTTCGGGGAACTCCGGCAGGCCGAAGAGGAAGACCGCCAGCAGGGCTAGGTGCAGCGCCACCGACACGACGGCACCGGCGGTCACCTGCCGACGCCGACGGCGCTGCAACTGGTGATCCTCGATGTCGGCCGTCAATTCGCTCATGGTCAGATTGATGTGGGTCGCAATGGGGCCCAATCAAGGCAGTAACAGAAGAAAGAACCGCCCCTCACGCCGCTTTCAGCACCATGACGCCGGCGGCGATGACACAGGCGGCTGCGATGCGGGCGCGGCCGACCTTTTCGTGCAGGACGAAATAGGAGATCAGGGCGCCGAACAGGATGGAGGTTTCGCGCAGCGCGGCAACGACGGCGACCGGCGCGATCGTCATCGCCCAGAGCGCAAGGCCGTAGGAGGTCGATGTGCCGATGCCGCCGACGAGGCCGCCAAGCCAGTTGCGCTTCAGATAGTCGAAGAACATCGCCTTGTAGGCGAGAACCGCCCAGAGCGTCAGCGGAATGCCCGTCAGCAGGAAGACCCAGAGCGTGTAGGCCGCCGGCGCGCCCGAGAGCCGCACGCCCATGCCGTCGATCAGCGTGTAGGTGGCGATCACGCAGGCATTCATCAGCGCCAGCGCCGCCCCTTGCGCATTGCCGCGCGAATTCAGCGCCATCGTCAGGATGCCGCAGCAGATGACGGCGATGCCGACCCATTCCAGCGGCACCAGTTTCTCGGCAACGAAAAAGGCCGAAACCAGCGCCACGATCAGCGGCGCCGTGCCGCGCATCAGCGGATAGGCCTGGCTCATGTCGGCCACATGATAGGTGCGCGCCACCATCATGTAATAGACCACCTGGCAGCAGGTGGAGGCGACGATGAACGGCCAGCTTTCCCGCGCCGGCTGCGGCAGGAACGGCAGCAAGACCATCGCCAGAACCGAGGAGAACGCGGAAACGAGAACAGCGGTCAGCACCTTGTTGCCGCCACCCTTGACGATCGCGTTCCAAGAGGCGTGCAGAAGAGCGGCGAAGAGGACGACGGCGAAGACGCTGAGGGGCATTGCGCGGACAATGTCTCTGGATGGTGACAAAGAAAGAATGGCCGCCTGACAAATGAGCGGCCAGCCGACGTTATAGCAGTGCCTGCGGACTGTCGAGCGACGACGCTGCTCTCCTCATTCCTCACTCCGCGTCAGATCTGAAAGTCCTCTTTCAGCCAACATCAATGCTGGGGGACGAGTGCGGCGGCGCGGACCTCTTTCAGAACTTCGCGCATCTGACCCTGAAGATCCTGGCGACGGATGACGATACCCTTGAACTTCACCCGCGCCGCCCGATCGCGTGCCGCAGTCACCGCCGCGGCGAACGCAAGATCGTAGGTATGGAACCGTGGAGAGGTGCGCCCTGCGAGTTCATAGGTCCAGCCGTCGCAATCCGGCAGAATGTCACACAATACGTCTTTCATCGTTTCTCCTCCAATAAACGTTGCGCCAGACCTCCTCCGGTCATTTGCGCCTGTCGCTGCGACCACCGGCTTCTACGCCTTGCGAAAGATCGCGATCGAGCGGGATTTCATCTGGAATTCGCTGCCCGGCTCGTAGTTCGAGGCCTCAGGCTCCGTTGCGTCGGTGGAGAGCGCCAGCGACCAGCGATGATCCTCGAGACGCCCCGGCATCCGGAACGTGACATCCTCCGCCGAGGGATTGCAGAAGATCAGCGCCTCATTCCAGGCATTGCGGCTCTGGTACTTCTTCGCGCTCGCCAGATGCAGCTGGAAACAGTTTGAAGCCGCCCAGGACTCCGCCGACTTGTCGCCGCCATCCGCGTCGAACCAGTTGATGGCCATGCCGTCGCGCCAGTTGCGGCGGTGCAGGAGCGGCTGCTGCTTTCTCATCTCGATGAGGCGGCGGGTGAAGCGTGTCAGATCGTGACCGGCGTCGTCGATCTTCTCCCAGTCGAGCCAGGTGATGTCGTTGTCCTGGCAGAAGCCGTTATTGTTGCCACGCTGCGTGCGCCCGAACTCGTCTCCGGCGAGGATCATCGGCGTGCCGTGCGAAAACAAGAGCGTCGCCAGAAAGTTCTTCGCCTGGCGAAGACGGATGTCGTTGATGCCGGGATCGTCGGTCGGTCCCTCGGCGCCATAGTTGCAGCTGTGATTGTTGTCGTGGCCGTCGCGATTATCCTCGCCATTGGCCTCGTTATGCTTGCCCTCGTAGCTCAACAAATCATGCAGCGTATAGCCGTCATGCGCCGTCACGAAATTGACGCTCGCCCAGGGCCGGCGGCCGCTGTGATCGTAGATGTCGCCAGACCCGAGAATGCGGGCGGCGATATCCGAGGCGGCGCCTTCGTCGTTGCGCCAGAACTGCCGCACGCCATCGCGGTACTGGTCGTTCCATTCCGCCCAACCCGGCGGAAATCCACCGAGCTGATAACCGCCGGGGCCGAGATCCCATGGTTCGCCGATCAGCTTCATCGCCGACAGGACCGGGTCCTGCATCACCGCATCGAAGAAGCCGCCGCGGCGGTCGAAGCCCTCCGGTTCCCGTCCGAGGATCGACCCCAGATCGAAGCGGAAGCCGTCGACTTCCATCTCGCTTGCCCAGTACCGCATGGAATCCGTGATCATGCGGATGACGCGCGGATGGGAGGTGTTGACCGTGTTGCCGGTGCCGGTGTCGTTGATGTAGTAGCGCGCCTCGTCCGGCATCGTGCGGTAATAGGAGAAGTTGTCGATCCCCTTGAACGACAACGTCGGGCCCATTTCGTTGCCCTCGTTGGTGTGGTTGTAGACCACGTCGAGGATGACCTCGATGCCGGCGTCATGGAAGGCGCGCACCATGTCGCGAAACTCGCGCCGGCCGTTCTCGACGACATAGCGGTTTGCCGGGGCGAAGAAGCCCATCGTGCTGTAGCCCCAGTAATTGGTAAGGCCGCGATCGAGGAGATGGCCGTCATCGGTGAAGGCATGGACGGGCAAAAGCTCGACCGCCGTCACGCCGAGGCTCTTGATGTAGTCGACGACATTCGGGTGCGCCATGCCGAGGAACTTGCCGCGCTCCCGCTCGGGCACATCGCCCTTGAGCGCCGTAAAGCCTTTCACATGCGCCTCGTAGATGATGGTCAGCGGCCACAGCACCGGCCGGCGATGCGGGCGGCCCTCGCCCCCCTCCGACAGCGGCGCACAGACCCGCGCCCTGGGCACGAAAGCGGCACTGTCGAGGTCGTTGAAGGACAGGTCGCCAGCCTCGTCGCCGAAGCGGTATCCGAAGACCTCTTCCGACCACTTGACGTCGCCGACGATCTCGCGGGCGTAAGGGTCGAGAAGAAGCTTGTTCGCATTGAACCGGTGGCCGGCCATCGGGTCGAAGGGACCGTGCACGCGGAAACCGTAGATGGTCCCCGGCGCCAGCCCCGGCACATAGCCGTGCCAGATCTCGTTGGTGTATTCCGGCAGCGTCAGCCTTGCGACCTCGACCTGCCCGCTGGTGTCGAACAGGCAGACCTCGACACGCTCCGCATGCGCCGAAAACAGCGCGAAATTGACCCCTTCCCCATCCCAGACTGCACCCAGTTCGGTCCAGTGACCGGCTTCGATGACGTATTTTCCAGCTTCAGCATTCATGAGTGATGACCGCCCGAAATTGTGACGAGGAATCTGAGAATATGAATTTCAAGAAGATGTCTCATGCCGGAGCGGTCCGGGTTCGACCCGCCTCACCCGATGGCTTGTCCTGCAGCAGTTGAGGCTTCATCGCGGCTTTCTCGATTGAAAAGTTGCGCCGCTTTGTGCCTTCGGCGAAAGAGACAGCAGGACTGGCTCTTCGCTGGCATAACTCCGGGGATCAAGACTTGTTCCGTGCCCTGCTGAAAATTGGACGGCGGGAAGCACGCGAGACACCTTAGCGGCTTCAATCGCGTCAGACGTGTTTCAATAACAAAAAACCCGGCGTGCAGAACACGCCGGGTCTTTGATCGATATCCGATGCGGAGCGCTTAGCTGTCCAGGAACGAGCGCAGCTTGCGCGAGCGGCTCGGGTGCTTGAGCTTGCGCAGCGCCTTTGCCTCGATCTGACGGATGCGTTCGCGGGTAACCGAGAACTGCTGGCCCACTTCTTCGAGCGTATGGTCGGTGTTCATGCCGATGCCGAAGCGCATGCGCAGCACGCGTTCTTCGCGCGGGGTGAGCGATGCCAGAACGCGGGTCGTCGTCTCACGCAGGTTCGCCTGGATGGCGGCGTCGATCGGCAGCAGCGCATTCTTGTCCTCGATGAAATCGCCGAGATGCGAATCCTCTTCGTCACCAACCGGCGTTTCCAGCGAGATCGGCTCCTTGGCGATCTTCAGGACCTTGCGGACCTTTTCGAGCGGCATGGCGAGCTTCTCGGCCAGTTCTTCCGGCGTCGGCTCGCGGCCGATTTCGTGCAGCATCTGGCGCGAGGTGCGGACGATCTTGTTGATCGTTTCGATCATGTGCACCGGAATACGGATCGTGCGGGCCTGGTCGGCGATCGACCGGGTGATCGCCTGACGGATCCACCACGTCGCATAGGTCGAGAACTTGTAGCCGCGGCGGTATTCGAACTTGTCGACCGCCTTCATCAGGCCGATATTGCCTTCCTGAATGAGATCGAGGAACTGCAGGCCGCGGTTCGTGTACTTCTTGGCGATCGAGATGACGAGACGCAGGTTGGCCTCGACCATTTCCTTCTTGGCGATGCGGGCTTCGCGCTCGCCCTTCTGCACCATGTGCACGATGCGACGGAATTCCGTGACCGAAATACCCGTCTCGGTCGCCAGATTCTGGATCTCGCCGCGGATGTCGCGGATCGCCTGGTTTTCCTCGCGGGCGAAATCCTTCCAGCCCTTGGCGGCAAGGTTGGCGATCGACTTCATCCAGTTCGGATCGAGTTCGGCGCCCTGATACTGCTCGAGGAACGAGTCACGCTTGACGCCGTAGCTTTCGGCGAGACGCAGGAGACGGCCCTCGTTCTGCACGAGACGCTTGTTGATGTCGTAGAGCTGCTCGACCAGGAGGTCGATGCGGTTCTGGTTGAGCGACAGCGACTTGACCGCCGTGATCAGCTCGTCCTTCAGTTCCTTGTAGCGACGCTCCTGGGCGGACGACAGCGTGCCGGTGGCGGCCAGACGGGCCTCCACCTGCTGGTCCTGCAACTTGCGCAGCTTCTTGTAGGTGTCGGCGATATGGTCGAGCGTCATCATCACCTGCGGACGCAGTTCGGCTTCCATGGCCGCCAGCGACAGGTTGCTCTCGTCCTCGTCTTCCTCTTCCTCTTCCGGCTGGCCCATCTCGCCGCCGACATTGGTGATGTCGTCGTCACCGGAGGAAGAAGCCCGCGCCCGGCGCGTGTTTTCCTTCTCTTCGGCCGCCTTGCGGTCGGCTTCGATCTTTTCCGGGCTCTGGAACTGCGGCGCGGCCTTCGCCTCGGGACCGGAATAGGTCGTTTCGAGGTCGATGATTTCGCGCAGCAGCGTCGTGCCTTCGTTCAGCTCGTCACGCCAGATGATCAGGGCCTGGAAGGTCAGCGGGCTCTCGCAGAGACCGCCGATCATGGTTTCGCGGCCGGCCTCGATGCGCTTCGCAATGGCGATTTCGCCTTCGCGCGACAGCAGTTCGACGGATCCCATTTCGCGCAGATACATGCGCACCGGATCGTCGGTACGGTCAGTCGGTTCCTTCTTCTTGGCCGTCGTCAGCGCGCCGCTCGACGGCGCGGCCAGAGCGCCGCCTTCGTTCTCGTCGTCGTCGCTGTCGTCGGAATTCTGATTGGCGTTCTCGTCGACCTCGTCTTCGTCCTCGATGACGTTGATGCCCATGTCGGACAGCATCGCCATGGTGTCTTCGATCTGCTCGGACGTGACTTCCTCGGACGGCAGGACGGCATTGAGCTCGTCCATCGTCACATAGCCGCGCTTCTTGGCGGCCTTGATCATCTTCTTGACCGCGTCGGCGGAAAGATCGAGAAGCGGACCATCCTGCGAGCTATCGCGTTCCGATTCGGCTTCTTCGTTTTCTTTGACCTTGGTTGCCATATTGCCTTGTCGCTTTCGTTGACGCTTTCAATTGCCCAGACGGTAAACGTCGCCCGCGCCTGCCGGATCGATCACGATACGGAGGTCATGCGAACGAATCGCCTTTCGCCAGCTAATGGAACGACATTTAATGCCAGATTAACCACACTCTCGGACGTCTGCCCACCGGTCGACATTTGCGACCGCTTGTTGCCAGTCATGGTTACCTGATCCGCCCGATACCGTTCACCAAACCTTTAGAGATGGTGATTCCCACAATTTTTTCGTCCGTCAAGCTTCGAGCGCAAAAAAGCATCGAATTTACGGAAAAAACCTTTAACAACCGGGGTCCGGACCTTCACCATCCATCTGGACCCTAATGTAGGAGCGCCGGATGCAAAGACAAGTGCAGAGGCGATCACGCAATCTTGGCCCCCGAAACCTTGCGTCAATGCCCGCCATCCGGACCCGCTCTCGGCGATTGCATAAGGCCGCATATCCGGCACCGCCGTCGACGCTCTATTTCTTGCCCGCAACGCCCTTGACGCGACCGGACATGACCCCGAACCCCTCGATGATCGCCTCCTGGTTTTCCAGCCGCAAGCCTTCCTGATGGACCTCCTGAAGCGCCAGCATCAGCTGCATCATGCGGTTTTCGTCACCCGCCTCCGTCGCCTCGGCGATCTCGCGTTCCAGCTCCACCTTCTGCCGTGAAAGGGCCTTCGTCCGCTTGTGCAGAGCGATCGTCTGCAGGTAGCCGTCGCGGGCATCTTCTTCCGCCGCTTCCGCCGTCGCCGTCCACAGCCGGGCATTGCGCACCTGCTGCTCGAGGCTGGCGATCAGCGAGGCAAAGCCTTGCCGCTCGAGCTCCTCCATCAACAGTTCGCGCGAAAGCTTGGGCCCGAGCGCCGCCGCCGTACCAAGGAGTACCGGCCACAGGCGCTGCAGCTCGCGGTTCTCGTAGAGAATGGTCGACACCTCGTCATATTCCGACAGAAGCAGGCCCGGATGATTGGCAATCGTCAGCGCCAGAACGCTTTCGCGCAGTGCCGGTTGCGAATGATGGCCCTTGACCATGCCCGAGCCCGACAGGCTCTGGGAGGCGAGCGTGGACTTGACCGGCGGCATCCCCCTGCCCCCGCCGCGGCGCGGGCCGGCATTGCGGCGGTCGCCGCCGCCGGAAGAGGCAAATTGCGGACGGAAGAAGGCGTTCAGCCGGTCGCGCATGTCCTGCTGGTAGTGCCGGCGGACATTCTCGTCGGCAATGACCGCGGTGATCTGGCGAAGCCGCGCCTCCAGCTCGGCCCGCTTTTCTGGCGTGTCGTATTGCCCCGCCTGCACTTCGCGGTTCCACAGCATTTCCGACAATGGCAGCGATTGCGCGGCCATCCGGTCGAAAGCGGCGCGACCGTCGTCACGCACGAGATCATCAGGATCCTTGCCGTCCGGCAACAGGATGAAGCGCACGGAACGGCCGGGCTTGATGTGCGGCAGTGCCAAGTCGGCGGCACGGTTGGCTGCGCGATTGCCGGCGCCGTCGCCGTCGAAGCAGAGCATCGGCTCGGGCGTCATCCGCCACAGAAGTTCCAGCTGGTTCTCGGTAAGCGCCGTGCCGAGCGGCGCAACGGCGTTCTCGATGCCCGCCTGGTGGAGGGCGATCACGTCCATGTAGCCTTCGACGGCGATGACAGTGGATGCCCCCTCGGCCCCGCCGAGAGCTCGGCGGGCGCGAGCGAAGTTGAACAGAACATTGCCCTTGTGAAAGAGCTCGGTCTCGTTCGAGTTCAAGTATTTTGCCGGCGCATCCGGCGACATGGCGCGGCCGCCGAAGGCGATCACCCTTTCGCGTGACGACAGGATCGGAAACATGATCCGGTCGCGGAACCGGTCGTAGGAAACGGGAATGTCCGGGCCATGGACGACGAGGCCGCAGGCCTCGATCTGTTCCTTCGCCACGCCCTTGCCGGCGAGATGCTCCTTCAGCGCATTGCGGCTTTCCGGGGCAAAGCCGAGGCGGAAGGTCTCGATCGTCCGCCCTGAGAGCCCGCGTTCGCGCAGATAGGCCCGCGCCCGCGCGCCGGCGGCCGATTGCAGCTGGTCCTGGAAGAACTGCGTCGCCATTTCCATGACGTCTTCAAGCGTGGCGCGTTGGCGTTCGCGCCGCTCCGCCTGGATGTCGGGCTTCGGCATCGGCACGCCGGCCATGTCGGCGATCTGCTCGACCGCTTCGGGAAACGGAAGGCCGTCGAGCTCGGTCAGGAAGCGGAAATGATCGCCCGACACGCCACAGCCGAAGCAATGGTATCGCCCCTTCCTGTCCTCGCAGTGAAAGCTCGGAGACTTCTCGCCGTGGAATGGGCAGCAGGCCCAGTAGTCGCCGCGCGACGGGTTGGTCTTCTTGCGGTCCCACGTCACCCGACGTCCAATGACGCTCGAGATCGGCACCCGATCTCTGATCTCGTCAAGGAAGGAAGGGGAAAAGCGCATCGCGGCTCCGAAATTCGCAGACAGAGAATTTACATGAATACGGCAGTGCCATCATCCGATATTCGCCGGCAGTCAACAGCAATTTGGAGGCCGGCCGAACCCTCCTTATACCGTGGCGCTCCGGCTTACCAATTTGTAATCTGATTACCGATAATTAATTTGAATGGGCCGGGGTCGGGTCGTACTGTCTTCATCACCGGACAGGGTTTACCCCACCCCCACACGCAGACCCCAGTCCGGTCGTTGCCGATGCTGCTGCACATCCCCGCCAACCTGGCAGCGCTCGGAAAGACAAAAGGGCAGGAACGACCCCGTTCCTGCCCCTTGTTTTTTTCTGAAGGCCGGAGCCCTGAGCGTTTCGCGGCAGCCGCCTACTTCAACATATCCTTGACGACACCCGACGCCTTGCCGAAATCCATCTGGCCGGCATAGCGTTCCTTGAGCGCGCTGATGCACTTGCCCATGTCGCGCAGGCCCTGTGCGCCGGTTTCGGCCACGACGGAAGCGCAGACTTCGCGGATCCTGTCCTCGGAGAGCTGCTGCGGCATGAAGGACCGGATCACCTGGATTTCCGCCAGTTCCTGGTCGGCGAGCTCCTGGCGGCCGGCTTCCTGGTAGATCTTGGCGGATTCCTCGCGCTGCTTGATCATCTTGGCGAGGATCTGCAGGATCTCGTCGTCGGAGACGGGGTCCTTGCCGACGCCACGATTGGCGATATCCCGATCCTTGATCGCGGCCTGAACCAGCCGGATCGTGGAAATCCGCGGCGCATCCTTCGCCTTCAAGGCGTCCTTCAATTGATTCGATAGTTCTTCACGCATTGTTGGTTCACTCCTGGCAGAAACGGATGGCCCGGCGCCCGCGTGGAGCTGCCCGCCAAACATCGTTCGTTCCTGCTGTCATTTCGCCCTATTTCGCCGTCTCATAGACCAGAGGCCGAGCAACAATCAAATCAAAAGCACAAGCCCTTGAAACGATTGAAATTCATCAATCGCAAACTTGTCGCTTCCGTTGCGCTGGACACCGGTCCGATGATTTTTCCTTCAAAGAATGCCAAGTGCCGATTGACCGCCCGCCGGGCTTTCACTATTTACCGTCACCTGCACAGAATTCAAAAACGGCTTTGTCCCGCGGGAGTTCCCTCGGGGCCTTTTGCTGCAGCTATAAATGGCCCGGGCGGCTCGATCTTTCAAGATCGTCCGCCGGCGGGCCGGAAACGGATAGTGATGACCGCGACCCCAGCATGGACTCCCAAGAAGCCGACCGCCCTCCTCGTCCTGGCGGACGGAACGGTGATCGAAGGCACAGGCATCGGCGCGACCGGCAAGGTGCAGGCGGAAGTCTGCTTCAACACGGCGCTGACCGGTTACGAGGAAATCCTCACGGATCCCTCCTATCTCGGCCAGATCGTCACCTTCACCTTCCCGCACATCGGCAACATCGGCACCAATGACGAGGACATCGAGGACCTGACGCCGGCGGCCCGCCGCGGCGCGGTCGGCGTCATCTTCAAGGCCGACATCACCGAACCGTCCAACTATCGCGCCGCCAAGCATCTCGACGCCTGGCTGAAGGCCCGCGGCATCATCGGCATGTGCGGCATCGACACGCGCGCGCTGACCGCCTGGATCCGCGAACACGGCGCGCCGAACGCCGTCATCGCCAACGATCCCTCCGGCGTCTTCGACATCGAGACCCTGAAGGCCGAAGCCAAGGCCTGGAGCGGGCTGGAAGGCCTCGACCTCGCCAAGGAAGCCACCGCCGGCCAGTCGTCCGCCTGGACGCAAACGCCCTGGGTCTGGAATGAAGGCTACGGCGAACTGGATGCCGACAAGGCCGCCTATCACGTCGTCTGCATGGATTTCGGCGTCAAGCGCAACATCCTGCGCCTGTTCGCCGGCCTTGACTGCAAGGTCACCGTGCTGCCGGCAACCGCGACCGCCGAAGACGTACTTGCCCACAAGCCGGACGGCATCTTCCTGTCGAACGGCCCGGGCGACCCGGCCGCAACCGGCGAATATGCCGTCCCGGCGATCAAGGGACTGATCGACAGCGGCATCCCGATCTTCGGCATCTGCCTCGGCCACCAGATGCTCGGCCTCGCCGTCGGCGGCACGACGATGAAGATGCACCAGGGCCACCACGGCGCCAACCATCCGGTCAAGGACTATACCACCGGCAAGGTCGAGATCGTCTCGATGAACCACGGCTTCGCGGTGGATTCGAACTCCTTGCCGGAAGGCATTGAGGAGACTCACGTTTCGCTGTTCGACGGCACCAATTGCGGCCTGCGCATCACCGGCAAGCCGGTGTTCTCGGTCCAGCACCATCCGGAGGCCTCCCCCGGCCCGCAGGACAGCCACTACCTCTTCCGCCGCTTCGTCAATCTGATCCGCGAGCAGAAGGGCGAGCCGGCATTGGCCGAACGCTGAGCCTTTCAGGTATTCGCAAATATCGAAGCCCGGAGCGATCGGATCACTCCGGGCTTTTTCTTGCGCAGCCCGCTTGAGCTAAACCTTGCTTGAGGCCGTACACCTCTCGTTGCAGACATCGCCCTCATGAATCGAAAGGTGAGAAGATGAGCGGAAGCCTCTACAGGATCGACAAGTTTTCAGTTCCCGCCGCAGCCCGCGACGAATTCCTCGTCAATGTCAGGCGCATGGAGCGCATTCTGAACGGATTGGACGGCTGTCTCGGCCACAGGATACTCGAACAGGTGAGCGGCCCCGGCGAGTTCAACGTGGTGACGATTGCCGAATGGGAAAACGAGAATGCTCTGGCCAAAGCCCGGGACACGATGGCGGAAGTCCAGGCGGCGATGAACTTCGACCCGAAGGAACTGATAGCCCGGCTCGGCATTCGCGCCGACATTGCCAATTACGCCGAGGTCAGCGGCTGACGGCCGCCATCTCGTTCATCCACCGCTTCTCGCGCTTCACCAGCAGGTAGAAGCGCACGAGAAGCGCCGTCGCGGCCGTGCCGAGCCCGACCATGAAGCCGTACCAGATGCCCGCGCCGCCAAAGCCGAACTTGAAGGCAAGCACATAGGCAAGCAGCAGTCCGATAGGCCAGTAGGAAATAAGCGCCAGGATCATCGGGATGCGGGCATCCTTCATGCCGCGCAACAGTCCGGCGCCGACGGCCTGCATGCCGTCCATCAGCTGGAACACGGCCGCGATCATGATCAGCTTCGTCGCATAGTCGAGCACTGCCGACGCCTCCGGCAGCGACGTGTCGAGATAGAGGCTTCCAAGCAAGCGCGGCATCGTGGCAAACAGCGCCGCCCCCGTGCACTGCGTGACGACGGTCAGGCCGAGGATGGTCAGAGACGCCCTGACCAGCCCTTCGAAATCGCTTCGACCGTGCGCAACGCCGACTCGGACGGTCGCGGCCTGCGACAGCCCGAGCGGGATCATGAAGGCGATCGAGGCAAGCTGCAGCGCGATGCCGTGTGCGGCGAGTTCGATCGTGCCGATCCAGCCCATCAGCAGCGAGGCGGCGGTAAACAGGCTGACTTCGGCGAGAATGGTGATGGCGATCGGCATTCCGAGCCGCACGACCTCGATCAGGCCCGGCCAGTCCGGCCGCCAGAAGCGGACGAAAAGCTCATAGGCCCGCGTTTCCGCCCGCGTCTGCACGTAAAACACCAGAATGAGGAAGCCGAGCGTGTGGACCGAGGTCGCGACGATCGCCGCGCCCTGCAGTTCGAGGCGCGGCAGGCCGAAATGACCGAGCACGAGGGCATAGGCGAGCGCCGCATTCGAGACCAGCATGACCAGCGTCACATAGAGAATGATCCCCGCCCGCCCGATGGCGCTCACCAAAGAGCGCAGCACGTTGAAGGCGAGCGCCGGGAAAATGCCGATGCCGGCAATCTTCAGGAATTCGCCGGCAAGACGGGCGACCTCGGGCACCTGGCCCAAGGCCAGCAGGATCCTCTCGGCATTGAAGAACAGCACCAGCGACAGAAGCGAATAGGCAATCGACGCCCACAGCCCCATGCGCACCGACCGGCGGATGGCGACTGCGTCATTGCGTCCATAGGCCTGCGCGACCATCGGCACCACCGCATAGGAGAAGCCGGAACCGAAGATCAGCAGCGTGAAGAAGAACTGGCTGCCGAGCACGATCGCGGCAAGCTTCTCCGCACCGAGCTGGCCGACGATGATGACGTCGGTGGTGTTGATGCCGACCTGCGCGAGCTGGGCGCCGATCAGCGGCAGGCCCAGCAACAGCGTCGCCTTCAGATGCGCGGACCAGCGGTTATCATCCGCCGTCGCGACCGCCTGAGAACCGGCCATGGACATTGCTGCTCCTCCAAATGCGAAAACGCCGATCCCGGGAATGATCCGGAATGCGGCGCGCATCTGCCCTTAATATATCCCCGTCAGCCCGGCCAGCAAAAACGGCCAAAGGTCAAAACAATTGATCCGCAATTCAGCGGCCCTGATGGAACGCAATACAAAGCCTGAACGGATCGGCAACCTGCCCGCCGCCTGTCGCCCTCACCCCTTGGCGCCAGCCTTGCCGGCCTTGTTCTTCTTCAAATGGGCGCGATTGTAGGCGATCGCGGCAACCACCAGATCCTTCAGCGCATCGGCATCCAGAGCCGCCCCTTCCACAAGATCGATGGAGCGGCGCGTATTGCCCCTGTCGTCGCCGTTGAACAACCCCTTGGGATCGGCAAGATGGGCCCCATAGGCAAAGGTCAGCTTCACCTTCTTCTTGTGCGCATTGCCGACCGCGATCATGCCGTCGCAAGACCAGGTCGGGCTGCCCATCCACTTCCATTCCTCGACGATGTCGGGAGCGGCGGCGAGAATGGCCTTCCGCGCGGCAGACAGCATCGTGCCGCGCCAGTCGTCGAGTTCGGCGATCGCCTGGTCGATCTTCGCCTTGTCATCCATTTCTTCCTCCCATCTCGCTCAGCCGGCCTCGCCATTGTGGCGCAGCCTGCGTTCCCGGTCCCGATTGTCCGCCTTGATGAAATCGACGAAGGCGCGCAGCGGTCCCGGCATGAACGCCCGACTCGGATAATAGAGAAACGGTCCGGAAAACCAGAGGTCGTATTCGCTAAGAATGGGGATCAGCCGTCCATCGGCGATGGCCGGCGCCAGAAACTCCTCGAACGTGTGGACGATGCCGATGCCCGCGATCGCCGCGGCCAGCTCCATGTCGACATTGCCGGATATGATCCGGCCGGCCGGATGCAGGGCAATCTCGCGGCCGTCCTCCTGAAACTCCCATGGCACGATGCGGCCGGAATCGAACCGGTGCAGGATACAGTCATGACGCATCAGATCTGCCGGAACCGTCGGCACGCCGCGACGCGACAGATAGTCCGGCGACGCGGCCGTCATCGACCGTTGCCGCGGCGGACCGATCGGAATGGCAATCATGTCCTGATGCAGCGCTTCCTCGTAGCGGACACCGGCATCGAACCCCTCCGCCAGAACATCGACAAGCGCATCGTTGGTCGTCACCTCCATGGAAACCCGCGGATGTTCGACAAGAAAGCGGCAGGCAAGCGGCGGCAGGACTTCGCGTGCGACGATGCCGGGGACGTTCAACCGCAGGCGGCCGGCCGGCTCGTCGCCCTGCTCATGAACGGCTTCCAGTGCGGCCTCGATCCCCGCCAGCCCGGGCCGCAGCCGTTCCAGCAGCCTCTCGCCGGCATCCGTCAGCGTTACCGACCGGGTCGTGCGATTGAAAAGCCGTATCTCCAGCTGCGACTCCAGCCGGCGCACGGCTTCACTGAGCGCAGACGCCGATGCGGCCCGCAGCCGCGCCGCCTTGCGAAAGCTGCGCGCCGCCGCCACCGCGGCAAAGGCATCGAGATCGGCAAGCGGCAACTGGTTCATTGTGCAAAATTCCAAACAGGCTGTCTCGTATTGCCCGTATTATCGCACAGACGCAAAGGCGGTAAAAGCTCTTTCCAGCGGCGCAGGTGAAGCGCCCAACCAAGGAGTGACCATCAATGATTGCAAGAACCACGCTCGGCAAGACCGGCCCCAACGTCTCCCGCATCGGTCTCGGTTGCATGGGAATGTCCGCCCTTTACGGCCCCGCGGATCGCACCGAAGCGATCGCCACCATTCACGCCAGCCTCGAGGCCGGCATCAACCTGCTCGACACCGGCGATTTCTACGCCATGGGGCACAACGAACTGCTAATCGCCGAGGCCCTGAAGGGCCGCAAGCGGGAAGACGCCGTCATCAGCGTCAAGTTCGGCGCACAGCGCGACCCGGCGGGCAACTGGCTCGGCTACGACGCCCGGCCGCAGGCGGTCAAGACCGCTCTCGCCTACACGCTGCAGCGTCTCGGCACGGACTATATCGACATCTACCGCCCCGCCCGTCTCGACCCGAACGTCCCGATCGAGGAAACGGTCGGCGCCATTGCCGACATGGTCAAGGCCGGCTATGTCCGCCACATCGGCCTCTCGGAAGTCGGCGCCGCAACCATCCGCAAGGCGGCGAGCGTCCATCCGATTTCGGATCTGCAGATCGAGTATTCGCTGATCTCGCGCGGCATCGAGGATGCGATCCTGCCGACCTGCCGCGAACTCGGCATCGGCGTCACCGCCTACGGCGTGCTCTCGCGCGGCCTGATCTCCGGTCACTGGCAAAAGCAGCAGGCCTCCGGCAGTGACTTCCGCGCCCATTCGCCGCGATTCCAAGGCGAGAACGAGGAGAAGAACCTGGCGCTGGTCGAAAGGCTGCGCGCGGTCGCGGAGGCAAAGGGCCTGACGGTCGCCCAGACCGCCATAGCATGGGTTTCGGCACAGGGGGAAGACATCGTTCCGCTGGTCGGCGCACGTCGCCGGGACCGTCTCGCCGAGGCGCTCGGCAGCACCGATGTCACCTTGACGGCGGCGGATCTCGCCGAGATCGAGAGCGCCGTACCCAAGGGCGCGGCGGCCGGCAGCCGCTATGCGCCCGCACAGATGGCGTCGCTCGACAGCGAGCGCTGATCCGACTGTCCGCCTCATTATACAATCGGGGCCGGCTTCCATCCGGAAGCCGGCCCCGACCCTGTTCGCTTCGGCACTTCAGACCGGATTGGAAAACGTGTCGCAGGATTCGAGATTGCCGGTGTCGAAGCCGCGCTTGAACCATTTGACGCGCTGCGCCGAGGTTCCATGCGTGAAGCTGTCGGGAACGGCATAGCCCTGCGCGCTCTTCTGCAGCGCGTCGTCGCCGATCTGGTTGGCAGCCTTCAGCGCCTCTTCCAGGTCGCCCGGATCCATGTAGCCCTTGTCCTTTTCGGCCCGCCCGAAAATGCCGGCAAAGCAATCGGCCTGCAGTTCGACGCGGACGGAGAGCCTGTTGGCCTCGTCCTGGCCCATCTTCTGGCGCATGCGGTGATATTCCGGAAGGATGCCGAGCAGGTTCTGTACGTGATGGCCCACTTCGTGAGCGATCACATAGGCATCGGCGAAATCGCCGGCCGCGCCAAAGCGCTGCGACAGTTCGTCGAAGAAGTCCATGTCGAGATAGACCTTGCTGTCGGTCGGGCAGTAGAACGGCCCCATGGCCGAGGACGCCTGCCCGCAGGCGGACGGATAAGCCCCGGAAAACAGCACCAGCTTGGGCGCCACATAAGTCTGGCCGCTCTGGTCGAGGATCTTCGTCCAGGTGTCTTCCGTATCGGCAAGGACGGTCGCCACGAAGGCCTTTTTCTCGGCGCTGACGGTGCTGCCGGAGGGCGACGTGCTCTGCTCGTAGCCCGACCCGCCGACGGAGCCGCCACCCTGGTTCAGAAGCTGCAGCACGTCGATGCCCATCGCCTTCAGCACGAAGAAGATGATCACCAGCACCACGATAGAGCCGATGCCGCCGCGGCGGCCACTTCCGCCGGAAGACGGGAAACTGATCCCGCCCCGTCCGAAGGGGCTGCGTCCAAATCCGCCCTGGCGCGAACTGCCGCGGACATCCTCGACATTGTCGGACTGACGGCGTCCCTTCCATTCCATGCTGTGCTCTCCCGAATGTACCCTTGCAACGATTATAGGCTTCGCTTTTTACTTTGGTAGAGCCCAACAAGCTCCACCCCGGCTCTTATTGCTGCTGCGGCATGAAGGCCGGTACCGCGGCAAGAACGATGCGGATGGCGCAGTGGTTCCACTGCGCGCTTCGAGCAATGGAAAGCATGCGGCATTCGGTCCGCAATCGCCCCGAACCTTGACCGGCATCGGCTCACCTGCGAATGACGGCTTGAGTTCAAACGTGATGATCAGTTTCGCATGATACGCCACATCGTCTTCTTCACCGCCAGCAATCCGCAGGACCGCGAGGCCGTCTATGAAGGACTGGCGCTGCTCACCGGCATTCCGGACAAGCTGCATCTGGAAATCGGCCGCAATTTCCGCAACGACCCGATCAGCCCCGGCGGTCCGGATTTCATCGTCTATGGCGAATTCGAGGACGAGGAGCAGCTCGCCCGCTACAAGGCGCATCCCCTGTATCAGACGTCGATCGACATCGTCCGGCCGCTGCGCGACATGCGGATCGCGGCGGATTTCACATCGTCCTGATCCCGCCCGCTCTAGGGGATGAGGTCAGTCTTCGGACGCATTCCGGATGGTGACTTCGAACTCGTCCACGAACCGCGGAAACAGGCGGGCAAAATGGTCGACATCCTGTTTGGACCAGTTCGCCACCACGCTTTCGAGCACGCGGCGCTTGACCGCGTGCATGTCGCGCTTGAACGCCTCGCCTTCCGTCGTCAGCTCGACGACGCTGCGGCGGGCATCCGCCTGCGAAACCGTGCGCTGCAATATGCCGCGCTGAACCAGGTCGGCGATCAGCCGGCTGGCGCGCGAATGATCGACCCGCATCATCTCCGCCACGGCGCCGACGGTCGCTTCGCTTTCCGCCGTGCTGCGTTTGACGGCCTCGATCACGTCAAGATGCGAGAGATCGAGATCCGGCGCCGACTTGCTGATCATCAGCCGTCCCAGGATACGCCTGCCGATCATGAGCCGCATGCGCGACAGGGCGTCGGAAATGGCCTCCACGCCTGATGCGGCAGTGTCTTCCGCACGCGAGCGGACAAGATCGGCGGTTTCAGTCATTTCGGCTCCGTCAGTCAGGACAAATCAACAGTGTCGTTTCCGGTATAGCGCAATTACGTGCATTTGTCACTGATTTGTGTATTGACATTTATGTGCAAAAGTCACATAATTCAAGCCTGCCCTATCAAGAGAACGCGAAACGGTCCCTCCCATGGATGCCATAACGAACACCGCCGCCATCAGGCCGGCGCAGCACCAACCGCTCGTCAGCGATCCGCGCCAGCGCATCATCGTCTTTCTGATCCTGCTCACCGGCATGTTCATGGCGACGCTCGACAACCAGATCGTTTCCACCGCCCTGCCCACCATCGTCGGAGAGTTCGGCGAACTGGAACGCTTCGGCTGGGTCGGCTCGGCCTATCTGCTTGCCTCCAGCGCCGTCATGCCGATCTACGGCAAGCTCGGCGACCTGTTCGGTCGCAAATATGTGATGATGGCGGCGATCCTGATCTTTACCGTCGGCTCGCTCACCTGCGGCCTGGCCGTGTCGATGAACACGCTGATTGCCGCGCGCGTTCTGCAGGCGCTCGGCGGCGGCGGCATTATGGTGTCGATCTTCTCGATCAATGCCGACCTCTTCGAGCCGCGCGAACGCGCCCGCTACCAGAGCTATGCGAGCCTCGTTCTGATGATTTCCGGCGCCATCGGCCCGACGCTCGGCGGCACGATGAGCGATCTCTTCGGCTGGCGCTCGATCTTCCTCGTCAACCTGCCGATCGGCATTGCCGTCTTCATCGGACTTGCCATCCTGCTGCCCTACAAGAAGCCGGTCAGGAAGCCGAAGATCGACTATGCCGGCGCGGCCCTGCTGGCCGGCGCGATCGCCAGCGTCGTGCTCTGGGCCGACAGTTCCGAACTGTTCGGCGGCCTGCTCGCGCCGAAGAGCCTCGCGGTCATCGCCTTCGGCCTCGTCTGCCTTGCGGGCTGGATCATGGTCGAGCGGCGCGCGCCCGAACCGGTCGTGCCGCTGACGCTATTTTCCAACACCACGGTCAGCCTGCTGCTCTACATCTCGCTGATTTCCGGCGCGATCGGCATCGGCATGTCGAACTATTATGCGCTCTACCTGCAATCGGGCCTCGGCATGTCGCCGACGGTCGCCGGGCTGTTCTTCATTCCGCTGACAGGCGGCATCGCCATCGGCTCACTGTCTGCCGGCCGCATCATATCCCGCACCGGCGACTACAAGATCTTTTCGATCCTCTCGACGGCAACCGGTCTCGTCACCTTGACCGCCGTCGCCTTCTTCGGAGCCACCGTGCCGCTCTGGACGCTCGTTGCACTGCTTCTCGTCCAGGGGCTCGGCATCGGCTGCGGCCAGCAGGTGCCGGTTCTCGGGGTCCAGAATGCGGCGCGCCGCTCCGACACGGGTGCTGCAACCTCGACGGTGACGCTGACCCGCATGGGCGGCGCGTCGATCGGCATCTCCATCTATGGCGCCATCCTGTCGGCCGGCGTCGCCAGCCATGCTGTTCCGATCCCCGGCGTCGAAGACATCGAGAAGCTCACGCCTGCCGCCGCTTCCGCCCTGCCCGCAGCGGCGCAGCACACGATCGCGCAGATCTATCTGGCGGCCTGCGAGCCCCTCTTCCTCACGGCCGCCTTCATCAGCCTCACCGGCCTGATCGCAGCCCTCTGCCTGAAGAACATAAAGTTGCCGGTCAAGCACGAAGGCGGCGATTGAGGACCACGCCGACATCCCTCTGATGCGACGAAAAAAGCGGCGCCTGCAAACCTTGCAGGCGCCGCTTGTTCGTTGGGGTTAACCCCTGCAGGATGAACCTGGGTCCATGGACCTCAGTTCATGTCGTTCATGTCGAAGCTGTCGAGACGCTGACGGTCGACGATCGTGACCGTGCCGTTCGGCTCGACGCGATAGAGTTCCTTGTAGTGATTGCCGTCGCTGCGGAACTCGTGGGTGAAGAGGCTGCCGGCCGGAGCCTTGGTCAGGCGCACTTCATTGGGATTGGTATAGGTGATGCTGCCCTTGATCGGCTGGATGGCGAAAGCAGAAGAGGCACCGATAGCGGAAACGGCAAGCGTAAGAGCAATAATCTTTTTCATCATCTTTTCCTTTCTTCGCACTAGTGGAGAACTCGGCCACGAGGGGGCTGGCCGGTTCCGCGCCCGACAATCGGACGTCTGATAGAGGTACTCATAAGCCCCCGGAAAAGTTTCACGATCCGGCATATTTTTTTAAGACACTCCGACGCTCACCTTGATTATCCGGACGCTCACGTCCGTTTTTTTCTCGCCGCGCGAGCATCAGGACACGCGGCCAACCTGGCAGGTAGTGGTTTCTTCAAAGCCAGGCTGAAACTTCGATAGAATTAACGAAAATCAAATTTTAGCATGCAAGAAATTGCGCATGTAGGCCTCCATCCAAGGGAGTGCGATCCGCACCATGCAGCATATGTGGCAAACCCTCATCGGCAATCTGGCAGTTATCGGGCTCATCCTGTCCGTATGGGCGCATCTCTCCGGAGCGAACAAGAATTCCACCCGTTCCCGTGAAAAGTTGATGCTCGGCCTGTTCCTTGGCCTTGCGACTTCGGCGTCGATGATCATGTCCTTTCCAATCCGACCGGGCGTACTCGTCGATTTGCGGGCAGGTCTCATCGCGCTCGCGGGATTGGAGGCGGGGCTCCCCGGCCTTGCAATCGCCGCGGCCGTCTCCGCGCTGACGCGCCTGATGCTCGGCGGAGAAGGTTTGGCACTGGGAATGGAATCGTTGGCCATATTCTCCGCAGTCGGGCTGACCGTGCGCCATCTCACGGCAAACAGATTCCAAACAGTGGGCAAGATCATCTCTCTGGCGGGCGGCGTCTCTCTGGTCATGACGGTCAGCATGTGGACGGTTGCGATCTTGCGGGAAGCTGATGCATTCAAGACGGTTGCGATCCCGCTCCTGTCTCTCAATGTCATCAGCATAGTCATCTGTGGCTCGATCATCCATTTCGTCAAGACACGCAATCTCGACAACGCCATTCTGGCAGCAGCCCTCGCTCAATCGCCGGATTATCTCTACATCAAGAACCGTGACAGCCGCTTTCTGCACGTCAACAACAACACGGCTGCACACAACGGGTTTGAAAGATCGGGCCAGATGGCCGGTCTATCGGACTTCCACATCGCCCCTCAGATGCGAGCCGAGACCCTATTCCTTTCGGAACAGGACCTGATGCGCAACCGGCAGGAACTCGTCGACCACCGCGAAGAGGTGGGCGGTAAGGTTTTCATGACCTCGAAGTACCCGCTCTGCGACACGGACGACAGGGTGATTGGCCTTATCGGCATCAGCCGCGACGTGACGCAGAAGGAAATGCTTGAGCGGGAGCTTGCCGAAAGCAGAACCACCCTCAGCGACGCTTTGGAGGCACTGCACGACGGCTTGGCCATCTTCAACCATGACGGTGTGTTGCTTCGCTGCAACCGACAGTACCAGGCAGCATTTCCAAAGACCGGCTCGGCTAGACAGCCAGGGGAAACCCTCGCGAACCTGCTCGACGACTGTGCCAGGGCCGGCGAATTTACCGCTCTCAGCGAAACACAGCTCGCTGACTGGAAGCGTGCCGTGACGAGGCGCAGTTCCGGCAGCAGCGCCGTGGAACTGCACCTCTTCAACGACATATGGCTGAAACTCAAGGTCCATTGGTCCGGCCAGGGCGCCGTCGTGCTGGCAACCGATATAACCGATACCAAGCGACAGGAAGCAATCCTGCGCGACACGGCACAGGCCTATCGCCTGCTCGCAGAAACCGATCCCTTGACCGGCTTGCTCAACCGGCGCGCCTTCGATGACCGTGCCGCGGTCGAGATGGCCAGGCATGGACGCAGCAGGTCGCCACTTTCCGTCATGATGATCGACGTCGATCTGTTCAAGGCGTTCAACGACAGTCATGGCCATCATGAAGGCGACGAGTGCCTGAAAAAGGTCGCGAACTGCCTGCGTGACGCGGCCAAACGTCCTGCCGACATCGTGGCGCGTTTCGGGGGTGAGGAATTCATTGTTCTTTTGCCCGACACCGACGAGAGCGGCGCAGCGGCCGTCGCCCGCGATTTCGCAGCGATCCTGACACGCCGCGACATCGGCCATCTGTCCTCACCTCATGGCAGGGTGACAGCGAGCATCGGCATCGCATCGGTCTCCGCACAATCCGGCAGCTACGACAAGAGCGCTTTGATCAGGCAGGCAGACACTGCCCTCTATGCCGCCAAGCGCAAGGGCAGGAACAGAGCTGAGGTCTGGTCCCGCACGTTTGAGCAAATGGATCAGCAATCGCTCGACGCGCTAAACTCCTTCGTCATCTGACGGAAGTTGAACCTCGCCAGTACGGCACGGATATTTCCGGCCAAGTTGAATGAGGACGGCATCCTGCATCACCGAAAGGGCGGTTGCCAAACCTCGCATTCCCGAAAACGCCCCACCGGACGCCCCTTATCGGATCGCAACGCGCCACTGCTTTAGCGGAGGTTCAGGAGGCAAATCGCCGCCGTCGGATATTTCCCCTGCGTTCTTCATTTTCGGGGTTCCGTTCGCCAAAACATTTGCCTATAAGGCCCACCTAGCCTTTAGACAGATACGCCCTGCATCCGGCCGGTTTCAACCGCGCCGGCTTTTCATGCAGGCTGGACACATAAAAGACGGAAAACGCCCATGCCGAAGCGCCAAGATATCAAGTCCATCCTCATCATCGGCGCGGGGCCAATCGTCATCGGCCAGGCCTGCGAGTTCGACTATTCGGGAACTCAGGCCTGCAAGGCGCTGAAGGAGGAAGGATACCGGGTCATCCTGGTCAACTCCAATCCGGCCACCATCATGACCGATCCGGGCCTCGCGGATGCGACCTATGTCGAGCCGATCACCCCGGAAGTCGTCGCCAAGATCATCGCCAAGGAACGCCCGGACGCGCTGCTGCCGACCATGGGCGGCCAGACGGCGCTCAACACTGCGCTGTCGCTCAAGCGCATGGGCGTGCTCGAGCGCTACAATGTCGAGATGATCGGCGCCAAGCCGGAGGCGATCGACAAGGCCGAAGACCGCGCGCTGTTCCGCGAGGCGATGGCCAAGATCGGGCTCGAGACCCCGAAGTCGATGCTGGCCAACGCCACCGACATCAAGGATACCGACCGCAAGACGCATGAAGCCCGGCGCGCCGAACTGCGTGGCAAGCTTTCGGGCGACGCACTCGACAAGGCGCTGGACGAGCTCGAAAACCAGTGGAACCTCGGCGAGAGCGACCGCAAGCAGCGCTACATGAGCCATGCCATGGCGATCGCCGCCCAGGCGCTCGACGAGATCGGCCTGCCGGCCATCATCCGCCCGTCCTTCACGCTCGGCGGCACCGGCGGCGGCATCGCCTACAACCGCTCGGAATTCTTCGACATCGTCTCGGGCGGCCTCGACGCCTCTCCGACCACCGAAGTCCTGATCGAGGAAAGCGTGCTCGGCTGGAAGGAATACGAGATGGAAGTCGTCCGCGACAAGGCGGACAACTGCATCATCATCTGCTCGATCGAGAACATCGATCCGATGGGCGTCCATACGGGTGACTCGATTACGGTCGCGCCGGCGCTGACGCTGACCGACAAGGAATACCAGATCATGCGCAACGCCTCGATTGCGGTGCTGCGCGAGATCGGCGTCGAAACCGGCGGCTCGAACGTGCAGTTCGCCGTCAATCCCGATAACGGCCGCCTCGTCGTCATCGAAATGAACCCGCGCGTGTCGCGCTCGTCGGCGCTGGCTTCGAAGGCGACCGGCTTCCCGATCGCCAAGATCGCCGCGAAGCTCGCCGTCGGCTATACGCTCGACGAACTGGAAAACGACATCACCGGCGGCGCGACGCCGGCCTCGTTCGAACCGTCGATCGACTATGTCGTCACCAAGATCCCGCGCTTTGCCTTCGAAAAGTTCCCCGGCGCCTCGCCGGTTCTGACGACTGCGATGAAGTCGGTCGGTGAAGTCATGGCGATCGGCCGCACCTTCGCCGAATCGCTGCAGAAGGCGCTGCGCGGCCTCGAAACGGGTCTCACCGGCCTCGACGAGATCGAGATCCCCGGCCTCGGAGAAAGCGACAGCGGCGACGACAAGAACGCCATTCGCGCCGCGATCGGCACGCCGACGCCGGATCGCCTGCGCATGGTTGCCCAGGCGCTGCGTCTCGGCATGTCGCCTGAGGAAGTTCATGCCGGCTGCAAGATCGATCCGTGGTTCATCGCCCAGTTCAAGGCGATCGTCGACATGGAAGCCCGCATCCGCGAGCACGGCCTGCCGAAGGACGCCGAAAACCTGCGCATGCTGAAAGCCATGGGCTTCTCCGACGCCCGCCTCGCCTCCTTGACCGGCGGCAAGCCGAAGGACGTCGCCATGCTGCGCAATTCGCTGGGCGTGCGCCCGGTCTTCAAGCGCATCGACACCTGCGCGGCCGAGTTCGCCTCGCCGACCGCCTACATGTATTCGACCTACGAGACGCCCTTCGTCGGCGCCACGCGTTCGGAAGCCCAGGTCTCCGACCGCAAGAAGGTCGTCATCCTCGGTGGCGGTCCGAACCGCATCGGCCAGGGCATCGAATTCGACTATTGCTGCTGCCACGCCGCCTTCGCGCTGAAGGATGCCGGCTTCGAGGCGATCATGGTCAACTGCAACCCGGAAACGGTCTCGACCGACTACGACACCTCCGACCGCCTCTATTTCGAGCCGCTGACGGCCGAAGACGTGATCGAGATTCTCCGCGCCGAGCAGGAGAAGGGTGAACTCGTCGGCGTCATCGTCCAGTTCGGCGGCCAGACCCCGCTGAAGCTTGCCGAAGCGCTCGAAAAGAACGGCATCCCGATCCTCGGCACCGCGCCGGACATGATCGATCTCGCCGAAGACCGCGACCGCTTCCAGAAGCTTCTGATGAAGCTCGACCTCAATCAGCCCAACAACGGCATCGCCTACTCGGTCGAGCAGGCGCGCCTGGTGGCGGCCGAAATCGGTTTCCCGCTCGTCGTGCGCCCCTCCTATGTTCTGGGTGGCCGCGCCATGCAGATCATTCATTCGGAAGGCCAGCTGCAGAGCTACCTGCTCGATACCGTTCCGGGCCTGGTGCCGGAAGACATCAAGCAGCGCTACCCGAACGACAAGACCGGCCAGATCAACACGCTCTTGGGCAAGAACCCGCTGCTGTTCGACAGCTACCTGACGAACGCCACGGAAATCGACGTCGACTGCCTGTGCGACGGCAAGGACGTCTTCATCGCCGGCATCATGGAACACATCGAAGAGGCCGGCATCCACTCGGGCGACAGCGCCTGCTCGCTGCCGCCGCGCACGCTGGCTCCGGAGATGATCGCCGAGCTTGAGCGCCAGACAACGGAAATGGCGAAAGCCCTGAACGTCGGCGGCCTGATGAACGTCCAGTACGCCATCAAGGACGGCGTCATCTACGTGCTTGAGGTCAACCCGCGCGCCTCGCGCACCGTACCTTTCGTCGCCAAGACCATCGGCGCGCCGATCGCCAAGGTCGCCGCCCGCGTCATGGCCGGCGAAACGCTCGACACCGCGATCGCGGCCTATGGCGACAAGCCGGATGTGAAGAACCTGAAGCACATCGCGGTCAAGGAAGCCGTCTTCCCCTTCGCCCGCTTCCCCGGCGTCGACACGCTGCTCGGCCCGGAAATGCGCTCGACCGGCGAGGTCATCGGCCTAGACACGGATTTCGCGCTCGCCTTCGCCAAGTCGCAGCTCGGCGCCGGCGTCGACCTGCCGCGTGACGGCGCAGTCTTCATCTCGGTGCGCGACGAGGACAAGGACCGCATGCTGCCGGCAGCGAAGATCCTGTCCGAGATCGGCTTCAAGGTGCTGGCGACCGGCGGCACCCAGCGCTATCTCGCCGAAAAGGGCATCGAGGCGGTGAAGATCAACAAGGTTCTGGAAGGCCGCCCGCACATCGAGGACGCCATCCGCAACCGCCAGGTCCAGCTGGTCATCAACACCACCGACGGCAACAAGGCGATCTCGGACTCGAAATCGCTGCGCCGCGCCGCGCTGATGCAGAAGGTGCCCTACTACACCACCCTTTCAGGCGCCCAGGCCGCCGCCGAAGCGATCCGCGCCCTGAAGGCCGGCAACCTCGAGGTGAAGTCGCTGCAGAGCTACTTCTGAGCAAATCTCGCTTAAAGCTGTCCACGTATGACAAAGCCGGAACTCAAAATTCCGGCTTTGTCGCTTTTAGGAGCAGGCAATTAGATCGATTGCCTGGCCTCGATTGCTACCTATCTTTAATTGCAGTAATATTATTCCGCAACATAAGGAGGTAGACATGAAAGTTACTCCGTTTCCAATTTTTCTTTGTCTGGCTCTGCTTCAGTCGGATATAGCCAGTGCAAACGACCAAACAGGCGTAAGTGAAATCAAGAAGATCGCCAGGCAATCATCCTGTGCGGCGACGGATTGGAAAAACAGAGGGCTTGCAAAAGAGGCCTATTACGAAGGAATAGCGCTGGTTTTCGCAAAGGCAATTTGTAACCCCGAACGCACCGATGTCCAGCTTGTCGCGCAGAAGAGGGGAGCTCCGGGCTCAAAGTCGGACAAGACGGATGCATTAACTTGGTATGACTCAATTTTTCGCAGTCTCTCAATGACGAATGACGTCTCAGGCAATGACACTTTACGCCACGCCTACACCCTGCTCATCGGGTTGGGCATGAGAGAATCATCTGGTCAATATTGTGTAGGTCGCGACCGCAGCGCAAACTTCAGTAGCGCGGACTCCGCTGAAGCTGGACTTTTTCAGACATCATGGGGCGCGCATGCTGCAAATGAAACGCTGTCCGCGCTCAATGACCATTATAGCGCCGATCGAAGCCAGTGCCTTCTGGATGTATTCTCAAACGGTGTTCATTGCAGCGCCTGGGATGCTAAAATATGGGGAACCGGCAAAGGTGCGGACTGGCAAAAACTAACCAAGTCCTGCCCAGCCTTCGCGACAGAATATGCTGCCGTCCTTTTGCGTGTCCGCGGCGGCAGCAAAGGCGAGTTCGGTCCTTTGCGTAGGCATCAGGCCGAAGTGAAGGAAGTCTGTGATTCCATGTTATCTCAGGTAGAGAAGTATGTGGAAACTCATCCCGAGACGTGTTCCGCTCTAGACTAGATTTGGCGCTTTGACAGAAGCGGCGTTTGGAGCGCTCACCCCCGCCGCTTGCGCTTGGCAACGATCGCGAAGGCGATACCGCCCAACACGAAGAGGCTGGCGATAACGAAGCGCAACGTGATCCCTTCATTGAGGAAGAGGATTGCTCCAAGCGCTGCGATCACCGGTACGGAGAGCTGCACCAGCGCCGCCTGAAAGGTCGAAAGCCCGCCGAGCGCCCGGTACCAGAGCGAGTATCCAAGTCCGGAGGCAACGACGCCGGAGACGATGGCGAGACCGGCGCCGCGCAAGGTGGCATTGCCAGCCACCAGCGCGTAGATCGCCAGCGGCACGCAGAAGGCCGAGGCCCGCAGGAAATTGCCAGCCGTTTCCTTCAAGGGGTTGGCCGAGCCACGACCGCGAAGCGTGTAGATGCCCCAGGAGATGCCGGAGATCACCATCAGCAGGCTGCCGAGCGGATCCGGCGTGCCGATGCCGGGCAGGATCAGGTAGACGAAGGCGAGAAAGGCGACGGTGAAGCCGGCCAGCTCGAACAGGCTCATCCGCTCGCCCCTGATGAGGCTGAAACCGACCATGGTCGCCTGTACGGACGAGAAAAGGATCAGCGCGCCGGTCGCCGCACCCAGCATCAGGTAGGCGAGCGAAAAGGCAATCGCATAGGCAAACAGGGCGCCGGCCGCAATCCAGTTGCCGGGAATGGCAGGCATCTTCACCTGACCAGGTTGGCGACACAGGAAGAAGAACAGGAACAGCGCGCCGGAGACGATGCGGAGCGCGGTATAGCTTGCGGCATCGATAGACCCTGCCCCAAGCGCCAGCCGCGCGAGAAGCGAATTTGCGGCGAACGCGATCATCGCCGCGACTGTCAGTCCCACCACCGGATTCATCTCGCCCTCCCGACCGGTCAGACGCATCCTCCCGGCTCCCCTCTGCCAACACAGTATCCGCCCGGGCCTGTTCACCGTCAATCAGCGCCCTGTCGACACCCGGGCTATGACATTCGTCCACATTGCCTTAGCTGTTTGCCGGACACATCGCAGTCCGCTAATATTCCCGCAGCACACGCTTGAGGGGAGCGCGCATGCCATGGCCAAGACCATCGTCATCCTGTTCGACGGCACCTCGAACGAGATTTCCGCAGACCGATCCAACATCCTCCGGCTCTACGGCTGCCTGCGCCGGACCGAGAGCCAGCTCGTCTACTACGACCCCGGCGTCGGCACCTTCGGCGCCGACAATGCCTGGTCGAAACTCTGGCGCAAGACGGTCGAGGTCTGGGGACTGGCGACCGGCTGGGGGCTCGACCAGAACGTCAAGGAAGCCTATCGCTTCCTCGTCGAGAACTATCAGCCCGGTGCCCGCGACAAGAGCGGCAAGCGGCTGGAGGAAGACGACCGGATCTTCATCTTCGGCTTTTCGCGGGGCGCCTATACCGCACGCGTGCTAGCCGGCTTCATCCATGCGCTCGGCATCGTCAAGCCGTACCAGTTGAACCTCGTCGACTATGCCTACCGGACCTACAAGGCGATCAGCGACAGCGAGACGACGGCGGTGACCGAAATCTCCGCCGAGGAGGAAAAGGGCGGCGAGGCACCTCCTCCGTCCGCCTTTGCGACAATGCGTCTCTACGAGCGGACGCTGAAACCATACCGCCCGGCGATCAAGTGCCTCGGCCTGTTCGACACGGTCGCCTCCGTCATCGAGATGGGCAAATATTTCCCGCGGCTAAAGACGCATCCCTTCACTGACAGGAACCGCAGCGTCGAATATGTCCGCCACGCGCTGGCGATCGACGAGCGCCGGACGATGTTCAACCCGCAGCCCTGGCCGGCCGGCGAGCCCTATTGGGGTGGTCCGTTCAGGCCGCGCGACGAAAAGAAGGTGCATCTCCAGAACGTCGAGGAAGTGTGGTTTGCCGGCGTGCACGCGGATATCGGAGGCGGATATCCGGAAGACGAAAGTGGCCTCGCCAAGCTGCCGCTTCTGTGGATGATCGAGGAAACGAAACCGCTCGGCCTCGACTACGCCACCCGCACGGTCAACGAAATCGTCCGCGGCAAGCGCGGCAAATATATCGAGCCCAATCCGCTGGCCGCGCGTCATAATTCCATGCGCCGCCTCTGGCCGGCCGTGGAGTTCCTTCCGCGCCGCATGCCCAAAACCTCATGGCGTGGCGGCCCATCGCTGTTCGGCTGGTACTTTCCCTGGTTCGACCGCCGCCGGATCGAGGACGGGGCGACGTTGCACACATCCGTGATCGAAAGGATGAACGGCATCCCAGTCGACGGCCCCTACATGCCGCCGAACCTGCCGGAAACCTATCGGACCGCGCCGCCGTCCCTGCCGAAGAAGAAGATGCCGGCTCCTTCGCTGGACATCGCCACGGTCAAGCAGAAGCAGGCAAAGGCACGCTCCGCCGCAAAGGCGCAAGAGCCACCCGGCCAAACATAAAAACAGTCACCGGGAATTCGCCCGAATATGGATCGGAACAATCCGTTTGAAGAACCGTTGCCTCTTTGGAAGAAGGGGAAAACGCATGCACGATATCTGGACGAAAACCGGCATGGCTCTCTTGATGGCGCTGGGCATGGCGTGGAAGACGGGCTGGTCGCTCGTCCTTGGCTTCACCATTTCCTCCGTCATGCAGTCGCTGGTGCCCTCGTCGAAGATGAAGGACTATCTCGGCAAGGGAACGGCGAAGGAAATCGTGCTCGCCTCCGCGGCCGGCGCCGCCAGTTCCTCCTGCTCCTATGCCTCCGCCGCCATCATGCGCACCCTGTTCAAGAAAGGCGCGGCGCTCGTCAATGCGCTTGCCTTCCTGTTCGCCTCCACCAATCTCGTCATCGAACTTGGCGTCATCCTGCTCCTGCTCATGGGCTGGCAGTTCATGCTCGGCGAATGGATCGGCGGCGTCGTGCTGATCACCATCATGGCGGTGCTCGTCAAGCTCACCTACCCGAAGAAGCTGGTCGAGGAAGCCCGCAACCACGAGGAGAGGAGCAAGGGCCACGAACATATGTCGATGGCCGTGGAGGGTGACACCTGGCGCGATCGGGTGAGGAACCCGAAGATGAAGGTCAGCGTTGCCCAGAACTTCGCCATGGAGTGGTCGATGCTGTGGAAGGACATGCTCGCCGGCTTCGTCATTGCCGGCTTTCTGGCCGCCTTCGTCCCGGACAGCTTCTGGAAGGCCCTGTTCCTGACCGACGCCTCGGAATGGATCAAGGTTCCGGTCAATGCCGTCCTTGGTCCGGTGATTGCGGTGCTAACCTTCGTCTGCTCGATCGGCAACGTGCCCTTCGCCGCGATCCTCTTTTCCGGCGGCATATCATTCGGCGGCGTGCTCGCCTTCCTTTATGCCGACCTCATCATCCTGCCGCTGATCAACACCTATCGGCGCTATTTCGGCTGGAAGTTTGCAGCCTATATGGCGGGCATCCTGTTCGTCACCATGGTGGCTGCAGCGCTGATCATGGATGTCGCCTTCTCCCTGCTCGGCATCATTCCGGAAGGAACGATCGACATCCGCAACCGGCTGACCGAGTTCAGCCTCGACTACACCTTCTGGCTCAACATCCTCTTTGGCGCACTTGCCGTCTGGCTGTTCCGGCTCAATCACAAGCACCCGATGGATCATAGCCATAACCACGATCATGACGGCCATGATCACGGCGCTCATGATCACCATGCACACATGCACCATCAGCACGGTCATTGAGATGGATTGACGATCGGCGCCCGGTCCAAGGCCCGGGTGCCGACCGGGAAGGTCTGCGTTTTACGCCCTCAAGGCCTGCACCGGCGACTGGCGATAGGCCATCAGCGCCGGCAGCAGCGAGAAGATGGCCGCCGCCAGAAACAGCGCACCGATGGGACCGAGATCGGCGCGGGCGAAGACGACCGGCAGCTGGATGCCGCTGTCGGCCATCAGACGCCCGGCAATCAGGCGGGCGGCGGCAAAGCCGACCCCGAGACCCGCCGCGACGCCGATCGCGATCAGCCCGAACAGTTCCAGCCAGACGATGCCGAAAACCGCCTCGCGCGGCGCACCGAAGGCCCTGAGCGCACCGATCTGCTTGCGCCGCTGCGTCACATGCATGACGGTGACCAACATCAGCGCGCAGGCAACCAGGATCTGCGCCCCGATGGCGACGGCGGACAGCACCTGACGCACATCGCCGAGCGTCGCATAGAGCCGCGTCAGCACTTCGGCCGGGAACACGGCAAGAGTCGTTTCGTGCCGGTACTGCTGGCGCAGCTTGTAGGCGTCACCGATGGACTTCGGCTTGACGACGACCGCCGGCAGTCCCGGCAGCGCATGGTCGAAATCCTCGTCGATGGCCGCATCTGCA
The DNA here is from genome assembly GCF_024385575.1 of Rhizobium sp. NRK18. Classification (NCBI taxonomy): domain Bacteria; kingdom Pseudomonadati; phylum Pseudomonadota; class Alphaproteobacteria; order Hyphomicrobiales; family Rhizobiaceae; genus Rhizobium; species Rhizobium sp. NRK18. Next base: position 1,553,626 of record NZ_JANFMV010000001.1, on the reverse strand, counting down.
TCGATGTGGTGATGCTCGTGCTCTTCATGCTCGTCGCCGCCATCATGGCTGATTTCAGCAGCGACAGGCGTTGCAGCCGGCATAGCCGCCGCATCGCCATTGCCGGCGGGTTCAGCCTGTCCGTCGTGATCTTCGTGATCGTCATGGTCGGGGTCGTCGTGATGACCAAGGCCGTGAATATCCCAGACCGCCTGGATCGGCACCATGATCGCCTTGTCCCAGGCGCTACCGGACGACTGCAGGCGACCGACGACCGTATAGGCGAGCTCGGTATGTGTGTGCCCGCCCTCCTCCTCGGTGCCGTGCAGCGGCTTCACCGTCGCGCCGATCGGCAGATCGACGGCGGCGCCGATCACGGCCTCGCCCTCATGCGCAAAGACCTGCCCTTTGGCAACGCCCGGCGCCAGGTTGGCAACGAGCTTCGTCGTCGTCCCGACGATTGGATAATGGCCGTAGAAATCGCCAAACCCGATCGGCGCCGCCCAGGCGACGCGCGGATCATTGTCGAGGTCCTTCAGGACGTTGCCGTCCATCAGCGGCAGCGGCGAGGCCTGGAGGAACACCGACGACAGGACGAGCTGCGTCTCGCTGCCCGCCGCGCCGATGATCAGGTCGAACTTCTCGGCGGCCCGCGCGGAGCCGAGCCGAAGCGCCCTTTCCTGCAACGTGACCGCAACGCCGAGCGCGACGGCAAGCGCGACGATCAGCACCACCACGACGGCGCCAAGGCGGAAACGGGTGAGATCGGCCAGAATGAAGCGGAACATGTCAGGCCTCCTCGGTGGCAAGCTGGGCGGACTGGATACGGCCGGCAGAAAGCTGCATGCGCCGGTCGAACCGCCCGATCAGCCGCTCGTCATGCGAGACGACGATCAGCGTGCATTTCTCCTGGTCGGCGATCGACAAGAGCAGGTCGGCGACCTGCGCGCCGCTCTCGACGTCGAGGCTGGCGGTCGGTTCGTCCGCGACGACGACGCCGGGCTTGCGCAGCACGGCGCGGGCAACCGCCACACGCTGCATTTCACCGCGCGACATGGTCTCGACCTTCTGGTCCGGACGCGACAGCCCGACCGTCTCGATCAGGTGGCGCGCCCGCTCGACAGTCCCGGTGCCGGCTGCACCGGAAAGCCGCGCCGGCAGGAGAATGTTGTCGAGCGCCGACAGACCTTCGAAGAGATGGAAATCCTGCATGACCAACCCGACATGGGCACCGCGCCAACGGTCGCGCCGGCTTTCGGAAAGCCCCGAAAGCTCGGTGCCGGCCCAGCGGACCGAACCGCTTTTCAGCGCCTGCAGGCCGCAGATGACGTTGACGAAGGTGCTCTTGCCCGAACCGGACGCTCCGGTGACCGCCAACCGCCCGCCGGCCGGCAGGTCAAAGGAGTCGATCGCGAGCACGGGTGCCGGCAGGCCCGGATAACCGACCTCCAGGTCATTCACTTTCAGATCGATCATGGAAACCTCAGCTTTCCCAGAAACGGGCGTCGCGCAGGCGCAGACGGCTCAGGAAACCGGTGTCCGGATCGACCCAGGAGCCGACCTCCATCCGCCCCTCGACGGCGATCCGCGTGCCGCCGGGCAGAAAGGTCTGCTTGTCGCCGAGATAGATGACGACGATATTGTCCGGCCAGTCGGCATCCGACGAGCAGAACGGGCAGAGCGCCATCGGAATTTCGGTCAAAACGAAGAAATTGGCTTCAGCTTTGAGCGGCGGCGCCATGAATCCGCCCATTGTCACCGGCTTGCCGTCGAGCGATTTCACCTTGTCGGAAAACTCCAGCCCGAGCACAGTCACCTTGCTGTAAAGCTCGTCAAACGTCAGATCGGTCGCCGCGAAGGCCGGTCGCGTCAAGGCCGCGAGCGGCATGCCGGCGGCAAGCGCCATCAGGCGTCTGCGGGAGAGAGTGAATGGAGAGGGTTGACGGTTCATCTCCGCCTCCTGGTCTTTGATTTCCGGTCGTCGCTCACGTCAAAAGCGGTTCCGGGCGACCGTGCCGCCCGGAACCAGTTTATCCGATGGTCGCGATTACATCGACTGCGAGCCGAGCGCGAAGGTGTCCATCAGGACCTTGTAGACGTCGCTCTGCTCCATGTAGCCCTTGAACTCTTCCGAGCCGGGGCCGGTGGCCTGCAGCACGACGTCGTCAACGGTATGGGCAGCGGTGTCGCCGTCGGACGGGATGTTGGCCGGCATCAGCACGGCGCCGGGGACATCCTTGTAGGCCGGGTTGGCGACATACTTGCCGTCCGCATTCTTGATCGACGGCTCGAACGGACCATCCATCTTCGGACGGAAGGTCTCGTAGTATTCCGGATGGTTGCCGGCATACATCTGAATGCGGCGGGACACGTCCACCTTGTCCGGATAGCCGTCGCCATTCTCGTCGGTGTAGTTCGGGAAGCCGGCGTCGTCATAGGTGCCAACCTTCTCGCTCATCACGTCGCCCGGCTTTTCGTCATCGACGGTGCCGACGATCGACACGCCGTGCGTATGGTCGCCGGTGACGACGATCAGCGTATCGGGATGGGTCTTGGCGAACTCCATGGCAGCGCCGACGGCCTGGTCCATCTCGATGACGTCGAATTCGGAGCGTTCCCAGTCCATCGGGTGAGACATCTTGTCGACGGAGGCAGCTTCAACCATCAGGAAGAAGCCTTCCGGGTTCTTCGACAGCTGGTCGAGGGCGGTCTTGGTCATGTCGACGAGGCCCGGCTGGTCGGGGAACTTGTCGACGGTGCCCTTCTTCAGGAACATGCGGTCGAGCGCGACGTCCATGTTGCCGGTGTGGAACAGGCCAAGCAGCTTGCCGGTGTTGGTACCGGCGGCTGCATCCAGTTCCGTCTTGGAGGTTGCGAGCGTGTAGCCGGCATCCTTGAACTGGGCGATGTAGTCGTTGTCGTCCTTGCGCTTGGAGCCGGGGACATCCTTCGACAGGAAGTAGGCCGAACCGCCTCCGAGGATGACGTCGGGCTGGGTCTTCATGAACATGCCGACGATCTCGGCCTTGTCGGCACGCTTGCGGGTGTGGGCGATGACGGCGGCCGGGGTCGCGTCTTCGATTTCGGCGGTGGAAACGACGCCGATCGACTTCTTGGTCGTGCGGCGCAGCGCTTCGGCGATCGTCTCGACCTTCGGATCGTCAAGGCTTGCCGGGGTGCGGTCGGCATAGACGCCAAGGGCGTTCACGCGCGACTTGTGGCCGGTCATGTAGGCCGACATGGTGTTGGCCGAGTCGGTGGCGATCGAATGGGTCGACGAGGTGCCGATGAAGGCCATGTGATCGAGATCGTCGATGTTCAGACGACCGTTGGCCTTACCCTCGGTCATGCCCTTCGACATGATGCGGGCGGCGGTGCGGTGGGCGACCGAAAGGCCGTCACCGAGGAAGAAGATGATGTTCTTGGCCTTCGGCGCAGCCGGGGTGCCGTAGACGTTCCAGGTAACCGACTTGGTTTCATCGCCGGCCTTGACTTCGACGGTGTAATCGCCGGCCGAGGCAAGCGCCAGATCGCGCAGGATCAGGGCCGAGCCGAGGACGGCGTCGTCCTTGCCCTTTTCTTCGGCGACGAATTCGGCCGGCTTGCCGAAGACTTCGGCATAGGGCTTGCCGTTGACGGTGACAGCGACATCACCCTCACCGTAGACCTTGTCGAGCTCGACCTTGAAGTCGAACGGCGAGTTGACGAGGATCGTGGCACGATCGAGCGGATAGACGGTGGCGGCATGCGCGGCACCGGCCAGCATGGTTGCGGCGGCAAGCGCCGAAAAACACTTCATCATGGTCTCTCTCCTTAGGCAGGGAATTGCGACACACGTCGGATAGTCCCTGACCATGACACTTGGATGAAGGCCACATCCCCTGACGGGCAGGGCAAGAGCCGGCACGGGAGCCGGAGTTGGCTAAAAAAAACTCGCATTTGACCGGGCGAGTCTGCTATAAACGCTCAAGTTGACAGTTTGACTGGTTCCGAAGTTCCTCTTCGGAACCTGTTTTCTTTTGTCCCTATGCACAACGAACGGGACGCGCAGTAAGGAAAAGGAAATGGTTGAGAAAGTTCCGATGACCCCGGGTGGTTTCACCAAGCTCAACGAAGAGCTTCGCTGGCGCCAGCAGGAGGAACGCCCGAGAATCATCGAGGCGATCGCCGAAGCGCGCGCCCATGGCGACCTTTCGGAAAACGCAGAGTACCACGCCGCCAAGGAAGCGCAGAGCCACAATGAGGGCCGCATCGGCGAGCTGGAAGACCTGATTGCCCGTGCGGAAGTCATCGACCTCACGAAAATGTCCGGTTCCACCGTCAAGTTCGGCGCGACCGTCAAGCTCGTCGATGAAGACACCGAAGAGGAAAAGACCTACCAGATCGTCGGCGACCAGGAAGCCGATGTGAAGGCGGGCCGCATTTCCATCTCGTCGCCGATAGCCCGCGCACTGATCGGCAAGGAGGAAGGCGATTCCATCGAAGTGAACGCCCCCGGCGGCTCCAAGGCCTACGAAATCCTCGCCGTCAGCTGGGGCTGAGCGCGACCGTGACGGTCGCAAGCAAGGCCACCGCCCATCAAGGCGCGGTGGCCGATCTCCGCGAAATCGACATCATCGCGCCGAACTTCAAGCAGCGGCTGTCGGGGGTCACCTCGACGATCATCCAGCTCGTTCCGGTGCAGCGCCGGCTCGGCCAGCGCATTGCCGTTCTCGGATCCGGCCTGCCGGCCACCCTGCCCCATATCCGCTACCGCGACCTCTGGCGCCTGTGGACGCCGCCGAAGGGCAAGCGCTTCCGCGTCTGGCACGCGCGGCGCAACATCGAGATGCTGCCGGCGATCATCCTGCGCGACCTCCTGCGCATGCCATTGAAGATCGTCTTCACCTCCGCCTCGCAGCGCCGCCACACCGGCTGGACGAAATTCCTGATTTCGAAGATGGACGCGGTGATCGCCACCAGCGCCAAGACGGCGGCCTATCTTGAGGTCGAAAGCACCGTAAGCCTGCATGGCATCGACACGACGCGATTTTCGCCGCCGGCCGACAAGGCCGAGGCAAAGCGCGCACTCGGCCTTGATCCGGCGCAGAAGATCGCCGGCTGCTTCGGCCGTGTTCGCCGCCAGAAGGGAACCGATCTCTTCGTCGACACCATGATCCGGCTTCTGCCGCAGCGGCCAGACTGGTCGGCGATCATCGCCGGCCGCGCCACCCCGCAGCATGTAGAATTCGAAAACGGCCTGAAGGAGAAGGTGAAGGCAGCCGGCCTTGCCGACCGGATTTTGTTTGTCGGCGAGCACACCAACATCAACGACTGGTACCGCGGCCTCGACCTCTTCATCGCCCCGCAGCGCTGGGAAGGTTTCGGCCTGACCCCGCTCGAAGCCATGGCCACCGCCGTCCCCGTCATCGCCACCGACGTCGGCGCCTTTCCGGAACTGATCGAGACGGGAGACGCCGAAACCGGCACCATCATCCCCCGCGACAACCTCGACGCCATGGCGGAAGCGACCGCTCAGTTCATGGACGACGAACCAAGGCGCGAACGGGCGGGAGCGAATGCGCTCGCCCACGCGCGCCATAACTTCGCGATCGAAAGCGAGGCGGAGCGGCTTGGGGCGGTTTATGCGAAGGTGATGGGCGGTTAGGCGAACGAGCGTCGACAAAATAGTGCCTTATGAGCAGGCGCCACCACCGCAGTACCAAACGCGGCCAGGCGTCGAAAGGCGCAAAAGGACGGCTACAAAGGTTCGCCGACCTCGCAAAAGATTACGTTAGCCCTATTCTTCTTGATCCACCGGTAAAGCGCGACATCCGCCTTTTCGTGAAAATTGTCATGCGCATGGGCCTGGTCATAAAAATGCCCGCCGGTCCACTTCACACCAATCCCACAAACATGAATTTTGTCAGCGTCAGGGAAGCGCCTCATCGCATATTCGACAGCAAGCATGCCTGTCGATAGCCGACTGCCGGCAAAATACGCAGGCATGCCAACCCTGTGTTTTTTGAAGGCGTGCCACCAATTCCGTGGGTTGGCAATCGCGACAAGCCATCGGACAAAAGAATAGTGGCAGTAATTGAACCACCACTGCTCCCAATTGCTGAGCTCCTTGCCAGTCTTGTATTTGAAGTTGACATCCTTGAGCCAATCCTTGCCGACCGGATCCCAATAGACCAACTCATCAAGCTCGACGCCCTCTACCGCGTCTCGATCTGCTCTGTTCTGAACGCCCCGGCTCTGGCGACAGAAATTCAGTGACGCAAAACCAATGCAATGAGCGGCGGAGAAGCGGTCCCTGGCGTAGGCGATCGCACCATTGGCGAGAATTACGACATCGGGCTGAACCGCCGGCCAATGCGGGTTGGGTTTGGAGCCGACCACGAAAATCTGCACCTTGGACTTCTCCTTTGCGGCGGACCCTGGACCAGGCAGGTACGATCAAGCCGGCCTTCCCTGTAAACACACCCAAATCATCTCGAAATGCAAGAGACTGCGGAAGGCGCTGGATAGGGATCCGAATAATAGGTCTCTCAAGGCTTTCTGGCAAAGAGCGCCATATACGCATCGACGATCGCATCTTCCGAAAATTGCCCCAATACGGTCTGATGACCGCCGGCAGCAACCTTGGACGCAAGAGCCTCGTCATTGATCAGCGTCTCGATCGCAGTCGAAAAACCGTCCGTATCGCCGATATCAACCAGCAGACCATTTTCGCCGTGGCGCATGAACCAGGAAGGCCCTTCCGAGCGCGACGACACAACCGGTCGCTTCTGAGCCCAGGCTTCCAGAACGACATTGCCGAGTGGCTCGTGACTGGACGGCATAACGAAAATGTCGCAAGCCGCCACATAAGGTCGCGTATCTTGCAGCCAGCCAAGGAAGCGAACCCGTTCACTGATGCCCAGATTCGCGGCCATTCTTTCCAGATTTTCACGTTCTTCGCCGTCGCCGGCCAACCAGAGATACGCGCCAGGCAACTTGGCAACAGCCGCGATCAGCAACGCGAATTCCTTGCGTGAAACGAACCGTCCCATCGACATGACCACTGGCACGCCTTCCGGCGTATCGACGCTGGCGCGCGTGATGGGAGCGACCGCCGTCACATCGGTGAAATTCGAGATCACCTCGACGCCACGATCCCAACCCAGTGTTTCGCGGACATGCTCTGCAATGCCCGGAGTGTTGCACACCAGAACGTCGGTATTCTTGAAATAGCTGAGGTTCGTCGGGTAGTCGCCGAGCCGCGATATCTTGATAGCGCCCTCATAGGCCGGGATCAGCCTGCTGGCCCGGGTGGCCCACGAAAACAGGGCGTCGGGCTTTTCCCGCCTGACGATCCGCCCGATCCTCATCGGCAGGAGAATGCGATCCGGATGCGCGTTCCGGAAATTGCTCTCGATGATGCGGGCGACGGGTTCAATATCCTTCTTCCACAGTCTCTTCGGCCGTATCACGCAGGTCTGTTCGACGCCGCGCCGGGCCAGACCATTGACCAGATGGACGAAGAATTTCTCGGCGCCGCCGTCCTTGCCGAGGTGGTAGTGCATCACTTTCATGGGCAGAGACTGCTCCTAATGTCTTTCTGCGTCGTCCGCATTCGGACGCGCCCTCAAAGCATGGCGCTGGTAAATCTTGGCCTGGGTCAGAAAGGCATATACCGCACCGGTCATCGCTTCGATAAAGCCGGAAGCGCCACAGCGCCATAGGCCATTTCTAAAATAGAGGCGAAAAAAATAGAGCGGCGGGCTGAAAACGAGGCTGGCGACATTTGCGCGCCGCCCTTCCAAAACACGCTGATCGGCCTTCAACGTCGAATATTTGTTTTCCTTCAGGATCTGCTCATCGATGATGAGAGGCCGAAAATGCAACAGGCTGCCGGTGGGCGATTTGCGGACCTGGCCGTCCGGCACGATTCCCTCATGCACAGCCTGTGAAAGATCATAGCTGCCCTTGCCCTTGCGGATGAGACGCAGGTTCTTGCGTTCCATGACATTTTCCGGAGTGTATCCATATCCGATAAGATAAGGACGGCGGGCAACGCGCCAACCGACGATGTCCTCGGAAACACCGACGAGCTCAGGAAGGCGTTTCAACAAGGCGGCATCCACGCGCTCGTCGGCATCTATATTGAAGCACCAGGGTTGGGCACACTGCTCCAGCGCAAATTGTTTCTGGCCTGCATATCCCCGCCACGGTTCGTACAGGAACCGGATCGGCCAGCCTTTGGCTATGTACCCCTCAACCAGGGTCTTGGTGCCATCGGACGAACCTGAATCGACGATGACAATCTCGGCGAAGCCCACGAGGCTTTCGATGCACTTGCCGAGGTATGCTTCCTCATTCAGGCAAATGATGTAAGCGGATATCGGCAAAAGCATCGACAACACAATCCTGACGGAACCAGAGCCTCACGTCCTCCCCGCCCTCCGTGGTCAGCGGGCTGCGACTGCCAGAGAGACTTTTGCCACCTCAAACCAATCACGTCCTGGCCCGGATCAAATATCCGCAGAGGTGTTGTCACCAAAGATCAGCCTGCTGACCTCGAACTCGGCGTCGCGCGGCTCGAACGTTCCGAAGGCACCCTGGTGGCAATGCGTCATCTCACCGACAAGGAGAGTTTCATCATTGCTGTAGAGGTCGATCCTCACGAAATCAAATGCTGATGCAAGCTTTTCCGCCACATCAATCATATTATCCAGGTTCGGCGGCTTCTGTTTCAGAAAATCCGGACGTGGATGATGGAGCTCAAACGGCAACTCCTGCCAGTCGGCCGTGAACAGGCTCCGCCGGTGATCGGAGTAGCGATCAAAATCACACTCGATCATTTTGACGCGGCCATTATAGCAGAACAGCTTTATGTCCTCGATGTTATCAGAATCAAAAGCGAGGGACTCAACGATGACCTTGGGCTTAAGATATTTGTAGTTCCATTCCCGGCCTCTCGCATAATAGTCGAGCTTGAACCACTTGCGAATCCTCAGACGGTCGATTTCCTCGCCGTCTCTTCGGATAATCACTTCTCCCGAAGCATGGGTCGGCTTGATGACGCATCGCCGGGGAAACTCGAAATCGTCGACGTCCTCAGGTCGACGAATGACCGCCAGTGTGGGCACGTTATACCCGGGACCCAGCACGGATTCGACATAGAGCTTCACAAGTTCCTTGTCGGTGGTGAAGGTTCGCTCCGGTCGCATGATTTCATCGGAAAACCGTATCTGGAAAAGGCGATCATTGAAAAGGTTCGGGTCTGCGGGAACACGACCATGGTGTCTCTGAAATTGCCTCAAACCGACAAGAAAATCGCCGAGCGCCGAATGCCCAGACGACACTCTCAAGATGTTGAGAAGCGGCTTGCTCCATGAAAATCTACTCAACCGAAGAATGCGGGACTGCCAAGTATCTTTCACGTACATTTATCTCACGACGCAGCAGAACAACCCGATAAAAATTACCATTTCCGCCAATCAGAATACCTTCATCGGCCTGTATTTGCGCAACAGCCTTTTAAGCGGCGTCATACGATCCAGTCCATGCCAGTGATATATGCGCGGTTTCAGCAGCATGGCGTCCTTCGGCCCCTTCTGCCGCTTGACCATCTTGTCCCTGATCCGGAGATTGCGGACATTGAATTCCGGTGGCAGCGAATGGATGCGGAGATCGCTTTCCCACAATGCGATGCGAAAGGACGCCTGATCCTGCCCCTTGCTCTTTTCCATGTGCTCGTAGAACCGTGAGGCCCAGAGGGCGAAGAACTCCGTCACAGCCGGGTTGTTCCTGAAGAAGATGACGCCCGAATTGAACTCCGGGAAGACATAGGGAATATCTCTATAGCTTTCGATGACGCTCGCCCAGCGGCTCGATTTTCGCGAGAAGTCCTGCGCGCAGGCGATGTCAAATCGATCTAGAATACTGAGATCATCGTCTATATTTTCGAGAATTTCGGTGTCGTTGTCGAGGTATATTGTATAATCATAGGGACTTTGACTGATGTAGTCGACTTTTGCCCTCTTGTGACTTGGGTTTATCAAGATAAGATCATCGATATTGCGGTCATCAACCTTTGCATCAGCAAAAAGAGTGACTGAGAGATTATTATGCCGCTTCAAGGACGCCGCTGAATGAAGCGCCTCGCGAATATGCTGCTCTCCAAATGCGATGTATATTGCACCGCGCGATGACATCCGACTTCACCCAATTCTGGTTAACATTTATACGTGCATTATCCGGGCAACAACCCAAGCATTGCCCAATCAAAAATCAACACCCTTCACCGCGGTTCGGTAAAGGCAATATTCTTCCGGAATGCAATAACGGGCTGTCTGATGGTTGGTAGTGGCGCTCGAGACGGACGGCTTGCATGGGAAAAGCGAGTACCATCAAGGGTACGTCACTGCAACGCCAAGTCGCGTATGCCCCAAATTTGGTCGGATATAATGGGCGATACACGCGCAAGCGGAATACCGGCAAATAGGGCGAATTTATTCGAAGCTGATCCACAGGCAACCCATGGAAACTGCCTGCATACATCGCGGAGAAACCGACTGGATCATTGCATGAAGCCGAGACTCGCCAATTGATCGACCCCCTCGAAGCGACGTGACACATCGTCATGAAAAGTGACGTACGTTTCACTTTCGACCTGTTCCAACATCTCGCGGTATGCCGCGGCATTCCCGAAATGCTGTTCGTCCTGCACCGTTTCCTGGATCTGCCGACGATAATCGGAAAAGAACTTAAAATGGAGAAGAACGCCGCGAATAGGAATGAAGTTTCGAACGAACGGCGCGGGGCTATGGATACTGGTTACAAGGCTGCAAGACTCATCCCAATAGACCAGCGGGTACTTCATGAGCTCGACTGCCGTACCGAATTTCCGGTGACGCAATCCTCCACGCAGATGAAGACCTCGTTTGCCGAGAGACAAACGATAGCCTTCCGCATCGAAATGATCAGCCACTTCCCATGGCATGCGCTCCGACGTCCCGTCGAAAGTCGCTCCCGACATGTTGCCAGCCGGGAACATGTCGAGCATGGGCGCAGCAAGCCTCCACTCGCCATTGCTTTCCAGCCTGGCTGCAAGCTCCTTCAGCGAAAGCGTTCCACAGTCCCGGAAGAGGAGATATTCGTCTGAATCAACATTGACGTACCACCGCCCTTTTCCATAGGTCGCGAACAGCTGCATCCGCCACAAACGGCCCCGTCGTGCTTCCTTGTATCGGACGGGGGAAGTCCAGAGATCGACATCCGGTTGATCTGCCAGAAACTCCGACGTGCCGTCGGAAGACTGATCATCGACACATATGAAGCGCGTCACGCCCAATGTGCGATAATGCGCGAGGAATGACGGAAGGTACCTTCGATCGTTGCGCGTCAGAAATATCAGCGGCATGTCGGATGCCGAAAGCTTGGAAGGCCCCCCTTTCCGTTCGCAACGCATCTCAATGTCGAGTGCCATCCGCTTTTCGCGACGACGAATGCGCCGTGTCTCCAGGCGCGCGAAAAGCAATTGCAGGAACGATGAACTGGCAACTTTGGTCTCGTCGCGGGGCGATCCAAAGGGGTATTGTATGGCCTTGGTCATTAGAGAAATCGAATTAACAGATGCGGCGAGATTTCACAACAAGCACATGGTTGAAACGAAATTCAATCCCCCTTCCCTGTTGGTAACCCATACCCACCCCTGATTAAATTCGGCAAGCATTCATAAATGAAGGTGGATATTTGGTCGGCTTTGCCTCAGGGTGCTGGCGCCGGTCGCCTATGATGTTCCGTCCCGTTGAAGGGCCTTGAAAGGAAATGCCATGACCGTGCGTGATACCAAGGCCTTGATTATCGGGTCCGGATCGGCAGGCTATACGGCGGCAATCTATGCTGCGCGCACCAAACGCCGCGGCTGATGATCCAGCAGGCCGAGCCTTTGGGCGCCGAATTTGTATATGAACACATTTCTGCATTCGCGAATGATGTGGTCATATCATCGCGACGACGATCGACATTATTTTTCTAGCGTTATAATCGCGTCCATTATTTTCGGACCGCTTATGATAAACAAACTTTAATTTCCAGCAGCTCGCGACCTCGCTTCAAATACCCCTTTCCCAACGCAAATACATCGGAGTGATTTCACTCGACAGAAATACTGTCTAAAATGAACATTTATGGAAACAGTGGATTAATTTCTCAGCACCCGCACACTTCCAGACATGCTCTGTAAAGTAAACCGCCAAAACTGACAAAATATCTGATTGTTCGAAACAAATAAGGGCGCAAGGAGTAAATTGATGTATGATTTGGCGATTTACGGTTCCGGATTCGCCGCTTACGCCGCCGCCCAGGCTGCAGTCCGACGCGGATTAAAGGTTGCGGTTATCGACAAGGGTGGGCGAGACAGCCTGAAGCAGTCCCTCGAAATGTCTCAAGTTTCTGGAAATTGGGAGCCCATTCGCTCGGGTGGTTTTGACTTCGGGGCGGCGGACTTAAAGAAATTCTCGCATTCGCCTCGTTTCGTCGGCTTGGGCGGAACTTCCGCAATGTGGTCGGGAAAGTGGCGACCGCTTGATGCGATTGACTTTGATAGAGAAATTAGCGGCCGCAAATGGCCAATTTCCTATCAAGACATGCGACAGAACTATCAGGTGGTCGAGAAATTGTTCGGCTTCTCAACCTTCACAGAGCCACAGCTGCTGGAAAGCTTCAAAGAATTGCAATCTTGTGGCATCAGAGTAGTCCCGTTTGCCCAAGAACATGAAGTCACACGTCTGAAACAGCGCTGGATAGACTTACAGGCGACCTCCAAGGTGTCGCTTTATGAGGGTGCCACCTCAATTGAATTTCTAGCGGACAAAGGTTCTGTCAGGAGCGCGCGCATTCGCCATGACACCTCGAACCCACTGGAGGTTTCCGCACATAATCACCTTATAGCAGCAGGATGCATTGGCTCGACAGAGCTCATCTCCGCCTTAATATCAAAAGCGCCATGTTCAAAAAATACCAAATACACAGGATACATGGATCATCCGAAAGGTCCGATTGGAAAGCTCATACCGCGCAAAAACCTAGATTGTCTCGACGCAATACTGAGTCCAACTCACCCGTATATCCGGTTTGCGCTGGCCTTGCCGGAAGAGGAACTCCTGAAAACAGGGCTGCCAAATTCAACTATATTTCTTTGGGGCCAATCTGGCTATGGCGCAAAATTGGCACACTGGTACAACCGACGTAGCGTTTCGCTGATTGTTAATGTTGATCAATTCCCGGAAGCTGACAATCGCTTGGAGGTGGAACCCTTCACGCGCGCCAACTGGCGGATCAACGGAAATACGAGGCGTATGCTTGACCGCTTCCTCGACCTCTTCATCCCCCGAATTGAGATGGCATTCGGACGCGTCGAAAGATTGGCCTGGGTACCGCTTCGCGCATCCAGCCACCCGGCCGGCACGACCCCCCTTTCAAAATTCCCGAAGGAGGATTGGGAGCTCACCGCTGAGGGCCGCGTATCAAAGTTTGAAAATATATTCTGCGCTTCGTCTTCCGCATTCCCGGTTTGCGGTTCGGCCAATCCAACGATGACCGTCGCTGCACTGGGTAATCACATCGTACACCGCTTATTGTGACTCATCATGGAAAAAATAGACAAGAAATTTTTGATTATTGGCGCCGGCTGGCGAGTTAAGGAGTTCATAATACCAGCACTTAAGTGCTGCTCTATAGAGCCAAAAAATATCTGTATATTGCGCAAGTCAACTCCTGAATATTCTGGAATACTCAGCGACATAGAACAATTAAACAGCTCTTCTGAGCTGAAAGAGAATTATGAACTTATTTTGAATTGCGCGCCAGCGGAAATAATGCTTGACCTTCAGACTTCAGCTCTAGAAATGTATCCAAACGCCATCAATTTTTGTGACACGCCAGTTATCTCATCTTTATTTCAATATACGAAGGCCAGAAGGTTATCGCGTAAATTTCAGATGTTTTCTCTTGAAGACTGGCCATACATGCCAAACCTGCAACCGCTGGAGAATTTCGCGAAGGTTTCAAAAAAAGCTATGCACTTTAAGTTCATGCATTTTGGCGTAGCAACTCACTTTTTGTCTGCGACAAGAAAACTGATGCAACACAGAATCGAAGACAGAAAGTTTCGGATCAAGCGTTCGAAAACGGCGTTACAATTGGAAACCGTCAACGGCAATGAACTTTCATTTGCTCACATTCTCCCCAAAGATCCAACTAAGAGCAAAATCTCTGCTTGGGATGGTGAGAATCTCCTGGAGGACTTTTTCGAACTGACAACGGATAGCAATGCCAACTTAGCGACTACGGATGGGGAAACGATATGGAGAAGGGCTCAATCCGATAAGGTACTGTATTTCCATGGAAACAAATGCTTTTTTGAGGCCCCGATTACATCTGACATTTATCAAAGCTTGTGTAAAATGAACGACAGAATGAGCGTTCACCAGCTTGATAAGATCATGGGACTGACAAGAATCATTGGTTCAGCACTCACCGGTGACGTCGAAGGCTATTCTTATCTTGCGTCGGCAGGCGATGCGACAATAGACAAGCTTAGCCGCAGGCTGCGCCGTTTCAACATCAATCTTTAGCAAGATACTACCCGAAGAACTTTTTCAAATTGTCAAATCGCAATCACTACGCCTCGATTGTGACACCCCTTCCCTGTTGGTAACCCATACCCCGCCCTTGAATAAACACGGCAAGCATTCATAAATGAAGCTGGATATTTGGTCGGATTTGCCTCCGGGTGCTGGCGCCTGTCGTTTATGATGCGCCGCTCCGTTGAAGGGTGTTGAAAGGAAATGCCATGACCGTGCGTCATACCAAGGTCTTGATTATCGGGTCCGGCCCGGCCGGCTATACGGCGGCGGTCTATGCCGCGCGTGCCATGCTGTCGCCGGTGCTGATCGCCGGCATGGAACAGGGCGGCCAGCTGATGATCACCACGGACGTCGAAAACTATCCGGGCTTTGCCGATCCGGTCCAGGGTCCGTGGCTGATGGACCAGATGCGCCAGCAGGCCGAGCATGTCGGCGCCGAGCTCGTGTCCGACATCGTCACCGAGGTCGACCTTACCCATCGTCCGTTCACCGCCAAGACCGATTCCGGTACCGTGTGGACCGCAGACACGCTGATCATCGCCACCGGTGCGAAGGCCAAGTGGCTCGGCATCGAGAGCGAGCAGACCTTCCAGGGCGGCGGCGTTTCGGCCTGCGCCACCTGCGACGGCTTCTTCTACCGTAACCGCGACGTCATCGTCGTCGGCGGTGGCAACTCCGCCGTCGAAGAGGCGCTCTATCTGTCGAACATCGCCAAGTCGGTCACCGTCGTGCACCGCCGCGACGCCTTCCGCTCGGAAAAGATCCTGCAGGAACGCCTGTTTGCCAAGGAAAACGTCAAGGTCATCTGGGACTCGACGCTGGACGAGATCACCGGCGTGAAGAACAAGGGCCCGTTGCCGCCGACCGTGACCGGCGCAAGGCTGAAGAACGTCAAGACCGGCGAGATCACCGAGGTTGCCACCGACGGCGTCTTCGTCGCGATCGGCCACGCCCCGGCGACTGAGCTCTTCAAGGGCAAGCTGAAGCTGAAATCCAACGGCTATCTGTGGACGGCCCCGGATTCGACGGCGACCGACATCGACGGCGTGTTCGCCGCCGGCGACGTGACGGACGACATCTACCGCCAGGCGGTCACGGCAGCCGGCATGGGCTGCATGGCGGCCCTCGAGGCAGAACGCTATCTCGCCGGCCATCAGCCGGTGGCGATCGCAGCAGAATAACGGAGGCGTAGAGCCAGGTGGGTGTACCTCTCGATTGGGACAAGCTGCGAATTTTCCACGCAGCCGCCGAAGCCGGATCTTTCACCCATGCGGCCGACAAGCTGCACCTTTCGCAATCCGCCATCAGCCGTCAGGTCAGCGCGCTGGAAATGGAAGTCGGCGTCAAGCTCTTTCATCGCCATGCGCGCGGACTGATCCTGACCGAACAGGGCGAACTTCTTTATCGCACCGCCAACGAGGTCTTGCTGAAGCTCGAGACTGCCCGCGCCCAGTTGACGGAGACCAACGAGAAGCCGAGCGGCAAGCTTCGGGTGACGACGACCGTCGGCCTCGGCCAGGGCTGGCTCACCGACAAGGTCCAGGAGTTCCTGCAGCTTTATCCGGACATGCAGGTCCAGTTGATTCTCGACAATGAGGAGCTGGACGTGAACATGCGCCAGGCCGACTGCGCCATTCGCCTGCGCCAGCCGCAGCAATCGGATCTCATCCAGCGCAAGCTGTTCACCGTGCACATGCACGTCTATGCCGCGCCGTCCTACATCAACAAGCACGGCGAACCGCGCAGCATCGAAGAACTCGACAATCACCGCGTCATCACCTTCGGCGAACCGGCACCGAACTATCTCCTGAACGTCAACTGGCTGGAAATCGCCGGGCGCTCGCCCGACAATCCGCGCCTCCCCCATCTGCAGATCAACAGCCTGACGTCGATCAAGCGCGCCTGCCTGCTAGGAATCGGCATTGCCATGCTGCCGGACTACATCGCCGGCCGCGATCCGGGCCTCATTCAGCTCGTGACCAGCGCAGACGTTCCCTCCTTCGATACCTATTTCTGCTATCCGGACGAGATGAAGAACGCCGCCAAGCTGAAGGCTTTCCGCGATTTCATCGTCGCCAAGGCGCGCAACTGGAATTTCTGATCCTTTTTTCACAGGCCGGAATGCGGCAATCTTGTGAACCGTTGCGCAGAGCGTGTTTGGCCATCCGACATCAAGCGTTTGATTTGCAAACGCTTTTCCGTGGCGTCAGGCCCTGGCATATGGAGGTTATCGGATGTTTCAAGGGCTAGAAATTGTTAGCGATGCAACGACTGCATGGCTGTCATGCACAAATATTGGTTGAAGGCTGCACAAAAAAGCACCATATCGCACACAGCTGATGCACACGGCGGTCTTTTTCCTCCCAGTACCGCCGCACCAGCTGTTCCCCTCTGGAGGTTTTTTGACCTTCTAACTTATAAAGGGCCCTGGTTTTCCGGTGGCCCTCTTTTTTTGCCTTCTCGCCAGCCCCTCACTTATTTTTCGCACTCGATCTTGAAACATCGATCTTCGACGATACCTATATCGATGTATCGCGATATACAGAAATGAGCACGATGGACAGGGACGAAATCTTCAAGGCGCTTTCCAGCCCGGTTCGCCGGCAGATTCTCGAATGGCTGAAGGATCCGCAGGCGCATTTCGGCGGCAAGGGTCATGTATCCGACTTTGGCGTTTGCGCCGGCGGCTTCGAATGCTGCGGCCTGTCGCAATCCACGGTCTCCGCCCATCTCGCAACCCTGCAGCGCGCCGGTCTCATTGAAGCCGAGAAGGTCGGACAATGGATCTACTATCGCCGGAACGAAACCCTCATCGAGGCGTTCAGGTCAGAGGTTGCCTCCAGCCTGTGACCGGCCGACGCGCCGCTTCCCCCTTCCCTCCCCAAACAAGACATCAAAAGGACTTCCAATGACCAAGCTGTTCGAACCCTTCAAGCTCGGAGACATCAAGCTGAAGAACCGCGTCGTCATGGCGCCGCTGACCCGCAACCGCTCGCCGAACGCCATTCCCGGCCCCCATGCGGTCGAATATTACCGCCAGCGCGCCGGCGCCGGCCTGCTGATCACCGAAGGCACCGCCATCACCCACCAAGGCCAGGGCTATGCGGACGTTCCGGGCCTCTACAAGGCCGAGGCCATTGAAGCCTGGAAGAAGGTGACGGACGCGGTTCACAAGGCCGGCGGCCACATCTTCACGCAGATCTGGCATGTCGGTCGCGTCTCGCACACCTCGCTGCAGCCGAATGGTGATGCGCCGGTCGCGCCGTCGGCAGTCACCGCCAAGTCTAAGACCTACGTCATCAATGCCGACGGTTCCGGTGGCTTCGTTGAGACCTCCGAACCCCGCGCACTGACGCTGGAGGAAATCAAGACCACGGTCCAGGATTACGCCCATGCCGCCAAGGCCGCGATCGAAGCCGGCTTCGACGGTGTCGAAATTCATGGCGCCAACGGTTACCTGATCGGCCAGTTCCTGAAGAGCGGCGCCAACAAGCGCATCGATGAATATGGCGGCCCGATCGAAAACCGCGCCCGCTTCCTCGTCGAGGTCGTGGAAGCCGTTGTGGCTGCTGTCGGCGGTGCCCGCACCGGCCTGCGCCTGTCGCCGGTCACCCCGGCCAATGACATCTCCGACGACGATCCGCAGGCGCTCTATGATTATGTCGCGAAGGCGATTGCCGCGCATCCGCTGGCCTATGTCCATGTGATCGAAGGCGCGACCGGCGGCGACCGGGACTTCACCCAGGGTCCGAAGCCGTTCGACTATGCCGCGTTCAAGAACGCCTACCGGCAGGCCGGTGGCAAGGCTGCCTGGATGGTCAACAACGGCTACACCCGTGACCTCGCGATCGATGCCGTCGACAGCGACCGCGCCGATCTCGTCGCCTTCGGCAAGCTCTACATCGCCAATCCGGATCTGGCCGAGCGGCTTGAGAAGAACGCCCCGCTCAACACACCCGACCAGCAGACCTTCTATGGCGGCGGCGCCAAGGGCTACATCGACTATCCGTCGCTGAATGAAAGCAACGCGGCCTGATCAAAGGCGGGGGCAGAGCGGCAAAATCGCGCTCTGCCCCTCCTCATTGTCACCATCATGCCCTAAGCTTCTCAAGGGACAGGACAATCACGCGAGAAGGGGCAGGCATGGCCGGCAGACTGAAACAGGAACTGGCGTTTGGCATCGCGCTGATCGCGGCTTTGGCCGCCTATTTCCTCGAACACTCCGGCACGCATCTTTCCCAGACCGTCAACCTGATCGCCGCAGCGGTGCTGATCGCCGCCATTGTCGGCGTGTCCATCCGCGTGGCCCACCATGCCGAGGCGATCGCCGCCAAGGTCGGCGATCCTTACGGCACGATGATCCTGACTTTGTCGGCGGTGGTCGTCGAAGTGGTGATCCTCGCCATCATGATGAGCGCGGAAAGCTCGCCGACACTGGCCCGCGACACCATCTATTCGGCGGTCATGCTGGATATCAACGGCATACTCGGCCTCGCCGCCCTGCTCGGCGGACTGAAGCACGGGGAGCAGGCCTACAATGACGATTCCGGCAAGACCTATTCGGTAATGATCCTGACGGCCATGGGGATCTCCATGGTGGTCCCGGAGTTCGTGCCGCAGGCAAAGTGGCATCTCTATTCCGGCTTTACGATCGTCGCCATGCTGTCGCTCTACGCGCTGTTCCTGCGCATGCAGGTCGACCAGCACAGCTATTTCTTCAGCTACCACTACCCCCGCAACACCCGAAAGGCGGAGGCGGCAGCGGTTGCGGCGGAAGGCGACCACGACGAGGACGCGCCGATGAGCGTCTCGATCGCATTCCTGATCGCCGGCGTGTGCGTCATCGGCTTACTGGCGGAGCTGATGTCCGGCTTCATGACGGAGGGCCTCAAGGGCACCGGCACGCCGCCAGCCGTCGCCGCCATCATCGTGGCGGGCATCTCGGCGGCGCCGGAAATCCTGACCGCCCTCAGGGCGGCGCTCGCCAACCGCATGCAATCGGTCATCAACATCGCGCTCGGCGCCTCGTTGTCGACAGTCATCCTCACCGTACCGGTGATGGAAGCGCTCGCCCTTTTCCAGGGCGAGCCGATCGTGATGGCCATGACCTCGACACAGACGGTGATGGTGACGATCACGCTGATCGCATCGGCCATCAATCTTTCCGACGGCGAAACCAACGCGATCGAAGGCATGACCCATTTCGTGCTGTTCGCCACCTTCCTGATGCTGTCCGCGATCGGCCTTTAGGCGACAGCCAGCGTGCCGCTCCGGTGGTCACCGAGCGCTTCGGGCAGGCAACCGAACGCATCAAGGGTGGCGCGCACCGCCTCGTCGATCGGCGTACGCGGCTCTTCCCCGATCGCCGCCGTCAGCTTGCTGTTGGTCAGGTGCAACGGCTCCTGCCAGAGATAGCGCATCTCGAGAATCTCCCGGAAAAGCCGGACGAAGGGGGAGGCAACATAGGCGAGCGGCCACGGGAAGCGTCGGACGCGGATATCCGGCTTTCCGACCACACGTCCGATTGCGTTTGCCATCTGCATGCCGTCATGGTCCCAGAACCCTTCGAAGTGATAGTCGGCATAGGCCGGCAGGCTCGACGAGCGCTCCACCAGCCGCATCATGGTTTCCGCCAGATCGGGCAGATAGGCCCATTGATGGCCAACGCCTTTTCGACCCGGATTGACGACCGCCTTCACCGGCTTGCCGGGCGTCACCAGTTGCGAAAACCAGTTGTTGGCGGCACCGGGACCGAAGAAATCCCCGGCCCTGACCATGATGACCTGTGTGCCATTGGCGGCTGCCTGGCGCAGGCGCTTCTCGAACGCAACGCGGATCTTCCCCTTTCGCGTCTCCGGGTTCTGGGGGCTGTCCTCGACCGGGTTGGGGCGCGCGTCAGGCCCGAAATTGTAGACCGTTCCCGGCACCAGCAGCCGTGCACCATGGCGGGAAGCCGCCGCGATCGAATTGTCGAGCATCGGCAGCACCAGCTTTTCCCAGTCGCGATAGCCGGGCGGATTGACCGCATGCACGATGAGATCGACGCCGCTGGCTGCCGCCGAAACATCCGCCGCGACCAGCGCGTCACCTTGCCGCCACTCGAATTCCGGATGCCGGCCTTGCAGGGCCGCCGAGTTCCGGTTCAGGGCGCGGACCGTCCAGCCTCTTGCCTTCAGCACATGGGCGACTGCGCCGCCAATGCCTCCGGTTGCGCCCAGGATAAGGGCAACAGGTAACTTCAAATCGTTCGACATCGATAATCTCCACTGTTGGGTTTGTGTGGCGCAATCATCGGCGATCTTCCAAAAATTCGGAATTGTATAAATTGGTTGCCCTGCTATACGTTTTTGTATGGCAACACATGATGTCGACTGGGATCTCTATCGGACGTTTCTTGCCGTGTTGCAGACCGGCTCGCTCTCGGCTGCGGCGCGGCAACTGAACCTCAGCCAGCCCACCGTAGGCCGGCATGTCGAGGCGCTGGAACAGGCCGCCGGCTTTCCGCTCTTCACCCGCTCGCAAAGCGGCCTGCAGCCGACGGAAGCGGCGCTGACCCTCAAGCCCTACGCCGAAAGCATGGCAGCCACCGCCGCCGCGCTGGCGCGCGCCACCTCCGCCTCGCCCGGCGCCGTCGAAGGCACGGTCAGGATCAGCGCCAGCGAGATCGTCGCCGTCGAGGTGCTGCCGCCGATCCTTGCAAAGCTAGGCGAGACCCATCCAAAGCTCGAGATCGAGTTGTCGGCCTCTGACGCCGTGGAGGACCTGCTGCACCGGCAGGCCGACATCGCCCTCAGAATGACGGAACCGGTCCAGACAGCCCTCGTCGTCCGCCATCTCGGCGACATTCCGATCGGCTTCTTCGCCCATCGCGACTATCTTGTAAGACGCGGTACGCCGCAAAGCCTAGCCGATCTCGCCAAGCATGATGTCATCGGCTACGACAGGAACCTTGCCTATGTCCGCGATGTCATGCGCAATTTCCCGGGCGTCGCCCTGCCCCGGTTTCATTTCCGCGCCGACAGCAACACCGCGCAACTGGCCATGCTGAGAGCCGGTTGCGGCATAGGGCTGTGTCAGAGGCAATTGGGCCTGAGGGACCCCAATCTCGTGGAGATTCTGGAAGGCACCCTGCCGATCCGCCTGCCCGTCTGGGCCGCCATGCACGAGAACCTCAGGAATACGCCGCGTTGCCGTGCCGCGTTCGACGCCCTTGTCGAAGGCATGCTGCAATACGTCCGCAGCCTGTAGCGCAAACAAAAGGCCCGCTGGACGCATATCCGGCGGGCCTTCAAATTTCGATTTTGTCAGGCGCTTACTTGCAGGCGGCGCAGAAGCGCTGGATGCGCTGGCAGGCGTCTTCAAGCTGCTCTTCCGAGGTCGCATAGGAAATGCGGAAGTTCGGGCCCATGCCGAACGCCGTGCCATGCACGACGGCGACGCCTTCCGACTGCAGAAGTTCCATGACGAAGTCCTCGTCCGTCTCGATGACCTTGCCCGACGGCGCGGTCTTGCCGATCAGGCCGGCGCAGGACGGGTAGACGTAGAAGGCGCCTTCCGGAACCGGGCAGGAAATGCCGGTCGCCTGGTTCAGCATCGACACGACCAGATCACGGCGGCCCTGGAAGATCTTCTTGTTCTTCTCGATGAAGTCCTGCGGACCGTTCAGCGCCTCGACGGCCGCCCACTGGGCGATCGTATTGGTGCCCGACGTCTGCTGGCCCTGGATCATGTCCATGGCCTTGATGAGCTCCAGCGGGCCGGCGGCATAGCCGATACGCCAGCCGGTCATCGCATAGGCCTTGGACACACCGTTCATGGTCAGAGTGCGCTCATAGAGCTTCGGCTCGACCTGAGCCGGCGTGGCGAACTTGAAGTCGTCGAAGGTCAGGTGCTCGTACATGTCGTCGGTCAGCACCCAGACATGCGGATGCTTGACCAGCACGTCCGTCAGCTTCTTCAGCTCGTCATGCGTGTAGGCCGCACCCGACGGGTTGGACGGCGAGTTGAAGATCAGCCACTTGGTCTTCGGCGTGATCGCCTTTTCAAGGTCTTCCGGCTGCAGCTTGAAGCCGTTCTCGATGGTCGCGTTCACGAAAACCGAGGTGCCGCCGCAGATCGCCACCATTTCCGGGTATGACACCCAGTAAGGGGCCGGAATGATCACTTCATCGCCCGGGTTAAGGGTTGCCATCAGCGCGTTGAAAAGAATCTGCTTTCCGCCGGTGCCGACGATGACTTGTGCAGCCGTGTAGTCGAGACCGTTTTCGCGCTTGTACTTCTTGGCGATCGCTTCGCGCAGTTCCGGAATACCGGAAACCGGCGAATACTTCGTCTCGCCGCGGTTCATCGCCTCGATGGCGGCTTTCTTGATGTTGTCCGGCGTATCGAAATCGGGCTCACCGGCCGAAAGGCTGATGACGTTCATGCCCTTGGCTTTCAGCTCGCGGGCTTTCTGGGCCATGGCAATGGTGGCGGAGGGCTTTACGCGGGCAAGTGCATCAGCAAGAAAGGCCATAATGATTGGGTCCTGATGTGGTTTTCAGACGATCGGCGGAAAACCTGCGGGAAATCCCGAATTTCCGCCCCACGCTCTATGTCGAATGTGACCGCCGGTTTCAAGCCAAACCGTGTCTCGGTGACATATTTTCTGACGTTTCGTCGCGAATTGCAGCGAGGTGAGCCTCGTGTGCCGCAGCAGCACTCCCCCGCCCGGCAGGCGGCGTCACGAATCTTTCCATGTTGAAGACCACACCGCGCCGCAATTTGGTCCATCTCGAGCCATCTTCTGGTGGCCTTGTTCTGTTGAATGATCGCTATCCGTGTTCCCGCATTCAAAGGACGAGACGGGCCGGGCGATAAGGGTTAATATAGGGGTCAAGGACGGGGCGAAGGTCCCGAGGGGGAAATATCATGTCATTCGAGCGCGAGGATCACGAGCTGCGCGAGCAGCAAAGAACAACAGCCGCGGCGTTTCGCCTGGCTTTCTTTGCGCTCGCCGCCTGCATGGTCATGCTGACCGGCCTCGTGTCGGGGCTGAAGGCGCAGGATACCGCTGCCAAGCCTCCCGCACCGCAGAAGATCGCACTGGTGCGGCCCTCCGACATGATGAGCGGTGCCCTGCTCTTTCCGGCGCGCGATCCCGGTTTCTATGTCGAGGCGCCGAAGCTTGCCACCGACGTGAAGATCGACGTCTCCGGACCGATCGCCCGCGTCAAGGTCACACAGCAGTTCGTCAATCCCTCCAAGGGATGGGTCGAAGGCACCTACGTCTTCCCGCTGCCCGAAAACGCCGCGGTAGACACGCTGAAGATGAAAATCGGCGATCGCTACATCGAAGGCGAGATCAAGCCGCGCCAGGAGGCGCGCGAGATTTACGAACAAGCCAAGAAGGAAGGCAAGAAGGCCGCTCTTCTGGAACAGCAGCGCCCCAACCTCTTCACCAACCAGGTCGCCAATATCGGCCCCGGCGAAATGGTGGCCGTACAAATCGAGTACCAGCAGGAGGTCCACCAGTCGAACGGCGAGTTCTCCCTGCGCTTCCCGATGGTCGTGGCACCCCGCTACAATCCGCAGCCGCTGGTCCAGACGGTCGACTTCGACAACAGCGGCTCGGGCTATGCGACGGGCAGCGATCCGGTTCCGGACCGTGAGAAGATCACCGCCCCCGTCCTCGATCCGCGCGAAAACGCCAAGATCAATCCGGTGACCCTCACCGTCCACCTTGATGCCGGTTTCCCGCTCGGCGAGGTCAAGACGCCGTTCCACGAGATGGACACGGTCAAAGACGAGAACGGCAGCGAGACGCTGGCCCTGAAGAACGGCAGCGTACCGGCCGACCGGGACTTCGAGATCGACTGGCGCGCCGCCGCCGGCAAGGCCCCGAATGCAGGTCTTTTCAAGGAGAGCGTCGACGGCAAGACCTATGTCATGGCCTTCGTCACGCCGCCTGCCGATCCGGCAGCAGAAAAGGCCGTCGACAAGCGCGAGGTCGTCTTCATCCTCGACAATTCCGGCTCCATGTCCGGCCCGTCGATCGAACAGGCGCAGGCGAGCCTGGCACTGGCAATCAGCCGCCTGAAGGCCAGCGACCGGTTCA
This sequence comes from Rhizobium sp. NRK18, assembly GCF_024385575.1. Lineage (NCBI taxonomy): Bacteria > Pseudomonadati > Pseudomonadota > Alphaproteobacteria > Hyphomicrobiales > Rhizobiaceae > Rhizobium > Rhizobium sp. NRK18. The sequence goes on along the minus strand of NZ_JANFMV010000001.1, from coordinate 1,528,933 downwards.
ACGTCATCCGCTTCGACGACACGATGACGGACTTCTTCGGCGGCCTCGTGCCCGCCTCCCCCGACAACCGTGAAAAGGCGATCGCCTATGTCCGCAGCCTGACGGCCGACGGCGGCACAGAAATGCTGCAGGCCCTGCATGCGGCGCTCACGACCCAGGGCAAGCACGAGGACGGCGCGCTGAGGCAGGTCGTGTTCCTGACCGACGGCGCGATCGGCAATGAGGCGGAACTCTTCGACGAAATTGCCCGCAACCGTGGCGATGCACGCGTATTCACCGTCGGCATCGGTTCGGCCCCGAACTCCTTTTTCATGACCAAGGCCGCCGAACTCGGCCGCGGCACCTACACCCATATCGGCTCGGAGGATCAGGTCGCCGAACGCATGGGCGAACTCTTCCAGAAGCTCGAACATCCGGCGATGACCGACATCTCCGCCAAGTTCGAGGGCGTTGGTGCGCAGGAAATCACCCCCGATCCGATGCCCGACCTTTATGCCGGAGAGCCTGTCGTGCTGACGGCGGAACTGCAGGAAGCGGACCCCTCCGGCACATTGCTGATCGCCGGCAAGACCGGCGATCAGCCCTGGCGCGTCGACATGGACATCGCCAAGGCGGCCAAGGGCAGCGGCATTGCCAAGCTCTGGGCCAAGCGCAAGATCGAGGACCTGGAATCCAACGCCTTCCGCATTGGCGACCAGAAGGCGCTCGACAAGCAGATCGAGGATGTGGCCATGGCCCACCACCTCGTCTCGCGCGTCACAAGCCTCGTTGCCGTCAACGTGACGGCGAGCCGCCCGAGCGGCGAGTGGCTGGCGGAAACCAGGCTGCCGCTGAACCTGCCGGCCGGCTGGGATTACGACAAGGTCTTCGGCTCCGACCGCCCACAGGACAACACCGTCCCCGGCCAGCAACCCGACAAGGCCGAAATCGATGCGCCGGCTGCAAAGCGCGTCCAGCTAGCCTCCATGACGGCAAACCAGATGCTCGCCGCCCCCAGCGCCGAAAGCGCCGCCCTGATCGCCTCCAACCAGACGGCAAGCGTCGATCTTCCGCAGACGGCAACGCTTGCCGATCGCAACATACTGCTCGGCCTGCTGATGGTCGCCTTCGCCGTGATGGCCGGCATTTGCCTCACCATCTGGCGCCGGGGCTTCAAGCACCTCGCCTCCTTGGGAGGAACGCGCCTTGACTGACCAGCCCAGATGGTACCACCTCGACTTCATACGCCGTATGTCGACGGCCGAGCGGTTGCTGGCCGGCGCCATTGCGGTGGTCGGCGTGACGGGCCTGATGCTGATCGGCGACGGCCTGTACATGAAGGCGAAGGCCGCCCTCTCCCAGGTTCTGCTGCAGCGTAGCTTCGCCGAGCGTCTGGCCGGAGATGCCAACAGCAAACCTTGGCCTTGGGCCGATTTCGTCACCGAAGCGGAAATCCGGGTGCCGCGGCTCCACCGTTCGGCGATCGTGCTGAAAGGCGCGTCCGGCCAGGCGCTCGCCTTCGGCCCGGCATGGCTGACCACCACCCCGCCGCCCGGTGAAAACGGCACAACGGTCTTCGCCGCCCATCGCGACACGCATTTTCGCTGGCTGAAGGACGTCCGTCCCGGCGACATCATCGAGGTCACGACGGCAAACGGCAACGTCCTGCGCTACCGGGCGGGCGTCGGCCGGATTGCGCGTTGGAATGACAGCGGCATAGACGCCGCGGCCAGCGGCCAGCACCTGGCGCTGACCACCTGCTGGCCTTTCGACGCGGTCGAACGCGGCCCGCTGCGCTACATTCTCGATGCAGAACGAATGACCGAAGGCACGGGAAACATCGTCGCGGCGCGTTGAAACCTGAAAGAGAATCCCCCACATTCGCCTGAAGATTGAAATCTAGCGTCAGGATGTCCGCATGGCCCGGCGGAAATACACAAGTCTCGCTTTTGCGGCTGCCGCCGCGATGATGACCACCGCCTTTTGTGCATCTGCGCAGGACGACGTCGCCGAGACGCAATCGGCCATTCTCGAGGTCACGAAGATCGCCGACGGCCTGGCCTCACCCTGGTCTGTAGAGATCCTGCCCGACGGCGCCTACATCATCAGCGAAAAGGCCGGCACCATGCGCATCGTGCGCGACGGCAAGGTTTCCAAGTCGATCGCCGGCGTCCCGGCGGTCTATGACGCCGGTCAGGCCGGCCTCCTGGACATCGCGCTCGATGCCGACTTCGCACAGAACCGCCGCCTCTATTTCACCGCCGTCGTCACCGACGAAGCCGGCCATGGCACGGCCGTCTACAGCGCCACGCTCGCGCGTGACGAAAGCCGGCTCGACGACGTGCAACAGATTTTCCTCATGCATCCGGCCTGCACCACCGACATCCAGTTCGGCAGCCGCATCGCCCAGGCGCCGGACGGCAGCCTGTTCTTCGGCATCGGCGATTGCGGCGAGCGCGACCGCGCGCAGGATCCCATGGACGATGCCGGCAAGATCCTGCACATCAACGCCGACGGCACCATTCCCGCCGACAATCCCTTTGCCGGCGGCGCGAAGGGCAGACCGGAAATCTGGTCGCTCGGTCACCGCAACCCGCAGGGCACCGTCATCGATCCGAAGGACGACCGGCTCTTTACCGTGGAACACGGCGCACGCGGCGGCGACGAGATTAACATGCCGGAAGCCGGCAAGAATTACGGCTGGCCGGTGATCACCTACGGCAAGGACTATTCCGGCGCCGATATCGGAATCGGCACGGAAGCCGAAGGCTACGAACAGCCGCTCTACTATTGGGATCCCTCCATCGCGCCCGGGGCGATCGCCGTCTATCACGGCCCGATGTTCCCGGAATGGGAGGGCGACTTCCTCGTCGCGGCGCTCAAATACCAGCTGATCGCAAGACTGGAACGCGAGGACAGTGGCACCATCCTGTCGGAGGAGCGCATGCTGCAGGGCGACTACGGCCGCATCCGTGACGTGAAGGTCGCGCCGGACGGCTCGATCATCTTCATCACCGACGACGAAAACGGCGCCCTGATGCGCATCACCCGTTCCAATACCGCCGAGCAGTAAAGTTTGACCCCATCGACGATTTTGCATCCGGCGGCAGGCCCGGTTCTTGCCGCGGCTGTGGCCAACTGATATCGCTCGGCCTCTTCCTGTTCGACAACGGAATGACATTCGGAGCCGTCCCCCCTGTATCCGGAACGGACCGCTATTTGTTTCTTGGAGGTCGCAAATGTCCCGTATTCAGGCCAACATCGTCCTGTTGATTGCCGCCGCCGTCTGGGGTGGAGGCTTCGTCGCCCAGGCAACGGCCATGGAGACGCTGGGCGCCATGTGGTTCATCGGCCTCCGGTTCGCGATCGCGGCGCTCGCCACGGTCCCTTTCGTCATCCGCGAAGCCCGCAAGGCCGAGGCGCCGGCCGGACCAAAGGCAATCCGGGCCTTCATCCTGATCGGTCTCGCCCTGTTCGGCGGCGCGGCAACGCAGCAGTTCGGCCTTCTGACGACGTCGGTGACCAATTCCGGCTTCCTGACCGGGCTCTACGTCATCATCGTCCCCATTCTCTTCGTCGTCTTCCTGCGCCGCAAGCCGCACTGGATCATCTGGCCGGCGGCCGTGATGGCGGTGTCCGGCATTTATCTCTTGAGCGGTGGCGATCTCGGCGCGCTGAACAGCGGCGACGTTCTCACCATCATCTGCGGTGTCTTCTGGGCCATTCAGGTCACGCTGATCGGCTTCTTCCTCGAACGGCACGGGCGGCCGCTGCTGCTGTCCTGCATCCAGTTCACCGTCTGCGCCGTGCTCGGCCTTGCGATCGCCTATGTCACCGAACCGATAGATATCAAGGGCCTGACGGAAGCCCTGCCCGAGGTCATCTATTCCGGCTTGTTCTCGTCGGGTCTCGCCTTCGTCCTTCAGGTCATCGGCCAGCGCTACACGACCGCTCCGCAGGCGGCGATATTCCTGTCCTCGGAATCCCTGTTTGCGGCCGCCGCCGGCGCGATATTCCTCGGTGAAAAGCTGACCACGACAGGCTATTTCGGCTGCGCGATCATCTTCACGGCGATGCTGATCGTAGAAATTGTGCCGGAGCTCACGCGGCGGCGAAGCGCGCCTGCCTGAATCGCGATTGGCAAGTTAACCCGGCGGCGGTCGTACCGTTTCGACACAAAGGAGCGACTATTTTCGGCTCCGTTGCTTCAAACCCCTGTAATCCAAGGGTTTCAACTGCGTCATTTAAGAAAAGTTTCACTTGCCAAAGGCGGATAAACACGACAATCTGTCGCGGTTCGGGCATTTTGCGAACACGGGAAGACCTATAATCACGCGCACCGGAAACGCAAAATCTCCGGGCGGCTGAAAGACGAAACGCTTTGATGATGTCGATGATGTCAACGCCAGTCACTGACCGCGGTAAAAACACAGGCCCTTTCCACTCCGTAATCAAGAACTGCCTGCCCGCGCCCCTTTGAAGAAAGGGGTCAAATGCAATGATGCAATGCCGCCTATTTCTGGACTGGCGGAGAGAAAAGGACCTGACGCATGGCCGAGACTGGCACCGTAAAATTCTTCAATACTGAAAAAGGCTTCGGCTTCATCAAGCCGGACAAGGGTGGCGCCGACATCTTTGTTCACATTTCCGCTGTCCAGGCTTCCGGCCTGACAGGACTTACCGAAAACCAGAAGGTCAGCTTCGAAACCGAGCCGGACCGCCGCGGGAAAGGCCCGAAGGCCGTAAACCTGCAGATCGAGGCTTGATCAGCCGATCGGTTTGAACGCTTCAGAACCCGGCACTCACCTGCCGGGTTTTTCGTTCAGGTTACATTCAGCTTCAAATCGCTAGTCTTCAATCATCGGCGGTACCGATTGGTCCGCACATGAAGAGGAAGCTGAAAATGAACAAGCTTGCAAAAATCACAATCATCAGCGCGACAGCGATCGCTGCGACCCTTTCCTCATTTGCGCCGTCCTATGCCGACGATTACTGGCGCCATCGCCATCATCGTCACCACGACGATGGCGGCCGGGCCGTTGCCGCCGGCGTCGCCGGACTTGCAGCAGGAGTGATCCTGTCGAACGCATTGAACCAGCCGCGCTACGTCAACCGGGACTACCTGGAAGGCCCTGTCGTCGCACCGCCGCCGCCGGCCTATGATCCCGACTACTATCCGGTTTCGCCCCGCCGCTACAGCGCCCCGGAGGCCGATCTCGAGCCCTGGACGTCCGCCTGGTATGAGTACTGCTCCGACCGCTACCGGTCGTTCAACGCCCGCACCGGCACCTATATCGGCTATGACGGCCGCAGCCATTTCTGCGAAGCCGGCGGCTGATCAGGTCGGACCACCATCGGAATTATCGGAAATGCGCCCTCCCGGGCGCATTTTTGTTTGTAGCCGGCAGAGGTCAGATGCCCTTCAGAAACGGGTTGGTCCGCCGCTCGTCGCCGATGCGGCCACCAGGCCCGTGACCGCAGATGAAGCCGACGTCATCGCCGAGCGGCAGCACCTTGTCGCGGATCGAATCGAGAAGCTGCTGGTGGTTTCCGCCCGGCAGATCGGTTCGACCGATCGAGCCGGAAAACAGCACATCGCCGAGATGGGCGAAATTCTGCTCCCGGTTGAAGAAGATCACATGACCCGGTGCGTGGCCGGGGCAATGGAAGACTTCGAAGGAATGGTCGCCGAACGACACCGTGTCGCCATCGTCGAGCCAGCGGTCCGGCGTGACGTTCCTGACTGCCATCGGTACGTTGAACATCTTCGCCTGGTCTTCCAGCCGGCTGAGCAGCGGCAGGTCGTCCTTGTGCGGACCGATAATCTTGATGCCGAGGGCCTCCTTCAGTTCTTCGGCACCGCCGGCATGGTCGATATGGCCGTGGGTCAGCCAGATCGCCTCCAGCGTGATGCCGTTTTCCTGCACGGTCTGCAGGATCACCTCGACATCACCGCCCGGATCGACGACAACGCCATGCTTGGTCTCCATGTCGAAAAGGATGGTGCAATTCTGCTGAAACGGTGTAACGGGGATGATGCCTGCCTGAAGCATGCCCATGGAATATCCTTCCAGATCTGTCGGCATTGACGGGAACGGCGCGGCCGCGTTGAGCCCGAGGCTGTAACAGGCTTTAAAAAAATGTGTCAAGAACGCGGACTTGGCACCGGCAATCCGATGGTGAATAGGCTATATTCGCGACCGCACGGCAAAAAGAAAAAGGAAAATCAGGTGCCAGCAGCACTGACCAAGAAGACATCCGCCGATGAGATCACACCCGCGCCATCCGCGGATGGCGGCGGCATCGACTTCGAGATCATCGAACTTCTGTTTTTCGCCTATCGCGACTTCACGTCGGATCCTGACGCCATCCTCGAGCAGAAGGGTTTCGGCCGGGCGCATCACCGCGTCATCCACTTCGTCAACCGCAATCCCGGCATGACGGTCGCCGATCTCCTGGATACGCTGAAGATCACCAAGCAGAGCCTGGCGCGCGTTCTCAAGCAGTTGCTTGACGGCGGCTATGTCCGCCAGTTGAACGGTCCCGAGGACCGCCGCCAGCGGCGTCTCTACACGACGCTTGCAGGCAAAGAACTCGCCATCGCGCTCGCCGCGCCGCAATCTGCCCGGATCGCCAGGGCGCTGGATGCCCTGCCCGCCGACAGCCGCAAGCATGTGGTCGGCTTCCTGAAGGGCCTTCGGGATTGAGGCAGTTCGGCGAGAGGAGCCGGTGAATTGAATGCGAAAGTGAAAACCGACATCATGGACGACGCCCCTCACCTTCTGATTGTTGACGACGACACGCGCATCCGCGACCTGCTCAGCCGTTATCTCGGAGAAAACGGCTTCCGGGTCACCGTGGCCGGCAGCGCCGCCGAGGCCCGCCGCAAGCTGGAAGGTCTCGAATTCGACCTCATCATCATGGACATCATGATGCCGGGCGAGACGGGACTGAAACTGACCGAATCCCTTAAGGACCGCGGCCAGGTTCCGATCCTGATGCTCACCGCGCTTGCCGAAGCGGAGGCGCGCGTCGCCGGACTGCAGGCCGGTGCCGACGACTATCTGCCCAAACCCTTCGACCCGCGCGAACTGGTCCTGCGCATCCGCAACATCCTCAAGCGCAACATGCCGTCCGGCGCCCCCAAGATCGAACAGGTGATCTTCGGTCCCTACACGTTCTCGCTCGTTCGCCGCGAACTGAAGAAAGGCGGCGAGACGATACGGCTGACCGATCGCGAGCAGGACATCATGGTGATCTTCGCCAGCCGCGCCGGCGAAACGGTACCCCGCCACGAGCTGATCGGCGAAGACGTCTCGGTCGGCGAACGGACGATCGACGTCCAGATCAACCGGCTCCGGCGCAAGATCGAGGACGATCCCGCCAATCCCACATGGCTGCAGACGGTGCGCGGCATCGGCTATAGACTGACCATCGACTAGGCCTCCGACAGGATCACCGCGCAACAGATCATGGCAAATTTCGATTTCCTCAGAAGCGAATTCGGCAGTCGCCATACCGGCTTGAAAGCCATCAGTATCTGGCTGCGCCGAAGGCTGCCGACGGGGCTTTACGGGCGCTCACTGCTGATCATCATCCTGCCGATGGTGCTCCTTCAGACCGTGGTGGCTGCGGTCTTCTTCGAGCGCCACTGGCAACTCGTGACCTCCCGGCTTTCGGATGCCGTCACCGGCGACATCGCAGCGGTCGTCGAGTTGCTGGAAGACATGCCGCCGGGCAGCAATTACGCACGGCTCATCAGCATTGCCAGAACCGATCTCAACCTCACCATTTCCATTGAAGAAGGTGGCAAACTGCCGCCGGTTCAGCACAAGCCGTTCTTTTCGCTGCTGGACGAAGTGCTGAGCCAGAACATCAGCGAAAAGATCCGCAAGCCATTCTGGGTCGACACCTTCAGCGACCCGAAGCGGGTCGACATTCGCATCAAGCTCGGCGACCGGGTCCTGAAGGTCAGTGTCGACCGCTACCGAACCTACGCGTCCAACAGCCACATCTTCCTGGTCTGGATGGTTTCCACCTCACTGGTGCTGATCACCATCGCCATTCTGTTCCTGCGCGGTCAGATCCGCCCGATCCTGACATTGGCGAAGGCCGCCGAAAGCTTCGGCAAGGGCCAGAAGATCCCCGGCTACGTTCCGCGCGGTGCCGACGAGATCCGCCGCGCCGGCCTTGCCTTCCTGCTGATGCGCGAGCGTATCGAACGGCAGCTGGAGCAGCGCACCGCCATGCTCTCAGGCGTCAGCCATGACCTTCGCACCATCCTCACCCGCTTCAAGCTGCAACTGGCGCTGGCCGGCGATCATCCTGATCTCAAGCCCTTGCATCAGGACATCGAGGACATGCAAACCATGCTCGAGGGCTATCTCGATTTTGCCCGCGGCGAAGTCGCCGAGGATGCCGCGGAAGTGGATCTGGACGAGATGTTCTCGCGCCTGCAATACGAGGCGGAACTGCATGGCCGCAGCCTGGACTATGAAATCGAAGGCGGCGGCAGGATTGTCGTCAAGCCGAACGCCTTCAGCCGGCTCGTATCCAATCTCGCAGGCAATGCGCGCCGCTACGCCAACCACCTGACGATCAAGGCGGTACACAGCGAGAAATGGCTGACGGTCACCTTCGATGACGATGGCCCGGGCATTCCGGCGGAAACGCGCGAAGATGTGTTCAAGCCATTCTTCCGCATGGACGAGGCCCGCAATCTCGACGCATCCGGCACGGGCCTCGGCCTGACCATCGCCCGCGACATCGCCCGCGCCCACGGCGGAAATGTCACGCTTGGCGACAGCCCGCTCGGCGGCCTGCGCGCCGTCATCAAGATTCCGCTGTAGGGCGGTTGCCGCTCACATCAGCTTTTCGCCGTTCGGCACCGGCTTGTCGGAGGCTGCGAGCACGATCGCGCCCTTGTCGTCCGCAAAGCCCAGTGTGAGGACTTCCGACATGAAGGGACCGATCTGGCGCGGCGGAAAATTGACCACACCGAGCACCTGCCGACCGACAAGGTCTTCCGGCTTGTAGTGCACCGTGATCTGGGCGGACGAACGCTTCACGCCGATCTCCGGTCCGAAATCGATCTTCAGCTTGATGGCCGGCTTGCGGGCTTCGGGAAAATCCGATGCCTCCAGCACGGTGCCGACCCGAATGTCGACGCGCTCGAAATCCGCATATGAAATCTGTTCGCTCATCAAAATCGCTCCTTCATCGAAAGGACCGTCATAGCAACGGAGACGGCGAACGGCAAAGCCCGCCCGAAACGAAAACGGAGCCGCTGTCCCCCGACCGCGGCCCCGCATGCATGTGCCGGCCTTTTGAGGCCGGAAAAACTTGCCCTGCTCAGGCTTCGCCGACGGTCTCGAACAGCACCGCTGCCATGGCGCTCGCCGCATCCATGCCGGACCAGACGACGAACTGGAAGGCCTGGAAATAGGCTTCGCAGGTCTCGAGCGCATTCGAAAGCAGAACCTCGACCTGCTGGTTGGTCGGCTCTGCTCCGCCAGACAGCAGAAGGGACTGCCGGAAGATCACGACGTCCTCATTGCGCCACAAGTCGAAGTGGCCCATCAGCACCTGGCCGTTGATGTGCGACAAAAGCCGGATGACCTCGTTGACCCGGCTCTCGGGGACCTTGATGTCGAAGGCGCTGGCAATATGCAGGGCTTCGAACTCTTCCATCCAGGAGAAGGACACGTGGTAGTCCGCCCAGCGACCCTCGACGGTCATGGCGATCTCGTCCTCTCCGGAACGCTCGAACGACCAGTCGTTGTTCGAGGCGACAAATTCGATCATGTCGACCGGATTTGAATGGCGTTCAATTTCAAAATCCACAAGGCTCATGCAGCACCTTCTTGACCGGAATGATTGTGGCTCTTCGGGTTTGCGGACAAACTGAAGGACGCTCATACAACTGACCGGAAACTTTCCCGCGATGATTGTCCGACGGAATCGAGCCTAGGCGGCAGAGCATGCCCGGAACTGACCAAGACCGTTTCGAATCATCATTTAAAATCAGCATATAATGGCGGAGTCAGTGGAACAGCCCCTTGCCCGGGCTTTTGCACCCAAACCCCCTATTCCCGCTTGGGACGAGGTTTCAAACCTGACTCATAAGGGATTCAGGCAATTGCGTTTTTTGGGGCTGTCCACAGGGCCGAAATAAAATCCTTGAAAAGGTTCGGGAATCGGGCGGCGGCGGCCGTGTCCTGTGGAATAGTGTTCCGGAAACGAAAAATGGCCGGGATTTTACCTCCGGCCATTCGACAAGTGCGTGAAGGTGAAGAGACCGGCCTTACTTGCCGGCAGCCTCAAGCCGCTTTTCAAGGGCGTCGATGCGGGCCGCCAACGCGTCGTTTTCCTCACGCGCCTTGACCGCCATCTCCTTCACCGCTTCGAACTCCTCGCGCTTGACGAGGTTCATGCTGTTTGCCCAACGCTCGGCCTGGGTATGAAACATCGTTTCGACCTCCTTGCCGAGGCCCTGCGCGGCGCCCGCCGCATCGGTCATCAGCTTGGCGAATTCATCCATGAAACGGTTCTGTCCGGTCGACATCTTCGTGCTCCTCTCGGCGTGCCGCGAAAGACCTCCCGCGTGCGGGGGCCATGGGATAATGCTCTTTCTATCAGGTAAGACGCCGTCATGAAGGTTGCAAGACAAATCAGGCAAACCGGCCATTCGCCAAGCTTCGGACATCTTTGACTGCGTAAAGATTCGCCTTGACCAGACAGACATTGAGCGGCATGTTCCGCGCAAACCGGACGGATCATCAATTTGCTGTTAATTGCCAACGCCTTAGCACTGATCAATTTCCCCAACATCGACCCGGTCGCCATCCGGCTCGGTCCGATCCCGATTCACTGGTACGGCCTCGCCTATGTGGCCGGCATCATGGGTGGCTGGTATTACGCGCGCCAGCTGGCGAAGAACAACCGGCTTTGGGCTGGTGACAAGGCCCCGCTGACGGCGGAGCAGCTCGACGATTTCATCCTGTGGGTGGCGCTCGGCATCGTGCTCGGCGGCCGTATCGGCTACATCCTTTTCTACGACCTGCCGTCGGTGCTGGCCAATCCGCTCAGGGCGCTGGAAATCTGGAACGGCGGCATGTCCTTCCACGGTGGCTTGACCGGCACGCTGATCGCCATGCTGCTGTTTGCCCGCAACAACGCCATTCCCGCCTGGAGCCTCTTCGACACCGTGTCGGCCGTCGTGCCGATCGGCCTTTTCTTCGGCCGTATCGCCAACTTCATCAATGGCGAACTCTGGGGCCGGCTGGCCAACGTGCCGTGGGCAATCATCTTCCCGACCGGCGGGCCCTTCCCGCGCCATCCGAGCCAGCTCTACGAGGCAGGGCTCGAAGGCATCGCTCTCTTCACCCTTCTGGCGATCGCCATCTTCGTGTTCGGCGCGCTGAAGAAGCCGGGGCTGGTCGCAGGCCTGTTCGTCACCTTCTACGCCATCTCCCGCATCACGGTCGAATTCTTCCGCGAGCCCGACGCCCAGCTTGGCTACCTTTACGGCGGCTGGCTGACCATGGGCATGTTGCTGTCACTGCCGATGGTGCTGGTCGGCATCTGGGCGATCGTCCGCGCCCTTCGCGCTGTGCGCACGAGCGAGGCCTGAGGAAAGGCCCATGGCGCAGAGCACCCCGCTTGGAGAGAAGATCAAGGCGCTGATCAGGGCATCCGGTCCGATCAGCGTCACGGATTATTTCGCCCTCTGCCTCGCCGATCCGCAATACGGCTACTACAAGACGCGCGAGCCCTTCGGCACCAGCGGCGACTTCATCACCGCGCCGGAAGTCAGCCAGATGTTCGGCGAGATCATCGGCATCTTCATGGTCCAGGCCTGGCAGACCCATGAGCGGCCGGCCGCCGTTCGCCTTGCCGAGATCGGTCCCGGTCGCGGCACGATGATGGCGGACATGCTGCGCGTCATCGCCAAAACCGCGCCGGATCTCTATGCCGGCCTGACCATCCATCTGATCGAGACCAGCCCGCGGCTGCGCGAGATGCAGGCAAGGACACTGGCCCAGCATGAGGGCCGCATCAGCTGGCACGACAGTTTCGACGAATTGCCGGACGGCTTCACCCTGCTCGCCGCCAACGAACTGTTCGATGCGATTCCGCTCCGCCAGTTCGTCAAGACGGAAACGGGTTTCCGCGAACGCCTTGTTGGCCTCGACGCGGAGGACAACCTGACCTTCACCGTCGGCGCCGCGACGCTGGACAAGGCGCTGCTGCCCGACGACGCCCGCGCCCGCCCCTATGGCACCGTATTCGAAATCTCCCCGGCCCGCCAATCGGTGATGATGACGATCTGCGAGCGGCTGAAGAGCTTCGGCGGCACGGCCTTGATCATCGACTACGGACATCTGGTTTCCGGTTTCGGCGATACGCTGCAGGCCGTCCGCATGCATGAGTTCGATCCCCCGCTCGCCCATCCCGGCGAGGCGGATCTGACCAGCCACGTGGACTTCGAGCACCTGGTTCGCACGGCCGCCGCCGCCGGCGTGCACATCAACGGCATGGCCCATCAGGGAGAGTTTCTGGTGAGCCTCGGCCTGCGCGAGCGGGCTGCGGCATTGGGACGCGACAAGAGCCCCGCCATCCAGCAGGACATCATGAACGCGGTCGCCCGTCTGGCCGGCGAAGGCGAAGGCTGCATGGGGGAACTCTTCAAGGTGTTGGCCGTTTCCTTCCCGATTGCCGGACTGAGGCCGTTCAGCCGCCCGGATTGACACGGGCCTTTGCGATAAGCCAACATCCAGCCCAAGAACGACAAGATGATTTGCGAGACCCGGCACGAACCGGGTCCGGGCGAAACACCACTTTTTCCTGAAACAACAAGAACATGGCCCCATGGACAAGGACACCCAGCCTGAGCCGGTTATCAGCCCCATGCTTGCCGACAGCACGAAAGCGGGCATCCGGCACGGATTCTTCACCCGCAAGGGCGGCGTATCCGAAGGCATCTACCACGGACTGAACACGGGCCTCGGCTCCAATGACGAGCGCGCCCACGTCGTCGAAAACCGCGCCCGCGTCAGCCGCTGGTTCGACGCTGACCCCGGTCGGCTCGAAACCGTGCACCAGGTCCACTCGAACATCGCCGTAACGGTTTCCGAACCTCTGAACGGCCATCGTCCGGAAGCCGATGCGCTGGTGACGGCCGTTCCCGGACTGGTTCTCGGCATTTTGACCGCCGACTGCGGCCCGGTGCTGTTCTGCGATCCGGTCAACCGGGTCGTCGGCGCCGCCCATGCCGGCTGGAAAGGCGCCCTCTACGGTGTTCTCGAAAGCACAATCGAGGCGATGGAAGCGCTGGGCGCCGAACGGACCAGCATCAAGGCGTCGCTCGGACCGTCGATCAGCGGACGCAACTACGAGGTCGGCCCCGAATTCGTGGACCGTTTCGTGACCCACGATCCGGACTATGAGCGCTACTTTTCGGCAAGTACCAAGCCGGGTCATGCCATGTTTGATCTTCAGGGTCTTACCCTGATGCGGCTTGAAAAGGCGGGCATCGAGGCGGAATGCCTCGGCATCTGCACATATGAGGACGAACACGGCTATTTCTCCTATCGCCGCACGACACACCGCGGCGAGCCCGACTACGGGCGGCAGATATCGGCCATCGCAATCATGGAGACCTGATATGGCACTGCATTTCGACCGCCACGAATACGCCATGCGCCTTTCCCGCCTCACCGAGAAGATGCGGGACGAAAAGCTCGACGCCATGCTGCTCTTCGCGCAGGAGAGCATGTACTGGCTGACCGGCTACGATACGATGGGCTTCTGCTTTTTCCAGACCCTGGTCGTCAAGGCGAGCGGCGAGATGGCCCTGCTGACGCGCTCGCCGGATCTCCGCCAGGCCCGCCACACCTCGACCATCGAGAATATCATCGTCTGGGTTGACCGGCTGAAGGCCGACCCCACCGTCGACCTGAAGAACCTTCTGAGCGACATGGACCTGCTCGGCGCCCGCATCGGCATCGAATACGACACGCACGGCATGACCGGCCGCACGGCGAGATTGGTCGATGACCAGCTGACCTCCTTTGCCCAGTTGATCGATGCCTCGACGCTGGTCGGACAGTTGCGACTGATCAAGAGTCCGGCGGAAATCGAGTTCGTCGAACGCGCTGCGGAACTCGCCGATGACGCGCTCGACGCGGCGATGCCCTATCTGAAGGAAGGCGGCGACGAGGCGGATATCCTGGCGGCCATGCAGGGCGCGGTGCTGGCGAGCGGTGGCGACTACGCCGCCAATGCCTTCGTCATCGGCTCCGGCCCGGACGCCCTCCTCTGCCGCTACAAGTCCGGGCGCCGGACCTTGTCGGCCAACGATCAGCTCACGCTCGAATGGGCGGGCGTCAGCGCCCACTACCATGCGGCGATGATGCGTACCGTCGTCATCGGCGAACCGTCGCCGCGCCATCATGAACTCTACAGCGCCTGTGTCGACAACATCCGGGCCATCGAGGACGTGCTTGTTCCCGGCGCCACCTTCGGCGACGTTTTCGATACCCATGCGCGGATGATGGACGAGCGGGGCCTGACGCGCCATCGTCTCAATGCCTGCGGATATTCGCTGGGCGCCCGCTTCGCCCCGTCGTGGATGGAGCAGCAGATGTTCCATGCCGGCAATCCACAGGTCATCGCCCCCGGCATGAGTCTGTTCGTCCACATGATCATCGCCGATTCCGACACCGGCACCGCCATGACGCTGGGCCAGACCTACCTGACCACCGAGGAGCGTCCCCGCTGCCTCTCCCGCCACCCACTGGATTTCATCAATCGTTAACGCTTGTGACAAGAACTCACGAGCCTTGACAGCCGATAGGGCGAATTTTCATAAAATGTGAAGGAAAGCGGGAGACAAACGCTGCAGTAGAAACGGAAAGCAGCGAGATGTGCGGCCGGGCGAGCCGCTTCTGAAAGGTAAGGCGTCATGAAGTCGATAGTCTCGACGCTTGTTGTTGTCACGTGTGCGGGCCTGATGTCCGCCTGCACTTCGACCGACGCCCTGACGCCACCGCTCCCCGTCGGAGAAACCTCTTCCGCGCCTGTCGGAATGCCTCTGGCTCAGGAAGAGGCCCAGCAGATCGAAAGCGATCCGGTAGACACGAGCCAATTTCCGCCACCCCCGCAATCCGCCGGATCACAGATTGCCGCCACCGACCAGATGCAACAGCAGCCGATGACGGCGCCGGGTCCGGTGCAGCCGGCAGCAACCGGCACCATGCTGACGCCGCAGATCGCCGCCGCCGCGAGCGTTCCGGCCATTCGCTTCCTGCCGATCATCGGCGCTCCCGTCAGTGCCGTCACACCACTATCGCAGGCACTCGGCAACGAAGCACGCAGCCGCGGCCTGACCATCAAGCCGGCGGCCGATGCCAGCGGCGGAGACATTCTGAAGGGCTACTTCTCGTCCGCGGCCGGCGATAACGGCGTCACCGTCATCTACGTCTGGGACGTCCTCGACAATGCCGGCAGCCGCCTGCATCGCATTCAGGGGCAAGAAGCCGTGCCCGGTCCGGTCCAGGGTGACGCCTGGGCGAGCGTGCCGGCCAGCGTCATGCAGAAGATCGCCGCCGACACGATTTCCGCCTATCTCTCCTGGAAGCAGACAGCCAGTTGATCGCGCCATACGTCGGCAGAACTGCAGATTTGTGACTAAAACTTGAAAATAACCGGATGCGACCCCATGCGCCCCCTTGAATTAAGAGGTGGTGGCGTTATTAAGCGGCCATCAGAATGAGCACAGGCGGCCAAAATGAAGGTTTTCGCAGGCAATTCGAACCGGCATCTTGCCGAAGCGATCTGCAAATATCTCAATGTTCCCTTGGGAAAAGCCAGTGTCAGGCGATTTGCCGACCAGGAAATTTTTGTTGAAATCCAGGAAAACGTGCGCGGCGAGGACATCTTCGTCGTCCAGTCGACCTCGTTTCCGGCAAACGACAACCTGATGGAGCTGCTGATCATGATCGATGCCTTCCGCCGGTCTTCGGCAAAGCGCATCACGGCCGTTCTTCCCTATTTCGGCTATGCCCGCCAGGACCGCAGGGCATCCGGCCGTACGCCGATCTCCGCCAAGCTGGTCGCCAACCTGATCACCGAGGCCGGCGCAGACAGGGTCCTGACGCTCGACCTGCATGCCGGCCAGATCCAGGGCTTCTTCGATATCCCGACCGACAACCTCTATGCCGTGCCGATCCTGACGCGCGACATCAAGGAACACTACGACACCAAGAACGTCATGGTCGTTTCGCCCGACGTCGGCGGCGTGGTGCGCGCACGATCGCTCGCCAAGCGCCTCGACTGTCTGATCGCCATCGTCGACAAACGTCGTGACCGTCCGGGTGAATCGGAAGTCATGAACATCATCGGCGACGTCGACGGCAAGGACTGCATCCTGATCGACGACATCGTCGATTCCGGCGGCACGCTCTGCAACGCTGCCGAGGCGCTTTTGAAGAATGGCGCCACCAGCGTGACGGCCTACATCACCCATGGTGTTCTCTCCGGCGGCGCTGTCACCCGGGTCACCTCGTCGAAGCTGAAGGAACTGGTGATCACCGACTCCATCCAGCCGACGACCGCCGTCCAGTCGGCCCCGAACATCCGCGTGATTTCGACGGCCAGCCTGATCGGCGAAGCCATCAACCGCACCAGCCAGGAAGAATCGGTCTCGAGCCTGTTCGACTGATGCGGCCGCCAGCCCGGACGGGCTGAATCAGAATATGAAGACCTTGAATCAGGCCCTTCGGAACTCTCCGCAAGGGCCTGTTTTGATTCAGCTTGCAGACGAGACGGTCAGCGACCCGGCAGCGGGCAGGCCTCGTCCTCGCCGAAGATGCGACCCCGGGTGAGGAACCGTTTCTCTCGGCCATTGTCGAGAGAAAACATGCCCCCTCGCCCCGGCACCACGTCGATGATCAGCTGCGTATGCTTCCAGACCTCGTACTGCCTGCCGCCGATGTAGAACGGCACCCCGCCGATATGGCCGAGCAGCACGTCGTGGTCGCCGACCTGGAACTCGGCGACCGGATAGCACATCGGCGACGAGCCGTCGCAACAGCCGCCGGATTGATGAAACAGGATCTCCGGATGATCCGCCTTGATCTCGGAAATCAGATCAAGGGCCGCGTCGGTGGCGATGACGCGCGGTTCGGTGCCATTGGTGCCATTGGTGCCGTTGGTGCCACTGGTGACATTGTCTTCCGGCATGTTCGTTCTCCTCCCGAATGACCGAAGGGCTCCCGGCGCAAGACGCCGGGAGCCCGCTTTTGAGGTGACTGCCGTCCGGCAATATCAGAAGAAGCCGAGAGCGTTCGGGCTGTAGCTCACCAGCATGTTCTTGGTCTGCTGGTAGTGGTCGAGCATCATCTTGTGGGTCTCGCGACCGATGCCGGACTGCTTGTAGCCACCGAAGGCGGCATGGGCAGGATAGGCATGGTAGTTGTTGACCCAGACGCGGCCCGCCTGGATCCCGCGGCCGAACTGGTAGCAACGGTTGGCATCGCGGCTCCAGACACCGGCACCAAGACCGTAGAGCGTGTCGTTGGCGATCTCCAGCGCTTCGGCTTCGTCCTTGAAGGTCGTGACCGACACGACAGGGCCGAAGATTTCTTCCTGGAAGATCCGCATCTTGTTATTGCCGCGGAACACCGTCGGCTCGACGTAGAAGCCGCCGGCCAGATCGCCTTCGAGAACGTTGCGGCCACCGCCGGTCAGCACCTCGGCGCCCTCACCCCTGCCGATTTCGATGTAGGACAGGATCTTTTCCAGCTGCTCGGAAGAGGCCTGCGCACCGATCATCGTCGAAAGGTCGAGCGGATTGCCCTGCTTGATCTTCTGGACGCGGGCCACGGCGCGCTCCATGAAGCGGTCAAAGACCGATTCCTGCACCAGCGCGCGGCTGGGGCATGTGCAGACTTCGCCCTGGTTGAGCGCGAACATGGCGAAGCCTTCGAGCGCCTTATCGAAGAAGGCATCGTCTTCCTGCATCACGTCGGCGAAGAAGATGTTCGGCGACTTGCCGCCCAGTTCCAGCGTCACCGGAATGAGGTTCTGCGAGGCGTACTGCATGATCAGCCGGCCGGTCGAGGTTTCGCCGGTAAATGCGATCTTGGCGATACGCGGGCTGGACGCGAGCGGCTTGCCGGCTTCAAGGCCGAAACCGTTGACGATGTTCAGGACGCCCGGCGGCAGCAGGTCGCCGATGATTTCGGCAAGCACTAGGATCGAGGCCGGCGTCTGTTCGGCAGGCTTCAGCACCACGCAATTGCCGGCGGCAAGCGCCGGAGCCACCTTCCAGGCAGCCATCAGGATCGGGAAGTTCCACGGAATGATCTGGCCGACGACGCCGAGCGGCTCATGGAAATGATAGGCGATCGTGTCGTGGTCGACTTCGCCGATCGTGCCTTCCTGAGCGCGGATGCAGGCCGCGAAGTAGCGGAAGTGGTCGATGGCAAGCGGAATGTCGGCCGCCATGGTTTCGCGCAGCGGCTTGCCGTTGTCCCAAGTCTCCGCCTTGGCGAGAACCTCGAGGTTTTCCTCCATGCGGTCGGCGATCTTGTTCAGGAGATTGGCGCGTTCCGTCGTTGACGTCCGGCCCCACTTGTCTTTCGCGGCATGCGCCGCATCAAGCGCGAGTTCGACGTCCTTCTCGTCCGAACGGGCGACCTCGCAGAGCACGCCGCCATTGACCGGCGTGGTGTTTTCGAAATAGCGGCCGGCAACCGGCTCGCGCCATTCGCCACCGATAAAATTCCCGTAACGCAGCTTGAACGGGGTTTCGATAATCTTCTGGTGCAGCATGTCATCCTCCTTGACGATGTTCGAGCAACCGATGGAAGAAGGATGGGCGCAAATTGGTTATCGCGATAGATATCGAGAACAATGCCGCACTGCACACTGTATCACTTGTGCGACAGCATGAATGGCCGCATTCATGGAAGAAATTCTAAATTATTTATTTGATATCGAAAAATATAAATGGAGACGCATCGAAATAATGCGCCTCCCTATCAATAATATATTTCCGCAGTTCTCAGATCGTCAGTGAACAGAGAATTTCTTCATCTTCCGATGCATGGTCGCCCGGCTGATGCCGAGCAGTTCGGCAGCCTGGGACACATTGCCATTGGTGCGCGAGAGCATGCGCCGCAAGGCCGCGCGCTCTGCCTCGAAGAGATCGCTGCCCTCGTCCGCCCGCGCTTCCTGCAGGGCGTCCGCGGCCGGAACGCCACGCATGATCTGGGCGTCGTCGAGCTGCAGGGCGAGACGCGCCGCGCGGGTGGCGCCGACAACGAGATCGTCCTGATCGACGGCCAGCAGCGCATTCGTCGGATTGACGGCGTGCGGCACCATGATGATGCGCGCACCCGGGAAGGCACGCCGGAACAGGTTGGTCTCGATCCGGCCCGCCGTATCGCGGACAGCCTGCGCGAGGATCGACATCGTCATCTCGTTAAGATCGTCACGGCAGGTGGAGATGTCGAGCGCCGCCGTAACCCTGCCCTGATGGTCGCGGATCGGCGAGGTCGTGCAGCCGAGGCCGATATTGGTCGCCAGAAAATGCTGGTCGCGGTAGATCGTCACCGAACGCTCGTCGGCAAGGGCCGTGCCGATCCCGTTCGTTCCGACGCTCGCCTCCGTCCAGACATTGCCGGGCCAGAGGCCGACGGTCTTGAAATCCTTCTCGTCGCCGACCGTGCCGCGACGGTCGAGCGCAATGCCGTTTTCGTCGCTCAGGATAAGGCAGCAACCGGCCTTGCCGACGGTCTGGAAGAGACGATCGAGTTCACCGCGCGCCTCGTTGACCAGCAGCTCGGAACGCTCGAGCGCCTGGCGGAAGGCGGCATCGTCGAGATGGAAAGGCAACCGTCGCTCTTCCGGCGCCATGGAGTGCATGACCATGCAGCGGCGCCAGGAGGCAACCACCGGCGAACTGGCCGCCGCCGATCCCTGCTTGGCGAGCGAATAGACCCGCTCGATATGCTGGATGTCTGACATCGGCTCCTCCCAAAGCTTCCGTGCACTGTGAACCCTATTCATATCACACTTTCGCAATATGCATCTGTGCGCATAAAATCGGTTATCTGCGCCGCTTCCATGATCTGTATCAAATGTGCGACAGTTGCGCGTAGCACCGGCGCCGTTTCGCCGTCAGGACAGATGAACGCAGCAGAGCGCAATCCCTTGCGTTTCCGGCTCTATTGGTCTATAGCGCCCCGGTCCGCCCAGACACCCTTGGAGGCAAGGCGGATGAAGCCGGTCAATTTGCCGATTTCAGTGAACCTCTGCCGGAATATCCCGGACACGGTTCGCTCTCCAATAATACGCGAAAGGAAATGCCATGAGCCAGGAAACTTACGTGCTCAAGGCCGAAGCGCGCGAACGGGTTGGTAAGGGGTCCGCCCGAGAACTTCGCCGCAACGGTATGATTCCCGCTGTCATCTATGGTGACAAGCAAGCTCCCCTCGCCGTCGCTCTGTCGACGAACGAAGTTACCAAGCGTATCCACGCTGGCGGCTTCATGACCACCATTGCGACGATCGAAGTCGACGGCAAGTCCATCAAGGTTCTGCCGAAGGACTACCAGCTCGACCCCGTCCGCGACTTCACCGTACATGTCGACTTCCTTCGGGTTTCCGGCAACACGCAGGTGACCGTTGCCGTTCCGGTTCAGTTCATCAACGAAGACAAGTGCCCCGGCATCAAGATCGGCGGCGTTCTGAACGTCGTCCGTCACGAAGTCGAAGTCCACTGCCCGGCTGATACCATTCCGGACCACATCGTCGTCGACCTCACCGGTTGGAAGATCGGCGAAGGCGTTCACATCTCGCACGTCAAGCTGCCGGCAAAGGTGACCCCGGTCATCACCGACCGCGACTTCACGATTGCGACGATCGCGACCCCGGCTGGCGGCGTCCAGGACGAAGAAGAAGCATCGGACGATACCGAAGAATAATCCTCTTCGATCGCTGAGATCAGGGCCCGCGCAGCGTCAATCGGCGCGCGGGCTTTTTCATGCCATAATGCTGCCTACTAGTGGCGGACAGATGCCTCCCCGTCTTAAGCCGATGTTTACCAGCTTTTCGGCTTCCCCCTCAAAACAGAGGGTAGAGAAACGCCAGAGAGCTGCTTCGGCCTCGTTATTCAGCAAAGCTTAAAACTCGTCGGTAAAGATCGTCGACAGTTCTACGACCTTCATCTCATGGCAGTCGAATACGCCTGAAGAACACGCGAAGAAGGAGGAACGCCGAGGAAACCGCGTCTTTTGATGAAGGCGATTGAGGAAAGCTGCCAATGCTGACGAATTCGGTTCAAAACCGATTTATAGCGATCATCCTTGCGGCGCTTGTCGTCCTCGTCATGCCATTGTTCCTGCTGTTTTTCTATGTGTCCGGCGAACGTGCGAGCCGCGAGTCAATGGAACATGCACAGATCGTGCTGGCAGCAAACGCGCAGGCGCTGGGCAAGCCCCTCTGGGATTTCGACAACGAGAGCGTGAAGCAGCTGGCCGCCACCATCGCGTCGGATCCAGCCATCATCGCCGTCAAGGTGACTGAAGCGGCAAACAACACCTCGACATCATTCGCCTCCACGCCGAACGCGCTTCAGGCCGACACGATCAGCCTGTCCGCACCGATCGACTATCACTCTCCCGACGGCATTCGCCGGGTCGGCTCATTGACGGTATCCATCGCCAAGCCAGGCTTTCTGTCCGACAATCAGTCCGAAGAACTGTCCCTGATCGGCATTTTCGCAATTGCTGTGCTGATCATCACCGCTGCGGCGATCCTCGGAAGCCGCATCATGATCTTGCGGCCACTTGAAAAGCTTACCAAGGCCATCCGCGCCACCCGCGTTCCCGGCGCGCGCCACACCGTCGAATTCTCGTCCAGCGACGAGATGGGAGAACTCGCAGCCAACTTCAATCAGATGCAGGCGCGGCTTGCCAAGGAGGAACAGGAGCTCAAACAAGCCCACGATCGCGCCACGACGACATACAATCTCACTCCGGCCAAGCTCTATACGGTCGATGAAAACGACCGTCTGATTGCCGTGAGCGATTACTGGCTTCTGGCGACCGGCTACCGGCGAGAGGACGTCATCGGTCGGGCCTTCAGCTCGTTCCTGCAGCCGGAAAGCCTCCCCGCCTACACAGAATACAAGCTGAAGGCGGCGCAGTTGCAGGGTGACTACAACCCGACGGTCAAGTTCTGCTGCGCCGACGCACGTGTAATGGACGTGCTGATCAAGGAAGTGCCGATGCAGGAGGACAACGGTGGCCGCGTCGTCAACCTCGCCGTCATGACGGACGTCACCGAACTGAAGGATGCCGAGCAGCGCAACCGGCTGCAGGCGATCACCGACCATCTCACCGGA
This sequence comes from Rhizobium sp. NRK18, assembly GCF_024385575.1. Taxonomy (NCBI): domain Bacteria; kingdom Pseudomonadati; phylum Pseudomonadota; class Alphaproteobacteria; order Hyphomicrobiales; family Rhizobiaceae; genus Rhizobium; species Rhizobium sp. NRK18. The sequence goes on along the minus strand of NZ_JANFMV010000001.1, from coordinate 1,506,541 downwards.
CTTCTCAACCGGCAGGGCTTCGAAAACGAGCTCGACAAGGTGCTGGCCGAGGTCAACGAGAACGGCGGCGAACTTGCCTGCCTGCTGATCGACCTCGACCGCTTCAAGGCCATCAACGACAATCTCGGGCACGCCTATGGCGACAAGGTGCTGCGCACAATCTCCAACCGCATCCGCGACCAGTTGCGAGCCCAGGACAGGATAGCCCGTCTCGGCGGCGACGAATTCGCGGTTCTCGTGCCCGCCAAGGACGCCGAGAAGGCGGCCACGGCGATCGCCGAACGCATCGTCGATGTCTGCGAGGCGCCGATCCTGGCGGACGGGCATGAGTTGTCGGTGAGCGCCAGTGTCGGCATCGCGCTATACCCCGCCCAGGCCTCCAGCGCCGGTGAACTTCTGCTACGCTCCGACATGGCCATGTATGTGCGCAAGCACAATGGCAAGAACGGCGCGGAACTGTTCAATCTCGATATGGTCAAGGCTGCCCGGGAAAAGGCCGACATCAGCGCGTGGATCGATCAGGGGCTTCGCGACGACTGGTTCGAGGCGCACATGCAGCCGGTGATGAAGCTGCCGACCCAGACGCTCGCCGGTTTCGAATGCCTCCTGCGCCTCAATCACCCGGAACACGGCCTGATCCCGCCTGGCCGCATCATCGCGGTCGCGGAGGAAAACGGCTCGATCCGCAGGGTCGGCGACCGCATGTTCGAGAAGGCCATCAGCCAGATGGCCGAACTCTCGGCGATCCCGGCGCTTTCGCAAACCCGCTTCGCGGTCAACGTGTCACCGCTGCAGTTCACGCCCGATCTGCCGCCGCGGCTGGCCCATCTGATGATGAAGGCAGGCCTCGCGCCGCAGAGGCTGGTCCTGGAAATCACCGAAGCCGTGCTGATGCACGCGAACCCGGACATCGGCAAGGTTCTGGCCGCGATTCACGAATGCGGTTTCAAGATCGCCATGGACGACTTCGGCACCGGCTATTCTTCGCTGAGCTACCTGCTGCGCTACCCCTTCAACATCGTCAAGATCGACCAGTCCTTCATCAGCTCGCTGACCAGCACAGCCCCCGAGATCGCCGAGCGCAGCCGCAAGCTGATCGAGGGCATCCGGGCCATTTCCCAGCAGATGAACTGCCAGGTCGTGGCCGAAGGGGTCGAAACGCGCGAACAGGCCGAGGCCCTGCTGTCGCTCGATATCGAATTTGGGCAGGGCTATCATTTTGGTCGCCCGCAACCTGTCGCAGAGATCATCAGACAATACGCACCCGCAAACATGCAACAGACGGCGGGCGGATTGCCGACCCGACTGATCGGAGACCCAACGTGAAGCACGCCATCCTCTTTGCCGCCCTGCTCTTTCCTGCCGTCTCGCAGGCCGCGCCTCTGATGCTGACGACCGAATCCTATCCTCCCTTCAATTTCCGCGAGAACGGCGAATACAAGGGCTCGTCGGTCGAGCAGGTCGATATTCTGATGAAGGCCGCCGGCATCGACTACAAGATGGAGATGATGCCGTGGGCCCGCGCCATCGCGCTGGCCGAGAATGACGGGAACACCTGCGTCTTCACCACCGTCCACAACCAGGAGCGCGATCCAGCCTTCAAGTGGATCGAGCCCCTGCTGACCAGCCGCACGGTCCTCATCCGCAAGGCCGGCTCCGGCGTCGATCCGAAATCGCTGGCGGACGCCCGACAGTTCAATGTCGGAACCCAACGCGACGATTTCACCCAGACGATCCTGCAGGAAAACGGCTTCGCCCGGATCGATCTCGCCACCGATCTGGAACTGACCATGAAGAAGCTGCTCTCCGGTCGCGTCGACCTGATGCCGATATCGGAGAAATACTACGACAAGCTGAAGCGTGAAGGCGTGCCGATCGAAGCGACGCTCGTGCTGGCTCAGGATGTCTATTCCATCGCCTGCAATCCGGCTGTACCCGACGCGACGGTCGCGAAGATGCAGGCAGGGCTCGACGCGCTGATTGCCGACGGCACGCAGAAGAGGCTTTTCGAGAAATACGGGCTGGCTGACGACTGACGCAAAGCGCCCGCAGCACCGCAAGACTTGACATCCTCGTCGTTTCGGGTTGGTGAAGCGGTGGAACAGCTTCAAGCGAAAAGGCCCCGCCATGATCATAATCGCCGGCCTCGGCAATCCCGGCGCGAAGTACGCCGGCAACCGTCACAACATCGGCTTCATGGCCGTCGATGCGATCCAGCGCCGCGCCTCCTTCGCGCCCTGGTCGAAGAAGTTTCGCGCCGAAATCTCGGAAGGCGAGATCGCCGGTGAAAAGGTGCTGCTGATGAAGCCGCAGACCTTCATGAATCTCTCCGGGGAATCCGTCGGCGAGGCGATGCGCTTCTACAAACTCGGTCCTGAAAACATCGTCGCTGTCTATGACGAACTCGATCTCCTGCCGGGCAAGGCGCGAATCAAGACCGGCGGCGGCTCCGGCGGCCACAACGGCATCAAGTCGCTCGACGCTCATTGCGGCAAGGACTACCGCCGGCTGCGCCTCGGCATCGGCCATCCGGGCGACAAGGCCCACGTGCACGGCTATGTCCTCGGCGACTTCGCCAAGGCCGACCGTGAATGGCTCGATCCGCTGATGGATGCGCTCGCCGACAATGCCGAGATGCTGGTCAAGGCCGAGGATTCGCAACTGATGAACAAGCTGGCGCTCGCCGTCGGCGGCACCGCCGACGCTCCCGCCGCCAAGCCGGCCAAGGCGCCCGTCAAGCCCGCAGCCAAACCGACCGGCAAGTCGCATATCCATCAGGCGCGAACGGGCCAGCAGAAGCTTCCCGAAAAGGGTCCGATGGCCGACATGCTGAAGCGCATGTTCGGCAAGAAGGACGACTAATCCTCGTCGCCACCTGCCGGGAGGTAGTAGCGCTCCCAATCCGACTTCGGGATGGCGTCCCCCAGTTCGAACGCAAACGCCGTTACCGTGCGGTCGTCTGTGCCGAGCGTGCAGTCGAACTTGAGCTTGTACCATAAGCCATTGGCGCGGATCGCCGCGCCCTCGGCGCGAATGGTGGCGCCGTCCGTTTCGGCATCCTTCAGCGCATAGGCGATCACCTGTTCGGTCTTGAGGCTCTTTTTCCAGGCCTCCACCTGCTCCATCGCCTCCAGGTCGCAGATCTGCTCCTTCCGGTCATCGAGCGCCACGCCGTCGAGTTCGGCAACCGCCTTGGCGCTGCGCGGATCGGCGAGCGTCTTTGCCGCGAAGAAGGTCTTCGCCTGCACCATTCCGTCACTCTTCGGAGGCGCCAGTCCTTGCGGCATCTGGGCGGACTTGTCGGAGGCCGGCGGCACGGGCGGAGCCGCAGTGGTGGCAGATGCCTTCGGCGCGGTCAGGACGGCCGGCGCCGGACGTACAGCCTGCGGCAGCGCGGCCGGCACGATCTGCACAGCGATGCTTTCTTCGGCCGGCCTGACCTGCGTTCTGGGATAGCGCGTGAGAAGCAAAAGCAGGATGAGGAGAACGCCGTGCACCGCCACGGAAACGGCAACAGACCTCCGGTCGCCGGGCGGGCTCTCCGGCCCCGTAAGAAGTCTTTCTGCCTGCATGATTTTCCGATGGCCGCAAATGCCGAAGCAAATCTGGATTGGCACAGCATCAAAGCGGCAGCAAGATGGCAGGCTCGGACGAAGCGGCGAAACGGCTGAGGCTGAAGACGGCCCTTACTCTTCGGGCTCCGTGGTGAACATCAGCGGAAAGCCCGCCTCCTTGGCAAGGTCGGTCGCCTCCTTCGCCTTGGTCTCGGCAATGTCGCGGGCATAGACGGCAACGACGCAGGAGCCCTTCTGGTGCGCCGTCAGCATGATGTGGTTGGCGGCGTCCTCGCCGGTGCGAAACACGGCCTTCAGGACGAGGACGACGAATTCGCGCGGCGTGTAGTCGTCGTTGAAGAGAATGACCTTGTGCAGCCGGGGTCGCTCCAGCTTCGGCTTGGTCACCGTCTTCGGCTTGAGAACAGTATCGTTCTGGCTCATCGCAGCAAATCTTGTCCGTCATAGCGCGACGCCGCCGTTTGCAGGCGGTAAGCGCGCACGAAATTTATGGATTTCCAATTTGCGTATCATACAGCATTGCCGCACCGAATCCAATAAAGCGCTCCGGGGTCCTGCAGATCGATCGCCTGAAGAGCCCCTTGTCGCCAGGCGCTTGCGGCTGTCGGCCAAGCTGCTAAGCTCCGATCGGTAGGCAAGGCACTGACGACGCTTGACCTTTTCGAGCATGAGGAGAGGATCTTGGGTACAACAGCGTCAACGGGTCGGTCTTCGGTGAGCTACGGCTCCGAGCCCGGCGTCCGTTTTGCATTGCTTCTCGACGGCGCCGGCGGTGGCACGCAACTCGATCTGACGGCCATCGACAGCCTGAAACCCGAGGAAGGCGTCGTCTGGCTGCATCTGGAGCGGGACCATCCGGCAGCGGCGGAATGGATCCGGACGAAGAGCGGCCTCGACCCACTGGTCATGGACGCGCTTCTGGAGGAGGACACCCGCCCGCGCGTCGAGCCGGTCGACGACGGATTGCTGATCATCCTGCGCGGCGTCTGCGCGACCGCCCCGGACGACGTCGACGACGCGCCCGACGACATCGACCTTGTGCCGATCCATCTGTGGGTCGATGGCGAAAGCGTCGTCTCGCTGCGCGACAGCGGCCATTACATCACCGCCCTTCGCGACATCCGGCTGGCGCTCGAGAACGGCAAGGGACCGCAGCGCTCCGGGGAACTGCTGGCCCTCATTTCCGACAAGCTCGTCCGCGATCTCGAGCCGGTGCTGGATGACATGGACGAGGAGGTCGACCAGCTCGACGACATGATCTTTAACGGCAATGACAGCGAGGTGCGTGGGCGCCTCAAGGCACTCCGCCGTCGCGCCGTCCAGCTGCGCCGCTACCTGGCCCCGCAGCGCGACGCGCTCAACCGTATCGAACATGACGACGCCCCTTGGCTTGGCGAACGTGACAAGCTGAGGATGCGCGAGGTTATCGACAAGCTGATGCGCTTCATCGAATATCTCGACGCCATCCGAGACCGCACCTCGATCCTCCACGACGACCTGTCGACCGTGATCAGCGAGCGCATCGCCCGCAATTCCAACCGGCTGGCCGCACTTGCCGCCCTCCTCCTGCCGCCAAGCGTGATTGCCGGCCTGTTCGGCATGAATGTCGGCGGCATACCCGGCGTCAACGACACCTGGGCCTTCATCCTGATCGTCGCCTTCGTCACGATCAGTTCCGCCGCCACACTCTGGCTGCTCAGGCGCATCAACTGGCTCTGAGACGGGCAAAGCGGCCCCGCCGTACCGCTTTCCCCTTGACCTGAAAGCCCGTGTCCCGCATACGCAGGCAAAGAATTTCCGGAAGAAAAGACAGGTTTTCCCGATGGGTTTCAAATGCGGTATCGTCGGTCTGCCGAATGTCGGCAAGTCGACCCTCTTCAACGCGCTGACGAAAACGGCCGCCGCTCAGGCCGCCAACTATCCGTTCTGCACGATCGAGCCGAACACCGGCGAAGTCGCGGTGCCGGATCCGCGCATGAAGAAGCTGGCGGAAGCCGCCAAGTCCAAGGAAATCATCCCGACCCGCATTTCCTTCGTCGACATCGCCGGCCTGGTGCGCGGCGCATCGAAGGGCGAAGGCCTCGGCAACAAGTTCCTCGCCAACATCCGCGAAGTCGATGCCGTCGTGCACGTGCTGCGCTGCTTCGAGGATGACGACATCACCCACGTCGAAGGCCGCATCAATCCGGTCGGCGACGCCGACACGATCGAGACCGAGCTGATGCTCGCCGACCTCGAAAGCCTGGAGCGCCGCGTCGAGCAGACGCGCAAGCGCGCCACCGGCAAGGACAAGGAATCCATGGCGCAGCTCCCCGTCATGGAAGCGGTCGTCAAGCTCCTGAACGAAGGCAAGCCGGCGCGCCTGCTCCTGAAGACGCTGAGCCCCGAGGAAGTGCTGACGCTGAAGGGCCTCAACCTGCTGACCTCGCATCCGGTCCTCTACGTCTGCAACGTTGCCGAAGCCGATGCGGCAACCGGCAACAAGCACACCGAAGCCGTCGCCGCGATGGCGAAGGAACAGGGTGCGGAATGCGTGATCATCTCGGCCGCGATCGAATCCGAAGTGGCGCAGCTTCCGGAAGAGGAAGCGCAGGAATTCCTGGGCGCCCTCGGGCTGGAAGAAGCCGGCCTCGACCGGCTGATCCGCGCCGGCTACCACCTGCTCGACCTGATCACCTATTTCACCGTCGGCCCGAAGGAAACGCGCGCCTGGACGATCGTGCGCGGCACCAAGGCACCCGCCGCTGCCGGCGTCATCCACACGGATTTCGAACGCGGCTTCATCCGCGCCAACACCATCGCCTATGACGACTACATCGCCTTTGGCGGCGAAGTCGGCGCCAAGGAAGCCGGCAAGGCCCGCGACGAAGGCAAGGAATACGTCGTCCAGGACGGCGATGTCATCCACTTCCGCTTCAACACGTAAGACAAGCGATTACCGCAATAGACAAGGAGCGAGACGGGAAACCGCCTCGCTCTTTTCTTTTCAACACGTTGTGTGGGCAGCCTGAATCAGTCTCTCAGGCCGGGAATGGATTTATCTGAGCGTCGGCAGGATCGTCCGCATGCGTTCTGGCAGAATGCGCAGAAGCCCAAAGCGGAGCGTTCGCCACCCGAAACCGATGATCAGCACGATGGCGCCGACGACGAGAACGACGACCGAGAACTGGTCCGATATCCGGCCCCACAGGCCGCCTCTGGCGCCCGTCTCCAGAATGCCGGCGACGGCATAGCCGAGCGACAGGAGGCCGGAGGTGACGAAGGCGCGGCGGTCGAGCAGCACGCCGGCCAGCATCAGCACAACAACGGCTGCGATCAGGGTCAGCGACGCGCTGAGCGGCAGATTGGCAATGCCCACCCCGCCGCTGCGGTTCATCGTCGTGACGAACACCGCATTTAGAAGCGCCGGCGCGGCAACGAGATGCAGCCAGAAGGCGACATCGGACCGCCGCGTCAGCCGCTTCGGATCGGAGAGGTCGAAATAGAGCGCGATCACGAACAGGATGAGCCCGAACAGTCCAATGAAGACCGGGCCGATGCCGCGTCCGGCAGCCGTTTCCAGCGGCAGCGGTCCGAGGAACGGCGCGGCGATGGCCGAGACGATGAAGGCGACGGCCGACACGCAGAGCATGGCAAAGGCGATCGGAACGCGGTAGCGCCAGTAATAGGCGCCGAGCAGCAGCGCCTCGCAGACGAGGATGATCAAAGCATCCGATTTTTCGGAAGCAGCGCCGAACAGGTCGGGCGTGCCGGTCATCGATACGTAGAGCGACGACACCGCGTAGAAGGCCGAAACCGTGAAGGCTAGCGTCAGGACGACCGCAGGCAGAGCGAGCCGCTGCCGACGGACGAAGACTTCCGAAAGGACCAGCACGGCGGCGAGGATGACGTAATACGGTGTCAGCCCGGCAAGGCCGGCCAGCGTGATCAGGATGCCGATGGTGATCAGGATATCATGATAGCCGCGGATGAAGCGAGGCGACTCGCTCTCTTCGTCCTCCGTTGCGCGGTCGGCGGCGACCGGCTCGTCGAGCGTATGGCGCACGTCACCATTTAACGGCGCCACGGCGGCGGTGACGCCCACGCCCCGGTGCAGCAGGAAATCGGCAAGCGGCGCGCTTTGCGCCTCGGCGATCACACCCGCCTGGGCGGCTTCTGCGAGAACCGGCTGGAGCGCACGCTTGCGCCCCTCCCAGTCGTCGAGCGAAAAGGTTCGGTCGGCCATACATATCCCCTTCTGCAAAGCTCCGCACAAGGGATATAGCTTCAACCCGCAGATGCAACCCGTAAAGGTCGATCGGGACGCGTTATGCCGCTCAGTTCTTTTTCACCGGGCAGGTCGAAATGCCGAGGATCGAATAGAGCGGGCACGTGGACAGAAGCCCGGTGGCCAGCGGCACGATGCCGATCAGCGCGTAATAGCGCCACCAGGCGCCCGGATACAGGAAGAACAGCGCGATCAGGACCACGCCGACCAGGATTCTGAGCATGCGATCGACGGAACCGACATTCTTGGCAAACATGTGAGTGACCTTTCCGAAAGCGAGGCATTCGCCGGTCATCGCCGGCAATGCGCGATAATGCGCCTGTCCCGCCTGGAACGACATGACAAATATCAAACATCTAAATGTATGCATGTATTTTCGTGAAATTCCGTCCTCCCCGCCCCTTGCCTTAAGGCCACCGGCTGTCACATTGTTCAACATCGAACAATGATCTCCAGAGTCCCATGACAGCCAGATATTATTTCGAGGATTTTCACACCGGCCGGACATTTCCGCTCGGGCCGGTCACGGTGAGCAAGGAAGAAATCATCGCCTTCGCTTCGGAATTTGATCCACAGCCGATGCACACCGACGAAGAGGCCGCCAAACAATCCCTGTTCGGAACGCTGGTCGCCTCCGGCTGGCATACGTCCAGCATCATGATGCGGATGATGATCGACAGCTATCTCCTGCAGTCGGCCTCCGAGGGCTCGCCCGGTGTCGACCTGATGGAATGGAAGAAGCCGGTGCTCGCCGGCGACACGCTGTCCGGCCAGACGACCGTCGTGCAGGCCCGCGCCTCCGCCTCCAGGCCCGGCATCGGCCTCGTCAAGGTCCTTCACGAGCTCTTCAACCAGAAGGGCGACTTGGTCTTGAAATCGGAGAACTGGATCATGATGCGGCGGCGGCCGGCCGGGGAGGCTCAACAATGAAAATGGCGGAACTTCACAAGCCTGATACGCGCGTCAACGTCGGCACCTACACCTTCACCGACGAAAAGATCATCCGCTTCGCCAGGTCCTTCGACCCGCAGCCGTTCCATGTCGATGCGGAAGCGGCGAAGGATTACGTCTTCGGCGGCCTGTGCGCTTCCGGCTGGCACACGGCGGCCGCCTGGATGCAGACCTTTCTCGGCTACTGGCAGAGGGAGAGCGAACGATTGACGCGTGAAGGCCAGGAGCCGCCGAAGCTCGGCCCGTCGCCGGGCTTCACCAGCCTCAAATGGCTGCGTCCCGTCTTCGCCGGCGAAACGGTCACCTATTACGTCACGCTGACAGGCAGCCGCGCGCTTGCCTCGCGGCCCGGTCTTATTCTCAACACCACCCTTGTCGAAGCCGAGAACCAGGACCAGTTACCTGTCCTGCGCTTCGATGGCAGCGTGCTGGAATATGAGTGAAACGCCGTGGAGCGATCAATGACTGTCTATGACTATCAGGCCAGGACCAATGCCGGCCAGGAGATCGGGCTCGATAGCTATCGCGGCAAGGTGCTGCTGATCGTCAACACGGCGAGCGCCTGCGGCTTCACCCCGCAATATGCCGGGCTGGAGACGCTCTACAAGACGTACAAGGACGACCTCGTCATCCTCGCCTTTCCCTGCAACCAGTTCGGCGCACAGGAAAAGGGCAGCGACGAGGACATCAGGACCTTCTGCGACCTGAACTTCAACATCTCCTTCCCGCTCTTCGCCAAGGTCGATGTCAACGGCAGCGACGCGCATCCGCTGTTCAAGTATCTGAAGGAAGCATTGCCCGGCGTGCTCGGCACGGAGGCGATCAAGTGGAACTTCACCAAGTTCCTCGTCGGCCGCGACGGCAAGCCGCTCAAGCGCTTTGCACCGAACGACAAGCCGGAAGATATCGAGGACGACATCAAGGCGGCGATCGCCGCCTGACGGGGCCTCAGTGGCCGGAAAATTCGACGAGCGTGCGGACCTCGACGCCGAGCGCTTCGAGCTTCTTGCGGCCGCCGAGCTCCGGCAGGTCGATGACGAAGCAGGCCGAGACGACGTCCGCACCCATCTGCCGCAGGAGCTTGACCGCCCCTTCCGCCGTGCCGCCAGTGGCGATCAGGTCGTCGACAAGGATCACCTTCTCGCCGGGCTGAACGGCATCCTTGTGCATCTCCATCTCGTCCACACCGTATTCCAGGCTGTAGGCGACCCGCACCGTATCGTGCGGCAGCTTGCCCTTCTTGCGGATCGGAATGAAGCCGGCGGAAAGCTGATGCGCGACGGCACCACCGAGAATGAAGCCACGCGCTTCCATGCCCGCGATCTTGTCCACCTTCAGGCCGACATAGGGCTGCACCAGCTCGTCGACGGCGCGGCGAAAGGCGCGCGGATTGCCGAGCAGCGTGGTGATGTCGCGGAAGATGATGCCGGGCTTCGGATAATCCGGAATGTTGCGGATGGCGGCGGCAAGTTCGGAACGCAGATCGTTCATCGATGGCTTTCCTCTGTTTTGCGGGCAGGCTCGAAGCCTCCCATAAAAAAGGCGGCCCGAAAGCCGCCTTTCAACTGTCGGGACAGGATATCCCTCAGTGTTCCTTGTTGGAATAGACCGCCTTCTTGGTCAAGTAGATCAGCGCCGTAAAGATCGCCAGGAACACCAGAACCATGAAGCCGGTGCGCTTGCGTTCTTCGAGATGCGGCTCGGCGGCCCACATCAGGAAGGCTGCGACGTCATGCGCATACTGGTGGACCGTTTCCGGCGAACCGTCGTCATAGGTCACCTGGCCGTCGGAGATCGGCTGAGCCATGGCGAGCGACGGTGAACCGGCGAAGTACGGGTTGAAGTGCGTGCCTTCCGGAACCTTGTAGTCGGAACCGTCGGTGTTCTTGATGCCTTCCGGCGGCTCCTGGTACCCGGTGATCAGCGAGTAGATATAGTCCGGACCACCTTCCTGATACTGCGTGAAGATATCGAAGATGAAGGTCGGGAACCCGCGCTCGACGCCGCGCGCCTTGGCGAGCAGCGACATGTCCGGCGGAGCCGCACCGTTGTTGGCGGCGGCAGCTGCTTCCGGGTTCGGGAACGGCGACGGGAAGTAGTCGGACGGAACGGCCTTGCGGGTGAACATCTCACCATCGCCGTTCGGGCCGTCCTGCACTTCGTAGTTCGCCGCGAAGGCCTTTACCTGTGCTTCGGAATAGCCGAGCTCTTCCAGCGTGCGGAAGGACACGAGCTGCATCGAGTGACAGGCAGAACAGACTTCTGTGTAGACCTTCAGGCCGCGCTGCAGCTGAGCCTTGTCGTAATGGCCGAACGGCCCGGCAAAGCTCCACTCCTCGTTCTTCGGCTTGAGGATGGGGAAGTGCCCACCCGCAATCGCATGCGTTGCTTCCTCGGCGAGGCCATGGCCTTCCTCGGCGGCGTATGCCGATCCCGACGCGAAGACCGCGGCGGCGATGACAATGCTTGATACAAGCTTTTTCATTGTTTCAGTTCCTTTCAGCCGCTGCAGGTTCACGCTTTCGCGCTCTTCTTCTCGAGCACCGCTTCGGTGATCGAGTTGGGAATGCGCTTCGGCGTTTCGATCAGGCCGAGAACCGGCATGATGACCAGGAAGAAACCGAAGTAGTAGATCGTGCCGCAGAGAGCCATCAGGGTGTAGAGGTCGGACGGCGTACGCGATCCGAGCCAGCCCAGCATGATGCAGTCGGCGACGAAGAGCCAGAAGAACAGGCGGTACCACGGACGGTACACGGCCGAACGGACCTTCGAGGTGTCGAGCCACGGCAGGAAGAACAGGATGATGATCGAACCGAACATCACCAGAACGCCACCGAGCTTCGAGTCGATCGGGCCGATGTTGAAGGTGATCGCACGCAGCATCGCGTAGAACGGCAGGTAGTACCATTCCGGAACGATGTGCGACGGCGTCTTCAGCGCGTTGGCCATGATGTAGTTGTCGGGGTGACCGAGGTAGTTCGGCAGATAGAAGACGAACCAGGCATAGGCGATCAGGAAGATCACCACGCCGAGCGCATCCTTCAGCGTCGCATAGGGCGTGAAGGGAACGGTATCGGTCTTCGACTTGACTTCGACGCCGGTCGGGTTCGTCTGGCCGGTCACGTGCAGCGCCCAGATGTGCAGGATAACGACACCGGCAATCATGAAGGGCAGCAGGTAGTGCAGCGAGAAGAAGCGGTTCAGCGTCGGCTGACCGACGGCAAAGCCGCCGAGCAGGAACTGCTGAATCCACTCGCCGACCCACGGGAAGGCCGAGAAGAAGCCGGTGATGACGGTCGCGCCCCAGAAGGACATCTGACCCCAGGGCAGAACGTAACCCATGAAGCCGGTCGCCATCATCAGGAGATAGATGACCACGCCGAGGATCCAGAGGATTTCACGCGGCGCCTTGTAGGAACCGTAATAGAGGCCACGGGCGATGTGCAGGTAGACGGCGACGAAGAAGAACGATGCGCCGTTGGAGTGCAGGTAACGGATCAGCCAGCCGTGATTGACGTCGCGCATGATCTTTTCGACCGAGTCGAAGGCGACCGTCGTTTCGGCGGTGTAATGCATGGCGAGAACGATGCCGGTGAGGATCTGGACGATCAGCATGACCGACAGCATTGCGCCGAAGGTGTAGGCATAGTTCAGGTTGCGGGGAACCGGATAGGCGACGAAGCTGTCGTAAATCATCCGGGGCAGCGGCAGGCGGGAATCGATCCACTTTTCGAGACCCGACGACGGCTGGTAGCTAGAATGGCCACTCATAATCAGTATCCCCCTCAACCGATCTTAATGACTGTGTCTTTGACGAACGAGAAAACCGGCATGTGGAGGTTCTCGGGTGCCGGACCCTTACGGATACGGCCCGCCGTATCGTAGACAGAACCATGGCAGGGACAGAACCAGCCATTGTATTCGCCGGCCTGACCGAGCGGCACGCAGCCGAGATGGGTGCACGAGCCGATCATGACGATCCAGTTCTGCTTGCCGTCGCCGGCGGAACGGTCAACGCCCGTCGCGGGCGCATCGGCCGGCAGGTTGGCGTTACGTGCGACCGGATCCTTCAGCTGATCCATCGGAACGCTGGCAGCCTCTTCGACTTCCTTGTCCGTACGATTGCGGATGAATACCGGCTTGCCGCGCCACTTGACCGTCAGAGACATGCCGGGCTCGAGCGCCGAAACGTCAACCTCGATCGAGGCGAGCGCCAGGGTCGATGCATCCGGACGCATCTGGTCGATAAAGGGCCAGGCAACGGAAACTGCGCCTACTGCTGCAGCCATGCCGGTGGTCAAATAAAGGAAATCACGGCGAGTCGGCTCGCCCATGTTCTCGCTAGTCGCTTCGTGTTCGCTCACGGTTACCCATCCTCTCCGCGTATTTCTGCGAAAAACCGCATCTACACCTTAAGATTGGAGAGCCCCATGAAATCACGGTCCCGTAACAGACTCCCCACCATTCCGGCGCTTCTATGCTTGATCGCAAAATAAGTCCAGTCTTGGCAAGGGGGTGAGATGACAATGTCCCGGAAAATTGCTCCGGCCATGTCACTGATCGAGTTGATGAAAGGCAAAAGGCCCGGCACAGGTCTCTGCAGCTGTTGGAGCGGCATGGCGCCACCTGCTGCCGGCCGGTGATCCGGCAGCGGCGTCCTGCCGCATATCGGTCGCTTGTAAAGCCCGCCGGACCACCGCTTTTCCGGTGCCTGAAGGCCTTATTCCGCCGAGATCGGCTGCTTGAGCTCGTCTTCGGCCGCGAGGAACCCGCCAGACTGACGGGCCCAGAGTTCGGAATAAAGTCCGCCCGATGCGAGGAGCTCCTGATGGGTCCCCTCCTCGATGATCCGCCCCTTGTCCATGACGATCAGCCGGTCGAGGGCCGCGATCGTCGACAGCCTGTGCGCGATCGCCAGAACGGTCTTTCCTTCCATCAGACGGGAAAGGTTCGACTGGATGGCCGCTTCGACTTCCGAATCGAGCGCCGACGTCGCTTCGTCGAGGACCAGAATCGGCGCATCCTTCAGCATCACCCGGGCAATGGCGATGCGCTGGCGCTGGCCGCCGGAGAGCTTGACGCCCCGCTCGCCGACATGGGCATCGAAACCCTTGCGGCCACGCTGGTCCTGGAGGTTGCGGATGAAATGCAGCGCTTCGGCGCGTTCCGCCGCCCGTTCCAGATCCCGTTCCCCCGCATCCGGCCGGCCGAAGAGGATATTTTCCCGGATGGAGCGGTGGAGAAGCGCCGTGTCCTGCGTGACCATACCGATCTGACCGCGCAGCGATTCCTGGCGAACGCCTGCGATGTCCTGTCCGTCGATGAGTATCCGCCCGCCTTCCAGATCGTAGAAGCGCAACAGCAGATTGACGAGCGTCGACTTGCCGGCGCCCGAGCGCCCGACAATGCCGACCTTCTCGCCGGGCCGAATGTGCAGGCTGAGATCATCGATGACGCCAGACCCCTTGCCGTAGTGAAAGCGGATGCCCTCGAACCGGATATCGGGTCCCGTCACGACAAGGTTGTCCGCGCCTTGCCGATCCGTCAGCTGTATCGGCTCGGAAATCATCTCGGCGGCATTCTGGATGACGCCGATATTGCGCACAATGCCGTTGAACTGCGTCATCATCCGGCCGAGCAGCATGTTGAGGCGCAGAACCAGACCGAGCGTGAAGGCGACGCCGCCCGACGAGATCGCGCCGCTGAGCCACAGATCAACCGACAGAGCGGCGACCATGGAGATCATCACGCCGGACAGAAGTGCCAGCGACGTGCGGATGCCGGTGATGTGCCGGGTCAGATCCATGACCACCGCGCGGCCCTTGCGAAAACCACCCATCATGTACTGGTCGTTCTCGTCCTCGCGGCCGTAGAGCTTCAGCGTCTGGATATTGCCGTAGGAATCGACGAGGCGTCCGTTGATCATCGACGCGACCTCGGCCGTCTCGCGCGCCCTCGCCCTGACCCGCGGAACGAAATAGCGGGCCAGCAGCCCGAACACGCCGATCCAAACCGCGATCAATGCGGAAAGACGCCAGTCGAGCTGGGCGACAAGCGCCATGGTCGAGACGGTGTAGATGATGATGAACCAGACCACCTGCAGCATCGACACCATCAGGTCGGAGACCGACTGACCGGCACTCCACACCTTGGTCACGATGCGCCCGGCAAAGTCGTTCTGGAAGAAGGTCAGCGACTGGCGCGCGACGTGCACATAGGCCTGCCAGCGCGCGAGCGTCACGAAGCCGGGAACGATCACCTGCTCCTCGACGAGTGCGCTGAGCGCCGTGACGATGAAACGGACGACGAGCACGATTATCAGCATCGCCGCGAGCTCGACCCCGTGATTGGCGGTCAGCCCGTCCCAGCCCGAGCCCTTCGGTGTCTGGTCGAGAATGTCCACCAGCCGGCCGACGAACCAGAACAGTGCCGCTTCCAGCATCGCGACCAGCCCACCCAGCACCAGCATGGCGAAGAACGGCCATTTGGCCTGCCGGACATAGAACCAGATGAATGCCAGCGTCCCCCTCGGAGGCCGCAGATCAGCACGGCGGGCGAAGGGATCGATCCAATTTTCGAAGTGGCGGAGAATACGGTCGATCAGCATGAGCGAGATATAGGCGGATTCCCGATTTCGGCAAATAGAGGCGATATCGCCAAATTGACGCGCAGCCCCGCCCCGCATTTACTATTCAGAAACGCAGTCGGCCCGCGCAGCAACCGTAACCAAACAAGACACGTGCCTCGAATTGATACATCCGCACGCGGTCGATGGCGAAAAAACGGCAATCGGACAACACCCCGAATTGCAGCGACAGCGGTGCAATACAGCCGTCAGGTTGAAAATATCGGCGAAATTCATCAAAAACGCCACATGTATATATTTCGATTAAAAATTTAACATTCGCATTTCACTGGAATATACCAGGTAATTACGAGACACCTACTCCAGGAGTGCAAGAAATAGTAATGTCTCCGATCAGTAATGGCGCATATCGACCGCCTGTATCATTTTGAACCGGAGCAGTGCATGCAGAAGACATGGCAGCTTGTAGATCGTTGCTCTGCAGCCTTTCCGCGCTGGCGACAGACGCTGGCGCGCTTCACCTCGGACAGGGCCGGCAACTTCGGCGTCACATTCGCGCTCGTCGCCCTGCCATTGTCCATGGCGGTCGGGTCCAGTTTCGATTTCGCGCAAGCCTACAACACCCGCGAGAAGATGCAGGCCGACCTGGATGCGGCCCTCCTCGCCGGCGTCCGCGACATCGGCACGGCGACCGATGCCGAAATCAAGGACAAGATCCGCAAATGGTTTGCCGCCCAGACACCGCTGACCAACGCCGACGGCTCCGTCGACCCGACGGCGGACGTGAGCGCGACGACATCGGCGAGTTTCGGCACCTACCAGCTCACGGACAACGACATCACGATAAACCATACGACGCACGAGATCACGGCGACGGTCAGAGGTGCGATCGGAACGACGCTGCTACGCATCGTCGGCATGGATAACATCGACCTCTCGATCACTGCCGCCGCCGCAGGATCCACGACGTCCTACATCGACGTTTATATCGTGCTGGACAAGTCTTCCTCCATGCTGCTTGCTGCCACGCCGGCGGATCAGCAGCTGATGGTGGACAAGACCAGTTGCGTCTTCGCCTGCCATTCGGGCAGCATCGCCGTGGCAAGCGGCAGTGGCCGCAGGACAACCTACACCTACTACACGCCATACGA
Organism: Rhizobium sp. NRK18; assembly: GCF_024385575.1. Taxonomy (NCBI): domain Bacteria; kingdom Pseudomonadati; phylum Pseudomonadota; class Alphaproteobacteria; order Hyphomicrobiales; family Rhizobiaceae; genus Rhizobium; species Rhizobium sp. NRK18. The sequence continues at coordinate 1,490,011 of NZ_JANFMV010000001.1, read as the reverse complement.
GATGGCGCGGATGAACGGCGTGACGCTGCGCTCCGACGTCCAGCTCGACGCCGTCCGCTCGGTTCTCGACATGGTCGACACTGCGAATACCGAGACCCAGCACATTCGCGTCGGCTTTTATACGGTCGGAACGAACACGACAGGCTCGTCGCTCTTTTCGTCGAGCTACAACACGGCAAACGGCCTGCACGCGATCAAGGCGCCGACCTACGATACCGCCTCCCTGCGTTCATCACTCACCAGCAACAGCGCGCTGAACTCCGATAGTACCTATGACTCGTCCGACTTCCGTGCTCTGAAGAGCCTGTCTACGGCAATCGGCACCGCCGGCGATGGATTGACCCAGGACAGCGCGAAAAAGCTCGTCATGCTGATCACCGACGGCGCGCAGTCCAGCAAGGGCTTCATCACCAATTCGAGCTACTATCCGGACATCACGCCGCTCAATCCGAAATGGTGCGACAACGCCAAGAATGCCAAGGCGACCATGGCGGTCCTCTACACGCAGTATCTCGCCGTCTCGATCGGCAACGACGTGTTCCGCTACCAGAACACGCTTGGCTCCTCCATGAGCTCGAGCTACTTCACCAATGTCTGGGGCGGCACCCTGAGCTCCACCGACAACGGCACGAGCCGGCGCGACTATATCTCCAAGGCGCTCTCCGCCTGCGCGTCGAATTCCAGCTACTTCATCGCGGCAGATGCCAAGGACGAGATCGTCAGCGGCTTCTCGACACTGTTCGACACGTACCTGTCGAACATCCGCCTGACGCAGTAATAAGGTGCAAAACGGGGGAGCCCGTCCTGCCTCCCCCGGCTACCACAGCGATGTGAGCCGGGGATGGTTGCGGATATCGTCTGCCGAAGTCACCTCGGTGGCATCCCACCCGCAGGCGGCGGCGATATCGCAAATGTCTTTCTGATCATCGAAAAATAACGGCCGCTCGTCCGGCTCCAAGCCCAGGCGCTCGTTGATGGTCTCAAAAAAGCGGCGGTCCTTTTTGCCGAAGCCGATATCCGCACTGTAGAACAGGCCGTCAAAGTGCTCGGAGAATTTGAGGTCTTCCCACAGATATCGGGCGCGGTGGTGCTCCTGCCCGGTGGCGACGAAAAGCTGAATATCGTCGGCGGTCCGCAGTCGCTTCACCAGCGAAAAAACAGCTGCGTTCAGGTTCGAGTCCTTTTCGAACCAGTAGCGCATAAAGTCGCTGACGGAACCGCGATAACCTGTCCGGGGCAGAACCTCCGCCAGCACGTCTGCCAAATCCCGCCGGCCGGTTATGCAATCCGCCATGGGCGCAGGGCCGCCTTCGCCGGCAAACAACTGCCGTTGCAGCGCCACACGATCGACGCCCAGATCCGCCTCGATTGTTACGTCCCATGGCTTGCGCAGTTCCGGCCGCACATGCCAGCCGTCGATCAACACGCCATCGACATCGAAGAATAGTCTCATCATTTTTCCCGGGTATCGCGTCCGCCCGCGGCAAATGTCGCGGGCGGACTTGCGCAAACATCTTTACTCCGCCGCCGCTTCCAGTTCGTCGGCGATGAAGCCGCCGGACTGGCGGTTCCAGAGGTCGGCGTAGATGCCCGTACCGGCAGCGAGTTCGGCATGGGTGCCGGACTCGACGATGTTGCCCTTGTCGAGCACGATCAGCCGGTCCATCTGCGTCAGCGTCGACAGGCGGTGGGCGATCGCGATCACCGTCTTGCCTTCCATCAGCGAGAACAGGCTCTCCTGGATCGCCGCCTCCACTTCCGAATCGAGCGCCGAAGTCGCCTCGTCGAGGATCAGGATCGGCGCGTTCTTGAGGAACACGCGGGCAATCGCGATCCGCTGGCGCTGGCCGCCGGAGAGCTTCACGCCGCGTTCGCCGACGTGGGCATCAAGCCCCTTGCGGCCCTGCAGGTCCTCGAGCGACTGGATGAAGTCCCAGGCGTTCGCCTGCTTGGCGGCCTCGATGATCTCCGCATCGCTGGCCGCCGGACGGCCATAGGCGATGTTGTCGCGGATCGAGCGGTGAAGCAGCGACGTATCCTGCGTCACCACCCCGATCAGCGAGCGCAGGCTGTCCTGCGAAACGCTGGAGATGTCGTCGCCATCGATCGTGATCCGGCCTGCTTCGAGATCGAAGAAGCGCAGGAGCAGGTTCATGAGCGTCGTCTTGCCGGCACCCGACCGGCCGACCAGCCCGACCTTTTCGCCGGGGCGGATCGAGAGCGTCAGGTTCTCGATGACGCCTTTCTGCTTGCCGTAATGGAACCGGACCTGGTCGAACAGGATCTCGCCCTTCGGCACCGTCAGCGCATTGGCGGCGGGCCTGTCGACGATGTCGTGCGGCTTCGTCATCATCGCCATGCCGTCATAGACGGTGCCGATGTTTTCGAAGAGCGCCGAGACCTCCCACATGATCCACTGCGACATGCCGTTGATGCGCATGGCGAGGCCGATGGCGATGGCGATGGCGCCGATGGAGATCGCCCCGTTCAGCCAGAACCAGATCGACAGGGCACCGATGGCAAACAGCGCCACGCAGTTGTTGACGTAGACGAGGATCTGGAAGAGCGTCACCCGGCGCATCTGCCGGTAGACGGTCTGCAGGAACTCGTCCATGCCGCCCTTCGCGTATTGCTCCTCGCGCCCCGCATGCGAGAACAGCTTCACCGTCGCGATGTTGGTGTAGCTGTCGACGATGCGGCCGGTCATCATCGAACGCGCGTCCGCCTGATCGGCCGAGATTTTCCTAAGCCGCGGCACGAAATAGGCGACGATGCCGATGTAGATGGCCAGCCAGACGATAAGCGGCGCCGTCAGCCGCCAGTCAGCGGTCGCCACGACGACAATCATCGTGACGAAGTACGAGACGACGTAGACGAACACGTCGAGCAGCTTCATCACCGTTTCGCGCACGGCAAGCGATGTCTGCATGACCTTGGTGGCCACCCGCCCGGCGAATTCGTTGGCGAAGAACGTCATCGAATGCCGGAGCAGGAAGCGGTGCATCTGCCAACGGGCGATCATCGGGAAGTTGCCGAGCAGCACCTGGTGCATGATGAACGACTGCGCGGAAACGACCAGAGGCAGGCCGATCAGGACCATCGCCCCCATGCCGATCAGCTTCGGCGCTTCCGTCTGCAGGAAGGTCGTGCGGTCGGCATTCGACAGCCAGTCGACGATGTCGCCCAGGAAGCGGAACAGCATGACTTCGCCGACCGCGATCAGGACGGTGAAGAAGGACATGGCCAGCAGCCAGCCGGCCGCCGGCTTGGTGTAGTGCCAGCAGAAGGCGAAAAGGCCCTTGGGGGGCAGCTCGGGATCTTCCGAGGGATAGGGGTTCAGTCGCTGTTCAAACCAGGTGAACATTGGATGTCTCCAGAATGATTTTTACACGCGATGCAGATCCCGAGCGGAACTATAGCATCAAAAAGCCGGTCGAAACCGAAGCTGTCTCGGGAAAAACGAGGCAAATCTGCCGCGCGCGTTTTTTATGTAATTTCCAGGGGAATGAGAGTGAGCGATTAAAGCTCAGCCGGCGAAGAACATACCGGTCGGTCGTGGCAGTACAGTCCGCCGCGCGCCAGCATGAAGGCCGGTCCAGGTCACATTATCCATGTCTGCCTCCTGTATCGCGGTGGAAAGATGGGACGTCTTCTACCCCCGTTTTCGAATTTTGAAAAGCGTCAATGCCGCAAATCGGTCCATCCATGACGCATGTGACCGATCGGCAACAGCCTCAAGTTGCATCGGCTCATTGACGCTTGAACAGGTCCCGCCGCCGGGCTAACCAACGGCCATGACCAGACCATCGATCGCCCTCTACCAGCCCGACATTCCCGGCAATACGGGAACCATCCTGCGGTTTGCCGCCTGCCTTGGCCTGGCCGTCGACATCATCGAGCCGGCCGGCTTCGACCTCTCCGACCGCAACCTGAAGCGCGCCGGCATGGATTACATCGCCCGTGCAACACTGACGAGACACGTCAACTGGCAGGTCTTCGAGGAATGGCGGAAGACGGCGGGGCGCCGGCTGGTGCTGGCCTCCACCAAGGCCGCCCTGCCCTACACCAGCTTCGATTACCGGCCCGACGACATTCTCCTGTTCGGCCGCGAAAGCGCCGGCGTTCCCGATCACGTCCACGACGCAGCGGATGCGCGCGTGCTGATCCCCATGGTCGAGGGGCAGCGGTCGCTCAACATCGCCATGTCCGTTGCCATGATTGCCGGCGAAGCCATCCGCCAGCAGGCGTGAAAAAGCCCGCAGTCCTTGTAAGAACTGCGGGCAGGCTGGAAACATCGGCAATGCTTCCGGGGTCAGGATGATCAGGCGAAAAGCGACAGGAGGTTCTTCGACTGATTGTTTACGATGTTGAGGCCGATGGTCTGCAGCTGCTGCTGCACCTTCTGGGCCGACAGGTTGACCGCCTGCTCTTCCATGTTGGCATCCACGAGCCGGCCGATACCCTTCTTGATGGTGTCCTGCAGGTTCTGCAGAAAATCCGACGAGCTGGAAATCCGGTTGGACGTCGCACCAAGCGAAGCGCCGGCACTGGTCATGTCTTTCAGCATCGAATTCGTGGCCGCGATCATGCCGTCGAGGTCGCTGGAGGTCGTCGAGGAATTGACCGAAATCTCCGACCCCGTCGTGCCGACCGTCGAATTCGCGTCGATCAGGTGATAGTCGTAGGCCGCCCCGCTGCCCGTCGTGCCGGAATAGCTGCGGGTCAGCAGCCCGTCCTCGGCATCGCCGGCGGCGATCAGGTTGGACTTCGCCGTGTCATAGTCGATCGTACCAATCTTGATGCCGCCCTTGCTGTCGGCCGTTGCCGATGCGACGAGCGACTGCGTCTGCGGCGCACTACCGGCATCGGTGCTCAGCCAGTTCTGGCCGGCAAACGACGTGCTTTCCGCAACCGTTCCCAGTTGCTGTTTGAGCTGGTCGATCTCCGCACCCACGGCGTCCTTGGCGGAACCGCTGAGCGACTTTGCCAGGATCAGCTTGGACTGGATCTGCGTGACGATGTCGGTCGCCGCCTGCATGCCGAGCCGTGCGGTATCGACGGTTGCCGATGCGAAAGCGGTCGCATCCTGGGCGCTCGACAGGGCCGAACCTTGCGAGTCCATGTCGGTCGCGATCGCCCAGTAGGCGGCGTTGTCAGAGGCACTGTTGACCTCCTTGCCGGAGGCGACCTTGGTGATCGTATTGGCCAGCGCCTTGTTCGATCCCGTCAGGAGCGAAAGGGCTGAAGCGGCCGTCGAATTGTTCAAGCTTACCATGGGATCCCCATGTATGTCGGTTGAAGCAGCATGCCGACGAACGGCGCTCGGATGGCGTCATGCCCTGCTCCCAGGCTGTCCGGATGTCCGGGCCTGGGATTACCGATTAGCCCACAGAGCTATAGGGCAAGCGTTGGGGAATATTTGTCGGGAATGCTAAAATTCGAGCGGTTCCTGTACTTTTCAGCACGCACAGGCACATCCATACAAGAATAGAAAATAAAACGTGAAGAACTACTTCCAGCGCACCAAAACAAGACGCATCGGGAAAATCTCTACTCAGGGTTTAGTCTGCGGTCGGCAACCGGCGCATTGTGAATTCGATGCGGTCACCTTCTAGCTGCCGCCAGCTTTCCACCGCGGTCCAGTAGGCAGCCTTGGGAAACGCGTCGAACCATTCGCGTGCCTTGGCGCGCGCTTCCTCGCGGTCGAGGCAGTAGGTCTTTCGCACGAAATCCGTATTCTTGCCCCGCGCGCGCTCGTCGCGGTGCTGTCTGATCCGTCGCTTCAAACCGTCCATCGGCGGACGGGCGGGTACCTTCGCCATGCACAATACCTCTCGCCACACTGAAGAATAGTGCGGGCAATGAAGTATTGCGAGTCCATTTTCACAACTGATCCGCGCGCCGATCACCAACCGCCGTTGGTTTTTCCGCCGCCAACTGTTAGAGCACGCGGTAACGAGAGGGCGGCAGGAACGAGTCGCCGCCATCAGCGCTGACGACGCGGAGGAAGCGATGCAGAGACCGGAACTGCCCAAAGGCCTGCCGGACGATATCGAGGAGAAGAAGACCAGGGCCCGGGCCTGGTTCGAAGAGCTTCGCGATCAGATCTGCGCGTCTTTCGAAACGCTCGAGGACGAGCTTGCCGGCCCCCTGTCGGATCACGAGCCGGGCCGCTTCGAGCAGACGGACTGGAAACGCGACGGCGGCGCGGGCGGCGGTGGCCGCATGTCGATGCTTGGCGGCCGCGTCTTCGAAAAGGCCGGCGTCCACACCTCCACGGTGCATGGCGAGTTCTCGCCGGAATTCCGCAGCCAGATCCCCGGCGCCGAGGAAGACCCGCGCTTCTGGGCATCCGGCATTTCGCTGATCGCCCATCCGGTGAACCCGAACGTCCCGGCCGTCCATATGAACACCCGCATGGTGGTGACGTCGAGCCAGTGGTTCGGTGGCGGCGCCGACCTGACGCCGGTTCTGTCGCGCCGGCGCACGCAAGACGATCCCGACACGCAGCTCTTCCACAAGTCGATGCAGATCGCCTGCAGCCAGCACGATGAAGTCGCCGACTATCCACGCTTCAAGGAATGGTGCGACGAATACTTCTTCCTGAAGCATCGCAACGAGCCGCGCGGCATCGGCGGTATCTTCTTCGACTGGCTGCATTCCGACGAGGAGCGCGGTGGATGGGATGCGGACTTCGCCTTCGTGCGCGACGTCGGCCGTGCCTTCAGCCTCGTCTATCCGAAGATCGTCCGCGACAATTTCAACAAGACGTGGACCGAAGCGGATCGCGACGAACAGCTGATCCGCCGCGGCCGCTATGTCGAATTCAATCTGCTGTACGACCGGGGCACCATTTTCGGCCTGAAGACCGGTGGCAATATCGATTCCATCCTGTCTTCGCTACCGCCCGTGGTCCGCTGGCCGTAGCAAGGCAGCGGATTTTCGCCTGATCCGCCGGGCGATCACATTCGTAGTTTCAAGGGAGCCCGGCGCGCCAATGCGCCGGTCATCCCGATGAAAGACGAATGCTTTCCATGGCCGACCGCCCTTCCCTCATCCTGATCCTTGGCGATCAGTTGTCGCCCGAGATCAGCAGCCTGCGGAACGCCGACAAGGACCGCGACATCGTGCTGATGTGCGAGCTGCGCGACGAGACGGGCTATGTCGGCCATCACAAGCAGAAGCTGGTCCTGATCCTTTCGGCCATGCGTCACTTCGCGCGCGAACTCGAGGCCGATGGCTGGACCGTCGACTATGTGCGCCTGATCGATGCCGGCAACACCCATAGCTTCACGGACGAAGTCGCCCGCGCGCTCAAGCGCCACAAGCCTGGCAGGCTCATCGTCACCGAGGCAGGCGAATGGCGTGTCCAGCAGATGATCGATGCCTGGGCGAACGATCTTGATATCGAGGTCGACTGCCGGCCCGACGAGCGTTTTCTCTGTTCGAAGGCCAAATTTGCGGACTGGGCGAAGGGGCGCAAGGAATTCCGCATGGAGCATTTCTATCGCGAAATGCGCCGTGTCACCGGTCTCCTGCTGGACGGCGACAAGCCGGAAGGCGGCAAGTGGAATTTCGACCACGACAACCGCAAGCCCGCCAAGGAAGACCTGTTCCTGCCGAAGCGCCTGCGCTTCAAGCCGGACGAGATCACCCGCGAGGTGATCGCACTCGTGGAGAAGGAGTTCCCGGATAACTTCGGCTCGCTGGACAATTTCGGTTGGGCGGTGACGGCTAAGGATGCCGAACGCGCGTTGGACGATTTCCTCAAGACATCGCTCGCCGATTTCGGCACCTATCAGGACGCGATGCTGAGCGACCGGCCGTTTCTCTATCACGGGCTGATCTCGCCCTACATCAATCTCGGACTGCTCGATCCGCTGGCGGTCTGCCGTGCGGTGGAGGAAGCCTACGGAAGCGGCAAGGCGCCGCTGAATGCCGCCGAAGGCTTCATTCGCCAGATCATCGGCTGGCGCGAATATGTCCGCAGCATCTACTGGCTGAAGATGCCGGACTATCGCGACAGGAATGCCCTGTCGGCGAAAAACCCCCTGCCCTGGTTCTACTGGAGCGGCGAGACCGACATGAATTGCCTCCGCCAGGCGATTGGCCAGACGCGCGACGAGGCCTATGCCCATCACATTCAGCGGCTGATGGTGACCGGCACCTTCGCCCTTCTCGCCGGCATTGATCCACACGCCGTCCACGAATGGTATCTCGCCGTCTATATCGACGCCTTCGAATGGGTCGAACTGCCAAATACGCTCGGCATGAGCCAGTATGCGGACGGTGGCCTGCTCGGATCGAAACCCTATGCCGCGAGCGGCGCCTACATCAACCGCATGTCCAATTACTGCGAGGATTGCGCCTTCGACGTGAAGGCTCGAACCGGCAAGAATGCCTGCCCTTTCAATTATCTCTACTGGGATTTCATTGCCCGCCATGAAAAGCGTCTCGGCTCCAATCCGCGCATGCGGCAGATCTACGCGACCTGGCAAAAAATGGATGCCGGCGACCGCAAGGCGGCAAGAAAACAAGCCTCTGAATTTCTTGAGACACTCCGCGCTGACACGCAAAGATAACCGTCGCGTCTTCGCATCATCCGCCTTGCCTTACCGGTTTTTAATTTAGCTTTGGCGCAAAAGATGCTACCTTTACCAGTAGAGCAACCTTTGGAGGGATCGTAGCTCGCTTTCAGAAGGAGGAGTTCGCTATGGCAAATGCTAAGACCGACCGCAAACCGGTCATCGATGTTGCAACAGAGTCCCCCCGTAAGACGCGTCCCCTTAAGATCGAAATCGAACGCCTTGCCGAAGATCTGCGCGCGGCGAGCGATCTGGACCTGCCTCATTCCTATTTTGTCGAGCAGGCTAAGCTGAAGCTCGGCGGCCACCCCGAAATCGCGACCGGACACAAGGAAGCGATCGAAGGCAGGGTCACGCATGGTGGGCAATATCAATCGCCCGCATGCTTCAACGCCTGGGCAATGCCGGACTGAGATTTCCGGTCTCCGGGTGGAACCGGCCGCGATCAAGTTGCGTTGGCCGATGACAAAAAGGAGAACCTGATGAAACTATTCGAATGTGGAACGCTCGTGCCGGGTTGCGAATGGCATACCCGCGCCGACGAGGAAGCCGAAGTGGTCCGCCGCGCGGTCGAACACATGCGCACCGTGCACGGCGAGACCGTGATCCGGGAAAACATGGTCGAAAACATCAAGGCCCGGATCCGCAAGGAAGACAAGGCGGCCTGACAACGGGCCGCGACCAGGGGCATCAGTCCCTGGTCGTATCTGTCTCATTCAGCCGGGCGAGAAGGCTCTCCCGGTCCATTGTGAAATTCGACTTCACCCACTCTTCTTCCAGCGCTTTCAGACCGTCTCCGACCTTCGGACCGGGTTGCATGCCTGCGGCGAGCATATCCGCGCCCGACAGCGGGAAGACCGGCTTCTGCCATCGGTCCGCCCGCTCCAGCAGGAGCGACAGCCGCCCCACTTTCGCCATCGCCAGCATGTCTGCGCCGGCCTTCGCCCTCGCATTGGAAAGATCGATGCGCAGCCGCGCGATGATGCCAGCGCTCCCCGACCGGTACAGAAGACGGTCGAACGCGCGGTCACTGATGTCTTCGGCAATCGCCGGAGCGCCTGCAAAGGCGGCAAGCTCGGCGGCTTCGGCATTCGAAAGCCGCAGGCGCTTTGCTAGGGACGTCAGGCGCTCGGCGTCCGGTGGCACCATGGCCATCAGTCGCAGCATCGGATCCGGCGTCCAGCCAAGTGCGGTGCCGGCCTCGACAAGCGCTGGTATCGTGTCGATGCCCCATTTCTCCGTCTCCGGCAGGATTTCGGTCAGGACACCCGTCTGGCGCATCCAGAGAAGCGCCCTGCCCGGATTCGGCGCGCCGAGCAGCTTCTTCGTTTCCGACCAGATGCGTTCCGCCGAAAGCGTCGAAAGTTTGGATCGTGCCGCCGCTGACGCACGGAGGCCAGCGGCATCCGGACGGCCGCTGCCGTAGAGCGCGAAGAAGCGGAAGAAGCGGAGAATGCGCAGGTAATCCTCGGCGATCCGCTCGCCGGCATCCCCGATAAAGCGCACGGTGCGCGTTTCGATATCCGGCATGCCGTTGACGAGATCGATGATCTTGCCGTCCGCATCGGCATAGAGCGCATTGATCGTCAGGTCGCGCCGCTCGGCATCGACCTGCCAGTCCGTCCCGAACGCCACTTCCGCGTGACGCCCGAAGGTCTGGACGTCCTTGCGCAGCGTCGTGACCTCGAACGGCGTATGGTCCTTGACCAGCGTAACCGTGCCGTGGTCGATCCCGGTCGGCACGGCCTTGATCCCGGCCTCGGTTGCCCGGCGGATGACCTCCTGCGGCAGAAGCGTCGTGGCGATGTCGATATCGCCGACGGGTATGCCCATCAGCGCATTGCGTACCGCGCCGCCGGCAATCCGCGCCTCCCCGCCATCGGCATTCAGGAGGGCCAGGACCGCTTGCAGCGCCGGTTCCTTGAACCACGCTTCGTCGGCGACAGTCTTCATGCGTAGAGCCTTTCATAAATGGTGCGGACGATGCCCGCCGTCACGCCCCAGATCATCCGCTCTCCGTAGGGAATGCGGTAGAAATGCCGCACGGCGCCGCCGAGCATGCCGCTGTCGCGCCTGTGGTTTTCCGGCTGCATAAGAAAGGACAACGGCACCTCGAAAACGTCATCCACCTCGTGCGGGTTTAGCGTGAACTTGAAACCGGGCCGGACGACGGCGAGCACCGGCGTGATGCGGAAACCGGTCGCCGCCAGATATTGCGGCATCCGGGCCACCGGCTCGACAAAGGACGGGTCGAGCCCGATCTCCTCCTCGGCCTCGCGGATCGCCGCCCGCTCCGGACTGCCGTCCTCGGCATCGACCGAACCGCCGGGAAACGCCACCTGCCCGGAATGCTTGCGCAGTTTTTCCGTGCGCTTGGTGAAGATGACCGCCGCGTCGGGACCGTCGTCGACGACCGGCACGAGAACGGCGGCATCGCGGAGCTTCGGCGTATCGATCGCCCGCACCAGATCGACGTTCAGGAAATGATCGCCATGGTCCAGCACGGCGTGTTCGATCGGCGCGCCGACCTGATCGAGAGCCCGGCGGCGAAACTCCGCGGCCGAATAGGGAAATTCGCTGCTCATTGCGACAAGGCATCCAGTTCGGCCGTCGGCATGATCGGGAAGACCGCGCCACCTGAGCGCACCGAGAACATCTCGACCCCGTCGACCGTCTCGCTCTCGCCAAGCGCCACCAGATCGTACATCAGCGCCCGCGTGACAAGCGCCTCCAGCCGGCCGCGCACGTGAATGTAGGGCTTAAGCTGATTGTCCTCGCCCGCCATCTCGAAGCGCAGCGGATGCTCCGGCCCGACCTCGACGACATCGCCGACATTGGTCCGGAAGGTGAGCAACGGCGCGCCGTCCTTCTCGCCGACATGCATCTCGACGGCCAGGAACGGCGCGTCCTCGACCCGGATGCCGACCTTTTCCACAGGCGTGACGAGATAGGTCTTGCCGTCCTCGTCCCGCCGCAGGACGGTCGAAAAGAGCCTCACCAGCGGTTTCCTACCGATCGGGGTACCCATGTAGAACCACGTGCCGTCGGCGCGGATTTCCATGTCGATATCGCCGCAGAACGGCGGATTCCAGCGCTCCACCGGCGGCAGACCACCGCCCTTGGCGCCGGTCTCCGATGCGGCACGCTGCACGAGTGCGGCCAGTCCGGCCGCATCCTGCTGCGCTTTCATCTCATTGGCCGCCATCATTCAGTCCCGATTATCCATTTACCATTCCCTTCACGAGATAGTCATTTGCACCCAGCTTGTCAGCCACCACAATGGAAATAAGCTATGATGCGCTGAAGTGCAGAGCCCGACACCACGATTCGGCAGCCCAATTTCGCCCGCACCCTGCCAATGGAGATGCCCCATGAGCCTGATGTCCGCTTCCGAAACGACACTCGATGAGAAAGCCATCGTCGAGCTTGCCGAACGGGCGCTCGCCGACATCGCCTCGGTCAAGAGTGAGGTGGCTAAAGTCATCTTCGGCCAGGAAAGCGTCGTCGAGAACACCCTGCTCGCAGTCCTCTCCGGCGGTCACGCACTTCTGGTCGGCGTGCCGGGCCTCGCCAAGACGAAGCTGGTAACGACGCTCGGGACGGTCCTCGGCCTCTCGGCCAACCGCATCCAGTTCACCCCCGACCTGATGCCATCGGACATTCTCGGTTCCGAAGTCATGGACCAGGACGAGCACGGCCGCCGCTCCTTCCGCTTCGTCAAGGGGCCGGTGTTCGCGCAGCTCCTGATGGCCGACGAAATCAACCGCGCTTCGCCGCGCACCCAGTCTGCGCTCCTGCAGTCCATGCAGGAGTACCACATCACCATGACCGGCCAGCGCTACGACCTGCCAGCGCCCTTCCACGTGCTCGCGACCCAGAACCCGCTGGAGCAGGAAGGCACCTATCCGCTGCCGGAAGCCCAGCTCGACCGCTTTCTGCTGCAGGTCGACGTCAACTATCCGGAGCTCGCCGCCGAGCGACAGATCCTGATGGAGACGACCGGCATTGCCGAAGGCAAGGCGGAGAGCGTGATCGATGCCGAGCGGCTGCAGTTCATCCAGAAGCTCATCCGCCAGATGCCGGTGCCGGACAGCGTCGTCGATGCGATCCTCGATCTGGTCCGCTCGGCCCGCCCGGGTCAGGGCAATGCGACGACGGACAAGCATGTCGCCTGGGGTCCCGGCCCGCGCGCCGGCCAGGCAATGATGCTCTGCGCCCGCGCCCGCGCGCTCTACGAAGGCCGGCTGGCGCCGTCGCTCGACGATGTCTATGCGCTTGCCGAGCCGATCCTGCAGCACCGCATGGCGCTGACCTTTGCAGCAAGAGCGGAAGGCATGAGCGTTCGCGACGTCATCGCCGACCTCGTCCGGAAGGCCAAGGGTTGAACAAGGTTATAGGAGGCCGGCGAATTTGGCGGCAATAGGCCAGAAGGTCATCCCGACACCGGCGACGGAAACGCTTGCACGCGCCCGCCAGCGCGCTGCACTCATCCCCGATTGCATGGTCGAGGCCAAGCGTATCGCCAATACGGTGATCGCCGGCTGGCATGGCCGCCGCAAGCGCGGCATCGGCGAAAACTTCTGGCAGTTCCGCCCTTTCACCGAAGGCGAAAGCCTGTCGCGCATCGACTGGCGTCGCTCGGCGAGAGACGATCATGTCTATGTCCGCGACCGGGAATGGGAAGCCGCCCACACCGTCTGGCTCTGGGCCGACCTCTCGCCGTCGATGATGTACAAGTCGAGCATGGCGCCGGTATCCAAGGAAAGCCGGGCCATGGTGCTGATGCTGGCGCTTGCCGAAATCCTGGCGCGCTCCGGTGAACGCATCGGCTGCCCGGGCGTCATGGAACCCGTCTCCGCCCGCAACGCCGCCGAACGGCTGGCCACCGCCCTGATGCACACCGACATCGACGGCGGCCTCCCCGACACCGGCATGATCCGCTCCTTGAGCGATCTGGTGCTGATCGGCGATTTTCTCGACACGCCGGAAGCCATTCTCGACCGGCTCGGCCCGCTCGCCAAGCGCGGCCTTCGCGGCCATGTGGTCGAGATCGCCGACCCGGCGGAAGAGGAATTTCCCTATGCCGGCCGCACGGAATTCGTCGATCCCGAAACCGGAGACAAGCTGATTTCCGGCCGCGCCGAGACCGTCCGCGAGGATTACCGCAACGCCTATCTGTCGCGACGTTCCGCGCTTGGCGAGAGCTTGCGCCACCTCGGCTGGAACTTCATCAGCCATCGCACCGATCATCTCGCCTCCGAGGCCCTTGTCGCCGTGCACATGTATCTCTCCGGCATGCCGGCAAAGACCGTCAACGGAGGCCGGCGATGATGGGATTGCCTTTCGCCTTCACCTTTCCGCTGGCGCTCGGCGCGCTCATCGCCCTGCCGCTGATCTGGTGGTTGCTGCGCCTGACGCCGCCATCGCCAAGGACGGAAGTCTTTCCGCCGCTGCGCATCCTTGCCGGTGTGCTCAAACGCGAAGAGACGCCGGCCAAGAGCCCATGGTGGCTGACCCTCCTGCGCATGATCATGGCGGCGGCCGTCATTCTCGCCATCGCCGGCCCCGTCTACAATCCGCAGGTCAGCAAGGTCGCCGGCGACGGGCCACTGGCGCTGGTGATCGACAACAGCTGGGCTTCGGCCGCCGACTGGGACAAGCGGGTCGAAACGGCGAAATCGATCATCGAGGATGGCGCTGATGGCGAAAAGCCGGTGGCGATCGTCTTCACCACCGACCAGACGCATGACGCGACACCCGGAACGGCCCGTGCGGCGCTGGAAAAGCTCGCCGCCGCCAAGCCGCGCCCGCTGAAGGCCGACCGCGCCAAGGCGATCGAAGCCCTGCGCGCCGAACTGCAGGGGCAGACGCCCGGCACGCTCGCCTTCATCTCGGACGGTATCGACGAGGCCGGCGACCGCAAGGCGATGCAGATGCTCGCAGACCTCAAGCCGCAATCGCTCGATCTGATCGAGGGCGACAACAGCCGCGCGGTGGCGCTGACCTCCGCGTCCAACGATGCCAGCAGCATGACGGTCACCGCGACGCGCCTCGACACCGCCGCGCCCGCCCGCCATCTTCTCGTTGCCCAGGATAGCCAGGGCCGGCCGATCGCCACCGGCGACCTCGACTTTGCCGCCGGTGCGGCTACGGCCAGCGCCAAAATCGACGCGCCCTTCGAAATGCGCAACGACTTCGCCCGCATCGCCATCCGCGACATGGACACCGCCGGTGCTGCCTATCTGCTGGACGACGGCTTCAAGCGCCGGCGCGTGGCGCTGATTTCCGGCGAGGCGGCCAACGAATTCCAGCCGCTGCTCTCGCCGCTCTATTACATCCGCCGGGCACTGGAGCCCTATGCCGACCTGATCGCCCCGGACAATGCCGACATGTCGGTCGCCATCCCAAATCTCCTCGAGCAGAAGCCCTCGGTCATCATCATGGCCGATGTCGGCCGCCTGCCGGCCGAAACCTATGCGCCGCTCGAACGCTGGCTGGCAAACGGCGGCATGCTGATCCGCTTTGCCGGTCCAAGACTGGCGGCCGCCCCCGCCGACGATCCGCTGGTGCCGGTGACGCTTCGCCAGGGCGAACGTTCGCTCGGCGGCGCGCTCTCCTGGGCCGAGCCGCAGCCGCTTGCCGACTTTCCGCCGGACGGCCCCTTCGCCGGCCTGCCGACGCCGAAGGACATCCTCGTCAAGCGGCAGGTGCTGGCCGAACCAAGCCCGGACCTTGCCGCCCGCACCTGGGCGAGCCTTGCCGACGGCACCCCGCTCGTGACCGCCAAGCCGGCCGGCGCCGGCAACATCGTGCTCTTTCATGTGAGCGCCGAGGCGACATGGTCGAACCTGCCGATCTCGGGCGAGTTCGTGGAAATGCTGCGCCGTGTCGTGCAACTGTCCCGCTCGGGCGGCGCGACGGCGGAAACCACCGCCAATTCGATCGCCAGCCTCCTGCCGCCCTACCGATTGCTGACCGCCAACGGCGCGTTGACGAGCGACACCGGCTCGGCCAAGCCGCTCGACGTCGCGGCCAAGGGCGGCGTGCGGACGAGCTTCGACAATCCGCCCGGCCTTTATGGTTCCGAGGACGGCTTCACCGCCCTCAATCTAATGGCGAAGGACGAAGTGCTGAAACCGCTTGATCTTTCCGGCATCGCCGTGCCCGTCACCCGCAGCCAGCTTGTCGGCAACGAGGCATTGTCCCTGAAGCCGCCGCTCTTCATCCTCGCCTTCATGCTGCTGGCACTCGACAGCCTGATCGTGCTCTTCATCAACGGTGCGTTTGCCCGTCTGCCAAAGGCGACACGGGCGGCGGGGAGTGCCGCCGCGATCCTGCTCTTTGCCGCAGCCTTTGCCTTCGCGGTACCGCATCAGGCCCGCGCCGACGACAGCAAGCCCGGCGACGACATCCTGATGAAAAGCCTGGACACCACCCATCTCGCCTATGTGGTGACCGGCGAGAAGGCGACCGACGACATTTCCGAGGCGGGGCTGAAGGGGCTAACCGAATTCCTGACCTACCGCACGGCGCTGGAACCCGGCGAGCCGATCGGCGTCGATATCTCGCAGGACGAGCTTGCCTTCTACCCGATGATCTACTGGCCGGTTTCCGCCACGGCCCCGATGCCGACCCCCGCCGCGATCAGCCGCATCGATGCCTATATGCGCAACGGCGGCACGGTCTTGTTCGACACGCGCGACCATATCAGCGGGCTCGGCGACGACTCCGTCTCCGCCAATGGCGAGCGCCTGCAGATGATCCTTGCCAATCTCGACATTCCGCCACTTGAGCCGGTGCCGGCCGATCATGTGCTGACCAAGGCCTTCTACCTGCTCTCCAGCTTCCCCGGCCGCTATGCGGGCGGCCCGTTGTGGGTTGAAGCGCGGCAGGATCCCGACAAGGCGAGCCGGAAGTCATCGTCTTCGGGCGACGGCGTCTCGCCGATCTTGATCACCGGCAATGATTTCGCGGGCGCCTGGGCCATCAACGATCGCGACGAGCCGCTGCTGCCGACAGTGCCGAATGACGAAACCCAACGCGAATACGCCTACCGTGTCGGCGTCAACATCATGATGTACATGCTGACCGGCAACTACAAGGCCGACCAGGTCCACATCCCGGCGCTGCTTGAAAGGTTGGGCCAGTAATGACGGTTGCCTTTTCGCCCTTCCTGCCCTGGCCCGTCATCGCCGTTCTGGCCTTCGCCGCCGCAGTCCTGCTGGCGCTCGGTATCTGGCGCTCGGTGCGCGGCACATGGCTTCGCGCCGGTGCGCTTCTCCTCCTCCTGGCGGCGCTCACCAATCCGGAACTCCTGCAGGAGGACCGCGAGCAGCTGTCGACCATCGTGCCGGTCGTCGTCGACCGCTCGCAAAGCCAGATGACGCCCGAGCGCATCAAGGCGACCGATGAGGCTCTGGCTCAGGTCGAACAGAGACTGTCGCGCTTTCCGCGGCTGGAACCACGCATCGTGGAAGCCCGCGACGACGCCGATGCCGAGGCGCCCGCCACCAGGCTCTTCTCCGCCCTGCAGGCGGCCGTCGCCGACGTCCCGCCGTCGCGCATCGGCGCGGCGATCTTCATCACCGACGGCCAGATCCATGACCTTCCTAAATCGGCCGACCAGATCGGATTCAACGCGCCGGTCCACGGCCTGATCACCGGCCGGGCGGACGAGTTCGACCGCCGCATCGAGATCGTCAAGGCGCCCCGCTTCGGGCTCGTCAACAAGGAGCAGGAGCTCACCTTCCGCGTCATCGACGACGGCAAGGCCCCCTCCTCCGCCGCCGACGTCACGGTGCGCATGAATGGCGAGGAAATCGCCACCTTGAGCGCAAGGCCCGGCCAGGACACTCCCTTCTCCTTCAAGGTCCCGCGTGGCGGCAACAACATCCTGGAATTCGACGTCGGCGCACTTGCCGGCGAGGTGACGACCGCCAACAACAAGGCGATCCACGAGATCGAAGGCATCCGCGAGAACCTGCGCGTGCTGCTGGTCTCCGGCGAACCGCATGCCGGCGAACGCGCCTGGCGCAATCTCTTGAAGTCGGACGCGTCCGTCGACCTGGTGCACTTCACCATCCTGCGGCCGCCGGAAAAGCAGGACGGCACGCCGATCAACCAGCTGTCGCTGATCGCCTTCCCGACCCGCGAACTCTTCGTCGAGAAGATCGAGGACTTCGACCTGATCATCTTCGACCGCTACCAGCATCGCGGCGTGCTGCCGATCCTCTATTACGACTACATCGCCCAGTACGTGCAGAACGGCGGCGCGCTGCTGATCGCCGCCGGGCCGGAACATGCGGGCGACAATTCGATCGCGCTCACCCCGCTCGAAACCGTGCTGCCCGCCGAACCGACCGGACGCATCGACGAGAAGGCGTTCTATCCGCGCCTTTCCGACGAGGGCAAGAAACACCCCGTTACCCGCGGGCTCGAAGGTTCCGACCAGGAGCCGCCGCACTGGGGCCGCTGGTTCCGCAGCGTCGACGTCGAACGGCCGAAGGGCGAGACGGTGATGGTCGGCGACGACAACCACCCTCTCCTCGTTCTCAACCGCGTCGGCGAAGGCCGCGTCGCCAT
This sequence comes from Rhizobium sp. NRK18, assembly GCF_024385575.1. Taxonomy (NCBI): domain Bacteria; kingdom Pseudomonadati; phylum Pseudomonadota; class Alphaproteobacteria; order Hyphomicrobiales; family Rhizobiaceae; genus Rhizobium; species Rhizobium sp. NRK18. Next base: position 1,471,844 of record NZ_JANFMV010000001.1, on the reverse strand, counting down.
GCTGCTCTCCGACCAGGGCTGGCTCTGGGCGCGCGGCTTCGAAGGCGGCGGACCGCATGTCGCCCTCTACCGGCGCATTGCCCACTGGCTGATGAAGGAGCCGGCGCTGGAAGAAGAAGCCCTGACGGCAAAGAGCAGCGGCCGGACGCTCGAGATCACCCGCCAGACCATCGGCGACGATCCGGGCCCGGCAACCGTCCGCTTCCCGTCCGGCAAGAGCGAGAGCGTAACCCTGACGCAGTCGAAGCCCGGGCTTTACGCCGCCGAGGTGAAGACCGATGAGACCGGCCTCTTCCAGATCACCAACGGCGATCTTTCGACGCTTGCCCATGTCGGCGCACCGGATGCGCCGGAGTTCAAGGCGATGGTGTCCACCGAACAGGTGCTCGCCCCGGTCGTCGAGGCCAGCAAGGGCTTGATGACACGCGTCGAGAAGGCCGACGGCAATGTCGACGTGCCCGCGGTCCTGCCGCTTTCCGGCACCATTCGCACGGCCGACAGCCAGCGCATGGTGGTCCACCTGACCGATGAAAGCGTGCTGAAGGGCATCAACACCTATCCGCTGTTTGCGGGCTTTGCGGGGCTTGGCGCGCTGCTCCTCGCCTTCTCGGCCATGTGGTGGCGTGAAGGACGCTGAAACCGTGACGCCTCGTCTCGAAGTCACCGATACGCTGGACGCTGGGGCCGAAGAGAAGATCCTCGCCGAATTGAAGGCTCACAATGACGTGCTGTTCGGCGCTCCGAGCGACCGCCGCGGCCTCTACGTACCGATCCGCGATGAGGCCGGCGCCGTCATCGGCGGGCTGACCGGCTACACCGGCCGCGGCTTCCTGCATGTGGAAATGCTGTTCATTCCGGAAGAGATGCGCGGAAAGCGCCTCGCCGGCCGTCTGCTGGAGATCGCCGAGACGGAGGCGAAGGCCCGCGGCTGCGTCGGCGCCTATATCGACACGGCCAATCCCGACGCCCGCCGCGCCTACCAGCGGCAGGGCTACGAGATCATCGGCACGCTTGCCGACTACCCGCCGGGCTTCTCCATCACCTGGATGGCCAAGCGGTTTTGACGCGCTTCCCGGAAATGGAAAACCCCTCGGAGATGTCCGAGGGGTTCAATCAATAGCAGTATTAAAAGACCGATACCCGGCCCTTCGCATGGCTCCGGGCGTTCGGCGCTTGAAACGCTCCACCGGAGCGTTTCATCGGGCTTGCGCCCGACCGTGCCTCACCCCATGCGCTCCGACTTGTAGGCGCCGGGGCTGGCCGGGAAGACGACCGTGCGGTTGCCGTTGATGAAGGTCCGGCGCTGGATATGCGCATGGATGGCGCGCGCCAGAACCTGCGCCTCGACGTCACGGCCGATCGAGACATAATCGTCTGCCGACTGCGAATGGGTGATGCGGGCGACATCCTGCTCGATGATCGGGCCTTCGTCGAGGTCCGACGTTACGTAATGCGCCGTGGCGCCGATCAGCTTCACGCCGCGCTGGTAGGCCTGCTTGTAGGGGTTGGCACCCTTGAAGGACGGCAGGAAGGAGTGGTGTATGTTGATGATCTTGCCGGACATCTTGCGGCACATGTCATCCGACAGCACCTGCATGTAACGGGCGAGCACGATCAGTTCCGTCCCGTTCTGCTCGGCCAGATCCATGATCCGCGCTTCGGCTTCCGGCTTGTTCTCCTTCGTCACCTTGATGTGGTGGAAGGGAATGTCGTGATTGACGACGACCTTCTGGTAATCGAAGTGGTTGGAGACGACGCCGACGATGTCGATGTTCAGCGCGCCGATCTTCCAGCGATAGAGAAGGTCGTTCAGGCAATGGCCGAAACGCGACACCATCAGCAGCACCTTCATGCGGCTTTCGGCGTCGTAGATTTCCCAGTCCATGTCGAACTTGTCGGCGATCGGCGGGAAACCGGCCTTCAGGGCCTCGAGCGTCGCGCCCTCTTCCGAAAGGAAGGTGACGCGGGTGAAGAAATTGCCGGTGTCCAGATCGTCGAACTGGGATGAATCGGTGATGTTGCAGCCCTTGTCGGCAAGATAGGTCGCGATCGCAGCGACAATCCCGCGCGTCGACCGGCACGAAACGGTGAGAATAAAGGTCTTCATGGTTCCCCCGCAAAAACGGCGTCGTTGGTCTTCTGTCCTGCCCGAAGCGGTCGGCGCCGCAGCGGATCGGCTTAGTGGCAAAGTCTCGGGGACATGTCCACCCGCAACGTCGAATGCCGGTTTCACCGTCAATCACCGTTGGCAGATGCGCATCTTGCAGATGTCCCTTTCCTCAGCCGCCGAGATTAGGCGAGATCGCAAAAAACTCTGCTCCCTTTGCGCCTTCGAAAGGCTCATCACCGCCAAGGCATTTCCGGGCCGGCCGCCGCAAACCGATTTCCGGCAGCGGGAGACGAAAAGCGATTCCTATCCAGGCGCTTGGTCGCGACGCTTGACTCCGAACGCGAAGCGACCATCGGACCGTCCCTTCTACGGAAGGCCTGATATTTCAAGCCGTTTGGCGCAAAAGCTGAATCAGGCCGTCAAGGCCTGCCGGATTTCACCGCGCCAGCCGATCACGCCGTGCAGCCGCTCATGGGTATCGGCGGCGATCGGCACGACCAGCACGCGGCCCGGATCGACCGGGCCCGGGAATTCCAGCGCGCCATAAGCGACTTTCTCGAACCCCAGAGGCCCGTAATAGGGCGGATCGCCGACGAGGATGACGGCCTCCGAGCCGGCCCTTCTGGCGGCCGCAACCGCAATCCGAACCAGTTCGCGGCCGATGCCGATGTTCTTGTGCGACGGGCGAACGGCAAGCGGTCCGAGCAGATGGCCCTTGACCGACCCGGCATTCACCGGCGTCATCCGCACGGAGGCAATCACCTCGCCATTGTCCTCGCAGACATAGGAGAGCGAACGCGTGTGCGGCCCCTGCTCGCGAATGCGGGCGGCAGCGCGCGTGAACCGGCCAGGGCCGAAAGCTTCTTCGTTGATGACTTCGATGACGTCGTCGTGCGACGGATCCTCGGTGAGGTAGACGAGATCGTGCTTTTTCATGTGGGAACGGAAACCGGAAAGACAAACAGATGAGCGGTTCGAACGCGCTGGCAAAAGCGCGTGAAGGTCATCGGCGTCGTCGCAGGTTCCGTACGGCAGTCATGGTCACATGTGTCCCGAGTTGAGGTGAAAGGCGGATATCAGGAAATTTTCATTGCGTCCAACACAAAACGCATTGTTCACCTTTTTTGTCTCGATCTTCCCGTCATGGTCACTAAGTATAAACGTGACATCACGAACACGAAAACAAACGGGAGACACCGGATATGGGCAAGCTGATCGACGGCACCTGGCACGACGTCTGGTACGACACCAAGGAAACCAAGGGGCACTTCAAGCGCTCCGCATCGCGCTTTCGCAATTACGTGACGGCCAGCGGCGAGGCAGGCCCGTCCGGGGACGCCGGCTTCAAGGCCGAGGCCGACCGCTACCACCTTTACGTCTCCTATGCCTGTCCCTGGGCTCACCGCACGCTGATTTTCCGCAAGCTCAAGGGGCTGGAAGACCTGATCGGCGTTTCGGTCGTCAATCCGCTGATGCTCAGCAACGGCTGGGAGTTCGGCGGCCATGAGGGCGCGACGGAAGATCACCTTCATGGCTCCACCAAGCTCTGGCAGGTCTACACCAAAGCCGATCCGCACTATTCCGGCCGCGTCACCGTGCCGGTCCTGTGGGACAAAGAGAAGGAAACCATCGTCTCGAACGAATCCGCCGAGATCATCCGCATGTTCAACTCGGCCTTCAACGGCCTGACCGGCAACACCGACGACTATTATCCGGAGGCGTTGAGGGAAGAGATCGACGCGATCAACGACCGGGTCTATGACACCGTCAACAACGGCGTCTACAAGGCCGGCTTCGCGACGACCCAGGAAGCCTATGAGGAGAATGTCGCGAAACTGTTCGAGACGCTTGATTTCCTGGAAGAGAAGCTGGCGAGCAGCCGCTACCTCGTCGGAAACCGGCTGACGGAGGCCGACTGGCGGCTCTTCACCACGCTGGTGCGCTTCGATCCGGTCTATGTCGGCCACTTCAAGTGCAATATCCGCCGGATCGCCGACTATCCGCATCTGAGCGGCTACCTTCGCGATCTCTACCAGACGCCGGGCGTCAAGGAGACGGTCAACTTCGACCACATCAAGCAGCACTATTACCGCAGCCACACGATGATCAACCCGACCGGCATCGTCCCCGTCGGCCCGGCCCTTGATCTCGACGCCCCGCACGATCGCGCAGCGCTCGTCAAAGGCTGAGACCCGACCTCTACCAGTGCTCGGCGGGAGAAATCTCGCCGGCCAGTTCCGCCAGCCGCCGACGGGTTGCCGGCGTCACACCGTCAGGCAATCCGTCCAAGGCAAAAAATCCGGCCTCGGCGATTTCGCGATCCGGCAGGCGCGGCGCACTCTGTCTCACGCGAACCCGGTAGAGCAGCACATGGTCGCGCCGCGTCGTCACGGTATTGAAGTATGCCTGGACCAGTTGCGGCGCCTCGAGCATTTCGAGGTTCCCCTCCTCCTTGAGCTCCTTCGTCAACGCCGCATGGGCCGTCTCGTCGCGCTCGACGCCCCCGCCCGGCAAATGCCAGCCGCTGACATAGGTGTGGCGCACGAGGAAGATCCGGCCCGCCTCGTCGAAGCACGCTCCCCTGACGCCGAGCGTCATGCCGCGCACCAGGAAGTAGTAGACGTGCAAGGCGCGCAGGAGGACCTTCTCGCCGATCCGCCGCATGCGGGATGTTCTTTCCGGGTTCATTTTACTTGCCCCAGGCCCCCCGCATGCTTATGCCTCTTGCCATGTTCAAACTTGCCCATATCTCCGACGTCCATCTCGGCCCCCTGCCTCGGCTGACCATAGGCGAACTCCTGTCGAAACGCATCACCGGCTTCATCAACTGGCATCGCAACCGGCGCAAGCACATGTTCACCAATGCCCTCGACATGATCCTCGAGGATATCGAAAAGCAGGCGCCCGACCATCTGGCAATTACCGGCGATCTGGTCAACCTCGGCACCGGTTTCGAAGTCCGCGCCGTGGCACGCTGGCTCGATACCGTCGGCAATCCGAAGGATGTGTCCGTCGTGCCGGGCAATCACGACGCCTATGTCCGCGGCTCGATCAAGAAGGCGATCGCGGCCTGGAAGCCGTACCTAACCGGCGATGACGGCGCGATTTCCGGCGTCGAGCCGGATCAGCCCTTTCCCTATATCCGCCGGCGCGGCCCGATCGCCCTGATCGGCTGCTCGACATCCATCGCCACCCCGCCCTTTTCCGCGACAGGCTATTTCGGCCCCGGACAGGCGCGCGAGACGGCAAGGCTGTTGAAGCAGGCGGGAGACGAAGGCTTGTTCCGGGTGGTGATGATCCACCACCCGCCGATCCGTGGCGCGGCCGCCAGCCACAAGCGCATGTTCGGCATTCGTCGCTTCAAGGCGGCGGTCTCGGTCGGCGGCGCCGAACTCGTTCTGCACGGCCACACGCATCTCGACACGATCAACTGGATAAAGACGTCGAAAGGCGACATTCCGGTGGTGGGGATCGCATCGGCATCGCAAGGTCCGGGCGGGAAGAAGCCGCCGGCCGCGTATAATCTGTTCGAAATTTCGGGAGAGCCCGGAAACTGGAACCTGTCGCTCGAGCGGCATGCGCTGACGGAGGACGGCGAAAGCATCGCATTGGATATGCGCAAGGACTTCTGACGCCGGGATACCCGGCGCCGCGTGTTGATCAGGTGTCGAGAAGCTCCAAATGCTTCTGCGGCGACATCGCCTTGCCGGCGCGATGATAGGCGATGATCGCGCGGAGATTGTCCTTCAGCGTATCGATCACCATTCCGGCCTGTTTCGGTCCGAACTCGCACCAGCCCATCTGGTGCAGGACCACCGCCTGACAGTTCTTGAAATGCATGGTCTGGCCGATCAGCGTGAAGACCAGCGCCCGCATGGCACAGGTATCGGCGCGCTCACCCGTCGCAATCGACAGCAGCTGGCACATGCGCTCATGCAGCGGTCCGGTCAGTTCCCTTTCGAGATAGACCAGCACCTCGCCCGGCTGGAGCATCTCGCGCATGATGAAGCGCGTGATTTCGAGAGCGTCGGGCCGTTCCGTCGACGAACGGATGAAGGTCGCCAGGATGTCTTCGAGCATCAAGGTGGCGGCGTCCGGCGTCATCTCGGGCGCCAGCGTCTTGCTGAAGGCGTCGCCCATTTCGTCGATGATCGTCGACACCACGTATTCGGCACAGGCGAGCCGCAGACCCGGCTTGCCACCGAAGTGATAGGCAATGGAGCCAATGTTGGCCGCTGCCTGATCGGCGATCTGGCGCGTTGACACGGCGTCGTACCCATGCTCTCCAAACAGGCTCAGAGAGGTGGAAATGAGCGCCTGCCTCGTGGCCATTGCCCCCGAGAGTGTCTTTTTCATAGCTGCCAAACCCCTTTCTTTCTCTTTTAATCACTCGATTAATATACAATTTTCGCCGAAGATCAAGCCTTGCTGTCCACCGCGACGGTTCGCCGCGATACGTGCCCGGCAAGATTGGCCGCAAATTGCCATCCCCTGCCCTGCATAAAAGCACGTCATCGAAGGTTTTAAAACTCGTAAGGCTGCCTTCAGGCCGGATTGGCTCGACATCCGACAGCCATCTTTGGGCTTTGCCCGGTACGAGACGACACGATCTCCTCGCCGGCGCCATAGGGAACATATGGTTATTGTAATGTATAAATGCAAGGATCAGCCGGCAGCCGGCCAGTCCTGAGCAAGGTCCGTTGCCACCTTATCGGCCGTGGACGCAGAAAAGGCCGCGCTCTGCAGCACGGCCTTTCCAGGTCTGGTCTCTCGGATACCGTGTCAGGGTCAGCGTTGCGCCAGCACCCGGTTTGCAGCCGAGACCACCGCTTCCATCGAAGCGGCAACGATGTTGGTATTGACCCCGACGCCGAACAGCTTGCCGCCCGGATAGGACACTTCCATGTAGCAGATGGCCGACGCGTTGGAGCCGTGCTGCAGGGAGTGCTCGGAATAGTCCTCGACCGTCATCTCTATGCCGAGATAGGCCGAGAGCGCATTGATGAACCCATCGATCGGGCCGTTGCCAAATCCTTCGATCCGCTTCGTTTCACCACGGTCGGTTATTTCGGCGGCGACCACGCGCCGGCCCTTCACCGCCGTATCGGCATAGGTGTGGTGATCGACGAACTTCAGACGCGCCTCCGGCTGGTCGACGTAGCGCTCGATGAAGCGTTCATAGATGCGCTTCGAAGGAAGCTCCTTGCCCTCTTCGTCGGTGATGCGCTGGATGTCCTCGCGGAACTCCACCTGCAGGTTGCGCGGCAGGTTGATGCCGTAGTCCTGCTGCAGGATGTAGGCGATACCGCCCTTGCCCGACTGCGAGTTGATGCGGATGATCGCCTCGTAGGTGCGGCCGACATCCTGCGGATCGATCGGCAGGTAAGGCACTTCCCACAGCGGCTTGTTGGCGACCTTGATCGCCTTCATGCCCTTGTTGATCGCATCCTGGTGCGAGCCGGAGAATGCCGTGTAGACCAGTTCGCCGACATAGGGATGCCGTTCCGGGATCGTCATCTGGTTGGAATATTCGTAGACGTCCTTGATGCGCTCGATATCGGTGCAGTCCAGCTCCGGATCGACGCCCTGCGTGAACATGTTCAGCGCCAGCGTGACGACGTCGACATTGCCCGTGCGCTCGCCATTGCCGAACAGCGTGCCCTCGACGCGATCTGCACCGGCCATCAGCCCCAGTTCGGTCGCCGCAATGCCGGTACCGCGGTCGTTGTGCGGATGCAGCGAGACGATGACGTTTTCGCGGTTGTTGATGTTGCGGCACATCCATTCGATCTGGTCGGCATAGATGTTCGGCGTCGCCATCTCGACGGTCGAAGGCAGGTTCAGGATCAGCTTGTTGTCGGCGGTGGGCTGGATGATGTCGATGACGGCATTGGAAATCTCCAGCGCCACTTCCAGCTCCGTGCCGGTAAAGCTTTCCGGAGAATATTCGAAGCGAAAGCCGCCGCCGGCCTTTTCGGCCATGTCGGTGATCATCTTCGCCGCATCGACGGCAATCTGCTTGATGCCGGCGACATCCTTGCCGAACACCACGCGACGCTGCAGCTCGCTCGTCGAGTTGTAGAAGTGGACGATCGGACGATGAGCGCCCTCCAGCGCCTCGAAGGTGCGGGTGATCAGTTCCGGGCGGCACTGAACCAGTACCTGCAGCGAGACGTCTTCCGGCACACCGCCTTCCTCGACGCACCAGCGGGCGAAATCGAAATCGGTCTGCGAGGCGGACGGGAAACCGATCTCGATTTCCTTAAAGCCCATGTCGAGCAGCAGCCTGAACATGCGCGCCTTGCGGTCGTGTCCCATCGGATCGACCAGCGACTGGTTGCCGTCGCGCAGATCGACCGAGCACCAGATCGGCGCCTTGGTGATCGATTTCGACGGCCATGTGCGATCCGGAATGTCGATTTGCGGATAGGCACGGTACTTCACGCCGGCGGACGGCATGCCCTTCTTGCCGGAGGCATCCGGCTGGGCTTCGGTCTGGGCGGGGGATGCGTTCACGTTCATCTTGCTTCTCTCTTCGCTCCCGGCAGGTCACGCGGCCTATAGCGTATTGTCGCTCTCTTGGCGACGGAAAAGGCGTGTGTTGCCGTTCAATTGGTCTGGAAATCTGGCTTTCGAGGAGAGCTTCTGCCGGCAGGGCTTATCGGCCGCCGGGCGCTCCCTCAAAGGACCCGGCAACCGCGAGTAAGGCCGAGGAGAAGAAGCGAGGATAGCGCACGCGAAAAGAACGGGCGGCCATATCGGCCACGTCCGGCTTCGCTGATGATCTGTGCGCGTTCTGTCGTCATGACTGGGCTTATAGGGGCTGCGGCAAGGAAAGGCAAGCATAACCGCAAGCAATCACGAAGGCAGATACTGGACCGCCTCCGCCAGCACGTCGCGCCAGCGCTTGAAGAAGATCAGTTCGCCTGCATGCTGGTCCTCGACATAGTGCAGTTTTGGAAAGACCTTCTTGATCTCGGCCAGCGTTTCCGGCGGAGCGGAAGGATCCTCGCCGCCGATGAAGACGATTTGCGGCAGGTCGCATGCCGACATCAGTTCGGACCAGTCCTGCTGCTGCAGGATCACCTCTTCCGCGAAGGCTTCGTGCGCGCTGTGCCAGTCGGAGAAGGAAATCTCCGAGCCGGTGAGCAGTGCCTCGAAAATCTCCGGCGTGTCGCAAAGCGCAAGGTCGTTCGGCGAATTCTGATGGACGAGCCGTACGAAGCCCGCCTTGCCGATCCGCCGTGCCAGCGAAAAACCGGCCTTGATCAGGAAGGGAAGAATCTTCGGCGCGTAACGCGCGTTGGCGCGCACGAACCGGTGCCATTTGCTCATCCGTTCGAGCTGGATATGCGAGAGCGTCGGAAATCCCCCACCGCAGATCAGGATCGCCGTCAGCCGTCCGGGATGACGGCGGGCGAAGGAATAGGCGAAGAAGCTGTCCGGCCCGAGCGCGATGACCGGCGCCGCCACCACCGCCAGATGGTCCATCAGAGCCAGAAGGTCGTCCGAAACCACGTCTACCCGGCTCGCGCGCCGCGGCACCGGCGAACTGTGACCGTAGCCCGGGCGGATCGGCACGATGACCTTGTAACCGTTGCGCCTGGCGAGCGCTTCGGCCACCGCCGGCCAGCGGATGAGGCCGTATTTCATCGGCATGAAGATAATCGGCCGGCCAGCCGGATCGCCAAGGACGACGTAGTCCGCACGACGCCCGTCGGGACGCCAGAGCGTCTGGAACGGCACCGGAGCGAGTTGCCCTGCCGCGCCCGATACCGCCAGCCCACGGGCCGCCGTCCGGTCACCATCGCCACCGACCATGTCCATGAGGTTCAGCGTTACGCGCAGGAGATCCGCCTGGCTCTTGGTGCGGGTCTTGTTCAGGATCGACTTGACCTGCGTGCGGATCGTCTCCAGCGAACGCTCCCGCGACGCCGCCAGCGCCCCGATCGTCTGGCCCTCGACCAGCCCGCGCACAATGTCGATTTCAGCGCTCGTCAGCTGGAAGGCATCCTTGATCATGATCGACAACGCTTCCGGCCAGGCAAGCTCCGTCGAGATCGCCAGCACGAACTGGCCGCCGTAGCGCGACGGATCCAGCGGACTGAGACGGAAGACGACGACACGCCCGCCGTCGCCAAGGTGACAACGCAGATACCGATTGCCGGCAGCCAGCCCGGCAACGCTTTGCACCTCCGTGCGGTAAAGTTCGATTTCGTCGGCATCGAAGGGAAGCGCATCGGCAGCATCACCGCCCCTCACCCCGAACACGGAAATCGCCGCAGCGTTCGACTGTCTGACCGTGCCGTCCGGCTCCACGACGAATGCCGCCGTGGGCAGCAGCGAGTTGAGGAGCGCGTGCAAGGGGTTGACGACGGTCTCCGCCGGCGTGCGGTCGAGCACCATGGCCGCCCGTTGCGCATGATCCTCGAGAAACGTGTCGAGAAATTCGCCGCCCTTCTCGCCGTCAAGGCGCAGGATCGGCCCGACCTTCTCTTCCCATACGTCGATCAGCCGCTCGTAGTGGAGCGACGGGTCAAGCGCAGTGTCATAGAGCGATGTGACGATTTCCGCCCTCTGTCCCTCGCTCAGCCTGCCACGTTCGTCGTCTGTCCCCATCCTGTCCCCATGGCCCGGGCCGGCTCCCGCGATCCTTGCAGCAGACGCGGCGACACCCAGGCTCTGCCAGAACCTATATCATGGACCAGCCGGGAACGACCCCTTGAATTGAGGGGTTCCGGATTTCCGCACGCACAGGCTGATGCACGAAGGGCCCCGCATGCGAGGCCCTTCGACGTATTCCGGATGTCGCGAGGATCAGCCGATCTCGGCCTGCGACGTGATGATCTTCGACACCAGGCCATAGGACTGGGCTTCTTCGGCAGACAGCCAGTAGTCGCGGTCTGTATCCTTGGCGATCTTTTCGACCGGCTGGCCGGTGGCCTCGGCGAAGATCTTGTTCAGCCGCTCGTTCATCTTGATGATTTCGCGAGCCTGGATCTCGATGTCGGACGCCATGCCGCGTGTGCCGCCGGACGGTTGGTGAAGCAGGAAGCGGGTGTTCGGCAGGCAGATGCGGCGCTCCTTCGGAGCGGCGACATAGATCAGCGCGCCGGCGGAAGCCACCCAGCCCGTGCCGATCATCCAGACCTTCGGCTTGATGAACTTGATCATGTCATGGATGGAATCACCCGATTCCACGTGACCGCCCGGCGAATTGACGAAGATCTTGATGTCTTCGTCGCCGGCAGCGGCCAATGCCACCAGCTGGGCGCAGACCTTGTTGGCCAATTCCTGCGTGATGCCGCCATAGATGAAGATCGAGCGGGACTTGAACAGGTTGGCTTCTGCATCCTTGCCAAGCGGCGCTGCGGTCTTCTTGTCGTCTTCTTCGTCTTCGAGGCGCATACGCGAACTCCCAATGCTTGATTTCTGTGTCACGGACATAATGCGACTCCAGTCGTAAAACAATGGATGAAAAAGGCAAGGCGAGCACGCAGTGAAGGAAAGGTTATGGGGTGAAGACATTGATCGCGGTTAATTGGAGCGCCGATTGTCACCGTCTCAGCGTCGCAAACGCCATAGTCTACGGCAAAATGCGCATGGACATCGCCGAAGGACTTACCCTAGGCTGTGAATCTCATTATGACGGGGTCAGGCGTGACCGGTTCTCGGGCGCCGTGTCGACCAAAACGAGGGACATCATGTTGAAAAGAATTTCCATCACCGCCGCCATTCTCGCCGCTGCCGTCGCGCCGGCCTTCGCGCATATCAGCAGCGAACACCTGTCCGCGATGACCGGTCTCGAGCATCCGCTGTCGGGTGCCGACCACATCCTCGCCATGGTCGCCGTCGGCCTGTGGGCATCGATGATCGGCGGTCGCGCCAGGCTCATCGTTCCCGCAGCCTTCGTCTCGACGATGGCGCTCGGCTTCCTGCTGTCGATCTCCGGCGTCGCCCTGCCCTTCGTCGAGCCGGCGATCCTCGCCTCGGTCATCGGCCTCGGCCTGCTCGTCGCCATGGCGGTGAAGATGCCGACTGCCGCTTCCGCCGCCGTCGTTGCCGTCTTCGCCCTGTTCCACGGCTTTGCCCATGGCACCGAAATGCACGGCGCCGGCGCGCTGCCGTTTGCCGCTGGCTTCATCGCCTCGACGATTGCGCTGCACGCCGCCGGTATCGGCCTCGGCACGCTGCTCGGCCGTTACCAGACCGTCGCCCGCCTGCTCGGTGGCGCAACGGCCATTGGCGGCATCGCCTTGATGATGGCGTAAGCCGGATCAACCAGATTCAAATATGCGAAACGGGGACTTCAAGCCCCCGTTTTTCATTGGCCGGTCAGACCGATTTCGGGAAGTCGGGCCGCCGTTCGATCTCGTCGGCGATCAGCGACTGCAGCCGCCAGAGGTTCCGGTCGCGAATGCCCAACTGCTCGAGATGCGAGACGGTGTTGAAGACATAGTCGGCCATCGACCCGCGAAAGCCGCAGGCTTTGGCGAGAATGGCCGCAAGCGCTGCGTCGTCCTCGCAGACGATATAGCGCCCGCTCTTGCGGTTCATGGCGAATGTCAGAGCCCGCACCCTGCCCTCTTCGGTCACAACGTCGATCCAGCGCCAGGGAAAGGCGGACGGCACCATGCTGACCTCGCGGCGGATGAGCTTGTGCAGTTCGGCCTCGAGCCCGTCGTCTGGCAACCGGTAGGCCATGCCACGACATTGCCCGCCGCGATCGAGCGCCAGCATCACGCCAGGCGTTTCCCGGCAGCCGCGATAGCGGTAGTCCCATCCGAGGCAGAAGCGCCGATGCCAGCCGAGCGCCGTCGCCGGCCGCTTCTCGGTATAGGCCGTCTCCGGATTCCAGATCAGCGATCCATAGCCGAACAGCCAGATGCCATCGTCCGGCCGCGAGGCCAGAATTGCCTCGACATCTCTGGCGTAATCGGCATCGGTGGCCGTACGAAACCCTTCGATCAGCTGCGGACCGGGGTCGGCGATCTCGCGCGCGACATGGCGGAGGTGCGTCTCGGTGAGCCGCATCTGCCTTGGCGCCTTCGCCATGATCAGCCTCCCCAGTTATGTCTTCAACTGCCCTCAGCCGCGCCCGCGATAGGTCGGCACGCCCTGCTCGGGAATCCACACCCCCTTCGGCGCCTCGCCGGTCTGCCAGAAGACGTCGATCGGAATGCCGCCGCGCGGATACCAGTAGGCGCCGATCCTCAGCCATTCCGGCTCCAGGAGATCGACAATACGCTTGGCGATATAGACAGAGCAATCCTCATGGAAAGCGCCATGGTTGCGGAATGCGGTGAGGAACAGCTTCAGCGACTTCGATTCCACCAGCCATTTGCCAGGCACATAGTCGATGACGATATGGGCGAAGTCCGGCTGCCCCGTCATCGGGCAAAGCGAGGTGAATTCCGGCGCGGTGAAGCGCACGACATATTGCGTGCCGGCATTGCCGTTCGGAACCCGTTCGAGAACGGCCTCTTCCGGCGTCTGCGGCGTGGATACGGTCTGGCCGAGCTGCGTCAGCCCGGAAACATCGGTCTTGGACATGGGTAGGCCTCTAGGTCTGGAAATTGCCGGTGTCATAGACCCGGCGGGCACGGAAGGGAAGCCCCGGTCAGCCGGCGGCTGCCTGGCGGCTGCGCCGCCGGCCGATATTCACATGCACGCCGTGCGCCTTCTCCCCTTCCGGCTCCACATGAATGGCGATGCTGGCGCCGGAGATCACGTTGTGGATCGCATCTTCCAGCCGATCGCAGATGTCGTGCGCCTCGCCGACCGGCATCTGTCCGGAAACGACGAGGTGGAAGTCGACGAAGACCGCCGGGCCGGCGCGCCGGGTGCGCAGATCGTGGACGCCGATGGCGCCCTTCGCATTGTCCGAAATTGCCTGCTTGATCGCCGCCTCCTCGTCCGTCGTCACGGCCTTGTCCATGAGGCCGCTCACCGAGTGGGAGATCACCTTCCAGCCCTGATAGAGGATGTTGACGGCGACCAGGATGGCCATCAGCGGATCGAGGATCGCGTAGCCCGTGAGGATGGCTGCGACGAGCCCGACAAGAACGCCGCCGGAGGTGATGACGTCCGAAAGAATATGCTGGCCATCCGCCGTCAGCGCCGCAGAATGATGCGCCTTGCCGATACGGATCAAGAGGTAGGCCCAGGCGGCGTTGACGACAGCAGCCCCCGTATTGATCACCAGGCCCAATGCCGGCGCGGCGGGCAATTCCGGTGAGCTGAGATGCGGCAGCGCCTCGTTGACGATCAGCAGCGCCGCCAGCACGATCATCACCCCTTCGGCGACCGCCGAGAGATACTCCGCCTTGTAGTGACCGAACTGGTGATCCTCGTCGGCCGGCTTCTGCGCATAGACGACGACGAAATAGGCGATGAAGGCAGCAATCACGTTGACCGTGGATTCCAGCGCATCCGAAAGCAGCGCGACGGATCCCGTCACCCACCAGGCAAGCAGCTTCAGACCCATCACGAAGAAGGCAAGTGGGATGCCCCAGAAAGCGATCCGCTTCAGGTTTTCGCGCTCGACAGCCATGACCGGCTTCCTTTCGTGATCTCCCGCGCCGCATAGCATTCAAACGCCGGAGAGCATAGCGGCAGATTGCGCTATCAAAAGAAAAAGGCGGCCATGGATGCCGCCTTTCCTGCTCGAAGCGATCGGGCGGCTCAGGCAGCCTTGATCTTCGCCCGCTTTGCCAGATGCGTTACCACGTTCTCTATCATCCGCATGCCGGCGTCATGGCCGAGCGTCATGATCGATTCCGGGTGGAACTGGACGGCAGCGATCGGCTCCTTGGTGTGCTCGATTCCCATCACCGTGCCGTCTTCGCTTTCCGCCGTGATCATGAATTCGGCCGGCAGGGCGACGGGATCGGCGAAGATCGAGTGGTAACGGCCGACCGTGATCTCCTTGCCGAGGCCCGAGAAGACGATCCCCGGATCGAGCACGCGGATGCGCGACGGCTTGCCGTGCATCGGGATCGCCAGCTGGCGCAACTGCCCGCCATAGGCTTCGGCAAGCGCCTGAAGGCCGAGGCAGACCCCGAAGATCGGCAGGTCGCGAGCCCGCGCCTTCTTGATCGTCGCCTTGGTGTCGAAGTCCTGCGGGCTGCCCGGTCCAGGCGACAGCACTACGAGGTCCGGCTTCATGCGGTCGAACACCTCTTCCGGCACCGGCGTTCTGACGGTCGTGACCGTTGCGCCCGTCTGGCGGAAATAATTGGCGAGCGTATGCACGAAGCTGTCTTCGTGGTCGATCAGGAGGATGTTGACACCCTTGCCGACGGCGGCGACATCGCGCTGCGTCTTGGCGTTGGTGGCGACCTTGGCTTCACGGATGGCAGAGAGCATGGCGGATGCCTTCAGTTCGGTTTCGGCTTCTTCTTCCTGCGGATTGGAATCGAACAAAAGCGTCGCGCCGGCGCGCACTTCGGCAATGCCGTCCTTGATGCGGATCGTGCGCAGCGTCAGGCCGGTGTTCATGTCGCCGTTGAAGCCGACCATGCCGATCGCCCCGCCGTACCATGCGCGCGGGCTCTTCTCGTGGTTCTCGATGAAGCGCATCGCCCAGAGCTTCGGCGCACCGGTGACGGTGACCGCCCAGGCGTGGCTCAGGAAGCCGTCGAAGGCGTCCATGTCGTCGCGCAGGCGGCCCTCGATGTGATCGACCGTGTGGATCAGGCGGGAATACATCTCGATCTGCCGGCGGCCGATGACCTTGACAGAACCCGGCTCGCAGACGCGCGACTTGTCGTTGCGGTCGACGTCCGAGCACATGGTGAGCTCGGATTCGTCCTTCTTGGAGTTCAGGAGCTTGAGGATCTGTTCCGAGTCCGCGATCGGATCATCGCCGCGCTTGATCGTACCCGAAATCGGGCAGGTTTCGATGCGCCGGCCGGACACCCTGACGAACATTTCCGGCGAGGCACCGATCAGGTACTCCTGATTACCGAGATTGATGAAGAAGGAGTATGGCGACGGATTGATCGCCTTCAGGCGGCGGGAGATCGCCGACGGCTTGCTTTCGCAGCGCTCCATGAACTTCTGGCCGGGAACGACCTCAAAGAGATCGCCCTTCTGGAAGCTTTCCTTAGCCTTGACCACCAGTTCGGAATATTCGCCCGGACGATGGTCGCCGCGCGGCGGGATCGTATCCGTCATCCTGAACGGTTCCGGCGCGATCGTGCCGGCCTTGCCGAAGGTGGTCAGATCGCCCTTTTCGAAGTCGTAGCGCTGCACCCATGCCTTGGCCGAGTAATTGTCGACGACGAGGATTTCGTCCGGCAGGTAGAGCACCATGTCGCGCTGGTCGCCCGAACGCTCCAGCTTCAACTTGATGGCGTCGAACTGGAAGGCGAGATCGTAGCCGAAGGCGCCGTAGAGACCGAGATTGTCGTCGGCCTTGGAGAAGAACAGGTCCGTGATCGCGCGCAGCACGGTGAACACGGTCGGGATCTTCGAGCGCTCTTCCTCGGTGAAGACCCGGTCCGGTTCCTTGACCGTCAGGTCGATGCGGCGGGCGGTGCTCTGGTCGATGATCACGTCTTCGACAGCGGCAAGCTTTTCGCCGATCAGGGTCAGGAGCACCTCGCCGCGCTCGTTGTAGGCGTCGAGCCACATCTTGCGGCCGAAACATGAGACGCCGACGGGCGGATCGACGATCGCCGTATCCCAACGGGTGTAACGGCCCGGATACTCGTAGTTCGACGACAGAACCGCGCCGCGACGCTCGTCCATCATGTCGATGTAATCGGAGATCGCGTCGGCGTAAGGCTTCTCGATCTTCTGCCGGGTGATAGTGATGCCACCCTTAGTCTCGTAGACTTCCGCGCCGTCTTCGCGAAGTATCGTAACCATTCTCTTCTCTCCAGCATTCCCCTGGCCGGGTGATCAGGCGCCTAAAATGCAAAAAAGCCGCCTGAAGGATCCCGGGCGGCTTCACAAGTCTTCGTCTTCAAGACACGACTGGTCGCGGCCGCCTCAGCGAGCCCACCACCAGTTCCAGATGTTCAAAGACGTGTTCATGGGGCGAATTGTTAGCGCGTGTCCCCGCCTTTAGCAAGACCGGCTTTTCCGCTTTCAATAAATAGGGAGCGGCATGATGCATGCCGCCCCCGAAACTGCTAAAACCTTGAAGCTTAAAAGGTCTTCGTGATTGAAACTTTGAACGTGCGTCCCGGTTCCGAATAGAAAGCACGGTTGGATGAAGCGGATGTGACGTTCACGTCCTTGACCTCCAGCGCATCGTAATACTCCTTGTCGAACAGGTTGTAGACGCCGGCCTGCACCCGCAGCCCCTTCAGCTTTGCGGGCTCCCACCATCCGGTCAGGTTGACGATGCCGTAGCCGGCAGGCTTGAAATTGGCCGTGGACTTGTCCGAAACGCCGCTGACGCCGATGACGGTCAGATCCGTTCCCCATTCCTCCCGCTGATAGCCGATGCCGGCAACCACCTTCAGCGGCTGCACCGACGCCAGGCGCTCACCCGTATCGATGTCCTCGCCGAACGCGTAGCTCAGCGCGCCATGGAGATTGATGCCGTTGTCGAAGCTCTTGTGCAGGTTCGCCTCGACACCATAGATGCGGACACGGTTGCGATTGAAATACTCGGTGCTGCCCATCGGGAAGTCACCGGTGATGGTTGTCTCGCTGTCGATGAAATTGCGGTAGCGGTTGTAGAAGCCGGCCAGCCGGCCGCCGAAGCCCTCATTGCCGAAGTTGGTGCCAATCTCGAAGCCGTTGCTGGTTTCCGGGTCCAGATCCGGATTGCCGATCGTCCGGTAACGGCCCGGATTGGTGTAGTTGAGATACATCTGCGTAACATTCGGCGCCTTGAAGCCGACCGCCCATTGCGCATAAAGCTCGACATCCGGCCGAACCTGCCAGGACGCTCTCACCTTCGGCGAGAACTGGTAGTCGCTGGTTCCGTCCGGCAGCCCGTCATAGCCGTCATTGTTCTCGTACCCGGCCGTTTCCTTCGTATCGTAATTGAACCAGTCGAAACGCAGGCCCGGCGTCAGCGAAAAATTGCTGTCGCTGAAGGTGATCTTGTCGTCGGCATAGATGCCCAGATTGGTGCTCCAGACTTCCGGCATGTCGGCCTGGTTGTTGTGATAGAAATTGCACGGTGAATAAGGATTGTAGAGAATGTCCGTGCAAGTGCCGTTCTCGCCGGTTTCATATTGCGTCGTCTTGGCGAGCGATGCGTTGCCGCCGACGGTGACCTCGTGGCTCAGGCTGCCGGTTTCGAAGCCACCCTTCACCCAGCCGGTGAAGCCGAACGACTTGTCGTCATAATCGCTCTTGCGCCAGTAGTCGCCGATGGGATTGGTCAGGCGATAGCCTTCCACCCCGCCGTATTTCTGCAGCTTCTGCCAGTAGAGCGTGGCTGACGCACTGTCGATCAGGCTGTCGGCGCTTTCAGATTGGAACCGGTAATCGAGCGAGACGCGCGTGCGGGTCGTGTCGTCGATATCGTCGTAATCGTTCGGACGATAGGTCGAGCCTTGCTGGTTGCGCAGATCGGTCGTCGAATCATAGTTGTAGTGCTCGGCAGTCAGCCCGATCGTGTGCCCGCCCTCGAGCTTGCGGCGGATCTTGAACATGACGTTCTCGCGATCGAAATCCTCCGGGTTCGCCTCGGTGCGGGCCGAACCATAACCGCCGACATCGCCCTTCGTCTCGGTCTCATGTCCCTTCTTGTAGCTGCCCTGGAACAGCACGGAAGTATCGCCCACGCGCTTGGCACCGGCAACCGAACCGCTGAAGGAGCGGTCGGAGCTGTCATAGGTGGTCTTGGCGACGGCACCCCAGTCCTTGCCATCGGTGATCAGGTCTTCCGGCTCCAGCGTGCGCAGCACCACGGCGCCGCCGAGTGCACCCGAACCCGCCCGCGACGAATCCGCGCCGCGGACAATATCGACGGCAGACAGCGACGAGAAGTCGTAGCTGTCCGAACCACCCAGCGCATAGCCGCGCACCGGGTCGCTCACATAGGGGATCGGAACGCCATCGATCAGCGTCAGGACCCGGTCCTCTTCCAGCCCGCGGATGTTGACGGAGCCGGACGCGCCGACGAAGCTGACGCCGGGCTCAGTGGTATTGCCGAGGTCATCAAGATTGTCGACGTCCTTCTTGGCAATCTCCTCACGCGTCGTCTCGCTGGCGAGCGGCGTGTCGGCAACCGCGGATTTCACGCGCTTGCCCTTGAGAACGATCGGGGCGAGTTCCGTCGTCTCCTCGGTCTTCTGCGCATCCTGGGCAAAGACGAAGCAGGCCGACGAGGCAAGAAGGATGGCAGACAGCGCAAGTATCGAGGAATGCGCGGGGCGAAGCGGCATTGAGCTAGTCCTTTCGACGAAATCGACCGGGCTGGCTAAGGCATCGTCATATGCCGGGCTGGCTGGGCAGGAAAATGAGGCACCTAAAAGTGCCCGATTTCCGCCACATAAATAACATGAGTTTTTATGTCAACAAATTATGCACGCCGTATCGGAATTGAACATTTGCGCCGTTCGCGCGTTGCAGCCTTGCAACAACGGCGCTTTCGGCCCGAATGCCGTTGCGGGCCCCTCGCCCACGGGCGGAAGCATGGAGACGACGCATTGAGGACATTGACGGCCGGACTTCTGGCCCTTGCCACGCTGCTGCTGATCTCGGCCGCCCTGCCGAAAACCGGACCAGTTCCCGAGGAAAATCCTATACGCGAAGCCGCCGAACCGAAGTCGAACGAAAAGGACGACGCGACCGAGAAGAACGCGGAGGCGCAAAAGTCCGATTCCGACGACGCGGAAAAGACCAGCGACGAGACGAAGCCGGACGAACAGGCTACCCCGAAGTCGCCCCCGCCCCCTCCGGTCGAAAAGGAGGATCCTGCCGCCTATGCCGCCTGTATCAGCGACCTGAAGGCCATCGGCGCCGCCTTTACCGAAAAGGAACGGATTGACGATGGCAATGGCTGCGGTATCGACAAGCCCATTGAGGTCACCGCCATCCTGCCCGGCGTCAAGATCGAGCCCGCGGCGACACTGCGCTGCGAGGCGGCGCTGGCGCTGGCCCACTGGACTCGTGACACCGTGATACCCATGTCCGAAAAGGCCTTTCCGAAGGCCGGTCGCTTGACCTCGCTCAGCCAAGCGTCAAGCTATATCTGCCGCAACCGCAACAGCGCGGCGACCGGAAAGCTGTCCGAGCATGCCAGAGGCAATGCAATAGACATCGCCACGTTCAAGTTCGAAGGCGGAAAGACACTCTCTGTGGAGCCGCGCGGCAAGGATTCCACCTTCGACGGCGCCTTTCAGCGCTCCGTCCGCGAGGCAGCCTGCCTGGACTTCACCACCGTGCTTGGGCCGCCAAGCGACGATGCCCACAGAACGCACCTGCACCTCGACGTCATAAAGCGGCGTGGCGGGTTTCGCTATTGCTGGTGAAATCCTTGTCATAGGCAAGCCAGGCCGTCGCCTTGTCGAGGTTTTCCGTCTTGAAGACATGCGTTTCCGCCGGGATCATGAAGGCGACGGAATGAATGATGGCGGCCATCACCGAACTGGAGGTCACCACCGCGATCTTCTCGAAATCGAAATAGTGCCTCAGGCCAAATACCGCATCGTCCCAGACGGCGCCGAGTTCGAAGCCGGCAAAGTCGTCCGCCAGCACGAACAGGAACCGCATCTTCCCGTCTTCCAGAGCCGTCAGCACGGCCGGAATGAGAACCGCCTCATAATCATGCGCCTTGAGTTTTCCATGCGCCTCGAACCCGATAATTCCGTCGGGCAGATCGTCCATTGGTTTCAGCATCGTTTTCTCCCTTGCAACCGGACCGAAGAACGAAATCGGGCCACAGTGTAGCACAAACGATGCACTGGGTGCACGGAACCGGAAGGCGGCCTCGCGGCAGAATTACATAGGAAATGCAAGATTTAAGGATATTCAGGCATCTTGACAGCGGGTATCCTTCGCGCGGTTGGAGGAGAACTGCGAGAAAATTCCGCCACGCCCAAGGTTTTCAATGAGATTTTCAATCTCTTGAAATCCGAAGGTGAAGCCGCCCCGTATATGTGGTGAAATTAGGAAACAGCTTGTGCCATTGCGTTTTACAGATATAGACGAGCGTTCAAATAGCGCCGACCGCGACCATATCGGTATTTCCGACAAGGAAATCGTGGAACTCGTCGCCGCCTACCGGCTCTATGGTTTCTGGCGGATGGATCTGGAAAGCGGGCATTTCTTCGCCACGAAGGATATCTTCACGCTGTTCGGCATGGAATACACCACAGGTCCGATGAACCTGGTCGAGGCCAACAGCAAGATCCATCCCGACGACTATACCCTTGTCGTCCAGGCGCTCGAGACCTGCATCGAGCAGAAGAACAGCTTCCACGTCATCTTTCGCCTGAAAGGCAGCGACCAGAACTACAAGTTCGCCCGCTGCGTCGGCCGGTACCGGGAAACGCCGGAAGGTCGGGGCGAGATGGTCGGCGTGACCTATGAATTCTTCGAGCGGCTTCGCGCCATCGGCTTCGTAGGCGATGGCACCGAAAACTTGGCAACCGCCTGAGACCGCTGCAGGCCCGCCAAAGCACAGGGCGGGCCGACGATTTTCTTCATAAAATTATCGCAACCCGTCAGCGGTCGAGGACCGACCGGAGTTCGACGAGGTTCGAACGCACTCTCAGGATATAGAAGCCCATCGTCGCCAAATGCGTCGGCATGATCCAGCCGGCCTCGCTGCCGTTCGAAATGATCGCCGGACGAATTTTCAGTGCACCTTCGAACTGCGCATCCATCTGCGACCAGATGGCGCCAAGATTGCGTTCCTTGACCACATCCGCGAAATCCGACCGGGCCGCCGACAGCACCGCATACTGGGCGTAGAGCTGCCCGTAGGCGAACCAGAAGCGGTCGTCGGCACGGGTATCGAACCAGCCGGAATTATAGTCTTCCGAGCGCTTGCGCAGAATGTCCGAGGTGCTGCCGAGGTCGCTTGCCATGCGGTCGAAGAGCTGGATCAGGTTGTCGGCGCGCGTATCGAAGGTCGCGTTGCAGGATGCAAGATCGCTGTTGAACTTGTCGAAATCCTTGATCGCTTGACGATAGAAGCTCGGCGTCGGCGTCTTGAACCCGAACGGATGCAGGCCGAAATACCAGGTATATTCGTCGAACTGGATATTGCCCCGCGCCCGCTGCAGGTCGTTGTTGATGCTCGACGTGCCGCGCACGCGGCCGAGCGCATCGACGAGCTCGATCGCCGTCCGGCGGACGACCTGGTTCACACCGCGCTGGAAGGACGCCTTGTTGTCGAGGAACGGCGTGTTGTCCCAGTCCATGCCGAAGAGGCCGAGCTTGTAGAGCAGCATCGACGAAATCCAGGCATTCTGGTTGACGTTGAAATCGGTAAGATCGGAGGCGACCTTGACGACCGCCGACGGCTCGCAGGTCCCCGGCTTGTCCGGGACGGCCTCACCGGCGCTCAGCGTGCGAGATCCGAAATCATAGCTCTTGACCAGGTCTGGATTAAAACCGGACCAGACCTGAGTCTGCCAGATGAAATAACCATAGAGACCGACCAGCACGATGAGAAAGACGCCGATCGGCCCCTTGACCAGCCAGTGGCGGCGGCGATACCAGCCAGTCAGCGCCATGAACGGCCAGACGATCCACGCCACGAGCATGCCGAATCCGCGGCCGATGGCACGGAAGCCGCGCTCGAAGAATTCGATGATCGGATCAAGCATTGATGTCGTCTCCTATGCCGTAGAGGCGCTTGCGGAACGCTTTCTTGTCTTTCAGATATGCGCCGGTCAGCACCGACACAACATGCGCGCGGAAATTCTCGGGAAAATCCTCATAGCTCCGGTAGAAGCCCTGCTTGTCGAAGACGAAGCGGGACACGAAATCCTGCGGCACAAGCTGGGCGATCAGCCGGTTGGTGAGCCACATGTCCGGATGTGCGGGGTCGGCGCGCAACAGCGAAAAGCGCCGTTCAGGCGCCACCTCATCCATCCGGATGGAGCCCGTCTGCGCGATGGTCTTCTGGATGCCCGCGAGAAACGGATAGGTCCCCTCCGCCATCACGGCGTCGGCGTTTCGATGCAGGAAGGTCTGCGTCCAGATCGGATCGATCCGCTCGAAATCCGCCTGCGGCTCCAGCCTGGCGATCAGCGACTGCAGGGCCATGTCGGCGCGGTGGCGGTAGAGCCCCGATGCGTCCACCCAGCTCGCCCGCGGCAGCTCGATGCGGCCCGAGCGGGCCAGGAATTCGTAGATGCGGGCATGATCGTTGATGGAGATGTAACTGACCTGCCAAGGCCGCGAGCGACGGAAGCCCGGCGCATCCGGATCGCAGATCACCGTGATCGTCCGCTCGTCGGAAAAGATGTAGACGCCACCGAAATGATCCGCCCAGAAGCTCTCGTGGCGAAACACCAGCTTGTCCGGCACCAGCGCGTTCTGACGGATGTCGCCGGTCGACTTGGCGAGCTCCACCATGCGGTTGAGCATCGCATCGTCGCGCCAGGCGTCCGGCACCGTCGTCAGCCGGTCGGCAAGCGCCCGCAACTCGCCGGCCTTGCCGAGCAGATCCTCCGCCGACAGCACGCGGAAACGGACTTCGTTGATCGACAGCAAATCTTCGAGACTTTTGACCTCGGCAACCGAATCCTCGATCTCGCCGTAGAGCGCATCCTTGATCGTCACCGCCGTGATCGCCCGCCGGTTGGCGAGGTAGAATTCGTGCATCAGCCCGGCGGTGTTGGAAAAGCTCGTATGGACGACCGGCAGATTCTCCTGATCCGGCGTCATGATGACGAAGCGGCGGTTGACCTTCTTCGGGTCGAGATAGTCCCAGTCGTCGAGTTCTGCCGCCACGTCCGGCGAAAATCCGGTCATGTCTATCGAGAACCGGTCGAGCTTCGTTTCCGGCAGCCCGAAACCCTTCAGCGCCTTGTTATAGCGCGCGATCAGGTGCGGCTCGGCGATGTCGAGCAGCCTGCCATAGATCAGTTCGGCTTCGAGAAGGCGTTTCATTCCTGCCAGCGCCCTTCCCGTTTCATCGTCTCGATCTCGCGCACCGCCTTCTCCCGCTGACGCTCGCGGCGGACAATGTCGGAAACGGCGGCATCGTCGGACTTGTCGGTGTAGCGGAATTCGCTGTCGGCGTAGCGGTTGATCTCCTGCAGGATCATCTCAAGCGTGATCGGCCCGCGCAGATCCTCGATCATCGCCTTCTTCTCGTCGTAGCTCTTGTGCATGAAGGCTTCCGGTGTCGCGAACCATTCGTCCGGCAGGTCGACATCCATTGCCCGCATGTTGATCGCATCGGTGATACTCTTGATCGCCCGGCCGGTGAAGCGCGGCTCGGCGACCTTGATCATGTGCAGATAGGCGCCGATGTCGGCCAGCGACCTCGGCTCGCCGTGGTCTCGCGTAAAGCGGTCCCACACGGCCACCAACCCCTCCTCCTGTGGGCGCGAATAGCCCTGATAGGCCTCGGAGACGGCCTTTTTTATCTCCTGTCCGGCAAAGAGCACGTGCTGGCCGAGCGGGATCGAGTGGTTCTTGCCGATCAGGAGCGCGAAGATGTCGATATAATCATCTTCCGTCTGCGGACCATCGACCAGCCAGCGGGCGCCGGCGCGCTGGCGCAGCGCATCGTCGACGTTCTCCGGATAGTTGGAAAACATGCCGAAGGAGCAATTGCCGCGCACCACGGTCGACGCGCCGGCAAAGCTCTCCATCAAGACGGCGGTCACCTCCTGCTGGCCAGCGGATGCCCGGTCGTCGGCGCGCTTCGCGGCCACCTGATCGATGTCGTCGATCGTGCCGAAGCCGATCGCCCGCGGGTTCATCACATTGTTGATGAACTCCTTGCAGTTCTGGCCGGACTTGCCCTGATAGGACGAAATCTGGTCGACACCGAAATTCTCGTAGTGGAAGGCATAACCGGCCACCTGGCAGTAGTCATTGAGGAGGCCCGCGACCATCTGGATGAGGATGGTCTTGCCGGTGCCCGGCATGCCATCGCCGATGAATGTGAAGAGAAAACCGCCGAGCTCGACGAAGGGGTTCATCTGCCGGTCGAAATCATAGGCCATCAGCATCTTGGCAAGCTTCATCGCCTGATACTTCGCGATATGGTTGCCGATGATCTCGTTTGGCTTCTTGAACGTCATGACCAGCGGCTTGCGCGTCTGTCCCGGCGCGACATCGAAACCGTCGAGCGTGAAATCGTCCTGGTCGATGCGGATGTGATTGCCTTCGAAGGCGGAAAGGCCGGTAAAGCGCGCCTTGCGGCCGATCAGTCCGGCAATCGCCTCACGCGCAAACGCTCTCGCCCGCGCCGTCATCGCCATCTCGTCGGCGCCACCGGCAATTGCGGTGTCGAGCCCCGAGATCATGCTTTTCAACGCGTCCTGCGGCGTGTCGAACAGATAGTCCGGCTCATGCGTGTCGTTGACCGGCTCGCCCTCTCCGGCCAGCGTCTGCGCCAGATAGGCGGCGAAGGTGAAGGCGGCGACGTAGGCCTGGGCGGCGAGCAGCGCCTTGAAATGCGTCGCCTCCTCACCCTGCAGCGGCGCCGAGATGTTGCGCGCCATCAGGCCTTCGAGCGCGGTCTGCCGGCCGTAGACCTCCGCCACCGCCAGCGCCACCTGCAGTCCGCGCCGCGCCCTGTAAAGCAGCGTATGCTGGGCCGGCGACATCAGCGGGTCGTCGGGCTTCACCGACTGAATGGTCTTCGACAGCTCGACCTCGCGGGTTCGCCGCATGCCTCCGGTCGAGACCGTGGAAACGAAGCGCCGACCGGTGCCGGCAAGCGGTGTCGACGGCGCGGCACCGCCGGTCTCGATCATCACGAGCCGCGTCACCATGCCTTGCGCGACCGCCAGATGCTTGGCGATATCATCTTCGTGGATCGTGGTCAGTCCGGTACTGGCAGCCATCGTCAAACCTCGCTGATCACCCTGTTCGATGAAATCACATGCACCTTGTAATTGCCGAAAATGCTGTCGGCCTCGCCGGCTGCATAGAGCGCCTGATAGGCGTCATGCGGCACGAGGGCGTGCTTTTCGTAGGCGCTGACCCCCATGCGGGTCGCCTCGAGATCGTTGGTCTCGATGTGGAATTCCTCCGCCGCCGGCGCGGTCGAGAAGAAGCCCTTCTTTTCCGGCCGCTCGCGCTTGGAGAAGATCTCCTGCATCGTCCAGGTGAACATCCAGGCATTGTCGCCGTTCCGGACCTTGGAGAGCACGTCGTTGACGCGCCCGTTGTTCTCGGTGATGCCGGCGGAATAGAGCGGGCCGAGCACCAGCCGGCGCACGACCTTCGGATGCAGTTCCGGAAAATCCTGGTCGAGATTGACGGCAATCGTTGCCGGCGTGAGCGAATAGGCGCCGTTGCGCACGACGAAATCGTCGAACCGCACCGCAAGCCGCGGATTGAGCAAACCGCCGACCGGCAGCGGAATGTCTGCATCCGGATTGAGCCTGCCGTCCTTCGTCACCAGCAGCTTGACCATCTCTTCCGACGAATCCTCGATCGCCGCCAGATAGACCATCGGCAGCGTCTGGCTACCGTCAAAAATGCCCCAGGCGACGTGATAGACCGGCCGCATCGTCTTCGGATTGACGGAAACATGCAGCGTGTCCGGCAGGACGGCCGGCGAGAAGACGGCGCCCTCGCCGATCTGCTCCAGGTAGATGCGCTCGGCCATCTGCTGCTGCAACGCCGACGGAAAGCTCTTCTGCCTGAGGATGAAGTCCGCCATTTCCTCGCGCAGCGCCTGCGCCGGGGGAATGGAGGCCAGCCGGCTCTCGGCGCTGGCACGGTCGTTTTCGAGTTCCAGCACGTTCTGGAACACCGGAAAGCCGCTGTCGGCACGCGAAATGCGGAACTGCTCGGCAAAGCCGGCATGCGTCTCCCAGCAGGAAAACGACGCCATCAGCCGCCTGAGATAGGGTTCCAGCACGCCCGCCGCGAAACCATCGACGGGCCCCTTCGGCCCACGCTGCTCCACATAAGCCTCAAACCCGGAAAGCGCCGCCTTGATCGTCGCAAAATAATGCGCGGCGGCGGGTGACCCATTGCTCATTTCCAAATGCCCCTGATCCCAACCCTGACCCCATGTATGGGGAAAGGGTCGGGAATGCCGTGTGAAAGCTTACTGCTTCACGTAGTTTGCCGAATTGTGCTTGTCCATCACCGCCTGGAAGCGGCGGGCGAAGGCGTCGTCGGCGAGCTTCTTGCGGCGCTGGATGTCCTGGGTGGACAGCATGTTCTTCTCGTGCATTTCCAGAAGATCGCCAATGTGGCGCTGGGCGGCGGCGCCGATGCCGGCCATCGTCTCCTCGGCGGCTGTATCGACCTTGCTGCCAAGCGTGTTGATCTTGTGCGCCACATCCTGCTGCGCCGCCGTCTTCAGCGAATCTTCCAGCGCCTTGTAGAGAACGATGCGCTGCTCGGTGTCGATCGTCAGCTTGTTGATCAGCGTATTCTGGGCGGCAATCTGGTTGTTGAGCGAGTCGACGAAGGTCTGGAACATCGACGTGTAGCGTTCCAACGTCTGGCTCTCGGCCAACAGTTCCTGCTCGCGTGCCTGCAACTGATTGTACTCCGTCGCCATCGCCGAGCGCTCGCCCTCGATCTGCGTGCGTTCGCCCTGGTCGGTCGAAGCGGCAATGCGGTTTTCGAGGTCCATGAGCATGGGATTAAGATCGTCGATCCGCTTCTGCGTCTCTTCCAGCGTGCCGATCGTCGCCTTGCGACGCTCGATCACCTGCACGAGGCTCGCCTCGGACGTCTTGTAGCGCTCGTCGAGAACGGCGCGCTGCTCTTTCAGGATACCGACGATCGCATCCGACTTGCCGAGCAGGTCCTGCAGATTGCCGGCGAGCGACATGTTGCGAACCCGGTCGGTGCGCATGCGCTGCGCCTTCTGCTTGGAGAAGATGCCGACGAACTTTTCGAAACCTGTCATGCTCTTCATGCTTTCGAACTCCTGTCCGAAAACATTGGTGGCATCCTCTAGCCCGATGATCAGGTCGGCGATATTCGTTTCCATCACCTTCTGCTGGTTGATGACATCCTGTAGCCGCGCATTCTCGATGTCGAAATCGGCACTGCCGAGCTTTTCATCGGATTTGGCGAATTCCTCGAGGACAATGCCGGACTGCTCGAGCTTCGAGCGCATGTCCTTGACGATACCCCTGGTCTTTTCGATCTCGCTGTCGAACGATTGAAGCGTGGCCATTGCAAACGTCTCCCCTTGTGAGCCCGTCTGCAGATTATCGGCAGACGCGGTTCCGTCAATCGCGGGAAGACAATCAATCCAAACGGATAGTTGTGATTCCGCCGCTGAAATGTAGTTATGGCTGCAATCGGTACAAGAGATAATCGGCAGGCGAATGACAAGAGGCCCGGCGGAACGATCCGCCGGGCCATCTCTTTGAAAATGCTGTCAAGAGATCGGCGCGACGTTACTTTGCCGCCGCCGGATCCTTGAGGTAGGCGATGATGTCGAGGATATCCTCTTCCTTCGTCAGACCTGCAAACGCCATCTTGGTCTTCGGCACCAGCGCCTTGGGCTTCTTGAGATACTGGTCGAGCAGAGCGTCGTCCCAGACCTTGCCGTCGGCCCCGAAGGCCTTCATGTCGGGCGAATAGGTGTAGCCCTCTACGGTTGCCACCGGACGGCCGACCACACCCATCAGCGACGGTCCAACCTTGTTCTTCGGCTCGGTGGCGGTGTGACAGGCCGCACACTTCTTGAAAACCTTGGCGCCGGCTGCAGCATCCCCGTCCGCATGGGCCGCTCCCGCGACCATTAGCGATGCGGCAGCAACGGCAACAAAACTCAACTTCATCCGATGTCCTTTCGTCGTCATCCGTTTTGCCGACCCCACGCCGACAAAACATGCAGCAATGCTACTCGATATAAGCATGCTCTACGGCATGACCTGATGACGCGGCTTGATCAGGATCAAACCCGGCACATTTTCACCCACTAGGTGCGCGTGCAGCAACAGGACTTCCGCCAGCCATCGCCAAAAGTGAAAAAACTGGCAAAAATCACAGGAATTTCAATGAAATTTCCCCAAAAGGGGTTGCCCTTCCAGCAGCCTGCCGCTAGGTCACACCCGCCCTTTCCGGGCTTGCCTCACCGTTTCACCGCCGCTGTGCGTTCGCATGCGGCATGATCAAAATCCCAGACCAACTCCCCGCGCGCTTAAATTTTAGCCATTTCTGAACGTCGCAAACGCACTGGGCAAACTGGCGCAAACGAACCGAAACCGCTTGATCGATTGAGGTATTGGTGCTTGGCTTGGGAACAAAAATTAAGACTGGGAGTCAAACATGATGAAAACAAGCATTCTGGGAATTTTTGCGGCTTCGGCCATGTCCATCGTCGGCTTCACAAGCGCGATGGCAGCAGAAGCCGACAACTGCAAGGCAGTCCGCTTTTCCGACGTCGGCTGGACCGACATCACCGCCACGACGGCGACGACGTCCGTCGTTCTCAAGGCTCTCGGCTATGAGCCGAGCGTCACCGTTCTCTCCGTTCCCGTGACCTATACCTCGCTGAAGAACAAGGACATCGACGTGTTCCTCGGCAACTGGATGCCGACGATGGAAGGCGACCTGAAGCCCTACCGTGAAGACGGTTCGGTCGAAAGTGTGCGCGCCAACCTCGAAGGCGCCAAGTACACGCTCGCAACCAATGCCAAGGGCGCCGAAATCGGCATCAAGGATTTCGCCGACATAGCCAAGCATTCGGACGAGCTCGAAGGCAAGATCTACGGCATCGAGCCCGGCAATGACGGCAACCGCCTGATCCTCGACATGATCAAGGGCGACCAGTTCGGCCTGAAGGACTTCGAACTCGTGGAATCCTCCGAACAGGGCATGCTGGCGCAGGTTGCCCGTGCCAAGAAGGCCGACCAGCCGATCGTCTTCCTCGGCTGGGCACCGCATCCGATGAACGTTCGCTTCGACCTGACCTATCTGTCCGGCGGCGACGACGTGTTCGGCCCCGACTTCGGCGGCGCAACCGTCTACACCAACGTCCGCGCAGGCTACACCAGCGAATGCCCGAACGTCGGCGCTCTCCTGAAGAACCTGTCCTTCACACTGCCGATGGAAAGCGAGATCATGGGCAAGATTCTCGATGACGGCGAAGAGCCGGAAGCTGCCGCAACGGAATGGCTGAAGGCCAATCCGGACGCCATCGAGCCGTGGCTCGCCGGCGTGACGACCTTCGACGGCGGCGATGCCTCTGCCGCGGTCAAGTCGGCTCTCGGCCTCTGATGACATGACGAAACGGGGTGCCAAGGCACCCCGTTTCCGATTGCAGGGACAGTCTAGGCACGGGGGCCCCACTCAGCCATGTTTTCAGACAACTCATTTCTCTTCGACAAGGACTACAAGATTGCCATCGGCAAATGGTCGGAAGCCTTCTTCGAATGGCTCACCGACAATTTCGGCTGGTTCTTCAATTTCGTCACCAGGGTCCTGAAGTCCTGCATCGATGCGCTCGTCTACGTGCTGCAGATGCCCGACCTCAAAGGCACCGGATACGAGAACTACTACGGCATCTTCATCATTCTCGTCTTCACGGCGGCGACCTGGTATTTCAGGCGCAGCCTCTCCAACGCGCTGCTGGTGCTCATCGGCTTCCTGCTGATCATGAACCAGGGCTACTGGAAGGAAACCACCGAAACCCTGGCGCTGGTCGTCGTCGCCACGGCGGTCTGTATGATCATCGGCGTTCCGATCGGCATTGCCGCCGCCCGCCGCGCCTGGCTCTATTCCGTCATTCGCCCCATTCTCGATCTCATGCAGACGCTGCCGACCTTCGTCTACCTGATCCCGGCGCTCATCCTGTTCGGCCTCGGCATGGTACCCGGCCTGATCGCAACGGTGATCTTCGCGATCCCGGCGCCGATCCGCCTCACCCGTCTCGGCATCATCTCGACGCCCGGTTCGCTGGTCGAAGCCGCCGAAGCCTTCGGCGCGAAGCCGCTGCAGGTGCTGACCAAGGTGGAACTGCCCTTCGCGCTACCGCAGATCATGGCCGGCCTCACGCAGACGATCATGCTGTCGCTGTCGATGGTCGTCATCGCCGCACTCGTCGGCGCGCCGGGTCTCGGCGTACCGGTGGTGCGTGCGCTCAATACGGTCAACGTCGCCAAGGGCTTCGAGGCAGGCACCTGCATCGTCATCCTGGCAATCATCCTCGACCGCGTGTTCCGCATTTCCGACGAAGGAGAAGGCGCATGAGTGACGCTGTCATCTTCAAGAACATCGACATCGTCTTCGGCGACAAGCCCGGACCAGCGATCCCGATGATCGACGCCGGCAAGACCCGCGACGAGATCAGCCGCGAGACCGGCCTCGTTCTCGGCGTCGCCGACGCCTCGCTGACCGTCAAGGAGGGCGAGATTCTCGTCCTGATGGGCCTGTCCGGCTCCGGCAAGTCGACGCTGCTGCGCGCCGTCAACGCGCTTGCCCCGGTCGTGCGCGGCGAAGTCTCGGTGATCACGCCGAACGGGCCGGTCAACCCTTACACCGCCAATGCCCGGACACTGCGCGACCTGCGCACGCACACCGTTTCCATGGTGTTTCAGCAGTTTGCGCTGCTACCGTGGCGGACAGTCGCCGAGAATGTCGGCTTCGGCCTCGAGCTCGCCGGCATGCCGGAGAAGGAGATGAACGCCAAGGTCGACGAGCAGCTGGAACTGGTCAACCTCGCCCAGTGGAAGAACCGCAAAGTGGGCGAACTGTCCGGCGGCATGCAGCAGCGCGTCGGCCTGGCCCGTGCCTTCGCGACCGGCGCACCGATCCTCCTGATGGACGAACCCTTCTCGGCGCTCGATCCGCTGATCCGGACGCGGCTGCAGGACGAACTCCTGGAATTCCAGCGGCGGCTAAAGAAAACTATTCTCTTCGTCAGCCACGATCTCGACGAAGCGGTCAGGATCGGCAACCGCATCGCCATCATGGAAGGCGGGAGGATCATCCAGTGCGGCACGCCGCAGGAGATCGTCCGCAACCCGGAAAACGACTACGTCGCCGATTTCGTCCAGCACCTGAACCCGATCAACATGCTGCTCGCCCGCGACGTGATGCGGCCGGGCGCCGGCGGAGCTGAAGCCGGAAGCGGTGTGACCGGGACGACCTCTCCGACGACGCCGCTCGCCAACATCCTCGACGCTCTGTCGCGCCAGCCCGGTGTCATCGGCGTGGTCGAGAACGGCGCGGTTGTCGGCACGATCGGAGCGCAGGACGTCATTTCCGGCCTGACGCGCCACAAGCGCGCCGAGCCGGCGTAACGCGGTCAGGAAACATGGCAGACAAGCCGTCGGTCATCAGAGAGACGGATGAGGAAGCGCGCGGTCTGGCCCGCGCGCTTCTGCGTTCGGCCTCCTACGCCTCCCTGTCGGTCCTGGAGCCCGGAACCGGGTTTCCGTTTGTCAGCCGCACGCTGGTCGGGACCGCTCCCGACTGCGCCCCGATCATTCTGGTGTCCGCGCTCTCCACCCACACCAAGGCATTGCTGGCCGATGGCCGCGCCTCGCTGCTTGCCGGCGAGCCGGGCAAGGGCGACCCCCTCGCCCACCCGCGCGTCACCGTTCAATGCCTCGCCGATCCGGTCGACCGTGACAGCGCCATACATGCGACATTGCGCCGCCGATTCCTCGCTCGTCATCCCAAGGCGGCCTTGTATATAGATTTTCCGGACTTCCGTTTCTTCAGGCTTACGCCGCAACGCGCGAGCCTGAACGGCGGGTTTGGCCGGGCCTATCTTCTGGAAGGCAGCGATTTTGTGATCCCGCCATCTATCGCAAATCAAATGGAGAGATACGAACAGGATCTTTTGGACACCATTAACGCAGGATGGCCGGACATCATTTCCAGGCTTGCGGCAGCCAGGGGGCGCAACCCGGCAAAGGGAAGATGCAGGCTGGTTGGCATCGATCCAGCCGGCCTTGATCTCAAGAATGGCGACACTCTAATCCGCAAGGAATTCGGAAGGATAGTGGACAGCATAGAAAGTATGCGAACCTTATTAAATGAACTAAATATTCCAGTTTTCCAAAATTAAGAATGTACGATCCAACAATTGCTGATATACCACATGGCAATCCCAAGGCCCTACTTTAATACCGAGACACAAAACCATGACCGAGAAAATGGCGCTTACCGTCTTCTGCGATGAGGCGGCCAGGATGCTGTCAGCATTCGCCAATCCCAAGCGACTGATGATCCTGAATTTTCTTTTGATGGGCGAAGTCGCCGTCGGCGACCTGGCCGAACGGGTCGACCTCAGCCAATCCGCCCTGTCACAGCACCTCTCCAAATTGCGCGCACAGAAGCTTGTAGCCACCCGTCGCGAAGCCCAGACAATATACTATTCGAGCAACAGTGAAGCCGTCGCGAGGCTGATGACCCTATTGACGGATCTTCACGCCGCCAAGGCGATACAGGGAGAGGCGGCGGCCTGATATCAGCGATCGGGCCTCGCCCAGGTCTACCGACCGACACATCGACGGTGTGAACGCGGCCAGGCACACGCCTGGTCCGCTGACACAAATCGACAGCGAGAGACCCGCCCTCGTTGCACCTTCCACCCAACCTCATCACCGAACGGTAACAGGACTCGCGGCGCTCGTTGACTAAAGGCGCAGCGCTGATAATTTGCCATCCGGTAAAAAAACGAAGCGGCATCCGCATCGGGTGCCGTTTTGCATTGGGCTTCGGAGAAGAAAATGTCAAACAGATTGAATGCCACACCGAACGATTTGCGCGCCTTTTGGATGCCGTTTACGGCGAACCGCCAGTTCAAGAAGGAACCGCGCCTGTTCGTTGGCGCCAAGGATATGTATTACACGACGCACGACGGGCGCCAGGTGCTCGACGGCACCGCCGGCCTGTGGTGCGTCAATGCCGGCCACTGCCGCCCGAAGATCACCGAAGCCATTCGCGAGCAGGCCGGCGAGCTCGACTATGCACCCGCCTTCCAGCTCGGCCACCCCAAGGCCTTCGAACTGGCCAACCGCCTGGTCGACATTGCGCCGGAAGGCATGAACCACGTTCTCTATACCAATTCGGGTTCGGAATCGGTCGAGACCGCGCTGAAGGTGGCGCTCGCCTATCACCGCGCCAAGGGCGACGGCTCCCGCTTCCGCCTGATCGGCCGCGAACGCGGTTATCACGGCGTCAATTTCGGCGGCATTTCGGTCGGAGGCATCGTCGCAAACCGCAAGATGTTCGGCACACTTCTGACCGGCGTCGACCATATGCCACACACCCACCTGCCCGGCCAGAACGCCTTCACCCGCGGCGAGCCGGAGCATGGCGGCGACATCGCCACCGAGCTTGAGCGTATCGTCACCCTGCATGATGCCTCGACGATCGCCGCCGTCATCGTCGAGCCGGTCGCCGGCTCCACCGGCGTGCTCATTCCGCCGAAGGGCTACCTCAAGAAGCTGCGTGACATCTGCACCAAGCACGGCATCCTGCTGATCTTCGACGAAGTCATCACCGGTTTCGGCCGTCTTGGCACGCCGTTCGCCGCCCAGTATTTCGACGTCATGCCCGACATCATCACCACCGCCAAGGGCCTGACCAACGGCGTCATCCCGATGGGCGCCGTGTTCGTGACGTCGGAAATCCACGACGCCTTCATGAACGGGCCGGAACACCTGATCGAGTTCTTCCACGGCTACACCTATTCCGGCAACCCGATCGCATCCGCGGCGGCGCTTGGCACCCTCGACACCTACAAGGAAGAAGGCCTTCTCACCCGCGGCGCCGAGATGGCGTCCTACTGGGAAGATGCGCTGCATTCGCTGAAGGATTGCCCGAACGTCATCGATATCCGCAACATCGGCCTGATCGGTGCAATCGAGCTCTCGCCGATCGCCGGCGAGCCAACGAAGCGCGCCTTCACCGCCTTCCTGAAAGCCTACGAAAAGGGCCTTTTGATCCGCACGACGGGCGACATCATCGCCTTGTCGCCGCCGCTGATCATCGAAAAGCACCACATCGACGAGCTGTTCGGCAAGCTGCGCGAAATCCTGATGAACAACATCTGAGGCAAAAGGCCGAGGATTGCGAAACGACAGCCTCCCCGCTCATCACGGGGAGGCTTTTTCGTCTGTAGGTCCGTTCACGTCATTGGCCGCGAGCATGGCGGGCTCAGCCGAGGATTTCGGCCCTGTGGACACGGTTGCGCCCGGAAGCCTTGGCGGCGTACAGCGCTTCGTCAGCCCGCTTCAGCACGTCATTGAGGCCGCCGTCTTCGGCATGGAGTTGGGCGACGCCGATGCTGACCGTCACCGTCACGCTGCCGCTGCTGACCGGCACAGCGTCTCTCGCCACCAGATTGCGCAGCATCTCCGCATAGACGACGGCATCGTCGAGCGATTTGCCCTTCATCACCACGAAGAACTCCTCGCCACCGGCTCGCGCAATCAGCCCGTCGCCGCGCACGCGATCGTCGAGACGCTCCGCCACCTCCAGCAGGACCACGTCACCGCCGGCATGTCCGAAGCGGTCATTGATGGTCTT
This sequence comes from Rhizobium sp. NRK18, assembly GCF_024385575.1. Lineage (NCBI taxonomy): Bacteria > Pseudomonadati > Pseudomonadota > Alphaproteobacteria > Hyphomicrobiales > Rhizobiaceae > Rhizobium > Rhizobium sp. NRK18. The sequence goes on along the minus strand of NZ_JANFMV010000001.1, from coordinate 1,436,155 downwards.
GAAGTGATCGATGTCGAGAACCAGCACGCAGAGAGGATCATTTCCCCCAATGGCCTCCTCGACCATCGCAGCGCCTGCGGTAAAGAACTTGCGGCGATTGTAGCAGTTCGTCAAAGGGTCACGCTCGGCCGCATCGATCAGCTTGGCCTCCAGCGCCTTATGTTCTGTGATGTCGAGCATGGCGCCGGCAAGACCGATGACCTCGCCGCCTTCGTCGATCATCGCCGCCTTGTGGAAGCTCACCGTATGCCTGCGGTCGTCGCCTGCAAAACAGACCTTCGCTTCGTAGATCTGCACGCCGCGCTCCTGCATCAGGGCTTCATCCGCATCTTCGTAGGTCTTCGCAAGATCCGGCGGAGCGACGTCATACACGGTGCTGCCCAGCACCTCGGCGCGACTGCGCCCGATGAAGGCGGAAAAGGCCTTGTTGCATCCGATATATCGGCCTTGCCGGTCCTTGTAGAAGATCGGCGAAGGCAGCGTGTCGATGCAGGTCTGCAGGAATGCGCGGTCGGATGCGACCTCCTCAAGGCGCGCGACGTTGGCCGATTGCCGCGCCAGTGCCCGACTGGCGCGCGCGATGACGACATCCGGCGTCGCGGTCACATCCATCACGTCATCGGCACCGAGAGAGATGACCCTCGCGGACCATGTTGGTGAGAGAGCGACATCGACGACGGCAATCAGATAGGCATCATCGCCGAGTTCATCGCGGACTGCGGCGATATCGCGTCCAAGGCTTCCGGCACTGACGGGCACGAAATAGGCGTCGCCGGCGCCACCTTCCCGCTTGTCCGTAATCGGCATCACCTTGGCTTCGAGGCACCAGCCGGGCAGATCGCTCCCGTCGGCCGCCCACCAGAAAAAACCACGCTCTGAAGGGCGATCTGTGCGGGCGGGACATTTTGGGGGAATGACTGCAGGCAGGCTCTGGTCGAGCTTGGTGGTCTGATTGAGCATTGGTGAGCAGGCCTCAAGAAATTACAGGTTAGTTCTAGGCTAGGCTGATTATCGAACTCTTAAGCCGGAGGCTGTTGTCGACAAAAACATGAGGCGGATTGCGCGCCCGAATTCTTCGGCATGCGCTCTTTTTCATCTTGCCCTGTTTTCGCACGGAGCAAGCGACGCTAGGTTGATCTCTGGAACGCTTGGAACATGCGGACGGAGGAGCGAATGAAAAAGGGCTACAAGCAACTGCTCGATGAGGCGAATGCCCAGGTCATCGCGGTCACCGCGGCCGACGCGGCCTCCCTGCACGGTGACCCGGCCGTCGTCTTCGTCGATCTGCGCGACCCGCGCGAGCGGGAGCGCGAAGGCACCATTCCGGACGCATTCTCCTGCCCGCGCGGCATGCTGGAATTCTGGATCGATCCGGAAAGCCCCTACGCAAAGCCGGTCTTCGCCGAGGACAAGCGCTTCATCTTCTTCTGCGCCAGCGGCTGGCGCTCAGCGCTCGCCGCCAAGACCGCTGAAGACATGGGACTTGAGAATGTCAGCCACGTGGCGGGCGGCTTCACCGCCTGGCGCGATGCCGGCGGACCGGTCGCGACCGTCGAGCACAAACCGAAGGCCTGAGCGCCAAAGCCGTCTCCCGCCATTTCCTTGACCTGCCGCGGGGGATACACTTGCTGCAAAGCAACATGGAGCAGATTCGCATGAGTGACCTCAGCCGACGTATCGACCAGGGCGTGGGCCGTGAAAAGGCGGACATCGTCTTGAAGGGCGGCCGCTTCTTCGATCTCGTCACCGGCGAACTCGTTCACTCCGACATCGCCATATGCGGCGACACCATCGTCGGCACGCTTGGCGAATACAGCGGCAACGAGGAATTCGACATTTCCGGCCGGATCGTGGTCCCCGGATTCATCGACACCCATCTGCACATCGAATCCTCGCTGGTCACCCCGCATGAGTTCGACCGCTGCGTACTGCCCTATGGCGTGACCACTGCCATCTGCGACCCGCATGAGATCGCCAATGTCCTGGGCACGGAAGGCATCCGCTTCTTCCTCGCTTCCGCCATGGAAACGATCATGGACATCCGCGTTCAGCTGTCGTCCTGCGTGCCGGCGACCCATCTCGAGACCGCGGGGGCCGACCTGCCGATCGAGAGCCTCCTGCCCTTCCGCGACCATCCTAAGGTGATCGGCCTGGCGGAGTTCATGAACTTCCCGGGCGTGATCCACAAGGATCCGATCTGCATGGCGAAGCTCGAAGCCTTTCAGGGTGGGCACATCGACGGCCACGCGCCGCTTCTGCGCGGCAATGACCTGAATGGCTATCTGTCCGCCGGCATTCGTACAGACCACGAATGCACCAGCGCCGAGGAAGCGCTGGAGAAAATCCGCAAGGGCATGCACATCCTCGTGCGTGAAGGCTCCGTTTCCAAGGACCTGCATGCGCTGATGTCCATCCTCACCGAGCGCCTGTCGCCCTTCGTCGCGCTGTGCACGGATGACAGAAACCCGCTGGACATCGCCGAACAGGGCCACCTCGACTACATGATCCGCACCGCGATCCGCGCCGGCGTCGAACCGATCGCAGTCTACCGCGCCGCCTCGATTTCCGCCGCCCGCGCCTTCGGCCTGCGCGATCGCGGCCTGATCGCACCCGGCTGGCGCGCCGACCTGGTGGTGATCGACAGCCTGGAAAACTGTGCGGCGGAATATGTCTTCTCCGCTGGCCGCATCGTCACCGAAGGCCTGTTCGCGTCGCGCAAGCCCGTCGCCCCCGTCGGCCTCGAAAGCGTCAAGGCGAACCCCGTCAATGCCGCCGACTTCGGCGTGCCGTCAAGCGCACTGGAGACCTCGGTCATCGGTGTCCTGCCCGGCAAGATCATCACCGAGCACCGCCGCTATCAACTGCCCTCGAAGGGCAACCAGACGGGCATAGATTTCGACCGCGACATCATCAAGGTCGCGGTTATCGAGCGACACGGCAAGAACGGCAACCATGCCAACGGCTTCGTCCAGGGTTTCGGCCTGAAGAAGGGCGCGATCGCCTCCACCGTCGGCCATGACAGCCACAACATTTGCGTGGTCGGCGTCAACGAGGACGACATGGCGCGGGCCGCCAATCGGCTGTCCGAGATCAACGGTGGCTTCGTCGTCGTCGAGGACGGCAAGGTGACCGGCGAGATCGCCCTGCCCGTCGCCGGCCTGATGAGCTTGGAACCCTACGAAAGCGTCCGCGACACGCTGCACGACCTGCGTAAGGCCGCCTACGCCCTCGGCGCCACGCTGGAAGAACCCTTCCTGCAGCTCGCCTTCCTGCCGCTGCCGGTGATCCCGCACCTGAAGATCTCCGACAAGGGCATGGTCGACGTCGACAATTTCACGCTGATGGGATGAGCAGCGGGAGGATCACTCCAGCGCCTTGCGGAAGAAAACCACCCGTTCGGTATCCTCGAAGCCGAGCGACCGGTGCATCTCGTGCGAGACGGTGTTGTCGGCATAGGCGTCCGAGCCGAGCTCGGTCATGCCCTTTTGTCTGGCCCATCCCTCCACCGCCTGCACAAGCTGGCCCGCAACGCCTTTGCGGCGTGATTCAGGAGCAACATAGATGCCCTCGAGAAAGGCGACCGGTGAGGTCTTGCAGCCGCTCACGGAGTCATGGCGGATGCTGACTTCAGCAAAACCGACAGGTCCCGACGCATCGTCGACCGCCAGGAAGCCGGCAAACCGGTCCGGCCGCGTCAGCATTGCCTCCACCTCGGCGAAGAGATGCTCCTCGGTGTGTTCATGCCACAGCACGTGCCGGAAGCGGACCCAGTCGCGCATGTTATCCGTCGTGCAACGAACAATCGCGATCGCCATCATCAGTCTCCTATCTTGCCCGCAAACCCGCTCATCGGCGGAAGGCTGACGACGCGGTTTTCCAGCGTCCCCTCCATCGCCGGCGCATCGAGCGGCCGGCAGTCGGCAAGGTGCTCCGGCAGCGCATAGTCCTGCGGCCGCCGGGTCAGGTTGAAGACGAAGACCAGATGCTCCCCGTCCTTCTCCCGCGTGAAGGCCAGCAGGTCGGCATTGCCGCCAAGGAACATCATGTCGCCATCGAAGAGAACGGCATGCGACTTGCGGAAGGCCAGCACGGCACGGTAGTGCTCCATGACCGATCCCTCGACGCCGGCCTGACCGTCCGCGGCCATCGCCAGATGCTCCGGCTTCACCGGCAGCCAGGGCTTTGCCATGCTGAAACCACCATTCGGCTGCTGCCGCTCCCACACCATCGGCGTGCGGCATCCGTCGCGACCCTTGAAAGCCGGCCAGAAGCGGATGCCGTAGGGATCGGTCAGTTCCTCGAAGGAAAGCTCCGCCTCCGGCAGCCCCAGTTCCTCGCCCTGGTAGAGGCAGATCGAGCCGCGCAGGCAGGCGAGAATGCTGATCGCCAGCTTTGCCACGGTCTCGTATTCGGCAGAGTTATGGGCAAACCGGCTCACATGACGGTGGACGTCGTGGTTCGAGAACGCCCAGCAGACCCATCCGTCCGACACCTGCTTCTGGAATTCGATGACACAGCGACGGATGTGATCGGCGGTAAAATCAGGGCTCAGCAGGTCGAACGTGTAGCACATGTGCAGCTTGTCGCCGCCGCTGGTATAATTGGCGACCGTCTTCAGTGATCGCGCCCCGTCGCCCACCTCGCCGACCGATGTCCGGCCTTCATATCGGTCGAGCAACGCCCGGAAGCGCTTCAGGAAGTCGATATTCTCCGGCTGCGTCTTGTCGTAGAGGTGATTCTGCATGCCGTAGGGATTGACGTCGGGAGCATCGAGCCCGACGGCGTCCGGATCCGGCTCCAGCGGCGGGTTGTCGCGCAGGTGCTTGTCGTGAACGAAGAAGTTGACGGTATCGAGCCGGAAGCCATCGACATCCCGGTCGAGCCAGAACTTCACGGCTTCGAGCAAAGCCTCCTGGACCTCCGGATTGTGAAAATTGAGATCGGGCTGCGAGGCGAGGAAGTTGTGCATGTAATACTGCTTGCGCACGCCGTCCCATTCCCAGGCCGGGCCGCCGAAGATCGACAGCCAGTTGTTCGGCGCCGTGCCATCGCGCTTGGGATCGGCCCAGACGTACCAGTCGGCCTTGGGATTGTCGCGGCTCGAGCGGCTTTCCTTGAACCAGGGATGCTGGTCGGAACTGTGCGAGAGCACCTGGTCGATGATGATCTTCAGACCGAGCTCGTGTGCCTTTTCGACCAGCGCATCGAAATCGGCAAGCGTGCCGAACATCGGATCGACGTCGCAGTAGTCCGAAACGTCGTAGCCCATGTCGGCCATCGGCGAGGCGAAGAACGGCGACAGCCAGATGGCGTCGACGCCGAGCGAGGCAATATGGTCGAGACGACGGGTGATGCCCTTGAGATCGCCGATGCCGTCGCCGCTGGTGTCCTGATAGGAGCGCGGATAGACCTGATAGATGACACCGCCGCGCCACCAGTCCGCACCCGTATTCGTCCTGCCAGCCGCCATGAGAACCTCTCGTCCTGTTGATCTGAAAATCGGATGACCGCCACCGCGCGGAGGGTCTCCTGTGACAAGGGGTAAAGCACAATCCGGGGAACCGCAATGCGGCCCTGGCGTCTTGTCTGCATCGCGTCAAAAGGCTAGGACCGCTCGGCAGCAATTCTGGAGGCGGACTTGGCGAAGCGTTTTCTTTCCATCGGCGAATGCATGGTCGAACTGTCGCAGGCCGAAGGCGGGCTTCTGCGCAAGGGCTATGCCGGCGACACCTTCAACACCGCCTGGTATGCCCGCATCTGCCTTTCTGGTGACTGGTCGGTTTCCTACTACACGGCGCTCGGCGACGATCCGGTCTCCGACGAGATGCTCGCCTTCATGTCCAGGGCCGATATCGAGACCGGCGACATCCGCCGCATCAAGGGCCGCACGCCCGGCCTCTACATGATCCACCTGAAAGACGGCGAACGCTCCTTCAGCTACTGGCGCGATACGTCCGCCGCCAAGGATCTCGCCGCCGATCCGGATCACCTCCGCCGCGCCATCGATGCGGCCGACATCGTCTATGTGTCCGGCATCACACTGGCTATCCTGAAGCCCGACGGCCTCGATACGCTGCTCTCCGAACTGCGCCGCGCCAAGGTCTCCGGCAAGCCGGTCGCCTTCGATCCGAACCTGCGCCCGCGCCTCTGGCCGGATCGTCAGACCATGCTCGACACGATCAGCCTCGGCGCCCGCGCCGCGTCCATCGTGCTCCCCGGCTTCGACGACGAGGCCGCCCATTTCGGCGATGCCTCCATCGACGCCACCCTTGACCGCTACAAGGGTCTCGGAGCCACCGGCATTGTCGTCAAGGACGGGGCCAAGGGCGCAACCCTCGATTTCGGCAATGGCCGCCGCCATGTGCCGGCCGCGACCGCCGACAAGGTCGCCGACACCACAAGCGCCGGCGACAGCTACAACGGCGCCTTCCTCGCCCGCTATCTCGACGGCGCTTCGCCGGAGGATGCCGCCGCCTTCGCAGCACGCGTCGCGGCAAGCGTCATTAGCCATCATGGCGCATTGATACCGGCCGAAAAGCTCGGCCTTTGAGGCGTTCCGCCGCACTGTAATATTCACGTCACATGACGCAGGCATGGTCCGGGCGTGCTGGAGCCAGCCCGGTCCCGGCAAGGATGGGTGTGACTGTGGAATGACACGAATCATCATCGTCTCCGATGCCTGGCATCCTCAGGTCAACGGCGTCGTCCGCTCGATCGAGATGACCTCCCGGGAGCTCGACAAGATGGGCTTCGAAACCGTGATGATCACGCCGCAGCTCTTCCGCTCCGTCCCCTGCCCGTCCTATCCGGAAATCCGCCTGTCGCTCTGCAGCGCCCGCTCCGTCGGCAAGAAGATCGAGGAAGCCCAGCCGGCCTTCGTCCACATCGCCACCGAAGGGCCGCTCGGCTATGCCGCCCGCGCCTGGTGCCGCCGCAAGGGCATGCCGTTTTCGACAAGCTACCACACGCGCTTTCCGGAATATGTCGCCGCCCGCTACCCCGTGCCACTGACGCTGCTCTACGGCATCATGCGCCGCTTCCACAATGCCGGCTCCGGCTGCATGGTGGCGACAAAGAGCCTCGAGAATGATCTCGCCGCGCATGGCTTCAAAAACCTGATGCGCTGGAGCCGCGGCATCGACGGCGCGCTCTTTCATCCCCGCGAAAAGCAGGAGCGCCCCTTCGGCCTCCCCCGCCCGATCTTCATGACGGTCGGCCGCGTGGCGATCGAAAAGAACCTGCCCGCCTTCCTCGACCTCGAGCTTCCGGGCTCCAAGGTCGTCGTCGGCGACGGTCCGGATCTGGAAAAGCTGAAAGCCCATTACCCGGACGTTCATTTCACCGGCGTGAAATTCGGCGAGGAGCTTGCGTCGGCTTACGCCGAGGCCGACGTCTTCGTCTTCCCTTCGAAGACGGATACGTTCGGCAATACCATCCTCGAAGCCCTTTCAAGCGGCGTTCCGGTGGCCGCCTATCCGGTAATGGGACCGATCGACATCATCGGCGACCATCCGCAGGCCGGAGCGCTGAACGACGACCTGCGGCAGGCCTGTCTCGACGCTCTTCCGCTGAAGGGCGAGGATGCGCACGCGCTGTCGGAAACCTTCACATGGGAAGCGGCGACGCGGCAGTTCCTGGACAATGTCTTCAAGGCGAACGGCATCCCGCCGTCGCGTCGCTTCGGCCTGTTCCGGCGCCGCCAGAACGCGGAATCAATCACGCAGGAACTGCCCGCATCCCATTGACGGATCGGAGAAATCCAACCGATCAGCGAGTCTTGCGCTTCTTCTTTTCGAACGGATTGTCGGAGGTCCGGAAATGGATCCGGATCGGCACACCCGGCATGTCGAAATCCTTGCGCAGACCATTGATCAGGTAACGCACGTAGGATTCCGGCAGCGCGTCCGCGCGCGTCGAGGAAATCATGAACGCCGGCGGGCGTGTCTTCACCTGCGTCATGTATTTCAGCTTGATGCGGCGGCCGGAGACGGCCGGTGGCGGATGCTGGACCTGCTGGGTGTCGAGCCAGCGATTGAGCTTGGCCGTCGACACGCGCTTGTTCCACACCCGGTCGGTATCGGTCACCGATTGCATCAGCTTGTCGAGGCCCTGCCCCGTTTCGCCGGAGATCGGCACGGCGCGAATGCCGCGCGCCTGCGGCAGCAGCCGGTCGGTCTTTTCGCGAAGCTCGGCGAGCACCGCCTGACGGTCCTCAATCAGATCCCACTTGTTGAAGGCGAGCACGGCGGCGCGGCCTTCGCGCAGCACGAGATCGACGATGTGCAGGTCCTGCTTTTCGAACGGGATCGTCGCATCGAACAGGATGACCACCAGTTCGGCAAAGCGGATGGCGCGCAGCGTGTCGGCGACCGAGAGCTTTTCGAGCTTCTCGGTGACCTTCGCCTTGCGGCGCATGCCGGCGGTGTCGAACATCTTGATCATCCGTCCGCGCCATTCCCACTCGACGGAAATGCTGTCGCGGGTGATACCGGCCTCGGGGCCGGTCAAAAGACGGTCTTCGCCGAGGAAGCGGTTGATGAGCGTCGACTTGCCGGCATTCGGACGGCCGACGATCGCCACGCGAAGCGGCTTGCTGTCGTCGTAGAGCGGCTCTTCGTCGTCATCATCGACATCGTCGCTGATCGGCAGGTCGATGTCCGTGACCGCCTCTTCCTCTTCGGACGGAAACGCCTTTTCCTCGCCGATCGCGGCGATGATGGCATCACGCAGATCCCACATGCCTTCGCCGTGCTCGGCGGAGATCGGACACGGTTCGCCGAGGCCGAGGGTGAAGGCGTCGTAGAAGCCGCCGTCGGAACCGCGCGCCTCGGCCTTGTTGGCGACCAGCACCACCGGCCGGCCGCGCTTTCTCAGCATGCCGGCGAGTTCTTGGTCGACCGGCGTCAGGCCCATCTTGGCGTCGACCAGAAACAGCGTCAGGTCGGCCTCATCGATGGCGATCTCGGTCTGGGCGCGCATGCGGCCCTGCAGCGTATCGGCGCCGGCCTCTTCGAGACCGGCGGTATCGATGATGCGGAAACGGAGGTCGATGAGCTTCGCCTCGCCAGGACGGCGATCGCGGGTCACGCCCGGCGTATCATCCACCAGCGCCAGCTTCTTGCCGACGAGCCGGTTGAAAAGGGTGGACTTGCCGACGTTCGGACGGCCGACGATGGCGACGGTGAAGCTCATATCAGCCTTGCGCCACCTTGCCGGAGGCAGCGATCACGCCGAGCAGCATCTTGGCCCGGTTGGCGATGTTTGCCGGCGTTTCGTTGTCGTTTTCGATCGCGTCGAACCATTCCTTGGCCTTGCCGTAATCGCCGGCCTTGAAGGCGGCGAGACCGAGAAGTTCGCGGGCGGAATGCCGGAAGGAATTGCCGGCAACGGCCAGAACTTCGACTTCGGCCGAAACCTGATCATAGGTGCCCGTTTCGACGAGCAGCCAGCCGGCGCGCAGCTTTGCGGCGTTGCGGATCGCTTCGGGAACGGACTCATCGTTACCGATTGCCGAGAACGCGTCGATCGCGCCCTTCTTGTCGCCCTGCTGGGCCATCAGCGAAGCGGCGCGCATCTTCGACAGGATCGGGTAGGAGCCGGAGCCGTTGGCTTCGAGGTCGGCCAGCGCCTTCTTGGCTTCGTCCAGCTTGTCCTGGTCAGCAAGCTGCAGCGCCGCAAGGAACTGGTCGCCCGACCGGGAAGCACGGGAATCGGCCCAATATTCGTAGCCGCGATAGGCAGCAGTTCCCACGACGACCAGGACGGCAAGCGCAACGATGATCCGGCCGAAGCGTCTCCAGACGGCCTTCATCTGATCCGAGCGCAGCTCTTCGTTTACCTCACGGATAAAACTGTCGTCGTTGTGTACCATGCATGTCTCCGCGGCCGCGTTCTGCGCCAGCCTTTGTTATCCGGGCCTTCTACCCGATTTTGCCTGCATTGTAAGGGGGCTGCCCGTGTTTTCTTGCCGACCCTGGTTTACATGGCCACCAGAGGGCTGACGCCGATCAGGGCCTCATGCAGATGGAAGACGATCGCCGCCCAGATCAGAATGCCGAGTGCGACCGCGAAAATGTCGTAGCGGCTGGACACGAAAGGCCGCGCTACGACCTCGCCGGACGCCACCCGCTTCTTCAGCGAAATGCGCAGCACCACCGCCCAGGCGAGGAATGCGCCGAACAGCATCACCGAGGAGGTCTCACCATTGGCAAGCAGGTGCGAGAACGCCCAGATCTTGATCGCCACAAGCAGCGGAAACTTCGTCTTGGTGCGGATGTAGCCTGCCGGCAGCGCGGCGGCCGCCAGACAGACGCAGGCAATCAACATCAGGCTCAAGGTGATATGCGACATCCAGACCGGCGGATTGTAGAGCATGCCGGTCACCGACCGCGCCTCGGCGAAGGCCCAGACCAAGAGCGCCAATGTGGCAATGCTCAGCACCGAATGGAGCATGATCCACACCGGTCTTCCCATCGCGGAAATGGCTGACCGGCGCAGACCCGGCGCAACGACACGGACCAGATGGACCGCGAGAAAAAGCAAGATGCTGACCGCCAGAAGCGCCATATGTCCGATCCCCGAAAGCTGTATTCAATCGTTTTTTCGCCACGAAACGCCTGCATGAAGCAGCGACAATCCGTTCGCGCCACAGGTTTATTCGGGATTGGCCCGCGAAATCAATATTGAAGGACATTCATGCGTCATTCTGCTCGCCTTTCATTGCTGTTCACCTGCCTTCTTGCCTCCACGGCGATCGCGAAGGAGCCGCAGAAGCAGCTGGTCATCATCTCCTTCGACGGCGCCCACGACAACGCGCTGTGGGAAAAGAGCCGGCAGATGGCGAAGGACAGCGGCGCGCACTTCACCTATTTCCTCTCCTGCACCTTCTACATGACCAAGGACAGGGCGCACGCCTATCAGGCACCCGGCGAGAAGCGCGGCCGCTCGAATGTTGGCTTCGCGCCCGACAATGCCGACATCGCGGCGCGGCTCGACAATGTCTGGAACGCCCATCTGGAAGGCCACGAGATCGCCAGCCACGCCTGCGGCCATTTCGACGGTTCCAAATGGAGCAAGGCCGACTGGCTTGAAGAATTCGGCACGTTCCGCAAAACCCTGCTCTCTGCCTGGGACGGCATCGGCAAGACCGCGCCGGATGGCTGGGCCGACTTCGTGACCAACGACATCCGCGGCTTCCGCGCGCCATATCTCGCCGTCAGCAAGACGCTGCCGGAAGCGGAGAAGGACGCGGGCTACCTGTTCGATGCGAGCCTCGTGACCCGCGGTCCCGCTTTGCCGGTCATGGATGGAAAGCTGACCCGCTTCGGCCTCCCGACCATCCCCGAAGGCCCGCGCGACCGCCGCATCATCGGCATGGACTACAATCTCTATGTCCGCCATTCCGACGCCAAGGAAGACAAGCGCGATGCGCCTCAGTTCGAGGAGCGCGCCTATGAAGCCTTCAAGTCCGCATTCGACCGGCAATATGACGGCGACCGCATTCCGCTGCAGCTCGGTTTCCACTTCGTGGAGATGAACGACGGCGCCTACTGGCGTGCACTCGACCGGCTTCTGCAGGATGTCTGCCACAAGGACGATGTTGCCTGCGTCACCTATCCGGAAGCCATGGAAATCCTGAAAAAGGAAAAGGCGGAGAAATCCTCCGCCTCTTGATCTTCAGACAAATCCTGACCGATCAGTGCTCGACCGGGTTCGCCATGTAATCCTGGTCGATCTGCGGCAGCGGCTCGTCATAGATCGCCGCCTCGAAGGCGCGCAGGCGCTTGTAGATCGACAGGAGGTCGACGATCGTCGTCCAGGAATTCACGAGATACTGGAATGATCCGCGCACCTGGTCGAAGACGTTGTTGATCTGCGTCATCAGGCCGAGCGTCAGCTTGCCCGCGACGATCGACGGCACCAGCACCAGCAGGCTGAAGATGTTGTCGGCCTGTAGATAGAAGATGCGGGCGACGTTGAAATAGAGGTAGTGGAAATAGAGCCGGAAATAGTTCGTCCGGACATTGTCGTAGAGTTCGCGGATCGTCAGCGGCTCGGCGCGGGCGCCGTCATCCTCGCCATAGACGAGTTCCTTGCGGTAGGCCGCTTCCACACGCTGGTTCTTGAATTCGAGCCCCGGCAGCTTGATGCCGACGATCGCCAGGAAGAACGTGCCGAAGACCGACCAGAAGATCGCCGCCCAGACGAGCGCATAGGGAATATGCCCGACGATCGGCAGTTCGGTGATGTCCTTACTGAGCGTAAAGAGAACCGGAAGGAAGGCGATCAGCGTCATCACCGAGCCGATCAGGCTCACACCCAGCCCCTCGACGGTCGAAGAGAAGCGCATCGTGTCTTCCTGCACACGCTGGGAGGCACCTTCGATGTGGCGCAGCCGCCCCCAGTTGGCCATGTAGTATTCGTTCATCGCGGTCCGCCAGCGGAAGATCCAGTGGCTGACGAAGAAGCGGTTGAGGACGCCGATGGTGATCGCCACGAAGGCGATGCCGGCAACGCCGAGCATGCCGAGGTAGAGCTCGCTTGCGGTGACGGCGCCGGGCGTCGAGAGCGCTTTCTGGATGAGGTCATAGTAGGGACCGTACCAGGCATTGAAGGCGACGCTGACCTGAACGCTGAAATAGGTGTTGAAGATGATCAGCGCGCTGCCCCAGAGCGACCAGCCCTGCCACGGATGCGGGCTGATCATCCGCCATGCGGCGCCAAACAGCAGGACCACGAAGAAGTAGTAGATGTAGAACCAGAGAAACGACGGCGCCCAGAAGCGCGATATGCCGATCGGCAGATCGCTGTCGGGCATTGTGCTTGCCAGTCCAATGTATTCTCCCCATCTGTCGGCGCCGGCATACCATAAGCCGATGCAGAGCAGCGACCAGACGACGGCGGAAATGAAGAATGGCTTCGGCTTGGGGAAGAATGAGAGGAACAAGCTATGCGGCTCCCTTGTCGTATGTCTCGCATGCGAGCAGGATTGATTTGCGGGGAACCTAGGCCAGAACGCAAAACGCGGCAATGGCGGGCGGCCAAGATGACACAATTGTAATCAGGGAAAATGCGCCTTTACCGGGGCTTGGCACCGAGCGTCATCACAAGGAACGCAACCACAAGCATCCCCGCGGCCATCAGGCTCGCCATGGTAAAGCTTCCCGTCAGCGACGCCGCATAGCCGGCAACGACAGGGCCGATGATCTGCCCGACCCCGAAGGCCGCCGTCATGAGACCGATCGCCCGGCGCGGACTTTCATGCCAGAGCGTGCGGCTGAGCTGCAGGCCGTAGGCGGTGATCATGATGAAGGTCGCACCGAGAAAGATGCCGCCGATCAGAAGGCCGGCGAGCCCGGGCACCAGAACGGACGCAACGACGCCCACCGCTTCCAGCGCAATCCCTGTGAGGTAGGTCCGCCGAAGACCGTTTCTCTTCGCATAGAACGGCCAGAGAAACATCGACGCCATGACGGCCAGGCCGGTGGCGAACCAGCAGAGAAACTCGGACGCCGCCCCGCCCCCGCCCATCCGCGCGATGGTGACGAGGAAGGTGGCGGTGATGATGTAGCCGAAGCCGAACAGGCCGTAGGAGACGATCATCCGGATCCCCTCGCCGCTCCATCTCAGATGCGGCTCGGCTGGCGTCTTGCCGCGATGCCGGTCCGGTCGCGGGATGAAGATCACGCCAACCACGAAAGCCAAGACACACAGCGCGCCGGCCACAATCCACTCAGCCCGCCATTGCGCGATGCCGAAATCGATCGGCTTCATGGCAAACACCATGAGCGAGGACAGCGCGATGCCGAAACCGACGCCGCCGAAATGCAGCGCCTGCACGCGTGCGTCGCCCGGAAAGCGGGCAAGGATCAGCGATGTCGCGAAGATCATGATGAAGGCGCTGGCGACGCCGGCGCCGAAACGCACGACCGAGAACAGGAAAAGATTGGAGGTAGAGGCCATTAGGCCAAGCAGGACGGCGTTGGCGGCCAGAGACCAGAGCGCCACCTGTCGCTCGCGCCCCGAGGCCCATCCGAGCGATGCGAGAATGGCGCCTGCGAGATATCCTACAAAATTGGCCGAGGCGATGATGCCGGCATCACCCGCCGAAATCCCCGCGCCGGCCATCATGCCCGGCAGGATGGGCGTGTACACGAAACGCCCGAAGCCCATCGCCGCAGCCATGACGATCGCACCGGACAGGCCGGCAAACAGGGCGGATTCGGAGGCGGGCTTCATTTGCATACAAGCGTTATGGCATCCCACACCGCGCTACACAAACGCGGAATGCTGAATGGTGGCGCAATAAATTTGATCGGTAGCCCGCCGCTCAATCCGGCAGCGTCAGGATCAGCGGCCCGTTCTTGGTGGCAACGACGGTATGCTCGTACTGCACGGTCAGCGCCCGCGGATCGGAATAGAGCGTCCATTCGTCCGCCTCGCCGTCATCCGCCCATTCGGCGCCGAGCGAGAGAAACGGCTCGACGGTGAAGACCAGTCCGTCTTCGGCAACACGACGCTCCGACCTATCCGGCCAGGTGGACAGCTCGGAGGGTTCCTCGTGGAGCGAGCGGCCGACGCCGTGGCTCGCAAGGTTGCGAATCAGCGTGTAGCGGTTCCTGTTGGCGAAACGCCCGATGGCATTGCCGATATTGGCGAGCGGCGCGCCGGCCTTCACCTGCTGCAGCCCGATGAACAGCGCTCGTTTGCCGTCGCGGCAGAGCCTTTCCGTCCGCTTGGCGACCGGCGGCACGCCATAGGACGCGCCCGTATCACCGAAGAAGCCGTCCTTGACCGCCGACACGTCGATGTTGACGAGGTCGCCGGGCTGGATGACGCGCGCGCCGGGAATGCCGTGCGCCACTTCCTCATTGACGGAAATGCAGGTGGCGCCGGGAAACTTGTAGCAGAACTCCGGAGCCGATTGCGCACCATTGTCCTCGAGGATCTTGCGGCCGATCGCGTCGAGTTCCGCAGTCGTCATTCCCGGCTCCAGCGCTTCGCCCATTTGCTTCAGAGCAACGCCACAGATGCGGCCGATATCCTTCAGCTTTTGAAGTTCGTCGTCTGAGGAAATGACCATGGGCTCCGTCCGGTTGCTCGCTATTCTGGTTCAGGTAGCAGTGTTATTCTGCCGCTTTCTCCATCTTTTTCTCATCCGTCAATGCTTTTCTGACGAGAGGAGCCACCTTCGTGCCGAAGAGTTCGATGGCGTGCATGAGCTTTTCATGCGGCATCAGGCCGATCGCCATCTGCAGCAGGAAACGGTCGTTGCGGAAGATGCGGTGATGAGCGACGATCTTCTCAGCCATCTCCTCCGGACTGCCGACGAAGATGGCACCATGCTTTCCGCGCTGCATGTCGAAATGCGACCGCGTCATTGCCGAGAAGCCGCGCTCGCGACCGATACGGTTCATGACCGCGGCCTGCGGCTCGTAGAAGATGTCGGCCGCTTCTTCCGTCGTATCCCAGACGAAGCCGTGAACGTTGATGGAGGTCGGCAGCTTGTCCGGATCGTGACCGACCTTGCGGGCCGTCTCGCGGTAAAGCTCGAACAGCGGTGCAAACCGGCGCGGCTCGCCGCCGATGATGGCAAGCGCCAGAGGCAGGCCGAAATAGGCCGCCCGGGCCACCGAGTTCGGCGTACCACCGACGGCAATCCACAAGGGGATCGGATCCTGCAGCGGCCGCGGATAGACCGGCAGATCATGGATTGCGGCCCGTGTTTCGCCCGACCACGTCACCCGTTCGCCTTCGCGCAGCTTCATGAGAAGACCGAGCTTTTCGTCGAACAGCTTGTCGTAGTCGTCGAGATCGTAACCGAAAAGCGGGAAGGATTCGATGAAGGAGCCGCGCCCGGCCATGATCTCCGCCCTGCCCTTCGAAAGAAGATCGACGGTAGCGAACTGCTGGAACACCCGCACCGGATCGTCGGAGCTCAGGACCGAGACGGCGCTGGTCAGGCGAATGTTCTTGGTCTTGACCGCCGCCGCCGCCAGCAGCGTTGCCGGGCTGGAGGCCATGTAGTCAGGGCGGTGATGTTCGCCGAGACCGAAGACGTCGAGCCCGACCTTGTCGGCAAGCTCGATTTCGGCGATCAGTTCCTCGGCGCGCCGTGCCGCGGCCTCCCCCTTGTTCGGTGCATTCGGGTCGACATCGGCGAAGGTATAGAGGCCAAGTTCCATGATCGTTCCTTTCGGTTTTCACGCCTGACATAGGCCGCCGACGGAACGAGGCCAAGGGCAGCCGCGAAGACAGACTGTCCTCAACACGAAAACAGTCGCCTAGTCGACCGGTTCCCACGGATTGAAGAGTTTGACCGGCATGCCCTCGAAATCGCGGACATTGCGGGTCACCAGCGTAAATCCAGCAGCAATGGCGGTTGCCCCGATCAGCGCGTCACGCTCCGGTTTGTGGTCCGGAATGTGCAGTCCGGCGCAGACACGAGCAACGTGTCCGTCGATTGGCAGTATTCTGGTGTCAAAGACGCCTACCACCGTCTCTTCGAGCCAGCGCCTCAGTCCCTCACCCTGGCGGGCATCGCGACGCTCCATCAAAAGCGCACCATATTCCAGTTCCAGAAGCGTGATGGCGGAGATAAAGGATTGCCGTGGATCGCTAACGCCAATCCATGCCACAACATTCTTGTCTGCCCGACCGCTACGAAATTTTCTCAACTCTGAAACGACATTTGTATCGAGGAGATACATCAGTCGAATTCAGCCGGTCGAATTCCCAAGTCTCCAAGCTTGGGCGGATCGAAATCGATGTCGTCATCTTCCGGCATGGAAAGAAGCTCCGCCAGATTCTGCTTCCGGAGCCCCGCGAGGCGTTCGTACTCCTCGATCGACAAAAGCACATGCGCGGGCCGGCCGCGGTCGGTGATGAACACGGGTTCCTTTTCGGCCGCCTTCTTGGCGCCGCTGGTATTCTGGTTGAATTCCCGGCTGGTCATGATCGTCACGGCCGCGTCTCCTTTGTAGCAACGTTACTACATTTGGTGCCGGCCGTAAATCGGAACAATATCAGCTCAGCGTCCGCTCGACCGCCCGCTTCCAGCCCTTGAGCCTTGCCTTGCGTGTGTCGTCATCCATCTGCGGCTCGAAACGGCGGTCGCGCGCCCAGCTGGCGGCAAAGCCGTTCATATCCGGCCAGACGCCGGCCCGCGATCCGGCGAGCCAGGCGGCCCCTAGCGCCGTCGTCTCGAGGATCGTCGGACGATCGACGGGCGCGTCGATCAGGTCGGAAAGCCGCTGCATGGTCCAGTCTGAGGCGACCATCCCGCCATCGACGCGCAGTACCGTGTCGCCTTCAGCACTCTTCCAGTCCTTCTTCATCGCGTCGAGCAGGTCGCCGGTCTGGAAGCAGACCGCCTCGAGCGCCGCCTTGCAGAATTCGGCGGGGCCGGTGTTGCGAGTCATGCCGTAGATCGCGCCCCGCGCCTCCGCATCCCAGTAGGGCGCGCCGAGGCCGGTGAAGGCCGGAACGAGATAGACGTCCTGCGACGGGTCGGCATTGGCGGCGAGCGCGCCGGATTCGGCCGCATTGTCGATGATCATCAGCCCGTCGCGAAGCCACTGCACCGCAGCCCCTGCGATGAAGATGGAGCCTTCCAGCGCATAGGTGGTCACCCCGTTCATGCGGTAGGCGATCGTCGTCAGGAGCCGGTTCTTCGAATGCACGAAATCCGTGCCAGTGTTCAGAAGGGCAAAGCAGCCAGTGCCGTAGGTCGATTTCATCATGCCCGGCTTGAAGCAGGCTTGGCCGATGGTCGCCGCCTGCTGGTCGCCGGCAACGCCGAGGATCGGGATCGGCGCGCCGAACAGATCCTTCTCCGTCGTCCCGAAATCGGCGGCGCAGTCCTTCACCTCCGGCAGCATCGACACGGGGATTTTGAGGATGCCGAGAAGATCCGCATCCCACTCATTGTTCCTGATATTGTAGATCAGCGTGCGCGAGGCATTGGTCGCATCGGTGACGAAGGACTTGCCGCCCGTCAGCCGCCAGATCAGGAAGCTGTCGATCGTTCCGAAGCAGAGCTCGCCGTTTTCCGCCTTGTCGCGTGCGCCTGCGACATGATCCAGCAGCCAGGCAACCTTGGTCCCGGAAAAATAGGGATCGAGCAGCAGCCCGGTCTTGTGGGTGAAGGTCTTTTCATGGCCCTGCTTCTTCAGCGTCTCGCAGAAGGAAGCGGTGCGGCGATCCTGCCAGACGATCGCCTTGTGGATCGCCTTGCCGCTGTCGCGTTCCCAGACGACCGTCGTTTCGCGCTGGTTGGTGATCCCGATCGCTGCGATGTCGGATGCCGTTATCCCGGCCTTCTTGATGGCGCCCTTGATCGTCGAGACTACGGACTGCCAGATCTCCTCCGGATCATGCTCGACCCAGCCGGAATCGGGGAAGAACTGGGTGAATTCCTCCTGCGCGATCGCAACGACCTTCATGTCCCCGTCGAAGATGATCGCCCGGCTTGATGTCGTGCCCTGATCGATGGCGAGAATGTAGCTGCCCATGCCGTCCTCCCAGAAGTCATGCTTTGGTTTCACTTCAATATCAGCCAAAAACGAATGTCAAACGAAAACAAAACGCAAATACTCCGCATCCGCGGCATCGCGTCACGGTCGCCGGAAATCTCAATTGCCAGCGCTCCCTGTTGTCAATAACCTGCCCTAGATACTGCAATGCAGCAGAACACAAACTCATTCACAGGGAGTTCCATCATGGCAATCACTGTCGTCGTCACCGGGTCGACCAGCGGTATCGGTTTCGGCATCGCCAAGGGCTTTGCCGGCAAGGGTGCCAATATCGTGATGAACGGCTTCGGCAAGCCCGAAGACATCGAGGCAAAGAAGAAGGAACTGGAAGACGCCGGCAGCGGCAAGGTCCTCTATCACGCCGCCGACATGACCAAGCCGGAAGAGATTGCCGACATGATCGCCACCGCCGAGAAGACCTTCGGCGGCATCGACGTCCTCGTCAACAATGCCGGCATCCAGCATGTCGCTCCGGTCGAGGAATTCCCGATCGAGAAGTGGAACATGATCATCGCCATCAACCTGTCCTCCTCCTTCCACACCATCAGCGCCGCGGTTCCGGGCATGAAGAAGAAGGGCAAGGGCCGGATCATCAACATTGCATCCGCCCACGGCCTCGTCGCCTCCCCCTTCAAGTCGGCCTATGTCGCCGCCAAGCATGGCATTCTCGGCCTGACCAAGACGGTCGCGCTGGAGCTGGCCGAACACGGCGTGACGGTCAACGCCATCTGCCCCGGCTACGTGCTCACACCGCTCGTCGAAGCGCAGATCCCGGATACGGCCAAGGCGCGCAACATGACGGAAGAACAGGTGAAGAAGGAAGTCATCCTCGAAGCCCAGCCGACGAAGGAATTCGTCACCGTCGAACAGATCGCCGCACTGGCACAATACCTTGCGAGCGACGACGCCAAGCAGATCACCGGCACGCACATCTCCATGGATGGCGGCTGGACGGCGAAATAGTTTCCGTTGCACTGCAACCATTGACGGAATGCCGAAATAGGCAAAGAGTGGCCTTTTGTTTACTAATTGGACAAAAGGCAAGTCATGGCAGATTCGATCCGCTTCTTCTTGAATGATGAAGTCGTTTCTCTTTCGTCCGTCCGCCCGACGGAAACGCTTCTGGATTTTCTTCGGCTGAAACGCCGGCTGACCGGGACGAAGGAGGGATGCGCGGAAGGAGATTGCGGCGCCTGCACGGTCCTCGTCGGCCGCCTGGTCGACGGCGCATTGCGCTATGAAGGGGTCAATGCCTGCATCCGTTTCCTGGGATCGCTAAACGCGACTCACGTCGTCACGGTCGAGCATCTGGCGGCCAAGGACGGCAAGCTGCACCCCGTCCAGCAGGCGATGGTCGACACCCACGGCTCGCAATGCGGCTTCTGCACGCCCGGCATTGTCATGTCGCTTTACGGGCTCTGGCTCTCCAACAGCGCACCCTCGCGCGCCGATATCGAGAAGGCCCTGCAGGGCAATCTCTGTCGCTGCACCGGCTACGAGCCGATCGTCAAGGCCGCCGAACAGGTGTCGGCGGCGCGCCCGAGCACGCTGTTCGATCCGGTGGAAAAGATCCGTACCGAAGTCGCCGCCAAGCTGTGGTCGATGCGCAGCGACGAAACGATCGCCATCTCCTCGGAAGACGGCCAGATGCTGGTGCCCGGCTCGGTCGAGAAGCTCCTCGAAATCCTTGCCGCGCATCCGGAAGCGACGATCGTCGCCGGCTCCACCGATGTCGGCCTCTGGGTCACCAAGCAGATGCGGGAGTTGAACCCCGTCGTCTTCATCAATCACCTGACCGACCTGCAGATCGTTCGCGCCGACGAGACGGGCGTCTTCATCGGTGCCGGTGTTACCTATAGCCAGGCCTTCAAGACACTTGCCGCCGAAATCCCGGCGCTTGGCCCCCTCCTCGACCGGATCGGCGGCGAGCAGGTGCGCAACATGGGCACGATCGGCGGCAACATCGCCAACGGCTCGCCGATCGGCGACACGCCGCCGCCGCTGATCGCGCTGGGCGCGACCCTGACGCTGCGCTCCGTGCGCGGCCGCCGGTCGATCCCGCTCGAAGACTTCTTCATCGAATATGGCAAACAGGATCGCGCCGCCGACGAGATCGTCGACAGCCTCTTCATTCCCCGCCCGCCGGCGGCAAGCCGGTTTGCCGTCTACAAGATTTCCAAGCGCCGCGACGAGGACATCTCGGCGCTCTGCGGCGCTTTCAGCCTTACGCTCGACGACAGCAACAGCGTCACCGACATCCGCATCGCCTTCGGCGGCATGGCCGGCACGCCAAAGCGCGCCCGGTCCGTGGAAAGCGCTCTCATCGGCAAGCCATGGAGCGAGGAGACGATCGCCGCGGCGCGTGACGCCTTTGACAGCGATTTCCAGCCGCTGACCGACTGGCGCGCCAGCGCCGGATACCGCCAGCTGACGGCGAAGAACCTTTTGACCCGCTTCTACCTCGAGACCACCGGCGACCGACAGGAACTGGTGCGCTTCGAAGCCGCGGAGTGAGGAAGACGGACATGGACAAGAGAACCTTCGAACCGAAAAACAGCATCAACGGCCCGATGCATCAGGTCCTGAAGCACGACTCCGCCCACAAACATGTCAGCGGCACCGCCGACTACATCGACGACATGCCGGAACCGGCGAACCTCCTGCATGGCGCACTCGGTCTGTCGACGCGCCCGCATGCGAAAATCCTGTCGATGGACCTGTCCGAGGTGGAAGCCTCGCCCGGCGTCGTCTGCGTGCTGACCGGCAAGGATGTGCCCGGCGTCAACGACGTCTCGTCCGCCGGACTGCATGACGAACCGCTCCTCGCGGAGACGGAAGTCCAGTTCCACGGCCAGCCGATCTTTGCCGTCATCGGCGAGACCCGCGAGGCTGCCCGCCGCGCCGCCACGAAGGCAAAGATCGAATACGAGGATCTGCCCTTCTGGACCGACATCGATGGCGCGCTGGCCAATAAGGCTCCGACTGTGGTCACCCCGATGACGCTGAAGCGCGGCGAGGCAGAAGCGGAAATGAAGAATGCGCCGCGCAGGCTCTCCGGCACGATGCGGATCGGCGGCCAGGAGCATTTCTACCTGGAAAGCCACATCTCGATGGCGATTCCCGGCGAGGACGATGAGGTCACCATCTGGGCCTCCACCCAGCATCCAAGCGAAATCCAGCACATTGTCGGCCACGTTCTCAACATTCCCTCGAATGCGATCACCGTGAACACGCGGCGCATGGGCGGCGGCTTCGGCGGCAAGGAGACGCAAGGAAACCAGTTTGCGGCTCTGGCTGCCATCGCCGCAAAGAAGCTGAAGCGGGCCGTAAAATTCCGCCCCGACCGCGACGAGGACATGACCGCGACCGGCAAGCGCCACGATTTCCGCGTCGATTACGAAGTCGGCTTCGACGACGACGGCGCCATCCACGCGGTAAAGGCGAACTATGCCGCCCGCTGCGGCTACTCGGCCGATCTGTCCGGCCCCGTCACCGACCGCGCCCTCTTCCATGCCGATTCCAGCTATTTCTATCCGCACGTGCTTCTGAAGTCGCAACCGCTGAAGACCCATACGGTCTCCAACACCGCCTATCGCGGCTTCGGCGGTCCGCAGGGCATGGTCGGCGGCGAGCGCATCATCGAGGAGATCGCCTATGCGCTGGGCAAGGATCCGCTCGAAATCCGCCGCAAGAATTTCTACGGTGAGAAGGGCTCCGACCGCGTTCTGACGCCCTACCACCAGACGGTCGAGGACAACATCATCGGCCGCATCGTCGACGAGCTGGAAGCCTCGTCCGACTATCAGGCCCGCCGGCAGGCGATCATCGAGTTCAACCGCACGAGCCGCGTCATCCGCAAGGGCATCGCGCTGACGCCGGTCAAGTTCGGTATCTCCTTCACCATGACGGCCTTCAACCAGGCCGGCGCGCTCGTACACGTCTATCAGGATGGCTCCATCCACCTGAACCACGGCGGCACGGAAATGGGCCAGGGACTCTACACAAAGGTCGCCCAGGTTCTTGCCGATGCCTTCCAGGTCGATATCGACAAGGTGAAGATCACCGCGACGACGACCGGCAAGGTGCCGAACACCTCGGCGACCGCCGCCTCCTCCGGCACCGACCTCAACGGCATGGCCGCACTCGATGCCGCCAACCAGATCAAGGACCGGCTGGTCCGCTTCGCCGCCAAGAAGTGGAAGGTGAAGATGGCCGACATCACCTTCCTGCCCAACCGGGTACAGATTGGCGACAAGGAGGAAGTCCCCTTCCCCGATCTCGTCCGTCAGGCCTATTTCGAACGCGTCCAGCTGTCCGCTGCCGGTTTCTACAAGACGCCGAACATTCACTGGGACCGCGCCAGCGGCAAGGGCCAGCCGTTCTACTACTTCGCCTATGGCGCGGCCTGCTCCGAGGTGTCGATCGACACGCTGACGGGCGAATACATGATCGAGCGAACCGACATCCTTCATGACGTCGGCAAGTCGCTCAATCCGGCAATCGACATCGGCCAGGTGGAAGGCGCCTTCGTGCAGGGCATGGGCTGGCTGACAACGGAAGAACTCTGGTGGGACGGCAAGGGACGGCTGCGCACGCACGCGCCGTCGACCTACAAGATCCCGCTCGCCTCCGACCGGCCGAAGATATTCAACGTCCAGCTGGCGGAATGGTCCGAAAACGCCGAACCGACCATCGGTCGCTCCAAGGCTGTCGGCGAGCCGCCCTTCATGCTGGCGATCTCGGTCCTGGAAGCCCTGTCGATGGCCGTTGCCAGCGTCGGCGACTATCGGGTCTGCCCAAAGCTCGACGCACCGGCGACGCCGGAGCGTATTCTGATGGCCGTGGAACGCATGAAAACGGTATGATGCCGTCTCATGTTCACTCGTGATTCCTTCAGGGCGTTTTGCGCCCGCCATCGCCAGCTGGTCTTCGTAGAGGTCGCCTCGGTCAAAGGGTCGACGCCCCGCGAGGCGGGCGCCTTCATGCTGGTCGCACCGCGCGAGACATGGGGCACGATCGGCGGCGGCCAGCTGGAATATCGCGCCATCGCCCATGCGCTGAAGCTGATGGTCGGCGAAGAGACCACGCTCTCGCTCGACATTCCGCTCGGACCCGAGATCGGGCAGTGCTGCGGCGGGCGAACGCTGTTGCGCTTCCTGCAGGCCGATCCGCACATAATCCAGCTGATCGAACGGCGTCTGGAGGACGAACGCGCCATCTGGCCGGACGTTTACATCTTCGGCGCCGGCCATGTCGGCAAGGCGCTCGTCCGCGCGCTGTCTCCCCTGCCGCTCGCCGTCACCATGGTCGAGACGCGCGCCGAGGAACTGCAGGGCCTTAAGGCGGAAGGGGTCTCGGTGAAGCACGTCGCCATGCCGGAGGCGCTGGTGGCGGACATCCGGCCGGGCGGCGCCGTCCTGGTGATGACCCACGACCACGCGCTCGATTTCCTGATCGCCCGCGAAGCGCTCATGAACGACGATCTTCTCTACGTCGGCATGATCGGCTCGTCGACGAAACGCGCGACCTTCGTCAACTGGCTGGCGCGTGAAGGCGAGGACGAGACGCTGGCACGGCGTCTGATCCTGCCGATCGGCGGCGCCAGTGTCAGGGACAAGCGTCCAGCGGTGATCGCCGCCATGGTTGCAGCCGAGCTTCTCGACCACCTGCTTTGACCGTCACAGCATGAGGCGAAGGACGCTGCCGGCCCGCCAGAATTGCTCGCGTCCGGCCAAACTTGCCGGTTCGGCGCCATCGCCGATGCCGATATCGGCGCGGATAGGCGCATCGAGCGCATCTACACGACCGCCTGACGTTGCAGACGGAGTTGATCGCCCGAACATCAGGCGCAGTTTTTCGATGACAGAGCGCGCCGCCGCGCCGCTGCCCTGGACGTCTTCAATGCTGGCCATTGCCAGTTTCCTTTTATTGATCCACAGTCAATTTCGTCCGAAAAATGCTTTCGCACCAACGAATTTGTTGTCGACATGCATAAAGAGAACTGATCCATGAAATTGTCGAAACAACTGCCGCTCAATGCACTCAGGGTCTTCGAGGCCGTGGCCCGGCACGGGTCTTTCACGCGCGCCGGCGACGAACTGGGCATGACCCAGACGGCGGTCAGCTATCAGATCAAGCTTCTGGAGGAGGCGATCGGCGAACAACTGTTCCTTCGCCAGACACGGCAGATCACCCAGACGCCGGTGGCCGAGCGCATGCTGCCGAAGGTGACCGAGGCTATGTCGCTGCTGCACGAGGCCATGGATTCGGCGCGCAAGGCATCGAATGAGATGCTGGAAATCCATGCGGTCCCGACCTTCGCCACCCTGTGGCTCGCCCGCAATCTCGGCTCCTTCCAGTTGCGCCATCCGGAAATCGCCGTGCGGCTGGTCCGCTCCGACCAGGCAACGCAGGTCTATCGTCAGGGTGCGGACGTCTCGATCGAATATTGCAACGAGGCGCCGGCCGGTCTCGTCGCGCATCCCCTGCTTCGGCTGGAATTCACGCCGATGCTGAGCCCGGCCCTGGCGGAGAGCATCGGCGGCGTGAAGACCCCCGCCGACCTGCTGCGGCTCCCGGTGATGAACGAAACCGCCGACGAAGAATGGTGGCGCCGTTGGCTGGCGCTGGCCGGCGCGGACTACCAACCGCTGAAACGTGCGACGATCAACGCCATGGGCATCATGGACCTGGAGGCCAAGGCAGCCATCAGCGGCCAAGGCATCGCCATCCTGAGCCCCTTCCTGTTCCAGGAGGAACTGGCCTCCGGCCGCCTGATCCAGCCGTTTCCCTTCGCCCTGCCGGCCAAGGCGCCGCTCAGCCTCCTCTACGCCCACGCCCACCGCCGCGCACCGAAGATCCAGGCCTTCCGCGCCTGGCTGGAGAGCGAACTTGCCGGCGAAGCCGCCACGCTGGAGACACGGTGAGCCAAAAGCAAAAGGCCGAGGTTCAGCCCTGGACAAGCCGCAGACGCTATCCACCGGTTGATAGTTGGAAAACATGCGCAGGGCGATGAGCAGCGACACGGCAGAAAAAATTGAGGCTATGCTGGCGCGAGCCCGCCAAGGCATGCAGTCAGCAGCGCTTGCCGGCCGGCAGCTGCCAGCGGGCTTCGCCGATACGATCGCCGAGACCTGCATCAAGGCGGCGCGGCAGGAAATTGGCCGAAACGAGCCGGCCGCCGCCGTCAGCATAGTCGATGGCGCCCTCTCGCTGTTTCCGGATCACCCGGCCCTCCACCTGGAGCGTGCCTCGATCGCCATCACCACCGGCGATCCGCGCACCGCCCTCTCCCACCTCTCGTCCGTGCTGGCCATCCGCAAGGATGATGCCGACGCCCTCCACCTTGCCGGCTATGCCAGTCAACTTCTGTGGCGCCTCGACGAGGCCGTCGCCTATCTGCGGCGCGCCGTGGAACTGCGTCCGGATAACGACCGCTTCCTCAGGACGCTCGCCAACGCCTATTCCGCCGCCGGCCGGCCGCAGGACGCCGCCGCCATCTGGCTAGACTTCGTGGAGCGCGAGCCGGACTGCCTCGACCACCTGTACTGTCTTGCCGGAACCCTGAACGACGCCGGCGAGATCAAGCAGGCGACCGAGACCTACCGTCGCATCGTCACGCTGGCGCCGGACAGCGGCGCCGCGCATCGCATGCTGGGCCTGGCGACGCGGTATGACGACCCATCGCATCCGCATATCGCCGAACTGGAGAACGGCCTGGCGCGGGCGTCGGAAGACAAGGCCAATGCCCGGGAATTCCATTTCGCGCTCTACCGCGCCTATGACGGCACCGGGGACTATGACCGTGCCTTCGCCCATCTGATTGAGGCGAACCGGCTGCTTGGAGAAACCAAAGGCTATTCAAGAGGTTCCGAGTTCACCCTGATTCAGCGTCTGCAAGATCATTTCTCTTCGGCTTTCGTTGAAGAGATGCCCGTATCCGATTCGCAGGATTCACCTATTTTCATCGTCGGCCTGCCGCGCTCCGGTTCGACGCTGACCGAGCAGATCCTCGCCAGCCATCCCGATGTCGGCGGCGCCGGCGAGGTTGCGGTGCTGCAGGATCTCGTCGAGCGTAACCTGTTCGATCACGGCCTCTCTACCCTCAAGACCCTCGACCGCGGTTCGGTTCCGTTACTGAATACGCTTGCCGCCGAATACATGTCTTGCCTCACCGCCCTCTCTCCCGGTGCCCGGCGTGTCACCGACAAATACCTGTCGAACTTCCTGTGGATCGGCGTCATCCGCATGCTGTTTCCGCAAGCCCGCATCGTCCATTGCCGGCGCGACCCTGTCGCCAACGGGTTTTCGATCTTTTCCAACCACTTCGAAACCAGCGGCCTGCTCTACAAGGCGCGGCTGGAAGATATCGGCCGCTACCATCGCGCCTATAGCGGCCTGATGGATCACTGGCACGCCTGCTTTCCGGGCTGGATCCACGATCTCGACTACGAGACGCTGACGGAGAACCAGGAGGCGGAAACCCGCCGCCTGCTTGCCTATTGCGGCCTTGCCTGGAACCCGGCCTGCCTCGAATTCCACAAGACGAAACGGACGGTCAAGACGACGAGCTACAATCAGGTCCGGCAAGCCATGTATAGCGGCGCGGACCGCAAGACCCTGAATTACATCCATCATCTGCAGCCGCTGATCGACAGTCTCGCTGCCGGGAAGTGACGCTTCATATGCCGAACCGCCACGCGGCGCGACAAATGCGGTGCGGCGCACAAAATCTCTTTTCTTGTCCGTCCGAATTGCGCAAAGTGGTCGCAAAGACTTCATGGGGGCACTTGCATGTATGAATTCGCCATCGCCTGGGAATGGCTGGCCTTTGCCGTTCGCTGGCTGCACGTGATCACGGCGATCGCCTGGATCGGATCGTCCTTCTATTTCGTTGCCCTCGACCTCGGCCTCGTGAAGCGGGACCACCTGCCGGAAGGCGTCTATGGCGAGGAATGGCAGGTCCACGGCGGCGGCTTCTATCACATGCAGAAGTACCTGGTGGCGCCGGCGACGATGCCGGAGCACCTCACCTGGTTCAAATGGGAAAGCTACGCCACCTGGCTTTCCGGTTTCGCCATGCTCTGCGTGGTCTATTACGGCGGCGCCGACCTGTTCCTGATCGACCGGCACGTGCTCGATGTCAGCCAGCCGGTCGCCATCCTCATCTCCATGGCGTCGCTCACCGTCGGCTGGCTGTTCTACGACACGCTCTGCAAGTCGCCGATCGGCAAGAGCACCTGGGGCCTGATGATCCTGCTCTATGTGCTGCTGGTGCTGATGGCCTGGGGCTACACCCATCTCTTCACCGGCCGTGCCGCCTTCCTGCATCTCGGCGCCTTCACCGCGACGATCATGTCGGCCAACGTCTTTTTCATCATCATCCCGAACCAGAAGATCGTCGTCGCCGATCTGGTGGCCGGCCGCACGCCTGATCCCAAGCTCGGGCTCCAGGCCAAGCAGCGCTCGCTGCACAACAACTACCTGACGCTCCCCGTCATCTTCTTCATGCTGTCGAACCACTATCCGCTGGCATTCGCGACCTATTTCAACTGGATCATCGCCGCCCTCGTCTTCCTGATGGGCGTCACCATCCGCCACTGGTTCAACACCACGCATGCGCGCAAGGGCACGCCGCACTGGACCTGGGCGCTGACCGCCATCATCTTCGTCGTCATCATGTGGCTGTCGACCCGCCCCGGCCCCGAGCAGGCGGCGCAGGATGAAAACACCGCCGTGGCGCCCGCCTTCCAGGAGTTTGCCGCCGACGCCCATTTCGGTGCGGCCCGCGACGTCATCCTGTCGCGCTGTTCCATGTGCCATGCCGCCGAACCGGCCTATGAAGGCATCAACCGTCCGCCGAAGAACGTCATGCTCGAGACCGATGCGGAGATTGCCTCGCATGCGCGGGAAATCTATATCCAGGCCGGCCGCAGTCACGCCATGCCACCGGGAAACGTCACCGACGTCACGCCCGACGAGCGCAAGCTGCTGACGGCCTGGTATGAAAGCGCAACAGGCGGAAGCAAGACCGAATGACCGAAACTCTCCTTTTGCGCGGGCGGCTCCTGTCCTTCCGCCGCGCACCTGCCGACATTTCCGACACCGGCAGCTATCTTTACGAGGAGGACGGCGGTCTCCTGATCGAGAACGGCAGGATCGCTGCATGCGGCAGCTACGCCGACGTCGCCAGCAAGGCTTCATCGGGCGTCCGCGAGGTCGACCATCGACCGCATCTCATCATGCCGGGCTTCATCGATACCCATCTGCATTTCCCGCAGATGCAGGTCATCGGCTCCTACGCCGCCAATCTGCTGGAATGGCTGAACACCTACACCTTCATCGAGGAACAGCGTTTCGCCGACAGGGCGCATGCGGAGAGGATAGCCGTCCGCTTCTTCGACGAGATGGCCCGCCACGGCACCACGACGGCGGTCGCCTACTGCTCGGTCCACAAGACCTCTGCCGACGCCTTCTTCGCGGAAAGCCTGAAACGCGGCACCGCGATGATCGCCGGCAAGACGATGATGGACCGTAATGCGCCGGACGCGCTGACCGACACGCCGCATTGCGCCTATGACGACACCAGGGCGGTGATCGCCGAATGGCACGGCAATGGCCGCAATCGCGTCGCCATCACGCCACGCTTCGCCATCACCTCGACACCGGAGGAGATGGAGGTGGCAAAGACGCTCGCCGCCGAACATCCCGATCTGCACATCCAGACGCATCTTTCAGAGAACAAGGACGAGATCGCCTTCACCTGCTCGCTCTATCCGGAGGCGAAGGATTACACCGATATCTATGCCCGCTACGGGCTCCTGGGCCCGAAGAGCCTGTTCGGCCACGCGATCCACCTTTCCGACCGCGAGGCGGATGCCATGAGCGAAAGCGGCTCGGTCGCCGTCCACTGCCCGACCTCAAACCTCTTTCTCGGCTCCGGCCTTTTCCCGATGAAGACCTATCAGCGCCGCGACAAGCCGGTCCGCGTTGCGGTCGCAACGGACATTGGCGGCGGCTCCAGCTATTCCATGCTGCGCACGCTCGACGAAGCCTACAAGATCCAGCAATTGCTCGGCGAACGGCTGAACCCGCTCGAAAGCTTCTACCTGATGACGCTCGGCAATGCCGAGGCGCTCTCCATGGCGGACGAAATCGGCACGCTCGACCCCGGCACCATCGCCGACCTCGTCGTGCTCGACGCCTCGGCCACACCGGCCATGGCGCTGAAGCAGGAGGTCAACCGGACGCTGACGGAAGAACTCTTCCTCATGCAGACCATGGGCGACGACCGCACGATCGCCGAGACCTACATCGCCGGCCGTCCTGCCAAGAGCGTTCTGTGAGTTCTTGACCTGACCTTTCTTGTAAATTGCCCCTCACCCTGACCCTCTCCCCGCTCGCGGGGAGAGGGGACGAAGCCGCGGCGCTTCTGCACAGTCCCTTCTCCCCGCGAGCGGGGAGAAGGTGCCCGGCAGGGCGGATGAGGGGCAATTATCGCTGAGGTTTGCTCGGCCACTCCCCTACCCCGCCGAAACCGCGTCGATCACCGCCCGGATCGCCGGGGCCTGACGGATATCGGGGTGCACGACGAGCCAGACCTCGCGGGTCAGCGGCGGCAGCCGGCTTTCGACGACCTCAAGGCCCAAATCGGGGCCGACCATGAAATCCGGCAGGATGGCGATGCCGGACCCGCTGCAGGCCGCCATCAACTGAAGGTCTAGAACGGAAGACCGGAAGGAAACCGGGCGACCGGCAGCAAATTCCAGCAGCAACCGGTATTGCGGCGAATTCTCCATCTCCCGGTCATAGCCAATGAAGGTCCAGTCCGCCTCCGGCGTCTGCCGCGTGTAGCCATGCGCAGCGTAGAGAGAAAACGTCACGTCGTCGATCTTGGTAATCGTCAACTCGCCTTCCACCGGTCGGGTCATGCGGATCGCAATATCGGCCTCGCGCCGCGCCAGCGAGGCATCGCGCTTTTCGCCGAGAATGGTGAGCCGCAACTGTGGATGCCGCTGGCGCAACGCCAGAAACCGGGGGCCGAGCACCTTGGTGCCGTAACCCGGCGGAGCGCTGATGACGACCTCGCCCGCTATCTCCGAACGGCCACCGACCGCTGCCCGCTCGATTGCGATCGCCCCCTCCTCCATGCGCTCGGCCAGCGCTGCAATGCGTTGTCCCTCCACCGTCAGCGACAGGTGGCGTCCGCGCCGATCGACGAGCTTGAGGCCGAGCTCGGCCTCAAGCGCAGCCACCCGCCGCGCCACCGTCGCATGCTCGACCCCGGCCGCCCTGCCCGCCGCTGACAGCGTGCCTTCTTTGGCAAGCAGCGCAAAGATGCGCAGGTTTTCCCAGTCCATATCCGTTAATTTCCTCACATCCAATGCGCATATATCGGGAATTTTCAATCAGAATAGCGTGCGCCAAACTCCTGTCCAGACACAGGAGATGCAGCATGACCAAAGTCGTGAAACTCACCGAGACCGGTGGCCCCGAAAACTTCGTCATCGAGGATCAGTCGCCGGCAGATCCCGGCCCGCAGGAAATCCGCATCCGCCAGGAGGCGATCGGGCTCAATTTCGTCGACATCTATCATCGCGTCGGCCTCTACAAGCTTCCGAGCTATCCGGCCGTGCTCGGCGTCGAAGGCGCCGGCGTGGTCGAGGCCGTCGGCAGCGCGGTGACCGACCTGAAGCCCGGGGACCGCGTCACCTATGCCGGCGCACCCGTCGGCGCCTACGCTGCAACCCGGCTGCTGCCCGCCGAACGCGCCTTGCGGCTGCCCGACAGCGTGTCGGCGAAGGTCGCCGCCGCATCAATGCTGAAGAGCCTCACCGCCTATATGCTCCTGAAGGAAGTTTATCCGGTTGGCGACAACACCACCGTCTTCGTCCAGGCGGCCGCCGGCGGCGCCGGCTCGACCATCGTCCGCTGGGCCAAGCATTTCGGCGCCACCGTCATCGGCGCCGTCAGCTCGGACGAGAAGGCGGAGATTGCCCGCCGCCATGGTGCCGACCACGTGATCGTCGGGCGTAACGCCGATCTCGGCAAGGAGGTCAAGGCGCGGACGGACGGTCGCGGCGTCGATGTCGCCTATGAGGGGCTTGGCGGCGACGCGCTGATCAAGGTGCTGGACTGCGTGCGCCCGTTCGGCATGGCGGTCAATATCGGCCAGATCGTCGGGCCGGTGCCGTCCACGATCGGCGCCGACATTGCCGCACCGCGTGCCATTGCCTTCGCCCGGCCGAGCGTGATGTTCTACATCTCCGACACGGCACGATACCGCAAGGCCGCCGATCGCGTGATCCACCATCTTGCAGCCGGCATGGCACCAGGCGAAGGTCAGGAATATGCCCTTGCCGACGTCGCCCAGGCTCATCGCGACCTTGAGGCCGGACGCACGAGCGGCAGCGCCATTCTCATTCCCTGACGGGCACAGCGGAGTAAAATTCGAGCGGGAAGAAAAATTTACCGGAAAGAAAATTTCTTCTTTACTTTACGTTAACCACTCGGCAGTATCTTCACATACAGATCCTGCATTTACGAATGCAGTCGAGGGAAACCGCGCTAGCACGGATGTACTGCAGCGCGGTTTCCCGCACATGAACACTCCAGAAATTGCAGTCGTTTCTAGCGCAGCCAACCGGTCGCCAGCGCCGACGCCCACTCGTGCCGGCCGTTCTCGCGTGCCAGCCCGGCTGCGGCCTCGCAATCATAGCGCACCTGCCGGAAGGTGACCGACCAGCCCCCGTTGTCCTTCTCGAGAATTGCGTAGCTTGCCAGCGGATTGCCCGCCTGCAAGCTGTGCGGATAAGGCTGATCATCCTCGTAGCCGGGACAGCCGACGCTGCCCGGATTGACGATCAGCCGGCCGTCGCGAAGCCGGACCGTTCGCGGCGTGTGGGTGTGTCCGCAGAGGATCAGTTCAAACGCCACACCTGCGGCCATTGCCTCGACCTCATCGATCGGGCGCTGATGCATCACGCCCTCGGGCGAGACGGTTTCCAGCCAGTAGGTGTTGTCGTCGCTCGGCATGGCATGACAGAGATAGACTGCGTCCCGCCAGACGCGATCGAATGGAAGGCTTGCCAGCCATTCAAGATGCGCAGGGATCAACCGGTCGCGGGCATAGCGATCGGTCCGCCCCATCTCCTCCGGCATCTGTTCGACGAGATAACGGTCGTGATTGCCGCGCACCGTCGGCAGGTCGAGGGCGATCAGCCGGTCCGCCACCTCCGCCGGCCAGAGTGGTCCGGAGACGCAATCCCCCAGATTGACGATATCGCGCACCCCCAACCGCGCAATATCGGCGAGCACAGCTTCCAGCGCTTCGAGATTGCCGTGAATGTCGGCGATCGCGGCGAAACGCACCGCTCAGCTGCCGCGATAGGTGGAATAACTGTAAGGCGAGAGAAGCAGCGGCACGTGATAATGCGCCGTCGTATCGGCAATGCCGAAGCGGATCGGGATGTCGTCGAGGAACGGCGGATCGGCAAGCGCCACGCCCTTCACCTTCAGATAATCGCCGGCATGAAACAGGAGTTCGTAGCGGCCGGCGGCGAAATCGTCGCCCTGCAGCAGCGAACCGCCATCGACGCGGCCATCGGCATTCGTCACCACCGTCTTGATCAGCACCGGGGTCTTTCCGTCGAGCCGGAAGAGATCGATGACCAGCCCTTCGGCGGGCGTGCCGCGGGCGGCGTCGAGGACGTGCGTGGTAAGACCGGTCATGGCTTCGGCTCCGTGATCGTGAAGGGTGTGTCGAAGAAGAATTCCTCGAGATTGTTGCCCGGCCCGGCGCGATCGACAACCAGGAAGTCGGACGCCTCGCCGATCGCCATCAACGGATGGTGCCAGACATTGCGGCGATAATTGACGCCCTGGTGAGCCTCGGCGAGGAACACCTGCGGCTCGCCGGGATGTCCGTCCTCGTCCGTCGAAACGATCACCAGAAAAGGCCGGCCGGAAAGCGGCGTGAACGACTGGCTGCCGAACGGGTGCCGTTCCATCATGTCGACAGCGTAAGGAAAGCTGCGCGCCTGCCCGCGGAAGATGTTGAGGATGACCGAAGCCCCCTCGCCTTCGGCTTCGGCGGTGGCGAGCGCATGAAAGCGCTCCGTCGTGCCGCCATTGATCAGCCGCATGGTCTGCGGATCGGCCTCCAGCACATCGCCAAAGGGGGCAAAGGCCGCCTTGGTCAGCGGCCTTATCGACAGCACGCGGCTCATCATGAGCAATCCATCAGCCGCAAGCGCAGCACGTCAACGACGTCAATCATGGGGCATTCTCCGAAAACAGGGCTTCGAGCCGCAGCCGCGCGATCTTCTCCACCTGTGCGCACGCCGTTTCCAGTTCCTCGCCGCGCTCGTGATGAATGCGTGTCTCGAACGCCGCCAGAATGGCATCCTTGAAGAGGCCCTTCACGGCAATGATGAAAGGAAAGCCGAACTTCGCGACATAGGCCGCATTGAGCTCCGTAAAGCGCGCATGCTCCGCGGCCGTCAACTGGTCGAGACCGGCGCCGGCCTGCTCCTTGCGGCTGTCCTCGGTCAGCTTGCCGGCAATCGCGAGTTTGCCGGCGAGATCCGGGTGAGCGCGAAGCACGCCCAGCTTCTCCTCGTCGCTCGCCGCGCGAAAGGCGTCGCATAGGGCGGCATGAACGCCTTCCGCCGAAAGCGGCTCCCGGAGGCCCGCATCATAGGCCCGCTCGGCGACCCAGTGCGAATGCTCGAATATGCCGCCGAAGCGGGCGACGAATTCCTGTCTGTCCATCATCACATGATCTGCGGCTTGTGGTGCTCGTGCCAGTGATGGGCGATCTCGATCCGCTTGGGGATCCACACCTTCTCGTGGGACAGCACATATTCGACGAAGCGCTTCAGCGCGGCGGCACGGCCCGGGCGGCCGACGAGACGGCAGTGCAGGCCGACATTCATCATCTTCGCCTGCCCCTCCTTGCCCTCCTGATAGAGCACGTCGAAGGCGTCCTTCAGGTAGTTGAAGAACTGGTCACCGGCGTTGAAGCCCTGCGGCGTGGCGAAACGCATGTCGTTGGTTTCGAGCGTGTAGGGAATGATCAGGAACGGCTTGCCGTCGAGACCCGGCACCCAATAGGGCAGATCGTCGGCATAGGAATCGCTCGAATAGAGGAACCCGCCCTCCTCCATCACAAGCTTCAGCGTATTGTCGGACGGCTTGCCCTGATACATGCCGAGCGGGTGCGATCCGGTCAGTTCCTTGTGCAGCCGCACAGCTTCGAGAATGTGCTCGCGTTCCTTCTCGATCGGGAAGTCCTTGTATTCGAGCCAGCGATAACCGTGGCTGGCGATCTCCCAGCCGGCTTCCTTCATCGCCGCAACCGCTTCCGGATTGCGCGCCATGGCAAGCGTGACGCCGTAGACGGTCACTGGGACATTCAGGCTCGTGAACATGCGATAGAGACGCCAGAAGCCGGCGCGCGAACCGTATTCGTAGATCGATTCCATGTTGAGGTTGCGCTGCCCCGGCCAGGACTGCGCGCCGACGATTTCCGACAGCAGCGATTCCGACCCCGGATCGCCATCCAGGATCGAGCTTTCGCCGCCCTCTTCGTAATTGACCACGAACTGCACCGCGATCCGCGCATCGCCCGGCCATTTCGGGTCGGGAGATTGGCGGCCATAGCCGACGAGATCGCGGGGATAATTGTCTATGT
This sequence comes from Rhizobium sp. NRK18, assembly GCF_024385575.1. Lineage (NCBI taxonomy): Bacteria > Pseudomonadati > Pseudomonadota > Alphaproteobacteria > Hyphomicrobiales > Rhizobiaceae > Rhizobium > Rhizobium sp. NRK18. The sequence continues at coordinate 1,400,929 of NZ_JANFMV010000001.1, read as the reverse complement.
CCATCGACGCACCTTTTTTCCAGTCGGTCAAAAATTATCAGGTGCGATTGGATTGTCGAGGGCGCGAAGCCAAAAAGCGGTGCGTTCTACGCCCTCTTTTTCTGCGACACGGGACCAAGCGGATGCAGCGAGTGCACGTGGAACGGAGCGCCCTGCTCCTCCTCGATCATCAGCGCCAGATTTGCCACTTCCAGCGGTGTTTCGAGGGCCGGCGCAAAGAACCGGTTCAGGGCGCGCTCGAAACGCTCCAGTTCGGACACGTTGAGCGCACCCGTCAGCATCATGTGGAACCGGTATTCGTCCATCACATGCGGATGGCCCCAGCGATGGAGATTGGCAAATTCGGCGGCGTTGAGGATATCGGGGTTGCGCCGCTCGATCTCGACATCGCTGAGCGGGGCGCGGTAGGCGTCGAACTCATGGATGACGGCGGCGGCCAGTTCATGCATTTCATAGGGATAGGTCGATGCGATCAGACCCAGTCCCTGCCCGACCCGCGCGACTTCGAGCGGCGGCAGCAGGAACGGCTGGCGGCCGCCGGCAAACGTCATCATGTGCTTGAGAAGAGACGCCGGATTGGCATCCTCCTTCAGCCGGAACGGCGCCTGCAGCATGGCGTGGAAGCCCGCCCGGCGCGGCAGCGCGGTGTGAAAGGCGATCTCATGGATGCCGAGCCCGCCGATGCCATGCGGTTCATAGAGATGGCCCGCGAAAGCGTCGCGGCCGAGCCACAAGGCCGCCGCCTCCGCAAGCTGATGGCGCGGCGGCGGTGTAAAGACGATAGAATAGCGCATGTCGTACATCCCGCAGGAAGGATGAAATCTGTCCGCATCGGTCTTTCCGATGCCGTTTGCGCCGGTTTAGGTGATTTGCGTAACAGATTGACGACGGGGATATGGCCGAAATGCGCTCATATCTTGCCGGCAAGGGCAAAGTGTCTTGCGGCCTGGAAACTATCCGGAACGTCGATTTCCGAAGGCGCTCCGATAATCTCGCCGACGACGGCGCTTGCCAACCGATGGGCGATCCCGAAACTGACCTTGAAGCCGCCCGTCAGGAACGAGACATTCGCATGCGCAGGATGCCGGCCGGCCATCGGATCGCGTCCGATCGCCTTCGGCCTCAGCCCGGCCCAGCGTTCCACGACCGCCGCGTCCCTGAGGCAGGGCGCCAGCACCCTCGCCCGCTTCAGCAGGTCATCGAGCAGGGCATCGGTCGAGAACGGCCGATCGAACTCCTCCTCGCTGGTACTGCCGATTGCGACCAGGCCATCTTCATGCGGCACCACATAGACGCCGTCATGAAAGATCACCGGCAGTGTCGGATCGATATCCGCCTTCAGCAATGCGGCCTGTCCCTTGACGGGCTTGCCAAGCGGCTTGCCTGCGGCAGTCAGGGCGCCCGCAAGCGGAAACGACCCCACGCCGGCGGCAATCAGGCAGTGGCCAAACCGGATGGTCTTATCGCCGACAGAGGCGACGCCGGCATCCGGATCGATGGCGGTCACCGCAGCATTCTCCAGACCCCTTGCCCGGCCCGACTGCCGAAGGGCCGCGATCAGCGTCGCCGTCAATGCCCTGGGCGACACACGGGCCGCAAACGTGTCGAGCACCACGCCGAACGGCGCGGCTTCGGCGTCAGGCCAATCCGCAAACGGTGAGCGCTCCAGCACCTGCCAGACATAGTCCGCACCGCTGGCCTGCCAGTTCCGTCGTGCGTCGTCTGCATGCCCGAAGGCGCGCTCGCGGTTCTGCTCGTGGGTCAGCGGCAGCAGGCGGCCGCAACGGCGATATCCGGTCGAAAGGCCCGTCATCCCTTCCAGCGCGGCGATTTCGGCTTCCAGCGAGACCAGCGCATCGAACTGAAACTGCTTCTTCGCGTTCCACCGGTCCGGCTGGTGAGACATCAAGGCGCCGAGGAAGCCGTTGCTTGTTCCGCCGCCCAGTCGGCCCGCATCGGCGAGCACGATATCGAGCCCCGCCGCGGCTGCCTTGCAGGCTGCCCACAGCCCCATGATGCCGCCGCCGACGATCAAAAGACCGGTGGACGATTGACCGCTCGCTACCGCGGTATTATCGGCTTGGCTCATGACGGATCCAATTTCAAACGACGGCGCCTCCGGCAACAGGCTCGAATGGCGCGAGGGCGATATGCCCTATTCGACCGCCTTTGGCGACCACTTTTATTGCCAGACGGACGGGCGGCTGGAATGCGCCTACGTGTTCATGGACGGCAACGGATTGCCGGCGCGCTGGCAGGACGGCCAGGATTTCCGGATTGGCGAACTCGGCTTCGGCACAGGCCTCAACCTCTGCGAAACCTGGCGGCAATGGAAGCTGTCGCGCCCGGCAGGTGGTCATCTACACTTCACCTCCTTCGAGCTCTATCCCATGCAGCGCGACGAGATCGACAGGGCGCTCGCCCATTGGCCGGAGATAGACGCGGAACGACAGGGGCTGGTAGACCTTTGGCCCGACGCCCCTGAGGGCATCGTCACGCTCGAACTCGACGGCAGCACGACGCTGACGATCGTCTGCGGCTCGGCGATGGACACCGTTCCCGCCGTTCCAGTGCCCTTTGACGCCTGGTATCTCGACGGCTTCGCGCCGTCGCGCAATCCCGACATGTGGTCGCCGGAACTGATGGCCGATGTCTTTGCGAAGACCGCAGAGGGAGGCAGTTTCGCCACCTATGCCGCGGCAGGCTTCGTGCGCCGCAATCTCGCCGCCGCGGGCTTCGAGGTCAGGCGCCGGCCCGGCTTTGCCGGCAAGCGCGAAATGCTGTTTGGAACGAAGACGTCCCCTTCAGCGGCGTGATTGCCCCGCCCCTTCGCCTTCCACATCGCTCAGCAGCGCATGAATCTTGTCCAGCAGGACCGATGGCACGATCGGCTTGGCGAGGTGATCATCCATGCCGGCATGGAGGCAGATTTCGCGCTCCCGTTCGAGTGCATGGGCGGTTATGCCGATGATCGGCACATGCGCGCCATCGCCCCTTTCCTGTTCGAGGTCTCGTATCATGCGGGCAGCCTCGAAGCCGTCCATCACCGGCATCGAGATATCCATGAGGATCAGCGCGGGCGACGATGCCTCCCATGCGGCCACCGCCTCCGAGCCGTTTTCGACCATCTTGAAGCGAAGGCCCGCCTCGAGGAGGATTTGCGAGAAGAAGATCCGGTTGACCTCGTTGTCCTCGGCGACCAGCACATCAATCCGCTGCACCAGGGTCGAAGCGTCGACCGCCGGCGGCCTCGTTTCCGGACGCGGACCCTGCTGCTGCCGATGCCGGACGTCTGGCACCTCGCGCACCGCAGTCCTGAGAACCTCGATCAGCGTGTTGCGCAGAATTCCAAGCCGCACCGGCTTGACCACATAGGTGTCCGCGATCGTGCCGGTCTTCGGCTGCCCCCGCTCCGCGGCATCCAGCGATGACAGGAGGATGGCCGGAATATGCGGGCATATATCGCGATGGATGATACCAACGGCGGTCGTGCCCTTCATGTCGTCAAGCCTGTCGTCGACGATGATCGCGGCCGGCTTCACCCCCGCTTCGATGGCAGCCCGGAGGATCTGCATCCCCATCGCCGCATCTTCCGCCGCCACCGCGTCGCAACCCCAGTCGGACAGCTTGTTGGTGAGCATCGCGCGACCGTACGGATTGGAATGGACGACGAGAACACCGCTTCCGCCGAGATCCACCGGCAGCGACCAGACCCGCTCGCGATGCGCGGCGACTTCGAACGGCAGCTCGACGATAAAGGTGGAGCCGACGTGGGGCTCGCTCTCGACCGCAATCGTACCGTGGAAGAGATCGACCAGTGCGGCCGTCACCGACAGGCCCAGCCCCATGCCCTCATGGCGCTTGCTGCTTCCCGCATCCAGTTGATGGAACTTGTCGAATATGGTCGGCAGCTTCTCGCCGTCGATCCCTGTTCCCGTATCCCTGATCGTCAACACCAGCCGTATCCGCCTGGGATCGTCCTTGTCGGGCTTCGACGAGACGTCGATCAGCACGTGGCCTTCTTCGGTGAAGCGGATGGCGTTGCTGACAAGGTTGATGAGAACCTGTCTCAGACGGCCGGCATCGCCGACGAGCGCACTTGGCAGGCTGTCGTCGCTCGAAAGGAAGATATCGAGATCCTTTTCGAACGCCGTCGCCGAAAACAAGGTCGCCACGTCTTCAACCGCTTCGAGCGGATCGAAATGCTGGTTGACCAGTCGCAACTGGCCGGCCTCGATCGTCGAGAAGTCGAGAATGTCATTGATGATCGTCATCAGGGCCTTGCCGGATTTGATCATCACGTCGATGAAGGTCTTCTGCCGCGGATCCGGATCCGTTTTGGCAAGCAGTTCCGCCATGCCGAGAACACCGTTCATCGGCGTGCGGATTTCGTGGCTGACGGCCGCGAGGAAATCGGACTTCGCCCGGTCTGCGGCCTCGCTGCGGGAGAGCGCCACCTTCAGCTCTTCTTCACGCTGCTTCATCTCCGTCATGTCGGTCAGCACGATGGTCCACTGACCAAGTCCGTTGGGCGAGGCTTCCATATGCACCCAGGTCTTGCCTGCGGCCAGGAAACCGGCGGAGAACGCCTGGTCGTTCTGGAGAAAATTGTCCCATTCCGCCCGCTTGTCTTCGAGCGCGCCTTCGAAATCGCCCCGCGCAGCACAATGTGAAATGAGGTCTGTCCACGCGGCGCCGGGCAACAGCAACTCCGGCGGCAGTTCCAGCATGGCCGGCAATGCGTCATTGGCAAGCAGAATGCGCCCGTCCTCGATCAGCAGCAGCCCCTGCGACATCACCCGCGTTGCATCGGAGATGAACCGCCCGAGACGGGACAGCTGTTCCTGTACCTGATCGATCTCCATCTCCCGCGACCGGATGGTGGTCACGTCCGTGTAGATCATCAGCAGGCGTCCGTCGCTCAGATGCCGGTTCGAGACGACAACGGTCTTGCCGTTGGCATATTCTATCTCCTGCGGCTCGTCGAAATTGCCATCCGCGAGCTCCTTCGTCCGCCGGTCAACATAGGATTCCAGCGCCTCGGATTTGACCGGCACCATGCCGCTCCTGCGCGTCACCTCCACCACCTCGGCAAATCCCATGCCTTCGAGCACAAGGTCATCGCCCCAGCCCCATATGTTGCGGGCCTCCGGATTGACGTATTCCACGGTGAGTTCGCTCGACATGATGACCACGCCGACGGGCATCGCCGACACGAGACGTTCGAGATCGCCGCGCAGGGCTTCGGTTTTCGCCCTTTCGGCAATCAGCTGCGCCTCGCGCTGCTTGAGCTCCGTAACGTCGGTGATCGTCCCGACGAGGAAGGACCTGCCACCGGCGGAAACACTGCAGACACGGCAAAGCAGGTCATGGTCCGCGCCGTCAGACAGGACCGCCGTTTGCTGAAATTCGGCCGTTCGCCCGGTCTTGAGAACCTCCTCATCCGCGGCCTGGTATTCATACCCCGCGGGACCGAAGATATCTGGCTGGGTCGTTCCTACCAGCTCCTCTTCGGGCATGCCGACGATATGGGCATAGTGACGATTTGCGGCGATCAGCCGATGGTCTCGCGCACGCACAAATGTGGCGACCGGAAGATTGTCGAGCAGTTCCTTGAAAAGATCCTGCCCGAAGGAATTCTCGCCGCCAGCAGGTACAGGTCCCTCAGGCGAGGGTGCCCCGGCGACGAGAGCGCCCTCACCGGACGTCTCCTGCAAAGTTGCCCTGCTGCCGGAAATTGCGCCCGCCTGCTCATCGAAGAGGCCGATAACGTGAAACTGGCCGCCATCCGAGATGAAACGTTCGATCAGCACGGAATGCCGTGTGTTGGCGGTCGCATCGAACCAGCCGGTGGTTTCTTCCGAGCCGAAGACAAGCGCGCGCCGTTCCCGTTCCTCGAGTTCGCCCGTCTCGCCGGCGATGCCGAGATCGCTTGCGGTATGACCTTCAAAGCTGTCGGCGGTCCGCCCGAAGAGGCGCGCAAAGGCATCGTTGACCACGGCAAAGCGAAGCTTCCCGTCTTTCACATAGGCGGGAAGATCGTAAGCGCGGACGCGCGCACATGCCAAAAGAACCAAGTCGGCCCCGGCCTCGGACAATTCAAAACTCCCGGTTGCACCAGTTCAGGTCAACAACAGGAATATCAGATGTCCCTTGAATAATTCGTTAACCATAAGCCGGAACCAGGGATTGGAAGCCGGAGGAGTGAAATGACAATGCCAGGGCCGCACGGGCGGGGAGCGTGGCGGCCCTGGCATCGATGCAGCGATCGGTGTTCTGTTATCGCGACCGCTTGCGCCCGGTGATCATGGCCCGAACAAGGTTTTCCCGATGTTCGAAGCTGGCGAGTATGACACCCAGGATATGAAGCCCGACCAATGCGAGCGTCAGATTGACCGCACCTTCGTGCAGATTGCCGACCCATTCGACGCCCCAATAGGCGTCCGTCGTCATCATGTAGCCCGACGTGGCGATGGTTGCGATCAGGACGAGGAGTGCGATCACCATCGCGCCGCCAGCCGGGTTGTGGCCGATATAGCGCCGCGCCCGCATGCGGACGGTATCCTTCAGAAAACCGACAACCGTGGACGGCCGGTAGATGAAGGCCGAGAAACGTGCGTGCTCGGTGCCGATCAGTCCCCAGATGACCCGGAAGGCGATCAGCCCGGCGATCACATAGCCCGAGATGATGTGGGCGTTCTTCCACTCGTCGCCGGTCAGGTAGGAAAAGGTGAAACAGCCGACCAGAGACCAGTGGAACAGCCGGACGAACGGGTCCCAGACCTTTTCGGTCGCGGCGCCCTCATTGAGCGCGCCGCGATTGTCGAAACCGGCATCAACCGTCATTGTCTTCACCGGCGGCTTCGCCGGTCACCGGGTTGAACAACTGCTCGACGCGCTTGCCCTTGGGATCGACGGCATAGACTTCGTAGCAGCCCTTCTCGGCCTTTACCTGACGAACCTTGTAGCCCATGCCTTCGGCCTTCTGCTGCATGGCCTCCTTCGTCATCCACTTGGACTGGGGCTCGTTGCCGCAAGGGCTGCCTGCGGCAAAAGCGGCGCCGGCGAAAGCTGCGGAAGCAAGGATTGCAAGAATGGTGGTTTTCATAAAGTCGTCTCCAACGTCTTGTCGGGACCGGACTGTCCGGCCACGAGATGGAAACTAGCGCAGGCAAGCTGACAGCCGGCTGACGGCGCTTGTCAGGTTGCTGTAAGGTTCGCGGCGCTAATGGGAGGATATGGCAACCCGTGGCGCAACCCAGACCATGTCCCTCTCCCGTCGGCGCATGCTGCTTCTCGCGGCAGGCGCGTTTGCGACCGTCTTGCCGAGGCTCGCGCGCGCAGACGATGACGATGGAGACGGTGATCGCGACGATGCGCTGCGCTCCGTCAGCGCCGGCCACGCAAAACCTCTGTCCGCCATCCTGCCGACGATCCGGGAAAAGTGGCCGGGCGATCTCGTCGGCGTGAAGATCCGCCGCAAGAAAAGCCGTCTCTATTATTCCATCCGCGTCGTCGCCGAGAACGGCCACCTGATCGAGATCGAGGTCGATGCCGCTACCGGCGCGGTGCTCGAGGTGGAAAACGAATAGATGCGCATTCTGCTGGCCGAAGACGATCCGTTGATCGCGCGCGACGTCGCCGCACATCTGGCAAGTGCCGGATATCTGGTCAGGCACGTCGCCGACGGCGAAACCGCCTGGCACCTAGGCGACACCGAGGATTTTTCCGCCGCCGTCCTGGATCTTGGCCTCCCGACACTCGACGGCATGCAGGTCCTGAAGCGCTGGCGCGCCGCCGGCCGCGACATGCCGGTCCTCATCCTGACCGCAAGGGGCAATTGGGAGGAACGGGTCGAGGGAATCGACGCGGGCGCCGACGACTACCTGCCAAAGCCCTTTCGCATGCTCGAACTTCTGGCCAGGCTGAGAGCGATCATGCGCCGCTATGCCGGCCAGACCGGGACGATGCTCGCCTGCGGCCCGATCGAGATCGACACGAAGAACAAGGCCGTCTTCCTTAATGGCGTGCCAGCCCCGCTGTCTGCATTGGAATACCGCTGCGTCTCCGTGCTCGCCATGAATGCCGGCCGTCCCGTCTCGCAGATCGAGCTGACCGAGCAACTCTACGAGCAGGACTTCGAGCGCGACAGCAATTCGATCGAGGTGCTCATCACGCGATTGCGCCGCAAGCTCGGCAGGGAAACCATCCTGACCAAGCGCGGCTTCGGCTACCAGTTGACGACCAGCGAGTGATGATGCGGTCGATCCGGCTTCGCTTTCTGCTCGTTTCGCTGATCGGCATCACCATTGCGCTCTCGCTCGCCGCATGGTTCTTCGTCGCGCTGTTCACCCGCAATCTGCAAGCCCGGATCGACGGGGAGCTCTCCGGCTACATCGGGCGGCTGGCGGCCACGCTTCGGTTCGACGATAGCGGCGCCCTCGAGCGTCCGCAGCAGCTCGCCGACAACCGCTTCTACCAGCCCTATGGCGGCCTTTACTGGCAAATCGAGGACGAGGCGCAAAGTGTCCGCATGCGCTCGCCATCTCTCTTCGACTACGCCCTGCCCCTGCCCGCCGACACCCATGAGCCGGGCACCGTTCACCGCTACCGCCTTCCGGGACCGGACGGCCGGGACGTCATGGTTCAGGAGCGCATCATCGTCGCGGCCGCGCCCGGCGGAAAGCGGGAGATCCGCATCGCCGTGGCCGTCGATGCCACCGACCTCGACAATGCCAGCAGCCGCTTTGCCCGAACGATCCTGCCCTACATCCTGGCCCTGGCGCTTCTGCTGTCGCTCATGTCGGCCTTGCAGCTCTCCTTCGGCCTGCGTCCACTGTCGAGGCTCGCCGACGACGTCAGGAAGATACGCGAGCGCCGGGCCACGCATCTCGACGGTGAATATCCGAGCGAGCTTTCGGTGCTCTCCAGCCAATTGAACCAGCTGATCGAAGCGCAGGAAAAGACGGTCAAATCCGCCCGCGCCCGCGCGGCCGACCTGGCCCACGGGCTGAAGACCCCGCTGACCGTTCTTGCCAATGACGCCCTGACCTTGCGCGACAAGGGTGAGACGGAGATCGCCGACGAGCTGGAGGCGCTTGCCGCGACGATGCGGGCACATGTTGACCACGAACTGGCGCGGGCGCGCATGGCTCCAAGCCCGGAGCAGAGACGATCCGACGCCAATCTCCGGGACGTCGTCGACGGTCTCGTCAGGACGTTGCGCCGCTCGCCGGATGGCGAACGGCTGGACTGGCGCTCGGAGGTTCCGGAAGGCGCCGTCGTGCCCGTCGATCCGCAGGATGCCCGCGAGATGCTCGGCAACATCCTGGAAAACGCCGCCAAATGGGCGTCGGCAGCGGTCAGCGTCCGGGCGATCATGACGCGCGACGGCTGGCGGCTGGCGGTGGAGGACGACGGTCCCGGCGTCTCCCCCGACAAGCTTGGCGAGATCACCGCCCGCGGCCTGCGTCTCGATCACCGCAAGCCGGGCAGCGGCCTGGGCCTCGCCATCGTCGAGGACATCGCGACGCTTTATGGCATCGACGTCCTTTTCGACAATCGCGAGAAGGCCGGATTGCGGGCCGTGCTGACGTTTCCAAGGCTTTGAGAAACGACAGGTTTTTCGCACCTGCGAAACATTTACCTTGACTTGTGGGCCGCAATCCATCAATTAACGCCCAGCTTTCACCTTCCGGCCGCCGCGTGAGCTGGCCCCTGCGATTGAATTGAACGGACGCTCAAGAAGGAAAAGCGCAATACGTTAAGCACCGTGACGGTGCCATCCCAGCGCTGGAAAGCTATTTCCAACAAGCAAGTTCCCACTTCACGCGGGGTTCTTGATGTCTCACAGGCCCGACCCGCAACGAGCGGAGCCGGCAATACCTGTTGCGGCATCCGAAAGGTATTGAATTGACCACATTTGAATCTCTGGGTCTCTCTCCCAAGATCCTGAAGACGCTCGCCCTCGCCGGTTTCGAAAATCCGACGCCGATCCAGGCGCAGGCGATCCCGCTGGTACTCGAAGGCCGTGACCTGATCGGTCTCGCCCAGACCGGCACCGGCAAGACGGCAGCATTCGGCCTGCCGATCATCGAGCGGCTGATGGCGGAAGGCAAGGACGGCGTTCGTCCGGAATCGCGCACGACCCGCACGCTCATTCTCGCCCCGACCCGCGAACTGGTGAACCAGATCGCCGACAACCTGAAGTCCTTTGTCCGCAAGACGCCGCTGAAGATCAACACCGTCGTCGGCGGCGCCTCGATCAACAAGCAGCAGATGCAGCTTCTTCCCGGTTGCGACATTCTCGTCGCCACCCCGGGCCGCCTGCTCGACCTGATCGCCCGCAACGCGCTCTCGCTCGCGAAGGTCAGCTACCTCGTCCTCGACGAAGCCGACCAGATGCTCGACCTGGGCTTCATCCACGACCTGCGCAAGATCTCCAAGATGGTTCCGGCCAAGCGCCAGACCCTTCTGTTCTCGGCCACCATGCCGAAGACGATCGCCGATCTCGCCGGCAACTTCCTGACCAACCCGGTCAAGGTGGAAGTCACCCCTCCGGGCAAGGCCGCCGACAAGGTCGAGCAGTATGTCCACTTCGTCGCCGGCAAGAACGACAAGACGGCCATCCTCGAGAAGTCGCTCAACGACAATCCGGACGGCCGCGCGCTCGTCTTCCTGCGCACCAAGCACGGCGCCGAGAAGCTGATGGTGTACCTCGACAAGCGCGGTTTCGCCGCCGCCTCGATCCACGGCAACAAGAGCCAGGGTCAGCGCGAACGGGCTCTCAAGGGCTTCCGTGACGGCACGGTCAAGGTTCTGGTCGCCACCGACGTTGCCGCCCGAGGCATCGACGTTCCCGGCGTGACCCACGTCTACAATTACGACCTGCCGGAAGTGCCGGACGCATACGTCCACCGCATCGGCCGTACGGCCCGCGCCGGACGCGACGGCGTTGCCATCGCCTTCTGCGCACCGGACGAAGCCGGTCTCCTGCGCGACATCCAGCGCCTGATGGGCATCGAGATCGCCATCGCTTCGGGTGAACCGCATGCCGGTAACGCCCGACCGGTCCGTGGCAGCGGTGGCCGCAATGCAGGCGCCGGTCGCGGCAACGGCAACGGCCAGCGCGCACCGCGTGGCCAGGGAGCAGACGCCGAGCGCCGTGATCATGGCGATGGCGCCGGCCATCATCGTCCGGGCAAGAAGCCGCACCGCAAGGGCGCGTCTTTCCGTGGCGGCAAGGGGTCCGGCAGCGGACGCCCGAGTGCCGGCCGACAGGACCGCCGCGAACGCGCCTGAGCCTTTGATGGCATGACTATTTTGGATGGCGGGGCTCGTTCCCCGCCATTTCTTTTTTTTCCGGCAGGACATTTTCTGCTGTCGCTGAACAGCAAATGCTCAACTGATCAAATAAGCAGCAATCGCATTCTGCTTTTTCGGCAATTGCGTGCTGAACACGATCGACGAAGCGCGCGTTACAGCATCGCCAGATTGAGCTTCGCGGCCAAAGTCAGACCGTTGCGTACCCGCGAAATTTCTTTTGCTTCAACTGCGCACGCTTCTTGCATTGCCGATGGCATTGTAATCTTATGGAAAAAAATCACAGGGGAAAGTTCACTTGGCATTCGATGAAATGACAAACGCGGACGGAAGCCCGCGGGAACCCTACAGGAAATACATGGAGTGGCTCTCGGTACAGGATACCGAGCATCTGAAAGCCAAGGCGCGCGACGCCGAGAACATCTTCCGGCGAACAGGGATCACATTTGCCGTCTACGGCCACGAAGACTCCTCCGAACGCCTCATTCCCTTCGATCTCATTCCCCGCATCATATCTGGCCGCGAATGGCGAAAGCTGGCCCAGGGCATCGAGCAGCGCGTGATCGCCCTCAACGCCTTTCTCGACGACATCTACCACAAGCAGGAGATCGTCCGCGCCGGCCGCATTCCCCGGGAACTCATCGAGCGCAACGACGCCTTCCTGCCGCAGATGATCGGCATGAAGCCGCCGGGCGGCGTCTACACCCACATCATCGGCACGGACATCGTGCGCACCGGTGAAGACCAGTTCTATGTGCTGGAAGACAATGCCCGCACGCCGTCCGGCGTCAGCTACATGCTGGAAGACCGGGAAACGATGATGCACATGTTCCCGGAACTCTTCCAGAAGATCCGGGTGCGCCCGGTGGAAGACTATCCGCTGCGGCTGCGCCAGTCGCTCGACACGCTGGCGCCTCCCGGCTGCAAGGGCAAACCCCGCGTTGCCGTTCTTACCCCCGGCATCTTCAACTCCGCCTTCTATGAGCACGCCTTCCTCGCCGACCAGATGGGCGCCGAACTGGTGGAAGGCTCGGATCTGCGCGTCATCGACGGCAAGGTGCAGATGCGCACCATCCGTGGCTACGAGCCGATCGACGTGCTCTATCGCCGCGTCGACGACGACTTCCTCGACCCCCTCACCTTCCGTCCGGATTCGGCGCTCGGCATCGCCGGCATCATGGATGTCTACCGCGCCGGCAACATCACGATCGCCAATGCGCCCGGCACCGGGATTTCCGACGACAAGGCGATCTATTCCTACATGCCCGACATCGTCGAGTTCTACACCGGCCGCAAGGCGATGCTCGAGAATGTGCCGACTTGGCGCTGTTCCGAGCCCGACAGCCTCGCCTATGTGCTCGACAATCTGGCCGACCTCGTCGTCAAGGAAGTACACGGCTCCGGCGGCTACGGCATGCTGGTCGGCCCGACCGCGACGAAAAAGGAAGTCGCCGAATTCGCCAAGAAACTGAAGGCCAAGCCGGGCAATTACATCGCCCAGCCGACGCTCTCCCTCTCCACCGTTCCCATCATGGTCAAGAAAGGCGTTGCCCCGAGACACGTGGACCTCAGACCCTTCGCACTCGTATCGGACAAGGTCAGGATCATCCCCGGAGGGCTGACGCGCGTCGCCCTCAAGGAGGGTTCGCTCGTCGTCAATTCCAGTCAGGGAGGCGGCACCAAGGATACCTGGGTGCTGGAGGACTAAGACATGCTCGGACGTACTGCCAACGGACTCTACTGGATGTCGCGCTATCTGGAGCGCGCCGAAAACACCGCTCGCCTCGTCGATGCCGGCCTGCGCCTGTCGCTCACCCGCTCGTCAGGTGCCGACGACGAATGGGAAAGCATCCTGCATTCGGCCGATGTGAAGGAAGCCTACTTCAAGAAGCATGACAAGGTGACCGCCGCCGACGTGATCGACTTCATGCTGCGCGACCGGGACAACACCTCCTCCGTCATCAACAGCATGGAATTCGGCCGCAACAACGGCCGCATGGTGCGCACCGCGCTCACCCGCGACACCTGGGAAGCGCTGAACGAATGCTGGCTGGAAACCCGTCAGCTTCTGTCGAAGCGGATCAGCCCGGCCGTGCTGCCCGACGTCATCGAGACGATCAAGCGGCGCATCTCGCTGATCGGCGGCATGTTCTTCGGCACCATGCTGCGTGACGAGAACTACAATTTCGCCCAGCTCGGCACCTTCATCGAGCGCGCCGACAACACGAGCCGCATCCTGGACGTGAAGTACTACGTGCTCCTGCCGTCGATCACCTCAGTCGGCTCGTCGCTCGACAGCGTGCAGTGGGAATCGATCCTGCGCTCGGTCTCGGCCCAGCGCTCCTACAGCTGGGTCTATCAGGAGGACTATTCGCCGGCCAACATCGCCGACTTCCTGATCCTCAACGTCCAGATGCCGCGCTCGCTGGCCTATTGCTATGAGAAGCTCTGCTCGAACCTGAACTATCTGGCGCTGTCGGTCGGCGACCGTCACCCAGCCCATTCCACGGCGGAAGCGATGCGCAACCAGCTGCGCACCAAATCGATCGCCGAGATCATGGACCAGGGCCTGCACGAATTCCTCGACGACTTCATCACGCAGAACAATCAGCTCGGGATGGAAATTTCATCCGCATACAGGTTCTATTGATCGTGGACCTGTTTGAGCCCCGAACAGACAGGATGGAGATTGCGGCATGAGACTGAAGATCAGCCACATCACCGAATACCGCTATCCGACCCCGATGGAATTCTTCCTCCAGCGCCTGCGCCTGACGCCGAAATCCGGCCCAGGCCAGACCGTTGGGGCGTGGAAGACATCGGTTGAAGGTGCAAATTTCGAGGTCGGATACGACGACCACTTCGGCAACCGCGTGCAACTGCTGAGCATCACGGCGGAAACCGACAGCGTGCGGATCATCGCCGAAGGCGAAGTGGAGACCTCCGACCTCGCCGGCGTCGTCGGCCCGCATGTATCGAATGCGCCGCTGTGGCTTTTCAAGCGCGAAACGCCGCTGACCAAGCCCGGCAAGCTGGTGCGCGAACTGACCCGCGGCCTGACGGGTACCGATCTCGAAAAGATGCATGCGCTGATGCTCTCGATCCACGAGACCATCGCCTACGAGCCGGGCAACACCACGACCGCCACGACGGCAGAGGATGCGCTGGAGCACAAGAAGGGCGTCTGCCAGGACCATGCCCATGCCTTCATCGCCGCCGCGCGTTCCATGAAAATCCCGGCGCGCTACATTTCCGGCTACCTGTTCATGGAAGACAAGCTGGAGCAGGAGGCGACGCATGCCTGGGCGGAAGTCTACATTCCGGATCTTGGCTGGGTCGGCTTCGATCCGGCCAACAATCTGTGCCCCGACGACCGCTACATCCGCGTTGCCTGCGGCCTCGACTACCGCGATGCCGCTCCGGTTTCCGGCATGCGCATCGGCTCCGGCGAAGAAAAGATGACCGTCACGGTGAAGATCGTCGAGCAGCCGGCCGGCCAGTCGCAAAGCCAGAGCCAGGGCTGACGGCGACCCGCGCCTGAAGGACGGCAAGCTCCGCGCCAATTTGCGTGTCTAGAACCCTTGACCGAAAGGGAGCGTGATCATGCTGTTCGGGCAATCGGTCTTTCAGTCGGTGCTCGAGCGGCTGAAGGAAGAGCATCCTGAGGTCGAGGACGAGGAACCGTCGTACCGCGTGCGCGGTCTCGGCGCGGCGTTCGTTGCCGCCCAGTCGCCGTCAGACGATGTCAGAGCCAGTGGCGTCATGAGCGCCTACATGGATATTGCCGGCGAAACACCCCCTTCCCCGCCCGAACCGGAACCGGCTGAAGAACCCGCCATCGAGCAGGAGCCGGTCATGCCGGCGCATCTCTCCCGCATCGACCCGCAGGAAGTCTCTGAGGAACTGGCGCTCAGCGAGGACGAAACCGTCGCCAGCCTGCACGAAAAGCGCCGCCTGTTTGCCAAGGCCAATCACCCGGACAGCGTTGCCGCGGAATTCCGCGACAATGCCAATATCCGCATGATGATCGCCAACCTGCTGATCGACGAGGCGCTGCGGCGGCTGAAAAAGCAGGACACCCGCTGATCCAGCCGCCTATGGCTTCAGTCAATGCGCATTGCTCACCGGAAACCAGTACTGCGCCCCGGCGGCACCGCGCCGGATCACCACATGCTGGTTGGCGAAGATGCGGTAGGGCGCGCTCCATTCGCCATCCGGCCATTGCACCCGGATCACCGCGCGTTCGTTGACGCCGAGCCCGAAATGCGTGAAGCCGAGATGGCCCGACGCATGGCCGCCGCCGACCTGGACGGTCCGCACCTGCGTCAACGTCCCTGCCCTGACATTGATCTTGGCGCCGACGGCGAAGGGATTGACCTTGCCGTTGTCGAGTTCGATCTCCGTCCAGTTGCCGAGCGGCCGGTAGCCCCAGTCGGTCTTGGCGCCCATGTTGCGGAAGAGGCTCGCCTTCTGGCTGCGGTTGACGACCAGCAGATCGAGCATGCCGTCATTGTTGAAGTCCTCCAGCACTGCACCGCGGCCCTTGGTGTTCAACGCGATGCCTGCCTCGCCGCCACGCTCGTGGAACTTGCCGTCGAAGCCTCCAAGCAGGAGATTGTCCGGATCGAAATTGGCAAAGTCCGGCATCACCTCGACATTGCCCTTGGCGATGAACAGATCGAGGTTGGTGTCGTTGTTGACGTCGGCGAATTCCGAATGCCAGCCAGTCGAGGGCCGACGGTCGCCGCCGGCATAGGGCCGGTATGCGGTCGAGCCCTTCTCATAGGCGATGTCGCGGTATGTCGGCCGATCCTCCTCCGCCTCGTCGTCGAGCGTCTGCAGCATGGTGTCGCCCATCGAGGTCAGCGCATATTCCGGCAGGCCATCGGCGTTGAGGTCGGCTTCGGCGATGCCCATGCCCCAGATCTTCAGCGCCTGCCAGCCCTGCGCTGCCGTATACTGCCGGGGCGGATGGCCGTCGGGCAGCTCCCAGAGCTGTTCCTGGCCGCCACGATAATATTGCCGGTCATTGGTGACCCTCAGCGACGCCTTGCCCGACCGGTTCCAGTCGGTAAACAGCATCGACAGCGAGCAATAGCTGGGCCTCAGCGCGAAGGCATCCGAGTAATCCGGCTTGTCGCCCTCCTTCGGCCGCAGCAGCCGGTTGTCCGAGCAGGTGCCGAACGGCGATCCCGGCGCGGAACGATCGACATAGTTGCCGAACGCCAGTGTCGGGAAGCGGTTCTCGCCTTCCCAGGTGGCGGCAAATGCCGTCGACCAGTCCCGCCCGCCGTCAAACGCAAAAGCCCGGTTGGCCTTTTCGAAACTGCAATTCGGACCGCCCTTCAGGACGATGTTCTCGCCGAGCCGCAACAGCACGAGATCGATGTGACGGTCGTTGTCGATATCGACCGGATAGACGCCGAGCACGGATTTCTCGTCCCGTTCGGAAAGCCCAAGCGACCGCTTCTCGAAGGCGAGCGCGCCGCCGACCGGGCTGTGGTTGACATAAAGCGTCGCGGGCGACGTTCCGCCGGCGAGCACCAGGTCGGGCGTCCGGTCGCCATTGCAGTCGAAGCTCGCAACGCCGCCGCCGACGAAATATTCCCATGGGCCGGTGTATTCATGGTCGATGCCGGCGGCGAGCGCCTCTTCATGGAACTGCGGAATGTCGCCGTAGAACGGTGCTTCGGGCTTGGCGTCATCCGCGGCGATCGAAGGCTGGAAGAGCCCGAGTGCGGCAAGACCCGCGTAGAATACGGTTTTTCTCATGATACCCCTCCTCATGGCTTGATCACCAGCGTCTTCAGGTAGGCAATGATGCTGTTGCGGTCGGCTTCCGAGGCCGCCACGTAGGCATCACGCGCCGCCCGCCCGTCGCCGCCATGTGCGCGGATCACCTCGTCGAGCGTGGTGATGTCGTTGCGATGGCCGTAAGGCGCCGTCGAGCCCACGCCCCAGAGTTCGGCGGTCATGAAGATGTTGCGATCGACGAATCGCTGCGGCAGCAGTTCGTTGCCGAGCTGGTCGATGCGGTTATCCGTCATCGTGTGGCGCTTGAGGTCGCCGAACAGCGGCACCAGAACCTCGCCCTTATCGTTGCGCGGCAGCGCGTCCGTCCATTTCTCCAGCGCCAGATCGTAGATCGCCGGCGCCTTGACCTGGGAAATGCTGAGCGTGCCGGCAACGTCAGCACCGCCCGGATCGGAAAATTTCAGCGATGTCAGCGGCAGGCTCGGCTTGTGACAGGTCTCGCAACCCATCGCACCGAAATTCCTGGCGCCGAGCGCCGCCATCTCGCGCCAGCGGGCGTCGTCGGGCACTTCCTCGACAGGTGCGGGCCTTGTCGCCTGCCAGGCGACCAGCGCCGAAACATCGGCGGCGTTGATCTCGTCGGCAACACCGTCACCATCGAAATCCGCCTCGCCGGTCCAGCGCGCGCCGAATCGCTCCTCCGCCTCCATACCGTGATGGGCATTCAGCGCATTGATGGTGAACTGCCGGATCGACGTCATCACGCCCTTCTGGCTGAACGGCCGGATGACGAGGTCCATGTCGACGCCGTCAAGTTCACTCATGTCGACGATGCCGTCGGGATGCACGGTCAGCCAGCCGAAGTCGATGCCCTTCGTCACAAGCTTGATGCGCAGCTCCTTGCCGACCTTCTCCGCTTCCTTGAGAGCCTCGAGACGCTGGCGCTGCAGATCGGCCGTCATCTCGCGGGCCAACAGTTCGACAAGGCCGGCGCCGAACAGGTGGGTCGTTCCGCGCTCGTTGGAGAACTGCGGATCGGTCGTGTCGAAATCGGCGCTTTCGAAGCCTTCCGAGACGAAAACGTTCATCGAGAAGTCGCCGGCGCCGCCGACGACCGGCTGGTTATGACAGGACGAACAGGAATTGGAATCCATACCGGCCGTGCGCGAGAACTCGTTCGGCACGGGATGCCGGCGCTTGGTCGGTACGATCGCCTGTGTGGCCAATGGCCGGCCGGAGCCGTCGAGCGTCGTATAGCGCGCCTCGAACAGCTTCTCCCCGATATCCGACAGCGCCTTCAGCTGTGCCGCGTCCAGCGTTCCGGAAACCTCGGCTCCCGCCGTGCCGAGTGCGGCCGTGCGCTCCTCCCACGGTTCTGCGGCCATCGCCGGCATGGCCAGCGCCATCAGCGCCGCGCCGCCCGTTATCCATCTCCTCATAGTCCCCTCCTCCTCAAAACATGTCTTATCCGGTTTGCATGATAGCCTGGTCCATCGTCGAGAGCGCCTTGCTCAGGTGCCCGCTGAAGGCCAGGTTCTGCTCATCCGCAATAATCGAAATATCCGGCATGCCGCGCATGGCGACGATGTGCGATTGGCCGAGTCCCTCCACCAGACCCGCCCTCATGAGATCGTAATAGCGGGTGCCGGGTCCCGTGATCACGATCGGCATGAAATCATAAAGGCTCATGAGCCGCGACAGGCCGTTGCCGAGCGCCAGGCCGGCTTGCCGGAAGGCGAATTCGGCCATGCGGTTGCCGCGCCGCGCATTTGCGGCAATCTTGTCCAGCTCCGAAAGCGGCACGAATTTCGCCGGTATCGTGTCCTCCGGCACCTCGAAGGCACTCCGCAAGATCGCATAGAAGCCGGAATAGGCCTCGATGCAGCCCCTCGCCCCGCAGCGGCAGAGCGCGCCGCCGCTCTGGTGCAGCATGTGACCGAAATTCGGCGCGGAAACGCTTTCGCGGTCACCGGCAGTGGTGACGATGCCAAGCCCGATCGAATGGCCGAGCGACAGTGCCGTCAACGACGGCGGACTGCGATCCAGCCGACGTGCGATCGCCTGTGCGACAAGCAGCGTCTCGTTTGACAGGGAAATGATCGCATGCCGATTGGCGTCGAAGACCGCCTGGAAATCCACCTGCTTGCTGCCGAACACCGGCGACCACATCAGGACCGGGCGGTCGCTGGCGACGAGGCCCTTGCTGCTTGCGGTGATCGCCAGCAGCCGATCGCCATCGATCTGCGAGCGCTCCAGCAGGCGAGCGAGCCCTTGCCGCAACATGACCACGAACTCCTCCGGCCCGTCGGGATTGGTCTGCCGCGCCTCGTTGAACCGGTCGATCAGCGTACCGCGATAGTCGGCCAGCGAGAATTGCACCGTGTCCGAAGAAATGATGATGATGGCCAGATAGGCGAAATCCCGTTTCGGCGCGAAGAGCACCCTGGGCCTTCCTCGGCCGGTGGCGGCGATCTGCTCCACCCTCTCGATCACGCCCCGCCCCTCGAGTTCCGCCGTGATCGCCGACACCGTGGCCGACGAAAGTCCGGTCCGCTCGGCGATCATCGTGTGTGCGGCAGCACCGTGCTGCCTCAGAGCGTCCAGCACGAGGATGGCGTTGCCGATACGCAACTGTTCAGTACTGGACCTGGCCGAACTGACCATCATCCGATTCTTTCGACGTTTCCTTTTTGGGGGCTCCTCCCAGAGCACACGGCGGCGTGCAGACCAAGCTTTTCAGCCGAGTTGACAGCCTAAAAATTCTCTGCCATTTAATTTCTCGACTGTCGAGAAAAAACTTTTTGAGGGTTCTCGGCAGATTTGTGGTCCGGCTGGCCATTACCTAGGAGGGGCGCCGGACGTTCGATTGGGAGGACAATATGAAGAAGTTGACTGCCGCGCTTGCGGGCGCAGTATTTACCATGGCTATCGCTGGCCCGGTTCTGGCCGAAGGCAAGACGGTCGCCGTTTCCTGGAAGATCTTCCAGGAAGAGCGCTGGAAGCGCGACGAAGGCGTCATCAAGAAGATCGTCGAAGACGCCGGCGACAAGTACATTTCCGCCGACGCCCAGGGCTCTGCCGCCAAGCAGCTGACCGACATCGAATCGCTGATTTCGCAGGGTGCCGACGTGCTCCTGATCGTTCCGTGGGACTCGGAAGCCATCATGCCGGCCGTTCAGAAGGCCAAGGATGAAGGCATTCCGATGATTGCCTACGACGTTCAGATCGAAGATCCGAGCGTTCTCTACATGACCTTCGACAACGTCGGCGTCGGCCGCCTGATGACCCAGGAAGTTCTCAAGGTGAAGGACAAGGGCAACTTTGCCATCATCAAGGGCGACCAGGGCGATCCGAACGCGACCTTCCTCTACAACGGCATGATGGAAGTGCTGAAGCCGAAGATCGACTCCGGCGACATCAAGGTCGTTGGCGAAGCCTCTTCGGACGGCTGGAAGCCGGAAAATGCGCAGAAGAACATGGAACAGATCCTGACCGCCGCCGACAACAAGGTCGACGCCGTTCTGTCTGAAAACGACGGCATGGCCGGCGGTGTGGTTGCTGCCCTCGCCGCCCAGGGTCTCGCCGGTACTGTTCCGGTCTCCGGTCAGGACGGCGACTTCGCCGCCATCAACCGCGTGGCTCTCGGCACCCAGACCGTTTCGATCTGGAAGGACTCCCGCGCCCTCGGCAAGGCTGCCGCTGAAGCAGCCCTGATGCTCGCCGACGGCAAGGAAATGACCGACGTGCCGAACGTCTCCAAGTTCAACCAGGGCGCCAAGGGCGTCGAGATGAACTCGGTTCTGCTGACGCCGACCCCGGTCACCAAGGACAACATCAACGTTGTCATCGATGCCGGCTGGATCGACAAGGCAACCGCCTGCGCCGGCGTACCGGCTGGCAAGGTCGCAGCCTGCGACTAAGACCTGCGGGCAAAGCCTCTATTGGCTGAAACGGGACCGCGCTGCATCCATGTGGCGCGGTCCTGTCGAATACGGGGCACAAAAGTCATGAACCATCATGCAGTCTCGCAGCCGGTCTGCGACGCTTAAGGCAAGCGCACGAAGCGGCCCGCCCGACGTCACGATCACTGGGCGGAAGACTTCGAGATTCATTAAAAAGGCAGAAAAATCGTGAACAAACCTCATTCCGCTTCGCCCGGTCCGGGGCAAGTCAAAGAAGGGCCGGTCACCACCTTCCTTCGGGCGACGGAGATCGACGCGCGCATGCTCGGCATGATCGGCGCCCTTCTTCTCATTTGGGTCGGTTTTCATGTGTACGGGATGATCTTCAACGGCTACGGCGCGTTCCTGACCTTCCGCAACCTGTGGAACCTGTCGGTCCAGACCTCGTCCATCGCCGTCATGGCCACCGGCATGGTGCTGATCATCGTCACCCGCCACATCGACCTGTCGGTCGGCTCCATGCTCGGCGTGACCGCCATGATCACCGGCGTGGTCCAGGTATGGCTGTTGCCGCCGGTCCTCGGCTTCGGTGACCCCGCCATCTGGATTCTCGCGGTCATCACCGCGCTCGTCGTCGGCACGCTGATCGGCGCCTTCCAGGGCATCCTGATCGCCTACCTGCAGATCCCAGCCTTCATCGTCACGCTCGGCGGCCTGATGGTCTGGCGCGGCGCGGCATGGTGGGTGGCGCGCGGTGAGACGATCTCGCCGGTCGACGCCAACTTCGCCCTCATCGGCGGCGGCCCCTATGGCTCCATCGGTGTCACGGCCAGCTGGATCGTCGCGGCGCTCGGCTGCGTTGCCATCGCCTTTTCTCTCCATGCAGCACGCCGCCAGCGCACCCGCTTCGGCTTCCCGCTGCGTCCGATGTGGGCGGAAGTCTTCATCGGCACCTGTGGCTCGCTGATGCTGCTCGGCGCTGCCTATGTCGCCAACAACTACCCCTGGCCGCGCGGCATCGTCAAACAATACGCCGCCGCCCACAACATCACCGTGCCGCCGGAAGGCCTCGACATCGGCCATGGCTTCGCCATTCCGGTGCTGATTGCCGCGGCCGTCATGGTCGGCATGACCTTCCTGGCCAACCGCACCCGCTTCGGCCGCTATGTCTTCGCCATCGGCGGCAATCCGGAAGCGGCAGAACTCGCCGGCATCAACACCCGCCGCGTCACCGTCATGGTCTTCGCGCTGATGGGCACGCTGGTCGGCATTTCCGCCATCATCGCCTCGGCCCGCCTCAACTCGGCGACCGCCGACCTCGGCAAGCTCGACGAACTCTACGTCATCGCCGCGGCCGTCATCGGCGGCACGTCGCTGGCCGGCGGCTCGGGCACCATATGGGGCGCCGTCCTCGGCGCACTGGTCATGCAGTCGCTGCAGTCGGGCATGGTGCTGATCGGCTTCGACAGCGCCATGCAGCAGGTGGTCGTCGGCATGGTGCTCGTCGTAGCGGTCTGGATCGACACGATCTACCGCCGGCGTATCAAGTAAGGAGGACGGACATGAACGAGAACACAAGCCATTCTCAAAACGGTGCCGTTCCGCTGGTCGAAATGCGCAACATCTCGATCGCATTCGGCGGCATCCACGCCGTGGAGAACGCATCGGTCGACCTCTTCCCCGGCGAAGTGGTTGCCCTGCTCGGCCACAACGGCGCCGGCAAATCGACGCTGATCAAGATCCTCTCGGGCGCCTACAAGCGCGACGCCGGCGATATCCTGATCAACGGCGAACAGGTCGAAATCCGCAATCCGCGTGACGCCAAGGCCTACGGCATCGAGACGATCTACCAGACGCTCGCCGTCGCCGACAATGTCGACGCCGCCGCCAACCTGTTCCTCGGCCGCGAGATCCTGACGAAGTGGGGCACGCTCGACGATGCCGCCATGGAGGCGGAAGCGCGCGAGGTGATGGGACGCCTGAACCCCAACTTCAAGCGTTTCAAGGAGCCGGTGAAGGCACTGTCTGGCGGCCAGCGCCAGTCGGTGGCGATCGCCCGCGCCATCCTCTTCAACGCCCGCATCCTGATCATGGACGAGCCGACCGCAGCCCTCGGGCCGCAGGAAACCGCGCAGGTCGGCGAACTCATCAAGCAGTTGAAGAAGGAAGGCATCGGCATCTTCCTGATCAGCCACGACATCCACGACGTCTTCGACCTCGCGGACCGCGTGACGGTGATGAAGAACGGCCAGGTCGTCGGCCATGCCCGCACCGAAGACGTGACCAAGGACGAAGTCCTCGGCATGATCATCCTCGGCAAATGCCCGCCCAAGGCCATCCCCGGCCCCGGCGCCATGGCCGAAGCCGGCTGACGGCAACAGACCATGAGAACAGTGAAAAGGCCCGGTTCGACCGGGCCTTTTCCTTATCCGCATCACCACCCCGAACAAATTCCCCACCCTTCCCTTTTTGGCCATTGAAGCAGGCCGAAAGGTAGGGTAATACCCGAAGCGCTGACACCCGATTCAAGTCGGGCCCTTACGGCAAGCACCCGTAGCTCAGCTGGATAGAGTGTTGGATTCCGATTCCAAAGGTCACAGGTTCGAATCCTGTCGGGTGCGCCATTTTAATCGCAATTGTCATTCCGGCTGAGCCTAAGCTGCCGAAAGTCGCGGATTTCCCGAGTATCCCGGCCTAGACGGCAGCTTGGAGAATCGTGCGTACGTCGGTCTTTGGTGGCGCCCCAAAGAGTCTTCGGTACTCGCGATTGAACTGCGTGACGCTTTCATAACCGACACGAAGGGCTGCGCTGCCCGCGTCGACACGATCAGCAATCATGATCCTGCGCGCTTCATGAAGGCGCAGATGCTTCTGGTATTGCAGCGGGCTCATGGCCGTCAGAGCGCGGAAATGATGATGCAGAGTGGATTCGCCCATGCCCGCAATATCCGCCAGGGTCTCGATGCGGATGGGCTGGTCGTAGTGCTCCTGCAGCCAACGGATCGCAGTCGAAACCCGATTCGTTTGCGAACCGACCTGAACCGAATGGCGCAACCGGCTGCCGACCGGCCCGGTCATGACCCGGTAGAGAATTTCTCTCTGAATGGACCTCGCCATTATGGGAATCTCAGCGGGGCGATCCAGAAGCTCGAGCAGGCGCAAGGCGGCTCCCGCCAATTGCGGCGTCACAGGCCCGATGGCGATTCCCGATCCCCGCCCTTCTGTGACCCCTCCGAGCTGATCGACCTCGGCAATCAGCTCGCGCGCGAGGTCGAGGTCAATGTCCAGTTTGAACGACACATAAGGAGCCGTAAGGCTTGCCTCGAGCACCTGAACAATGGTCGGCAGGCCAACTGCTGTCAGCAGAAAATGGTCCTGATCGTAGAGATAGGTCTCATCGCCCAGAATCACGCGCTTTGCACCGGTGACGATGAACGCGAAGGACGGCTCATAGAGCGAGGAGACGGGCGACATCGGGCATGCGCGCCGATGCAAAGAGAGGCCGGGAATGGCAGTATCGAGGGACCCTTCGTGCGGAAGGCGCTTTTCGACGCATTCGCGCATCCGACCACGCGCGAATTTCATCTCGTCTATTGCCATGACCGCCTTCATTTCCATAAACGACCCGCTTCAGTGCCTAGCCACCCTGGCCTCTCAGATCACTGCCTAAAAGTCCGTTGACAACACCAGATCCTTCCAGTGTTCGAGACTTTCGGCAAGCGCTGCGGATTTATTGTCGAAAACCGCGTAGGCATCCGAGCCTGTCGGAAGCCACACGGGGGGATTATCCGCATTGGCCAGCGCCAACATGGCTGCGGCGAATTTTCGAGGGTCGCCGATCTGTTGGTGGTTGTCAGCATCAAGCGCCTGCCGATGTCGGGCGGAGGCCGCTGCATAGTCATCGATCGCAAAATCGCCGTAGCGCACCGAACTGCTGTCGAGAAAGTCAGTGCGGAAGCGGCCGGGATAGACGCAGGTCACCTTGATGCCGAAAGGCGCCACTTCGCGGGCGAGCCCTTCCGACCAGCCGGATACGGCATGTTTGGTGGCGCAATAGATTGAAGAGCCTTCAAAGCCCTGCATGCCCGCAATGGACGATATCGAGATGACGTGGCCGGAGCGCTGAGCCCGCATGACCGGAAGAACGGCGCGCGTGACATCAAACACGCCGAAGACGTTAGTGGCGAACTGCCGCGACACGGTTTCCGAGGAGATCTCTTCGAAGGCACCAAGTTGGCCATAGCCCGCATTGTTGACGAGAACGTCGATCCGTCCGAACCGCTCCTTCGCCGCATTGACGGCTTCATCGACCGCCGCCCGATCGGTAACATCGAGAGGAAGCGTATGGAGCCTGCCAGCAAAGCCTTCCAAGAGCTTATCGATCTGTTTTGGGTCGCGCGCCGTGGCAGTGACAGAGTCGCCTGCCTCAAGTGCTACGCGTGCGATTTCCAGGCCGAGACCACGATTGGCCCCGGTAATGAACCAGGTTTTCATAGAGCAATTCCATTTCTAATCGGATACAGGTGCGTCACCCGCCAATGCCCCGGAATGTATGGCTTAGTGCCTGCAACGGCTAGAAACAGTCCTGTCTATTTCTTGCCTGATCCTGTCTGTCTGCGGGGTGGAAACCATGCCTGTCGTCATGAAATCCACGAAGACCTGAACGACACGCCGCAAATGGATATCTGTTCGAACAGCACCTCAATCTGGGCATCAATGACACGCCGATGTTCACTCTGCGTCCAGTATGGAAGGGCACCCGCGCACTTCATGCTAATGGTCATTGATGTCGCTGGATCGGCTCCGTCGGATCGGATCCAGCGACATCCGCCTGCCACTCTCCGTCGCGATTGGCGCGCCGCATCAACTCGGCTTAAAGGAGGGCTACAGCGTAGATACAGTTCTCGTCTTCACCCGGCGCGGCGCTCCAATTCTCTCAGAGCAAAACCGTTTGCGAGCAGATTGCCGGCATGCCACTGCGATTGCTGCCTTGTGACACCATGAGCGACAATGTCATGAAATCCGTCCACGCTCGGCCAGAAAGTCGAGCAGAGCGCGCACCCGGGACGGCAGAGGTCCTCCCTGGCCGATGTGGATGGCATGGAAGGCCTCGCGATCACCGGGGTTCAGGTGTTCGAGAACCGGCACAAGACGACCGGCGGCGATATCCTCACGGACGGTGAACGCGGCGAGGCGCCCCAGGCCGACGCCGTTCAGTGCCAGCCGGCGCAATCCCTCCCCGTCGCTCGCCTGAACGCGCCCGACGGCGGGCACGATCGCCGTCCCCTCTTCCGTCTTCATCGGCCAGCCGTCGACGGCGCGGGCATAGCCGAAGCCGAGACGGTTGTGCTGCTCGAGATCTTCCAGCGTCACCGGCTCGCCGAACCGGGCGAGATAGGATGGCGCGGCAACCACGCTCATCGCCGTGTCGCCGAGCTTGCGGGCAACAAGGCTGGAACTCTTGAGAGGACCGGCACGCACCGCCACATCGGTCCGCTCGGCCAATAGATCGATCACCATATCGGTTTCGACGAGATCGACCGTGACTCCCGGATAGCGGTCCAGAAATTCCGGCAGGATCGGCGCGAGGATGTGGGCGGCATATGACTTGCTGGTATTGAGCCGGATGCGTCCCACCGGCTGCTCGCCGGCTCCAGCGTTGCGTTCAGCATCCATGATATCCGCCAGAATGCGGGTGACGCGTTCATAAAACGTGCAACCCTCCGGCGTCAGTTGGAAGGCCCGTGTGGAGCGGTTGACCAGGCGCGCGCCGAGCCGCGCCTCGAGCCGGCTGATCAGCTTGCTGACGGCGGAAGGCGTCATGCGGCAAGCGCGCGCGGCAGCCGAAAAGCCTCCGTGTTCCACGACGCAGACGAAGACTTCCATCTCACTGGTCCGGTTGATCTCGGAGCGAGCCATTGGTCCTTCAATTCACAAATGATGTTCCTTTCGGCATACTATATCACCTTAAGATACGGGTCTATGTCTTGTCTCGAACTTGAAAATTGCGAGACAGATCATGCCTTTATTTCCCCATGCGCGTGACAGCCGAGGCGCTGCCGCCGTCGTCCGCAAGGCAGACGCAGGACCAAAACCCTGCGCCGACTGACATTGCCCTCGCCGGCACGCACCGAATTCACGCCGCTCACTCTTCTTCCTCTGACATGACAAAGGATCAGATCATGGACTATCGCTTTCTCGGCCGTTCGGGCCTCAAGGTTCCCGTTTTGAGTTTGGGTGCCGGCACCTTCGGCGGAACGGGCCCTCTGTTCGGCGCCTGGGGGACCACGGATGTCGAGGAGGCGCGTCGTTTGATCGATATCTGCCTGGAAGCCGGCGTCACATTGTTCGACACCGCCGATGTCTATTCAAACGGCGCATCGGAAGACGTGCTCGGCGCAGCACTGAAAGGAAGGCGGGACAGCGTGCTGATCTCGACCAAGGCCAGCCTGCCGATGGGCGACGGGCCGAATGATGCAGGCTCGTCGCGTTTCCGCCTGATCCGCGCCGTCGAAGATGCGCTGAAACGTCTGGACACCGACTATATAGACCTTCTTCAACTGCACGCCTTCGACGCCCACACACCGGTCGAGGAGGTTCTCTCCACCCTCGATACGCTCGTGCGGGCCGGCAAGATCCGCTATGTCGGCGTGTCGAACTTCTCCGGTTGGCAAATCATGAAGGCCTTGGCGGTCGCCGATCGCTACGGCTGGCCGCGCTATGTCGCCAACCAGGTCTATTACTCGCTGATCGGCCGCGACTATGAATGGGACCTGATGCCTTTGGGGGCCGATCAGGGACTGGGTGCGCTGGTCTGGTCGCCGCTCGGCTGGGGCCGGCTCACCGGCAAGATCCGGCGCGGTACGCCGGTGCCCGATGGCAGCCGCCTGCACGAGACGGCAAGCTTCGGCCCTCCCGTCGAAGACGAGCGTCTGTACCGCGTCGTTGACGCCCTTGACGAGGTGGCCGAGGAAACAGGCAAGACCGTGCCGCAGGTCGCGCTCAACTGGCTCACCACCCGACCCACCGTTTCCTCCGTCATCATCGGCGCGCGCAATGAAGAGCAGCTTGGCCAGAACCTCGGCGCTGTCGGCTGGGCATTGTCACCCGAGCAGATCGCGAAGCTCGATGAAGCAAGTGCGGTCACCGCGCCCTACCCGCATTTTCCCTATCGTCGTCAGGAGGGCTTCGCGCGTCTCAATCCGCCGATTGTCGATTAGAAATCGGCAAGTCCCGACGCGCCGCCCAGACCCGACCTGAGGATGGAAACGACGGACGGCAGGAGACGATATCTACGCACACAGCGTCGGATCGACGGCTGTCAGCCGCCGATCATAAGCTTGACCACTTCCGAGTGATCCGTCTCCGAAATCGCCCTTTCGCCGGCCACCACGCCGCGGCGCAGGACGACAATGCGGTCGGACACGGCGAAGATGTCCTGGAGATTGTGCGAGATGAAGATCACGCCCCTGCCCTGTGCCTTCAGGGCCTTGATGAGGGAGATCACCTTGCGCTGCTCAGGCACGCCGAGGGCGGCCGTCGGCTCGTCCATGATCAGGATCTTGGCGTTCCAGTAGACCGCACGGCCGATCGCCACCGCCTGACGCTGGCCGCCGGAGAAGTTCGACACCGGCGCATCCAGGCGCTTCACATGGAAATCGA
Organism: Rhizobium sp. NRK18; assembly: GCF_024385575.1. Taxonomy (NCBI): domain Bacteria; kingdom Pseudomonadati; phylum Pseudomonadota; class Alphaproteobacteria; order Hyphomicrobiales; family Rhizobiaceae; genus Rhizobium; species Rhizobium sp. NRK18. The sequence continues at coordinate 1,372,289 of NZ_JANFMV010000001.1, read as the reverse complement.
GCTTCGCCATCGTCTCGCGCGCCGCATCCGCCATCGCCTTGCGGTCAAGCACCGGCAGAAAGCCGAAGCGTTTGGTCATCGGCTCGCGCCCTAGGAAGATGTTGGCGCCGATCGACAGGTTATCTGCGAGCGCCAGATCCTGGTAGATCGTCTCGATCCCCTTCATGCGCGCTTCCTGCGGAGAAGAGAATTCGACCGGCTTGCCCTCGATGAAGATCTCGCCGGAGGTTGGCGGATAGACGCCGGACAGTGCCTTGATCATGGTCGTCTTGCCCGCACCGTTGTCGCCGGCCAGCGCCACGACCTCCCCGGCCCGGACCATCATCGAGCATTCCTGCAGGGCCTTCACCGCGCCGAAATGGCGCGAAAGATTGCGGACTTCCAGAAGCGGAGCCTGACTATTCATCCTGTTTACCTCCGCTGAAGCGGCGCTGAGCCTGATCGATCAGGACTGAAATGATGATGACCGTGCCGACGGCGATGAACTGCCAGAAGGGCTCCACGTTGACGAAGACCAGTCCGTACTGGATGACCGCGATGACAAGCGCGCCGGCGATCGTGCCGATAACGGAGCCGGAGCCGCCGAAGAGCGAGGCTCCGCCAATGACGACGGCAGCGACCGAATCGAGCAGCAGCGGTTCGCCGGCCTGCGCGGCACCGGCCGTGAAGCGCGCCGCATAGAGCGCCCCGCCGAGGCCGGCACACATGGCCGAGAGAATGTAGAGCTTCAGGATATGCGCCTTGATGTCGATGCCGGAGCGTCTGGCGGCCTGCGCATTCGCGCCGATCGCATAATTGTGCTGGCCGAAACGGGTCTGGCTCAGGATGTAGTGCATGATCAGCAGGAATGCCGCTGTGACGATCACCAGATAAGGAACGCCGAAGAAGCGTCCGTTGCCGAGCTGCGCAAACGCCGCATTCGCCACGGGGACCGTGGTGCCACCGGCCAGAAGGAATGCCGTGCCGCGCGCAACGCCGAACATGCCCAGCGTACCGATGAAGGGCGGGACCTTGAGCCGTGAAATGAGGAGCCCGTTGATCATGCCCGGAACGCCGGCAATAACGATTGCCGCGACGATGCCGCAAAGCATGGCCGGCACGGGTGGCATGAAGCCGCCGGCAAGGTTCGTCACATGCGCGGCAACGACGGCCGCAAGGCCCATGATGAAGCCGGCCGAAAGATCGATGCCGCCAGAAATGATGACAAAGGTCTGACCAACGGCGATCAGCAACGGCGCCACGGCGAAGACCGCAATGGATTGCCAGTTGAACTGCGATCCGACGAACGTTCCGCCGAAGGAAACCCGCGACCAGATTTCGAAGGTCAAGATGAGAAAGGCCAGGAAAAGCCAGGCCCTGAGCTGGGCGATCCGCTGCACGATGGTCTTGGCCATCTCGTCGTGATCGGCCTGCGGCGCCACGTGATGCTCTGGTTCGCCGGAGAGAGTCTTTTGATCGGTCATGCGTGATCCCGGACTGTCGTCAGATGGAGGGAAGCACTCGGTCGCTTCCGAGAGAACGGCACCCGCAACGGGTGCGGGTGCCGCCTTGCGCTCGGGAGGAGCGGTCTCAATCCGAATAGATGAACTTCGCTACGTTCGGATCGTCGACATTCGCTTTGTCGATGACGGTGAAGCCGGTGCCGATTGCGGTCGGAACCGAGTTGCCCGTCAGATGGGCATAGGCCGTGACGACGCCGTAATAGCCGATTTCCGCAGGATGCTGCGCAATCGCCAGGTCGACGAGGCCGGACTTGATGTTGTCGACAATGCTGGTCGGCGCATCAAAGGCGACGACCTTGATGTTGCCGGTCTGGCCGGCCTGCTGAACGCCGTTGGCAGCACCGAGTGCCGAAAACAGGTTGGCGCCGAAAACGCCGACCAGATCCGAGTTGCGGGCATAGACGGCCTGCAGCTGGGACGCAGCCTTGTTGGCATCATTGTCGTTGAACTGGGTGTCGAGAACGGTAATACCCGGGAATTCCTTCATTGCCGACTTGAAGCCTTCTTCGCGCTGGTCGGTCGTCGAAATGCCCGGCTTGACGTTGGAAACGTAAACCTTGCCCTTTTCGCCGACGGCCTTGGCAAGCGCACGGGCTGCCATGGCACCGCCGAGCACGTTGTCGGAGGCGACGTAGGAAATCGGGAAATCGGCATCGCCCGAGCCAGTCTGGTACTTGCCGGTGCCAATGAAGGTATCAACGGTCACGACCGGGATGCCGGCATCGTTTGCCTTCTTCAGCGGCTGAACCAGCTGTGCCTTGTCGGTCGGCGCGATCAGGATTGCATCCGGCTTCTTGGCGATTACGGCATCGAGAACCGGAACCTGCGTTACCGGGTTGAAGTCGGGCGCGCCCTGGAAATCCAGCTCGACACCAAGCGCGTCCGCAGCAGCCTGCGCGCCCTTGCGCATCGTGATGTAGAAGGCATCGGTAGTCAGGCCGGGAATGAGGGTGATCTTGAATTTCTTGTCCTGGGCGCCTGCGTTGTCGGCAGTCATTACGGCGGCGCCTACCAGGGCGACAGCGGCCGTGGCCTTAAAGAATGAACGACGTTCCATAGTCTCCTCCTTTGGAACACTTATTGGTTGCTGAACGCTATCTCCCAAAGCGTCATGCCGGCGCATACTCGACGCAAAACTTTACTCACGTCAAGCGCAATTTCTTCCTGAAATGAATTTCTTTGCGTTCCGGCGCTGCGGTTCGCTATCAGCGTCCGCCCGTAAGTGACTGAATGAATATCGTCTAATCGGTGCAAACGGTGGGGCTGACAAATGTTCCGGATTGAGGCAGGCCCTCAGCCCCGCGAGGGCATCAACATCGAGATGATGGCCTGCGCCGTCGCCGTATCCGTCACGATGGCATTGACCATGCCTGATCGCACCGCGCCGATGAGCCCGGCAGCCTTCTCCGGCGATGCCGCCACCGCAATCGACAGCCGGGCGCGCCCCAATTGCTCGCGCGACGCCGCAATCATCCGCTCCTCGCCCTCCCACGACACGGTCTTGCCGTCATGGTCGAAATAGTGACGGATGACGTCGCCAACCGCCTCGGTCAGCGCCTTTTCGCTCGCAGTCGCAGCGCTCGCCTCCGGCGGATTGATAGGATGCGGCAGACCGACACCGACGATCGCGCAGTCCAGCTTATCCCAGAGCGAGACGGTGTCGTTGACCCCCGAATCGGCCAGGAACGCTGCTCGCAGTTCCGGGGACGAAACGTAAGGCGCATGAAGGAAACGCGGCTCGCCGCCCATCTGCTCGGCCGCCTGCCGGACGAATTCGTTGATCTGGAAATGCGCCGCCGATTGCTGCAGGCCACCGTTCAGCGGCACCACCGTAACGCCCCCAAGCCGTGGCAGTCCCGCCGAGATCACCTCGCGGATCGCCCTCCCCCAGCCGATGCCGACAACGGATCCGCTGGCAAAGCCAGCCTCCTTCAGAAGATCGGCAAGCGGCGCGGCCAGGGCGCCGACCATTCCCGGCGACACGGTTTCGGCCACCGCCACACCCTTGAGGCCCAGCAGTTCGGCGAGCTCTTCGGCGACTTCGTTCGGCGCCACAAGGTCCATGACCTCGATCTTCACAATCCCAAGCGAACGCGCCTTCTGCAGCATGCGTGACACCGTTGCAGTGGACAGCTTGAGCCGGCGGGCAATGTCCACCTGTGCCATTTCCTCGACATAGTGAAGCTTCGCGACCATATGCAACATGGCGCGGCTCGCAGGGCCTTCCTGATTGGGCTGAACAGCCAGCTTGCAATTCCTTTCTGAAATGTGTTACACGACACATCGAAAGTTATCGCTTAATTACCGTCGTTTCGCAACGACCGAAATAAGAAACAGGGATGGAAGCATCTCCCGCGGACAGTCGTCCGAGCGGGCGGTCTTCGTGCGGCCGGAAACGGCCTTGCCATACAGAACGTGCAACTGACCGTAGAGACGTCGAAGGAGAATGACAGTGTCCGCAATGACCACAGCCGAACTCAGGGGCTACCAACAGATCTGCGGCGACGAAGGCGCGATGATGGTGATCGCCTGCGACCAGCGCGGCGGCATGCGCCAGGTGCTGGCCGCGACTCCGGAGGAGCAGGCAAAGATCAGCAACGAAACGCTCGGCCTCACCAAGGCAGACATCGCGCGTCATCTCGCGAGCGCAGCTGGCGGCGTGCTGGTGGACCCGATCTGCGCGGTCCCCATGATCGTCGACGAATGGCTTCTGCCGAAGAACACCGGCCTTCTCATCGGGCTCGATGCGTCCGGCTGGGACACATCGCCCGAAGGCTATCGCCTGTCGAAGCTTGTCGAGGGCGTTGATGCCCGGCGCGTGCGCGAACTTGGCGGCACCGGCGGCAAGATCATGATCTATCTGCGGATGGACACCCCCGCCGCGAACACCCAGAACCTGGAGATCCTCAAATCCTGCATCGAGGATTTCGCCCGCGAGGATCTGCTGCTCGTCGTCGAGTTCCTGACCTACCGGCTGGAAGGCGAAAGCAAGGAAGGCTACGAAGCCAGGCTACCATACCTCATCCAGGACGGTTGCCGTGCCTGCCTTGATCTCGGCTCCAAGGTCCTGAAAATCCCCTATCCGGGTTCGCCGGAAGCTTGCGCGGAAGTGACCCGCATCTGCGGTAGCACGCCCTGGGCAGTGCTCTCGGCCGGCGTCGATCACTCCACGTTCCTCGGCCAGGTCGAGGCAGCCATGAGCAACGGCGCGTCGGGCGTGATTGCCGGTCGCTCGCTCTGGAAGGATTGCATCTCTCTCGACCGCGCCGAGACGGAGAAAAAGCTGACGACGATCGCTGTGCCGCGCCTCAAGGAGTTGCAGGCGATCATCCGCAAGTACTACCGTCCGGCTTACCGCAAGGCGGCTTGAGTTCCGGGAGCAGCAGACATGGCGAGAACCTCTGTCGGCCTCGACGTTGGCGGCACGCGCATTCGTGTGGCGCTTGTCGACGAGACGGGAGCGATCCTGCGCAAGAAGATCGTCGACGGAACGCGCGATCCCGAACGGGCCGTTCAGATCTTCATCGAGCTTGTGACGGAGATCGATGACAGCGCGTTCGAAGCGATCGGCGTCGGCATTCCGGGCCGCGTCAACGCCCATACCGGAGAGGTCCTGTCCGGCGGCTTCCTGAACCTTGCGGGCGTCGATGTCGCCGGCATTCTCGGCAAGCGCTTCGCCAGACCCGTGGCGGTCGCCAACGACTGCTCCATGGCACTCGTTGCCGAGGCCCGCGCCGGCGCCGGTCGCGGCCTGTCCAACATCGTCATGCTGACCATCGGCACCGGAATTGGCGGCGCGGCGATGCTCGACGGCAAGATCGTCAGCGGCCGCCGGTCGGCAGGTCAGTTGGGCCACCTGATCGTCAGCGAAGGCGGCGTCCGCTGCGTCTGCGGCCAGTCCGGCTGCGTCGAGATGTATTCCTCGGGCACTTCGTTCCGCCGCCTCGCATCCGAAATTGGATTTCCGACGGGCTACACCTGCGAAGAAGCGCTGTCCGACGCCGATAGAAATGACGACGCACGATCGTTGATCCACAATTGGGCCGGACCGCTCCGCGCCGCGATTTCATCGCTTTCGGCAAGCTTCGACCCTGACATTCTCCTGCTAGGCGGAGGCCTCGGCGAAAGCGCCGTCAAGGCACTGGAGCAACTGCCGGCGGAGACCTCATGGTACGACGTGCCGGTCGCCCCGGCCCTCCTTGGCGACGATGCCGGGGTGATCGGCGCGGCGCTTGCCGGTCTCGATCTCGTGCAGCCTGCACCATCTGCCGGAAAACGGCTGGTCATGGTCAACGGCATTCCGGCCACCGGCAAGAGCCGGGTGTCCGCAGCCCTTTCATCCCGGACCGGCTGGCCGATCCTGGCGCTGGACACGGTCAAGAACCCCTTTCTCGCCGAGATCGAGAATGTCGACCGTCTCTTCAACCGCCGGCTCGGCAAGGCGAGCTACAAGGCGATATGGGACATCATCGCCGCCGCCCCTGCGGGCTCGACCTTCATCGTCGACGCATGGTTCGGCTTCCAGCCGCTCGAGCTGCTGGACGAAGGCATCGCCCACGCCGGCATCACCGCGCTCGCCGAAATCTGGTGCCACGCGCCGGGGGACGTGCTTGCCGAACGCTACCGCGCGCGACTGTCCTCGCGCCTCCCGGGCCATCCCGGAGAAGCCTACATTCCCGAGCTGATCGCCCTTGCCGAACGGGCGACGCCCGCCGGCCGTGGGCCGGTCTTCGATCTGGACACGACGAAAGTGCCGGACGACGACGCCCTTGCCGACTGGGTGACAAACGCATTGAAAGGCCCGCAACAATGAACGGCTTCGAACTGGTCATCTTCGATTGCGACGGCGTGCTGATCGATTCCGAAGCGATCGGCGTCCATATCGAAGCGGACCTGCTGACGGCTTCCGGCTATCCCGTCACGGCGCCGGAAGTCGCGGAACGTTTTTCCGGCCTGCCCTGGGACCAGATTCTCAAGATCGCTGAGCGGGAAAGCGGCCTGGACCTTTCCGGCAAACTTGCGGGCCGGCTGGAGCAACTTCTCGACCAGCGCTTGCCGCTGGAAGTCGAGGCCATCAGCGGCGTTGCAGAAACGCTGGCAACGCTCGGCAGGAAACGCTGCGTCTGCTCCAACACCAAGTTCAGCCGTGTGGACCTGCTCCTTGGCAAGGTCGGCCTGAAAGACTTCTTTGCTCCGAACATCTTCTCGGCAAAGGATCTCGGTCCGGGCCGTTCCAAGCCGAAGCCTGACATCTTTCTGCATGGCGCAGAAAGAATGGCCGTTGCCCCAGCCAGAACCGTGGTGGTCGAAGACAGCGTCCACGGCGTCGAAGCCGGCGTTGCAGCCGGCATGACCGTCATCGGCTTTACCGGCGGCGGGCACAGCTATCCCGGCCACGCCGCGAAGCTAAGATCCGCCGGTGCGAGCGCGACCATCGCCGACATGCGCCTTCTGCCAGACACGTTGCAAAGGCTGGAGCAGGCGATGGCGTGAGATTGCTAGCCTTGAGCAAATTGCGCTTTTTCAGGGTATTGCCGTTGACGCACCGGCGAATTCTGATTTACGCGCGGATGAGGAACTGTCAGCGGATCAAAGGCCTCTGACGACCTCTGGGGGATGACATGGCGAAGAAAACGTACAAGTCGATGGACGATTTTGCCGGCGCCTGCGGCGTGTCGCGTCCGACACTGTCGAAGTATTTCAACGATCCGTCACAGGTCAAGGAGACAACGCGCAAGCGCATCGAGGCCGCGCTGAAGAAGTCGAATTTCGAGCCCAACCTCTTTGCGCGTCACCTGAACCGAAAGCGGACGAAGAACATCGGCATCCTGATACCCAGCATGGCCGATCCCTTCTATGTGCAGGTCGTATCGATGATCGAGCTGGAACTGCGTGACCGGGGTTTCTGGCCGATTCAATTTTCTTCGCATACACGTCCCGATCTCGAGGAAGAAGCCGTGCGCACGCTTCTGTCGCTGAAGGTGGCGGGCGCCATCGTCGCCCCGATGGGCTTCAGTTCGCGACGCGGAGCGCTCGAACGGCTGAAGGACGCCATTCCGGTCGTCTGCTTCGACAGCCCGTCCAGCTTCAATCTGCCCTTCGTCGGCAACGACAATGCCCAGAGCGTGGCCGCGATCGTTCAGTATCTCTGCCGGTCCGGCGAGCCGCCGCTCTTCCTCGACGTACCGCACATGATGGAAAACACCAACGAGCGAACCGAAAGCTATCGCTCGACGATGATCCGTGAAGGCCATGAACCACTTGTCATTCCGTGCGACGCGACGCCCTCATGGGAATTCGAGCGGCTGGGCTACGAGCAGATGAGCCGCATGCTGGAGAAAGGCGCCCTCCCCGGCAAGACGATTCTCTGCGCAAATGACCGTTTTGCCTTTGGCGCCATGGCTGCGGCGTTTGCCTCGGGCCTGAAGATCGGCAGGTCGGAAGGATCGGACATCCGGATCGCCGGCCATGACGACCATCCGCTGAGCCGCTACACCTGCCCGTCGCTGACCACCATGGCGCAGAACGCTCCGGAAATCGCGGCGCGGTCCGTGGAAATGCTGTTGAGCATCATCGACGAGGAGAGCGATGCCAGGAAGGCCGTACCCAGCCGGATTATCCTGGAAGCCACTCTGATGATGCGGGAATCCGCTTGAGAAAGTTACGCGCGATAAAAAATAATATCTCACAGAGAAAACAATAATTTTCTCCTATAATCTTTTTAATTCAATAACTTGACAAAATTCCCGAGCAGAAACTTGCTCCGCCCTGACAAATAGACTCTTGACACCACCCTACACTCGGGTGCCATTGAAGGAGAGGAGGACCGGAGGCATGCCCTGCCGGGACCGCATCCGTGCGACTGGAGGAGTTCAATATGGCGTTTGTCAATAGCAGGCCCTGTTGCGCATCCGAATTGCTGGCGGTGAACGCCTCACGTTCGGCGATCGACAAGTCGAAGCTGCATTTCGTCCATCCCCAGACCCACCTGACGCTCTGAAGGAACCATTGAGGATATCATGCCCGCAAAGCAGGAAAAACGTCTCCGCGTCGGTGTGTTGGGCGCCGGCCAGATCGCCCAGGCCGCCCATTTCGAAAGCTGCACCAAGGCTGCCAATGCCGATCTCTATGCAATCTGCGATGTCGCGGACGACCTGCGCGAGCGCATGGTCGTCGCCCATGGCGCGGAGAAGAGCTACAACGACTACGACATGATGCTGTCCGATCCCGATCTCGACGCGGTGATCATCGCGACCGCGGATGCCTTCCACGTCCCCGCCTCCATCCGGGCGCTCGAAGCCGGCAAGCATGTGCTGTGCGAAAAACCTGTCGGCCTCACCGTCGAGGAATGCCGCGACCTGAAGGCGGCCGTGACCCGTTCGGGCAAGGTCTTCCAGGTCGGCCACATGAAGCGCTTCGATCCGGGTCTGCAGGCCGCCAAATCCTTCATCCGCGACGAGATGGGAGAGCTGGTTGCGCTCAAGGCCTGGTATTGCGACAGCACGCACCGCTATCCGATGACCGATGCGGTCCAGCCGCTGATCGTCACCAGCGCCAACGCGAAAAAGCCGTCGACCAATCCGAAGGCGGACCTGCGCCGCTACTACATGCTCGCCCATGGCTGCCACCTGATCGACACGGCGCGCTATTTCGCCGGAGATATCATTTCGGTGGATGCAAGGCTTTCCGAGCGCGCCGGAATCTGGTGCTGGTTCGTTGACGTGGAATTCGCCTCCGGCACGCTCGGTCATCTCGACCTGACGGTTCAGGTCCGCATGGACTGGCACGAAGGTTTTCAGATCTACGGCCAGAACGGCAGCATTCTCGGCAAGACCTATAACCCCTGGTATTACAAGTCGAGCGAGGTCGACATCTTCCGCGAGGCCGATGGTGCCACCCACCGGGTGCTGGGCGCGGACGGCCATTTCTACCGCCGTCAGCTTGAGGGCTTTGCCCGCACCATTCTCGATGGCGCGGCCATGGAAGGCGCAAACATTGACGACGGCCTCGCCTCGGTCCAGGCGATGGTCGCGATCGCCCGCTCAGTCGAAAGCCGCAAGCCGGTCGCACTTGCCGATGTCTCGGGCGGTGTCTGATGAAGCTCGGGATATTCGCCAAGACCTTCGATGGCAAGGACCCGCTGACGGTCCTTGAAGCGGTTGCCGCGGCCGGTTTCGGCTCGGCCCAGTACAACATGGCCTGCTCCGGCCTTCCCTCCATGCCCGACGTCATCGACGAGGCCGACGCCAAGCGCGTCGCCGGCGCCGCCGCACGCACCGGTGTCGACATCGTTGCCGTGTCCGGCACCTACAACATGATCCATCCCGATCCGGCCGTACGCACCGCCGGACACCGCAGGCTGGAGACGATCGCGGCAAGCTCGGCAGCGATGTCGACCCGGCTCATCACGCTCTGCACCGGCACCCGCGATCCGATCGACCAGTGGAAAGAGCACCCCGACAACAACACGCCGGAGGCCTGGCGCGATCTTGTGGACGCGATGGCCATCGCCGTGGAGATCGCCGATCGCCATGATGTCGATCTCGGCATTGAGCCGGAACTGGCCAATGTCATCAACTCGGCCGAAAAGGCACGCCGGCTGATCGCCGAACTTCAGAGCCCGCGACTGAAGATCGTGCTCGACCCGGCGAACCTGTTCGAGGTGGCGACGCCTGAGGAGCGGAGGCGCACGGTATCCGCCGCCATCGACCTCCTCGCCGACCGCATCGTGATGGCGCATGCCAAGGATCGCTATCCGGACGGCCGTTTTGCAACCGCAGGCAAGGGCGTTCTCGACTACGGCCACTATCTGGGCAAGCTGACGGAGATCGGCTTCTCGGGCAGCCTCGTCACGCACGGCCTTGCCGCCTCCGAGGCCAAGGACGTCGCCATCTTCCTCACCAATCATCTGAAGGCCCTGTCCGCATGACGAGCCTTGGACCGTTTGAAACCGGTGATGGAACGGTCCTCAACGTCGACGGCGACGAGGCGGGTATCCCGGTCGTCTTCCAGCACGGCCTTTGCGGCGACGCGAAGCAGACCGCCGAAGCCTGCCCGCCCCTGCCGGGCTATCGCCGCATCACGATCGAAGCGCGCGGGCACGGCAGCTCCGGGGCCGGAGATCTTTCCCGCTTGTCGATCGCCACTTTCGCCGAAGATGTCGCCGCCTTTATCGAAACGCGGCTGACGGCGCCGGTGGTGGTGGGCGGCATATCGATGGGCGCGGCGATCGCGCTGAGGCTTGCGGTCACGAGACCCGATCTCGTGCGTGCCCTCATCCTCGCGCGGCCCGCCTGGATCGCGGCGGCCGCGCCGCATAACATGCGGCCGAATGCCGAAGTCGGCCATCTGCTGCAAACCCTGCCGCCGGAAGAAGCCAAGGCTGCCTTCCTCGCCAGCGAGACCGGACAACGGCTCGCGAAGGAAGCCCCCGACAATCTCGCCTCGCTCACGGGCTTCTTTTCGAGGGAGCCCATTGCAATGACGGCCGCGCTCCTGACCTCGATCTCGAATGACGGCCCCGGCGTCAGCGAGGCCGATATCGCCGCCATCACCGTGCCGACGCTCGTCATCGGCCACGATCGCGACATCATCCACCCCTTTTCCCACGCCGAAGCTCTCGCCCAGACAATTCCGGGCACACGCCTCGTGAAGATCACGCCCAAGGCGGAAGATCGCGCGCACTATGTCTCGGACTTCCACGGGGCTCTCGGACAATTTCTCAAGGAGATCGAAGACCATGAGTGATCAACACAAGACCTGGATCGCTGACCTGCCGAAGGACCGGTTGATCGCCGAATTTTCCGTCTGGTCAGCCGATCTGATGCGGCTTGCCGACGACCTCGCCCGCGTCGAACACTATGTCGACGTCCTGCATGTCGATGTCGCCGACGGTCACTTTGCCCCGGCCATGCTGTTCTTCCCGGACCTCGTCGCCGGCGTGCGCAAGGCGTCGAAGCGACCGATCCATGTCCATTTCATGGTCGCCGACGATGTCATCCTTCCGCAGATCGAACAGTTTGCCGATGCCGGCGCCGATCTGATCAGCCTGCACGTCGAAAACGAGAGCGTCGCCGAGGCGGCCCTGGAGCTCCTCGACAAGCGCCGGGTCGCGGCCGGCATGGTGTTGCGGGTGGAAACGCCGGTGGAGCGGATCCGCAAATATGCCGCCCATCTCGATTTCATCACCCTGCTCGGCACCGCGATCGGTGTCAAAGGACAAGGTCTCGACGAGAAGGCCGGCGACCGTCTGGCAGAAGCCAGGAAGATCATCACCGATTGCGGCGCCGACCATCGCATCGTGCTCGCCGCCGATGGCGGGATCCGCGAACACACCGTGCCGCTTTTGCGAGAGGCCGGTGCCGAAACGGTCGTCCTCGGTTCACTGGCCTTCAACGCGCCATCGCTCGCCGATCGCATGGCTTGGCTCCGCGCCCTTTGAGAAGGCCTAGTTCCGATGGAGCATTTCGCCATAGGTGTCGATCTCGGAGGAACCTCGGTTCGCGCGGCGCTTGTCGATGAACGGGGCAACATCCTCGCACAGGACGAGGACGAAACCGATGCGACCGGCGGCCCCGAGCGGGTGCTCTCCCAGATATTCGGCCTGGCCCGTGGCCTGATCGCCTCGCGGCCGAGCCTCGCTCCGGCAGGCGTCGGAGTGTCGACGCCGGGGCCGGTCGATACCATCACCGGCATTGCAAGCGACATCCCCACCCTTTCGGGTTTTGCCGGCTTTCCCCTGCGCGCAGAACTGGAACGACAGTTCGGCCTCACAGTCTCGCTGGAAAACGACGGCATCGCCGCAGCCATCGGCGAATGGCAGTTTGGCGCCGGAAAGGGATATGACAGCCTCGTCTACGTCACCGTCAGCACCGGCATCGGCGGCGGCATCATCGCCGACGGGCGCGTCGTTCGCGGCCGCATGGGCATGGCCGGCCATGTCGGCCATATGACCATCACGCCGGACGGAGAACCCTGCCCTTGCGGCAACCGTGGATGCTTCGAAGCCTATGCGTCGGGAACGGCCTTCACTCGGCGCGCGCGCCAGCGTGCAACCGAACGAACCGACACGGTGCTCGGCCGGGACGGCAGTCCGATCAACAGCCGGGCGATATTCCGCGCCGCCCGGGACGGCGATACCTTCGCCAATCAATTGATCGACGAGGAAGCCGAGACGCTGGGGCGCGGGATCACCAACCTCATCCACATTCTCAGCCCCGAGATCGTCGTCATGGGTGGCGGCCTGTCGAACGAATTCGACCGGCTTCATGCCGGCATTGCGGATCATATCGCACGGCGGGCCATGCCGGCCTTTCGCGAAGTGCCGGTGGTGCGGGCCGCGCTTGGCCAGAATTCCGGTCTTGTCGGCGCCGCGGCTCTTGCCCTGCCGGGACGAGATCTCGCATTTCATCCCGTGGCGAAACCGGGCGTTCTGGAATTTTAACGCTCGCCATTCGACGTATTCGCGAGACAGGGGTAATACATCCGGCATGAGGCAGAAGAGCTGCTTGGGGCGGTGCCCACACAAAACACGGACGAGGGAGAGCCAGTGAAGAAAATCGTCACTTCGGGAGAGATTCTCGTCGAGATCATGGCGGACAGGCTGGACCAGAGCTTCCTGACGGCCGGCCCGCTGGTCGGACCGTTTCCCTCCGGCGCGCCCGCCATTTTCATCGGCCAGGCGGCGGCCCTCGGCCAGCCTGCCGGGCTGATCGGATGTGTCGGCAACGACGATTTCGGAACACTGAACATTCGCCGGCTGGAAGCGCTGAGCGCCGACGTTTCAGCCATCACGATCCATCCCGAGCTGCCGACCGGCACGGCATTCGTCACTTATCGCAGTGACGGCAGCCGGCATTTCGTCTTCAACATCAAGCACAGCGCCGCGGGCGGGCTTGCCTTTGGCGACGCAGCGCGTGCGCTGGTTCAGGGCGCCGATCATATGCACGTGATGGGCTCCTCCCTGTTTTCACCGGAAGCGACCGAGGTGGCGCTACAGGGGATCGCCGCCATCAAGGAACGGCGCGGTACCGTGTCATTCGACCCCAATATCCGGCGCGAGATTCTCTCGCTGCCGGGCATGCGTGAGGCACTGGCGAAAGTTTTCGAGCTGACCGACGTCTTCCTGCCGAGCGGCGACGAACTGTTCCTGTTCACGGACGAAAATTCCGAAGCGGAAGCCATCCGGTCCATTCTAGTCCGAGGGCCTTCAGTGGTCGTTCTGAAGAAAGGCGCTGCCGGCGCAGTCTATGTCGATCGGGAACGGACCGTCACGAGCACCGCATTTCCGGTCGAGGAAGTCGACCCAACAGGGGCCGGTGACTGCTTCGGGGCAGCCTTCGTCTCGATGTGGCTTCGCGGTGCCAAGCCGGAGCATGCCATGCGCATTGCCACGGCGGCTGGCGCGCTAGCCGTGACGCGCAAAGGCCCGATGGAAGGCATTCACGCCATAGCCGACATCGAAGCATTCATTTCCAGCCAGGAGCATCGGGCATGACCAGCGTCACCAGACAATTCGCCGACATGCCCGCGGCCCGGCGCGCTGGCCGACGGCCGGGCATCGTCTCCGTCTGCTCGGCCCATCCGATGGTGATCGAGGCGGCCTTTCGCCATGGTCTTCGTCGCGAGGGACCGGTGCTGATCGAAGCGACCTGCAATCAGGTGAACCAGGACGGCGGCTATACCGGCATGACGCCAGCAGACTTCCGCAGCTTCGTCGAAGAAATCGCCGGCAAGGTCGGCTTTCCGCTCGACCGGCTGCTGCTGGGTGGCGATCATCTCGGCCCCAATCCGTGGACCGCACTCAATGCGGAAACGGCCATGGAAAAGGCCGTAACGATGATCGAAGCCTTCGCCGCTGCAGGCTTCACCAAGCTGCACCTCGACACCAGCATGAGCTCCTCCGACGACCCCACGCCGCTGCCGGACGAAGTGATTGCCCGGCGCGCGGCAACGCTTGCCGCCGCCGCCGAACGCTCGGTTGAGGCAACCGGCGGCGCCCTGCCCGCCTACATCATCGGCACAGAAGTGCCCGTTCCAGGCGGCGCTTCGGAAGCGCTGGACCATCTGGAAGTCACAAAGCCCGAAGACGCGCTGCGGACAGTCGAAATCCACCGGGACGCGTTTTCAAAGCTGGGGCTGGAAAGCGCCTTCGAACGGGTGACCGGGGTCGTCGTCCAGCCCGGCGTCGAATTCGGGAATGCCGACGTCGTGGAATACGCGCCGGCGAAGGCAATCAGCCTGTCCGCCACTTTGAACGACATGCCGCAATTCGTCCTCGAGGCCCATTCGACGGACTATCAGAGCCCGCAGGCGCTGCGCCAACTCGTCGACGACGGGTTCGCCATCCTGAAGGTCGGGCCGTGGCTGACCTTTGCGCTCAGGGAAGCGCTTTACGGCCTCGACAGCATCGCCGGCATTCTCGTTCCGGAAAGCCGCCGGGAAAGTCTCGCCGCGAGCATGGAGCGTTTGATGCAGGAAAAGCCGGGCAACTGGCGCAAGTACTACCACGGCACCGAAGCGGAGCAGTACGTCCAGCGGCACTATTCGTTTTCGGACCGCATCCGCTATTACTGGCCCGACCCCGCAGCGCAAGCGGCCGTTTCCGCGCTGCTTGCCGATCTTGAGGGAGTTCGGATACCGCGACCGCTCATCAGCCAGTATCTCGGCCATCTGGAACCGCTCGTCGAGAGTGGAAAGGTCAGGCCAATGGCGCACGACCTCATCCTCGCCAGCATCGAACGCATCCTGGACATCTACGCCGACGCCATCGACTGAAACGTGGCGAAGATCGATCCGCCACGTTCCTGGAGCCATTGCCGGTCTTTAGTTGACGAAGTGCACGGTATCGAATGTCCGGCGCCATTCGGCAACCTCGGGCGCAAGCGCCTCCGGGTCATTGCGCTTCAGGCCGGCGGCGATCAGCTTGGCAAGCCGCGGCGCGTCGGCCGCCGTCATGCCCCAGCGCGTGAGTTCCGGCGTGCCGATGCGAAGACCGTTCATGTCACCCTTGACGTCCGCGATCGGCAGGCCGATGCCGCAGGCGAGGAAGCCGGCGCGGCGCAGCGTCTTCGACGCCGCCTGCCCGCCGCCGAACTCAGCCGCCTCGATGGCGAACTGGTGGGACCGGGTATAGCCGTCCGCGCCGGCAAAGACCGGCAGGCCTTCCTGGGCCAGGGATTCGGCGAGCGCCATCGACATGCGGATCATTTCCGCTGCGTAAGCCTGACCGAAATCGCGCCAGTCGAGCATGGTGACGGCGAGCGCCGCCGACTTGGCCGCATCGAAATTGGCGGTCATGCCCGGGA
This sequence comes from Rhizobium sp. NRK18, assembly GCF_024385575.1. Classification (NCBI taxonomy): domain Bacteria; kingdom Pseudomonadati; phylum Pseudomonadota; class Alphaproteobacteria; order Hyphomicrobiales; family Rhizobiaceae; genus Rhizobium; species Rhizobium sp. NRK18. Next base: position 1,356,481 of record NZ_JANFMV010000001.1, on the reverse strand, counting down.
AGGCGATAGCGTCGAGCGCCTTGGCAATCTCCGCCTCGTTGGTGACGATCAGCCCGCCGGCCGGGCCGCCGAGGCTCTTGTACGTGCTCATCGTCATGAAATGCGCGCCCGCATCCAGCGGGTTCGTCCACGCCTTGCCGGCAATAATCCCGCACTGATGGGCGGCATCGAACATCACCTTGGCGCCGACCTCGTCGGCAATCGCCCGCACTTCGGCAACCGGATGCTCGAACAGGTTGAGGCTGCCGCCGACCGTGATCAGGCGCGGCCGCTCGCTGCGGGCAAGCGCACGCAAGCCATCGACATCCACGGTATAGCCGTCGGCACGGACGGGTGCCGGAACGGTGCGCAGGCCGTAGAGACCGGCGCAGCCGGCAATGTGATGCGTCACATGACCGCCGATCGAGGCCGGCGGCGCGATGATCGTGTCGCCCGGCTTGCAGGTCGCCATGAAGCCGAAGAGATTGGCGAGCGCGCCCGACGGCACGCGGATTTCCGCATATTTCGCGTCGAACACTTCCGCCGCCAGTTCGGCGGCGATCACTTCGATCTCCTCGATCGCCTCCAGCCCCATCTCATACTTGTCGCCGGGATAGCCGAGCGAAGGGCGCGTGCCGATGCCCGAAGCCAGCAGCGCCTCGGCCTTGGGGTTCATGACGTTGGTCGCCGGGTTGAGATTGAAGCATTCCTTCTCGTGGATCTCGCGGTTGCGCTCCGCCAGCGCTTCGACGCGGGCGAGCACGTCGCCGGACGCCTGCTCGGCAACCTCGCCGGCAATCTCCAGCACGCGCGTTTCACACTGTTCGGGAACCCAGTTTCTGCGGGACAATGTCATGGCCGATCTCCTTTGTTGGCGCGAGCATCCGATTTTCCAGAAGACCCGGCAAACCAGATTTGCTATTTTTGAGTTTAGAAAAACTGAGGGTAGAAAATGCCGGTCTCGCCTCCCCGTCCCAAGGGTCCGCCGCTCAACGCGCTCCGCGCCTTCGAGGCCGCCGCCCGGCTGGAAAGCTTTGCCGAAGCCGCCGAAGAGCTTTCGGTGACGCCGGGGGCGGTATCGCAGCACATCCGCACTCTGGAGGACTGGACCGGCGCCGACCTGTTCATCCGCCACGCACAAGGCGTACGGCTCACCGCGGTCGGCAAGTCGCTGCTGCCGAAATTCGTCGCCGCCTTCGATCACCTCGGCGAAGCCGTCAGGGCGCTGCAGGGCATCCGGCCGGTCACCGACATCCACATCGCCACGATGCCCAGCATCGCGCAGTTGTGGCTGTCGCCGCGGCTGAGCGGCATCCGTCGGCACCTGACCGGCATAAGGCTGTCGGTCACGGCGCTGGAAAACGCGCCGAACCTGAAGCGCGAGCTCTTCGACCTGTCGCTGTTCATCCGCAAACCCATGGGCCTGCCGTCGGAGACCGTGTTGGAAGAGGACCTGATCTTTCCGGTCTGCGCGCCGTCGCTGGCTGCCCAGATCGCCAGACCGGAAGACCTTGAGACGGTGCCGCTGCTGTTCGACCGATCGTGGGAGGAGGACTGGGACCTCTGGCTTGCGAGCGCAGGCCTGTCCTTTCCAGGCGGGCCACAAGGGCCGCGCTATTCGCTCTACAGCCTGGCGCTGGAAGAGGCCAAGGCCGGGGCCGGTGTGCTCATGGGCCACCACGCGCTTGTCGCCCCCGCCGTTGCATCGGGGCAGCTCACCCGCCTGTTCGACCGCAGCCACCTGACCGGCAAGGCGCTGGTCCTCGAAGCTCTGCCGGAAAAGACCGCCAGCCCCGAGGCGATGACAATTGTCCGTCTGCTGAGGGAGCTAGGCACAGCCTAACCCGACGGGCGTGATTGGAGGGATTTCAGCGGCCGTTTTCAGTGTGGGAGCCACTCTATTGCCGAGAGTGCGTTTTGGGCGCACTCTGATCTCCTTATGCTGGTCAAGCTGGGTTGACTGGCCGTGGTGCTGCGGGGGGGATATCATGGCACTGCAAGTCATCGGGGCGGGCTTTGGCCGGACAGGCACATGGTCCACGTTCGCGGCACTCAATCAGCTCGGCTTTCCCTGTTATCACATGCAGGAAGTCATTCTGAACAAGGCCAACAAGGGACATCTGGACTTCTGGCACAAGGTTGCCAATTCGCAGCCGGGCACGCAGTTCGAATGGGAGCAGGTCTTTGCCAACTACAAGGCGACAGTCGACAACCCCGCCTGCTGTGTCTGGCAGGAGCTTCTTGTCGCCTACCCCGACGCCAAGGTCATCCTGACCCTGCATCCGAAAGGGGCGGAAGCCTGGTACGACAGCACCATCGATACGATCTACTTCACCGAGACACTCTGGCAGTTCAAGGTGCTGGAGTGGCTGACGCCTTTCGGCCGGAAGTTCGGCGACATGTCACGCAAACTGGTGTGGGGACGCACGCTGAAAGGCGTGATGAACGACAAGGCGAGAGCGATCGCGCGCTACAATGCCTACATCGACGAGGTGAAGGCCGCGGTGCCTCCGGAAAAGCTTCTGGTGTTCAAGGTGTCGGAGGGATGGGGCCCGCTCTGCAGGTTTCTAGGCGTGCCGGAGCCTCAGACCCCGTTTCCCAATCTCAACGATCGTGCCTCCGTCAAGAAGGTCATCGCCGACGTCATCAAGGGGGCCTACATCATGCTTGGCCTCAGCGTGGCGGGCATCGCCGCCGTTCTTGGCCTCCTGATATGGATGTTGTCCTGAGACGTCACTGTGCGTTCTGCGGCAGGCCGTCGGCGATCTCGTAATAATCGCCCTTGTCGGCGACGAAGATATGCATCTCCAGATGCGTCCCGGTCGGTCCGTCGAAAGCGCCCATGGCGATGGCGATCCAGTCGCGGTGCGGTGGGTCGAAGAACAGCGATGAGCCGCAGACCGAGCAGAAGCCGCGGCGCACCTTTGCCGACGACTGATACCATGTGACGTTCTCTTCACCCGCAACTGTCAGGCTATCCTTCGCCACATTGGCGGAGGCGAAGTAGTGGCCGGACTGCTTGCGGCAGATCGAACAATGGCAGGCGTCCGGCGCAGACAGCGCTCCCGCGACTTCGAAGCGGACGGCGCCGCACAGACATGAACCCCGATGCATCAGCAAATCTCCTGTTCGTCGAGCTTAGACTAGAGGAACCCGGCAGAGATTGCATTCACAACCAGACACACTTTTTACGACAGTACAGTTGAAACATGCACGCATAGATGTTTTATCAAGATTCATACGCTCCAGGGGAGATCGATGGACACCCAAGCTGTCAGCGCGCGTCTGCGCACCGCGATGGAAACAAAGCGGCGGCGCAAGCTCTTTGCGTTTTCGCATGAGCTCGGCGTGAGCCCGAGCACCGTCACAAGATGGCTGCAGGGACAGCCGATAAGCTCGGACAATCTCGTCCGGCTCGCGGAAGCGCTCGACATTTCGATCGACTGGTTGCTGATGGGCAAGGGCGACATGTCGCCGACAGCCCTGCCTGTATCAAACGAGCTCGACGCCCTGCGGCGACTGCCGCCGGATGCAAAGGCCGCATTGCGAGACCTGTTCAGCAGGATCTAGGTCGGAATTGCGTCAACGCAATCATAAGATGTTACAATTGCACTAATGCAATCTAGAATAGTTTACAGACTGTCGCCAGCGCTCGACCATGGCCCTGCAATCCACTTATGGAGGAACGGACATGCCGAGAACACTCTATCTTCCCGGAACCACCATCGCCGGATGGGCCGGGGTTCAGGTCTGGCAGGGACACAACAATGTCTTTGCCAACATAACCGCCACCTGGAACTGGTCTGTCACGCATCACCAGCACTATGAAGTCGCCCGCTTCGGCGGCGGATCTTATTGGGTCCCGGTGTCCACCCATCCGCCCCATGTCTGGGGCGGCTCGAAATATGTCGTCGGAACGCAGCCTGCCGGCGGGACCCCGGTCAATCCCTACGGAAACGAGCAGAGGCCGGACACCACCTACATCTGGATCCCCGATGCCAGCATACCCGGCTACATCGTGCCCGGCATGACCTCAAACTGGGTAATCTGCGGTTATCCGACCGCCTACCCACCGCCGCATCAGGCCGCCAATCTCCTCGTCCCCGAGGACCTGCCCAGACGCGGTGTTCGCCGCACCGCTTACCGCCAACAATCCAACCGGGAGGAAACCGCCATGCGCATGCTCGAAGTGGCACACACAACGCTTGAGGAAATCCTTAGCACCACCAAGCCGACGGACGTCAAGGCACTCGCCGCCGCCAACCAGGACGCGTTCTCCGACAGCGACGGACTGATCTCCTTCGTAAACCTGTCCTCGTCCTTCGTCACCAACAATCCTGAATTCAAGACCGGTCGCGCCGTCTGCGACAAGATCTCGAACTTCTATTCGACCATCCGCGAGCCCGTCTTCGACTTCCTCGTCAAGAACCCGGCAAAGGTTCCCCCCGGCGACGTCGTGCCCAAGACCAAATGGGATCCGGCCGTCAACGACATGATCAAGATGATGCTGGCGCAGGCCGGCGGGTTGACCAATTTCAGCGTCACCAACGAAACCTATTCGGCAACGCAGGTGATCGCGGAATTCAACACCAGCTTCCTCAAGCTGATCTTCGATGCCGCCGTCGTGCCGGCGAGCATCATCAGCCAGGTCGGCAACTTTATCACCAGTGTCGGCGACACGCTGCGCGGGAGTTGGGACGATCGCAGCCGGACCTTTGCGACGGCCCTTCTCGGACAGTGCCACGAAGCCGTGCCGGTCGCCGCCGGCAGCGACACGACGATCTACTTCCCGAAGCTCAAATACTACCGGATCGAGGTCGATTCCAGCCAGCAGGAGTTCACCTCGCCCTGCACCTCGGTGAAGAAGGTCACCTTCAACTTCAACTACACCTACTACGTCACCGGCCTGAAAGCCTCGATACTCGATCCCACGTCAAACGACTACAAGCAGTTCGTCGGCTTCCTCGACAAGCAGCAGAACATCTCCTACGACCAGGCGCAGAACCTGCTGGACCAGATCCTGAACGGCACGGTCTCCTCGGCGCCGTCCGGACAGAAACAGACCCCCGGCATGCTCGACGAGATGAACACCTTCGGTGTCGATCTGATGGCCTATCCGAAGGCCCTCATCCAGCCGCATCCGGGGATCGAAAGCGTGCTGAACGGCATCGTGGCCGAAACCAACGGCTAGCGCGCGCCGAGGAAACCGGAAACAGGGAGCCGCGAGCCTTCATGGCTCGCGGCTTTTTTTGCATCACTCAAAACCGCGCCGGCGAATAGGCGGCGATGTCGTTGCCGTTGCCGCGCCGCGAGATGAGACCGGAAACGAGGCGGGCGGTGACCGGAGAGAGTGTCAGCCCGATATGCCCATGGCCGAAGGCGAGAATGACGTCGTCGCCGCCACCGGACGGACCGATGACGGGCACGGAATCCGGCATGGAGGGCCGAAAGCCCATCCAGGTCCGGTCCGGCGTCCTGTCGTTCAGGAAAGGAAAGACCGCGCGCGCGCCGCGCTCCAGCGCCGCCAGGCGATGCGGGCTCGGCGGCGCGGCCGTCCCGCCGAGCTCGACCGTCCCGGCCACCCGCAAGCGGCCGTTCATCGGAATGAAATAGAAGCCGCGCTCGGTCGGGCAGGTCGGCCGGGTCAGCGGCACATCGTCCATGTCGTATTCGAGGTGATAGCCGCGCTCGGTCTCCAGCGGCACACGGCTGCCGGCCTGGGCGGCGAGCGCACGCGAATGGGCGCCGGCGGCGAGAACGACGCGCTTCGCCCTTACACGCAGCGCACCGCCCGAAATCTCGACGCCACCATTCACCCGCGTCAGCGTCTCGGCCCTCGCTTTCAGGAACGGCACGCCCTCAGCCGTCAGCTTCGCCGCGAGCAACCGCATCATGCCGCCCGGATCGGCCAGATGGATCGCATCGCGAAAGTGAACGCCGCCGCCCGCAATCGGCGGCAGGGCCGGCTCGAGCGCCGCCACTTCGTCCGGGCCGACAAGGACCTGCATCACGCCATGATTGCGCCGCAGCGCAAAATCCTTCCGCGCGCCCAGAAAGTCCTTTTTCGAGGAATAGAGGTAAAGCGCGCCGTTCTCGCGAATGAGACCAGCCCCGCCGATTTCCGCCGCCAGCTCCCGCCACGACGCGGCCGCACCGGCAAGCAGGCCGGCAATGAGAGCCGTGTTGCGCGCCGCATTGCCCGGCAGCGACTGCCAGGCAAACCGCAGGAGCCACGGAAACAGCATGGGCAAATAGGCCTTGCGGATGGCGAGCGGACTGTCGCGGTCCAAAAGCAGCGACGGCAGGTTCTTCAAGACCGCCGGCGTTCCGACAGGCATGATCGCGTAGTCGGCGATCGTTCCGGCATTGCCGTAGGAGGCACCCATGCCCGGATCGCCGGGTTCGATGATCGCCACCTCACGGCCTTCGCTCCTCAGCCGGAGTGCGATCGTCATGCCGATCGTGCCGCCGCCGACGATGGCGATTTCCGTCGATACCGTCCCTGCCGCCTGTTCCATGATGTCCGTCATCCCCGACCCCGAATCCGCCTGCCCAAATGGCGCCGCCGCACCCAATCACCGGCCGAACCGGCAATCAAGCCCTGCGATGCAGGCCGGCCACACGGGCGCGCCGAAACGCCGCACGAACGGCCCCACGCTTGCGGTCTCTGCACGGTTGCGAATATGACAATGGAACAAGGGTTGGTAATGATGAGCAACGAAACGATCACGCTTTACGAGGCCATCGGTGGCGATGCCACCGTCAAGGCCCTCGCCCGCCGCTTCTACGAACTGATGGACGCATTGCCGGAGGCCGCCCGCTGCCGGGCCATTCATCCGGCCGATCTTTCCGGCTCCGAACAGAAGCTTTACGATTACCTGACCGGCTATCTCGGCGGGCCGCCCGTCTACGTCGAGAAGCACGGGCATCCGATGCTCCGCCGCAGGCACTTCATGGCCGAGATCGGACCGCAGGAGCGGGACGAATGGCTGTTGTGCTTCCGCCGTGCCATGGATGAAACGATCGAGAACGAGAAGCTCAGGGCGATCATCTGGCCGCCGATCGAACGCCTCGCCCACCATATGCAGAACCGGGAATAAGCCCTTGCCGAGACTCCAGAATATCATCCTGTTTCTTGCCGGACTGACGGGTCTTTCCGGCGTGGCTCTCGCCGCTGCCGCCACCCACCTTGGCGACCGATACCTGCTCGGCAACGCGTCCCTGATCTGCCTCAGTCACGCGCCGGTGCTGCTGGGCCTCGTGGCGGTGTGGACACGGGTTCGCACCGCCCCCCTGGCCGCGGTCGTTCTCTTCGTCGGAATCCTGTTCTTTTCGGGAGACCTCGTCGCCCGCCACTTCACCAACGCCGCCCTCTTCCCGATGGCGGCCCCGTCCGGTGGTGTCCTGATGATGGCGGGATGGCTGCTGATCAGCCTCGGCGCATTCTTCCGTACCGAGCCCGAGCGCTGACACGCTTCATCCGGCGGAAGATGGGCCCGGCCGGGAAGCGCTGCTGAAGCGCAGCAGGTTCCAGTGCGGATCGTGAACGAAGAATTCCTCCACGTTCGGCTGGTGTTCGCACAACGGACTGAGCTGGTCGAGGCCCGCGTCGCGGAATTCCTGGTAAAGCCTCTTTATGCCGCTGCCGCGCATGCAGACGCACGAGTTTTCGCAGAGTTTGGGGTCGTCAACCAGCCAGAAATGCAACTCCATGCAGCCGCGACGAATGATCAGGTAGGACGTCTCGTCATTCGGCACCCGCTCGAACCCGAGCTTGTCGCGATAGAATGCAAGCGTGACGCCCAGGTCCAGCGACGGCAGGACCGGCAGAACCTCCGCCAGACAGTCGTCGCTTATAGAAGAATCTGTGGTCAAATCATGCTCCCTCGACGTCCGTGAAACCCTCGAACATCGGCGGCCCCAGATACATATCCTTGTGATCCGCGGCATTTTTATGGGCCTGCCGGAAATTTTCCGACTTGGTCCAGTTGACGAAATCCGCTTCACTCTGCCAGGTCGAATGGGAGGCGAATAGAGTATATCCCTCGTTTGTGACAGTTTTACCGCGCAGCAGCCGGAACTCTTTGAAGCCCGGAACACCGGCCAGAGTCGACTCGCGGTTTTTCCACACATCCTCGAATGTGGTCTCCGAGCCGCAAGCGACCTTGAAGCGGTTCATCGCAATGTACACGCCGGTGTCTCCCCTATTTAATGCCGGCAATCTGCCGAATGGAACGCGCGAACGCAATCACGCGGCCCTCGACCTCCACATTTGATTGCACTCCCCCTGGTGCGGCAGACTGCCTTTTCTGGTGAAATGGTAAAACATTCGAGAATGCCGCCCCGCGCGCTGTTTCATCCTCGATAATCTGATGAAGTTCCACGACAAATCCGCCGTTTTCCAGCTGCATCAGCTTGTGCAGGCCGATCAGCGCCACCCTATCGCCATCGTCGAGGATCACTGCAGTCCGTCCCGTTCATGCAGGTCGGCGAGTGCCCGTTCCAGACTGGATTTGGAGCCGTTTCTAAGCGGAATGAAGGCCTTGCCGAATTTCTTGCAGCCGGTTTTCACCCGCAGGCAGGCGTCATGGCTGATGCAGTTGACCGGGCAGAAGACGCAGTCGACAGACGGCAGCACCGTATCGATCCGGGACACCGCCTCGCGCAGACCGCCGTCGTGGTGGAGCAGTTCGGCACCGTAGCTCTCCGCGAGCTCCCTGAGATGCGCAACCTGACAGTCACGGCCGCCGACATAAAGGAAGCTACGGCCGCCGAGCCCCTGGCGGTCCGTCGAAGACATTTCATTTTGCGCCTGTGGCTGATTGCTCCGGTCGCGCTTCTTGATCTTCTTCGCCATTGGCCGAGTTCCCTCCTTGCAGGCATCAGGGCTGAGAGCCCCTCTGATGTCGGCACCATATAAAACATGAATTTTATAATCAAGAATAAAGATGACTAGAAAAATCATGTTTTTGAGCCTTGGGGGACCGGATGAATCCAACACTGAATCAAACTGTGAAGACCATGCAACTCCGGTTCAGGGAACGGGAATAAGCGATTCAAATCATTCGCTTACAGACCCATGACCACTGCAAATATTTACCGTTTGATAAAATTTTGAAGCTGAGTTACCGTTATCTCAGTCGCCATACCAAAAAAGAGGGAACATTCATGGGACGACTGGATTCCGGCATAGCCGCCGGCAGGCTTCAGCCTGCCGAATACGAGACCAATTTTTCCGACCTGCATCCGCGCCTCGACAAGCATGAAGCGCTCGTCGCCTCCGACCGCTGCTACTTCTGCTACGACGCGCCGTGCATGACGGCCTGTCCCACCTCGATCGACATTCCGATGTTCATCCGCCAGATCGGAACCGGAAATGCGATCGGCGCGGCAAAGACCATCTTCGATCAGAACATCTTGGGCGGCATGTGCGCCCGCGTCTGTCCCACCGAAACGCTCTGCGAGGAAGCCTGTGTGCGCAACACGGCCGAGGAGAAGCCGGTCGAGATCGGCCGCCTGCAGCGCTATGCGACCGATGCAGCAATGGCGGAAGGCAAACAGTTCTACACCCGCGCCGCCTCGACCGGTAAGACGGTCGCCGTCGTCGGCGCCGGTCCCGCCGGTCTCGCCTGCGCCCATCGCCTCGCCATGCACGGCCATTCCGTCGTCGTCTACGAGGCGAAGGAAAAGGCTGGCGGCCTGAACGAATACGGCATCGCCAGCTATAAATCGACCAACGGCTTCGCCCAGAAGGAAGTCGACTACGTGCTGTCGATCGGCGGCATCGAAGTCAGGAACGGCCAGATGCTCGGCCGCGACTTCTCGCTCTCTGACCTTGCCTCTGATTATGACGCCGTCTTCCTCGGCATGGGTCTTGCCGGTGTCAACGCGCTCGGCGCCGAAGGCGAACAGGCGGCCGGCGTCGCCGACGCCGTCGAGTTCATCGCCGAACTGCGTCAGTCCTCCGACCTCTCCACCCTGCCCGTCGGCCGCCGCGTCGTCGTCATCGGCGGCGGCATGACCGCCATCGACGCCGCCGTCCAAGCCAAGCTGCTCGGCGCGGAGGAAGTCACCATCTGCTACCGCCGCGGCAAGGAGAACATGAACGCGTCCGAATTCGAACAGGATTTGGCCGCCTCCAAGGGAGTCATGATCCGCCACTGGCTGCAGCCCAAGACGGTGATCGCCAGGGATGGCAAGGTCGCCGGCATCGAAGTCGAGTACACCGAACTGAAGGACGGCAGGCTCTCCGGCACCGGCGAGACCGGCGTCATTGCCTGCGACCAGATCTTCAAGGCCATTGGCCAGACCTTCGAGGCGACCGGTCTCGGCGCCCTCAAGGTCGAAAGCGGACGCATCGCCATTGACGGCGAAGGCCGCACCTCCGTTGCCGGCGTGTGGGCCGGCGGCGACTGCGTGAAGCTTGGCGAAGACCTGACCGTGACCTCGGTCGCACAGGGACGCGACGCAGCAGAATCGATCAACAAGGCCCTGGCCGCCGGCACCGTCCGCGCCAGCGCCGTGGCTTGAAGGAAGGGAGCAGGACAATGGCTGATCTTCGCACGAACTTCGTCGGCATCAAATCGCCGAACCCCTTCTGGCTCGCCTCCGCGCCGCCGACCGACAAGGCCTACAATGTCGAGCGCGCCTTCAAGGCGGGCTGGGGCGGCGTGGTCTGGAAGACGCTCGGCTCGGAAGGCCCTCCGGTCGTCAACGTCAACGGCCCGCGCTACGGCGCCATCTGGGGCGCCGACCGCCGCCTTCTCGGCCTCAACAACATCGAACTCATCACCGACCGGGACCTATACGTGAACCTGCGGGAGATGAAAGAGGTCAAGATGAAATGGCCGGACCGGGCGCTGGTTGCCTCGATCATGGTCCCCTGCGTCGAGGAGGAGTGGAAGGCGATCCTGCCGCTCGTCGAGGAAACCGGCGCCGACGGCATCGAGTTGAACTTCGGCTGTCCGCACGGCATGTCCGAGCGCGGCATGGGTGCTGCAGTTGGTCAGGTGCCGGAATATATCGAGATGGTCGTGCGCTGGTGCAAGCAGTACACCCGCATGCCGGTCATCACCAAGCTGACGCCGAACATCACGGATATCCGCAAGCCGGCCCGTGCGGCAAAGGCAGGCGGCACCGACGCCGTTTCGCTGATCAACACCATCAACTCGATCGTGTCCGTCGATCTCGACAACATGGCCCCCTCGCCCACCGTCGGCGGCAAGGGTACCCATGGCGGCTATTGCGGCCCGGCGGTCAAGCCGATCGCGCTCAACATGGTCGCCGAGATCGCCCGCGATCCGGAAACATACGGCCTACCGATCTCCGGCATCGGCGGCATCACCACCTGGCGCGATGCGGCCGAATTCATGGCGCTCGGCTCCGGTACCGTCCAAGTCTGCACGGCGGCGATGACCTACGGGTTCAAGATCGTCGAAGAGATGATCACCGGCCTGTCCGACTGGATGGACGATAAAGGCTACGCGACGCTCGACGACCTCGTCGGCCGCGCCGTCCCAAACGTGACCGACTGGCAGTATCTCAACCTCAACTACATCGCCAAGGCGCGCATCGATCAGGACCAGTGCATCAAGTGCGGTCGCTGTCACATCGCCTGCGAGGATACCTCGCACCAGGCGATCACGGCCCTCGTCGACGGCGCCCGAAAGTTCGAGGTCATGGAAGACGAATGCGTCGGCTGCAACCTCTGCGTCAACGTTTGTCCCGTTGAGGGATGCATCACCATGGTGCCGCTCGCAGCCGGCGCGATGGACGAGCGCACCGGCAAGCCCGTCGACCCGAACTACGCCAACTGGACGACCCATCCCAACAACCCGATGGCAAGGCAGGCGGCGGAATAAGTGTCCTCCTCAAACTCCAAGCGCCCGGTTCGTCCGGGCGTTTTTTTGTTCAGACGTCGCCCTCGTTGGGAATGTTCAGCACGGTGCCGCAATGCTTGCAGTGCACGGCGTCGCGCTCATGCTGGGACAGACCGCATTGCGGACAGGGATATTTCACCTTCGATGGACGGAAGATCGTCTGCACCAGTCGCAGGAACAGCGACACGCCGAACACCATGATCAGGATCGACAGCAGCCGTCCGGTCTGGCCCTGCAGGGTGATGTCGCCGAACCCCGTCGTCGTCAGCGTCGTGATGGTGAAATACATCGCATCGAGGAAATGCCGGACGTTCGGATTGACGCCCACCTGGGTCACGAACACCGCTTCGGTCATGACGAAGATGAAGATGAACATGTTGGTGGCACTGAGGATCACCTCCTCGTTGCGCTTGAAGTAGGGAAAGTCGTGCCGGAGCTTGTTCTGCAGCCGGTAGGAGCGCAGCAATCTCAAAACCCGCAGGCCGCGAAGGAAGGCGAAGTTCTCGCCGAGAATGGGCGCCAGAAACGACAGCATGGCGACAAGGTCGGCAAGATTGAGGGGATGGATGAAGAAGGCCGGCTTCTTCTTCGCGATCCAGAGCCGCGCCGCATAGTCGGCCAGGAGGTACAGGCCGAAGACCACATCCAGCGCCTCCATCAGCGCCGAGCCGTAATAGAAGGTCGAGACGACAAGGAAAAGGATCGTCAGGAAATCGATGCCGAGAAGGCCGTAGCGGAACCGGTGCGCGGCATCGCTGTCGCCTTCGTAAAGTTCGTAAATCCGCGCCTTCAGCCTCTGCAATGTGCCACCCCCGTTTGTTTTCATGCCCCTGCTTGGCAGTTTTGCACGATTGCGGCAAGACAACCCGGTCCTTTCCGGCTAAAGCACATTTCAACCTCACAGCTATGGACAGAACCTTGAAACAGGATGTTCAACCGCCAAAGTCGATCCACAACACCCATGCCACGGGTGCGGTGAAGCTGCGCGCGCATCTGGCGATGCTGTCCTTCTCGCTGCTGGTCGCCGGATCGTTTTCGCTCGGCGGCATGGCAGCGCAGCACATGCCGGCGGCAGAGCTGCAATTCATCCGCTACGTGATCAGCATTCTCGTCATGGCGGCGATGGCGGTCTTCATCTTCCGGCAGCGCCTGACCATTCCGGTGCAGCCCTGGCGCTTTGCCATCTACGGCATGCTGATGGGCACCTACATGCTGACCATGTTCCTGGCGCTGGAGATCACCAGCCCGGTGCAGACGGGCGCCGTCTTCACGCTGATGCCGCTCGCGAGCGCCGTCTTTGCCTTCATCATCCTGAGACAGCACACCCGCCCCGGCGTCTTCCTGAGCCTTTTGATTGCCGCAAGCGGCGCCATCTGGGTGATCTTCCGGGGCGACGTTCAGGCCATCCTGCGCTTCGACGTCGGCCGGGGCGAACTGATCTATTTCGTCGGCGTGCTCTGCCATGCGGCCTATGTGCCGCTGTTGCGCAAGCTCGATCGCCGCGAGCATCCGACCGTCATCGGCTTCTGGCTCTCCGTCGCCGTCAGCATCTACCTCCTGTTTCCGGCCGCGCCGCAGATCGCCCAGACCGACTTCTCCGCCATGCCGCCGATCGTCTGGACAGCGCTCGCCTATCTGTCGGTGGTCACAACCGCGATCACGTTCCTGCTGATCCAGTATGGCTCCATGCGCCTGCCGGCTCCGAAAGTGCTCGCCTACAACTACCTGACGCCAAGCTTCATCATCATTCTCGAAGGACTGATCGGCCATGGCTGGGCGAGCCCGGCCGTCTTCGCCGGCGCCCTGGTGACAGCCTGCGGCCTCATCGTCACCGGCCTGCTTCCGGATTGACGGATACCGCAGCCGGAGACACCGGCCTGATCAGATCGCTTCGGAAGCAAGTCCACCCGGATCGCGCGCGATCGGAGTGTCTGGCGCCTTCACCCTGAGACCCTCGATATAGAGCTGCTCGAGGAACCGTGCGGCATCCTCGAACCGGCCGTCTCCGGACAGCTTCTGGCCGAGCACGGCCCTGACCTGCACGTCGAAGTCGGCATAATGCTGGGTGGTCGCCCATATCGAGAAGATCAGGTGATAGGGATCGCACTTGGCGATCTTGCCGGCCTTGGCCCAGGCGCGGATCACCGCCGCCTTGTCGTCGACCAGCTCCTTCAGCGGACCGGCCAGTTCATCTTCGATATGCGGTGCGCCCTGCAGCACCTCATTGGCGAAAAGCCGGCTTTCGCGCGGAAAATCCCGCGCCATCTCCAGCTTGCGGCGGATATAGGACCGGATCTCGGTCTCCGGATTGCCGGCGGCATCGAAGGCCCTTAGCGGCTCAAGCCAGGTCTGCAGCACCCGGTCGATCAGCGCCCGGTGCATCGCCTCCTTGGTGCGGAAATAGTAGAGCAGGTTCGGCTTCGACATCTCGGCCACCTCCGCGATCTGGTCGATCGTCGCGCCCTTGAACCCGTAGGAGGAAAAGACATCCAGCGCGGCCTGGAGGATCACCTCCTCCTTCTCTTCCTGAATGCGGGTCCTGCGCTGCGTTTTCGCCGCCCTGGCCTTGACCATCTACGCCTGTCTCCTCACCCGGAAAATGCATGACCGGCGGCAAAAACTGCCGCAAGAATGCGCATGCGGAAAACCTATGCAAAATCTTCGCGGCGTCCCCTCTTTTTTGGCTTTTCCGTCTTGAGTGGCGCCGCGGAAATTGTAATGTTTACCAATCGGTCAAATTATCAGACAGAATTGCCCGTAAGGCAACTGGTATCAGACGGCGAACAAAAACAACAAGCGCCGCACCGACAAAGGGAACGAGACCGGCAGACCGCCGGCGAAACTGGCGAGGATGAAATCATGGTGGCAGCACCCGGCGAAAACATGCGCGTCAACGGCGACCGCCTGTGGGACATGCTGATGGAGATGGCGAAGATCGGCCCCGGCATTGCCGGCGGCAACAATCGCCAGACGCTGACGGATGCCGACGCCGAAGGCCGCAAGCTCTTCCAGACCTGGTGCGAGGATGCCGGCCTGACGATGGGCGTCGACACGATGGGCAACATGTTCATGACGCGGCCCGGCACCGATCCGGACGCCCTGCCCGTCTATGTCGGCAGCCATTTGGACACCCAGCCGACCGGCGGCAAGTTCGACGGCGTGCTCGGCGTGCTCGGCGCGCTGGAAATCATCCGTTCGATGAACGACCTCAACATCAAGACGAAGCATCCGATCGTCGTCACCAACTGGACGAACGAGGAAGGCGCCCGCTTTGCGCCGGCCATGCTCGCCTCCGGCGTATTCGCCGGCGTCCACACCCAAGACTACGCCTATAACCGCACGGACCCAGAGGGCAAGAGGTTCGGCGACGAATTGAAGCGGATCGGCTGGGTCGGTGACGAGGAAGTCGGCGCCCGCAAGATGCACGCCTACTTCGAATACCACATCGAACAAGGCCCGATCCTCGAGGCGGAGGAAAAGCAGATCGGCGTGGTCACCCACTGTCAGGGCCTCTGGTGGCTGGAATTCACGCTGATCGGCAAGGAGGCCCATACCGGCTCGACGCCGATGAACATGCGCGTCAATGCCGGCCTCGCCATGTCCCGCATCCTGGAAATGGTCCAAGACGTCGCCATGAGCGAACAGCCGGGCGCCGTCGGCGGCGTCGGCCAGATGTTCTTCTCGCCGAACTCCCGCAACGTCCTGCCCGGCAAGGTCGTCTTCACCGTCGACATCCGCACGCCGAGCCAGGAAAAGCTCGACCGCATGCGCGCGAAGATCGAGGCGAAGGCGGCGAAGATCTGCGAGGATCTCGGCGTCGGCTGCTCGGTCGAGGCCGTCGGCCATTTCGATCCGGTGACTTTCGACCCGAAACTGGTCACCATGGTCCGCGACGCCGCCGAACGGCTCGGCTATTCCCACATGAACCTCATTTCTGGCGCCGGCCACGACGCCTGCTGGGCCGCCAAGGTGGCACCCGCCACCATGGTCATGTGCCCCTGCGTCGGCGGCCTCAGCCACAACGAGGCCGAGGAGATCTCCAAGGAATGGGCCACCGCCGGTGCCGACGTGCTGCTGCACGCCGTGCTGGAAGCCGCGGAGATTGTGGAGTGATGCTTTCTCCACGAGAAAGTGGGAGAATTTGGATGGCCACCAAGTCCGAGGCGTGGGTTCGAAAGCCTGGTGCAACCGCACGAGCCAGAATACTGCGCGCAAACGATACGGAACCGGAATATCGTCTGTGGAGCGATCTTCGAAGCCGTAGGTTGAGCGGATACAAATTTTCACGGCAGATCCCGCTGGGGCCTTACATCGCGGACTTCATCTGCCGCGAAGAGAGCTTGGTGGTCGAGATTGATGGCGCGCAACATGCCGACAGCCAAGTTGACGACATCCGGACAGGCTGGCTGAACGCCAACGGTTACTCAGTTCTGCGCTTCTGGAATGATGAGGTTTTGAAGGAACGCCGCGCCGTACTGGAAACCATCCTGGCCGTTCTGGAAGGCAAGATTTTCGAGCGATGCGACACTTTGCGTTTCCATCCCGCGACGGTGACTTCTCAAGGGGAACGGCAAGAATGAGAGCAGTTTGCACCCCCGTTTATGGGAACCCCTCATCCGCCCTTCGGGCACCTTCTCCCCAAGGGGAGAAGGCGAGATCGCCGCAGCCTACAGCCAGTAACCCCTCCCTCTTCTCCCCTTGGGGAGAAGGTGGCGCAAAGCGCCGGATGAGGGGTTCCAATCGACACGGGAAGCACACCGGCTCTCCGGTGTCGGCACCAAAGATCCGGGAACACAACTCTGCACCAACACCTCTAAACCCCATGCATCACAGCAACAGAGCGCAGGATTCCGAAGGGGAGAACTAAAATGACCACAGTCATCAAGAACGGCACCATCGTCACCGCCGACCTGACCTACAAGGCGGACGTCAAGATCGATGGCGGCAAGATTGTCGAGATCGGCCCGAACCTTTCCGGCGACGAGACGCTGGATGCGACCGGCTGTTATGTCATGCCGGGCGGCATCGATCCGCACGTCCACCTCGAGATGCCCTTCATGGGCACCTATTCGTCGGACGATTTCGAAAGCGGCACGCGCGCCGGTCTTGCCGGCGGCACGACCATGGTCGTCGACTTCTGCCTGCCCGACCCCGGCCAGTCGCTGCTCGACGCGCTCAATCGCTGGGACAACAAGTCGACCCGCGCCAATTGCGACTATTCCTTCCACATGGCGATAACCTGGTGGGGCGAGCAGGTCTTCAACGAGATGGAGACCATCGTCAAGGAAAAGGGCATCAACACCTTCAAGCACTTCATGGCCTACAAGGGCGCGCTGATGGTCGACGACGACGAGATGTTTTCGTCCTTCCAGCGCTGCGCCGCGATCGGCGCGCTGCCGCTGGTGCATGCCGAAAACGGCGACATCGTCGCGCAGATGCAGGCAAAGCTGCTTTCCGAAGGCAATAACGGCCCCGAGGCGCACGCCTATTCCCGCCCCGCTTCCGTCGAGGGCGAGGCCACCAACCGCGCCATCATAATCGCCGACATGGCCGGCGTGCCGCTCTATGTCGTGCACACATCCTGCGAACAGGCGCATGAAGCCATCCGCCGCGCCCGCCAGAACGGCATGCGCGTCTATGGCGAGCCGCTGATCCAGCACCTGACGCTCGACGAGAGCGAATATGCCAATGCCGACTGGGATCACGCCGCCCGCCGGGTCATGTCGCCCCCCTTCCGAGACAAGCGCCATCAGGATTCACTCTGGGCTGGCCTTGCTGCTGGCTCCCTGCAGGTGGTCGCAACCGACCACTGCGCCTTCACCACCGACCAGAAGCGCTATGGCCTTGGCGATTTCACCAAGATCCCGAACGGCACCGGCGGGCTTGAAGACCGCATGCCGATGCTATGGACCTACGGTGTCGCGACCGGCCGCATCACCATGAACGAGTTCGTGGCGGTCACTTCCACCAACATCGCCAAGATCCTCAACATGTATCCGAAGAAGGGCGCGATCCTCGTCGGCGCCGATGCCGACCTCGTCGTCTGGGATCCGAAGCGCGAGAAGACCATTTCGGCCGCCAACCAGCAGTCGGCGATCGACTACAACGTCTTCGAAGGCAAGAAGGTCAAGGGCCTGCCGCGCTACACGCTGACCCGTGGCGTCGTGGCGATCGAGGAGTCGACCATCAAGACCCGCGAGGGCCACGGCCAGTTCGTCAAGCGCGAGCCCTTCCCCGCCGTCAGCACGGCGCTGTCCACCTGGAAGGAAATCACCGCCCCGCGCAAGGTCCAGCGCACGGGCATTCCGGCGTCTGGCGTGTAATCCTTTCGATGACGGAGAGCCCCACAATGGCACCGACAGACACACCAGGATATCAGCGCTATTCGATAGTAGCGCATTTCTGCGCCGCGGTAGTGGGGCTCCAAACATTCATCTGGACATTCGCTTTTTCCCCCAGCGACTATCTTAAGTTCAGCAGCTATCGCAGAGTACTTTCAGCGTTCAGCACGGAGGCCTCGCACTATGGGTTCGGCGCAATCACATTCTTCGCGCCACTCATCCTCTGGGCGATGGTACTGACTTTGCCTACCGTATGGATTGCAACACGAATTGCAAAGCGATGGAATATTCGCGCAATCTGGCAGTTTGCTGCGTTGGGATTAATCTCAAGCATTTTGACCGCTGCCTTCTCTGTCGTCTTCCTCTTGGCCTTTGCCCCACCGAATAGCAATTTTGAGTATTCTGGTGTCGCAGGACTGGACAATAGTAGGCCGGAACTTGGCAGAAGCCTCTCGTCTCCGGTGGGGGAATACCTTGCCGGCCTCGTTGCCCTCTGCGGACGTATGGCTCCTGCTAGCCTCATAGGAGCACTTGTCTATCGCTTGGCCGGCGGAGGACTGGATCTTTTGAAGAACAGGGCTTTATCTTGAGCATTTCACGGCACCAACCCATCCAGATCCGGCGTCAAAACCACGCTTTCCTGCTCGTTCGGGTCTGTTCGCGCGATGACCGCCGTGCAGGGCACTGTCCCGGTATTGACCGGCACATGCGGCACGCCGGCCGGGATGTAGAACATGTCGCCGGCCCGCTGCACCTGAACGTGCTCGAGTTTTTCGCCGAAATAGGTCGTCGCCTCGCCGGCCACGATGTAGATCGCCGTCTCGTGGCTTTCGTGGAAATGCGCCTTGGCGCGCGCGCCCGGCGGAATGGTCAGCAGCATCATGGCAATGCCCGTGGAGCCGACGCTTTCCGCGCTGATACCCTCGATATAGGAAAAGCCCTGCTTGCCGTCATAGGTCTCGGAGGGGCGGATGGTCTTGCATTGGGGATACGTCGACGATGACATGAATGGAAATTCCCTGACATGAGACAAGAAGGACGGATATACCGTCACGGGGACAGATTTTACAACAAACTGGGATCACATGGCTGAACAATCGAAAACGGTCGTCGAGGCGAAGGGGCTTGGCCTGACATTTCAGACCAATGACGGGCCGGTGCACGCTCTGTCGGATGTCAATCTGGAGGTCAAGAAGGGCGATTTCGTCTCCTTCATCGGCCCGTCCGGCTGCGGCAAGACCACCTTCCTGCGCGTCATCGCGGATCTCGAAAAGCACACGTCCGGCACGATCACCGTCAACGACACGACGCCGGAAGACGCCCGCCGGAACCGTGCCTACGGCTACGTCTTTCAAGCCGCGGCCCTTTATCCGTGGCGCACGATCGAGCGCAACATCGCCCTGCCGCTCGAAATCATGGGCTATCCGGAAGCGGAGAGAAAGAAGCGCATCGAACGCACGCTCGATCTCGTCAACCTGTCGGGCTTCGGCAAGAAATTCCCCTGGCAGCTGTCCGGCGGCATGCAGCAGCGCGCCTCGATCGCCCGCGCGCTCGCCTTCGATGCCGACCTGCTTTTGATGGACGAACCCTTCGGCGCCCTCGACGAGATCGTCCGCGACCACCTGAACCAGCAGCTGCTGGAGCTCTGGGCACGCACCAACAAGACCATCTGTTTCGTCACCCACTCGATCCCCGAAGCCGTCTATCTCTCGACCAAGATCGTCGTCATGAGCCCCCGCCCCGGCCGCGTCACAGACATCATCGAATCGACGCTACCGAAGGAGCGCCCGCTCGACATCCGCGAGACCCCCGAATTCCTCGAAATCGCCCACCGCGTCCGCGAGGGCCTGAAGGCGGGGCATAGCTACGACGAATGAGTACGGTCAATTTCCAGAAACCCGAGCCAGTCCTAGCAAACGCCGAATTCCGAAACGGCGAGTTGCGGTACTTCAGGAAAAATCCTCGAAATATCATCCACTCATTGTTCGTGCTTCTATGCCTCGGAATCTGGGCTCAACAGACCTACTCCGCGGTGAGAGCCACGCTCGCAACTCCTCTCGGCAAACTCAGTTCCGGCATGCTATTCGGATTAGTCTTCCTCGCGCTTTTCGGCGGCCTGGTTATCTCGACCTTGATTTGGTCGCTTTTCGGCACGCAGTCGCTCACGGCCAGCCTCGCAAAATTGACGTATACGAAGCACGTCGGGCCATTTAAATGGAGCCGCCACTTTCGCCCCGATACAGTTCAAAATCTGCGGTGGCTCGATAGCGTCACGGTCAAGGGAGCTGAGGGCCCGGAACGAACGGAGTCTTCATTGAGATTTGACCACGGCTCCAAGACAATCACCGCTTTTGCAGGCATCACCGAGCCTGAATCCGTTGCTTTGATCGAGGCGCTCAACAAGGCTATGGGAAAGAAGAGGGAGATATAGAATGGCAGGAGCCCTCCGCGCCAAATTCCTCCCCATCCTCACCGTCATCCTCGCCATCGTCGCGATTTGGTATGTCGCGGCGCTCTTCATGAACCACACGCTGGCCGCCGAGGAAGCGATCCGCAAGAACGAGAACCTGACGGCCTCCGAGGTCTGGCTGAAGTCCTATCAGATGGACAAGCCGCTCCTGCCCGCGCCGCATCAGATCGTCGCCGAAATCTGGAAGACGACGGCGGAGATGAAAGTGACGTCGAAGCGTTCGCTCGTCTATCACGCCTGGGTCACCCTGTCGGCCACCCTGCTCGGCTTCGCGCTCGGCACCGTCACCGGCGTGCTGCTGGCCGTCGGCATCATCCATAACCGGGCGATGGACAAGTCGCTGATGCCGTGGATCATCGCATCCCAGACGATCCCGATCCTCGCGGTGGCGCCGATGCTGATCGTCGTCTTGAATGCCATCGGCATTTCCGGCCTGCTGCCCAAGGCGCTGATCTCGACCTACCTCTCCTTCTTCCCGGTCGTCGTCGGCATGGTGAAGGGTCTGCGCTCGCCCGAAACGATCCAGTTGGACCTAATGCACACCTACAATGCCAGCCGCAGCCAGCTCTTCTGGAAGCTGCGCTGGCCGTCTGCCGTGCCGTTCCTCTTCGCCTCGCTGAAGGTCGCGGTCGCAATCTCCCTGATCGGCGCCATCGTCGGCGAATTGCCGACAGGGGCCGTCGCCGGCCTCGGCGCCCGCCTGCTCTCGGGCTCCTATTACGGCCAGACCATCCAGATCTGGGCCGCCCTCTTCGTCTCGGCGATCGTCGCCGGCGGCCTCGTCTTCGTCGTCGCCGCCGTCGAGAAGCTGGTGATGAAGGCGATGGGCGCCAAACCGGAGGCGCTCGCATGACGACGACGCTCACCATCATCGCGGCGCTGGCGATCTGGCTCGGCGCCTGGGCGCTGAACGAGAAGCTGGTGCATGTCACGCCGGCGAGCCCCGCCGGCGCCCGGCGCATCAACCTCGCGGTCCCGGCCATCTTCGGCCTGACGCTGCTCGCCCTCTGGGAACTCATCACGCGGGGGCTGAACGTACCGGAAATCCTGCTGCCGGCCCCGAGCGCCATCCTCGCCGAAGCGGCCACGGCCTTCCCCACACTCTGGCTCGATCTGGTCCAGACGGTCTTCAAGGAGGTCCTGCCCGGCTATCTCATAGGCTGCGGTCTCGGTTTCGTCGCCGCCCTGCTGATCGACCGCTCGCCGTTCCTGAAAGCGGGGCTGCTCCCGCTCGGCAATTTCATCTCGGCCCTGCCGATCATCGGCATCGCGCCGATCATGATCATGTGGTTCGGCTTTGAATGGCCGTCGAAGGCCGCCGTCATCGTCCTGATGATCGTCTTCCCCATGCTGATCAACACCGTCGCCGGTCTTTCCGCCGCCGGCCACATGGAGCGCGATCTGATGCGCACCTATGCGGCCAGCTGGTGGCAGACGATGGTCAAGCTTCGCCTGCCGGCGGCCTGGCCGTTCATCTTCAACGCGCTGAAGATCAATTCGACCTTGGCGCTGATCGGCGCTATCGTCGCGGAATTCTTCGGCTCGCCTTCGGTCGGCATCGGCTTCCGCATCTCGGTGGAGATGGGCCGCATGAACACGGCCATGGTCTGGGCCGAAATCCTGGTGGCTGCCGTCACCGGATCCTTGTTTTACGGGATCGTCGCGCTGATCGAGCGCAAGGTCACGTTCTGGCATCCGTCTGTCCGTGGTGGACAGACGTAATAAGAAGAGGGAACTGAAACATGAAACTGAAGATTGCGACATTGCTGGCCGCGACCGCGCTGGCATTCTCGGCCCTCCAGGCTCAGGCGGCCGACAAGATCACCCTGCAGCTGAAATGGGTCACCCAGGCGCAGTTTGCGGGCTACTTCGTTGCCAAGGACAAGGGCTTCTACGACGAGGAAGGCCTCGACGTCGAAATCAAGCCGGGCGGTCCGAACATTGCACCGGAACAGGTGATCGCCGGCGGCGGCGCCGATGTGATCGTCGACTGGATGGGCGCGGCCCTTGCCGCCCGCGAAAAGGGCGTTCCGCTCGTCAACATCGCCCAGCCCTACAAGGATGGCGGCCTGGAAATCGTCTGCCCGAAGGACGGCCCGATCAAGACCGTTGCCGACTTCAAGGGCCACACGATCGGCGTCTGGTTCTACGGCAACGAAGTTCCCTTCTTCGCGCTGATGAACCGCGAAGGCCTGAAGACCGGTGAAGGCGCGGACGAAGTCAAGGTTCTCCAGCAGAGCTTCGACGTTCAGCCGCTCATCCAGAAGCAGGCCGACTGCATCCACGTGATGACCTACAACGAACTCGGCCAGGCGATCGATGCCGGTTACACGCTCGACAAGCTGACCGTCTTCAACTACGCCGAGATGAACGCCAACCTCCTGGAAGACGGCCTCTATGTTCTCGGCGACAAGCTCGAAGACCCGGCCTTCAAGGCCAACATGGTCAAGTTCGTCCGCGCCTCGATGAAGGGTTGGGCGTACGCCAAGGATCATCCGGAGGAAGCCGCCGACATCGTGCTCGACAACGACACGACCGGCGCCCAGACCAAGGAGCACCAGGTCTACATGATGACCGAAGTGGCCAAGCTGCTGGGCGATTCCACCGGCGTTCTCGATGAAGCCGCCTACGACCGGACCGAACAGGCCGTGCTCGACCAGAAAATCATTACCAAGAAGCCGGAAGGCGCCTGGACGCATGAAATCACCGACGAAGCGCTGAAATAAAATCGTTTTTTCGGATATTCTAAAGGAGCCGCGCGGGCAGCAATGCCCCGCGCGGTTCTGCGTTTGGGCGGAATCGATCAAGTTGCGCGTACACCCCGATTGACAGCGCGTTTTGCAGCGCACAGAATAAAATCAAGCAAACGGTGGAATTAATTGGATGCGCTGCCTTGCAAGCGTGTTTTTGAAATCCCATGTTGATGCGGCTTGCGATTTGAAGGGGGCATTCTGACGTCGCAAAGGCTGCATGAAATGCGTCAATGAACAACCATTTTTGAACAATCATGCCTCGGCCCGCCCCGGCTGTCGTATTGGTTGTTGAGCGACCTTTTCGGAACCGTCACATGACCCGATTTAAGCCTTTCCTTCTGAGCGTGGCATTTTCCGCCCTCGCCCTCTCCGATCCGTTCGCCGGACACGCCGAAGAGGCGCCGGCTGCGGCAACCAAGGCAGACCGCCAGTTTCCGGCGATCATCGTCACCAAGGTGGAGGACAAGAGCCTCACCGACCGGCTGATCGCCAGCGGCACGGTGAAGCCGGTCGAGGAAGTCTACGTCCAGCCGCAGGTTGACGGCCTGGCAATCGAGAGCTTGGGCGCCGATATCGGCGACCACGTCGACAAGGGCGCGGTCATGGCCGTGCTGTCGACCGATGCTCTGCTGCTGCAGAAAAGCCAGCTGGAAGCCAACAAGGCGAAGGCGGAAGCCTCTCTCGCGCAGCTGCAGGCACAGCTGATCGAGGCGAAGGCCAATGCCGACGAAGCCGTGCGCCAGCGTGACAGGGCGGTCAAGCTCAAGGCCTCCGGCACCATCTCCACCTCCCAGGTCGATCAGCTGACGGCATCGGCGACTGGCGCCAATGCCCGCGTCACCGCCGCGGAGCAGTCGATCGTCGTCGCCAAGGCCGACATGAAGGTCGTCGACGCCCAGATCGCCGACATCGACCTCAAGCTTGCCCGCACCGACGTCAAGGCGCCGGTAACGGGTGTCGTCTCCGCCAAGACGGCCAAGGTTGGCGCCATCGCCAGCGCCGCCGGCCAGCCGCTCTTCACCGTCATCCGTGACGGCGCTGTCGAGCTCGTCGCCGACGTTGCCGAAGGCGATGTCCTGCGGCTGAAACCCGGACAGAAGGCGCACATCACGCTGGCCGGCAGCTCCGAGACACTCGACGGCTCCATCCGCCTGATCGATCCGACCATCGACCCCGTGACCCGCCTTGCCTCGGTCCATATCGCCATCGACGAACCGGAGAAGGCCCGCGCCGGCATGTACGGCAGCGCCGAGATCATCATCAAGCAAGTCGAAGGCATGGCCTTGCCGCTGACGGCGGTCAACACCGACGAGACCGGCTCGACAGCCCGCAAGGTCAAGGACGACCGCATCGAACTGGTCAAGATCGAGACCGGCGTTCAGGACGGCGACTATATCCAGGTGCTGAACGGGCTGAAGGCCGGAGATACGGTCGTCGCCAAGGCCGGCGCCTATGTCCGCAACGGTGACCGCATCACGCCGGTCGAAGACATGCCGACGGCATCGAACTAAGGAAAGACTGGAACGATGAATTTCTCAGCCTGGTCCATCCGTAATCCTGTTGCCCCGCTTCTGGCCTTCGGCATGCTCCTGTTCATGGGCTACCAGTCCTTCATGAACCTGCCGATCACCCGGTTCCCCAACATCGACGTGCCGATCGTCTCCGTCGTCGTTACCCAGAGCGGCGCCTCCCCGGCCGAGCTCGAAGCGCAGGTGACGAAGGAGGTCGAAGACGCCGTCTCCGGCATTTCCGGCGTCGATGAGATCCAGTCGACTGTATCCGACGGCTCGTCCCAGACCGCCGTTGTCTTCCGCATGGAAGTGCCGACCAATCAGGCCCTGCAGGACGTCAAGGACGCCATCGACCGCATTCGCGGCTCGCTGCCGGCCGCCGTCGACGAGCCGATCGTCTCCAAGGTCGACGTCGAAGGCCAGGCGATCCAGACGTTTGCGGTTTCCGCCCCCAACATGACGATCGAGGAACTGTCCTGGTTCGTCGACGACACGATCAAGCGCGCCCTCCAGGGCCAGCCCGGCGTCGGTCGTGTCGACCGCTACGGCGGCGCCGACCGGGAAGTCCGCATCGAACTCAGCCCTGACAAGCTCGCCGCCTACGGCATCACGGCCGCCGATGTCAGCAAGCAGCTGAAGGGCGTCAACACCGACCTCGGCTCCGGTCGCGGACAGGTGGGCGGCGCCGAACAGGCGATCCGCACGCTCGGCGATGCCCGCAGCGTTTCCGCTCTCGCCAATACGACGATTTCGGTCGGCAACGGCCTGTTCGTCAAGCTGTCCGACCTCGGCGTCATCAAGGACACCTATGAGGAGCCGAAGTCGTTCTCGACCTTCAACGACACGCCCGTCGTCACCTTCGGCGTGTTCCGCTCCAAGGGCGCCAGCGAAATCTCGGTTGCCGAAACGGTCGGCAAGGCGCTCGACAAGGTCCGCGCCGAAAATCCCGGCGTCGACATCTCGCTGATCAACGATTCCGTCTACTACACCTACGGCAACTACGAGTCCGCCATCGACACGCTGCTCGAAGGCGCGATCCTCGCCGTCATCGTGGTCTTCCTGTTCCTCAGGAACTGGCGTGCCACCCTGATTGCAGGTGTCGCCCTGCCGCTGTCGGCCATTCCGACCTTCTGGGTCATGGATATGATCGGCTTCTCGCTCAACCTGGTGAGCTTCCTCGCCATGACGCTGGCGACCGGCATTCTCGTCGACGACGCGATCGTCGAAATCGAGAACATCGCCCGCCACATCAAGATGGGCAAGACGCCGTACCGCGCAGCAATCGAGGCGGCCGACGAAATCGGCCTCGCCGTCATCGCCACCTCGTTCACCATCATCGCCGTCTTCGTGCCGGTGTCCTTCATGCCGGGCATTCCGGGCCAGTACTTCATCCAGTTCGGCCTGACGGTCGCCTTCGCCGTGTTCTTCTCGCTGGCCGTGGCCCGCCTGATCACGCCGATGATGGCCGCCTATCTCATGCGGTCGACCGACACGATGGACGACCACGAAGGCAATGACGGCACGATGATGCGCGGCTATACGCAGCTCGTGCGGGCAACCACCGGCCAGTTAGCCCCAGCATTTCTCGTGCGCTTTCGCGAATACGTTAAACGCAGGACAATGCACTCTAACCGGCGCCTTGGTCGGTTGGTAAATTACATAGCCACGCGCGCAAGCTTCGGCTGGCTTCCGCGCTTCGCAACGCTTATTGGAGCTATCGGTTTCTTGGGCGCATCGTTGATGTTGCTGGCGCAGGTGCCGGGCAGCTTCCTGCCGCCGGAGGATGCTTCACGCATCACGCTCTCGGTCGAGCTGCCGCCGAACGCGTCGCTTGACGACACCGAAAAGGTCACTGACCTGATGTACGACCGGCTGCACACCATCCCCGAGGTCGAGAGCATCTTCGTGCTCGACGGCGCCTCGCCGAAGGGTGATCTGGAGCTGCGTCGCGCGACTGTGACGCTCAACCTCCACAAGATCGAACATTCGCTGCTGAAGACCGTCGTCAACAACGTCTTTGGGCGCCTGCCGCTGATCGGGCCTTACTTGCCGAAGATGGAAGTCCACGGCCGTATCAAGCCGCAGTGGGACGTCGAGACGGAAGTCTTCGCACGGCTCAAGGACATTCCGGACGTTCACATCCTCAAGCTCAACGACCGCGGCGAGCGCGACCTGTCGTTCAACTTCCTCTCCAAGAACGAGAAGGACCTGAACGAGGCCGTTGGCATCCTCGAGACCAAGCTGAGAGCCGAACCGTCGCTTGCCAATGTCAGCGCCGAAGGCTCCCTGCCCCGTCCGGAACTGCAGATCCGTCCACGCAAGGACCAGGCCGCCCGCCTCGGCATTACGCCGCAGCAGATTTCCGAAATCGTGCGCATCGCGACGATAGGCGATGTGGATGCGGCCCTCCCGAAAATGTCGCTGGATGATCGCCAGATCCCGATCCGGGTCCAGGAATCGCTCGACATGCGGCGCAACCTCGCCGAAATCCGGGCGCTGAAGATCCGCACCGCGACCGGCACCATGGTCCCGCTGTCGAGCGTCGCCGATGTCGATTATTCGGAAGGCGTTAGCTCCATCAAGCGCAACAACCGCTACCGGGTCGTCACCATCGGCGCCGACCTGCCAAAGGGCGTTGCACTCGATACGGCGACCGCGGCCTTCAAGGATGTCTTCGCCAACACCGAGCTGCCGAAGAGCGTGCAGCTCGCCGAAAGCGGCGACGCCAAGGTGCAGGCGGAAATGCAGCAGAGCTTCGTCAACGCCATGCTGATGGGCCTCCTGCTCGTGCTCGGCGTGCTGATCCTGCTCTTCAAGGACGTCATCCAGCCGTTCACCATCCTGTTCTCGCTGCCGCTCGCCATCGGCGGTGTGGCAGTGGCGCTGATCGTGACCAACAACCCGCTCTCCATGCCCGTCCTGATCGGCATCCTGATGCTGATGGGCATCGTGACGAAGAACGCCATCCTGCTGGTCGACTTCGCCATCGAAATGCGCCATCAGGGCATGCACCGGCTGCAGGCCGTGGTCGAAGCGGGCCGCAAGCGCGCCCGGCCGATCATCATGACCTCGATCGCCATGTCGGCAGGCATGCTGCCCTCCGCCATGGGTGTCGGCGAAGGCGGCAGCTTCCGCGCGCCGATGGCGATCGCCGTGATCGGCGGCATCATCGTCTCGACGGTGCTGAGCCTCGTGGTCGTGCCCTCCTTCTTCCTGATCATGGACGACGTCTCCCGCTTCTTCGGCTGGATCTTCGGCCGTCTGGTCGGACCGAAGGAAGAAGAGCCGGAGCCCAGAACGGCCGACGACATCGCCCGCGACGTCGAAAACAGCCAGGCGGCCATTTCCAATCTCGCAGAAAAGGTATCGAGGCTGGAGAAGGATCGCGGCGGCAGCAACATCATCAAGCTGCCACCCCTGGCCGCCGAATAGGCAGCCCGCATCCCACAGGACTGATGAGAGAGCGCCGGATTTTCCGGCGCTTTTTCGTTGTGCCGTCGCATATTTTTCCGCGCGCGGCCCGAATGAATTGACTGAAATCAAATGGTCCCGAGGCGGAGCGCGCTAGAAGAATAGAAACGTGACCGGGTCGCATCGACCGACAACGCAGCGCCACTCACGTGACGAGGGAAAGGTCCCCACTCCCTGTCGAAACGCTGGAACTGGGACGGCTGTCATAACGGTGCACACCGGATTTGCCCGCCGAAGGAAAAATGGGACTGCAAATGCACGGGAACAACGAAACAGCCATCCTGCTGGGGCCGCTGTTGAAACTGGAGCCGCGTGAGGTCAGCGCCGTCACGGGCCTCCCCTTCCTGCTCGGCATGAGCCAACCGGCACTGAGGAAACTGCTGGCGACAGCGGAAGTCCGCCGGCTGGACGCAAAGGAAGTCCTGTTCAGCGAAGGCCAGGCGGCCGAGCACTTCTTCTGCGTCGTCTCCGGTCACTTGCGCGCCTACAGGACGGACAGGGATGGACGATCGGCCGACGTCATGCTATTCGGCCCGGGCGACTGCTTCGGACACTGCATGCTGTTCAACGGCGCGAAGCAACATTTCGATGTCCAGGCGGCGGAAAGAGCAACGATCGTCGCCTTCAGCCTCGACCATATCCGCAAGCTGATCGGCGAAGAGCCGGATGTCGCCCGCGCCATCATCCGGTCGCTTTCGACCAATCTGCTCAACGCCACGGACTGTATCGCCAATGACCGGCTGCAGACGGCGCCGCAGCGCGTAGCCCACTACATCCTGACCCATTGCCGGAAGGACGATGCCGGCAAATCGGCGACCATGCGCCTGCCCTTCCAGAAAAGCCTGCTGGCCGGCAAGCTCGGCCTGGCGCCGGAAGCCCTGTCGCGCGCCTTTTCAACGCTAAAGGACAATGGCGTCATCGTTCGCGGCCGTCTGATCCATGTGGAAAACACCGGCGCGCTCGAAAACCTCTGAAGCAGCGGGCGGCAGACGTCAGAGGCCGCCCTGCGTTTTCAGAAAGCTGACCACCGTATCGATGCCATCGCCACGCTTCATGTCGGTGAAGACATAGGGCCTTGAGGTGCGCATGCGCTCGGCATCGCGATCCATCACGCCGATATCCGCGCCCACATGCGGCGCCAGATCCTTCTTGTTGATCACAAGAAGATCGGAACGGGTGATGCCCGGCCCGCCCTTGCGCGGGATTTCCTCGCCCTGGCAGACGGAGATCACATAGATCGTCAGGTCGGCAAGGTCCGGTGAAAAGGTCGCCGCCAGATTGTCGCCGCCCGATTCGATGAAGACGATGTCGAGATCCGGAAAGCGCTCGTTGAGCGACGCGATGGCCTGCAGGTTGATCGTCGCATCCTCGCGGATCGCGGTATGCGGACAGCCGCCGGTCTCGACGCCCATGATCCGGTCGGAGGTCAGCGCCTGCATGCGCACTAGCGCTTCCGCGTCCTCCTTGGTGTAGATGTCGTTGGTGACGACAGCGACGGAATAGTCGTCGCGCAACGCCTTGCAGAGCTTTTCCGTCAGCGCCGTCTTGCCGGACCCGACCGGTCCGCCGATACCGACGCGCAATGGGCCATTTCCCGATGCCATTCTTTCCGTCCTGTCTCTTGCCGCGCCTTACGACCTGAAAAGGCGCGCGGTCTGTGTTTCATGTCTGAGGCTCGATATCTCGGCAAGAAAGGCCGAGGAGCCGAGCGCATCGATGGTGGAATGGGAGGCCTTCTCCGCGGCGCCAGCGATCAGGCTTTCCAGACCGGCAAGGATGGCGACGCCCTGCCTCTGCCCGCAAAGCGACAGCCGGATGCCCGCCGATACGGCTTGCGAGGCAACCGCATGCAGATAGGCGGCAAGCGCCGCTGAAAGCTCAACCCCGTTTGCCGCCGCCACCACCCCGACGGCGACCGGATAAGGCGCGTCGGCAAGCAGACTATCGAGCGCCGGATGTGGCCATGCCCCGGCAGCCTCCAGGAACGCTTCGCCGACAAGGCGCGTCTCCCGATAACGCTCTGCCGAACCGGCCAGCGCCGCCGCCAGTTCCGCAAGCTCGGCGAGCTTCTCCGGCTCTTCAAACCGGCGATAGCTTTCCGCCAGCAGCACGGCATCGTTCCAGGCGGGACCGGACGTGATCGACAGGCGGGTCCAGTCGGCCAGCCCCTCGCCGTCCCTTAGCCGACCCTCGGCGGCGGCATTCTCCAGACCCGCGGAATAGGCGAAGGCGCCAACTGGAAACGCCGGCGACAGCCATGTCATCAGCCGCAGCAGCGATTGCGTGGCGCCGGCGGTCGGCAATGCGAGCTCAGTCATGGGCGTGATGCGCATGTCCGCCATGATCGTGTCCATGCCCGTGACCGTGTCCGTGACCGCCATGGGCGTGATAGGCGCCGCGCACCGGCTGGAACGCCTCCCGGACATCCCGCACGTTGGCTCCAAGCCCTTCCAGCATCGCCCGGATGACATGATCACGGCCGATCACGATACGGTCTTCGGCAATCTGGGCCGGCAGATGTCTGTTTCCGAGATGCCAGGCGATTTCCATGAGGTGCAGCCTGTCGCGGCCGGTCACCTCAAACAGGTCCTCTTGCTCGGCAATGACGCGGATATAGTTTCCCTCGTCCGTCAGCAGCATGTCGCCATCGGCAAACAGCACGGCTTCCTTCAGGTCCAGCATGGCCATCGAACCATCGGCGAGATGCAGGAGCTTGCGCCGCAGATGACGGGCGTCATGGGCAAGTGTGACCGTGTTGGCGGGCGTTGCATCAACGCTTCCGGCCGGACTGTAGGAGTTTATGCGCTGCATGGTGAGGCCTGACTGAAAGATAAGTTCACCATGCAAAATAGACGCGGCAGGCGCAAGGACAATACGTCGTTTGGGCACCCTCGCCGTGGCTCGCGAAACCGCGGCTTGCCGTCAGGCGGCACCCCGATGCAATGTCAGCGGCGCACCGACGGCGATCTCGTCCTTCTGCAGATCCTGCTCGTGCAGAACCCGGTTGCGGCCCGCGCTCTTGGCCAGATACAGCGCCTTGTCGGCTGCCCGGTGTGCGGCGTCGGGATCGCGCCCCTCGCCGATCTCGGCAACCCCGGCCGAAAGTGTCAGGCGGATGCTGGATTGGCCCAGATGAAAGACCGTCTCGCCGATATGCCGGCACAGTTCATTGAGCCGGATCAGGCGTTCATGCGCATCCCCGGACGTGATGATGACCGCAAACTCCTCGCCGTTCAGACGGGCGACGGCACGGGCATCGCCCAGCCCATCGGCGATCGCGGTGCCGACCCGCTCGATGACGGTGTCGCCGACCGCGTGGCCATAGCGCTCGTTGATGCTCTTGAACCGGTCGATATCGAGAACGGCGATCGTCGCCTCACCCGACACACCCCGCATGGCCTCCTGGAAGCCGCGCCGGTTCAGAAGGCCCGAACGCGCGTCGGTACCGTGCACGCGCTGCATCCGCTCGCTGGCCTTCGACAGGCGATAGACTGTGGAGCCGGAGCCATAGGCCAGAATGCCGGTGACCGCCGAGCTTGCGAGCCATGCCGTCACGAAGAGCGAGACGAAGGGCGCATCGATCTCGTGCGGCATCAGATTGAAGCTCTTGAGCACGGGCAGGAAGGCCAGAAGCAGCAGCGGCGAAAATACGGCGGCAAGACAGGCCTGCTTGACGGCGTGCAGCCAGACATGCCTCATCGTGGTGATCGGCGAGGCGAACATGTCTTCCGGCAGGGCGATGGCTTCTGCATGCATTGACGACGGTCTCCACGGTGCCGCAGCCTTGCATCCCAAAATGATCGCAAGGTCGATTGACAGGAAACTTACCGCAACGATTTTTCGGCTTCGCTAAGCCGTCCGCTAAACTTTGAAACATTCGGATATTTAGATGAAATGGCTGCCATGCAGGGCGGGACGAGATGCCCCCTGACGGAAAAGCAAAAAGCCCGGCACGGGGGCCGGGCTTTTCAAATCCAGTAGCTATGCCAAGGAGCTGCACCTCCCAAACACCTCGGCCAAAGCCGCCGCATCAACCGGGATCGCAGCAAGTCTTGGGAGGAAAAATCCGCGATCAACCGATGGAACCCTGTATACACCAGAGATTGCTGCAGCGCACCATCAAAGCGCTTTGAAATCAGCCGCGCATACCGGCTATGCGTCAGGGGAATAGCTCGGTTCCCCTGATCAATGCCGTGACAGCGCCATGGTGCCGCCGGACGCCACCAGCGCCGTCGCCACCAGCCGGTTGAGATAGACGAATATCCGCTCCGAACGGATGAAACGACCGAGCACCACGCCGGCGATCACATAGAGGATGACCGCCACCACTTCCATGAGCAGGAACGCGCCGCCCATCTTGACGAGCTGCGGCCACGCAGCACTCGTCGCATCGATGAACTGCGGAAAGAAGGCCGTGAAGATGGCGATCGCCTTGGGGTTGGTGATCGCGATGTTGAAATCACGGCGCATCAGCGCGCGGACCGACGTGTCTTTCGCCTCCATCCGCGACAATTCGCGGGCCTTGCGCCAGATCAGCACGCCCACATAGACGAGATAGACCGCGCCGATCAGCTTGATCGCCGTGAAGGCCGTCGCAGACGCCGCCAGAACCGTCCCGAGCCCGATCACCGTTACCAGGATCAGCAGCGTAAAGGCCGGCATCCGCCCAAGCCCACCAAGCATCGCCCGCGCAAATCCCAGCCGCGCGCCATTGGCAAAAGCCAGCATGTTGTTCGGCCCCGGCGCACAATTGAGCGCGAAGCAGGCCGGTATGAAGATGGACCAGGCGATCATCGCGTAGGCTCCTAATTCGTATCGTCGTCAAATGTCTGCCGGACATCGAGCAAGTTCTCGTAGTCCATCGCACCATGAAATATTCTGAGGATTTCCACCACATCGGCATTCGCGCGATAGATAATGACATAGTTGCGGCTGACGCGCCTTCTCAAGCCCGCGTCTTGGAAACCCTCCAGCGCGACGAACCTCTCGGCCATATGGCCCAGCTCGGCACACTTCTTCCGAAGTTCGATAAGAAATTCACGCGCGCGGCGCTTTCCCGCCTGCTCGCTGAGATGATCTCCGATCGAAATGAGATCAAGCGCGGCGAGGCGGGAAACTCGAACTTTCATCTTTCGGCGAAATGTTTCAGAAGACGATCAAAAACCACGTCGGCATCCTCCAGCTCGCCCCGGTCAGCCGAGTCTATCCCTTTCTGGACCTCGCGCCGAAACGCCTCGAGTTTCGCCTCCCGCTCCTGCACGAGCCGCACGCCCTCGCGAAGCACGTCGGTGCGGGACTGGTAGCGACCGGTCTTGATCAGTTCGTCGACATAATCCTCCAGCGGCTTTCCAAGATTGGCTGCAATCGACATGGCAGGCTCCTTTCCGCGACTTGAGCAATAATAGTCCCTACGGGCCTTGCCGGGAAGCGGCCTCAGAACAGGAAGTACCGCTGCGCCATCGGCAGCACCTTTGCCGGTTCGCAGGTCAGGAGTTCGCCGTCGGCGCGCACTTCGTAGGTTTCCGGATCGACCTCGATGTTCGGCGTCGCTGCATTATGGATCATCGATGCCTTGCCGATGCCGCCGCGGGTGTTCTTGACCGCCACGAGCTGCTTGGCGACGCCGAGGCGTCCGGCAAGGCCGGCATCGAGCGAAGCCTGGGAGACGAAGGTCACCGACGAATTTGTGCGCGCCTTGCCGTAGGCGCCGAACATGTGCCGGTAGTGGACCGGCTGCGGCGTCGGGATCGAGGCGTTCGGATCGCCCATCGGCGCTGCCGCGATCGTGCCGCCAAGGATCACCATGTCCGGCTTGACGCCAAAGAAGGCCGGCGACCACATGACGAGGTCGGCGCGCTTGCCGATCTCGACCGAACCGATCTCGTGGGAAAGCCCGTGGGCGATCGCCGGATTGATCGTGTACTTGGCGACGTAGCGCTTGACGCGGAAATTGTCGTTGTCACCGGTCTCTTCCTTCAGCCGGCCGCGCTGGCGCTTCATCTTGTCGGCGGTCTGCCATGTGCGGATCGACACTTCGCCGACGCGGCCCATGGCCTGGCTGTCGGACGAGATGATCGAGAAGGCGCCGATGTCATGGAGAATGTCCTCAGCCGCGATCGTTTCCTTGCGGATGCGGCTTTCGGCGAATGCGATGTCTTCCGGGATCGACGCCGACAGGTGATGGCAGACCATCAGCATGTCGAGATGCTCGGCGATCGTGTTGACCGTGTAGGGCCGCGTCGGGTTGGTCGACGACGGAATGACGTTCGGGCTGCCGCAGACCTTGATGATGTCCGGCGCGTGGCCGCCGCCCGCCCCCTCCGTGTGGAAGGCATGGATGGTCCTGCCCCGGATCGCCGAAATCGTGTCTTCCACGAAGCCCGATTCGTTCAGCGTGTCGGTGTGGATCATCACCTGCACGTCGTACTGGTCGGCGACCGACAGGCAGCAGTCGATGGCGGCCGGCGTCGTGCCCCAGTCCTCATGAAGTTTCAGCGACGAGGCACCGCCCAGCACCATTTCTTCCAGCGCGCCCGGCAGCGAGGCATTGCCCTTGCCGGCGAAGGCGAGGTTCATCGGGAAGGCGTCTGCCGCCTCGATCATGCGGGCGATGTGCCACGGGCCGGGCGTGCAGGTGGTCGCGAGCGTCCCGTGCGCCGGGCCGGTGCCGCCGCCGAGCATGGTGGTAAGGCCGGACATCAGCGCATCCTCGATCTGCTGCGGGCAGATGAAATGGATATGCGCGTCCATGCCGCCGGCGGTGATGATCTTGCCTTCCGCCGCAATCGCCTCCGTACCCGGGCCGACGATGATGTCGACGCCCGGCTGGGTGTCCGGATTGCCGGCCTTGCCGATCGCCACGATCCGCCCGTCCTTGAGGCCGATATCGGCTTTGACGATCCCCCAGTGATCGACGATCAGCGCATTGGTGATGACGGTGTCGACGGCGCCGTCGGCGCGGGTCACCTGGCTCTGCCCCATGCCGTCGCGGATCACCTTGCCGCCACCGAACTTCACCTCGTCGCCATAGGAGGTGTAGTCCTTCTCGACCTCGATGAAGAGTTCGGTGTCGGCGAGCCGCAGTTTGTCGC
Organism: Rhizobium sp. NRK18; assembly: GCF_024385575.1. Lineage (NCBI taxonomy): Bacteria > Pseudomonadati > Pseudomonadota > Alphaproteobacteria > Hyphomicrobiales > Rhizobiaceae > Rhizobium > Rhizobium sp. NRK18. The sequence goes on along the minus strand of NZ_JANFMV010000001.1, from coordinate 1,320,986 downwards.
CGGTCGTCGGACCGAACATGTTGGCATAGGCGGCGCGGGACATTTTGAACGGCATGGTTCACACTCCTTCAAGCGGGGAGATTACGGAGATATCGGAAATTCGAATGAGCCGGCCCTCGGCCGCATAGCGGTCGACCAGCACTTTTTCGGCGGCGAACGGATGTCCGTCCCAGCCCTGGTGGCCGAAACCGGCAAGCAGGATCGTATCCTCCGGCCCGGCATGGTGGGTCAGCACCTCGGCGATCGCCACCATGCCGGAAGACGGCACGACATAGGCGCCGGCGCCGACGGCGGCGAGATCGGCATCGAGCCGCTCGTGCACCTGCCTGTCGATGACGCGGAACCCCTTGCCCGATTCCGCCGCGAACGCAGCGAACCCGTCGGTGTAATCGTCACAGAAATCGTCGAGATCGGGATGGCTCTCGCCAAGCACGGCGCGCATCTCATCAAACTTCAGCGGATCACGGACGCACCAGATCGATGCGGCAGCACGCACGGCGGCGATGTCGCGCCAGTCGCTTTCATAGAGCATCTGCTTGCCCGGCCGGCCGGTGTTGCAGACGGCGACGACATCCGTCCGACCGCGTTCGCTCGTCAGCGACCGGCAGTCGTTGAAGCGGATGACGAAATCGCAGCCGTCGACGCGCGCGGCGGCATCCTGCGGCACGGGCCCGTTTCCGACGATGGCGATGCGACGAACCATGGCTACTTCTGCTCCCCGCCGTCTTCGCCCTGATCCTCAAGGCCGGTCATCAGCTCTTTCAGTTCCCTGGTGCGCTGGCGCGTGAGATCGGCAAGGCAGGACCCGACGAGCAGCGGCTCCATCGAGCCGCCGCGGGCCTGAAAGCCCATGCCGTCGCAATGGCCGTCGCGATAGTCGACCCAGGCGCGTTGCGCCTTCTTCAAGGCATCGAGCGCACCGACCAGGTTCTTGTCGATATCGGCAAGCTGGGTGTCCTCGTCCTTCGCATAGGCGACCGCCTGCTTGTAGACGGCGTTCAGCTCCTTGTCGGCGGCCTGCCAGTCCTGATAGGCGCAGATGTTCATGTCCGTCTGGGTGACGGGATCGCTGCAGTCGACGTCCGGGTCCTGCGCCAGCGCATGGCTCGCAAGCGGCAGGCCGACGATGGCGGCAGCGGCAAGAAGCTTCAGCACGCCCGCGCTCCTAGAGCTTGCCCATGACGGACTGGCGGAAGCCGTAGACCTCGCGCTTGCCCGACATCGGCACCAGGGTCACCTGCCGGGTCTGGCCGGGTTCGAAGCGCACGGCGGTGCCGGACGGAATGTCGAGCCGCATGCCGCGCGCCTTGTCGCGGTCGAAGGACAAGCCCGGATTGGTCTCGCCGAAATGATAGTGGCTGCCAACCTGGATTGGCCGGTCACCGGTGTTGGAGACCTCCAGCGTGACGGTCGGAAGACCGGTATTCAGTTCGATTTCGCCTTCAGCGGCAATCAGTTCGCCCGGAATCATGAATCAATCTCCCAACCACTTAACGTATCGGTTCGTGTACGGTGACGAGCTTGGTGCCGTCTGGGAATGTCGCTTCCACCTGCACGTCGTGGATCATCTCGGCGATGCCTTCCATCACCTGATCGCGGGTGATGACATGTGCACCGGCTTCCATGAGATCGGCGACCGAGCGGCCGTCGCGCGCGCCTTCGACGACATAGTCGGTGATCAGCGCGATCGCTTCGGGATAGTTCAGCTTGACGCCGCGCTCCAGCCGCCGCCGGGCCACCATCGCCGCCATGGAAATCAGCAGCTTGTCTTTTTCTCTCGGGCTGAGGTTCATTGTCGTTCCACTCGTTTGCGATCTAGAGGTTCCAGACTTTCGGCACGGACGCGCCGCCGCGCAAGGCCGAAATCACCGGGATCAGGATTTTTCTCAAAGCGAAGCCGTCCGGCGCGATCAACCGGACGATCAGCTTGTCGCCCCAATGGCTGGCGCCGCCCGTCGCATCGCCGATCAGCGCCCGCACCTTGGGCAGATGGGCCTCCGCCATCGGGCCGCAATAAAGCGCCGTCGCGAACGCGACCTCGCTGGACAGCGATGCCGCCCGCGCCGTCAGCGCCGTAATGTCGCCCTCCAGCCGCTGGTCCTCCGCATGGACCAGCCGCCCTGCCCGGCGGATGCGCCAGCGGTCGCGAAAGAAGCCCTCGCGCATGGTCTCGCCCATCGCCTTGCGGCCAAGAAGCACGGCTTCGACGGCGACGAATTCCGCCGTCCCGGCCAGGTCGACATCCAGCGAGCGCGTGAGCGAGGCGCGGTCGAAGAGAATGGTTTCCTGCGGCAGCCACGAAAGCCGCGCGCCGTCGCCCGCCTCGATCCGCGTCGAGACCTCGGCGGTGCCGAAGGACGCCTTGTAGAGCTTTTCGCAGGCCTGCGTGGTGACGGTGAGATTGGTGTCAGGACCGGCGGCGATCGTCCAGTCCATGCGGTCGCCGCCCGTCAACCCGCCGGAGGTGTTGATGAGGACGGCTTCCATGCTGGCGTCGAAGGTGGTGGGCAGGCGGATCTTGGCCGCCCCTTCTTGGTAAAGTTCGGCAATGCGGGTGCGCCCGGCCAGCGGCTTCGCGACCAGCCGGCCCGTGCCCCGCGCCCGCTGCGGCAGTGTTTCCGCCAATGCAGACAAATGTCTCTCCCCTCGTCGCCGGCGCGTTCACGCGGCTTTGCATGCCGTCACGCCGTTCAGGCGTTTTTCTTATCTTTCAACACTTTGCAGGAAAGCAATTTTCATGCCCGCCTTCAAGCGCCGTGTTTGCCGCATGGCATCTGTCGCCGCCGAGGCGGCTGCCGCTTTTGACGGCAGCACTGCCCATCAAACGGTCAGATGGCGGCGCGCTTCCGGTGTGTCCAGCGTTTCGGCAGCCCCTTCGTGGACGATCTCGCCGCGGTCCATGATGTAGACGTGATCGGCAAGTTCGCGGCAGAAATCCAGATACTGCTCGACCAGCAGGATCGCCATGCCGGTCGAATCTCTCAGATAGCGGATAGCCCGGCCGATATCCTTGATGATCGACGGTTGAATGCCTTCGGTCGGCTCGTCGAGCACCAGGATTTTCGGCCGGGTTACCATCGCACGTCCGATGGCCAGCTGTTGTTGCTGGCCACCGGAGAGGTCCCCACCCCGTCGCGATAGCATCGTTTCCAGAACCGGAAACAGACTGAAGATGTCGTCGGGAATGCTGCGGTCCTTGCGGGAGAGCGGCGCATAACCGGTTTCGAGGTTTTCCTTGACGGTCAGAAGCGGAAAGATCTCGCGCCCCTGCGGCACGAAGCCGATCCCCTGCTTGGCCCGCGCATAGGGTGCCATGCCATCGAGCGCCGTGCCGTTGAAGGTGATCTTGCCCTTCGACAACGGATGCTGCCCCGTCACGGCCCGAAGCAGCGACGTCTTGCCGACCCCGTTGCGCCCGAGCACGCAGGTGATCTTGCCCATCTCCGCCTTGATCGAAATCCCGCGCAACGCCTGCGCCGCGCCGTAGTGAAGATTGGCGTTTTCAACGGTCAGCATGGGTATTCTCCTTCATGCGGGGAGGCTTCACCCCCCTCTGTCACTTCGTGACATCTCCCCCACAAGGGGGGAGATTGGGTCTCCGCCGCTGGCGTTCCTGCGATCTCCCCCCTTGTGGGGGAGATGCCCGGCAGGGCAGAGGGGGGTAAGAGGCAGTGAACATCCATCCCCTCACCTCCCCAGATAGTTCTCAATGACCTTCTGGTCATTCGAGACGAAGTCGATGGAGCCTTCGGCGAGCACCGAGCCTTCCGCAAGGCAGGTGACCTTGACGCCGAGATCGCGGATGAAGCTCATGTCGTGCTCGACGACCACGACCGAGCGGGTCTTGGCGATGTCGCGCAGCAGCGCCGCCGTCTCGACGGTTTCGGCGTCGGTCATGCCAGCGACCGGTTCGTCGACGAGGAGAAGCTTCGGCTCCTGGGCGAGCAGCATGCCGATCTCCAGCCATTGCTTCTGCCCGTGCGATAGGTTCGCCGCCAGATCGTCCTTGCGGTCCGTAAGCCGCACCGTTTCGAGGATCTCCTCGATACGGGCCTTGTCGCCGGATGACAGCGTGTAGAAGAGCGTGGCGAAGACGCCGCGGTCGCGGTTCAGCGCCAGTTCCAGATTGTCCCACACCGTATGGCTTTCGAACACGGTCGGCTTCTGGAACTTGCGGCCGATGCCGAGCTGGGCGATGTCGGCCTCGTCGCGCTTGGTGAGATCGATGTCCCCCTGGAAGAAGACCTCGCCCGAATCCGGCCGCGTCTTGCCGGTGATGATGTCCATCATCGTCGTCTTGCCGGCCCCGTTCGGACCGATGATGGCCCGGAGTTCCCCTGGCGCGATGACGAGCGACAGGCTGTTCAGCGCCTTGAACCCGTCGAAGGAGACGGAAACGCCGTTCAGATAGAGAAGGCTCGACGGCCGTTCGGCTGGCGTATCACTGACCTGCATGGTTCTCACTCCGCCGCTTGCGGTTCGGCTTCGCCGGTACCGCGATTGTCTTCAGCCTTCGCCGCATCCCGGTATTCCCTGCGGGTGACGAAATACTGCTGCACCGTTCCGACGATCCCCTTCGGCAGGAAGAGGGTGACGAGGACGAACAGCCCGCCGAGCGCGAAGAGCCAGATTTCCGGGAAGAGACCGGTGAAGATCGTCTTGCCGCCATTGACGAGGACCGCGCCGATGATCGGCCCGATCAACGTTCCGCGCCCGCCGATCGCCGTCCAGATGACGACTTCGATCGAGTTGGCCGGCGCAAACTCGCCGGGATTGATGATGCCGACCTGCGGCACATAGAGCGCGCCGGCAATGCCCGCCATCATCGCCGAAACGACGAAGATGAAGAGCTTCATGTGCTCCACCCGGAAGCCGAGGAAGCGCGTGCGGCTTTCGGCGTCGCGGATGCCGACGAGGATCTTGCCGTATTTCGACCGGACGATGGCCGAAGCGAGGATCAGCGACAGCGACAGGAAGATCGCCGAGGCGGCAAACAGCACGGCACGCGTGCCGTCGGCCTGGATGTCGAAGCCGAGGATGTCCTTGAAATCGGTCAGGCCGTTATTGCCGCCGAAGCCCATGTTGTTGCGGAAGAAGGCGAGCAGCAGCGCATAGGTCATCGCCTGGGTGATGATCGACAGATAGACGCCGTTGACGCGTGAGCGGAAGGCGAACCAGCCGAACACGAAGGCGAGCAGGCCCGGCACCAGCAGCACCATCAGCATGGCGAACCAGAACTGGTCGAAGCCGTACCAGAACCAGGGCAGTTCCTTCCAGTTGAGGAAGACCATGAAGTCCGGCAGGATCGGGTCGCCATAGACGCCGCGCGAGCCGATCTGGCGCATCAGGTACATGCCCATGGCGTAGCCGCCGAGCGCGAAGAAGGCGCCGTGGCCGAGAGAAAGAATACCGCAGAAACCCCAGACCAGATCCAGCGCCAGGGCGAGTAGAGCATAGGTCAGGTATTTCCCGAGAAGCGCCATGATGTAGGTCGGGATGTGCATGGCGCTTTGCGGGCCGGTCATGAGGTTCAGGACAGGAACCAGAACCGCAAGAGCGAGCAGGATGACTGCGGCAAAGACGATTTTCTTGTCGAGGGCGCGGAGGATAAACGAGGTGATCATGCTTCCACCGCCCTTCCCTTCAGCGCGAACAGGCCGCGCGGACGCTTCTGGATGAAGAGAATGATGAGCACGAGAACGATGATCTTGCCGAGCACCGCGCCCGCATAGGGCTCAAGGAACTTGTTGAGGATGCCGAGCGAGAAGGCCCCGACCAGCGTGCCCCAGAGGTTTCCGACGCCGCCGAAGACGACGACCATGAAGCTGTCGATGATGTAGCCCTGCCCGAGATTGGGCGAGACGTTGTCGATCTGCGACAGCGCCACGCCCGCCATGCCGGCAATGCCGGAGCCGAGCGCGAAGGTGAAGGCATCGACCCAGGCGGTGCGGATGCCCATCGAGGAGGCCATGCGCCGGTTCTGGGTGACCGCCCGCATCTGCAGCCCGAATGGCGTCCGCTTCAGAAGCATCAGCAGCGAGACGAAGACGGCGAGCGAGAAGACGATGATCCACATGCGGTTCCAGGTGATCGTCAGCCCGCCGAGCGGGAAGGCGCCGGACATCCAGCTGGGATTGCCGACTTCCTGGTTGGTCGGTCCGAAGATCGAGCGCACCGCCTGCTGCAGGATGAGCGAGATGCCCCAGGTCGCCAGCAGCGTTTCCAGCGGCCGGCCATAGAGGAAGCGGATCACCAGCCGCTCGATGACGAGACCGACGGCACCCGCCACCACGAAGGCCACCGGCAGGGCGATTGCCAGCGACCAGTCGAACAGCCACGGCGCCGAGGTGCGGATGACCTGCTGGACGACGAAGGTGGAATAGGCGCCGAGCATCACCATCTCGCCATGCGCCATGTTGATGATGCCCATCACGCCGAAGGTGATGGCAAGACCGATGGCCGCCAGCAGCAGCACCGAGCCGAGCGACAGCCCGTACCAGATATTCTGCACGACGTTCCAGAGTTGCTGGGCGTTCTGGATATGGGCGATCGCCTTGTCGATGTCGGGCTTCAGCTCGTCGCTGGCCGCACCCTGCGCCGCCATCAGCACCGAGATCGCATCCTGACCGCCCATGTCGCGAATGACCTGGACCGCAGCCTGCTTTTCGGCGAGAGGCCGGTCGGAACTCATGATCAGGAAGGCATGCGCTTCTTCGAGCGCGGCGCGGACTTCCGAATCCTTTTCGGCCGCAAGCGCCGTCTCCACGGGCTCGAGCGCTTCCTGGTCAGGCGACTGCAGGAGCGATTTTGCCGCCGACAGTCTGACCTCGCGCTTCGGGCTCTGCAGCGTCAGCGTACCGATCGCCGAACGGATCGTCCGTCGGATGCTGTTTTTCACCTTGATCTTGGTGAGCGCGCCTTCCGCTTCCTCGCCGACCTTTTCCCCGCTCAAGGGGTCGATCAGCGCCAGATTGGAGCCGGCCTTCTTGGTGATGAACACTTCATTGTCGGAGGTGCGGACATAGAGATCGCCGTTCGACAGCGCATTCAGGGTCGGCACAACCGCCGTATCACCCGTTGCAGCCAGGTCGGCCACGATCTTCTCGACCTTGTTGAAATTGGCGCCCGCGAAGGAATTGATCAGCGTTTTGAGATCTTCCGCATGCAGCGGCCCGCTGGCAGCAGCGATAACGACGATCGCCGCGATAATTCTGAATAGATGAAGAAAATGTCTTTTGAACATGATCGGCCCGCCCCTTTTCATGAAGCCGCAGGCAGGAGGCCCGCCTGCGGCACGTTCGGTTCAAGCGAGAAGCGGGAGCTTAGGAGCCCTTGCCGCCGCACTTGCCGGTGGCAACGTTGAAGTTGCCGCAGGACATCGGCTTGCGCCAATCGGAGATCAGGTCCTTCGAGTCCGGCAGGTAGTCGGACCATGCGTCGCCCGGGACGAGACCGGGGGTCTGCGAAACGATGTCGAACTGACCGTCATCCTGGATTTCGCCGATGAGGACCGGCTTGGTGATGTGGTGGTTCGGCATCATGGCCGAGTAGCCGCCCGAAAGGTTCGGGACAGACGTGCCGGGCAGTGCGTCGATGACGGCGTCCTGATCGGTCGTACCGGCAGCTTCAACCGCCTTCACCCACATGTTGAAACCGATATAGGCGGCTTCCATCGGGTCGTTCGTCACGCGCTTGTCGTTGCCGGTGAACTTGTGCCATTCGTCGATGAAGGCCTTGTTGACAGGCGTATCGACAGATTCGAAGTAGTTCCAGGCAGCCAGGTGGCCGACGAGCGGCTTGGTGTCGATGCCGGCGAGTTCTTCTTCACCGACGGAGAAGGCGACGACCGGAATGTCTTCGGCCTTGACGCCCTGGTTGCCGAGCTCCTTGTAGAACGGAACGTTGGCGTCACCATTGACGGTGGAGACGACGGCGGTCTTCTTGCCGGCAGAGCCGAACTTCTTGATGGCGGAGACTTCGGTCTGCCAGTCGGAGAAGCCGAACGGCGTGTAGTTGACCATGATGTCTTCGGCGGCAACGCCCTTGGCCTTCAGATAGGCTTCGAGGATCTTGTTGGTCGTGCGCGGATAGACATAGTCCGTACCTTCCAGAACCCAGCGCTCGACGCCTTCTTCCTTCATCAGGTAGTCGACGGCGGGAATGGCCTGCTGGTTCGGAGCAGCACCCGTGTAGAACACGTTGCGCTCGGACTCTTCGCCTTCATACTGAACTGGGTAGAACAGGATGTTGTCGAGTTCCTTGAAGACCGGCAGGACCGACTTGCGCGACACCGAGGTCCAGCAACCGAACACGGCGGCAACCTTGTCCTTTTCGATCAGCTCGCGTGCCTTTTCGGCAAACAGCGGCCAGTCGGACGCCGGGTCGACGACGACGGCTTCGAGCTTCTTGCCGAGAAGGCCGCCCTTCTTGTTCTGCTCGTCAATGAGCATCAACATGACGTCTTTCAGCGTGGTCTCGGAAATCGCCATCGTGCCCGACAGCGAGTGCAGGATGCCGACCTTGATCGTGTCGTCGGCGGCAAGTGCGCTGGTGAAGGCCGAAGCCGTCATGGCCGCGGCCAGAAGCGCACCAGAAATTTTGCTGGTGATAGACATTTTGGTTTGAACCCCTCTTCTCGTTCACTCCGCAACGGCGCGGGAGAAAAACGTCAACCGCTGCTGCAGGCGACTATCCGACGGGATTGTGCGTTGCGATATACGTCAATTGACGTAGGCAGAGGGGGCAAATGTGCGGTGCTCGGATCAAGCGCGACAGACCCGGCAAAACGGCGCAATCAGAGCACCAGGATGCCGATCTCAACTGTCGTTGGGGGGACTTTTGCCGGCGGCGGGACGCGGCCGGGCTTGCAAATTCAGCGCGCTGCCGTCTTCGGCGACCGCTTGGTCTTGGCGGGCGACGCCGGCGTTTCGGCGTCCTGGGCCATGCGCAGGGCGCGCAGCTTTTCCGTCTTCTTGTCGCGGGCGGTCGCCTCGGCCGCGATGATGGCACGCGCCGTGCTGTCGGTGACAGCCGCCTTGTCCCGCGGGGTCATCTTGGCGGGATTGAAGAATGCGTCCTTGGTGGCAGTCATGTCTTCTTCCTTTCGGCTTGGGAATGGAAAGATCGGTCGATTGCGGCCCGCCCCCGATGATGGGAGCAGCACTTGGGAACCGTGACCGCGGCCTGCCGGAAGGCAAGATCGGCCCGCCCGCCGCAATAGCCGGCGTGACGGGCAATCCGGTCAGCGAGCGCGCGCGACCTTCTTCGGGCCGGGAATGAGGCCTTCGCGCTGCATCTTCTTACGCGCCAGCTTGCGGTGACGACGAACGGCTTCCGCCTTTTCGCGGGCTCTCTTCTCGGACGGCTTTTCGAACGCACTGCGCTGCTTCATTTCCCGAAACACGCCTTCGCGCTGCATCTTCTTCTTCAACACGCGGAGTGCCTGATCGACGTTGTTGTCCCTGACAAGAACCTGCAAAACAATTCCTTCCTTCTGTTTATCTGCGCGGCGAGACGCCGCTCTTCATTTCAACGCGACAGAGATCTGCCGGTTTTCGACCGAAGCGGCTTCAGCCACGAGTTGCCGCTGCCTGCAGCAGCGACGCTGACCTCTCTGACCGCAGCCTCCTTCAGCGTCTCGATGTCGGATTCCGTCACGCGCCGTTCGAAGTTTTCATTGTCGAACTGCACGCGGTACTGCCGCTCGCCGCGATCGGCAGACGGCAAGACGCTGACAATTGTGCATGTCCTGAGGTCGGTCGATGTCTTGACCAGGCCGGAATGCAATATGACGACATCGCCAGCGGCAAAGCCCTTTGCGCTCTTCATCATCATGGCTCCATAATCGGGCAAAGCCCTGGAAATAAATAAAAAGGCCGGGAGTGACCCCGACCTCTCCAGGTCATTCGAGCGCCACGCTGCCAGTACATCCGTGGTCAGCAGGCGCGAATGACGATCAGGCGACCTTGAGGTTGTCAGCCGCGTTCTTGCCCGACTTGCGGTCACGAACGACTTCGAATTCGACCTTCTGGCCTTCGGCCAGCGAACGGATGCCCGCACGCTCGACGGCGGAGATGTGAACGAAAACGTCCGTCGATCCGTCGTCCGGCTGAATGAAACCAAAACCCTTGGTGCTGTTGAACCACTTTACTGTGCCTGAAGTCATGACGATTTCCTTTCAATCGCTGGTGTTGCCCGGCTGTAGCTCGCCAGGAAAAGCTCGATGTTTTGAGAGGAAATCTGAAGAGGAGCAAAAGCTCCGGAAGCAAAAGTCACAAGCAAAGTTCGATACGTCTTATATAGTCGTTATGGCGAAACAATCAATCAAAATCGATAATTTAGTTCCTCGAGCGCTACCGATCCGGGCGATGATTTTCCATCAACAGCTTGAAACCATTGCCCATATTGAAATAAATTTTCCTTCGATGTCAGATGGCCGAGACCCTTGCGATCTGCGTTCCTCCTTGCCTCCGCCGCCGCGCGGTGACACAACAGGACACGGATCGCGTCGTTCCTCCGACTTGCTGCGGAAGAAGGCCCCAGTCCCAATCGAATGCCCACCCTTCTCTCTCCCATTCTCTTTTCGAAGGCCGGAATGAGCACCCAGAACCAGACCGGGACGCAAACGCCCCCGCCCGCCGAAGAGCATCGTCATGCCGACCTGATCGCCAGGATCGCGCCGGTTCTCTTCCTCGTCTTCTGGTCGTCCGGTTTCGGCTTCGCCAAGGTCGGCCTGCAGCATGCTCCGCCGCTGACCTTCCTCGCGCTGCGCTACGGCATCATCGTCGTCGTTTTCCTGCCGCTCTTCTTCATTCTCAAGGCCCAGGCGCCCGCAAGGGCGATCGGCTGGCTGCACATCGCCGTCGTCGGCTTTCTTATCCAGTCGGTCTATTTCGGCCTCGCCTATGGCGGCATGAACCTCGGCGTATCGGCCGGTGTGACGGCGGTGATCGCCTCGATGCAGCCATTGCTGGTCGCGCTCGCCTCCCCCTTCGTCACCGGCGAGCGGATCAATCTCGTCAAATGGGTTGGCCTGATTCTCGGCGCCGTGGGCGCGATCATCGTCATCGTCGGCAGCCAGACCGAGGAAATGGGCGCCGCACTCGACATCGGACTCATCCTTTGTGTCGGGTCCACCGTCGGCATGGCAGCCGCCACGCTCTACCAGAAGCGCTTTCCGGTCAAAGCCCACCCTGTCACCATCAACCTCATCCAGTATGCGGTTGGCCTCGTCACCATCGCTCCCATGGCGCTCACCTTCGAAAGCGGCCCGGTCGACTGGAGCACCGGCCTCTTCGTCGCTCTCGGCTGGCTGGTCGTCGCCAACTCGCTGATCTCGATCTCGCTCCTCCTCTTCATGCTCGGCCGCTCCGAGGCATCCAAGGTATCGGCGCTGTTCTTCCTGATCCCGCCCGTCGCCGCCGTCTTCGGCTGGGTGCTGCTCGGCGAACAGCTGACGCTGGTCGCGATTGCCGGAATGGCGATTGCCGGTTTCGGGGTCTGGCTCGTGTCGCGGCCACAGGCCGCATGAGGCCCCCAGCCCTCCGACACAATCTTGCCGGACTTGACCCCTTGTGATGGTCGGATAAACATTCCGGCAGCCAAGATCAGGAAGGGCGATCCATGACAAGACAGGTGGACGGAAAACGCACCGCAGCGGGCGGCGCAGGCAGCAGCCTATTGACGCTGGCGCTCGCGGCCGTGTTCGTGGCCGGCCTTCCGGCCATTGCCGAAGCCCATATCACGCAGGATAGCGCCGGCGGCTTCGTTCACGGCTTCCTGCACCCGCTGTCGGGCGCCGATCACCTGCTGGCCATGTTCTCGGTCGGCCTCTGGGGCGCGCAGATGGGTGGCCGCTCGGTCTGGAGCCTGCCGATCACCTTCCCGCTGATCATGGTCGTCGGCGGCGTGCTCGGCATTGCCGGCGTACCACTTCCCGGCGTCGAAGTCGGCATTGCGCTCTCGATCCTCGTGCTTGGCGCGGCAATCGCTTTCTCCTGGAAGCCACAGGAATGGGTGGCTCTCGCCATCATTTCCGTCTTCGCCATCTGCCACGGCTACGCGCACGGCGCCGAATTGCCGATCGCCACCGATCCGGCGGATTATGCCATCGGTTTCGTCGTCGCCACGGGCATGATCCACATCTTCGGCATTCTCGTCGGCCTCTACGCCGGACGGCTCTACAACGGAAAACTCGCCCGCATCCTCGGCGCAATGATCGCGCCGGGCGGCGTCTATTTCCTGATGAGCTGACCGGTGACGCCTGTCGGATCGGTACCCCACGCCGGCGACTGGCGCCGAAATGCCGCCCTTGCCTTCGTCCTGTTCTTGGCCGGAACGGGGCTGATCTTGCTCTCTTCCATCCGCGAAGCGGACGTCCAGGGCAACCTGTTGCGATGGGCGCTGCAGCCTTCCCTTTCCTTCGACCGTCTTCTGCCGCTGATCGGCTTCGGTTTTCTGCTGGCGCAATTGCCCGCCCGATCAAGACTCGTCGCCATCGCCCTGCTGATTGCCGGAATGGCGGCGGGGTTTGGCACGCGTGACATCTTTCTGAAAGCGGTGGCCCCGCTTCCGGGCGCCGGCACGCACTTCTTCTATGCCGGGCCGCTGGCGACGCTTGCGGTCGGGCTTTGCCTCGTCCTGCCCGTCAGGTGGCGCCCATGGCCTGCCCTGCCGGTCGCCTTCGTGATCGGCATGCTGCTGGCCATTCTCGTCAGCCTCTCGGATCTCACGTTGCACGACCGCTTCTTCGTGCCGCAAAACCTCGCCGCATCGCTCTGGACCGTCGCACTGGCCGCAGCCCTTGGACTGCTGGCACGTTTCCCCTGGGCGGGAACGGCAACGCAGATCATGGGAAGCTGGCTGATCGCGATCAGCCTGCTCTATGGCGGAGCCTTCGCCGTCTCGAAAGACCGCGAGTTTCATCCGCCCGCCTTTGCCGCCGCTCCGTCCGGCGAAGGAGATTACCCCGGTTTCGCCACGGTGCTCGGAGAACTCGACGCCCAAGGAGATGGCAAGCCATGAGACGGCCGCTCCTTGCTCTGGCACTTCTCGCGGCAGGCGCGCTGCCGGCATTCGCCCATCCCGACATCGCCGTCACCGTTCGCGTTCTCTTCAATGTGAAAGACGGCAATCTCGCCGCGCTGGCGGAAACCTGGACCTTCGACAGCGCCTACAGCGCCTATCTGATCAAGGCTTTCGACGCCAATACGGACGGCGCTTTCGATCCGGACGAAAACCAGGCTCTCGCAGCGAAGATGAAAGCCGACCTCTCCGGCCTCGGCTACCTCACCCGGCTTTCGGCGGAAGACGGCACGCAATTTCCGCTGAACCTTTCAGCTTTCCATGTGGAAATCCGGGACGGCGATGTGACGGTCTCGCTGGGGCTGACGCCGCCTGAGGCCGTTCCCCTTGCCGGAAGGTCGCTCTCGGCCATCGTCGCCGACACCGGCTACATCGCCGACATGCGGCTTGCCGACGACCGGCCGGCAATGATCCGCGGCGACGATGCCGCGACCAACTGCACGACGACCATCAGCCCTGCACCGGACAATGCCTATTTCGGCGGACTGGTGACCCCGGAGAAGATTACCCTCACCTGCCAGTAGTGCAGCGCTTCCATTTCCTGCCAGAGACTGAGCGGCACAGGCAATTGAGTTTGACCCAAATCCTGCGTCGAGGTATCATTTGTATTACAAATGAAGGAAAAAGCGATGTCAGAACATAAGCTTTCAGATCCGATCACGATGCGTCTGCCAACGGATGTACTGTCCGAAATCGAAGAGATCGCTGAAATCTGCAACCGAAGCCGAAGCTGGGTTTTCGTTCGCGCTTTGAAATCTTATCTGGCGGCAGAAGGACGTGAGATCATCGAACTTGCAGAGGCAAAGCGGGATATTGATGATGGACAGGGTCGCGATCTGGATGAGCTCATCGAAGAAGTCGATGCCATCGTCAAGGGAGCGGCGGCTTGAAAGTCACAGTCTCGCCTCGCGCACGAGACTATGTCAGACGCGAAGCAAGCTATCTGAAATCAAGAAGTCCGAGAGCAGCTCAACAATTCCTCGATGATCTGAGGCGGCTGAGACAAGAACTCTCCCGCTTCCCGGAAATGGGAAAGTTGAATACCGACATCCCAATGCCAGGAATTCTGCGCTTCGTCATGGGTGAGTACCTTGTCGACTACCAGGTCCTGAAAGAGGAGATTGCGATTTTCGCCGTTCGTCATGGTCGCGAACAGCCGCCAAGGATTGAACTGGACGAGGATTTCAACTTCGAGAATCCCACCGGGAATAATTCCGGCACAAAGTAACAGTGCATCCCAGGTGGCGATCCCTCTCTACGCCTGCTCGAACTCCCCTTGCAAATTGCCTGCAATCCGCAGACACTCGCCACAATTTCAAGGAAGACGGCGACCTCCCACGACCGTCACACGGGAACAGCAGACGAGCCCTATGGCCGCACGCCAACGCATCATACCCGTCCGGCGCGAGTATAACCGCTGGGTGGCAAACCAGACGCTTGAGGATTACGCGCTGCGGTTTACCGCCAAGAGCGCGCGCCGGTTTTCCTCCGAACGCATTTCGCAGACGGCGATCGGCGCCATCTCCTTCCTGGCGCTGGAAGCGATCGGCGGCGCGATAACGCTGTCCTACGGCACTACCAACGCCTTTTTCGCCATCGTCGTCGCCTCCATCGCCATGCTGATTGTCGGCCTGCCGATCAGCCGTTATGCGATCCGCCACGGCGTCGACATCGATCTTCTGACCCGCGGCGCAAGTTTCGGCTATATCGGTTCGACGATCACCTCGCTGATCTATGCCAGCTTCACCTTCATGCTGTTTGCCATCGAGGCGTCGATCATGTCAGGCGCGCTGGAACTCGCCTTCGGCATACCGCTATGGATTTCCTACATTATTTCGGCCGCCGTGGTGATCCCGCTCGTCACCCACGGCGTGCAGCTGATCAGCCGCTTCCAGCTCCTGACGCAGCCGTTCTGGATCGTCCTGAACGTCCTGCCCTTCGTCTTCATCGCGCTGTCCGACTGGCAGAAATTCGACCTCTGGCGCGCATTCGCCGGCATTCATCATCCGCCGGCAGCCGCCGGCACGGCCGCACCCTTCGATCTTGTCGAGTTCGGCGCCGCGTCCGCCGTCATCCTGGCGCTGATGGCGCAGATCGGTGAACAGGTCGACTTCCTGCGCTTCCTGCCGCCGGAGGGCACGCGAAAGCTGCGCCATCGCATTGCCATCTTCCTCGCCGGCCCCGGCTGGGTGATCGTCGGCGCGCCGAAACTTCTGGCCGGATCCTTCCTCGTCGTACTCACGCTGAGTTCCGGCGTCCCGACCGATCGCGCCGCAGACCCGGCGCAGATGTATCTGACCGCCTTCGGCTACATGATCCCCTGGCACAATGCCGCTCTTCTTCTGATGGCCGCCTTCGTGGTCGTCTCGCAACTGAAGATCAACGTGATGAACGCCTATGCCGGCTCGCTCGCCTGGTCAAACTTCTTCTCGCGCCTGACGCACAGCCACCCCGGCCGCGTCATCTGGCTGTTCTTCAACGTGGCGATCGCCCTGCTCCTGATGGAGCTCGGCATCTACCGGCTGCTGGAAGAAACGCTCGGCATCTTCTCGATCATCGCCATGGCCTGGCTCTGCACGATCTCGGCCGACCTCTTCGTCAACAAGCCGCTCGGCCTCTCGCCGCCCGGCATCGAGTTCAAGCGCGCCCATCTCTACGACATCAACCCGGTCGGCCTCGTCTCGATGGGAGCGTCCGCAACGCTGGCGCTGATTGCCCATTTCGGCGCGGTCGGGCCGACTGCCGCATCGCTGGCGCCCTACATCGTCCCGATCGTCGCTTTCATCGTCTCGCCGCTGATGGCTTATGCGACGGGCGGGAAATATTACCTCGCCCGCAAGCCGCGCCAGAAATGGCAGGAGATGTCGACCATCACCTGCTCGATCTGCGAGCATCCCTTCGAGCCGGAAGACATGGCCTGGTGCCCGGCCTATGCGGCGCCGATCTGCTCGCTCTGCTGCTCGCTCGACAGCCGCTGCCACGATCTCTGCAAGCCGAAGGCACGTTTCAACGCGCAGGTCGGCGCCGTCGCGCGACGGCTGCTGCCGGACGAGATCGTTACGCGCCTGACGACCCGGCTCGGCCGCTACGGCATCGCCGTCCTGCTGGCCGTCTCCGCCATCGGCGCGATCCTGGCGATGATTGCCCATCAGGTCGGCATTTCCGCGCCGGAAGTTGCCGAGGTGGTCAACCGGACGATCCTCGTCGTCTTCTTCGTCTTCGCCATCCTGACCGGCGTCGCCTGCTGGTTCTACGTGCTGGCCCATGACAGCCGCGTCGTGGCGGAAGAGGAATCCTCCCGCCAGAACACGCTGCTCCTGAAGGAGATCGCCGCCCACCAGAAGACCGACGCAGCCCTGCAGAAGGCCAAGGAAGACGCCGAAGCCGCCAACCGCGCCAAGAGCCGCTATGTCGTCGGCCTGTCGCACGAACTCAGGACGCCGCTCAACGCCGTGCTCGGCTATGCGCAGATCCTCGAACGTGACGATACGATCCCTGCGCCGCGCCAGTCGGCAATCAAGGTGATCAAGCGCAGCGCCGACCATCTTTCCGGCCTGATCGACGGCCTTCTCGACATTTCCAAGATCGAGGCCGGCCGGCTGCAGGTCTATTCCAAGGAAATCAACATTCAGGATTTCCTCGACCAGATCATCGACATGTTCCGCCCGCAGGCGCAGGCAAAGGGCCTATCCTTCGTCCACGAGCGGGCCGCCAACCTGCCGCAATACGTGCGCACCGACGACAAGCGGCTCAGGCAGATCCTCGTCAACCTGCTGTCGAACGCCATCAAGTTCACCGACCGCGGCGAGGTCCGTTTCACGGTCGCCTATCGCAGCCAGGTGGCCACCTTCACGGTTGCCGATACCGGCCGCGGCATTTCCGAGAAGGACATTGCTCACATCTACGAGCCCTTCCAGCGCGGCGAGGCCGAGACCGTGCAACCCCGCCCCGGCCTGGGCCTGGGCCTGACGATCACGCAGCTTCTGACCAACACGCTGGGTGGCGAAATATCGGTCTCCAGCATCAAGGACGAAGGCTCCACCTTCAAGGTGCGCCTGATGCTGGCCGCCATCGACCGGCCAAGCACCGCACCTGCTGCGGAAAAGCGCATCGTCTCCTACACCGGCCCGCACCGCACCATCGTCATCGTCGACGACAACGAGGACCACCGCAGCCTGATGCGCGAGGTTCTCGAGCCGATGGACTTCGTCTTGCTGACGGCCGAAAGCGGCGAGGAATGCCTGCAGCTCGTCGCCGAACTGAAACCCGATCTCTTCATGATCGACATCCTGATGCCCGGCATGACCGGCTGGACGCTGGCGACACGACTGCGCGACCTCGGCCAGACGGCGCCGATGCTGATGGTCTCGGCCAATATCGGCGACGGCTCCTATCTGGAAGGCGGCACGGACGCCCACAACGACACGCTGGCAAAGCCGGTCAATATCCGCCAGATGATCGACAAGCTGGCCGCCTATCTCGGGCTCGACTGGATCTACGAGGAGGAGCGGTCCGAAGAAAGGACCGACCGCCATTCGGCGATCGCCAATCCCGGCCTTTCGCATGTCGAGGAATTGCGGCGGCTCGGTGAAATTGGCTATGTTCGCGGCATCGAGGCAAAACTTGCCGAGATGGAAAAGCATGAGACCCATCGTCCCTTTGTCGAGGCCCTGCGTGCCTATGTGCAGGCCTTCGACATGACCGGCTACATGGAATTCCTCAGCCAGTTCGAAGAGAAAGGCATCAAGGCCAGTGGTTAGCAGCGGGCTCCCGAGAGACATTGTCCTCCTGGTCGACGATTCCCCGGATGCGCTGGGCTTCCTGACGGACGCACTGGAGCAATCCGGCTTCTCCGTGCTGATCGCAACTTCCGGCGCCGCGGCGCTCAACATCGTCGACCGCATCACGCCGGACCTCGTGCTGCTCGACGCCGTCATGCCGTCGATGGACGGCTTCGAGACCTGCCGGCGGCTGAAGGCCAATCCGGCGGTCGCCCAGATCCCCGTCATCTTCATGACCGGCCTTTCGGAAACCGAACACATCGTCCACGCGCTCGAATCGGGCGGCGTCGATTATCTGACAAAACCGATCAACATCGATGAACTCCGCGCCCGCATCCGCGTGCATCTCTCCAACGCCCGCTCAGCACAAAGCGCCCGCGTGGCGCTCGATGCCGCCGGTCGTCACCTGCTGGCGGTCAAGAACGACGGCAAGATCCATTGGTCGACGCCGCAGGCGACCCGCCTCGTCAATGCCGCCACCGGCAGCGATGACGGGCTGGAGATCATTACCGAGAACGTCGGCCGCTGGCTGAAGACCCGCGAAAAGGCCGACGGCGGCGAAAGCGCGCTGACGATCTCGCACAACGGCCGCGCCGCGCTACAGCTGACCTTCCTCGGCGCGATCGGCGGCGATGAATATCTCTTCCGCCTGACGGCGGCCAACGAAAGCAGCGACGACGAGATCCTGCGCCAGCACTTTCCGCTGACGAACCGGGAGTCCGAGGTGTTGCAATGGATCGCCAAGGGCAAGTCGAACCGCGACATCGGCGAAATTCTGGGATTGAGCGCCCGCACGGTCAACAAGCACCTCGAACAGATCTACATCAAGCTCGGCGTCGAAAACCGGGCCTCCGCAGCCGTCAAGGCAGCGCAGGTCTTGCTGGAAATGTGAGGTTGGACGGGGAAATACGGGTAGGCACTGCCCGGTTTCTCTAGTCATTTCAACACTGACGCGGCAGTCTTCTCCACCCCCTCGGCATCACCCTCATACTCTCCGGCAGTTGTTGTTTTGCCGGAGACGATGCTGATGTCCGAGATCACCGCCAATCTTAAGATGCCCTATATCCTGCCCTCGCAGGCGCAGAAGCATGTAACGCACAACGAGGCGCTGCAGCTGATCGATGCCGTCGTCCAGCTGACGATTGAGGATACGCTGGACGATGAGCCGGACACGCCCGACGAGGGGCAATGCTACCTCGTCGGCGACAGTCCGACGGATGCATGGGCCGGTAAGGCGGACCGCCTCGCCTTCCGGCAGGACGGCGCCTGGATCTTCATCGAGCCGCTGGAAGGTTGGCGCGCCTGGTTCAAGGCCGATGGCCGGCAGCGCTATTGCACGGGCGCTGGCTGGACCGAGTTGCCGCTGCCGGACGAGGCGAGCTTTGGCCGGCTCGGCGTCAACGCGACGGCGGACACCAGCAACCGGCTGGCGGTCTCTTCACCGGCGAGCCTCTTCAACAATGCCGGCAGCGGACATCAGATCAAGGTCAACAAGGCGGCGAGCGGCGATACGGCCTCGCTCCTCTTCCAGACCGGATGGTCCGGACGCGCCGAGATGGGGCTCGCCGGAAATGACGAGTTCTCGGTCAAGGTGAGCCCCGACGGCGCCAGCTGGGCAACGGGCTTTTCGATTGCGCCCGGCGGCATCGTCCGGCTTCCGAACAGGCCGCTGGCGCGGGTCTCGCTCTCCCCGCAGACCGCAACGCCCGTCGATGGCGAGGAAACCGGCTTTGACACCCTTCATATCAGCCAGGGCGCCATGACGCTCGGCGCAGCGCTTGCCAGCGGCTACGGCAAGTCGCTGGTCGTGCCGGCGTCCGGCTTTTATCTCGTCGCCCTTTCCGCCCGCATTGTCACGACCACCGGCCACATGCTGGTCCTGACGGCCAATGGTTCGACCGGCCTGGTGGCCGTTAACGATTTCGCAATGGTTGCCGACGGTTTCAGCCAGCATGCCAGCGCCATCACCTATCTTTCCGCCGGCGATACGCTGACCCTGAAGCATTTCGGCACGGCGACCTACGAGTTCGACGTGACGAAAACCGAGGCGATGGTGCTGATGCTGTGACCCTTTGGCGAAAATCTTTCAGAAAAAATTCTTCGCGCGCATCGGCCGAAAACGGTCGCTTGCCCCGGCAAACCGCGGATTCCCGCCAATTATGGCGCAAATCGGGCCAAGGTACTTTCAATTCTTATCAAATTCTTACTTGGCCTTTAGGCAAATTTTAAATGTGGCAAGCTAGTGTTGCCCCATATGGTCTTGTGTTTAGTAGAGAGTCCAATGACCGAGTTAATGCGTCCACGTGTAAAATATGTCATCGGTCCCGATGGCAGCCCACTTACTATTGCTGATTTGCCACCCGCCAATACCCGTCGCTGGGTCATCCGCCGCAAGGCCGAAGTTGTCGCCGCCGTTCGCGGTGGTCTCCTGAGCCTGGAAGAGGCCTGCGAACGCTATACCCTTACCGTCGAAGAATTCCTGTCCTGGCAGTCTTCCATCAACAGCCATGGCCTTGCTGGTCTGAGAACCACTCGCATCCAGCAGTACCGCCATTGATGGAAGGGGCATCAGCCCCTTTCACACCCTTCCCTTTCCTTCCCCCTCCACGTCGCCCGTGTAATCCTCGCTCCGCGTTTCAGTCGCCCGGTTTCGGCGCGATCTGCGGCAGGATACCCGACAGGATTGCCGATCCCGCGTAGAACCACAGCCCCGGCTGGGTGAAGGCCGTCGCAAATCCCGACGTCTTGGCCGCGAAGATGACGATTGCCACCAGCATCACGTCCATCATCGACCACTTGGCAAGATAGGGAAAGATCGCCACCAGCAGCCCCTTGGCCTGCTTCGGCTTGCCGTTGACGAATTCCGCCGTCAGCACGATCAGCTTGACGACCGGAAAGACGACGGAGAACAGCCCGACGATGACGGCCAGCAGCGCGTCGCCGTTCCCCCAGAGTTCGAGCAGCAATCCGATCAGCGATGGCGTTTCGGAAAAGAAGTGCAGCGTGTTGAGTTCGATGAGCGGCAGTACCAGGCCAAGCGCCAGCATGAAGGGTGCTGCAAAAAGACAGACTGCTCTCAGGACCTTCAATGTTTCGCCGCTCCGCCCGTTCGGTCTCAAGCCTCGCCGAAGGGCGGGCACCCGACCGATGTAGCGACGCCATGCGCTATCCGCAATATGCAGGCCGGCGATCGACAATACACAACGACGTGCGGGCGCCTGCCAGCAACAGCCGGCGGACGCCCGTTTTGACGACGGACCCGGGAGCTAAGGCCCGTTCAAGACCTCTGGCGTCAGGCGCGAAGCCGCTGCGAGGAGCTGTCGCGCTCCTCAAGCGCCGCGGCCTTGGCGTATTCCGCCTCGACCTCTTCCAGCGCCAGTTCCGCCGCATCCTGCTGGATCTTCAGTTCCTTGATGGATCCCTGAAGATTGTCGGCGCGCTGGCGCGCCGCCTTGGCAAACGTTGGATAGGCGAAATGCGACGGATCGCTGATGCCGGACTTCTTCTCTTCGAAGGCAATCTGGTTTTCGAGTTCGTCGGCCATCCGCTCGAACTCGGCCATCATCATCTGCAACTGCTGCAACTGACGGCGCTTTTCCTTGACCTGAAATTCCTTCAGGCGTGTAAGGCTCTCACGTGACTTCATACGCAATACTCCCGTGGATACCGTGACCCCGGCTCATTCACAAAAACACCCTACCGACCCAATCGAAACGAATCGGTTAACGAAAAAAAATCGACGGCGTTAACAAAAACCTACCGCTGGTAACCTTTCGTTTACGGGCATGGTTAATCATAGGGGTGATCATTTAAGGGTCAGTAAATGCCAAGGCCGATTTTTAGGTCTCGACAATGATGAGTCGAAAGAATCAGTTAGCGGGATTTCTTCACGTACTGATTCACAAATGGCGATGTCGGATTCACGCGGAAAAACAGGAGCCTGCTAAAAATATTTAATAAATTCGATACTCCTTGCCAGAGGGAATTAGAATTTGTTAACCATTACGTGGCAGCTTTCCTAACAGGCAACGACTGGACCGGGCGCTTCTAGGGGCTGTCAAACCTTTTAGCGGCGGAAAAGGGGATAAATATGCGGGTTCTACTCATCGAAGACGATAGTGCGACAGCACAGAGCATCGAACTGATGCTCAAATCGGAAAATTTCAACGTCTACACCACCGACCTCGGTGAAGAAGGCGTCGATCTGGGCAAGTTGTATGATTATGACATCATCCTGCTCGACCTTAACCTTCCCGACATGTCGGGTTACGAAGTGCTTCGCACACTTCGCTTGTCCAAGGTTAAGACACCTATCCTGATTCTTTCCGGCATGGCCGGCATTGAAGACAAGGTCCGAGGCCTCGGCTTCGGCGCCGACGATTACATGACCAAGCCGTTCCACAAGGACGAGCTGGTGGCCCGCATTCATGCGATCGTTCGTCGCTCGAAGGGACACGCCCAGTCGGTGATCACCACCGGCGACCTGGTCGTCAACCTGGATGCCAAGACTGTCGAAGTCGGCGGCCAGCGCGTTCACCTGACCGGCAAGGAATACCAGATGCTGGAGCTGCTTTCGCTCCGCAAGGGCACGACGCTCACCAAGGAAATGTTCCTCAACCACCTTTATGGCGGCATGGACGAGCCGGAACTCAAGATCATCGACGTGTTCATCTGCAAGCTGCGCAAGAAGCTCGCGAATGCCGCCGGTGGCGCCAACTACATCGAAACCGTATGGGGCCGCGGCTATGTGCTGCGCGAGCCCGACGGCAGCGAATACATGGAAACGGCCTGATCCTTCAGGCCGAGCCAGAGCCCCTTATCCGCGATCAGCCGCCAGGACGGAAACGTTCCGGCGGCTTTTCCATGTCCGCAATCCGGCAATGCGGCGCAAATGAGCGAGACGCAGCCTCATGCCCGTGTCGGGCACGGCTGCGGAATGAGGGAATGTTAGCGTTGAGAGATCAGGCGGCCACGACGATGTGACCGAACTTCTCGGTGAGGATCCGGCGGTCGAACGGCTTCATCAGGAAATCGTCGGCACCGGCGCGCTTGCCGGGCATCATCGTCTTCAGATCCGCTTCGACGACGCAGTAGAAAATGCGAACGTCCGCGCCGTTGGGAAGAGCCCGCACATTGGCGATCAGGTCGAGCGCGCCCTCCATGGCCGCATCGACGATGAGGATCTTCGGAAGGTCTGCCTCGCAGCGTACGATCGCCTCGCGGGCGCTCGACGCTTCCATGACCAGATAGCCAAGCTCCGACAGAATTCGCTTGCCAACCTTCCGGACGATGTCCGACCCGTCGACGATCATCAGTCTGAGCATAGCCATGGCAGCCTCCTTGCGTGTCCCCGGTGCGGTGTCTTGCGGGCCATGAGCCCCCACCCGCCCTTCACGATCTTGTGGGAGCGCGAGATGCCGCCAGCAGGCAACACGTCACGCTCCCTCAGACTATATTAGGAGTCCGCTAAGGAATGGTTACGCGGCCGGCGCAACTTCTGCGGTGAAGATGATCGCCTCTTCCGTCACCTGATACTCGATCTTCATACCGGCTTCCTCGGCGAGCAGCACCGTGTAGTAGGGCTGGACGGCGTGGGCATCGACCGCTTCGGACAGCGTGCCGTTCAGAAGTTCTGCGAACTTTGCCGGAACCCGCATCATCCGTCCCTTGGAGACAAGCGTGAACTTGGCGTCGAATTCCGGATTTTCGAGCGTTACGTCAATCGAACCGCCGCGCGGGATCGACGAGTAGCTGACCAGGAACAGGTTGAGGAGCATCTTGACGCGGTTCTTGGCGACGATGGCGCGCGGACCGCTCCAGCTGACCTCGACCTTCTTCTCGGCGGCTGCGAAATCCTTGGCAGCCTTCTCGGCTTCGCCCGTATCGATGGATGCACCGACCGAGCCGGATGCGCCGAAGGCGAGCCGTGCGAACTTCAGCCGGACCGAGGCGTTGAGCGCGCTGGCGCGGATCAGATCGAGTGCATCCTCGTCCGCCCCGCCTTCGTCCAGAAGCTCGAGACCGTTGTTGATCGCACCGACCGGCGAGATCACGTCATGGCAGACGCGGCTGCACAGGAGAGCGGCCAGGTCCGGGCCGGAAAGGGTGAGGTTCGGATTGGTCATGGTCGAAAGTCTCCTGATGAATGGTCGCGGCGCGTGCGGCACGGTGTTGCCTGCCGCCGGGCGCGCGTCAATGGGTTACCGTGTCCCTGGCACGAGAAAATGGCGCAGCACCCGATCCGGCGGCAATGCGTCATTTTCTCGTGTCGGCTTCACCGATATCACATCGCAGGCGCAAATAGTGCGCCGGAAACGCAAGTAATAAAGGCAAATCGACGGTGCCATAATGACACCATATTTGGTAAACCGATTGTTAAGGGGAAAGGTGGAAAATGCTTACATCCGAATTACCGATGAACGGGTGAAGCCATGTTTCTGAAAAAATTGCGCACCTGGGCACGACTGCGGCTCGTCACCGCCTTTTTGGCCTTCGCAAGCCTGACTGTGCCTTCCAGTTCTACTTACGCCGCCACGAATGCCGAATATTCGATGCAGGAGATCGTCGATGCCGGCCATTCCTTCTTCGGCGAAACCAGCGGCGGTCTCGCCAAGGTGATCGAGACGGCGTTTTCCAAATACGGCCTGCCGAATGGCTACATTCTCGGCCAGGAAGGCTCCGGCGCCCTGATTGCCGGCCTGACCTACGGCGAAGGCGCCCTTTACACCAAGAATGTCGGCGAGCACACCGTGTTCTGGCAGGGCCCTTCGCTCGGCCTCGATTACGGCGGCAACGGCGACCGCACGATGATGCTGGTCTACGATCTGCCGAATGTCGACGATCTCTATGACCGCTTCGGCGGCGTCAACGGCTCGGCCTATGTGGTCGCCGGCGTCGGCATGACGGTTCTGAGGAACCGCGACGTGCTGCTCGTGCCGATCCGCACCGGGATCGGGGCGCGTCTGGGCATCAATGTCGGCTATCTGAAGCTGACCCGCCAGCCGACCTGGAACCCCTTCTGATACGGCCCGGCCGTTAACCAAAACCGAGAATTCAGGCGGCCTGCGGGCCGCCTTTTTATTTCCGCCGGTGGCCAACAACTTGCCGCTGTCAGTATAAGATGATTTAAGTACCGCAACGGAACAGACGAAACGGCCGACCGTGATTGAATTTGCTCTCTTGTTTGGATTGGGCTTCTTGAGCGCCGCATTGGCGTTCCTTCTGCTGGCTCCTGCAATCCACCGCCGCATCGTCCGTTATACCGAGCGTCGCCTGCAGGCGACGATGCCGCTGTCCCCGCAGGAGATCTCGGCCCAGCGCGACATGGCGCGCGCCACCTATGCCGCAGAAAACGCCAAGGCCAGCATCGAACTGACCAGGCAGCGCGAAAAGGCGACCAATCTGGAAGTACGCAACGTCACCCTGTCCGAGGAAGCCCGCAAGCTGTTGTCGGAAAACCGCGAGCTGAAGATGCAGGTCGAGGAGATGAGCGTCGAGGCCGCCGACCTGCGCTCGAAGATCCGCGACGAGGACGGCTACATACTGCGCCTGAAGCAGCATCTGGGCGAGGCCGAGCGGGCGCTGGCCTCCAAGGGCTACAGCGCCGAGACGCTGCAGCGGCGCGTCGATCTGGTGGCGTCCAACCTCGACACGCTAAAGATCGAGATCGCCAGCCGCGATACCGAAATCGAGAACCTCAAATACCGCCTGGCCTCCATCCGCGAGGAACGCGAGACGCTGCGCAACGAACTCAAGGAGATGACCCACCGCGCCAAGGAAGCCGAGTTCCAGGCAAGCCGTCAGGAGGGCAAGGTGGCGAAGCTAGAGAACCGGCTGGAAGAGGAAGCGGCCAAGAATGCCGATTCGCAGACGGCGCTCCGCCAGCGCATCCAGGACATCCGCCAGTTGACGGAACGGCTGAAGGCCGCCAATGCTGACGCCAGAAATGGCAATGCCGTCGCCGGTCTGCAGATGTCCGGAGCCGACGCCACCCCGGCCGCCAACGGATCCGCCCATGCAGGAGAACAGTCTGTCGTGAAAATGCTGTCGCCAGACGAAATGAGCCGGTTGCGTGAAGAGCTCTATCACCAGAACACCGCTCTCTCCGAGCGGCTGATGAAGGCGGGATCCGCCGACAAGGACGATGCGCTGAGAGCGGAGATCGCAACGATGGCAGCCAAGGTGGTGGCGCTGACCGCCAGCGAAGAAGGCGCCGCCTCGCCGATCCGCAGCCTACTTGCCGACATCCCGATGGATGACGGCGAACCGCTGCCGGGAAGCCTTGCCGAGCGCGCCCGCAAGATGCTGTCCGGCGAAGCCGCCGAATAGACCCCTCTCCGTCTCAAAATGAGCAAAGCTGCCTAGCGCAGGCGCCCCGCTGCCGACGCGATCTCGTGCAGCGCGATGCCGGCCGCCGTCGCCACGTTCAGGCTGTCGAGACCCGGCGCCTGGGCGATGCTGACCACCGTGAAGCGTGACAGGATGTCTGGCGAGAGCCCCTCCCCCTCGGTGCCGAGAACGAGCGCCGTGCGGCCCTGCGGAGCGACATCGGTGATCCGTCGCTGGCCGGAGGGCGACAGGCAGAAGACATCGAACCCGGCATCCGCCAGGCGTGAAACGAGTTCGGTGTCCGAACCGCCGCGCATGTAGGGCACCGACAGCACCGAGCCTACGGAGACCCGCAGCGCCTTGCGGTAGAGCGGATCGCAGCTCGTCTGGTCAAGGAAGACCGCATCGACGCCGAAGGCGGCCGCATTGCGGAAGATGGCGCCGATATTGTCGTGGTTGGAAATGCCGCAGGCGACGACCACGAGCGCGTTCTCCGGCAGCGACGCCAGCTCGGCGTCGAGATCCGGCGCATCCTCGCGGCGTCCGAGCGCCAGGATGCCGCGATGCAGGTGAAAGCCGGCAATCGCATCGATCACCGCCTGCTCCGCGACATAAACGGGCACGTCTTCCGGAAAGCGCTCCAGAATGTCCTGAATGCCGGCGAGCCTGTTGCGCAAAACGAGCACCGCCTCGGCCACGATGCCGTTGCCGCGCCGGTGGGCTTCGGCGAGCATCCTCAGGACGACGGTGCCCTCGGCGATGAACCGGCCCTCGCGCCGTGTCATGTCCTTCTCGCGGATGTCACGGAAATAGGTGATCCGCTGATCCTGCGGATCGTCGATGACAATGACGGAGCGTTCGGCGGACATGGGATCAGCGGCTGCCGACGTCGATGTCGGCGATGATGCGGCCGGTTGCGATGTCGAACACGAAGGCCTTGCGCTGACCGTCCGTCATGTGACCGAAGAACAGCACCTGGCCCTCTGACAGCGACGTGTTGTCGACCGTGAAGCCATCCGGCAGCGCCGCGCGACCGCTCAGCGGCTGATCGGACGGGACGGAAAGAGGCCCGGACACCGCGGCCTGCTTGCCCGGCGTCTGCGTGACCTTGTAGACAACGGCGGCCAATACGGCCATAAGCATCACGCCCATGATGCCGGCCGATACGAGCTGAAGGCGGACCATCTTGCGGCGGACGTTTTCCATCGCCGGATCGAGCGGCTTTTCGTCTTCGTCTTGCTCGATATGAGCCATGTAATTCGCCTTTCACACGGGAACTGGAAATGAAAGCCCCCTTTAAACAAGGTCAAGACAATAAGAAAGTCCTCACGGCGGATGAAACGGCATCCGGGCGACTGGACACCTGGCTTGCGGCCGGGCTGGAGGGGGAATTCTCGCGCAGCCGCATCAAGAGCCTGATCGAGGGCGGCAACCTCACCGTCAATGGCAGCGTCGTCGACGGTGCGCACCGCAAGATCCGTCCCGGCGACGTCGTCGAGATCGCCCTGCCGGAGCCGGAAGATCCCGAACCGCAGGGCGAGAATATCCCGCTCGACATTCTCTACGAGGATGACGACGTCATCGTCATCAACAAGCCGGCAGGCCTCGTCGTCCATCCCGGCGCCGGCAACTGGACCGGCACCCTCGTCAACGCGCTGATCCATCACTGCGGCGACAGCCTGTCGGGCATCGGCGGCGTGAAGCGTCCGGGCATCGTCCACCGGCTGGACAAGGATACGACCGGCGTCATGATCGTCGCCAAGAACGATCTCGCCCATCGCTCGCTGTCGGCGCAGTTTGCCGACCACGGCCAGACGACGGAGCTCGCCCGTGCCTACAAGGCGATCGTCTGGGGCCGCCCCGCGCAGATCCGCGGCACGATCGACCTGCCGCTCGGCCGCTCCATGTCCGACCGCACCAAGCGCGCCGTTAAGCGCGAGGGCGCCGTCGACGCCGATCACGCCGTCACCCATTTCGAGGTGCTGGAGCGCTTTCACGAACGCCCGGACGCCACCGCGCTGGCCTCTCTGGTCGAATGCCACCTAGAAACCGGTCGCACGCACCAGATCCGTGTGCACATGGCCCATATCGGCCACCCGCTGATCGGCGACGCGCAATATGGCGGCGGCTATCGCACCAAGGCCAATCTGCTGACGGAGGAAGCAAAGGCCGTGGTCAACCGTTTCCCGCGTCAGGCGCTGCATGCCTTCATGCTGCAGTTCGAGCATCCCTCGACCGGCGAAGTCATGCATTTCGAGGCGCCGTTGCCTGCCGATATGGCCGAGCTGGCCGAGGTCCTGAAGAGCGTCTGACCCTCACCAAAGCGTGAAGGCGAAAAGCGCTTGAAACACGGTTTTGCCGTACTTATCTGTGATATCTATCAGTGTGGGGTTTGACAGGAACACACACGTTTACGGCTCGCTCACAGGGCACCGCCGCCGCGGTGCGAGGGGTCGACAGAAAAGGAGGGGTGCTTATGGCCCGCGCATCATTGCCAGTCATCGCCTCAGGCGAAGCCGGTCTCAGCCGGTATCTGGACGAAATCCGCAAATTTCCCATGCTGGAACCGCAGCAGGAATACATGCTTGCCAAGCGGTATCAGGAGCATGGCGACCGCAACGCCGCCCATGAACTGGTGACGAGCCACCTGCGCCTCGTCGCCAAGATCGCCATGGGCTATCGCGGCTACGGCCTGCCGATCGGCGAGGTCGTTTCCGAAGGCAATGTTGGCCTCATGCAGGCCGTGAAGAAATTCGACCCGGAACGCGGCTTCCGCCTGGCGACCTACGCCATGTGGTGGATCAAGGCGTCGATCCAGGAGTACATCCTGCGCTCGTGGTCGCTCGTGAAGATGGGCACCACCGCCAATCAGAAGCGCCTGTTCTTCAACCTGCGCCGCCTGAAGGGCAAGCTGCAGGCGATCGACGAAGGTGACCTGAAGCCCGATCAGGTGAGCGAGATCGCCACCAAGCTGAACGTTTCCGAGGAAGAAGTCGTCTCGATGAACCGGAGGCTCTCCGGTGACGCATCGCTGAACGCACCGATCCGGGCAACGGAAGGCGAATCCGGCCAGTGGCAGGATTGGCTGGTCGATGACCACGACAGCCAGGAACAGGTGCTGATCGAGCAGGACGAGCTGGAAACCCGCCGCTCGATGCTGGTCAACGCCATGAAGTCGCTGAACGACCGCGAAAGGCGCATCTTCCAGGCCCGCCGCCTGTCGGAAGATCCGGTGACGCTCGAGGAGCTGTCGTCCGAGTTCGACATCAGCCGCGAACGCGTGCGCCAGATCGAGGTCCGCGCCTTCGAGAAGGTCCAGGAAGCCGTCCAGAAGGAAGCCCGCGACCGCGCCAAGGCCGTTCGCGTGGTGGACGCCGACGCCAGCCTCTGAGCGCTAGCCACAGCGTCAATTCCGCAGACATGAAAAAACCGCCCGGCGTGAGGAACGCCGGGCGGTTTTGTTTTGCATCACTTTCAGACGGTCAGTTGCCGCTATTACCCATCGCCGCCCACTTGTTGAGCGCCTCGTCGAACACCTGCTTGCCGGTCGAGCCCTTCTCGAGCGTCAGCAGCGCACGGCGGCCGTTGCGGTAGGTGATCGGAATGTCGATCCAGTCACGCGTGCGCAGAAGCTCGAGGTTGGCCTTCTTGGCCTCGTCGAAATCGTTGAGCGCAATCATGTGGAAGTCGTCGGTGATCTTGGCCGGGACGGCCACGAGGGCGTTGCCACGGTCCTGCTCAGACTTCTTCATGGCAATGCGCTGCACCGAATCGATGCCGCCGCCTTCGAAATTCTCCGGCAGCGAGAAGACCAGCTCGATGAGATGGCTCGCCGGCAGCGAAGCGTCGTCGTTCTTCTTGATGGTGAGGAGCGCAGAAAGCCCCTTGTCCGGAACGGAAAGCTGGCCCTGGATCGTCGGCTCCGGACGGCCGTCATCGCTTGCTTCCTGCTGCAGCGACCAGGTCACGGTGCCGGCGATCGCCGTCGGTGCGCTCTGGCCGAGCTTTTCTTCGTAAAGCAGCATCTTCTGCGCGCCGTTGGTCGTCGCTGCCGCCGGGGCCGCAGTGGAGCCTGCATCCGCGTTGGCCTGAGCACCCGGAGACTGTTCGGAGACCGAACGACCTTCCGCACCGTTGTCGCTTCCGTCTGCCGAGGCAGGACCGGAATTGACCTCGCTACCATCGGCCATCAGGCGCTGGGTGAACTTCTGCGGGCCGGCATCCTCAGTCCCGGTCGCCGGAGCGGCCTCGGCCGGTTTGCTCTCCGCCACGGCCGGCGTCGTTTCGGCAGCCGGTTGCTGATCGTTCGTCGCGGCCGGAGCCGTTTCGGCCGGCGCGCTCGTGTCGACGGCCTCGGCGGTCTTGGTGCCGCTATCGCCGCTCATCGCCATCCAGGCCGCAACACCTGCCCCCGCCAGAACGACGATGCAGACAGCAGCGATGATGATCTTGCGAAGATTGCCGCCCGAGCCTTCATGCGCCTGAGCAGACTTGCTCCGGCGGCGCGACGCCATACGGTCGATGGAGGCCGGCTCGTCGGCATCGTCGACTTCGCTGTCGAAATCGCCGTTGTAGCTGCCGTTATACTGGCCATTGGAATAGCCGTGCGATTGTGCGGGAGCAGCCGCCGCGCCGCGGCGCTGCGTTACCGGCTCGACTGCCGGCTCTTCCGAGTAATAATCGTCCTCTCCGAAGATGTCCTCGGCCGATCCGGCGGCATAGGTGCTGGTCCGCGCCGGCTTGTAGGCGGGCTCGTCCTTGAAGTCGAGGTCCAGCTCGTCGGAGACCTTCGGCATGCGCGGTCCGGCCGGTGCGGCAGGCGCCGGCTGCACCGGAGCCTTGGCGGCCGGAGGCGGACTTGGCGGTGCCTTGCGGCCCGTCAGGTCGTTGATGATATCCTCAAGATTGTTGTGGGCCTGATCGAGATTGTAGTCGGTCCGCTTCGGCGCGGCAGCGGCAGCCCCCGCATTGGCGGACGCCGCCGGTGCATGCGGCTCCGGGCTGCGCTTCGAAAGCGCGGCCTTTGCCTCGCTCGCCTGCCTGGCAAACGTTTCCCGCGACAGGTCGGACGCCGGCGGCGCACGCGAGGGAGCCGGCGGCGGCACCACGGGTTCGGGCTCCGGCTCCGGCAACGCCTCGGTATGTTCCAGCTCGACTGCCTCGATCGCCTGATCGAGTTTTTCGATCTGCCGCTCCAGCATGGAGGGCGAAGGCGCCGGCTTCATGTTCTCGAGTTGACGGACGACCGCCGTGCGGGCCTTTTCATAGACTTTGGCCCGTCGCTCCGGCGTATTCTCCTTCAACCCGTCGACAGCACGCCGAATGACCTCAACAAAATCCGACATCAGCACCTTCTCATTCGCACCGGAATCCCGGCTAAAACACAGTCCCCGTTAGAGATTAGTCTTCAAAGGGGTCCGTCACAAGTATCGTGTCGTCACGCTCAGGGCTGGTCGAAAGCAATGCCACCGGCGCACCGATGAGCTCTTCCACCTGGCGGACATATTTGATCGCCTGGGCCGGCAGATCGGCCCATTTGCGGGCGCCGACGGTCGATTCCTTCCAGCCTTCCAGCGTCACGTAGATCGGCTCGACCCGCTGCTGCGCACCCTGGCTCGCCGGCAGATGATCGATCTGCTCGCCGTCCAGCATGTAGCCGACGCAGATCTTGATCTCGTCGAGACCGTCGAGCACGTCAAGCTTCGTCAGCGCGATCCCGTGAATGCCGTTGGTGGCAACCGACTGGCGCACCAGCGCCGCATCGAACCAGCCGCAACGGCGCTTGCGGCCCGTCACCGTGCCGAATTCGCGGCCACGCTCGCCGAGGAACTGGCCGACCTCGTCGGTCAGTTCGGTTGGGAACGGACCTTCGCCGACGCGGGTCGTGTAGGCCTTGGTGATGCCGAGGATGTAGCCGACGGCCCCCGGACCCATGCCCGAACCGGCAGCGGCCTGACCGGCAACCGTGTTCGACGAGGTGACGAACGGATAGGTGCCGTGATCGATGTCCAGCAGCGTGCCCTGGGCGCCTTCAAACAGGATACGCGAGCCGCGACGGCGCGCCTTGTCGAGCAGCAGCCACACGGTTTCGCGGTAAGGCAGGATCCGGTCGGCGACCGAGGTCAGCTCTTCCATGATCGTCGCATGCGCGATCTCCGGCTCGCCGAAACCGCGACGCAGCGCATTGTGATGCGTCAGAATTCGATCCACCTTCAGTGCCAGACTGTCCTTGTCGGCCAGGTCCATCACGCGGATTGCGCGGCGGCCGACCTTGTCCTCGTATGCAGGGCCTATGCCCCGGCGCGTCGTTCCAATTTTCGTGCCGCTGTTCGAGGCCGCATCTTCGCGAAGGCCGTCCAGCTCGCGGTGCAGCGACAGAATCAGCGTCGCATTGTCAGCGATACGGAGATTTTCCGGCGAAATCTTGACGCCCTGCTGCTCCAGCCGGTCGATTTCGGCGATCAGCGCATGCGGGTCGACGACGACGCCGTTGCCGATGACGGCGAGCTTGCCTTCGCGCACGACGCCCGAGGGAAGCAGCGAAAGCTTGTAGGAAACACCGTCGATGACGAGAGTATGGCCCGCATTGTGGCCGCCCTGGAAACGCACGACGATATCGGCGCGCTCGGAGAGCCAGTCGACAATCTTGCCCTTTCCTTCGTCACCCCACTGCGATCCAACAACAACGACGTTCGCCATTTCCATGTCCCTAGTTGCGGCGGCACAGGCATTCCACTGCGACGCCAATCTTTACAAACCCGCGCATGTATAATGAGTTGTTTCCCATATTGCGACTCCGATATGACAGTTCCGCCGGCTTTTTCGCGTGACAACCAAGCGCGAGGCAGGCTAGAGCAAAAACCAGCGGCCGATCATCCCGCCATGAGGCTCCGCCTCCACCGACGCCGCCGTTTTCAGGGAGAGGACATCGTGACCACACGTTCCTGCCGGACAGGGGCTTGCCAGTCCCGTTTCGCCGAAACTTGCCGAAAGAGGCCGGCATGACCGCCGTACAGAAGGCCTATCTGGCGCTGGTCATCGCGACGCTGAGCTGGGGCGGCAACACGGTGGCGGGCAAGTTCGCCGTCGGGCACATCACGCCGTCCATGCTGACGCTGTCGCGCTGGGTTCTGGCCGTCACCCTGATCTTCGCGATCTCGGTGCCGCAACTCAAGCGCGACTGGCCTGTTCTGCGCCAGCACATACCGCTGCTCATCGGCTACGGCGCGATCGGCTTCACCGGCTTCAACTTCTTCCTCTACTCGGCACTGCAATATACCAGCGCCGTCAATGCCGCGATCGAGCAGGCCGGCATTCCGATGCTGATCTTCGTCCTCAACTACATACTGTTCCGCACGCGGGTTGCAGCCGCCCAGATCGTTGGCTTTGCGCTGACCCTTGTCGGCGTCGCGGTCACCGCCTCGCATGGCGACCTGATGCGGCTCGTCAACCTCACCGTCAACTTCGGCGACGGCCTGATGCTGGTCTGCGTCATCATCTATGCCGGCTACACGGTGGCACTGCGCTGGAAGCCGCAGCTTCACTGGAAGAGCATGATGGCGGCCACCGCCGTCGGCGCACTGCTTGCCAGCATTCCGGTTGCTGCCTGGGAGATATCGCGCGTCGGCGTGCAATGGCCCGATACGCGCGGCTGGGGCATCGCCGTCTTTGCCGGCATCTTCCCGTCCCTGGTCTCGCAGATCCTGTTCATCAAGGGTGTCGAGGGCATCGGACCGAACCGCGCCGGACTGTTCATCAACATGATCCCGGCCTTCGCCACCATCCTTTCGATCGCCATCCTCGGCGAGCGGCTCGAACTCTTCCACATCGTGGCGATCGTGCTCGTTCTTGCCGGCATCGCCATTGCCGAATGGCGGCGCAAGCAGCCGGTATAAGCGGCGACGATCAGTCCTCGATCGGCTGCAGGCTCGCCTCCAGCACGGCGCGCAGATGGCGATGCTGGATCGGCAGCATGAGATTGCGCCCGAGTTCGGCCGGGTCTTCGTCCCTGTCGAAGCCGGGCTCGCTGGTGGCGATCTCGAACAGGATGCCTCCCGGCGCACGGAAATAGATCGCCGAGAAGTAATCGCGATCGAACACCGGCGTCACCTTGAAGCCGGCATCGGCGAGTGCGGCGCGCACTTCGTCCTGCGCATCCCTGTCGTCGACGGCGAAGGCGATGTGGTGGACGGACCCCGCCCCCTGCTCCGCCTCTGCGGCATCGGGCACCATTTCGATATCGACGATCGAGGCGCCGTTGCTGCTTGCCAACGCGTAGCGGACAATATTGCCGTGCCGCTCTACCGGATCGTAACCCATGAACAGCAGGAGCTCCGACATCGCGCCGGCATCCGCCAATCGAAGGGTGACAGAATGAAACCCGTGGATGGCCCGGTCGGCGGCGACACCGCCCGCCAGCCAGGCGCTGCGGTCGTCGATCGGCGCCTCGACCAGCGCCAGATCCTCGCCGTCCGGACCGATGAAGTTGATCTGCCGTTCGCCGAAAGCGTCCGTATGGGGATGGAGCGTCACATTGGCGTCCAGCAGACGCCGCCGCCAGAATTCGATGGAGCCGCGCGGCACCGAAAACCGGGTAAATCCGCCCTCGCCCGAACCGTGACGGCATCGCTTGCGCGCCGGATCGGGAAAGTAGGTCATCACCTTGCCGGGCGTCCCGGTCTCGTCGCCGTAATAGAGATGGTAGATGTCCGGCTTGTCGAAGTTGACGGTCTTCTTGATCCGTCGAAGCCCGAGGGTGCGCGTGAAGAAGCGGTTGTTGACCGCCGCGTCGTGCGCAAGCGACGTCACATGATGCAGTCCTCTGATCTGGTCGAGCATGATGCCATCCTCCGCGTGCAGACCGATCCTGGCGGCCTGTGGGTCAAACTCCAGTTCAATGCGTCCTCACCCCGATTTGCGGAGGCTAACCGGCATCAATGGCAAACTTATGGACGGATCGTGGCGGTCGCCCGAGAGTCGGAAGAGCGCCGGAGGAGCGGTCTCGGCGGTCAGCCGGCAGCGCCTGGATCGGCCGGAAGCTGCCAGTCTATCGGCTGACGGCCATGCGAAGAGAGATAGGCATTCGCCTTCGAAAACGGCCGCGAACCGAAGAACCCGTTATGGGCCGAAAGCGGCGACGGATGCGGCGATCGCAACACCAGGTGGCGGGATGTATCGACGAAAGCCGCCTTTTTCTGCGCATAGGAGCCCCAGAGGATGAAGACGACGTTTTCGCATTCGTCGTTGACCAGGCGGATCACCGCGTCGGTGAAGCGCTCCCAGCCCTTGCCCTGGTGCGATGCCGCGCGGGCCTGCTCGACGGTCAGCACGCTGTTGAGCAGAAGCACGCCCTGCCGCGCCCAGCTTTCGAGGAAACCATGACGAATGGGCTCGATGCCGAGATCGCTCTTCATTTCCTTGTAGATATTGACGAGAGACGGCGGAATGCGCACGCCGGGCTGCACGCTGAAGCAGAGGCCATGCGCCTGCCCCGGCCCGTGATAGGGATCCTGGCCAAGGATGACGACGCGGACATTCTCGATTGGTGTCAGGTCAAGCGCGCGGAAATATTCGGCGCCTTTCGGAAAGATCTGCTTTCCCGCCGCTTTCTCGTCCTCCAGGAAGGATTTGAGCGACTGCATGTACGGGCTGGCGAATTCGCCCGCCAGCCGCGTCTTCCAGCTCTCTTGAAGCTTGATCCCTGCCTCGGCCATGACCCTCTTCGCCTCTATTCCGGTTCGGGGTCATTGAAGGGGCAGGCCTTCGCGTCGGTCAACCCTTGCCGGGGCTTTCCACAGAAACAGGCGTCAGGCGCCGACCTGGGCAATCCAGTCGTTGAGGTTGTAATAGTTGGTGACCCGCGTGACCTTGCCGTCCTTCAGCTCGAAGAAGGCGCCGGCCGGCAGGCGGTAGGTCTGGCCGTTCGCCTCCGGCAGACCCTCGTCCGTTGCCAGATAGGTGCCGTTGACCATGAACTCCGCCGACGCGCGGCTGCCGCCGGGATGGGCCATGATCACCATGTCGGTCAATTCTTCGCGGTAGCAGCGGTTCATGTGCTCCATGAACGTGGCGAATGCTGCCTTACCCACCTGCCGTTCGCCTTGGTTGATGTCATGCACGACATCCTCGGCAAGCAGCGACAGGAAGCGCTCCATGTCCTGCCGATTGAAGGCGTCGTAATAGGCGGCGATGGTTTCGGCGGCTGTCATCTCTGTTTCCCGTTTCATGCTGGCACTCGCTCTGGCGGAATCATCCGCCGGTCCTCTTTTTCCTAACAAGCGATCCGGCGATGACGCCAGACTGAAAACGTCCGGCGACGGCTTGATCGCGCCCCATCGTCCATGGAATATCGCCGCCATGAACACCACCGACGACATCCGCATCGAGACGTACCACGGCGATGCGATCACGCCTTACATCGCCGACCTGGCGCGGCTGCGGATCACCGTCTTCCGTGCCTTTCCCTATCTCTACGAAGGATCGGAGGCTTACGAGGCAAAGTATCTCGCAACCTATGCACGGGCACCGGAGAGCCTGTTCGTCCTTGCTTTCGACGGTGATGCCGTCATCGGCGCCTCGACCGGAATGCCGATGGCCGACGAGACGGACGAGGTGAAGGCGCCCTTCCTCGCCGCAGGCCTCGATCCGAAGACGATCTTCTATTTCGGCGAATCCGTTCTGCTCGACAATTATCGCGGCCACGGCATCGGCGTGCGCTTCTTTCACGAACGCGAAGCCTATGCAAAACGGCTCGGCCGCTTCGATCGCTGCGTCTTCTGCGCCGTCGAACGCCCTGAAGACCATCCGCGCCGGCCGGCGACGTATGAGCCGCTGAATAGCTTCTGGGCAAAGCGCGGCTATGTTCACCATCCGGAACTTGCCACCACCTTCACCTGGAAGGACCCGGACGAGGCTCAAGAGAGCCCGAAACCCATGTCCTTCTGGATGAAGCCGATCTGACCGCCTGGAGTGCCACGATGAAGCTTGCCGCCAGCCAGTATGCGATGACGCTGTTTGCGGATTTCGACGCTTTTGCCGAAAACCTGATCGACCATTGCCGGGAAGCAAAGGACGCCGGCGCCGAGCTTCTGCTGCTGCCGGAATACGCGGCGATGGTGATGACCGGCCTGCTGGCGCCCGACGTCCGTGCCGATCTCCATGCCTCGATCGCAGAGTTGCAGCAGTTCCTGCCGCGCTGGCTGGAACTCTCGGAAGAGATCGCCCGCAATCTCGACATCGTCTTCTGCCCCGGCTCCGCGCCGGTGAAGGACAGTGACGGGCATTATCGCAACCGCGCCTGGCTATTCGGCCCAGACGGCATGATCGGCCATCAGGACAAGATCATGATGACCCGCTTCGAAAAGGAGCAATGGGGCATTTCCTCAGGCCAAGGGCTGAAGGCATTCGACACGCCAATCGGTCGGTTGGGGATGCTGATCTGCTACGACAACGAATTCCCGATGCTGGCGCGCAGGCTGGCCGAGCGCGACGCCGACCTGATCCTCGCACCAAGCTGCACGGACACCGAGGCCGGCTACTACCGGGTCAGGATCGGCGCGCAGGCCCGGGCGCTGGAAAACCAGATTGCCGTTCTCGTCTCCCCGACAGCAGGGTCCGCGCCGTGGTCGCCGGCGGTCGACGAGAATTTCGGCAAGTCGGCGCTCTATGTCCCCTCCGACTACGGCATGCCACCAAGCGGCGTCATCGGCGAGAGCGAGAGCGTCTTCACCGAGGCAAGCCGCTGGTCGTTCTTCGACATCGATCTTGATGCCGTGCGGCTGCTGCGCCGTGAGGGACAGGTCTTCACCCGCCGTGACTGGCCGGATCAGTTCGGCAAACACTGAAGCGGAGATGAAAAAGGCGGCCCGAGAGCCGCCTTTTCACAATTCATGCAATTCGGCTTGATCAGCCGGGCGACAGCCCGCGCAGCCGCTCGGAGCGCCGGCGCAGCATTTCCAGAACCGTCAGCAGTGCGATCGAGATGACGACCATGATCGACGCTACGGCCAGGATGGTCGGCGAGATCTGCTCGCGCAGGCCGGTGAACATCTGCCATGGCAACGTCTTCTGCGCCGCCGAACCAAGGAAGATCACGACGACCACTTCGTCGAACGAGGTGATGAAGGCAAACAGTGCACCGGAGACGACACCCGGAATGATCAGCGGCATCTGCACCTTGAAGAAGGTGGTGATCGGATCGGCGCCCATCGACAGCGACGCACGCACCAGCGAGCGGTCGAAACCGACCAGCGTCGCCGTCACGGTGATGATGACGAAGGGTGTGCCGAGCGCCGCGTGGGCCAGAACGACGCCCCAATAGGTGCCCTGCAGGCCGATGCGCGAATAGAAGAAGTACATGCCGGCAGCCGAAATGATCAGCGGCACGATCATCGGCGAAATCAGCACCGCCATGATCGCCCCACGGAAAGGCACGTGGCTCTGCGACAGGCCGATGGCCGCCAAAGTGCCGAACGCCGTCGCCAGGATCGTTGCCATCGGCGCGATCAGCACGGAGTTTTTCAGCGACTGCTGCCAGTCGGGATTGGTGAAGAAATCCACGTAATGCTTCAGCGAATAGCCGGCCGGATCGAGATGCAGCATGGCCGGCGTGAAGGTGAAGAAATTCTCCGCATTGAAGGACAGCGGCAGGATCACCAGGATCGGGAAGATCAGGTAGAAGAAGATCAACCCGCAGATCACGCGGAAGGTATAGTACCAGATCCGCTGCGGCACCGATGCATAGGGAGGAAGACCTGACATAGTAGACGCTCCTCCTTAGCCGAGCTTCACGTTGTCGATGCCGACAATCTTGTCATAGAGGACGAACAGCACCATCACGACCAGCAGCAGCAGCGTACCGAGCGCGGCAGCAAGGCCCCAGTTCAGCGAGCTGGAGATGTGGTAGGCAATTCGGTTCGAGATGAAGACGCCCGAGGTGCCGCCGACGAGTTCCGGCGTGATGTAGTAGCCGATGGCGAGGATGAAGACGAGGATGGAGCCGGCGCCAATGCCCGGAACCGTCTGCGGGAAATAGACCCGCCAGAAGGCCGTCCAGTCGTTTGCGCCAAGGCTTTTCGCCGCGCGGACATAGGAAGGCGAGATGGTCTTCATCACCGAGTAAAGCGGCAGGATCATGAACGGCAGCAGGATGTGCGTCATGGCGATGATCGTGCCTGCCTGGTTGTTGATCATCACCAGCCGGTTGTCGTCGGATATGATATGCGCCCAGACGAGCAGGTCGTTGATCACGCCCTGCTGTTGGAGCAGGATCTTCCAGGCCGAGGTGCGCACCAGCAGACTGGTCCAGAACGGCAGCAGCACCAGGATCATCAACAGGTTCGAGCTTCTGGCCGGCAGGTTGGCAAGCAGCCAGGCGATCGGGTAGCCGAGCAGAAGACAGCTGAAAGTGATCGCGAGGCTGAGGAAGACGGTGCGGGCGAACAGGAAGAGATAGATGCGCTCTTGCGGCGGAGCCATATGGATGCCGCTGGCGTCACGCTTCATGTCGAGTGCCGCGAGGAAATAGTTCGGCGTGTATTCTGACGACAGGACCTTGAGCATGCTCCAGAACTGGACGTCGCCCCATTCCTTGTCCATCGCCAGGAACTGGCCCTTGTAGTCGCCATTGTCCTCGAGCTTGCGGACTTCGCGGCCGGTCTGGCGGAAGAGGCTCGAGGCACCGGGCATGTCGTAATTGAGACGTGAGCCGAGACGGGTATGCTCCTTTGCCTTGACCGCGACCTTCAGGTCGTCGGCAAGTGCGGCATAGACCGGTTCACCCGGTGCTTCACCGGATTTCGGATCCCATTCCTTCAGCGCCACGACGGTCTTCGGCAGCGTATCGGGAACGATGCTGTTGTCGATCGAACGCATGAGCATGTCCGCGATCGGCGCGACAAAGCTCAACAGAATGAAGACCAGCAAGGGTGCGATCAGAATGAAGGAGCGGAGTTTTTCGCGCCGTAGCGCCTTGGCCAGGCTCGCCTTCAGCGGCTTGCCGTCGACGGTCAGAACCGGCCCGTCAGTTGTCGTCGTTGCACCCATTAGACCCACGCCCAGTCATAGAAATTCAGGAAAAGGGACGGAGCGCGAGCCCCGTCCCTCATCATCACATTACTTGGCGAGCCAAGCCTGGAACTTCGCGTCGATGTCGTCGCGATGGTCGGCCCAGAACTCGAAGTTATAGTAGATGACGTTCTTCGAGTTTGCCGGATCGGTCGGCATGTGCGGTGCCATCTCGATGCCGAGCGTGGCGTGCTTGCCGACGAGCGGAGCGGACGAGGCGCGAGCCGGGCCGTACGAGATGTACTTGGACTGGTCGGCAAGGCGCTGCGTGTCGGTCGCGAACTTGACGAAGTCTTCGACAGCCTTCAGGCGGTCTTCAGGCAGGCCAGCCGGGATGATCCAGCCGTCGAACGAGAACACCTGGGCGTCCCAGAGCATCTTGATCGGCTGCTTCTGTTCGGCGATTGCCGAGAACAGACGACCGTTATAGGTCGAACCGATCACGACTTCCTTGTCGGCCAGCAGCTGGGGCGTTTCGGCAGCAGCCGACCACCATACGGTCTGGTCCTTGATGGTGTCGAGCTTCTTCAGAGCGCGCTCGACGCCTTCATCGGTGGCCAGAACGTCATAGAGCTGATCCTTCGGCACGCCGTCGCAGAGCAGTGCCCATTCGACGTTGTTGATCGGGCGCTTTTCAAGCGCGCGCTTGCCGGGGAAGGTCTTCAGGTCGAAGACGTCGCAGATGTTCGACGGCTCCTTGCCACCCCACTCGGCAACGTCGGAACGATAGCCGAACGTGGTCGAGTAGACGATCTGCGGGATGTAGCAGGAGTTGACCAGCTGGGCGCCGAAGTCTTCGGAAGCAGGCGTGCCGTCCGGAGCCGGAGCGAGCAGCTTGTCCGGATCGACTTCCATGGCCAGACCTTCGTCGCAGAGACGGAAGGAGTCGGCCGCGTCAACGTCGACCAGGTCCCAGGTCAGGTTGTTGGCTTCCTTCATCGCGCGCAGCTTGGCCACGGCTTCAGCGGAAGATTCGTCCCAGATGAAGTTAACGTCCGGATGCTCCGCATGATACGGGTCCGCATAGGCATTCTTCTGCGAAGCCTGGTAGGCACCGCCCCAGGAAACAACCGTCAGGTCGGTCGCCATGGCAGCCGACGCGAGAGCGACAGCAGCCGTGGTTGTCAGAATAGTCTTGAGCATTTTCATTGTTATTCTCCCCTTCTTTGAGGTTTTGCCGGATTCACCGGCTATAGCTTGCAGATGGCGGCCCTGCCATCTGCAGGTTCTCATGCAACGGCGTCGAGCGCCTTGCAGTCCTTCAGCGACCAGCCGATCATGCGGGAATCTCCAACCTTGAGATCCCAGCGCTCGCCGCGGTTACGCACCTTGACGACGAATTCGTCGTTGCCGCAGACATTCATGCGGATGCGGATATGGTCGCCCAGATAGATGAGTTCTTCGATCTTTCCCTGGACCTGGTTCTGGTGGGAATCGGTCGGGACAATCTCGACGCGCTCCGGCCGGAGCGAGATGGTGGTCTTGTCGCCGACACCCTTGACGTTGACCTTGTCGGCCACGAGCTCGGTGCCGTCAGGCAGGCGGACCTTGCATTCGCCGCCGTTCACTTCGACCACGTCGCCGGTCAGCTTGTTGTTCTCGCCGATGAACTGGGCGACGAAGGAGTTCTGCGGCTCTTCATACAGCATGTCAGGGGCAGACAGCTGCTGGATGACACCATCGTTGAACACCGCAACGCGGTCCGACATGGTCAGGGCTTCGGTCTGGTCGTGCGTCACATAGACGATCGTCACACCGAGGCTTTCATGTATGTGCTTGATTTCATACTGCATCTGCTCACGCAGCTGCTTGTCGAGCGCACCGAGCGGCTCATCCATGAGGACCAGCTTGGGATCGAAAACCAGGGCGCGTGCCACCGCGACGCGCTGCTGCTGACCGCCGGAAAGCTGGGCCGGACGGCGGGAGCCGAATTTCGGCAGTTCCACCATTTCGAGCGCGCGCTTCACGCGGGCCTCGATCTCGGACTTGTTCATCTTCCGCACCTGCAGCGGAAATGCCAGGTTTTCCGAGACCGTCATGTGCGGGAAAAGCGCATAGTTCTGGAAAACCATGCCGATGCCGCGCTTGTGAGGTGGAACATTGTTGATCGGATTGCCGTCGAGATAAATCTCGCCATGCGTGGCCGGCTCGAAACCGGCAAGCATCATCAGGCTTGTCGTCTTTCCCGACCCGGATGGTCCGAGCATGGTCAGGAACTCGCCACGGGCAATGTCCAAGTTTAGATTTTTGACGACTAACGTCTCGCCGTCATAGCTCTTTTGCACGCTATCAAAGCGCACCATAAGATCGGTGGCTGGCACAACTACCCCGTCTAGCTACTGTTTTCCCCTGGCAGGTTCATCCTGTCCTTAGTTGCAGCCATACAAGCACATCTCTTTGCGGCGATGCAACAGCCGCCATCCAAGAGGATAAAAATTTATTCCCACAAGTGGAGAAAAACGTCGCTCACGGCAGCTTCTGTCGAATTTGCGACAAAATTTGCCGTGAGCGACGGTGAAACGCCCTGCGATTCCTGTGCCATCCCCTCAAAGAATGACGCGATGCTCCGCCTGACCGCTCATGTCGCAGCTCGCCACATGCACCTTTCCGGCCGATGGTTGGCTCACGAGATCTTCGTTGGAAAGCCCCTGCTGCGCCGTCGTTACAAACAGCTGGTTGAAGTTTTCGCCGCCGAAGGCCGGGCAGCTCGTGTGAGCGGCCGGTGCCTCGATCGCCCGCAGGAAGCTGCCGTCAGGCGCGTAACAGGCAACCCGCGATGCGCCCCACTGCGCATTCCAGAAATTGCCCTGCGAATCGACGACAGCACCGTCCGGATAGAGGCCCTCGTTGCTAAGATCGAGGAAAACCTCCGCCTCCCCGACGGGCCAGCCGTCCGAATCGGCAAGCGGCTGACGCCAGACAATCTGCCGGTCGGTATCGGCGAAATAGGCGAATCGGCGGTCGGGTGAAAAGCAGATCGCATTGGAGATCGTGACGTTCGGGACCAGACGGCGCAGCTCACCCTTATAGAAGCGGTAGATCGAGCCGGCCCCGGCTT
Source organism: Rhizobium sp. NRK18 (assembly GCF_024385575.1). Lineage (NCBI taxonomy): Bacteria > Pseudomonadati > Pseudomonadota > Alphaproteobacteria > Hyphomicrobiales > Rhizobiaceae > Rhizobium > Rhizobium sp. NRK18. The sequence continues at coordinate 1,277,672 of NZ_JANFMV010000001.1, read as the reverse complement.
CCGCACTCTTGCCCATGGTGCCGATCCAGAAGCCCCCCCAGGGGTCGGCGCGGCCATCGTTGGACCGCGTCACCGGGTTGTCGGCTTCCAGATCGCAGATCTTCCGTCGCTCTCCCGAGATCAAATCAAAGCGGGAGAGCGACGTTTCGCTGGCGATCAGCAGGGTGTCCCTGTCGACCCAGCCGGCCGCGGAAACCTTCTCGTCGAATGTCCACTGCTTCTGCTCGCCGTTCTCAACCGTCATCAGCGTGCAGTTGATGATGTCGAACCAGAAAAGCTGGCCGCGTTCGGGATGCCAGAGCGGCCCTTCGCCAAGGAAGCAGTCACGATTGTCGTATACGTTTGCACTCATTTGCTGCTCCCGGCGTCATAGGCTTCAACCATCTTCTTTGCCACCGAAGCGACCTCTTCGACCGAACGGCCCGGCTTGTAGAGCGCAGTGCCGATGCCGAAACCGTCGGCGCCTGCGGCGAACCAGTCCCTGAAATTGTCCGGACCTGCGCCACCGACGATGTAGACTTCCGTCTCCTTCGGCAGGACGGCGCGGATGGCCTTCAGTCCCTCCGTTCCCAGCATGACGGACGGAAAGATCTTCAGACCGTCGGCACCGGCTTCGAGCGCGGCAAAGCACTCGGTCGGGGTCAGCACGCCCGGAAAGGACTGAAGTCCGGCCGCCTTCGTTGCCCGGATGACATCCGTGTTGCAGTTCGGCGAAACGATGAGCTTGCCGCCGGCTGCCGCGACATTCTCGACATCCTTCACCGTCAGAACGGTGCCCGCGCCGATCAGTGCCTTGCCGGCAAATGCGTCCGTCATGATGCGGATGCTTTCGAGCGGTTCGGGAGAATTGAGCGGTACCTCGATGCGGTCGATGCCCGCCTCGATCAACGCTGCGGCGACGTCCTTCGCTTCTTCGGGGCGGATGCCTCGCAGAATGGCGATCAGTTTGCGGCTCATTGTGCCTGGTCCTTTTCCATTTGGGCGCGGGCCGCTTTCAGCCCGCTGAGAGTAAGCGTGTCATTGTCGGTGATCACCGGCCGGCACCCTTGCGCCGAAAGCGCCTTGGCGTAGAGGTCGGAAAGTGCGCGGGCGCCGATGATGGCGATGTTCTGGCCGAGCCAGTAGGGCCTGGAAGCGGCGAGTTCCATGCCGATCAGGAGGCCGGACAGGCGCGCGCGCGCGGCCGCCGGATCGGCATCGGTAAGAAGCGATTCCGCCCTCAGCGAAAACAGGCGCGAGGCGACCGCCTCCGGCTTGGAGATCGCGTCGTCGACAGCGGAGGCAAAGGCGTCCTGCTGCCAGCCATCGGCGGGAATGGAATGGCGAAGCACCGATTGCGTCGAGATCAGCGAGAACAGTTCTCCCGACATGAACGTGCGGAAGCTGACGACCTCGCCGGCGCTGATCTGCGCCCACTTGGTATGGGTGCCGGGAAGGCAGAGCACGCCGTCGAAATCCGGCTTGTCGAACAGGTAGCCGGCGATCTGGGTTTCCTCGCCGCGCATGACGTCGGCGGGCTGCATCTGGCAGAGCCCGGGAATGATGCTGACCGAGATGCGCGGATCCTGGACCGGTACGGACACCATGTTGTCGGCATGCAGCGGCGGGCACGGCACCTTGGCATAGGGCGCCTCCAGCCAGCCCTGGCGGGCACCGACCATGCCGCAGGCGATCACCGGCAGACGTTTGCCGTCCGTCAGCCACGGGCCGACCACCTCCAGCAGCGCGCCCTCGAATTCATCGCGCTTCAGCGAGCCCATGCCCTTGTTCGACCCCGCCTGGGCGAGAACGGCGCCATCCTTGCCGATCGCCCATACGCGCAGGTTCGTCGTGCCCCAATCGGCAGCAATCCAGTCTACAGTCATCATGTCATTTCAACCCGTTACAACCACGCCGCCATCCACGACCAGAGCCTGTCCGGTCATCATGCGGCTCGCTTCAGAGGCCAGGAAGAGCGTCGTATCCACGATATCGCGCGGGCCGAGATGCTCCTTCAGGCATTGTTTTTCGAGGAATGCGGCGAGCCCTTCGGGCGTCGCCCAGAGGTCCAGCTGCCGCTCCGTCAGCACCCATCCCGGCATGATCGCGTTGACGCGGATGTTGTCGTGGCCGAGCTCGCGCGCCATCGTCCGGGTAAGACCGGTGATCGCCGCCTTGGAGGTGACGTAGCCCGGCATTCCGTCATGCCCCATCATGTAGGTGATCGAGGAAAAATTGATGATGGCGCCGCCGCCGAGCGCCCGCATGCCCGGCGCGACCGCCTGGATGGTGAAGAACTGCGGCCGCAGGTTGACGGCAAGCGCCGCATCCCATTCCTCGACCGTCAGGTCTTCCCAGCCGTGCCGCGTGTCATTCGCAGCGTTGTTGACCAGCACCTGAACGGGGCCATGCGCATCGACGGCCTTGTCTATCGCCGCCTTCAAGGCATCGATGTCGGTGATGTCGCAAGGGATGAACAGCGGCGCGATGCCGTATTTTGCTTTCATCTCGGCCACGAACTGCGTGGCGTCAGACCGCTGGACGAAGGCGACCCTGGCGCCCTGCTCGATAAACCCCTCCGTCAGCGCGGCTCCGATGCCGGAACCGCCCCCGGTAATGAAGACGCTCTTTCCCTTCAGATCATGAAATGTCGCAAACTCCGTCACCGGATTCACTCCCTTTATTCCGCCATGGCCTTGCCGGCGCAGGCGTCTTGTTGGTTTTGCGGCCGACAGAATGAACCGGCCGATCAGATGGCGCTCACGCGCAAAGATGTATGCCGTTTTCCCGTGTCACCAGTTTGAGGGTGGCAATGTTGCGCACGGCCTGCTGCAGTTGCGAGATCGTCGCCGGCTTGATCATGTAGCCCTGCGCGCCGCGTTCCTTGGCCCGAAGAATATCGCGCTCGTCGCTTGACGTGCTCAGCATGCAGACCGGGATAGGCCTCAACCGTTCGTTGCTGCCCAACACCTCCAGCACCTGGAAACCGTCCATGATCGGCATGTTGATGTCGAGCAGGACAAGGTCCATCGGCGGCACTTCGTGCTCGGCCAGCAGCTTTTCGAGAAGGGTGATCGCCTCGCGACCATTGGAGGCGACGTGCAGGTTGAAATGCACCTGCTCGCGCTTCATCAGCTTGATCTTGGTCAGCGTGACGTCGACCGGATTGTCTTCAACCAGCAGGACGTTGGCGAGACGCAGGATGTCCGGATCCGAGCCGGTCGCCGGCAGCGACGCCACCGGCCTGCGCGGCGCGGGCGCTCCGTCGAGCACCGCCGGGTCGGGGTTCGGCAGGGCGATGGTGAACGTGGTCCCCTGCCCCAATGCGGATGTGCACTGGATTGTACCGCCATGGATCTCGGCGATCCGCTTGCAAAAGGCGAGCCCGAGACCGCTGCCTTCGACATCGCGTCCGACCAGCCGCTTGAAGGGTTCGAAAATCCGGGCATGAAATTCGGGGGCGATGCCCGGCCCATTGTCGCGGACATGAATGAGATTGTGCGTCTCCGTCGCCTCGGTCCAGACGCGGATATGCGGTTCGGGCTTGTCGCAGTATCGAATGGCGTTCTGAATCAGGTTCTGCAGCACTTGCACCAGCAGCGTCTGGTCGCCATAGACACTGGCCACCTCGCCGGTCTCGACGATCGCGTTCGAAGACTGGATCTGCTGGCCGAGGCTCGCCTCGGCCCGCACGACGACCTCCGCGACCGATACCATCTTCATGTCGCGGTGTTCGTAGGCATCGAGCTGCGTGTAGTGGGAGACGCTCTGTATGAGCTTCTCCATGTTCTCACCCGCCTTGATGATGAAGTTCATCATGTCGCGCTCCTGCTCCGGCAGGTCTGGCGATTCGGCAACGATGCCGGCAAAGGAGCGGATGGCACGCACCGGCTCCTTGAGGTCGTGCGCCATGGCGCGGGTGAAGATCTCCAGCGACTGACGCTTTTGTTCGACAAGGCTTTCGAGCCGCGCCCTGTCGATCGCGCTGTAAATGCAGCGCTGCAGGGAATCCGCCGTCACCGTATCCTTGATGAGATAGTCCTTCGCGCCCGCCTTCATGACTTCGACGGCGACGGCTTCATTGCCCTGTCCCGTGAGCATGATGACCGCCGCATGCGGGTCCGCCTTCAGGATATCCTGCAGCACCACGAGTCCGTTGCGGCCCGGCAGGGAGTAATCGAGCAGGATGCAGGTCGGCTTCTTCTCGGCTTGCAGCCGCAGCGCCTCCTCGCCATTGCCCGCCTCAAGGATCACCGCACCGGAGCCGATGCCCCGGCGGATGAAGCGCTTGTACATGTCGCGGTCATCGTAACTGTCATCGACGATGAGGATCGTGCTTTTCTCCGGCACCTAGTCCTCCCTCGGCAGGATCGCGATCTCGAACCAGTATTCCTTCAGCCGCTGGATGGCGGCAAACAGTCCGTCGAGGTTCACGGGCTTCTGGATGTAGGTATTGGCGCCGAGCTGGTAGCAGGCATCCACGTCCCGCTCGTCATCCGAGGTGGTCAGGATCACCACCGGCGTCTTGCGGGTATCCTCGCGCTGCTTGAGGACCGTCAGCAACTGCCGGCCATCCATGCCCGGCATGTTGAGATCGAGCAGGATGAGCCCCGGCTTGTGCTTGGCGTTGTCCAGGAGTTCGATCGCCTCGTCGCCGGAGGCCGCCCGCAGGATCGGATTGCGGAGATTGGCCCTGCGGAAGGCGCGCATCGTCGCTTCGAAGTCGTCTTCGCTGTCCTCGACCATCAGGATCGGCTGAACGTCATGCTGCGGCTTGTTCATGCGCATCACTCCCCAGTGTAAAATAGAATGTCGTACCGACCCCGATTTCCGAGGTCAGCCAGATGTCGCCGTGATGGCGGCCGACGATCTTCTTGACGAAGGTCAGGCCCGAACCCGTACCCTCGTCGCCGTCGTCACGCTTCTCGAGCCGTTTGAAGATGCGGAACACGTCGGAGAAGAACTCCGGCGCAATACCCTTGCCGTTGTCGCGGACGTAGAAGACCGCGCTGGCATTTCGGCCCGAGGCGTCGTTGTAGCGCGGCAGGAACCCGACTTCCACCCGCTTGTCCTGCTTGTCGTTGTATTTGACAGCGTTGGTGATGAGGTTGCGGAAGGCTTCAGCGACACGCACGGAATCGCAGGTATAGACAGGCAGGTCGGCCGAGATCTCGACCTTTGCGCCACGCTCCTGCAGGAAATCCTCGAGCGTCGAGACCACATCCTGCACGAGCATCCTCATGTCGGTGGGCTTCACGGCAAGCTCCTGCCGGCCGATCCGCGAGAAATAGAGAAGGTCGTTGACCAAACGCTCCATTCGCTGGGAGAGGAAGATCAGCCGGTTGATCCGCCGCTTGCCGTCGTCGTCGAGAAGCTCCTCGTAATCCTCCTGCAGGAAGCGCGAATGATTGTGCAGGCCGCGCAGAGGTTCCTTCAGATCGTGGGAGGCGATGTAGGCAAAATCGTCGAGTTCCTGGTTGGAGCGCTCCAGATCCGCGGCATAGACTTCAAGCTGGCCAAGCGTGCTTGTCAGCTGCTCCTCCTGCCGCTTGCGGTCGGAAATGTCGCGTACCATGCCGACAAAGGCCCGTTCACCGCCGCCGAGCGGCACTTCGCTGACGGCAAGGTCGAGCGGGAAGACGCTGCCGTCCTTGCGCTTGCCCTGCACCTCGCGGCCGACGCCGATGATCTTCTTCTCGCCCGTCTGCATGTAAGCGGAGACATAACCGTCGTGGGCGGTATGGTAGGGCTCGGGCATCAGCATGTTGACGTTCTTGCCGAGCACCTCGTCCGAACGATATCCGAAAATGCGTTCGGCAGCCGGGTTGAAATGGCGGACGAGGTAGTTTTCGTCGATCGCGATGATGCCGTCGACCGCCGTGCGCAGAACGGCGCTCAGACGCTGCTCGCGCTCATTGAGGTTGGCAAGTGCAGTGCGCAGTTCGTCCTCTTGCCGCCTGCGCTCGGTGATGTCGCGCACGATGCCGACGAAGGTCTTCTCAGCGCCCGTTTCCACAGCGCTGACCGACAGATCGAGCGGAAAGGTGCTGCCGTCGCTGCGCAGGCCCGAGACTTCCCGGTTTGTGCCGATGATCCGCCGTTCGCCGGTCCTCATATGACGGTTGAGATAACCGTCATGCTCGCTGTGATAGGGCTCCGGCATCAGCATCTTGATGTTGCGCCCGATCACGTGGCTCGCCTTGAAGCCGAACATCGCCTCAGCCGCCGGATTGAAGCTGCGGACGGTGCCACGCTCGTCGATGCTGATCACGCCATCAGGCGTCGACCGAACCAGCGCGCCAAAGCGCACCTGTTCCTCGGCAAGCTGCAGGGACGTCTTACGGAACCAGTATACCAAGACGGCGACGATCCAGATCGTGCCAACAGACAGCACGCGATTGGTCATCACCTTCCAGAAGGCCACCCCTTCGTCGACCGAGGCAAAATAGCCGATGCCGATCAAAAGCGTGCAGACGATAGCAAAGAAGAACGGCGCGGGGCGGTCGCTGAACCAGAACGCGCAGGCAACCAGCGGCACGTAAAGAATGCCAGCGGCGACGCCGAGCGGCGTGTAAAGGTCGAAGAGCAGCGCGAAGATGCAGAGGAAGCCGGGCACCCACAAAGGCACACGGTCAGATTCGAACAGGCCCATCCGCTGGTCGCGCAGCACGATGCTGGCACCGATGATGACCATGCCCAAAGAGGTATGAAGCGCCATGCCGGCAACAGGGCTCCAGCGATAGGCCGTTTCCAGCGTCGTTGCGTAGCCCGACAGCGAGACGAAGCCCAGCGCAAGCATGGCAAGGCCGGCGAATTCCAGAACGACGTGCCGGTAACGGTTGCTGACTGGCAATCCGTCGAAGATCAGCGCGCCCGCCCCTATGAGGAAGGACAGGGAGGTATTCGGGCCCATGCCGCCACCGACGAGATCGATGAACGTGCGCGGTACGAACAGGGAGAGGAGCAGCTGTCCCCAGCCGCTCGGCAGGCCTGTCAGAATCTCCGACAACCGAAGGCCCGATATCACCACCACCAGCACCGCGGGGACAAGCACGACGGCGCGCGATCTGTTGGCCTCGAACGTGGCCATCAGCAGGGCGAAACCGAACAGGATGAAACAGAGTGCCGTGTTGAAGCCCATGGATGGCAAGCCGGGATAGACCGTCACGAGGCCTGCATCCTGCGTCAGCCAGCCGGCCATGACGACCACGCCGAGCACGGCCGCGATCATGGCGAGAACTGCAGAGGGCCGGGCTAGCTGCCTCCGATACATCAACACCCTTTCGTCAGGATGGGGCATGCCGTCCCTGGAAACGCCCCCACCGTCTCAAGTCGAAAAGACGCGAATCCCGCCACACGATTCGCGCCCTGATATTCCTATCCTATTCCGGCATCGCCCGTTGGCAACCGGGCAGCCTTTCCTCAATCGTGGAATGCCTCGACGAGGTTGCGCTTGCCGAGGAAGAAGCAATCGCCGACGAGACGCTGCGGACGGACGTCCACATCGCTCTCGCCCCTGGCGATAAGCTCCGCGAACCGACGATAGATTTCGTCATACTCGGTGTCCGGGGCTTCCGAGACGGGCTTGCCGTCAATCGACATGACGCTGCCGCCCATAGACAGCTTCAGCGTTCCACTGTCGGTTTCGACGGTGATGTCCCAGGTCTGCGGACCTGTCTGCAGCCAGTCGAGCTCCATGGCGATCGGATAACCGGCCTCGCCGCGCATCTTCACGCTGGCGGCGATCGGGGTCTGGCAGTTCTCCGGCACGTCAAGCGATGCGTCGGTGACATAGACCTCGTCCGGCATGATCTCGGTCAGGATCGACAAGGCGTTGATGCCCGGATCGAACACGCCGAAACCACCCGGCTCCCAGATCCAGGCCTGGCCCGGATGCCAGCGGCGGACATCTTCCTTCCAGATGATCTCCGCCCGCTTGATGGTCTTGCCCTTGAGCCAGGCCTTGGCAGGCGCGACGGCAGCCGCGAAACGCGAATGCCAGGTGGCAAACAGCACGACGCCCTTGGCGGCAGCCTGCGCCGCCAGCGCCTCCACCTCGCCGAGCGTAGCGCCCGGCGGCTTCTCGATCAGCACATGCTTGCCGGCCGCGATCGCCGCCGACGCCATGTCGTAGCGGCCGCTCGGCGGCGTGCAGAAGGCGATCGCCGGAATATCGCCGCTCTCCGGCAGGTATGCCTCAAGCGATGCGTAATACGGTACCCCGTCGACGCTCGCATTGCGGCTGACCGCCGCCGCCATCTCGAAGGATGGCGAACGGGAGATCGAGGGCAGATGCTGGTCGCGGGCGATCTTGCCGATGCCGACGACCGCAATCGGTGTCTTGCTCATGTCTTGCGTCTCCCCTTAGTGCGAGTCCTTGCCGACCGGTGCGCCGCGGCATCCCTTGAGGAAGTCGAGGTCGGCCCCGGTATCGGCACCCTGCACGTGATTGTGGTGCAGCCAGGCATAGCCGGACGGCGGCATGTCGACGGTCGGACGCCAGTCGGCGAGACGGGCGGCCAGTTCCTCTTCGGAGATATCGAGGTGCAGGCGACGGCCTTCGACGTCGAGCTCGATCATGTCGCCGTCGCGAACAACGGCCAGCGGACCGCCGGCGGCCGCTTCCGGCGATGTGTGCAGCACGACGGTACCGTAGGCGGTGCCGGACATGCGCGCATCCGAGATGCGGACCATGTCGGTAATGCCCTTCTTCAGGACCTTCGGCGGAAGACCCATGTTGCCGACCTCGGCCATGCCCGGATAGCCCTTCGGACCGCAGTTCTTCAGGACCATGACGCAGGTCTCGTCGATGTCGAGAGCGTCGTCGTTGATCTTGCGCTTGTAGTCGTCGATGTCTTCGAAGACGACGGCCCGGCCGCGGTGCTTCAGGAGATGCGGCGAGGCTGCCGACGGCTTCAGAACGGCGCCGTTCGGAGCGAGGTTGCCGCGCAGGACGGCGATGCCGCCGTGAGCGGTGAGCGGCTTGTCGGCCGGCAGGATGACGTCTTCATTGTAATTGACGACGTCCTTGACCTCTTCCCAGATCGAACCGCCGGAAACGGTCAGCGCGTCCTTGTGCAGGAGACCCGCCTCGCCGAGACGCTTGATGACCACCGGCAGACCACCCGCATAGAAGAACTCTTCCATCAGGTACTTGCCGGACGGCATCAGGTTGACGATCGTCGAGACGTCCTTGCCGCAACGATCCCAGTCATCGAGCGTCAGGTCGACGCCGACGCGGCCGGCGATCGCCAGCAGGTGGATCACCGCATTGGTGGAGCCGCCGATCGCACCATTGGTGCGGATGGCGTTTTCGAAGTTTTCCTTCTTCAGGATGTCGGACGGCTTCAGGTCGTCCTTGACCATCTGCACGATGCGGCGGCCGGACATGAAGGCCATGACGCGGCGGCGGCTGTCGACGGCGGGGATCGCCGCATTGCCGGAGAGCGCCATGCCGAGCGATTCCATCATCGAGGCCATCGTCGACGCCGTGCCCATGGTGTTGCACGAACCCGGCGAACGCGACATCGAGGCTTCGGCCTCGGCGAATTCGGCTGCCGTCATCTCGCCCGCCTTCACGGCTTCGGAGAATTTCCACAGATGCGTGCCGGAGCCGACGCGCTCGCCGCGGAAATAGCCGTTCAGCATCGGGCCGCCGGAGACCATGATCGCCGGGAGGTCGCAGCTGGCGGCCCCCATCAGCAGCGACGGCGTGGTCTTGTCGCAGCCGACCAGGAGGACGACGCCGTCCATCGGTTGCCCGCGGATGGCTTCCTCCACCGACAGCGCCGCAAGGTTGCGGAACATCATCGCCGTCGGGCGGAAGGCGCTTTCCGAGGCCGAGAACACCGGCACTTCGACGGGGAAGCCGCCGGCCTCGTAGATGCCATGCTTCACCCGCTCGGCGAGATCACGCAGATGCGCGTTGCAGGGGGTCAGTTCCGACCAGGTATTCAGGATGCCGATGACCGGACGGCCGTCGAACAGGTGGTGCGGCAGGCCCTGGTTCTTCATCCAGCCGCGGTGATAGATCTGGTCGCGGCCCGAGCCGCCGAACCATTCCTGGGATCGAAGCTTGCGGGGCCATTGGGCAGGTTTGAAAGCAGCCATTGTCTTTCTCCTCAAAGAGCAGTGACGGCTGTCGACAGCTTGTCGCTGCCGGCGAGCGGATTTTTAAGGGTCAGGCCGAAATCGGGTGCGCCGATTTCGAAGACGTCGCCGGCCTCCGTGCGGATGCCGTCGGCAAAGGACAGCGTCGCCGTGCCGAACATGTGGACATGCAGGTCGCCGGGCTGACGGAACAGGCCGTACTTGAAGTGATGATGCTCAAGATTGGCGATAGTGTGGGACATGTTCGCCTCGCCGGACAGGAACGGCTTTTCCCAGATGATCTCGCCGTTGCGGCGAATGCGCGAGAAACCGCGAATGTCGTCCGGCAACGGGCCGACCAGCAGTTCCGGGCCGAAGGACGCCGGACGCAGCTTCGAATGCGCCAGGAACAGGTAGTTGATCCGCTCGGTGACGTGATCGGAAAACTCGTTCGAGATCGTGAAACCGAGGCGGAACGGCGTGCCGTCTTCGCCGATGACGTAGAAGCCGGCGATTTCCGGCTCTTCGCCGCCATCGAGCGCGAACGACGGCGAGACGAGCGGCTCGCCCGGGCCGATGGCGTTGACGCCGGTGCCCTTGTAGAACCACTCCGGCTGCACGCCTTCTTCACCCGGCTTCGGCTTGCCACCCTCGATGCCCATGCGGAACATCTTCATCGAGTCACTCATGCCGGCCGTATCCGCATGCATGGCGTCGCGGGCCGACGCGGAACCCGTATGGGTCAGGCCGGTGCCGGTCAGGAACATGTGCGCCGGATCCGGATGACGGACGGGGCAGTCGAGTGCGCCCTGGTCCGCCAGCTGCATCAGGTCGACACTGTCGCCGAGCCCGTACTGGTCGACCAGACCGGCAAGCGTCTTGCCGGAAGCGATGGCGGCCTGAGCAAGATGATAGACGCTCTTGGCGCCGTTCACGAGACGAGAATCCTCGCCCCGGCGGCAGATGACGCCGCCGGACTTCAGTTGCGACAGATGCATGGTTCGGTTCCTAACCCTAGCTAGCTTTGTTCTTGTTGTAGACGTCGAAGACTACGGCGAGCAGCAGCACGGCACCCTTGATGACCTGCTGCCAGTCGATGCCGATACCCATGATCGACATGCCGTTGTTCATGACGCCCATGATGAAGGCACCGATGACGGCACCCACCACCTTGCCGACGCCGCCGGTCGTCGCCGCGCCGCCGATGAAGCAGGCCGCGATAACGTCCAGTTCGAAGCCGAGGCCGGCCTTCGGTGTCGCCACGTTCAGGCGAGCCGCGAAGATGAGACCGGCAAGTGCTGCCAGCGCGCCCATGATCGTGAACGTCAGCAGCGTCAGGCGTTCGGTGTTGATGCCCGACAGCTTTGCCGCCTTCTCGTTGCCGCCCATGGCGTAGATGCGGCGGCCGAACGTGGTGCGGGTGGTCACGAAGGTGAAGAGCGCGATCAGCGCGAACATCACGATCAGCACGTTGGGAAGACCCTTGTAGCGCGCCATCAGGAAGGTAAAGCCGAGGAAGCCGACGGCGATCAGGATGTTGCGGGCGATGAAGATGCCATGCGGCTCTTCAGCAACGCCGTGCGCCATCTGCGCACTGCGTTCCTTCATGTTCGACCAGATGATGATCGCCGTGACGATCGCGCCGAGCAAGAGGGCCAGCGTGTTGAAGGGCTGGCCAAACAGCGTGAGCGAGAAGACGTCCGGCACATAGCCCGACGACAGCAGCTGGAACTCCTTCGGGAACGGACCGACGGACGCACCGCCGAGGACGGCAAGCGCAAGACCCTTGTAGATCAGCATGCCCGCCAGCGTCACGATGAAGGCCGGGATGCGGAAATAGGCGGTCAGATATCCCTGGCTGGCGCCGATCAGGCCACCGACGGCGATACAGATCGCGCCGGCGACGAAGACGTCGACCTTCCATTGCACGATCAGCACGGCGGCGAGCGCGCCGATGAAGCCGGACACGGAGCCGACCGACAGGTCGATGTGACCGGCGACGATGATCAGCAGCATGCCCAGCGCCATGATGACGATGTAGCTGTTCTGCAGGATGATGTTCGTCATGTTCACCGGCATGAACAGCGTGCCGTTGGTGTTGAACTGGAAGAACACCATGATGACCAGAAGCGAAATCAGCAGCGCGTAGTCGCGGATGTTCGCCTTGATGTAGTGGGCAAGGTCCACCTTTTCCCGGGTTGTCTCGGCAGCCTCGGTCATTTCAATTCTCCCATGATTTCATAATCGCGCGCATGATCGCCTCCTGGGAGGCTTCTGCAGCGGGCATCTCGCCGACGAAGCGGCCTTCGTTCATCACATAGATCCGGTCCGACATGCCGAGCAGTTCCGGCATTTCGGACGAGATGACGATCACCGCCTTGCCGGCCTCGGCCAGCTTGTTGATGATGCCATAGATTTCATATTTCGCACCGACGTCGATACCGCGGGTGGGCTCGTCGAGGATCAGGACATCCGGACCCGAAAACAGCCACTTGGAGAGCACCACCTTCTGCTGGTTGCCACCCGAAAGGTTGACCGTCTTCTGGTAGACGCCGGACGAACGGATCGCGAGATCGCGCCGGTAGTTCGTGGCCACTTGCAGTTCGCGGATGTCGTCGATGACGCCCCGGCTCGCGACGTTCTTCAGGTTCGCCAGCGTGACGTTGTGCTTGATGTGGTCGATGAGCACCAGACCGTAGGTCTTGCGGTCCTCGGTCACGTAGGCGAGCCCGGCCTTCATGGCGCGCGGAATGCTGGAGACGTCTGCCGGCTTGCCGTGGATCGTCACGTCGCCGGAAATCTTCTGCCCCCAGGAGCGGCCGAACAGAGACATCGCGAATTCGGTGCGCCCTGCCCCCATGAGACCGGCAATACCGACCACTTCGCCGGCGCGCACGTTGAGATCGATGCCCTTGATGACCTTCCGCTCCGCATGCTGCGGGTGGAACACCGTCCAGTTCTTCACCTCGAGCAGCGGCTCGCCGATCGTGGCATGACGCTGCGGATAGCGGTCGGTCAGTTCACGGCCGACCATCGCCTTGATGATGCGGTCTTCGTCGACCGTGCCGTCGGAACAGTCCATCATGTCGACGGTCGAGCCGTCGCGGATGACCGTGATGCGGTCGGCGACCTTGGTCACCTCGTTGAGCTTGTGGGTGATCAGGATCGAGGAAATGCCCTGCGACTTGAACTCGGTCAGAAGCGCCAGCAGCGCGTCGGAATCGCGCTCGTTCAAGCTCGACGTCGGTTCGTCGAGGATCAGGAGCTTGACCTTCTTGTTCAGTGCCTTGGCAATCTCGACAAGCTGCTGCTTGCCGGTACCCAGATTGGTAATCAGCGTATCGGGGTTCTCGTTGAGGCCGACCTTCTTGAGAAGTTCCTTGGTACGCTTGTAGGCTTCGAGCCAGTTGATGACGCCGAACTTGGCGGTCTCGTGGCCGAGAAAGATGTTTTCGGCAATCGACAGGAGCGGCACCAGGGCCAGTTCCTGGTGGATGATGATGATGCCGAGCTCTTCGCTGTCGGGAATGCCGGAGAACGCCACCGGCTTGCCTTCGAAGCGGATCTCGCCGGTGTATTCTCCGTGCGGATAGACGCCGCTGAGCACTTTCATCAGCGTCGACTTACCCGCGCCGTTTTCGCCGACGACGGCATGAATTTCGGCAGGCATCACCGTCAGGTTGACGTCCGTCAGCGCTTTCACGCCGGGAAACGTCTTGGTGATGTTGCGCATTTCTAGGATGGGCTGCATGTATCTAACCCCGGAGCCTTTTTGTCCGGCCGGTCCTGGTGAACCGGGCCGGCCATGCATGCGTCGAGCGCAGGCAGGCCATTTCAAACGACGTATGGAAAGAGGGCCCGGCAACACCGGACCCTCCTCGTGAAAATCGACTTAGTTGTCGATCTGGTCCTGCGTGTAGTAGCCGGAACCGACCAGAACCTTGGTGATGTCGTCCTTGTAGACGACATAAGGCGTCAGCAGGTTCGACGGAACGACCTTGGCACCGTTGTCGTAGGTCTTGGTGTCGTTCACTTCCGGCTCCTTGCCCTGCATGACGGCATCAACCATCTTGGCAGTGGTGGCAGCCAGTTCGCGGGTGTCCTTGAACACGGTCGAGTACTGCTCGCCGGCGATCATGCCCTTGACGGACGCAAGTTCGGCGTCCTGACCGGAAACGATCGGGAAGTCCTTGCCGGCCGGATCATAGCCAACGCCCTTGAGCGAGGAGATGATGCCGCGCGACAGACCGTCGTAAGGCGACAGGACGGCGTTGACCTTCTTGTCGGTGTAGTTGGCCGACAGCAGGTTGTCCATGCGAGCCTGAGCGACCGCACCGTCCCAACGCAGCGTACCGACGACGTCCATGCCCATCTGGCCCGACGGAATGACGATGTCACCCGAGTCGATCATCGGCTGCAGAACGCTCATCGCGCCGTCATAGAAGAAGAAGGCGTTGTTGTCGTCCGGCGAACCGCCGAACAGTTCGACGTTCCACGGCTTGGTGTCCGGGAAGCGTTCCTTCAGGCCCTTGACGAGCGATTCTGCCTGCAGAACGCCAACCTTGAAGTTGTCGAAGGTCGCATAGTAGTCGACGTTCGGCGAGTTGCGGATCAGGCGGTCGTAAGCGAAGACCTTGACGCCCTGCTCATGTGCCTGAGCGAGAATGTCGGACAGCGTCGTGCCGTCGATGGCGCCGATGACCAGAACCTTGGCGCCCTTGGTGACCATGTTCTCGATCTGGGCGAGCTGGTTCGGGATATCGTCTTCGCCGAACTGCAGGTCGGTGTCGTAGCCGAGCTCCTGGAAGCTCTTGACCATGCTTTCGCCGTCCGAAATCCAGCGGGTCGAAGACTTGGTCGGCATTGCAATGCCGACGAGGCCCTTGTCGCCCGCAAACGACGGAGCGGCAAACATCGACACGCCGAGTGCAATCGACGCAACGAGAGTTGCGATTCTTTTCATATGATGTCCTCCCAGACAACAACCGCAGACCATTCGATCCGTCACCGGACCAACCATCTCTGCGGAGCTCTATATCAGGATCCCAGCGATCCGGCAGCGACCCTATTGAGTCTTGCCATACCAAGCAAATAATTATTTCCGCTTACAACATGCCAGAATTGGTATATTGAAGTTCGATGTTCAGCAAAGCGGCACTCCGTCTCAAACTCATTCACCTGCAGCTGGTCGCGGCCGTGGCGCAGTCCGGCCAGATCAGTCACGCGGCAAGGCTGCTCGCCATGACCCAGCCGGCGGCGTCCCGCATGCTGTCGGAAATCGAGAAGATCGTGGGCATGACGCTGTTCGAGCGCCACCCGAAGGGCATGACGCCGACGGATGCCGGGCGCCTGCTGGCGCGCCGTGCCCACAACGTATTGACGGAGCTTGGCGAAACCTCTGCGGAAGTCGAGGATTTCCGCCGCGGCGTCGGCGGCACGGTGAGGGTCGGCGCGGTCACGGGCGGAGCGATCGGATACGTCGTGCCGGCAATCAAGAAGCTGCGGCAGCTTTCGCCAAAGGCGGAAATCCACGTCGAGGTGGCCCCAAGCGACCAGCTGGTGCGGGACCTGACGGCTGGAACCTTCGACCTCATTCTCGGCCGCGTTCCGCCAACGTCGGACATTCGCGATTTCAACCTCGCCCCGGCCCGCGCCGAACGTATCGAGTTCGTCGTCCGCCGTGGCCATCCGCTCGAATTCGAGGCGCAACTGACCTACGAAAGGCTGGCGAGCTTCGAATGGGTGATGCAGAGCGTCGGAACACCGATCAGGAAGGCGGTCGAGGAAGCGTTCATCACCGGCGGCGCCCAGCCGCCGACGAACGTCACGAACACGATGTCGCTCTTGGTGATGATCGCGGCCATGCAGGCCTCGAACGCGATTGCGCCCATGGCGAGCGAGGTGAGCGAGTTGATCTGCAACGACAACGCGACGTCCGGCCTGACGACGCTGAACATCCCGCCCATATTCGTCTCGCCCTACTACCTGATCTCCCTGAAGACGCGGCGACTGTCGCCGTTGGCGAGCCGGCTGCGCTCCCTGCTGCAGGAGCAGTTGAAAGCCGCCTCGCCGATCGTTGCTGCGGACCCGAACATGCCGGGACTCATCTGAGGGATTTAACGCTTGAAGGATTTCAAGGCGCGACAGAGGCCGACCAGGTCCCTGTCATAGGCCGCGGGCTGGGCAAGGATGCCGACGCAGCGCTTGCGATAGACGGCCGCCTGGCCGGATGACATGTCCGAAATCAGCACCCTATAGCCCTTGTCACCCGACGAGGAGCCAGAGCCCGATCCCGACCCGGAATTGCCGCCCGAACCACCGCCAATCCCGACGTCGGCATCCACCCCGAGACCGCCGCTTCCGACATTGACATTCGCGTTGATCCCGCTACCGCCGCCGACGGAGGCATCGACATTGGCGCTGGTGCCACCGACATTGGCATCGGCGTTCGCACTGATGCCGGATCCGCCGCCGATGGACGCGCCGACATTCGCCGACGTCGAGCCGCCCAGCGAAACGCTGATGCCGAGATCGGCCGCGACTGCGGTGGTTGAAGCAAATGCGGCAATCGCCGCGACACGAAGGACGAGTGGTGTTGCCTTGAGGATGTTACGCATGACGGCACCTCCTTTTGATTGCAGTATCAAAACGTAAGCATCTAAAAGTATATATTATTTTAGAGGGTTCGAATGCATAAATTGACAATTGCCAGTTTTTCCCATGAACAACCGGCAAACGAATTCACTAGAATTTTAGCTATTCTATCTTCAAGGCCTGATGCTAGAAGGCAAGCGAGCGTATTGCTTTGAGACACCTTGTGGACGGTCGCTGACCAGCCTTGCCATGCGATGGCGTCAGACGGGCACGACCTGCGCCACCTCTACGACCCCGCGATAGATCATCTCGAGTGCGACGAACAGGATGATCGCCAAGCCGATATAGGCGATCCAGCGGTGCCGGTTGAGCAAGGCCGCGATCAGCGATGCGGCAATGCCCATCAGCACGACGGAGAGGGCAAGACCGAAGACGAGGACGGTCGGATGTTCGTGCGCGGCACCGGCAACGGCCAGCACATTGTCGAGCGACATGGAGACGTCCGCGACGACGATCTGCCAGGTCGCCTGGGCAAGGGTCTTGCCGGGAATGCCGATATTGCTGGCACCGGACTCTGCAGCGTCAGCGGTCTCATCCGGCGCACCCTGCTTCAACTCACGCCACATCTTCCAGCACACCCAGAGAAGCAGGATGCCGCCGGCCAGAAGCAGGCCGATGATCGCCAGCAGCCAGCTCGCAGCGACCGCGAAGATGATGCGCAGCGCCGTGGCGATCAGGATACCGACCGCGATCGCCTTGCGACGGTCCTTCTTCGAGAGACCGGCCGCCGCCATGCCGACGACGACGGCATTGTCGCCCGCCAGCACAAGATCGATCATGACGACCTGCAGGAAGGTCCCGACCGCGGCTGCATCGAAGAGATGTGTCAGTGAGAAGTCCATGAAATGACCGGCTGGAGGAAGGCGGCGAGCAGGAATCTGCTTCCGGTCTCCACGGCTAGATTGCCACCGTGGCGAGATCAAGGAAAATGCCGACCTAGCTGAAACTTATTGCGTTTTACCGGCCTAGCGACACCCAAACGCATCACGTGCGGGAAAACCGGGCTGGACGTTTGCCGTCATTTGCAAGACATTGCGCCGACGAGAAGGAATATCCATCGGGGAGACATCATGGCCAGAAGGACGGGCGCATCGGGGCGGCTGGACGACGCCGCAAGGGCGGGCTGGCTCTATTACGTCGCCGGTCGCACCCAGGACGAGATCGCCTCGATCATGGGCATTTCCCGGCAATCCGCCCAGCGCCTCGTCTCCCTCGCCGTTTCCGAACGGTTGGTGAAGATGCGGCTCGACCATCCGATCGCCGACTGTCTGGAACGCGCCGCCGCGTTGAAGGAAAAGTTCGACCTCAGGCATTGCGAGATCGTGCCGAGCGATCCGGGCTCCGCCTCCACGATCACCGGCATCGCCGAAGCCGCGGCCGCGGAGATCGAACGCTGGCTGCGACGCGAAACGCCGGTCATCATGGCCGTCGGCACCGGCCGAACGCTCAAAGCGGCAGTTGACCAGTTGCCGCCGATGGAATGCCCCGACCACCGCATCGTCTCGATCACCGGCAATGTCGGGCCCGACGGATCTGCGGCCTACTACAACGTCATCTTTTCGATGGCCGATGCGATCAAGGGACGGCATTTCCCCATGCCCCTGCCCGTCCATGTCAATTCGCGCGAGGAACGCGACCTGCTGCACGACCAGGCGCTCATCCAGACCACCATGGCGCTCGGCGCCAAGGCCGACGTCTGTTTCCTCGGGATCGGTGAAATGGGCCCCGAAGCCCCGCTCTGCGTCGATGGCTTCCTGAAACGCGAGGAAATCGGCGAACTTGAGGAAGCCGGGGCCGCCGGCGAGATTTGCGGCTGGATTTTCGACCAGAACGGCGCCCTCCTCGACCATCCGATCAACGACCGCGTCGCCAGTCTTCCGATCCCCTCGCGAGAGACCGCGACCGTCATCGGCGTCGCCAAGGGCAAGCGCAAGAATGCCGCGATTCGAGCCGCACTGCTCGGCCGCCAGATCAACGGCATCATCACCGACGAAGACACCGCTGATTTTCTGCTCAAGCGTTGAGCAAATATTTTTCACAATGAAATCATTTACCTAGACGGTCTTTTCGGCAGCGCAGCACATTTGCCCGATTGACTCTTTGTCGCATTTAATGAGTAATTGCCCACGAGCAAAGCGAATGCTCATTTCTCTTCTGGGAGGAAGACATGACATTGAAGACCATTTTGCTGGGCTGCTGCTCAGCAATTGCGTTTGCCAGCATGGCATCCGCAGAAACCCTCACCATCGCGACCGTCAACAACGGCGACATGATCCGGATGCAGAAGCTGACGGACGACTTCAAGAAGGACAATCCGGACATCGACCTCGAATGGGTCACGCTGGAAGAAAACGTTCTTCGCCAGAAGGTCACCACCGACGTCGCCACCAAGGGCGGCCAGTACGACATCATGACGATCGGCACCTATGAAGTTCCGATCTGGGCCAAGCAGGGCTGGCTTCTGCCGCTCAACAACCTTGGCGCCGACTATGATGTCGACGACCTGCTTCCCGCCATTCGTTCGGGCCTGACCGTTGACGACAAGCTCTATGCTGCACCGTTCTACGGCGAAAGCTCCATGGTCATGTACCGCAAGGACCTGATGGAAAAGGCCGGGCTCACCATGCCCGACGCCCCGACCTGGGACTTCATTGCCGACGCGGCTCGCAAGATGACCGACAAGGCCAATGAAGTGTACGGCATCTGCCTTCGCGGCAAGGCCGGCTGGGGTGAAAACATGGCGTTCCTGACGGCCATGTCCAATTCCTTCGGCGCCCGCTGGTTCGACGAAAACTGGAAGCCCCAGTTCGACCAGCCGGAATGGAAGGACACGCTCGACTTCTACGTCAAGCTGATGAACGACGCCGGACCGCCCGGCGCATCCTCGAACGGCTTCAACGAGAACCTCGCCCTCTTCCAGACCGGCAAGTGCGGCATGTGGATCGACGCGACCGTTGCCGCTTCCTTCGTCACCAACCCGAAGGACTCGACGGTTGCCGACAAGGTCGGTTTTGCGCTCGCTCCGGACAAGGGCCTCGGCAAGCGCGGCAACTGGCTCTGGGCCTGGTCGCTCGGCATTCCCGCCGGCACCAAGAAGGCTGAAGCCGCCGAAAAGTTCGTCGCCTGGGCAACCTCCAAGCACTACACCGAACTGGTCGCGGAAAAGGAAGGCTGGGCGAACGTACCCCCGGGTACCCGCAAGTCTCTCTATGACAACCCGAAGTACCAGGAAGCCGCTCCGTTCGCGAAGATGACCCTCGAGTCGATCAACGCGGCCGATCCGGCCCATCCGACGGTCAAGCCGGTCCCCTATACGGGCGTCCAGTTCGTGGCGATCCCGGAATTCCAGGGCATCGGTACCGCAGTCGGCCAGCAGTTCTCGGCGGCTCTCGCCGGCCAGGTCAGTGTTGACCAGGCCCTGCAGAGCGCCCAGCAGCTTACCGAGCGCGAAATGACCAAGGCAGGCTACATCAAGTAGGATCCTCCACAGTGCTAGCCACCGGGTAAGCTTGAACCCGGTGGCCACTTGGGCCGCCGATCACGCGGATAGCGCTCTGCGGCCCTTTTTCTTTTCTCTTCGAAAATCAAGGTCGGTCGAAAGGGCAACTGCCATGGCGACGCTACAGACACGGTCAGCCGCACGGCTGATGATGGCACCCTCCGTTCTCCTGCTGCTGGCATGGATGATCGTGCCGCTGGCAATGACGATCTACTTCTCCTTCCTGCGCTACAATCTGTTGATGCCGGGGACGGAGGAATGGATCGGCTTTCTGAACTATCAGTACTTTCTGACCGATCCGGCCTTCTTCGCCGCTCTCACCAACACGCTTCTGCTGGTCGTCGGCGTTCTTCTGATCACCATTCTCGGCGGCATCGGCTTCGCGCTTCTGCTCGACCAGCCGGTGTTCGGCCAGGGCATCGTGCGCATCCTGGTGATCGCGCCGTTCTTCGTCATGCCGACGGTCTCGGCGCTGGTCTGGAAGAACATGTTCATGAACCCGGTCAACGGGCTCTTCGCCTGGGTCGCCAAGCTGTTCGGCATGCAGCCGATCGACTGGCTCGCCAGCGCACCGCTGACCTCGATCATCATCATCGTTGCCTGGCAGTGGCTGCCCTTCTCGACCCTCATCCTGCTGACCGCCCTGCAGTCGCTGGACGAGGAGCAGAAGGAAGCCTCCGAGATGGACGGCGCCGGCCCGATCTCGCGCTTCATCTACATCGTGCTGCCGCACATGTCGCGCGCCATCACCGTGGTCATCCTTATCCAGACCATCTTCCTGCTTTCGGTCTTCGCCGAAATCCTCGTCACCACCAATGGCGGCCCGGGCTACCAGAGCACCAACATCACCTATCTCGTCTACGCTCAGGCCCTTCTGCAGTTCGACATTGGCGGAGCTTCCGCAGGCGGCATCGTCGCCGTCATCCTCGCCAACATCGTTGCCATCTTCCTGATGCGCATGATCGGCAAGAACCTGGAGAGCTGAGACAATGGCACGCCAAGTCACACTGCAGCGCAAGCTGGTCATGACCGTGATCGTCTGGGCTCTCGGTCTCCTGATCTTCTTCCCGATCCTCTGGACGATCCTGACCAGCTTCAAGACCGAAGCCGAAGCGATCGCCTCGCCGCCGTCCTTCCTCTTCTTCCACTGGACGACGGAAAACTATGCCGAAGTGCAGAGCCGCTCGAACTACTTCCTGCACTTCTTCAACTCGGTCACCATTTCCGTGGGCTCGACGCTGCTCGGTCTGCTGATCGCCATTCCGTCCGCATGGGCGATGGCCTTCTCGCCGACCAAGCGGACCAAGGACGTGCTGATGTGGATGCTGTCGACCAAGATGATGCCGCCCGTCGGCGCGCTCATCCCGATCTACCTGATCTTCCGCAACTCGGGTCTCCTCGACACGCGGATCGGCCTGGTCGTCGTGCTCACCCTCATCAACCTGCCGATCATCGTCTGGATGCTCTACACCTACTTCAAGGAAATCCCGGGCGAGATCCTCGAGGCGGCCCGCATGGACGGCGCATCGCTCGCCAAGGAAATCGTCTACGTCCTGACGCCGATGGCCGTGCCGGGCATCGCCTCCACGCTGCTCCTCAACATCATCCTGGCGTGGAACGAAGCCTTCTGGACCCTGAACCTGACGGCCTCCAAGGCCGCCCCGCTCACCGCCTTCATCGCCTCCTATTCGAGCCCCGAAGGCCTCTTCTACGCCAAGCTTTCCGCCGCCTCCACGATGGCGATCGCACCGATCCTCATCCTTGGCTGGTTCTCGCAGAAACAACTCGTTCGCGGCCTGACCTTTGGCGCGGTGAAATAAGGAACGACGACTATGGGCAGCATTTCACTCAAGCAGGTTTCGAAGGTCTTCGGCGAACTGAAGGTCATCCCTTCGATCGATCTCGAAATCAATGACGGCGAGTTCGTCGTCTTCGTCGGCCCGTCGGGCTGCGGCAAGTCCACGCTTCTGCGGCTGATCGCCGGACTGGAAGACGTGTCCGGCGGCAAGATCATCATCGACGGACAGGACGCCACCGCCAAGGGTCCCGCCCAGCGCGGTCTCGCAATGGTGTTCCAGTCCTATGCGCTCTATCCGCATATGAGCGTCTACAAGAACATCGCCTTCCCGCTGAAGATGGCGGACATGGATAAGGCGGAAATCGACCGCAAGGTGCGCGACGCGGCGAAGGTTCTGAACCTCACCGACTATCTGGAGCGCCGGCCCGGCCAGCTCTCCGGCGGCCAGCGCCAGCGCGTCGCCATCGGCCGCGCCATCGTCCGCGAGCCGGCGGCCTTCCTCTTCGACGAACCGCTGTCGAACCTCGATGCGGCGCTGCGCGTCAACATGCGCCTGGAAATTTCCGAGCTGCACCAGACGCTCGGCACCACCATGGTCTACGTCACCCATGACCAGGTCGAGGCGATGACCATGGCCGACAAGATCGTCGTCCTCAACAAGGGCAACATCGAGCAGGTCGGCTCGCCGCTCGACCTGTACCGCAGCCCGAAGAACCTCTTCGTCGCCGGCTTCATCGGCTCGCCGAAGATGAACTTCGTGACCGGCGACTATGCCAAGGCCAAGGGCGCCCATACGATCGGCACCCGGCCGGAACACATCACGCTGTCGACCGAGAGTGGCGAATGGCGCGGCAAGGTGACGGTGTCCGAACACCTCGGCTCCGACACGTTCCTGCACGTCCAGGTCGACGGCATCGGCCTCATCACCGTCCGTGCCGACGGCGAGTTTCCGGTCAAGCATGGCGACACGGTGTTCATGACGCCGGACGCAAACCGCATCCATCGCTTCGACGACAAGGGACAGGCGATATGAGCGGACGGCTTGAAGGAAAATCGGCGCTGATCACCGGATCGGCGCGCGGCATCGGCCGCGCCTTCGCGGAAGCCTATGTGCGGGAAGGCGCGACCGTCGCCATCGCCGACATCAACCTCGAACGGGCAAGGCAGACGGCGACCGAGATCGGCCCGAATGCCTATGCCGTCGAAATGGACGTGACCTCGCAGGCCTCCATCGACGCGGCGATCGCCGCGGTCGAGGAAAAGACCGGCGGCATCGACATCCTGATCAACAACGCGGCCCTTTTCGATCTCGCCCCGATCGTCGAGATCACCCGCAAGAGCTATGACACGCTGTTCTCGATCAACGTCGCCGGCGCACTCTTCACCATGCAGGCGGCGGCGAAATCGATGATCAGGCGCGGCAAGGGCGGCAAGATCATCAACATGGCGAGCCAGGCCGGCCGGCGCGGCGAAGCGCTGGTTGCGGTCTACTGCGCCACCAAGGCGGCCGTCATTTCACTCACCCAGTCGGCCGGGCTCGACCTGATCAAGCACGGCATCAACGTCAACGCGATCGCCCCCGGTGTCGTCGACGGCGAGCACTGGGATGGTGTCGACGCCCTGTTTGCCAAATACGAAAACCGGCCGCTTGGCGAAAAGAAGCGGCTCGTCGGCGCCGAAGTGCCGTTCGGCCGCATGGGCCGGGCGGAAGACCTCACCGGCATGGCCATTTTCCTCGCCTCCAAGGAGGCGGACTACATCGTCGCCCAGACCTACAACGTCGACGGCGGCAACTGGATGAGCTGAATTCCGTGGCAAGCACGGACAGACAGCGACAGCCGCAGCAAGGATGCGCGAACATGACGACCAAACTCTCCCTCTCGTCGCTGGACGAGATCGCCTCGAAAGCAGCCGTTCCCGCCTACAAGCGCGAAGACTTGAGCGCCGGCATCCTGCATTTCGGCGTCGGCAACTTCCACCGCGCGCATCAGGCGATCTATCTCGATGACCTATTCAATTCGGGTCGTGATCACGACTGGGCGATCATCGGCGCCGGCGTCATGCCGTCGGACCAGCGCATGAAGGAAAAGCTCGCCGCACAGGATTACCTGACGACCGTCGTCGAGCAGGACATCAATGTCACCGCCGCCCGCGTGACTGGACCGATGATCGACATCATGACCGCGCCGGATCTCGGCAAGATCATCGACAAGCTCGCCGACCCGGCAATCCGCATCGTCTCCATGACCATCACCGAGGGCGGCTATTTTATCGATCCGGCCTCCGGCAAGTTCAACCCGGATCATCCGGCAATCGCCGCGGACGGTCGCAACCCCGACGACCCGAAAACCGTGTTCGGCATGATCGTCGCCGGTCTGAAGAAGCGCCGCGCCGCCGGCATCGCCCCCTTCACGGTCATGTCGTGCGACAACATTCCCGGCAACGGCGAAGTGACGGAAGCCGCCGTCCACGGACTTGCGAAACTCTCCGACCCGGATTTCGCCCACTGGATCCACGAGAACGTCGCCTTCCCGAATTCCATGGTCGACCGCATCACGCCGGCGACCGGCGATCGCGAAATTTCCTATCTGCGCGACACGTTCGGCATCGAGGATGGCTGGCCGGTCTTCTGCGAGGAATTCAAGCAATGGGTGCTCGAAGACAAGTTCCCGGCCGGACGCCCTGCCCTGGAGACCGTCGGCGTGACCTTTGTCGATGACGTCGCTCCCTATGAGCTGATGAAGATCCGCATCCTCAACGGCGGCCATGCGGCGATCGCCTATCCGGGCGCGCTCCTCGACATCCATTTCGTCCATGAGGCGATGGAAGAGCCATTGATCCGCCAGTTCCTGGAAAAACTCGAGAAGGAAGAGATCATCCCGATCGTGCCGCCGGTTCCGGATACCGATCTCAACGCCTATTACGACCTGATCGATCGCCGCTTCTCCAATCCGAAGATTGGCGACACCATTCCGCGGCTGGCCCAGGACGGTTCCAACCGCCAGCCGAAGTTCATCCTGCCGTCGACCGCCGACCGGCTGCGTCAGGGACTGGACGTCACGGGCCTCGCCCTCGTCTCGGCGCTCTGGTGCCGCTATTTCGCAGGCACGAGCGACAGCGGCAAGGAAATCGTCTTCAACGACGAAAGCGCCGATCGGCTGCACAAGGCGGCGGTTGCCGCAAAAAGCGATCCGATGGCGTTCCTGGCACTCGACGACATCTTCGGCGATGTCGGCCGCTCGGATGTCTTCCGCAAGCGTTTCGCCAATGCGCTCAATCACCTGTGGAAGAATGGCACGCGCAAGACGCTGGAGGACTATATCGCCGGCCGGCTCCACGCCGGCGATTGACGCCGCCTGTGCTCAACGGTTAGCTCCACGGCCATGGAAAGCGGCGAACTCATCATCTTCGATTGCGACGGCGTGCTAGTCGACAGCGAACCGATCTCCGTCGACGTGCTGGTCGACGCGATCCGCAAGGCGGGCGGGACGATCAGCAAGGAAGAGGCCTTCGACCTCTTCCTCGGCCGCAGCCTGTCGAGTGTCGTCGAAACGCTCAAGACCCAGTTCGAGATCGTTGCGGGTTCCGCCTTTCTCGATCGTATGCGGGTCGCCCTCTACGAGCGGTTTCGCGAGGAACTGGAGCCGGTGGAAGGGATCAAGGCGACGCTGGCGGCACTCGATGCCCCCCACTGCGTCGCCTCCTCGAGCCAGCCGGAGCGCATCCGCCTGTCGCTGACGGTGACCGGCCTCATCGATTTCTTCGAGCCGAACATCTTTTCCGCCAGCATGGTCAAGAACGGCAAGCCGGCGCCCGATCTCTTCTTCTACGCCGCCGAGAAAATGAACGTCGAGCCCAGGGACTGCATCGTGATCGAAGACAGTCCGGCCGGCATCAAGGCCGCCAAGGCCGCCGGCATGAAGGTCTTCGCCTTCGTCGGCGCCACCCACGGCCAACGCCAATCCTATCGACAGCAGATTGAACAGCTCGCGCCCGACGTCACATTTGACCGAATGGACGATTTGATACACCTTCTCTCGAAAAAATAAGGGAGAGGAACAATCGGGATGAGGGACATACTGCTCGCAGTCGATGTGGGAACCGGCAGCGCCCGCGCCGGGGTCTTCGACAAAGGCGGCGAGCTCATGTCGCGCGCGGTCAATCCGATCCTCATCCACCGCCCACGCGAGAACCATGCCGAACACGATTCGGAAGATATCTGGGCCGCCGTCTGCCAGAGCGTCCGCCAGGCGCTGGCCGCGGCCGCCATCGCTCCCGGCCGCGTCGCCGCCATCGGCTTCGACGCGACCTGCTCTCTTGTCGTTCGGGATCGACAGGGCGATCAGCTGAGTGTTTCGACAAGCGGCGGCAACGCCTATGACACCCTCGTCTGGCTCGATCACCGCGCCCTTGCCGAGGCCGATTTCCTGACCGGCAGCGAACATCCCATCCTCGAATATGTCGGCCACTTCATGTCTCCGGAAATGGAGATGCCGAAGCTCATGTGGCTGAAGAAGAACCTGCCCGACACCTGGGAGAGGATGGGCTACGCCTTCGACCTCGCCGACTTCCTCACCTGGAAGGCGACCGGCTCGACGCAAAGGTCGCGCTGCACGCTGACGGCCAAATGGAACTATGTCGCCCATGAAAAGCCGTCATGGAAGGCGGACTTCCTGAACATGATCGGCTTGGGCGACCTGCTGGTCAGGGCCGGCCTGCCCGAAGAGACCGTGCCGGCCGGCGGCGTGATCGGCCACTTGAGCGACCGGGCGGCCGAAGATCTCGGCCTCGACACCGGCTGCATGGTCGCGGCCGGACTGATCGACGCCTATGCCGGGGCGCTGGGCGTGCTGGGCGCCTACGCCGATCCGGGCACCGATCTGGACAGCCATGTCGCCATGATCGCCGGAACCTCCAGCTGCATCGTCGCCTTTTCCAATGAGAAGCGGCCGAGCCGCGGGCTCTGGGGCCCATATTACGAAGCCGTGTTTCCCGGCTATTGGCTCGTGGACGCCGGCCAATCGGCAACCGGCGCGCTGCTCGATCATGTGATCGCCATGCATGCGGCGGGCGGCGAGCCCAACAGCAACCGCCATCAGAGCATCATCCGCCGCATCGGGGAGCTGCAGCAAATGGAGGGCGGTGATATCGCCCCTCGCCTGCATGTCCTGCCCGACTTCCACGGCAATCGCTCGCCGCTTGCCGATCCGCATGCCGTCGGCGTGATCTCGGGGCTGACGCTCGACACCTCGTTCGACGGCCTGTGCCGGCTTTACTGGCGCACCTGCGTTTCGATCGCCTTCGGCATCCGCCACGTCCTGGAAACGATGAACGGTTACGGCTACCGGCCCGGCACGCTGCACATCACCGGCGGCCATGTCCGCAATCCGTTGCTCATGCAGCTTTATGCCGACGTCACGGGCTGCGATGTCGTCGTGGCCGAGACCGGCGACGCGGTGCTGCTGGGAACGGCGATGTCGGCCGCCGTCGGTGGCGGCCTTTACCCGGACCTCGCCTCCGCTGGCAGGGCGATGGACGCGGGCGGCAGGACGATACGGCCAGACGCTATCCGCCGCGAAGCCTATGACCGCGATTTCCGGAAATATCTTGCCATGATCCGACATCGCGCCGAACTCGACGCGATCGTCTGAAGGATCGGATCAGCCGTTATAGCCGAACATCCGCGGCAGCCACAGGACGATGTCCGGGAACAGGATCATCAGGATCAGCGCGATGACGAGCGCCGCCAGGAAGCTCCAGATCTCGCGGATGATGTCGCGCAGCGGAATGCCTGTCGTCGCGTTGATGACGAAGAGCAGGATGCCATAGGGCGGCGTGATCAGGCCGATCATGCAGTTGACGACCGCCACGACGCCGAAATGCACGAGGTCGATGCCGAGTTCGCGGCAGGCGGGGATGAACAGCGGAATGATGACGAGGATGATCGTCGAGGCATCCAGCAGGCAGCCGAGCACCAGCAGAAGGGCATTGACGGCAAACAGGAAAAAGAGCGGCGAGATCTCGATGGCCGACAGCAGACCGGCGACCTTGCCGGGAACGTTTTCCGAAGCGACGATATAGTTGAAGATCAGCGCGCCACCGATGACCAGGCCGACGGATGCCGACGACTTGGCGCTGTACGACATGATCTCGTACATCGACTTCCAGCTGAGCGCCCGGTAGAAGACGGCGGCGAGAATGAAGGCATAGGCAGCGGCAACGGCAGCCGCTTCGGTCGGCGTCGTCACGCCACCATAGATGCCGTAAAGCAGGATCACCGGCATCAGCAGCGCCGGGAAGGCGTTGACCGTCAGCTTCGGCATCTTCTTCAGCGGCACCGGCTCTTCCAGCGCAAAATCGCGCTTGCGGGCGATGTAGCTGTTCATGATCATCAGCACGAGGCCCATCAGCAGCCCCGGAAGGATGCCGCCGAGGAACAGGTAGCCGATGGAGGTATCGGAAACGAGAGCGTACATCACCATCGGGATCGACGGCGGAATGATCGGGCCGATGGTCGCCGAGGCTGCCGTGATCGCCGACGCATAGCCCGGCGAATAGCGGCCGTTGCGGGTCATCATCTCGATGATGATCTTGCCGATGCCGGCCGCGTCTGCGACCGCCGAGCCGGACATGCCGGAAAAGATCAGGCTGGCGACGATGTTCACGTGGCCGAGACCGCCGCGGAAACGTCCGACGGCCGCGACACAGAAATTCAACAACCGGTCACTGATCGTGCCGGCATTCATGATGTTGGCGGCGACGATGAACAGCGGCACGGCAAGCAGGATGAAGCTGTCGTAAAGGCCCTGGATGATCTGCTCGGCGGCCAGCGACAGATCCTGCCCGTTGACGGCAAGATAGGCGATCGCGGCGACGATCATCGAGAGGGCGATCGGAGTGCCGAGTGCCGCAAGGAAGAACAGCACCACGAGACAGGCGAAGAATGCAGTGCTCATGCGGCGGTGTCCTTGTCGCCCTCATCCAGCGTCTTGCCGCGCACCAGGGCAAATGCCCTCAATGCATAACGGGCGATGACGGCGACAGCGAAGATCGCGTAGATGCTGAACACATAGTCCAGCCGGATCCTCAGCGTGCCGCTCTTCTTGATCTTGTAGAACGTGATGTAATCCCAGGTCGCCGGCATAGCGGCAACGAAGCCGACGATGATCGCCACCGCCGAGACCAGCGCAAACATGCGCCGCATGCGGGCGCTGCCGGCATGATAGAGAATGTCGAACTTCACATGGTCGCTGTCGTCGAGGCAGAAGGCGGCTCCCCAGAAGACGCCCCAGAGCCAGAGCGTCAGGCAGAGCTCAACCGTCCAGCCGATCGGATAATTGAGGACATAGCGCGCGACAATCTGCAAAATGAACGTCAGGAACATGACGGTGAGCATAGCCACCGCCACGTTGTCCGCTCTTGCCTTCAGCCATTTTATTGTCGCGCGCACCCGTCCCCTACCTTTTCAAATCAGAGGGCGTTGATCTTGTCGACCATGCCTTCCGGCCAGTCCTTGGCGAACTCGGAGTCGAGGTAAGCCTTCTGGACGTGCGTGCGGAATGCCTCGATATCCGGCGTGTAGACCTGCAGGCCCTGATCCTTGAAGAACTGCTCGAGTTCGGCTTCAAGGGCCAGCTGCTTCTGGCGACCGGATTCAGCCGCATCGTCAGCAGCCTTCTGCACGGCAGCCTGCTGCTCGGCGGAAAGACCATCCCAGACCTTCTTGGAGAAGGCGATATAGTTGAGGTCGACGAGGTGGCTGGTCAGCACGATCTGCTTGGTCACTTCGTAGAACTTGGAATCGCGGTCGGTCGGAAGCGGATTATCCTGGCCATCGATCGCGCCCGTCTGCAGCGCCGTGTAGACTTCGGTGAAGGCCATCGGCACCGGATTGGCGCCAAGCGCCTTGCCGAGGAACTGCCAGGCATCCGTGCCCGGCATGCGAAGCTTGACGCCGGACAGGTCGTCAGGCGTCATGACTTTGCTGTCGGTGCGCAGGTTGAGCTGGCGGCGGCCGAGATACATGACCGTCAGCAGCTTCACGCCGAGTTCGTCTTCGACCTTCTTCTTCAGCGGCTCCATGAAATCGGCAGCGAACACCTTCTTCTGGTGCTCGGCGTCCTTGTGCAGGTAGCCGGCGGTGAAGATCGAGAATTCCGGGAAGATCGTTGCGAGTTCCTGAGCCGAGGTGATCGACATTTCCAAGTTGCCGCGGGCGATCGCTTCCAGTTCGGTGCCCTGCTTGAAGAGCGTCGCATTGTAATGCGGCTCGTATTCGGCGAATTCGGCGACGGCCGGGCCGAAGACCGATTCCAGGGCAACGCTGCGCTGGTCGGACGGGCTGGCCGGCGTCGACATGCGAAGCTTGATCTTGTCGGCGGCGAATACGCTGCTGCCGAACGGCACGATCGCGACGAGCGACGTGGCGGCCAGAGCGGCAAGCGCAGTACGACGGGTAATGAGTTTAGTCACAGGTCATCCTCCTCTGTTTCCCGCTCTCCCCGCGGGCCTTGAACACGTCATTTCGCACAGAAAGGGCGAAACTTCAACACAAAATCAACACACAAATGTAAATATGCCACGAAATAGAGAAATCGTATGATATTTTCCGTTTTATAATTTGATTTTGGAAGGCGCCCAAAAGCGATTCCCGTGCAGTGCCTAACCCGCGTCATCCTGCGATGCGGAGATCTTTTGCTGCAGCTCGACAGCGCCGCGGCTGTATTCGACGCCGCCATTGATGTGCGCCCGCAGAATGGTCTGCGCCTTGGCGGCATCCCTCTCCAGCGCCGCATCCAGCAGCATCTGATGCTCGCGGGCGGCCACCTCGCCGCGGAAATTCAGCGCAAGCATCTGGTAGCGCAGATATTTGTCGAAGACGATGCCGTGCACCTGCAGGAGCTGTTCGGAGTTGCAGGCCTTGATCAGCGCCTGATGGAAGCCCCAGTCATATTGCTTCCACGCCTCGAGGAAGGAGTGATCGCCGGCAATGATGCGGTTTTCCATCTGCTTGAGCTTGTAGTGGGCGGCAACCACCTGGCCCTCCCAGTCCATGTCACCGGCGGCGAAGGAAAGCCGCATGGCATGGCACTCCAGCAGGGTACGGAGATCGGCGATTTCCTGCAGGTCCTCGAAGGAGACCGGCGCCACCTGAAACCCGCGCTGCCCTTCTGCGACCACGAACCCCTCGGATGCGAGGCGGCTCAGAATTTCCCGGAGGGTGGAGATGCCTGCTCCGTAGCGCTCCTTCAGCCGCTCGAGCCGCAGACGTTCTCCCGGCCGCAATTGCCCGAAAATGATATCGGTCCGCACGCGCAGAAAGATATTGTCGCCGACGGTGGCATCTTTTGGAATGATCAGCATATGGTCAAAATATCAGATTAATGCGACTATGTCAGATGAAATGCTCCTCGTCGGAATCGATTTCACAGAAAACTGAATAAATCTCAGGGAGATGCGTGTGGCGCAGCTAATTTACGTCCTGAACGGACCGAACCTCAATCTTCTCGGCAAACGCCAGCCTCATATCTACGGCCACGAAACGCTGGCCGACGTGGAGGCCAACTGCAAGGCGCTGGCAACGGAATGCGGCCTCGAAATCCGCTTCCTGCAGAGCAATGCCGAGCACCAGCTGATCGACTGGATCCACGAGGCGCGCGAGACGGCTGCGGCGATCATCATCAATCCCGGCGCCTATACCCACACCTCCGTGGCCATTCTCGACGCCCTGAACACCTGCGAGTTTCCGGTGTTCGAGGTCCACATCTCCAACGTCCACAAGCGCGAGGCCTTCCGCCATCATTCCTACGTGTCGCTCAGGGCCGATGGCGTCATCGCCGGCTTCGGCATCCAGGGCTACGAACTGGCGTTGCGGCGCGTGTCGACGCTCGTCGGCAAATGACGAGCCCTGCCCCCGTCGCGCTGTCGGTTGCCGGCGCCGGACTGATCGGCCGCCGGCACATCGAGGCGATCGTCTCCTGCCCCGAGACAAGGCTGGCCTCCATCGTCGACCCGTCTGCCGAGGCGGCAGCCTATGCCGCCTCGCTTGGCGTCCCGCATTTCAGGACACTTGCCGACATGATCGCCGCCGGCAAGCCCGATGGCGTCGTGCTGGCGACCCCGAACCAGCTGCATGTCGACGGCGGCATGGAATGCATCGCCGCCGGCCTGCCGGTTCTCGTCGAAAAGCCGCTGGCCACCTCGGTCGCGGACGGCAAGCGGCTGGTCGAAGCCGGCATGAGCGCCGGCGTGCCGGTCCTGACCGGCCATCACCGCCGGCACAATCCGCTGATCGCCGCCGCCAAGGCACGGCTGGACGAAGGTGTCATCGGAACGCCCGTCGCCGCCCACGGCATGTTCTGGCTCTACAAGCCCGAAGACTATTTCGAGACCGAATGGCGGCGCATGCCGGGTGCCGGCCCAGTCCTCTTGAACCTGATCCACGACGTCGATCTGATGCGCTATTTCTGCGGCGAGGTCGAAAGCGTCCATGCCGTCACGTCGAACGCGGTGCGCGGCAATCCGGTCGAAGAGACGGCGGCCATCGTGCTCACCTTCGCCAGCGGTCTCATCGGCACCTTCTCAGTGTCCGACACGATCGTCGCACCCTGGAGCTGGGAGCTGACGGCGGCCGAAAATCCCGCCTATGTGCCGACGGGACAGTTCTGCTATCTGATCGGCGGAACGCATGGATCGCTGGAATTGCCGAATGCGAAGCTCTGGACCAATCCCGGCAAGCGCAGCTGGATGGAGCCGGTCGAACCCGCGAGCCTGCCTGCCCCGCAGGAGGATCCGCTGGACCGGCAGATCGCCCAGTTCGCCGCCGTCATTCGCGGCGAGGAGCAGCCGCTGGTCTCCGGTCTCGAAGGTCTGAAAAGCCTGCAGGTCATTGAAGCGGTCAGCCAATCGGCGCAAACCGGCCGGACCATCACCATCGAGCCGCTGTGACGCGATCGCTCGGAGCATTCGTCAGTCGAGCGCCTGCATGTTGGTGATGGCGGATTGAAGTTCCGCCGCGATGATGTCGCTCATCGCGGCGGCCGCACATTCGGCATCGGCCCGCTCGATGAGCTGCACCAGCCCGCGATAGGCGGCAACGGTCGCCTCGTCATACTCCCCTTCCCCGCCCGCGCCGCCCGGCATGGTGGTCGCCAGCGCGAATTCGACGATGCCGGTAATCGAGCGCATCAGCGGATTGTGCGAGGCATCCGCTGTCACCCGGTGGAGTTCCAGCGCGGCGATGGCGAAGGATTCCGGCACCGGCCGGGAGATCTCCATCTGCTGCACCCAGTAATGCATGAGGCGGATGTGATCCGCCGTGCGATGCTTCGCCGCCAGCGACACGGCCTCGATTTCCAGAAGGCGGCGAATGTCGAACAGGCTGCGGATGAAGCCCTCTTCCGGGCCGGCCTCGAAATGCCAGAGCAGCACCTGCTGGTCGAACAGCGCCCATCGGCTCTTCGGCGAAACCCGCGTCCCAACCTTCGGGCGCGCCTCCACCAGCCCTTTCGCCTCGAGCGTCTTCAGCGCTTCGCGCAGCACCGTGCGCGAAACCCCGTACATGTCCATCAGCTCCGCGTCCCGCGGCAGGATGGAGCCGACAGGGAACCGTCCGGAGGCGATGCCGACTCCGATCTCGTTGATGACGAAGGAATGGAAGTTGCGTGCAGCCGACCGCCCGGAAAGGGAGCGGATCAGGCTGCCGGGTTCACTCATGTTTCAGTTTCCAGAATACCTTGGACCGCGGCGCGGATGCGGAGAAGACCAGCCTTTGCAGGACGATGAAGATGAAAAGCAGACCTCCTATTACAATCTTGGTCCACCAACTGGAAAGTGTACCGTCGAAAATGATGTAGGTTTGCACAAGCCCTTGCAGCATGACGCCGATGAACGTGCCGAAGACGAAGCCGTAGCCGCCCGTCAGCAGTGTTCCGCCGATCACCACCGCGCCGATCGCGTCGAGCTCGACGCCGACGGCCGCCAGCGGATAGCCGGCCGATGTGTAGAGCGAGAAGACGATGCCCGACAGCCCGGCAAGCGTGCTCGACAGCATGTAGATCATGATCGTCGTGCGGGCGACCGGGACACCCATCAGTTCGGCCGAGGTGGCATTGCCGCCGAGCGCGTAGACATAGGAGCCGAAGCGGGTCCGATGCGCGACCAGCGCGCCGATGATGAAGATCGCCACCATCAGGCAACCGATCACGCTCAACCGTCCGCCGCCGGGCATCTTGTAATAGAGCGCACTGATGGCGGAATAGAATTCGTGGCTGACCGGGATGGAATCCTGCGTGATGACCGAGGCGGCCCCTCGTGCGAGGAACATGCCGGCGAGCGTCACGATGAAGGGCGGCACCTGCAGATAGTGAATCGCCGCGCCCATGGAGGCGCCGAAAAGGGCGGAGATCACCAGCACGACCGCGAATGCAGTCAGCGGATGAAAGCCGTACCAGCTGATCAGCACCGAGATCAGGACGCCGGTGAAGCCGATGACCGCGCCGACCGAAAGATCGATGCCGCCGGAGATGATCACGAACGTCATGCCGACGGCCGTGATCCCGAGGAAGGCGTTGTCGGTCAGGAAGTTGCCGAGCACGCGGGTCGACCACATGCCGGGGAACTGGGTGATGGCGGCGGCGTAGGCAAGCGCGAAGATGATGGCGGTCGCCGCCAGGGGTCTCAAACTGCGATTCATGACGTCTTCCCGGATAGGCTGCTGAGGTTGCGCCGCATTTCGATAAGGCGACCGGCCAGAGGCGACTGCATGATGAGGATCAGGATGATGACGCCGGCCTTGACCACCAGGTTGAATTCCGGCGGGAAGCCGGACACGAGGATACCGGTGTTCATCGCCTGGATGATGATCGCGCCGAGCACCGACATGGCGATCGAGAACCGCCCGCCAAGGAGCGAGGTGCCACCGAGCACGACGGCGAGAATGGCGTCGAGTTCAAGCCACAGGCCGGCATTGTTGGCGTCGGCACCGCGAATGTCGCCGGCGACGATGATGCCGGAAATGGCGGCACAGAGACCGGAGAAGCTGTAGATGCTCAGAAGCAGCAGCCGGCTGCGGATGCCGGCAAGGCTCGCCGCCGAACGGTTGACGCCGACTGCCTCGATGAACAGCCCGATCGCGGTGGACCTGACGGCGAAAACCGAGATTGCCAGAAGAACGGCGGCGATGACGACCGGCATCGGGAAGCCGAGGAACGAGCCCGTGCCGATGAAGATCAGTACCGGATTGGAAAAGGTGACGATCGTGCCTTCGGTGATCAGCTGCGCGATCCCGCGTCCGGCAACCATCAGCACCAGCGTCGCGACGATCGGCTGGATTTCCAGGAAGGTCACCAGAATGCCGTTCCAGAGGCCGCAGACGAGCCCGGTGGCAAGCGCCGCGGCGACCGCGGCCGAGGCCGGATAGCCGTTGACGACCAGCGTCGCCGAGACGGCACCGGCGATCGCCATGACCGCGCCGACGGAGAGATCGACGCCCTTGGTGGCGATGACCGCCGTCATGCCGATGGCGAGGATGGCGACAGGGACGCCACGGTTCAGCACGTCGATCAGACTGCCGAACAGGCGCCCGTCCTGCCAGGTGACGTCGAAGAAGCCGGGAAACAGGATCCAGTTGATCAGCAGCACGCCGGCGAGCGCGATGGTCTGCGGATTGACGATCCGTTGAAGTCGTTTGAGTCTCATGCCGAGGCTTCCTCCGGCTGGGCGGCAATCGCCTGAACGATGACAGCGGGGGTGATGTTGTCGCCTCGAAGTTCGGCCACCAGTTCGCGGTCGCGCATGACCACGACCCGCGAGGAATAGGCAACGATCTCATCGAGCTCGGACGAGATGACGAGCAGCGCAAGTCCGTCTTCCCGCAGCCTGTTGATGGTGCGCACGATCTCGGCATGGGCGCCGACATCGATGCCGCGCGTCGGCTCGTCGAGGATCAGGAAATCCGGATCGGTCGCCAGCCAGCGCGCGAGGATCACCTTCTGCTGGTTGCCGCCGGAGAGAAGCTTGACCGGCATGTCGTGCGAAGCCGCGCGGATATCGAGATCCTCCGCAAACTTGCCGGCGATCTCCATCTGCTCGTCGCGGTTCAGCGCCTTGAACCAGCCGAGCTTGCCCTGAAGCGCGATGACGATGTTCTCGCGCACCGACAGATCGCCGAGAATGCCGTCGGCCTTGCGGTCTTCGGGGCAGAAGCCGAAACCATGGGCGACGGCATGGGCCGGCACCTTCAGTTCGACCTTCTTGTCGGCGATGCGGATGTCGCCGCTGTCCGTCTGGTCGACGCCGAACATGATGCGCGCCATTTCGGTGCGGCCGGAGCCGAGCAGGCCGGCGACGCCAACCACCTCGCCCTTGTGGATCTTCAGCGAGAACGGCCGGACCTTGCCGGACTTGCCGCAATTGGAAAATTCGACCATGGCCGGACCGGCCTCGCGCTCCTCGACGCCGCTGACGGCGGGGGCAAACGTGATGTCCTTGCCAAGCATCATGCGCACGACATCGGTGCGCGACAGGTCGTTGAGCGGCTCGGTGCCGATCAGCTTGCCGTTGCGCAAGATGGTGACGCGGTCGGAAATGGCGAAGACCTGATCGAGGAAATGGGTGATGAAGACGATGGCCATGCCGCGCGCCTTCAGGCCGGCGATGACCTCGAACAGCTTGTCGACCTCATGCCGGTCGAGGCTGGCGGTCGGTTCGTCCAGAACCAGCACCTTGCCGGAGAGTTCAACGGCGCGGGCAATGGCAACGATCTGCTGGACGGCAACGGAATAGGTACCGAGTTCGGCCTGCACGTCGATTTCAAGACCGTAATCGGCGAGGATGCGGCGGGCGTTGTTCTCGATCAGCGACTTGCGCACGAAGCCGAAACGGGTGGGCTGGTGCCCGAGGAACAGGTTTTCCGCAACCGACCGGTTGGGCAGGAGGTTGACCTCCTGGTAGACGGTGCCGATGCCGCGCGACTGCGCCTGCAGCGGATCGCGGAAGGTGACGGGCTTGCCGTCGAGCACCACCTGCCCGCCATCGGGATGGTAGGCGCCCGTGAGAATCTTGATCAGCGTCGATTTTCCGGCACCGTTTTCACCGAGCAGCGCATGCACCTCGCCCGGCCGGAGACCGAAATTCACTCCATCAAGCGCCCGATGCTGTCCGAATATCTTGGTGACGCCGCGCGCCTCGAGCACGAATGGCGTGCCCGGACCTCCTGCAAGCATGTCGTTTCCCCCTGCCATTTGCAGCGATTGTTGCCTCTCCTCGAGAGGTTGACAAGAAGGGGCCGGCGGATCTCGACCGCCGGCCCCTCTCGTGCTGCCTGGGATTAGTAGCCGAGGCCCTTGCGGCGCTCGTACTCGCCGGCCGGATCATCGGCAGGGGTGTAGAGCTTGGACTCAGTGATGATGAACTTCTCCGGGGTCTTACCGCCGTTCAGGTAGGCATCAAGCGCTTCGTAGGCCGGACCGGCCATGTTCGGCGTCAGTTCGACGGTCGCATTGGCTTCACCGGCTTCCATGGCCTTGAAGATATCCGGCACGCCGTCGATCGAGACGACGAGGATATCGGAACCCGGCTTCAGGCCGGCGTCCTTGATGGCCTGGATGCCGCCGACGGCCATGTCGTCGTTATGGGCGTACATGGCGCAGATGTCCTTGCCGCCGTTTTCGGCCTTGATGAAGCCTTCCATGACTTCCTTGCCCTTGGAGCGGGTGAAGTCGCCGGTCTGGCTACGGATGATCTTGATGTTATCATGACCGGCAATGGCTTCCTCGAAGCCCTTCTTGCGGTTGATCGCCGGCGTGGAGCCGACGGTGCCCTGCAGTTCAACGACCTTGCAGTCCTTGTCGCCGACCGTCTTCACCAGCCAGTCGCCGGCCACACGGCCTTCCTTCACCTGGTCGGATGCGACCGAGGTCAGGTAGAGGTCCTGCGAGGCATCGACGCCGCGGTCGAGAAGCACGACCGGAATCTTGGCGTCCTTGGCTTCGCCGAGCACGTCGTCCCAGCCGGTTGCAACGACCGGAGCAACAAGAATGGCGTCAACGCCCTGGGCGATGAAGCCGCGGATGGCCTTGATCTGGTTTTCCTGCTTCTGCTGGGCATCGGCGAACTTCAGATTGATGCCGAGCTTTTCGGCTTCCATCTTCGTGACCGAGGTTTCAGCGGCGCGCCAACCCGACTCCGAACCGATCTGCGAGAAACCGATCGTCTTGCCTTCCAGACCATTGGCATAGGCAGCAGAAGACAAAAGGGTAGCGAGGCCCGCGGCAACCGCGAGCTTGGACAAGATTTTCATGATTTCCTCCCAAAAAGAATGCCGTCCCGCCCTCCCGCGGGGTTTGGCTGATTGGGACGCTAGCAAAAGTACTATTATATGTAAATAGCCTTCATGACAGTGAAATGGCAGCGCTGAATGGCGGCGGAGAAGGCCCGCCAGATCGGAATATAAAACATAAAATACAATTAGTTAGATGAGATAAAGGAATCAGAATACGAAAAGAGGCCGCCCAACGGGACGACCTCCTTAAACCTTTTTATCAACAGCCGCGGACCGAAGCCGGGCCGCAAATCATGGATGACGTCATGCCACCTTGGACTGCGGCTGGCTGCCGAGAGCGAACTCGACGGCGGCAGTGGCATGCAGCGTGGTCGAATCGAAAACCGGCAGATCGATATCGTTTGCCGAGATCAGCAGACCGATTTCGGTGCAGCCGAGAATGACGGAATCGCATCCGGCCGCCCGCCCCTTCTCGATGACGTCGAGATAGGCCTGCTTCGACCGCTCGACCACCTTGCCGCAGCAGAGTTCGTTGAAGATGGTATCGTGCACGACCGCGCGGCCTGCTTCATCCGGCACGACGGCATCGAGGCCGTAACGCGCCTTCAATCGGTCGCGATAGAACGTCTGCTCCATCGTGTAGCGGGTGGCGAGCAGCAGCGGCTTCTTCGCGCCGGCGGCGACCAGCGCTTCGCCGGTGACATCGACAATGTGGATCAGGGGGATGCCGCAGCCGTCGGCAACGGCGTCGGCAACCAGGTGCATCGTGTTGGTGCAGATCAGCACGCAACCGGCGTCCGCCGCTTCCAGCTTTCGGCCGATATCGGCCAGGTGATCGGCCGCCTTGCCCCACTCGCCCGCCTTCTGCCACTTGACGATACGGTCGAAATCGACGGAGCGCATGACCACGTCGGCCGAGTGCAGACCGCCCAGACGGTCACGAACGATCTCGTTGATCAGCCTGTAGTAAACAGCCGTGCTTTCCCAGCTCATGCCGCCGATCAGCCCAATGGTCTTCTGCATTTTCTGCCTCCGTTTCGATCTTCAGGAATCATAACGCCGGTAAAATCGAAAATGCGCTTAATGTTTGCAGAATGGGCACCCGTTCACGCCGTTAAATTTTGCAATAATGGACATTTGCGCTATTATTTTTTGACATGACAAATTTCAGCAAGAGTGAATTCCATGCTTGACGATCGAGACCGAAAATTATTGCAGGCCCTGCAACAGGATGCTTCGACTCCGGTGGCGGACCTTGCCGATCAGGCGGCGCTTTCGGTCTCCGCCTGCTGGCGGCGAATCCGCAACATGGAGGAAAGCGGCCTCATTTCCCGCCGCGTGGCGCTGGTCGATCGGCGCAAGGCGAATGTGGCGATGACGGTGTTCGTCGGCGTGCGCACGTCCCGGCACTCGATCGAATGGCTGGACAGTTTCCGCCAGGCGATTGCCGACATTCCGGAAATCGTCGAAGCCTACCGGCTGACGGGCGAGATGGACTACCTCCTGCGCCTCGTCGTCCCGAGCGTCGATGTCTACGACGCCGTCTACAAGCAGCTGATCTCGCGGCTCGACTTCACCGACGTCTCGTCCTTCATCTCCATGGAAGAGCTGAAGTTCACCACATCCGTGCCATTGAAATACCTTTGAAACCGCTCAAACGCCATGCATCCGCAGGAAGGCCTCGACCTCCTGCCTATCTGGACAACCGCTCTGCCCGCCGAACCGGCTGCATTTGATCGAGGCCGCCGCATTGGCAAAGCGGATGGCGGCTGCCATTTCCTGTCCCTCTCCGAGCGCCAGCGCGAATGCGCCATGCCAGATGTCTCCGGCGCCGAGCGTGTCGACCACATCCACGGCCACCGCCGGCACATGGCCGAAGTCGTTTCCATCGAGCACGGTCACCCCGTTCTCGCCGTCGGTAACGCAGAGCCAGGCGTCGAACTCCTTGCGCGCAGCAAGAAGGCCGGCGCGGGCATCCTCTTCGCCTGTCAGATCTCGCAACCCCTGGATCGAAAAGGCGATGTGCGAGGCAAGCCCCAGGGCCTCGAAAGCGTCCCGGACGGGCGCCTCGCCGTCCATGATGCCCGGCACGCCGCGTTCCCGCGCAATCCGCATCAGCGCCGCCGCCCCTTCCGGCCAGCGTGTATCGGCCACGGTCGCGCCGATCGGCGGATGATCCGCATCGAGCAGCCATCCGGCGTCCGCCGGCAGATCCCAGTCGCGGTAGTTGACGATCTGCCTTTCGCCCGCCGCGTCGATCAGGATCGAAGAGTAGGATGACCTGCGCCCGTCGAACCGCCGGGCGAACCGGCAGTCGATGCCGTTAGCCGTCATGCCGTCGACGACAAGGGCGCCCATCGGATCATCGCCAAGACGGGTGACCGCAAAACCCTGGCCGCCGAGACGGGTCGCCGCCAGCGCCTGCCCGGCAGCTCCGCCGCCGGTGCTCTGCGCGGCATCCTTTGCCCGGTATTTCTCAGGCTTCGTCGGCATCTCGCCGACGCGGAAGATGAAATCCATGCTGGCGAGCCCGGCGCACAGAACATTGACCATGAAAACTCTCCCACGAATGCAAGTCTTGCTCCGCTCTCGCATATCGGCGGTTACCGCAAAAGGGCAGCCGGACACTCGTCAACGAAAAACCCGGACCGGCTTTCGCCGATCCGGGTCATCGTCAGGCAGAACTGTCAGGTCGCTTATTCAGCGGCCTGCTT
Organism: Rhizobium sp. NRK18; assembly: GCF_024385575.1. Lineage (NCBI taxonomy): Bacteria > Pseudomonadati > Pseudomonadota > Alphaproteobacteria > Hyphomicrobiales > Rhizobiaceae > Rhizobium > Rhizobium sp. NRK18. The sequence goes on along the minus strand of NZ_JANFMV010000001.1, from coordinate 1,236,657 downwards.
CATCACGCGCGGCGCGTCCTTCGACGGCACCGTATCGCTTTCCATGTGGTGGTGGGCCGCAACCGGCTTGACCATCATGTTGGCGATCAGCGCGATCACCAGCAACGCGGCCATGGCGTACATGGTCGTGTTGTAGAGGCTCGGCGTCGGGTCGATCGTGCCGGCAGGCGCAATCGACATGAGACCGGCAACCGTCACGGTCTTGGCAGCCACCAGCTGGTCGAGCTGGTCGACGCCGGCACCGAACTTCGCCTGGAAGGCCGCCGGATCCACCTTGGCGGCGAGCGCCTTGATGGAACTGGTCAGCGACATGTCACGCAGCTGCGTGATCGCCAGCGGGCCGAGAACGCCCGCCGTGCTCCACGCCGTCAGCAGACGACCATGGATGCCGCCGACATACTTGGTGCCGAAGATGTCGGCGAGGTAGGCCGGAATGGTGGCAAAGCCGCCGCCATACATCGTGAAGATGATCATCGTTGCCGCATAGAACATGATCAGCCAGGTGACCGCCGGATTGGCGCTGACCTGCTCTGCCGCGTAGGGGATCGACAGATAGAGGATGATTCCGAGTACGAAGAAGCAGTGATAAGTGTTCTTGCGGCCGATATAATCCGAGATCGACGCCCAGAAGAAACGGCCGCACATGTTGAAGACCGAGATCATCAGCACGTAGGTCGCGGCGAAAGCGGAGTTGACGATCAGCGGCAGCGTCGTGCCGAAGATTTCCGTCATCATGGTCTTCGCGACCCCGATCACGCCGATGCCGGCGGTCACGTTGAAGCAGAGGACGATCCACAAGAGGTAGAACTGTGGGGTCTTCAGCGCCTGGTCGATATGGACGTTGTTCTGGGTGATCATCTTGCGGCTTGCGGAATCCGCGGTCGGCGGAGTCCAGCCGGCCGGACGCCAGCCTTCGCGCGGAACGCGGTAGGAGAAGGCCGCAATCATCATCACGAAGAAGTAGACGATGCCGAGCGTGAAGAAGGTGCCGGCAGCGCCGGTGTTGCCGGTGCCGACCGCATAGACGCCTTCCTGCAGCGGAACGGGAGCCGCAGCCACCTGCTTGGCCGTCGCGACGACGACTTCCACCATCTGGCCGTTGACTTCCGCCAGGCGCTTGCCGCCTTCCGTGACCAGGTTGACGGCGCTTTCAGCCCCCAGGAACTGCGGCGCCTTGTAGAACACGCCGAGCAGCCATTCCTTGATCGGTGCGGCGATCATCGCGCCGCCGCCGAAGCCCATGATGGCCATGCCGGTCGCCATGCCGCGCCGGTCCGGGAACCAGCGGATCAGCGTCGAGACAGGCGATACATAGCCGAGACCGAGACCGCAGCCGCCGATGACGCCGTAGCCGAGATAGACCAGCCAGAGCTGGTGGGTCATGATGCCGAAACCGCCGATGATGAAGCCACCACCCCAGCAGAGGGCTGCAACGACGCCGACCATGCGCGGGCCGACCTCTTCAAGCCACTTGCCGGCGAAAGCCGCCGCAAGGCCGAGAAAAACGATGGCGACGGAGAAGATCCAGACGACCGACTGCAGGCCCCAGTCCTCCGGCGCTGCAGCGACGACGCCGAACTGCTTGGTGAGCGGCGGATTGAAGATGCTCCAGGCGTAAACCGAGCCGATACAGAGGTGAATGGCGATCGACGCCGGTGGCACTTTCCACCGGTTGAACCCTTCCCCCGCAACGATGTGTTCTTTCTTCAGGCTGTCAAACACGTCAATTTCCTCCCATGTGTTGACCGCCGGAAAGGTCCCTTCGCCTCAATGCCCGCCCAACCAACCTCCCGGGCAAGGCGCCCGCCTTGCCGGTGATGCCGGTCGGTGGGCTGATGCGAATGGACCGGATATCCGGCATGCCATGGAAAAGACAAGTTCCGTGCCAGTTGTAATTTGTTAAGCATTCCGGGCCTTTGCGCGGCATGAACCCGCGCAACCATGGACAAAATGTCCAGCCAGCGGCGACCCATGGACATTTTGTCCGGACAGAATGTCCACGAACGCGACTGTTCAGTCGGCTTCGGGCAGGACGATGGTGAACGTCGTTCCCTTGCCGGGCTCGCTCGCAAGCGACAAATGCCCGCCCTGGCGCGCGATCAGCGTCTGGCTGATGGAGAGGCCGAGGCCGGTGCCCTCGCTCTTCTTGGTGGAGAAGAACGGATCGAATATGCGCGCCTGCGTCGCCTCGTCCATGCCGATGCCGGTGTCCTCCACCTCGATCGTCACGCCCGGCCGGCCTTCTTCGCTGCAGTCGAAATCGCGCAGCGTCAGCACGCCGCCGTCCGGCATGGCATGGATGGCGTTGACGATCAGGTTGACCAGCACCTGCTGCAGCTCGGTGCGGTTCATCAGCACGAGCCGTGTCGAGCGGTGGTCCTGCCGGACCTCGATTTCGGCCTTGTTCAGGAGATGCTGGACGAGCGGCAGACAATCGGCGACGACCTCCGCCGGCGAATGGCGCTCGACCGCGCCGGCATATTCCTCCGGCCGCGCGAACTGCAGAAGCTTGGTGACGATCAGATGGATGCGGTGGATCTGTTCGTCGACGAGATTGATTTCCGTCCTGACGTCGTCGATCTGGCTGCCGAGCACGGAGCGGATGACGTCAAGATTGCCCTGCATGACGGCGACCGGATTGTTGATCTCGTGCGCCACGCCCGCCGTAATCTCGCCGATAGCCGCCAGCTTCTCCGAGACGATCAGCTGCTTGGTCGCCGCCTCCAGCTGGTCGTTGGCAAGGCGGAGTTCGCGGGTCCGGTCCTCGACCCGGCTGTTCAGCTCCTCGTTCCAGGCGCGCAGTTGCCTGTCGCGCGACTGGATGTCGTCCAGCAGTTCGTCCAGGTGCACCGCCACCCGCGAAATCTCGTCCTCGCCACGCTCGAGCCCCGTGCGGGCGGCAAGATCGCCCTCCTCCACCTTGGCGATGGTCGCCGTCATGCGCTCCAGCGGCAGGAAGATGCCGCTCGCCCAGCGCATGAAGACCGGCACGCTGATCGCGGCCGCCAGAAGGAAGGCGCCGACCAGAATGGCGACGGTGATGTATTTCGTCTGGCGGAAGGGTTCCTCCAGAAAGCCGACATAGAGCATGCCGACCCGCTTGCCGAAGCTGTCGACGATCGGTTCATAGGCGGAAATGTACCAGTCGTTGACGACGAAGGCGCTGCCGAGCCAGATCGTCCCGTGGTCGAGCACCTCGTCGCGCACCGCGGACGACACGCGCGTACCAAGCGCCCGCTCGCCCTCGAACAGGCGGACATTGGTGCTGATGCGCACATCGTCCAGAAACAGCGTCGCCGTCCCCTGGCTGCCTTCCGAGAGGCTCGCTTTCTGGTAGACGAGGTCGTTGATCGTGTCGATGAAGTCGAGATTGCGATTGAGCAGCATACCGCCTTCGAGCGCCGCATGCCGGCCGTCGGGCAGGATCACCGGGCTTGCCGAATGAATGATCATGCCGCGCGTTTCCGCCTTGCGGTCCGTCGGCACGGCATTGGCGGTGGAAATGAGTTCGATATGCGCCTTGCGCTTGAGATCGGGCGAGATCGTCGCCAGATCGTCTTCGGAAAAGATGTCGACCATGGTCGACGACTTGCCCGCCAGCGCCGCGGCGACCACGGGCCAGTGGTCCGACCGCGCGTTAGCGTTGCCCATCTCCGTCAGGAACAGGAAGTCGAGCCCCATGTCCTTGCGACGCGTTTCGAGCAGGGCGGCCAGCGCCGCCCCATCCGTTCGGTCGGTCGCAATCGTGTCCCGAAACTCCGCCGACTGGCCGAGCGCATCCATCGCTGTTCCGGTCTTGTCGAGCAGGCGGGTGAAATACTGATGCGCGATCGTCAGGTCGCTGTTGACCTTGGCCGTCAGCAGCGCGTCGAACTTGCCGTTCCAGCGCACCATGGCGATGCCGAGCAGCAGCGGCGCGATGAACAGCATCGGCAGGAGCGCGATCGCCAGCAGGCGATAGCGCACCGACCGCGCGCCGGGCTCCGGGGCACTGGACGAATTCCCGTCAGACATCCCAGGACGCACATTTGCGGTCGATGGTCTTGCGCGAAACGCCAAGACGCCGCGCCGCCTCCGCCCGGTTGCCGTCGCATTCTTCGAGAACCTTCAGGATGTGCCGACGCTCGAGTGCTTCAAGCGATTCCCCCTCCCCGCCGGCAAGCGCCACATGTCCGCGCATGAGTTCCTGCGGGAAGCGCCCGAGGATCAGCGTCCTTTCGACCATGTTGCGCAGCTCGCGCACATTGCCCGGCCAGTCATAGGCGAGTAGACCCTCGCGCACCTCCGGCGTGATCGCCACCTCCGGCATGCCGAGCTGCTTCGACAGCCGCTCCATGAACAGTGCAGCCAGTTCGACAACGTCGCCGCCGCGATCCTTCAGCGGCGGCATGGCGATCTGCATGACGTTGATCCGGTAATAGAGATCGGCCCGGAAGCTGCCGGCCTCGACCTTGCGTTCCAGATCCGCATTGGTGGCGAAGACGAAGCGCAGGTCGACGGGGATTTCGCGCTCGGATCCGACCGGGCGGATGCGCCGGCTTTCGATCGCCCGCAGAAGCTTGCTTTGGGTCGCCGGCGGCAGTTCGCCGATCTCGTCGAGAAACAGCGTGCCACCCTGGGCATGGAGAAACAGCCCGTCGCGGGTGCCGGCCGCGCCGGTGAACGCCCCCTTCACATGGCCGAAAAGTTCGGCCTCGATCATCTCGCTCGGAATGGCGGCGCAGTTGACCGGCACGAAGGGCTTGTCCTGGCGGTCGGAAAGCCCATGGATCGAACGGGCCGCGATCTCCTTGCCGGTCCCGGATTCGCCGGTGATCAGGATCGACGTCGGCAGCGGTGCCACGCGGGCGATGGTATCGCGAATGGCGCCGATTTCCGCCGAACTTCCGATCAGCCGGTCGCGCAACAGCCTTTCCTCGGATGCGGCCTTGAGTTCATATTTGAGAACAAAATTCTCGCTCTGCAGCCGCATGCGGTCGAGACAGCGGGCCACGGCATTGAGAATCTGGTTGGAGCGAAACGGCTTCAACACGAAATCCACCGCGCCGGCGCGAAGCGCCTGAATGACGGTGTCGAGATCGGCGTAAGCCGTCATCAGGATGGCATTGGCGAAGAAGCCGATGCGGCGCTGCTCGGCCAGCCAGTCGACTCCGTTCATGCCCGGCATGATATTATCGAGGATGACGACGTCAAAATGCGTCGCATCGAGCTTGCGCGACGCTTCGGCCGCATCCGCCGCCTCCTCCAGATGCTTGCAGCGCGGCCCCAGCGTCCTCACCAGGAAATTGCGCATCCCCGGCTCGTCATCGATGATCAGGATGCTCGCCTGGGCAAGCCAGGGGCCGAACTCCGGATCGTTGGGCAGCGTTGCGGCCGCCCTCTCCCTTTGCGGCATGGTCACCTCTCCTCCCGCTTCAAAGGCAGACTATTCAATTTCGTGATGTCAAAAAAGGACTATTGACGAAATGCAGGAAGAGGCTGTGGACGAGATCAGCGCGGCGCTAAAGACTGCTGCCACTGCTGGATGAAGCTGCGCTTCTTCTGCTTGTCCAACGCGACCAGCAGGGTGGGATTGAGACCGATGGTTCGCAGCGTCTGTTCGCCGTCCGATGTGAGCTTGCTCAACACGGCGGGGCCATCGACGGGCGAGAACAGTTGCGGCGGACCGGCGAGAAGCGCCCGCCCTTCGCTTGAGACCAGATAGTCGAGAAACAGGCTGGCAACGGCAGCGGCGCGGGCTTCGCGCGGAATATAGGCCGCCCTCGCAAGAACTAGCGTATAGTCGGAGGGGAAGATGATGCCGATCCGGTCATCGGTCTGTTGCCGGGCGAGCGCATAGGAACCGAGCACGTTGTAGCCGAACAGCAACCGGCCGTCGGCGACCCGGTCAAGGATTTCAGACGTGCAGCAGAAGGTCTGCGCCCGGTTGCGGCCGAAGCTTTCGATGAGACGCCCCCAGGTGCTCGCCTGCAGCGCATCCTCGAAGGCGAAGATGTAGCCGACGCCCGAGCGTTCGATGTCGTAGGTCCCGATCCGTCCGTCGAAACGGCCCGGTTCGCGCAACAGATCGACCAGCGAGAACCGGTCCTGCGGCACCTCGGCAGGCGCAATCCCCGCCTTGTTGTAGACGATCACCGCCGGCTCGAAGGTGACGCCGACAAGCTCGCCGCGCCATTTCGCGAAGTCCGGCAGGCTCGCCGCCGCCGTGCCGCCGATCTTCTGGGCGCAGCCATTATTGACCTGTTGAACCTGTGCGGCAATCGACGAGGAAATCACGAGATCGGCGGCAAACTGCTTCTGTTTGCAGGCCGACGCCATGGCTGCATCGAGATACTCGCTGGTCGTCTCGCTGTAGTGAATGGCGACGTCCGGATAGCGCTTCTGGAACCCCTCGATCAGTGGCCGGAAAGCCCTGAGGTCGGTAATGCTGGCGATCACCAGCGTCTCGGTGGCCTTGCCCGAATGCGCCGGGAAATCCGTATCCGTGGCCCGCGCGGCAACGGCACCCACCGCGAGCAAACAGAAGACACCGAAAGCGCGAGCCAGGCGAACGAAGGGAGCGTGGAGCGGGCTCATGATACTGCCTCCTCATTCCGAACGACGTCGAAGCGCATTCCGATCCAGAAGCCGGTGGCGTCGGTGCCGGTGATGATGTCGCCATTGTGAGAGACGAGCACCTCGCGCACGATGGCGAGGCCGAGACCGGCGCTTTCCGGCTTGTTCTCGTTGCGGGCGAAGCGCTTGCCGATCTCGGACGGATCGGCGGCGGAAAATCCTCCGCCCTGGTCGGTGACCTTGACGATCGCCTTGCCGTCCTTCTGAAGAACCGCGACGCCGACCGGCGGCTTGCCATGGGCATAGGCATTGGCGATCAGGTTCTTGATCGCCTCCTTCAGCGAGAAGGCATCCCCCGTCATCCACACCTCTTCTTCCGGCAGGTCGAGATCAATCGACGAGTTCTGCTGGAACGAGATGGAACGGAACTCGCGTTCCGCCTCGAGCGCGACGCGGCGCAGATCGAGCGGCGCCAGGACGGCGGTGTCGGACCGGTGGGTGACGAGCGCGTGCGAGAGCAGCTGGTCGGTCAGCCTGCCGACGCCGATGGCGCGGGCCCGGATGCGGCGCACCAGCATCTTCAGCCGTTCCGGATCGTCCTCCTCGACGGCCAGTTCCGCCTGCGCGCGGATTGCCGTGATCGGCGTACGCATCTGATGGGCCGCATCGGCGACGAAATCCTGCAGCGCATGCACGCGCCGCGACAGCCGCTCCATGAACCGGTTGATGGAACCGACCAGCGCCTCGACCTCGCGCGGCGTCGTCGAGGTAAAGGGCGACAGGTCGAGGGGATCGCGGGCAATGATTGCCCTTTCGATACGGTCGAGCGGGCGAAGTGCCAGCCGCATCGCGAGGATGGCAAGAAAGATGACGGCCACGCCGGCGAGAACGACGAGCAGCATGGCGCGCCGGGCAATGCTGCGGGCAAGCGCCGTGCGCGCTTCCGTCGTATGCGCGACAATGATGCGAACCGGCCCGCTGACGCCCTTCTCCGCGAGATAACGGGTCAGCATGACCGCTCTGACCGGCGCGCCGGCATAGTTGGTCTCATAGGTGACTGGACGATTGCCCTTTTCCCGCCCGGCCGGCGGCAGGGGAAAATCGTCATAGCCCGTCACCGTCTCGCCCGTCGAATCGAAGATGCGGTAGAAGATCCGGTCGTCCTTCGCGAGCGCCAGAAGCTCGAAGGCCGACAGCGGGATATCCGCCTCGAACTGCCGGTTGCTGACCGAGATGCGTTCGGAAATCTGCAGCGCGGCACCGGTCAGCAGCTGGTCATATGTTTCGTCCGCCGCCGCCCGGCCATAGCTGTAGGCCGCATAGATCGCCACCGTCGACGCCAGCAACAGCAGGACCGTCAGAAGAAGTGCCAGTCGCGTTGCAACCGACGGGCCACGCGAAGACGGCAAGGAAACGCCGGAGATCGTCAAGCGGATTTCCCCTGAACCGTGTCACGCGCCTGGTAGCCGATGCCGCGCAAGGTGCGGATTTCCAGGTCGGCCCCCTCCAGCTTGCGCCGCAGCCTTGCGACGTAAAGCTCGACGGCATTCGCATTGCTGTTGCTCTCCAGCCCGAACAGCCGCGTCAGCAGCTCCTCCTTCTCCAGAACCCGACCGCGATTGGTCAGGAATATCTCCAGCAGGATCGTTTCCCGTCGCGTCAGTTCAACCTCCTTGCCGTCGACCGTCAGCGATCGTTCGGCCATGTCGAAGGTGAGGTTGCCGACGGCGATCGACCGGTCGCTCTGCGTGCTGCCGCGCCGGACGATCGCCCGGATGCGCGCTTCGAGCTCGCCGAAATCGAAGGGTTTGACCATGTAGTCGTCGGCGCCGTAGTCGAGCGCGCCGATCTTGTCGTTGACGGAGAGCCTGGCAGTCAGGACGAGCACCGGAAAGACGATCTGCTCCTGGCGCAGGCGCTTTAGAAAGTTCAGGCCCGAGCCGTCCGGCAGGTTCATGTCGAGAATGACCAGATCGTAGTCGTTCGTCACGGCGAAATGCCAGGCATCTTCCAGTGTCTGGGCAAGGTCGACGACATGGCCGGCATTGCCGAGCCGGCCGGCAATGGCCTCGGCGACATCCAACGTATCTTCAACAAGCAAGAACCGCATCGCGCGGCCTCCCGGGCTCTCCAGTGGGGTGACAGGTTAATGACAGCTTTCTCGACTAGCGTAAACGCCGATCGCGGATTCTGTTCGGAGGCAGCCCGCGTCATCCATTCATTCCTGAGGAGGGATTCATGAAAAAACTGATAACGACAACCTTCGCTGCCGTCATGACGGTCGCAACCTTCGCTGCACCGTCCTTCGCCTTTGAACCGGATTCTCCGGAGTGCATCGCACCGGCAAACCCGGGCGGCGGCTGGGACTTCACCTGCCGTCAGGTCGGCAAGGCGCTCCAGGACCTCAAGCTGGTCAACGGCACCGTTCAGGTTGCCAACATGGCTGGCGGCGGCGGCGGCGTGGCTTACGCCTTCGTGGTCGGCAAGCGTAACGACGATTCCAACCTGGTCGTTGCCGCGTCCTCTGCGACGGCAACCCGTCTTGCCCAGGGCGCGTTCCCGGGCAACACCATGGATCAGGTTCGCTGGGTCGCTTCCGTCGGCGCCGACTACGGCATCATTGCCGTTGCCAAGGATTCGCCGATCAACACGCTTCCCGAGCTGATGGACAAGATCAAGGCCGACCCGACCAGCGTCGCTGTCGCAGGCGGCTCCGCCGTTGGCGGCTGGGACCACCTGAAGGTGCTGATGGCCGCCAAGAAGGCCGGCGTCGAAGACGTTCGCCAGATCAAGTACGTCGCCTTCGATGGCGGCGGTGAAGCCGTCACCCAGCTTCTGGCCGGCAGCGTTCAGGCCTTCACCGGCGACGCGTCCGAAGCCAAGGGCTTCGTCGACTCCGGCGACATCAAGGTCATCGCCGTTCTCGCCCCCGAGCGTCTGGAAGGCGACTTCGCCTCCTTCCCGACCGCCAAGGAACAGGGCATCGACGTGGTTGGCGCCAACTGGCGCGGCTTCTACGCTCCGGGCAACATGTCCGACGAAGCCTACAACTACTGGGTCGAGTCGATCGGCAAGGTCTACGACTCCAAGGAATGGAAGGACATCATGGCCCAGAACGGCCTCGCTCCGCTCGACAAGCGCGGCGCAGACTTCCAGGCCTTCGTTCAGGAATCGGTCAACGACATCACCTCGATTTCCAAGGAAATCGGCCTGATCAAGTAAACCAGGCAACTGAGCATCAATGGTCCGGGCAGGTATCTCCTCGCCCGGACTTCTTGTAAGATCAAACACGGGAGACATATCGTGGGAGGCAACATGAGCGACCGCGTTCTCGGCGTTGTCGGGGTTCTGCTGGCGGGCTTCTACATCTGGCAGGCGACCCTGATCGAAACCAGCTTCATCACCGATCCGGTGGGCGCCAAGACTTTTCCAATCATCGTCGGCATCGTTCTGGCCATCGCCAGCGTCGCCATCTTCTTCCTTCCCGATAGCGATCCCCACTGGCCGGCCGTCAGCCGCCTGTTCGAGATCGGCCTGTCGGTCGCGGTGATGATCGCCTACACCTACGCACTGCCGGAAGCCGGCTTCGTGATCGCGACCATCTTCGCCTCGGCCTTCCTCGCCTGGCGTCTCGGTGCAACACCGCTGGAATCCATCATCGCCGGGTTCTGCATCTCCGTCGGCATCTACGCCATCTTCCATCTCATCCTTGGCCTTTCGCTCGCCAAGGGACCGTTCGGCTTCTAAGGGGAGGAACAGTCATGGATACCCTATTCGCCCTTGCCGACGGCTTCGCGGTCGCACTGACCTGGCAGAACCTGCTGCTCGCCCTGATCGGCTGTTTCCTCGGCACCATCATCGGCGCACTGCCGGGCCTCGGTCCGTCAAACGGCGTCGCCATCCTCATCCCGCTCGCCTTCTCTCTCGGCCTCGGCGCCACGCCGGCGCTGATCCTGCTGACGAGCGTCTATTACGGCGCCATGTATGGCGGCCGCATCTCGTCGATCCTGCTCAACATTCCCGGCGACGAGCCGGCGGTTATGACCACGCTCGACGGCTATCCGATGGCCAAGAACGGACAGGCCGGCGAAGCGCTGGCGCTCTCCGGCATCGCCTCCTTCGTCGGTTCCTTCGTCGCAACGATCGGCCTTGCCTTCCTCGCCCCGCAGCTCGTCAAGCTGGCGCTGCTGTTCGGCCCGGCCGAATACTTCGCCCTGTACGTGCTCGCCTTCGCCACGCTCGGCGGCATCGCCAGCGCCAATCAGGGCAAGGCGGCCTTTGCCGCAGCCCTCGGTCTCGGCATTGCCATGGTCGGCGTCGACGGCCAGACGGGCGTTCCGCGCTTCTCCTTCGGCAACGTTCATCTCTACGACGGCATCAACTTCCTGGTCGCCATCGTCGGCCTGTTCGCACTGTCGGAAGTCTTCATCTTCCTCGAGCACCGCAACGAGGAGACCGACGGCAATCCGGACTCGAAGGTCAAGATCGGCCGCATGCTGCCGTCCTGGGCCATGCTCAAGGGCTGCTTCGGCGCCATCTCGCGCTCGACCGTCATCGGCTTCCTGGCCGGTGTCCTGCCCGGTGCCGGCGCCTCGCTCGGCTCCTTCATGGCCTATGGCCTGGAAAAGAAGATTTCCGACAAGGACAAGACGTTCGGCAAGGGCGATCCGCGTGGCGTCGCAGCTCCCGAAGCCGGCAACAACGCCGCTGCCGGTGGCGCCCTGGTGCCGATGCTGGCGCTCGGCGTTCCCGGCTCCGGCACGACCGCGGTTCTGCTCGCCATGCTGATGGCGCTCAACATCACCCCCGGCCCGCTGCTGTTCACCAAGAACCCGGACGTCGTCTGGGGCCTGATCGCGGCGTTGATCATCGCCAACGTCATGCTCTTGGCGCTCAACATCCCGATGGTCGGCATCTTCGTGCGCATCCTGATGATCCCGACCAAGTACCTGATGCCGGCGGTCGCGATGATCTCCTTCGTCGGTATCTACGGCATCTCCGGCTCGACCTTCGACCTGATGGTCATGATCCTGTTCGGCGTTCTCGGCTGGGTCCTGCGCAAGCTCGACGTCCCGCTGGTGCCTGTCATCATGGGGGTGCTGCTCGGCAACGCCATGGAAGTCAATCTCCGGCGTGCCATGACAATCTCCAACGGAGACTGGTCGACGCTGGTCGCCTCGCCGCTGTCGATCTCGATCTGGACGCTTGCCGTCGCCGGCTTCGTCCTGCCGATCATCGCCGGCAAGTATCTGCGCCGTGCCAAGCCGACCGTCCCGGAAGTCGCAGAAACAGAAGCCGACTGAGGTTTCACACTTCAGACGTAGCAAAAGAGAAAGGGCACCGGAGAAATCCGGTGCCCTTTCTGATTCTCGGTCTGAAAACCCTGGCCTGGCTCAGTCGTCGGCGGTTTCCACCGTCTTGCTGAAATAGAGCGCGACCAGCGTGCAAACCGCGCCCGACAACAGATAGATGCCGACATAGGCGACGCCGAAGGCATGGGCGACGCTCAGAGCAACCAACGGAGCGAAACCGGCACCGATCAGCCAGGCCAAGTTCGACGTCAGCGCCGCACCCGAATAACGGTAGACACGGCCGAAGCGCGAGGCCGCGGCACCCGCAGCCTGACCGAAGGACAGGCCGAGAACCGCGAAGCCGAGCAGCACGAAGGCATCCTGACCGCTGCGACCCATGTCGAGCAGGAATGGCGCAGTGACAGCGAAGATGGCGATCAGCACCGCCGAGACCGTCAGCTGTCCGCGACGACCGATCTTGTCGGCCAGCATGCCCGACAGGATGATCGTGCCGATACAGATGCAGGCGCCGAGCATTTCGACAAGCAGGAAGCTGTGGACCGGATGATCCGAGTAGAGGGTGATCCAGCTCAGCGGGAAGACCGTCACGAGGTGGAACATGGCGAAGCTGGCGAGTGGGATGAAGGTGCCGATCACCACGTCCACGCCACGGTTGCGGATAAGGTCGACGGTCTTGACCGGCATCAGCTCGGCCCGTTCCAGGAGCTCGCCGAATTCACGCGTCGCCACCAGGCGGAGACGGGCAAACAGCGCCACGACGTTGATCGCGAAGGCGACGAAGAACGGATAGCGCCATCCCCATTCGAGGAAGTCTTCCGTCTTCAGCGCCAGCACGAAATAGGTGAAAAGGCCGGCGGCCAGCAGGAAGCCGAGCGGCGCGCCGAGCTGCGGCATCATCGCGTACCAGCCGCGGCGATTGTTCGGCGCGTTCAGCGCCAGCAGAGAGGCAAGACCGTCCCAGGCGCCGCCGAGCGCGAAGCCCTGTCCGAGACGCAGCACGATCAGCATGGCTGCCGCCCAGTAGCCGATCTCGTCATAGCCCGGCAGGAAGCTCATTGCGGCGGTCGAGCCGCCGAGCACGAACAGCGCGATGATGAGCTTCGTTCCGCGACCGTACAGGCGGTCGATGACCGTAAAGACCACGGTGCCGACCGGGCGGGCGATGAAGGCCAGCGAGAAGACGGCGAACGACAGGAGGATACCCTCAAGCGGCTGAAAGTTTGGAAAGAAATGCGACGGAAAGACGAGTACCGACGCAATGGCGTAGATGAAGAAATCGAAGAACTCCGACGACCGGCCAAGGATAACGCCCAGCGCTATCTTGCCCGCATCCGTTCCGCGATCCGCATGCATGAAGCGCGCATCTCGCTCCAGTCCGGCAGAATTCGGATGATCGCTGATCTGACCTGCAACACTCATTAAGTAACTCCTCCAAGCTTCATCGAGCTCTGATTCTCCGCCGGCGTCCCCGTGAGGCCATCGCCTGCGATTCCACTCCTCGCCCACCAAATATGCGCGCGAGGACTGCCTGCGTCAAATGGACCTTGCCGGAACGGCCGCCGGCCACATCCGAAGGGGTGCGGGATGCCCCGCCTTTTTGTTGGCGTATTCTTGTCGAATTTTTGCTGCACTGCGTCACATCACCTCATAGGCATTTTGATCTGGATCATTTACCGGCTCGTACCCAAGAGGAGTGGGGGAAAATAGGACACCATAACGCAAGGTAGAACCGTGAAGAAAATTTGGAGATTTGGAGCTGCGTCACTCCTTTGCATGATGCTTGCCTCATGCAACTGGGTCGTCATGGCGCCCTCCGGCGACATCGCCATCCAGCAGCGTGATCTGATCGTCATTGCGACGGTCCTCATGCTTCTGATCGTCGTTCCCGTTATTGCCGCAACCCTGTTCTTCGCCTGGCGCTATCGCCAGTCGAACACGGCCGCCAAGTACGATCCGGAGTGGGATCATTCGACCGGTCTCGAGGTTGTCATCTGGGCTGCTCCCCTTGCTATCATCATCGCGCTTGGCGCGGTTACCTGGATCAGCACCCATACTCTCGATCCCTATCGCCCGCTTGACCGTGTCGCCGAGGACAAGGCCCTTGATCCCAACGTCAAGCCGTTGACCGTGGAAGTCGTGGCTCTCGACTGGAAATGGCTGTTCTTCTATCCCGATTACGGCATCGCCACAGTCAATGAACTCGCGGCCCCGGTCGATGTTCCGATCAATTTCAAGATCACCGCCTCTTCCGTGATGAACTCGTTCTACGTCCCCGCGCTGGCAGGCCAGATCTACGCCATGGCCGGCATGGAGACGAAGCTGCACGCCGTCATCAACAAGGCGGGCGAGTACGAAGGCTTCTCGGCGAACTATTCCGGCGCCGGCTTCTCGCACATGCGCTTCAAGTTCCACGGCCTCGATCAGGCCGGCTTCGATGACTGGGTCGCCAAGGTCAAGGCCAGCAATGACAGTCTGACCCGCGCCGCCTATCTCGATCTCGCCAAGCCGAGCGAGAAGGAGCCGGTCCGCTACTACGCCAGCACTGATGCCGGTCTTTACGACAAGATCCTCGACATGTGCGCCGATCCGTCCGAGACCTGCATGAGCGAAATGGCGATGATCGACGCCGGGCTGGTCTGCCGGGCACCCGATGGCGTGCTTGAGAAGGCGGCGCTGGACGAAAAGAAAGCGATCCGCCCCGAGGGATGATCCGCATCCGCTGCTGCGGCTTCGCCTCGGCGCGAAGCCGGACCCGGCGCCACACGCGCCGGACGCATTGACAGTTAGAAAGATAACTCAAAGGAAATCCGATGTTTTCCGATCCGGATTTGATGAAATTCCTCTTTGGCAAGCTGACGCTTGACGCCATTCCCTACCATGAGCCGATCCTGGTCGCGACGTTTGCCGTCGTGGCGCTCGGCGGCGCCGTCGTATTCGGCGCGCTGACCTATTTCCGCCTGTGGGGATACCTCTGGAACGAATGGTTCACCTCGATCGACCACAAGAAGATCGGTATCATGTACATCGTTCTGGCCGTCATCATGCTGCTGCGCGGCTTTGCCGACGCGCTGATGATGCGTCTGCAGCAGGCGATCGCCTTCAACGGATCGGACGGCTACCTGCCGCCGCATCACTACGACCAGATCTTCACGGCCCATGGCGTGATCATGATTTTCTTCGTGGCCATGCCCTTCGTCACCGGATTGATGAACTTTGTCGTGCCGCTGCAGATCGGCGCCCGCGACGTCTCCTTCCCGTTCCTCAACAACTTCTCCTTCTGGATGACGGTCGCCGGCGCGGTGATCGTGATGATCTCGCTGTTCGTCGGCGAGTTCGCCAAGACCGGCTGGCTGGCCTATCCGCCACTGTCGGGCATCCTCTACAGTCCGGACGTGGGGGTCGACTATTACATCTGGGGCCTGCAGGTGGCGGGCATCGGGACACTGCTATCAGGCGTCAACCTGATCGTGACCATCCTGAAGATGCGCGCCCCGGGCATGTCGATGATGAAGATGCCGGTCTTCACCTGGACCTCGTTCTGCACCAACGTGCTGATCGTCGCCGCCTTCCCGGTCCTGACCGCCGTGCTCGCCATGCTGTCGCTTGACCGTTACGTCGGCACGCACTTCTTCACCAATGCCGATGGCGGCAACGCCATGCTCTACGTCAACCTGATCTGGATCTGGGGCCACCCGGAAGTCTACATCCTGATCCTGCCGCTGTTCGGCGTCTTCTCCGAAGTCGTCGCCACCTTCTCCGGCAAGCGGCTGTTCGGCTACACCTCGATGGTATACGCGACGGTGGTCATTACCCTGCTGTCCTACATCGTGTGGCTGCACCACTTCTTCACCATGGGCTCGGGCGCCTCGGTCAATGCCTTCTTCGGCATCACGACCATGATCATCTCGATCCCGACGGGCGCGAAGATGTTCAACTGGCTCTTCACCATGTATCACGGCCGCATCCGCTACGAAGTGCCGATGCTCTGGACGATCGGCTTCATGGTGACCTTCGTCATTGGCGGCATGACGGGCGTCCTGCTCGCTGTCCCGCCGGCCGACTTCGTGCTGCACAACTCGCTGTTCCTGATCGCCCACTTCCACAACGTGATCATCGGCGGCGTCGTGTTCGGCGTCTTTGCCGGCATCAACTTCTGGTTTCCGAAGGCCTTCGGCTTCAAGCTCGACGCCTTCTGGGGCAAGATGTCCTTCTGGTTCTGGCTGATCGGCTTCTACTTCGCCTTCATGCCGCTCTACGTTCTGGGCCTGATGGGCGTGACGCGCCGCATGAGCCAGTTCGAGGATCCGTCGCTGCAGATCTGGTTCCAGATCGCCGCCTTCGGCGCATTCCTGATCCTGCTCGGCATCCTGTCCTTCCTCGTCCAGCTCTACGTTTCCTTCAAGAACCGCGAAGCGCTGAAGGACGAGACCGGCGATCCGTGGAACGGCCGTACGCTGGAATGGTCGACCTCTTCGCCGCCGCCGTCCTACAACTACGCCTTCACGCCGATTGTCTACGATCACGACGCGTGGTGGTTCATGAAGAAGCACGGCTACAAGCGTCCGCAGGAAGGCTTCATCCCGATCCACATGCCGAAGAACACCCCGACGGGCATCATCCTCGGCGGTCTGAGCATCGCCTTCGGCTTCGCCATGGTCTGGCACATCTGGTGGCTCGCCGTCGTCTCCTTCGTGTCGATCCTCGGCGTCACCATCGTCCATACCTTCAACTACAAGCGCGACTACTACATCCCCGCGGAAGACGTGGTTCGCGTCGAGGCCGAGCGCACCCGGCAACTCGCTGCGCTGGAGGCCTGACCCATGACGGATACTGCAATGGAAAAGCACCCGGCGAACGGCGAAAGCTACGCCTTCTACACAACCGAAGAGCACCACGCGGAAAACGGCACCGCAATCGGCTTCTGGATCTACCTGATGAGCGACTGCCTCATCTTCGCGATGCTGTTTGCGAGCTACGCCGTTCTCGGCCACAGCTATGCCGGCGGCCCGAACCCGAAGGAAATCTTCGAGCTGCCGCTGGTGGCGGTCAACACCGCCATGCTGCTGTTCTCGTCGATCACCTACGGCGTCGCCATGCTGGAAATGGAAAAGGGCAACCGCAAGGGCGTGCTCGGCTGGCTGGCGATCACCGGCCTGTTCGGCCTCGCCTTCCTGTGCATCGAGCTCTACGAGTTCTCGAGCCTGATCCATGAGGGCGCCGGCCCCGGCCGCAGCGCCTTCCTGTCGTCCTTCTTCACCCTCGTCGGCACCCACGGCCTGCACGTCACCTCCGGTCTCGTCTGGATGGTCGTGCTGATGCTTCAGGTCGCCAAGCACGGGCTGATCGCCGACAACAAGCGCCGCCTGATGTGCCTGTCGATGTTCTGGCACTTCCTCGACGTCATCTGGATCGGCGTCTTCTCCTTCGTCTATCTCATGGGAGTTCTCTGATGAGCGCCGAACACCACGCCGCCGGCCATCACGGTCACGACCATCACGAAACCCATGCCAGCCACGGCACGCTGAAGTCCTACCTGACCGGCTTCGTCCTGTCGGTCATCCTCACGGCCATTCCGTTCTGGCTGGTCATGGGCGATGTCATCGGCGACCGCATGGTCACCGCCACGCTGATCATGGCGCTCGGTCTCGTCCAGATCGTCGTCCACATGATCTACTTCCTGCACATGGACAGCAAGTCGCAGGGCGGCTGGACGATGATGGCGCTGATCTTCACCGTCATCCTCGTGCTGATCGCTCTCTCCGGATCGCTGTGGGTCATGCATCATTTGAACACCAACATGATGCCGCAGATGGAAGACATGATAAAGCAGCTGCCCTGACGGCTGACCGAAGCGGCCCTCAGGGGCCGCTTCGCACATATGGGACAGAGACATGAAGCCTGCCGCACCAAGCCAAGCGCAAAAGCCCATCAGCGCCCGCAAATGGCTGACCGTCGGCATACTGACGCTGTTCTTCTTCTCCGTCTTCACCGCACTCGGCACCTGGCAGGTGCAGCGGCTCCACTGGAAGCTCGATCTGATCGCGCGCGTCGACGCACGCGTCCATGCGCCCGCGGCACCCGCCCCGGCAGAAGCCGACTGGTCGTCCGTGACCGCCGAAAAGGACGAGTACCGCCACGTCACCGCCACCGGCCGTTTCCTCAATGACAAGGAAGCGCTCGTCTATGCCTCGACGGAACGCGGTCCCGGCTACTGGGTGATGACGCCGCTGGAAGAGGACGACGGTTCCATCGTCTTCGTCAATCGCGGCTTCGTGCCCCTCGATCGCAAGGACCGGGCAGGCCGCATGGACGGCGAGCCGGAAGGGACAGTCACCGTGACCGGCCTCCTCCGCATGAACGAGCCGAAGGGCACGCTGCTGCGTTCCAATGCGCCACAAGACGACCGCTGGTATTCGCGCGATGTCGAGGCGATGGCCGCCTCCCGCGGTCTCGGCAACGTGGCCCCCTACTTCATCGACGCCGATGCGACGCCCAATCCCGGTGGCCTGCCGATCGGCGGCCTGACGATCGTGCAGTTCCGCAACAGCCATCTCTCCTATGCCATCACCTGGTACGTCATGGCGTTGATGGCGATTGCCGGCGGCTACATTGCCCTTCGTTACCGGCGCAATCCGGACGGCGCGTCGGACGACTGACGACTAGACCTCGACTATATCGCATTTACATATGAACAATTATTCATATGATGCGTTTCAGTATCGATTTGAGTCTTGAGGAGCAGGCCATGGCCGGACACGATCACGCACACGGAGCGCCGGACGGAAAGCACGAACACGCCCATTCCGGCGGCAGCCACAGCCATGCGCCGAGCGTCAACACCAACAACGAGCGCGCGGTCCTGCTCGGCTTTGTCCTCACATTCGGCTTCATGATCGCCGAAGCCGCCGGCGGTCTCATATCCGGCTCGCTCGCCCTGATCGCCGATGCCGGCCACATGCTGACCGACTCCGCCGCACTGGCACTCGCCTGGGCCGGCTTCTACTTTGGCCGCAAGTCCGGCGACAACAAGCGGACCTTCGGCTATATGCGCTTCGAGGTCCTTGCCGGTTTCATCAACGCGCTGGCGCTGATCCTGCTCGTCGTCTGGATCGCCTATGAGGCGGTCATGCGGCTGCTCAACCCCTCCTCCGTGCTAGCGGGGCCGATGTTCCTGATCGCCGTCCTCGGGCTCTTCGTCAATATCGGCGTCTTCATGATGCTGATGAAGGGCGACAGCGATCATGTGAACATCAAGGGCGCGATGCTGCATGTGCTCGGCGACCTCTTGGGTTCGGTGGCCGCGATCGTCGCCGCCATCGTCATCTACTTCACCGGCTGGATGCCGATCGACCCGATCCTGTCGCTGCTGCTCTCCGCTCTCGTACTGCGCAGCGCCTGGATTCTGTTGAAGAATTCGCTCAACATCCTGATGGAAGGATCGCCGCACGGCGCCAATCCCGAAACCATGCGGGCGCATCTGCGCAAGGCGGTCGATGGTGTCGCCGACGTCCACCATGTCCACGTCTGGTCGATCACCTCCGGCCAGACCACGGCGACCATGGAGATCACCCTGGTCGAGGGCGCCGATCCGGCCGAAACGCAACGGCGGCTGAAATCGGAACTGTCCGCCGAATTCGAAATCAGGCACTCGACCATCGAGATCGACTGGGACGGCCACAAGAATACCTGCCCGATCGAGCGGCAGAACGGTGCGAAGAAGCCAGTCGCATCGACCGCCCAGGGTCACGTCGGCCATGATCATGGGCATGCGGCCGGAGGGCATTCGCATTGACGACCGCAGCACCTGATGACGCCAACATCACCATCATCGCCGAAACCTTCCGGCTGCTTGGCGACCAGACGCGCCTGCGCATATTGCTGTGCTGCCTGAACGAGCCGATGTCGGTCGGCGATATCACCGCGCGTGTCGGCGCCTCCCAGTCGCTGGTCAGCCACAATCTCCGCCTGCTTCGCGCCGCCCGACTGGTGCGCAGCGAGCGCCGCGCCAAGCAGGTCTTCTACGAGGCCGCAGACCAGCATGTCCGCCATATGCTGGCCGACATCACCGAACACGCCGCCGAGGAGGCAGAGGAATAGCCGCATCCGACTACGTGCCGGACCGCCAACACGAACAGAGAATGACAATGACCCCTGCCGAAATCCTCGACCGCCTGATTGCCTTCCCCTCCGTCGTCGGAACGCCGAACGGCGAGATCGTCGCCTGGATTGCCGACTATCTGGAAAAGATCGGCGCGAAGGTTACGCTGATCCCCGGTCCCGAGGGCGATCGTTCTAACCTGTTCGCGACGCTCGGCCCCGCCGACCGGCCAGGCTACATAGTGTCGGGACACATGGACGTGGTGCCGGCCGGAGAACCGGACTGGAGCAGCGACCCCTTTGCCATGCGCCGGGACGGCGACCACCTCTTCGGCCGCGGGACGAGCGACATGAAGGGCTTTCTGGCCACCGTCCTTGCCGCCGCACCCGAGTTCGCCAAACGAGAACTCAAGCATCCGATCCACATCGCCTTTTCCTATGACGAGGAAGCCGGCTGCCGCGGCGTGCCGCACATGATCGCAAAAATCCCGGACCTCTGCGCCAAGCCGCTGGGCGCAATCATCGGCGAGCCGAGCGGCATGCGTGCGGTGCGCGCCCACAAGGGCAAGGCGGCAGCGCGGATCACCGTGAAGGGCCTTGCCGGCCATTCGTCCCGCCCCGATCTCGGCCGCAACGCCATCCACGCCATGGCAAACGTCCTGAACGCGACGATCACGCAGGCGGCGAACCTGGCGACCGGCCCCTTCGACGACGCCTTCCAGCCGCCTTACTCCTCCATGCAGGCCGGTATCATTTCCGGCGGACAGGCCCTCAACATCATCCCGGAGGAAGCCGTCATGCAGGTCGAGGCGCGCGCCATCACCGGCGTCGATCCGGCCGGACTGTTGACGCAGGTGAAAGAGGCAGCCGAAGCGCTGGCGAAAGACGGCTTCGAGGTCGAGTGGACGGAGCTGAATGCCTATCCGGCCCTCTCGCTTGCCGCCGATGCGCCGCTTGCAACGCTTGTGGAAGAGCTCAGCGGCAACGAAAGCCTCGCCGCCGTCAGCTATGGCACCGAGGCCGGTCTGTTCCAGCAGGCCGGCATCGACGCCATCATCTGCGGTCCCGGCGACATCGGTCGCGCCCACAAGCCGGACGAATATGTGCTGATCAGCGAGCTGGAGGCCTGCCTGTCGATGATCCGCGCGCTCGGCGACCACTGCGCTGCCTGACGGTAGCGATCATGCGGGAAAGGCCGACCGCCGCACGAAGGTCTTGATGGCGAAATTCGACTGGATGCGCGCCACGCCCGGCGCCGCCGTCAGGATGTCGAGCAGCCGCTGGTAATGTTCCAGATCGCGCACCATGGCATGCAGCAAATAGTCTGAACTGCCGCTCGTCTGGTATCCTCCGACGACCTCGGGGATATCCGTCACGCAACCCTCGAAGGCCAGTAGCACGTCCTTGGTCTGGCGTTCGAGCGTCACGGAGATGAAGACGCCGAGCGTGCCGAGCATCCGCCCTTCGTCCAAGAGCGCGGCATAGCCCTGGATGGCACCGCTCTCCTCCAGCTTGCGCACACGCCTGAGCGTCGGAGAAAAGGACAGGCCGATGCGCGCGGCGAGATCGCGCCAGCTGATGCGCCCCTCCTCGCTCAGGACCTTGAGAATCTTTCGGTCGAAGCCGTCGAGATCGTCCATCTAGATCATATGATCCCCGAAATTCCAGAATAATGGATCAAAGCTATCATTTAGACCAATTTCGTCAATCGAATTAGCGATGAAACGCGCCTGGAAGAGTGCTATTATCCAAGACATCAAGTCAGTTTCATTGGGAGGTGGAAATGACAACGGAAGATCCGGTCGTGATCGTCGGCTCCGCCCGCACCGCCATCGGCGGCCTGCAGGGGCAGTTTGCCGGAACCAGCGCGCCAGAACTCGGCGCCAGCGCGATCCGCGCCGCCCTCGAACGCGGCAATGTTTCCGCCGACATCATTGACGAGGTGGTCTTCGGCTGCGTGCTCCCCGCCGGTCTCGGACAGGCGCCGGCCCGACAGGCTGCCATCGCCGCCGGCATTCCCTACGCATCGGGTGCAACCACCATCAACAAGATGTGCGGCTCCGGCATGAAGACCGCCATGCTCGCCCATGACCTGATCGCGGCAGGTTCGGCCGCCACCTGCATCGCCGGTGGCATGGAAAGCATGACCAACGCCCCCTACCTCTTGGAAAAGGCCCGCAGCGGCTATCGCCTCGGCCATGGTCGCGTTATCGACCACATGTTTCTCGACGGGCTGGAGGACGCCTACGACAAGGGCCGACTGATGGGGACATTCGCCGAGGACTGCGCCGAGGCCTACCAGTTCACCCGCGAGATGCAGGACGACTACGCCATCACCTCGCTGAACCGTGCTCAAAAGGCCATCGACACCGGCCTGTTCGAAAGCGAGATCGTTCCGGTCACCGTGCGCAATGGCAAGAGCGAAACGCTCGCCGCCACAGACGAACAGCCGGGCAAGGCGAAGCCCGAAAAGATCCCCACCCTCAAACCGGCCTTCCGCGACGGCGGCACGGTGACGGCGGCCAATTCCAGCTCCATTTCCGACGGCGCGGCCGCCCTCGTCCTGATGCGACGGTCGGAGGCGGAACGGCGCGGACTGACACCGCTCGCGGTGATCCGTGGCCACGCAACCCATTCGCAGGCCCCCGCCCACTTCGCCACGGCCCCGATCGGCGCGCTGGAAAAGCTCTCGGCGAAGACCGGCTGGCACCTGAAGGATGTCGATCTTTTCGAGATCAACGAAGCCTTCGCGGTTGTCGCCATGGCCGCGATGCGCGACCTTGACCTGCCGCATGACACGGTCAACGTCCATGGCGGCGCCTGCGCGCTCGGCCATCCGATCGGTGCCTCCGGCGCGCGCATCATCGTGACCCTGTTGGCGGCAATGGAGCGCTATGATGTCCATCGCGGCATGGCGGCGGTCTGCATCGGCGGCGGCGAGGCAACCGCCATCGCCGTCGAGCGCCCGCGATAACACGGAACTGGGAGGAGACCCGCGCATGATCCTGACGGAAGCACAAGAACAGATCCGCGACATGGCCCGCGATTTTGCCCGCGAGCGCCTGGCGCCGGGTGCTGCGGACCGCGACCGGCACTCCCGCTTCCCGAAGGAGGAGTTGAAGGAGATGGGTGACCTCGGCTTCCTTGGCATGCTGGTGCCGGAAACCTATGGCGGATCGGAGACGGGTGCCGTCGCCTATGCCATCGCGCTGGAAGAGATTGCCGCCGGCGACGGCCCCTGCTCCACCATCATGAGCGTCCACAGTTCCGTCGGCTGCGTGCCGATCCTCAAATTCGGCACCGACGCGCAGAAGGAACGCTTCCTGCCGAAGCTCGCCAGCGGCGAATGGATCGGCGGCTTCGCGCTGACCGAGCCGCAGGCCGGCTCCGACGCATCCAACCTGAAGACCAAGGCGGTGCGCGACGGCGACCATTACGTCATCAACGGCGCCAAGCAGTTCATCACGTCGGGCAAGAACGGCCAGATGGTCATCATCTTCGCGGTCACCGATCCGGCCGCCGGCAAGAAGGGCATTTCCGCCTTCATCGTGCCGACCGACACGCCCGGCTACGAGGTCGTGCGGGTCGAAGAAAAGCTCGGCCTGCATTCCTCCGACACCTGCCAGATCGCCTTCACCGACATGCGCATCCCGGCCGACCTGCGTCTCGGCGAGGAAGGCGAAGGCTATCGCATCGCGCTCGCCAATCTCGAAGGCGGGCGCATCGGCATCGCCGCCCAGGCCGTTGGCATGGCGCGCGCCGCATTCGAGGCGGCCCGCGATTACGCCCACGAGCGCAACGCCTTCGGCAAACCGATCTTCGACCATCAGGCCGTCGCCTTCCGCCTCGCCGATATGGCAACCCGCATCGAGGCAGCCCGGCAGTTGGTGCTGCACGCCGCTGCATTGAAGGAGGCCGGCCTGCCCTGTCTTTCGGAAGCCTCTATGGCAAAACTTTTCGCCTCGGAAATGGCCGAGAAGGTCTGCTCCGACGCCATCCAGATCCACGGCGGATATGGCTACATGGCCGACTACCCGGTCGAACGCATCTATCGCGACGTCCGCATCTGCCAGATCTACGAAGGCACGAGCGACGTGCAGCGCATGGTCATCGCCCGCGCCTTGTAGCGGGCGGGCTTCCGTCGCCGGAAGAGGGGCCGCGGCGGAAGCCTGAATTTGAAAGAGGAGGAGAATGACGCATGAATGAGCCCGGTCATCTGAGCCTGCATGTTCCGGAACCGGCGGTGCGCCCCGGCGGCGAGCCGGACTTCTCCAACGTGAAGATCCCCAAGGCCGGCAGTGTGCCACGACCCGAGATCGACGCGGCGCCGGAGACGATCCGCGACCTCGCCTATTCGATCATCCGCGTGCTCAACCGCGACGGCGAGGCCGTCGGCCCCTGGGCCGGATCGCTGAGCGATGACGAGCTTCTGGATGGCCTGCGCCACATGATGACGCTACGTGCCTTCGACGCCCGTATGCTGATGGCGCAGCGCCAGGGCAAGACCTCCTTTTTCATGCAGCATCTGGGCGAGGAAGCCGTTTCCTGCGCCTTCCGCAAGGCGCTGTCGAAGGGCGACATGAACTTCCCCACCTACCGACAGGCAGGCCTGCTGATCGCCGACGGCTACCCGCTCGTCACGATGATGAACCAGATCTTCTCCAACGAGGCCGACCCGCTGCATGGCCGCCAGCTGCCGGTGATGCATTCGTCAAAGGCGCATGGCTTCTTCACCATCTCAGGCAATCTCGCCACACAGTTCGTCCAGGCGGTCGGCTGGGCCATGGCCTCGGCCATCAAGAACGACACGAAGATCGCCGCTGCGTGGATCGGCGACGGCTCGACGGCAGAATCCGATTTCCACTCCGCCCTCGTCTTCGCCTCCACCTACAAGGCACCCGTCGTCCTCAACATCGTCAACAATCAGTGGGCGATCTCGACCTTCCAGGGCATTGCCCGCGGCGGCTCGGGCACTTTCGCCGCCCGCGGCCTCGGCTTCGGTATCCCCTCGCTGCGTGTCGACGGCAACGACTACCTCGCCGTCCATGCGGTCGCCCGCTGGGCGATCGAGCGCGCGCGCCGCAATCTTGGGCCGACGCTGATCGAATATGTCACCTACCGCGTCGGCGCCCATTCGACCTCCGACGATCCGAGCGCCTACCGGCCGAAGACGGAATCCGAGGCCTGGCCGCTCGGCGATCCGGTGCTGCGGCTCAAAAAACATCTGATCCTGCGTGGCGCATGGTCGGAGGAACGCCACGTACAGGCGGAGGCGGAGATCATGGACAGCGTCATCCAGGCACAGAAGGAAGCCGAAAGCCACGGCACGCTGCATGCCGGCGCCAAGCCTTCGGCGCGTGACATCTTCGAGGGCGTCTATCAGGACATGCCGCCGCATATCCGTCGCCAACGCCAGCAGGCGGGGTACTGAATATGGCCAGGATGACCATGATCGAAGCCGTCCGCAGCGCCATGGATGTCTCCATGGAGCGCGACGACGATGTCGTCGTCTTCGGTGAGGATGTCGGCTATTTCGGCGGTGTCTTCCGCTGCACGCAGGGCCTGCAGGCGAAATACGGCAAGACGCGCTGCTTCGATGCGCCGATCTCGGAATCCGGCATCGTCGGCGCTGCGATCGGCATGGCAGCCTACGGCCTGAAACCCTGTGTCGAGATCCAGTTCGCCGATTACATGTATCCGGCCTATGACCAGCTAACCCAGGAAGCCGCCCGCATTCGCTACCGCTCGAACGGCGACTTCACCTGCCCGATCGTCGTGCGCATGCCGACCGGTGGCGGCATTTTCGGCGGCCAGACCCACAGCCAGAGCCCCGAGGCGCTGTTCACCCATGTCTGCGGTCTGAAGACGATCGTGCCTTCCAACCCCTACGACGCCAAGGGCCTGCTGATCGCGGCAATCGAGGATCCCGACCCGGTGATCTTCCTCGAACCGAAGCGGCTCTATTCCGGCCCCTTCGACGGACACCATGAGAACCCGGTCGTCGCCTGGTCGAAGCATCCGCTCGGCGAAGTGCCGGAGGGCCATTACACAATCCCGATCGGCAAGGCCGAAATCCGCCGCCAAGGTGCGGCCGTCACCGTCATCGCCTATGGAACGATGGTGCATGTGGCGCTCGCCGCCGCCGAAGAGACCGGCATCGACGCCGAGGTGATCGACCTGCGTTCGCTCGTGCCGCTCGACCTGGAAACGATCGTTCAGTCGGTGTCGAAGACCGGCCGCTGCGTGGTCGTCCACGAGGCGACGCTGACGTCGGGGTTCGGCGGCGAGATCGCCGCTCTGGTGCAGGAAAACTGCTTCTATCACCTCGAAGCGCCGATCATCCGCGTCACCGGCTGGGATACGCCCTACCCGCATGCGCAGGAATGGAGCTATTTTCCCGGTCCCGAGCGCGTCGGCCGCGCCCTGCAACAGGTGATGGAGGGCTGAGCCATGAGCGAACACACCATCAAGATGCCGGATGTCGGCGAAGGCATCGCCGAGGCGGAGCTGGTCGAATGGCATGTAAAGCCCGGCGACCCGGTGCGCGAGGACATGGTGCTTGCGGCCGTCATGACCGACAAGGCGACCGTCGAGATCCCCTCGCCCGTCGCCGGCATCGTGACATGGCTCGGTGGGGAAGTCGGCGAAACGATCGCCGTCAAGGCGCCGCTCCTGAAGATCGAGACGGACGCATCGGTCTCCATGGACCAAGCTCCGGAGCAGAACACGCCGGCTGAGCCACAGGAAGAGCAGAAGCCGGCCGCGCGGGACGAACCCACCAAAGCCGAAACTCCGAAGACGACGCAGCCCATCGCTGCAGCCCCCAAACCGCAGCCGCCTGCGGCAAAGCCTCTCGCCTCGCCAGCCGTACGCCAGCGGGCGCGAGACGCCGGCATCGATCTTCGCCAGGTCCGGGGCAGCGGCCCGGCCGGCCGGATAAGCCATGAGGATATCGAGCAGTTTCTTGCGCATGGCGCAGGGCCGGAAACCGCCCCGGCGGGTCTCAAGCGCAACACGAGCAGCGAGCAGGTGAAGCTTACCGGCCTTCGCCGTCGCATCGCCGAGAAGATGACGCTTGCCACCTCGCGCATCCCCCACATCACCTATGTCGAGGAAGTCGACATGACCGATCTTGAGGAGCTGCGCGCCACGATGAACAATGGCCGCAAGTCGAGCCAGCCGAAGCTGACCGTCCTGCCCTTCCTGATGCGGGCCATGGTCAAGGCGATCGCCGAACAGCCGGCGATCAACGCCACCTTCGACGACGACGCGAACGTGATTACCCGCCACGGCGGCGTGCATATCGGCGTGGCGACGCAGACGCCGACGGGACTGACAGTCCCGGTGGTCAGGCATACGGAAGCCCGCAGCATCTGGGACTGCGCGGCGGAGGTTGCGCGCCTTGCCGATGCGGTGCGCACCAATACCGCCGCACGCGAGGAACTGAGCGGCTCGACCATCACCATCTCGTCGCTCGGCGCACTCGGCGGCATCGTCTCTACGCCCGTCATCAACCATCCGGAGGTCGCCATCATCGGCGTCAACAAGATCGCCACCCGCCCGGCATGGGACGGCAGCCAGTTCGTGCCCCGCAAGATGATGAACCTGTCGTCGAGCTTCGATCACCGCATTGTCGACGGCTGGGACGCGGCGACCTTCATCCAGCGGCTGAAGGCGCTTCTCGAAACGCCTGCGCTGATATTTATCGAGGACTGATGCGATGAAGGAAATGACCTGCAGACTTCTCGTCATCGGCGCCGGCCCCGGCGGCTATGTCTGCGCCATACGCGCCGGACAGCTGGGCATCGACACCGTCATCGTCGATGCCGGCAAGCCGGGCGGCACCTGCCTCAACATAGGCTGCATTCCGTCAAAGGCTCTGATCCACGCCGCCGACGAGTTCGAGAAAGTCCAGAAGATGGCCGCCGGCCAGAGCCGCATCGGCATCAGCCTCGACACGCCGAAGCTCGACCTTGAAAAGACGGTCGAGTGGAAGGACGGCATCGTCGGCCGGCTGACCGGCGGCGTTGCCGGCCTTTTGCGCAAGGCGAAGGTCAGGGTCGTCGAAGGCACCGCCCGCTTCCGCGACGGCAAGACGGTGGAGGTGGAGACCGAAACCGGCGCCCAGCTCATCCGCGCCGAGACCGTCGTGATCGCCACCGGATCCGCGCCGGTCGAGCTTCCCTCCCTGCCCTTCGGGGGCCGGGTGATCTCCTCGACGGAAGCCCTGTCGCTGAAGGCGGTGCCGGAAACACTGGCGATCGTCGGCGGTGGCTATATCGGGGTGGAACTCGGCACTGCATTCGCCAAGATGGGCGCCAAAGTCACGATCATCGAAGCGACCGGACAGATATTGCCGCTCTATGACACGGATC
This sequence comes from Rhizobium sp. NRK18, assembly GCF_024385575.1. Lineage (NCBI taxonomy): Bacteria > Pseudomonadati > Pseudomonadota > Alphaproteobacteria > Hyphomicrobiales > Rhizobiaceae > Rhizobium > Rhizobium sp. NRK18. The sequence goes on along the minus strand of NZ_JANFMV010000001.1, from coordinate 1,208,318 downwards.
TGGTCCGCCCGGTTCAGACGCGGCTCAAACATCTGGGCGTCGAAGTCCTGACCGGAGCAAAGGCCAAAGGGCTCGACGGCGACGCCTTGCTGATAGAGACCGCAGATGGCAGCGAACGACGGCTGGAAGCGGCGAAGGTACTGGTCACCGTCGGCCGACGTCCGCGAACGCAGGGCAGCGGGCTCGAAGAACTCGACCTCGACCGCGCCGGCCCCTTCATCCGCGTCGACGAGCGCTGCCGCACCTCCATGCGCGGGGTCTACGCCATCGGCGACGTGACCGGCGAACCGATGCTCGCCCATCGCGCCATGGCGCAGGGCGAGATGGTGGCGGAGATCATTGCCGGCATGAAACGCGAATGGGACAAGCGCTGCATCCCGGCGATCTGTTTCACCGATCCCGAAATAGTCTCCGCCGGCCTCTTGCCCGACGAGGCACGGGCGCTAAGCTCCGACATACGCATCGGCCAGTTCCCGTTCACCGCGAACGGCCGGGCAATGACGACGGAAGCGGAGGAAGGCTTCGTGCGGGTGGTGGCACAGGCGGAAACGAATGTGGTACTCGGTATCCAGGCGGTAGGCAGTGGCGTCTCGGAACTGTCGAGCACCTTTGCCCTCGCCATCGAGATGGGTGCGCGGCTGGAAGACATCGCCGCCACCATCCACGCCCACCCGACCCGCAGCGAAGCCCTGCAGGAGGCAGCATTGAAGGCACTCGGTCATGCAATCCACATCTGAGACGCGGACATCGCCGGAGCCGGCCGAAGAGCTCGTGCTGACGGAAGTCGCAGGCGCGATTGGCCGTATCCGGTTGAACCGCCCCAAGGCGCTGAACAGCCTGACGCTCTCGATGGTCCGCGACATCGAGGCGGCGCTGGATGAATTCGAGGCCGATGACGGAATTGCCGCCGTGCTGATCACCGGAGAAGGCGAACGCGGCCTTTGCGCCGGCGGCGACATCCGTGCCTTCTACGAGGGCGGCAAATCCGGTTCCGACCTGCCGGTGACCTTCTGGGCCGAGGAATACCGGATGAACGCCCGCATCCACCGGCTGAAGAAACCCTATATCGCGTTGATGGACGGCATCGTCATGGGCGGCGGTGTCGGGGTTTCGGTCTATGGCAGCCATCGCATCGTCACCGAGCGGACACGTTTTGCCATGCCGGAGACAGGCATCGGTTTCTTTCCCGATATCGGCGGATCATGGTTCCTGAGCCGCCAGCGCAACGAACTCGGCACCTATGCGGGCCTGACCGGCAGTCAGCTTGCCGCCGCCGACGTCATCACGCTCGGCCTTGCCGACTTCTATGTTCAAAGCGAACGACTTCCCGCACTCATTGATGCCCTGACGACACTTGCACCCGGCAGCACACGCGCCGACATCTCCGCCCTGATCCGCGGGTTCGAGGCTGGCCTGCCGCGTGGCAAGCTCGAACAGGACAAGACGCTGATCGACCAGACCTTCGCCTTCGATGTCATGGAAGACATCTTCGCCGTCCTGCAGCGCAACGAAAGCCCCTTCGCGATCGAGACGCTCAAGGTGCTGAAGTCGAAATCGCCGCTGAGCCTCAAGGTGACGCTGAAGCTCCTGCGGCTCGGTCGCCATACCACCCTTCTCGAGGAATGCCTTGAACGCGAGTTCGCCGCCACTGCAGCAGTGCTGAAGAGTGACGATTTCTACGAAGGCATCCGCGCGGCGGTAATCGACAAGGACCGAAACCCGCGCTGGAAGGCATCGAGCCTCGCGGAGGTGACGGCCGAAGAGGTGGACGCCTTCTTTCCGAAGGCGGAGAGCCGGCTCTTCACGTAGAGCCGGCTTAAAAGATCGAATAGCCTACGCTTAGCGCCCGTTCTTCTTGCGCCAGGCTTCGAACGTCGCCAGGTGCTCGTCCTTGGTGCGCGGATAGAGGCCGATGATGGTCTCGCCGGCCTTCACCTGGTCGACGACGAAATCCTCGTAGACTGTCATTTCCGCTGCCTCGTCGGCGATCTCGTCGGCGATGTGCGCCGGGATGACGATGACGCAATCGTCATCACCGACGATGATGTCGCCCGGAAACACCGGCGCGTCGCCGCAGCCGATCGGACCGTTGATCTCGATCGCTTCGTGCAGGGTGAGGTTGGTCGGGCTCGAGGGCCGCGTGTGATAGGCCGGAATATCGAGCTCGCCGATCGTGACCGCATCGCGGAAGCCGCCGTCGGTCACGATCCCCGCCCCGCCGCGCACCATCAGGCGCGTTACCAGGATGTCGCCGGCGCTTGCCGCGCGCGCATCCTTGCGGCTGTCGATGACCATGACATGACCTTCCGGGCAGGTCTCGATCGCGACGCGCTGCGGATGCTGCGGATTGCGGAACTCGGTGAGCTGATTGCGATCTTCGCGGGCCGGCATGTAGCGCAGCGTGAAAGCCGGGCCGACCATGTTCTTGCCCTTCATCTTCACCGGATGGACGCCCTGGATCACCTGGTTGCGCAGGCCGCGCTTGAAGAGCGCCGTCGCGAGCGTGGCGACGGAGACGCCCATCAGTTTTTCTTTGGTCTCGGATTTCATGTCTTGTCCTCAATCACATGCTTCAGATCAGGCCGTTGGCCCGCAGGAAACCTTCCATCTTGCCCTGTTGCGCCGCCGTCAGCGGCCAGGCGGACGGCGGTCGCGTCGCACCGCAATCCTTGCCGATCGCCTTCAGCGCCGCCTTGACGCCGGTGACGTTGGTGCCGTTCAGCTCTTCGGCGCGGACCTCCTCGAAAGCCCGCATGGCGGCAATCAGTTCACGCGCCTTGCCGTAGTCGCCGCCTTCCAGCGCCGCATGGATGGCCATTGACCGCTCCGGCCAGAGATTGATGAGTCCGGAGGTGAAGCCACGCGTACCGACCGCATAAAATGCCGGTGCCCAGACTTCGGCAAGCCCGCCGACCCAGACGATGGAGGGATCGCAGGCGGCAATCGCCTCGGCGAGCTTCAGCGGATTGGGTGTCGCCCACTTGACGCCCTTGACGCCCGGCACGGCGCAAAGATCGGCGATCGCCTTGGTGCCGATCGCGTCGTTGCGCAGATAGAGCATGATCGGCAGGCCACCGGATGCGTCGCTGACCGCCTTGATGTAGTCGACGGTGCCTCGCGGCGAGACGAACGGGTCCGGCGGCTGATGGATCATCAGCGCCGCCGCCCCTGCATCTGCGGACGTCTTCGCCAGCCGGCAGGCGTCGCGAATGCCACGGCCGACGCCGGCCAGCACCGGCGCGCGGCCGTCGACCATGCCGGTCACTTCCGTCACCATGGCGCAGGCTTCATCGGTCGTCAGTGCGTAGAACTCGCCGGTATTGCCGTTGACGACCGGAATGTGCACCCCGGCGCCCAGAACGTGATCGATGATCGGTTTCAGTCGGGCCGGCGCAATGTCGCCGTTCTCGTCATAAGGCGTCACCAGAATGCCGGAAATGCCCTTGAGGGCCGTGTCGAGATCGTGGGCCATGCAGTTGTCCTCTCGGGCTCAGTAAATATCGGGTTCGCCGACAGGGCGGCCGAAATCGGATTGCAGAAAGTCGAAATCGCAGCCCTGGTCGGCCTGCGTGACGTGCTTGGAGAACATGTAACCCCAGCCGCGTTCGAAGCGGGGATCCGGCGCTTTCCATGCCGCCTTGCGGGCCGCAAGCTCCTCCTCGCTGACCAGCATGTCCAGCCTGCGGTTCGGCAGGTCGAGACGGACGATGTCGCCGGTCTTCAGGAGCGCCAGCGGTCCGCCGATATAGCTTTCCGGCGCCACATGCAGCACGCACGCACCATAGGAGGTACCGGACATGCGGGCGTCCGAAATCCGCAGCATGTCGCGATGCCCCTTCTTGATCAGCGCCTTGGGGATCGGCAGCATGCCCCATTCCGGAAAGCCCGGACCGCCGAGCGGGCCGGCATTGCGCAGTACCAGCACATGATCCGGCGTCACATCGAGATTTTCGTCGTCGATCGCCTTCTTCATCTCCGGATAGCTGTCGAAGACCAGCGCCGGGCCTTCATGGACGTGGAATTTCGGATCGCAGGCGGCCGGCTTGATGACGGCGCCGTCTGGGCAGAGATTGCCGCGCAGCACGGCGAGCGAACCCTCGTGATAGACCGGGTTCGACAGTGGCCGGATGACGTCGTCATTGTAGACCTTCGCCCCTTCCAGATTTTCGCCCATGGTCTTGCCGGTCACCGTCAGCGCGGAAAGATCGAGACGGTCCTCCATCTGCTTCATCAGCGCCCGCAGGCCGCCGGCATAGAAGAAGTCTTCCATCAGGTAGTCCTTGCCGGACGGCCGGACATTGGCGATCAGCGGCGTCACGCGGCCGAGCGCATCGAGATCGTCAAGCGTCATCTGCACGCCGGCGCGACGCGCCATCGCGATCAGGTGGACGACCGCATTCGTCGAACAACCGGTCGCCATGGCAACGACGGCCGCGTTACGGCAGGACGCTTCGGTGACGATCTTGTCCGGGGTCAGCTCTTCCCAGACCATGTCGACGATCCGCCGGCCGCAATCGGCGCCCATGCGCTGGTGGCCGGAATCGACCGCCGGGATCGACGACGCGCCGGGCAATGTCAGGCCCATCGCATCGGTGATCGCCGTCATCGTCGAGGCGGTGCCCATGGTCATGCAGGTGCCGGCCGAACGGGCGATGCCGCCCTGAATGCCAAGCCATTCGGCATCGGAAATATTGCCGGCGCGGCGCTCGTCCCAGAACTTCCAGGCATCGGACCCCGATCCGAGATACTTGCCGGCATAATTGCCGCGCAGCATCGGCCCCGCCGGCAGGTATATCATCGGCACACCGGCCGAAAGCGCCCCCATGACGAGGCCGGGCGTGGTCTTGTCGCAGCCGCCCATCAGCACCACGCCATCGAGCGGATGCGAACGGATCATCTCCTCCGTCTCCATCGCCAGCATGTTGCGATAGAGCATGGAGGTCGGCTTGGTGAAGCTCTCGTCGACGGACAGCGACGGCATCTCGACCGGGAAGCCACCGGCCTGCAGCACGCCACGCTTGACGTCCTGCACCCGTTCCTTGAAGTGCGAATGGCAGGAATTCAGTTCCGACCAGGTGTTCAGCACGCCGATCACCGGCTTGCCGCGAAAATCATCCTCGGAATAGCCGAGCTGCATCATGCGTGAGCGATGACCGAACGAACGCAGGTCATCGGGCGCGAACCAGCGCGCACTACGGAGTTTTTCCGGATTTTTCTTGTCGTGCATCAGCACCTCCCTGGCTACCAACCTTATGTATGCGCTTTCATAAAATCATGTCAACGGCATAACGATGTGGAAATCGATCGATATTTGTTCGTGATTGTGGAGTTGACAAACCGGAAAATAACCGACCAAACTAATGTATGCGCATTCATTGGAGCGTTTGCGTACACTTATCATCTGATCGACTTAGGAACCAACCGCCATCTGGCGGAGCTTGGGAGGAAACAATGAAACTTACCCGTAGAATGATTCTCGCCGCCGGCGTCGCGATGGCGCTGACCCAGCCAATCTCCGCTTGGGCGGCAGACCTGCCGAACAACATCCGCGTTGTCATCGGCTCGACCTCGACGGGCGGCGACACCTACCAGAACTCTGCCATCGTCGCCGATGCACTGTCGGAAAAGCTCGGCGTGAACATGAAGGTGGACGCCGTCGGCTTCAGCGAAGGCTTCAAGGCCCTCGAACGTGACAAGCGCGGCACCACGATCATGATCTTCCACGACCAGGCCTTCCTGGGCCACCTTTACGGCGTGCGCGGCTACGACGACATCTTCGACAAGTACAAGATCGGCCCGACCATCGCGATCAATCCCGGCAATGCCTACCTGGTAGCCAAGGATTCGCCCTACAAGACGATGGACGACATCTTCAAGGCAGCCGCAGACGGCAAGAAGATCCGTGTGGCGATCCAGCCGGGCGGCGTCTCGGAAATCGGGTTTTCAGCGATGAAGAATGCCGCGAGCATTCTTTCGCCCGGCTCGGAAGCCAATCTGGTTGCGGTCAACACCGGCAGCCAGTCCGACAAGAACCAGGCGATGTTCGACGATCTCGCGGACGTCATCAACGGCTCCATCCAGGCAAACGAGCAGTTCACCCAGCTCCCCGACAGCGACCAGAAGGCCATGCGCTTCGTGTGGATCACCGCTCGTCCGGAAACCATCGAGCAGGCGCCTGAACAGGGCATGGGCGGTACCACCCGCGACGATCTTCTGAAGTACACCAGCCCGAAGACCAGCGTGACCGAGGACGGCAAGAAGGACTTCGTGTTCGATAAGGAATTCTTCTTCATCTACAACAAGGACATGCCGCAGGCCGAAGTCGACGCCATCGACACGGCACTGAAGGAAATCTATGCCGACGGCAAGATCGAGGAACGCCAGAAGCAGGCCTTCTTCATTCCGGATTTCCGACCCTCTGCCGAAGCTGCGAAGGCCATCGAGGAAAAGAACGCCGCATACGGCAAGATCATCGAGAAAATCACCGGCAAATGACGCGAAAGGGCCGGAGGCGAACTCCGGCCCTCTCCTGCCCTGTTATTTCAAGGAAGCCGTCATGAGCAGCCTGACCCACGTTAAGATCAACTTCGCAACATCGCACCTCATCTTCCCGACGGTGATCGGATCCATTCTGGTCATCCTGGGATTGGCGATCGTCATTCAGCGGCGGCAGTCGCTGGCCGGATCCGCCGGCTACTGGCGCGAGATCATCTCGCAGATGGACAAGCTCCGCTTCTTCGGCGTGATCGCGCTCTGTTTCATCTATTTCTGGCTGCTCGAACCGGTCGGGGAACTCATTCCCAATACCGGTTTTGGCTTCCTCGCCTGTTCCATTCCGTTCGTCTTCCTGACGTCGGTGCTCTTCATGCACCAGCGCACGGTCAGAACACTCGTGCCGGTCGTCATCATGGCGATCGTTGCGCCCGTTCTCTCCTGGTGGCTCTTCAACGACGTCTTCTACCTGACGCTGCCCTGATCCGACCTCTCGCGGACATCATCTCATGGAAATCTTCGACTTCATCACCCCGCTCTTCCTGGTACTCATCGTCGCCGGGACCTTCATCGGGATCATCTTCGGCGCCATACCAGGCCTGACCGCCACCATGGCGGTTGCCGTCTGCCTGCCGCTGACCTATTCGCTCGGCCTCAACAACGGTCTCGCGCTGCTGCTCGGCCTTTATGTCGGCGGCATTTCTGGCGGACTGGTGCCGGCGGTGCTGATCGGTATCCCCGGCACCCCCTCATCGATCACCACGACGCTTGACGGCTATCCGATGGCGCAGAGGGGCGAAGGCGAGAAGGCGCTGCGGATCGGCATCATTTCGTCGGTGTTCGGCGGCCTGTTCAGCCTGCTCATCCTTTACCTCTTCGCCCCGACGCTCGCGGATTTCGCGATCAAGTTCTCCTATGTCGAGAAGTTTCTCATCATCCTTTTCGCGCTCACCGTCATGGGCGCGCTGAGTTCCAACATGCTGATGGGCATATTTTCCGGCTTTCTCGGCATCTTTATCAGTCTCATCGGCACCTATTCGATCGAAAACGGCGGCAACGGCGAGTTTCGCCTGATCCCGCCTGGTCTCGAATACTGGCTTCAGGACGGCTTCGTGCTGCTTCCCGTGCTGATCGGTCTCTTCGGGGTCGCCGCGGTCTTCGACGAGGCGGAACGCGGCGTGCCCGAAGGTCAGAGCATGAGCGACATCAAGATCGGCCGCGATTCGACCTTTTCGCTTTCGCTCTTCAAGGGTCAGATCGGGAACCTCATCCGCTCCTCCGGCATCGGCACCTTCGTCGGCATTCTGCCCGGCGTCGGCGGATCGGCCGCCTCCATCCTCGCCTATTCGAACGCCAAGACCTTTTCGCGCACGCCCGAGCGTTTCGGCAAGGGGGAACCGGCAGGCATCATCGCATCGGAATCCGGCAACAACGGCTTGACCGGCGGTGCGCTCATACCGCTGCTCTCGCTCGGCATCCCGGGAGACTCGACGACCGCCCTGCTGATTGGCGCCTTCACGCTTCAGGGTGTGCAGGTCGGGCCGCTCTTCATCGGCAACAATCCCGGCACGTGGGACGCTATGATCGTCGCGATGCTGATCGCCAACATCGCCATGTTCGCCATCATGTATCTGGCGATCCGCTATCTGGCGCTTATCGTCACCGTACCGAAGCACATCCTCTTCCCGCTGATCCTGATGATGTGCACCATCGGCGCCTACACGACCAATTACGGCGTCATGTTCGATGTCTGGACACTTCTTATCTTCGGCCTGTTCGGCTGGCTGGCCATGAAGATCGGCATCGAGATCGCCCCATTCATCATCGGCTTCATTCTCGGCCCATCCGCGGAAGTCTATTTCGTGAAAAGCCTGGAATCCTTCGGCGATTTGACGATCTTCTTCACCAAGAGCTGGATTGCGGTCCTGTTGTGGGTGTTGATCGCCGCGTCTGTCTGGGTTTCCATCATCCTGTCACGGAGAAACAAGGCAAACGGTGACGGCTGATGCTAAGGTAAGCCGAATCCGAAACATGAGGAATCAGGCGCAGGATGGCGAAATCCGGATCCGGGACGCAGGAAAGGCAGAAAACCGACGGGACGGCCGCAAGGCCGTCCGGCGGCCGGTCGGTGACCATGGAGACGGTCGGCCGGCTGGCCGGGGTATCCCAGGTCACGGTTTCACGCGCGCTCAGTGACCCCTCCAAGGTATCGCCGGCGACGCTGGAAAAGATCAGACAGGCGATCGAAACCACCGGCTTCGTACCGAATGCGCTTGCCGGTGCCCTGGCCTCACGAAGGAGCAAGCTGATCGCGGCTCTGGTGCCCTCGATCACCAACATCGTCTATTCCTGGATGATCAAGGCCTTCACCGAGGGGATCAGTGGCCATGGCTACCAGATCCTGCTGTCAGAGACCGGCTTTGATCCGGCCGAGGAAGAAAAGCTGATCATGACGCATCTTTCCCGCCGGCCGGATGCCATCCTGCTGACGGGGATCCATCACACGTCCGAGGCCCGCAGGATGCTACTGGCAGCCGGCATACCGGTCGTTGAATTGTGGGACACGACCGAAAGCCCGATCGACCTGTGCGTCGGCTTTTCCCATGTCGAGGCCGGCCGGGCCGCCGCCGATTTCGCCGTCGGTGCAGGCTACCGGAACTTTGCGACGGTTTGCGCGGGCGACGAGCGCGCAACCCGACGCCGCGATGCCTTCACACGTGAAGTTGCCCGTCTTTGCGGCAAGAACACCACCGCGATCAACTTCGAGGAAATCGCCAGGCTCTCTCACGGGCGTGACGCCATGCGTCGACTGATCGAGGACGAGGGTTTTCGCGACGGCGTGATCTTCTGCAGTTCCGACATTCTGGCTCATGGGATCATCATCGAAGCCAATGCCCGCGGCCTGAAGATCCCCGAAGACGTTGCCGTCATCGGATTTGGCGACCAGGAATTCGCCGCCTATGTCGAACCGGCCATTACCACGGTCAGGGTCGATCGCACGAAACTCGGTCACACGGCGGCCGCCGCCATTCTGGCCCGTTGCGAGGGAGGTCCGTCGCCCGACAGGGTGACCGACCTCGGCTTCGAGATCATCCGCCGGAAGTCTGCCTGAGACTGAGGGCCCTCAGCCCTCAGCTGCGCCCCGTTCCGGAGAAGCGGCGCCATTCGGCTTCGCTGCCGTGGAAGGCGTTCAGATCGATGCGTCCGTCCACGCCGTGCGACAGGCCAGAACCGGAATATTGCCAGAACAGCCAGTCGCGGCCCGGATAGACCTTGGACGGATGCGCGGCCACCGAGCGCAGCCAGAAGGGATGGCTCTTGAACGCGCCCTGCAGGTTGTCCTCGTAGAAGTCCGGTGCGGTATAGATGATCGGCCGCTTGCCGTAGTGGCGTTCGAGCATGTCCATGAACACCTGCATCTTCTCGCGCACCTTCTCCGGCGATGGGCGGCGCTTGCAGCTCGACTCATGGTTCCATTCGACATCGATGACCGGCGGCAGGGCATCAGGATCGCGCGGCACGTTGCGGATGAACCAGTCGGCCTGTTCGCCGGCGGTCCTGCACCAGTAGAAGAAGTGGTAGGCCCCGCGCTTCAGGCCGGCCACCTTGGCATTGCGCCAGTTGGTCTTGAACATCGGGTCGAGATGGTCGCCTCCGTCGGTGGCCTTGATATAGGCGAAGTTTGCACCCTGCGTGCGAAGCTTCGGCCAGTCGATATTGCCCTGCCAGCGCGAAACGTCGACGCCGTGGACGGCATGATTGTGCGGCGAGCGCTTGCCGAAATTGATCGGCTTGGCATCGCGGAAACGGCTGCTGTAGACGCGCGAGCCTTTCAGCACAGCCGGCGACGGCGTGGCGTCGAAGCTTTCCCCTGTCGGCCGTTCGCTCGGGAGTGGGAGACTGACGGCCATTTCCGAAGCCTCGGCAGCACCGGAGGCCGGCATGTCGCCTGCCCAGGCAAGCTCGTGAGGCTGAGCATCGCCCACTTGCGCCACCTTCTTGGCCGGCGCATCGCCGACCGGCTCGGGCGGGGTGATGGACCCGGTCACCTCCTGCGGCGCGACGATATTCAGGGCCTCCGTCGGGCCGGACGTCGCCCGGCAGCTCGCAAGCGCAACACTGCCGAGGATGAGGAGGGATAAGGCCTTCAAACGCATGAACACGAAACTCGATACAAGGGGTTCAGGTGGTTTCGCCCGGCCTCTGCCGCTGTCCCGGACGGATTTGCTAACAAAGGTTTACCGGAAAAAGATAAATTGAATCTTTACCGAACCGGCCCGTCAGCGCCGATTCGACGAAAAAGTGTTAACGCGTGGTGGATTGCGCACGAAAGCGTGCGAAGAACATGACACAAGTCAATTCCGGCGCGCCGGGATGGCGTATGATCGCGCCCGTATCCAATGTCTGGAAAGGGCACCTGCGGGATGGAAACACTGGACGTCTTCCAGCGCCTGGCGCTGGCATTGGCGATCGGACTGCTGGTCGGCATCGAGCGCGGCTGGCAGGAGCGCGATCTGCCGGCAGGCGGTCGCACGGCCGGCATCCGCACCTTTGCCCTTGCCGGGTTCCTCGGAGGCCTGACTGCCCTTATCGGACAGATGATCGGCTGGACCCTGCCCGCGGCCCTGGTCCTTTCCTTCGGACTGGCCTTCGTCGTCTTTCAGAAGATGGAGGCGGAGCAGGAGAACAACCACTCCGTGACCAATGTCGTCTCGGCCTTCGTGGTGCTTGCCCTGGGCATGCTGGCGGTCCTCTCGGACATGAAGGTCGCGGCCGCCTCCGGCGTCGTCACCACTGGCCTGCTTGCCGCACGTCACAGCCTGCACGGCTTCCTGCGCCGCATGACATGGCTTGAACTCCGGGCGGCCCTTGTCCTCATGACCATGACCTTCGTCGCCCTGCCGCTGCTGCCGAACCGGGCCATCGATCCGTGGGGCGGGTTCAATCCGTTCGAATTGTGGTTGCTGACAATCCTGATCGCGGCGATTTCCTATGTCGGCTATCTGGCGATCCGCATAGCCGGGCCGCAGGCCGGCGTTCTCTTCGCCGGCGCAGCAGGCGGCTTCGTCTCCTCGACCGCCGTCACCCTCTCCTTCGCCCGAATGGCCGCGGAGACGCCGGCATTCTCGCGCCGTTTCGCAGCCGGTGCCGCGATTGCCGGCGCCATGTCGCTGAGCCGGGCCACGGTTATCGCCACCGCCATCGCCCCGGGCCTGCTGCTACCGATCGCCAGCGCCACCGTTCCGGCCGTCGTCGCCTTTCTTCTGGCCTCTGTCCTGATGGTCCGCCGCTCGACAGCGACGGGAAGTGCGCCCGCGGTCAACCTCAGCAACCCGTTCGAACTTGGCATGGTGCTGAAATTCGGCGCCCTGCTGGCGGTCGTCAGCTTCGTCTCACGGTTCCTGATCGCCAAACTCGGATCGGCAAGCCTGCTCGGTGTCGCCGCCGTCTCGGGCATCGCGGACCTGGACGCGATCACCCTGTCCGCCGCGCAACTGTCGCAACAGGCCGTCGCACGAGAGACGGCAGCCATCGCAATATTGATCGCAGCCGCGGTCAACCTCGTCACGAAAGCCGTGCTGGCGTTGACATCGGGTACGCGGCTCTACGGCATAAATCTGGCAATCTTCACCGCGATAGCCATTGCCAGCGGCGGCATGGGTTTTGTGATCTTTTTGGAACTTGCTGGGGGGAAGTGAGGAGCAGCAGATAGAGACGGACCAAAGGTCATCAAACAGGCCGAAGAGCGTCAATCTGATCCAGGCTGCCTTATGCGCGACAGGCTTTCACCATGCCGGTCTGGTCTTGAAGATAGTATTGTCCAAGCGGCCGGGCCCGGGCCACTCGAAAGAAGTCGCATCAGTGCTTTACGTTTGCGTACCAGCCGGCACAGACGATCGGAATGATTGCCATTGCGATGATGCAGACCGTAAGAATGCTTTGCGTGTCCATGACAGTATCTCCCTTTCTTGTGACCTGATAACGCATGATCTGTGAGAAAGGTTCCACGCCCTGTAATAGCGCGGCTTCAGGCCCGAAGACCCGGTGGTGAGAGGACCGCGATCAACAGGGATCGAATTCCGCCCGTCGTACAGTATGCGGAGAATGTCGTAGACAGGCTTTGGTCGTGTCGCGCCAGCAATTATGATTTGGCAAAACTTCCAATCAGGGTCGCAAGAAATGGCAGAGTTTCCGAACAAGGCGAAGATCGTCATCGTGGGTCTGGGGGGCATCGTCGGTGCCTCGATCGCCCATCATCTGATCGAACGGGGATGGGACGATATCGTCGGCATCGACAAATCGGGCATCCCGACCGACATCGGTTCGACGGCGCACGCCTCCGACTTCTGCTACACGACCAGCCATGACTACCTGTCGGTCTGGACGACGCAGTATTCGATCGATTTCTTCGAGAAGATGGGCCATTACGCCCGCATCGGCGGCCTGGAAGTCGCCCGCACGGGCGACGACACCTGGATGGAGGAAATCAAGCGCAAGGTAACCTCGGCCAAGGCCTTCGGTACCCGCGCCCATCTGGTCACGCCGGCCGAGATCAAGGAGAAGTTCCCGCTGATCGAGGAGGACATGGTCCAGGGCGGCATGTTCGATCCCGACGCCGGTCTCGTAATCCCGCGCTCGCAGACGGTTGCCGGCAAGCTCGTCGATGCCGCCGAAAAGTCCGGCAAGCTGCAGATGTTCGGCAACACGCCGGCCAAGTCGCTGATCGTCGAGGGCGGCCGCATCAAGGGCGTCGTCACCCATCGCGGCACCATCTATGCCGATCACGTCATCGTCTGCGCCGGCCTGTGGGGCCGCCTGATCGCCGAAATGGTCGGCGAGGACCTGCCGGTCATGCCGGTCGACCATCCGCTGACCTTCTTCGGCCCCTATAACGAGTTCGAAGGCACTGGCAAGGAAATCGGCTTCCCGCTGTTGCGCGACCAGGGCAACTCCGCCTACATGCGCGACACCGGCGACCCGAAGACCACCGAAGGCGGCCAGATCGAATGGGGTTACTACGAGACGACCAACCCGCGTCTCTGCCATCCTCGCGAGCTGCTTGAGAAGCACGAAGCCCGCCTGTCCCCCTCGCAGCGCGACCTCGAGATGGAACAGATCATCGAGCCGCTCGAACGCGCCATGGAACTGACGCCAATCCTCGGCGAACTCGGCTACAATGAAGGCCACTCCTTCAACGGCCTGCTGCAGGTATCGGCCGCGGGCGGCCCGTCCTGCGGCGAAAGCCAGAAGGTGCGCGGTCTCTGGTACTGCGTCGCCATCTGGGTCAAGGACGGCCCCGGCTACGGCAAGCTGATCGCCGACTGGATCACCGACGGCCGGACTGAGATCGACCACAACTCGATCGACTATTCGCGCTTCTACCCGCACCAGCTGACGGAAGAGTTCATCGAGAACCGCTGCTTCGAAGCGGCCCAGAAGATCTACTTCCCGGCGGTCCATCCGCGCGAACCCTACGCAACGAGCCGCAACATCAAGCGTTCGCCCTTCTACGAGCGCGAGAAGGAACTCGGCGGCTACTTTATGGAACTCGGCGGCTGGGAACGCGCCCACGGCTACGCCGCCAACGAGCACCTGCTCGAAAAATACGGCGACAGGGTTCCGGTCCGCGAGAACGAATGGGACAACCGCCACTTCTGGCGCGTCTCGAACGCCGAGCATCTGGCGATGAGCGACGATTGCGCGATCATCAACCTTTCGCACTTCTACATGTTCGACGTCGAAGGACCGGACCACGTCGAGCTGATGGAATGGCTCTGCGCCGCCAAGATCGGCGGAGACAACAACATCGGCAAGGGTATCTACACCCACTTCCTCGACGACGAGGGCATGGTGCGCGCCGACCTGACCGTCTTCCGCATGGCCGACCGCTGCCGCATCGTGGACGGCGCCGATGCCGGCCCGCGCGATTTCCACTATGTGAAGCGCGTCGCAGAGGACAAGGGTTTCGACGTCACCGTGACCGACGTCTCGGAAAAGTACACGACGCTCGGCATCTGGGGTCCGAATGCCCGCGAAAACCTGAAGAAGGTCGTTGCCGATCCGGCCGGCCTCGATCCGGAAAACTTCCCCTTCGCGGCGATCAAGCAGATCGAGATCGCCGGCAAGCCGGTCTCCGCCTTCCGCATTTCCTATGTCGGCGAACAGGGCTGGGAACTGCACATGAAGTACGAGGACGGCCTGGCCGTCTGGGATGCGCTTCGCGCTGCCGGCGTCATGGCGATCGGTGTCGAAACCTACGCCAATTCGCGCCGCATGGAAAAGAGCCTGCGCCTGCAGAACGCCGACCTGCTGACCCAGTACAACCTGCTGGAATCCGACCTTGCCCGCCCGAAGGTCAAGGAAGCCGACTTCCGCGGCAAGGCGAAGCATCTGGAGTACAAGGCACGCGATCAGCAGCCGGCCATGCTCTGCACGCTGGTGATGACCGAGAACACCGATGCCAACGGCGTCAAGCGTTACCCGGTCGGCTCCATGCCGGTCATGGATCCCGAAACCGGCAAGACGCTCGTCGATGAACTCGGCCGCATCTCCTACACCACCTCGGTCGCCTTCGGCCCGACGATCGGCAAGAACATCGCGCTCGCCTATCTGCCGAAGGAATACTGCCAGGTCGGCCGCAAGCTGAACGTCGAATACTTCGCCGAAACCTACCCGGTCGAAGTCGCCGCCGTCGGCTACAAGCCCCTCTACGACCCGGAAAACCTCAAGCCGCGCACCTAATCGGCTGAATACTGAATGGAAAAAGGC
Source organism: Rhizobium sp. NRK18 (assembly GCF_024385575.1). Classification (NCBI taxonomy): domain Bacteria; kingdom Pseudomonadati; phylum Pseudomonadota; class Alphaproteobacteria; order Hyphomicrobiales; family Rhizobiaceae; genus Rhizobium; species Rhizobium sp. NRK18. Next base: position 1,193,057 of record NZ_JANFMV010000001.1, on the reverse strand, counting down.
CCGCTCGTCATCGAGCGGGCCTTTTGCTTGGATAGATCAAAAACTGCCGCTCTGTCGGATTCAGACCACGACAAAGTCCTGATGCTGCAGGACCGTACCCAGAGCCACATGCGCGAACACCACCGCAGCATTCGCCCCGTTGCCGTCGCTATCGTAGGAGAGCGTTCCCACGGTATCGTCATAAATGATCCGCTGGTCGGCCGTCGTGGCCGCGGCTCCTGTCCCGAAGGCGCTTTCCAGAAGTTCACCCAGAGATGGAAGGGCGGCGAAAACGCCGTGATCAAGCAGGATCGTGTCATCTGCGCTGGAGAAGTCCGCCAGCGTATCGGCATTCTCGCTCCCCATATGCTGGAAGAAGAAGCTGTCCTTGCCCGATCCGCCGATCAGGATGTCGTTGCCGGCACCGCCTGCCAGCCAGTCATTGCCGGCAAGGCCGTTCAGCACATCGTTGCCGGTGCCGCCGGAAATGATGTTGTTCAACGTGTTCCCGGTCCCCTGGAAGTCGCCGTCACCATCATAAATCAGGTTTTCGAGATTGGCGCCGAGCGTATAGCTATCGAGCGTGACGTGAACCGTATCCGTGCCGGCGCCGCGCGCCTCTGAAACCAGGTCACCGGTCGAGTCGACGTAGTAGGTATCATTTCCGGCACCGCCGTACATCTTGTCGTCGCCGGTGCCGCCGATCAGGATATCATTGCCCCTGCCGCCAATGAGCTGATCATTGCCGGCGCCACCGATCAGCCTGTCGTTGCCATCTCCACCGTCGAGATAATCTCCGTTGTCACCACCGGTAATCGTATTGTCCGACCCATTGCCGTATCCCTTGAAGGACGAACCACCGACATAGGTCAGATCTTCGATATTGGCGGCGAGCTTGTAGGTGCTCACATCTGCAAAAACCGCGTCGCTACCGCCATTGCTAGTCTCGACAATCGCGTCCTTCGCGTTGTCGACATAATAGATGTCGTCCCCGGCACCGCCGATCATCCGATCGGCACCTGAACCGCCATCCAGCACGTCGTTGCCGTTGCCGCCATTCAGCGTGTCATTTCCAGCGCCGCCGGCTATGTGGTCGTTGCCAGTGCCGCCGGTGATCACGTTTGCAAGTTCGTTGCCCGTACCGGTCCAGTCGCCGCTGCCCTGGTACGCCAGGTTCTCGAGCCACGCGCCAAGAACGAAGCTTTCCAGGGTCGTGTAGACCGTGTCCGTGCCGCCCGCCTTGCCAGCCAGTTCGATGATGACGTCACCCGTGCTGTCGACAACATAGATATCGTTGCCCGATCCCCCGTTGAGCTGATCGTCACCCGTACCGCCGTCGAGATAGTCGTTGCCCGGCCCGCCGATCAGTATGTCGTTGCCGGCGCCGCCAATGAGCCTGTCATTGCCGCCATTGCCGACGATCCGGTCGGCATCATCGGTTCCAACAAGCAGTTCAGATCGCTTCGTGCCTGCTATTTCGTTATAGACGAGCTGGACATCGTCGTTGAGGATCGTGACATCCGCCGTGGCGAGGCCCAGGTCCAGTCTGGATGAGGGATCGGACAGAACGACGCGGAACGTCTCGGCCTGCTCGTAGGTCGTATCGCCGCGGACGAACAGCGTGATGGTCTTCGACGTTTCACCAGCCGCGAACGTCAGCATGCCGGATGTGTCGCCGGAGAAATCGCTTCCGGCAGCAGGATTGGCGCCCGTCCCAATCAGCGACCAGCTCACATGCTGTTCGGTGTCCGCCGCCTTGCTCAGCGACACATTGAAGGTGACGGCACTCGTCCCGTCATTGCCTTCCATGACCGTCGATGCCTCTGCAGCAATCGAGACGGCCGGATCCAGAAGCGCTGGATCCAGCAGGGAGCTGAACGTCCGCAGCACATTGAAACTGTCCATGAACTGTTCGACGGCGGTAATCGTGTCCGTGCCGACAAGGGCGCTCATGAACGTGAAGGTCACGGTGGAAACATCGTAGGTCCAGGTGATGTTCGACCAGCTGTCGTTGAAGATGACCGTGTCGGTCCCCTCACCGCCATCGACCACATCATTGCCGGAACCGGCAGAGATCGTGTCGTCTCCGGCCAATGCATAAACCGTGTCGTTGCCGCCGTTCGTGGTGATCACGTTGGCGAGTTCATTGCCGTGAACCGTATCGTTGCCGTTACCGGTGACGACATTCTCGATGTAGCAGTTGCGGGCGATGGAAATATTCATCGTCATGCTGTTGGCCGACGAGAAGCTTCCGGGTGCAAGATCGATGTCGCTCGCGGTGTTCCAGCCGGAAAGATTGAGCGTGTCGTTGCCGCCGGCGTCCCAGATGCAGATGATCGGGTGGAGGTTCTGGCTGAAGTCGTAGATCGCCGCTGTCACGCCGGTGATGTTGGACGAGAAGCCGTAGACCGTATCCCCGGTCCTCGTCGTGGTGTCCGCGCCGTACATCGACTGCATCGCCATGATGTCGTTCATCATCGGCGTCTGCGGCGCATACAGCTTTCCATCGGAGCCGACCCAGTCCGCCCATGCAACCAGTCCCTGACCGTTGGCGCTGCCCGAACCCCAGGAAGGGCCGAAATAGGACATGACGGAATAGACCGTCGAATCCTGATAGGACGACGGCGTGTCGGCAGATCCGTTATAGTCGCCCATGTGGTCGAGGCCGAAGGCATGACCGATCTCGTGGATGTATGTCATGAAGCCGTGCGCGCCGATCTTCGGCGTCATCAGGTCGTTGACCCCGGTCGTCGAATTGTAGGCGCTGTTCAGCCAGACGCTACCGACCGATGGGTAGTAGGCGTGGGCGTAGTCGACGCCGGTGCTGGAGTTGCCGAATTCGATGTTCGATGTCGTTGGCGACGATCCGGCAGCCACCTGCTGCACGGACGGCTTGATGACGTCGTCCCAGAGGGTCAGCGCCAATTGTGCGCGTGATTGCTGGGTGGAACTGAAGGCGGAAAATCCAGATCCTTCGCCAGAATATGTGGCAATGCCGCTGGCGGACGTGGCGAATGAGTAGGTGATGACCGAGGAAGTCCAGCGCGAGCCGGAATTCAATTGGGCGATTACTTGCTGATCAGTCCACGACGAAAGCGCCATCGCATTCCCATTCGCTTGTTTCGACAAAGGGGTCTTCACCCATCGCACCATATTGCTGGATCGAAGCTTGTTTTCCGGTTAGCAAAATTGGTGAATCATTCGTCTCTCGATCCCGGAAAATCCTTTTAAATCAAGGCGAGTTCTACGACTTTGATACAACCGCCGGATCAGGATGCCCCTGAAAGAAATAGGTCGTTCCAGAGCGGCAAAGCATGCGCATCCCCCGCCGTCCTCCACGGCATTGTCTCAGGGACAAATTGGCGGTTGTCGATGAGCCCAATTCATGCAAGGCGTATGCCCCCGGTCGGGTTCGGGAGGCCCGCCTGTTTCATGGAGCATACAAGCGTGACCCTCACCCCTGCCCTCACCCGCCACCTGAAGAACCCGGACCTTTTTGGCGAGATTGCGCGCATGCCGGCGCTCGGCCAGGTCAGCGGCGAGCGAACGTTCCAGATCTTCAATCCGTCCACCGGTGAACATCTTGCCGAGCTGCCGGACATGGGTGTTGCGGAAACGACGGCGGCAATCGACAGGGCCTATGAGGCGCAGGCTGAATGGGCCGGGCTGACGGCGCGGGCGCGCAGTGACGTGTTGTGGCGCTGGCACCAGCTGATCGTCGACCATACCGACGATCTTGCCGCCATCCTGACCGCCGAGATGGGCAAGCCGCTCGCCGAAGCGAAGTCGGAGGTCAGCCATGCCGCCGCCTATCTGCAATGGTATGCGGAAGAGGCGAACCGGATCTATGGCGAGACGATTTCGGCGCCGTCCAACGACCGCCGCATGATGGTCATCAAGCAGCCGATCGGCGTCGTTGGCACGATCACGCCGTGGAACTTCCCGGCTTCGATGGTCGCCCGCAAGATTTCGCCTGCGCTCGCCGCCGGCTGCACCATCGTCCTGAAACCGGCCGAACAGACGCCGTTGGTGGCCGGTGCCATGTTTGCGCTGGCCGAAAGGGCCGGTTTTCCGGAAGGCGTCCTCAACCTCGTCTATGCGTCGGAAGGCGCCGCCGTCGGCCATGAACTCTGCACCAATGCCAAGGTCCGCAAGATCAGCTTCACCGGCTCGACGGAAGTTGGCCGGCTGCTGATGCGCCAGTGCTCCGACCAGATCAAGAAGGTCAGCCTCGAACTCGGCGGCAACGCGCCCTTCATCGTCTTCGACGACGCCGATGTCGACGCGGCCGTCGATGGCGCGATCCAGGCGAAGTTCCGCAATGCCGGCCAGACCTGCGTCTCCGCCAACCGGCTCTATGTGCAGGCCGGCGTACACGACGAGTTTGCCGAGAAATTCGCGGCGCGGGTCAAGACATTGACGGTCGGCGACGGCTTTGTCCCGGATGTCGCGATCGGACCGCTGATCGACACCCGGGCGCTCGCCAAGATCGAGGGCCATATCGCCGACGCGGTGTCGAAGGGCGGCACGATCCTCTCCGGCGGCAGGCGGATCGGCAATGACGGCACCTTCTTCGAGCCGACCGTGCTGACGAAAGTCTCGGGCGCGATGCGTATCGCGCAGGAGGAAACCTTCGGACCGCTGGCGCCGATTATCCGTTTCGAGGACCCCGACCAGGTGGTGCGCGAGGCCAATGACACGATCTACGGACTTGCCGCCTATTTCTACGCCTCCAACCTCAAGCGCGTCTGGCGTGTCGCCGAAGCGCTGGAATACGGCATGGTCGGCATCAACACCGGCCGCATGTCGTCGGAAGCGGCACCCTTCGGCGGCATGAAGCAGTCCGGCATCGGCCGCGAAGGCTCCCGCCACGGCCTGGAAGACTATCTGGAGATGAAATATCTCTGCATGGGCGGGATTTGAACTCAGGCCGCCCGGCCCGACGCTATTCGTGCGCCCGGATGACGGCGAGGAAGTCGTCGCCGAAGCGTTCGAGCTTCGACTGGCCCACACCGGAAATGCCCAGCAGCGCGTCCCTGTCCGTCGGCCGCTCGGTGGCGAAGGCGACGAGCGTCGTATCCGGAAAGACGACATAGGGCGGGACGGAAAGCCCCTTGGCGATCTCCATGCGCGCCGCCCTCAGCGCCTCGAAAAGCTCCATGTCGCGTCCTTCCAGCGCCGCCTTGGCGGTCGCCGCGCGGGCCGAGGAGCCCTTGGACGCCTTGCCGCGCGTCGGGCGATCCTTGCGGAAGAGAACCTGTCGCTCGCGCTTGAACACCGCGCGCGCATCCGGCTCCAGCTTCAGTGCGCCGAAAGCCTCGTGGTCGACGCTGACGAGACCGGCGGCCAGCAATTGCCGGTAGACCGATTGCCATGTCTTGGCCGGCACGTCCTTGCCGGCGCCGAAGACCGGCATGTCGACATGGCCGAAGCGTGTGGTCTTCTCGTTCTCGTTGCCCATAAGCACATCGATCAGATGCCCCGCCCCGAAGCGTTCCCCCGTGCGGTAGATGGCAGCCAGCGCCTTGATCGCCGCATCCGTTCCGTCCCAGGTCTCGACCGGTTTGAGGCAGGTGTCGCAATTGCCGCAATGGCCGGGATGCGGCTCGCCGAAATGCGCCAGGATCGCCTGCCGCCGGCAGCCCGGCGTCTCGCAGATGGCGAGCAACGCATTGAGCTTCGCCCGCTCGACCCGCTTGATCTCGATCGCGGAATTGCCACCGTCGATCATCCGGCCACGCTGGATGACGTCGGCCATGCCATAGGCCATCCAGACCTCCGACGGCAGGCCGTCACGTCCGGCGCGTCCCGTTTCCTGGTAATAGGCCTCCACCGAGCCCGGCAGATCGAGATGGGCGACATAGCGCACGTTCGGCTTGTCGATCCCCATGCCGAAGGCGACGGTCGCCACTAGGCAGAGATTTTCCTCCTTCAGGAACGCATCCTGGTTGGCGTCGCGAACCTCGCGATCCATGCCGGCATGATAGGCAAGCGCGCGAATGCCCTGCCCGTTCAGCCATTCCGCCGTCTCCTCGACCTTGGCGCGGGACAGGCAATAGACGATGCCGCTCGCCCCCTTGTGCCGCGACAGGAATTGCAACAACTGCTGGCGCGGCTGGTCGCGCTCGACAATCTCGTAGGCGATGTTAGGCCGGTCGAAGGAGGTGGTGAACACCTTGGCGGAAGCAAGATTGAGCCGCTCGATGATGTCGTCGCGGGTATGCGGATCGGCGGTCGCCGTCAGCGCCATGCGCGGCACGCCGGGGTAGTCGTCGGCAAGCTTGCCGAGTTCGCGGTATTCCGGCCGGAAATCATGCCCCCATTGCGACACGCAATGCGCCTCGTCGATGGCAAACAGAGCGATCCGCGCATTGCCGATCATGTCCCTGAAGCCGGGAGTCGAGACCCGCTCCGGGGTGACATAGAGGAGGTCGAGTTCACCCGCGCTGAGCGCCCGCCGAACCTCCATGAACTCCTCGCGCGACAGCGACGAATTGAGGGCTGCCGCACGCACGCCAAGCTGCTTCAGGGCCTCCACCTGATCGCGCATCAACGCGATCAGCGGCGAAACCACGATGCCGACGCCATCGCGGCAGAGGGCTGGTACCTGAAAGCAGAGCGACTTGCCGGCACCCGTCGGGAACAGCACGACGGCATTGCCGCCGGAGACCACCTGATCGACGACCTCCGCCTGCCGGCCGCGAAAGGCCGTATAGCCGTAGACCCGCTTGAGGACGGCAAGAGGACTATGGGGATCGTCGTCGAAAAAGGGCTCGATGCGGTGGGAAGACTGCGGCATGGAATCGCTTTCGTGGGAGAATTTCCGCCATTATGGCACAGCGATCCGCCGGTCGTGACCCCTGCCGGCCGTATTCCCCCGCAGAAGTCCTCAGACCGGTGTCATGACGACCGCGAGAATACGGCTTCCCGTGCCGGCATTCACGCGTGCCGCGAGACGGCCACCGGCCGGAACCAGCAGCGTTTCATCGGCCGCCAGCGTAAACGTCCGGTCACCGAGAACGATGTTCGCCGACCCCTCGCAGCAATAGACCAGCAGGCAAGCCCCCTCCGTCAGCGTGATATCGCTCGAGCCGTCCGCAATGGCCAGAACCATGTGCCGGCAGCGACCACGCCGCGTCATGACGTTGAAATCGGCCAGTGGCCCGTCGATCAGCCGCGCACGGGTCTCGGCGTCGGCGGCAAAGCTGTGCGGCGCGCTCTCGGCCGTAAGCGTGACGGCGTCGTCCCCGGCAACGAAGAGTTCGAGCCCCTTGCCGGTCAGGACAGACAAGGTCCGGTCGATATCGGGAAAGCGCGAGAACGGTCCGTCCTCGACGACGCTCGCCATGCTGACACGCCAGTCGAAAGTGTCCAGCGTCGCGCCGGGCGGATGGATGGCGATCTCGACGGTGACGCCGCCGCCGTTCTTCCACGGCATGCGGCGGTAGTCATCGGGACGCAGGATCTTGGCGGCGCTTTCGGCCATGACGGACCTCCATAAAGGAAGACCCCGGACCGTAGTTCGGGGCCTTGTTGTTCGGTCTTAGTTGCCAAGGATGCCCGGCAGGCGCAGGCCCTGCTCGCGGGCGCAATCGAGCGCGATGTCGTAGCCGGCATCGGCGTGGCGCATGACGCCGGTCGCCGGATCGTTCCAGAGAACGCGGCCGACGCGGGCGGCCGCTTCATCCGTGCCGTCGCAGCAGATGACCATGCCGGAATGCTGCGAGAAGCCCATGCCGACGCCGCCGCCGTGGTGCAGCGACACCCAGGTTGCGCCCGAGGCGCAGTTCAGGAGTGCGTTGAGGAGCGGCCAGTCGGACACGGCGTCCGAACCGTCCTTCATCGCTTCCGTCTCGCGGTTCGGCGAAGCCACCGAGCCACTGTCGAGATGGTCGCGGCCGATCACGATCGGCGCCTTCAGCTCGCCATTGCGAACCATTTCGTTGAAGGCGAGGCCGAGGCGGTGACGGTCGCCGAGACCGACCCAGCAGATGCGCGCCGGCAGGCCCTGGAAGGAGATGCGCTCGCGCGCCATGTCCAGCCAGTTGTGCAGGTGCTTGTTGTCCGGCAGCAGCTCCTTCACCTTGGCGTCAGTCTTGTAGATGTCCTCCGGATCGCCGGAGAGAGCGGCCCAACGGAACGGGCCGATGCCGCGGCAGAACAGCGGCCGGATATAGGCCGGCACGAAGCCCGGGAAGGCGAAGGCGTTCTCGAGACCCTCGTCCTTGGCGACCTGGCGAATATTGTTGCCGTAGTCGAGCGTCGGGACGCCGGCATTCCAGAAGGCCAGCATGGCTTCGACATGCTCGCGCATCGAGGCGCGGGCGGCCTTTTCCACGGCCTTCGGATCGCTCTCGCGCTTGGCCCGCCATTCGGCCATCGTCCAGCCCTTCGGCAGGTAGCCGTTGATCGGATCGTGCGCCGAGGTCTGGTCGGTGACGATATCGGGACGGATGCCGCGCTTGACCATTTCCGGCAGGATGTCGGCGCAATTGCCGAGAAGGCCGACGGACTTCGCCTCGCCCGCCTTCGTCCAGCGGTCGATCATTTCCATGGCTTCATCGAGCGTTTCCGCCTTCTCATCGAGATAGCGGGTGCGCAGGCGGAAATCGATGGAGTCCGGATTGCATTCGATCGCCAGGCACGAAGCGCCGGCCATGACCGCGGCAAGCGGCTGGGCGCCACCCATGCCGCCGAGACCGCCGGTCAGGATCCACTTGCCCTTCAGGCTGCCGTCATAATGCTGGCGGCCGGCTTCGACGAAGGTCTCGTAGGTACCCTGCACGATGCCCTGGCTGCCGATGTAGATCCACGAACCGGCCGTCATCTGGCCGTACATGGCGAGACCTTTCTTGTCGAGCTCGTTGAAATGATCCCAGGTCGCCCAGTGCGGCACGAGGTTGGAATTGGCGATCAGCACGCGCGGTGCGTCCTTGTGCGTCTTGAAGATGCCGACCGGCTTGCCGGACTGCACGATCAGCGTCTCGTTTTCTTCCAGGTCCTTGAGGCTGGCGACGATGCGGTCGAAATCCGACCATGTGCGCGCGGCACGGCCGATGCCGCCATAGACGACCAGTTCGTGCGGGTTTTCCGCGACTTCCGGGTCGAGATTGTTCATCAGCATGCGAAGCGGCGCTTCCGTCATCCAGCTCTTGGCGTTGAGCTCGGTGCCACGCGGGCTGCGGACGTCGCGAATGTTGTGGCGGGGATTGTCCATGATGTCTCTCCTAGATCCGGGCCGAAAGCGCGATCCTCTCGATGCGCTCCAGAATATCTTTCAGGTGAATGCGAAGGCGGGCGGCCTTGTCTTCGTCATAGGCAAACGGCGGTGCTTCCGTTGCCAGATGGGTCGACTGCGCAAGCTCCAACTGGATGGCGTGCATGCCGTCCTGCGGCCGGCCATAGTGCCGTGTCGTCCAGCCGCCCTTGAAACGGCCGTTGACGATGTGGGTGTAGCCGGAGGCGGAAGCCACGACGTTTTCCACCGCCGCCTCGATTTCGGGCGCGCAGGTGATCCCGAGGTTGGTTCCGACGTTGAAATCCGGCAGCGTGCCGTCAAACAGGAACGGGATCACCGAGCGGATCGAATGGCAGTCGTAAAGGACGGCGATGCCGTGGATTGCCTTCACCCGCTCGATCTCGGCGGCGAGCGCCGCATGATACGGCGCGTGGAAGCTGGCAACGCGTTCGGCGATATCGGCCTCTGTGGGCTCTTCACCGCTTTTCCAGATCGGCTTGCCGTCGAAATCCGTCGTCGGCACCAGTTCCGTGGTGTTCTGCCCCGGATAGAGGCTCACACCCGCCGGGTCGCGGTTGGCGTCGATCACGTAGCGATGAAAGGTCGCCCGGACACTCGTCGCATCGGCGAGCAGCCCGTCATAGAGCTCATGGATGTGCCAGTCGGTATCGGCGAGCAGCCGACCATTGTCGTTCAGCCGGTTCCAGATCGCTTCCGGAACGTCGGTGCCGGTATGCGGCAGGCCCAGGATGACGGGCGAGGTGCCCTGCTTGATGTCGACGACAGCCATCCTACACCTCCAGGACCGGCAGGATGCCGGGGCTGATCGCCGCGTTCAGAGCGCCTGTGGCAATCAGGTTCCCGGCAGCGGCGAGATCGTCGGCCATGTAGCGGTCGACTTCGAGCGATGCGACGGCGTCGCGCACGACGTTCATTGCCTTCGTCAGTTCCGGGCTGGTCGTCAGCGGACCGCGAAATTCGACGCCCTGGACGGCGGCGAGGGCCTCGATGCCGATGATCGAGAACAGGTTTTCCGTCATCTGCAGGAGCCGCCGCGCTCCATGGCAGGCCATGGAAACATGGTCTTCCTGGTTCGCGGAGGTCGGCGTGGAGTCGACCGAGGCCGGATGCGTCATCTGCTTGTTTTCGCTCATCAGCGCCGCAGACGTGACCTCGGCGATCATCAGGCCGGAATTGAGGCCCGGCTTCTTGGCGAGGAAGGCCGGCAGGCCGTAGGAGAGTGCCGGATCGACCAGGAGCGCGATACGGCGCTGTGCGATCGCGCCGATTTCAGAGACGGCGATGGCGATTTGGTCGGCGGCGAACGCCACCGGCTCCGCGTGGAAATTACCGCCGGAAACGACGGAATTGTCCGAGAGGACCAGCGGATTGTCGGTGACGGCATTGGCTTCGATTTCGAGCGTGCGCGCGGCCATGCGCAAAAGATCGAGGCAGGCGCCATCGACCTGCGGCTGGCAGCGGATGCAATAGGGATCCTGCACGCGCTCGTCGCCTTGGATATGGCTCTCGCGGATCACCGACCCCTCCAGCAGGTTCCGCAGCGCGCTGCCGGCATCGATCTGGCCCTTGTGACCGCGAAGCGTGTGGATATCCGGATGGAACGGCGCCGAGGAGCCCATGGCGGCGTCGGTCGACAGCGCGCCGGTGACGAGCGCGCTGCTTGCCGCGCGGTGAGCGCGGAAGAGACCGGCAAGGGCAAGAGCGGTGGACGTCTGCGTGCCGTTGATCAGCGCCAGACCTTCCTTTGCCGCCAGTTCGACCGGCTGCAGGCCGGCCTTGTCAAGCGCGGCGGCAGCCTGCATGCGTTCGCCGCCAAGGAATGCCTCGCCATGGCCCATCATCGCAGCAGCCATATGGGCAAGCGGCGCCAGATCGCCGGAGGCGCCGACGGAGCCCTTTTCCGGGATCACCGGAATGACACCCTTGTCCAGCATGTCCTCGATCAGCCGGACGACGACCATGCGCACGCCGGACGCCCCGCGGCCAAGCGAGATCAGCTTCAGCGACATGATCAGCCGGACGATGTTTTCGGCAAGCGGCGCCCCGACTCCGCAGCAATGCGACAGGATGAGGTTGCGCTGCAACGTGGCGACGTCGGCGGCATCGATCTTGATCGAGGCAAGTTTGCCGAAGCCGGTGTTGATGCCATAGACCGGCTCGTTGCCGGCGGCGATTTCGGCGATGCGGGCCGCCGCCTTCTCGATGCCGGGGTGATAGGACGGTTCGATCCGGGCGGGCTCCCCCGTCCAGTAGATCGTTTCCAGCTCGCTGAGAGCGACATGACCGGGTTTCAGAACGATGGTCATCTTGCGATCCATTCTCCCTTGAAGATCCTTGCGTGAAGCGAGTTGAAGCCGATGCGGTAGACGAGCTCCGCCGGGCTATCGACGTCCCAGATGGCGAGATCGGCGGACTTGCCGGGGGCAATCGTGCCGACCTGTGACTGCAGTCCAAGCGCGTGGGCGGCCTCGCGGGTCGCGCCGGCGATGCATTCGCCGACCGTCAGCCCGAAGAGCGTCGCCGACATGTTCATGGTCAAAAGCAGCGATGTCAGCGGCGAGGTGCCCGGATTGCTGTCCGTCGCAATGGCGATACGGACGCCTGCATCCCGCAACGCCTGCACCGGCGGCTTCTGCTTTTCATTCAGCGCATAGAAGGCGCCCGGCAGGAGAACGGCGACCGTTCCCGCTTTCGCCATCGCCTGCGCACCTTCGGCATCAAGATATTCCAGATGGTCGGCGGACAAAGCGCCATAAGAGGCGGCAAGCTTGGCGCCGCCGAGATTGGAGAGCTGTTCGGCATGCAGCTTGACCGGCAGGCCAAGTGATTTGGCCAGATCGAAGACGCGGGCGATCTCGTCCGGCTGGAAGGCGATTCCCTCGCAGAAGCCATCGACAGCATCGACCAGCCCTTCGGCATGCGCCTGACGGAGCGCCGGCAGCACGACGTCGGCGATGTAATCGCCGTTGCGGCCCTTGTATTCGGCCGGAGTGGCATGCGCGCCGAGGAATGTGGTCACGACGCGGACCGGCCGGATTTTCTCGATGGCGCGGGCCGCGCGCAGCATGTTGAGCTCCGCCTCTATACTGAGGCCATAGCCCGACTTGATCTCGATGGTGGCAACGCCTTCGGCGAGCAGCGTGTCGAGGCGGGCAAGCGAAACTCGGACGAGACCGTCGACATCGAGAGCGCGTGTGGCATTGACGGAGGAGACGATACCGCCGCCGGCACGAGCGATTTCCTCGTACGTCGCACCGTCGAGCCGCATCTCGAATTCGCGGGCGCGATTGCCGCCATAGATGATGTGCGTGTGGCAGTCGATCAGCGCCGGGGTGACCCAGCGCCCGCCGAGGTCCCTCACCTCGACATCGGACGCAGCACCGTCCGGCAACTGGCTTTCCTCGCCGACCCAGGCAATTCGGCCGTCTCGCAAAAGCACCGCGCCCTTGTCGATCACGCCGAGGCCACCATCGGCATCGTCAAGCGTCGCGATCCGCGCATTCCTGAGCAACATCTCTCCACCTCTTCAGCCTTGCAAGACGCCCGATGACTGAGGGCTGCCTCGCATTTTCGCTTTTCTTTGTGCTAAATATGTATATACATAAAAATCGCATTGCAAGCGAATTTTGAGAAACCCGGATGCCGAGTTTTACCGGCACCGGACCGCAAGGAGGCTCACGAATGGCTGTGTTCGCCGAAAAGGCCCTGCTGGCCGAAGGCTGGAAAAAGAATGTCCGCATCACGTTCGACGGATGCTCGATCGAATCCGTGACGCCGGATGCGACGCCGCAGGCGGGCGACGAGCGGCATGCGATCGTCGTTCCCGGCATGCCGAACCTCCACAGCCACGCCTTCCAGCGCGCCATGGCGGGTCTTGCCGAAGTGCGCGGCCCGGCAAGCGACAGTTTCTGGAGCTGGCGCACGGTGATGTACGACTTCGCGCTGTCGATGACGCCGGAAGAGATCGAGGCGGTCGCAGCCCAGCTTTACATGGAAATGCTGGAGGCGGGCTTCACCCGTGTCGGCGAATTCCATTACCTGCACCACGACAAGGATGGCCGGCCCTACGAAAATATCGCCGAGCATGCGGAGCGGATTGGTGCGGCGAGTACGTCGGCCGGCATCAACCTAACCCTCCTGCCCGTCTTCTATGCGCATTCGAACTTCGGCGGCCAGCCGCCGATCGATGGCCAGCGGCGCTTCATCAATTCGCTCGACAGCTTTGCAAGACTGATGGACGCAAGTGGCAAGGTGACCGCCAAGCTTGACGGCGGAGAGCTTGGCCTCGCCCTGCACAGCCTCCGGGCCGTTACGCCGGATGAATTGCAGACGCTGGTCGCCAATCATGGAAACGGACCGATCCACATCCATGTCGCCGAGCAGGTGAAGGAAGTGGAGGATTGCATCAGCTGGTCCGGCGCAAGGCCGGTCGAATGGCTGCTCGCCAATGCCCCCGTCGACGAGCGCTGGTGCTTCATCCATGCGACCCACATGACCAAGGCGGAAACAACAGAAATGGCGACGCGCGGGGCGATCGCCGGCCTCTGCCCGATCACCGAAGCCAATCTCGGCGACGGCATCTTCCCGGCCGAAACCTTTCTTCAGAACGGCGGCCAGTTCGGGGTGGGCTCCGATTCCAACATCTCGATTTCGGTCGCCCACGAACTCCGTCAGCTCGAATATTCCGAGCGCCTGGGCCTGCGCGCCCGCAATGTCATCGCTGCTGCGGGTCAGTCGACCGGTCGCCGGCTCTTCGACGGCGCGCTCAGCGGCGGTGCCAAGGCGCTATCGGGGGCAACCGGATTGGCCGCGGGCGCCTCAGCCGACATGGTGTCGCTCGACGCGAGAGACGTCTTCGTGCGTTCGGACGACCAGCTTCTCGACCATTGGATCTTCGCCGACGGCGTCGCAGTCGACAGCGTCTGGACCAACGGTCGCAAGCGCGTGGCGGACGGACGGCATGTCGACCGCCAGCGAATTGTGGAGCAGTTCAGGAAGACCATGAAAAGTCTGGTCAATTCCTGATAAGCCTGAACGGAAGAATGCCCGTCACCGGGCGAGCGAAAGCGGGACCATGAGCGACAGGGACGATCCAGCGCGATCCTCACTCTACCGGACGATCCTCGGCGAGCTCGAGCGCAAGATCGTCTCCGGCGAATGGCCGCCCGGCCACCGCCTGCCCTTCGAGGTCGATCTGGCCACATCCTACAATGTCTCGCGCATGACCATGAACAAGGTCATGACCCAGCTTGCCAAATCGGGCCTGATCGAACGCCGGCGGAAATCCGGCAGCTTTGTCGCCCAGCCGCGCGGACAATCGGCGATCCTGGAGATCACCGACGTCGAGGCCGAGGTCCGCGCCATGAAACTGGCCTATGCCTATCGGCTTCTGTCGCGCACGCAACGCGGCGCCACCCCGGCGGATGCGGCCGCGTTCGAGGTCAAGAAGGGAACCGGACTCATCGAAGTTCGCGGCCTGCACCTTGCGGGCGGCGAACCTTTCTGCCTGGAGGAACGGCTGATCAATCTCGACACCGTGCCGGAAGCCGGAGATGCAAGCTTTGCCGACGGACCATCGGGCGCATGGCTCTTGAAGCAGGTGCCCTGGAGCACGGCAGAGCACAAGATCTTCGCCGTCAACGCCTCGACGGAGACGGCCCGACAGCTTCATATTGCGGCGAGAGCTGCCTGTCTGCTTATCCAGCGTCGCACCTGGAGCGAAGCCGGTCCCGTGACCTTCGTCCGCTTCATCTACCCCGGCGACAAGCATGTCATCGGCGCGACCTTCACGCCCGTTGCCGGGTGACAACACCCCGCTTTCAAATCCCCCGACGGTATTTCGCCGCGTTGATCCATATCGATTTGTAAATATCGAAAAATACGATATAGACATGGGAATCTGATCAAAATACCAGGACGCCGGCATGAATCCGAAATTTCTCGTCATCGACCCGGAAAAAGACGTCGCGCTGCTGAAGGCCATTGCCTCCCTGCCCCGTCTGCAACTGATGCAGGAGCTGGCGAAAAACCCGGGGATGAATGTCAACGAGCTTGCCGAGGCCGCCGGATTGCCGCAGTCCTCCGCCTCCTCTCACCTGCAAAGCCTTGAAACGGCAGGACTTATCCGGACGGAAGTGAGGAAGGCCCGCAAGGGCAGCCAGAAGGTTTGCTACGTCGTCTATGACGAACTCATTCTGGCGTTCAATCCCTCGCCAACCAAGATCATGCCGAACCGGATCGAAGTCTCCATGCCGCTCGGACTCTACACCGGCAGCACGGTCACCGGCCCCTGCGGCATCTGTTCCACCGAAGGCATTATCGGCCTTCTCGACGTTCCCGACACCTTCATGGACCCCGAGCGCATGAAGGCAAACCTTCTGTGGTTTACCAGCGGCTTCATCGAATATCAGTTTCCCAACAATGCCAAACTCAAGGGCGTGGGCGTCGAAAGCCTTGAAGTCGTTATGGAAATCAGCTCTGAGGTGCCGGGAACGCTGAGCAACTGGCCCTCCGACATCCTGCTGTCGATCAACGGCAAGGAGATCGGCGTCTGGACCTCGCCCGGCGATTTCGGCGATCATCGCGGCCTGCTTACCCCCTCCTGGTGGAAGCTCAAGGGCTCGCAATACGGCATGCTGAAAACCTGGATGGTCGGCCCGGACGGCACCTATGTCGACGGGCAGAAGATCTCGGATGTCGTCATCGCCGATCTCGATATCGACAATCATCGCTCGATACGGCTGAAGATCGAGGTCAAGGCCGACGGCCGCCATCCCGGTGGCGTCAACATCTTTGGCCGCGGCTTCGGGAACTACGATCAGGACATAATTTTGCGATTGAATACAGTCTCTTAATAAAAACCACCGTCGCTCTGTGCGGTGCAGCACATTAAGGCTGTTGACAAAAACCCGACTTGCCATGAGTTTATCGTCAATTCAGATGCATATCTGATTTATCGATACACAACTTGGGAGGATAGAATGGAAGCACGCGTTGCTGTCCATCGGGATTTTCGTGTCAGTACGATCGACAACCGGCTTTATTCCGCGTTCATCGAGCATATGGGTCGGGCGATCTACAGCGGCATTTACGAGCCCGGGCACCCCGAAGCCGATGCCAACGGCTTCCGCAAGGACGTGCTGAAATTCGTGCAGGATCTGAAGATTCCGGCGATCCGCTATCCGGGCGGAAACTTCGTCTCCGCCTACAACTGGGAAGACGGGCTCGGCCCGAAGGACAAGCGCCCGGTTCGCCTCGATCTCGCCTGGCGTTCGAAGGAGACCAACCAGGTCGGCATCGACGATTTCGCCATCTGGGCGGAAATGGCCGGCATCGACATGATGCTCGCCGTCAATCTCGGCTCGCGCGGACTGGAAGACGCCCGCAACTTCCTCGAATACGTCAATTTCCCCGGCGGCACGACCTTGAGCGATCGCCGCCGCGCCAACGGCCGCAACGAACCCTATGGCGTCAAGATGTGGTGCCTCGGCAACGAGATGGACGGCCCCTGGCAGATCGGCCACAAGGTGGCGACCGAATACGGCCGCCTCGCCAATGAAACCGCCAAGGCCTTCAAGGGCTTCGACCCGACGATCGAGGCGATCGTCTGCGGCAGCTCCAACGACGGCATGCCGACCTACCCGGAATGGGAGCGCCAGGTTCTCGAGGAATGCTACGAGAACGTCGACTACATCTCGCTGCACAAATATTTCGGCAACAACAGCAAGGACACGCTGAACTACTTCGGCAAGATCGAGGAAACCGGCCGTTACATCCAGACGATTGCCGGCACCATCGACTATGTGAAGTCGAAGAAGCGCGCCAAGAACGACGTCCATATCTGCTTTGACGAATGGAATGTCTGGTACCACATCCGCGAGGAAGACGGCCGCCGGATCAAGGAGTGGGACTGGCCGGAAGCCCCTGCCCTCCTCGAGGAAGACTACAATTTCGAGGACGCGCTCTTCGTCGCCGGCCTCCTGAACGAGTTCATTCGACGCTCCGACCGGGTCCGGATCGCCTGCATCGCCCAGCTGGTCAACGTCATTGCCCCGATCCGCGCCGAAAAGGGTGGGCCGGCTTGGCGCCAGACGATCTACTACCCCTACCAGATGGCGTCGCTCTACGGCCGCGGCGATGCGCTGAACGTCGCCGTCTCCGGTCCGACCTATGACTGCCGCGTCGCCGACGACGTCAATTATCTCGACGTCTCCGCCGTCCACGACAAGGAAGGCGGCATGCTGACGCTGTTCATCGTCAACCGCCACCTGACGGAGAAGGCCGATCTCGACGTCTCGCTGACCGGCTTTGCCAATCCGTCACTTGCGGAGCACTTCGTCATGCAGGGCTACGGGCTGGAGGAAACCAACGGTCCCGACCGGCAGGACCACGTCAAGCCGACCAACGGTTCGGGCGTCGGCATGGAGGACGGCAAGCTGAAGGGATCTTTGGCGCCGCTCTCCTACCACGTCCTGCGTCTCAAGGTGAGCTGAGGCGGAACCATGAGCATTCAGCTTCGCAATGTGAAGAAGAGCTACGGAAGCTTCGGCGTCATCCACGACGTGTCGCTGGACATCCCGAAGGGCGATTTCGCCGTGTTCGTCGGACCGTCGGGCTGTGGAAAATCGACGCTTCTGAGAATGATTGCCGGGCTGGAGGAAACCTCCGGCGGATCGATCATGATCGAAGGCGAGGACGTCACCAATGTCGAGCCGGCCCAGCGCGGCGTCGCCATGGTGTTCCAGTCCTATGCGCTCTATCCGCATCTCTCCGTCTTCGAGAACATGGCCTTCTCATTGCGGCTGAGGCGCGCACCGAAAGGCCAGGTGCGCGACATGGTGCACGAGGCGGCCCGCATTCTGCAACTCGAAGACGAGCTGCAGAAGAAGCCGTCACAGCTGTCGGGCGGCCAGCGCCAGCGTGTCGCCATCGGCCGCGCGATCGTCCGCCAGCCGAAGGTCTTCCTGTTCGACGAACCGCTGTCGAACCTCGATGCGGAACTGCGGGTGCAGATGCGCCTCGAGCTTGCCCGCCTGCACAAGCAGATCGGCGCCACCATGATCTATGTGACGCACGACCAGGTCGAGGCGATGACGCTCGCCGACCAGATCTTCGTCCTGAAGAAGGGCGTTCTGCAACAGTCCGGCAGGCCGCTGCAGCTTTACGACAATCCTGACAACCAGTTCGTCGGCGGCTTCATCGGTTCGCCGGCCATGAATTTCCTGGCGGCGACGGTTCGCGGCCGGGATGAAACCGGCCTCAAGGTCGAGCTCGATGGCACCGGCACGGTCATGACCGCGGGCGTCGCGGCCGATCTGCCGACAGGAACCCAGCTGACGGTCGGAATGCGCCCGGAACATCTCGATGTCACCGGCGACGGCTTTGCCGCGACTATTGAGATGGCCGAGGATCTCGGCGGCGTCTCCTATCTCCACACACGGTTGAAGGATGGCCGTGAAATCGTGGTCGAACGGCGCGGCAGGCGGGAGGCCGGCGGCGGCGAGACGATCCATCTGAGCTGCGATCCGGAAAACCTCATGCTGTTTGCCAGGGACGGCAGCCGGCTGCGCTAGCGCAACTTCGTTTCATTACCAGGATCCGCCAGAGGGAGCGATTGGCGGTGTGTCACACAAGGGAGGAAAGCATGATGAAGTATTTGAAGACATTGCTGATGACGAGCGTCATCGGTCTGACGGCGCTGCCGGCGCTGGCCCAGCAGAACATCGTCTGGTGGGATTTCCTGAGCGGCGGCGACGGCGTGCGCATGAAGGCACTCATCGACGGCTTCAATAAGGAACATCCAGATATCCAGATCAGCGGCACGACGCTGGAATGGGGCGTCCCCTTCTATACCAAGGTCCGCACCTCCGTTGCGGTCGGCGAAGGCCCGGATGTCATGACCTATCACCTGTCGCGCGCACCGCTCGGCCTTGAAGAAGGCGTGTTGAGCGAAATCACCGACGAGGACATGAAGAATGCCGGCCTCAGCCGTGGCGATTTCTTCGAGGCGCCGATCAAGGCTGCGACCTATGATGGCAAGCTTTACGCCGTGCCGTTCGATATCCACGCAATCATTCTCTACTACAATGCCGACGCCCTGAAGGGCTCGCCCTATCTCGACGACAACGGCAAGCTGACCGGCATCAAGACGCTGGCCGACTTCGAAGGCGCACTGAAATGGCTGAAGGACAACGGCATGGAAACGCCGCTGACCTATCAGACAGGCGGCGACGGCGGCGTCTGGCGCGTCTTCTACACCCTGCTGAAACAACAGGGCGGCGAGTTCATCGCCGATGGTCAGGTCCTGCCGGGCGACAATGCCGCCAAGGCCGCCAAGGCGATCCAGACCATGACCCACTGGCAGGAGGAAGGCTGGGCACCGCAGCAGGCCGAATACGAAGCCTCGGTCGCGCTCTTCTCCTCCGGCAAATCCGCCTTCCAGCTGAACGGCGTCTGGGAAGTGCCGACCTTCAACGACCTCGAGGCCAGCGGCAAGCTCGGCTTCAAGTGGGGCGCGGTCGAAATCCCGCCGCTGATGGGCCAGCCGGCCACTTGGGCAGATTCGCACGCCTTCGCCATCCCGAACCAGGGTGACAAGACGATCTCCGGCGAAAAGCGCAAGGCGGTCATGGAAGTGATCGGCTGGATGGAGAAGCATGCCATCAAGTGGGCCTCCGCCGGTCACATTCCGGCCTACAAGCCCGTCACCGAAAGCGATGAATACAAGGGCATGGAGCCAAATGCGACCTATGCCTCGCTTGCCGCTCACGCCGCCTATGACCCGCAGACGCGCGTCACCGGCGTCGCCTCGCCTGCCTATGATGCTGCAATCAACATCATCTCGCCGGCGATCCACGGCTACATGAGCCCTGAGGATGCGGTCACGCAGATCCAGGAAGAGCTGCAGGGTCAGTTGAAGTAACGCCTAGCCGCCCCGGCCGGTTCCTTGATCGGCCGGGGCAGTCCAGACGGAGAGAAAACCCATGGCCATGATTGAAAACCGGCGCAAGAAGTCGCTGATTGCGTTATCGATGGTGGCGCCGTTCGTGATCACCTTCACGCTCTTCTTTCTCTATCCGGTCGTCGAGATGGTGCGCCTCAGCTTCACCGACGCACCGCTGATCGGTCCGGGGAACTGGGTCGGCTTCGACAACTACGTCAAGCTGATAACCGACCGTCTCTTCATCACATCCCTGAAGAACAACGGCTATTTCATCCTGCTGACCGTCGTGCCGACGACCATTATCGCCCTGATGATCGCGCTCGCCGTCAACCGTTTGAAAGGCGGAATGCAGGCGCTGGTCATGACGCTTTTCTTCCTGCCCTACGTCCTGCCCGTCTCCGTTGTCACGGAAATCTGGGCCTGGATGCTGGACTTCCAGTTCGGCGTCCTGCAGCCGCTGATCTCGCTGATTTCCGGAAAGCCGGTCGCCGTCTTCAAGAACCCCTACTGGGTGATGCCGACGGTCGCGGTCGTCACGATCTGGTGGACGAACGGCTTCAACGTCCTGCTGTTCATCGCCGGGCTGCGCAACATTCCGAAGGAACTCTATGAGGCCGCGGCGCTCGACGGCGCCACCAGCTTTCAGCGGTTCCGGCGCGTGACCTGGCCGCTGCTTTGGCCGGTGACCGCACTCGTACTGACCCTGCAACTCATCCTGCAGCTGAAGATATTCGACCAGATCTACCTCCTGAGCCAGGGCGGCCCGTTCAATTCGTCCTATGTGCTGCTGCTCAAGGTCTACCGCGAGGCCTTCCAGCTCAATCACGGCGGCTATTCGTCTGCTGTCGCCACGGTTCTATTCGTTCTGATCGCCGGCGTATCGGTGCTTCAGTTCCAGCTGCTTCGCATCCGGAGGGGATAATGAGCCCGGCGCGCAAAACAGAAAACATCATCCTGACGCTGATCACGCTGACGGCCGCCGCCGTCTGGATCTTTCCGCTCTACTGGGCCCTGATCACCTCGATCCGCTCGGAAGAGCGCGTCGTCAGCAATGCCAGCCTCCTGCCGGACGAATTCCAGCTGACCGCCTATGTCGAAGCCATCTTCAACACGAAGATCATGACCTGGTATTTCAATTCGGTCGGCACGGCGGTGATCGTCACCGTCGTCGTCATCCTGTTTTCGCTGATGTGCGCCTATGCGATCTCGCAGATCCGCTTTCCCGGCCGCCGCCTGCTCTACGGCATCGTGCTGGCAAGCTTCATGGTGCCGACGCAGGCGCTCGTCGTCACCCAGTTCATCCTCATGCACAAGATGGGCCTCATCAACACCTGGGGCGGCATTATCCTGCCGCAGCTGATCGTCCCGGTGGTCATCATCGTCTACAAGCAGTTCTTCGACGCCGTGCCGAAGGAAATGCGCGAGGCGGCAGTGCTCGATGGCGGCGGCGAATACACCATTCTCTTCAAGGTCTACCTGCCACTGAACTGGGGGATCACCACGGCGCTGGCTATCATCACCTTCATCGGTGTGTGGAACGCCTTCTTCTGGCCGTTCCTGATCGTCACGTCGGAAGACATGATGACGATCCCGGTCGGCATCACCCAGGTTAACGATGCCTTTGGCGTGCATTATGCCCGGCTGATGTCTGTCGCACTTCTCGCCGCCATGCCGGTCGCAGTGGCCTATCTCGTTTTCCAGAAGAAGGTGACCGAGGCGGTAATGATCTCCTCGGGGGTCAAGGGATAGGCCGCGATAGCAAGGTTACATTCATTCGATCCGCGCTCGCGGGAAATGCTGGGCAAAAGAATATTGAACCATCTTTGGGCCTTCTATCTTTTGACAATATACCGAGCCGTGTTTGTCTTTTAAATTGACCAAACGCAAGCGGACTGTCACCAGACGACGCGGCTCGGAGCAAGCAGTTTCGTCTCATGTCCGGCCGCCGGGAACCGGAGATCCATGTTACGAAAATGTCTCATCGAGACAACAGACCCCGTTGAGTTCAGCAATTTCGTCACGAGATCTTATCGCGAAACGAAAGTGTGGCCGACTGGCGAGCAATCCGGCTTCGATATACGACTGCAGCTCTCTACCACACGCAATTTGAAACTGGCGCAACTTTCCTCCCGGACAGGATACCATTGCAGCCAGATTTCCGCCGGAAAAGGGTACTTCGGGCTGTTCCTGGTTCAATCCGGAAGCGTGCGCCTCAAGAGCAAGAATGCCGCCGTAGAGGTCGCCGCGGGAACTGCTCACCTGCGTCTCGGCGGCGAGCGGCTGGAATTCGAAGCATCCGCCGGATCGACGCTTCTCCACGCAGAGATTCCCATTGCGCGATACGCGTCTCTGGCTTCCAACCACGCCGTCGCCCCGGAGGAACAACTGGGCGGATTGGAATCCGTTGTCCGGATCGAAGCACATAGCCTCTCGATCATCGAAGACATGGCGATGGTGCTGATCGGTGACCAGTCGGACATCCATCCCTTCATCAGGTCTCCTTTTGCTGCACTTCGGGTGAAGGAAGCGATCATCGCAGCATTCATCGACTATTGGCCGTCCCACGATTCCCCGGGTGGCATGGCAGACTATGGCAATACGGCCCGACGCGCCATTTCCTGGTTGCATGAGCATTTGCAGGAAGATTTCACCATGGAGGATGTCGCGAAGGCGATTGGTGTCAGCATGCGCGGCATGCAACAGGCCTTCAAGGATGACGTCGGAACCAGCCCGATAAATTACGTCCAGAGGTTGCGGCTGCAAAGGGCCCGTCAGGCCCTGCTCGATCCGTCCAGTGGCATGAGCGTGAGTGAGATCGCCCACGTGTGGGGATTTAGACACCTTGGATACTTCGCGGCAAGGTATCGCACGCTCTACGGTGAGGCTCCGTCCGAAACGCGCAGGAAAGCGCAGATGTCAAAGTCGTAATATATCACAAAAGCGCACAACCATCACACTTACGCATAAGTTGAAACGCCTGCTAAATTCCAGACTGAAATTTAAGTCACAATTAAGGTTTACGATCTTTACTCAATAGCGCCCCAAGCCTTCGTATAAAGGCTTTTTACCGCATGATGCGGATTTAAATCCAACATCTATTGCAAGAATTTTCTTTCGCGCCCTGGTGGAAACCTCGCGCGAAGCGGGGGTTACATGCGCGTAGTTATTGTCGATGACAGCACCTCGGTTGTCTCCTTTCTGGAAAGCGCCATCGGGAAGATCGAAGGCATTACAGTCTGCGCGTTCACCAAGCCGCTTGATGCATTGAAAGAGCTGAGAACGAATGACGCGGACCTGCTTCTGGTGGACTACACCATGCCGCGGATGAATGGTGTCGAATTGATACGGAAGGTCAGGCGTCATGCCATGACGCCGGACATTCCCATCATCATGCTCACCTCTGAAACCGATGCGTGTGTCAAATTGGCCGCCATGGAAGCCGGCGCGACGGAATTCGTCAACAAGCCCATCGATACGGCCGAGCTTACGATCCGGGTCCGCAACCTCATGAACCTCTGGTGCGCGCAACGCCAGCTGGCGGAACGGACCATCAAACTCGAAGCCGATATCGCCGCGGCCAACAGGCAGATCGCCAGCCAGGAAGAGGAGCTCATCTGGAGGCTGTCCAAAGCCATGTCCTGCCGGGACGGCGAGACTGCCGAACACGTCGCCCGCGTGGCAACGGTTGCCGCCCTGATCGGCGGTGAGCTGGGTCTCGATGCGAAGCTGGTGCGCACGATCTACCTCGCCTGCCCGCTTCATGACGTCGGCAAGATCGGCATTCCGGATGCCATCCTGCTCAAGCCCGGTCGGCTGAGCACGGAGGAGTTCGGGACGATGCGCCAGCATCCCTCTCTCGGAGCCGAAATCCTCAGCGACAGCTCCTCGCCCGTCATCCAGATGGCGGCCCGGATCGCAGAAAGTCACCACGAGAAATGGGACGGCAGCGGATATCCGAAGGGTCTCAGCCAGGAGGACATTCCGATCGAAGGGCGCGTGGTCGCGGTCGCAGACGTCTTCGACGCGCTCTGCAGCGAACGCCCCTACAAGCAACCCTGGCCCGTCGACAAGGCGTTCCAGGAAATCATCCGTTGCAGCGGCAGCCACTTCGATCCCGCCTGCGTCGCGGCTTTCTGCCGGCAATGGCAGAAAATCAGGGAGCTCTACCGCGAGCCCGATCAGTTTTCGGCAGACGAGGAACGTTCCTCCACCTCTGCCCACGCATCCTCAAAAACCGGAAAAGTCGCATGACCGAACATCCCGAAATTTTGCGCCTTGACGGCGCGCTGACAATCAAGACGGCGGCCGATGTCAAGGAGCGCATCTGTGCATCCCTGGAAGCCGCCTCGGCCCGCGGCGTGCCCCTGCACATCGACATCGACGAAGAGGCCGAGTGTGACCTGACGACGCCGCAGATGCTGCTGTCAGCCCTCAAGACGACCGAACAGAAAGGCATCGACCTGATCTTGAACGCCCCCGCAGAGGGCTCATTTCCCACGACCTTGCAGCGCGGCGGCTTCCTCGCCGACGGCGCTGAATTGAAAGATTTCTGGATAAAAGGATTGCAATAATGAGCGCAAACATTCTGACCGTCGACGATTCCGCAAGCATTCGGCTGACGACACGCATTGCCCTCACCGGAGCCGGCTACACGGTAACGGAAGCGGTCGACGGCGCCGACGGCCTCGACAAGATGAAGGCCGGAAGCTTCGACCTGATCGTCACCGACCTCAACATGCCGAACATGGACGGCCTGACCATGATCCGCAGCTTGCGACAGCTGCCGGCCTACATGGGGACGCCGGTCGTCTTCCTGACGACGGAGTCCGACGGCGAACTCAAGCAGCAGGCCAAGTCCGCCGGCGCGACCGGCTGGCTGACCAAGCCGTTCGAGCCCGACACCCTCGTCAAGATCGTGCGGAAGGTTCTCGGACGATGAACAATCTGGACCCGATCGCAGTCTTCATGACCGAGGCCGCCGAACAGCTCGAGCTGATCGAGGCGGGGCTCCTCGACCTGACGCGCAATCTCGATGATCGCGCCCAGATCGACGCTGTATTCCGGGGCCTCCATACGCTCAAGGGCTCGGGCTCGATGTTCGGCTTCGATCAGCTCGCAGCCTTCACGCATCATTGCGAAACGGCGTTCGATCGTGTCCGCAAGGGCGAAGCCCCGGCAACCGAAGAACTCGTCGGTGCCGTTCTCGATGCCCAGGGACACATGCAGGCGCTGCTGGAAACACCGAATGGCGACCATGAGGACATGAGCCGCAAGCTGCTGGAAAACCTGCAGCGCGCCGTCGATGGCGCCGGCGGCGCTCCGGTTCGCAGTGCTGAGACCGCAGCAGGCCCGGTTACCGAACCCGCAACCGCCGCCGCGTCCGGAATGCGGTCCTGGCTGCTGAAGTTCAGCCTGCCGGCAAACGCCATGATCAACGGCACCAACCCGCTCGGCCTTCTCGACGAGCTGCGGGAGCTCGGCGACTGCGACATCATCGCCGAAACCGACAACATTCCGCTCCTCGACGATCTCGATCCGCGGGAAATCCATCTCTCCTGGACGGTCACGCTGAACACCGACAAGCCCCAGAGCGAGATCGAGGACGTCTTCATCTTCGTCATGGATGACATGACGATGGAGCTGACGGATGTCACGCCCGCCCTGGCGGAAGTCGCAGTCGTTGCCAAGCCCGTGGCCAAGCCGGGTGAAATGGCCGTATCCGATCCGGCACCGGTTGCCCGCGAAGCCTCCGCTTCCAGCGAAAGCAGCAAGGCTCAGCCGAACGACGCGAAGGCTCAGCGCCAGGCAGACAACGTCCGCGTTCCGGCCCTCCGCCTTGACGAAATGATGGACCGCGTCGGCGAACTCGTCATAGCCCAGTCGCGATTGAGCCAGATGACCAGCTCGCTCGCCGATCTCGGCCTGCGCTCGGTCTCCGAAGAAATCGAACGCCTATCCGGCGAACTGCGCGACACCATGATGGTTCTGCGGATGATGCCGGTGGCGAGCCTCTTCAGCCGCTTCCGCCGTCTCGTGCACGATCTGGCCCGCGAAACCGGCAAGGACATCGAACTGATCACCGAAGGCGAGACCACGGAAGTCGACAAGACGGTCATCGACCGGCTCGCCGATCCGTTGATCCACCTCGTGCGCAACTCCATCGACCATGGTCTGGAAAACCCGCAGGATCGCATCGCAGCCGGCAAATTAGCGACCGGACGCGTCCAGCTGACCGCCCACCAGACCGGCAGCGAAGTTGTGATCACCATCAAGGACGACGGCCGCGGCATCGACCGTGACCGGGTGCGCGCCAAGGCCGAAGCCAACGGCCTCATCCAGCCCGGCCAGCAACTGACGGACCAGGAGCTGCTGCAGCTGATCTTCCAGCCGGGCTTTTCCACTGCCGAGAAGGTCACGAACCTTTCGGGTCGCGGCGTCGGCATGGACGTCGTCAAGAAGACGATCGAGACGCTTCGCGGCGCCATCGACGTCAAGTCGGAGTTCGGCAAGGGCTCGGAAATCGCGCTGCGCATCCCCCTGACGCTGGCCATCATCGACGGCCTTCTGGTGCGGGTCGGCAACGGCAACTACGTCATACCGCTCTCGGCGGTCGAGGAATGCCTCGAACTGACTGTGGAAGAGGATCTTCGCTCGCGCGGGCGCAGCTTCATTTCGCTGCGCGATCATCTCGTTCCGTTCATCCGCCTCAGGGAACTCTTCCGCACCGGAACGGAGCCGGAAAAATTCCAGAAGGTCGTCGTTATCTCGACCGGCAGCGAACGGGTCGGACTGGTTGTCGACCAGATCATCGGCGACCACCAGACTGTCATCAAGTCCATGTCGAAGCTTCACAACAATGTCACGTCCTTCTCGGGCGCAACGATCCTTGGCGACGGCAACGTGGCGCTCATTCTCGACGTCGCGCATCTGGTTGCCGCAGGTCAGTCCCAGGAAACGCAAATGAGGGCAGCAGGATGACGAAAACAGTCAGCAAGGCCGACCACAAGGCGCTTTGGAAGGATGAAGAGGAGCTTTCGGTCCTCACCTTCAGCCTTAACGGCGAAATATTCGCCATCGAAGCGATCATCGTTCAGGAAATCCTGGACCTGCTGCCGGAAACCAGCGTGCCGGGCAGCCTGCCCTTCGTCGGCAGCGTCATAAACTTCCGCGGCAAGGTCATACCGCTTGCCGACATTCGCGTCGCATTCGGGATGGAGGCATCCGACGTCACGATCGACAGCCGGATCGTCGTCACGGAACTCGAACTCGACGGCGAACTGGCCCTGATCGGCATTCGGACCGACAAGGTCTACGAAGTCACCCGTCTCGCGGCCAGCGCCAGCGAACCGCCTCCCATCGTCGGCATGCGCTGGCGGCCCGACTACATCCACGCTCTCGTCAAACGCGAGGGTGAATTCATCATCGTCCCGAACCTCCAGGCAATCTTTTCGTCGCAGAGCGCGCAATCGCTCAAAGCATCGGCGTGACCAAAGAAATCGAGGAAAATCAAATGCGCTTTACCATCAAACTCAAGCTCTTATTGGCCTTCGGCTTCATCATCTCCATGCTGGTTGGCACCGCGGTCTACAACGTGATGAGCCTCGCCGCCGTCAACGATCACTGGTCCGAGGCCGTCCATGGCCCCGCCGAGCGCCTCAGCCTCGCCCAGGACCTCAACATTGCCCAGCTGCAGCAGATCCGGCAGCAGAAGAACATGCTGAACGCAAATTCCATCTCGGAGCTGAAAGGCTACATAGCCAAGAGTGACGAAGAGCGCGCTGCCTTTGACAAAAACTTCGCGACCATCCTTTCCAAAGCCACCGAAAAGGGCATGGTCTACTGGAACAAGCTCAAGGACCTGACCGCCAGCTTCCGGCAGGATGACGACGAGATGCGCCGCATGCTTCTTGCCGGAGACACCGCTGGCGCCATGCGCATTTCGGCGACCACGGCACGCGAGGCGGCCTCGAAAATCGACGATCTTCTCGCTGAAGTCTTCGATCTGGAACGCGACCGCCTGGTCGTCGCGGACAAGAATGCCGCCGATGAATACGCGAAGATCCGCACCATCGTGATCACTGTGGCTACCGTCGCCTCCATCGTCGCCCTGATTGCCGCTCTCTGGATCATCATGTCGATCAACAAGGGCATTGCGCTCGCCGTCCGTACCGTGCAGACGGTTGCCGATGGCGACCTGACCGAACTTGCCGAAGTCAAGACCCGCGACGAAATCGGTGACCTGATCGGCCACGTCAACTCGATGATCGAACGCCTGCGCGGCGTCGTCGCCGATGCGCTGTCGGCTTCCGACAACGTGTCCGCCGGCAGCCAGCAGCTTTCGGCAGGGTCCGAGCAGCTCTCGCAGGGCGCGACCGAACAAGCCTCTTCGGCCGAGGAAGCCTCCGCCTCGATGGAAGAGATGGCGTCGAACATCAAGCAGAACGCCGACAATGCCGCCCAGACGGAAAAGATTGCCCGTCAGTCCGCCAAGGATGCGGAAGTCTCCGGCGAAGCCGTCACCAAGGCCGTCAATGCCATGCGGACGATCGCCGAGAAGATTTCCATCGTCCAGGAAATCGCCCGCCAGACCGACCTGCTGGCCCTGAACGCCGCTGTCGAAGCAGCCCGCGCAGGCGAACACGGCCGCGGCTTCGCGGTCGTCGCTTCCGAAGTTCGCAAGCTCGCCGAGCGCAGCCAGGCGGCAGCCGCCGAAATCTCCGGCCTGTCCGGCGAGACGGTGACGGTCGCGACGGAAGCCGGCGAAATGCTGGTCCGCCTCGTTCCGGACATCCGCAAGACGGCCGAACTGGTTGCGGAAATCTCCGCCGCCTGCCGCGAACAGGATATCGGCGCCTCGCAGATCAATGAAGCCATCCAGCAGCTCGACAAGGTGACCCAGCAGAACGCCGGCGCCTCGGAAGAAATGTCGGCAACGTCGGAAGAACTCGCCGCTCAGGCAGAAGAGCTTCAGGCCTCGATCGCCTTCTTCAAGGTCGACAATGCCGACCTCGCAAAGTCTGCAGCCACCCGCACGGCCAAGGCTCCGGCGAAGCCGGCTGCCCGCCCGGCCGTCACGAAGGCTGCACCGAGGAAGGAGAACAGCGTTGCCGCCCAGCAGGCACGGGTCAAGGGCTTCGCTCTCGACATGTCGATGGGCGGCCCGGACGCAGACGACGCGGACTTCCGGCAGAGCGCATAGGCGACTGTTCGATAAAGCAGATACGGCGCCTCAAGGCGCCGTATCGAAGCCGGTGAATGACCGCCGGTTCGAGAGAGGCCTCCCCGACATGCTCTCAAAAAAATGTGCGTTAGACCGCCAACTAAACACCGACACGTTCAATAATCACTCAGTCCGTCAGGGAATGCCTCAATGCGCTTCACCATCAAGCTGAAACTCGCACTTGCTTTCAGTCTTCTCATACTGCTGTCGACCGGCATGTCAGTCATGGCAATCATGAATCTGTCTTCACTCAATACTGCAATCACCGACATCATTCAGGGTCCCGCTGCCAACCTGCGCAACTCAAGCGACCTCTCTGACGCCGTTCTCAATGCGATCCGCAATGAAAAGAATGCAATTCTGAACACCGACCCGAAGCTCGTCGACACGTTTGTGACGGAAGTGCGCAGCAACCAGCAGAAGATCGAAACGCTGGCTGCCAAGATCCAGCTCGACCAGAACCCCGGAATTCAGTCGAAGATCACCGAATTCCTGGCCAATGTCCCCGCTTGGCGGCAAATCCAGGAAAGAGTGCTGAAGCTCGCTATCGAGAACACGGACGAGAGCAACCGGATGGCCGGCGAACTCTCCATGAGCCAAGGCCGCGCCGCAGCGGGCGAATTGCTGAAGTCACTCGGTGACCTCAACGACGCGATTGCGACCGACCTGGCCGCGACGGACAATTCCACCAATCAGCAATACGCCTTCTCGCGCAACCTGCTGCTTGGCGCTCTGGCAGTCATGTTCGTACTCTCTGTCGCCGTCGCAGTCTGGATCGCTCTCGGCATCAATAACGGCCTCAAGAAGATCCAGGCGGTCGCAGAGGCAGTCGCCATCGGCGATCTGGACCAGGACATCGAGATCAAGACCAACGATGAGATCAAGGACCTGGTCAACACGATCAACGTCATGACAGGCAACCTGCGCAATACTGCCGACATCGCCGACCAGATCGCCAACGGCAACCTGACGGTCGAACCCAAGCCGCTTTCCGACAAGGATACGCTCGGCATTTCGCTGCAGTCGATGGTCGAGCGCCTGCGCGGCGTCGTCGCCGATGCCATGTCCGCATCCGACAACGTCTCATCCGGCAGCCAGCAGCTCTCCTCGGGCTCCGAGCAACTCTCGCAGGGCGCAACCGAACAGGCCTCATCGGCCGAGGAAGCCTCCGCCTCGATGGAAGAGATGGCGTCGAACATCAAGCAGAACGCCGACAACGCCGCCCAGACGGAAAAGATCGCCCGTCAGTCGGCCAAGGATGCAGAGGCTTCCGGCGACGCCGTCAACAAGGCCGTCAATGCCATGCGGACGATCGCCCAGAAGATCTCCATCGTCCAGGAAATCGCCCGTCAGACCGACCTGCTGGCCCTGAACGCCGCTGTTGAAGCAGCCCGCGCCGGCGAACACGGCAAGGGCTTCGCGGTCGTCGCCTCCGAAGTCCGCAAGCTCGCCGAGCGCAGCCAGGCGGCAGCTGCCGAAATCTCCGGCCTCTCCGGCGAGACGGTCTCCGTTGCCACCGAAGCAGGCGAGATGCTCGCACGCCTGGTCCCGGATATCCGCAAGACGGCCGAGCTCGTCTCGGAAATCTCTGCGGCTTGCCGTGAGCAGGATATCGGCGCCTCGCAGATCAACGAGGCCATCCAGCAGCTCGACAAGGTGACCCAGCAGAATGCCGGCGCCTCGGAAGAAATGTCGGCAACCTCGGAAGAACTCGCCGCACAGGCGGAAGAGCTTCAGGCCTCGATCGCCTTCTTCAAGGTCGACAGCAGCGTCGGCGGCAAACCGGCCCATCAGGTCCGCGTGACAAGCCCGGCCAAGCAGGTTGCCCGCAAGGTTCCGGCCAAGCCGGCGCAAAAGCCCAACAACACGGTTGCCGCCCAGCAGGCCCGCGCAAAGGGCTTCGCGCTCGACATGTCGATGGGCGGTCCCGACAGCGACGACAACAACTTCAAGGAGAGCGCATGATGGCGGACAAGGCCGGCGAAGGACAGTATGTAACGTTCAGCCTCGACGACGAATGCTTTGCCGTTCCGGTCGAGGTGGTTCGGGAAATCCTGGATCATCAGGATGTGTTCCGCATCCCGCATGGCCCGGACTACCTCTTGGGGCTGCGGGACGTGCGCGGCCAGGGCGTGCCGATCATCGACCTCCGTCTGCGTCTCGGCATGTCCGCCACGCAGAAGACCCTGCACACGCGCGTGCTGGTCATCGACGTGCCGCTGGCCGGGCGGATGTTGACGCTCGGCCTCGTTGCCGACCGCGTGCACGAGGTCGCCTCCTTTCAGGCGACAGGCATCGAGGGCGCGCCGGATATCGGCGTGCGCTGGCCCTCCGACTATATCGCCGGCGTTGTCCGGCGCGAGACGGA
The DNA here is from genome assembly GCF_024385575.1 of Rhizobium sp. NRK18. NCBI lineage: Bacteria > Pseudomonadati > Pseudomonadota > Alphaproteobacteria > Hyphomicrobiales > Rhizobiaceae > Rhizobium > Rhizobium sp. NRK18. The sequence continues at coordinate 1,161,289 of NZ_JANFMV010000001.1, read as the reverse complement.
CTTCGTGGTCATCGTCAACCTCGCCCGCCTGTTTGACGACAGCGATGCGAAATCCCTGACCGGCATCGGTCAAAAGCAGGTGGAAATGGCATGATCGGAAGTGCAGCAAGAGCGCAGCGGCACACTGAAGCAGAGGCGTCGCCGGGCGACGTCTCCGGCCTCTCCCATCGCAATTTCGAGATGCTGGCGCGCTACATATACGATTACAGCGGCATCAAGATGCCCTCCTCCAAGCGAACCATGCTGGAGGGCCGCATCCGCCGCCGATTGCGTCCGACCGGCCTGCAAGACCTGAACGAGTACTGCGATTACCTCTTCAAGCATGGCGGCCTTGAAAGCGAGGCCGTGCACCTGATCGATGCGGTCACGACCAACAAGACCGACTTCTTTCGCGAGCCGAAGCACTTCGAACACATGATGCAGACCAGCCTGCCCGAACTGGCGGCCGCTGGCCACAAGCGGTTGCGGCTCTGGAGCGCCGCCTGCTCCATCGGTGCGGAACCCTACACGCTTGCCATGGTGATGGAGGACTTCAAGGCCGCATCCGGGCAGAAGCTTGACTACACAATTCTGGCGACAGACCTGTCGACCGACGTCCTGAAGATCGCCCATCGCGGCATCTATCCCACCGGCATGATCCAGCCGGTCTCCAAGCCGCAACGCGCCCGTTATGTCATGGAATCGCGCGATCAGGCACGCGACGAAGTGCGCATTCATCCGAAATTGCGTTCGCACGTCGGTTTCGCGCGCCTGAACCTGATGGACAGCAGCTACAAGGTCGGCGATCTCATGCAGATCGTATTCTGCCGGAACGTGCTGATCTACTTCGACAAGGAGACACAGCAGAAAGTGCTCTCCCGGCTCTGCGACAATCTCATGGAGGGCGGCTACCTCTATGTCGGCCACTCGGAAACGATCACCGGCCTGAAGTTGCCCGTCAAGCAGGTGGCCAACACGGTGTTCAGAAAGGTCTAGGACATGCAACTCGGCAGGAAAATCCGTGTCCTGATCGTCGACGACAGCGCCAGCGTCCGCCAGGCCTTGACCCGCGTTCTGGAGGCCGACAACGAGATCGAGATCATCGGCGTCGCCTCCGATCCCTTCATGGCCGCCAAGAAGATCCAGGAAGAGATCCCGGACGTCATCACGCTCGACGTGGAAATGCCGCGCATGGACGGCATCACCTTTCTGCGCAAGTTGATGTCGCAGCATCCCATTCCGGTGGTGATGTGCTCGTCGCTGACGGAGGCAGGCTCGGAAACGCTGATGCAGGCGCTGGAAGCCGGCGCCGTCGACATCATCCTGAAGCCGAAGATCGCGGCAGCCGACCATCTGGAAGAGACCGGCGCGATGATCCGCGAAACGGTCAAGGGCGCCGCTGCGGCCCGATTGGGCGCGCGACGTCGCCTCGTACCGGCCCCGACCAAGATCCAGGGCAAGCTGACGGCCGATGCCGTCCTGCCTCCCCCCACCGGCAGGGCCATGGCCAAGACGACGGAAATGGTCGTCTGCGTCGGCGCGTCCACGGGCGGAACCGAGGCGCTACGCGAATTTCTCGTCGCCCTGCCGGCCAACACGCCCGGCATCGTCATCGTCCAGCACATGCCGGAAAAGTTCACTGCCGCCTTTGCCAACCGATTGAACGGATTGTGCGAGGTCGAGGTCAAGGAAGCGGAGAACGGCGACCCCGTGCTTCGCGGTCATGTCCTGATCGCTCCCGGCGGCCGGCACATGATGCTCGAACGTCAGGGCGCGCGCTACTGCGTTGCCATCAAGGATGGCCCGCTCGTCTCCCGCCATCGTCCGTCGGTCGACGTTCTCTTCCGGTCGGCGGCGAGGTCGGCCGGCAGCAACGCCATGGGCATCATCATGACCGGGATGGGCGATGACGGCGCTCGCGGAATGGAAGAGATGCACAAGGGTGGCGCCTTCACCGTGGCCCAGGACGAGGCGACCTCCGTCGTCTTCGGCATGCCGAAGGAAGCGATCGCCCGCGGCGGCGTCGATCGGGTGGTACCGCTCGAACAGATCGCCCGGGAATTGCTTGCCGCGGACCGCCGGCATCTGGGCTGAATCCCGGGTGTTACCGGACATTAAGCACGATCAGAAGTAGTCCACGGAATTTACCAGACATTTCAGTTTGTTGCCTCTTATGAAGCGGACAACGGGGACACGAAGAAGACCATGAATGCTTTGGCGAGACTGACACCGGCCACCTACGAGGTGGCGGCGGCCGATACGGACGGCATCGCGTGCAGGCTGGAGGAGGCCAGATCGCAGATCGAGCAGAGGTTTCTCGAGGGCGGGACCCTGCTGGTCTCGGTTCTGGAGGTTTTCACCCAGTTGACCCAGGTGCTGGAGAGGGTCAGCGGCTCGCTGAAGGAGGAAGAGGCGGCCGAAGCGTCCCAGGAACTCGCCCTGACGGCCAGCCTCATTGCCGAACTTCCCGAAGCGCAGACATTCCGTGACATGCGGCTTGGAGAGATCGGTGTCGAGGGCCAGGCTCTCGGCCGGGAAATCCAGGCGATGGAAGAAACGCTCCGCTACCTCAGGACCTTCGCGACCACGGCCAAGATTACCGGCGCGCATATTCCCGACTTTGCCGGCTTCGCCGTCGAGATCATCGAGCGGATCCAGTTCGCGACCAAGGAAGTCAAAAGCCTCTCGGACCGGATCGCCACCCTGCACGGCATGATCGGTCAGGCGACAGCGGTCAGCGGCTCCAAGATGAGCCGCCATGACGCGGATATTCCGCTGATCGTCGCCGATCTGAAGAACAACGCCGGGGCCATCAAGTCGCAGCGCGAAGCGTTGGGCAAGGTCGCGGCCAAGGTCACCGACATGGCCCACAAGGTCCAGGGGCGGCTTGCCAGCAGCCTGTCCGCGCTGCAGATCGGCGACGTCACGCGCCAGCGCATCGAGCACTGCCAGGCAGCCTATTCCATTGCCCAGGCCCAGATCGAAGCCAATGCAGCAGCACTTGACGACGACAGCAGGGAGCGGCTTCTTGCGGCCGTCACCAAGCTCGTACACGAGCAGCTGAATGCGCTGAGCAGCGATTTCTCCCGCGAATGCAGCACGATCGTCGGCAATATCCGCGCCTTTTTTAACGACGCCTCTTCGCTGATGCAGGTCTACGAGACCCTGCTGCCACGCCAAGCCGGAACGGAGACAACGCCTCTGGCGGCGGTCAAGGCGGGCCTGGAAAACGCCCGCGGCACCGTCGGCGCCATCGAACGGTCGGCCGCCGAGGCCATGCGGCTTTCCACATCCGCCAACGGCGTGGTGGAAGATCTTGTCCGCAGCGTCGAAACCATTCAGCTGGTCCGCACAGACATCCAGTACATGGCGCTCAATACCAATCTGCGCTGCGGCAGGCTCGGCGAGGAAGGCCGCGCGATCGCCGTCGTCACCAGCGAACTGAGGACATTTTCCGCCAAGCTGGACGAAGCCGCGGATCGCGCACTCGTCAACCTGCGCCGGCTGGAGACCCTGGCGAGCGACCTGCAGAAGACCCGATCCGAAGGGGACGGCCAGGACCTGTCGGCGCATATCGACATCGCCCTCAGCCATGTCACCACGGCGGCCGACACCGTCGATCTGCAGATGGGCGAACTGCGGGACTGCGGCAGCAATGTTTCCGCCCAGCTTGCCGCTGCCACTACCGGCCTCAACTTCCACCACGGCATACAGGATATCATCGCCGCCTGCGCCGAGCGCACGGCGTCTGCGCGTAGCGCAACGGTCGATCTGACGGGACTGGAGGAGATTGCCTCCGCCATATCCACCCAGGTCTTCAAGACCTATACGATGAAGTCGGAACGGGATGTCCACGTCCACGTGCTTGGTTTGCCGGAGTCCGCGGGCGCGGCCGCTGCTCCCGCGCAATCTCAAAAGGACGATGACGATCTCTTCGAGGACGCCCTTTTCTGATCGACGTCAGGCAACGTTGAGGACGGAACCCTCTTCCGTCGTTCTGCCGACCGCATAGGGCATGATCCGGCGGAAGACTTCCATGCCGAGCATGTGCGCGTTGTGCTGCGCCTTGTCGAGGTTGCTGACGCGCTGGGCGTCCATCGTGTAGAGCGTCTCACCTGCCCCGAAGACATCGCGGAAGGCCGAACGCTCGATGATCGGCGTATCGAGAAGATGCACGCGCTTTTCTTCCAGAAGGGCCTTTACGGCCTGCAATGCGCGGGTGGTCACCATGGGATTGATGCGGGTCAAAACGACCGAATGCGGAATGTGAATGCCGGCCCGAACCTTCAGATACTGCAGGATCTCGATGACGTTGGCCGCGCCCTGCGCATCCATGGCCGAGCCCTGCACCGGAATGATCACGTATTGCGAATGGCCGAGCGCCTGGGCCAGAAGCGGACTGCGGGAACCTGGCAGATCCACGAGGACGAAATCGTTCTTTGTCTTCGCAGCCTTTATGTTGCGATCGAGATTGGCGGCAGAGACATAGGACACGACCGAAAGCTTGGCCGGAACATTGGCGCCGAGCTGCTCGTACCATTTGGAGATCCAGTTCTGCGGATCACAGTCCAGAACGGCGACGGAATATCCCATGCGTTCAAGCTCGCACGCGATGATCAGCACCGCCGTGGTCTTGCCGGCCCCACCCTTGGTATTGGCGAAAGTGATGACCGTCATGATATGCTCCGAAGCTGATGGCTAGCCGACATTTCCGAAGAAAATCATAAGGTTTCATGGTTAACCGACTGCTAACAGCAGCCGGTCCGGTCAATTTTCGGGCGCTATTTCGGTCGATCACATCCGAAAATTGCAGCCTCTTACGCGGCGCTCATGACACCGTCGCTCTGTCGGCGGGAAAGAACGAAGTCGAACAGCCGGGACGTTTCGCCATCCTCGCTGACACCCGCAATCCGCGACCAGACCGATTGGAACAGCAAGGCGCCCGTCAGCGTCATGAAATCGTGGGCATGTGACGCCGGGTCGGTTTGGGCCGAAAGACCGGCGCGCATCGCCCGCCAACGATCGCGAAGCCGCAGCACGTCGGGATGCGCGGTCAATCGGCAAATCAGGGCGTCAAAGGAATCTGCGCCTGCGCCGCCATCCGCCCGCAAGCCGCGTGTGGCCAGCGCCAGCGCGTGGATGCCGTTCGCGCCCTCATAGATCGAAGTGATGCGGGCGTCGCGCCATGTCTGCGCCACCCGGTACTCGCCAAGATAGCCGTACCCGCCCAGGATCTGGATCCCGAGATCAGCCGCCCGGATACCCGCCTCCGTGCAGAAGACCTTGCAGACCGGCGTCAGGAAGTCGACCAGCGGCCCGGCATCGCCGCGAGCCTGCTCGACCAGTGTCAGATGCACCATGGCGCGGGCACCGAGCGCGAGCGTGCGCTGCTCGTCAAGCATCCGGCGCACATCGGCATGGTCCGCCAACACGGCCGAGCCGCCGTCGCTCCGGCGACCCTGCACGCGTTCGCCGGCATAGGCGGCGGCGATGGCGGACGCGCGGGCAGCATGGGCGACGCCCTGCAGCGCCACATCGAGTCGGGCGTGGTTCATCACCTTGAACATCGCCTTCAGTCCCTCGCCCTCCTTGCCGACCAGTTCTGCCGGGGTCCCCGAAAACGCCATCTGGCATGTGGGTGACGCGTGCAGACCGAGTTTCTCCTCGATGCGCACGATGCCGATCGTCGCACCCGCCCGCGATCGGCTGGTCAGAAAGAGCGACAGTCCTTTGACACCGTCCTCCGGCGCGCCGGTGCGGGCGAGGACCAGATGCAGGATGTCATCCGACATGTCCTGGTCACCGCCGGAGATGAAGATCTTTTCGCCGTCGAGCCGCCAGCCGTCGCCGCTCTGCACCGCCCGGGTGCGGATGCGCGACAGATCGGAACCGGCACCGGGTTCCGTCAGGCACATGGTCGACAGGACCTCGCCCGCCGACAGACGTGGAACCCACTCGGCCTGCTGGGCTTCGCTCCCGAAGGCCAGCAATGTGGACACGGCGCCGGGAACGAGATTGCACACCATCTGCAGGGAATGGCAGGCACCGGAGAAGATTTCCGAGATGCCGGCCGCGACAAGCCCGCCCTGCCCCATGCCGCCGAACTGTTCGGGCGCGGTCAATCCCTGCCAACCCATTTCGACAAGCTGGCGGAAAGCCGGCGCAAAGCCGTCCGGCATGCGCACCCGGCCGCCCTCGAGCCGGCAGCCCTGCCGGTCGCCGATCTCGTCCAGAGGCGCGATCACCCCTTCTGCGAAATCGGCGAAGTGACGGATGATGCCCTCGGCCAATTCCCCGTCCCAGCCCGGCAAGGACGTCGCATCGGCCACCTGAACCATCGAAAAGAGGATGTCGTCGACGGGAGCCGCAAACGGGATCATTGAGAAACGCCCAGAAGACGCATCGCGTTCTCCTTCAGGATCAGCGGCCTCACCTCGTCCTTGAAGTCCGCCTTGTCGAAGGCGTCGAGCCATTTTTCCGGCGAGATCATCGGCCAGTCGGATCCGAACAGCATCTTCTTCTTCAGTATGCTGTTGGCGTAGCGCACCAGGATCGGCGGGAAATATTTCGGCGACCAGCCGGAGAGGTCGATATAGACGTTCGGCTTGTGCTGGGCGACGGCCAGCGCCTCCTCCTGCCACGGAAAGCTCGGATGGGCGGCGATGATGTTCATGTCGGGAAAATCGACAGCCACATCATCGAGATGCATCGGGTTGGAATATTTGAGCCGCATTCCGTTGCCGCCGCGCATGCCCGATCCGACCCCGGTCTGGCCGGTATGGAACAGGGCCACGCAGCGATGCTCGGCCAGAACCTCGTAGAACGGGTAGGCCATGCGATCATTGGGATAGAAGCCCTGCATGGTCGGGTGGAACTTGAAGCCCTTTATGCCATGCTCCTCGACCAGCCGCCGCGCCTCGCGCACCGCCATCTTGCCCTTCCACGGATCGATCGAGGCAAACGGAATGAGGACGTCGTCGTTCTGCTTGACGAGTTCCAGCACCTCGTCGTTGGAATAGCGGCGATAGCCCGTCTCGCGTTCGGCGTCGACCGGGAAGATCACCGCCGCGATATTCTTCTCGCGGTAATGAGCCGCCGTCTGCGGAATGGTCGGCGGGTGTGTCCATGGCGCGCCGAAATAGCCGGCCATCGTGCATTGCAGTTCGTCATAGCCGTCGTCGGCATGGCAGCCGCAGGGCTCCTCGGCATGGGTGTGAATGTCGATCGCGCGAACCTTGGCAAAATCCACCATGTAAAACCTCCCTCAGACGCGTATCAGCGCCGGGTCTTCGTTGTCGTAGAGGCGCTCCAGCAGACGGGCCCGGCGCGTGATGATCTTGCGCACGTTGAGCGAGCCCTTGTCGGTCAGTTCACCGTCCTTGAGCGACGGCGGTTCGGCGAGGATCATCGCCCGGCTGATGCGCCGGCCGGAACCCGTTGCGGTCTTTGCCATGGCCCTGAGCCGTTCCTCGATCGTCGCCTGCAGAATGCTGTCGATCACCGCGCCGTCGGAACAGTTGTCGCCGTGTACCTGGTCGGCGCGGGGAAAGATGAAGAGACCGATCGCATCCCGGTCGTGACCGCAGACGACGACGTCCTGCACCAGCCCGCGCAAGCCTTCGAGTGCGTCGAGCCGCAGCTTGCCCGCCTGGACCCATGTTCCCGTCTGGAGCTTGAAATCCTCCGAGACTCGTCCGTCGAAGATCAGGCCGCGATCCGGATCCGCGGGATCGACGAAGCGAACCGCATCGCCTGTCTTCAGGAAACCGCCCTCGTCGAAGGCCTCGGCGGTCTTCGCCGGATCGCCATAGTAGCCCGGCATGATGTTCGGCCCTTTGACGCGCAGTTCGCACCGCAGATCCTCGTCCGGGATGAGCTTGACCTCTGTGCCGGGCAAGGGCACGCCGATGACGCCCGAACGCCCGATCGGCTCGTGCACCATGACGGTCGCCGGCGCCGTCTCGGTCATGCCCCAGCTCGAGATCATCAGCGGAATGCGGCCCCGCTGTTCCATCGCCATCGTCTCCAGGCTGGTCCAGACATCCTGCGGCAGCGAGGCACCGGCGTAGAAGATCATGTCCAGATCACGGAAATAGGCTTCGCGCAGCGCAGCATTTGTCTGCATTTCCCGCACCAGCATGGAGAAGCCGACCGGCACATTGAAGGACAGCGTTCCCGGCCGCTCGGTGGTGTTGCGCACGGTCTCGGCAAACAGTGCCTTTGTCGGCTTGCCGTTGTCGATCGTCAGCGTGCCGCCATGCGCCAGCATCATGTTGAGATTGTGCGATCCGCCGAAGACATGGTTCCAGGGCAGCCAGTCGCAGATGCTCGGTGGGCGATCCTTGAGGAAAGGCAGCACCGAAGCCATCTGCGACTGGTTCGCGCACATCATCCTCTGTGTCGTGAGGACACCCTTCGGATCGGAGGAGGAGCCGGAGGTGAAGAGGATTTTGGCGACGGTGTCGGGACCGACCGTGGCAAGACGCTCGTCGACGTCAGCCGCGACTTCTTCCGCAAGGAGATCCGCAAACGGCGTGACCGGCCGGAGCGCGCCGTCCGTGCGGCTGGCGACGATCTCTACGCCGGCAAGGGCTGGCAGGCCAAGAGCGCCGGCATAAAGGCCCGCATCGTCCACAAAGGCGAGTGCCGGGCAGACCTTTTCGACGATGTAGAGCAGGCGCGCATGAGCCTCCGGGATCAGCGAATACTGTTCGGCGAGCGGCACCGTCGGCACGCCGGCAAATTGCGCACCATAGGACAGCAATGCATGATCGATCGAATTGCCCGAAAGGATGACGATCGGGGTTTCCGGCCCCATGCCCCGGGCAATCAGCGCCGAGGCTATCGCGCGGATATGGACAAGCGCCTGATGATAAGTGACATCGCGCCAGCCCTCGCCTGCCCTTTCCGACAGAAATACGCGATCAGGAGCCGTCTTGGCCCAGTGTTGCAGCCAGTCGGCCGTGCGACCGACAACCGGATCGAGCGGCAGGTTTGAGGTCAAGACCAGATGCTGGTCGCCACTGTGCATGGTCACGGAGTGGCGCACGGTGCGCAGAGCGGTGATCGTCTCAGTCATCCAACTGCTCCCGCCGGCGCTTTGCGCCACTGCGCGCCGCCCGGCTCAAGAGTTTTCGCAACGTATCGAGTTCTTCTGCCGTGAGATCCGCAAACATCGCGGCTTCATGGGCCTGAACGGCAGCTTCCGCACGGTTCCAGAGATCGGCCCCCTCCGGCGTGATCTGCAGGGCATAGGCGCGCCTGTCGGTTTCCACGGGCAGGCGTTCGACCGCATTCAAACTCTCCAGTTCGTCGACGACGACGACGACTCCGGAGCGCTTGATGTTCAGCACCTGCGACAGCCGCGTCTGGGATATGCCGGGACTGGCGGTAACCACCGCGAGCGCCGAGAAGGTACCAACCCGAAGCCCGAATGGTGCCAGCGTCTCGCTGATGTCTTCATGAACCGGGATGAACGCCCGTTTCATGTTGTAGCCGACGAACTGGCGAAGCAGCCGGTCGTCTGGTGCCTTCACCTCGAGGTTCTGGTTGGCAACGGCGTTGGTGGACACTGGTTGGCCCTCCTCAGTTCGCGACAAGATCGACCAGCCAGTAACTCAAGGCCGGAAACGTGATGATGATGGCGATGCGGGTGAACTCCGCCATGATGAATGGCAGCGTGCCGCGGAAGATCTGCGTCATCGGGATGTCCTTGGCGAGCGCCGAGATGACGAAGAGGTTCATCCCGACCGGCGGCGTGATCAGCCCCATTTCCACGACTATCAGCGAAATGATGCCGAACCACATGGCCATATGCTCCGGCGTCAGGCCGAAATCGAGCGCCATGACCGTTGGAAAGAACACCGGAACAGTCAGCAGGATCATCGAAAGGCTATCCATGAGGCAGCCCATGACGAGGTAGAAGACGACCATAGCCAGAAGGATCAGCATCGGCGGGATGCCCGAGCCGGCGAAGAAATCGGCCACCTCAACCGGCATGCGGCTGAGCGCCAGCGCCACGTTGAACAGATCGGCGCCGAAGACGATGGCGAAGATCATCGCGGTCGAACCGGCCGTGTCGACCAGGCTGTCCAGGATCGACCGCAGGCTGAGGCCACCCTTCAGTATGCCCAGGATCAAGGTCAGGACGACGCCGATAGCCGCGCCCTGCGCCGGGGTGAAGAAGCCGCCATAGATGCCGCCGAGAACGATGATGAAGATCAGCGCCACGTGCCAGATGTCACGCAGGGTGCGCAGTCTCTGACGGAAATTCTCGCGCTCGCTGGTAGGCCCTTCCGCCGGATAGAGACGGACATAGACCGAAATGGCGATCATGAAACCGATGACCGCCATGATGCCGGGCACCGTCGCGGCCAGGAACAGCTTGACGATATTCTGTTCGGTCAGCAGCGCATAGATGATCAGCACCACCGATGGCGGAATGAGAATGCCGAGCGTACCGCCGGCGGCTAGCGCACCGGAGGACAGCGCGCCGGAGAAGCCGTGCTTGCGCATTTCCGGCATGGCGACGCGCGTCATCGTCGAAGCCGTCGCCAGTGACGAGCCGGAGATCGATCCGAACAGAGCGCACCCTGCAACCGCCGCCATAGCCAGGCCGCCTCGCCGGTGACCGATCCACGAGCGCGCCGCCGCGAAGATCGAGGCCGATATGCCGGAGTTGGTCGCCAGATGCCCCATCAGGATGAAGAGCGGCACAACGGCGAAGTCGTAGGACATGAACTTGTCGACCCAGGCCGACTTCAGATAAGCGGTCAGTCCGGCAAGAGAGCTCAGCTGGATGTAGCCGACAGCACCGACGAGGCCCATGGCGAGGGCGATCGGCATACGGATGAAAATCAGGATGAAGAGGGCAACGATCAGGACGATCGCGATGGCGAAGGGCGTCATGTTTCAATCCCGGTGCGGAAACTGCGGGGAAAGGCGGCTTCGAGGACCTGGACGGCCGCAACGAGCGCGGACATGCCGGTGCCGAGAATGGCCGGCAGGTAGACCCACCAGATCGGCGCGCGCAGCAGCATCGTCTGGTCGCCATAGCCCCGCATGTCGATCATGCCCTGCACCAGTTCCCAGCAAAGGAATGCCCAGGCGAGCGCGAAGAGAAACGTCCAGACCGCGTCGATCGAGCGATTGGTGGCGCGTGGCAGCCAGTTGGTGAAAACGTCGACCATGACGTGTCCCTTGGAAAGCTGGCAGAGCGGCAGGAAAAGCGAAGCGCAGGCGGCGCAGGAAAGCTCCACCAGTTCGAATTCGCCGCGCACCGCGCCGAAGCCGAATGTTGCGCCAATCACGGAAACGGCAACCGTGACCGACGCGCCGAGCACCACCAGCCCGCCAAGGCCGGCCAGCGCCGTGCACAGGACGCGGAGCGTCCTGGACAGGAGGGTGCCCCCCTCCTGTCCTGCCTCTACTGGAAGGCGTTCCGACATGATCAGCTCTCGTCAAGCAGTGCGTTTGCGCGCGCCATGATGGCGGCACCGTCGAGACCGGCCTTGTTGAGCTTTTCGGTCCAGGCCGCATGGATCGGCACGGCTGCCTCGCGCCAGGTGGCGATTTCCTCGGTCGGAATCTCGACGATCTTGTTGCCCTGCTTCTCGACGACGGATCGGCCGAAAGCCTCGAATTCGTCGAACTGCTTGCCGATGCGGTGCGACAGTTCCATGCCGGAAGCGGCATCGATGACGCCACGAAGATCGTCCGAAAGGCTTTCATACTTCGCCTGGTTCATCACGAAGGCGAACGTGTTGGCATAAAGGCCACGCGCCGCCGGCGCCGGCTCCGCGCTGAAGGATGTCAGTTCCTGCAGCTTGAACGCGGGCACCACTTCGAACGGCAGGCAGCAACCGTCGATAACGCCACTCGACAGCCCGACCACCATTTCGGTGACGGGGAAGAAGACGACCTCCGCGCCAAGCGACGTCAGCATGTCGCCCGTTGCCTGGTTCGGCGCGCGCAGCTTGAGCCCCTTGAGGTCGGCCTTGCTGAGCACGGGCGCGTTGCGCGTGTGCAGCTTGCCGCCGGCATGGGTGTGATAGGCGAGAACCTTCATCCCGCGATATTCATTCGGACCGAACTCGTCCATCAGCTTGTGCATGGCGACCGATGTCTTCTCCGCCGTTGTGACCATGAACGGGTTGGACATGGTTTCGGCCACCGGGAAGCGGTCCGGCGTGTAGACCGGCAGCGTCCAGGCGATATCGCAGATGCCCTGGCGCGTCTGGTCGACGAGCTGCGGCGGCTTTCCACCGAGCTGCATGGCCGGGAAAATCTGAATCTCGATTGCCCCGTTCGAGGCCTTCGCGACCTCGGCGGCCCAGGGCTCGAAAAACTGCTTCTGCATCGGAGCGACACCCGGCAGGAAGTGATGCAGCCGAAGCGTCACCTCCGCGGCGTGCGCCCGCGTTAGAATTGCCGGCGTGGCCAATGCCGCGCCGATGGAAGCCAGTACTGTACGTCTTGTGAAGCTGGTCATCGAAGTTCCTCCCACTATCTCGACCTTCAATTCACGCTTGTCGCGTCTACCGGAAATCCGGCTTTCGCTTCTCCAGGAAGGCTTTCAGGCCCTCCACGGCATCTGCGCTTGTCTGCGACACGGCGGCGGCGAGGCTCTCGGTGAAGAGACCGTCGGCACGCGACATGTCGGATATCCGGCTGATCGCCTGGATCATCATAAAATTGGAAAGCTGGGCGTTGTCGGCGATCTTCAGCGCCAGTTCGCGCGCCATCGCCATCGCCTCGCCCTCACCAACGGCGTAATGCGCCAGTCCGAGCGCCAGACCCTCCTCGGCGCCGTATTTGCGGCCGGTCAGCATCATCTCGCACATCCGGTCGGAACCGATGATGCGGCCGATCTTCACGCTTGCCCCGCCGCCGACAAAAATTCCGCGCCGCCCCTCCGGCAGCTGGAAAATGGTCGAAGGCTCGGCGATGCGCACATGGGTCGATGCCGCAAGCTCCAGCCCGCCGCCGATCACCGCGCCGAACAGCGCGGACACGACCGGAAGGCCGGAAAACTGCACGAGTTCCATCACCCGGTGCCAGTTGCGCGAATGACGCATCGTATCTTCGGCATCACGGGCGACATGCTCGCTGAGGTCCAGACCCGAACAAAAATGGCCCGCCGTTCCGGTAAGAATGACGACACGCACACCCTTTGGCGGCCGACTGAAAAAGGCGTCGATCTGATCGAGCAACGCGTCGCACATGGCATTGCGCTTTTCCGGTCGGTTCATCCGGAGGATTGCCAGCGGTCCATCGATTTCGACGGTCAGCATCTGGTTCGCATCCCCGGTTTTGACATGTGCCTGTGACAAGAAACGTCTCCTACTTGATTGGCATGCGCGCGCTGGCGTCGAGGCGGATGACCGAGCCGTTCAGCATCGGATTTTCGACGATCGCCTGGACGAGGCGGGCGTATTCCTTCGGCTCGCCCATCCTGGACGGGAAAGGTACGGATTTGAGGATTTCCGCCCGCACCTCATCCGGTAGCCCCTCGCTCATCGAAGTCTCGAACAGCCCCGGTGCAATCGCCATTACCCGGATGCCGAAGCGCGAAAGCTCGCGGGCGGCCGGCAGCGTCATCGACACGACGCCGCCCTTGGACGCAGAATAGGCGGACTGTCCGACCTGCCCATCCTCGAAGGCGACGGAGGCAGTATTGATGATGACCCCGCGCGCGCCGTCAGCGTCCAGAGGCTCGGCCGCAGCCATTGCCCGCGCGGCAAAGCTCATCACGGTATAGGTTCCCAGAAGATTGACACGCAGGGTGCGATCGAACGGGCCGATCGAAAGACTGCCATCGCGCGGCAGGATGCGGGCGGCCGTTCCGATGCCGGCGCAGGACACGGCAATCCGCGGGGTTCCAAGCTCGTCGACGATACGGGCAAAAGCGGCACCGACCTCGACTTCGCTGGAAACATCAGCGCCGATCGCGAGCCCGCCAATCTCGCCGGCAACTGCGGCAGCGGCACTTTCGGAGAGATCGATACAGGCGACCTTTGCGCCAAGCGCAGCCAGGTGGCGCGCGGTCGCGGCACCCAAGCCACTGCCCGCTCCCGTTACCACAGCAACGTGTCCCTTGATCATCGACAATTCCTCCCTGTCCATATTTGTTATGAAAAAATATTGTTATGTCAATGAACAATATGCAAGCATGACAAAATCAGGAACTGCTCACCGTTTGCGTCAAAACGAGAAGCCGGAATTGCAATGCTAGAACGGCAGACCGACGTAGTTTTCCGCAAGCGCCGTCGATGCCGCACGCGAATGGGTGAGATAGTCGAGTTCCGCTTCCTGGATCTTCTGGTCGAAGTCGAGCGTGTCGGGGAAGCGATGCATCATCGTCGTCATCCACCAGGAGAAGCGGACAGCCTTCCAGATCCGTGCGAGAGCGCGCGACGAATAGGCCTCGATGCCCGCATCCGACTTCTCCTTGTAGTGTTCGAGCAGCCCCTGGAAGAGGTAGTGCACGTCGCTCGCAGCGAGATTCAATCCCTTGGCACCTGTCGGCGGCACGATATGCGCCGCATCACCAACAAGGAACAGCCGGTTGAAGCGCATCGGTTCGGCAACGAAGGAACGCAAGGGCGCGATCGACTTTTCGAACGACGGTCCCGTCGTTACCCTTTCGGCGTGGAAGTCCGGCAAGCGGCGGCGCAGTTCATCCCAGAACCGGTCGTCGCTCCAGTCCTCGATCTTCTCGTCGAGCGCGCACTGGATGTAGTAGCGGCTTCGGGTCGTCGAGCGCATGGAGCAGAGCGCGAAGCCCCGCGCGTGATTGGCATAGATGAGCTCGTGATTGACCGGCGGAACCTCGGCCAGGATGCCGAGCCATCCAAACGGATAGATCTTTTCATAGGAGCGGATAGCGCCGTCTGGCACGGACTTTCGGCTGACGCCATGAAACCCGTCGCAGCCGGCGATGAAATCGCAGTCGATGCGATGCGTGATGCCATCCTTTTCGTAGGTCACATAAGGCGCGGCGCCGTCAAAATCATGCGGCACGACGTTGCCTGCCTCATGTATGGAAACGCCTCCCGTCTCCTCGCGGCGCTGCATCAGGTCGGATGTCAGCTCCGTCTGGCCGTAAACCATAACACGCTTGCCGCCGGTCAGGCCGAACAGGTCAATGCGGTGATCGCGACCGTCAAACGCCAGCGAGAAGCCGTCATGCGGCAGCCCTTCGGCATGCATGCGCTTGCCGGCATTTGCCTCGTCCAGAAGCCGGACGGTGCTTTCCTCCAGAACGCCGGCGCGCACCCGCCCAAGGATATATTCCTTGCTGACGCGATCGAGGATGACATTGTCGATGCCGGCATCCGTCAGCAACTGCCCGAGCAGAAGCCCGGACGGACCGGATCCGATGATGACCACTTGTGTGCGCATGTTTCCTCCTGCGGCCACGGCTCCCACCATGGTCCTTTCCCCGGAGCGCATCCGGGTTCATTCGATTGCAGGAGAAACTTGCGTTTTGACAGGTTCGATCTCAATGGACATTTCCGCCAAGAAATTGCACAAATCGAACACATAGCCTCAGGAAACAGCCATGCGCCAACCTGTCCCGACATATGATCTATACGGCGAAGAAATCGGCGATAGGCCCGATTTCTGGATGCATTGCGAAACCATACCCGCCCGCAGCCGGCTTCATCACTGGGAAATCGCCCTGCACCGCCACGAGAATTTCTTTCAGATCCTGTACATCGCGGACGGCTCCGGCGATGCCGTGTTCGGCGAACGGACGCAGGTATTCGCCCCGCCGACCATCATCACCGTGCCGCCAACGGCAAAGCACGGCTTTCGCTTTTCGAGTGATGTCGACGGTTTCGTCTTCACAATTCTCGCCTCACACCTGCCGGCAGCGCCGGGCGGGCGAAGCAGGCTTGGAAGCTGGCTTGCCAAGCCGCATCTCACCTATCTGGGCGACAATGATGACGGCCACTATGTCGCCGAGACCCTCAGACGCATGGCCGTCGAATGGGAGGCCCGTCATGGCCACCGCACCGCGCTGCTCGACAGCCACCTGATGACGGTGCTGATGCTGACCGAACGCATTGATCAGACGCGGTCCGACGACGGAACGAGAGACGAGGCCGTCAATGAACGGCGCCTGGAGGTGTTCAATGCCCTACTCCAGCAGCACTATCTCGACCACCGCCCGGCAGCCTTTTATGCGCAAGCGCTGAACATCTCGCCAACCCATCTGAACCGGGTCCTGCGCGCGGCAACCGGCAAGAGCGTCCAGGAAGCCATCGCCGGAAAGCTGCTCGCGGCAGCCCGCCGCCAGCTGGTCTTCACTCGCACCAGCGTGCAGGAAATCAGCTTCAGCCTTGGCTTTTCCGATCCCGCCTATTTCTCGCGCTTCTTCGTCCGCCACACCGGCGTGTCACCGCGCGCATGGCGCCTTGCGGAGCGTCAAAAGCTCGGCGCATGACAAAGCGGGCGCCGAGCGGCTGCGCCTCGCTATCGCCCGCCTCCTGTCAGCCGAAGTCGTGACGCAGGCTCTTGCCCGTCTTCGCGTCGAAGAGATGCAGCTTCTCGGGCCGTGGCGAAACCACCACCTGCTGGCCGGGCTTGAATTCATGCCGCTCCGAAAACACGGCAACCAGTTCGCTGGCGCCGTAGCGCAGGAAGACCATGGTTTCATGCCCTGTCGGCTCTGTCACGATCACGGTTGCCGCAAGACCGCTTTCGCTCAGCAGCAGATGCTCGGGGCGAACGCCGAGCAGAACCTGCTGCCCGTCTGCTGCCTCGGGCCTGAAGCCGAGGGCAATCTCGTCACCCGTTTCCGAGACGAACAGGCCCCTGTCGGCCTTGTACGTTCCCTTCATCAGGTTCATCGACGGCGAGCCGATGAAGGTCGCGACGAACGTATTGTTCGGCCGATCGTAAAGCTCGAGCGGCGTGCCCATCTGCTCGACATTGCCGCCCTGCATGACCACGATCTTGTCCGCCATGGTCATGGCCTCCACCTGATCGTGCGTCACATAGACGGTCGTCGTCTTCAGCCGCTGGTGCAGCTCCTTGATTTCCTTGCGCATCTGTACGCGCAGCTTGGCGTCGAGGTTGGACAGCGGCTCGTCGAACAGGAACACCTGCGGCGAGCGAACGATGGCGCGACCCATGGCCACGCGCTGGCGCTGACCGCCGGAAAGCTGGCGCGGATAACGGTCGAGATAGGGAACCAGATCAAGCGTCTCGGCGGCCGCCTGCAGGCGCTGCTTGATGACGTCGGCAGGCATCTTCTTCAGCCGCAGCGCGAAGACCATGTTCTCCGCCACCGTCTTGTGCGGATAGAGCGCGTAGCTCTGGAACACCATGGCGATGTCGCGATCCTTGGGCGGCAGGTTGTTGACCACCTTCCCGCCGATCGAGATGGTGCCGCCGGTTATGCTTTCCAGCCCGGCGACCATGCGAAGAAGGGTCGACTTGCCACAGCCGGACGGGCCGACCAGCACGACGAACTCGCCGTCATTGATATCGATGTCGATTCCGTGAAGGACGTTCAAGGCGCCATAAGCTTTCTGCGCGCCGGAAATATTGACCTCAGCCATCTCGCTCCCATCGCCTCGCGCCGGACCGTCCTCACGGAACCGGAACCCGAGGCTTCCTTTCAAAAGCCGCAGATTTTCCACGCGGAAACCGGGCAAAACGCGCCCTGAACCGCTTGCGAAAAATTGGCGACAACCTCCTCCATGAAACGTTTCATTTTCTGTTGACTTTTTCCGGCTCCCGTCTAATGCTCGATGCCGAGACCGAGAGGAGCGGTTTCACGCAAGATATGAAACGTTTCATTTTCTTGCTTACCAGATAGTTCTGCCCGAGACCAGCGCAAAAATCGGAACGGCTTTGCCGCCTCCAAGCCTGCGGGCAGCACATCAGAGAAACGTGGAGGAGACCACATGAAAGTCGAGATTTACGATGCATTGATGCGCCGTCATGCCAGCCGCCGCGACATATTGCGCGGCACGGCAAGTGCTGCGGCCCTGCTGGGCGTTTCGGGTGCGATGAGCGGCCTGCCGGGAATGGCATTTGCCGAAGACGACATCCGCGCGCAGATCCTGCAGATCCCCGGCGTCGGCAAGGGGTCGCCGACGGACGCGGACTACCAGAAGGTCGGCGAACTCTGCCTTGGCCCGACCAAGGCAAATGTCAAGGAAGGCGAATTTGCCGGCGTTGAACTGACCTTCATGGGTCTCAACAACCAGAACCAGCACAACTTCCTGTTCCGCGGCTTCCTGAAATCCTGGGAAGCCTATACCGGCGCCAAGATCAACTGGATCGACCTGGCGCAGGCCGACTACAACGCCCGCCTGCAGCAGTCGATCGCCACCGGCACCGTCGACTTCGACATCATCGAAATGGGCGCACCCTTCGAGGGCGACACCGCCGGTCGTGGTCTTCTCGACGAGATGCCCGACTGGGTCGGCAAGCAGATCGAATCCGACGACCTCGTGGACTACCTGAAGCCTCCGGTCGGCACCTGGGACGGCAAGACATATCGCGTCACGATCGACGGCGACTGCCACACCTTCGCCTACCGCAAGGACTATTTCGGCGAAGGCTCCGTCAGCGGCAAGGCCGAACCGCCGAAGACCTGGCAGGAAATCAACGAAGTGTCGAAGGCCGTCATCGGCAAGACCGACCCACTCACCGGCCTTCCGACCTACGGCTTCCTTGATCCGCTCAAGGGCTGGGGCGGTTTCGGCTTCTACTTCCTCGAAGACCGCGCAACGCCGTATGTGAAATATCCGGGCGACGCCGCATGGCTGTTCGATCCGGACACCATGAAGCCTCTCGTCAACAATCCGGGTTGGGTTCAGGCGATCCAGGACGTGATGGACCTGATCGCGGCCAACGCCTATCCGGCGGACCAGATCAATGCCGACCCCGGCACCACCGCATTCTCGCAGTTCCTCGCCGGCACGGGCTCCATGCTCACCTGGTGGGGCGACGTGGGCGCGGCCGCCCGCACCTCCGACACCTCGGTCGTCGGCGATGTGGTCGGCTTCGGCATCAACCGCGGCTCGGACAAGGTCTACAACCGCAAGACCGGCGCCTGGGAAGAAAAGTACAACGAAGCCCCGAACATGGCCTATCTCGGCTGGGGCATCTACGTCACCAACCGCGTCTCGGGCGACGAGAAGAAGCGCAAGGCCGCCTGGTCCGCAGCCGCCCATCTCGGCGGCAAGGACCTGTCGCTCTGGACGTCGGCCTATCCGTCCGGTTTCCAGCCCTACCGTCAGTCGCACTTCAAGTATGACGAATGGGAAAAGGCAGGCTACGACCGCGCCTACATCGAGGACTTCCTCGGTTCGAACGCCGACAGCTACAACCACCCGAACGCTGCCATCGAACCGCGCATCCCCGGTATCTTCCAGTACTATTCCGTTGCGGAAGACGAACTGGCGAAGGGCTTTGCCGGACAGTACAAGTCCGCACAGGAGACCGCGGACGCGATTGCCGCTGCCTGGGAGAAGATCACCGATCAGATCGGCCGCGAAAGCCAGCTGAAGCTGTATCGCGCGAGCCTCGGGCTCTGATCTCCTGAACCGATCGCGCCGGCGGAACCACGCGTTCCGCCGGCGTTCAAAACGGCCCGGACGAGGAATATCATGTCGACAACCGAAGGCGATCTGCTGCACACGGTCGAAACCGGATCCATTTCCAGGAGCCGGCGCTTCTGGGGCCATGCGGCTCTCTGGCTGAGCGCCCTCTGGCTGATTGCCTCCTTTATTCTGCAAGCGTCCCAGGACCTCGGCTGGACCGGGTTCGGCTTCGACAACTGGCGGCCGGTGCTCTACGCCTATTTCATCTGGGCCTTCGTTCTGTGCGTGACCCGCGTGGTCATCTACGGCGAATCCGGCAAGAAGGCGCTGTTCGTGCTGCCTGCCGCCCTCTTCGTCGTCTCGATGGTGGTGTTCCCGCTTCTGTTTGCCCTCTGGGTCGGATTTTCCAACTGGAACCTCGCCTCGCTGACGGGCCGCCAGTTCAACGGGCTCGACAACCTCCGCCAGATGATCGCCGACCCGTTCTATGCCAATGCGCTCCTGAACATGGTCTATTACTGTCTGGCGATCGCCATCGAATACGCGATCGCCTTCGGCCTCGCGCTTCTGCTGAACCAGGAGATCGTCGCCCGCAAGTTCTGGCGCGTCACCTTCCTCGTGCCGTTGATGCTGTCGCCGGTCGCCATCAGCTGGATGGTCGGCAAGTCGATGCTGGAGCCGCGCTTCGGCCCGATCGCACGCTTCGCCCGCTGGCTCGGCTGGGAAAACCCCTCCTTTTTCGGCGATCCGCTGACGGCCCGGCTCTCCATCATGATCATGGACGCCTGGACCTTCATTCCCTTCATGATGATCATGCTGCTCGCCGGCCTGCAGGCCCTGCCGCGTGAGGTCCTCGAGGCTGCCGAGGTCGACGGCGCGACGAAGTGGCAGCGCTTCTGGCAGGTCATCTTCCCGCTGATGCTGCCGGTCTCGGTGACCGCCGTGATGATCCGCATCATCTTCAAGCTGAAGCTCGCCGACATCATCATCACCGTCACCTCCGGCGGTCCGGGCGGCGCCACCGATTCCGTGACCAGCTTCATCTACCGCGAATACCGCGACAGATCGAATGTCGGCTACGGCACGTTGCTCGCACTCGTCTATCTGGTGATCATCGTCATCGGCATGACGGGGCTGATGAAGATTTCGGACCGTATTGTCCGCCGCATGACAGGGAGGCTCTGATGGCTTCGATCGATCTCGACAAATTCGACCGCGGCCAGCGCCTGCGCTGGTGGGGCATGCGCTTTGTCGTCTACGGTCTTCTGACCCTTTGGGCGATCATCTGCATCTTTCCGCTGTTCTGGACCGTCACGACCTCTTTCAAGACGGCCGCCGACGTCATGCGCGGCAATCTCGTGCCATGGCTGAACTTCCATCCGAACTGGCTCGGCTGGCGCTCGCTCGGGCTTTCGCCCGATACGATCTTCGCGACCTCCACGGTGCGCGAGGAGTTCATGCGCCGGCTCTGGAACAGCATCATCATTTCGGGAACGTCGTCGGCCCTCGCCGTCGTCCTCGGATCGCTCGCCGCCTACGGCCTCAGCCGCTTCTCCTACAAGTTCGGCTACATGCGCAATTCGGACATTTCCTTCTTCTTCCTGTCGCAGCTGATCATGCCGCCCGTCGTGCTGGCCCTGCCCTTTCTCGTTCTCTACAAGGAACTGGCGCTGCTCGACACCTATGCCGGGATGATCGCCATCTACACCCTGATGGTGCTGCCGATCGTCATCTGGATCATGCGCGACCAGTTCGCCACGGTGCCGGTGGAACTCGAGGAAGCCGCCCTCGTCGACGGTCTGTCGATCTGGGGCGCCTTCCTGCGCATCATCGTGCCGCTGGTGGCGCCGGGCATGGTCGCCGCCTTCATCCTGGCGCTGATCCTGTGCTGGAACGAGTATTTCTTCGCCGCGCTGCTGACCTCGACCAATACCAACACGCTGCCCGTGATGATCGCCAGCCAGACCGGCAGCCAGGGCATCAACTGGTGGTCGATGGCAGCGCTGTCGACGGCCGGCATCCTGCCTCTTGTATTCGTCGGCGTCCTGCTGGAAAAACACATCATCGCCGGCATGACCGCCGGCGCGGTGAAATAGCAGCGGTCTATCGAGATGGACAAGATACCCACAGTCAAGGATGTCGCCGTCGAGGCTGGCGTCTCCGTGGGTACGGTCTCGCGGGTGCTCGCCGGCGAGGCCGCCGTCAAACAGGCGCTGCGCGACAAGGTCAATGACGCCATTTCGACGCTCGGCTACCGGCCAAATGTCATGGCAAGGGCGCTGCGCACCAGCAAGACGGACGTCATCGGCCTGATCGTCCCCGACATCACCAACCCGTTCTTCGGGCAAATGGCCGCAAGCGCAGAGATCGCCGCCTCCGAGCACAAGCACTCTCTGATGCTCGGCAGCTCCCACAATGATCATGCCGCCGAGCGCAGCCACATGCTCGCCTTCCTGGATCGTTCCGTGCGGGGCATCATCGTGGTCGCTGCCAGCGACAGCCCCGCCGTCCGCCTGAAATCGAGCGTGCCGATCATCTCGCTCGACCGCCGCTTCGGTAGCTACCCGCTGGTGTCGACCAATCACGCGCAGGCCGCAGCCCTCGTCGCCGATCATCTTTTCGAACTCGGCCACCGGCGGATTGCCTATATCTCCGGCCCCGTGGATACGGAAGCCGGCCGCGCGCGCCGCGACGGCTTCGTCAAACGGATCAAGGCGTTGGGCGACACGGTCGATCTCGAGATCTTCTACGGAAAGTTCGATTACGAATCCGGCGAGGCCGTCGCCCGAATGCTGCTCTCACGGCCCACAGGGCAGCGACCGACCGCCATTGCCGCGGCCAGCGACCAGCAGGCGATCGGTGCCCTGCGCGCCGCCCGCGACCTCGGCATCGACATCCCGCGCGAACTTTCCGTCACCGGCTTCGACGACATTCACCTCGCCAATCTCGTCGTGCCGCGGCTGACCACAGTGCATCAGCCGACGGACGAACTGGCAAGGCGTGCCGTCGAACTGCTTTTCGAGGCAAAGCCGGACCCTGGCGACGAAGCGATGAGCGCAACGCTCGTGGTGCGCGGCTCGACCGGACCGCCCGCCCACAATCACACCTGAAACGCAATTGCAGACAACGCCGGAACGGCGGCCACAAGAAGGGAAGAAACCATGCTCAAAGGTATAAGGGCGGAACTCAACGGCGACATTCTCCAGGCGCTGAGCAACATGGGCCACGGCGATTATCTGGTCGTGTCGGACACCAATTTCCCGTCCGATTCCGTCGCGCATAAGACGCGGCTCGGCAAGCTCCTGACCATGGAGAACATCCCGGCACCACAGGCGATCGACGCCATCCTGTCCGTCCTGCCGCTCGACACGCCGCTGCAGCCGTCCGTCGGCCGCATGGAAGTGATCGGCAAGCCTGACGAAATCCCGGGCGTCCAGGCGGAAGTCCAGGCGATCGTCGATCGCGTCGAAGGCAAGCCAGCGCCGATGTACCCGATTGAGCGGATGGCCTTCTACGATATCGCTCGCAAGGCCTACTGCGTCATCGCCACCGGAGAGATGCGCTTCTACGGCTGCTTCATCCTCACCAAGGGCGTCATTCCGGCCGAGGACGTGGTGCGATGAGCGACAGAAAATCAATCGTCATCCTCGGCATCTTCGCTGCCGACACCGCCTACAAGGCCAAGCGCATGCCGCAGATCGCCGAAACCCTGATCGGGTCGGGTTTCTCGCTCGGCCCCGGCGGCAAGGGTTCCAACCAGGCGATCGCCGCAGCCAAGGCCGGTGGCAAGGTCACCTTCATTTCGCGCGTCGGCAACGACCCCTTCGGCGACATGGCGCTCGCTGCCTATGACGCGGCCGGCGTGAAAGCCAATGTCATGCGCATGGACGGCGTATCGACCGGCGCCGCCTTCATCTTCGTCAACGAGGACAATGGCGACAACGCCATCATCGTCGCACCGGGTGCCGCCGGCATGATCGGCAAGGAAGACGTCGACGCCAATCGCGCCGAGATCGAAGGCGCCGCGATCTTCATGACCCAGCTCGAGCAGCCGATCGAAGCCGCCATCCATGGTCTGACGATCGCAAAGAAGGCCGGTGTAACGACGATCTTCAACCCGGCACCCGCCCAGGCCCTGCCGGATGGCATCTACCCGCTCTGCGACTTCATCGTCCCGAACGAGGTGGAAGCGGCCGGCATTGTCGGCCACGACGTCGACACCGACGAGCAGGCGGTCAAGGCGGCGGATACATTGCTGAAGCGCGGCGCCAAGGGCGTCGTCATCACGCTCGGCGGCCGCGGTGCGCTCTACCACACGGCCGGCCACAGCGAATTCGTACCCGCATTTTCTGTCGGCAAAGTCGTCGACACGACCGGCGCCGGAGACGCTTTCCTCGGCGGTTTTGCGACGGCGATTGCCGAAGGCCGGGCCGCAATCGATGCGGTGCGCTTCGGCGCGGCAACCGCTGGCATTGCCGTCACCCGCCCCGGAACGGCCCCGGCCATGCCCGAACGCAGCGAAATCGAAGCGCTGCTGGCCTCCGCATGAACGAGCGGATGGCGAGCACGGACGAAAATAGCGACGACCGGTTTCTGATCGGCGTAGACGTCGGCACGGGCAGTGCCCGCGCCGGCGTTTTCGATCTTTCGGGCAAGCTGCTCGCCGTCGCCAAGCGCGACATCGCCCTCTACCGGGACGCCGGCGGCATAGCCGAGCAATCGAGCCGCGACATCTGGTCGGCGGTATCGGCAGCCGTTCGCGAGGCAGTCGCCGGGTGCGGCCGCGCCGCATCGTCGGCGATCGGCATCGGCTTCGACGCCACCTGTTCGCTGGTGGTGCTCGGAGACGGCGGCGCGCCCCTCCCCGTCGGATCCTCGGAGGATCCCGACAGGGACATTATCGTCTGGATGGATCATCGCGCGATCAGTCAGGCGGAGCGGATCAATGCGCTCGGTCATCCAGTGCTCGACTATGTCGGCGGCCGGATATCGCCGGAAATGGAGACCCCGAAGCTGCTGTGGCTGAAGGAAAACCGGTCGGAGATCTTCGATCGCGCCTGGCAGTTCTTCGATCTCGCCGATTTCCTGACCTGGAAGGCGACCGGTGATCTCGCCCGTTCGACCTGTACCGTCACCTGCAAATGGACCTATCTCGCCCATGAAAACCGCTGGTCTGCCGACTATTTCGAAAAGATCGGCCTCGGCGACCTCAGTGAAGAGAACTTCGCCCGCATTGGCCAGACGATTGTCGAGCCGGGCACTGCGCTTGGGTCGGGCCTGACGGCGGAAGCTGCCAGGGATTTCGGCCTGCCGGCCGGCATTGCCGTGGGTGCAGGACTGATCGACGCCCATGCCGGCGGACTGGGCACGGTCGGCATCGGCAAGGGGGCGGCGAGCAATCTCGGTTACGTCTTCGGCACCTCGTCGTGCACCATGACGACCACGGAGGCGCCGGTCTTCGTTCCCGGCGTCTGGGGACCCTATTATTCCGCCATGGTGCCGGGCATGTGGTTGAGCGAAGGCGGCCAGAGCGCGGCCGGCGCCGCAATCGATCATCTGCTGGCCCTGCATCCCTCCTCATCGGAGGCCGCAAGCCGCGCGCAATCCGCCGGTCAATCACTGCCGGCCTACCTCGCCGACATGGCAATCGAAAAGTCGGGATCCGCCTCCGCAGCCGTCCAGCTCGCGCGCGGTCTGCATGTCGTGCCGGAGTTTTTCGGCAACCGCGCCCCCTTCGCCGACCCGCATGCCCGCGGCCTGATCGCCGGCCTCGGCATGGACCGCGACATCGACAGCCTCGTGGCGCTTTACGTCGCCGGCATCTGCGGGATCGGCTACGGTCTGCGCCAGATCGTCGACGCGCAGGCCGAGGCAGGCATTACGACAGAGAACGTGGTTATCAGCGGCGGTGCGGGTCAGCATCCGCTGATCCGGCACTTGCTCGCCGACGCGTGCGGGCTGCCGGTCATCGCGCCCGCGACCAGCGAGCCGGTGCTTCTGGGGTCCGCCATGCTCGGCGCGATGGCCTCCGGCAGCGTCGATAGCCTGCAAACGGCGATGCAGCGGATGTCCGCCGCAGAGGCGACCTTTCAACCAGACACACGGTTTCAAGACCTCCACGCCAGGCGCTACGACGCGTTCAAAAGCCTCCAGACCTCCGCGAGAGCTGTTCGGGATATCTGAGGCGACAGAAATATGGAGCGTCGCAAAGGCGGATCGCTGCCTTCAGAAACGCTCGCCCGCAAGATGGGCGATCTGCGCGCCCGCCTCGTAATAGACCTCCTTGGCCAGTCGCAGCGCCGGGATCGTCTGCTCCGTCAGCGGCAGCGGAAGGTCCGCCTCGTCGAGAGTTCCGAGAACAAGCTCCGCCAGCGCGCGGCCGAAGACGGTGCCGGGCGCGATACCACGCCCGTTGTAGCCGGAAAAGCCCACAACATTCTCCGCAAACCGGTGGAAGCGCGGCAGGGCATTGTCCGTCATGCCGATCATTCCGAACCATTCGCTTTCGAACTCGACGGGACCAAGGGCCGGAAAAAGCCGTTTGAGCGATCGCTTGGCCCAGGCGACATGGACGGTGCGCCCGGTATTGCGCAACGCGCCGACACTGCCGAAGACCAGGCGGCCCGCCTGATCGAGCCGGAACGAGGAAAGGATTTCCTTCGTATCCCAGGCACCCTGCCTTTCAGGCAGAATGGTCTGCAGAATATCCGGCGGCAGCGGCCGGGTCGCGAGGTTGAAATAGGGCAGATGTACCTGCTCCTGCCGCACGGCTGTCCATGGCCCGGTGCTGTAGGCATCTGTCGCGACGATCACCCAGGGCGCAGTGACGCTTCCGCCTGACGTTCTCACGGTCCACTCCGAACCGGTCCGCGAGCAGGCGGTCACGCGCGACCCGGTGTGGATCGTAGCGCCTGCCGCAAGAGCCGCACGGGCAAGGCCGCGGACATAGGCCAGCGGCTGCAGCGTTCCCGCGCGCTTGTCCAGGAGTGCGCCTGCATAGGCATTGGTTCCGACAAGACGGGCCGTCTCGGCGGCATCGACCAGCGACACCGGCGCTCCTCGCTTGCGCCACTGCCTTTCCCGCTCGGAGATGTCTTGCAGGCCCGCCTCTCCGACGGCGCAATGCAATGTGCCGTTGCACTGCAGTTCGCAGGCGATTCCATGCCGGTCGATGATGTCCATCACGACCTTCGGGCCGGAGCCGAGCATGGTCAGCAATCGCTCGCCCTGCACCTCGCCGAGTTCGCCCGGCAGGTCGTCCGGCATCACCCACATTCCGGCATTGATCAGCCCGACATTGCGGCCGGCACCGCCGAAACCGATCTCGGCGCCCTCGAGTACGATCACGCGCCGTCCGGCCTCCGCCAGATGAAGCGCGGCGGACATGCCGGTGAAGCCGCCGCCGACGATCACCACCTCGGCACGGAAATCGCCGCGAAGCGCGGTGGTTTCCGGAGCAGATGGCGCGGTCTTTTCCCAAAGGCCGTGCGAGCGTGGGTCGTTCAGCATTCCCGCAATCCTTCAGCGCGAGTCGGTGATGATCGCAAGGAGATCGGAGAGCGACCAACCTGTAAAGTGGGGCTGCGCGCCCGTCACGTCACGCGCGAAACCGTCCTGTATTTCGCATCGTCCCAGAGCTGTCCGTCTATGACCTCGCCGATGATTTCGGCAGCCCTGACGACGTCATCCTCATCGAGATAGAGCGGCGTGAAACCGAACCGCATGATGTTCGGCGCGCGGAAATCGCCGATGACGCCGCGATCGATCAGCGCCTGGATCGCCGCATAACCGTGCTCGAAAGCAAAGGACACCTGAGAGCCGCGCAGCGCCGGATCGCGTGGCGAGACAAGCGCAAGCCCCGGACATCTGGCCCCGACTTCGGCGATGAAGCGTTCGGACAAGGTAATGGAGGCTGCCCGGATATCGGCCATGTCGACGCCCTCCCAGGCATCGAGCGCCTGATCTAGGATCGAAAGCTGCACGATCGGCGGCGTGCCGACCCTCAGCCGTTCCGTCGACATGGCCGGCCTGTAGCCGAGTTCCATGGCAAACGGCGCATCATGACCCATCCAGCCGGCCAGCGCCGGTTTGACATTTTCGATGATGTCGGGCCGGGCGTAGATGAAGGCCGGGGCACCCGGGCCGCCATTGAGATACTTGTAGGTGCAGCCGACCGCGAACTCCGCCCCGCAGCCGGAAAGATCGATAGGCACGGCGCCGGCGCTGTGGGCGAGATCCCAGATCATCACCGCGCCCGCCTCATGCGCCTTACGCGTCACGGTATTCATGTCATGCATCCTGCCGGTGCGGTAATCGACCTGGGTCAAAAGCACCGCCGCGACAGTGTCGTCGATCGCGTCGAACACATCCTCCGGAGCGGGCGTGCGCAACTCGTAATTCTTGCCGATCACGTCGATCAGCCCACCCGCCATGTAGAGATCGGTCGGAAAGTTGCCGCTGTCGGAGAGAATGATGCGCCGCTCCGGCCGCATCTTCAACGCCGCGGCAAGCGCCTGGTAAACCTTGATCGAGAGCGTATCTCCGGTGGCGACCGAACCGGCCGGTGCGCCGATCAACGGTGCGATGCGGGAGCCGACGCGCTGCGGCAGCGAAATCCAGTCGGCCGTGTTCCAGGCCTTGATGAGTTCCCTGCCCCACTCCTCGGCGATGACATGGCCGGCGCGCTCGATGACGCCCTTCGGGAGCGGTCCGAGTGAATTCCCGTCGAGATAGATGACGCCTTCGGGCAGATTGAACAGATGCTTGCGGGGAAGTTTGGAGGCCGTCATCTTCAAAGTTCTCCTCGCAATTGCCAGAGTTCGGGAAAGAGCTCGACGCTCAGCATCTTCTGCAGGTAGTTGACCCCGGAGGTCCCGCCCGTCCCGCGCTTGAAGCCGATGACGCGCTCGACCGTGGTCACGTGGTTGAACCGCCAGCGCCGGAAATAGTCTTCCAGATCCACCAGCTTTTCCGCCAGTTCGTAGAGCGACCAGTAGCGGTCGATGTCCTGGTAGACCGTCTTCCACTGCGCCTGGATTTCGGGAACGACGGCATGCGGCGTGCGCAATTGCGGGGCCGGAACGGCATCCTCCGATCCGTCCACC
Source organism: Rhizobium sp. NRK18 (assembly GCF_024385575.1). Classification (NCBI taxonomy): domain Bacteria; kingdom Pseudomonadati; phylum Pseudomonadota; class Alphaproteobacteria; order Hyphomicrobiales; family Rhizobiaceae; genus Rhizobium; species Rhizobium sp. NRK18. The sequence goes on along the minus strand of NZ_JANFMV010000001.1, from coordinate 1,132,641 downwards.
GTGCGAAACAGGAGCCGCACCACCTCATCGTAGAAGCTCGGCCGATCCAGCTCGGCCGAAAGCATGGCGTGAACCTCAGGCACGTGTTCGTGCGGCTTCAGCATGTTGGCGTTGCGGTTGCCGAGAATGTATTCGATCAGGCGATACTGATAGGACTGGAAGCCGGAGGACGGTCCAAGGGCTTCGCGGAACCGCGTATAATCGGCAGGCGTCATCGTTCGCAGCACGTCCCAGGCGCTGTTGAGCTGCTCGAAGATGCGGGCGACGCGGGCCAGCATCTTGAACATAGCGGAAATGTCCTCCCGCTTCAGCGCCTCGCGCGCCGCGCCAAGTTCATGGATGATCAGCTTCATCCAGAGCTCGCTGGTCTGGTGCTGGATGATGAACAGCATCTCGTCATGCGCCTGGCTCAAGGGATGCTGCTGGCCGAGAATGCCGTCGAGATGAAGATAGTCGCCGTAGGACATTGCGTCGGCGAAATTCATCTTCGCGCCCTCGGCACCCGGATTGTAGGGCTGGTTGCTCAAATGAAGCTCCTGAAAAGTGGAAATGCGGAAGCGCACCGGTCATCGGCGGGGATCATTGCCGCTCCTCCAGCGCGTGAACGAGATGATCGAGCCGCCGGATCATGCCATCGACGTCATCGGCATTGAGTCCGCCGAGTATCTCGTCGATCCAGGACTCATGGGTCTGCGCCAGCGTTTCGAATTCCTGCCGGCCACGATCCGTGAACTGGATGATCTGCGTCCGGCGGTCCTGCGGCGGAATGATGCGCAGGACCAGCCCGTCGTCCACGAGCTTGTCGACGATGCCGGTGATGTTTCCGTTCGACACCCGCAAAAGCCGGGAGATGTCCTTCATCTTCAGGCCGTCCGGCGCGCGGGACAGCGCGGACATAACGTCGAAACGCGGCAACGTCGTGCCGAAATCACCCCTCAGCCTCCGCCGTACCTCGTCTTCGACAAGCCGCGTCGACTTGATCAGCCTGAGCCACAGCCGAAGACGATTCTTCGAAAGCTGCCTGAGCGCATCCTGGTCTTCCACATCGGCCATGGCATCCGTCCCCACGTCGGGCCGCACCGGAAAATGGCGCGGCTGTCAGTGGATACCACAGGCCAGCGACGGGCCGCAATATAGTTTAATCATGAAATGTTTATATTGAGCCTATCGTTGCGCCGCGCCGTCGCCGTCAGGCATAGGTCTGAAGACGACTGGCGGCGACGTCCGCCACCACGGAGAGCGCAAGCGACGAGGCGTCGCGGGCAGGTCCGAACATGCCGATCGGCGCCTTGATGCGGGAAAGTGCGTCCTTGTCCCAGCCGCGGGCCGCAAGCCGATCAAGCCGCCTGCGGTGCGTTCGCGCGCTGCCGAGCGCACCGATGTAGAGCGGCTCTGCCCGTAAGGCTGCATCCAGCACATCCAGTTCCTTGTCGATATCGTGGTGCAGGAGTGCGACGGCGGTGAACGGATCGATCAGGCCGGAGAGCCGTTGAACGTCCTCCCCCGGCCGCAGATTGACGACGTCAAACCCGGCAGCCTCCGCGATGCCGCAGACCATGTCGGCCTCGTTGCTCTGCCCCGAGACGACCAGACGGGTCGCCGGCCGGTAGACGGTGGCAAACGCATCGCCCTGCCATCCCGCCCGCACGACCGGATCGTTTGCCACCAGCCTGCCCGCACCCGGGGAGTAGGTGAGCCCCGCCGGCTGCCTCTGGCGGAGACAGGAAAGCACATGCCGGATCGGAGCCGCATCGCGCAACACGTGAATGGCGACGGTGACGCCGCCGCCGCAGGGCAGCACGATGTCGAAGAAGGGCGAGCCTTCGCCAAACATCACCATTCGATCCCGGCCCGCTTCCAGTGCAAGAAGCGCCTCGGAGGCGACGGCAGCCTCGACGCATCCGCCGGAGACATATCCACAGAAGCGACCATCGGCGGCGACAGCGACGTGAGAGCCAAGCGCACGCGCCGCGCCGCCGCGAATGTCGACAAGTGTGGCGATCGCCGCACCGCCGTCTTCACAGGCATCGGCGGCAAAGCCGAGGATTTCGGCCGGATCGTCGGACGCGGTGGATCGCGCCGGCGCCGGCCAGCTTTTGCGATTTGGTGTATCCAGCATTGCATGCTCCAAATGAACTGCACGGGCCGGAGATGCCCGGCACTAGATTCTTTTCATGCGGCAATCGTGCATGTTGCCGCTGGTGGACACCGGCAGGGACGTCTTGCCCTGCCGGCACCAATTGTCTTACGCAGCCGGACGGCTCTCGATCAGGTCCTCGATCCGGATCGGGAAGCGCCGGACCCGTACGCCGGTCGCATGCCAGATCGCATTGGCGATCGCGCCGACCGTCCCGGTGATGCCGATTTCGCCAACGCCCTTCACACCCAGCGGATTGACGAGCGTGTCTTCCTCCGGGATCAGGATCGCGTCGAGCGAAGGAATGTCGGCATTGACCGGCACATGGTACTCGGCGAGATCGGCATTCATGATCCGCCCGGTCCGGTGGTCGAACACGGCCTCTTCGTGAAGCGCGAAGGAAGCGCCCCAGATCATGCCGCCGAAATACTGGCTGCGCACCAGCCGGGGGTTGATGATCCGGCCGGCGGCGAAGGCGCCGACGAGCCGCGTCGCCCGCACCTGACCGAGATCCGGATCGACCTTCACTTCGGCAAAGACCGCCCCGTGCGAATACATGGCGTGCGACGCCGTGACATTCTCGTCACGCCCCGACTTGCCGGTGCCGACGATCGCGACGCCGCCCGCACGGGCAATGATCTCGGCATAGCTCTCGCTGCGGCTCTCGTCGTCACAACGATAAAGCCGCCCACCCCTTGCGACCACGCCGATATTTCCAGCACCGAAGAGTGGTGACGCGGAATCGGCCGTGGCGATTTCCGTCAGCCTGGCAATCGCGTCCTCGCCGGCATTGTGAAGCGCCAGCCCGGCGCTCGCCGTGTGACCCGAGCCGCCCGCAATACCGCCGCTCGGCAAGGTCGAGATGCCCGAATGGAACTCAACCTGATCCATGTCCAGGCCAAGAGCCTCGGCGGCGATCTGTGCCAGCGCCGTCCAGGCGCCCTGCCCCATGTCGATGCCGGAGGTCTCGACCAGAGCCGTTCCGTCAGCCCGTAACGTGGCACGTGCATCCGCCGGGAAGTGCGGACAGTGGAAAACTGCCGTCCCCATGCCCCAGCCGACGAGGAAACCATTCTCGTCGCGCATCTGCCGTGGCTTGAGAGGCCGGTTCGACCAGCCGAAACGCTTGGCGCCTTCGGCATAGCAGGACCGCAGGGCCTTGGACGAGAACGGCCGGCCGGTTCCCGGCTCCGTTTCGGCATAATTGGCCAGGCGGAAGTCGAGCGGGTCCATGCCGCAGGCGTCCGCCGCCTCATCCATCGCGACTTCCAGAGCCGCCGATCCGGATGCTTCTCCGGGTGCACGCATCGGCCCCGGCGTGCCGATGTCGAGCCGGATGCCATCATGCTCCGCCAGAAGCGCCGGACTGGCGTAGAGCGGCAGCGACGCGTTCGACGACGATTCGAGAAAGTCGTCGAAACTGGACGTGGCCGCCAGCGTGTGGTGATGCAGCGCCGTCAGCTTGCCGGCACCGTCGAGGCCGATCCGCATGGTCTGCCAGGTCTGCCCGCGATGCCCGACTGGACCATACATCTGCGCCCGGGTGAGCACGAGCTTGACCGGCCGGGCCAGCATGCGGGCAGCAAGGATGCCGAGAAGCTGCGGCCCGTTGAGGATCGCCTTCGACCCGAAGCCGCCACCGATGAACGGCGAGCGGATCGTCACGTTTTCAGCCGGTATGCTGAAATACGCCCCGTAGGACTCGCAGCTGAGCGCCAGAGCCTGATTGGGCATGTCGAGTGTGACCTTGTCTCCATCCCACTCGGCAACGACCGCATGCGGCTCCATCGCATTGTGATATTGCGGCGGGACCACATATTCGGCTTCGACGATCCGCTCCGCCGCAGCCATGCCGGCTTCGATGTCGCCATATGCCGTGCGAGGCGGCGAGCCGACGCCGATCGCTTCGGGCGCAAAGCGCACGCCATTGTCGAGATGGGTGCGGGCCGCCTCCGCCTCATACTGCGGAGCAAGCAGCGCCGCCCCCTCGGTCGCAGCCTCCAGCGTTTCGGCAACGACGAGAGCGATCGGCTGACCGGCATAACGCACCGAATTGTCCTGCAGCACTTCGGTACGGAAGCCGAAGGGCGGCATTTTCTCGTCCGGATCGTGCGAAAGCGGCGGACGGTTTTCCGGCGTGATCACCTCGACGACACCCGGATGCGCCTTTGCCGCATCAACGCTCAGGGAGATCACGCGGCCCCGCGCGATCGTGCTGGCCGCCATGACTGCGTAGAGCATGCCGGCCGGGTGGTTGTCGGCGGCATAGGTCGCCTTGCCCGTGACCTTGAGGACACCGTCGCGGCGGGTCAGCGGTTGACCGACATTCGAACCGAACCGTGGATTCTTGGAATTTGCTGTATCAGGCGACATGGTTTGCTCCCGTATGTGCGGAGAGGACGGAACCGGGTAGCGCCGGCATTTCGGCCGGCGTTCCCTCCGATGCGAGTGTCAGCGCGCGCACCAGGATGCGGCGCGCCAGTTCGATCTTGAAGGCGTTGTCGCCGGACGGCTTCGCCTCGGCGAGCGCCAGTTCTGCGGCCCTGACGAAGGCTTCGGGCGATGGGGCGACCCCTTGGAGTGCCGCTTCCGCCTCCTTGGCGCGCCAGGGCTTTGCCGCAACCGCGCCGAGCGCAATGCGCGCCTCCGTGATGACCCCGCTCTCGATGGTCAGCAGGGAAGCAGCCGAAACCACCGCGAAGGCATAGGAGGTGCGTTCCCGCAACTTCAGATACCGGGCGTGGCTCGAGAAGGATGAGGCTTCCGCCGGCAGTGTGACCGCAACAATCAGTTCTCCAGGCTGGAGCGCCGTCTGCTGCTCGGGTGCATTGCCCGGCAGAAGGTGCAGCATTTCGAGCGGAATGGTCCGCTGCCCCTCCGGTCCTTCAACCTCGACGACGGCATCCAGAGCGGCCAGCGGCACGCAGAAGTCGGACGGGTGGGTGGCAATGCACTGATCGCTCCAGCCGATGACGGCGTGCAGCCGGTTTTCGCCGTGAAGCGCGTCGCAACCCGAGCCCGGCTCCCTACGGTTACAGGCGCTGCCCTTGTCCTGAAAATAGGCGCAACGCGTCTTCTGCATCAGGTTTCCGCCGACTGTGGCCACATTGCGAAGCTGCGCCGATGCGCCGGAAAGCAGGGCTTCGGCAACAGCCGGGAAGTGCTTGGCGAACCGGTCGTCATAGGCGAGGTCGGAATTGCGGACGAGCGCGCCGATGCGCACGCTGCCGTCGTTACGCCATTCGATCCGGTCGAGCCCGGGCAGCCGGCTGATGTCGACAAGGCGGTCGGGTTGGGTGGCGCCGACCTTCATCAGGTCCAGCATGTTGGTTCCGCCGGCAAGGATTGCCGAACCGGGTTCACCGGCCATGCGGATCGCTTCCGCAACGCTTGCGGGCTTCACATAATCGAAGGGCTTCATGCCGCGTCCCTCCCCTTCTCGTTGACAAGGACCTTCTGGGCTTCGATGACGGCTTCGGTGATGCCCTGATAGGCACCGCACCGACAGAGATTTCCGCTCATCAGTTCACGGACGCGCTCCGGATCGTCGCCCGCCTTTCCCTCGTTGATGAGCCCGACGGCGCTCATGATCTGGCCGGGGGTGCAGTAGCCGCACTGGAAACCGTCACAGGCGATGAAGGCCGCCTGGACCGGATGCAGGTCATCACCATCGGCAAGACCTTCGATTGTGGTGACGTCCGCACCGTCGAGGCTGGCGGCGAGCGTCAGACAGGAATTGATGCGCCGCCCGTCGACAAGGACGGTGCAGGCACCACACTGGCCGCGGTCGCAGCCCTTCTTGGTGCCGACGAGATCCAGTCGCTCGCGCAAAAGGTCGAGCAGCGTGACACGCGGGTCGTCTATCGCAATGTCGCGCGACTGACCATTGATCGTCAGACTGATGGAGAGTGACATGAAGTACTCCATTTCGTAGATTGATTTTTGCGGATCGGGGCCGCCGAGCGGCGACGGAATGTGGCGAAGCAAATGACTTCAGACGTGTAGGCACATCGCCTTCGCCGATCGTCGGTTTCTATCGCGACGCTCTCGGCGTATAATCAATATACGGAGGCATCCTCCGTTTATCAAGCAAAAATGAAACCTGTCTGGAAATATGGAAGCCGAAGCCGAAAAGAAAAGACGCAAACCGCGCGCCGACTCGCTCAAGAACCGTGCGAGGCTGCTGGAAGCTGCGGCGAAAATCTTCAGTGCCGGCGGATCGCAGGCAAGCCTTGAAGCGGTCGCAAGGCAGGCCGGCGTCGGCATCGGCACGCTGTATCGGCACTTCCCGACACGCGAGGACCTTTTCTCCGCGGTCTACCGCCGCGAGGTCGACCAGCTCGGAGATCTCAGCGACGCGTTGTCGAATGAGGCTGATCCGGTCGAGGCCCTGCGGCAGTGGCTGCGCGCCAATGTGCAAATGGTCGCCACCAAGAAGGGCATGATCGAGGCACTGCAGCTCGCGACATTCAAGTCGTCGGAACTCCAGGCCTATTCCAGCAAGCGCATGACCGATGCGATCAGCCGTCTGCTGACGCGCGCGATCGAAGCGGGGAGCATCCGCGACGACGTGCCCCCGGAAGATGTGCTCAGAGCGCTTCTCGGTATCTTCTACTCACAGGGACCGGAAAACTGGCAAACCAATGCCCTGCGTCTGGTCGATGTCTTTGTCGACGGACTGCGCAAGCGCTGACGGCTGAGGACAGCCTCACATCTGCTTTCCTCGGGTTCACGAACAGCGTGCCCTCTGATGAAATCTGGCCGCTCGCTGTGCGAGATGCCCGGTCCCCGCGATCTCAATCGCCAGAAATTTTAAGCTCAAAATAAATTGACGCTCGCCCCTTTTGGAATTGACAGCCATGGGCAGACGCAATTACTTTAATCTTAAAATAATTCCTGACAAACAGGAAGCGCCATCGACGAAAGGGAACGGAAAATGCGCATCGTCTGCATCGGTGGAGGACCGGCCGGTCTCTATTTCGGTCTTCTGATGAAGAAGTTTCATCCGGAACATCACGTCCGCGTCGTCGAGCGCAACCGGCCCTATGACACCTTCGGCTGGGGTGTCGTCTTCTCGGATGCGACCATGCAGTCCATGCGCGTCTGGGATCCCGAAACCGCCGCGGAAATCGAGGACGCGTTCAACCATTGGGACGATATCGAGGTCCTGTTCAAGGGCACCCGCCAGCGCACCACCGGCCACGGCTTCGTCGGCATAGGCCGCAAGAAGCTCCTGAACATCCTGCAGGCCCGCTGCGAGGCACTCGGCGTCGAGCTCGTCTTCGAGACGGAGGTCGACAGCGACCTCGACTTCCCCGACGCCGACCTGATCATCGCAGCCGACGGCCTGAACTCGAAGATCCGCCGCAAATACGAGGCCGAGTTCGAGCCTGACCTCGTCGTCCGCCCGAACCGCTACATCTGGCTCGGCACCGACAAGCTCTACGACGCCTTCACCTTCGACTTCCGCAAGACCGATCACGGCTGGTTCCAGGCGCATATCTACAAGTTCGACGACAAGACCTCGACCTTCATCGTCGAGACGACGGAGGAGGCCTATCAGGCCCATGGCCTCGACAGGCTCGACCAGCAGGGCTCGATCGATTTCTGCGCCGACCTGTTTTCCGAAGTGCTGGACGGCGGCAAGCTGATGACCAATGCGCGTCATGTGCGCGGCTCGGCGTGGCTGAATTTCAGCCGCCTGATCTGCGGCAAGTGGAGCCTCCACAACGGCAAATCGCATGTAGTGCTGATGGGCGACGCCGCCCATACCGCCCATTTTGCCATCGGATCGGGCACCAAGCTTGCAATCGACGATGCAATCGAGCTCACCAATCAATTCCAGAAATTCGGCCACGAGACGGACAAGATCCCGGCCGTGCTGGCGGCTTACGAAGAGATCCGCCGCGTCGACGTCGCCCGCATCCAGAATGCCGCCCGCAACGCCATGGAATGGTTCGAGGTGGTCGGTCGCCGTTATGCCGACACGCTGGAACCCGAGCAGTTCATGTATTCCATGCTGACGCGTTCGCAGCGCATCAGCCACGAGAACCTGCGCCTGCGCGACAAGGACTGGCTGGAAGGCTACGAGCGCTGGTTCGCCCGCAAGCAGGGGCTGAACGTCGAGGAGGGCAAGCGCTGCCTGCCGCCGATGTTCACGCCCTATACAGTGCGCGACATGACGCTCGCCAACCGCATCGTCGTTTCGCCGATGGCGATGTACTCCGCTGACGACGGGCTCATCAACGACTTCCACATGGTCCACCTCGGCAGCCGCGCACTCGGCGGCGCCGGCCTTGTCTTCGCGGAGATGACCTGCGTGTCGCCGGACGCCCGCATCACCCCCGGCTGCCTGGGCCTGTGGAACGACGAGCAGACGGAAGCTTGGAAACGGGTGATCGGCTTCATCCATTCAAACAGCGCGGCGAAGGTCGGCATCCAGATCGGTCATGCGGGCCGCAAAGGCGCCACCAGGCGCGCCTGGGACGGCATCGACCAGCCGCTGGAGGATGGCGGCTGGCCGCTGATTTCAGCCTCCGCCCTGCCCTACCTGAAGAACAGCCAGGTGCCGAAGGCCATGGACCGGGCCGACATGGACCGCGTCAAGACCGACTTCGTCTCCGCCACGAGACGGGCGGCAGAGGCCGGTGCCGACTGGCTGGAGTTCCACGCTGCGCACGGCTACCTGATGTCGAGCTTCCTGTCGCCGCTCACCAACCGGCGTGAGGACGAGTATGGCGGCAGCCACGAGAACCGGGCGCGCTATCCTCTGGAAGTCTTTAGGGCGATCCGCGAGGCCTGGCCGAAGGAAAAGCCGATCTCCGTGCGCCTGTCCTGCAACGACTGGTTCGAGGGCGGCAACACGCCGGAGGATGCGGCAATCTTCGCCGCGATGTTCAAGGATGCCGGCGCCGACTTGATCGACTGCTCGTCCGGACAGGTGTGGAAGGAGGAACAGCCCGTCTATGGCCGTCTCTTCCAGACGCCATTCTCCGACAAGATCCGCAACGAGATCCGCATCCCGACCATTGCCGTCGGCGCGATTTCGGAAGCCGACCACGCCAATTCGATCATCGCCGCCGGCCGCGCCGATCTCTGCGCCGTCGCGAGGCCGCATCTGGCCGATCCGGCCTGGACGCTGCACGAGGCCGCCAGCATCGGCATTTCCTCGATTGCCTGGCCGAAGCAGTACCAGTCCGGCAAGTACCAGTACGAGGCAAACCTCGCCCGAGCCAATGCTGCACCGGCAGCGAAATAGGAGCGGCTGATGACGAACGGAGTACTCACAGGACGCCATGCTCTGGTCACCGGCGCCGGCAGCGGCATCGGCGCCGCCATTGCGCTGCGTCTTATCGCCGACGGTGCTTCCGTAACGCTCGCCGGCCGCCGACGCGCGCCCCTGGAGGAGGTGGCACACAAGGCGGAAAGCGACCGCACCTTCATCGCCGACGGTTTCGATGTGACCGACTCGGCCGCAATTGCTGCAGGCCTCGATGCTGCACGATCCACTTTCGGCCCCGTGTCCATCCTCGTCAATTGCGCGGGCGAAGCACCGAGCGCACCGTTCGAGAAGACGGATGCGGCGATGTGGGCGCACGTCCTCAACGTTGACCTGACGGGCGTCTTCAACGTCACGCAGGCAGCCCTCGCCGACCTTAAGGCGCATGGCCGGGGCGCACGGATCATCAACATCGCCTCGACGGCAGGGCTTGCCGGCTATGCCTACGTCTCGGCCTACTGCGCCGCCAAGCATGGCGTCATCGGCCTGACCCGTGCTCTGGCGCTCGAGCTGGCGAAGAAGGGCGTGACGGTCAATGCGGTCTGCCCCGGCTTCACCGATACGCCGATCATTGCCCGGTCCATCGCTGCCATCGTCGAAAAGACAGGTCGCAGCGAAGAGGACGCATTCAAGGAATTCGTCAAATCCAATCCGCAGGGACGGCTCGTGGAGCCGCAGGAGGTCGCCGATGCCGTTGCGTGGCTGGCCTCTCCCGGCGCATCGTCGATTACCGGCCAATCGATCGCGGTGGCCGGCGGAGAGATCATGGCGGGTTAGCCGCCCTGACTTGCAGCAACGACAACCGGGAGTGTGGAATGGAACTGGAAAAAGGCATTACGGCGAACGGAACCGGCTTCAAGGGCGTGAAGTGGAATATCCTCGGGCAGATCTATTTCCCGAAGGCGCTCTCTGACGACACGTTTGCATTCGAGACGAACAGCGAACCCGGGCAGTTCGTGCCCGTTCACGTTCACCCGACCCAGGACGAGTTCATCCTCGTGCAGGAAGGCGAGTTGGATCTGAAGCTTGACGGGGAATGGACGAAGGCCAGGGCCGGCGATCTGGTCCGCATGCCGCGCGGCGTGCCGCATGGCTATTTCAACAAATCGGACAAGCCCTGCCGCGCCCTGTTCTGGGTGTCGCCGGCGCGCAAGCTGGAAGACCTCTTCCGCAAACTGGACCAGATGACGGACGTCGATGAAATCGTCCGTGTCTCCGGCGAGCATGAGGTGGATTTCCTGCCTCCGTCTGCAAACGAATAACAACAGGATCAGCACCGGCCGCTACAATAATGGCGGCCGGCCCGCCGGGGGAAAGGAGCTCAACATGACGAACGCTATGGCAGGCATGACGCGGCCATTCCGCGACTACAAGGCCGAGCACTTTCTCTGGGAGGTGAGCGAGGATGGGCGGGTCGCGACCCTGACGCTGAACCGGCCGGACAGAAAGAACCCGCTGACCTTCGAAAGCTATGCCGAGTTGCGCGACCTCTTCCGCGACCTCGCTTATGCCTCCGACGTCCGCACCGTCGTGCTGACCGGTGCCGGCGGCAATTTTTCCTCCGGCGGCGACGTGTTCGAGATCATCGAACCGCTGACCGCGATGGCCATGCCCGACCTTGTCGCCTTCACCCGCATGACAGGCGATCTCGTCAAGGCGATGCGCCGGTGCCCGCAGCAGATCATCGCCGCCGTCGACGGCATATGCGCCGGCGCCGGGGCAATCCTGGCGATGGCCTCCGATCTGCGGCTGGCGACACCTGAAGCAAAGACCGCCTTCCTCTTCACCCGCGTCGGGCTTGCCGGCGCCGATATGGGCGCCTGCGGCATGCTTCCGCGCATCATCGGCCAGGGCCGCGCCGCCGAGCTTCTCTATACCGGCCGCTTCATGACCGCCGACGAGGGCGAGCGCTGGGGCTTTTTCAACGCCCTGCACCCGCAGGCCGACCTTCAGACCAAGGCCACAGCGCTGGCGCAGTCGATTGCCGACGGCCCTTGGTTTGCGCATGGGATGACCAAGACGATGCTGAACCAGGAATGGGCGATGGGGATCGAGGAACTGATCGAATCCGAAGCGCAGGCCCAGGCGATCTGCATGGCGACGCAGGACTTCCGCCGGGCTTTCGAGGCCTTCGCCGCAAAGCGCAAACCCACCTTCGAAGGCAACTGAGCGATGCCGCGGATCACGCTCTCCCCTGCCCTTGAACGCGACCACCTGTCGTGGCCGTTCTTCGAGGTGTCGCATGCCGACTGGGCGGCGAAGCTCGACGCCTTCGCGGCGGGTGAAGCGATGGCGCATGTCAACCATGACGATGTCGATGGCGCCTGCCGCGCGCTCGTCCGCTCGCTCGGCGACGCCGGCCTGCTCCATGCCGCCGTCGGCCTTTCGGGCGGAGAGGCAATCGACAGCCGCAAGATCTGCATCGCCCGCGAGACGCTCGCCTTTCACGACGGCCTCGCCGACTTCGCCTTTGCCATGCAGGGGCTCGGCAGCGGCGCCATCAGCCTCAGCGGTTCCGAGACACTGAAACAGGACGTGTTACCCAAGGTCGCCGCCGGCGAATGGATCGCCGCCTTCGCGCTGTCCGAGAAAGATGCCGGCTCCGACGTCGCCGCGATGTCGTGTTCGGCGCGCTGCGACGGTGACGACTATGTGCTCGACGGCGAGAAGACCTGGATTTCGAACGGCGGCATCGCCGATGTCTACACCGTGTTCGCCCGCACCGGCGAAGCGCCGGGAACGCGCGGCATCTCCGCCTTCGTGGTCTTTGCCGACGATCCGGGCTTCTCGATCGCCGAGCGCATCGATGTGATCGCTCCGCATCCGCTGGCGACGATCCGCTTCGACAATTGCCGCATTCCGGCCTCGCGCCGGCTCGGCGCAGCCGGCGAAGGCTTCAAGATCGCCATGCGGACGCTCGACATCTTCCGTGCCTCGGTCGCCGCCGCCGCACTCGGCTTTGCCCGCCGGGCACTCGCCGAAGCGCTCGCCCACAGCCGCGAACGGCCGATGCTCCGCGGCACGCTCGCCGACCTGCAACTGACACAGGCGGCCCTCGGCGACATGGCGACCGCGGTCGACGCGGCGGCGCTGCTGACCTACCGCGCGGCATGGCGCCGTGACGTGCAAAAGCTGCCGACGACGATGGAAGCGGCCATGGCCAAGATGACGGCGACCGAGAACGCCCAGGCCGTCATCGACCGCGCCGTACAGATGTTCGGCGGCCGTGGTGTGCGGAGTGGCGAGATGGTCGAACGGCTCTACCGCGAGATCCGGGCGCTGCGCATCTACGAAGGCGCGACGGAAGTTCAGAAGCTCATCGTTGCGCGCGAACTGATCAAGGCGCATGCCGCCAGAACGACGGCGTGAGGAAGCCCATGTTCCAGACGACGCGCTATCTCAAATTCGGCGATTGCGATCCTTCCGGCATCGCCTACTTCCCGTCCTATCTCGATCACCTCGTCGGCGTGCTGGAAGAATTCTTCGCCACGGCCGGCGTCCCATGGCCGACGCTCATTCAGGAACGGCGGATCGGCGTGCCGACGGTGAAACTCGACCTCACTTTCTCGAAACCCGGCTTTCATGGCGACCGGCTCGACTTCGCGGTGAGGCTGAAGCGGATCGGCACGTCCTCGATGGACCTCGAGCACGAGGTTTCGGCCAATGGCGCCCTTCTGTGGCGCGCGGACCATCGCATCGTCGCCACCTCGCACGACACCCACCGCGCCTGCCCGTGGCCCGACGACATACGCAGCGCCTTCATGCCCTATCTGGAGACACAAGATGCATAAGATCCTCCAACCCGAAGGATGGGCAAAGCCCCTCGGCTATTCGAACGGCATGGAGGCCCGCGGCCGCCAGATCTTCGTCGGCGGCCAGATCGGCTGGAACGGTCAGTGCCAGTTCGAAACCGACGACTTCGTCGGCCAGGTGAGGCAGACCCTGCAGAATGTCGTCGACGTGGTCGCCGCTGCCGGCGGAGAGCCGCACCACATCACCACCATGACCTGGTACTTCGTAGACAAGGCCGAATATCTGGCCGATCCCAAGGGGCTGGGCGAAGCCTATCGCTCCGTCATGGGCCGGCACTTCCCGGCCATGGCCGCCGTGCAGGTGGTCGCCCTCGTGGAGGATCGCGCGAAGATCGAGATCCAGGCCACCGCCGTCATTCCGGATTGACGGGGGACTGATGATGACCGGTGAGCCGCAAGCAACAGAAACGCTTTCCTTTTCCCGAACGATCCATGGCCAGCGCGAAGGGACGACGCTTGTCGTGACGATCGACAACCCCCCGGTCAACGCCACGGGAGCAGAGGTGCGCAACGGGCTGGTCGCCGCCATCAGCCATGCAGGAAGCAATGATGGCGTGACAGCGGTCGTCATAACCGGAGCCGGCAAGACTTTCGTGGGTGGGGCGGATATCCGTGAATTCGGCAAACCGCCCGTCGAGCCGACGCTTCCCGCCGTCGTCGCGGCGATCGAGGCGAGCGACAAGCCGGTCGTGGCAGCCGTCAACGGGGCAGCACTCGGCGGGGGGCTGGAACTGGTCCTTGCCTGCCATGCGCGTATCGCCGCCTCTTCCGCGTCCATGGGGCTTCCTGAGGTCAATCTCGGCCTCGTTCCCGGCGCCGGCGGCACCCAGCGCCTGCCCCGTCTCGTCGGCATGGAAGCCGCTCTCGACATGATTGCCGGCGGCAAGCCGGTCAAGGAAGCAAGGGCGCTTGAAACGGGGCTGATCGACAGGATCGCCACCAACGACCTGATTGGTGAAGCCGTCGCGCTCGCCGGCGAACTGTCGGGCAAGACTCCGCGCCGGACGGGCGCCCTGACCGTCGCTAAATGGGACGAGGCGGTTTTCGACGCGATGGCGACCCGCTTCATCAAGAGGTCTCGCGGTCAGACCGCTCCCGGTGAAGCGATCCGGCTTGTGCGGCTGGCGGCGAAGACCAACCTCGAAGACGGGCTTGCGGCCGAGCGCGAGACATTTATCCACCTGCGCGACGGCACGGAGTCGGCAGCGCTGCGACATATCTTCTTTGCCGAGCGTGCCGTCGGCAAGCCGGCCGACCTTTCCGGCGTCGAACCCTATCCATTGTCGGTGATCGGTATCGCCGGCACCGGCCTGATGGGCTGCGGCATCGCGGTCGCAACGCTTGCTGCGGGCTTCACAGTTGTTGCACTTGACCAGACCGAAGAAGCCGCGAACGCGGGCCTGCAGCGCGTTCGCGGCATGATCGAGCAGTCTGTCACTTCCGGACGCCTGAGCCGGAACGCCGCCGACGACCAGCTTTCCCGCCTGACGGCAACCGCCGACGCCACGGCGCTGGCGAACGCCGACCTCGTCATCGAGGCGGTGTTCGACGATCTCGACGTCAAGACGCAGCTCTTCCGCACCCTCGACGGTATCGTTCGCCCGGATGCCGTTCTCGCCACCAATACCAGCTATCTCGATCCGGACCGGATCGCAGCGGCGACCGCGCATCCGGAGCGTGTCGCGGGCCTGCACTTCTTCTCGCCCGCCAACATCATGCGGCTCGTGGAGGTGGTCCGTTGCGCCAGGGCGGCGCCGCGCACGATGGCCACACTTCTCGCCTTCGCGCGGAAACTGAAGAAGATCCCAGTCGTCACCGGCGTCTGCGAGGGCTTCATCGGCAACCGCATCTTCTCCGCCTACCGCACGGAAACCGAGCGACTGCTCGAAGAAGGCGCGCTGCCGCAGGATATCGACCGGGCGGCAGAGGATTTCGGCTTCGCCATGGGACCCTTCGCCGTCTTCGACATGGCGGGCCTCGAGATCGCCTGGGCAAGGCGCACACGGCAGGCGGCAAGCCGCGACCCATCGCTCCCCTATTGCGAACTGTCCGACAGACTGTGCGAAGCCGGACGTTTCGGTCGCAAGGCTGGACGCGGCTGGTATCGATACGAGGACGGTAAGCGTCTGGTCGATCCCGACATCGACCGGATGATCGCCGACTATCGCGTCGAAAAGGGCTTTTCCGCGCGCCACATTCCGGACGCCGAAATCGTCGAAAGACTGCTCGATGCCATGGTCCGCGAAGGCCAGGCACTGATCGAAGAAGGCATTGCCGCCGGCCCGGACGACATCGACGTGGTGATGGTCCACGGCTATGGTTTTCCGGCCCGCCATGGCGGGCCGATGTTTGCCGCCGGCATCCGGAATGCATAATCGCACCGCCCGCCAAAGCCGATCTTTCCACCGCGATTTCGTGCCGGAAGGCTATGACAATTCCCGGAGCTGCTTTAGAGTTCAAATAGTTTGCCGGGCAGCGCTTTGCGCATTCGGCAATAACTCATTCATACCCACGGGAACGTTTCAGCCTTGAGCAAAGCAGTCGATCTGGAAGTCGTCGTCGAGGACACGCATGAAGGCAAGGACGAGCTGAGGCTCTGGCTGAAGCTGCTGGCCACGACGAAGCTGATTTCTCAGGAGATACGTCGGCGGCTGCGCAGCGAATTCGGCGCCACGCTGCCGCAATTCGACCTTCTCGCGCAGCTCTACCGCGAGCCGGCGGGCCTGCGTCTCGGCGAGCTTTCCAAGCGCACCATGGTCACCAACGGCAACATCACCGGGCTGGTCGAACGGCTTGAAGCGGATGGGCTGGTGATCCGCGAGACGCCCGGCGGCGACCGCCGTGTCACCGTTGCGCGCCTGACGGAAATGGGCCGCACCTCCTTTGCCGAAATGGCAGAGGCGCATGAAGGCTGGATCCGCGACATGATGGCGGATGTCGATCCGGGCACGATCAATCGCATGCTGTCGCATACGGACCTGCTCCGCCAGTCCGCGCGCACCCACCTCTCCGGTCCAGAAGACGAATAGGCTCAGATACCGAGATAGCGATCCTTGATCGTGCCGTCGATCTCGCCGGGTCGGCCCGTCCAGACGGAGCGGCCGTTTTCAAGGATCACGCAGCGGTCGGCGACCGGCAGAAGCTCGGACAGCGTCTTGTCGACCAGCAGGATCGACAGCCCGTCGGCCTTCAATGCCTTGATCGCCCGCCAGATGTCGTCGCGGATCACCGGCGCCAGACCTTCCGTCGCCTCGTCGAGAATGAGCAGCGTCGGATTGGTCATCAGCGCCCGGCCGATGGCGAGCATCTGCTGTTCGCCGCCCGAGAGCGTCCGCGACAGCTGATGGCGGCGCTCGGCGAGCCTCGGAAAGAGCTCGTTGACCCGCTCCAGCGTCCAGCGTCCCGGCCTTGCGGCGGCCACGAGGTTTTCGTGCACCGTGAGCGTGCTGAAACAGCGCCGGCCTTCCGGCACGAGGCCGATGCCGCGGCGGGCGACGCGAAAGGCCGGCTGACGGCTCGTCGACTTTCCGGCAAAGGAAATCTCTCCACGTCGGGGCGGCGACAGGTTGCAGATCGAGCGGATGGTGGTGCTCTTGCCCATGCCGTTACGACCCATCAGCGCCATCACCTCGCCTTCGCCGATACCAAGGCTGACGCCGAACAGCGCCTGGCTCGCGCCGTAGAAGGTTTCGATGTTCTTGACCTCGAGCAGCATCAGGCGTGTTCTCCGAGATAGGCGGCGCGCACGGTCGGGTCGCGGCGGATCTCGTCGACGCTGCCGGTGGCGACGATCTTGCCGTAGACCAGCACCGAAATGCGGTCGGCGAGCGCGAAGACGGCGTCCATGTCATGCTCCACCAAGAGGATCGGCGTCTCCTCGCGCAGCTTGTCGAGAAAGCCGGTGAGCGCCTTGGAGCCTTCCGGTCCCATGCCAGCCATCGGCTCGTCGAGCAGGAAGGCCTTTGAGCCAAGCGCGAGCGCGATTCCGATTTCCAGCTGACGGCGCTCGCCATGCGAGAGTTCGGAGGCCGGCAGCCTTGCCCGTTCCGCCAGCCCGACCCGTTCGAGAATGGCCATCGCTGGCTCGGTCAGCGATGCATCGCCCATTACCGGCCGGAAAAACCGGAAACTCGAACCCTGCCGCGCCTGAACCGCCAGCATGACATTCCTGAGCGCCGAGAATTCGGGCGCGATCGAGGAAATCTGGAAGGTGCGGCCCAGCCCCTTGCGGGCACGTGCCGCCGGTCCGAGCCGGGTGATGTCCTCGCCCTCGAGCCGGATCGTCCCACGGTCGGGCTGCAGCGTGCCGCAGATCTGGTGGATCAGCGTGGATTTTCCCGCGCCATTCGGGCCGATCAGCGCGTGGATCTCGCCGCGGCGGAGATCGAGGCTGACGTCGCCGGTCGCCTGCAGCGCGCCGAAGGTCTTCACAAGGTTGCGGATCTCGAGAACGGGCTCAGCCATGACGCGCCCTTCCTGCCAGGAGGCCGATCGCGCCGCCTCTGGCAAAGAGAACGGTGGCGAGCAGGATGAGACCGAGGAAGAACTGCCAGCGCTCGGTGACCTCGCCGAGGTAGTATTCGATCAGCACGTAGAGCGCCGCGCCGGCGACCGGGCCGAACAGCCGGCCGGTGCCGCCGAGGATGATCAGCACGATGAGTTCGCCCGACATTTGCCAGGCGAGCATGGACGGGCTGACGAAACGGTTGAGATCGGCAAACAGCGCACCGGCGATCGCCGTCAGCATGGCGGAGATGACGAAGGCGACGAGCTTGACCGGAAACGGCGAGATGCCGACCGCCGACGCCCGGACTTCGTTCTGCCGGGAGACTTCGAGCGCGCTGCCGAAACGCGAGCGGCGGAGCACGAAGAAGACCAGCAGCCCCAACATCAGAAGGACATAGGTGATCAGGAAGAAGCTCATAGGCTTCATCGTGTTGACGCCAGGAAAGCCGTTGCGCACCAGGATCGACAGCCCGTCCTCGCCGCCATAGGCCGGCCAGGAGACCGCGAAATAATAGACCATCTGGGCGAAGGCGAGCGTGATCATGATGAAGTAGACGCCGCTGGTGCGCAGGCTGATCGCGCCGACGGCAAGCCCCATCACGCCGGCCATCACGGCCGCGACGATCCAGATGACCGGCATGAGGGTGGTGCCGGGTATGCCGAACAGCATCGGCTCTCCGGAAAAGGAATGGCTCGCCAGAATGCCGGCTGCATACCCGCCGATGCCGAAGAACATGGCGTGGCCGAAGGAGACCATGCCGCCAAGGCCGAGCGCGAGATTGAGGCCGACGGCGGCAAGGCCAAGGATCGCGATGCGCGTCGCCAATGTGATGTAGAAGATTTGCCCGCTCGCCTGTGCGGCGAAGGCAGCACCCAGGAGCCCGAGCGCAATGGCGGCGTTGACGAGGGTTTCGCGTGTGATCATGTCGCCTGTTCCCGTCTATGCCGCAAACAGGCCGCGTGGCCTGAAGGCAAGAATGAAGGCCATCATGATGTAGATCAGCATCGATGAGATCGCCCCGCCGACCGAACCGGCGGCCGAAGGCGACAGGACGAGCAGCAGCGCCTGCGGCAGCAGGAAGCGTCCCAGCGTATCGACTACACCGACTAGCAGCGCGCCGATGAACGCCCCCTTGATGGACCCGATGCCGCCGATGACGATGACGACGAAGGCGAGGATCAGCACCGGCTCGCCCATGCCGACCTGCACCGACTGCAACGCACCGACCATGGCGCCGGCCAGACCGGCGAGAGCCGCGCCGAGGGCGAAGACGACGGTGTAGAGCGTCTGGATATCGATACCGAGCGCGCCGATCATCTCGCGGTCGTTTTCTCCGGCGCGGATCTGGATGCCGAGCCGGGTGCGGCCGATCAGCATGGCAAGGCCAAGCGCCACCAGCCCACCGACAAGGATGACCGCCAGACGGTAGACAGGATAATGCACGTCTCCCGGAAGGGCGACGGCACCCTGCAGGATCGGCGGAATGTTGAGGTAAAGCGGAAACGAGCCGAAGATCCAGCGCGTGCCTTCCGAAAAGATCAGGATGAGGGCGAAAGTCGCCAGAACCTGATCGAGGTGGTCGCGCGCATAGAGCCTGCGCACGACCAGGATTTCGACGAGGGCTCCCGCTGCCGCCGCGGCAACGAGGCTGGCCGCGAGGCCGAGCCAGAAGGAACCGGTCGCGGCTGCCACCGCGGCACAGGCGAAGGCACCGACCATGTAGAGGGAGCCATGAGCCAGATTGATGAGGCCCATGACGCCGAAGATGAGGGTCAGTCCCGCAGCCATCAGAAACAGCATGACGCCGAACTGAAGGCCGTTGAGCAATTGCTCGATCGCCAATGCCACGGTCACGATCCGTCCTTACATCTTGCAGTCTTGCGCGTAGGCGTCGCCGTGATCGGTGAAGGCGGTGCCGACGATCTTGTTGGTGATCACGTCACCTTCCTTGACCACTTCACGGACGTAGATGTCCTGGATCGGGTGCTGGTTGGTATTGAACTTGAACTTGCCGCGCGGAGAAGCGAAGTCAGCCTTCAGCAGTTCGGCCCGGAACGCGTCGGTATCCTTCACGTCGGCCTTGGCGGCTGCCGAAAGGATGATCTGCGCAGCGTCATAGCCCTGCATGGCGTAGATCGACGGCAGGCGGTTGTACTCGGTCTTGAACGCCTCGACGAAGGTCTTGTTGGCGTCGTTGTCGAGGTCGTGGGACCACTGGCCGGAATTCTTCGTGCCGATCGCCGCGTCGCCGATCGCGCCGAGCACGTCCTGGCTGAAGGAGAAGCCCGGGCCCATGACCGGAATGTCGACGCCGGACTGGGCATACTGCTTCATGAAGGCGATGCCCATGCCGCCCGGCAGGAACATGAAGACGCCATCGGCGCCCGAGGCACGAATCTGGGCGATCTCGGCGGCGTAATCGGTCTGGCCGAGCTGCGTGTAGATCTCACCCGCCAGCTTGCCCTTGTAATAGCGCTTGAAGCCCGTCAGCGAATCCTTTCCCGCCGGATAGTTGGGCGCCAGAATGAACATGTTCTTGTAGTCCTGGTTGGCATACTGCCCCATGGCTTCATGAAGATTGTCGTTCTGGTAGGCGACGTTGAAGTAGAGCGGGTTGCAGCCCTTGCCGGCAAGCGGAGCCGGCGCGGCATTGGTGGAAATGTAGAACTTGCCCTGGGCGACGACGCCCGGCTCGACGGCCATCAGCAGGTTCGACCAGACGATGCCGGTCAGGATGTCGACGTTTTCCTGCTGGATCAGCTTGTCGGCGAGCTGCACGGCGATTTCCGGCTTCTGCGCATCGTCTTCCACGACGACGGAGACGTCCGGATTGTTGGCCCGCTTGATCGCAAGCATGAAACCGTCGCGGGTGTCGACGCCGAGACCGGCGCCACCGCCGGACAGCGTGGTGATCATGCCGATCTTGACGGGCTCGGCGGCTGCAGTGCCGGCGACGCCGAGGCTCAAGGCCAGGACTGCGGCGGAAATGATTGTCTTCATTGTTCCCTCTTTCTGGTTATCTCGAACGCCGGGTACATGGAACCACTTCGCCCTCCCCCCGACTTGGCGAAGGCAATGTCCAACGGCGAAACGACATTCGTCAAGCCATTGAACGGTTTAGTTGACAGTCTCGGTCTTCAGACGGAAGCGCTGGATCTTGCCGGACTCTGTCTTGGGCAGTTCCTTGATGAAGACGATCGAGCGCGGATACTTGTAGGGCGCGATCTGCGCCTTCACATGATCCTGCAGCAGCTTGACGAGCGCTTCGCCCGGCACGGCATGGGCTTCGAGCACCACATGCGCCTCGACGATATGCCCGCGGACGTCATCCGCCTTGCCGATGACGGCGCATTCACGGACATATTCGTGGGAGAGAAGGGCGGCCTCCACTTCCGGACCGGCGATGTTGTAGCCGGCAGAAACGATCATGTCGTCGGACCGGGCGGCAAAGTGGAAATAGCCGTCCTCGTCCTCGATGAAGCTGTCGCCCGTCAGGTTCCAGCCGTCGCGGACGTAGTCGGCCTGCCGCTCGTCGGCCAGGTAGCGGCACCCGACCGGGCCGCGCACCGCAAGCTTTCCAACCGTGCCACGCGGCACCTCCTTCATCTCGTCGTCGACGACGATCGCCTGATAACCGGCAAGCGGCTTGCCGGTCGACGCCGGCTTGTGGTCATCGAGGCGGTTGGAGATGAAGATGTGCAGCATTTCCGTCGAACCGATGCCGTCGAGGATCGGCTTGCCGGTCTTTTTCACCCATTCTTCGTAGACGGGCGCCGGCAACGTCTCGCCGGCGGAAACGGCGACCCGCAGCGACGACAGATCCGCCCCCTGCTCCATGGCGCCGAGCATGGCGCGGTAGGCGGTGGCCGCGGTAAAGCAGATCGTCGCCTTGTACTTCTTGATGATCTCGATGAGGTTCGGCGGCGTGGCATTTTCGAGAAGTGCTGCGCTGGCGCCGAAACGTAGCGGAAAGATTGCCAGTCCCCCAAGGCCGAAAGTGAAGGCGAGCGGCGGCGAGCCGACAAAGACGTCCTCCGGCTGCACGTCCAGCACTTCCTTCGCATAGGCGTCGGCGATGATCAGCAGGTCGCGATGGAAATGCATGGTCGCCTTGGGGATGCCGGTCGACCCGGAGGTGAAGCCGAGCAGGGCGACGTCGTCGCGGCCGGTCTTCACAGCATCGAACTGCACCGGCTTGTCGAGCGCCGCGCGGTCGAGTTCCGCGTCGTGATTGGCGGTCCCGTCGAAGCCGACGACCTGCTTGAGGAAGGCGCTTTCCTTGGCGCAGGCGACCATCTCGTCCATCAGGCGGCTGTCGCAGAGTGCCAGCGAAATCTCGGCCTTGTCGACGATCTTGGCGAGCTCCTTGGCCCTCAGCATCGGCATCGTGTTGACGACCACCGCGCCCGCCTTCGTGGCCGCCAGCCAGCAGGCGACCATGGCTGGATTGTTGGCCGAGCGGATCAGCACGCGATTGCCGGGCTTCAGACCGAAATCCTCAACCAGCGCATTGGCGAGCCGGTTGGTCCAGTCGGTCAGTTCCTTGTAGGTGCGGCGACGGCCATTGCCGATCAGGGCGACGCGATCGCCAAAACCGCGTTCGACCATGCGGTCGCTGAGCTCGACGCCGGCATTCATCCATTCCGGATAGTCGAAACCAGACAGGTCGATCTCGGGCCAGTCTGCAGGCAATGGAAGATTATCCCGCGCGAACGTGTCCGCGTGAGCCGAAGGTCCAAGCATGTTGTCTTTCCCAGTTTTAGTCAGCGCGAACCGACGGGCCTGTTCCCTGCCCTTTGACGATCCGTGGCGGCGCAATTCGCCCTCAATTCAAGCATTGCACTGTCTGCGCCTCCTCGCAAGGAAGAAATTTCAAGTTTATAATATTTTTTGCGATAGCCTTGTTTCCATTGACTTCGGCCCCTTTCATCCGGACATTCCGGATCATGTGATAACCCTGCCCGAACGGGCGACGGCCCGACAAGAAACGCTGCGAGGAAAGATGCTGCACCGAATTACCGACTGGTCCGATGCCTATGCCAATGGCGCGAACATTCCCGGAGGCGACCGCTGGCCCGGACTGTGGGTCGAGCCGGCAAAGGCCATGCGCGAGGCATTGACGGCAACAGGTCGCGCAAAACTGGACCTCCCCTACGCCGACGGTGAGCGCAACCGCTTCGACCTGTTCCTGCCGGAAACGGCACCGAAGGGTCTCGTTGTCTTCGTGCACGGCGGCTTCTGGGTTCGCCTCGACAAGAGCTACTGGTCGCACCTGGCCGCCGGTCCCTTGGCGCATGGCTATGCGGTGGCGATGCCCTCTTATACGCTTTGCCCGGAAAACCGGGTGAGCGGCATCACGGGGGAAATCGGCAAGGCAATCGATACGGCTGCGGGCATGATCGATGGACCGATCCGGCTCATCGGCCACTCCGCCGGCGGCCACTTGGTCTCCCGCATGGTCTCCTCGACCTCGCCGCTCTCCAAACCTGTCGCAGCCCGCATCGCCCATGTCGTGTCGCTGTCCGGCCTGCATGACCTGCGCTCGCTGCTGCCGACCAGCCTCAACGACGGGATCCGGCTCGATGCCGACGAAGCGGTCGTCGAAAGTCCGGCCCTGCTCCACCCGGCCGATAATACCCGCATCACCTGCTGGGCAGGCGCCGGCGAGCGCTCGGAATTTCTCAGGCAGAACGCACTTCTCGCCAACATCTGGAAAGGCCTCGGCGCCACGACCGACTGCGTTGAGGAGCCCGACCGCCATCACTTCAACATCCTCGACGGACTTCTCGATCCGCAGCATCCGCTGACGCTGGCGCTGCTGGGCTGACAGTCGAACGGAAAATGAGGTCAGATTGCGCTGCGCGCGACATAGTGAAGCAGCGCCCGCGCTCACATGTCCGGCTCAGAGACGAGAAGGCCGCCGCAAAGGCATTTGCGGAGGCTCGGTGATTTTGGATGTTGCGGGGCTGAGGGTCAGAAATCCTGCCAATCCGCGGCGGCAGCAGCCGAACCGTAGGCGTTGGCAAGCTTGCGTCCTAGACCACGCGCGGGCGACGCCACCGGCTGTGCGGCAGGCGCGACGTGACGAGGACCGCTGACGCTTTCCGTCGTCTTGAAGCGGGCAACCAAGACGCTGAGGTTTTTCGCTTCTTCGGCAAGTCGGTTGGTCGCGGCAGTGGATTCTTCCACCATCGCGGCGTTCTGCTGCGTCGTCTGGTCCATCTGGTTGACGGCGACGTTGACCTCGGACAAGCCGGTCGACTGTTCACGCGCCGCAGTCGCAATCGAGTTGACATGCTCGTTGATCTTGATGACCCGGCCTTCGATCTGCCGCAGCGCTTCGCCGGTCCGGCTGACAAGATCCACACCCGAACGGACTTCATCACCGGAGCGATTGATCAACGTCTTGATGTCCTTCGCGGCGGTCGCCGAGCGCTGGGCGAGTTCCCGCACTTCCTGCGCGACGACAGCAAAGCCCTTGCCGGCTTCGCCGGCGCGCGCCGCTTCCACGCCGGCATTCAAGGCCAGAAGGTTGGTCTGGAACGCGATTTCGTCGATGACATTGATGATCTGGCCGATCTCGCTGGACGCTTTTTCGATCCGCCCCATGGCTTCGACGGCGGACTCCACGACCTTGTTCGATTCCTCCGTGTTCCGACGTGCCTCCTGCACCATGCCTGAAGCCTCGAGCGAGCGTTCCGAGGAGTTTTTCACCGCAGACGTGATTTGCTCGAGCGCGGCAGCCGTTTCCTCAAGAGAGGCCGCCTGCTGCTCCGTTCGCTTGGACAGGTCATCGGATGCACCGCGCAGCTCTCCGGCACCGCCATTGATCATGTCGATCGCCGAACGGATCTCGCCCATGATCGTCCGCAGGCTAGTCATTGTTGTATTGACGTTGTCCTGCAGGTTCTTGAATGCACCGTGGAACTGGCCATTCATCGACTGGGTGAGGTCGCCTGCAGCCAGCGAGGCGACCACGCGAACCGTCTCGTCAACACCGTTTTCAACCGAGCCGACCAGTTCGTTGACGCTCGCCGCAAACCCGGCGAGATCAGGATTTTCGTACCTCTTGGTAATCCGGGCACTGAAGTCTCCGGCGACCGCACTGGACACCACCGAGGCTATGCTGGATTGAAGGTCGGCATTCTGCGCCTGGAGTGCTGCTTCCTGGGCGTTCATTTCACGCACCTTGATACCGTTTTCCCGGAAGACTTCGACAGCGTTGGCCATCTCGCCGATTTCGCCGGCTCGGCCGGTGAACGGAATGTCCTTGTCAAGATCGCCGGCTGCTAGCGAGTTCATGCTTTCCGTGATCTCGCGGATCGGATTGGCGATCGCCCGCTTGCCGAAAATCCCTGAACCGATCAGCAACAACACCATGACGCCCGTCATGACATTGGTCACGATCGACGACAGGGATTGCATCTCGCGACGGTAGTCGGTGGCGTCGCTTGCACGTTTGTTCGCAGCATCGACCGCCTGATCGACGAGAGTGGACATTTCCTCGGCCGTTGCACTCAGGCTTTTTACGGTTTCGCTGTCTTTGGCGCCGTCGCCGGATGCCAGCTTGCTGGCGAGGTTCTTGGCCTCCTGATCATAGTTGTCCAGCAAGGTCTTGATCTTCTGAACTCTGTCGACATTCTCCTGAACGGTCATGTCGGCGACCGCGGCGTCAATAAAGCCGATCGCAGATTCATAGCGCGTTTCGATATATTGGGCGGCTTCCGCCTTCTCGGCCGGCGTCGCTGCCAGGCGGAAATCGCGCACGCCGATCTGCATGCCCCGCATCGAAGCCTTCATCGATACCATATTTCGGGAAATGTCCTGCTGGATCCGGCTGAGCGAGACGGCCTGGTCGACGGACGTGCCGACTAGCCAGGTCGTCAATGCGGTCACGAGCATGAAACCTATGCCGAGCGCCGATATGATCGCCAGTTTCGTACTGATGCGGGAAAAGTCCAGTTTCATTTAAAAAAATCCTTCGCTTGACGGACGGCGTTTCATACGCCTCGAAGCGAGCAATTCATTCGCCCAAAAAGAGATCAGAAGTGGTGCGCTCAATGGTTGCGCACCGAGTTGTATTCGTATGGATACTAGTTAAAGTTTTAATTAACCGGCGCTAATTTTCATTCGAAATTGACCTGCCCCGCCGATATGCGGTCGCGCGCCAAGCCTCTCCTCACAAGGCTTCCCCAGCTAAAGTTGCGTTGAACCGTTACCAGCCAAGCCTCCCGCTCATCCGACGAATTATTTTGAGAAAACGTTTTCTTACATTGACACGTCCAATGAGAAAAGGTTTTCTCTCCTCAAATTTGGAGGGAGGCCAGATTGACGAGTTCGGACAAGACATTGCGTCGCGCGACAATTCATGACGTGGCCAGAACGGCCGGCGTCAGCGTGTCGACGGTGTCCAAGGCGCTGAATGACACCGGCCGGATGGCCGAAGAGACCCGTCGGCGGATCAAGAAGGTTGCCGCCGATCTGAGCTTTCGTCCCAACGCGCTCGCCCGCGGTCTCCTGTCCAGCCGTTCCCTGACCATCGGCCTGCTGACCAACGACACTTATGGCCGTTTTACCCTGCCCGTGATGGCCGGGATTTCCGAAGCGCTGGTCGATCAGGGCGTGTCCGTTTTTCTCTGCGCGATCGAGGATGATCCGGCGCTCGGCAAGATCCATGTCGATGCCATGCTGGACAAGCAGGTGGACGGCATCATCGCCACCGGCAAGCGTCTGGACCGCTCACTGCCGGTCGACCTTTCGGGGCTTCCGGTCCCGGTGGTCTATGCGTTTACAAGCGGCACGCCGGACAGCGTGACTTTCACCGCAGACGACGCGCAGGGGGCCGAACTGGCGACCGACTGGCTGCGGCAGATCGGCCGCAAACGACTGGCGCACATCACCGGACCGGAGGATTTCGCCGCCGTCAACGAGCGTGCCGCGGCCTTTCGCGCCCACGCCGGCGACGGCGCGGAAATCCTCTACGGACAATGGTCGGAGGACTGGGGCCATCGGGCCGTCGCCGAACTTTGGAGCCGGGACGGAGAGAAGCCGCACGGCATCTTCTGCGGCAACGACCAGATTGCCCGCGGTGTCATCGACGGCTTGCGCGAGCGCGGCATCAAGGTGCCGGAGGACGTCTCTGTCGTAGGCTTCGACAACTGGGAAATCATGGCGGAGCATACCCGCCCGCCCCTGACCACCATCGACATGAACCTGAAAGAGCTCGGCCGTCAGGCAGGGCTGACGGTGCTCGCCCTGGGAGAAGGCGAGCCGGTCGAACTCGGTGTGAGAAAGCTACCATGCCGGCTGGTTGTTCGCCGGTCCTGCGGAGGAGCAGGCGCATCCTGAGAAGACAAACGTCATCAAAAAGGGCCGCATGCCACGTGGCCTTATCAAAGGGAGGAATGGAAATGCTCAGTCGGATTATGGCATCCACAGCGCTCGTGACATTGCTTTTTGCCGGCAGCGCATCGGCCGAAACGGTGCAGATGTGGGTGAGAAGCGGCATCGGCGATGCCTTCAAGGAAACCGTGAAAGCCTATAACGGCAGCCACGAGGACAAGATCGAGCTGACGGAAGTGCCGTTCAGCGAACTGGTGCAGAAATATGCGATCGCTATCGCCGGCGGTCAGGCACCCGACGCACTGTCGCTGGACCTGATCTACACCCCGGCATTTGCTGCCGCCGGACAGCTGGAGGACCTGACCGACTGGGCAAAGTCCCTGCCCTATTTCAATTCGCTCTCGCCGTCGCATGTGAAGCTCGGGACCTACGAGGACCATATCTACGGCCTGCCACTGTCGGTTGAAACCTCGATCTTCGCCTGGAACAAGGACCTCTACCGCAAGGCGGGTCTCGATCCGGACAAGGCACCGACCACCTGGGACGAAATCACCGCCAATGCCGAGAAGATCACGGCGCTGGGCAATGACACATACGGGTTCTATTTTTCCGGCGGCGGCTGCGGCGGCTGCATGATCTTCACCTTCACGCCGCTCGTCTGGGGTGCCGGTGCCGACATCCTGTCCGAAGACGGCAAGACCGCCACGCTTGACACCCCGCAGATGCGCAAGGCCGTCGATATCTATCGCAACCTCGTGAAGAAGGGCACGGTGCCGGCAGGAGCGTCGACCGACAACGGTTCGAACTTCCTCAGCCTCGTCAACGGCAATATCGGCCAGCAGACGCTCGGCGCCTTCGCCATCGGCACCATGATCACCCAGCACCCCGAGCTCGACTTCGGCGTGACGCTAATCCCCTCGGTCGACGGCAAGACGTCGTCCTTTGCCGGCGGCGACAACTTCGTCGTCACCAAGGGGACGAGCAAGCTCGAAAACGTCAAGGCGTTCCTCGACTATGTCTATTCGCTGGACGGCCAGAAGATCATGGCCAAATACGGCAGCCTGCCGACGCGCGGGGACCTTGCCGATCAGGTTCTCGAAGGGCTTGATCCTCGTCTGAAGGTCGGTGTCGAAGCGATCAAGGTCGCCAAGACGCCCTACACCCTGCAGTTCAACGACCTGATCAACAGCGCCAACGGTCCCTGGGCCAGCTTCACGCATGCGGCAATCTTCGGGGACAATGTCGACCAGGCATTCTCGGATGCGCAGGCGCAGATGCAGCAGATCATCGACGACGCCCAGTAAAAAGCCTCCCGGACGGCCGCCACAGTGGCGGCTTCAGAACCGGCCGGAAGACCCGCGAAACGCTTCCGGCCGGTACCGGCACAACACAAGAAAGAGGTCATCAAGGCAGATGACGGTCGCCACAGTCCACACCAAGACATCCGAGCCGGTCAGAAGACGGCGCCGATCGCTGCAGCGCGGTTCCTGGAAGGGATTGCTTTACATCGGGCCGGCCATGCTTCTGGTCGCCATCTTCTTCATCATTCCGGTGTTCTTCACCGCCTGGATGAGCCTGCACAACTGGTCGCTTCTCGGAAATCCGAAATGGGTGGGCCTGCGCAACTACATCCGCATGTTTTCGGACACGCAATTCAGGGACGCGCTCGGCTTTACCGCCTACTACACGGTCATCGTGACCATCGCGATCTTCGCGGTTGCCTTTCCGCTGGCCATATTCGTGGAACGCCAGCGCCGTTTCGTCGCCGCCTACCGGACGCTCATCTTCCTGCCGGTGGTCGTCGGTCTCGCGTCCGCGTCGCTGCTTTGGGTCTGGCTTTCCAATGTCGACAGCGGCTTCTTCTCGCCGCTGTTCGAGATGATCGGCCTGACCGAAGGCCGTCTCAATCTTCTCGCCACCTTCGACAGGGCCTTTGCCATCATCGTCGTCATGGTGGTCTGGAAGATCGCCGGCTTCACCATGGTCATCCTGCTGACCGGACTGCAGTCGATCCCGGCGGAACTCATGGAGGCGGCACGGATCGACGGCGCCGGCTGGTGGCAGCGCTTCCGTCATCTGACGCTGCCGCTGATGCGCAAGACACTGGCGCTCGCGCTCATCCTCTCGATCACCGGTTCGGTGCTTGCCTTCGACCAGTTCTACATCATGACCAGCGGCGGCCCGCAGAACAAGATGATCTCCGTCGTCTACTACATCGTCAATCAATCCTTCGTGTCGTTCCATCTGGGCTATGGCGCAGCCTTGTCGATGGCCGTGCTGGTGATCCTGGTCGCCATCAGCGTCTTCCAGCTCTGGCTGCTGCGCGTCGGGGAGGACCAATAATGGCTTCGAGAAACAGCATCAGGGCGCGCCGCCGCCTGCTCGGCAATCTCACCTTTCATTCCACCGGCATCATCGTTTCGCTGCTGTTCTTCGCACCCTTCGCGATCGCACTGCTCTCCTCTTTCAGACGTGGTCAGGAAGCCGGAACGCCGCCGCTGCCGCCATGGCCATTGCACGGCTTTTCGTTCGACGCCTACCGCGCACTCGACACGTTCGGCGCCGGCGTCTGGCAGCATACGCTGAACTCGCTGATCGTATCGCTGGCAACCGTCATCCTCACGGTCATCGTCAGCGTGCTCGCCGGCTATGGGTTCTCGCGCTATCGCTTTCCCTTCAAGAACGTGCTCTTCATCCTGCTGATCGCAACATTGATGATCCCGTTCCAGTCCATCCTGACGCCGCTCTTCATCATTCTCGCAAAATTGCGGCTGAGCAATTCGCTCGCGGGCCTGGTGCTCGTCTACGTCACGCTGCAACTGCCCTTCTCGGTCTTCATGATGCGCAACGCCTTCGATGCGGTGCCGAAGGAGATCGAGGAAGCGGCGCGGATCGAAGGCGCCAGGGATCTGCGGCTGCTGACACGCGTGCTCCTGCCGCTCGTCATGCCGGGCGTGGCAACCGTGGCGATCTTCGCCTTCCTCAATGCCTGGAACGAGTTCCTGGCGGCACTCATCCTGCTCTCCAGCAACGACCAGTACACCCTTCCGGTCCTGATGACCGCCGTCAGGGTCGGCCGATTGGGGGCAATCAACTGGGGCGCCGTACAGGCGGGCGTGGTCGTCATGATCGTGCCCTGCCTCGTCGTCTTCCTCTTGCTGCAACGCTATTACCTGCGCGGCCTGATGGCCGGTGCGGTCAAGTAAAACAAGGAAATCAGCAACATGCCCAATCTGGAAAAGCAATTCCGTCCTCCTGCCGTTCCCGCCGTCCGCGTCGACGGGTACTGGGGCAAATGGCAGGACTCGATCTGCAACGCGACGGCCGGCATCCTGCTCGATCGTTGTGTCGAGGCCGGCATGCTGGATGCGATCGACGTCCGCAAGCCAAGCCCTGGCGTCGTCATCCCGATACAGCCCTGGGGCGGCACGACGCAGATGTTCTGGGACAGCGATCTTGCAAAATCGATCGAAACGATCGCCTACGCCCTCTACCGCAAGCCGGACGCCACTCTGGAAGCGCGGGCCGATGAAATCATCGACATGTATGAGCGGCTTCAGGACGACAACGGCTATCTGAACGCCTGGTTCCAGCGCGTCCAGCCCGACCGCCGCTGGACCAACCTGCGCGATCACCACGAACTCTACTGCGCCGGCCACCTGATGGAAGCAGCCGTTGCCTATTATCAGGCGACGGGAAAGCGCAAGCTCCTCGACATCATGTGCCGCTTCGCCGACCACATGATCACCGTCTTCGGACATGGCGAGGGACAGTTGCCCGGCTATTGCGGCCATCAGGAAATCGAACTCGCGCTCGTCAAACTGGCGCGGGTCACCGGCGAGAAAAAGTATCTCGATCTGTCGAAATATTTCATCGACGAGCGCGGACAGGAGCCGAACTTCTTCGACGCGGAAGCGGTCCGCGATGGCCGGCCGCTTGCCGACTACATCCAGAAGAACAATGAATACAGCCAGTCGCACCAGCCGGTTCGCGACCAGAAGAAGGTGGTCGGCCACGCCGTCAGGGCCATGTACATGTATTCCGGCATGGCCGATCTGGCCACGGAATACAACGACGACGCGCTGACCAGCGCCCTCGAAACGCTCTGGGACGACGTGACGACGAAGCAGATGTACGTGACCGGCGGCATCGGCCCCTCGGCCAGCAACGAAGGCTTTACCGACTATTACGACCTGCCGAACGAAACCGCCTATGCCGAGACCTGCGCCTCCGTGGCGCTCGTCTTCTGGGCGAGCCGCATGCTCGGCCGCGGACCCAACCGACGCTTTGCCGACATCATGGAACAGGCGCTCTACAATGGCGCGCTGACCGGTCTGTCGCTCGACGGCAAGACGTTCTTCTACGACAATCCGCTGGAAAGCACCGGCAAGCATCATCGCTGGAAGTGGCACCATTGCCCGTGCTGCCCGCCGAACATCGCCCGGCTCGTCGCCTCGATCGGCTCCTACATGTACGCCGTCGCCGACGACGAAGTCGCAGTCCACCTCTACGGCCAGAACACGGCGCGGCTGACGGTGGCGGGCAAGGACATCGAACTGCGCCAGCAAACGTCCTACCCCTGGGATGGGGCCGTCTCGATCGAAGTCGATGTCGCAGAACCGCAGGCCTTCGCCATGTCCCTGAGAATTCCGGAGTGGGCTATCGGCGCCAGTCTCTCGGTCAATGGCGAGGCGGTCGACGTCAGCGGCTGCCTGAAGGACGGGTATGCCCGGCTGGAGCGGACATGGCAGAAGGGCGATCGAATCCTTCTCGACCTGCCCATGTCGCTCCGCCCGCAATATGCCAATCCGAAGGTGCGCCAGGATGCCGGGCGCGTGGCCCTGATGCGTGGACCGCTCGTCTATTGCGCCGAGGAAGTCGACAACGATGCCGATCTTAACGCCTATGTCGTCCCACCGTCCGTTTCCGAAGCCGGGACCGAACAGATCGAGGCACTGGGGGGCGCGATCGCCGTCGACATTGAGGTGGCGAAGGAAGATATCGATGGCTGGGGCGCCGCCCTCTATCGGAGCCGGCCGGCAGCACGCCATGCCGCGAGATTGCGGCTTGTGCCGTACCATCTCTGGGACAATCGCGATCCCGGTGCCATGCTCGTCTGGCTGCAGGCCGGCGACACGCAGGCGAACGGAGGCTGATCAGCATGAGGCAATCCACGGGAAGTGCGGGCGTCGTGCTGACCGACGTTCGCAAGAACTTCGGCGCGATCGAGGTCATCCACGGCATCGATCTCGACATAACGGGCGGCGAATTCGTCGTTTTCGTCGGGCCGTCCGGCTGCGGCAAGTCCACGCTGTTGCGAATGATCGCCGGGCTGGAAGAGGTGACGGACGGCGAGATTGCGATCAAGGGCCGCGACGTCACCGACCTCGATCCGTCGGAGCGCGGCATTGCCATGGTCTTCCAGTCCTACGCGCTCTACCCGCATATGACGGTGCGCGACAATCTCGCCTTCGGCCTGAAAATGGCGCATGCCGGCGCGGAGGAAATCGCCACGCGCGTCGGCCGGGCATCCGAAATCCTGAAGATCGCTCATCTGATGGACCGCCGGCCCGGCCAGTTGTCCGGCGGCCAGCGCCAGCGCGTGGCGATCGGCCGGGCGATCGTGCGCGAACCCGACGTCTTCCTGTTCGATGAGCCGCTCTCCAACCTTGACGCCGAACTTCGGGTATCGATGCGGGTGGAGATCGCCAAGCTGCACAAGGAGCTCGGCAATACGATGATCTACGTCACGCACGATCAGACGGAAGCGATGACGCTCGCCGACAAGATCGTCATCCTGCGCGACGGTCGCATCGAGCAGAGCGGCACACCGCGAGACGTCTACGAAAACCCGGTCAACACCTTTGTCGCCGGGTTCATCGGATCGCCACGCATCAATCTTCTCCAGGGAGAATGGCTGGGCGGCGGACAGATCACGCTCGCCGGCACCAGCCTCGATGCCCCGATTGCCCTCACAAGGGGAAAGCCAGGAGGAACGATCACCGTCGGCATGCGGCCGGAACATGTTACCGTTCTTCAAGGCGGCGATAGCGGACTGAAAGCCACCGTCGATTTCAGCGAATATCTCGGCGGAACACGCTATCTCTACTGCAGCCTCGCAGACGGCCAGCCTTTCGTTGCTGAACAGCGAGAAGGGCCGGACTACAAGGGAGGCGAAACGGTCTGGCTGAGCGTCCCTGGCGAAAAGTGCCGCTATTTCGGCGAAGACGGATTGCGCCTCGATCGCCTGTGAGACGACAGATTATCCTTTGACAGGCGGCAGACCGGTACCGGCACCGGCAACGCTCGATGACGCCCCCAGCTTGGTCACCGTCGTCATCGAGCAGCCCACGTTTCCCGACATGACGCCATCCGCCGAAGGAGCCATCACGGCTTTTCGGTCGCCAGAGAGGACGTTCGCGTCCGTATGATGCAAGGCCGGTCTTCAGGGATTTCCTGGGGTGTCTTGACGTTCTGCCGATGGCACCGCGATGGAAACCTTCTGGAAAGAGTATTCTGTCACCATAAAGGATGCACGCGTCTGGATTTCGGGCGCGATAGCGATCAGATTGTTTTTTGCATTTTAATAATTGGTGTAACCGGTTTGATGGAGGCGGTGACTAATGTCCACCGCAGAAGCGATGTGGTTATTTCCCGCTGAAGAGCGCATCCGGCATGATACTTGATTACAATTCCCTTCTCCTGGCCCTCGGCTTCTCCGCCGCGTGCCTGATGGTGACCCTTCTCGGAACCTGGGTTTCGCGACGCGCCGATTCCTTCCTCCTGACGCTGGTCGTCGCTCTCCTGTTCACCGTCGTCGGCATATTTGTGTTCAGTTCCTATACGCTGGAAACCGGTACGATCAGGGCATCCCTCGCCTATGCCAGCCTGATGGCCGGCTTCAGCACCATCTATGCCGGGTCCGTGCAGTTTAGAACCAATCGCAGCCCCTGGACGCTGGCGTCCGTTTTCTCCTTCGCCACGATCGTGCCGGGCGTTGCGTTAATCCTGTCCGGTGTGGACGGTGTGGGCTTCATCTTCATGAACGCCACGACGGCCGCACTGCTGATCGGCACGGGTTGGCAGTACTGGCGCGCGCGGGCGGAAGCCCCGGTCCCGCTGATCGGTATGGTCATTCTCTATGTCCTGAGTGGAGTTTCGTTTGCGCTCTGCGCCGCTGTCCTCCTCAGCCGGCACCAGTGGGTTCTCGGACATGCGCCGCAAAACTGGGCCGAAAATCTCAACCTCGCCATCTGCGTCGCCGGCATGTCCGGCATCGGCGCCTTGTCGCTGGCGCTCCATCAGTGGCGACTGGCGGCGAGACATCGTCACGAGGCCAACACCGATCTGCTGACCGGACTGCTCAACCGCAGGGCGCTTTTCGACAAGGTTTCCGGCAGACCTATCGACACGAAGACCGCAATCGTGACATTCGACATCGACCTGTTCAAATCGGTCAACGACCAGCACGGCCATGCGATCGGCGACATGGTGATCAGGATATTCGCGGAAGAGCTGAACAATGGTGTGGAAGATCACGAGATCGTGGCCCGTCTGGGGGGCGAGGAATTCGCCATCGTCCTGACCGACACGCTGCCTGCGAGGGCCGAGCGGGTCGCTGCCGACATCTTGCGCAAGTTCGCGTTACGCGAAATTCCGGCCGGGGAAGCGAGGTTGCGGTGCACGGCGAGCGCCGGCATTGCCTTCGGCAGGATGGAGACGGACAATTTCGAAATCGTCTTGAACCACGCCGATGCGGCCCTGTACCAGGCCAAGCGCGACGGCCGGAACCGGGTTCAGATCGCCGACTTTCTGCATGAGGTCGAGCGGGCGGACGCCAAAGGCAACGCCGCTCCATAAACCCTGTACCGGTTGCCGGGAGGTAGCAGCCTCAGAACCGCGTCAGAGCACAGAGGCTGCCCGAACCGCATCCGCAATGGCCCTTTCCAGATCCTTTTCATCATAGGGCTTGGTGACGACCGCGCTTGCGGGAATGCCGGGATCAGTAGCGCCGCCGGTTGCAAAGACAATCGGCAAACGGGGATGCTTCAGTCTGGCGCTCTCGGCAAGGTTCAGCCCGCTGCCATCCGGCAGTTGAAGATCACTGATCAGGATGTCGATATCGTCGCCAAGGACAGCGAGGCTCTCCGCAACGGTTGCGGTTTCGGCGACGTCGTATCCGAGCTGAGCAAGCATTTCGGCCGCAACCATCCGAATGAAGGGCTCGTCTTCACACAACAGGATCTTTTTCCGGCGGTCGTCTTTCTCCGGCTGCGGCAAAGGGGGACGCTCGTCCAGAACCTGGCGTACCTTCCGCGCCAACTGTTCGCGGGTGTACGGCTTGCTGAGGAAGTTCAGGCCGCTGTCGAGCTTGCCATCATGCACGATCGAATTTTCGGCGTATCCGGAATTGAACAACACCGCCACATGCGGCCTTGCATCGCGAACCATCTGCGCCAACGCAGTGCTGTGCACGCTGCCCGGCATCACGACGTCGGTAAACAGCAGGTCGAAGTGCACCCCGCTTTCCAGAACGCCGAGCCCGCCCTGACCATCCCGGGCCAGCAGCACCTGGTATCCCAGCCCGCGCAGCAATTCCGCCGCCGTTTCACGGACGGCATCGTCATCCTCGACCACCAGCACGGTTTCGGTGCCGCCGGAGATCGTAGCCTCCGCGGCAACGACGGCATCCTCCGCCGCCGTCGCGCGGGGAAGGTAGAGCCTGACCGTTGTGCCCTTGCCGATTTCCGACGCGATGTCGATGTGCCCGCCCGACTGCTTGACGAAGCCGTAGACCATGGACAGGCCGAGGCCCGTTCCCTTCCCTTCGGCCTTCGTCGTGAAGAAGGGATCGAACACCTTTTCGAGCGTCTCGGGCGCAATCCCGGACCCCGTGTCGGTCACGGCCAGCATGACGTACTGCCCCGGTGCGACGCCGAAGGTCGTCTGCGTATACGCCTGGTCGAGGTCTTCATTGGCGAGCTCGATGGTCAGCTTGCCGTTGCCGGACATCGCATCGCGTGCGTTGATAGCCAGATTGAGGAGTGCGGTTTCGACGTTTGTGGCGTCGGCGAGCGTATTCCAGAGGCCGTCCGCAACGACGGTCTCGACTTGCACGCCCTCGCCGATGCTCCGGCGCAGCAAGCCGTCCATACCACCGACAAGGCGGCCGAGATTGATGACCTTCGGCTCCAGCGGCTGCCGGCGGCCAAAGGACAGAAGCTGCGAGGACAAAGTGGCGCCACGTGTCGCCGCCATCATGGCATTGTCGAGCAGTTTCAAGGATTTTTCGTCATTGAGCCGCTCGATCGTCAATTGCAGGCTGCCCTGAATGACCTGCAGAAGGTTGTTGAAGTCATGGGCAATGCCGCCGGCCAGGTTACCGATCGCATCCATCTTTTGCGACTGACGGAGCATGGCCTGGACCTGGGCAAGCTCCTGCGTGCGAGCCTCCACCCGCTCCTCCAGCGTCGCGGCGAGCTCTTGCAGCCTTGCCTGTGCAACCTTCTGCTCCGTGACATCGTGACCCTGGACGAAGATGCCTTCGACCTTCTTTCCCGATTTGATGGGCTGGTAGACGAAATCGAGATAACGCAGTTCGCCCTCACCGTCCGGCCCGCGATTGAGAATGACGCGGGCGCCATCCGCGACAAAAGGCTCGCCCGTTCGGAACACGCGATCGAGAATGTCGATGAAGCCCTGCTCGACGACCTCGGGCAGCGCTTCGGCCAGAACTTTGCCGATGATGTCCGTCCGCCCGACGATCGCCAGATAGGCTTCGTTGGCGAGATCGAAGATATGCTGCGGCCCGCGCAAGACCGCCATGAAGCTCGGCGCTTGGGCGAACAGGGTCCGCAGATATTCGCGCTCCTTCGAGAGGAGAAGATTCTGGCCCGCCACCTTTCCTGCGCGATCCATGATTCCGCTCTCAAGGCTCATGTCGCGGCTCTCCGCGCGGCGCCTGAGGCGTTGGATCTCGGTGACATCCGTCGTGTGCTGCAGGATATAGAGCTGGCCATTCTCGCCGATGATCGGCGTATGGGTCGCACTCCAGAAGCGTTCCTCGAAGGAGCCGTCGCGGCGTGCAATTGGATACGGGATCAAAGGGAGATGATCCATCTCTCCGGTATTCACAACAGCCGCCAGAGATTTCCTCAGCATCTGGTCAGAAACCGAACCCGGATCACTGGGAAAGGCATCGAACATGTTGCGCCCGAGGATCTCGGCCCGCTCGCGCATGGTCGCCGTCAGATATGCCTGATTCATCCCGACGATCGTGAACGTGCTGTCGAGCAAGACATAGGGGTTCGGGGCGTGTTCGAACAGCATACCCATATCGAGGGGAAGCGACACATGTCCGCGTCCTGCCGAAGTTTCTTCGCTCAAACCAAATTCCTCCGGCGCTGCCTGACAGCGTCATTCCTCATCATGGGTATCAAAGATCATCGACAACTCGAGTGCTCGGCCTGAACCCACGGCCTCCCCACTAGCTGGAAATTATGAGGTTGAGTCAAGCACTAAGCCTGATCCGAAAAGACATTCCGCTGGCCGGACCTGCACCTTCGAAGACTTGCCCATGCCCGTAAGGTGATTTTTCAAGACAGTGGTCTCGAAATGACACACCTTCGATATCCTTGAGGCACGTCTTCAGGTGGTCCGGCGGGATGGATTACGACATCCGTCCACACAGTTTCAATTATGGATTATCCAACGTCGTGGTGATCCGGTCGAGCAAGGAGCGGATCAGTGGATTGGGAAAGCGGCGTTTCACGGTCACTGCATAGAAGGATTCGATGACACCCGGAAGTGCGTCGAACTCCACGAGCATGCCGGATTCCAGTTCGCCCTTCACAACAATCGGGGGCAAGACGGCAAGTCCGATCCCCTCACGCGCCAGAAGTCGCATCATCGCCATGTCATCCACCTCAGCCGCGATCTGCGGTGTTATGCCCAGCCGCGCGACAAGGGCTTCGAACTGTGCCCTCACCCCGCTTTCGAGCGTTGGGAGAACCACGGGATACCGATCGAGGAGTTCGAAAAGCGTTGCTCCCGGCTGGCCATGGAACGGCTTGCCGACGAGGCTCACACGCTGCTGATAGATCTCGTGCGCGACAAACGGCGTGACCGCATCGGCCATCGGCGCCTGAGTGAGGAGCACGATGTCGAGGTTCAATGTTTCGAGTGACCCAAGCAACTCGCTGGTGCTGCCGGAGCGCAGGATCATGTCGACGTCCGCACGCCCCAGCAAGGGACGAAGAAATTCCACCTGGAAGTTTCGCGATAGCGTCGCCAACGCACCGACGCGGATGGCGCGGCGGGCACGCCCCGCCTCCTTCAGCGTTTCAACCAATTCCTCGCCCGTGGAGAAGATCGTATCCGCGTGGTCGAGCGCGATGCGGCCGGCTTCGGTCAGGTAGAGCTGTCGGCCGCGCCGCTCGAACAGCGCGTGTCCGAGCCGGTCTTCCAGCTGCTTGATTTGAATGGATAAGGCAGATTGGGAGAGGTTCAACCGCGCGGCCGTGCGGGTCAGGTTGCCGTCATGGGCGACCGCACGAAAGTAGCGCAGATGATGATAATTAAGCTCAGCCATAGTTCTATTTAATAGAACGAAAAACAAGAAACAATGAATTTTTATTGATATCAAGTCGCTGCTATCACGACCTCCAGATCACCCTGCCTTCGAAATGGCAATCATCAACTGACTGGAGATGTCCGACCATGCACGCGCTCCCGCTCGTCGCGCCAATGCTTCTCGCCGCCGCCTCACTGACGGCCTTCCTCGGACCGGGTTTCAGACCACGGTTTGCAATCCGCCTCGCCGAACTGGCGGCTCTCGGCGCCATCGCCGTCTGTGTCTTGTCGGCGCTGGTCCTATCACGCGACGGCCCCGGAACAAGCATGGCGGTCGGCTATGGAGACGTCACACTTTCGTCCCGCCTCGACCTGGTCAGCCTGGTCATGCTGACATTGGTGTCCTTTCTCGGATGGATCGTGCTGCGCTATGCCGGCACCTTCCTCGACGGAGAGGCCAGACAGGGCCCGTTCATCGGCTGGATGGCGGCGACACTCGCCGCCGTGCTGCTTCTCGTCCAGTCGGGATCGCTTTTCCAACTTGTCCTCGCCTGGATCGCAACGAGCCTGTTCTTCCACAGGCTTCTCCTGTTCTATCCTGAACGGATTGCGGCACGGCGCGCCGCACGGAAGAAATTCGTCGTCTCGCGGATCGGCGATGTCGCCCTGATCGGTGCCGCGCTCTTGCTCGCGACGACCTTCGGGACCGATGACATCACGGACATCCTCATGGCCGCAAACCTTGGCACAGATCATCTCACCGTCACGGCGGCGGCTGCACTGCTCGCAGTGGCGGCCATGCTGAAGTCGGCGCAGTTCCCCACCCATGGCTGGCTGACCGAAGTGATGGAAACCCCAACCCCGGTTTCCGCACTGCTGCATGCCGGCCTGATCAATGCCGGCGGCTTCCTTCTCATCCGCTTCGCCGACGTGATGTTGCAGGCACCGATGGTCCTTGCCGTGCTTGTCATCGTGGGTGGTTTCACGGCTCTCTTCGCAAGCCTGGTGATGCTGACCCAGTCCGCGGTCAAGACCTCGCTCGCCTGGTCGACCGTTGCGCAAATGGGCTTCATGACGCTCCAATGCGGGCTCGCCCTCTTCCCGATCGCATTGCTGCACATAGTCGCCCATTCGCTCTACAAGGCCCACGCCTTCCTGTCCTCGGGCTCGGGAGTAGAAACCGTGGCGGCAATCCGCCGGCCAGGGCCGGTCGCGGTCCCGGATGTGAAAGCGGTTGGCCGTGCCTTCCTGCTGGCGCTCGCGGTCTACACCCTCATCGGAATGATGTTCGGCTTTGCCGGCGAGCCACCGCAGGCGATCGCCCTGGGCGCCATCTTGATCTTCGGGGTCGCCTATCTGGTCGCCCAGGGGCTCGCCGATGCCGCCCCGCGTGCCCTCACCTCGCGGATATTGATCCACTCGAGCGCCATCGCGGTCGCCTACTTCGCACTCCAGCGCCTTGCCGAATGGCTGATGGCGGGAACCCTGCCGGCAACGCCTCAAGCCGGGCCGCTGGAATGGACCCTCATGATGCTGGCCGTTCTCACCTTCGGCATCACCGCGTTTGCCCAGTCGCTGTTCCCGCTCTGGGCTCACCATCCGGCAGCCGCGGGCTTGAGAGTCCATCTCGTCAACGGACTTTACGTCAATGCGCTGTTCGATCGCCTGCTCGGCAGTTGGCAGAGCAGACCGTCCACCTCTTCCATCTCGGCGTCAGCAAAGGAGTAAACTCATGTCGGATACGACCAACATAAAGACCCTCTATGGCGACGCCCTGCGCGAAGCCGCCGATCACGCCATACGGGCGATACCTCCGGCCTGGCCGCTGACAGCGACCGTCGCCGTCAATCCCTTTCTCGGCCAACGGGCGGAACCCTTCGACAACACGGCGGCCCTGCTTGCGCGGATCACCGGCGTACGGCTCGCGCCCCCGCGCGCTCACTATGCCGAAAAGATCGATAGCGGGTCGATGACCGACGAAGACCTCGAGGCTGCCCTGCAGGCGACCAACCTCGTCGGAAGCCTAGATCTGATGGCGCTCAAGGCGGCCGTCAGCCAGGAGCCCGCTGCGATTACTCCTCTGCCGACGATTGCCGATCTCTGCTTCACGGTAACCGGCATGGACTGGCCCGGCCTCATCTCGGAGCGGATCGGCACCTTTGCAGCCGGCTTCTTCGACGAAGGACAGGCCCTCTGGTCCGCCTCGCGCCAGGGTGGCCTCTACTCCGCCTGGCGCGCCTTTGCCACACACGATCTGACGCCCGAAATCCTGGGACTGGGCGGCTTCGGCCTGCACGTAGCCGGCACGCCGGAGACCGCGCAGGCGGCTATCGAAAGAGCCACCATGTCGCTGGGCATGGGCGGCCATCCTGGAACCTATTTGCATCAGCTGCTGCTTTCCACGGGCGGCTGGGCGCAATTTGCCCGCCACCTGCATTTCAAGGCAGAACTGGAGGCCGGCAAGGACGAAACGGCACTGGATCTGCTTGCCATCCGGCTTGTCTTCGAAGAGGCACTCTTCCAGCGTTACAAGGCTCATATCGAGGACGAGTGGATCAGAATTCGGCGCATGCATGCCGAGCCGGCAAGCGCCGATTTCGACATGATCATCGATCATGTGCTCTTGAAGGCGGCTGAACATGCCGCGCAGCGCAATCTGGCCGACAGCCTCATCGCGGCACCGGACTTGCAACATGCGGGAGACCGGCCCGCCTTGCAGGCCGCCTTCTGCATAGACGTGCGCTCGGAGGTCTTTCGCAGGTCGCTCGAAAGCCAGGATCCGGGCATAAAGACGCTCGGCTTTGCCGGTTTCTTCGGCCTTGGCACCGCCCATAAGGGCTTTGCCTCGGACGTCATGGAGCCGCGCCTGCCCGTTCTCCTGAAACCGGCCGTCTTCAGCTGCAGCGCTGTCACCGACGACAGTCATGCCGACGCGAAGGCGAGATTCGGTGCGCGCGCCGTGCGGGCGATCGGCCGTTTCAAGCTCGCCGCCGTCTCGTCCTTCGCCTTCGTCGAAGCCATGGGCCCACTCTATGCGGGCAAGCTGCTGCGCGACAGTCTGCGCCTGACAAGGAAGCAGCACCACGACGCGAAGCCGCAATGGTCGTCGGCGCTCAGCCTCGATGCCCGCGCCGGCATGGCGGAAACCGTTCTTCGGGCCATGTCGCTCACGGAAGATTTTGCCCGCGTGGTGCTTCTCTGCGGCCACGGCACCAATGTCGTCAACAATCCCTATGCCAGCGCCCTCCACTGCGGCGCCTGCGGAGGCTATGCCGGCGACGTCAACGCCAGACTGCTGGCGGATCTGCTGAACGATGTCGCCGTGAGAGAGAAGCTCGGCGAGAGAGCGATCACCATTCCCGCCGATACGGTCTTCCTGGCGGGGCTGCACGACACGACAACGGACAGTGTCACCCTGTTCGAGCAGGACC
Organism: Rhizobium sp. NRK18; assembly: GCF_024385575.1. NCBI lineage: Bacteria > Pseudomonadati > Pseudomonadota > Alphaproteobacteria > Hyphomicrobiales > Rhizobiaceae > Rhizobium > Rhizobium sp. NRK18. Next base: position 1,090,562 of record NZ_JANFMV010000001.1, on the reverse strand, counting down.
TCGCTCGGCCCGTCGACAGCGACGTCATGCGGGAGATCCGGCGCTGGCTGGAACAGGCGGCGAGCCTGGCGCGCGCCGAGCGTTCGAAGCGGCTGCCGCACGCAACAGCCGCCACCATTGCCGCACGCAGCCGGGACTGGTCCGAAATTCGCCCGGAACTGGGCCTGGCGGGCTGCCGGGCCTTCGTGGCCGCGCCGCGGTCGCGCACGGCCGGCCTTCCTCTGGACGGGCAGGTCTTCCTGCACGACTACGTCTGGCGGAAGGACCCCGAGTTCAAGGTGCTGGAGCTGATCCTGACCGCCCCGGTGGTCGTCGCCAGCTGGATCAGCCTGCAATATTTCGGCTCGGTCGTCGCGCCTTCGCTCTTCGGCTCCGGAAACAAGCTCCTGCACAATGTCGTCGGAGGCATGGGCGTGGTCGAAGGCAATGGCGGCAATCTGCGCGTCGGACTTCCCTGGCAGTCGGTGCATGACGGGGCGAAACTCCTCCACGAACCGCGTCGCCTGACCGTCGGCATCGAAGCGCCGACCGAGGCGATCACGGGCGTACTCGAGAAGCATCCGGACGTGCGCGCGCTCTTCGACAATGGCTGGCTGAGCCTGTTTTCCATCGATGACCGGGGGACGATCTCCTCGCGTTACGCCGGAGACCTGATTTGGCGGCCAGCTTTCAGTAAGGTCGTGCATATGCACGACAAGTCAAGCTTGCGAGGTGTGCCCATGCCCTGTTAGGCGGCCGAAGCTCGAACGGGCAAGCAACACACCTCCTCAACAGGCGTGTTGCCACAAAGCCAAAGACCTTTCAGATCGATTGGGACGATGCCTCCTTCGACCGGGCGAGGTTACGGGCAAGCGCGGCAATCAGATCGCTCCTGGTGACGATGCCGATCAGCCTTCCATAGTCGAGGATGGGGACGGCATCGACATCGCTGTCGCCCATCATGGGAAGCAGTGCGCCAAGCGGCGTTGTGGCAAGTGCACGAGGAACCGCGACACGCATGATATCGACGGCCATGACCGGCTTGTCTCTTCCGCGATCGATCAACCGCCGCAAGGCGGGAATGAAGGCCCGGTTGAGCCGAAACGCATCCTCTCTGGCACGGCTGATGAGATGTATCTGGAAGATGATGCCAAGGAATTTTCCTTGCGCGTCCACGACCGGCAAGGACGTGAACCGGTGCTTCCTGAAGAGATCGGCAACCTCTCCCAACCCGGTATCGACCTTCACCGTGATCAGGTTTCGCGACATGATGTCCGAAGCGGTCAGGACGTCTGCGTGATGGGCCGCCGCTTGCAGTTCTGCGGCGCCGATCAGGCGGGCGAGGTCCTCGACGCCAAGATTGAACGAATGCCGGTAGCGGCCGAGAATGTCGCTCAGTTCCGCTTCTGAAAGCCCCAGGCGTTCCAACGGGGCGGCGTCGTCCGTGCCGTGCCGGTTCGGCTCCTCGAACTGGCGAAAGGGATATCGGCGCCCGGTCAGCCGGGCATAGGCAATGGCCACCAGAACCAGTGCTGTCGTGCCCGTCGCAATCGGTGCAAGCGCAAACCAGAACCCCAGATGCTGAATGGCATCCGGGCTCATGGCCGCCGTCATCGCGACCGCCCCGGCCGGCGGATGGACCGCTCTTGCCAGGATCGTTGCGGCGATGGCGAGACCGACGGCGAGTGCAATCCGCAAGGTCGGTTCGGTGACGAACATGCAGACCGCCACGCCAACCAGCGCTGCGAGCGTGTTGCCGACAATGGCCGACCACGGTTGGGCCAGCGGGCTGTTGGGAACGGCGAACAGGAGAACCGAACTGGCCCCTAGGGGAGCCACAAGGTAGAGCCCGGTCGTCAGGTCGATACTCGGCGAAAGGACAAAGAGACCGGTTAGCCCCAATCCAATGAGCGCGCCCAAACCGGCGCGCAGGGCCTCGACCGGCGATGTGCGCGCCACAGCCGGCCCGAATGAACGAAAAATCTGCAATCTGCTGGTCCCGCTTGAGATGAATGCGAAAAATTTCAGCAATTGATGAAAATTTCAACTGCAAAGATGAGGCCGGAAGAGCTCTACGGGAGCTCCATCGGTGCTTGTGGCACCACCGCCGAGAGCGACGACATCCAACCCGGCATCTGGCCACCTGCCTCACCCCCGAGTGCTCGTTCATCGACGCTTTTGCCGCTTGGTCGGATAGCGATTGAGATGGGCGGCCCACGGGATCTATTCCAGCAGTCATTTCAAAGTCTGGAGGAGCCATGCACCAGCAGCCGGGAAGGAGGGCCGCCGTGTCCGGGTCGTCTGTTGCATCGGGACTGCGTCCGGAAATTCTGGCGCTTCTGGCTGCAATGGCCAACGGCACGATCGGGCCGTTCAGCCGTATCGCCTTCGAGGCAGGCGCCGGCCATTCCGAGATCGCCTTCTTCAAGTGTTTCGGCGCCTTCATCATCGTCGCGTCGATCTGTCTTCCGTTTGCCAGGTACCGTCGGGGCGTGATCGACCTCCGCCACAAGGCGCTTCCCCTCTGCGTGCTCTCGGCAACCGGAATTGCCGGCGTCTATTTTCTGGAGACCTGGGCCTATCGTTCGGTCTCGATCCCGCTGGTCTCGCTGCTGATCTATGCAGCCGGGGGCCTGGTGTTGCCAATCTCCGCTCTCTTCCTCGGCGAACGTTTCGGCATGCGCCAGATCATGATCTTTGCCCTGATCCTGCTCGGCGCGGTCCTGCTTTATGCGGCCGCCGACCTGACCGCGAACGCTTTGTCCGGCGTGCTTCTGGCGCTCCTGGGCGGGCTTGCCTATGCCGTCTTCATCGTCGGCGCCAAGGCATGGAAGGTCGGCAGCGGCCTCGCCCATCTCGTCTGGATATTCGGCTTCTCCAGTCTCATTCTCTTCGTGCCCTGGTGGATCGAGGGCGCGGCACTGCCCGGCCCGGTCGCGACCCTGGCAATCCTGGGGCAGATCCTCGTTCCGGCGATTGGCGGTTACTGGCTGACGATGGCGGCCGTGCACAAGGGAAAGAGTACCAGCTCCGTCCAGGTCATCGAGACCAGCGAACCGGTATTCGCCTGCCTCTATGCCTTCCTGATGTTCGGTGACCGGCTGACGTCGCTCGGCATTCTGGGCGCCGTATTGGTCCTCCTGGGGCTAATGCTGTCGGTTGTCAGACGCAATCGACGCATCGCAACCGCACCGGCGCTGGTCTCCGAAGGTTCCTGGTAAGGCAGGCCGCAGACCACGATGAGCCATCCCTGCAGACTACGACAACGCCTTGTCTTCCGCAGACAACGCACCGTCGAGGAGAGCCCGGGCACACACCGCGCGATTGGCGTCTGGATGACGACATGCTAGCGATAGCCTCATCCCGAGCGGCCCATCGCAGGAGCACAGCGTGAGCGAAGCATCAGACGACCTGGCGGCAACCAAGCGAACCTATTCCCGTGTCGCTCTGTACCTGTTCATCTGCCTGCTGGGGTTGATGATCAGGCTTCCTCTGTATGCCGACAAGACGCAAGGCGCGATTTTCTCGATCGGCATAGACACTTTGCTGTTCGTCAGCTTCCTGCCTTTCGGCCGCTTCATCGAACGATCCCGATGGTCGCGCATAACCTTGGTCAATGGCACGGCTCTGGTGGTCGTTTCCATGCTGATGGGACTTGGCATAAGCCTGTGCTCGATAGCCTTCGTTCAAGTCGAACCCGTCTTCAGGAACAGGTTTCACGACCATCCACTCGCCGCCTATCCCTATTTCGTTCTCCTCTACATCCTTCTCGGTCTGGCCGCATTCTGGGAAAAGAACTGGCAGACGGCGGTCAGGTCCACCCGCAGGGCGGCACAGGCAGAGCAACGTCTCATGGAAGCCGAGCTGAAGCGCCTGCGCAGCCAGATCGATCCCCATTTCATGTTCAATACACTGAACATGGCGCTGATCGAGATCAACAAGCACCCGAAGCGCGCCTCCTCGCTGATCGGTGAGCTCAGCGCCTATCTGCGCCATTCCCTGGACAGGGCGCACATCGCCTTCGTACCCCTTTCCGCCGAACTGGCCATGGTGCGCTCGTATCTGCGCATCCAGTCCATGCGGTTCGGCCCGCGGCTCGTCTGTCAGATGGATGTCGCCACGCCGGCTCGCAAAATGATGGTCCCGGCCTTCCTGCTCCAGCCACTCGTTGAGAACGCGATCAAATACGGCATTCCGGACGACAATCAGGTGCAGCGGGTTGCCATCAGCATTAAGCGGGATGGAGACAGCCTGCTGATCACCATCCGCAACCATGGCGACCTGCGCATGGTCCCGGGCGCCAACAAGGGTCCGGGAATCGGGTTGGCAAACCTCAGGGCCCGCCTCGACATCCACTATCCCGGCAAGAACGAGGTCAGTCTTCGCCAGGACGAGGAGGAAGTGGTCGTTGTCGTTCGGCTTGAGGGTGAGCCATGCTGAAGGTTATCGCCGTCGATGACGAACCGAGCGCGCTCTCCGACATTGCCGATCGCATTCGGGGCGACGACCGGTTGCGGCTGGTTGGCACGGCGCTCAGCGCCGTCGAGGCCCTTGAGATCATTCCCCAGCGCAAGCCGCAGGCATTGTTTCTGGACGTGCAGATGGCCGGGATGAGCGGCCTGGAACTGGCCCAGGCTACCAAGGACCTGAAGGTTGTGATCGTTTCCGCCTATTCCAGCCATGCCCTCGATGCCTTCGAGGTTGACGCGATCGATTATTTGCTCAAACCGATCAATCAGTCGCGGTTCCAGGAGGCCGTCAATCGCCTCGTCAAGGCCGTCGATCTGGAGGCGGCCCTGATCAGGGCCCGCCCCTCCAGGGCGGACAGCTCCACCACGCTGGTGACGGCCGGACGGGACCGCCAATTGATACCGGCACAGGACATCATCGCCGTTCTCGCCGACGGCGACTACGCGCAGATCATCCCCGCCAATGGCAGGTCGATGCTGTCCGGCCTGTCGCTCAAGCAGATAGAAGCGAGCCTGCTCGGCGAACCGTTCCTCAGGCTCGACCGCTCGACACTCATCAATCTAAGCCGACTGAAGTCCTTTCGAACCGTCGATCGGGTCAAGATGCGTCTGTTCTGCGACGGGCTAGACGGCTCGATGCTGATCGGACGCAAGGCGGCAACCACCTTGCGCAACCATCTCGCCGCCGGCCTCAAGGGAAAAACTCCGGAATAGCCCCGGCAGAAGCCATTCTGCAGACAGGAACAAGCTGCAAGACGACGAGATTGCGCGACCGTCGGCAAAATCGCGGTTCGTCCGGTTCACCTGGGCCCTGTTGCCTCCGGACTATGACTTCATGCATGTCAATTTGCGGCACGCCGTAGGGGAGACGCCCTTGGAACGGCAGACGCCGCGCGGAATTGTATGGTGGGTTACATGTTGTCTACAACGCCGACATGTCGTCAGTGGCGGTGCGAAGTATGCAGGCGACAAGGGCCAGACGGGACTTCCGAGTTCCACCAACCCTCGGCGGTCGCTCAAGCGACACAGATTACAAGGGCGCTACAATGGCTGACGACCACCCCGAACAATATCCGACACATCCATTTTATGGATACAAAAATGACGACGCCTCCACTGCGCCAGATCCGCCCTTGAACCAATCAAAATGCCAGAAATAAAACAAATATCTGTTTTTTAACGCTTTAATTGAAAATCAAGAAGCGGAAACGAGAGGAGCGAAGAAATCCTCTTGTATTTTCGTATTTATTTTGTACTTTCAGATCGCATTGGTGAGGAGAGTCGGCATGACGGGTGAATTAGGCGACGATTGCGTTATCGTGATCGGCTATGGAGAGGTTGGCCGTGCGTTCGGCGACCATATTGAACGTGCCGGTCGGCGCGTCGCTTACGTCGACCCTGTCGCGGAAAATGTTGCACCGAATGCAACGCTTCTAAGGGATGTGCCCTGGGAGGTTCCGGATCGGACGCTGATACTCGGCGCGATTCCGTCGGCTGCGGCAAGAGATGTAGCCGTCAACCTCGCTGCCATTCGCAACGAGTTTCTCTATGTGGATCTTTCATCTTCGCCTCCGGCTCTGATGAAGGAATGTGCCGGCATTCTCGAGGAGGCCGGTCGAAGCTTCGTAGACGGAGCCATCATGGGATCCGTCGACCTGGCGGGAGCCCATGCCCCCATCATCTTGTCTGGCCCAGCTTCGCAAAAGGCAGCGTCTGACCTTGCGGCGCTGGGCTTCGATGCGAAGTCGCTGCAGGGATCACAGGCCGGCGACGCTTGTGGCCTCAAACTTCTCCGCACGCTGATGACCAAGGGCATCGAGGTTTTGGCAATAGAGTGTTTTGCCGCAGCCACCGCCATGGGACTGGGCTCCGAAATCCGTGAAAATCTGACCGACGTCTGTGCCCGGCCGTTTCCGGATCTCCTCGATGCCATGGTTCGCTCGCATGTGGTGCACGCCACGCGCCGGAAGCACGAGGTCGAGGCGGCTATCGCACAGGCGAGCACTCTGGGCCTGGAGGTCTCTGTCACTCGGGCCGTTCTGTCGGTCTACTCCAGAACGGAAGAGCGCATCGCGCTCGAGCGCCCAAACCTTCCGATGACAACCGATGAGGCTGTCTCATGGTTGGCAAACGGAATGAGATGACCGTGCTCCAGGGCTATCACGTTTGAGCCCATGGGCATGCACACATGCAATCAGGATGCATCTGCCGACACCGGTGTGAAGGAATGACCGCACGCTCTCGTTTTCGCGCATAGGACTGTTGAGGCTACCAGTTCAGATCCGAATTCGAAGTTGCATGAAAACAAGGCATTGGCATGAGCCCGTCGTTTGACGGGCACCAGGATATTTTAGAAAAGGCTCGCGGTAATCCGTGTGATGGAAGCATTCAACATCCAGGATTCACACAGCCGGGCTGCAGCGATAGATATTCATCCATGGAGGAGAACCGATGAGTAGATTGACGACAAGCTTTACAATCGCAGGCCTGGCAATGGCAACGATGTTGCCATCGGCCGCCAGTGCGGAAGTGACCCAGGAACAGCTTCAGGAACTCGCCGCAAAACTGCCGGAATCGACACAGGTGAATGTCCTGGCGATCGCATCGAGCACGTCGGAATGGGGCCTGCTTGAAAAGCCGTTCTGGACCGAACTGGTCCCCAAATTGAGTGGCGGCAAGATAAAGGTGAAGCTCAATTCCATCACCGAACTGGGTGTGCCCGGCGGGCAAATGATCAAACTCGTTCGTTCCGGCGTCTACGACATTTCGGACACGGTGGCTTCCTATGCGGACGAGGATGTGAAGGAGCTCGACGCCATGGATATTTCCGGCGTCTCGCCAACGATCGAAGGCATTCGGGAAACGACTGCCGCGATCATGCCGGTGATCAAAGACGCGCTGCAGCAGAAGACGGGTACCGACGTCATGGCAAGCTGGCCGACCACGGGACTGGTGTTCTGGTGTCAGTCCAAGGTCACCAATTTGGCTGACCTGCAGGGCAAAACCGTTCGCGTCTTCAGCAAGACACTTTCCGATTTCGTCAAGGCGCTGGGCGCCTCCCCCGTTTCCATGCCTTTCGCCGAGATGGCGCCGGCACTGCAGCGTGGCGTCATCGATTGTGGGATAACCGGCACCGCCAGCGGAAACATCGCCAAGCTGCCGGAAGTGACAAAATACGTCTACGCGCTGAATGCCGGTTGGGCACCTCAGATCCGCATCGTCAACGCGAAGTGGCTCGAGAAGCAGCCGGCCGAAGTTCGGGAATGGCTGCAGCTCGCAAGCCAGTATTTTGAAGAGCAAATGGCTTGGCCGACCCAGATCCGAAATCACAAGATGGGTCTGCAATGCACGGCCGGCGCCGACACCTGTGATACGCAGGGCGGCTTCACGAAATACGACTCGACGGTGACCTATCCCACGGATGCGGAGCTTGAAACAGTTCGCGAAAAGGTAAAGGCGGATGTCCTGCCTGGCTTTGCCGCAAGCTGTGGCGCCAGCTGCGTTGAAAGCTGGAACGCGACCGTCGGCAAAATCGTCAATCTGACGATGACCGAGTGACCGTATGTCGCAAACTCCCGGGCTCATCAGGCCCGGGAGGCAGCCTAGTGAGAACAGGTGACGTCTGATGGGTACCGAACTACTCCGCAAATTAGTGACTTACGCCGCCCGCGTAGGCGGCTACGGCTTTCTGGCAGTTGCTGTAATGATCTGCGTCGACACGATCATTCGAAAGACGTTGAAGATTTCCATCGTCGGTTCAACAGAGATTTCAGGCTTTGTTTTCGCGCTCGCGACTGGCACAGCGATGGCGTTCACCGTGCTGCTGGCAGGGCATATACGCGTTGACGTCCTGCAGAACTTGTTACCACGCACCATCGCTGCCGTATTGAATGTCGCAGCAGCAGTGTCGCTGGTCCTAGTTGGCGGAATCCTCGTGTGGAACGAAGCTTTGCTGCTGAACGAAGCGCTCGAGTATCAAGCCACATCGACCTTGCTCGATTTCCCACTTTGGATTCCACACCTTTTGTTCCTGTCGGCCCTTGTCCTGTTCGTGATTGCATCCCTCGTCATGTTGATGCAGCAGCTCAGGCATTTTCCGAACGAAAGCCCCGCCCTTGGTGGCGATGCCGGCGCCGACAATCCCTTCGATATTCCAGACGACGCCCGTTGACGGCCAGCAGGAGAGACAGTCATGCAACTCTTGAGCTTCTCGCTCGCTCTTCTGACGCTCATCGTCACGAGCATGCCAATCGGCGTGATCCTGATCCTCATGGGGATCATCATGAGCCTGTTTTGGCTGCCGGTCGGGATCTTCTCGGTCATCGGAATGACGACCTGGGAAACGGCCAATAATGATCTTCTCATTGCAATCCCGCTATTCATCATGATGGGGGAAATCATGCTGCACAGCGGAGGTGCATCCTCGATGTACCGGGCACTTCTGCCTTGGCTCAACAGGCTTCCCGGAAGCCTGATGCACACCAACATTGCCGCCTGCACGATGTTTGCGGCGACCTCTGGCTCCAGCGTGGCGACCGCGGCGACCGTTGGAACCATTGCGCTGCCCGAGATCAAGAAGCGCGGCTTCAATGAACGCCTCTTCCTCGGCACCCTCGCTGCCGGGGGAACACTCGGCACTTTGATTCCGCCATCGATCAACATGATCATTTACGGCGCCATTACAAAGACCTCGATTCCCAAGCTCTACCTGGCGGGTTTCATCCCCGGTCTGCTTCTGTCCATCGTGTTCATGGCCACCGTTGCAATCCTCTGCATCATCAAGCCCTCCTGGGGCGGCGAAAAGATCGTCGCGACGTGGGAAGACCGCATCAAGGGTCTGCCAAACCTTCTGCCGATGTTTTTCATCTTTCTCGTGGTGATTGGATCAATTTACGCCGGACTGGCAACGCCAACCGAAGCATCGGCATTGGGGATCATCGCATCCCTCCTGTTGAGCGCATGGAATCGTACGCTGAAAATCAAGATGCTCAATCGGGCGGTCGATGGGACCATGCGTTCGGTCGGTATGATCATGTTCGTTCTGATCGGAGCCTATTATCTCAATTTTGCGCTGGGCATCTCTGGCTTCGTCGATCAGATCAACACCTTCATCACGACACTGCCGCTACCGCCGGTCGCGATCTTGACTGTCATCATCGTCATCTATCTTCTGCTGGGATGCGTTCTGGACGGGATATCCATGATCGTGCTGACGGTGCCGGTGACGGCGCCAGCCGTGATGCACCTTGGCTATAATCCGGTATGGTTCGGTATCATCGTTATGCTGGTGATCGAGGCCGGCATGATAACGCCGCCCATTGGCATCAACTGCTATGTTGTTCAGGGCATACGCAAGGGTGGGTCGCTGAACGATGTCTTCATCGGAATTCTGCCTTTCCTTGGGTCAATCCTCCTCGTCATCGCTCTGCTGATAGCGTTCCCGGGCATTGCTCTCTGGTTGCCGGAGACCTTCGGTTGACGAACTTTCTCACATTGACCAAATCCGAAACGACCGCAGTCTGGGACGCGCATTTCCACATTCTGGACGGCGCGGCGCCGGTCTCCCCGTTGGCCGTGCTGCCAAACAAGACCGCGTCGATAAAACAGTACCGGCGCATGGCCACGGGGCTCGGACTGACGCATGGCGTGATTGTTCAGCCATCGATCTATGGAACCGATAACGGGGTAACACTACGCGCCCTGGAAGAGCTTGGTCCGAATTATCGCGCGATCTGTGTGATCAAGCCGGACTGCGAACCGGCCATTCTCGCCAGGTGGCATGGTTTGGGTGTGCGCGGTGTCCGCTTCAATCAGGTGCAGGCAGGCGCGACAGACATCCAGGATTTGCCACGGATCTCGGAACTTATCAGCGAATTTGGGTGGCACGTTCAGCTGCATATCAAGGCTGATTTTCTTGAGCGCTATTCCGGCATGCTGCGAAGCCTGAAGACACCACTTGTCCTTGATCACCTAGGTCGGTGCACACCTACACACACTGCTGATCGAAAAAGCCTGACGAAACTGTTTGAGTCAGATCACGTCTGGGTCAAGCTGTCAGGCCCCTATCATGAACCGGATGCCGATGGGTCCTATGAGCACAGTCGTGGGGTCGCAAAGTCCCTGGTGGCCGTGGATCCGACCCGACTGGTGTGGGGGAGTGACTGGCCACACGTGACGGAGCGTCAAAAGCCATCGATGGCAAAATTGGCGGGCTTTGTGGAGGCTGCGGCAGGAAGCGAAAGCAACATGCGGCAGATCCTAAGCCTCAACCCGTCGCGGCTTTACAAATGAATGACTTGGGTCACGAAAGTCCCCGGCGAAGGTTCTGCATGGCGTGTCCGGACCGGTTTCGGTTCGACGAGTTGTCATAAACACGACTGATCCAGGCCCGTCCATGTCGTTGACCTTGGCCGGAAAGGAATGTGCTAATCAAAGGTCTGAAGGCTCTAAAGTCTACGGGACCTCGAATTGGATCGGAATACTGCATTGGCAAAAACGCCGCCCGCAATCATAGCCCGGAAGACAGCGTCGACTGTGCCCAGGAACCTGCGCGCCTTTCTTTCGCTCGAGGATTTCCGTCTCTCTGCCAAACGGCACTTGCCGGTGCCGATCTTCGGCTATGTGGACGGAAGCGTGGAGACTGGAGCCAGCATGAACAATGCCCGCGCCGCCTATGAGCGGATGGCATTCGTTCCATCAGTGTTGCGTGATGTGTCGGCACGAAGCACGCGCACCGAGCTCTTTTCCCAAGCTTTCGCCGTTCCCTTCGGAATTGCGCCCATGGGCTTCAGCGCCCTTGCAGCATATGACGGCGATGTGGCGCTGGCGCGCGCCGCACATGAATTCGGCAGCATTGCAATTTGCAGCGCTGCATCGCTGACACCTTTGGAGCGCGTTGCATCCGAGGGCCGGTCGCGCTGGTTTCAATGCTATGTCCCCGGGGACGAGGGACGTATTTCCGCCCTGATCGAGCGCTTGAAGCGAGCCCAGTTCGAGACCCTTGTCGTGACGGCGGATGTGCCTGTCGCCGGGAACCGGGAGAACAACGCCCGCAACGGCTTTGATGCACCATTCCGCCTCACGGGCCGGCTGACATGGCAGTTTTGTTCCAAACCATCCTGGACTTTGGGAACCTTGGGTCGAGAGATCCTCCAACGCGGCATGCCCTACTTCGAAAACATGGATGCCGAACAAGGTCCGCCGCTATTTTCAAGCACGCTGACCCGCTCCATTCTCGGCCGCGATCAGCTCACTTGGGAAAGCCTCCGTTTCATCCGGAAGATCTGGCCCGGTAAACTCATCCTCAAGGGCGTGCTATCGGTTGCCGATGCGTGTCGGGCAGAGGAGCTGGGCGTTGACGGCGTCATCATATCCAACCACGGCGGGCGGCAGCTTGATGCCTGCGTCGCCCCGTTGGATGTGCTGCCTGAAATTCGCGCGGCGACAAGCAATCTGGCAATTCTGATTGATGGTGGCATCAGGCGCGGAACGGATATCCTCAAAGCGATAGCGCTCGGGGCAGATTTCGCCTTCATTGGTCGGCCGTTCCTTTTTGCGGCATCGGTGCGCGGTGCGCCCGGAGTGAGCCACGCATTCCGGCTCCTTCAAAACGAGATGCTGACCAGCATGGCCTTGCTGGGAATTAACCGCCTGGATGAGCTGTCACCGGATAGACTGCAACGTGTCTGAGTGTGCCCGTCTGCAGGGCCAGCTATCGGATCAGTGTGCTTTGAACTGGACTCTGTTATGGCGGTTCGGCAATGGCTCAACCCATGAGTTACGCCCGGCAATTTACGGCGAAAACACTTGCGCCCGATTGGTCGTGGAAAGTAAACATATCAGATCGCAGCACTTCGGATTTCCGAAAAAAGGCAAAAATTGAGGGAAGCGAATGAGCATCAGCGACCAGGTCCATAACGAAATCAGGCGGCGGTTGATCGCTGGGCATTTCAGTCCTGGGGAAAAGCTCAAAGAAGAGCATGTTGCGGCTCAACTCGGAGTGAGCAGGACACCTGTAAGGGCAGCGATACAAAGGCTTGTTGCCGAGGGTCTGCTGGAGGCCGCTCCAAAGCGAGGAGCAATTGTCACCGAATGGCGTGACATCGACACCGAGGAGATATTCGAGCTTCGCGTGCTTGCGGAAGGGCAGGCCGCGGCTTGGGCGACACGGCATATCACCGAAGACGAGATTGCCCATATGGATGCGCTGAATTCGAGAATTGCAGCGGCAATACGGGACAAGCCCAAAGCCTATCTTGATGAAGTTCAGGCCGCCAATTTCGAATTTCACATGGCGCTTTATTATGCCTGTGGAAGCGCCAAACTCAGGATGTTCGGCAGCAATCTGCTCGAATATCCGCTCGTGATCGGTGGCTTCTTCATATACTCGGACGCCGATGCCCTGGAGAGTGTCCGGCAGCACACCGAGATTATCAACGCGCTGCGGTCCCGAAATGCGGATTGGGCACGATCGGCAGTTACCTCGCACCTCTGTGCCGCGATGGAGCGCTTTCGCAAGGTACGCCGGGAAAAAGGCTCCAATCAGACGGGTTGACGCTGACAACGAAGAACTGCCGTTTGCAACTTGGGGACAATCGGCGGATCGGATCTCCACAAGCAGGTATCCGCCTCAATGTCAGCGCATCTGCAATCAAAGTGCAGCATCACCGTTGCGATGCTGCACTCCAATCCAAATGGCCGGAACAAATTCAATTGACGTATTCGACGCCGCGTGAATCGAGCAGCTTGTCAACCCAGGTGCGGTCGACGCTTCCATCACGAATAGCGGAAATCTCGCGCTTTTCTGCGGCCTGCTTTGCCTCAGCAGCGATGAGCAATGCCTCGACCTGCTCTTGCGGTACGCAAACGACGCCATCGCAGTCTCCCACTATAAGGTCGCCGGGATTGACCACCATGCCGTCGATCGACACGGGCACATTGATCTCGCCTGGGCCGTCCTTGTAAGGCCCGCGATGTGTGACACCGGCGGCAAACATGCCGATTCCGGAATCGTGGATTTCGTCGATGTCGCGTATCGCGCCATTGATGACAAATCCCGCCACACCCTTCTCCTGTGCGAGGTAGACCATGATTTCACCCATGATGGAATTGGTCAGGTCCCCTCCCGCATCGACAACGATCACGTCGCCTGGTTCCGCCATATCGATTGCCTTGTGAACCAGAAGGTTGTCGCCGGGTCGCGTTTTGACCGTCAGGGCAGCGCCAGCCATAACCTTGCCTTTTGCGTGGAACGGGCGAAGCCGCGGTCCTGCGGCAGTGATCCGGCTCATCGAATCAGAGATATTGGCTACCGGCAATTTCGCAAAGCGCATCGCCAACTCGGAACTTACTTTCGTCTTCCGCTTATGGATCGTAAATCCGATCGTCATCTTCAGTCTCCTTGGATTTTGGAAGTTATGAATACCGAGCCGGCGAGTTCGAGCGGCCAAGGCTTGAAAGAACCTGTTCCGCGATCGACTGGCCCACGCGCCGCAAGGCACCGTTGGTCGCCCCGCCAACATGGGGCGTGGCAATAAAGGTTGGGCAGCTCAGAAGCGGATTGCTGGGCTCTGGCGGTTCGACCGCGAAGACATCCGAAGCAGCGCCGGCCAAGTGGCCGCTCAGCAATGCAGATGCCAACGCAGCCTCGTCCACTATCCCGCCCCGTGCGCAGTTCACCAGATACGAACCCTTGGGCATGAGCTTCAGCGCGGCAGCGTCGATTAGATTCCTTGTCGACGGCAGCAGCGGAGCATGCAGAAAGACAATTCTCGAATTCTTCAGGATGTCATCCAGGCTCCGGGCGCGCCGGATGCCTGCCGGCCATTGCTCTTCCGCGATACCCGGGTCGTAGGCGTGAACATCTGCGCCGAAACCCTGGCTCAGCCGGCGGGCGGTGGCGCGGCCCACTGCACCGAGGCCAAAGATGCCCGCCTCGAGCTCTCCAAGGTCATAGCCATTCTTCTCGTCTGCACTTGCAGCCCGTCCTTCCTTGGTGGCCGAACTCAGGCGTTGCAAGTTGCGGATCAGTGCCAACGCAAAACATATTGCGAGATCGGCGACAGATTCGGCATTGGCGCCCGGTGTCGATAACACAGTCACACCACGTGCATTCGCAGCATCGACGTCAATTGCATCCAGCCCGGAGCCGTGCTTTCCGATTATCTTCAGGTTCGGGCAGGCCGCGAGATCTTTGGCTGAGATGGCTTTGGTTCGCACGATGACCGCGTCACAGTCGGATGGAAACGAAACCTCCGGGGTCAGAACAACGGCCTGCTGCCTCAGGAATTCAATGACGTCTTGGTGGATGGGGTCCACCACGTGGATTACGGGACGCTTATTCATGCCACGCGCTCGGAAAGGCGGGGCAGAAGGCGACTGCCTGGAATAGCTCTGCCTGGAGCAACTCCGGAGTTCGATCGAATTTCGTGCCGCATATCATTGATATCCATCCAGTATTCGCGCCTGACGCACAAAGCGGCGGGACTTGATTCCACGGGAGCAACCACCGCTCACAGATCTCGAAATAGCCTCATCGGCTTCCCGTCGGCTGCGCCGCCTGACTGCATCAGGTCCAGCAAAATAAATACAAAAAAAGACCAAAAATGCAAGCGACAGACAAACGAACAAACCTCCATTTTCGATTTCTCTCCATTTATTTCCGTAAATTACAGAAAATCCTTATGATTTCACCTTGAGTACAAATTTCGAAAGCTCGCAAACACCAGTTTTTGTATCCAAAATTATCACAAGGCATTCGTCGCGCACCGAACAAGTCGCCGATTGGCGCTTTCCGAGAGATGCGGGGTGGAGCCACCCAAATCATGACGTTGTGAAACGCGTCGCCGACAAGCTTTCAGCCGGTGAAGAAATCGATAACGGCAGAGAGCAGAGGCGAAGATCGCGACGTCTTCGCCTCTCCGGCATCACGAACTGGCGGCGCCATGATGAGCGGATCCATCGCTTGACGCGTCCCTGCGCTTGCGGAACAGGCGGAATGCTGGAATTCCGAAAGACAAGGCGATCAGGCAGATCATCATCCAGGAAATCGCTCCGGTGAACAAAGCACCGAAGCTGCCACCGGAGATCAGGAGCGTGCGGCGCAGCGCTTCTTCCGCCATCGGGCCGAGGATGACGGCAAGAACGGTTGGCGCGGTTGGAATGTCCAGTTTTTCCATTGCGTAGCCCAGGAGGCCGAAGCCGAGCATCATCCACACTTCGAACAGGCTGTTGTGAATGGCGTAAACACCCACGACCGACATGAGCATAATCATCGGGGCCAACAGCTGAGAGGGAAGCCTCAGAATGTAGATGAAGCCTTTTGCGCCAACCAATCCAAGAAAATACATCAAGACGGCCGTAAACAGCATCGACAGCATGAAGCCGTAGGTAATGTCGGCACTTTCGCGGAAAAGCTGCGGCCCCGGAACCAGTCCATGCACCAGCAAGGCTCCAAGCATGACCGCGGCAACGCCGCTGCCGGGGATACCGAGCGTCAACGCCGGAATGAGCGTTGCTGCGGTATCGGCATTATTGGCGCACTCGGGAGCGGCGACACCTTCAGGCGCGCCTTTTCCGTATTTCTCCTTATCGGGGTCGCCACGGCGTTGCTCGTTCCATGCAAAGACGGCTGCAATATTGCCGCCAAGCGCCGGGATGATCCCTGTGACAATACCGATCAGTGATGCCTTCAGCCAGACGGGGATCAGGCTTGACCAGCGAAATCCGTCAGGTCTCCCATCGAGTTCGCGCTGGCTCTCTCCAAGCTTGGGCGGCCTGATGGCGAGATCGATGGCCGGAGGAATGGCATAAAGGCCCGTCAGCAAGACGATGATGTCAATTCCGCTGAGGAGTTCGACATGGTCGAAGGAAAATCGTTCGATTCCGGAAATCGGATCAATGCCGATCATGCCGATCAGCAACCCGAGGCAGGCCGCGATCAGTCCTTTGACAGGATTGGAGGACAAGAGGACTGCAATGGTCATAAGGCCGAATGCCGCAAGCCAGAAGTAGTTTGCGGGGCTGAATTTAAGCGCGACCATTGCAAGGGGTGGCGCCAACAACAGCAAGGCGACCGCGCTGGCTGCCGATCCGATGGACGACGAGGCCAGTGAAATTCTCAGCGCAAGCCGCCCCTGCCCTTTCTGGGCCATCGGGTAGCCGTCGAATACGGTCGCCACTCCCGCTGGCGTGCCGGGGATCCGCAACAGGATCGCCGGAATCGAGCCTCCATACATCGCCCCATTGTAGATGCCGGCCATCATCGCCAAAGCCGGCAAGGGATCCATGGAGAAGGTCAGCGGTATCAGCACCGCAATGCCCATGGTGGCAGACAGTCCCGGCAATGCCCCAACGGCAATGCCAACGGCTGTGCCGACAATCATCGCAAGCATCACGGGCAGGGTAAACATCTGCGGCAACGCGGAGAGAATGTGATTCAGGATTTCGAACATCGCGTTAACTGCCGATCGAGAGGATGGCTTCCGGGGGAAGCGGGATATTGAGCAAGAGGTGGAAAACGGAAAACAGAACTGCCACGAAGGCGACGGTTGCGATGACGATCGGCAGCGGCCTGCGATATCCGATCGCCATAGCGACCAAAGGCAGAATGATGGCGGCGCTGGTGAAGTATCCAAGCGTCGAGATGCCCATCACAGCGATTGCCGTGCCGCCGAAAAGCGCGACGAAACGCCAGATTGCGAATTGGTTCCACTGTATGGGAGATCCCGCATGTCTTCGCAGCCCGAGACCACTTTGAAATATCCAGATCGCCGTGAGAGCCAGCGCCAGGATCAAGACGGATCTCGGCATCATTCCGCTTCCGCCTCGATAGCCCATGGCCTGCATGAAGAATATCAAGAGGACGCCGCCGGCAATCAGGCCAGCCAAAATTTCCAGGTGTAGTCGCCGCATAAGTCTGCCTCCCATAGTGCAACCTCGAAATGAACAGCAGTAAGGGGCAACCTCCCAGTCGCCCCTCGTCATTCAAGTCACTGCTGAACCCAAGGGTCCTTTGCCCAGAGCGCTTCGTACTGTTTCTGCATCCCCTCGAGTGCGGCGGTAAAGGCTGCGGAATCCATATAGTCGAGCGCGAGCTTCTGCTCGTTGGCGCGGGCTTGGAAATCAGGATCGTTGACTGCCGCCCGCACGGCTTCGGCGAGCTTTGCAACAATGTCATCCGGAACGCCTGCCGGAGCGCCTATGCCGCGCTGCGACCCGGAGATCACGTCATAACCCTGTTCCTTGAATGTCGGGACATTGGGCGCCTTGTCCCAGCGCTTTTCCGCCATCTGCCCAAGCGCAATGAGCGAACCTTCCTCGACGTCCGAAATCGCTTCCGAGATGTTCATGTCCGCGATGGCAATATGCCCGCCCAAGGCGGCAGCGCGCACATCTGCGTTTCCACTGAACGGCACATGCGACAGCTTGACCCCAGCGGCTGCTTCAAATGCAAGAGCCGCCAAATGGTCGTCGGAGCCGAGGCCTGTCGTACCATAGGTCACCTCACCCGGATGCTCCTTGGCATAGGCGACCAACTCGTCCAGCGTCTTGTACGGGCTGTCCGGAACAACGCTGAATGCGCCCGGGTCGTTGATGACATTGGCAATCGGCTTCAGCGTGGACAGCGAATAGCGAGCCTTGCGCTGAATGGGAATCGTGATCAGGTTCGGCGTATTGATGAAGCCGATCGTGTAGCCGTCGGGCGCCGATTTCGCCAGCTCCGTAAACCCGATTTCACCGCCTGCGCCAGGCCGGTTCACGACGACAATTGATGCGCCCTCGCCCAGATGCTTCTCGACATAGGGGACGAGTGTCCGGGCAGCAATATCGGTGCCACCGCCAGCGCTGTAAGCAACGATCATTGTAATGGGACGATCCGGATATTCCGCCAGGGCCGGACCCGCCGCGATCAAGGCAAGCGCACTCACAATGCCTGCTACAATTCTTTTTCTCATGAATTCCTCCGCAAATTGACGCCACCCTCCCGGCGACGGGACCGATCAGTAGCCAGCCCACCCGGAAGCTATCATGGGATACAAAAATGTCCACATTTTTTGAAGCTTGCGGCGACATAAATCTGGAGTATTAAGTTAAATATCTGCAATTTATATATCTTTTTGCACGTCATCATTTTACCAGAAGCCCCAAGTTTTCACATTTTGTATTTTATTTGATTTTCTGAGGGCGTTTGAACGCCATCGGTCAAGCTCAAAGTCGACGTCGCCAAAGGCCTGAAAGCATGGATGCCGAAGCGGCTCGGGTGCGAGACATGATGCGTATCCCGACACGTCAGAGCTTCATCTGTTTCGCTGCCGTCATCGATCCCTCCTGCCCTCGGCGTTTGCCAGGCGGACGGACACAAATCTGCAGGTGCATCTTGTCGTGGCAGGTCTCTGATACCGACCTGTTGAGGGCCACGCGTATCCTGAGAGGCGTGATGCGGGCGAGCTTCAACACCAAGAGGCACAGATAGGTCCTCGAGGCCTGTACGGAGGAGCTTTCCGAGAGACAATTTACGGAATTCAAGCATCGGCATGTTTAGGGAAGCCAGGCAAACGGTGTCTTGGAGAGGGTTCTGGCAGACTGTCCGGCAGATGAAATTGACCATCCACGGACACCGTTGGCGTGAGGCTTTGCTGCTGGCCACAGGCCTTGCCTTGGCCGTTATCACCGGTTGCCAGACCGGTGACATCGCCGAGGGCGTCACGGCTCCGTCGGCGAATGCGACGGCCAAGGCCACGGGTCCACAGCCGAAAAGCGAGACAATAGGCGCGGGCGATCCCCTCATCGGCTACCTCAGCTATCTGCCGGACAACCAGGCGACAAGCCAGGCGGAACGGGACAGACGTGCCGGCGCCGCCATGGCCATTCGTGATCTCGCGGGCGGCGAGTTTTCCATGCAGGTCGCGCAGGTCGGAGACAAGCCAGGCGAGGTGGAAGCCACAACCCGAAGGCTCGGCTCGAGCGGGATCAAGCTGCTGATCACCTCCGCGCCCTCATCCAGTCTGCCGGACATTCAACGCGCGCTTGCAGGGCGTGATGCCCGGATAATTTTGCTGGCGGACAATGGCGATGTTCCACAAAAGTCCGGCGCCTATCCGTTTTCGTCCAATGCGGTCGACGGCATCGTCGAGGCGGTATCCTTCGCCATGGCCGAAGGCGCCGCCAAGGGCGCGATCCTCGCACCGCCGGGCTATCCAAAAGGCGAGATGGACCGCGCAAAGCGCGAAATCGCTGCGTTTGGCGGCTCGATCTCTGCGACGATTTCAGTGGATGCTGCAGGCCTGAACAGCAGGCAAACGGAATCCCTGAAAGCCTATGATCTTGTTGTCCTGTTTCCGGGCATCAAGAATGCACCGCAGATCGTCAGGAGCATCCAGGACGGGCGCTCTGCTTCCAGTCGGGCGATGCTTGTGATAGCCGAAACGACCCCGACCGATGCCCGTCGCACGCCGGAACTCGCCGGCGCGCTCGTCTGTCGCTTCGGCTACAACATACAGAACCGTATCGGCGATCGCTATCTGCGCGAAACCGGATTTCCGGTGAGTCTCGACGCCGCCTATGCCTACGACGCCACGGCCATGGCGCTTGGCATAGCGCGGCGATATGGCCGCGAGGGCCTGGATGATGCCCACCTGACCAACCCTTCCGGCTTTCGCGGCGCGGCCGGTGTCTTCAGACTACACTCCGACGGAACGGTTCGCAGGAACTGCGACATGTTCCGGGTCTCGAATGGCCAGTTCGTCTTCTTTCAACCGGCCCCGACGACATTCTGAGACGGCGCCTGATCGGGTTGCCGTTATCCGACAGGTTCACTTGCGTCCTCACCTTTGACTGATTTGAACCGTCATCCCGTAGCAGATGGTCCGCAACAGGTACGAGACCAGTATCTGCCAGCATTGATAACTCTACGCCCGAACAAGCTTGCCCTTATCCAGGCAGTTCGAACGATCCGAGCGCAAGGATCATCCGCACGTCCGCTTCCGGCGAAGCCCACCGGTAGTCACGCATGGGCAGCAGGCTGTCAGCGGCTTGCAGGTCTTAATGCATGGTGGAGGTTTGCAGCAAAGACAAGATTGATCAGGCAACGCCGGCGCCTCCCCGATTGCAAAGGCGGTCTTGTTCGCTGAGTTGCAAGACAACGGAATGACTTGAGGGATGAGTCGCTCTTTGTGAGCCCATGAACACCTTGGAGTATTGGTGTTTTGTCAAATTTCTGGCATTGTCACGCAGATTTCGACAATGATAGTCAAATAACTTCAGCCGCCCTACGAAGGCAATTGCACGAGCGCTCCGAAAGCAGAGCCAATGATAACATGACCATTCCAGTGTATGTTATTGATGTCACATCCGCCACGATTTCAGAACATCATGTCAAACGATCGGAGAGCGAGCGGGCCGTTTCCCTTTTGCTCAATGCGTCGAATGTGAAGAAGCTGCAGACAGGCGATGGGCACATTGTCATCTTCGCTAAGCCTGACCGGCGCGATCCGACGACAAGTGTCTGCTTCATCGACGGAGTTCTGGTCCCTGGTCTCGGCAAGCTTGTGATCGCAGGCGCCGATGGCGAGACCATGCGCGGTCCCCTGGTATCGATTGACGACTTCGCAGAACGCGTTGAAGTCACGAGACCTGCGTTAGACCCCGTTGAATTGATGGATGGACAAAGGAAGGTCGGCTTCGCGGTCCGTCTTGTCAGAGAGAAGGCAACAGTCAAGGCCAGGGCGATAGCGTCGTATCGACAGTAATGGCAAAGCGCTCAATGCGTGACGTGAACTTCTCGACCGCGCTGATATGAAACACCACATCATCCGCCTCAAACAATGTTGCCACAATGACCGGATCGAGGACAGGCTTGTAAAGCTGTATCCGTCCAGCAACTTCGAGCATGCTGACGGAAGGCTCCTCCGCACTATTGGACAATAGAAGGAGCTTGCCTATCAGGGGGTCCGGATAGCCATCCAGCATCATGTAATGGTTCAATCCGTTCCTCAGGCCTGCATCGTCGAAATACAGGCTGTGGGCACTGTCATAGGTTATGACATCGACAACATCGCAATCGATCGCATCCGCAATGAACGCACCCTGATTGCGGCGAAAGGACTTCTTGCAAATCTTCGAGGTGTCCGGGTCAATCAAATATGCGATCCTTGGGGCGATCATTGATTCAATGCCCTGCTCATTTTTCACCAAATGCAAAAGTGGCTACCGTCAATGAAATCCCTCAGAGGTCCGAAGGTAGCGACGCAGGGTTCGAGAGGACACCCCAAACGTATCCGCAACGATTTGTGGAGGTGTCCCCGAAGAAAGCGCCCTTCTTGCCTGCATGATGTCGGCCATGCTCAATGCCCTCGGTCGTCCGAGATGCTTTCCATTCATGCGGGCGGCTTCCATGCCAGCGCGTGTCCTTTCACTGATGAGAGATCGTTCGAATTCCGCCAGGGCGGCCATCATGTGGAATATGAGCCTCCCGCCCGACGAACGCGTGTCTATGCTTTCAGTAAGTGATTGAAAGTCGACATCCCTACGCCCAAGTTCCTCCACCAGATGGATAAGGCTCGGCAGAGATCGACCCAATCGGTCGAGGCGCCAGACCACAAGTGTGCAACCACTATTCAATGCATTCAGCGCCTGCTGCAGGCCGGGCCGTGAAAACCCCGCCCCCGAAATGCCAAGATCCGAGTAGATTTTGTCACAGCCGGCTTTCCGCAAGGCAATGAGCTGCAAATCGAGATTCTGATCGTTTGTTGACACACGTGCATATCCGACCCTCATAGGCGCTACTATTCACACCTCTCGGCCTCCCCTAACTGCCAAACGCACAGAGACCGTCAAAAACAACATTCTAAAATGTGACCGGCTGCAACGCGCGATCGACGAAAAGCTCAACGATCAAATCGATTGTCGATTAAACGTAGGAACGCAGTCGGGTGGACACCTGGGTCACCTGAAGCTCGATATCACGAGCCGAACGAACCACCGCGCCGCCAAAAGGCGATACAAAGTGCGGCGTCACATGCCAAAGGTGTTCGTCGGGCGTTTCACCCGACAAGCGGCAATGGCTGCGACCAATTCCAAAGCGAGAGGAGTCTCCCCAACGATTTCGATATTAAATCCCAGGAGTTACTACACACTTAATGGTTGTGTGGCCAAAGGTTGCATAGCCGGCAAAGACTGCTCGTGAATTGACAGCCGCGCAGTTCATGGTCCGTTTGCCTGCAGAGTGGATCCGGCTACCCCATCAAGAGCTCAATCAGGTAAGTCATCCAGCACGAGCCCGACAATCGCGTTCATCGATGTCTTCCAGTGAGGGAGCCTTATGCCATGCAGTTCTTCCAGCTTTGCACAATCAAGCCGAGAATTGGCAGGCCGGCACGCGGGTGTCGGATACTCGCTTGTTGATATGGGCACAATCTCCGCGGATGGTCCGCCGGCGCCCCGCGACTGCGCGAGGATTTCCGCTGCGAACTCGGCCCAACTAGCCTGCCCTGTTCCACTCATGTGGAAGATGCCCCGCAAGCTATGGTCGCGGCTGGATAACAAGCTCCGGATAATGCAAATCACCGCATCTGCGATATCCAGAGCAGACGTTGGATTTCCGACCTGGTCCCCGACGACGGAGAGCGTTTCCCTCGTTGCCGCTATCCGCAGCATGGTCTTGAGAAAGTTGCGCCCATAGGGGCTGTAGACCCATGCGGTCCGAAGGATGACATGATCCTCGGTGGCCGCCGCCAGCGCGATCTCGCCATCCAGCTTGGTGCGACCATAGACACCGAGGGGCGCAACCGGGTCAGTTTCTACATAGGGCGAGGGTTTGCTGCCATCGAAGACATAGTCGGTCGACAGATGCACGACCGGAACACCTAGCATCGCAGCAGCCCTGCCGATTTCACCCGGCGCCAACGCGTTGACTTTCCGAGCCGTCTCGACTTCCTGCTCCGCCAGGTCGACGGCGGTATAGGCGGCGGCTGAGACAATCGCGTCGGGTTTGGCGTCGATGAGGGTTTCGACAATCGTACTCGTATCGGCGAGGTCGAGCCAGGGCCGGCCCAGCGGCACGAACTCGATATCGGCGTGCAGCGCCCCGCGCGCCACGAGCGAGCGGACGACCTGGCCTTCCAGGCCTGTCACCACCAGCCGCAACCGGCGAGCTCCGTTGTTCATTTCATGCATCGCGTCACCTCATTTCAATACGATCTTGGCGGTAAGGGGCCGGAGTTTTCAGCCAGATTATTTCGCCGACATCAGCCGCCACCGGCGGGCAATGGGTCCAGCTGGGCGAGCCCTGGATGTTGCTGGTCCTTGGCGGACAATATCGCTGTGCCTGCGACGACAGGCCAATCGATCCCCAGCGCCGGATCATTCCACAACAGGCCGCGGTCATGATCGGGGCTGTAGTAGTTGGTGACCTTGTAGCAGACGACGGCATTGTCGGTGAGTGTGCAGAATCCATGTGCGAAGCCCGGCGGCACCCACAGCAAACGCCCACTGTCTTCATCAAGCTCGACAGCGACATGTTGACCAAAGGTCGGTGAACCCTCCCGAATATCGACGGCAACGTCGAGAATGGCCCCGGCAACACAGCGCACCAGTTTTCCCTGCGCTCTTGGCTCGGTCTGATAATGCAATCCGCGAACGGTGCCACGTTCCGCAGAAAGGGACTGGTTGTCCTGGACAAAGACATGCGCGCCGGCATGTTCAGTGAAGACATCCTGCCGGAAGGCCTCCATGAAGTAGCCGCGCGCATCGCCGAAGCGCTTCGGCGTGATCAAGAGCAAGTCCTTTATTGCTAGGCGTTCGAGTTCCATTTCGTCTCCCTCTCAACATCATCGAGATTTCCATTGTCCAAGCATCGCCGGGCACAGGGCCGGGTCGACGTTTCAGAAGCGGCAAAGAAAAGTGCGTTGTAGAACGCGAATGCCGCCGCCATCGCCACGGTTCGCAGCGGATAGTCGACGGTCGAGTGCACCAGGACGACACAAATCGAGAGAAAGGACAGGCGCTGCAGAGGCGCTCCATGGACCTTCGTCAGTTGCAGGAGCACTGCGACGATATAGGCGATCACCAGAGCTGCGCCGGCGAGGCCACCCTCGAGCATGATTTCGAGAAAGTCGTTGTGCGCATGGTTTACATACGGCTGATAAATATCTTTGAGCAGCTCATAGTGAGGATAGACGAGGTCAAAAGTCCCGTATCCTGTTCCAAGCAGCAGGTTCTCACGAATGGCGCGCAGGGTGGTCAGTGCGAACAGCTGTCGGCTGAGCGTGGTTTCGGGCACATCCACGCCAATCCGAACAATGGCGCCGTAACCAAAGAGGAAAACCAAAAGCACCAACACCGACGCGCCAAGTCTGCCAAGCCTCATTCCCCTCCAGCCGATCAGAAGCGAAAGAAAGAGGACGGAGAACCCCATGAGGATGCCTGCTCTCGATCCAAGTGAAAGCAGAGCGATGAGGATGGCCACCAAAGCCGAGACGGCAAAGGTCCGCATCCCCTGAACCGATAGCCCGTAAACGGCGAGAGGAATGCTCGCACAAAACAGGGTGGCAAGATGGTTCTGGTTGGCGAAGAGCCCTGCCCCAAGGCTATGGCTCTGCGGTCCGACGATATTGCCGCATCCCTCGCTGGAGTAGTTAAGGAGAACCACTAGAATATTGACGATGACGCCAGCGGAATAGAACAGCATCATCCTGCCAAGCTCTTCGCGCCCGAGGCGACGCAAGGCGACGAACATCGCAATCTCGCAGAGTACCGTGATCACAGCCAAGATCGTCCGCGGGACCGAGAGGCTGACGCTGCTCCATTCAAAGGCACGACCTGTCGAGGGATCAAATGGCAAGAAGACCGACGGTCTTGCAAATGCCAACCAGGTTACTGGCACCGGCAACAGTTGCACCAGGGCCGAGCAAAGCAGCAGGCTGAATATGAGCTTGCACCATCTGGACGACGGCGTATTCCAGTGGCGCCCTATCGCGTAGGCCGAAACGCAGACCATTGCCACAAGCAGGAGCAAGTCGACTGTAAGTCCCCTTGCCGTTCCCCCGCCCAGCAGCAGGCAAAGAAGGAGGACGAACCCCAACAGGATGCGACTTTGCCGGTCCCCCACCATCACGATCCCCGCACCACGGCGACAGTGTCGAAGGCAATCCAGCCGCGATACGTCTCATTCCAATTTTCCGCCACCGCCTTCGTCGACAGGTCGAGGATCTGGAATGGGCATTCTCCGGACGGGACTGTCAGGTCGGCGGCGAAGCCGTCACTGTAGCTGCCATCGGGCATGGCCAGTTCGACCAGCACCCGGTTGGAATTGCCGCAGCGAACCCGCCAGGAAAGACCCTTGGGCAAGGCAACCTCATTGGCACGCACCTGCAGTCTCAGGCTGTAGCGGGCCGGCGGCAGAAGCAAATATTGCCGAACCTTGAGATTGCGGACGGGCGCATGCTGAAACGTCAGCGTCAAGCCTTGTTTAGCGCCGCTGCCTGCCGCACCCGGATAAGAAAAGACCACGCCAGGATGATCGCGAATCTGCCAGTCGAAGGGGCGTCCGCTCGGCTTCAGCCGAAATTGCCCGTCATAGACATGACCGACCATCGGCTGCTCTTCCGGTGACAGTGTCATCAGGAAGGTCCGATAGGCCACCTCATACCGTCCGGCATTGATGAGCCCATTCAGGACGTTCGAAATTTCGCCGGTCTTGAGCGGCGCAGGCTCGCCAACGAGATCTTCAATGAGCTTGGCCGAATACGCCAGCGTCTGCCCGTTTCCGGCAAGCCGGCTGAGCAGCGTCGTCCGCCACGGTGGGGATGCCTCCAGTCGCCTGAGCAGTGTTTCGTACTGTTGTGGTCCGGCAAAGACCTGCGGAATCAAAGGGGCGTAGACTGAAA
This sequence comes from Rhizobium sp. NRK18, assembly GCF_024385575.1. Classification (NCBI taxonomy): domain Bacteria; kingdom Pseudomonadati; phylum Pseudomonadota; class Alphaproteobacteria; order Hyphomicrobiales; family Rhizobiaceae; genus Rhizobium; species Rhizobium sp. NRK18. The sequence continues at coordinate 1,064,230 of NZ_JANFMV010000001.1, read as the reverse complement.
TCTGCTCCGGCCAGCGGCGAAACAACGCGTCGAACCGCTCCAGCGCTTCGGCGTAGTCTCCTCTCTCGATCGCAACACGCAAAACCCATTGCAGGGCGTGGCGTTCAGTGCGGGCGAGGCTGAGTGACCTTCCAAAGGCCATCGACGCATGGTCGGACGCCCCCTTTTGCCGCTCCGCCTCGCCGATGATGCTGTAAAGGCGTGCGTCGCCCGCATTGAAGGGAAGCAATGCTCGTGTGCGCCGCTCGATATCCTCCAATTGCTCCGGCGTGGCCGCTCCTGCAAAGCTCTGCATGGACATGGTGAGCAAGGCCTCGACATTGATCGGAAACAGATCAAGAGAAAGCTCGGGAGATCGTGTCTCGAAATGCCGACTTAACCCGATGATGCCAGCCAACGAAACGGCCACGAGCACCATGAGCCACAGAATCAAAGGTCCATTTCGAGACATGCGCGATCCCCTCGCCCTCGGCTTCAGCCAAGCGGGGGCTGAGCTCAGCGTGTTCATAGTAATAATGACGAGCGTATGAATATCCGTAGTCGAACTTCTGAGTTTGGAACATTGTCATGGCAACACCGACAACATTTGCCCCGACAGACTGCAATCTCCTCAAGGAAACACTGGCGGATTTCCGGGAAACACCATTGCTTGACACGATCAACAGGGTTCCATCAGCCAATTGGCTGAGGATAGGGACATCGGCCAGACCGATCACCGGCGGCGCATCGATGATGACGATGTCGTAGTATTTCTTGAGGCTGGAAACGATCAGCCCCATCCGGGCGGACGACAGCAGGTCCGCCGGATTGGGCGGAACAGTGCCGGCAGACATCAGGAACACATTGGCATCCTTTTGACGCCGAACGAGCCCCGACACATCCTCTCGGCGGACCGAGTTCATCAGTATATTGCTGAGCCCGATCGCATTGTCCTCATTGAACTTCCTGTGGATGCTTGGCTTGCGCATGTCGGCATCGACGATCAACACTTTCAGGCCAAGGGAAGCGAAGTCTCTCGCCAGCTTGACCACCGTGGTCGATTTGCCCTCCGACGGCTCCGCGCTTGTCACAAGCAGTGTGCGAGGCGCTCCGTCAGGAGCCGCAAATTGAAGGGACGTTCGAAGCGAGCGATAACTCTCAGACAGTCCCGACTTGGGGTTTGCCAGCTGCTGCTCGAGCTGGTCTGCATGCACGAGCGGGAGAATGCCGAGGACCGGCAGACCCAGCTCGCCTTCCACCTGATCGGGGTTGCTGAACGTGTTGTTGACCAGTTCCAGGATGTAGATCAACGCCGCCGTCACGCCGAGCGAAAGCAGCAAGCCGACGGCAAGATTGATCGGTAGCTTCGGCGAATATGGTTCAACGGGCGCGACCGCCAGATCGACGATCGCAGCGTTCTGCATCTTGAGTTCGGAACCGACGGCAACCTCGTTGAGCTTGCCGATCAGGCTGTCATACTGCGTCCGATTGGAATCCACCTCACGCTTCAAAATGGTGTACTGGATGTTCTTGTCCTGATAGGCGGACTGGTCGGCCTCGAGTTCGGTCAGCTTGCGCCGGAGATCGGCAACCTTGGCAATGGTTTCCTGCTGCTTGAGCCTGATCGCACCGGTGATGGCGTCGATCCCGAGATTGAGCTGCTTCTCCACCTCCTGTATCTGCGACTGCAATTGCCGCATCTCCGGAAAGTCGGGCTTGAAAAGATATTGCTTTTCGCGATAGTCGCCCTTCAGTTCGGCCAGCCTCCCACGCAACTTTTCGAGCGCCTCGCTCTGCATGACCTGCTCGAGGCTGCCCCCCTGGCCTGCGTCGATCTGCTTGACAAGCCGTTCGTAATCCAGGTTTTCCTGGATCGCCGAAGACAAGGCCTTGTTGATTTCGGCCATATTGGAGCCGATGAGGGACAGGTCATTTCCGGTCACGGTGATCCCGGCCTTCTTGGCGTATTCCACCAATGCCTTTTCCGAGTCCTGTAGTTTCTCCTTCACCTGCCGGACCTGCTCACGGATGAACTCCCCGGCCTGCATGGACGTCTTGCTGCTCTGATCGATCCGCTGATCGATGAAGCTCTGCGCCACCTGGTTTGCGATCTCCCGCGCATATTGCGGGTTCTGATCACGATAGATGATCGTCAGGAGACTGGTGTTGGGAACCAGGTTGACCTGCAGGTTCGACATAACGCGAGCGACAGCAATTCGCACCAATGCATCCTGCGGCAGATCTGGTCTGCTTGATGAATGATCTCCCTGAAGAGCGTGCGCGAAAAGATTGGCGAGAGAGAAGTTCCTTCGCGGGAACAGAAAGTCCGGCCGTTCGGTAAGGTTCAGTGCGAAAACAACGCGCTGCGCCAACGCACGACTGAGAAGCTTTTCGCGCGCGGTCTGGAAAGCACGCATGTCGCTGCTTTCGGTCGTCACCTCGATGTCTTCGATGACGCGTGCCGACGGCAAGACCACCTCAAGCTTCGCAGCCGCCTGATACTTGGGCGTCTGCATGAACGTGACGAGGGTCGCCAGCACAAGGCCCGCAGCGATAACAGCCGCCGCAAGCCAGCGGTACTTCAAAGCTCGAAGGAACAGGCCGACAGCATCAATGCCCTCCAACCCCCTCCTCTGGGAAAAGTGAAACTGTTCCTGCCCGCCGAAAAAGCCTCCATAATAGCCATCCGATGCAATGCTCGTGGCATGGGGAGCACGCCCCATAGGCAGCTTCTGACTGTAATCTCGCATCTTTTGACTTCCGACTGATTGCTACAATTCAACGACCGGCCTCACGGCAGGACTGAAATACCGGTGGCCACCCGAGCCGAAAGGCCCAGGGCTTCCTTCAGATTGTTGATGGCCACGCGGCTGCGCGAGGTGAAGACGACGACGACATCACCGCCGTAGATCTGGGGATTGGGCATCCGTCCGTCGCGGATGTCGGCGACATTGTAATTTGCCACCAGCTTCCTCTCGCCTACGGTACGGTAGACGTAGACCTTCCTCGGATCGGCAAGGTCGCGGAACCCTCCCGCGAGCGCCAATGCGTCCAGCAAAGAGGTATTGTAGGACACGGGAAACAGCCCCGGCTTCGCCACTTCGCCATCGATCGTCACTCGCTGGCCCACCGAATCCTTGAGAAACACAGACACCTGCGGATTCTGAATATAGCGAGCCCCGTAAAGGCGCTTGATTTCCGCTTCGAGGCCCCGAAGCGTCTTGCCGCCCGCCGTCAGCGTCCCGATCAAAGGAAGCGATATGAGCCCCCTGGCATCAACCTGCACCGTGCGGTTCAGGTCGCTCGCCTGAAAAATCTCGATTGTCAGAACATCTCCCGGCAAAAGGGACTGCTCCAGACCGCCGGCGCTGTTCAAGGGAGGCGGCAAAGCGGCGACGCGGCTGAGATCGCCTGTCGCCTCGCCTGCGTGGGACGAGATCGGCTCCTGGAAGGTTCCTGCACCGCCACAGGCAGCCAGCAGGCAAGGCAGGAGACCGATCACTGCCACTCGTAAAACATTCATGAAATTCTGCACCTCAGTGTCCCGCACGAAAAAAGACGTTCAAAGTGGCGTAAATGTCCTGATGCCAGCCGACCCGGCTTGATCGCCGGCTACGACGCGGGGTGATGCTTGGCAGATTGCCGTCGGCAAGCATGATCGCCGGACGCCTCTCGAACATGTTTTCAGCCATTTCGGCACCCCAGCGCTCCGCCACCAGCCGCATGGCCGTCGAAAGCCTGGGAGTGCGCACGCGCACGCCATGCGCATCGCTGGCAAAGATGCTGCCCATTCCATCTTCTATGATGCGACCGGTGAACTCTTCCGCTTCCTGCCCAAAGTGACCAAGAAGGGATCCAGCTGTCAGTTGCAGCGGGCACCCGAGCTGGTGAAGACGCCGCACCACGTCATAGCGCCTTCTGATCCAGCCCAATCTCTCCGGATGCGTGATGACCGGGATGTATCCAGCCTGCAGCAGGCGCCGGGCAAACTCCTCCAGAAAGGGAGCAAACACCTGGTGCGGCGGTTCCAGCAGGAAATAGCGGCTACCATTCAGCGTGGGGATTTCGCCACGCCGGAGGCGAAGCGGCAAATCGTAAATAACGTGCACATCCGCTCCCTGCACCAGCGTCAGAGGGATGCCGCGCTCATCGAGATGCCCCTGCAGCGCCTTCATCGCCGGCAGAACTGTTGTCGTCGAGTTCGGATAGCGCCCCTGAATGATATGCGGCGTGCAGGCCATGTGCGTGACGCCGTCTTCCACCGCCATGCGGGCCATTTCGATGGAAGTCTCCAGCGTGTCGGCACCATCGTCCAGTGCAGGCAATATGTGTGAATGAAGATCGATCATGAGAAAACTGGCATCCCGGCTGCCCTCTGGTGCCGCGGTGGCGAATGCGACGAATCTCCGCCCCGTCGAACGCGTGCGCAAAAGGCCCACCCCTCGGCGGTCAAAACGGTTAGCGACTGACGCTGTCTCCGCTACGCGCAACGGAAATGCTGATACCGCCGAGGGCCAGCCCTCCCATGTAGGCAAACGGCACAACCTTCATGGCAGTTAAGCCAGACGCGGCGACACCGTTTCCGTTGACACCAGTTCCGTCGACACCAGTCGCGACGTAAGGGCACCAGTTGCCCGACGTACCTTTCCATTCAAGCGACTGACCAGCCGCTACCGAAAGCCGGCATCCCTGGCCGAATCCGATGACAGTCGATGACCGTGCCCCAACAAGAATGCGTGCCGGCGCTTTGAACCGCACTCCGCCTTTTGCCGGCGAGAACCCGGCGTCACCGGACAGGTAAACCATGCCCTTAGCCGCGAGTACCTGCGCGCTCGTCGCCAGACTGCAGCCACAAACAATTCCTTCCTGCGCCTGCACCTGGGGAATCCAGGATGTGCCGAGAACAAGGCTCAATGTCACTCGAAGAAAAAGTCTTTTCAATTTTGCCCCCTTGTTTTTCAAAAACACAATAACAACTAATAATATCGTAAAAAACTCAATGTCAATCACCTATTTAAATATAATCTACAATCATTATTGACAATAATAACCACTTTTCCCTCTTATACGGAAGAGGAATTATCAAAATACAATACTTTTGTCGTTTAATTTATTAAGGCGGCTTTGTAAATTCGTCAGAAAATACAGAAAGATACTTACAGCCAATCTGACTCCAGCTGTAGCGACGCACAGCTATGTCACGGAGACTATTCCCAAGCTCCCTGGGCAAACGGTCGCTGATAATCCGGGTCAGCGTCACCGCAGTATCGAAATAGATTGCCTGATTTTCCGTGGTGTTTCGGTTGTAGACGCAGTCGAAAGCGATCACCGGAGCACCAAAGTGCATCATTTCCACCAATGCCGGATTGGTTCCCCCGGCAGAGTGACCATGGACATAAACTGAAGCACCCGCGCGCAGCTGATAGAGAATCGCTTGTTCATAGATCGGGTCCAGCAGATGGATGCCGACGGTCTCGCGATAAAGCTCCTTCAGGCGCAGGCCATACTCGCTTTGCTCCCAGTTGCCGACGAAGACCAACGGCCTTCCGGCGGCGGCAAAGCCTTCCAGGATCATAGCCACATTATTTTCCGGTTCGATCCGGCAAAGGGCCAACGCGTAGTCCTTTGGCAGCTTCGGGAGTCGCGCCTCATCCGGCAACGGATCGGCACAGGCCACCGCGTGATCACCGCCATAGGCGATAACCGTCGCATCAATGCCGTAGAATTCCCGCAGGTAGTCGGCGATCCCGTCATTGTCTGCGATGACCTGATGGGAAAAGCGAACCGCCAGCCATTCTGAGAACCTCAGGAACAGGCGCGCAGGTCGCTTCCATTTCCCACGCCGCCATTCGATGCCGTCGACATTGGTCACGATCCGCATCCGGGAGAAAAGGCGGAGGAACGGCAGTATCCACGCTCCCGACACACCCAGAAGCAGGGCCACATCGTTACCTCGCCTCGCGCAGTCGAGCAAAGTGACGGCATCATAAAATATGCTCTGCAGACCGTTGGCCTTGAGGCGCGAATATCGCAACTTTGCATCGAGAAATGCGGGAGCGCGCTCCGGATAGGCCGGTGCACTGCAATAGACCGTCAACTGAGCCTGCCAGCCGCAGGTCTGATGCTGGCGGACAAGGTTCTCTGCCAAGGTCTCGAAGCCACCATAGCGGCCCGGCACGCCGACCGTTCCCAGAATAGCGAGTTTCATGCGGCAGCACCCCGCTCTTTGAGTTGACGAACATGGTTTCGCAGCGCGTTGGCAAACGCATCCTGGCTGAAGGTGTTGGCCTTGCTTCGGGCGGCCAGTGACATCGACGAGCAAAGCTCCGGCGAATCTGCCAGCCTTCGAATCGCCGCAGCCACTGCCGCCTCTTCCCGTGAATCGATCAGCAGCCCGTCGACGCCGTCGCTCACGAGTTCTGAAGGGCCACCAATGGGAGGAGCGATAACCGGTATGCCGAAGCTCATGGCTTCGACGAGCGTGAGCCCGAAGGTTTCGATCCACTGATCGACACGAGACAGGTTCACCACCAGGTCTGCAGAGGCGTAGAAGCGTGACGGATCGTCGGTCTGGGCGTATACCCGGACATTGCCAGGCCTTCGGTATCGTTCGAGATAGAGGCCGATTTCCTCCGCCTCGGCGTTTAGCACCAGCGTGAACACGATGTTTGTCTGGTCATAGAGAGCACGCGCCACCTTCAGGAACTCCGGCACGCCTTTGAAGTCGCGTGGCGAGGCCAGCATCAGCACTTCGAAAGATCCGCTGCGTCGCGGACGATAGGGCTGCGTCATGCCTTGGCGCTGCAAGGACGGTGAAACCGGATTGGCGAGTACGATGGAGCGTTTTCGGTCGATCGGCAGACGCTTCAAATGATCATGGGAGACGTAAATCAGAATGTCGGCCGTGCGGGCGGCAACCTTCGTCAGGAACCACCGCAACGGCGCCGGAGAGATGGAGACCTCGTGGACGTGGCAAACGACATTTCGCCCGTTGCGCTTGGCCCAAAGCGCCGCACCGAAGGGCAGGAGCGTGTTCACATAGATGACAGCGTCGTGCGGAATGGCACGTTGCCGGCTCAGCTTGATGTAGAGATGAATCTGACTGGCGATCAACGCGAACAGCGTTCCCAGCCGGAACCGGCTGCGACGATACCAATAGCGCTGTTTCTTGACGGCAGTCCCCTCGAGAAGCCCACGCCCCATGGAGCCGACGTAGAGTAGGCCAGGATCGTCCTCGCCACGGAGCGCTTCAATGGCGCTCTGGAGGACACGCGGGCTGCCGGAATTGTCATTGAGGAGATGGAAGAACACAATCACGACGACGCCTCCTTCAAGGTCCGTCTGGCGGCTGCGCCATAGTGGTCGACGACCCGATCAACAATGGCGCGCGCCGCCAGTTCAGGCGGGCCTTCATTTTCGACCTGGATCATCCAGCCACGCCGCACGAGGTCGCCGTAGCGGCGATTGAGATCGCTGATCTGCTCGACAGAGAGTTCCTGCTTGCGCCTGCGGGCCACCTCAGGGGCGACGCGAATGAAGAAAGAAAAGCGCGGCAATGGCAGTACGCGTCCCACTGCCCGAAGGCACCAGTCAGGCAACCTAATTCGGCTGCGACCGGGATCGCAGATCATGTCGTGATAATACCGGTCGAAAAGAACGATCCTGCGGTCCTTCAATGCCGGGTGCACCAGCCGGATGTAGCCGACGAGGTAATCCATGGCGTAATAGCCAAGCCGCACAAGCGAGCCGGCGAAGCCGGAAGGAGCCGCACGATGGGGCTGCGCATAGTCGACGTCGACCTTGTCCAGGGCGCCCCCGGCCTTGGCCATCTCGGCGATGCGCGGCAGTACCGTAGGGCGGAAATGATGGTATCGGACCCCGTTTTCGCCATAGAGCTGGCGCAGTTCGGCGAGTGCCAGGTCGATCACCGTCGTCTTTCCGGAGCCATCGGGGCCGCTGACCGAAAGCAATAGACCGTGCGGGCGCACGCGATTGCGAATGCGCTGCCAGAGAAACCTGGCCATCAGAGTCAGCCTGCCCGCCCGTTGCCTCCGCGACAGTGCCAGCCAAAGGCCGAGCCGCTTGAAAGGCGTCAGGGGTTCAAGCGCAGATGCGGCATCCGTTGCCATTGCCCTGATCAGCCGCTCAGCTTCCTGGCGACCGAGGAGCGATACGAGATACCCCTCAAGACCTTGCTGATGACCGCGGACGATCCGACCGAAGCGCGCATCGTATTTCGGATGAACCGGCTTGCCGACGACCAGGTGAAAGAGAAACTTGTCCAGCAGGAGCACCATCTCGGACACAACCGGAATGCCGTTGTGGAAGCGAAGGTCCGTGAGCATGTCGCCGGCCGACAAGAGCTCGATCGCGAGCGCCTGGCTTGACGTGAAGAAGTCGATCTTCAGATCGAACATGCCCTCGCTGAGACGCCGCATCAGCGTGATCTGAGTCATGCGTTCGTCGGCATAGTGATTGGCGAAACGGAGATCGAAATCCTTCGCCAGTTTGACAACGATGTCGATTGCCTTACGCAGGTGCTCCGGTCGGACGACGATATCGATATCTCTCGCACCGACGCTGAACGGCAAATGCTCATGATTGCGCAGAACCGCATAAGCGATCGCACCACCGGAAAGGTCAGAGAACAGCCGGGCGAGCACGCTGTGTTCCAGCGTGTCGGAGCTCTTAGTCGGAGTGACCATGAGTGTCATCTAAACACCGATTGCGTTTTGAGTTTCTGGCGAATGAGCTTTGGCGAAACGGCTGCCGTCAGAAGCAGATAGAGGCCCAGCTTGAGATAATGGCGGGAGGCAAAGGAGAAGCCGGCAGCCTTGTAGAAAGCGGCTGCCTTGTCCGAACGCCAGTCGTTGAGCCGTTCCCGAAGGGTGCGCGACGCGATGAATTCAGCGAGACTGCGCTCAGCTCGCCCGTTGCGGCGGCGGATCATGCAGTCCTTGATCCAGCGCATCTTGAGCTGCATCAGCTTGAGGTTTTTCGTGGACAGCGAACCCGGCGGCTTGCGATAGCGGAAGAGCACGTCCGGTATCGTCAGGAAATAGCGACCTTCGGCGCCCAGATCGGCCATCCGGCACCACAGGTCGAGATCCTCTGCAAAATCTTCATAACGGATGCCCTTCGCGTTCGACAGCAAGGACTGCCGATAGCCACCCACCGCAAGCGCATCCTGCCGCCGAAAAAGAGTGGCGGGAGACATGAACATCAGCTTGCTCTGACGATACATGAGCAAAGCCGCCGCTTGGTCCTGGGGGCCGACCCGCTGGCGGCCGATGTTGCTGTTCGCTCCTGAACCACTGAAATAATGGGCATGACTTCCCACGCCCAAGATTGACGGATCCTGCACCAGCACCCTTCCCTGCTTTTCGAGCAGAGCAGGATCGGCGAAATCGTCGGCATCGAGAAACATCACTGCCTCGGTGGCCGCCTCGGTCAGTCCCAATTGTCGGCAATAGGCCGTGCCGCGATTGGCTGCGTTGCGGATGAGGCGGATACGGTCGTTCTCGGCAGCGAACCGCGACACGAGATCTACGGAACCATCGCGGGAGCCGTCGTCGATCACCAGGATCGCCGCTGGCAACCACGTCTGCTCCAGAAGCGACTGCAACGTCTCGCCGATCGTGGGTGCCGCATTGAAGCAACACACAATGACGGTGATGGCCGGAAGCCGTGGGTTGAGGGCTGAATCGGTCATGGGCAGGTGTTCCCGACAAGGAGGTATTGGGAAGCCATGGCGCTGGCGAGCGCGTCATAGGTATGGCGCTGGCGAGCGATCCGCTGCGCGTTTGCGGCAAGAGACTGTCTGCGACCTTCGTCGACGGCCAGAGTATCGATGGCATTCGCGAGATCCGCGACGGGATCGCGATCCCTCTTCAGAGCAACGGTAATGCCGGCCTCCTGCCCCGTCGCGCGTCCTGTCGCGTCGCCTTCCAGGCAAATCACGGGAAGGCCCGTCAACATGGCCTGCAGCACAACTGTCGCCAGTCCGTGATGGAAGGACGGATAGAGAAAGAGATCGCTCTCCTGCATCAGTTCGGTCAGCCTCTGCATCGGCACCTGGCCATGCATGGTGACGCGGTTGCCCTGGGGATGCTCCGCTACGATCGCCTCCATCCGTCGCCGCAGCGGACCGTCGCCGACGATCGTCAGCAATGAGGATGGCTCGCGTTCGAAGAACAGCAGAGCGGCGTCGAGCGCCAGCAGCGCACCCTTCCAATCCTTCAGTTCGCCCGCGTACAACAGCCGGAGCGCCCCCTTGCGGGCGACCTCCGTCTTGGGCCGCGCCAATTGCGCGGTATTCTCGATCGCGGTCTGCGTGAACGGCATCAGCTTTGCGGCAAGCCGGTTCGGCATCGTCTCCGGCGTATGGCTCAGGACGAGGCGTGCGCGCCTGCCTGTCAGCCGAACAAGTGGATCGCCGTGACGCATAAGAGCCCGAACGAAGGCGCGAACGCGATCCTTCAGGCGGGAGGTCAGGCTGAGCTTGTCGAGAATGACGCGATGGGTGTCCTCACTCCCGACCGGGCCCCAGAGCAAGGGCGCCTTGCAGAGCGCCAATCCGGCTGGCATCCAGTCCATGCCGCCCGTCAGATGGTGGCAAAGATCGAACCGCTGCTTGCGCATCAAGCGGCGTGCAAACAGTCCGGAGCCGATTTGCCAAAGGTAATAATAGAGAAAGAACAGGCGCTTGCCGCGCTTGTAGAAGCGGAAGACCCAGGGCAGATCGAAATAGACGAAGTGAAGCCGGTCCGGCTTCGGCTCCTGGCGAAAAGCTGCCTCGTGGACAGCACGCAGATTTGCCCGGGTGATTACCCATACGTCATGATCAGCCGCCAGTCGTCGCACCATGCGCCAGCCGATTTCACCTTCGCCGCCCCTTCCGGTTTCGCAGGCATACGCCGAGATCAACACCTTCATGGCAACAACCTCCCCGAGAAGGTCCGCAACGAAGAAGCGGGTGGCTGGCTGAAATGATGGACGGCCCGCAAGAGGACGAGGCTGTACCAGAAGACCTGGCTGTTCCATGCCGAATTGGACAGGACGGCGCACCACAGAAGGATCAGCGGCAAGGTATCCCGGTTCAGAAACCGAAAGAGGTAGGCGTGGCAGAACAAGGCTGTCCCCACCAGTCCGGAGATCATGACGTAGCCTGGAATAAAGCCCGCCACGGCCACGTCCTTGGCAACGCCGATCAGGTGCCCCTGGACGTAATAGGTGATGGCGTCATAGCCGCCGCCGAACCAGACCGAGAGATCGCCGATACGTGCTGTTTGAAGAAAGAGGATCAGCGGCATGACACGCAACGCGCCGCTGTGATCGGCCTGCACCATTGCCATGATATCCAGGCTCGGCAGGGCCGTCATGAAGGCCACCAGACGATGGATCGATTCCAGCTCCACCGTCTGCAGAAACGGCCACGAGAGCGCCAAAAGCCCGAATCCGGTGACAATCCAGCGCAGCCGAAGCGACATGACGATGGTCAGCGGAAGGATAGCAATCGCAAGCGAGCTTCCCGTCAGCAACACGGAGACTGAAAAGGCCATAATGACGAGGCGGTTCTGGCGCCACGTGACAGCCAGGCTCGGGACTGGACCGCCTCGACGTTGAAGAATGAGATAGGAAAGCAGCGTGAATGCCAGAATGCGAGCAGCATGGGACGGCTCTACCGCCAGGGAGTTGTAGCTCCACGACCCCTTGGACAGAATGTGATTGGGAACGGGCAGCCCGACGTGAGAGCAGATCATCTGCAGAACCGAGACGATGGCATAGGCAAAAATGATCTGGCGCAGCAGTCTCAGAAGCCGTTGCCGCGTCACGGCCGCCGTATAGAGCGTTCCGCAGAAGGCCACATAGGAAAGCACGAACATTCCCGTATATCCGAGACTGGAAACGTTGCGGGTTCCCCCATTCACCAGTTCGGCGACGAGCAGATAGATCATGGCGATGGAGGACCAGACGAGGTCCTTGCCCATCGGCAATTGAAGCAGCACAATGATCGGTGCGGCCAGAGCGGCAACCAATATGACCATCACGTTGCGCTGGTCGCCGAGCACAAAGGGGGACAAGGCCGTACCGAAAACAACCAGAATGGTACACGCCGTGGCCCATTGGCGCGCAAGGCGCTGCCTCTCGCGCATGATCTGATATTCAAAACCGAACGGGTTCAGTGAAGGGCTATGGGCGCGGGTCATCGATGCCCCCCGATCCAGCGTCTTGCCCAGGTCAGGGCGACGACGACCTCGTGGGAAAGTGCAAGTGCCGCCAATCGCGCCGGTCCGTATCCCAGGTAGCGGGCGTTGTAGTACTGACGGCTGCGGCTCCAGAGCCTCTGCCTGCGCACAGGATCCCCCTTGGCAGTCGAACGGTGCGCATGAAGCGCCTCCAGCATCGGCACATAGACGGATCTCATGCCTGCCGTCCGGACCTGGGCGGCGAGAATGGCCTCCTCGCAATAGAGAAAGACGTTCCTGTCGAAGTAACCGATGCCTTCCAGGAACGTGCTGCGTACCAGAAAGCAGCAACCGCTCAGCTTGAAGACACCCCCGTCATGACGACCAGGCTTTGACGGAGACCGGCGAGGAGAGACGGCCGCCACAAGCATCCTCAGCGGAGCGAGAAGTTCCTGAACGAATCCTGGCTCGAACATCGGATTTTCGTTCTGTCCGGAGAGGTTGATGATGGCGGAACCCGCGACAGCATTGCCGTCGTCTCGAAGCAATGCATCCGCGAGACGGCTCAGGTAATCCGATCGGGAAATCCGCACATCCGGATTGACGATCAGAACAGCCGCGCATCCGAGATCTGTGGCGATCCGTGCACCGATATTGTTGCCTGCCGAATAACCATCGTTCGAGCTGTTCGAGACGAACAGACCGTCGCCGGCTCGATAATCAGAGGGAATTGGCTGGCCGGCATCCAGGAACCCCGCGGCCGGCAAGGCCGCAAGAAAAGCATTCCGCATTCGTTGCAAGCGTTCCGCACTGGACGCGTTGTCGACGACGACGATATCCAGCAGCACATCGCGCTGCGCGAGCAGCCCCTTCAGCGCTTCGGGAAGATCATTGTCGCTATTGTAGGTCAGGATCACGGCGCCAAGTCTTCGCATCGCCTATGCCCCCCGACCTAGAAGGGCATCGACGACCTGTCCGCGCCACGCGCCCTCTTCCCAGGCGTCCTGCTGCCTGCCGTGTGCCGACAACCGGCGCAGGTAGAAGCCCGCATGGCAAAGAAGCGACATCAGCACCGCCGCTACTGCGCCTGCTTCATTGAGTTGCGCAAAGACGCCCCGAACCCGGGCGAGGAGCCGGTCTACCGTCGCAGCAGGATCACCGCCCGACGCAGTGGCGAGCATGTAGTGGACGAGGTCGTATCCGACAGGCAGATCCGCGTCCGCGTATTCCCAGTCGAAAACGTAAAGGCGATCGCCCAGGATGAAGCAGTTCCACGGCGTGAAATCACCATGGGCGAGCGCGACCGGCATGCTGGAAACGCGTGACGCCAGGTAGTCCAGCCCGAGTGCGAACCGCCTAGACCAATCGCTCGGCAACCCGTGATTGCCGGAAAGATCGAGAAGCCGGCGATAGGCGTTTCCCGCATCGGTTCGACCGGTTTTCGAAAACAATTCGAGAAGGAAGCGCTCGTGCCGGCTACCTGGATCCGACGGGCTGATCACACCCCCGGTCTTGCGGCTGTCGGTGACCAGAATGGATAGCCCGTCCCCGCCCTGATCGCTGAAGGCCAGAAGATGCGGGACTTGTACGGAGTTCAGCCCGAGACCGGCAATCGTCCCGAGCATGCCTGCCTCATGCGCGAGATAAGGCCGCACCGAAGCGCGCCGTCCGAGCTTCGCGTAGCCGAGGATCGTGCCACGCTCGTCCATCATCTGGATCGCTGTCTTGCGATGCGGACCGTCGGTACCCGTAAAATAGGCACAGCTCGCCATCCGTGGCAGAACCTCGCCCGGCAGCCGTGGCAACCGACCGAAACGTATTCTGCCGGAAGCCCAACCAGCCGTGAACCCCAGCCGGACAGCAGTCGTTATCCACCCCCGCGCAGCCCGGGCCGTCAACGAAACCGGCTGGTACATCGCCAGCCCGGCACGGGCGGCAGGTGCATTGTCTGAAGGCAACAGCCACCACCGCGCATTCGATCGCGCGCGCATCATGCCATAGGCGATCCCGCTGCTGACGACGGGCCGCACCCCGAGAAACGCAACATCGCCGAGGAACTCCTCGAACGGTCCTTGGGTGTGGCGGGATGGGAGGTGTTGCGGAACGTTCACCAGATCCCCCTGTAATCGCGCAGGACACTGGCCGGCCCCTTGGCCAGGTGCCAGTAGTCCGGATTGGCGATCGCCTTCAGCGCCGAGGCAATGCGCCGGTCCCGACGGAGGTTTTCCCGGGCCTGCAGGAAGGCAATCTTGCGGTCCAGATGCGCGAGCGAACTCGTCACGCCGATGCCCTGTGACCTGCCCTCGCGCTCGACATTGCTGCGAACAGTCAGAAGTGCCGCGATCAGCCGCGCAGCTCTCAACTGAGCCTTTTGTCGGCCCGCGTCCCCGAATGCCGCGGCACCGCCGAGAACGACACTCGTCTGCGCGGCATGCCGCCGATAGCGAACCAGACGCGGCGGCAGCGCGATGCCTGTGGCGCCCATGGCCACTGTGTGCAGGGAAAACCATGTGTCATGAGTCATCGCTATCGGATCGCAATCGATCCTGGCAAAGGGCAGTATGGCGTTGCGACGGAAGGCTGAGGCCATGCCGTAGACGAAATTGCCCCCCTTCAGCATCGTCTCGAGCGGAGAGCGCCGAAACGCGATCTGCCGCGCCGGCGAAAAGGCCGAAAGCTGCCAGAGCGACTGGCTGAGATCACTGCATCCACCAGTGAACTGCGAGGCATCGGAGAAGACAAAGGCGGCTTCGGGATGCTGATCGAGCGCATCAAGGCAGGCCTTGACCTTGTCCGGATGCCAGATGTCATCCTGATCGCAAAAGAACACGATATCGCCCCGGCAATGGCGGAGTGCTGTCTCGAAAGCAGCATTGACCCCGTGATTGCGATCGGCTTGCGATATCCGGACCGGGAACGGCGCTTTTTCCGCAATATCAAGCAGCAGTTGCTGGGTTCCATCAGTCGATGCGTCGTCGTGGACGACGAGCTCATCCGGCATCCTCGATTGGCCAAACAAGCTTTCGACTTGGGCACGCAGATGCGCGGCACCGTTATAGGTTGCCATCGCTATCGAGACGCGTCCGCTTTCTCCGCGCACTTCCCGGTTCAGCGGCATGACGCTTCTCCTTGGCTGGTACCCAGACAAAAGGCATCGGCATCCTGCTTTTCGAGATCCAGAGCGAATGGTCTGTCACCGGTGGCGTAGTGACGGTGCAAAGCGGCTTCGGAGTGCCGGTCGAAGACACGCCGGATATTCTCCTTCAGCAGGCGGGCGGGAACGCCACCCAATACGGAGAAAGGCGGCACGCTCGCCGTATAGTCCTTTGACAGCAAGCTGTAGGACGACGCCACGATGACGTCGTCGGGCGTGATCGTCCCCTTCTTGATGACGGTGCGGCTTCCAATCCAGTTGCGCGCGCCGATGACAACGGCCGCCTTGCAGTCGGCGGCCTGCCCCGTCTTCGTGTCGAGAATGTAGTGGAAGTCATCATCCGAGATCGTCGTCTGAAAGGCGATCCCGGTCATTTCGCCGATCTTTACCAGTGCACTGGCATAGATGAAGACGTTTTCGCGGATTCGGGCCCGTCTGCCGATCTCAAGCCGGCCCCTTGGGCCGACATAGATGTCGCAGCCTTGCATGATCGTCACGCCCTCGTGAAAGACGATCAGTCCAAGGTTGCGAATATTCGTGATGCCCTGCCCCCGGTCCTCACGCTTCCCGATGCGCACCATGCCGCGCCGGACCTCGCCCCGGATTTCCACACGACCGGAAAGGCTGGAGAACTGGGTGTGTGCATGGATGTAGACGGGCAACTTGATCGCGACCGGCAGCGGCATGCTGCGAAAGTTGAAATAGACGGTCTTGAGCCAGTTCACCCGGAAGGGCCAAAGGCGACTCTCAAGGGTCGAAAAGATCCTGTTGAGAAAGGATTTGTGAACTGCAGCTTGTTCAGTCATGCCATTTCCGCCCATCATGACGATGCTCCCACCCGGCGGACGATGCCCTGCCAGACCTCCATCCGCTCGGATGCAGAGATGCCGAGAAAGCAGACGGCGAGCAGCGTGGCGAAACCGGTCAGCACCAACGCTGCAAGTTCACCTAAGATCGTGTCGGGAAGGCACACGCGCAGGAGCGCTCCGAACGCCAGCACCAGCGCTGCGATCCCCAGGCTCGGCAACACAACGACGCGCAGGAAGCATCCGACATTCAACCCGACCAGACCGCGTAGAATGAAAAGCCGCACGCCGAGGGAAAGCACCGACAGGATCAAGAGCAAGTAGAAAACGGCCAGCACGCCGCCTCCCATGGAGAGCGTCAGATAGGCAAGCGGAATGGCACTCAGCATCAGGCCGCCGACCAGTGACTGGTAGGTCCGTATCGTGCCAGTTGCCTGGGCTGCGGCCATCAGCGGAAAGGATACGCTGTTGATCAGGGCCGTCACGAGCAAGAGCCGTGCGATGCCGCTCGCATCCGTGGGCGCGGTCTTCAGCCAGATGTCGAGCACGGCATCGATCCCCACGATCATCGGCGCCATCAGCACCAGCATGAGCAGGAAGGAAAATCTGGCGCTCCGTTCGACAAGCGCGTGGAAACGCGCCGTGTCGCCGGCTGCATGAGCCATGATGATCTGCGGACCGGAAGCAATCTGAAGGTTGGCGGCCAATGTCGACGTCGCATTGCTGAGCTGCAAGGCGATATTCTGCGCGGCATTCGCAAGGGGACCGAAAAAGAGGTTCAGGATGATGCCGATACCCTGGATATTCAGGACCTGCGCCGCGGCCCCCAGGAGGCTCCAGCCGGCAAAGCCTGACATCCCGCGCAGCAGAGAGCCGTCCCAGCAAAGGCGATACCGGCAGGAAGAATAGGCTCGCGTGCAGTAAATCACCTTCGCAGCCGCGGCAAGAAAGGTCACGGTGAACATCAGGCCCGCGAATGTCTTGAGACGGTCCCCGTCGCTCACGATCAGAAGAAGTGCGACCATAAGGCGAAGGACAGCAAAGGCGATGTCGAAAGCCGCGTAGGCAGAGAACCGCTGATAGGCCACCATCGTCGCGTTGTACGGAACCTGCAGAATGGTGATCACGGTTGACAGAACGGCGAAATGGAAGGCCAGCAAGGCGGCATCCAGCCGGCCTGCGGGAAAAACCATATGCGTCTTTACGAACCACAGACCCAAGGTCTCGGCGGCAACCAGGGTCAGCAGGGCGATCACCGCATGTATCTGCAGTGAAGCGCTGAACACGGAGCGCAGCCGCGTATTGTCGGGTTCTGCCAACTCGACACTGAGGAAGCGTTGCGTGCTCGTGGCAAGCGCAGAGTTCAGGAAGGATACCAGGAGGGTAACGCCCGCGACTGCGAAGTACACGCCGTAGTCGACCGCGCCGAGTTCGGCGAGCACAATGCGCGCCGAATATAGCGAGATGCACATCGTCACGATCGTCCGCAGGCTCATGACCAGCGTGCTTTCGCCCAAAGAACGCGCTCTGCCCATTATCGGCGGCACCGATCCTCTGCGGCCGTTCACCGGTGAGGCATCCGTGCCACTGCTGGGGGCCATATTCAGCTGCCCCGTACTCATGCGCTACACATCCTGCGTCCGCGGCATCCGATGGCAACGCATGTCCCGCTGTGCGACCGGCAGCTCATCGAATGAGCCCCGCGAGATACATGCCGTAATCATTTTTGCGGAACAGCCGAATGCGGCCGTCCAGCGCCTGTGCGTCTATCCAACCACGCTCGTAGGCAATCTCGTCCGGTGATCCGACCTGAAGTCCTTGCCGGCTCTGCAGCGTACGCACGAAGTTGCTGGCATCGAGAAGGCTCGAATGGGTTCCGGTATCGAACCAGGCATAGCCCCGCCCCATACGCTGAACCGTCAGCGAATGTTCGAGCATGTAGAGTTCCAGCAGCGAGGTGATTTCGAGCTCGCCACGCGCCGACGGCCTTATCTGACGCGCTTTCTCGGAGGCGGTTTCGTCCATGAAATAGAGGCCGGTTACGGCATAGTCCGACAAGGGTTCTTGCGGCTTCTCGACGATGCTTGAGGCTCGGCCCTCGGCGTCGAACGCCACGACGCCGTATCGCTCGGGATCCGACACCCTGTAGCCGAAGACGGTTGCGCCCCGTGTCTGCGCGTCGGCATCCGCCATGAGCGCGCTCAATCCGTGTCCGAAGAAGACGTTGTCGCCAAGCGCCATCACCGAGGGCGCCCCCGCGAGAAACTCCTCCGCCAGCAGATACGCTTGGGCAAGACCATCCGGTGAGGCTTGTTCCAGCCAGGTGAACGTGATGCCCCACTGGCTGCCGTCACCGAGCGCCCGCTGAAACTGGTCCCGATCCTGCGGGGTCGTGATGATCGCGATTTCCCGAACATTCGCGAGCATCAGCGCGCTGATGGGATAATAGATCATCGGCTTGTCGTAGAGCGGCAGGAGCTGTTTGGACATTCCAACCGTCACCGGATAGAGCCGCGTGCCGGATCCACCGGCAAGAATGATACCTTTACGCTGTTTCATAACGTCACTCCCAGGGTACGCGCAGCGTCCACTGTCCAATATTCGCCGCCCGTATCGAGACGGGTCGGGGCGGCATGACAAGAGCTTGTGTTGAAGGCCGGACCTTTACGCGGCATGGCCCAGACGACCGCCGGCCCGCTCTTCGAGGGGGCGCCACCAGGCTTCGTTGTCGAGGTACCACCGGACGGTACGATCCAACCCCTCCTCCACACTGACGGCCGGCACCCAGCCAAGTTCGGCGCGGATCCGATCAGCATTGATCGCGTAGCGCGCGTCATGCCCCGGGCGATCCGTGACGAACGCGATCTGATCGAGATAGCTGCCGCTCGCCTTCGGGCGCCTTTCGTCGAGAATGGTGCAGAGTGTCCGGACGACCTCGAGGTTGGTCCGCTCGTTGGAGCCGCCGATGTTGTAGCTTCGGCCTGCTCTCCCCTTTTCGATGACCGTCAGAAGAGCAGCCGCGTGATCCTCCACGTACAGCCAGTCGCGCACATTCGAACCGTCGCCGTAAACCGGCAGGGGTTCGCCGGCGAGGGCTTTCAGAATGATGCGAGGCACCAGCTTCTCCGGGAAATGGAAAGGGCCGTAATTGTTGGAGCAATTCGTGATCAGCACGGGCAGTCCGTAGGTCTCGTGCCATGCTCGAACCAGATGATCGGATGCAGCCTTGGATGCGGAATAGGGACTGCGCGGATCATAGGGTGTCTCTTCCGTAAACCGTATCTCCGGATCGACCGGCAACGACCCGAAAACCTCATCGGTGCTGACGTGATGGAAGCGGAATGCGGGCGGCTTGCCCTTTCGGACCCAATGCGCACGCGACGCCTCCAGCATATTGAAGGTCCCGTTGATATTGGTGCGAACAAAAGCATCCGGACCATCAATCGAACGATCGACGTGAGATTCCGCCGCGAGATGCATGACGGCATCAGGATCGTGCCTGGCAAGGACCTGATCGAGTGCCCCGCGATCGCGTATATCCGCATGTTCGAAGGCATAAAGCGGGCTATTGGAAACAGATGCGATATTGGCGAGGCAGGCCGCATAGGTCAGCGCATCGACATTGACGACCGAATGCCCGCGCGAAATCGCAAGTCGGACAACCGCCGAACCGATGAAACCTGCCCCCCCGGTGATCAGCAGTTTCATTGGACACACCTCGGCACGATGAATGCGTCACATTTCTCGGCAAGGATCAGGCAGACGCGGCTGGAGCCCCGTACACATGTGCCATCAAAGTGTATCTTGCTCATTTCGCCCCAAATCCCCCGAATATAGTCTTTACGGTCTTCAACAAAATCACGATGTCCAACCAAGGTGAAAAGTTCTTTATGTAGTAAAAATCGAACTGCAGCTTCGTGTTGACATCTTCCACCTGTGCAACGTGACCTTGATTTACCTGAGCCCACCCCGTTATTCCCGGCCTCACAACGTGACGATAGCGATAGAAAGGGAGTTTTTCTTCGTACCAGACAGACAGTGGCAACGCCTCCGGGCGTGGACCGATCCAACTCATCTCACCTCTGAGAATATTGAGGATCTGCGGGAGCTCATCGATGCGAGTGCGTCTCAGATAGCGCCCGAGCCGGGTAATGCGCGGATCCCCGTCTGCGGTCATGGCGCGCTCGCGCGCATTTGCCGCCCCCGGCGACTCAAGGCGCATGGTGCGGAACTTGTAGATGGTGAAGACCTCGCCGTGATATCCGACGCGCTGCTGCCGGAAGACGGCCGGACCGTTGGACTCCAGACGGATCAGGAGACCCACGAGCAGGAAGGCGGGAGACAGAAGCGTGAGGCAGACGGCCGCGGCGAGCCAATCAAGCCCGTGCTTGATCGTCAGGTAGGCCTGGTTGGGATTGAGCGAGCCGAGCGTGTTTTCTGACAGGTGCTCGATCGCAACGCGGCCCGTCAGCGATTCCATGATTTGCTTGACGTGATAGACCGGCGTTCCAGACAGCGCGCAATCGGCAAGAAAGCGTTCCCATGCACCGGAAAGATCGGCCCGCAAATCTGCGACGACACCTTGAATGCGTTCGTTGTGCACACCGGGCGAAACCAGCATGCGCCAGGCAACCCCGCTGATGGAGGTCACTTGCGTGACATCGCCCCCCGGCACCACGGCCAGACGCACTGGTTCCAGTCTGCTGACGACCACGGCCAGGCCGAAATACCAGAGCGAGGACAACAGGAACGATCCTCCGGCCTGGAACCGGCTGTAGTCGAGACGGAAGAAGAATATGATCAGGAACACCAGCCCATAGGTCAGGGCGAAGGTGGGCAGAATGGCGCCTGCCGCCGCAACACCGGGAAACGTGCCCAGACGGCGGTAAAGCACATAGCCCATAAAATGGGCGATCATCGCCGCGAACACGGTGACCTGATGGTTGCTATTCGACAGGATCTCCGGAACAAAAGCCATCCGAAGGGACAGCGGAATGCCGATTGCAAAGGCCAGCCCGCCGAGAAGCTGGTAACGGATCCTCAACAGCCGACGGGCCGGGTTGTCCCAATAGCCTATTGCATGCCTGTACATACTGTCCCCTCTGAATTCCATGACGCGTCGCTGCCAAGGGTGCTGCGACCTTGGTGGAGCTCCCGCCGCGCGGGCAACTTTCCGGTGGTTGGGATTGATGGATGCCGGAACCCGTTACGGGATCCTGCGGCCCGGTTAGCGAGAGCGTTCAACATGTCTGATCGCCCTCGATGAGCGCAGAGACCAGCATGCCGTAGGCCCGCCAGCTTTCTCCGATTGCCCTGCCATGTTCCCATGCCGTGGCGGCGACGCTCGTCAGCACGGCGCCGGAAACCGTCGAGGCCATCTCTTCTGCGTCCGGAATGGGAAGGTCGTCGTAGCCTGCCAGAAGGCCCGCCTCGTAGACGGAAACGATGGCCTTAGCATCGTCGTCGCTCAATGACGGACACACGCCTCGCACGGTCGTTTCGACGGCCTTGATGCAATCGTGAAGCTGCATGAGAGGGTGATCGAAACTGCCGAACAAAGGCTCGATGCAACGAATGTACCGTGACAGCGTCGACTCACCCGGACCGGGCGGTAAGGACGCCAGTTTCGAAAGCGATGCCGCCGATCGAACGATGGCTCCGCCCTGAACCACGGCCCATTGTTTGGATCCCGTATGCGTCATAACAGGACCTCGCCGTCGCAACGACCTTCAGCGCGGGACCGCGGCGCGAAAGCGACAATCTTGTCGGACAAAAGGGGGGACGCTTTTCGAAGCCTCGGCTCCTCCGGTATCTGCGGACACCCGGTAAAATAGCCCTGAAGCCATTGCGCTCCCGAAGCCTTGGCGGCGGCAACGGCGGCAATGTCCTCCACACCTTCGACGACAACGTCGTCGGCCAGGCACAACGACATACTCACGAGGCTCGACAGCAATTCCTCAGCCGTTTCGAGTGACACAGTCTCGCGCACGTAGAGACCGTCGATCTTGATGATGTGCGGACGGAGCTGCCGCGCGAACGCGATGGAGCTGACACCCGCCCCGAAGTCATCAAGCGCGATGCGGCATCCTGTCTGCCGCAATGCGGTCAGGCATGACAGGGCATCTTCGATATCCGGCGGGGATGCCGTTTCCGTGACCTCCAGCACAAGCCGCTTGGCGATGTCTGGGCATTCGCGAAGCTCCTGGACAATGGAGTGCCACCAGAGATCGTTGCAGACTGAAAGGCCGGATATGTTGCAGCCGAGGACATCGTCAGGTCGTGCGCGCAACCGTAAAATGGTTGCACGCACGACACGGCGATCCAGCGTACGCGTCAACCCCAACCGCTCGATAGAAGGAAGATATACGCTCGGCGCCAGGACGGCCCCGTCGTAGCCCGACAGTCGTAACAGGCATTCATTGTAAAGAACCCGGACGCCATCAGCGGCGCTGACTATTGGCTGTTCCGCAAAGGCGATCTCGCCGTCTCTTAGAAGCGAATAGGCAAGGACGGCCGTGCCCATATCGAACCGATACTGGGCGGCATCCAAACTCGAGGACGGCAATGGCAACAAATCCACCGGCCGGCGATCTTGGTAGAAGCCAAGCGCAACCATGACACGCACGGAGCCAATCACGACGGGAGAGATGGCGACCTCGTGAACGATGGCCTCGATATCAGAAAAGTGATCCCCGGCATCGGACGCAACCTCGTGGTGGAGCTGAACCCCCCAGGCACTTTGCTCACACCGCCAGGAGCTCTCGGCGAGGGCCACTTCAAAACGGCGCCAGACCTCGTGCAGAACGCGTCCGGCAGTACCCTCCGAATAGGCGGCAGCGATGCAGAAGAGATTCTCGATCGAGACGTTGACGACGGATGAAACGCTCACTGGCTGAGCCCTCGCGCAGCGCTTGTGAGGCCGCAGCCCAGCATTTTCGACAGCAAGACCGGACCTGCGGCCCCGTCTACAAGCCCCCTGTGGCGCGCAGAATGCGCAGCAATTTCACCAGAATGAGAAAACGCGAGGCGTAGGAGAGCGTTGCTGCTCCGGCTGTTCCGCCCCAATCCGTCGTCGCCGTCGCCCTGCATAAAGGGGTCCCTTCCGGTACAACGACTCGGAAGGCTCCGGCCAGCAATCTATACACTGTAAAATTTGACTTTTTTTTAACCATCTCGGGAATTGCCGAGTTCAGACAAAAGGGACCCCTTAATGTCAATAACATGACACGTAGCTGGTCGACTGCAAATGCAATCAGGACCTCGTTCTTCCGGCACCAGCTCAATGATGGTCAGCGAAGGTCAAAGACGCCGGAAACAAGAAAATGAAAATAGGATATGCGCGCGTTTCTACGGAAGATCAGAGACTCGACCTCCAGATAGAGGCTCTTAAAAGGAATGGTTGTGACAACATTTTTTCGGATCATGGAGTCTCTGGAGGCAACTTCGAGCGTCCCGGTCTGGAACAGGCTCTCGATCAGCTTGAGACAAACGATACGCTTGTGGTCTGGAAGCTCGATCGTCTCGGCCGTTCCCTGATCCGCCTTGTTCAGCTGATAGATGAGCTCGGGAAACGGAAGGTGCACTTTCAGTCCCTGTCAGAGAACATCGACACCAGTTCGCCCGGGGGCCGTCTCGTCTTCCACATGATGGCAGCGCTCGCCGAATTCGAGCGGTCCCTCATCAGCGAACGCACACGCGCAGGCATGGCTGCCGCACGCCGGGTAGGCCAGCACCTCGGCCGCAAGCCTATCCTGTCGGATGACGAGCTACGGGAGGCGGCCGATCAGGTCACGCATCAAGGGGCAGTACTGAACGAGGTCGCCAAGCGCCTGGGCCTTGCCCCCCGTTCTCTGCGGCGCATGATACAGGCGCGCTTAGGGAGAAACCAGCCGAAGCTCTGTGGCCAGAACCCTGCAAATGACCGGCTCTTGGAGGCTCGACGCTCGTAAGGAGATTGCCCCCCTATGCCGCCCTTGCCGGAAATATCGGGTGGGCCGCAGTTATTCCTGGAAAAGTGATGTTTCGCGCGTCATGGCGATCAATAGAATTAAGGCAGGCGCGCGGAACTTCCGAACTCACGCGATAGATGCGCCTCCGTGCGACGTCGGCGGGAAATGCCTGCACGGCAGGTTGATGGCGTTTGCAGTGGCCAGGCAAAATCCGCCCGTGCTTCCAGGCGATCAACCTCACAAGGCGGAGCGTCCAAGTCTATGCGCGAACCGCGCCGGTTCCGCCTGACGTGGACGAGCTTGAACATTCTGCGTGCCTCATGCCCGGCAGTCCACATCCTTCCGTTTCGTGCGATTTAAACGACAAGAACCGCCCCGAAAGACAGAGGCGGCGAATGATTTAGCAGCTGCAGGAACTAGTGCCGGGGGACTGATTACACCGAGGCTGGAAAATTTGGCCCGTTCCGTAAAAAAGACGGGTCGTCCGGCAGTGGGTCAATTTGAACTGGACGATTGCCTTGCTCTTCGCCGGCGTCCGCAGAGCGGCCAATTCGGACGATCAGCACCTGCGCCAATCGCTTTGCAAGCCGAGGCCCCATCTTTATCTTTTCCTTATTCCGCTGCGCGACCTTCCCAATCGAAACCTGATCCGGTCTGTCGATAGGATTGGCTCCTGACATCAACAGGAGTCGTTCCATGTCTGACATCATATTCCTTGCGCTCGGTACGGGCGTGTTTGTGGCGCTCGCGGTTTATGCCCGCGCCCTTCAGCGCATGTGAGGCCGGCGCGATGGAAGCTCTTCTCGGCATCGTGATAGCGGCTGCCCTTTTCATCTATCTGGTCGTCACGCTGCTGCGGCCGGAAAAGTTCTGATCGGAGGATGATCATGACCTTTATCGGATGGCTGCAAATCGGCTTCGGGCTGCTTCTTGTTTTCCTTGCCATCAAGCCGCTTGGTGTCTACATGGCCGCGGTGTTTGACGGACGGCGGACCTGGCTTTCGCCAGCGCTCCTGCCGCTCGAAAACATGTTTTACAAGCTTTCCGGCATCAAGGCCGAGCGCGAGCATGGATGGCTCGGCTACACGCTCGCCATGCTGGCTTTCTCACTGGCGGGATTTCTCGTCCTCTATGCGCTTCAGCGCCTTCAGGCCTATCTGCCGGTCAACCCGCAGGGCTTTGCCGGAGTGCCGAGCGATCTTGCCTTCAATACCGCCGTCAGCTTCGTGACCAATACAAACTGGCAAAACTATGCCGGCGAAGCGACCATGAGCAACCTGACGCAGATGGCGGGCCTCGCGGTACAGAACTTTCTGTCGGCGGCGACGGGCATCGCGCTCGCGATCGCCGTGACACGGGCGTTCAGCCGATCGCAGGCGCAGACGATCGGCAATTTCTGGGTCGATCTCACACGGGCGACCCTTTACGTGCTTCTGCCGATTGCAATTGTCATCGCGATCGCGTTCGTACTCCTGGGCCTGCCGCAAACGCTTGCCGGAACGGCAACCGCCACAACGCTTGAGGGCGCAAAGCAGGTGATCGCGCTGGGGCCTGTCGCCAGCCAGGAGGCGATCAAGCAGCTCGGAACGAATGGCGGCGGCTTTTTCAATGCCAATGCCGCGCACCCGTTCGAAAATCCTAATGCGCTTTCCAATTACCTGAACATCTTCGCCATGATGTCCCTGTCCTCGGCGCTCGTCTACGCGTTCGGCCAAATGACCGGAAACCGCCGGCAGGGTTGGGTGCTCATCGCCTCCATCGCGATCCTTCTGTGCGCGGGCATCGCGGTCATCTACTGGGCCGAGGCCAACGGCAACCCGATCCTGACTGCGCTCGGCGTCGATCCGGCGCAGGGGAACATGGAAGGTAAGGAGATCCGCTTTGGCCAGGCCATGACAGCGCTCTATGCCGCCGTCACGACCGGGCAGTCCAATGGCGGCGTCAATGGCATGATCGGCTCGTTCACCGGGCTCGGCGGTCTTGTCCCGATGTTTCTCATCCAGCTTGGCGAGATCCTGCCCGGCGGCGTCGGTTCCGGACTGTATGGCCTGATCGTATTCGCGGTTCTCTCGGTCTTCGTCGCGGGCCTCATGGTTGGTCGCACGCCGGAATTCCTCGGCAAGAAAATCGAAAGGCGCGAGATGAAATTCGCCATGCTCGCGGTGCTCATCCTGCCTCTCGTCATCCTTGGATTCTCCGCCGTCGCTGCCATGCTGCCCTTCGCGGTATCGTCCATCGGCACCGCCGGACCGCACGGACTTTCAGAAATCCTCTATGCCTATACGTCAGCGGCCGGCAACAACGGCTCGGCCATGGCCGGGCTCAACGGCAACACCGTCTGGTACAACACGACGCTTGGCATCGCGATGCTGCTCGGCCGTTTCGGCTACATCGTACCGGTTATGGCCATGGCGGGTTCAATCGCCGCCAAACAGAAGATTCCGGCCTCCAAGGGCACATTCCCGACCGACACGCCCCTGTTCGCGGGCCTTCTCATTGGCATCATCCTTATCCTCGGCGGCCTGCAGTTCTTCCCTGCCCTCGCGCTCGGACCTGTCGTCGAGCATTTCGCGATGCTTGCCGGACAAACCTTCTAAGGTCACTCACATGTCCACCCTATCGCACCAGCCCCATGCTCCCAGTCTCTTCGACCCGGCGATCCTCGCGCCGGCGGCAAGAGATGCCGTGAGGAAG
Source organism: Rhizobium sp. NRK18 (assembly GCF_024385575.1). NCBI lineage: Bacteria > Pseudomonadati > Pseudomonadota > Alphaproteobacteria > Hyphomicrobiales > Rhizobiaceae > Rhizobium > Rhizobium sp. NRK18. The sequence goes on along the minus strand of NZ_JANFMV010000001.1, from coordinate 1,037,460 downwards.
CTCGACCCGCGACGTCTCGTCCGCAACCCGGTCATCTTCGTCACGGAAGTCGTCGCCGGCTTCGTGAGCTTCATCTTCATCAACGACCTGATCTCCCATGCCGCCGAGGCAATCTTCTCCGGGCAGATAGCCGCCTGGCTCTGGTTCACCGTGCTTTTCGCAACCTTTGCCGAAGCGGTTGCGGAAGGACGCGGCCGCGCCCAGGCAGAAAGCCTGCGGCAGGCAAAGTCAGAACTCGTCGCTCACCGTCTGAAGGCCGACGGGACCACGGAGTCCATTGCAGCCGAGAAGCTTAGGCTCGGCGACCTCGTCCTTGTGAAAGCGGGGGAGCTGATCCCCGGCGACGGCGAGGTGATCGAGGGAATTGCTTCCGTCAACGAAAGTGCGATCACGGGCGAATCCGCCCCCGTGATCCGCGAATCCGGCGGCGACCGCTCCGCGGTGACGGGCAGAACGCAGGTCCTTTCAGACTGGATCAAGGTCAAGATCACCGTTCAACCGGGGTCGAGTTTCGTTGATCGCATGATTGCACTGATCGAGGGGGCCGAACGCCAGAAGACGCCCAATGAGATTGCGCTCTCCATTCTGCTCTCCGGCCTGACCTTGGTCTTCCTGATCGTCGTCGTATGCGTCTGGGGGCTGGCCGGCTACTCGGGAACGGTCGTGTCCGTAACCGTTCTGGCGGCCCTGCTCGTCACGCTCATCCCGACGACCATCGGCGGGCTTCTTTCGGCGATCGGCATTGCCGGCATGGATCGGCTGGTGCGTTTCAACGTCATCGCCACTTCAGGCCGCGCAGTGGAGGCGGCAGGCGATGTCGACACTCTGCTTCTCGACAAGACTGGGACGATCACCTACGGCAACCGCATGGCGTCGGACTTTCTGCCCGCACCCGGCGTCGAGCCACACGAACTGGCCGAGGCCGCCCTTCTCGCAAGCCTTGCCGACGAGACGCCGGAGGGACGTTCCATCGTCGCGCTTGCCAGCGGCACGTACGGGATTGCCACGCCCGATCTGATCGCCGATGCGATTGTTCCCTTCGCGGCTGAAACACGACTTTCCGGATGCGACATCGGCGATCGCCGTCTGCGCAAGGGTGCAGTCGATTCCATCTTGCGTTTCGCCGGCGTAGTCGAAAGCGGCGGCCCCTTGGCCTTCAGGCAGGCCGTCGAGAAGGTTGCCCGCACCGGCGGCACGCCGCTGGCCGTCGCCGATGGAGACAGGCTGCTTGGCGTCATCCACCTCAAAGACGTTGTGAAGCCGGGCATCAAGGAACGCTTTGCGGAACTGCGCGCCATGGGCATCCGCACGGTTATGGTCACCGGCGACAACCCGGTTACCGCCGCCGCCATCGCTTCGGAGGCCGGGGTCGACGATTTCCTCGCCGAGGCCAAACCGGAGGACAAGCTCGCCTATATCCGCACCCAGCAGGCGGAAGGCAGGCTGGTCGCCATGTGCGGCGACGGCACCAACGACGCGCCGGCTCTTGCCCAAGCCGATGTCGGTGTTGCCATGCAGACGGGAACCCAGGCTGCCCGCGAGGCCGCCAACATGGTCGATCTCGATTCGAGCCCGACAAAGCTCATCGAGATTGTCGAGATCGGAAAACAGCTCCTGATGACGAGGGGGGCCCTGACGACCTTCTCCATCGCCAACGACGTGGCCAAATATTTCGCCATCATTCCGGCGCTGTTCGTCGTCACCTATCCGCAGCTGGGCCTGCTCAACATCATGGCGCTCGGCTCGCCGAAATCGGCGATCCTCTCAGCGGTCATTTTCAACGCGCTGATCATCATCGCGCTCATTCCGCTGGCGCTGAAAGGGATCTCTTATCGGCCAGCGGGAGCCGATGTGCTCCTGCGCCGCAATCTCCTCCTGTACGGCCTTGGCGGGCTCGTCTTGCCCTTTGCGGGCATCAAGATCATCGATTTCGCCATTGTCTTCCTGAACCTGGTGTAGGTCCCATGCTCAAGCATCTTCGCCCCGCATTTTCGATTGTTGTCCTGATGACTGCGTTGACCGGCATTGCCTATCCCCTGGCGATCACCGGCGTCGCGCAGGCGATCGCGCCGGCAAAGGCCAACGGCAGCCTGATCTTGAGGGATGGTCATGTCATCGGCTCCCGCTTGATCGGTCAGAGCTTCAATTCTGACGGCTATTTCTGGCCGCGGCCATCGGCTACAGCATCCGTTCCCTACAACGCAGATGCGTCCGGCGGCTCAAACTACGGTCCCACATCGGCCAGTCTCCGATCGCGAGTGACAGCCGACATCACGCGGCTTTCAGGCACCGGGATGAGGGCACCCCTGCCCGCAGATGCCGTCATGGCATCCGGCTCAGGCTTGGACCCTGACATTTCGCCGGATTTCGCCCGTGCGCAGGTCTCCCGCGTGGCAAAGACGAGAGGGATTGAACAGGCCGATCTCGATCGCCTCGTCGAAACTCATACCAGCGGGAGATGGCTCGGATTCATCGGTGAGCCACGCGTGAATGTGCTAGAACTCAATCTTGCACTTGATGCATTGAAGACCTGAAGGACGGCATGGGAATACCCGACCTAGATCCGAACCGGCGCCCCGATCCGGACGCCCTGCTTGCCCTTGCGGAGAAGCAACGCCGGGGCAAGCTGACGATTTTCGTGGGCGCGGCGCCCGGTGTCGGGAAGACCTACGCCATGCTTCAGAAGGCAAGGCGGCTGCGGGATGCCGGTGCCGACATCGTCGTCGGTTTGGTCGAGACCCATGGCCGTGACGAGACGGCGGCACTTCTCGACGGGCTCAAGTTGTTGCCAAGGGTCGCCGTCGAGTACCGGGAACGCCTTCTGCATGAGTTCGACCTTGACGGCACGCTGAAGCGCAGGCCGGGTGTCGTCATCGTTGACGAACTCGCCCACAGCAATCCGGAGGGCAGCCGGCATCCCAAGCGCTACCAGGACATCGAGGAGCTGCTGAGTGAGGGAATAGACGTATGGACGGCGATGAACATCCAGCATCTGGAAAGCCTCTCCGATCTCGTGACACAGATTACCGGCGTTACCATCCGGGAACGCGTACCGGATAAGGTGCTTGCCAACGCGGACGAGGTATTGCTTGTCGATCTTTCGCCCTCCGAGCTCGTCGAGCGCTTGAAGCAAGGCAAGGTGTACCTGCCTGAAAGTGCGACCCGTGCCGTCGACCGCTTCTTCAGGATCGGCAACCTTACGGCGCTGCGTGAACTGGCATTGCGTCGCACTGCCGATCGTGTCGACGATCAGGTTGTCGATTATCTGAAGCAGAATGCGATTTACGGTCCCTGGGCCAGCGGTGAACGACTTGTCGTGTGCGTCGGGGCGGACACCCTGTCGGAAACCGCTGTGCGTGCCGCAGGACGATTGGCGTCAGGGTTGAATGCGTCATGGGTCGCCGTTCATGTCGAGCGGCCGGATATGGACCGAGAAAGCCCGGAGGCGCTAAGGCGGGTCGATCAGACACTGAAACTCGCCGAGCAGCTGGGGGCCGAAGTGCAGAGGCTCAGTGGCAACGACTTTGTTGAAGAGATACTGAGCTTTGCAGCGCGCCAACACGCCACGCAGATCGTCATAGGAGCGACGCGCAAGATGCCCTGGCGCCCATGGCGCGGACAGTCGCTTCAGGCTGCCCTTGGCGAGCGGGCGAACGGTCCTGCCCTTCATGTCATCACCGGAGAAGGCGAGCCGGCGATGGCAAGGGTCAGCACCTTGATGCCTGGCTGGTCGGAGATAAAGCGCACGCTCCTTCTCGGCACGCTGGCAGTCGGCGCGGCCACGATCATCGGCTCGGCCCTGGACACGATCGTTCATCTGCCCAACCTGTCGATCGTGTTCCTGATGGCCGTCCTTGGTGCCGCAGCCTATGCCGGATTGGGTGCCGCACTGTTTGCCTCGGCACTATCGACGCTGGCCTACAACTTCTTCTTCATCGAGCCGCGCTACACCTTCACCGTCGCGGAACCTTCGGAAGTATTCGCTCTCTTTGCTTATCTCGGGGTTGCCCTGCTGGGTGGCAGCCTGGCGGCGCGCATCCGAGACCAGGCGAAAGCTGCGCGCAGCAGAGCCGCGGCAACGCAGGCGCTCTATGATTTTTCACGCAAACTCTCCGGCACCGCCAAGGACGACGAGGTCCTCTGGGCCGCCGTCACGCAATTGCAGGCCACCTTGCGGCGCAATGTCATCGTTTTTCTGCCCAAGGAAGGAGACCTGCAGATCATGGCGGCCTGGCCGCCCGATACCGAGGCGAACGTCACCGACATGACCGCGGCGCGATGGGCACAGGAAAAACAGGAGCCGGCCGGAAGCGGTACGGGCACACTTCCCAACAGCCAGTTTCAGTTCAGGCCGCTGATGAGCCCCCACGGCTCTGTCGGTGTCTGCGGCATCGAGCTTGCCGGCGAGCCGATGACCTCTTCCGAGGAACGCAATCTGATGGCGATCATCGATCAGACCGCGATTGCGATCGATAGGGCACGTCTGTCGAGGGAGAGCCTGGAACAGGCTGCGCGGCTGGAGGGGGAGCGCTACAGGGATGCTCTCCTGTCGTCGATCTCGCACGATCTGAAGACGCCGCTGGCGACGATAACGGGGGCAGTGAGCAGCCTGAGGGAGTTCGGAGAAAGGATGCCGCCGGCGAGCCGCGATGATCTCCTGCAATCGATCGAGCAGGAAAGCGACCGGCTATCGCGTTTCGTCGCCAACCTCCTGGACATGAGCCGCATCGAGGCGGGCGGCCTAAGAACTGCACGCGACTGGATCGACGTCGCGGATGTCGTCCGCTCGGCGGTCGAGCGCATCAGGCGATATTTCCCGGGACGGGTCATAGAGACGGGCATCGCCACCGATCTGCCGCTGATCGAGGGCGACAGCGTGCTCATGGGCCAAATCCTGTTCAATCTCCTGGACAATGCCGTCAAATATGGCGGCAGCGAACCGATCAACGTTTACGCCCGCCGCGATGGCGATGCAGTCCTGATTTCCGTCACGGATCTTGGAAAGGGAATTCCCCCGGAAGACCTCGAACGCGTTTTCGAAAAGTTCTATCGTCGCGGCAAGGCCGATGGTCGCGCACCTGGGACCGGACTGGGCCTGTCCATTGCGCGCGGCTTTGTCGAGGCGATGGGTGGGACGATCAGGGCCGAAAGTCCGGCACTTAAGAAGAAAGGTACACGCATAGTCATGAGGTTCCCGCTGAAGACCGCCTCCGGCGACGGGACGACGCCATGACCCTCGATCGCATCCTTGTCGTCGACGATGAACCGCAGATCCAGCGCTTCCTCAGGCCCGCTCTCAATGCCGCCGGCTACGACGTGCTCCAGGCAAGCACGGGCGCGGAGGCATTGAAGGCAGCGGCAACCGCTGCCCCGGATGTCATTATCCTCGATCTCGGGCTTCCCGACATGGACGGCAAGGATGTTGTCGCCCAGTTGCGCGGATGGTCGGACATCCCGATCATCATCCTGTCCGCCCGTGAACGCGAAAGCGAGAAGATCGCTGCCCTCGATCTGGGCGCCGATGACTATGTCGAAAAGCCATTCGGTATCGGCGAACTGGCGGCGCGCATCCGCACAGCACTTCGGCACAAGAGCCGCACAAGCACGACTGCCACGCATATCGAGATTGACGGTCTGGAGATCGACACATTGCGGCGCGTCGTTATGCGTGACGGCATGGCAATCAGGCTCACGCCCAAGGAATACGATCTTCTCGTTCTTCTGGCCAGGCATGCCGGCCGGGTCGTCACCCACCGGACGCTGCTGACCTCCGTCTGGGGGCCAGCGCATGAAGAAGACCTCCAGTACCTCCGCGTCTTCATTGGTCAACTCCGCCAGAAAATCGAACGCAATCCGGGAGAACCGTGGATCATCCGGACCGAACCGGGCGTGGGTTACCGTTTTGCGGAAAGCGATCAAGGCGGCTCGTGACGGATCGGACTAGAGCACGAATGGATGGTTGTCTGACGAACCCAGATCGGGACCAAGGCAGGCAAGGATAAGCCACTATCAACTCTGGCGAAGAGATGTCATCGAAGGGCGTAACTCAATTTCACGAAGAGACTGCCCTGCTTGCGGTTATGATCCGCGTTTTCAGGTTCGCGCGCTCCCTAACGTGAGGTTTTCGCCGCGATCAAGCGCGGCGAGATCCGATGCCGCGAGCCAGACGAGAGCTTGCCGCGGAATAGGCTGGCATTTGATACGCCGAATTTAAACGCTCTCTACCGCCGAGCGGGACCTCGTCAAACCATGATCATCGTAAGAACACTTGCCCCGCAGCGGCCTCACTGGCCTTGATACGCAAGGCTTTGGCCTCCCCCTTATCGCCCAAGCTTTCCTGCACTTCTGCCCGCTGGGCGAGATAGGGCGCCCAGTCGGGATCGCCTTCAATCGCCTCGGCCAGCGCACGGTCGGCACCCTCGAAATCGAGGGCGCGGGCGAGGAGACGCGCATGGGCGGCCAGCACCGCGCTGTTTTCCGGTTCCATCGCCAACGCGTTGTCGATCAGCGCCGCGGCGCCCTTCAAGTCGCCGCGGCTGGCCAACAGACGCCCAAGCTCCGCCGTTGCCTGGGCCTTCATCGGACCGTCCTCTTCCACCTCTTTCAGCCTACGCAGCATCGCCTCGGCCTCGGCCAGGTTCTCCGACCGGCGGGGACCGGAAAAGGCCAGCATTTGGGCAAGATAGTAGGAGCCCCAGTCGTCGCCGAGTTGCATGCCTTCGCGGTAGTGCGACATGGCCGCGAGCGGATCGACCGGCAGGCCAAAGGATCCGTCCCGGTAGAAATGACCGAGCACGGTATGCGCATAGCCGATATCGTGGTCTGCCGCCTGGATGTAGGCGTTCACGACCTCCTTCGGATCGTCGCCCTCCCTCCATGCGTCGTGCAACGCAGAGGCTAGGCCGCCTGCCGCAGCGGTGTAGCCGGCGGCGACTGCCTGACGGTATAGATCGGCCGCGCGAACCGGATCGGCAGGGGCCGCGATACCATCGAGATAGAAACTGGCAAGGTTGTTCAATCCAACGCCAATCCCGGCGTCAGCTGCCACCTTGTAATGGTCACGGGCCTTGCTCACGTCAGCGTCGACACCGAGCCCGTGCTCGTAGAGAATACCGAGAGCGACATCGGCAAGCTTGTACCCCCCTTTCGACGCTTCCTCGAAGAGCTGGCGCGCATCAGAGAAATTGTCGAGCCGCTGTTCGGCGCGCCCGAGCTGGAAAGCGTAGCGCGGTTCGTCGGGCTTGGCCTCGCGGGCAGCCAGGCAGGCCTCCCGGGCGGGAACCGCATCGATTGCCATATGCTCCACGCCCCTCGCACCGAACATCCGGTCGTTGGGGCTGGCGGCCAGCCTGTCACATTCGGCTCCGACACCTGACTGCGCAACAGAGAAGCCGGCGACCGTCAGGAGGGCTATGCATGCGCCGCCGGCGATGGCCACGCGGATGGGTATCGTCGACCTCGGGGTTTCCATACCATTCTCCGAAAGCTGATCATCCCGCACATCTATCCGAGCCCATCAATCCAGCGTTATTCTCCGCGTGTCATCCAGGGCAGCCGCTCTTGCTTATTTGTCTCAATCTGCGAAGTTTGCTTCCTCACAAATCGTCATCAATCATGGTCATGAACGAGACGGCCGACCCTTGAAAGTACAGAACTTCTCCACCAGCCATTTCGCTCCGGGCGATCGGTTCGAGGCGTTCAGCCTTCGTATCGGTTCGATGTTCGACATGGGCGCTCCAGACAGGGAGGAGGCGACGCGCTTTTCGGCCAGCATCGAGAGCCTCAACATGGGAACGATGCTGGTCAGCGCCATGCAGACACACGAATTCGTCTACGAGCGCAGCCGCCGGCGTATCGTGCGTGATTTCATCGATCACCTGATGATCCGCGTCGACCTCGATCGCCCACCGGGCGAAGGTGGAAGGACGCGCAGCGTCCTCATCATCGATCTCGGTCAGGTCTCCGAACGCAATCTCACACCGGAGCACAATGTCTCGGTAGTGCTGCCCCGGCGCATTTTCGGATCGCACGCAGACGCGCTTGCGCGTCTTCACCAAACGCCGCTATTTCACGGCGGCGCACTCTTTCTCGGCGATCATCTCGTCTCGATCATGCGTCACGGCGGCGATCTCCATGGACCGATTCCCGAAGGGGTTGCTGCCCTGACTCCTTCACTCGTCACCACCTGTCTGGCGCCCTCGGCCGGTCACGTGTCGAAGGAGGCGCAGGGCGATTTCGAACTGGCACTTCTCTCGCGGGCCCGGCAGATCATCGACGACCGGCTGGCCTCGCCACGACTGACGCCCGACATGCTGGCACGCGAGATCGGCGTGTCGCGTTCAACACTCTATCGGATATTCGAGCCGGCGGGCGGTGTGGCCAGGGTAATCCGGGAAGCTCGAATGAAGGCTGCGGCCCGCGCCATCGCCGATCTCGAAAGCGGAGTGCGCATCGGCGACATCGCCCACCAGTTCTGCTTTTCGAGCGACGCCCAGTTCACCCGCAGCTTCAAGGCCCATCACGGCTATACGCCGAGCGAATACCGGGCGGCGGTCGTGGCTGATCGTGGCTGGACCAGTGCGGTGAAACCGGCCGCCGACGGACGGCTCTTTCCGGGCTGGCTCGCCAACCTCTGAACGCTGCAAGCGCCCTGCCACAAGCTGCCAACGCGGCAATTGAGACGCAGGCGCAAGAACCCTCCCGATGGTGAGACGGATTCGATAACGGTTGAGACGCAATGACGGGTATCTGACCGGGACGTCCGTTCTGTACCCGGAGCATGCCAGTGAAAGCCGTCCGCCCCTCCACCTCCGCCGCGGCCATCGTCGTCGCGATCATCCTGCCGCAGACCGCGCATGCCGCGTGCAGCGTCCCCACGTCCGGCCTGATCACCGTCGACGATATGTGCTTCTACGACCTCGCACCGGGTACCGTGCACAGCGTCTTTGCTGACGGTCGGTCGCTGTTCGACATTGTCAACCGGGGCGAACTGAACGACAACACCTACGGGGCTTACGGCGCGCTGGATGTTCTTGACGGGTTCGACTTCTCGTTCGTCAACGAAGGTACGATGACGGGAAATGCTGCCGGTATCAGCGTCTTCGATTCCTGGTATTTCGGTCTGTATAACGCAGGCACGATCGATTCCGAGTCGGACAGCGGGATCGCCGTCCGCCGTTCACTTGATTTTGATCTGATCAACAGCGGCACGATCGACGGCGAGTATGGAGCGATCCAGATCGTGGACGGTGAGAATTTCTACCTGCTTAACACCGAAACGGGCGTGCTCAAGGGTAACGGGTCCTCGCTTGATGTCCGCGGAAGAGGAGACGTAATCATCGAAAATCACGGGCGGATGGAAAGTTTCGTCACCCTCCATGCTCCGGCGCGGATGTTGAACACGGGTTATATCTTCGCGCTCGGCACCTCGGGCGAAGCGATCGAACTCTACCAGTCCGGCCATATCGAGAATTTGGTCTTTCTGACCGGCGGCAACACGCTTTACATCGAGCCGGGCGCCAGCTTCGGGTCTTCGGTCAATTTCGTGAATACTTCGAACAACACCATTCACTTCGCCCCAGGCAGCTACACGATGGCGGTGCAAGGGTTTGCCGAGGACGCCAACGACGTCACCCTCCACAACCGCTTCCAGAGTCTCGTCGTCACCGGTGATCCGGCAAACGAGGCGGTGCTCGATGTGGTTCAGTCCAACGGAGCCTCGGCACTGCCCGGCGCCATCGGCCGGCAGATCGGCGCAATCAGCGACATCGTCGGCGGCATCGCGCCGCAAGGCGGCACTCCAAACGGCAACGCAGCGCTCGCCTATGCATCGGCGCCAACACTGACCGGCGCGGCGGCTGCCGTCACTAACGTGGTTGGCGCCTCGTCATACGAACCGTCCCGCTTCTTCTGGCTCAGCGGTTACGGCGGCGGTGGGCGCGACCGAGCAAACCTCACCGACACCGCCCACGCCGGTCTGGTGACGGGCTACGAAATACGTGAGGGAGTGATACGCGCCGGCTTCCTTGGCGGCATCGGGCAATTGTCCAATGACGGGCCCGCCGGCACCGGATCGGTCGATGCCGACAACGCCTTCGCGGGCGCCTATTACGGCGGGCAGCATGGCGCCTATGATATCGATGCGTTGCTCATCGCCGGCGGTTTGCGGGCGGAGACGACCCGTGACGTCAGCGGCGGCGACAATGCCGCGACCGGCTCCTATGACGGCTGGTACATCGCCCCCGAACTCGCCGTCAGCCGCAGGCTGGCGCTGTCCGACGGCTGGTCACTCACCCCGGGCGCCCGACTGCGCTATGTCGGCACCTGGCTCGACGGCTATACCGAGACCGGTTCCGTGCAGAATGTCAGCTATGACGACCGGTCGTCGCATGTGGTCGAGGGCAGCCTCGAAGTCCGGCTCGGCAAGGCGCACACTTTCGAAAATGGCATGAACCTTCGCTTCGACCTTTCCGCCACGCTGGTCGAAAGCCTCAACCTCGGTGACCCGCGCTACGACGCCACGTTGGTCAATACTGCTTTCACCACGTCAGCCTTTGCCGATCGGGCCGTGACCGGCGGCACCTTCGAAGTGTCTGCAGAACTGAATGTGACCGACAGTTTCAGTGTTTATGGCGGCGGCAGGCTGGCATTCTATAGCGACGACAGTTGGTGGTGGTCAGCCAAGGGCGGGGTCAAAGTCGGCTTCTGATGCGGATCACCTATCACCCAAGTCTTGGGCCCTGCGCACCGCGCCAGACTTGAAATGCAGGTTTCGAAAACGTTTGTTTGTGAGTGGCGCGAGACCCAGAATTTGGAGATGCAAGTTCGGCATCAAGAGTGCAAACAGATGAGACGCGCTGACGGACTCGCTATGCTGCAGGATACTGATCGCTGCCTGCATTCATGAAATTATGCGATTTAACGACAGGTGGTGACGGTGATAACCGGCAAGCGGCTTGTCCATCACGCAACTCCAACATCCCCTCTTTCAGCAGAGTCCGTGAAGACAATGCCACCGGACGTACATCAACCGCGCTTTAGCGGTCATGCTGACCAAACCTGCACGTCAGATCAGTCGCGCGACTTTGCCGCCCACAGCGCGCCGCGTCGGATGATTTCGGTAACCTGGTGCACCCGCAGGTCATCCAGTTCGTGACCAATCGAGCAATAAAACACTCGGCCCTGGTCCCACCGCCTCTTCCAAACGACGGGAATTACTGTGCCCTCGATCCACCATAAATGGTCACCGGAAAATGTCGTGGTGACCAGCACTTCGTTGGAGGGATCGACAAGCATGTAATACTGCTCGGAGCGCAGCCGGAAACTGCGTATGCCTTTGACGATCGGATCGTCGGGCCTGCAGATGGTGACATCGTAGTCGATGTAGTCTTCCCGAGGCTGCAGATTGTCGGGCCAGCCGGGGGGATGGGCGACGAACTGGCCCCCGATCAGGAAATGATAGGTCGGACGGTCGCGGAAAGCATCACCCATATGGCCGTGCCAGCCGGCGATACCGCAACCGGCGGCAATCAGCTTCAAGAGGCCATCCTCCTGGAGCTTGGTCATGTTGCCGAACTCTTCCTGATGACCCGAACGCGCGGAAGACCATATCGGTGTGATCAGATTGACATCCGACAGCATCTCCGGATTTTCCAGCGGTTCCAGCGTATCGTAGACGTCAACCGTGAAGCCGTTGTCACGCAGCAGTGCCGAATACCAGTCTGCGAAATCCGTCGGGGCATGGCCTTCCCAGCCACCAACGAAAAGGGCTGCCTTCATCGATTTTCCTCCCGCATGAAATTGACGATCGAAGCCATATCTCGCGCCGCATAACCCGCCGCTTCGGCTTCCATGAGTTTTGATAGCGTGACCCTGCCTTGAGGCATGGCGATGCCGAGGGACTGTGCAAGTTCAGCGGCAACGGCCATGTCCTTGCGTGCCAGAGCGACCGTGAACGTCACCTCGTGAGCGCTTTCATTCAGGTAGAGCGCTCGTCGATACTTGAGCATCGGCGCACAGGCGGCGCTGGCTTCGATTACGTCGAATGCCGTGTCGGGCCGAATACCCGCTGCCTCGGCAAGTGTCAGGGCTTCCGCCAGTGTCTGATTGAGGCCGTGGATGAGCGAATTGACGGCGAGCTTCATTGCAGCCCCGGCTCCGGCCCGGCCGAGGCAGATGGTCCGGTTGCCAACGGCCGAGAAGATCGGCGTGAGCGGCCCTGCGACCGCCTCGTCACATCCCGCCATAATGGTCAGCTGTGCCGCTTCGGCGGCCTGCGTCGCACCGGACACAGGCGCGTCTATCACAAAGGCACCCGGGGGTGCTGCCTCGACAAGCGCCTCGATATGCTTCGAGCTCATCGTGCCCATTTCGATGAAATAGCGGGCACAATCGCCATCGGGGTGTCGCGCCGAAAAGAGACCGTCCTTGCCGAAATGAACGAGCTCCGACGAAGCATCATCGGCAAGCATGGTGATAACCACGTCGCACTCCGCAGCGAGCGATGCGGGCGTTTCGGCGATGGCAGCTCCCAGCGATCTGGCGAGATCTTCAGCCTTTTCCCGTGTGCGGTTCCACAGGACCAACTCGAAGCCGGCACGCGCGAGATTGCGGACCATATGGGTTCCCATGCGGCCAAGACCGACGAAGCCGATCCGCATCAGGCCACCTCCTGTTGCGCAGGCTTCATCCCCGAAATGGCCTGGATGAGATTGTCTTCCGTCACGTCCTCCGAGGTAAACGTGTTCATGATCCGGCCCTGGTACATCGCAATGATGCGATCGCTGACGTGCAGCACCTCCGGCATTTCGGAGCTGATGACGATGACGGCGTAGCCATGGGCGGCGAGATCTCGGATCAGATTGTGAATTTCGGATTTCGACCCGACGTCGATGCCGCGCGTCGGCTCATCAACGATCAGCACATTGGGATGCATGGACAGCCACTTGGCGATGACGATCTTCTGCTGGTTACCACCGGAAAGATTGCCGACGAGTTGCTTCCAGCCCGGTGTGCGGATGTCGAGGCGGTCGCGGTATTGATCGAAGATCGCGATTTCCAATCCCTCCGCCACGAACGGACCTGCGGTCAGACCATCCACTTGCGGCAGCGTCATGTTGTCCCGGCAGTTCATGCCGAGCACCAGGCCCTGGGACTTTCGGTCCTCCGGCACGAGAGAAATGCCTTTCGCAATCGCATCTGCCGGAGAGCGGATGTCGGTTTCCTCCCCCGCGACGATGATCGTACCGGCGCTCGGCTCGCGCAATCCGAACAGCGTCTCGGCGATTTCCGTGCGGCCGGCACCGACAAGTCCGTAAAAGCCCACGACCTCTCCGCTGCGCACGGTGAAGCTGACATCGGAAAAGAGCCGGCCACAGGACAGCCCCCTCACCTCGAGCGCGACATCGCCCAGTTGATGGTGGATCGCATTGCGCGTCAGGTCGAGCGACCGTCCGATCATCAGTTGCGTGACCTCGTCCTCGTTGGTCTCGGCGGTCTTCAGCGTCCCGCGAAACTCCCCGTCACGCAGCACGCTGATCCGGTCGGTGATCTTGAAGATCTCCTCCATCCGGTGAGAGATGTAGACAATGCCAACGCCCCGGCCTTTCAGGTCAGCAATCACATCGAAGAGCACGATCTTCTCCGCATCCGTCAGCGATGCGGTCGGTTCGTCGAAAATCACCGCCTTGGCATCAACTGTGAGCGCCCGGGCGATCTCCACCATCTGCTGATTGGCGATCGAAAGCGACCCGACAATGGTTCTCGCATCGAACGACACGTTCAGGCGTTTCAGGATTTCGTCCGTGCGGGCAAACAGTGTTGGCCAGTCCACCCTGCCGAAGGATTTGCGCGGCAGTTCGCCCAGATAGATGTTCTCGGCCGCAGTCAGTTCTTCCGCCAGACTGAGTTCCTGATGGATGAAGACGATGCCTTTCGACTTTGCCTCCAGCGGATTACTCATCACCACCGGCTTGTCGCCGACGAATATGCGTCCGCCGTCGGGTTGGTGAATGCCGCCGAGCACCTTCATGAGGGTCGACTTTCCTGCGCCGTTTTCCCCCATGAGGGCATGAACCTCGCCCGGAAGTACGGCAAAGGAGACGTCGTCAAGCGCACGGACCCCGGGAAATGTCTTGATGATGCCCTCAAGCCGAAGGGCAGGTGCAACCTCGCTCATATCTTCAACGTCTCCTTGCCCTTGATGTTCAGCTGCCTGTCGAGAAACAGGACGGCGATCAGGATCAGGCCGATCACCAGATTGACCGTTTCGGTATTCGTGCCGATGTAGGCCAGTCCCTTGCGCAGAAGCTCGATGGCGAGAACGCCACCGAAGGTGGAGATGATCGATCCGGCACCTCCGGTCAGCTTGGTTCCTCCAAGGACGACCGCAGTGATTACCCACAATTCGTACAGCTCGCCGTCATTGGGATTGACGGAGCCCGACTCCGAATAGAAGACCACGGCTGAAAGTGCGGCGAGGAAGCCTATAATCATGAAATTGATCAGGAAATGCGGGCCTACCCGGATCCCGGCATTGACCGCTGCCTCGCGATTGTCGCCGATCGCATAGGCATTGCGGCCGTGCACCGTGTGGCGCATGACGAACCACAGGATCGCCGTCACGCCGAGCAGGAACCATGTCGCCGTATGGACGCCCAACAAGCGCGCTTCGGCAAAGTCCACCAGCGTCCAGTTCAGGTTCGATGTGGGCTGCTCGCCGTTGTACATGAAGACGAGACCGCGATAGCCGAGCATCGACCCAAGCGTGACGATGAAGGCGTCGACGCCCGTTTTCCAGACGATGAGGCCGTTCAGTGCGCCGAGAGCCACACCGGTGCCAAGGGCCAGAAGCCAGGAGATCGGGATAACCCAGTTCCCCAGCCCACTGAACACCGGCCAGGTCATGCTGTCCAGCAGAACGATACCCGCCAGCGCAAAGGTGGCGCCGACCGAGAGATCGATATTGCCGTTAATCATGATGATCGTCATGCCGGCGGCGATGATGCCGAGCGGTGCGGCCTGCTTGAACAGAAGCAACATGTTGCCCACATCCATGAAGGCCTTGTCCGACAGGGAAAGGAAATGGCCGGCTGCCGAGAAGAACACCAATTCAAGGATGATGAAGCCCCAAATGGCGCCGCGCTTGAGAAACGTGCTGAGTGTTCCTGCTTGAAACATGGCCTTCTCCCTACGCGATCGCCGACCAGAGCTTGCCGCGCTTGGCCGCGATATCGAGCCAGACAGCAAGGATGATGATGATCCAGGTCACCACATACTGGACATAGAAGTGCAGTCCGACGAGAAGCAGTCCATTCTGTATGAAGCCGAGGATCAGAACGCCGATCACGGTCTTGAAGATGGTTCCCGAACCGCCGAGCAGCGAGGCGCCGCCGAGGATGACCGCCGCCAGCACCTCCAGTTCCAGCCCCTGCCCGACCGTATTCTGGCTGCCGAGCGACCGGCTGGCCTGAATGAGACCGGCAGTCGCCACGCAAAAGGACGACAGCAGATAACAACAAAAGATCACCCGCGCCCGGCGAACGCCGGAAAATGTCGCCGCCACGCCGTTTCCGCCGACCGCGTAGACCTTTCGACCGAATGGCGTTCGCGCCAAGACCACGGCCAGCACGATGCCCAAAGCGGCGAAGATCAAGATCGGCACCGGTACGCCGGCGACGCTTCCCTGGCCGAAGACGGAAAACCACGTCCCCTCCTTGTCGGCTATGTCCATGTTCTTGCCGCCCGAGTAGGTCAGCGTCAGCCCGTGAATGGCAGACAGCATACCGAGCGTGACGATTAGCGAATTGAGGCGAAGATAGCCGACCAGAAGGCCGATCAGGGCGCCCAGCGCCAGCGTCATGATGAACATTGTCGGAATGGCGAGTGCCGGTCCGATCCTGTCATGCAGATCGAGAACGACGATGGTCGAAAACGACATCATCGATCCAACCGAAAGATCGAGGTTTCCGCTGATGACGACGAACGTTACGCCGAGTGCCATCACGCCGAGAATAGCGGATGACCGGACGACGCCCATGACGTTGTCGAGTTCTAGAAACCGCGGATTGGCGATCGTGAAGCCGATCATGAACAGGATGAAGGCAATCAGGATGCCCTGCTGGGCAATGCGCGCGGCAAAGCCCGATTTCATAAGATGTGCCATCGACCCCTCCCAGAGTCAGGCGCTGTCCGCAAGCAAGCGTTCAGACCAGAGTCATTCCACCGTCGATCATGACGATCTGTCCGGTCATGTAGTCACTTTCTGGCGATGCCAGAAAGGTGGTGGTGCCGGTGATGTCGGCGGGCTTGGCAACGCGGCCCTTCAAGATGCCGGACGCGAATTCCTCCATCGCCTGCCCCGGCCTTTGCGCCGCGCCGATGTTCATCAGGTCGCGATCCACTTCCTCCCACATTTCCGTGGCGACAACTCCCGGTGCGAAGCCGGTAACGGTGATGTTGTGCTTGGCCAGATCACGTGCCCCCGACTGGGTCAACGAGACCACGGCCCACTTGCTCGCGCAATAGGGGGCGACATTGTCGAAGCCCTGGCGGCTGGCAATCGAAGCCGTGTTGATGATCTTGCCGCCGGTCGCCTGCCGGATCATCTGATGCGCCGCCTCCTGCATGCCGATCATGCATCCCAAAGCGTTGACATTCATGATGAAATTCCAGTTCTCCTCGGTCACGTCGAGGAAATTCATCGGCTTGTTGACGCCGGCATTGTTGAAGCTGACATCCAGCTTGCCGAAGCTTGCCGCGACATGGGCTATCATGGCCTGCACCGATGCCCGGTCTGTAACGTTTACACCGCAATAGGCAACCTTGCCGCCCGCGTTATGCGCCAATTCGGCAGCGTCTTCGGCCGCCCGCCTCGCGCCACCTTCATCGATGTCGGCGAAGCAGACATCGGCGCCTTCCTCGAGCAGCGCCCGTCCGATCGCACGACCAATACCTCGGGCTGCGCCTGTGACAAGGCATGACCGTCCGGACACACGTCCCATGACCGCCTCCAAATTCTCTTCATGCAGGTAAAGATTGGCGGGCGCCGCTAACGCACGGCGCCCGTTTGACTGAACAATCTGGTCAGAACACCGGCTTGGTGAAGTCCTTCATGTTGTCCTGGGTAATCTTCGGCGTGTCGAAGTAGTTGAGGAAAGGCACATCCTTGCCGTCGAGCACGTCGATCGCGGTCTGCAACGCGGCCTTGGCATCGTCGACCGGAGACTGGTAAATCGACCCCCAATATTCGCCGCGCTCCATCGCTTCGTAGCCGACGGCAAAATTGGTCGCACCGACAAAGATGATGCCGTCGCGGCCGGCCGCCTTGGCAGCGTTCAGGGCTCCGACCCCCATGTTGTCATCGCCTGCATAGACGCCGTCGATGTGGTCGTATTTCACCAGGAAGGCTTCCATGACCTTCTGCGACTTTTCGCGGTTCCAGTCGCCCGGCTGCGTTTCCATCAGCTGGACCTTCGGACATACCTCCGGCAGGCGATCCTCGAAGCCCTTGGCGCGTTCGATCGCGGTGGTGTAGCCGGGCTGACCGGAGATCTGGACGATCTTGGCTGTGTCGGCGATACCCATGTCCTTGAACTTGTCGCACATGATTTCGGCGGCGCGTGAACCTTGGGTGATATTGTCCGGACCAGAGAAGGACTTGACGAAATCGAAGCCTTCCTTGGCGATGTTGGAATTGGTGACGATGACCGGAATGCCGGCCTTGTAGGCCTTGCGTACGGCCGGGATGACGGCCTCGCCGTTCGTCGGCCAGATGATGATGGCATTGACGTTCTGCTGGATCAGATCCTCGATCTGAGCGATCTGCCGAGACACGTCGCCGCCAGCGTCGAGAACCACTGCCTCGACCTTGTCGTTGGCCTTGGCAGCCTCGGTGAATGCCTTGTCATAAGTGGTCTGGTAGCTGTCCACGCCGACATTGTTCTGCGTGATACCGATCTTGTACTGGGCGGCGCTCGCGGCCCCGCCAAAGGCCAGGACTGCAATGGCAGCCGTCCCGGCAAACAATGCGCTCAGTTTCATGTCAATTCCTCCCATTTGAACACTGTCGGTTGCCACTCCGTCTCTACGGCACCTTACTAAACCTCGGCGCCCTCTCTCTGTAGCGGTATGAACCAACCGGCAGCGTGGTCAGCAAACTGCAGCGACCGGCGACCGAAGAGAGTCGCAAATATATCCATAATGAATATTTTTTTATCCATTACGGATTTTTTATCGATAGGATCGTCAGTTCAATCTGAACATTTTTAGGGGGTCGTCATGAATACCGACAACAGGAATGGTGAAGGGCGCAATTCTTCGAAAGCCGCAGGCAAAGCTGGTGTTCCAAGAAGCGCAACATTCCAGATGAGGGAGGAAGGATCAAGCGAAGATAGGATTCAGGTCGCTGCCGACGAGCAGATCGAGATGCTGGAAATCATCTCGTTTCTGGAAACGTTCAGCGAAGAGCTGCGCGACGCGACCGAACTCTACACGCCCAATCCGCATTTCAGCATGTCGCTTCAACTCGTCAAAAGTCATCTGGAGGCCAAGACCGTCACGCCGACATCCCTGATCGGGGCGTCGGGCGTTCCCTATGCCACAGCAACACGACGATTGAAGGAGATGATCGGCACTGGCCTCATCGACGAGCGTCCGCGTACACGCACCGGCAAGACGGTCACGCTTCATCCAAGCAACAAGCTGCTCGAGGCGTGGATGCAACTCACGGGGCGGGTGCGACGCCTCGCCCGTACGACTTTTGCTCCGGAAGGCGTCAAAGGCAGCACAGACGACTATTATTTCGGCGGCTCCTATCTTGCCGCCAGGTCCATTCCACCCTTGACGGTCTTCGCCGAGCCGCTCCGTATCCCCGGGGGCGTTCGGGTTCTCGTCCACGGTGATCCGACATTCATGGTGATGGACCAGCTGAAGCGTCAGTTCGAGCAGGCGGTCGGCACGGAAATCCATCAACGCGCCTTCTCGATCGACCGACTGCGCCAGGAGATCATCAAGAATTCGGAGCGCAAGATCAGCCGATACGACATCATCGCCTTCGACCTTCCCTGGCTGGGCCAGCTGGTCGAGGACAACGTACTCATGCCGCTGAACGCGGCCATGGATATCAACCGGCTGGATCCCGCCGACTTCCATACCGCAGGATGGAAGGCCACGCATTGGGGCGGCGAAGCCTACGGGGTTCCGGCGCAGACCACACCCGAGCTGCTGTTCTATCGCAAGGACCTCTTTGCCGAGGCAGGCCTTGAGCCGCCGGTTACCACGACGGATGTGATCAAGGCCGCCAAGGCGCTGCATGACCCCGCCCACGGGCGCTACGGCATCGCCTGGAACGCGGCGCGCGGGACGGCCCTCGGCCATACCTTTCTGATGACGCTGTCGGATTTCGGCCAGCCCGTCATCGATATCCCCCCGAATGCCGGCGGCTTTGACACCAGCAATCTGCATCGCGGCGGATGGCGTGCAATGATCGACTGCGACGCGGGGCTCGAAGCGGCGGAATATCTCCTCAACCTGCTGAGTTATTCGCCGCCCTACATCCTATCGATGTCGTGGTACGAGCGAGTGCGTCCCTATGCGATGGGGTCGGTCGCCATGGCCTATGGCTACACCCTTCTTGCACCGTATTTCGAGCTGGACCCGACATCCCCGGCCTACGAGCAGACGGGCTATCTGCCGCATCCGGTCGGTCGCGGTAACGCGCCGATCGCCCCGGTCGGTGGCTACGCTCTGGGGATTCCGCGCAACATCCAGCCGGACCGGCTGAGGGCAGCGGCGAAGGCGCTGACAATGTTCACCTCGCCGGAGGCGCAGAAACTGTTCGTTTTGAACGGGAGCCGCACCAATCCTCGCTATTCGGTCGGCGCGGACCCGGAGGTCCGCCGTACGTCGCCGATCTTCGAAGCCGTCGACTCCATGTCCTGGCGCGACGAGCTGCAATTCTGGCCACGGCCACCGATACCACAACTTCCGGAGATCATTCAGATCTGCGGTGAGGAACTGCATGACATGTTGCGCGGAATTGTGACGCCGAAGATGGCCTTGCAACGTGCGCAGGAACGGGCTGATCGCGCCATGAACGCGTGAGGCAAATCCAGGGAGGAAGCAATGGATCCGAACCGCCTGAAGGGCAAGAACATTCTGATTACGGGTGCGGCGCGCGGCATGGGTGCGACCAACGCGGCCGCCTTTGCCGAACAGGGGGCGAACGTCTGCCTGGGGGATCTCGATCTTGCCGAAGCGCAGAAGGTCGCCGACCAGATCAATGCGGCCGGCAACGGCAAGGCTGTTGCGGTGAAGATGGACGTGACCAAGCGTGAGGATAACGCCGCCGCGGTCGCCGCGACCGTTGATGCCTTCGGCATGATCAATGTCGGCCTCTTCAATGCAGGCCTCAACAAACCGCGCTTCTTCATGGATATCGACGAAGACAACTGGGACATGATCATGTCCGTCAACACGAAGGCCATGTGGCTCGGCATGCAGGAGACCGCCCGGCAGATGATCAAGCAGGGCAAACAGGACTATCCGTACAAGCTCATCAATGTCGGCTCGATCGCTTCGAGAAAGCCGCTGATCGACGTCACCGTCTATTGCACGTCGAAATACGGCTGCCTCGCGCTCACGCATTGCGGCGCCGTGTCCCTGGCGGAGCACAACATCACCGTCAACGGCTACGCACCCGGCGTTGTTGTGACCCCGCTTTGGGAGCAGCTCGACAAGGACCTCGTCGATATCGGGTTCAAGCAGCGGGCCGGTCAGGCCTATGAAGATATCGTCAACAACGAGCTGCACATCAAGCGCGTCTCCTATCCTGACGACATCAAGGGAACGGCTTCGTTCCTGGCAAGCTCCGACAGCGATTACATGACGGGTCAAATGATCCACATCGATGGCGGCTGGTGCATCCAGTAAGGCACCGTCTTTCGAAAATCCAACCAATTGAAACGGCTGCGCCCCGCACAGCCGAAGGAGAAAGTCATGAACCGCGCACTCACACCCAACATCCTCACACCGCAGGATCTCGATCAGAACTGGCGCTGGGAAGGCCGGCTGCCGGCCTGGGGACATACCTCCGTCGACTTCGAACGCCGGATCGACCACGACCGTCTGCGTCGTTACCGGCTGGCACGCACCCGCCAGGCGCTCAAGAACTCGCCGGCAGGTACCCTGCTGCTCTTCGACGTCAACAACATCCGCTACGTATCCGCGACCAAGATCGGCGAGTGGGAACGTGACAAGATGTGCCGCTTCTGCCTGCTGACAGGTGACGACTCCCCCTATGTCTGGGACTTCGGCTCAGCCGCGATGCACCACAAGAAGTTTTCCGACTGGCTGGAGCCGGATCACTGCCGGGCAGGCGTCGTCGGCATGCGCGGCACCATTCCGCCGGAATTCGGCCTGATGCGCAAGTATGCCAAGGAAATTGCCGGATTGATCAGGGACGCCGGCATGGCGGACATGCCTGTCGGCGTCGACTATGCGGAAACCGCAATGTTCCACGCCCTTCAGGAAGAAGGCCTGAAGGTCATCGACGGCCAGCAGATCATGTTGGCGGCGCGCGAAATCAAGAACTGGGATGAAATCCAGCTCCTGACGCAGGCTGCCTCCATGGTCGATGGCGTCTATCACATGATCTATGAGGAGCTTAAGCCGGGCATCCGTGAGAACGACATCGTCGCCATGTCCAACAAGATGCTCTACGAAATGGGATCGGACGATGTCGAGGCGATCAACGCCATTTCAGGTGAGCGCTGCAATCCGCACCCGCACAATTTCACCGACCGTTATTTCCGTCCGGGCGATCAGGCATTCTTCGACATTCTGCAGTCCTATCAGGGCTATCGGACCTGCTACTACCGGACCTTCAACATTGGCCGGGCAACCCCCGCCCAGCGCGACGCCTATGTGAAAGCCCGCGAATGGATCGACGCGTCGATCTCTATGATCAAGCCCGGGGTAACCACCGACAAGGTGGCGGCGGTTTGGCCCAAGGCCGAGGAATTCGGCTTTCCGAACGAGGAATCAGCCTTCGGTCTCCAGTTCGGTCATGGCCTTGGCCTCGCACTCCACGAGCGGCCGATCATCAGCCGCGCCGTCAGCCTCGAACATCCGATGGAGATCCAGACCGGCATGGTCTTCGCCCTGGAAACCTATTGCCCGGCGGCCGACGGTTACTCGGCCGCCCGCATTGAGGAGGAAGTCGTCGTCACCGATACCGGCGTGGAGGTGATCTCCCTCTTCCCGGCCGAAGAGCTGCCGATCGCCAACCGCTATTGAGACCTTTGCTTTGCCGGCCAGGGAAGCCCCGGCCAGCGACCAAAACGGGGACCGCAGACATGAACGCCAAAGCCGAACAGCAAACCCACAACGCGGACGACTATCTGCGCATGTATCGCCAGATGGTGCGTATCCGCGCCTTCGAGGACAATGCCAACCAGCTCTATCTCGCAGCCAAGATGCCGGGCCTCACGCATATGTATTCCGGTCAGGAGGCCGTCGCGGTCGGCATTTGCGAAGCGCTCAACGACACCGACAAGATCACCTCAACCCACCGCGGCCATGGTCACTGCGTGGCCAAGGGGGCCGAATTCAGTGAAATGTTCTGCGAGCTGCTGGGCAAGGCCGAGGGCTACTGCCGGGGCAAGGGCGGCTCGATGCACATCGCCGACCAGAGCCACGGCAACCTCGGAGCCAATGCCATCGTCGGCGGCTCCATGGGGATCGCGACCGGGGCAGCCCTGAGTGCCAAGCGCCAGAAAACCGGCGGCGTTGCCGTGTGCTTCTTCGGCGATGGCGCCACGGCCCAGGGCCTTTGGTACGAGGTCATGAACATGGCGGCGCTCTGGAAACTGCCGGTCATCTACGCCTGCGAGAACAACGGCTATTCGGAATATACCCGGACGGACGAGATTGCGGCCGGCTCCATTATCGCGCGCGCCGAAGCCTTCGGCATCGAAAGCCACCAGGTCGACGGCCAGGACGTGCTGGCCGTCAACAAGCTGGCGACCGATCTGGTAGCCCGCGCCCGCAGAGGCGAAGGGCCGTTCTTCATGGAGCTCAGAACCTATCGCTACCACGGCCATCACGTCGGCGACATCAACCGAGAATACTACCGCGCCAAGGACGAAGAAGCCGAGTGGAAGAAGAACCGCGATCCAATCGTCAATTTCGGCAAGTGGCTCGACGACCAGAAGATCGCCACCGTTGAAGAGCTTGCAGCCATCGAAGACGCGGTTCGCGCCGAAGCCAAGGCTGCCGTCGCCTATGCCGAAAAGGCCGCCTTCCCTGAAGCTTCGGAGGTCGACATGCACGTCTTCAAGGACATTCCGCATGCCCTGGACATCATAGCAGGAGAACGCGCATGACCCGTGAAATCACTCTGTCGAAAGCGGTCAACGAGGCCATCGCGGAAGAAATGCGCCGCGACGACAGCATCATCCTGCTGGGCGAGGATGTCGCCGAAGCCGGCACACCCTTCAAGGTCCTTTCGGGGCTCGTGGAAGAGTTCGGCACGGACCGCGTGATCGATACGCCCATTTCCGAACCGGGTTTCATGGGCATTGCCGTTGGCGCCGCGATGACCGGCCTGCGGCCGATCGTCGACCTGATGTTCGGCGATTTCATCTACCTGATCATGGATCAGCTCTGCAACCAGGCCGCCAAGACCCACTACATGTCGGGCGGCAAGCTGAGTGTGCCTCTGGTCGTGCGGACCAATCTCGGTGCGACGAGACGTTCCGCCGCCCAGCACTCGCAATCGCTGCACGCTCTTGTCGCTCACATTCCGGGTCTGAAGGTCGCGATGCCCTCCTCTGCCTACGAGGCGAAGGGCCTCATGAAGACGGCCATTCGCGACAACAATCCGGTCGTCATCTTCGAAGACAAGCTGATGTACAACGACAAGGCGCCGGTGCCGGAGGAGGAATATCTGATCCCCTTCGGCGAAGCCGCCGTGCTGCGCGAGGGGCGCGACATCACGTTTGTTGCCACCTCGTCGATGGTGCAGGTCGCACTGAAGGCAGCCGACGCGCTTTCCAGGGACGGCATCTCCGCCGAAGTGATCGATCCTCGTACCATCGTACCGCTCGACGAAAGGACGATCCTCAATTCGGTACGCAAAACGTCCCGGGCCATCGTCATCGACGAGGGCCACCAGAACTACGGCGTCACCGGCGAGATCGCCGCCCGCATTTTTGAAAAGGCGTTCTACCATCTAGACGCGCCGGTGCAGCGCATGGGCGCTATGGACGTGCCCGTACCGTTTTCGCCGGCGCTGGAAGACTTGACGGTACCGACCGCCGAGGCTGTCGCGGAGCGCGCCCGCAAGCTCATGCGCAAGGAGCTCTATTATGCCGCATGACGTCATCATGCCCGCCCTCGGCATGGCCCAGGAGACCGGCAAGATCGTCTCCTGGCTGAAGCGACCGGGCGATCCGGTACGCCTTGGCGAGCCCATCATGGAAGTGGAGACCGACAAGTCCACAATGGAAGTAGAGGCTCAGGCGGACGGTTTCCTGACCCGCGTCAGCGCGGAAGCCGGCGACGAGGTGCCGGTCGGCGATGTGATTGCCGTCATTGCCGAAACAGCCGATGACATGTCGGCTCCACCCACCGGAGGGGCTACGCCTCATGAACAGGACACACGGGAGCAGAAAGGTCTGCCGACCGCGCCGGTCGCTGCCGCCATTCCGCAGGGCCACGACATCATCATGCCAGCACTGGGCATGGCGCAGGATACCGGACTCATCGTCACGTGGCGGAAAACCCCGGGTGACAAGGTTTCGGCAGATGACACCCTGCTGGAGGTCGAGACCGACAAATCCGTCATGGAAGTGCCGGCCGGACATGATGGCTATGTCGCCGCGATCCTTGCAGATGCACAGACCGCCGTTCCCGTCGGCTCCGTGATTGCAGTCATTACACACGACAAGCCATCTGCCCCCATTCAGGTGTCGGGCCCGGCTCCCGACAGGGAAGTGCAGGCGGCAGCACCCGCCGTTCCAAAGCAAGCGGAGACGCAAGCACGCGCTTCATCCGCTCCTCCCCCGTCTGAGCGGACCGGTCGCATCCTCGTCTCGCCGAAGGCGCGCCGTCTGGCGCATGAAGAGGGTCTAGAACTCTCCATGCTTCTGGCAAGTGGGACGAAACAGCCATTCCATACGGCAGATCTGCAGACCTTGCGTGAGTTGGCGACGCGGGCCCATCACGTCGAGGCGATCCCTGAAGCAAAAGAACCGCAGGCCTTGCCGGACCGGACTACCGCGCCGGCGACATCCGCGTTGCACATCATAGCCAGACTTTCGGCGAGCGGTTGTGAAAGCTTCATAGCCCGCATGAAGGCCGAAGGCGGGATCGATATCACGCAAGATCAAATCTGGCTGTATTTCGCAACAGGAACGCTCCGCAGGGCCACAACGGCGAAATCCCGACCCCTGGTGGTCGAGCTGCGGGATGAGGCACAGGAAAAGTGCCGCTATCTGGACGCCGATCTCACGCGTCTGTCGAAACCGACTGTCGCGGAAGACGAAGACATGCCCGCATTGATCATTCGGGACTTCACCGCTTCGCGCATCAGTCTGGTGACCTCGGCGGCCACGGAAACACCCGTTCTGACGATCGGTCGTGACAACGAGGCATTGATCCTCTCGTTCGACTACCGAGAAGACCAGCTGGGCGAAGTCGAGGCCCTGGCATTCATGACCGAATTTGCCGAGCGGCTGGCTGATCCGCTGCAGAGCCTTATTTGATCGGGAGCATAAAAGAATGGAATTTACCAACCTCTATATCAACGGCCAATGGCGCGACGGAGCGGCAGGCGAACGCTTCGACGTTTTCAATCCGGCAAATGAAGAGGTGCTGGCTTCGGTCGCATCGGCCGAGATAGAAGATGCGGATGCGGCGCTCGACGCCGCAGAAGCCGCATTTGCCGATTGGGCCGCGAGAAGCCCGCGGGAGCGTTCAGAGATCCTGCGCAAGGCCTGGGAGCTCATGACGTCACGGCTTGATGAGTTTGCCCGGCTGATCACACTCGAAAACGGCAAGGCCCGTGGCGATGCAATCGGCGAGGCGACTTATGCTGCCGAGTTCTTTCGCTGGTTCGCCGAGGAAGCGGTTCGAGCGGACGGGCTGATCACGCGCGCACCCTCCTCCGGTGCCCGCATCGTCGTCCAACACAAGCCGGCCGGGATCGCGGTCCTTGTCACCCCGTGGAACTATCCGGCCGCCATGGGTACCCGCAAGATCGCCCCCGCCCTTGCCGCCGGATGCCCCGTCATCATCAAGCCCGCTTCCGAAACGCCGTTGACGATGCTGGCCTTGATGCCGCTTCTTGAAGAAGCCGGCGTGCCGAAGGGACTTGTCAACGTTCTACCCTCGAAAAGTGCCGGCAAACTCGTCGACCATATGCTGCGCGATCCCCGGGTACGGGTGGTTTCCTTCACCGGATCCACGGCCGTCGGTCGCAAGATTCTGCACTCTGCCGCCGAGCAGGTCGTCAAGCCGGCAATGGAGCTCGGTGGTAACGCCCCGCTGATCGTCTTCGAGGACGCCGACCTCGACAAGGCGGTTTCCGGCGCCATGCAGGCCAAGATGCGCAATCTCGGGGAAGCCTGCACCGCCGCCAACAGGTTCTATATCCATGAGACCATCGCAGACGCCTTCACGAAAAGGTTCGTTGAAGCGATGCGGCAGTTGAAAGTCGGAAACGGCCTCGAGGACGGTGTCGATGTCGGGCCACTCGTCAACGCCGATACCCGCGACAAGGTCGCTGCGTTTGTCGATGACGCCGTGGCCAAGGGTGCCACCGTCGAACTGGGCGGCCACAAGCCGGACGGCAAGGGCTTCTTCTATCCGCCAACCGTTCTCTCCAACGTCCCCAGGACGGCAAACTGCGTGCATGACGAGATTTTCGGGCCGGTCGCAGCCCTCCAGACGTTTTCGGATCAGGAGGACGTCATCCGCCGCGCCAATGACACGGAATACGGCCTTGTTGCTTATGTCTTTTCGGAGAACATGAAGCGCGCCGTGCAGGTTTGCGAGCGGCTGGAATATGGCATGGTGGGGTTGAACCGCGGTCTCGTCTCCGACCCCGCCGCACCCTTTGGCGGCGTCAAGCAATCGGGTCTCGGCCGCGAGGGTGGTCACGAGGGCATGTTGGAATTCATGGAAACCCAGTATATCTCGGCGGAATGGTGAGCCGAAGCCTTTGACCAGGCGAGGTCACGAGCAAGCGCTGCAATCAGATCGCTCCTTGTGATGATGCCGATCAGCTTTACATAGTCAAATATGGGTACGGCCCTTGGCTACATGTCGCCAGCAGAATTTGAAACCCAACTCGCCCTAGTCCGGCGATATCTCACCCCGCGCCCCGCATCCAGGCCTGCGCCAACGGTAGGTCCTGATCCGAGAGCCCATGGCCCGCATCGATGAAGTGGCTGGTAACATCACAGCTGCTCTGCTTCAGCCATGCCTCCAGCCGCCGTGCGGACGGCGCTGCAAGGTCTTGGCGACCGCTCACCATCAGCACCGAAGAGCCCGTGAGATCAGCGACCGGCGCATCCTCGAGGACCTGCATCGGCCGCAGCAAGATCGCCCGCCGGATGAGTTCCGGATGCAACGCCATCAATGCGGCTATGAAGTTAGCGCCATTGGAGAGGCCAAGAAAGACCAGTCGATTGGTGTCAAGGTGATATGCGGATACGGCACCTTCAACGAAAGCGGCAAACGCCGCGGCCTCGGCGCGGATGTCCTCCTGGTCAAAGCTCGTGGAGGAGAACCGCCGGAACCAGCGGGACACCCCTTCCTCATTTGCACGACCCCGCACGCCGAGAAGCATGGCCTGCGGTGCAATGCGGTGGGAGAACGGCATTAGGTCCGCCTCGCTGCCGCCGCTGCCATGCAGGAGTATAATGGTCTCGTCCGATGGTTCAGCGGGAACGAAGAAGCGGTGAACAAATGGCAAGTCGCGGCGCGGCATGCGCGGCTGGCCCGGCATGGAAAACTGCGGCAACATCACCTTGATATCTTCCGCCCGCGTCTCATCGTGCGGCGGCACGAAGAGCCCCTCGCCCAGGTGCCCCGGCGCCTCGTCAATGGCAAAGCCGGGACCGTCGGTCGCAAGCTCAATCAGCGTGCCGCCCGGTTCACGAACATAGAGCGAGGTAAAATACTTCCGGTCGTGGAAATTCGTCGGCGAGGAATTGCGCTTCGATAGCTCCTCCTCCGCCGCCCGCACCGCAGAGACATCGGCGACACGGAAGGCCACGTGATCAGCCGTGCCCGTTCCAGGAAGGCCCGGCACATAACCTGTGGCATCGCGGATATCGACCGCATCGGTGTCTGACAGAATGCGCTGAATGGCTCCCGACATCGGGCCCCGCCGGTAGCCGAAGCGCTGGATGAAGGCGGCGGTCTCCTCCGGCGCCTCAGTCAGGATGGTTACGGCCCGCAACCGCCGGACAACGAGATCGGGACCTCCGTCCTTCTCGGTTGTCGCGGTCGTACTGTTGCCGACTAGCTTGACGATGATCCCGTCAGGGTCCTTCAGCCTCAACACTGTCTCACCGAATTCGTGAAGCGGCCCCTCCACCGGGACGCGATGCGAAATTGCCCACGTCATCCATTCGCCGATGGTATTCTGCGGCACCGAAAAAGCGATCTCCGAGACCTGACCGTTGCCGACACGCCCAGGAGCACCATCCTCCCACACGAGAAAGGTGACGAGGGTACCCGGCTCGGCATCCGCATTCCCGTAAAAGAGATGCAGTTGCTGGGAATCTTCAAACCCGCCTGTTCGCTTTACGAGCTGGAGTCCGAGAAAGCCGACGTAGAAATCGACATTATCCTGCACACTGCGGGTGATCAGGGTTACGTGGTGTATGCCCGTGGCAAAGGAAACTGCAGTCATGCTTTGGCCCTTCAAAAGCATTAGGCTGCCCTCCTCGACGATCAAAAGGCCCAGGGGAAAGCTGTGGCGGCGTTATAGCGAATCGCGGCTGTGATGCGCATTCATCGTCTATCACGCTCCAAGGTACGTTATTTCCACGATGCCGGGCTTCCGTCTCCCGAACTGCGCTCGCACGAAGCCCGGGAAACAGCGACGCCTCAGGTCGGCCAGACCGACTGCAGCTTCTCGCCGGCAAGGATACGGTCGCGGGCAGCAGCCTCGTACTTCCCGAGAAGGTCGGCTTGGTCGGCAACTTCCTTGACGCGCTCTTTCGGAATGCAAACAACGCCGTCGATATCGCCGAAGATCACATCGCCGGGACGGATTGTAACGCGGCCGAACTTGACCGGTACCTGCGATTCCATCGGCTCCTTCTTGCCGGTCACACCGACGGGGCTCGGCTCCGTGCCGAACAGGGGGTAGCCGAGCTTGCGCACTTGAGCGAGATCGCGCACGCTGCTGTTGACGATGGTCGCCGCTGCGCCGCGTGTCTTTGCGCCTGAGCTCATCAGCTCTCCGGAGCAGGAACCGGGCGCACAGGAAGCGTCGCAGACGAGGATGCCGCCCTTGGGCGCGTTGTCGATCGCATTGTGATAGACGTCCTGCGGCTCGCCCTTGCGGTCGGACGGGCCAAACAGAACCGTCACTGCCGGCCCGCAGATCACG
The DNA here is from genome assembly GCF_024385575.1 of Rhizobium sp. NRK18. Classification (NCBI taxonomy): domain Bacteria; kingdom Pseudomonadati; phylum Pseudomonadota; class Alphaproteobacteria; order Hyphomicrobiales; family Rhizobiaceae; genus Rhizobium; species Rhizobium sp. NRK18. The sequence continues at coordinate 1,007,834 of NZ_JANFMV010000001.1, read as the reverse complement.
TCACCTTCTGCAAGTGCACCCAGGAGGCGAATGCCTTCAAGATGGCCCCATAGGCCGAGCGCCTCCATGCTGTCATGGATGTCGCCCGAGTACCACTTCTTCAGGCGCTCGATTGCCTCCCAGTCCACGTCAGAATAGTTGAAATCAGGCATTCCGTTTTTCCTCCTTGGTCGCCTTTTCTATGGCGATGCGCAGATAGTTGGCGCTGTTGTCGATCTGGGCCCGCACCAATGCCTTGGCGCCGGCTTCGTCACGGTCGCGGATCATGGCGTAGATCGCGGCGTGTTCGTCATAGGCTTCCGCCAATGATTTCGTTGGAACCCGGCTGGTCACCTGGATGACCTCACCGATCAGGCTCGCAAAATTGTCGTAGATGATGGACAGGATGCGGTTGCCCGCGGAGTGAACAAGGGCAAGATGAAAGGCTGCATCGGCTTCGACGAAGCCGGAAAAATCGGTCTCGTCACGGGCTTTGCGCATGCGGTCGAGATTATCTTTCACGGCTTGGGCGATCGGAGCGTCGCGCGAGCAGAGGATCTCTAGGATCTCCGTTTCTATCATCCGGCGCGCCACCATCAGCTGCTGCAGATATTCCGGTTCGCTTGCCAATCGCTGGCGCACGGTAACCGCAAGCGTATCGAGAAACTCGTTGACGTCCTTGCGCACGACCGTGGTGCGCTCGCCATGCCGGCGCATCACCAGCCCCTTGGTCTCCAGCGTCTGGATTGCTTCGCGCACGGCCCGGGTCGAAACGCCAAATTCCTTGGCGATGGCGCTTTCAGATTCAAGTTTGTCGCCGATTTTCAGGTCACCGTTCAGGATATTGGCTTCCAGCGCTGCTGCCACCGTGGTGTGCAGCCTGTCGCGCCGGGCAATCGTGACTGGTTCCGACTTGATCATTTGGTTCCCCGAATTTCTCGTTTCTGTTTTCAGTCTCGCGACAATCTTAGCGACCCGGTTGACGCGCTGCCAATCTTTCGCTTAGATTACTTATGACATAAGTCATATGTCAAGGGTGGCGAAAGTGGGAGGGCTATCGCTTCGCCATTTTGATCAGACGATCCAGGGAGGTAGGAAATGTCATTCTTAAACAAACTATTGCGTCGTTCCGTGCTGGGCGCCGCAGGATTCACGCTCATGCTGAGCGCAGGCTCGGCGATGGCCGAATGGCCGGAAAAAGCAGTCACAGTCATCGTGCCGTGGTCTGCCGGTGGAGGCACGGATGCCACTGCCCGCGCAGTCGCGGATGGCTTGCAGAAGAAGTTCGGCCAGCCATTCAATGTCGTGAACCGCACCGGCGGCGGCGGGCTTGTCGGTCACGCCGCGATCGCACAGGCAACGCCCGATGGCTACACACTAGGCGTCATCACCATCGAAAGCGCGATGTATGAAGCGCAGGGCCTGAAGGGCGTGACTCCGGACGATCTCGACTTCATCGGTCGCTTCAATGCTGATGCGATCGGAATCAATATTCGTACGGACGCACCCTATTCCGACGTGAAGGGCCTCATCGAAGCCGTCAAGGCGGATCCGGGCGGTATCGCGGCCTCAGGCGCCAATCGCGGTGGCCTATCGCATCTCGCCTGGGTCGGCCTTCTCCAGCAGCTCGGCATCGATCCGGTAGCAGCGAACTGGGTCGCGTCAGACGGCTCGGCGCCCGCGCTGCAGCAGTTGGCGTCCGGTGCGATCCAGGTGGTCTCGACCTCGCCTGCCGAAGCACGTTCGCTCGTTGAGGCCAATGAAGCCAAGACGGTCGCGCTGATTTCTTCCGAGCGTAGCGAGCTCTATCCCGATCTGCCGACCACGGATGAAGTCTTTGGCATCAAGTGGTCGCCGCTGCCGTTCCGCGGCCTCGCGGGTCCAAAGGGACTGCCCCAGGAAGTCGTCGAGAAGGTATCCGCGGCTCTCAAGGAAATCACCGAGGATGCGGAGTTCAAGAAGTTCATGTCTTCGCGAGGCTTCTCAGTCGCCTATCAGGATCCGGCGACCTTCGAAGCGACCGTCAAGGCCGCCCATGACGGTCTCGGTCAGACGATGAAGGCTGTCGGCCTGGCGCAGTAAGCGCTGACAACCAGACGAGGTCATTATGAAAATCAGTGAACGGCTGACCGGGCCTTGTCTGGTCGCATTCGGCGCCGGCGTCATCGCCGCCGCCACTCAATTGCCACAGGTGCCCGGTGTCCGATTCGGTGCTGACCTCATGCCTGAAATCACCGGCGTCGCGCTCATCATTCTGGGCGCGGCGATCGGATGGGCCGGATGGACCAAGCCATCGCAAGACCGCGTGGTCGATGTCAGCGAATGGGATGTTGTCTGGCGCAAGAAGGCCGCTGCTCTCTGGTCGGTGGGTGCGCTGATCGCATCGACCTTCCTTTTTCAATCGGTCGGCTTCCCGCTCCTCGGGCTCGCCTTCATGGCGACGCTGATGGCACTCATGGGTGCGAGGCCTCTCACGGTCGCCGTCGTCGCACCGGTCTTTGTGCTCGCCCTTTTCCTCGGCTTCACCAAGATCATGCATGTCGAACTGCCCGCCGGTCCGCTGGGAGGGCTGCTGTAATGTCCTATGAAACTCTTGAACAGGCCCTGGCGATGGTCATGGTGCCAGGCGTGCTGGTCCCAATACTCGCAGGTGCCGTCTACGGATTGTTCATCGGCGCCCTTCCAGGCCTCACGGCTACAATGGCGACGGCTTTGCTGGTGCCGCTCACTTTCTATATGGAGCCGCTTGCCGCCATCGCCCTGATCGTCTCATCCACTGCTATGGCAATCACTGCTGGCGACATTCCTGGCGCACTTCTGCGCATTCCTGGAACGCCGGCGTCGGCGGCCTACACGGAAGAGGCATACCAGATGACCCGGACCGGCAAATCCGGACAGGTCCTTTCGATCGGCTTTTTCTTTTCCGCAACCGGCGGACTGATCGGCGCGACAATACTTCTGATTACTGGGCCGGCGCTCGCACGTATATCGCTTAATTTTTCGAGCTTCGAATTCTTCTGGCTTGCCTTGCTGGGCCTGATGACCTGCGCACTGGTGAGCAGCAATGATCCTGCCAAGGGTGCGGTGTCGCTGGTGTTCGGATTGCTGATCTCGACCGTTGGGCTCGACGTCACCACCGGTCAGCCGCGTTTCACCTTCGGCATACTGGAACTGACCGGCGGCGTCAGCTTCATCCCGGTCATGATCGGCATGTTTGCCTTTTCCGAACTGCTGCGCGGCTTTTCGGCACTGGAACGTGAGCAACCACCTGCGCCAAAGGTCGGTGACGTCAAACCCTATCGCGGCATGTTCAGGCTTCTCGCCACCTATCCCTGGAGCGTGGTGCGCGGCACTTCACTTGGTTCTGCGATCGGCGCGCTTCCCGGTGTCGGCGGTGATCTTGCTGCCTGGATCGCCTACGGCATGAGCAAGCGCTTTTCCAAGACGCCGGAAAAATATGGAACCGGCCACCCCGAAGGTCTGATCGAGGCGACTTCATCCAACAATGCCGGCCTGTCCAGTGCCTGGATCCCGGCGCTCGTCTTCGGCATCCCCGGCGATGCGGTGACGGCGATTGCGGTCGGGGTCTTGTTCATGAAGGGCGTTTCGCCGGGACCGCGGCTCTTTGCCGAAAACCCGACCATGCCGACGGCAATCATCATGACCTTCTTCGTCGCCAACCTGCTGCTGTTTCCACTCGGCTATTTCGCGATCAAGGCTGCCCGTCACGTGCTGTCGGTACCTCGTGCTGTCATCGTGCCGATGATCCTGCTTTGCTGCTTCGTCGGTTCCTATGCCGTCAACAACACGTTGTTTGACGTCTGGACCATGCTCATCGCCGGTGTCATCGGCTATCTCATGGAGCGCAACGGCTTCCCAATCGCCCCTGTCATCCTCGGACTCGTGCTAGGCCCGGTGCTGGAACGCAACTTCATCATGTCGATGCAGATTTCGCGCGGCAACCTGCTCGGCTTCTTCGAGCGACCCGTTGCCTGCGGACTTGGCGTCCTGGTCTGCGCGATCCTCAGTCTCGCAATCTATCGCACCTGGAGCCGACGCCGCAAACGCATTCGCGAAAGGCTTGGCATGGAGCATCCGATCGACCCGGCCCATTCAACAAAAGGAAATTCCCCATGAAGAACGCATTCTCTGTCAAGGATCGCGTGGCGATCGTCACCGGCGGTCTCGGACAGCTCGGCACCCAGTTCACTGTCACGCTGGCCGAGGCCGGCGCCAAGGTCGCGATCTACAGCCGCCGTCCTTTCTCCCGCGACCAGATCATGGAGAAATTCGGCCCGTTGGCCGACAATATCCGCGTTTACGAGGCAAGCGTTCGCGACAAAGAATCGCTCGCCAAGGCCACCGACCAGTTGATCGCGAACTGGGGTGTCCCGCATATTCTGATCAACAATGCCGGCATCGACAGCAAGCCCAACGGCGACGCTGACCAGAACGCACCTTTTGAGCAGTATCCGCAGAAATATTGGGATGAGATCATCGACACCAATCTGACCGGCGTCATGCTCACAACCCAGGTGGTGGGAACCAAGATGGCCGAAGCCGGCCGCGGCTCGATCATCATGGTCGGCTCCATGTATGGCATGGTCTCGCCCAATCAGGCACTCTACGCCTACCGCGAAGCGCGCGATGGCAAGCCCTTCATCAAGGCGATCTCCTACGCCGCATCGAAATCAGGGCTTCTCAACATGACCCGCTATCTCGCCACCTATTGGGCAAAAAAGGGTGTGCGGGTGAACCTCGTCACTTTCGGTGGCGTCAAGACCGGTTCCTTCGACAAGGAATTCATCGACGCCTTCCTCGAACGAGTTCCAATGGGTCGCCAGGCGGAGATCGAGGAATTCGGCCCGATCGTCCAGTTCCTCGGCTCAGATGCCTCAAGCTACATGACCGGCGCCAACCTCGTGCTGGATGGCGGCTTCACCTCCTGGTAGCATCAGACCAACTTCATTCGAGCCGTCTCTTGATGAATGAGACGGCTCGTCTCGCAGTCTAAACGGGAACGATGACAGAGCCAGGCAGCAACGGTGATCTCTCATCGTGACACGATAGCCCTGAAGTTATCTGCCGACATTGAGTTTGGCCTGCTCGAGGGACCAGTATTCCATGTCGAAGAGATCTGCTTCCGCAATTGGCGTGTAACGACCATAGGCTTCTGCGGCATTGATTGCGCGGGTGGCCTGCTCGCAAAGGTCGCCACCAATCTTGGCGGCCTTTGCACTCGTTCCAAGCGAGACTATCCCGTCACCTTTGACCAGGACGACACGCGGATACGGATCAAGCATTGTCTTGGGCTCGGCCGCTCGCGCCGCATTGCGGTCGAAATAGGCTCGATAGCGCTCTTTGTAGTCCTCCAAGGCAGATGCGATCTTGTCCTTGTCAAACCCCGGCTCAACGATCAGGGGCCAGGGCTTGATGCGGATGACGTGGTCCGGAGTCACTGTGCCACGCGATGAAATAGCCGCGACCTCGGCCTTGGAAGCATGTTCCCGTATCGCTGGTGTGGAGCGATAATCCATGCAAAGGTCAGTCGCAAAGGGGGAACCGTTCCTCCTGAGGACAGCCTCGAGATTGGCGAGAAAGGCGGGGTCGGCCGCTCCATCACTTTCCTGTGGCGCAGCGATACTGACACCATTTTCGGCAAGTTCACGTTCCGCCATGGTCACGAATTCGATCATCAGTTCGTAAGAGGCCCTAGCCGTGTCGGCGAAGGTAAAAAGGCCATGATTTTCAAGCCACAAGCCTTCACAGCCCGGATTTGCGCGATAGACCTTGTCACCCTCGATGGAGAGATCAAAGCCCGGCATGACATAGGGCACAAAGGCGACCCGGTCTCCGTAGATGCGCTGGACCGCCGACTTCATATCCGGTTGGTCGGCAAGCGCGAGAATGGCTGTCGCATGCGTATGGTCTACAAATCTGAATGGCAGAAAAGCATGTAGCAACGCTTCAACAGAAGGATTGGGTGAGGACGGATCGAGCAGGTTTTTCCTGAGCAAGGCCACCATGTCCGGATCGCTGAGCTTTTCTCCATCGCGCACGGCCAGCAGGGGCTTCAGCCAGACTGCCGGCAGGCCCGGAGCTTCGATCGTATCGAGATCCCAGCCACTACCCTTGATGTGGATTATGTCGGCCCCGCTTTCGCCAGAAAGCTTGACCGAGGTATTGCCGCCACCGTGAAGAACGAGATCTGGATCTCCGCCAATGATGCGCGAGGTATAGACCCGCAATCCAAGGTCGGGATCCTGCCCGGCAGCTACCGCCGCTTCCATATAGGTCCTTGCATCATCGTCATTCCAGCGGCTTTGCATAAGTAGATTCCTGTTTCTTGACTGAAAAAGCGGGCGGCCTACACCGCCCGCCTCTGTTTCGAACCTCGATCAGAAGTCGAAGTTGCCGATGTTGTCCTTGGTGAAAACCGTTCGTTCGGGCAGGAGAATGATGCCGTTATTGTCGGCTTCATAGTCGTAACCCTGCACCTTGTTCTGGGAGACCTCGACCGTGCCGATATTCGGAATGTCGAGCTTGTCACCGACCTTCATCGGGCCGTTCTTGAGCACATGGTCGGCCACATAGACGGCAATCTTGCCCTGCTGAGTGACGTCCCAGAGGCCAAAGCGCTGGATCGTTCCGCGCTCGACATAAGGCCGCATGACATTCGGCGTGGAGAAGCCAACGATGGTGACGCCGTCGGCCCGCTTCAGGTTCTCCGCAGCCTGTGCGGCCGCCGGCAAAGCGTTGGCGTCAGGTGCGATGATCGCATCGAGATCCGGGTAGGTCTGCAGAATGCTCTCGGCGGTCTGCAAGGACTTCTGCGCATCGTTATAACCGTATTGCGTGGTAACAATTTCCCAGCCCGGATGCTCCTTGGCGATCTTCTCCTTGGCGGCGTTGGCCCAGGCATTCTGATCGGTCACTGTCGGGCTGGAATAGAAGAAGGCAACCTTTGCCTTTTCCTTCGTTACACCCTTTGCCGCCATGTCGACCAGCAGTCCTCCAAGCTGATCCGGCGTACCCTGGTTGATATAGTAGCTGCGGCATTCCGGATTGACGTCGCTGTCCCAGGTCATGACCAGCACACCTCGCGCCATTGCGCGCTTGAGTGCCGGGCAGAGCCCGTCTGGCGAGACCGACGAGACGATGATCGCCTTGTAGCCCTGGTTGACGTAGTTGTTGATGAACTGCACCTGACCGGAAACGCTGGGTTCAGTCGGCCCATCATAAGTTACCTGATCACCGAGCTCCTTGCCTGCAGCGACTGCTCCAGCCCCGCCACTGGTGAAAAAGCCGACGCCCACCAGCTTCGGAATGAATGCGATCTGCTCTCCAGCAGTGGCAGCGCCTGCCACGAGCATGGAGCCTGCGACCAATGCCGCACCAAGCATGCTCTTCTTGAAAATCTTGCTTTCCATTGTCTTTCTCCTCCTTAAGAAGCTGATGCCCGGCTTGCGTTTTGCTGCCGGGAGACAGCGATGAAATCGGCAAGCATTGCAGTCCCGTGACGCAATGCGACCGCTATGACCAGCAACCCTCCCGAAAGCGCGCTGGAAATCTGGCTGGGGACACCGACGGCCTGCAGTCCCTGCTGCAGATAGCCGATGACAAAAGTGGCAATCAGGGTGCCGATAATGGACCCCTGTCCGCCATAAATGGATGCACCACCGAGCACGGCGGCGGTAACAGCCGGCAACAGTGTTGCTGAACCGAGGTCAACACGGGCGGAACCAAAATAGGCCGAGAGAGCGAGGCCCGCGATCGCGGCGCAAACGCCTGTAATGACGTAGGTTATCGTCTGGACACGCGTAACCGGTATACCCGCAAAGCGCGCGGCGCTTTCCGATTGGCCGGTCAAGAACACTGAACGACCAAACCGGGTAAAATGCAGGAGCACGACGAGTACTGCGGCAAGCAGCAGGAAGAGCCACGACGGAGCGGGAATGCCGATCATCTCGGCATAGCCGAACGCATTGAAGGCGTCCGGAAAATTGCCGATCCCCTCATATCCGCCTGCGCCGACAAGGCCGGACACGACCGTCGCAGCGCCCTGGAAAAGGTAGAGACTTCCCAATGTCACGACGAGTGGCTGGATCTTCGATAGATGAATGACAGCCGCGTTCAACAGCCCGCAAAGGCCACCGACGATCAGGGCGAGCGAAATCGATACCGGTAGGGGCATGCCATAGAAATTGGCAATGCCGAAGACGATTGCGGCAAAGCCGATGACGGACGCGAAGGAGACATCGATGCCGCCGGCGATGATGACCAGGGTCAGTGGCAGCGCGACAATGCCAATCTGGACGAAGTCTGAAATCCCGTAGATCAGGTTCGACAGGTTGAGAAAGCGCGGATTGAGGATGCCGAAAACGCCAAGCTCCACAACGAGCATCAAGACAAGTGCGCTTTCCCAGCGAAAGATGAACTTCTTCATTGGCTTGCCTCCGCATTCCTGGAAGTCGTCGAACTTGTTACCGTTGTCGGCTGCATGCGCTCATGAATGGCGTAACGCTTGGCACGGATGCGGCGACCCACCAAAAGCCGGATGCGTCCATCGAGAAGGATCACGGAGAGCAGGATCGCGCCGGCTATAAAGTCGTTCCAGTAGGCCGGGATTTTCAGGAAGACGAGCGCGCTATCGATCGAAGTCAGGAAGATGACGGCGGAAATTACGCCGCCGACAGAACCTGTGCCTCCGAGCAGACTCACACCGCCGAGGACATTGACAGCAATTGCCTTGAGCTCGATCCCGTTTCCGGCCTGGTTGGGAATGAAGCCGATCTGGGCAGCGAAGGTGAGCCCGGCCAGCGCGGCACAAACCCCGGTGATCACGAAGGCGGCGAATTGAACCAGGCGCACCGGGATGCCGAGATGGTGCGCGGCGGCCCGATTGTCGCCAACGGCGTAGAAGGATCGACCGAAGCGCGTCGCACGCAGCATGATCCAGACAAGGGCGAGCATGATGAAGACTACGAGCGTCAGCATCGAAACTCCGAAACCAGAATTGGCGGCCAGCCCCTTCAGTCCCTGCGGTAACTCCTCGATCCATTTGCCGCCGGTCATTGCCAACATGATGCCGCGATATAGGCCGAGCGTTCCCAGCGTGGCGACAATCGACGGGATGCCCAGATAGGCGACGAGCACCCCATTGATGGCCCCTGCGAGAATTCCTGTGGCGAGGCAGAGCGCGATGGCCAGCGGTAGGCTTGCGCCGGCTGTCAGGCTGAGGCCGAGCACTGCTGCCGAAACCCCGAGCACCGAGCCGCTCGACACATCGATGTTGCGGGTGATGATCACAACCATGGTTCCAAGAGAAATCAGCATGAGAACCAGGCTGTTAGACAACACGACCGAAGCCGTTGCCGTAGACAGGTATCCGGGCGCAATGGCCCCTGCTCCAAGCGACACCAAAAGGAGCACGACAAGCAGTGTGAGGACACGATTGCGCGCAAACAAATCAACCATGTGCTGCCTCCCCGGCACCAAAGGCCAATCTAGCGATCGCATCGACAGCAATTCCGGATCTTATCTCGCCGGCGACACGCCCGAAGGCCATAACCTGCACACGATCTGCCAGCGTCTCGATCTCGTCGAAGTCGGAAGAGATAAGGATGATCGCAACGCCTTCTGCCGCGAGCTTACGGATCAGGGCATAGATATCGTTGCGGGCTGCAACGTCGACGCCACGTGTCGGCTCGTCGAGTATCAAAACCTTCGGTTTGGCTGTTAGACATTTAGCCAACAGAACCTTCTGCTGATTGCCACCGGAAAGGCCGCGCGCCTGCTGGCCAGGACCGGTACAAACAATCCCCATGCTCGACCGGTACGTATCGAACGATCGACGCTCCCTTGCCGGGTTCAGAAAGAACGGCAGTCTGTGAAGAAGATAGGATGAGGCATTCCAGAACAGAGGCGCGTCCAGAAACAGGCCGTGCTGTTGACGATCTTCCGGCAGATAGACCAATCCCTGGTCGACGGAACGTCTTGGCGTCCGGCGGGAAAAATCGGCACCCTCGAGAGTGACCGTCCCCCGCGATTGCCGCCGCAACCCAAATAGCGTTTCTGCAAGCTCTGTGCGCCCGGCACCAACGACACCGGCCAGGCCGAGAATCTCGCCGGCATGAGCGTCCAGGTCAACGTCGGCAAACCCTTCGCCGCTGAGGTTTCGGACGGAAAGGCGTGCCCGCCCAATATGTGAAATGGCCTTCTGATTTCGAAGTGCTGCATCCTGACCGGATACATCCACACGGCTCATCGCATCGACAATCTCGGCATCCGTAAATTTCTCGAGCGGACCGGACAGAACAATCGCTCCATCGCGAAGGACGCTGATCGTGCCGCAGATTTCCCGAATTTCGCGAAGCTTGTGGGAGATGAAAAATATTCCGACCCCCTGTGCCTGAAGCTTGCGAACCCGATCAAACAGAGCCCGGGTTTCGAACGGCGTTAACGCGGAGGTAGGTTCGTCGAGGATCAGAACCTTTGCATCGCGGACCATGCCACGAAGGATTTCGATGATTTGACGCTCGGCGATTTCAAGGCCCGCCGCCTCGCTATCCAGGTCCAACGACACGGATAGTTCGTTGATCAGCTGTTTGACACGATAGCGCATGCTTCGGGCCGACGTCTGGAGCCCCAGACAGATGTTTTCCAGCACGGTCTGGTTCGGGAAGATATGCGCTTCCTGCGGAACGAAATAGAGGCCGAGCTTTTGCGCTGCCGCCGGCGAGGCGACCGCCAGCGGTTTGCCATTGATTTCGATCGAACCGGAATTGGCGGGGATGACCCCCGACATCACCTTCATGAGACTGGATTTCCCGGCACCGTTGCCGCCGAGAAGCGCATGGACCTCACCGGCCTGAAGGGTCAGCGTCACGCCTTTCAGCACCGGCACGGCACCATAGGACTTCCAGATATCTGTCAGCTTCGCGGCCCTCCCGGCCACCGGCATCGCGGACATTCCTCACCCGTTCATATGTTTTCACTGAGCATCAGGTGATCATAGGCTTAAGGCTACGTCAATATGATCACTGAGCATCAAACTTCTAAATATCGCATATATTGCAACGCAATAAGATAATTGTAGTGCAATATCAATTGATTGTGCGATTCGATATTTTTTGATCCTTATCGTCCGTTGACGGATCAAATGTTTTTAAGATATTCAAATGTTCACAACGAGGCTGAAGGGAAGCAGCAATGGGCGTGGAAAGCGGCGAATGGAGCTACGCGGATACGGATGAGGAAATCCTCACCCGTATTGCCTGGTACTATTACAATGATGGCCTGACCCAGAACGAAATCGGCGAAAAGCTCAACATGTCGCGCATCAAGGTGTCGCGCCTTCTGGAAAGCGGTCGACGCTCGGGCATCATTCAGGTTCGCATCAACTCCCGCTATCAGGGCTGCCTTTCGCTCGAACGAGAAATCAAGGAACGATACGGCCTTCTGGAAGCGTATGTCGTGCCGAAATTACCGGACCAGGACCCAAGCGATCGGCTCGGTCAGGCAGCCGCGCAGTTCCTGATGCAGCGCCTTCAACCCGGCGATCTGCTTGCCGTCGGTTGGGGCGAGACCGTTTCCAATACAATCCAGAGACTGGGGCACGTAGCCAATGAACGCAATATCGGCCTGGTCAGCCTGACGGGGGGTGTCAGCACCTATGTCGACGGGATGCGCACGGCCAATTGGGGCAGCAGCGTCCATCTTGTCCCCGCCCCGCTCGTTGTTCGCGACCCTTCAGTTGCAGCCAATCTGATGCACGAGCCTGCCGTCGCCAATCTTCTCGATATGGCGCTGAACGCCTCCTATCAACTGGTCGGTATCGGCGAGATCTCGTCATCGTCGACTGTCGTGAAGGCTGGCTACGTTTCCCCAGACGAGGTTGAGCCGCTGCGTCGCAAGGGAGCCGTCGGCGACATTCTTTGCCAATTCTTCAATGATCGCGGAGAGGTCCTGGATCTGCCGTTCCACGACCGGGTCATCGGCGTCAAGCTTGCCGGACTGTCACGTGCTGAAAAGGTCGTGGCGGCGGCCGGCGGACTTCACAAGGTGCAGGCCATACATGCGGCACTTCGTGGCCGTTTTGCCGGCATTCTGATTACAGACGAAACGACGGCCGACGGCCTAATGAACGTCAAGGATTGATCATTATGACGGCATCGCGACCGTATCTTTTGGCAATCGATGCCGGCACCGGCAGCGGACGAGCCGTCATCTTCAATCGCAACGGTCAACAGATCGCAAGCGCGCAACATGAATGGTGGCACAAGCCCGACCCGCGATTTGAAGGATCGATGGACTTCGATGTCGACGGCAATTGGGGACTTTTGTCAAATGCCATTCGAGCGGCAATCGGCAAGGCTGGCATTTCGCCATCGGATATTGTTGCCGTCAGCGCAACGAGCATGCGCGAGGCCTTCGTTCTCTATGATGCGGACGGCAAGGAAATCTGGGCCTGCGCCAATGTCGACAGCCGGGCAGGCAGGGAAGTTGGTGATCTCAAACGTGAACTGCCCGATCTCGAAGCGGCACTCTACGCACAATCAGGGCAAACATTTGCGCTGGGGGCACTGCCCCGCCTCCTGTGGTTGAAGCGTAACCTGCCCGACATTTACGAACGCATGCACCGTATCGCCATGCTTTCGGACTGGGTTTTGGCGCGCCTGTCCGGCGTCATTGCCAGCGATCCATCGAATGCAGGCACGAGCGGGCTTTTCGATCTCGAAAGCCGAAACTGGTTGCCAAGTGCGATGGGCCGCGCCGGCCTGAAGGATGACATCTTTCCCGACTGCGTCGAGACAGGAACGGTGATCGGGCGCGTCACTCCAAAGGCGGCCGAAGAGACCGGCCTTGCCGCAGGTACTCTGGTGGTCATGGGCGGTGGCGATTGCCAGATCGGCACCGCCGGAACCGGCCTCGTCAAGGAAGGCGATTGCGCCGTACTTGGAGGAACCTTCTGGCAGCAGATCGTCAATGTCTCGCCAAAGGTTACCGACACCGCGATGGATCTGCGCATCAATCCGCATGTCGTGCCGGGCCTCAACCAGGCAGAAGCCATCAGCTTCTTTGTCGGCATCGTCATGCGCTGGTTTCGTGACAGCTTCGGTGCCGAGGAGGTTGCAGCCGCCGGCCGCGATGGTGATCCCTACACGCTCCTAGAACAAAAGGCAGCAGAGGTTCCTCCTGGCGCCTATGGCATCATTCCGATTTTCTCCGACGTCATGCATTACGGCAAATGGTATCATGCAGCGCCTTCCCTTCTGAACCTGTCGATCGATCCGCAGAAATCCGGAAAGGCGGCAATATTCAGGGCACTGCAAGAAAATGCGGCGATCGTCGCTGCCCGCAATCTTTCAAACATATTCGCGCTTTCCGGCAAGACACCGGACAAGATCGTGTTCGCGGCCGGAGCGTCCAAGTCGGCGCACTGGGCGCAGATCCTTTCAAGCGCTACAGGCCTTCCGGTGGTCACACCGGTCGTCAAGGAGGCAACGGCCTTCGGATGCGCGGCGGCGGCAGCCGTCGGCGCTGGCCTTTATCCAGGCCTGGCGGACGCCGCAAACGACTGGATTCGCTGGGACAGACGGTTCGAGCCGATCGCAGATCACAAACTGGTCTATGACGAGGCTGGCGAACGCTGGGCTCGCGCCTATCAGCTCCAGCGCCAACTCGTCGATGAAGGTGTGACCACTGCCATGTGGAAAGCGCCCGGCCTCTAATCTCTCTCGATCCGATTTCAAATCAAAATGCAGGAACAAAAATATGCTTATTCAGATGGTCAGTATTGCAGTCAAGGAAGGCCACACCGCGGAATTTCTAGAAGCCTTCCGCATCAATTACGAAGGCACGCGACAGGAACCCGGCAACCTGCGCTTCGACGTATTGCGTGATCCCTCGGACGAAAACAGCTTTCTGATCTACGAGGTCTTCAAATCGGAAGAAGCGCTCGATGAGCATCGCAAGACCGCCCACTACAAGGAATGTGTTCGCCTGATCGATCCGATCCTTGCCCGGCCAAGGACCAAGACCTTCTACAATGCGGAGATGGCAGACTTTCTCTGAATCGTCGAGGATCGATGCCGCCTCCATGGGGCGATCGTTGGACAGTGCCGACAATTCCCACCCATCGGAGGTAGCATGATCACATGAGGAGGTATTCGCCCTTCTGTTCGCAAAAACTCCTGCCAACCGTGTCTGCAAGAGCCTGAACATTTTAATGCCAGACAACATCGATTAGCGATACGAGCGAGCGGGGCGCGAGGCTAGCCTGAGGAACACCAACAAGACGCTGGGCCGGCGGACCACCGGCCCCGCCGGGTCATCCTTCGACCAGGCAACTCCAAGCTCGATCCGACGATCGATCCCCCTCACCTTCTTCAGCTCGAATGTACAGTTGGGAAGATCGAGAACCCATTCTGGTGCAAAACTCACACCAAGACCCGCTGACACAAGCTCGATCCCCGAGAAGGTGTCGTCAGAGCTGTAGGCGATGTAGCCTGAAAGATCATGTTCCTCTAAGAGTTCGGAAAAATACCACTCCGTATAAGATAGATTGTTCCCGGCAAACGCGATGATCTTCTGATCGCGCAGATGCAGTCTTGTAACGCTACAGTGCCGTTGCGGATAGTCACCCCCCTCGCTTTATGGGCGAACGGCTGATATGGGCCCGCCACTGGCTTTCCTCCTTCGTCGCCTGGCACGTCACGCATGAAGTCAGAAACGGCTTGCGGCGCCGAGATTATTTGACGGTTTCACCGCCATCGACAACCAGGATCTGACCGGTCAGATAGGAGGATCGATCGGAAACGAGAAACAGGATCGGCTCAGCGATTTCCGAGACATCCGCCCATCGGCCCAAGGGCACTTGTTGGGCGACATAGGCTTCGATCGCGTCACGGCCGCCCATCTGACGTATAAACGGCTCGTTGAACGGGGTATCGACCCAACCTGGGCACAGGGCGTTCACACGTATACCGAACCGGGCATAGTCTCCCGCCATCTGACGTGTCATCGCGATTACCGCATGTTTGGTGGTCGTATAAGCAATCATTCCGCGGTCATAAAGAACGCCGGATGATGAGGAAGTGTTGAGAATGACTCCCTTCCCAGCCTCCTTCATGTGAGGCACCACTTGGCGCGACATCATGAAGTGCGCACGGACATTGAGGTCCCAGGACTTGTCGAAACCCTCTACCGCTACCTGTTCAAGATCACCGGCAACCTGTGCCCCTGCGTGGTTGTGTAATATGTCGATCCGGCCGTGCCGCTTCACAATATCCGCGACGGCGTCCACAACAGCATTGTCATCTGTCACATCAAGAACCCGCGCTTCGGCCGACCCGCCCTCGCCCATGATCAGATCAACGGTTTCCCTGGCCCCTGCCTCAGAGATGTCCGCGACTATGACATGCGCGCCCTCTTTCGCGATTATCCGCGCACCTGCCCGGCCGATGCCTGAACCAGAACCCGTGACAATTGCCATGCGGTCTTTCAGTATCATGGTGTTTCCTCTTTTGTGTTTTTGCTTTTGTCCCGCATCAGAAAACGAGCGGTCAGGATCAGGACGAGCGAGGCAACAAGCACCATCGTCGCAATCGCATTGATCTCCGGCGTGACGCCCCGCCGGATCGAGGCAAAGATGTAGATCGGCAAGGTGGTGTTCGCGCCCGCGACGAAGAAGGCGATGATGAAATCGTCGAAGGAAAACGTGAAGGCGAGCAAAAAGCCGGCCAGAACCGACGGCATGATCTGTGGCAGCACGATCTCGCGAAAGGTCGTGAGCGGCGACGCGTAGAGATCGCTGGAGGCCTCGACGATATCCCGTCCAAGGCCTGCAATACGCGCTTTGACGACCATTGTCACAAGCGCCATGGTGAAAAGCCCATGGGCGGCGATGATAGATCCGTAGCCAAGCGCAAGCCTGGGCGGATGTTCGCCGGGCCAGATTGCAGCGATTGCCGGATTGAGGATACCGAAGAGGGCAACGAGCGAAACCAGTGTCGCAATACCGATGACGACCCCGGGAACCACGATCGCAGCGGCGAGCAATCCATCGAAGAGAGCCCGCATCCTCGGTCCCAGGCGTTCAAGACCAAGGGCTGCCATCGTCCCGAAAGCCGCCGCCAGAAGCGCACTCGTAAAGGCGATGATGAGGCTGTTTTCCAACGCTCCCATGAGAAGGCTGTTTTCCAGCGTCTTGCCATACCATGCGACGGAAAAGCCCGAAAACTGAGTGGCATTGCGACCGGCATTGAAGGAGAAGATCACGACGAGCGCGATCGGCGTATAGAGAAACAGATAGACGGCAACGACCAGAGTTCGCATTAGACGAGGTCCACTTGACGAGTGCCGGCAATCCGCCAAGCGATGCGATTTGCAATCAACAGCACGATGACGACAACCGCGACAAGGGAAACAGCGATCGCAGAGCCGAATGGCCAATTGCGCGATTGCAGAAAGAGATCGACGAGTGCATTGCCGATGAAGAAGACCTTTCCGCCTCCGAGAAGCTGCGGGATCAGATATTCGCCGAGGAGCAGAATGGTCACCAGGGCCACCCCGGTCATGACGCCTGGCAGGGAGAGCGGCACCGTCACGCGGAAGAACGTGCCGACGGGCTTGGCGCCAAGGTCGGCTGAGGCCTCCAGAAGCCGGCGGTCAAGCTTTTCAAGACTGACATAGATCGGCATGATCATCAGCGGCAGATATCCATAGACGATGCCCAGAAGCACAGCGCCCGGCGTATTGATCAGCCGCAGATTTTCGATGCCGATCAATTCGAAAAGATGCGGAATACCGCGCGCACCGAGAATGTACATCCAGGCATAGGTGCGAACCAGCAGACTGGTCCAGAACGGCACCACGATGAGGGACACCAACAGCAAGCGATGGCGGGGCTTCACCTTCACGGCAAGGTAATAGGCGACAGGATATGCGACCAGAAGACAGGTGAAAGCGCCGACGGGCGCCAGTACGAGCGTGTTGACAAAGGCCGCCGATCTCGCACCGAGATTTGCAAACTGCTCAAGTGTGAAAGCAGGCTGATAGCCGCCCGCAGGACCGCGCTCGCCAACAGAAAAGACGAGGATGGCAATAAAGGGCAGCACCAGGAACAGAAACAGCCAAAGTCCCGCGGGCCCTATGAGCAGGGCCGTGATCAGCTTTCTTTTTGTATCGGGTTTGACCGCCATCGCACTGCCTGGATCTATCGCGTGATATTCCGCCCCGCCGCCTTAGGAGACGGGGCGAAGGCTTTCAGATCAGGCTGACTTGAAACGCGCCATCAACTCGGCACGGCCTGGATCGGTGAGTGTTACGGCAGCCCCGAATTCGAGCGGAGTGAGAGCAGCCTCATCCGGATAGACGATTTTGTTCGAGGTAATCTCTGCCGGCAGAAGCGCAATCACCCGACTGTCGGTCGTTGGTGCACCATTGGCGATGTGTTCCTTGACCGCATTGGCCGGGTCCATCAGGTAGTTCAGCAGCGCATAGCCCGCCGCCTTGTTGGGTGCATCCTTGGGGATGGCGTAATAGTCCGTCCAGATCTCTCCGCCATCTGTGCCGAGGACATAGGCAATTTCCGGCATGTCCCGATTGAGCTGGGCACCGTCGTTGGTCCAGCACATCGTGATCCATGCATCCGTAGAACGCATGGACGGCTGATAGTCGGAATTGATCGCAAAGAGGTGCGGCTTGACCTTGATCAGCAGCTCTTCTGCCTTGGCGAGATCGTCCGCCGCGATAGAGTTGAAATCGAGGCCAAGGGATACGAGAGCACTGCCTATCGTCGTCAGCTGGTAGTCATGCACCATGCCACGACCATCTGCTTCCGTTTGGATGATCTCGAAGAAATCCTTCCAGCTCGAAAGCTTCGTTTTGATCTTGTCGGTATTGACCGAAAAGCCGGTTGTTCCCCAATTCTTCGGCACGGCGTAGGTCTTGCCGTCAATCTGGCCCTCTTTGGTGAAACGCGGATTTTCGGCCGAACTGCTGAAGTTCGGCAACCTGGACATATCAAGTTCATCGATCAGGCCGAGTTTCTGGTAGGTCGAGATCGTGTAGTTGGTCGGCACGAACAACGACCAGCCTGAAGCGCCAGCCTGCAGCTTGGCGAGCATCTCCTCGTTTGAACCGAAAACATTGACATCGACCGTGACGCCGGTCGCAGCCTTGAAATTCTCGAAGGTTGCCGGATCATGGTAGTTCGGCCATGTCGCGATCGACATCTGGCTTCCAAGATCTTCGGCATATGCCGGCGTTGTCAGGGCGCCCGGGACGCGGGACATGACGGCCGTCGCAAGACCTAGGCCGGTAACGCCAAGAAAATACCGGCGGCTGACGGATCCGCGCTTCAAGCGCATAAACTCGTCCATGAAGCCTTTCGGAGTAATGGGCAGATTGTCCTTGTAATCCTTGCTCATGCTAATGTTCCCCTGTTCTGGTTTCTTCATGCTAAAGATTAAAGATGTGCGCGGCCGTCGGCTCGAACCCCAGGAAAACGCGGTCTCCCGGCGCGGCAAGCTCTTCTGCGCCGGCATCGTGGCGGTCCGCCGTGACAAGAAATTCGCCAATCCCCCGGACAGAAACCGCGTACTCGGCAGACGATCCCAGGAATATGCGGTGGGTGACCGTCCCTTCGAGCGATGGACCAACGGCCATGGGTGAGCGCTGGAGCCGCATCGCTTCCGGGCGAACCGCGACCGTTACCTTCCCTGGTTCAATCCGCTTATCCCGACCGACGGCGAGCGCGTTGCCGTTTGCGAGCCGAACCGTCATCCCATCGCCCTCAGCGACCGCTTCAATCCGGTTTGTCTTCCCCACGAAATCCGCGACGAAGAGGTCGGCCGGATGGTCATACACCTCCTTGGGTGAACCGAGCTGTCGGATGCGTCCGGCACTCATCACGCAGACGAAGTCCGCCATGGAAAGCGCTTCTTCCTGATCGTGAGTTACGAGGACGAAGGTAATACCGAGCTCGCGCTGCAAGGTCTGCAATTCGATCTGCATGGCCGTGCGCAGCTTCTTGTCGAGAGCGGCGAGAGGTTCGTCGAGCAACAGCACGGATGGCCGGTTTACGATAGCCCTCGCAAGCGCAACGCGCTGCTGCTGACCGCCTGACATCTCGTGAATACGGCGCTTGGCAAAGCCGTCAAGCCGAACCATCGCCAGCGCTTCCGCCACGCGACGCCAGATTTCCGCTTTCTCGATCTTGGGGCGCATCTGTCGAAGCCCGTAAGCGACGTTCTGTTCGACGTTGAAGTGCGGAAACAACGCATAGTGCTGGAAGACCATGTTGACCGGACGGTTATAGGCCGGAATGCCATTCATCTCCCGGCCGTCGATCAGGATCGTTCCTTCGCTCGGCTGCTCGAAGCCACCAATCATCCTCAGACAAGTGGTCTTGCCGCAGCCGGACGGGCCGAGCATGGCCATGAACGCGCCTTTCGGCACAATAAGATCGATGTCGGTTACGGCTGTCACAGAACCATAGTTCTTGGTGACCGAACGGAACTCGATGTCGTTCGATGAAGCAGATGTCATGTCTGTTCCCCGTGGCCTTACGATTTGGCAATCTCTTGCTGCCTATGCCACCGTTGTTAAAGGAAGACTAAGCTCGCTGCTTCTGGAAGGCATATACCCCGAAAGAGGTATTTTTCTCATAATCGCTTTGAGGAAGGTATATACCAGTACAGAATTGGTCGGGGGCAGAAGGAGGTGGGCGTCGTGGCTATCGATTACGAAGCACTCTTTCGCGCATTTCAATCGATCGTCGGGAGAGAGACGATGACCGATGACGAGATCGGATCCACATTCAAGGATCTGATGTCGGCGCTCGTTCACTTCGATCACGTCGTGGTCTTCGCCTACAGGGGCAAGGAACGTCCGATCGACCTCTTCCGCACATTCGACCCGGATGAGAATGTCGTCTTCGTGACCCTGTACCAGGCGGGCCCTTACCTTCTGGATCCCTTCTATCATACGGCAGTCGAGCGACTGGAAGGAGTTTTCCGGATGCGCGAGCTGGCACCCGACCGATTTTTCTCGAGTGAATATTACCGGACTTATTACATTCAGACCGGACTTGCCGAAGAAATCGGGTTTTTTGTCCCGCTCCCTGAGGAGATTACCGTGGTCCTCTCGTTGATGCGCAAGCAAGACAGCGGCCCATTTCTAGCGAAGGAATTCGCACTGTTGAAGGGCGCAGAGAAGACGGTTGCGAAATTCGTACGCCGCTACTGGGGCAGTCTCGCTCCAAGGTTCGAAGTGCAACGCCAGTCTGGCGCCAACTTGGGCAAGAGAGGCAGCAAGGGAGAGATCGAAGAACAGGCCGGCGACGCGGTTTGGCGGGAACTCAACCTGACAAATCGCGAGACGGCAATCGTTGACCTTGTCCTGCGTGGTCATTCGTCAGAGTCCATCGGACTCAAACTGAACATTTCCACCGGCACGGTGAAGGTTCACCGGCGCAACGTCTATCGCAAGCTCAACATATCGTCGCAGACACAGTTGCTGTCCATATACCTGAAGATGCTCAACCGGCACTAGGCGCGAGGACACTGCAACAGTGCAGAACGGTCGAACCCATGCCCAGCCATTATTCTTCATGCTGATTGGAGGTGCGCGATCTCATTCCGCAAGTTGATGGCCCGGGCTCTGAGTTCGCGGTGATGATAGGATGAACTATTGTCGCAGGCCATATGAAAGAGAGGGGCGCCGGGATCATAAATGGAGACGAGACGCTGGCCGTGCCGACTGCAGCAGGAAGCATGCCGCACTAATGCCAACCAGGATAAGGCCAACCAGATGAGGAGCAATGCTACCTCTTGAGCTACCTGGTACCTGATGCGTAGGCCTGCCTGAACGCAAAAACCGCCCCTAGCGAGGAGCGGTTATGTATTTATTCTGGATTGGTTGCGGGGGCAGGATTTGAACCTGCGGCCTTCAGGTTATGAGTTTAGCGACCTGACATTCCCATACTGCGTCAGCCTGGGTCAAGCAGTCTCATTCCGCGACCTAACCAACTGTATTCATTTACTTTTCAGAACATCGCTGCTTTCCTTGATTCACTTCGGCATCCCTCCGCCGGAGGGGTTGTCGCCCATTCCGCCGCCCAAAATCACGTAAAGGAGCAATAATGCGTACCCAACATCTCACTGACAAAAGCATTACAAGTCTTGCCTTCGCGGCCAGTTCCAAAGCCCGATACGAAATCAACGACGCCACCGTATCGAGCCTCTATATCCGGGTCGGGACCAAAACGAAGACCTTCTTTATGATGGCCCGGTTCGGCAAGGAGAGTAACCCCTCCCGACGTACAATAGGAAACTACCCGAGCATCAAAGTTGCGGACGCGCGCCGCATAGCGGGTGAATGGATGGAGCTTCTCGCAGCAGGTACAGATCCCGGAGTCGAGGAGGCAAAGCGTAGAGAACTGGAGATACAACGACGGAGAAGTACATTTGCCTCAGCCATGGAAGACTACATTGCATACCTCCCGACACGGGAAAGAAGCAGAGCTACCGTCCAGGAGGTGGCATTTATCCGCAGCAATATCCTGAACCCCGAGCGTAATCGGTGGATGCACGAGCCAATCTGGTCCGTCACCGACAAGAATGTCAGCGAACTTGTCGAAGCGATACGGGCTCGCGGGGCGAGTGCACAGGCATATCGATGCCTCAAGCTCCTTAGGACGTTCTTCTCTTGGACGATGCTGCCGAGCCGACGCGAAGCCCTGTCATTGGATCGTAATCCGATCCACGAATTAACCCCCCGCCTGATGAAACTCCGAAAGAAGTCCCGCTCGCGCCACTTCGAATTTCTCGAGATCAAGGCTTTCCTCAGAACAGCAGCGTCGTTCCCCTATCCTTATGGTCCCTTTACAAGGTCGCTGATCGAGACCGGACAACGCGATGGAGAGGTAGCCACGATGCGATGGTCCAACGTTGATCTCGACAGACAGCTATGGACCATACCGGCCGGAACCGCGAAGCCTGAAGACGACCATCATGTTCCGCTATCTGAAGCGATGGTCCGCCTGCTACGTACAGTCAAGTCCGCACAGGAGGGATGGGGCGACTACGTGTTCAGCGCATCACATGGTCAGAGACCGATCCGCAACATCAGCAGACACAAGACGTCATTCCATCGCAAATTCGTCGAGACCTTCCGAGAGCTTGCACCCGAGCGAGTGCTCCGGAACTGGAGGTGGCACGACGTAAGACGCACCGTACGCACACAGCTTGAGCCGATAGTTTCGCGCACAGAAGTGGCCGAGGCCGCAATAGGTCACGGCAAGATGGGTATCGAGCGCGTGTACAACCTCTACAAGTACCGTCGCGAAATTAGGGCAGCCTTCAACGTATGGTCGGACACCCTCCGAAAGATGGAAGAAGGAAGTCTTTCCTTCGAAGCTTGGGAGCATTGACATGGGCGCTCTTGAATCACGCAAGATCAGCAGGGAAGAACTCCACGAACTCGTATGGAGTGTTCCAGTTCGGCAAGCCTCAAGATTGCTTGGCGTCTCCGGCTCCTACGTAGGCAGGATCTGCACCGCACTCGACGTACCCCGTCCAGGACGCGGCTGGTGGGCACAAAAAAGAGCCGGATGCGCACCGGCTCCAACTCCACTCCCGAACGCAAATCTCGGCCATCCACTTTTTTGGGAAAAGGGTCCCGGCAGCAATGCGATATTCACCTATTACAAAGATCGCGATCTTCGGCAGAAGTCGCGGGAAATAGGTTGGCATCCTCTGGCGTTGATCGCGCAACGCAGCTTCTCGAAGGCGAGGCCTGGCCGAGGCGATCTCCTCGTGGTGCGCGCAAATGGTGCGATCGACCTGTCGATCACCGCCAGCATGCTCGACGCGGCCATTCAGCTTGCGAACATGTTGTTCATCGCACTTGAGGCCAGCGGCAGCAGCGTGGCCGTCGCGGTGAGGCAGCCCTTCATAAGGCCGGCCATTGGCCTCCAGTCCTGCCTCGCAGATTGGCAGCGTGAAGTATGTTCTCACACACGACCGCCCCGCTGGCCCACCATCGCGACGATTGCCGGAGTGCCGACGGGACTAGCAATCGTCGAGCTTCATCACGAAGCCGAAATGCAATATATCGGAGACGGGCAGTTCGCTGAAACATGTTCTCCCAAAGGCAAGCGCATTCCTCCGGTCACTGGGATCACTTGGAAGCAGGAGCGGCTGGTCTCAAGCAAGAAGTTGAAGATCGTCGCCTACTCTCCTGTGCACTCGTCCCCATGGCGCCAGGAATGGCAAATCGACGACCCTCGAACGGCGACCGATGACATCAAAGAGATTATTCTAAAGCTTGAAATCCGTGCTCAAGGGCAAGAGGCCAATAGGGCCTCATGCAAGCCAGCTCTCCCGAAGATCCTTAGCCATTCGCTGACCGCAGTTGAGCTGGTGGCGGTCGACTCACTCGTCGCAATTCCATCCAGCCACACCAAAGAGGAACCGTCATGCTGAAAATGGAGCTCACAGACGAGACCGTCCAGGCACTTCCCTATGCGGAGGCCGGCGCACGCATATCCTTCCAGGACGCGTCGGTCGAAAACCTGATGCTAACAGTTGGAGAAAGCAATAAGGTTTTCTTCTACTTAGCGAATGTGTCCGACGGAAGTTGGGCCTGGCCTTTAGGCAGTTTCAACACTATTCGCACTCAAAAGGCACGAGAAATAGCCCGACGGCTTCAACAAGCGTTATTATTTGACACCAACTCACTGAGTAACGCCGCCCCCTGTGAAATCGGCATCGGATACCAGATTCCGACTTTCGCCGAGGTGGTTCAAACCTACATTGCACAACTACCCAATCGTCGCCATAACCGAGGCGCGGAGCGGGATGCCAAGTTCCTGCTCCACTACCTCGTAGACACCAACGTCAACTCTTGGGCGGCCAAGGCGATCACAGAGGTGAGTGAGGAAGACATCCTAACACTAATCGGCAGCCTGCGTGACAGGCCAGCCCTTGCCAACTGCTGCCTTCGAAAGGTGCGGACGTTCTATGTTTGGGCAATGCAGCCGCCACAACGGCATTACTTTCGACTGACGTCGAACCCCGCGGCAAACCTTCTACCACGTTTCGTCGCGCCATACAGAAGCAGGCCGAACATATTCTTCGACGAGGAGCTGCATGCATATCTAGTTGCCGTCGAGGCGCTTACCCCTCCGTACAGGGCTCTCGCAGAGGCGCTTGCTCTCACTGGACATTGCCTCTCGGATTTGGCCACAATGACGTGGGCAGAGCTGGACCTATCGGCAAATACTTGGACACCTATGAGGCCCAAGATTTTCCCGTCCTCCACAATTCCAATTTCGGATACATTGAGCACGCTGCTTATGAAATTCAAAACCGATTCCACAACAAGTGTAGGAGAATTTGTCTTCAGCACAACAAAGGGCTACAGCCCAGTCTCGCGTTTTGCAGAAATGAAGTCGTCGTTAGATTGCCACATGGCTGAAATACTCGGCCAACCGCTGGAATGGAAGTGGACAGATCTGCGTCGTTCAGTAAGATCAATGCTGTTACACGCTGACTTAAGTCAGACTCAGGCCGCTTACGCCTTCGGCTTTGCTTCCCCTTGGACTAAGGACCAACGTAAGCATGCGCTGTTTTGGCGATCCCCCAATAAAGCAGTACGCGCTGCGCTGAACAGACACGCAAAGACGTTGGCAAGGATTCGACAACAGTAGGCGTCGAGTACTTGGATCATTGTTCGATCTCAGACCTTGCTTCGAATTCATGTGTTCCGGAGGGCAGCTCACTTCGCTTTAGAAGGTGAGTGGCGAACCATAGCCACTCCTGGCCCGTGCTCCGATGTGCCGTCAATGAAGGCTACGCCGCCTGTTTCAAGAGCGGCTCTAACCTTGTCGATTGATTCCACGAGGATGTTAGGCTCGCACTTCTCGATCCTAACGATTACTTGTCGGCTGACCCCGGCAGCGCTGGCGAGTTCTTCCTGGCTTAGACCGAGCAGTGCTCGCCCCGCTCTCATCGCCGTCATTATTTCTGATGTCGAATCCATAAGTGCATTTAAGGCTGCATGCGGTCAACGTTGTCAACAATTGCTCCAAGGATTCGATTGGCGATCATTTAAAGCACAAACTTGGGTCAATCTCTCGACCTACTCGGACACATTTGTACGTCGGTTCCGTGCCGATGAAGGCCGTTGCATGAAGCCTGCAAGGCAGCGAGCCATTGCTCCGCGGCACTAGTCA
Organism: Rhizobium sp. NRK18; assembly: GCF_024385575.1. NCBI lineage: Bacteria > Pseudomonadati > Pseudomonadota > Alphaproteobacteria > Hyphomicrobiales > Rhizobiaceae > Rhizobium > Rhizobium sp. NRK18. The sequence continues at coordinate 982,612 of NZ_JANFMV010000001.1, read as the reverse complement.
AACGTTCCATTTGCAGTCTGACGTATCGGTGATCAGTGACCTAAAGGATAGGACCCGGAACCCGGTCCATCAGACACCTACATTCGGCCAATCCGACTTGCCTCTCCCGACACGAAGCACCTCCACCGCCCTTGTGTTGCCGGGTAGACGACCCGAGAATAGACTGGGCTTCGGATCAACAGCCGCCTGCTTAAAGGCGGCAATCCACTGGTAGTCGGGCGTCGCCAGCCAGGTCCGCCCATCCCCCTCGTCGGTGATAATCCGATAGAGACCGCTGGGCGGGGCGTCTGCGATATCAAGCAGACGACTGTAGTGTTCGACCGACCATTTCTGGATGCCGCCACTGAGTGCTTCCGTTCGGAAACGCGCCCAAAGTGCGGACGTATCTGGAGTTGGCCAGTCGCCAGCGTCCGTGTAGGCCGTGATCTCGTCGGATTCGAGCCAGGCCCGCATCTCGGCGGGCGTGACGAAGGCAGGCTTGGCATCCTCGATTGCCGCCATGGCCGCACGCCGTGACGGAAGACCCGCGCGGATCAGCATCGACATCATGAATTGCGGGACGCCCGTTTCGACCGCCGCTGCAGCGCCGCCCGCCACCGTCTCCGGCGACCAACCGAGGGACATGCGGCGGGTACGGACAGCTTCCAGCGCCCAGACCAAGCGATAGGTGAAGGCCTCTTCAACGGCCCGCATGTTCTGCGGCCCGATTTTGGCGACATCCTCGCCCGACACCCAACTGCGCAGGATGGCCTTCCAATTCGCCGGCAGCGCATTCGCCTTGTCGGGAATGAAAGGCCGCATGAATAGCAGGCGTTCCCCGAGACCGCCGAGCGCATCGACAAGTTCGTCGATGTCGCCGCTCAGCGCCGCCTCGTCAGCCCGGTCGAGGAGTTCGGCCAACTCGTCAGCCATGGCGTCGATGGTGAGGCCAGCCTCAAGCCCGACGCCCATCGCGAAATGTCCCCGTCGCGCCTGCGCCGTCGTGGTCTTCCAGATGAGATCGGCGCGCGCCTCGAACACCTTCTTGTGCAGCGGGGCGACGTCTTCGTCTTCGCGGGCAATCTGGCGAGCCCAGAGCGATCCCTTGAGTGCCTCGTCCAAGAGCTTCGGCAGGTCGGCGCGATCAGAATCGAGCGCTTCGATCAGGCCGAACACGGTCGCATCGAGGCGCTCGACGATTTGCGAAAGCGGCTCCTCGTCAATGGTTTCTTCCTCGTCATCGCCGCCTTCTTCATCGTCGTCGCGATCGACACCATATTCGACGGCACCAGCCAGGCGCTCGGCAACCGCGGCTTCTTCCTTTGGCGATCTCCACGCTTCGCGGGCATTGGCGAGATATTCCCAGGCATCATCGCGATCCAGGACACCTTCGCGCGACAGACGATCAAGAATCTCGGCGACGATCTGGATCAGGCCGCTTTTCAACGTGCGAGCCTTGGCGGAGGCGACCAGCTTTCGCCACTCCTTCTTTCGCCAGTCGATGTTGTCAAACATGACGTGGACAATGAGGCCTTCGACATCCACGAAGGCGCGCCCGGCGCGGCCGGCGACGTTCGCGAACTCCTCGCCTTTGATCTTCTCGGCCGCTCGATACAACGCGGGCACCAAGAGCACGGCGGCGTTGAGATTGAGACCCTGCGATAACGTCGGCGACGCGACAATGACTTTCAGGACACCCTCAGACAATAAGGCTTCCAGCTCACGCAAGAACGGGCTCGGGAGCCGGCCGTGGTGGATGGCAACGCCCTGCTTCAGGCAGGTGACGGCGGGATGGTCTTCGCCAAGCCACTCTTTGCCGACCTCCAGAGCGCGGGCGATCGACCCTTCGTCCTCGAGCAGGGTATCCAGGTAGCCGCGATTGCAAAGGTCTACGACCTGTTTGCCGTAGCTCTCGACCCAGTTCGCCTGCGTCGAGAAGATCAGGGTCCGCTTGCCTCGGCTTGCGAATTCCCACGCAGCGAACAATGCGAGGTGCGAGTTCTTGCGCGGATAGGGCTTCTTCTCCTTCCCGCGCGCAGGTTTCTCCAAAACGAATTTGTCGAGGAAGGGACCATCGTCATCAAGGTCGAGCCGGAGCAGCGCATCCTTGCCGCGCCAAGTAAGCGCGCCGAACCGCTGGCGCGTTGGACGCCAGTCGGACCGCACCGGCTCACCCGGCTCGTCGGAGCGAATCCAGGCAGTGAGGTCATTCAGTTCGTCGCCGCTTGGTAGGATGGCGGAGAGACAGACGATCCGGCGGCCTGCCGCATCGGCGCGCCGAAGCAGGCGCTGCACCAGCGTCTCATAGCGGATCTCACGTTCGCTCGGACCGATCATGTGTCCTTCGTCGAGGACGATCAGGCCGACGTCATTGATAAGCGATTGATCGCTTCGTAGTGCGAAGTCGAGCTTTTCGGGCGTCGTGATGATGATCTCGCGGCTGCGCAAAGCGTCTTCATCACCAGCCGAAAGGCCGCTGGCGCCGTAGAGCGAGGAAACGCTGAAGCCGAGCGGCGCGAAGGTCTTTCTGAAGGAGCGCTCGGTCTGGGCGGACAAGGCGCGCAACGGCGTGACGATCAACACCCGGCGCGCCGACGACAAGGTCATCAGCGCGGCGATCTCCGCCACCCGCGTCTTGCCGGCGCTGGTCGGCAAGGCGACGACCAGATCGTCGGTGACGTCCGTGGAACGCTGAGCCGCTTCGCGCTGCGAGGGCCATAGCTCCACCTCGGATGTCTTGCGCGCGTAAAGCGACGAGATGAACAGCCGACGCAGGTCCGGGTATTTTTCCTCCGTCCCCTCGGGCGGTTCCGTCGGCAGGTTCTGGTGCAGCGAATGCTGCCAGAGGTCGTCGATCAGGTGACGGCAGAGGTTCGATATCCACCACAGCGGAACATTCTCCGCGTTGTCCGCCAGGCTAACCGCAGTGGCTAGCAACGTCCGTGCGCTATCGATCGGCTCGAGCTCACCCGTCTCGAGCGCAAAGTCAAAATACGCCAGAGCTCTGCAGATCGTCGTGTTGAGCATGGTGGACAACACCTCATCGACGTCCGGGTCTTCGCCCCGCAGAGCCTCGGCAATCTGCTCATCGCCGTGAGCCTCGTCGTCCAACCAGTCGCGAACGAAGCCGCGCAACTGGCCGAGATCGCGCAGGATCAGGTATCGGATCGCTGTTTCGCCCGGCGAGGTGTTGAGGTCGTCGGCGGTCTCGTTGAAGAGCGAATAGGCGACGGCCGAGAAGCCGGCCAGGTGATAGGCTGCGGCGGCGATAGTGCGACGGAAGCCGCGATCAGGCGACTCCGGGTCGCCATTGCGCACCAGTGCCTCGAAGGCATTGGCAGCGCGCTCGAACGCCTTGCTGGTCAGCTCCGAAGCGCCAGTCTGAGCGCGCAAGGCCATGGCGCCCCGAAGCAGGGCAAAGCCGTGTTCGGCAAGATCGGTTTCGATTGTCGCACCCAGGGGCGGAGCATTGGGTGGCAGCACGCCCTCTTCGCGCATCAGCGACCAGGCCGCACCACGATAGAGAAGGCGTCCAAGGATGCCATCGACGGTCGCAGTCGCCAGGAACGCGGTCAGTTCGTCAATCGTCTCCAAGATGTTCCGCCTCCTGGTACATGGCCGCAATGAAGTCCTGGTGGTCTTCGACGTGGATGTTCACGACGTAGTGGTCCCGGTTGGTCCCAGTGGCGTCGAGATCTTTCTTCAGCGATGCGTGCGGGCCGTTGCCCGACACGGTAAAGAGCATATGGTCGATGCGATCGGCGCGGAGGGACTTCAAGCCCACCTCGTCACGGAGGCTGCGGCCCAGCGTATTGTCGTCATGATCGGCGCTCTCCAACAGGCGGTTGGCGACAAACAGCAGGGAGTCGGGCGTGCAACGGCCGCTATCGCGATTGAGTACCTTACGCGCGCTCGTGACCGTGGCCTTCCCGAGCACCTTGTTGCTCTTGGCTTCGCCCTTCAGGAGCCAGAGCTTCTCGCCGGCCTTATCGTATCCGGCACCGATGAAATCGTCGCCGCGCATGGCCATGTTGCGGCCGTCCTTGTAACGGAGGCGACGCACAGGCACGCGCAGGCCAATCTCTTCCTCAACCAGCTCCGCCGCAAGAATTTCGCCGAGATCTCCGGAGCGGCCTTTGGCGGTTTGCGGCATCGCCTCACTGAGGATCGTAGCGGCGACCTTGTATCCGAGCCGCTCGACGTCCTCGGCGATGCGTTCGAGCCGGTCGTAATGCGAGCGGATGGTCTCGGCCAGGTCATTACGAATCTCGTCGCGGCCACCATCTTTCTCGACATAGGTCCAGTAACGCTTGCGCTTGTCCTTTTTCTTGGTGGCCTTACACCACCTTTCATATAACTGCCCCACTCCACCCCCTAAACTCGATGCTTCCGCCCACCGCACGATTGATGGGCATGCTTACGCGTCGCTCGCCTTACGAGCGGCTTCAAGTCGCGATTCCTGTTGGTTTATGCGAAAATAGACCGAAAGCGGCATAGATTCACGGACTCATAAACGAAACCTATCGTGGCAGATCGCCGCGATTCAATCGAAAATTTTAACAGCTCCACATATCCCCATTTCGTCACTGAATGGAGCTGCAATTGAAATTCGGTCGGGGAACTTGCGATGACCGATGTGGCGGCGCTTAGCCGTAAGCCTTCTGGGCTTCAACCGTTCAGCCCTCTTGAACATTGCCTTAAACCCATTGGGTAATTGCGCTCTTTAGATTATCAATGAGTGATGAGGGATGATTTCACACAGGCGACTGCCCAGCGCTTGGCTAAACGTGTCGGTTTTAGATGCTCAAATCCAGACTGCCGGAAACCGACCAGCGGCCCTGGAGCTGACGGCGGAACCGTAAGTCTTGGCGTGGCCGCACACATCACTGCTGCTTCGGAAGGCGGGCCGCGTTACAACGAGCACCTGACAAGCGAAGGCCGGCGAGCCGCCGAGAATGGAATATGGCTTTGCCAGCAGTGCAGCCGCCTCGTCGACGCGGACGATTCGGCCTATGACGTTGTCAATCTCGTCGAATGGAAAACGTTTGCCGAGGCCGCAGCAGCGGTTGAACTTCGAGGCTATGTGGTTCGAAAGGGTCGAGACTTTGCTGGTCTGGAGGCGAAGATGCCGGAACTCATTCAAGAAATGAGGACCGATCTGCTCTCAAAGCCGTTTACTAGAGAGATCATCGCCCTCTCCAAGCGGGTTAGCTATAATGCCGGTCCAATTCCCTTCTTCTGCTACTTTCACGAGGACCATGACGATCTCCTCGCCAAGCTGCAGATCTGCGAGCACTACGACGCGATTTACGATGTTCGTCGAAACGACGTTCCCCGTTGGAATCTTGCTGAAGACTTCGCGGAGTACTTGCTCGGGCGGTAGGCCCGCGGCGTCCCCGTTTCCTCCAAACAAGTCGCTTTTTGATTAGCGCGTGGGACAGCTCACGGTGGATTGATATGAGCCGCCGTTCCACCTAGCAATCATGCGACGATCAGTCGAAGCCCCTTCGATTGATCGCGAAGAGCGTGTCGGCGATCAGGTCCTGGCAATCCGCTTCGTACTCGAATGGCGCCGATGCAAGGAGCTGCACGTCCTCGACATTTCCGATCGACCGCAGGACGTCCGCAGCTACCTCCGCCGCTGCCAGGTTGCGCGACTCTATGAGCCACGCACGCAATCGATCAAGCACCACCCGCCGGTCCAGACGCTCTCCGAGTGTCCTTTCGAGTTCCTCAATCCGGAAGCTGAAGGGTCGTTCGGAGGCGACCTTCTCGAACTGCTCGTTCAAGGTTTCCGTCCTCCAAGTTCGATCGTCGTACTCGTCGTCAAACTCCTTCCCCAGCGTGAAGAAGCCGAGCTTGTCACAGACCATGCGCAGTTCTCGCCGCCCAAAGTCATCGAGATGGTTGCGGTACGGAAGCATCCGCCTGAGTTGATCCTCGCGCGTCGCTCCGGGATGACCATCCATGATGCCTGCGAAGAACATCCCCGCGAAGCGGAACAGTTGCGTTGGATCCTCCGCCTCGGCGACTGTGCGTTCGGCCAGTGCTTCCAGGGGAGCGCCGCCAATAAACAGTGCGGCTTGTACATACGAGCCGTGCTGACCTGCGAGGGGCCAAGTGTCGATCAGAATGCGTTCAGCGAGGGATGAAGCGTCACGCGTGAGCAGATCCGCCGCTACCCTGGCCCATCCGTTGCCCCTTTCAAGATCTACTAGGACCGACGCGTTCGATCGCAGCATATCCGGTAGTTCCTCCAAGATCGCGGGGCAGACAACCTTGTAGGCGTGAAGCCACCAGTGGAACGCTTGCATCGAGATCCGTAGCCTTGCTGTAAGCTGCGGCACGCAGGACAGATCACCACGTTCCATACGCGCTCTCAGAGCGGTGTCACACAGATCGCTGTCGGTCTCTAGTGTAGCTAAAGAAGAAAGCTCGTCGGCCGATGCACTTATCGCCCATAGTCGAAGCCCGATCCGTCTTTCCTGAAGTTGTGCGGTCGGGTCTCGCCAAAGGTTCAAGAGTGCTTGACGCGATGCGTCTGACATCGTCGCTCCACCTCGGATTCGACGGCCCCAAGACTCGTGCAGGCTGTTGACCACAAAGCCTCCGCGACCGTTCACCGCAGCCTCGAATACGATCTTGAAAAGAACGGTTCGCGGGTGATCGATCTCACCGAGCGTCCAAACGAGAGCGTTTTTCAGGGCAGGGTCCTTGGCACGTCTGAGCAGATGGTCGAGGGCGGCGGCCGGCGGCCGAATAGCAAAGCCGAGCCGCAGTTCGTCCATGCGGAATGTTCTGCGTTCAAGTGCATCCCCGTCCTCTTTGTTCAGCAGCTCGGTCCATCGATCGAGCGCAGCGTCGAGCACTTTGCTGACCGACGGACGGCCATAACAGTGAGCTGCAGCCCAGATGTAGTCCGCGAGGAACGGGTCGCGTTCCTCGCGCTTTTCCAAGTTCCACCGATTTGCAATTGCATCCCCCAAGTCCTCGCGCCCACTGATACCGGCGACGCAGAGTACGCTGCTCTTCGCCGATCCAGTGATCCTTGGATCCTGAATGAGCCGTGCCATCGCGGCGACGAAGCCTTGCTCCCGTTTGGCAGCGGTATGCAGAATGAGGGCGTCACGTTCCGGGTAGCGGGTGGCTATTCCAGTGGAAGAACACAGCCGAAGCGCCCCACGAAGGTCCCCATTCCGCAAGCGAGCGAGGTCGGAGAGGTGGTTCTGTTTCGGAAACCTGCTTAGAAGCTCGAGAACGCCATCGGCCTCGACTTCAGCAAGGGTTCTCTGCACCATCCACCGGAGCGTCTCGTTTGCGCGACCTTGGCTTTCGTTTGAATCCAGCCAAGCAACGAGATGAGGATGAAGCGCTGCCATGTCCTCTCTCGAAGCTGCTCGTGCGTAGGCGCTAAAGGCAGCCAGCGGGTTCAATCGGATGAGGCGTTCACCGTTCGCGACGGGGTCGCTGCTGCGCGCTGACCCGGCACCAATCCATTCGGCGTAGAATGGCTCTTCCAAAACATCCTTGATCAAACTGCCACTGTCGAACTGTCGGCGAAAGCAGTCGCTTAGAAGCCAGTCGCGAACACGATCGTGTCGAAAGCGGAGTCTTCCGTTTCCCGACGGGGCGATCGAGACGAGTTCCCCGAAGTCGAGTAGATCGCACGTGATCTGGTCGTAACCGGCCGGCGTTGACCACGCGATGATCTCGTTCAGCGTAGGCGACATTATGCGCTGCTGGAGAATGGCTTCCGTCAGCGTGACGAGTGCCCTCTCGACCCTATTCCGGATCGTGGGACGACCTGCAGCAAACTGATCGAGTTTCCGCGCGATGTAGTTCTCAATTACGCAAGCCGGATCCGACACCTCGGAGGGATCGTGGAGGCCAATCAGGAGGGGATCGTGTCCAAGTAGCTCTGCGATGGAGCTAGCTTCCGCCGTGGTAAGCTTCCTTTCCTGAGACGCCGAACGCCGTAGAACTGCTTCCGTGGCTTCATGCGGCGCAAGCGGCGTGATCTCCAGCCTGTAGGGCTCAAGCGTCTTGACCCGTTCGACCGCGACGGAACCAATCGTGCGGTTTTGGACCGGGCACACCAAGTGCCATCCTACCCGGGCAGCACCCTCTCCTTTCGCGCCACTTTTGCAAGATAGCCACCCGACGATGCGTTCAAGAAGTCTCAGCGGATCGTTGGCATTCGCTAGATCCTCAACCACAAGCCGGAGTTGGCGACCTGGGGTGAGGATTGAAGAAAGGGAGGCATAGGACTCTAACGCGGGGTACAGGGCCCGAAGTTCAGCGATGATTGCCTCGTCGATCCCGCGAGCACCCTCGAGCGTCCGTTCCCGCAGCACGAGACATGCAATAGTCTTGTCATCCAGTGCGGACCGTAGCCAGTCGTGTGCAGCCACGCTCTTTCCCGAACCGCTTGGTCCGCAAAGCAGTGTCAGAGGTCCCTTTCGCGCTCGTAGGGAGATCTCCGTTCGGGTCGAGACCCGTGCTGACTTGTCATCCGAGAGTGGATAATCGTCGACGGAACGAGCACCAAGTTCGCGCAGGAGATCCCAAGACAGCATCTCCTGTACGACGCCAAGCATCCGCCGTCGCACCGATTGGCCTTCCGGCGTATGGTCCAATACATGCGCGATCGCCGAGCGAGAAAGAATGCGTATGTCGAGGCGATGATCAGCGCCGAAACTGATAACATCGCGTGCAAGTTCCTGATCCGGCTCTTCATTCGTCGTCAAGAAAAGAATTACGCTCGTCTCGGGATTACGTGACCGCTCCGCCCCAGCGATCTCATTAGCCTTGAGGACATCTCCCGCCGGCTGGGACGCCTTATCGCTCTTTCGCGCCTTGACCTTGGAAGGGTCGTGCAACCACTTGCCCCGCAGTTCCTTCGCGGCCGCAATCGTATGCTGGACCATAACGACCCGTAGCGACCCAGAAGCGTAAGTCAGAGTGATGCCATCTACAGGCGCCTTGCGCGTCTTCCCATCGACGTTAGTACCGAGTTCGATAAGCTCCGCGCACTCGGGATACTTGATGCGAATGACGGCGCTCGCGATGCGCTCGAAGAGGCCGGCGTCATTAAGACCCGCGAGCGCTTGCTGCGTCGTCAGCGGAGCCGAGGATTGTCGGTGGCCTACCGGTTCGCTCCGATTCACGAGTACACCTTGGTACTGGGGTGGCCGGACATAACCTGCATCGTGAGCTTATCGAGCGAAGATAGGGGCCGGATCATAGGCAAAACTCCAAAGACAAACTGGCCATGGCAAGAAGACAACCTTGAATGGCCTTGTTCGACCTCTTCGGGTGCCGTCAGTACCCTATTTGTCTGTTTACTCACCATTCATTTTGTGTGTCCAGCTACTCGTCTTAGGCAGTGTTCCTGGACCGCCGCAACCATCGTCCAATCGACGGAGGCCTAACGAACAACGAAGCTGTCGACGATGTAAAGCGGACATTCCACACTCGGCCCATTCCACCCGCCAACGTCGAAACAGTTAATGTCTCCTATTGGCGCTTCGGTGATGGTAGATTACAATTTCATTTGGCGAGCATTTAGGCTTACTTTTCGAACGGAATGATATCCACTTGGTCGCTTGTGGCGGCCCAGGAATCAGCTTGAGACCCTCTCGTTCACGCGTACAAGGCAGGCGTATGAGTTACCTTGATCACGACGCTGCTGACAGCTTCTATCTTCTAACAATCCGCAGCTACGATGTTCGTCTCATAGGACGATCGGAGCTAGAGCTAAGGCTCGCTTGTCTCTGCGGTATGCTCGATCCGGCAAATCCACTGTTTAAGCCGTTGCGCGACAGCATCCCACCGTCCCTTCGGCACGAAGTCGAGCCGATTGATGATGAAGATCAGTCGGAAGTTACGATCACGCATGAAGAATACACTGAGCGTGAAATTCAACATGCGGCAAGCGGGCGCTCGTTTCCACCGCCCCCAGTGATGCACCTTGTAGTGCATGGCGTGGATGGTATGAAAAAGTGGGTGTTCCACGAGTTTGATGCGGATCCGCATCCTTCGGTACCGCATGGGCACGAACATGGGAATAAGCATCCAAAGTGCGACCCTTACACGGGGCGAGTCTACGACGCACATCGCAAAGAGATTACGAAGGATCGGCTGAGCCGACAGACACGGATATCCCTTTGGCGCAACCCGAAGTTCCGTGAATTCGCATTAAAGGCAATCAGTTGGTACGGAGAGCAGTATCCTTACTATTCCTTCCGCGTGCCCCATCCCAGACGTCTGCCCAAGTTCCGCTAAAAGACGGCCCTGTAAGCATGCCATTTGCCACCGCCGAGTTTATGAATCAGAGACGGTATTTGGGACAATTTCTTGCCTGCGCGATCCGGACGACATGCGAATGACGGAGGTCATGTCTACTTCATCAACTCCCATTGCCGTTACCCAAAGCTCCTGTAGCCGCCTCAGCATTTAGACATCCTCTGCGAATGGAAAACGGTGGCCATTTGGCTGCAAAGCTGAAATGCTTGAAGGGTTGGTCGTTATGTTCGAAGCGATGTCCCGTGATCCCCCTACCCCCAGAATTTGAGAATGTTGAAGCAAAGCTCGCGGCCCGATTAATCACCGGCCTTGAAGCTTCTCAAGCCATTTATGCAGCGCGCTTACGGCTAGGACCCCCATGGCACTGGAAGTCATGGAAGGCTGCTCGGACGCGGGTACTAGGCTGCGCTTGCGAAACCTGTGGAGCTGGCAAGGACGCAATTCTGTATGTGCAACACACCATTCGACTACCCAAAATCAGTACCCACAAAGAGCTAGCGAAGAATAATCTCGCAGCCAGAGACGTAGCACCTGTAGACACACAGGGCCTACATCAACGCTTGTATGCGATCCGGGATCGCGAGCAGCCGGAAGAGCGTGATTGCTGTCCGGAATGCGGCAGCCTATCGATTCAGTACCGTAAGAAGGCCGCGACCTGGATCTGCAACAGCAAGTCCACAGGACGGTACTGCGCGCACGTGTTTACGGTCCCAGCCAAGAAGAGCGCGCTGACAACCGACCAAAAAAAATCCATTCGGAGAGAAAAGCATCGTGTTTGGCGGGACACGATGCTGAATCGCGAGGATGACTGGATGCGGGACGCAATGCTTGCTTGGATCGCTGAGATGAGGGTTTACCTGTCTCTGAAGCACACAAAAACATTGTGCAAACGTTGTGCATTTCTTGAAGACATGACCGATCTTAAACCGTGCCGGTCTTGTGGATTCGCGTTCCCAAGGACGGAGCAGGTTTGCCCTGACTGTGAAGAACCGGATATCACTCAGCCGATGGTAGGCTGAGCTGCAATTGCTGATGGACTCTGGCGGGTGAAAGGACTGACTGGCCTCCGCTGTCGGCACTCATTGCAAAGAGAATACGCATCCTTCAAGTCGATAAGATGCGCCTTCTGGTAGAGTCCGTCCATTTACTGACCGCGCCATACGGCTCTAAATAAGGAGAATCGCGGAGGATGGTGTGGCAACGATCGCCTTGAACAGGAGATTTGAAGAATGGTCGCTGAGGAGCGAGAGCAATCCTGATCTCGATCAATTTTTCAGCGCCTCTACTGACGCACTCACATGGGACGACCTTCTAAGGCGACATCGTGTGGTCATCTTGGCAGAAGCAGGCAGCGGCAAATCCACGGAGATGGAGGAGCAGGCTCGGCTAAACCGAGACGCCGGCCGGCGAACGTTCGAATGCACATTGCAGAGCCTATACAACAGAGGCGAATCTGCATTCGGAAAGGCGGCGAGTGGCCTGCAGCAATGGAAAAATTCGACAGATCCCGCCTGGTTCTTCCTGGATTCCATTGACGAGGCAAAAGGCAATGACATCCGACTAAAGTGTGTGCTCGAGGTAATCGCTCAATGCATTGAGGGCGCGGAAGCTCGCGCGCACATCATCCTGTCAGGCCGCTTCTTCGATTGGGAAACGAGGAAGGACTTTAAACTGCTCCAGGACTTTCTCGCCATGCCGGCTCCAGCAGCAGCAGTGCGCCCGATTGATCCAGACCAAGTGCTCATCAACATCATCAGCGAGCGCCGCGACGATGAAGCAAAGGAACCAGCAGAAGAGCCGCTTATCGTTCGAATGGGAGCACTGGACGATGAACAGGTACGCCAGTTCGCCAGCGGAAAGGGAGTGAGGGACGCAGATGCTTTCGCCAGGGCCCTCGAGGAATCCGATCTGAGCCTGCTCGCTCAAAGACCTCTCGACCTCGATTGGCTCGTCGAATACTGGCAGATTCATCATCGGTTCGGCCCGCTAGCTGAAATGCTGGAGCGGTGCGTAAAGCACCGACTTATCGAACCCGACACACATCGAGAACGCAAAGATGCATTGACCATTGATGACGCCCTTAATGCGGTCGAGAGAATAGGTGCCGCTCTAGTGCTGCAGGGCCTACAGGACATCAAGATCCCTGATTCAGAATTGAATCTTGAGCCATCCCGAGCAGCCTTGGATCTCAAGGCCCTGTTTCCCGACATGCCAAACCCAAAGCGCTCCAACCTGATCGGAAGGCCCGTCTTCCAACCAGGGAGCCCTGGCTTTGCGCGATTGCACAACGATAACGAAGGGCAAGTCAGAAGCCTGCTGACGGCGCGCTGGCTGAAACGTCTGCTGAGTGAGAATTGCCCAGCTCTAACGGTGCGAGACCTATTGTTCAGCACGACGTATGGTGTGGATGTTGTCATTCCATCCATGCGACAAACGGTGGCATGGCTGGCGCTTTGGAACCACGACGTTGCTCGGGAGGTGCTACGACGCGACCCACGTTTGCTCATGGATGCGGGAGATCCCGCTTCCCTTTCAACGGAAACCCGCGAGGCGGCGTTGCGAGGAGTGGTGCAAGGCGCGTTGGACAACGAAGATTTCGACATCCCCAACCGCACCAGCCTCAAACGCTTTGCTCAAGCCGACCTCGCGCCATGTGTCCGGGAACTATGGTCGCTCCACAGCAAAAACCCTGTAGTCCGCGAAGTGCTGCTGTTGGTGATTGGTTTAGGCGGGATCAAAGAGTGTTCAGATATTGTTGTCGCCGCAGCCTTCGGCGCCCACAAAGACCGCTATACGAATGTGTTCGCCGGCAGGGCATTGCTGAAAGTGGCCTCCCCTGAGGAGAAGCGGCGCTATGCGGTCTACGTGCGTGACAATGCGAAGACCCTTGTTGCCACACAGGTTTGGGATACCCTCATCGAATGTGTACCGACCGTGATTTCGGTACAGGAGTTGATGCAAACCATCTTCCGGATGGCGCCCGAGAAAAACGGCGATATTGGACTTGTGTACCGCGGTCCTGAGATCGTCGATAAGGTCTTAACGAGCCCCGATCTCGAGCAGATTGTGGCAGCGATATTTTCCAAGCTAGAACATCGCATCGACCCCGAGGATGGAGCGGACGACCACAAGGATGAGGCGTTTCTGCCCATGCTGGAGGCTGCTGGTAGAAAGATCCTGGCGCTCAACCCAGACGATGCCGCTCCCGATGCCGCGATCGATGCAACGATACGTCTCGGCCAAGAGCGAAGATACAGACATCCCCGTCGAGGGAAGAAGGGATATCAGGATATCTTTGCGTTGATGGCGGCCTCACCGCAACGCCGTAGGCTCGCGCTTTGGCGAGCCATGGCCGTCCATGCTGCCAATCCGGGACGGAATGGAGGCCCAATCACCGAACCATGGCAACTTCAATTCCGGGGCCATGTCCCCGATCTCCTTGGTGAAGACTTCGGTTGGCTTGCCGAAGACGCCAACGGCCGCGACGACGCCAGTGAGCGTCAGGTGGCGGCGAACGGCGCCATGGAGGTCTGGCGACGTGGTGGCGAAGACCCGCAACAGCTTGAGCGGATGAAATCTATCGGCTCCACATTCCCCGAAGTAGCAGATGTGATTGAGCAGTGGACGACGCCCAGAAAGCCATCAAAGGAACAGATTGAGCATGAGAAAAGAATGGCCCGCCTTGACCACCGGGACGCTCTGGCTCAAGCCGAACGTGATCAATCGTGGAAGGATTTTGCCGCCCGGTTAAGGTCAAATCCCACACAGTTGCAACAGCTTTACCCGCCATCTCCGCAAGGCGTGGATGCTCGGCTCTACAATCTCTACAAACTGTTGCTTTCGATCGAAGGCTCCAGCAGCCACCACGCGATCTCTGACCTTTCTCCTTTGCTACCCATATTCGGCGAAGAGGTAGTGAGGGAGCTTGCCAGGGCATTCATCACGTATTGGCGAATGTGGACGCCAAAGTTAAAGGCGGAAGAGCCAGCGAGTAAGCGCAACCAGATTCTTGCCGTCGATTGTATCGGGATCACCGGTGTATCGATTGAAGCCACGAACGATCCGGAGTGGGCAGCAAAGCTCTCAGGAGCGGAAGCCACCTCGGCTTCGGTCTACGCGACGTTGGAACTCAATGGTTTCGCGCCGTGGATCAAAGATCTCGCCAGAAGCCAACCGGATGCATTGCGTGACGTGCTAGTGAGGGCCTTGTCTCGTGATCTGGCTCCCCGCAATCAGAATGATGTCAGATTTGACATGCTCGATGACCTCTATCGTGCCGACAAAAGCGTGGCGGGCCTAGCTTGCGATTTCCTGCTTGATCTGCTGAAGAGAAGGAAGCAGATGAGCGGGAGGCTGCTGCAGAAGACACTTGGCATCCTAACCCGCATAGAAGCCTCCCAACTCGATGTTCGCGCGATCGCCGAAGATAGAATTCCCGCCTGCAAAATTCTCGACACACAAGCTCAGTACATCGCTGCATTGTTTAGACTCGCGCCCGGGAAAGCCATCGAAAAGCTGCATACGGTCCTACAGACGCAATCGCTAAAGCAACAAACGGCATTGGTCCAAGCCCTCCTGCCGAGACTTGTCGGTGATCAATGGCATGGCGACGAGCGAGCGGTGTCGGAAATCCCATTCGAGCATTTGGAAAAACTTAATCTGCTTGCGTTCGGCGTTCTGAAGCCGGAGGACGATAATCGGCACGAGAGCGGCAAGGTGTATTCGCCCGACGAACGTGACGCGGCCGAAAGCGCGAGAAGTGCACTCTTCAAGCGTCTGTGTGACACACCCGGATTGGCGACCTACGAGGCCCTTAAACGGCTTCGAGACACGACCAAGTTTCCAATCCCACGGCGACGAATGTCAGAGTTGATGATGACCCGGCTGGTTCAAGACTCGGAGCACGAGGCCTGGGAGCCGCTCGATGTGGTCAACTTTGAGAAGGACTTCAGCACATCGCCACGCAATGCCCATGATTTGCAGAGGCTCGCCGTTCAGCGTCTTAAAGATATCGAGCACGCCCTGACCCACGCTGACTTCGCTCAGGGCAGGACCTTCAAGAACCTTACACACGAAGTGGATGTGCAGAACTGGGTCGCCAACGAGCTTCGCAACAAGCAGGGACGCGGCTATTCACTGGAGCGTGAAGCGCATGTGGCGGACGAGAAAGAACCCGATGTCCGACTGAGGGCCAAAGCGACGGACGCCAATGTCCCCATAGAGGTCAAGGTGGCAGAGTCCTGGACGTTGAAGCAACTCGAGGTGGCCCTCTATCAGCAGATGATCGGCCAATATCTACGCGATCGGGAAAACCGCTATGGCATCCTATTGTTCGCTCATCAGAAGCCCCGTCGCGATGGCTGGCAGAAACCCGATAAAACTTATCTGAACTTCTCAGAGATAATAGATCACCTGAGAACTCTGGCGCATGAAGTTGCCATGCAACGCCCCTATTCGCCCCAAGTCGAAATTGTCACCCTCGACGTTAGCTCGGTGGCAGCCGAATCGAACAAAAAGAAAGCACCCACCAAATCGCCAGAAAAACCCACGGCGAAGAAACCCAAGCGAACATCGGGCTAGATCAAGATCTGCTAGAGCATGTCCACTTTACTCGGGGTCATATCCGCAGGATTTGAAGTAGTTGGCGCATTCTTGCGGCTCGAACATTGTTACGATCTGGCCAACGGTATTCCATAAGCCCTCGACGGTCCGCTCGGCTTTGGCGCGCAAGACTGCTTTGAGCTTGGCGAAGGCGTTCTCGATGGGGTTGAAGTCTGGACTGTAGGGGGGAGCGACTGTCTTCTTGTGCTCGACCCTAGTCGACCGCCCGTGCGCTTTCGCTAACCAGACCTGCATCTCTTTCGATCATAACTTTCCCATGTGCCACAGCCTCGGAAGCGAGTGCGATGAGCTGGTCCTTCTCACGGGAGAGGATGCCAAGCACGCGTGCGTATTGTGCGCGCAAGATCTTCATCGCCTCAGCCTCAAGTGTGGGAAGCATTCGTTCGTCGTCCAGTTCCTCTGGCGTGGCGAAGAAGAATGGCGTCTCGCCCAGACCGTACGATCCTACCAGTCGTCGAGCGATCGCTGTTGCATGTTCGACGTCACTACCGACTAGGCCTCCGGAGCCCAGGGATCGGTCGCCGAAGACGACCGCCTCGGCAGCCATTCCGGCGAGGGACATCGCAATTCGATTTAGAAGAACGGTTTCTGTTGGCAGGTTATATTCGAACAGATCATACGAGGTTCGGCCTCGCATATATGAACCCGGTGAAACGTCGAAAGTATCCCTTATCTCTATCGTTGCGGAACGCGCGCAGTTAAGCGTCAGTGCGATCAAGGCGTGGCGGGCTTCGTGGACGCCCAGCCTGAACTGCTCTTCGGGGGCGTAGCTTTTCCTCTCCGGCATGACAGCGCGCAAGTCGCTCAACTGGAGTTCCCGCTCCTCATTCCTTGCTAGCCGACGGCCCGATCGAACGAGTCCTTCGAGTGCCGCCGCTGACTTCCCTTCGAGATCGTCGGCAAGCTCGGTCAAGGATTCGAAGGGTAGAGCCCCGCCAGCATGGTAGTGCAAGATTTCAGCCCGAGTCGTAGCGTCTGGCAGACCCAACTTGAAGTGTTTCTCGATGCGACCTGCCCGCAGAATCGCGGGATCGATCCACTCCGGAAAGTTTGTGGCGCCGATGACAATCACGCCCTCTCCTGGCGCATTCATCAGGCTGAGGAACTCATTGATGACTATTTGCCAGTACGTCTCGTTCGGGCGCCCGGTCGGTCGGCTCGGGCGCGAGCCAATGCTGTCGAACTCGTCGATAAAGAGTACCGCTCCGCCACTCGCTTTGGCTTCATCGAAACTCCGTCTCATCGCCGCAAGCATGTCATTCAGGTAACCTTGAGTTTGCCACACACCGACCGTCGTCTGGACTAAGCGGAACCCGAGGGCCGTGGAAAGGGCGGATGCGAGATACGTTTTTCCTACACCCGGCGGACCGGACACGAGCGCACTCTGCCCGATATCCCGCCAACTCAATTTCCCTTCTCGCCACAGTGCGATGTCTTTGACCAATCCCCGGGCCCAAACCTTTTGCTCCTCGAAGCCTGGCAAATCGAATAGACTCGGCCCTTCTTCGTCCGAGTGCTTCAGATCAAGCAGCGCTTGCTCATCGCCAGCAGACCATTCCGACTTCATTACCCCAGCAAGCACTGTGCTCTCCGGCTTGCCAATGAGGACACTCACCTGCTCCTTGCTCAATGTCGGCAAACCAAGGATGCGTCGGGTCGCGTGGACATCTTCCGCCAAGGGCGGGCTTAACGACAGGATACGCTTTGCGACGAAGCGCACTTCTTTGGGCACCTCGTTTATGTGGGTCGCCAAAAGCACACGCAGACCTCGCAGTTCAAAAATCGAAGGCTCGTGATCAATCGTTTTCTTCCGCTTAGTTGACGTGGCCAGTCGCACGGCTTCGCGATGCAGCCCCCATTCGTCTCCGTCGACATTCAACAGGACGTGGCACGCCTTCTTATATGAAAGCGGTCGAAAGTCGGGCGGAACGGTTGCAATGACGAATCCATCTCCCGGGCGAAAGTTGACACCATCTTCTTTGATTAATCGTCGAAGTGCGAAATAGGCCAGGAGGCCGCTCGGATCCTTCTTCAAATCTCGGAAGCGTTCACGGAGTTGATAGCGCTTCATGTCAGTGCCCCTGCTTTTGGCGCGGCGTACCAAGGCGGTACCAGCGACTGAGTGTTCGGGCGAGACCGATGTCAGGGTTCATGTAGATAACCTGGCTGGTGACGACCTCGTTCCCATCCGGAAGCAATGGATGACCGGTGACAATCCCTTTCATCGCATGGCACCAGCCGAGCACAAGTCTGTGGTGCTCAAGAAGCGGCGCCGTTGTCAATATTTCTGCGGTGTCTAACGCCCCGGCCTCCAAGTGCTCCAGATCACGGAGTGCGCGCCGTATAATGGCCGGGTCATCAAATAGGAATGTCATTTTCCGAGTCCTTCACAAGCACACCCTCTCCAAACCTAAATGGACAGCCGTATGGTCACAGCCTTCAAAGTCAGAAAAACATTCCCGCGCGGGAACAGCGCCTCTGCATCACGAAGGCCCGCCAGATTGAAAAACGCAAACAGATCTTAGCGCGCCTGAATCCTCAAATATACTACACAGGTTTCATTTTTACTTTTAGGAGCGACGACGAATCTTCCGCATGATAGGCTGACGCCACACAAGCCTTCACGCACAATGAATCCATCCCGATGAACTCCTTGCTCACTTCATGAGCACTGTGTCTACATACTCCCTGTTTGTCAACTTTTTTCTAGCGGAAAGCCGGAACAGATGTTGCGAGAAAGCCATCGAAGAAGAGAACGCACTCAGTATTGTTGACAATAGAAATTATGTATATATCATTACTCGCCATTTATTTATGGACATACGGCATCATTTAGGCTACCAATCAAGCTTAAGAGAGGCATCGCATGGATTACGCGTCGCAACAGCGGCTCGAAACGGTTCAGTTTGTCTGGAGTTACTGGCTCATGCTCTTGTTTGATATTCTCAAGGACCCCATAGGTTTCTATACATTCGACGATGTGTGCCGAATAACTGGCCTGTCGAAAAAAACGATCTACCGCTACATGGACAAAGGACACTTCCCTCGACCTGTTTCTGGCAGACCACGGAAGACCTTATGGTGGATCGCCGACGTCCACGAATGGATACGGAGAAAGCTTCAGGAGAAGGTCGCGTGACGAGGGTCGGTTGGCATACTACCTTTCGTGTTGCCGGTGGAGGAGGTCGCGCCGACCCGCGAGACTCCGCCAAATGCCACCTGCGTGTGCGACTTAGAGAAAATACAGCAGATTGTCGCCCAGAACGATGCCCAGAAAACGCAAAAAGCGCCCCTTGGGGCGCGGCTTTCAGTCTAAGGTATTGGTTTTGTTGGTTGCGGGGGCAGGATTTGAACCTGCGGCCTTCAGGTTATGAGCCTGACGAGCTACCGGGCTGCTTGGTTGCGGGGGCAGGATTTGAACCTGCGGCCTTCAGGTTATGAGCCTGACGAGCTACCGGGCTGCTCCACCCCGCGTTATTGGTTTGACCGATGAGGGTCTTGTCTCAAAAGCAAAAGGCCGCTTGTTATGCGGCCTCTGGTTGGGCATGAGGCCCTTGGGGTTTGTGAGTGAGAAGATAATGTTTTGCCATTTGCAGACCTGGCAGCGACCTACTCTCCCGCGTCTTGAGACGAAGTACCATTGGCGCTGGGGCGTTTCACGGCCGTGTTCGGAATGGGAACGGGTGCGGCCGCCCCGCCATAACCACCAGGTCGGCAAAGGGCAAAACAACCATGCGAAGCATGGTTGTTCTTGTTTGTCGGCTTTGGCAGACCTTTCCTTCTCGCCTTGTCGGCTCGAAGGGGTGCCAAAGCGGCCATACGGATATGGCAACCATGCTTTGCTGGATTTGAGAAGCTGGACTTTTTTAATCGCGTTGATGTCTTGAAGCGCTGTTGCGCTTCAAGATGATCATTGATCAATGAGAACGATCAAGCCGATCGAGCTATTAGTACCGGTAAGCTTCATGCATTGCTGCACGTCCACACCCGGCCTATCAACGTGGTCGTCTTCCACGGCTCTGATAGGGAACACTCGTTTTCAGGTGGGTTTCCCGCTTAGATGCCTTCAGCGGTTATCCCTTCCATATATAGCTACCCTGCTATGCCGCTGGCGCGACAACAGGTCCACCAGAGATATGTCCATCCCGGTCCTCTCGTACTAGGGACAGATCCTGTCAATATTCCTACACCCACGGCAGATAGGGACCGAACTGTCTCACGACGTTCTGAACCCAGCTCACGTACCGCTTTAATTGGCGAACAGCCAAACCCTTGGGACCTGCTCCAGCCCCAGGATGCGATGAGCCGACATCGAGGTGCCAAACAACCCCGTCGATATGGACTCTTGGGGGTCATCAGCCTGTTATCCCCGGCGTACCTTTTATCCGTTGAGCGATGGCCCTTCCACGCGGGACCACCGGATCACTATGACCGACTTTCGTCTCTGCTCGACTTGTCAGTCTCGCAGTCAGGCGGGCTTATGCCATTGCACTCGACGACCGATTTCCGACCGGTCTGAGCCCACCATCGCGCGCCTCCGTTACTCTTTAGGAGGCGACCGCCCCAGTCAAACTACCCACCATACACTGTCCCGGATCCGGATGACGGACCGCGGTTAGACATCCACGAAGATAAGGGTGGTATTTCAAGGATGGCTCCACAAGAACTGGCGTCCCTGCTTCAAAGCCTACCACCTATCCTACACATGCCTTGGCGAATGCCAGTGTAAAGCTATAGTAAAGGTGCACGGGGTCTTTCCGTCTGACCGCAGGAACCCCGCATCTTCACGGGGAATTCAATTTCACTGAGTCTGCGTTGGAGACAGCGGGGAAGTCGTTACGCCATTCGTGCAGGTCGGAACTTACCCGACAAGGAATTTCGCTACCTTAGGACCGTTATAGTTACGGCCGCCGTTTACTGGGGCTTCGATTCAGAGCTTGCACCCCTCCTCTTAACCTTCCAGCACCGGGCAGGCGTCAGACCCTATACGTCGTCTTGCGACTTCGCAGAGCCCTGTGTTTTTGATAAACAGTCGCTACCCCCTGGTCTGTGCCACCCTCATCTACTTGCGTAAATAAGGGTCACGCTTCTTCCGAAGTTACGCGTGCAATTTGCCGAGTTCCTTCAACGCAGTTCTCTCAAGCGCCTTGGTATACTCTACCTGACCACCTGTGTCGGTTTCGGGTACGGTCTATACGGTGGAGCTATTTCCTGGAACCGCTAAGCAGCCCTGACAATCCAATAAGTCAGAACTACACTCGCAATCCGTCACTACCACCAGGCCCACGAATATTAACGTGGTTCCCATCGACTACGCGTTTCCGCCTCGTCTTAGGGGCCGGCTAACCCTGCTCAGATTAACTTTAAGCAGGAACCCTTGGTCTTTCGGCGAGGGGGTCTCTCACCCCCTTTATCGTTACTCATGTCAACATTCGCACTTCCGATATCTCCAGGACCCCTCACGGGTATCCCTTCACAGACTTACGGAACGCTCCGCTACCACGTGGATAAATCCACATCCTCAGCTTCGGTGCATGGCTTTAGCCCCGTTACATTTTCGGCGCAAAGACCCTTATTTAGACCAGTGAGCTGTTACGCTTTCTTTAAATGATGGCTGCTTCTAAGCCAACATCCTGGTTGTTTTGGGATCCTCACATCCTTTCCCACTTAGCCATGACTTGGGGACCTTAGCTGGAGGTCAGGGTTGTTGCCCTCTTCACGACGGACGTTAGCACCCGCCGTGTGTCTGCCGAGTAGTACTCCCCGGTATTCGCAGTTTGGTTAGGATCAGTAAGACGGTGAGTCCCCATAGCCCATCCAGTGCTCTACCCCCGGGGGTATTCGCTCGACGCTCTACCTAAATAGATTTCGCGGAGAACCAGCTATCTCCGAGTTTGATTGGCCTTTCACCCCTAGCCACAAGTCATCCCAATCTATTGCAACAGATGCGGGTTCGGTCCTCCAGTTGGTGTTACCCAACCTTCAACCTGCTCATGGCTAGATCACTCGGTTTCGGGTCTAATGCAACATACTAAGGCGCCCTATTCAGACTCGCTTTCGCTACGCCTACACCTACCGGCTTAAGCTTGCATGTTACACTAAGTCGTTGACCCATTATACAAAAGGTACGCTGTCAGGCTTGCGCCCTCCAACTGTTTGTAGGCATCCGGTTTCAGGTTCTATTTCACTCCCCTTGTCGGGGTGCTTTTCACCTTTCCCTCACGGTACTTGTTCGCTATCGGTCATGCACGAGTACTTAGGCTTGGAGAGTGGTCTCCCCATGTTCGAACAGGATTTCACGTGTCCCGCCCTACTCTAGGACAATGAGTATTCTACGCGTACGGGGCTATCACCCGCTACGGCCAAACTTTCCAGAATGTTCCGCTTTATCGCTCATTGCCACTGGCCTGGTCCGCGTTCGCTCGCCACTACTTGCGGAGTCTCGGTTGATGTCCTTTCCTACAGGTACTTAGATGTTTCAGTTCCCTGCGTTCGCTTCTTTCACCCTATTTTATTCAGATGAAGATACCTTATTTCAATACTTGGAACATTGCCGCGCCAAAGACACAGCAACATTCCCAAGTATTTAAGGTGGGTTCCCCCATTCGGAGATCCATGGATCAAAGCTTATTCGCAGCTCCCCACGGCTTATCGCAGCGTATCACGTCCTTCATCGCCTGTGCATGCCAAGGCATCCACCAAATGCCCTTAAGACACTTGATCGTTCTCATTGCCAATGATCATCTTTTCTAGTGGGTTTGGAATTCCTTGTCCTTCTCGCTTGCACTCGAAGGGGTTCCAAACCGCGCCATCCGGACATTCAAAAGAATGTCCAGCATGCGGATACCTTTTACATCCGCATAACAATCATCGACGCGATCAAAAACACGAAGCAGCGTCACCGCTTCGTGCCTTATAATTTAGACCAGCTTCTCGAGATAATGTCCGGTGACGCGCGGTCAGGCAACGCCAATAAGATTTCTAAGGGTTTGGAATTCCTAACCTCCTCGCGTTACCGCTCGAAGG